>NZ_CP053557.1:397500-3042310 GCF_014524545.1 Exiguobacterium sp. Helios
CGATCCACCGTTTGAACAATGGGGGGACGCAGGAGGATAGTGACGCATGCGGATGGAAGTGCATGTGTAAGTTTCGAGACCGTCTGATTGGCAAATCCGTCAGGCACCAAAGTCGAGGAACGATGCGGAGTCCCGTAGGGACGAAGGTCACGATTTCACACTGCCAAGAAAAGCCTCTAGTGAGGTGGAAGGTGCCAGTACCGTAAACCGACACAGGTAGGCGGGATGAGAATTCTAAGACGCGCGGGATAACTCTCGTTAAGGAACTCGGCAAAATGGTCCCGTAACTTCGGGAGAAGGGACGCTCTACATGAGTAGAGCCGCAGTGAATAGGCCCAAACGACTGTTTAGCAAAAACACAGGTCTCTGCTAAATCGCAAGATGACGTATAGGGGCTGACGCCTGCCCGGTGCTGGAAGGTTAAGGGGATGGGTTAGCGCAAGCGAAGCTTTGAACCGAAGCCCCAGTAAACGGCGGCCGTAACTATAACGGTCCTAAGGTAGCGAAATTCCTTGTCGGGTAAGTTCCGACCCGCACGAAAGGCGTAACGATTTGGGCACTGTCTCAACGAGAGACCCGGTGAAATCATAGTACCTGTGAAGATGCAGGTTACCCGCGACAGGACGGAAAGACCCCATGGAGCTTTACTACAGCCTGATATTGAGGCTTTGTGCATGATGTACAGGATAGGCGGGAGACGTCGAGACCGGAGCGCCAGCTTCGGAGGAGTCACCCTTGGGATACCGCCCTTCATGCATAGAGTCTCTAACTCGCAGCCGTCATCCGGCTGGAGGACCGTGTCAGGCGGGTAGTTTGACTGGGGCGGTCGCCTCCTAAACAGTAACGGAGGCGCCCAAAGGTTCCCTCAGAATGGTTGGAAATCATTCGTAGAGCGCAAAGGCAGAAGGGAGCTTGACTGCGAGACCTACAAGTCGAGCAGGGACGAAAGTCGGGCTTAGTGATCCGGTGGTTCCGCATGGAAGGGCCATCGCTCAACGGATAAAAGCTACCCTGGGGATAACAGGCTGATCTCCCCCAAGAGTCCACATCGACGGGGAGGTTTGGCACCTCGATGTCGGCTCATCGCATCCTGGGGCTGGAGTAGGTCCCAAGGGTTGGGCTGTTCGCCCATTAAAGCGGTACGCGAGCTGGGTTCAGAACGTCGTGAGACAGTTCGGTCCCTATCCGTCGTGGGCGCAGGAAATTTGAGGAGAGCTGTCCTTAGTACGAGAGGACCGGGATGGACGCACCGCTGGTGTACCAGTTGTTCCGCCAGGAGCATCGCTGGGTAGCTACGTGCGGACGGGATAAATGCTGAAAGCATCTAAGCATGAAGCCCCCTCCAAGATGAGATTTCCCTTTGAGTAATCAAGAAAGACCCCTCAGAGACGATGAGGTAGATAGGTCACGGGTGGAAGCATGGCGACATGCGGAGCTGAGTGATACTAATCGGTCGAGGCCTTGTTCTAGCAGATGATTGTTGATGACTTCAGTTTTGAGGGCGCGAGCCCGTCGTCTGGTGACGATAGCCAAGTGGTCACACCCGTTCCCATGCCGAACACGGAAGTTAAGCACTTGAACGCCGAAAGTAGTTGGGGGCTTCCCCCTGTGAGGATAGGACGTTGCCAGGCAATTCTTTTTATTTATTCCGCAATAGCTCAGTGGTAGAGCAACCGGCTGTTAACCGGTAGGTCGTAGGTTCAAATCCTACTTGCGGAGCCAATGGCCCGTTGGTCAAGCGGTTAAGACACCGCCCTTTCACGGCGGTATCACGGGTTCGATTCCCGTACGGGTCACCATTTTTATTTTTTTGCCGGTGTAGCTCAGCTGGTAGAGCAACTGACTTGTAATCAGTAGGTCGCGGGTTCGACTCCTGTTGCCGGCACTGTTTTTTTAATTGTATAGTTCCTAGACAAACTGGGGGGGTAGCGAAGTGGCTAAACGCGGCGGACTGTAAATCCGCTCCCTCGGGTTCGGCGGTTCGAATCCGCCCCCCCCCACCATGTCGAGCCATTAGCTCAGTTGGTAGAGCATCTGACTTTTAATCAGAGGGTCGCAGGTTCGAATCCTGCATGGCTCATATTTTGCGGAAGTAGTTCAGTGGTAGAATACGACCTTGCCAAGGTCGGGGTCGCGGGTTCGAATCCCGTCTTCCGCTTTTTATGTTTTTGGGGCCTTAGCTCAGCTGGGAGAGCGCCTGCCTTGCACGCAGGAGGTCAGCGGTTCGATCCCGCTAGGCTCCACCAAATTTTGCTTAAAGATCTTAAGCGAGTTTCGTTCGTCTTAAGTTTTTTTATACTTGAAATGCCTGCAATTCATGTACGTACGCGAAAGCACTGTGAGAAACTCTCACAGTGCTTTTTTGTCGTCTGATCTTGTATAATCATGCGTCATCGTGTTGAGTTGAACCACCGTCTTGTTACCGCTTACAATTAAGGCAACTTACTAAGTAAAGGGGAACACGTCGATGAACATTGCATATATCAGCGTACCGTATCGTTATGGTCAAGGAAAACCGGGGACAGAGCAAGGACCAGCTGCTGTTGAACAAGCAGGACTACTCGAAACATTGGCAGTACACGGACAAGAAGCAGTTCGCTATGGGGAAGCGGCTGTTTTGTCTGAAGATGCTGTCCGGGAAGAAGATCCGCAGCTGAAACGTCTGGAAGGCGTTGTCCATACGACAAACGATTTGCACTTACTTGTACGTGAGGCGCTGACAGAGCAACGTTTTCCGTTACTCGTCGGAGGGGATCACAGCATGGCAATCGGAACGATCGCCGGTCTGCGGCAAGTCGTACCGCGTCTCGGTGTCATCTGGTTTGATGCACACGGGGACTTGAATACACCTGAGACTTCTCCATCTGGTAACATTCATGGAATGCCGCTTGCTGTCGCGTTAGGGGAAGGACATCAGCGGTTAACGGAGATCGGCGGCAGTGAGGTCAAACTGCAACCGGAACACCTCGTCTTTATCGGTTTACGCGATGTGGATGCAGGAGAACAGGAACTGATTGACCGTCTTGGTATTCGTGTCTATGATATGGAAGCGATTCGGACACGCGGGATGGATGCCATCATGGAAGAAGCAGTTGCCTATTTAAAAGAAACCACGGATGCGTTTTATCTCAGTTTCGACATGGACGGGCTCGATCCAAGCCTTGTCGAAGGAACCGGGACACGGGTCGCAGACGGAATTATGCTCGACGATGCGCAGACGGTCCTACGTCATTGTGCAGAGCAGGACGAGTTCATCGCGGCAGAATTCGTAGAAGTGAATCCATTGCTCGAAGAAGGAAACGGGACAGCGATTCTTGCAAATGAGTTGATTGGAAACTTGCTCCAGTATATGCGGACCCATCGTTTAGTAAAATAATGGATAGAACTTGAACTCTTTTCGTCAGGGTTCAAGTTTTTTTTGTTACAATTCAAATTGAGATGAAACATTTGTTGGTCGACTCCGTATAAGAGATTGACCGCATAGAGCGGGGGGTATTTAAAGTGGAAGAAACAACACTACGCTTGATTGAGCGAGTGAAGCAGGGAGACCGTGATGCATTCGCGGCACTTGTTGATCTATATAAAGAAGGGGCTTTTTTAGTCGCCTTCCGTGTCTTACGGGATCGAATGGAAGCAGAAGATGCTACACAAGAAGCCTTCATCCGCGTCTTTACAAAAATTGAATCGTATAATGCCCAGTGGAAGTTCCGGACTTGGTTATATCGGATCGTGACGAATGTTTCGATTGACCGGCTCCGTAAGAAACGTCCGGATTATTCCCTTGACGCTGAGATGTCAGGGACTGAAGGACTAACGTTGTATTCCCAGCTCGAAAGCAAGGATCAGTTGCCGGAGGATCAAGTCATTGATTCGGAACAACGACAAGATGTGGGAGAGGCGATCGCCGGCTTGCCGGAAAAATACCGGGTTCCACTTGTTTTGAAATACATTGAAGATCTTTCACTCAAAGAAATCAGTGAGATGATCGATTTACCCGTCGCTACAGTTAAAACCAGAATTCATCGGGGACGCGAAGCGCTGAAAAAGCATTTCGGCAAACGATGAGATGAGAAGGAGGCACTCACCATGACACGAGAAAAAGTGTATGAACGGATACAGGATTATTTAGACCAAAACCAACCTCCAGAAGACTTCAAACGACTTGAAGCGGAGTTACGGGAAGCGAATGCGATGGACGAGTTCGAAGAGTATCGGCTCCTCGATGCAGAGTTACGCGCGCTTTCAGCACCCAAGCTTTCGGCGGATTTTACATCCCGCGTGCTGGCACAATTGCCCGAACAGGTGGACCAACCGAATGTGACTCCGCTTAGGAAAACATCCCGTTTTGGCGGGAAAATGAAGCAGTACCCGTTGCTTGCTGCAGCTTCGATTTTCATGTTACTGTCTGTCGGCAGTCTTGGCGGCTACCTGACACAGGAAGAACATGACTTATCGTATACGAATGTACCGGGAATCGTGGCAGAGAACGGCGAAGTCGTTGTACCGGAAGGCGTTACCGTCAACCAGGATCTTTATGTCGAAGGCGGAAATGTCCGGATTGAAGGCAAGGTCAACGGAGACGTGATGACCGTCGACGGAAAAGCATATACCGCGAGTGCCGGGAACGTCACAGGCGAAATCAAACAAATTGATCAACTCTTTGAACGGGTCTGGTACGGAATTAAACGAATCTTTGAATGAGTCAAGTGGGACGAGTCTAACTCGTCCCTTTGTGCTATAATGAAAGCTGTTTAAATCAGATGAGATAGGGGGCACGGTTGGTGAATTACTTCAACTGGCAACCACTTCAATTTCAATTGTTGAAACTGGGAGAAAACGTACATTGGTACGATTATATTAATGATGTGATTGATATCGCGGTCGTGACATTCGTCATTTACCGTCTGATGATCATTGTCAAAGGCACAAAAGCAGTTCAATTGATCAAAGGGATTTCGGTCATTTTGATCAGCTGGTTCTTAAGCGGATTCTTCGGACTGAAGACGTTACAATTTCTGCTGAACCAAATCATCACGTACGGTCTGCTCGGGATTATCATCATTTTCCAGCCAGAATTACGCCGGGGGCTGGAACATCTCGGTCGAACGAGTAAATTCTTTTCGCGGAGCGCCATCAGTGACGAAGATGAACAAGTCCGGATCGTCGATGCGCTCGTGACATCTGCTCAATACATGTCCAAACGCCGGATTGGAGCACTCGTTACGATTGAGCGGGAAACGGGTCTCAGTGAATATGTTGAGACGGGCATTCCGCTCGGATCACAAATTACGAGCCAGTTATTGATCAATCTTTTTATTCCGAATACACCACTGCATGATGGAGCGGTCATCGTCCAACAAGGGAAACTGGCAGCTGCTGCTTGTTACCTGCCGCTTTCTGAGAGTGCACATATCTCAAAGGATCTCGGGACGCGTCACCGGGCAGCAATCGGTGTCAGCGAAGTGACGGACAGCGTCACACTGGTTGTATCGGAAGAAACAGGTGGTGTTTCCCTTGCCATCAATGGTCGTTTGTACCGGGAGCTTGATGAAGCATCACTCCGGACGAAGTTACTGGAGACGATTGTCAAAGCCGAACCGACGAATACTTCCTTCTTGAATTGGATGGGGGCGAAAAAATAATGTTCGAAAAATGGTTCAATGAACGCTGGTTTCTCCGCATCGTTGCGGTTTTGCTTGCCGTCATGCTCTACCTGATGGTGGCAGGAACCAATTCGACCGTCAAAAGTGATGCGGCGAGCCTGTTGCCGATTGCCGGTCAAGGCTCAGCAAAGTTTGACGTACCGGTATCAGTCAATTATGATGAAACGCAGTGGGTCGCCTATAATATTCCAAAAACCATCGAGACGACGGTTAAAGGACCATCGAGCAGTTTGACGATGCTTCGGCTCGTTAAAGACTTTGGTCTGTCGATTGACTTGACGGGGCTGGATCCAGGGTATCACCGCGTACGACTATCTGCCGACGGGTTTGGTAAAGATGTCGAAGTGACACCAAAACAGGAAACGATTGAAGTGTTCCTTGATAAAAAAGTCACGAAAGAAGTTCCTGTTCAAGTGGCGTTGCTGAACAAAAATAAAATCGCAGAAGGATATGTTGTCGGTGAAGCACAGCCGACCCGTCAAACGGTCTCCGTGACCGGCGGGGCAGAAAAACTTCAGGCGATCACAGCAATCCAAGTTCCGATCGATGTGACGGGCCGGGCTGAGACGTTTACGGAGTCCTTTAACGTCAAGGCAACGGATGCGAACGGAAATGCCATCAGTGCTACTTATGATCCGGAACAACTGGAAGTCACAGTTCCGGTCTATAAAGAAAGTAAAACCGTTCCGATTAACGTCGAAACAAAAGATACTGTCAAGAAAGGCTACAAAGTCGTCAAGATTGTTCCCATTACGACAGAAGCCCGATTGTATGGAACAAAAGAAGAGTTGTCGCGGATTGGTTCCGTTTCGACGGAACCCGTTTCCTTAAAAGGATTAACGAAGACGGTCGATCGGACGGTCAAACTGATTGAGCCTGACAACGTGACAGCAATGGAACCAACTTCGATTACAGTCAGCATCGTCGTCGAGAAGGAAAATGCCAAAGCGACGACAGAAACTGTCGAGGATCGGGCAGAAAAAACAATTTCCGGTGTGATGGTGACATTAAACGGATTCGATGAGTCGAAGTATACGATTGATTACGAACAGACGATTGATCTCGTCGTCCGTGGAAGTGAAGCGGATCTTGAATCGATTGATGCAACAGATATTAAAGCGGTCATTGATGTGACCGGCTTAAAAGAAGGTACACACGGCTTACCGATTTCATATCAGACGTCAAAAGCGTTCGACGTTCTTCGTCCGGATCATATGGATATCACGCTCAAAGCGATTCCCCGGACATCGGTTCAAGCCAATTAAATCAACTTTTTGAAATGAGGAAATAAAACATGGGTAAGTATTTTGGAACTGACGGCGTCCGCGGCGTCGCAAACGTAGAATTGACACCTGAATTGGCATATCGTCTTGGCCGTACAGGCGGTTATGTCTTAACGAAACACGAAAGTACACGTCCAAAAGTCTTGATCGGCCGTGATACACGTGTCTCCGGACAAATGCTTGAGAATGCCTTGATTGCCGGACTCCTGTCAATCGGAGCGGAAGTCATGCGTCTTGGTGTCATCTCGACACCCGGTGTCGCGTACTTGACGAAAACAATGGATGCGACAGCGGGCGTCATGATTTCCGCGTCACACAACCCGGTCGAAGACAACGGAATCAAGTTCTTCGGTTCAGACGGCTTTAAGCTCGATGATGCGACAGAACTTGAAATCGAAGGGTTACTGGACGAAGCGGAAGATACGTTGCCGCGTCCGTCCGGCAAAGAACTCGGATTCGTCCACGATTACTATGAAGGTGCACAAAAGTACCTTCACATGTTACGCCAGACATCAGATGAAGATTTCTCAGGCATCCATGTCGCCATCGATGGTGCACACGGTGCAACCTCAAGCCTCGCACCACGACTGTTCGGTGACCTGGAAGCGGAAGTCTCGACAATCGGAACGACACCAAACGGTTTGAACATCAACGAAGGTGTCGGATCAACACACCCGGAACACCTCGCGGCATTCGTCCTTGAAAAGGGCGCACATGTCGGTCTGTCATTTGACGGTGACGGCGACCGCTTGATTGCAATCGATGAGAACGGCGAAATCGTCGACGGCGATAAAATCATGTTCATCTGCGGAAAATACCTCAATGAAATCGGCCGCTTGAAAGACAATACAATCGTTGCAACAGTCATGAGTAACCTCGGCTTCCATAAGACGGTCGCAGAACACGGCATGACAGCATTACAGACAGCAGTCGGTGATCGCTATGTCGTCGAAGAAATGCGTAAAAACAACTACACACTCGGCGGCGAGCAGTCGGGCCACATCATCTTCATGGATTACTCAACAACAGGAGACGGAATGCTTTCAGGCGTTCAACTTCTGCAAATCATGAAGGCGACAGGCAAAAAGTTGTCGGAACTTGCAGCCGAAATGCCGGTCTTCCCGCAACGTCTCGTCAACATCCGCGTGTCGGATAAAAACGGTGCGATGAACGGTCCGGCTGTTCAAGCAATCATTGCCGAAGTGGAAGCGGAAATGGCCGGCAACGGTCGGATCCTCGTCCGCGCGTCAGGGACAGAACCACTTGTCCGTGTCATGGCGGAAGCGCCGACGCAAGAAGCGTGTGACATGTACGTTGAGCGGATTGCGAACGTTGTCCGTGAAAACTACGCGTTACAGGAAAACTGAGTGAATCGGAGGGGCGGATGAATATCCGCTCCTTTTTTTGTTGGACGGATTGTCAGGGGGACTCTGTCGAAATGCTTGTTTTCCCGCGCTTTTCTCAGGCGGAACGCAAGCTAGCTGTCGTCTCTCGACAACCGGGTCTTGCCTGTTTTCCTGGTGGTCCTGTAGAAGTCGCATGAAAAATGCATTCCTGTTTCACATGATAAAGAAGCATCATCAAACGGACACAAGACAAAAAGCAAAAGCAGAGCAAAAAATAAATAAAGAGTTTTTTACAAAATCTAGGTATTAGAGGTATCGTTTAGAAAAATATCGGGAATAGTTACAAATACGTTACCTTTCTTGCTTTTTCTAAATAAAGTTCGTATGATTGTAAAGTCGGACAGAAACGGGGTCGGACAGAAATGAAAGCGCCAGGGCTGACTATGTGATAGGCAGCTGACGAGGTGGGGGTTTATCGAATCATTCGGCGGATGCCTCCCGGTACCATGTCAGTACCGTAAACTCATCTGAAATCGTTTAAGTGATTAGACGGACAGGCAGATGCGTGATGACAACTCTCGACAAGAGCCGTTTCCTCTTCAGGGAAATACTTGTAAATGGGAGAGAATGTATTATGTGCGGTATCGTAGGTATGATTGGACAGGTTAACACAAAGGAAATTTTATTAAAGGGACTCGAAAAGCTCGAGTACCGCGGTTATGATTCGGCTGGTCTTGCGTTCGTCAACGACGGCGTTCAAGTCCATAAAGAAGTCGGCCGGATTGCTGCGCTACGCGAAGTCGTTCCTGCAGAAGCAGACGGTCTTGTCGGAATCGGTCACACACGTTGGGCGACACACGGTGTCCCGAGTGTACCGAATGCTCACCCGCACCAAAGCGCTTCATCACGTTTCACACTCGTGCATAACGGTGTCATCGAAAACGATGAGCAGTTAAAAGCAGAACTCAATGTTGATTTACTCAGCGACACAGATACAGAAGTCATCGTTCAGATGATTGAAAAGAACTTTGCTGAAACAAATGACGTCGTCGAAGCATTCCGTCAAACACTTCGTGTGCTTCACGGTTCATACGCACTTGCGTTGATCGATGCTGAAAACCCGGATGTCTTGTACGTCGCTAAAAACAAATCACCGCTTCTTGTCGGTCTCGGTGACGGTACGTTCAACGTCGTCGCATCTGACGCAATGGCAATGCTTCAAGTCACGGATCAGTTCGTTGAGTTGCATGACGGCGAAATGATCATCTTGACGCGTGACAGTGTCACAATCCAGGACTTAGACGGGAACGTCAAAGAGCGTGAGGCGTATACAGCAGAAATCGATGCATCAGACATCGAAAAAGGCACGTACGCGCACTACATGCTCAAAGAAATGGACGAGCAGCCGGCTGTTATCCGGAATATCGTTCAGAAATACCAAAACGAGTCAGGCGAAATCACACTTGATCAATCGGTCCGTGATTTAGTCCTCGGACGTGACCGTGTCTACATCATCGGTTGCGGAACGAGCTATCATGCAGGATTGATTGGAAAACAATTGATCGAACAAATCGCGGGTATCCCGACAGAAGTTCACATCTCATCTGAATTCGGCTACAACATGCCACTCTTGACTGAGAAACCACTCTTCCTCTTCCTTTCACAATCAGGTGAAACAGCGGACAGTCGTGCGGTTCTCGTCGAAGCGAAAAAACTCGGTCACCCGGCACTGACAATCACGAATGTTGCAGGATCAACGTTATCACGTGAAGCAAACGCAACACTCTTGTTGCATGCAGGTCCTGAAATCGCCGTAGCGTCAACAAAAGCGTACACAGCGCAAATCGCTGTTCTCGCAGTCCTTGCGTTTGACCTTGCTCAAGCAAAAGGTGTCGACGTGAACTTCGATCTCATGAAAGAACTCGGGAAAATCTCAAGCGCAATGGAGTCCGTCATGTCACAAAAAGAACGGTTCCAAGAGATCGCTTCAGAATACTTGTCTGAATCACGCAATGCGTTCTTCATCGGTCGTGGTCAAGATGCGTATGTCGGAATGGAAGGGGCCCTTAAGCTCAAAGAAATTTCGTACATCCAAGCAGAAGGTTACGCCGGCGGCGAATTGAAACACGGTCCAATCGCTTTGATCGAAGACAACACACCGGTCATCGCCCTCGTGACACAACCACACGTTCACCTCAACAACCGAGGCAACGTCAAGGAAGTCGTCGCACGTGGTGCTAACGCGTGTGTCATCGCAGCAGAAGGTCTCGAATTGCCGACGGATGCATTCGTCATCCCAGCAGTCGAGCCGCTCCTGTCACCACTCTTGTCTGTCTTACCGCTTCAGTTGATCTCGTACTACGCGGCACTCGGCCGTGATTGCGACGTCGACAAGCCACGTAACTTGGCGAAATCGGTAACAGTTGAATAAATAAAACAGTTCATACCCTTTCAGATGTTCGAATCTGAAAGGGTATTTCTTTACATAAAAATAAGGGGAAGGTGAGTCATGTTTAACCTCTGTCTACATCATAAGAAATCAATCTGGATTCAGGCCTTTCCCAAAGCGTGTTCGAAAGACGTTCAGGCGGTCATCCGTCTTTTGCCGCACCGGTTCCTTAGACCGATCACCTGGGGGACGATTGACATCACGTTTTACGGAGAGCCATTAATTCTTCCGTCCCGGCTCTACTTAGACGAAGTAACAGAAAAAGAAATCCAGAGACTGTCCGAAACTCAACGCTGGTTGCTGTACTGCATGTACACCCGTCATCACGATGGGTTCATCCGGGAAAAATATGTTCAACGACTAAAACAGGAACAGGCAAAAACCGATTGGGTACTGCTTTATTTAATTGAACTGACAGGCGAATACGTCCGTGAGATTCTCGAACGGATCGAACCGATGCTACAGACCTGGTCCGAAGAACAGCTGAGAACTTTTGCCGCAGCAAACGATCGTTATCTGCAACGAATTGAACGACGCATCATCAGCTATTGGGACCTGCATCAGCGGACAGTCTATCCCGTGTTATGGAATTCCGATTATGTCGGCTTCCGGCTTGCTCAGTTCTATCGCACATATCGTACTCATTCTTGAAAAAAACTGCTGATTTACGGTAGGCTGAACACATAGTTTAGATCAGAAGGGGATAAAGAAATGAGAATTTTAGTAGTCGGAGCGAGTGGAACAATCGGGCAAGCCGTCGTCGCGCAATTAGGGGAGCGGCATGAAATCATCCGGGCCGGACGGACAGCAGCGGACGTCCAAGTAGACATCACGTCGGAAGCCAGCATCCGTTCGATGTAAGAAGCGGTCGGTCCGGTCGATGCTGTCGTCAGTGCGACTGGCGGGGCACACTTCGGACCGCTGACGGATTTGACACCGGCGTTAAATCAGATCGGAATCGACAGTAAGTTGAAGGGGCAGGTCAATCTCGTCCTGCTTGGTTTGGAGACGGTTCGGGATGGGGGCAGCTTTACCTTAACGACCGGTATCATGATGGACGATCCGATTCGGCAAGGCGCGTCCGCTGCTCTTGCGAACGGCGGGGTCAAAGCGTTTGTTCATGCCGCGGCGATCGAGATGCCACGGGGGATCCGGATCAACAGTGTCAGTCCAAACGTGTTGATTGAGTCACTCGAGAAGTATGGACCATTTTTCCGCGGATTCGAAGCGGTTCCGGCATCGCGTGTCGCGACAGCATTTGAAAAAAGCGTCGAAGGGGCACAGACCGGACAAAACTACGAAGTCTATTGAATCCAACAAGACCGCTCACTCGGATCAAGTGGGCGGTCTTGTTGTCAGCTCATTAAGGATTGTAAATAAAAGATATTTACCAGAACCAGTGAAATCAAGAAGCAGATAAAGAGATTAGTTAACAAAACAGGTCGTGTCATCTCACGGTTCATGATCATCTTGTCGAGAAATAGATTCACAGCCAAGACGATGGTGAAAGTTACAAAAAAGAGCGGTACTAATTCCATACATAACATCCTTTCCGTCGTCTTATTCAACGCATCAAACCGATCAAAAGTTTCGTAAAGGCTTAAAATCTCTTGTGAAAAACAGGATTTTCCAGTAGGGAAGGGAAAGAAGAGAAGGGAAAGAAGAAAGTAAAGAAACCAAAAGGAGGGACATTCAGATGCGACAAGCGGTACTCGTCATCGATTTTCAACATGTTCTTGTCGAAGGGACACCCGAAGAGTCCGGTGTGTATGCGAAGGAATCTGTCATCGGAGTCATCAATCAAGTGGTGCAAGAAGCGCGTGATCACGATCATACGATTGTCTTCATCCGAGATCTTGATGTCGCGAATGGACAAGGAGCCGGCTTTGCGGTGCACTCCTCGATTCAGATTCCGGATCAGGCAGTCACGTTCGACAAAGCCGCCACCAATTCGTTTCACGGCACGCCGTTGCTCAGTCATCTGAAAGAGCAACAGGTCGGACATATCGTCATCCTCGGCTGTAAGACGGAACACTGTATCGATACGGCTGTCCGCAGTGCAACCGTCAACGGATTTGATGTGACACTCGTTGCTGACGGACATACGACGAACGGTTCCGATGTCTTATCAGCAGAGCAGATGATTGCCCATCACAATCAAGTCTTGCACGGACACTACAATGTCGAACATTTTGCGGTGGTCCGTCCCTCAACGGAGAAGTTGTTTGAACCCATCCACAATCACTATAGAACGTAAAAAGGAGCGACCTCATGATTGAACTACGAAAAATGGAAGAAGCGGATTATCCCGCCTACGCGACACTCGTCACGGATGAGCGGGTGATGCGCTATATCACAGAACATCCCTTAACCGAAACAGAAGCCAAACGGCGGTTCGCGTCGATCATCGAGCAACAGCGGCACGACCGTCTCGGATCATACCTCGTCTATCAGGACGCTACATGGATTGGCATCGGTCATGTCACGCGGGATACAAGGCAACCGTTTGAAGCGGAACTCGGCTACATGTTATTGCCGGAACAGTGGGGTCACGGTTACGGATCATTGCTCGCCAAACGGTTGCTCGAACTGGCAACGGAACACGAATTGACCGTCGTCACGGCAACGATTGATCCGAATCATCTCGCGTCGCGAAAGATTTTGACGAATCTTGGTTTCCATTCGACGTATGTCGGACCGGTTGACGGATTACCTGGTGAAATCCTCGAGAAACGACTGGGAGAATCCTCATGACGCGCGAAGACTGGATTCAATCGTTTGATCTCGACGTCGCGGATATCTTTTCCGTCACTGACTCGTACAGTTCGGATGTTGACCGGCTGGTACTGCGAGACGGACGAACTGTGTTTTTAAAGCGTCCCTATACGGCAGACAAATGGTACCGGGAACACGGCTGGTTAACGTATTTAGCCAGTCGTGTTGCTGTGCCGAAGATTTTAATGGAGGCGCGACCAACCAAACAGACGACGGGTGCGTTTGTACTCGAAGCACTTGCCGGTTCGACGATCGAAACAGTGACACCGGCACTGGCTTCGCAAATCGGACAGTTGCATGCAACACTCCACACGTGTACAAGCGATACTTACGGCGATTTTGCCGAGGATGGCTTCAGCGCGTTTACCTCACAGGACTGGCGTGTCTTCCGGAATGCAAAAATGACGTCGTTCGAACCGGCGATTCGCCAGGTTCTCTCGCCGGACCTGTACCAGGCAACCTTTAAAGAATTGAACCGACGTGAACGGGAGTTGCCAGAACCGTCTCGCCCTGTCGCGGTCCATCTCGATTTCCGGCTCGGCAACTTGCTCGCAGACGGGGGAAATCTTACTGGATTGATTGACTTTGAAACCTCACGTTTCGGGGCGACGGAAATTGATTTTACGAAACTTGACCGGGATGTATTCCAAGGTGGCAGTGCCCTGCTTGATGCGTATCAAGGCGGATACGGAAAAATTCGGACACCGGAACCGATTGAAGTTTATTTGCCGTACTACCGTCTGTTTGAAGCACTGACGGGAATCGGTTGGTGTGTCCAGCGGGGACTGGAGCATCACCAACAGTTTTTCAATCACAACTATTCCCGTGTACTGGTCGAGTTGGAACGGACGAGCATATTCGAAGAACGTTAAAAGACGTTGTTTGACGTGCGAACCGCTATACTTGTGGAAATGATGCAAGTAGAGGGGGAAGTTCGGATGGAACAACAAAAACGGATCGGGATCATTGGCGGCGGACTCGCGGGCGTATTTGCGGCTCGTCAATTGATGACGGAAGGTTATGCGGTCGAGATCATCGAAAAAAGCCAAAGTGTCGGGGGACGGATGGCGACGAGACGGATCGACCAGGGAACAGCGGATCATGGGGCTGTCTTCTTTACGGTCCGGACGGACGAGTTAGCGCAGGAAGTCGACGAATGGCTGGAACAGGGACTAATCCGAAAATGGTTCGGGGATGACTTTCCCCGCTATATTGCGGTCAACGGGATGAATCAGCTGGTCCAATCGATTGCCCGTGGGATTCCGGTTCATTTAAATGAACAGGTCGAAAGGATTTTGGCAGAAGGACCGGCTCTTCAGACCACGGCAGCGGCACAGACACGGACGTATGATGCGATTCTGCTGACGGCACCGGTTCCACAAGCCTATGACTTGCTCGCAGCCTCACCGTTAATGCTGGTGGAGTCCGATCACGCCCGTCTCGGGAAAGTGACGTTCGAGCCGACGTTCGTCGGATTGTTTGAGCTGGAGAAATCGCCCAATCTCGGAGAAGTCGGTTTGCTCGACGACGGTCTTGTATCCGGAATGCTGAAAATCGTCAACAATGCGCAAAAAGAAGTGTCGGCGACACCGCTTCTGAGTGTCTACATGGCCGGTGACTGGAGTGAAGTCTGGTATGACAAAGGAGAAGACGCGACGCTTGGGGAAATCGAACGGTTGTTGCAGGAACAACTCGGACCGGTCAAAGTGATTTCCAAGCAGTTGAAGCGTTGGCGGTATGCGCAGGCACGTGATGTCTTCCGTACACCTTACCTGAAGCTCGATCAGCATCCGCTCTGGTTGGCTGGTGATGCCTTCCTCGATCCGAAAGACACGTCTGGTCGGACACGGGTCGAAAGTGCCGTCATTTCCGGTTTGCGTGTTGCGTCAGCCCTGGATGCACACTTTAAAGCAGTCCTGACAGAACAGTGAGTGAAAAAGAGCGATTTCCGTTAGTGGAAGTCGCTCTTTTGATGATTACGATTCAGGTGGAAAATGCTGATTACTCCAAGTCGCCATCTGATCGAGGATCGGCAGAAAACTGTGTCCGATTTCTGTTAAGGAATATTCAACTTTCGGCGGGACTTCCCGGTATACTTTTCGATGAATGATTCCATCTGCTTCAAGTTCCCGTAATTGCCGTGTTAAAATACCTTTTGAAATCCCAGGCAACAGGTGTTCGAGTTCATGAAACCGTTTTGTTCCGGTGCTGAGATGCCAAAGCAAGAGGATTTTCCACTTGCCGGCCATGATGGTCTGGGCTCGGGTAACGGGACACGCCGTCCGTTGTGAAAGCGAAGAGTCAGTTGTCGAAGCTGGATTCATCGGGAATTCCTCCTATAGTTCGGTTTGTATGACCTGGTATCGAAAAAGTGCCTACTCCTCACAGTGTACCACCTGTAATACAATTGGATACAGGTAGAAACTTATTAAAAAAGGAGCTTACGTCCATGAAATTACTTGTGACCGGTGCAACCGGAAAATTAGGAGCTAAAATTATCGAGCAACTCTTAACGAAAATTGAAGCGGAGAATGTAATCGTCAGTGTCCGTGACCCGAAAAAAGCAAATGAGCTGGCTTCACGCGGTATTGAAGTCCGTCACGGCGATTTTGATGCGCCGGATACGTTACAACAAACTTTTGCAGGCGTCGACCGACTCCTGATCATTTCGACCGACGGCGAAGAGGCGACACGGATCCGTCAACATACAGCAGCTGTCGAGGCAGCTAAAGCAGCGGGAGTCGGGTTGATTGCTTACACGAGTATCGCCAACGCGGAAGCCAGTCAAAATTTCTTGGCCCGCACGCATCAAGTGACGGAACAGTTAATTCGCGAAACAGGGATTCCATTCCTGTTTTTCCGCAACAACTGGTACCTGGAGAATGAACAGTCGACGATCGATGCCGTCCGTGCCGGCCAGGATTGGTTGACGAGTGCCGGAAACGGTACAGTTGGTTGGGCGCTCCAGGAAGATTATGCGGAAGCCATCGCGACCGTCTTGGTTGATCCGAAGCCAACAAAATCAATTTATGAACTGTCGGGACCTCTCCATACGCAACAAGAGATTGCAGAAGCACTTGGACAGGTCCTTGGTCGTCCGGTGCAGGTGAAGCAAGTCGACAGCGCGACCTATACGGCAATCATGCAGCAAGCGGGAGTTCCAGAGTTTTTACTGCCGATGTTACAGGCGATTCAAGAAGGTATTGCGACCGGAACGCTGGCAGTTGAGAGTCAGGATTTTGAACATATCCTGGGCCGGCCACCGGTTTCACTCGAAGACGGCTTGCGGCAACTTGTCTAAAGATAAGTTCATCTGAACGTTTCTTCTTGAGGTACTTTGGGTAAATATTCCTTAAGTACTTAAAACGAGGGGGATTACTATGGACATAAAAAAATACCGTGTAACACCGGGCGAATCGATTCATTTGTCGGATTATCCGACGTCAGATGACAACCGGATTGCAGAGGATGAGTTACTGGATCAGCACATCCCGAAAAGTGTCGAGGAACTAAAGGAACTCCACTGGCGTCTGCATGCCGAAGAGAAAAACGGCGTTCTTGTCATCCTGCAAGCGATTGATGCCGGCGGAAAAGATGAAGCCATCAGCTATATCTTCTCGAATCTCAACGCCCAAGGCCTGCGGACACTGTCCGTCAAAAAACCGTCAGATACGGAGAAAAAGCATGATTATCTCTGGCGGATTCACGAAGGCTTGCCGGAAAAAGGGGAAGTCGGTATCCTGAACCGCTCGTATTATGAAGAAGTCATCGCACCGCGGATCCATGATTTACTGGAAGAAGAGGAAGTCCCGGACGATCAGGACGTTTGGAAGATGCGTTACCGTCAAATCAATGATTTTGAACGTTATCTCGTCGAAAACGGCTTCCGCGTCGTCAAGTTTTTGTTTAATGTCTCAAAAGACGAGCAGAAAAAGCGCTTGCTCGAACGGATTAAAGATCCGAAGAAAAACTTTGAGTTTTCGTTCAGTGATGTCGAGGAACGGGAGCATTGGGATGAATATCAGGACATCTTTGCCGAGCTCGTCACGCATACGTCAACGGAGCACGCACCTTGGCATGTCTTACCGGCAGACGATGAATGGTTTACCCGTTACATCGTGACGGAGGTCATGAATGATGTTCTGCGTGAAATCGATCCGCAGTATCCGAAACTGACGGATGAGGATCAGGAAAAACTCGATGAAGCGATTAAAAAGCTGGAAAACGAATAAGAATAAGCGGCTGACAGAACTGTCAGTTCTCAAATGAAGGGGGCAGATTTTACGATCTGTCTCCTTTATTGTGCTGAAAAATGGATTCCTTTTTAAAGATCGCTGTTATAATCAAGTGGAAGAATCGATCAAGTACTGGAGGAATCAGCATGAATGAATACCCGAATTGTCCGAACTGCGGTTCAGCGTATACATATGAAGACGGGAATGTATTCGTGTGTCCGGAATGCGCCCATGAATGGACGGCGGATGACGCGGCAGCGGCAGAAGAATCCACTGTCATCCGGGATGCAAATGGGAATGTATTGAACGATGGTGATACAATTACGGTCATTAAAGACTTAAAAGTGAAGGGCACGTCGCTTGTCGTCAAACAAGGGACCCGTGTCAAAGGGATCCGTCTCGTCGACGGGGATCATGACATCGATTGCAAGATTGATGGACTCGGTGCGATGAAGTTGAAGTCGGAGTTCGTTAAGAAAATCTAAGCATGTACCGCCTGTCTGACGACGAGGCGGTTTTTTTCATGGGAAAAGATATAAGTTTCCTTTCAGGACAAATGTCCTTTATCATTCAGGGAGGCTTCGTTTAAATGGAAGTATGAAAATCAAGAAGAGGAGGGACAACGATGCGTGGCATTCTTTTTGCAATCAGCGGCGGTTTTTTTCTGACCCTGCAAAGCGTCGCCAATGCCCGAATCAGCAACAGCATCGGCACATGGCAAGCAGCGACCCTGACGCAGATGACCGGTTTTGTCGTCGCGTTACTGATTACGTTGATCTTACGCGACCGGACGTTCCGGCAGATGAAAGACGTGAAAGTCCTGTATTTATCCGGCGGGACACTTGCAGCAGCGGTCTTATTCAGTAACATGACAGCTGTTCATTTGATGGGTGTGACGTTGACGATTTCGTTATTCCTGATTGCCCAGCTTGGTCTGGCGCTGGTGATCGATTGGAACGGCTGGTTCGGAATGATGAAACGGCGGTTGCAGTTGCCGCAAGTCATCGGCATTTTGATGATGATCGGCGGCGTGCTGATCTTGAAATGGTAAGGGGGCACTAACGTGGAACAAGCACAACTGGATGAATATTTGGACCGGTTTCAGTTGACGGACGTCTTTGCCGGCGGCTTGCGTGATCATTTACAACCGGTCGCCTTTCAGGCCGGCGACTGGCTGTGCCGTCAAGGCGACGCGGCGGATCGGATGTACTTGTTACTCGAGGGGAAACTGAAGATTACCCATATGTCGGCGACCGGAAAACGGCTTGTCTTATCGTTTAAGCATCCGTTTGATCTGGTCGGCGATATCGAATACGTCCGACGGACCCCATTGATGAACACAGTCGAAGCGGTCACGCCGGTCAAAGCCGTCAGCATCTCCTATGCGGCACTCGAGCAAAAGGGTGCTGACAATCCGGCACTGCTCCGGTTTTTACTTGAGACGATTACGATGAAGTTTGAGCTGAAATCACACTCGATGAGCTTTAATCTGCTGTATCCGGTCGAGGTCCGGCTTGCCAGTTATCTCTTATCGATGACACCGGAAACACCGACGTTACCAGTCAGTGATTTGGTTGATGCGGCGGATTTAATCGGCACGAGTTATCGCCACCTGAACCGTGTCCTGCGGCAGTTCAGTCAGGACGGCTTGATTGAGCGGACGAACCGGATGATTACGATTATCGACCGGGCGGGTCTGACAGAACGGATCGGCGAAAGTATTTATGAGTGAGGAGGAAACAAGATGACACTTGGAATAGTTCTGGCTTTATTCGGCGGAATGATGGTCTGTATTCAGAATACGTTTAATGCCAAGGTCAAGGAACGGGTCGGGGCATGGGCGACGACGACGCTTGTCCTCGGACTCGGATTCCTGGCCTCGCTGACGATCGGACTGCTTGTTGAAGGCGGCGGTCTCTTTTCGACGAGCGGGATGGAACCGTGGTTTTGGTTCAGCGGCATCATCGGAGTCGGCGTCGTTTTGTGCGTAACGCAAGGGGTGCAGCAGCTTGGACCGAGTTATGCAATCTCAATCGTCATGGTTTCACAAATCCTGTTTGCCTTGCTGTGGGATACGCTCGGCTGGTTCGGTCTTGATCAAGTAGCGTTCACCTGGACGAAAGCTGTCGGCGTTGTTTTGATCGGCGGCGGTGTTTTATTGTTCCAACTCGGCGGCAAGTTAACCGAACGACGGATGTTACGAAAAGGAGCCTAATACATGAATTACACGACTTTATTATTTGATATCGATCATACCTTGCTTGATTTTGATGCGACGGAACGCTCTGCTTTACGACAATTGTTTGAAGACGAGCAGCTCGAGTGGACAGAAGAGCGGGAAGCCCGTTACCGGACAATCAACCGCTGCTTATGGCAGGCACTTGAACGGGGCGAGGTAACACGGCAGGAAGTGATCACGTCACGTTTTGTGGCGTTTTTTGCCGAGCAGGGCCGTACGGTCGACGGCAGTCGAATGGATACGCGCTACCGTGCGTACTTGAGTCAAGGGACGGAACTGATTGCAGGGGCAATCGAGTTGCTCGAATCACTCAAAGGCAAGTATCAGCTGTATGTCGTGACGAACGGTGTTGCGGCGACGCAACGGGATCGGCTCAAAGGATCCGGTTTGGCTCCTTATTTTGACGGAATTTTTGTCTCGGAAGAAACCGGTTATCAAAAACCGATGCCAGCCTTTTTTGATTACGTGTTTGAGCGGATGCCGGACACGACGCGCAATCAGGCGTTGATCATCGGCGACTCGTTGACGGCAGATATTCAGGGCGGCATCTTGGCAGGAATTGCAACATGTTGGTTTAATCCCGGTCATGCCACTGCTTCGGCGGAACTGACGCCGACCTACATGATCGAGCGGCTTGATCAGCTTGTGACGCTGCTTGGGACGAAAGAGGTAGTTCGGACAACCTCGAAATGAAATCTAAGTAATGAGATGGATTTAACATATCCTGGATACCATCCGATAATAATGAAAAGATTACGAAAGGAGGCGATCATGGTGAACATGACGCAAACAAAACAGGAAACGGGGCGCGATGCGTAACCCGTTTTCTAAAAAACGGGGGAATGGATATGCAGATTGAATTACGCCCAGTCACGCACGAGAACTGGGAAGCGTGCTGTGCGCTTGAATTGACGGCGGAACAACAGGGATTCTTAGAACCGAACGTCTACTCGATTGCTCAGGCTGGTTTTGAGCCGACGCTCGTCATGCGGACGGTTTATGCAGCGAATGAGTTAGCCGGATTTTTGATGTACAATTCGGAACGGGAAGAACTGGACGGCTACTGGATTTACCGGTTGATGATTGACCGGCGCCATCAAGGTTCAGGTATCGGCCGGGAAGCAGTCCGTTTGTTGCTTGCAGAGATGCAACAGCTTCCGGAAGCGACGTGTATCGTCGTCGGTTACCGTCCGGACAATCAAGCAGTGCACCGTCTGTATGAACGACTTGGATTTATCGATCACGGTGACCGGTTCGGAAAAGAGATGGCAGTCCGGTACACGTTTTAAGCAGTAAGATCTTAGCCTCGCTAAGGTCTTTTTTAGTGGAATGGATATTTTTTGAAACCTTTTCATACATTCGACGCTCTAATGGGTAAAAGGAGGGAACGGAATTGGACTTACGAACGGAGCACACGGAGCTTGTCCGGCGTGCCATCAAGCAGGACGAGACAGCCTTTGAACAATTGATTCTCTTACATAGTGAACAGCTCTACCGGACGGCCTACGTCTATGTTAAAAACGAACAGGATGCACTCGACGTTGTCCAGGAAACGGTCTACAAGGCCTTCATTTCAATCGGACAGGTCAAAGAGCCCAAATACTTCGTGACCTGGCTGACGAAAATTCTGATTCGGAACTGTTACCGTGTCCTGAACCAACAGACAGCGGTAGCGGATCTCATTGAACAGATTCCGGTGAAGGAATCTTCGCGGGAAGAACATCTGGACTTGATTGAAGCGTTGTCGCACCTGCGAAAAGAATACCGGGATGTTTTGGTGCTCTTTTATTTTCACGATGTCCCGATGAAGGAGATTGCTTCTTTTATCGGTATCACCCTGAATACGGTCAAGACGTATCTCAAACGGGGACGGGAAGAATTGAAGAAACAGTTGGGAGGGCTTGATTATGTCGAAGCACAATCTTCAAAATGACTATAACCAGATTCCTGTACCGCAGGCCGCCTTACAGGAGCGGATTCGCCAAGGAATGGAGCAGGGAAAGCGGGATCAACAAATCAAACGACCGAAACGTCTGCGACGTCTGGTTGTCTCGACGGGACTTGCGGCATCACTGTTGATCACATCGACATTCGTCGTTCCATCTTTTGCGACGGCGATGGCAAAAGTTCCATTACTCGGTCAGATGTACCGACCGTTCCTCGAACAGGAAAACACCGGTACCGCAATTAGTCAGAAGCAACTCGCAACGAAAATCGATCAAGTCGCAAGTGACAACGGGATCGACATCCAAGTCATCGATGCCTACTACGACGGAGCAACAATCGGTATGAATCTGACAGCGACCGGCGTCCCGGATGTGAAAGCGGAAGCGCGGTCAGGATTATATGAACTGTTCAAAGGGGATAAACGGTTTGCCGGGACAGAGACGAAAGAAGTGGTTCAGTTCAAGCAGGTGAACGGTATTTGGCAAGGACGAATTGAATACACGCTCGGTGAAACCAAATTGCAAGATACGCTCCAGATTCCGATCGTGTTGACGGACGTATTTGGCGTCAATGGAAACTGGGCGTTTAACGTACCGGTTAAGCGGCTTCCTGTCAAAGAACAAGTCTATGGCACAACGGTCAAAAATCCAACCTATCAAACGGAAGTCACATTGGATAAGTTGATTCAGGGCAAAGGCAGCACCTCGTTCGACTATATAACACGCTCGCCGAAAAAAGAACGTGCCCGTGTCGAGCTGACGTTGCTTGATTCATCCGGCAAGGAAATCATCCGCAACTGGACATGGTCGACTCAGTCCGTTAAACGGACGAAAACTGGAACGGAGGCCATCGAGCAGTCACGGTTAATCTTCGGGAACTATGTGATTCCAAAAGGGAACTATCTGTTGCAGCCTTCTTTACGAATTGATCTAGAGACACAACCGATTCCGTTAACCAAGCCGTTGCCGTACCGCCAACAGTCGGAAACGCACCCGCTCAAGATGACAATCACATCGATTGAGACAACATCCGAGCAAGTCGTCGTTGAATTTTCGACGAATTCCCGTGAGTCTCGATTTGGTATGAAGCTTGATATCCGTAACTCCATGCGGTTGCTTGAAGGAACAGAACCGCCGGACGGTCGGGAAATCAAACCAAAAGTCACCGTGCTCGATGCGGATAAACAAATGTTCCGGTCGACATTCCGCCTGCCGGAACCATCCGAGCACACACGTGAAGAATATTATCTCGAAACCGGCTACAGCAATACCCTCGTCAATACACCACTTGAGTTACAACCGATTCCGTTTACGGTCGACTAACAGGAAAACCAGACCGGATGTCGAACTCCAAACGGATAGCGATTGAATAGCGATTGAATAAGGAGTGGAAAAATATGAATATACGGGCAATGACCGCAACCGATTATCCGGAGGTCGGTCGGATTTACAAACAGGGGATAAAGACGCAGAATGCGACGTTTCGAACGGAAGTACCATCGTTTGATTACTGGAATGCCCATCATCACCTGCACAGCCGGCTGGTGGCGGAAGAAGACTTGAAGGTGCTCGGTTGGGTCGCCATCAGTCCGTTTTCATCGATTCCCGCCTATCGAGGAGTAGCGGAAGTCAGTCTTTATATTGACGAAGATGCACGCGGCAAAGGAATCGGCACCGCATTGATGCAGGCTCTCATCGAAGCGAGTGAAGCGGCTGGCATCTGGACGCTGCATTCGCAAATCTTTCCGGAAAACACGGCCAGTTTGAAACTTCATCAACGGTTTGGTTTCCGGGAAGTCGGCCGGCGGGAACGGATTGGACAATTGGCAGGAGTTTGGCGGGATACGATTTTACTGGAGCGCAGAAGTCAGATTTAAAACGAAGCGAATTATATGAAAAGGGGAGATGGATGTTAGTGTCCGCCTCCCCTTTGTGTCTTAAAAATTAAAGTCATTCACTTGCTGTTAAAACAAGCGCAAAAATCTGTTCGTCCTTCTTCACATCAATATCCTCAGGACCATGGATATCTTCGAGTGAATGCGTCTCGATTTTACCACTTGTTGATACATGACGAAGCAACAGCACGTCATAATCACTCAGCGTGAAGTTCGAGCTAGGACCCGTAGTACTGAAGGCAACTGGTTTTTGTTTTAACGCTTCATGGGCACGAATACTTCCGCCCTCTAGATTCGCGCCAAAGTGAATGTATTTCGCTGAAGAGGATTGAAGGACTCGGAGTGTCGAATCGTATTTCTTTGGTTCAATTTCCATGGAAAAGAGTGTCCGTTCTTTGTGGTTCGGCAAATATTCGACGCCTTTTAACAGATAGTTTTTGTTCAGCTTACCTTTTAAGTGATAAGCAGCGATATCTTGATCATTGATTTCCGCAAAAACTTTTTCACCGGCTTTTAAATTAATGGAAGATACGGTCAATGTGTCACTTGTTGGTGATGTGCAGCCACTCAATAAGAAGGTAGCCGTCAGTAAAAAGACGCTGTATGTTTTCATGATCAGATCCTCATCTCGTAAGTAGTTATTGGTAATATTCACCAACGGATGAAAATAGACCTTCTTTTGAAGGATGATTTCAATGGAGAACGGGAAAAGACCGACAGCAGGTATTTTCAGGAGGGATAAAGATGGATGATTTTTTTGGAGAAGGTCTTGAGACCAATGAGCAGAAACGAAAACGAAAACTGGAGGAAGTGTTTGACCAATCGTTTGAGTCGGAACGTCGCGACTTTAACCAGTCACTCGAACAGGAAGTGACCGTTGCGCTGATCGGGGACGTCAACGCGGGCAAGTCCTCGACATTGAATGCGATCCTTGGTCGGGAAGTCGCGACCGTCGGAGCAAAGCCGGGGGAGACGACACGCATTGATCAAATTCGGCAACATCCGGAAGACAAGGTCGTCTTCGTCGATACGCCGGGACTGAACGATGCAAACAGCCTGAACTCGGACACGACGTGGAAGTTTTATCAAAGTGCCGATGTTATTCTTTATTTCTTAAACGCCGCCGGGACCGTCTTATCGGAAACGGAGACCAAAAACTTCAAGAAGATTTATGCCCATAATAAAAATATCGTCATCGTCGTCACGAAAATCGATGCGACGAACGACCTCGCGACGATCCTGTCGCATATCGAGTCGAAGTTACCGGGACCAAAAGTCGTTCCGGTCTCAGCGATGGACGGGACGAACATTGACCGTCTGCGTCGTGAGGTGCTCGACATCCTAAAAAAGTTCAACAAGGATAATCTGTTTGTTCGCGAGATCGATCCGGCGTTGCGGGGGAAAATCGCGAACAACTGGATTGTCGGAGCCGGAACGGCCGCCGGGGCAATTGGAGCGGTACCATTTCCGGGAGCTGACATCATTCCGTTGACATCGATTCAAATCGGACTGATGCTGAAACTGTCGAATTTGTACGAACGGAATCTGTCGAAGGAAAGTGCGAAGGAGTTGCTGGTCGTGACGATTGTCGGGAACTCCGGCAAAACAGCGTTCCGCCAACTGGCGAAGATGGTTCCGGGATACGGAGCGGTCATCGGAGCCGGTGTCGCTTCAACGGCAACACTCGCACTCGGATACGGGACGAAATATGCTTATGAGAACAAATTGGAACTGACACCGGAAAGTCTGATGGGCTTTCTTAAGAAATTCCGCAAGAAGCCGGACGGAGCAAAATGACGGACAGATTATGAAGTCCCTGCTATGCTGTAAGACAAACATAAGGAGGGACACGTCATGTCTACATTGCTTGAAGAAATAAAAGCGTATCAAGAACAGTTTCGACAAAAGGCACCGCAGGAAAAACAACGGTTGATGGCACAAGCGACAAACGAGTTAGCCGCATCAGACGGCGCCAAAGGATTGACCGTCGGAGACGAAGCACCCCGTTTTACGTTACCGAACGCATCTGGTCAATCCGTGTCTCTTGAAAAACTGTTGCAGGACGGTCCCGTCATCGTGACGTTTTATCGCGGCGGCTGGTGCCCGTATTGTAATTTGGAGCTCCGGGCTTACCAACGGGAATTAGAAAAAATTGAGGCAAAAGGAGCGACGCTTGTGGCGATCAGTCCGGAAACACCGGAGCACTCGCTCTCGACGCAGGAAAAAAACGACCTGGCATTTCAGGTGTTGAGTGATGTCGATAACGTCGTCGCCCGTCAGTTCGATTTGGTGTTCGATATGCCCGATTATTTAATTGACGTGTACAAAGCATCCGGACTCGATGTTGCCGGACATAACGGCAATGAAGACTGGCAGTTGCCGAAACCGGCGACGTTCATCATTCAGCCGTCCGGACAGATTACTTTTGCGGACGTCCCGGACGATTATACAAAACGGACGGATCCTTTGTCTGTCATCAGTCTTCTGTAACATCAGATGTTTTAATACGCAACCAGTCACGAAAAGTCGGTTCAAGATCATGGAGGCGTTTTGTGGTCGAGAATTGATGCGCGGCATAGCGCAACATCTGATACGTGGTCTCGTCGAGCAGACAGGAACGCATTTCTGCCGCCAAAGCACCGGGATGATTGGCTTTAGCCAAATAACCGGTCATGCCATACTGGACAGCGTCACACAGACCGGGGGTGTCATAGACAATCGCCGGTGTGCCGACGCGTGCTGCTTCATAGACAATCATTCCCCAGTTATCTTCATGGGACGGAACGAGTAAGGCCGTTGCCCGGCTGATATGACGGTTACGCTCGACAGGTTCGATATCGCCGAAGTAGTGAATGCTTTGTTGCATGGCTGCTGGAATCGACGCATCGAATCGGATCGGACAATGTCCGATGATCCAGAGTTGAACCGTTTGAAATTCTTGTTTCGAGGCGATGAAGGCTTGGCAGACATCAAATAATTCTTTAGGTTGAGAGGGACGGCTGACGTAAACAAACGTCGGTCGTTTTTCTTTTTTGAGCCAAGTCGACTCAGGGGAAAGCAAATCGAGTCCTTCCAGAAGACGGACTGCTTGATGATACCCGTGTTTGGTTAACGTCGTCAGGACAGACGGATGGAAAACAAGACATGGATCAGAAAATGACGATGTCGCCTGACAAGTCGGCATATTGACAAGGATTCGGGCAGATGGGATTGTGCTGTGTCGGCACATAAATTCAAGCAAGGGAACATTGGACAAGAGAATCAGTGCAAGGGGATGGGACTGGATATAGTGCAAGGCATGCCAAGAGAAGCTGAGCGTACTACCACGCCGGATGTACGTTACACCGTCGATTGATTCGATGTCACGTCCGCCAAAAAATGCCGGAGCCAAGCATGTCACGTTGTATTCATCCGTGATTCGTTTAAAAAGTTCGTGTAAGAGGTGATGTGAAAAGTCAGCGTCAGGATGCTGAATATCGGATGAGGTCAGAAACAGTAAAGATTTACGCATGTGACTCGTCTCCTTTACTGAATTTCTTTTGTATGTCTATTCGAGACGGGAGGGAAGAACTCCTCGGAAGAATCAAAAAAAGTTCCTGCCGATTAAGGGAGGAACTTTTAGTTTAGCGGTCCACATGTTGAGTTAATTCATCGACAAGCTGCTCAAGGGAAACGGTCATTGTACTGAGCGATTCCGTCATCGTTTCAAATTCATGCTGGACGGTCGTTTGTTGTTCGAGTGAAACGGCAGTCGATTCAATACCATGGCGGACTTCGAGGGAAGCGGTTCGCGTCGTCTCCATCCGCTGTTCGATGTCGAGCATCTGGACACCGACCCCGTGACGGGCGGTTTGAATGGAGCTGATACTTTGTTCGACTTCCTGTACGAGTTGCGTGATATCAGAAAATGTCTGACGGACACGGCTCGTCATTTCCTGATTTTCAGCCAGTGTTTTCGTATAACCGGCGGCGGTCGTTTTGATTTGATCGGTATCGACAATCAGGGCCTGCAGGACTTCCGTTACTTCGTTTGCATAACTGCGGGACTGAACAGCGAGATGCCCGACTTCCGTTGCAACGACGGCAAACCCCCGTCCGGCATCTCCGGCACGTGCCGCTTCGATCGCAGCGTTTAATGCCAATAGATTCGTCTGGCCGGCAATGGCTTCCAGACTGGCGAGGATTTTTTGAATCTTATCCGACCGGCTGGCCATTGCCGTGACGGAAGTGTGCAGACCGTTCGTTGATTCGACCATCTCTTCGACGCGGCGGTCCATCAGGTTCATCTCCTCGTTTCCAGTCAACGCGCGTTTCGTCATATGTTCCGTCGTCGTGACGGTTTGTGCCATTTTCGATTGGATCGATGCGATGGACGTATTGACCTGATGCAACTGATCCGTTCCTTGTTGCATCGATTGATGCTGACCGTCAGCGGACTGAACAATCGGTGCAATCGCTGTCGCGATCTGGTTCGTTGCTTCGACGGACTGGACAGCTGCCTGTTGTAAGTGTTTCGTATTCGTTTTTAAATTACCGACAAGTGCTTCGATTTGGTGACTGACATTCGTAATCAGCGTCGTGGCTTCCGTTTCTCGTTTCAAGGAGACGGATCGTTCCTGATTTTGTACGGCAATCTGGATAATCAGAGCCACACTCGTCAAAATCAAGAAAACGGCATGAATCATCAGAATGCTGAACGGATAACCGGTCGTTCCGCAAATCAGGGACGGGGCAAAAAAGAAGCCGGCGAAATGTTGCAAGGCGAAAAGGATGGTGCTGACGAGAATCAAGTTAATCCGGCGGAAATAAGCAATCAACGCCAGGACCATGAAAATTGAAAAATGATACTCGACCAGTCCATTGCCGCCGGCGACGATCGACATACTGGAAAACGTCAGTGTCAACGTCAAGAGAAGCGCAACGATTATACTGTCTGGTCGAATCCGGTAGAGAACGGCAGAAGCAATCCAACAGACAAACGGTAACAAAGCAATCCAGGCAAGTGTCGTGGGTGAAGCGGCTGTTACGTTTCCCCGGATGAGTTGATAACCTTCCGCAAAGTCGGTGAACCGGTGTAAACCATGGACAATGAACGATAAAGTGACGACAAGAAAACTGATCCAAAGCATAAGTTGATTCCGACGTTTCATAAAATAAAATTCCCCCATTTTCTAATAGAAAGTGAAACAAATCACGAGTAAACATGTTAAACGTATACGACTATCGGTCGGGAAAATAAGATTGTTTAGCTTCAAGATACTTAAAACAAAATTAAATTTTAAAATAGAAATTCATGCCTAAACAGACAAGATATGGGGTATAGAAGGGCATTGAGACTTGTAGGAGGAACCGTGTATGAAATGGAAGGGCAGAGAAAGAAGTTCGAACGTCGAAGATCGACGGGGCATGGGTGGAAAAGGAGTCGCCGGGATCGGAGGCGGACTCGGGATCATCATTTTAATCGTCGTCACGTTGATGGGCGGGAATCCGGCCGACATCCTCGGAGGATTGTCCGATTCACAAGGCGACAGTCAAGGCGAGTACCAGGAAACGGCCAAAGAAAAAGAAGCGGCTGATTTTGTATCCGTTGTCTTAGCGGATACGGAAAAAGTCTGGACAAAGGAATTTAAACAGGACGGTATGACATATAAAGAACCGACGCTCGTTTTATATACCGATCAGGTCAGTTCAGCGTGTGGACAAGCCGGAAAGTCAGTCGGACCGTTTTATTGTCCGGGGGATCAGAAATTATACATTGATCTAAGTTTTTATGATGAGTTACAAAATAAATACGGGGCACCGGGAGACTTCGCGATGGCGTATGTCATTGCCCACGAAGTTGGGCACCATGTTCAGACGTTGCTTGGGACATCAGACGAAATCATGCCGCTTCGTCAAAAGATGAGCGAAGAGAAGTTCAACAAATACCTGGTCCGCTTTGAATTGCAGGCGGATTACTATGCGGGTGTCTGGGCCAACCATGCACAAGGACAAAATCTGCTTGAAGAAGGCGATTTGGAAGAGGCACTTGGAGCGGCGAATGCTGTCGGAGATGATACATTGCAGAAAAAAGGGCAAGGATATGTCGTACCGGAAAGCTTTACACACGGTACATCGGCTCAACGCGAACGATGGTTCCAAAAAGGATTTGATAACGGAACGATTGAAGGCGGCGATACCTTCAAAGCGAAGAATTTATAAGCATAATCAACAGGCACCACTTCATAACGAAGTGATGCCTGTTTTCGATTAATCGTTGTATTGGTTAAACATCGCCGTATCATCGGGAACGTTGGCGAGATAGACAATCTTTCCATCCGCATTGAGCCGGGCGATGTCGGTTCCCTCCTGGGTGAAGACAGAGCCGTCCGCGCGTTTCCCGCAAACAGCCCAGCGTGTTTCCATCGTATCTCCTGTTTCTGATGGAACCCATCCGGCATACATGTGTTTAATATCCTGATTCGCCGTAAAGACCATCCGGACGAACTGTTTCCAGGCATCGATACCGTGCTGTTCCTGTCCGTTCAGGACGAATGTGATTTCGTCCGAGAACAGGGAAATCAAGTCATCAAAAGCTTTTTCATCGGTCCGGGAAGCATCAAATAAATCAAAATAGCGGTCAAGTGTAGTGGTGTTCATCATATATTCTCCTTTTAGTTACGAATCATTTTTTCTTCAATTAAACTCTGCAGTTTTGTCAGATGATCGGGCGGACAGTTCAAATAAATTTCACGGCGGATCGAGTCGATCGTCTCGCGTTTGAGTCTCGATTGCCACGACTGTTCCGCTTCTGCCATCAGGTCGGACAATAAGCAGATGTTCTGATCCTGGATACCCATCAAGTCTTCGAAAACACCGCTTGAGGCATATAAGGATTGTTTGCCCTCGATTGCTTCATAGATATCAAACACACGAATCGTCTCCGGTGACGCTTTGAGCCGGAAGCCGCCTTTTGCACCGGGAACAGAAATCAGCAGATCCGCACTCACGAGCTTCCGGAGCAACTTTTGAAAGTAGGTTGGCGAAGCGCCAAGTTGCTGACTGATGAATTCGCCCGGCAACACACCTTTCTCCGGTAAAAACGTCAATAAGAGCATCGCATACACCGATTGTTCAACACCTGTCTTCATTTGCATGAAACATTCTCCTTTCTGTATAACGTGGATAACTATTGTCTATAATACATCCGGATAAATCAATTGTCCAACAAAAGGTCCCTCACAAAACCGTCACACCTTTTCGACAGCATACCCGTGGCATCAACAGAATGGATTCGGTATACTGAATGTACGATATGTGAAAATATTCACTAAAAGTCGTTCACACTTAGTGAAAGGACGTTTTCTTATGAATCCACTCAAAGGAATTATTACGATTCCGCGTACGATTTTTATACAACTGATGCTGGCCGCCGTCCTGATGGGAGTCGCCGTCATCGGACAATCCTATCTGATTGTCATCATCGTTGACCGGATTTTTCTGCAAGGGGATCCGTTCGCGGCAGTTATTCCGTTGCTCGGTGTCCTATTGGGGATGCTTGTCCTGCGCGTCGGCGTCACGTACTGGAACGGGCGCCTCGGAACGAGTCTTGCGGCACGCGTCAAACAAGATTTGCGTCAGGCGCTCGTCGCGAAATACACACGAAACTCTGTCGAGTCGATGCTTGAAGGACAATCCGGACAAAAGGTCAGTATCCTGATGGATTCCGTCGATGAGATGGACAGCTATTACAGCCAGTACCTGCCGAAGGTCATTCAGACATCGATTGTTCCGTTGATGGTCTTGATTGCCGCCTTCAGCTATGACTGGGTCACGGGACTGGTCATGATGATTACCGCCCCGTTCATTCCGTTGTTTTACATCGTCATCGGGATCATGACGCAAAAGCGGGCCGATACGCAGCTTGAGAAGATGAATGCCTTTTCTGGTACGTTTCTCGATACGTTACAAGGATTGACGACGCTCAAGTTATTCGGGCGGGCGAAAGCTCAGCAGGACGTGATTGAACGAAGCAGTCTCGAATTTCGGGATGCGACGTTAACCGTCTTAAAACTCGCGTTCCTGTCGTCGTTGATGCTCGAATTCATCTCGATGCTCAGTATGGGGATGATTGCGCTTGAAGTCAGCTTACGGTTGATTTTGTTCCAAAGCATCACCTTTGTGCCGGCCTTCTTGATGTTGGTTCTGGCACCGGAATACTATCTGGCGTTAAAAGAGATGGGAGCTGCTTTCCATACCGGACGGGGCAGTGTCGCCGCCGCGAAACAGATTGCGGCCGAACTGACGGACGACGACCGGAATGTCGCTTTCGGACGAACGGAACTGCCGGCAGCCCGTCCGCCGCGAATTGAACTGAAAGACGTCGCGTTTTCGTACCGCGATGCCCGGTTTGCGATGGAACAGTTGAATTTGACGATTGAACCGTATCAAAAGGTTGCCTTGATCGGCCGCAGCGGTGCCGGAAAATCGACGGTCCTCCAATTGCTGGCTGGCCTTGCCGATCCGCAGGACGGACAGCTGTTGCTTGACGGTCAAGATCGTCAGACCATCACGGAATCCAGTTGGTTCAGCCAGCTCAGCTACATCTCGCAGCATCCGTATCTCTATGCCGGGACGCTGGCGGATAATATCGCCATCGGTGAATTGCGCGAAGCATCGCGGGCTGCGATTGAACAGGCGGCATCGGACGCCGGTCTGACCGAATTGATCGGACAGTTGCCGAACGGACTCGACACGATAATCGGAGAAGGCGGACGCGGCTTATCCGGCGGCGAAAAGCAGCGCGTTGCGTTAGCACGTGCCTTCCTGAAACGACCGAATGTCATCTTGTTTGATGAACCGACGACCGGTCTTGACGTGAAGACGGAACGGTTGTTGCAGGAAGCGATGACTGTTCTCGGACGTGAAGCGACCGTCATCACGGTCGCCCACCGTCTGCATACGATTGAACGGTCGGATCAAATCGTCGTGCTGGAAGCCGGACGGATTGTCGACCGGGGGACACATGAAGAATTACTTGGACGTGAATCGGAATATGCGATGATGCGTGCCGTTCAACGGGGGGAGGAGACACGATGAAAGAGTTAATAGGAATTTTTCGTTTGATGCTGCACCAGAAACGGGACATCGTGCTCTCGATCGTCTTCGGTGTTTTGGCCGGAATCACGGCAGTCGGCTTGTTCGCAGCAAGCGGTTTTTTGATTTCAAAAGCCGCCCTGTTGCCGCCGATTCAGACACTTGCCGTTTTGATTGCCTTACAGAAAATCTCCAGTCTGACGCGGGCTGTCAGCCGGTACGCCGAACGGTATTACTCACACCGGGCGACGTTTACGATCCTCAGTGACTTGCGGACGACGTTTTATAAACGGCTGGAACCACTCGCACCGGGTATCTTTGCCAAGTACCGGAGCGGGGATTTGCTCGCCCGGATTGTCGGGGACGTCGAAAGTCTGCAAAATACGTTTTTGCGCGTCGTCTATCCACCGATCATTTTAGTGCTCGTCTTTCTGTGTACAATCTTTTTCGTCAGTTTCTTTTCACTCAGTGTCGCGCTTGTCCTCGTGTTTGGTCTGATCTTGACGGGATTCGTCATTCCCGGCTGGTTTGCCTACCGGGAACAACGGTTTGCCCGGTCCGTCCGGGCCCGACGCGGGGAACTGTCGACGGAAGTGACGGAACTGTTCCAAGGTTATCGTGACTTAAAGATCTATCAGCAACTCGGGAACAAGGAAGCGGAGCTGAATGCCGTTGCCGCACGGTACGTGGCGGAAGAAAAACGCAACGGACTGCATGCGGTCTCGAACCTTGCATTGAATACACTGGCGACGTTAGTTATTTCCTGGATTGTCCTCGGACTCGGGGCATATCTGGTCGCTGACGGACAACTCGACGGCGTTTTCCTCGCATTGCTGGTCATGACCTCGTTGACGGTGTTTGAAAATGCCGCACCGATGGCGATTTTACCCGGATTTTTTGAAGACAGCCGTCATGCGGCACGTCGTCTTGATGACGTCGTCGAAGCCACAACGACACCGGAATACCGTCCGTTTGAATTGACGCAGGCTCCGGAACTGAGCACGGAACACGTCACTTTCACGTTTCCGGGTCAGGATCGTCCTGTCTTACGGGACGTCAGCGTGACGTTCCCTGCCGGCAGTAAAACGGCGATTGTCGGAGCGAGCGGTTCCGGAAAATCGACGCTGTTGCAACTGTTGTTGCGGATGTATCCAGTCGACGGGATCCGGATCGAAGGAACATCCGGTCAAGAAATTGATCCGGAAGCATTATGGCGACAGACGAATGTCGTCCTGCAACAAAATCATTTCTTTTACGGCACGATTCGTGACAATCTGAAGCTGGCAAGCGGGGAAGCGACGGATAAGCAGATGATGGAAGCACTCAAACACGTCGGTCTTTCTTTACTTGAACTCGACGACAGGGTGCTTGAAAAAGGGGAAAACCTGTCCGGCGGTGAAAAACAACGGCTTGCGATTGCCCGGATCTTCTTGCGTCAGACACCACTCTATCTGCTGGATGAGCCGACCTCATCGGTCGATGCGTTGACGGAACAGATGATTTTACGTCACCTGTTTTCCCGTGCAGAGGATTCAACGCTGTTGCTTGTCAGCCACCGGCTGGCTGGTCTTGAGACGATGGACCAAATCGTCGTCATGGAACAGGGCCAAATCATCGAAGTCGGCACGTATGCTGATTTGATGGCCAACCAAGGTGCTTTTTATGCTTTAAAACAAGTCGAACAGTCGGTCTTTGCACCGGATCAACTGGTCCGCTGAACCAACAGCCACATCCACGCTAACAGAGTGTCGGATGTGGCTTTTTTTGAGGAATCACAAATTTTTAAACGGTGGTCTTAAGCTCCGATGACAAGGAAATGGAATTTTAATGGACGGTTTCGTTATCGGATGGTAAAGTAAGGAAAAAATAAAGAGGGAGCATTGATGGAGATTCGCCGTTGTCAGGTACAACTGGACGATCAAACGATTGCCTATAATCACTATTATTCCGAGTCAGATGAGGTCTGCTTTATGTTGTCCGGCGCAGGTTATGCGTATGACCATCCATACTTTTACTTTAGTCGGATGATGTTATTGAAGCGGGGCGTGAACGTGATTGAGATTCAGTATGTCTCGGACGACTTGTTCAGCTTGCCGGACGAACAGGGAGATGCGGAGGTGAGCAGGCGGATTGAAGCGGTCATCGAGGACGTGTTACATTCACGTACATATAAAACGATTCACTTTATTGCCAAATCGCTTGGAACGGTACCGCTTGTATCGATGATGCACCGCGGACTGTTTCCGGAAGCGCGTGTTGTCCTTCTGACGCCACTCTTAAAAGATCCGGCGATTGTCGAAGCGATTGCGAACAGTCAGCATCATGGATTACTCGTCATCGGTGACCACGATCGTCAGTTCAGTCCGGAAGCGTTGGAACGGTGCGGCAGCTCGAACCTCGTACTGGAACAAATAAAAGGGGCTAATCATTCCCTTGATCTCGATTTTGAGGTCGGTCCGTCCCTGCAAGTACTCGGACAGATCATGCAACGGACGGAAGAAGTGTTGTTCCCCGTACCGGTTAAGGAAAACTGAAAAAAACCGACAGAAAACTCTTGGAAGAGCGTTCTGTCGGTTTTTTTTAATACGGTCGCATCAGTGCACGGACGGGACTGCCGTCACCGTCGACGAGTGGAAGCGGAACAGCATTGAGATGATAATCACCCGGAGTGATCGTATCGAGGACTAACCCTTCGAGTATGTGAACTCCATGGGCGGCGAGCGCATGATGGGCCGCCATCTCTTTACTGTCGATCGCGTCAACAGACGGTAAATCGAGTCCGATTAATTCAATCCCGAGTGCTCCAAGGCGTTCGGCAAGACTCGGCGTCAGGACCGGAATCGTTTCCGGGAAAATCGACTTATCGACCCAACCGTCTGTTTTGATGATCAGCCGGCGCACATCGGTTAAATCAAATGCATCAAGGTCGCTTGCGACGAGTTCGGTCCGGCCGGGCAGATAAATGACGCGGACATGACCGATATAGAGATCCGGATCAAGATCGATGACTTTTTGACCGGCATCGTCAAAATGAAACGGAGCATCGATATGAGTACCGGTATGCAGACTCATCGTCACCTGGCCGACGTTGACGGAGCCGGTATCGGCTTTACTCCAGTTAATCGTGTAGTTAAATTTCGTATCACCCGGCCATGTCGTAACAGACGAGGTTAACGGTTGTGAGACATCTATCCAACGGTTCATATCAGGTTCCCCCTCAAAGTTTTGTCCGGACCGACCAGAGTTCCGGGAAGAACCGGTGGTCGAGCACACGGCGCAGATAACTGACACCGGACGAACCGCCCGTTCCCGGTTTTTGACCGATGATCCGTTCGACGGTGCTCATATGGTTAAAGCGCCACATTTGTTGCTGGCTGCCGATATCGAGTAACTTTTCACCGAGCTCATATAGATCCCAGTACTGTTCGACATCCTGATAGACAGTCGCCCAAGCGGCTTCGACACTCGCGTTCGCTTCCCAGTCCTGGGTGACGTCCCGGTTGAGAATGGTCTCATCAATCTGTAAGCCGCGTCGATGCATCGCCCGGACAGTCTCGTCATAGATACTCGGTGTTTTTAAATCATCGTTCAATTGAGCGTACAACGCCGTTTCGTGTTCGTAGACCCGAAGCATTTGGGCGTTCTTGAAGCCGAGCGCAAACTCGATTTGCCGGTTTTGGTAGGATTGGAATCCGGACGAATGCCCAAGCGAGTCACGGAATTCAAGATACTCAGCCGGTGTCAGTGTCGAGAGGACACTCCATGACTGAATCAACTGTTGTTGGATTTTTGAGATACGGGCCAGCATCTTGAACGACCGTTCGAGCTGATCGTCGGCGACTGCCTGAATGGCAGCGGTCATCTCATGTAAAATCAATTTCATCCACAGTTCGCTTGTCTGATGAATGACGATGAACAGCATTTCGTCATGATGATTCGACAACCGTTGCTGGCTTGTCAAAAGGGAGTCGAGCTGTAAATAATCTCCGTAAGACATGTCTTTTTTAAAGTCGGTTTGAATCGTTTCCTCAATCTTCGTCGCATCCGTCTGTTTCATTCCAATCGTTCCCCTTTACGTTAAAGTGATTGTGAACGTTTTGTCTGATCCGCTTGCGGCGGGTTGTTGCGTTTCCAGAACACATAGGCAATCGTCAGGAAAATCAACCACGGAATACCAAACTTCAAGACGATCTGGAAATCGGTAAACCAGGTCGTGATGACCAGTGCAAATAACAAGAGGGCACCGAGCGCCGTCAAATACGGATAGCCCATCATCCGGACCGGCAGTTTCCGTCCACCGTCCCGTTCCCAAGCTTTCCGGAAATAGAGATGAGAGATGAAAATCATGAACCAGGTGAAGATGGCCCCGAACATCGAAATTCCCATCATGAACGGATAGGAGACACTCGATTGACTGCTGATGACGGCAGCAAGGAATATGCCGAGTGTCGACACAGCGAGTGCAAAGAGCGGCACGCCTTTCGCATTCAGACGACTGAAGATCCGGGGGGCGTAAGTTGCTTTCGACAATGAATACATCATTCGCGTTGAAGCGTACAACTGACTGTTCATCGCCGATAACGCAGCTGTCAGGATGATGAAGTTCATGATGCCGGCCGCACCGGGAATCGACAACATTTCCATGACCTTAACGAACGGACTTTCATCGACACCGCCGGCCTGTTTCCACGGAACGATCATGAGCATCAAAGCAATCGTGATGACGTAAAACGTCGACAGCCGGAAGACCGTTGCCTTCAGTGCTTTCGGCACGGCAACATCCGGATCCTTTGCTTCGCCGGCTGTGACGGCGATTAATTCTGTTCCGAGGAAACTGAACAGCGAGATGAAGACGGCAATCCAAAGACCGGAAAAACCGAACGGCATGAAGCCGCCGTCATTCGTGAAGTTTTGGGGACCAATCTCAGGTGAATTGCTTCCGAAGACCAGGTACGCACCGAGAATCATGAACATCAGGATGGCACTGATTTTAATGACAGAAAACCAGTATTCGAACGTCGCAAACGTATTGACGGTCGTGGCATTGATATAAATCAACGCCGCTGCGAAGACGAAAATCCAGATGTAACCGGGGACGTCCGGGAACCAATATTTCATGTAGATGGCGATGGCACTGACTTCGACGCCGATGGCCAAGACATTGGCGACCCAGTAAGAATAGCGGACAAGGAAACCGGCATAGGGACTGATGTACATTTCAGCAATCGTGCCGAATGAGCCGGAGGTCGGATGGGCGACGGTCATTTCCGCAAGACAGCCCATCAACAGCAGGACGATGAAAGCGCCGATTGCATAGCTGACGAGAACACTCGGTCCGGCAAGACTGATCGCGAGACCGCTTCCGAGGAAAAGACCGGTTCCGATCGCACAGCCCATCGCAATCATCGTCAGTTGGCGTGTTTTTAAGTCACGCCGTAATTCAGTAGGATGTTCTTTCATAAAGCCTCCTTACGCGACGACTTCGCGTTCGTTCTTAAATTGTTCGTACTGTTTTTCGTCCATGATCGTTTTCAAAATCGAAACGACCTCATAGACGTCTTCAAAACTATTATACAAGGCAACAGGGGCCAGGCGGACAATATTCGGTGCCCGGAAATCAGGAATGACCTGATGGGCTTTCAGCGCTTTACAAATCCGTGCCGCTTCCGGATGTTCGAGACTCAGGTGAGCGCCGCGTCGTGTGTCGTCACGCGGATTTCCGATTACAAAGCCGTACGGCGTCAATTCCTGATCGACGAGCGCCATCATGTAGTCGGTCAGTGCCAGTGATTTTGTCCGAACGGCATCGATGCCGACTTCTGCAAACAACTCGAGCGCACCGATTTGCGGGGCGAGGCTTAAAACGTGTGGTGTGCCGATTTGGAAGGCAGCGGCGTTTTCGGCAGGTGTCATCGTATGATTCATATCAAATTGTTTGTCTTTACGGGAACCGAACCAACCGGTCAGACCGGGCAATGTTCCGAAATGACGTTCATGGACGAATAATCCACCGACCGTACCGGGACCGCCATTCAAATGTTTGTAGTTGCACCAGTACGCAAAGTCGACGCCCCAGTCATGAAAGGCATGGGGAATCGCGCCGACGGAATGACAGCCGTCAAAGCCGATCAGGATCCCGCGGGCATGGGCTTCGCGGGTCAGCCGTTCCATATCTAAAATTTGTCCGCTCCGGTAAAGAACGGTCGGCAGAACGATCAAGGCAATGTCATCAGTCATTGCGGCGATGATGTCCGCTTCATCAAGAAACCGTCCGTCGCGGCTTTCGACCTGAACGAGGTGTTCCGCCGGATCGAGTTCGCGCAACCGGAGCTGGCTTTGCAGCGCATAAATATCAGACGGGAACGTCAAACTGTCGGCTAAAATTTTCGTCCGTCGTCCGGACGGAGCAAAGAAGGTCGCGACCAGCTGGTGCAGATTGACCGTCGTCGAACCGGTCACCATGACTTCATTCGCACGTCCACCGACAAGCGGTGCGTTCAAGGCAGCCAGTTTTTCCGACAAGTCAAACCAGGGGTGCCGACCTTTCATCCATCCGTCAATCCCGAGTTCCCGCCAATCGGCGAGCGATTCGAGTAACGTGGCTTCCGCCCGTTTCGACAACAGGCCAAGCGAGTTGCCATCCATATAAATCGAACCTTCCTGCAGATAAAATTCGTTCCGGTAAGGGGCCAGTCGATCCTGTTCGTCTCGTTCGATTGCTTCTTCACGCTTAGCGGTCAATGCCATGTCCGTTCCTCCTTAAATGAATCAGTAATCAATTTTGACAAAAGCGTAGCAAACAAATTGACACTATGTCAATATTATCGGATAGAGAATCAGGAGAGGTAGTTGATTATGATGAAATCAAATGAATCCAAAATGGACAAACGGCATTTGCGGACAGTCCGGACCCGGGAAAAACTGCTTGTCGCAGCACGGGCTGTCTTTCTTGAAAATGACTTTCAGACAACGACGATTTCACAAATCATCAAACGGGCGGGTGTCGGCTATGGAACGGCGTACGTTCATTTTGAAGGGAAGGATGAACTGCTGATTGTCCTGATGGAAGACGTCATGGATCGTTTTCACCTGGTGGCGGAACAGCCGTTTGAGCCCGGAACAGCTGAAGAGGCCAAAAAGCAAATCGAGCAGCAGGCAACGGCGTTTTTACAGCTTGCTGAACAGGAACGGGAGATGCTCCGGGTCGTCGAGCAGGCAATCGGGGTATCCTATGTCATCCGGACGAAGTGGAAACAGATTCGCGAGCGCTTCATTGAACGGATCAGTCGTGATATTCACTATGCGCAAGAGGCGGGACTGGCGCGTCCCGACTTGAATCCGACACTCGTCGCACGCGGCTGGTTTTTCGCCAATGAAATGTATTTGTTCGAAGTCGTCCGGGAAGAGACGACGGCGACGATTGAAGAAATCGCCGAGACATTGACGGCGGTCTATACGACCGGACTGTATCCACACGATTAAAGCCGGACGTTCCCGGGAATCTTTCAATAGAAGGAGGCGGTGAAAATGGCATTTGATTACGATTTGGACTTCAAGACGACGGATTTTCGGAAGGAACCGGAAAAATACCGGGTCGGGCGGGGCGAACAGGGTGTGTTGCTCGTCGAACCGTATAAAGGGGAAATCCTACCGCACTGGCGGTTCAAGACGCCGGAAATTGCCAAAGAATCTTCCGAAAAGATTTATCAGATGTACCTCGACTATAAAGAGGCCGGAGATTTCGTCGGAATGGACATGGCACGAAAGTTCATCCAAATGGGGCATACGCGGGCACGCCGTTATACGAATTACAAAGGCGGACGCAAATACAAAAATAAAGAGACCGGTGAATTAAACGAACGGGAAATTGATCCGGAAAAAGCAAAATCCGCGGAAATCTTTCAAGAAAAATGGGATTTGATCCGGGCGGATGAAGAGTACTTAAAATTAAAGAAAGCTCATCAAAAACAGTACGGATAAAAGGATTTTCAGTTTTCCGTTCGCCTGTTTCGATATACTGAAAATCGAGGGTTCAGAATTTGCTATGATGTGATCAAAAGGGAGGAACATTTATGCGATACACGTACTGGGTAGCTTTGATCGGATTGATTATAAGTATGTATCTGCTAGTCGATTATACAACGGAAACCGTCCCTGTCAGCATCTTGGTCGGCCTGTTGGTATACAGTATCGGACTCAGTATCGTCACGACGTTCGAGGTATCTTCAATTGAGCTGACACGACGTGTCTTCGTGACGACGCTCCTGTTAGGACTAGTCCTGAATCATGTCCTTGATTTACGATTCACGGCATTTTTACTTGTATTGCTCGTCGTCGAAACGTTTGTCAAAACCCTCCGCTTCCTGCAGGCGCTTTGGTGGGACCGGACGACGTTGCATGGCTGATGTTTCCATACCATATGAAAAAAGCAGGAGGTTCTCCGACAATCCAATCGGACGACCTCCTGCTTTTGTTATGACATCTGAATCAAGATGTCTGTTCAATCTTTTTAATCAAACGGGACTGACGGCGTTGCCAAATGACAGATCCGATCAGTGTCACGGCCAGGAAGACAAGTCCAAGCATGAACGGGTAAAGAATGTTGACATCATATAACAGTCCGGCCAGTGTCGGACCGAGGACGTTTCCGATGCTCATGTAGGCGTTGTTCATCCCCATCGCAAATCCTTGTTCGTTTCCGGCCAGTTTTGAAATCATCGTGTTCAAAACAGGACGCAGGATCGACGTCGCAAGGAAGATGACGAGTGTGACGGCGAAGAAGCCGCCGTAACTTGCTGTCAGGAGTGACAACAAGAAGCCAAGCGTCGCGATCAACAGGAAGATGTTCAGGACTTTGCCTTCCCCGAGACTGCGTGATAACTTATCGACGACGAAAATCTGAGCGATGACGCTGATGATGCCGGTCGACGTCACCATGATGGCGATGTCTTTTGGAGAGGCGCCAAACTGGTTGTCGACGAACAGGCCGAGGACTGATTCATAGGCCATCAATCCGAAACTCATGACGAGTGTGATGACGAGCGGAACGAAGTACGGCTTATGGAACGATGCGCCAAGCTTTTTCCACATGGAGCCTTCGTCCGGTGCCATCGCCGTCGCATCGTGGACGTCACTTTCTTGAAGAAGAATGACACTGAATAAGACGGCTAGAAGTGAGACGAGTGCCGAAACAAGCAACGGTAATTTTAAATCAAACTCGGCAAGGAAACCGCCAATCCCGGGACCGATGACGATCCCGAGTGACATCGCAGCAGAGACGAAGCTGTTGCCTTTCGCGCGCTGGTCCATCGTCGTAATATCCGCAACATAGGCAAAGATTGCCGGAATCAGAAGCGCCGCACCGACACCGCCGATGGCCCGTGAGATGTAAAGAATCGTAACCGAGTTCGAGAAATAAAAGACGAACATCGATAACGTCAGTCCAATCAAACCGTAGATGATCATCTTGCGGCGACCGTATTGATCGGCCCATTTCCCGGCGACCGGGGACATGACGAGCTGGGCGCCGGCAAAAATCGCGATCATCAGACCGGCAGCTGTACCGCCTTGACCGATTGAAGCTAAGTAAGCGGGCAGAATCGGAATGATGATCCCGAAGCTCCCGACGGCGATGAACATATTAATCATCAGGACCGTTAATTTTTTACGTTGATCCGCTTGCAAGGGGATCCCTTCTTTCTGCACGCTTGTGTAAGCGTTTATTATAGCAACCTCTACTATCTTAGTTTCAAGGCAAAGACCCTGTCAATTTTATCGTACCGATACAAAAAGGACCAAATCTCAAGAAGCGAGATCTGGTCCTGGCATCAGGTGCTTTTTTTGAAGAAAAGTTTACGATGTTTTCTTGAACAGCCAGTTGACATTTGGTGACAATAACGGTCGAAACAGTCGAACAACCGGACGACTCGATAAAATCCAAACGAAGAACAGGGCGAGCAAGAAGGATGAACCGATCAGGAGCACCGGCGACTCGGCAATCCATGGTGGAACCGAATCCCGAAACAGCCGGACAATGAACGAGTGTAACAGATAGATCGCCAACGTCTGAATCCCGATTTGATCAAACCGACCACCGAAGGAACGGTGTGGAATCATCATTAATACAGAAAAAATCATTACGGTACTGACCGCGTACAAAAAGAGCTGAATTAATGCGCCTTTGAGTACCGGGACATCAAATTCACCGTACGTGTCCCGGTAGAACAACCAAACCGTATCGAATCCGTTTTTTGTCCAAATGGCCATAGCGATGGCGATGGAAACAGAAACGAGTAATCCGGTCAAACGACCAATGGGGGACGTCATCCGGTCACGAATCCGTCCGTCCGCGAGCCATCCCCGTTCTTTGACGAGATATCCCATCAAGAAGAACGGATAAAAACTGATGACCTTTTGTAAGGACAGGAAGTTCGTGATCGAACCCGGATTAGCATTAATCAGCAGAGCAAACGCAATGCTGATCAACAACGGATAACGTAAGGTCAGGAATCCCGGTGTCACGATTTGCCAAATAATGATTCCGAGCAAGTACCAGAGTGTCCAGCTCGGAACGAGCGGATGCAGGAGACCATCCACTAATCCATCGACTGTCTTTTCATTAACATAAGCGAGATAGACTTCATGAATCGATTGCCAAATGAAATAAAGGACGACAAACGAAAAGATTCGTTTTGGTCTGACTTCCTTGAAAAAATATCCGCTCATGAAGATGAAGGCCGGCATGTGCAGTAAATAAATGATGTTGTAGACGATTTGGACCGGATCGTTTCCATCAAGATTACGGAACGTTTCAATCAGGTGTCCGAACACGACCATGAAAATCAGTAGCACTTTGTAGTTCCCGAGCCAATGATCATAGGAAAAGGTCATTGGTTTTGGTGTTGGATTCATTTGTTTTCTCCAAGGATGATTTGATCGACGAAACGCTGGCTCGACTTTCCGTCCTGATGCTCGAAGAAGTATTCCGCGAAGGCTTTGACGTTTTGCATCTCGAAATCTTCGTTCTTAATCCGTTCAATCAACTCTTCCGAGGTACGGACGATTGGTCCCGGAACGAATTCTTCAAAGTCATAATAGAAGTCACGTTTTGAGATGTAATCTTCCAAATCATAGGCGAAGAATAACATCGGGCGGTCGAGCAGTGAAAATTCAAAACACGTCGATGAATAATCGGTAATCAAAATATCAGAGACGAACAGTAATTCGTTGATTTCCCGATGATCCGTCAAGTCGAGGAAGAAGTCAGCATAGACTTCCGGAATCTCCATCCGGCGGCGGACAAATGGATGCATCTTCAAAACGAAGACATAGTCTTCATGGAAAGCTTCATACAAAGCATCCAAATCGAGTTGACTGAAATCATAATGGGCACTTTTCGCGCCGTTCCCACGGAAAGTCGGTGCGAACATGATGACTTTTTTTGTTTTAAAGACAGGATATTCTTCGTAAATCCGTTCTTTTGCATCGGCGATGTAGGTTTGGTCAAAGAACATATCTGTCCGGGGAATTCCGGTTGCGATGACCTGATCCTCCCGTAATCCGAATCCTTCCGCATAGTGACGGGCGACGTTATGCGAACTGACGATGGCTTTCGTGTAGTTCCGGTGGCTGAGCGAGTTGGCACTTGGACCACCCGGCTTGCCAAGACGGCTGTATCCGAATGTCTTGAAGGCTCCGACTGCGTGCCAGACTTGAACAAGGTCGCTTCCTTTCCGGATGCTGAGCGGATAAATCATCGGATAAAAATCATCAACTAAAATCGTTTTGGCCGTCGCGAGATGATACGGCAATGTAAATTTGTCACGCCAATCGCGACGGGACTGCAAATTAGGTTTGAAGAACGTTTTAACGTCAAGGTTCAAATCCCGGCGTTCGATTTCGTTTAAGATATAGGCAAAATTCCCGCTGACATCACTTCGGGAATCCGAAGCAAATACCACTTTGTTGTCTTGGATCGGTTGCGTCCATTTCGTGACATTGTAAATACTCTTGAATGTAAAGCGACGGAATTTAAACGCGCGTTTCCGCCAATTCTTCTTCGCTTTGTTGAATTTTTCAATCAAGCGGATAAAACGTTTCGTCTCTCCTTGCTTAAGGGAATGAAAACCTAGGGTATTGCTGTATTCTGAATACTGGACGACCAGTTCATATTCGAGTTTGAGCAAGACATTACTATGTTTTGTTTCAACACGGTAAATGATCGGAATCAAGGAACGTGTATCACCGAATGGAGCTTCATGTAAAATTGATTTTCCTTGGACGATTCCGAAGAACGCATCGAAATAACCCATCGGCAACGGGCGCCCGGTCGGGGTCAGGTGATTGAGATCAAGCTCTCCGCTGAATGTTTCTTCTGTCCAGTCACCTTCAAACGGGAAACGAAGAATGAATGTCCGTTTATTTCGTTTGTTACGGAAAATGATAGCCCGTTCTAAAGGGATCGGTTCCGCCGGCGCCTCGGACTGGATGTATTCATCTTCCGGTTGTGTTTCTTCTGTGACTTCAGGGACAGCAGGATTCTCAAAAAGCAGCTGTTCGGCCTGAAGGAAATCAGTTAATCCGAAAAGACGAGCCTCGAAGCGGAATTTTGTTCCCGCCAGTTCTAGATAGTTAACGTGTGCCTGTAATATCGGCATCTGTGTTTCTTCTGCCAAAACAATCTCTCCTCGCTTAAATGATTACAATGCATTTACACAACAATGACAGATTTTTAAAATCATCACGAACATAGTATAGTGATATTAGAAATCACCCATCATTATATCGTGATGAAGCAAAAAAAATAGAACTTTATCTATTTTTTTTGCTTTAGGTGGATAGAATCGTCGAAAGAAGACATATTGTGAGACATACCCACATCGCTGGTAAGTGGAAACAACAAAAAACTTTTTTTACAAGGGAGGGAAGCGAAGCGACCCATGGCAGCGCCATTGTCTATTGGGTGGGTCCTTTGCGATACAAGATGATTTATGCAGCAATCTTAGCTGGCGGAAAAGGAACAAGAATGGGGAATGTCGATCGTCCTAAACAATTCCTGTCAATCGGAGAACGTCCGATCCTCGTGCATACCGTGGAAAAATTTCTGTTACACGAAGATTTTGATCAAATCATCATTGTGACTCCAACGGCGTGGATCAACTATACACGCGATATCTTGGAGAAATACATTGGGACCGATGAGCGGATCGTCATCACGGCAGGCGGAAGTGACCGCAACGAGTCCATCATGGCAGCTATCAACTGGATTGAAAATAAAAACGGTTTGTCAGACGAGGATGTCATCGTCACACATGATGCAGTCCGTCCGTTCTTGACACACCGGATCATTAAAGAAAACATTTCGACAGCACTCGAATACGGAGCGTGTGACACCGTCATCTCAGCCATTGATACGATTGTCGCTTCGACGGACGGAAAAACGATTTCCGATATTCCGGTCCGTGATCAAATGTATCAGGGACAAACGCCGCAAAGTTTCCAAATTACGAAACTGAAAAATCATTACGAAGCATTATCAACCGATGAGCGGGCAATTTTGACAGACGCATGTAAGATTCTCTTGCTTAAAGGTGAAGCGGTCGCTCTCGTCACAGGTGAATTGTTCAACATTAAAGTAACGACACCGTACGATCTCCGCATCGCTAATGCTATTCTGAAGGAGCGGATTCACCAATGATTAACCAAGTCTATCAACTCGTGGCACCACGCCAAATCGAGGTGACGTATGACGAACGGTCACTCAATTCAGACCGGGTCGTCGTTCGTCCGACTTTCCTATCGATTTGTCACGCGGATCAACGTTACTTCACGGGTAGCCGCAGTGCTGAAGTGTTAGCGAAAAAGTTACCGATGGCGATGATTCATGAAGGCATCGGTAAAGTAGTGCATGATCCGTCAGGCACGTTTAAGATCGGTACGTTGGTCGCGATGGTTCCGAACACACCGTCGGAAACGGATGACATTATCGGAGAAAACTACTTGCGGACAAGCCGTTTCCGCTCGAGCGGTTATGACGGCTACATGCAGGATTATGTCTTCATCAAACCGGATCGTCTCGTCGAAGTGCCGGCTGATCTCGATCCGGAAGTCGCGGCTTTCACGGAGCTTGTCAGTGTCTCCGTTCATGCCATGACACGCTTCGATCAGATTGCTCACAGCCGCCGTGAAACATTTGGCGTCTGGGGAGATGGAAATCTCGGATTCATCACAGCCTTGATGTTACGTAAATTGTATCCGGAAGCAAAATTGCTCGTTTTCGGAAAAACACAATCGAAGTTGGATTATTTCTCGTTTGCGGATGAAACGTATCATATCGATCAAATTCCGGATGATGTCTCGTTTAATCACGGATTCGAATGTGTGGGTGGAATCGGCAGTCAATATGCGATCAATCAGATGATTGATTACATTATTCCTGAAGGAACGATGGCATTGCTTGGCGTTTCGGAAGAACCGGTCGCCGTCAACACGCGGATGATTCTTGAAAAGGGATTACGTGTCTATGGATCAAGTCGGAGTACACCGGCTGATTTCGCACGGACGTTGGAATTGTATCAGCAGTATCCAGATATTCCAGCTTATTTGTCCAACCTGGTTTCCGGTGTATTCCAGATTCGACAAATCGAAGATATCCATCAAGCATTTGAAAGTGATTTGACGAACCGTTTCGGTAAAACCGTCATGGAATGGTGCATGTAAGAATGAAAGTGGAAAGAGAAGGGATCTTATGAAACAGAAACTGCGTTTGATTCAGCGACGAACGGTCCATTATTTGCTTGTGGTGACGTATTGGATCTCGAAGTTCTTTCCGGTACAGACAAAAAAAGTCGTCTTCGCGACGTATCGTTCGGATAAGCTCGTCGATAACTTCCGCGCTGTTTATGATGAACTTGAAAGTCGTGAACTCGGATTTCAGTATGTGTTTTTATTGAAACGTTTCCCGCAAAATGTAGTGGGACAAACCAAGTACGTCTTCCACATGATGCGTGCGACATACGAACTGGCGACGGCCCGCTACTTCATTATTGATGACTATTATTATCCCGTCTATGTCTCGACGTTACGTAAAGGAACAGAAGTCATCCAGCTGTGGCACGCCTGTGGGGCATTCAAGAAATTTGGTTACAGTGTCCTCGATAAGTCCTATTCGCCGGATGACGATTATTTGAAAATGGTGGATATACACCGGAACTATTCGAAAGTCTATGTTTCGGGAGAGGCTTGCATCGCACCGTTTGCTGAAGCTTTTGGTATGGATTCAACCCGAATTCATCCGTTTGGCGTTCCCCGGACGGATCAGTTGTTAAACCGGGAGCGGCAAGTGCAGATTGAGCATAAACTGTATGATCAGTATCCCGAATGGCGGTCGAAAAAGCTGATTTTACTGGCGCCGACGTTCCGTGGAAATGGACAAACAACTGCGCATTACGATCAGGAACTCGATTTCCAGCAATTTCGTGAACAACTGGGACCGGATCATATTCTATTGTTACGGATGCATCCGTTTGTCTTGAACCGACCGGTCGTGCCGACAGAGTTTTCGAATCAAATCATCGATATGACGGATTATCCGGACATCAATGACTTGATGCAGGTGGCGGATATTTTAGTGACCGATTATTCTTCCGTTATTTTTGAATTTGCTTTACTGAAAAAACCAATCATCTTCCTCGTGAACGATTTGAACTCGTATAAGGAAGAACGTGATTTTTACTTTCCGTACGAATCATTTGTACCGGGACCGATTGTCTCGTCATTCAATGACGTCATTTCCTGGATCAAGGCGAATCAGTTTGAACCCGAACAGATTGAAAAGTTCGCGGGCCGGTTCTTCACATATCAAGATGGACAGGCGACGAAACGGATCGTCAATCATATTTTGACGGGAGCGCTCCCGGATGCATCGATGCGTCCGGAAGAACTGAAGACCGTTTGATTTATTGAATCGAAACAGATGAAACAGAACAGAGGTGGTGGATACTAAATCCGCCACCTTTATTTGTCGTTCAGAATCAGACATCAAAAAAAGCGTCCATCTTTCACGATTCCGTTTGGGGAGGGAATGAAAAGATGAACGCTTTAACTATTATGATGGGGCTTGATTGGCGCGAGCAGGGGTAGCTCGCAGAATGCGCACCGATTTAGAAGTGCGTTAACTTGTCACGTGCAGCCGTTCGTTTTTTCAGTGGTGGAATCAAGGCAGGCCAGCCGAATTGAATGACTCCTGCGACACGTTCGCTTTCTGAAGCACCGATCATTTCAGCATATTCCTCCGTGAACCAATGTTTTCCGCTTTTCCAACAACAGCCTAAACCCAGTTCAGTCGCGAGGAGTTGAACGTTTTGAATCATGGCGGCGGTCGCGAGCAAATCTTCCATCTGCTGATCTTCTGTTCCTTTTACTTCATACAAAACAGTCAAGTAAACGGGGACCTCAGCAAATTTTTGACGCATCATCTGACGCTGTTCATCTGTTTTTTGATCCAATTGCCCCCGCTGGGCAAGCAAACGCATCAATTGATCGACATACCGGACTTGGCTTTCTTCATTCGCAAGGACAAATCGCCAAGGTTCACGCAATTTATGAGTCGGGGCGTAGATGGCAGCCTCGAGAATTTCTTCAATCATTTCATTTGGAATCGGTTGATCGGTATAAGCACGGACGGACCGTCGTTCTAAAATCAGTTGTCGAGCGTTCATATTGATCATCTCCTGACGTAAGTACTCTTAGAATATAATTGATAACGATTATCATTGTCAACGGTTAATTAAAAAAACGCTGGTTTGAATCAGCGTTTTTCAGATGAAGAAGCTATTTTTTTCTTGAGTTGGCGAATCCGGAATAAAGCAAACAAGTAATGTGCAAAATAGAGTGTGAAGCCGAAGAAAACGGCCATCATCACGTTAATCTGTACGCCGGGTACGACTGTCAAATTCACGTACAGGAGCACACCCATCGAGCATGTATAAAGGGCGGCTTCCAGTAATTGCGGCATCATCCGGTTTTTTTTCAGGAAGAACGAACGGATAATCGGCAGGATGACGAAGCTGACGAGCCGATCGAGCAGACCGATGACAAGTATGCTGATGATGATGGACAAAGGTCCGGCGAAGTATAATAAGTTCGGAAATAAGACGTAAGAAACAAGCAATAACGGTCCAATTAACAGGAAGATGGACACGGACGCCCGGAAAAAGATAAATAGACTGTTGATACTGATTAAAAAGGCACGTGTGACCTTTTGAGACCAGGATGAAGGGCGTCCGACTTGCCAGGCAAAACAGCAGGCAAAGATGAACGCATAAAATTGCAGAAAGGCAACCATACAGCATCTCCTTTTAGATATGAAACTCAATGACCCTAGTGTAGCGATTTTAGGAAAGAAGTGCAAAGGCAAACAACTAAAAACCCGTTGACGATGTGCCGTCAACGGGTCCTGGAAAAGTCTTAATCGAGATTCGGTTCTTTTTTTCCATGCATGAAAAGCGACAAAATCAGGGCAACAGCAGATAAGACGGTAGCCACCCAAAAGGCATCCGTGATTCCACTGATTGTGGCTTGTTTCGTCAACTGCGTCATCCAGCTGACAGATGCTGCTTGCGGACTACCGAGCTGTTGTCCAAGCTCATTCAAATGCTGTGAAAGAGTTGGATCAAGTGTCGTAAACTGATTGGCATCATCTGCGAGATGAGCCGTTGTTTGCCGCGTCATGACTGTGACGAGAATCGCTGTCCCGATTGACCCGGCAACCTGGCGCAACGTATTTTGTGTTGCATTCCCATGTGGAATCATCTTCATCGGCAAGGCGTTCATACCGGCGGTCATGATCGGCATCATGATGAAAGCCATTCCGAACGACCGAAGCATATAAATGCCCATAATCGAATTGTAAGAGGTATTCATATCGAGTTGTGTCAATTCCCACGTTCCGTAGGTCATTAACGTCAATCCGAAAATAGCGAGCGGTCGGATGCCGAACCGGTCAAATAGTCGACCGGCAATCGGACCCGTGATTCCCATGATCAATGATCCGGGTAATAACAGGAGACCGGAATCAACCGGTGAGAAACCGCGAATACTTTGCAAGTAAATCGGAAGCAGAAGCATCCCGCCGAACAACGCCATCGTGACGATGATATTGATGAATAGCGTGAACGAAAACTCCGGTACTTTCAACACACGGATATTCAACATCGGATCATCCATTGAAAGTTCGCGAAGGGCGAACGCTGCGATTCCTAAGATACCGATCAGAATCGTGCTGATGACAAGCGGGCTGTCCCACCCGTCATTACCGGCTTCACTGAAGCCGTACAATAGACTTCCAAAACCAATCGTGCTGAAGACAACACCAAGTGCATCGAATTTCGGTTTGGATAAAGGCTGAACGAGTTTAAACCAAGCGACACCCAGTAAGAGTGTCAGAAGACCGAAAAAGGCCATTCCGTAAAACATGACATGCCAATCGTAATTCTGAATGACATAGCCGGTAATCGTCGGACCGATTGCGGGAGCAAGAATCATCGCGATTCCGAGCATGCCCATCGCTGCTCCACGTTTATGCGGCGGAAACAACGTCATGAAGACGTTTGAGCCGAGTGGCATCAAAATACCGGCACCGGCTGCTTGTACGACTCGTCCGATCATCATGACCGGAAAGTTCATCGCCATCGAACAAATGATGGAGCCGAAGAAGAACAATGTCATCGAAACGAGGAACAGTTGACGAAACGTATAACTTCGCATCAAAAAGGCACTGATTGGAATCAAGATACCATTGACGAGCATGAATCCGGTCGTCAACCATTGTGCCGTCGAGGTCGAGACGTTAAAATCATTGATTAAGACAGGTAAAGCGACATTGATCAACGTTTGATTCAAAATCGCGATGAACATCCCGATCAAGAGAACCGTCAAGACTTTTGGAATACTGATATCTGCGGTCGCTAACGGCGTCCGCTCTTGCACTTGCGGTGCAGGCGTTACAGGAACGTTATCGAGATGGTCGGGCACGTCGTCAAGAGGAACATCACCGGCCACGGCTGGACGTGCACGCCGGACAATCAGGTTGACACCGATGATCGTGACAACCATAAAGGCAATGTATCCAAAGAGGAAGGTCGTAGACATAGACGTCCCTCCTTAATCCTTATGAATGCGGACGGTCACATTCATACCAGGTCGAATGTCGAGTGATTTTTCTTGTGAAAGCGAAACTTTTACAGGAATGACTTGCGCAACTTTTGTATAGTTGGCCGTTCCGTTTGAAGACGGCATCATCGAAAATGTTCCAGCCGTCGTCATACCGATTTGTTCGACTTCACCGGATAACGTCGTGTCTGGATAGCTGTCCACGTAAACATCGACGGTTTGTCCGACTTTAACTTCATCGATCTCTGTTTCTTCGACGTTTGCTGTTACCCAAAGCTCATTTAAGTTAAAACCATAAGCAAGTGGTGTTCCTGCACCAACGACGCCGTTTTCTGTCGCCATCGACTGAACGACCGTTGCTTTAGTTGGCATAGAGACAGCCGTGCTGACCGGTTTTTGACCAGCTTGTGCCATCATGACGTGACCTAACGTTGTGTCACTGTCGAGCGTTTGACCTGTTTTTGCTGTCCAGTCCGTCAGTTTACCGGCACCGGGACTTGCGATTGTAATCATTTTTCCGTCGATCTTGGCATTGTCTGTTTTCACATAACTTGTCGCCTGATCGTAGTAGTAATAGCCGATCGCGCCTCCACCGATTAAAACAACCAGTGTCAAAATGTTAATCAATAATACTTTTTTCATGTTCATGATATGAAATGCATCCTTTCTTTCGTGTACTCTGAGTTCCCCAGTCGTAACATAAAAACTACTCCTCTGGGGGAGGAGTAGTTAATATAGTTAATTATATGGAGAAGGAATCAACATACAACCGACAATTTCCGACAAAGTGTTGGAAAAGTCGATGAGAACGGATACAATATCAAAAAAAGGTGGTTCCAGTAGATGAATCCAGGGCAAGATCCACGACCAAAGCGGTCACGTGACCGTATTACAAAAGAATTGTTTCGTTTGCTTGACCATCATCCTTTTTCAACGATCACAGTCAAGATGTTGACGGATGGGGCGGCTGTCAATCGATCGACGTTCTATGCACACTTTACAGATAAATATGATTTGATGAATCAGATTGTAGACGATCATATGCGGCTTCTTGTGGAAGCGATCCGGATTCAAGGAATCACATCACCGGACTATCCATCGCTCGAACGGGTCAGCCGCTATTTCGAACGGCTTTTCATCCATATTGAGCAACATGAACAATTTTACCGGACGATGTTGTTGAATGGTCCGGTAAAAACGTTCATTTCGCGCTTTTTGGATACGTTAAAAGAAAACTATCAACGTGTGTTTGAAGCACATGCCGTCAATGAAACCCAATTGGTTGATCGTGATTTATTATTGAACTACGTGATCGGTGGACAGCTCGGACTATTGATTTCCTGGTTACGAAACGGTCGTCCTTATTCAGCGGCCTATATGGCGGACCAGCTCAGCCGGATGATTGTTTTCGGAACAGTCAAAAGTATCGGTTTTCCGGAACAATCGGCTGGAACAGTAGAAAAGAATACCTAAAAAAGACTGCCCTTTCACCGAGTGACGGGAAAGGGCAGTTATCAGGCTTGTTCGAGTTCCAGTTTTTTGGTGTAATTCGTACTCCGATTCCGTCCGCTGTCTTTCGAATGATACAATGCCTTATCCGCCTGCTGTAAAGCCTCAAGAGACGTATGCGAGCTGCTGGAATGTGCAATACCCAGCGAAATCGTAATCTGTAAGTCAGGGACCGCCGTCGTCGGGAACAGATTTCGTGCGACCGTCGTCCGGGCAAGCTCAGCAATGTTTTTCGCATCGACGAGTGATGTATTCGGGAGAATGATTAAAAATTCTTCGCCCCCGTAACGCCCGACTAAATCATCCGGCCGTGCCAGTGATGCTAATGTCGTACCGAGTTGCCGTAAAACATCGTCTCCGGCATCATGACCGTACGTATCGTTGACGTGCTTAAAGAAATCAATATCAATCAAGACAAGCGAATACCCGTCTTCTGCTGAACCGACAAGGGACAAGGAATCATCCAGCCGGCGCCGGTTAGCGAGGCCCGTCAAGGCATCCGTCATGGCGAGCTTTTGTTGATACTGGATGTTTTCAAAGTGGCGTCGCAACTCTGTCAACAGGTGATAGGTCACAAAACCGGCAATCAGGTTAAAAAATATGTAAGCCAGTGATATTTCGATGAAGGTCGTCCAACTGCTCGTCAATAGATAGATAGCCGGCAACGAATAGAGAATACCGATCCCGATCATCAGTTCGAAGTTCCAGAAGGTCATCCGGATGTAGCGCCGGACGATGGCAATCGTCAGGATGAACAGTGCGATGACGATTGTTGACAGGATGGCAGCATCGATTTGTTCGACAGGCGTCAGGGCAAAACGTGTTGCGATAATCATGGTGCCGGTGACGAGTGCACTAGGTAAGCCGCCGAACATCATGGCAATGACGATGGGGACAATTCGTAAATCAATCCGGGCGACATCGATCTGGATGCTGTTGAACATCAAGAGTACAGAAATCAATCCGGCGATGAAGCCTAACACGAGTCGGATGTTCAGATTCGTGTTCGGTGTAATCCGCGGGTGATTTCGAAAAGGTAGAAACAAAAGAGTGATCGTTGTAAACAGTAGACAAAAATTGATGATGAAATTATTCATGATGGACAACAAATCCTCCCAGCTCCTCGTAAACGCATTTCCAATAAGATAGTTCTAGTATACCCATTTTAATAACGGCAAGAAATGGAAAAATGTTTAGGGAAACATGGCAAGTCGAAAAAAAAGACAAAGTACACAGTCAAGTGAACTTTGTCAGCGAAAAAAATAAATATTTTTTTAAAACAATTTTTAGGAAGAAACAGCCTCTTCATCCATCGTTAAAAGGATCTTATCGAAGACTTGGACCATCGCATGAAGCTCTTCTTCGGTGAGTGTACCAAAACGGTCTTGGAGATATTTCCGGCGGACGATTTCAAGTTCGTGGAAAGCGGCTTCACCTTCGGCCGTCAATGCTAAAACAATCGATCTTCTGTCGTCCGTCGAACGCGTCCGCGTGACGAATCCGGCTTTATACAGACGATCAGTCAAAGCCGTTACCTGACTTGTCGCAAGCTCAAACTGTTCTGCGAGTAGAGTCGGACGTTGGGGACCATTTTCGGACAGGCTGCGCAAAATGAAAAATTCACTCCGCGTCGCGGTTCCTTCAAACAGTCGGTTGAGTTCGCGGCGTAATGTCCGGAGAATGACCCGCATTTGTTCCTCTAATCGATAGGTCAGTTGATCACGTTCTTGTGGCATTCAAGCAACATCCTTTCTCTCGGTTAACTTCTATAATTTAGTGTACTAAAAATTACGGAATTTTACCACGGATAGCGGGAATTTCAAAAAAAGAATTGACAATTTGAAGACGTTTTGTGTAACATGACGAAGTAATAACGAAATTATAACTAACTTAATTAGTTCTCACTCAACCAGTGGGATGGAGGTTGCAGTTCTTATAAGTACAGTCACAGATGTCGTCAAGCGGCAGATGAGGTGACTGAAAAGGAAGAATTGCCGAAATCAATCATCGCTTTGAAGATGATCGATTGGGATTAGATCGAACAGGTCTAATACTGTCACAGGTCAGATCTGACTTGTGGGGAGCTATCTTTCACGACGGTAGAATGGGGCGCATCCTTTTTACTATGTTGCGTTCTCATCTTCCTTCTGGAAGGTGAGGGCGCTTTTTGTTTTTTTTCGATTCAAAAAGTGTCCTCTCAAAAATTTAAAAAAGAGAGAAGCGAATAAGATGAATACTTTACAACCCCAAAGAAAACTCGATTCAACTGAAGAAGGATTAAAACGCGGTCTGCAAGCCCGTCACATGTCGATGATTGCGATTGGCGGAGCCATCGGAACCGGTTTATTCATTGCCTCCGGTGCGTCCGTTGCAGCTGCCGGTCCGGGCGGTGCCCTGTTATCGTATGCGGTCGTCGGATTGATGGTGTACTTTTTAATGACGAGCCTTGGTGAGATGGCCGCTTACATGCCGGTCGCCGGTTCCTTCTCGACCTACGGTGCGAAGTTCGTTGATCCATCGTTTGGTTTTGCACTCGGTTGGAACTACTGGTACAACTGGGCAGTCACGATTGCCGTTGAACTCGTTGCGGCCCAAATCGTCATGACATACTGGTTCCCGGATGTTCCAGGTTTTTATTTCAGTGCCATCTTCTTGTTACTGATGATTGGTTTAAATTACTTCTCCGTTAAAGGATTCGGTGAAGCCGAATACTGGTTCGCGATGATCAAGGTCGTCACAGTCATCATCTTCTTGATTGTCGGAGTCGCGATGATTTTTGGTGTCTTCACATCAGAAGCGCCGGTCGGCTTTAAAAACTTTGCATTAGGTGATGCACCGTTCGTCGGAGGCATTCCAGCCGTTATCGGTATCATCTTGGTCGCCGGTTTCAGCTTCCAGGGAACCGAACTTGTCGGAATCGCGGCAGGCGAATCCGAAGATCCGGAAAAAAACGTCCCGAAAGCTGTTAAACAAGTCTTTTGGCGGATTCTTCTCTTTTATGTATTTGCGATTTTTGTCATCGGCATGTTGATTCCGTATACAAGTCCGAACCTGGTTTCAAACGATATTACCGATGTAGCAGTCAGTCCGTTCACACTTGTTTTTGAAAAAGCCGGTCTCGCGTTCTCGGCAGCATTGATGAACGCCGTCATCCTGACGTCTGTTTTATCAGCCGGGAACTCCGGGATGTACGCATCGACACGGATGCTGTACACATTGGCACGCCAAGGTGACGCGCCGAAAATGTTCGCACAAGTCTCGAAAAACGGTGTTCCCCGTAATGCCTTGCTCGCAACTGGGGCAATCGGCGCACTTTGCTTCCTGACATCGATGTTTGGCGGACAGGTCTACCTCTGGTTGTTGAATGCTTCCGGGATGACCGGTTTCATAGCATGGCTCGGTATCGCGATCAGCCATTACCGTTTCCGTAAAGGATTCCTTGCACAAGGTCATTCACTCAGTGACTTGCCGTACGTTGCACCCGCTTTCCCGTTTGGACCGCTCTTTGCCTTCGGACTTTGTTTCCTTGTCATCGTCGGTCAAAACTATGCCGCATTCCTCGCGGATCAAATTGATTGGGTTGGAATCGCCGCGACATATGTCGGTATTCCGTTATTCCTTGCTTTCTGGTTAGGTCATAAATTTAAAAACCGGACATCGGTCGTTCCTTATTCAGAAATGGAATTCCCGAAACATCCGCGTTCGTAAGGTAAAAGTCGATTCCGTTTCAAACGGAGTCGGCTTTTTTTGATGGATGTTGAAAAAGAAATAATCTAGAAAAGCATATCAAACAGTAAAAAATCGTATAAGATAAAAGAAAAATGGAGGCGACCTCAGTGAACTATTGGTATCACTTTAAACGGGCATTCATCCCGATTGCGATTTTGCTTGTGACGTTAGCCATCTATCAGATGCTGTACCGTATGAATAACATATGGTATTCACTCGGTGGATTGATTTTAGTGTTTGCGGCGATTTATTTTGTCATGCGCCGTCTAAAAGCGAATCCTGAAGAGTGACTGAGCAAGATAGTAGGGTACTGGCGTGGAACGCGTTAAAATAGACCTATACAGAGGAGGGGAAGCTAGATGGCAAAAGCAATATTCGCAGGTGGCTGTTTTTGGTGCATGGTCAAGCCATTTCATAAATATGATGGCGTCGAACAAGTCATTTCCGGTTATACAGGTGGTCATACAGAAAACCCGACTTATAAAGAGGTCTGTTCTGAAACGACAGGACATTTAGAAGCGGTGGAAGTGACGTATGATCCGTCTGTCATTTCATACGATGAGTTACTTGAAATTTTTTGGCGGCAAATCGATCCGACGGACGGCGGCGGACAGTTCAATGACCGTGGTCAATCGTACGAACCGGCAATTTTTTATGTCGATGAAGAACAAAAGCAAGCCGCAGAACGTTCGAAAGCGGCGCTGGACGCCTCTGGACGTTTTTCACGTCCTGTAGCAGTCGACATCCGTCCGGCAAAACCGTTTTGGCCGGCAGAAGAATACCATCAGGATTATTACAAAAAAAATCCGTTCCGTTATCAGATGTACAGTGTCGGATCGGGACGTGCCAAGTTCGTGAAGGAAGCCTGGAAGGATCAGGGCAAAGAACAGGAACTGAAACAACGTCTGACGCCGATTCAGTATAAAGTTACGCAGGAAAACGGGACGGAACCGGCTTTCCGTAATGAATATTGGGATGAGGAACGACCGGGACTTTATGTTGATATCGTCGACGGGACACCGCTCTTTACGTCAAAAGATAAGTTTAACTCGAACTGCGGATGGCCGAGCTTCGCCAAACCGATTTCCGAGGACAAGATGGAAGTGGAACTCGATACGACACACGGCATGACACGGACAGAAGTCCGTTCCGCAAATGCAGACAGTCATCTTGGTCACATCTTTGATGACGGTCCGACCGAGCTTGGTGGTCTCCGCTACTGCATCAATTCGGCAGCACTCCGGTTTATTCCGGTAGAAGAGCTTGATTCGGCAGGATATGGGGAATATAAAAAACACTTCGAATGAAGTCAACAGGCAGGCAGCAAAGCGGATTCGTTTTGCTGTCTTTTTTCTAGAAAAAGGAGGGTTTTGTATGTTTACACAAGTCTATGAAGAAATTCGACAGCTGACCATCGCGAAAGTACTGGATTTTTACGATCATGAAGTCCGTGGACTGGATGAAGCAGCACGGCAAACGAAGTATCAAAAGATGAGTACCAGCCCGTTTCTCTTTTTCCGCGGCAGTTCACATTTGTTTTATTATGATGTGACACGGATTCCGCTCGGATTTGATACGCCCCCTGAGACACCGACCTGGATTCAAGGTGATCTCCATTTCGAAAACTTTGGGGTTCATGGTAATGCCAAGGGTGAAATCATTTATGACGTCAATGACTTTGACGAAGGGTATCTCGGTTCTTATCTGTACGATTTGATTCGGATGGCGGTCTCCGTCCAATTGTTTGCGGAAGAAGCGGGGTATGATGCAGAGCCGGCCATTGCAGCCTACATTCAACATTACTTAGATGACTTACGCCAATATGCCAAAGGGAAAAATCCAAGCAAGGTCTGCTTTACGATCGACAACACGAAAGGTCCGATCCGTAAACTGATTAAAAAAGCAGAGAAAAAGAAGGCGGAATTACTGGGAGAACGGACGACTGTCGTCGATGGACAACGTCAGTTCACTGATTTACCGGATATGAAGCGGCTGGATGCCTCGACTTATGCAGCAATTGAAGCCGTTTGGCCGGAATATATCGCAACGATTGATCCTGAAGATCGGCAAGAGGACGGATTCTATGACATTAAGGATATCGTCTATAAACTCGACAGCGGAACGGCTTCGATCGGTCTTGAACGGTATTATATTTTAGTCGAAGGAAAAGGGGGAGAGCATGAAGACTTGATTCTTGAGATGAAGCAAGCCCAGTCTTCTGTGCCGTCCTTGTTTGTCCCGGTGTATTTGCAGGAGGTTGAGACGGTTCACCAAGGTCGCCGGATTATCACGTCACAAAAGGCCATGCAGGCACATGAGGATCCGTATCTCGGTTATGTGACGATGCAAGAGAAAGAATATTATGTAAGGGAACGCTCTCCATACAAAAAAAAGTTGAAAGCAAAACACATTAAAAGCCAGGATGACCTCGAAAACGTCCTTTCGATTCAAGGTCAAATTACCGCCAAAATCCATGCACGGGCCGACATGGATGCAGGAATTGAGATTGATGTCTTAAACCATCATGCGGACGTCGTCATCATCGAATCGATTGGGGTATCGGATACAGAATTCACCCGTCAAATTCAACGGTGGTCGAGTGCCTATGCAGCACGGACAACGCTTGATTTCCAAGTGTTTTTAAGTTGGTTAGCTACTCGTTAAACACTATTTTCGAAGAGCTTTTTTTTAGACAAAGATTCCTTCTGAATACCAGTTCATACTGGGCTGAGAAGGGATTTTTTCATGCATTTAAAAACATGTAAGCGAAACACAATTTACAAATGGGTCTAATGACCTATATCAATTTATCTGAAAACTTCGTAAATTTTGGATTAAGTAATTGCAAAACATTTTTTGTAATTCGAACTAAACACACAACAGGGGGAGTATCATCATGAGTTTGACGCGGAAAAAAGATGTTTCCGCTATGATTGCTGCGAGTCAGCGTAACAATGGACTTGCTCGAAATCTTGGCGCAATGGATTTAACGTTTTTAGGAATTGGCGCCATCATTGGTACGGGAATTTTCGTCCTAACCGGAACAGGAGCATTGACAGCAGGACCTGGTCTTATCGTCTCATTCATTTTATCTGCCATTGCCTGTGGGTTAGCGGCACTCGCTTATGCGGAATTCGCTTCGACGATTCCGGTCAGTGGTTCCGTTTATACGTACACGTATGCAACGATGGGAGAAATCTTTGCCTGGATCATCGGTTGGAACTTAATTCTGGAATATGGACTCGCCTCGAGTGCCGTTGCGGCAGGTTGGTCAGGTTACTTCCAGTCCTTACTCGGTGGATTTGGCATTCATATCCCGACAGCACTCTCAGCAGCTCCCGGCGCGGTAGAAGGCGCAAAAACGTTCTTCAACTTACCGGCTTTCCTGATTTTACTTGCAATTACAGCCCTGTTATCGATGGGGATTAAAGAAACAAAACGTGTCAACAACATCATGGTTGTCATTAAACTGGCAGTCGTTGTCTTATTCATCGTCGTTGGTGTCGGCTATGTTGAACCTACGAACTGGGCACCATTTACACCGTTCGGATGGGGTGGCGTCTTCTCTGGAGCCGCAATCGTCTTCTTTGCTTACATCGGTTTTGATGCCGTCACATCGGCAGCAGAAGAAGTACGTGAGCCGCAAAAGAACTTACCACGTGGTATCATCGGTTCTCTTGCGGTCTGTACAGTCCTTTACGTCATCGTAGCGGCTATCATGACAGGAATCGTCCCGTACCAAAAATTTGCGGGCGTCGATCACCCGGTTTCACTCGCCATTCAAATGGCAGGACAAAACTGGGTCGCCGGTTTCATCGATTTAGGTGCCATCCTCGGGATCACAACCGTTATCCTCGTCATGACATACGGAATGGTACGTTTAGCGTTCGCCATCTCACGTGACGGAATGTTCCCGAAAGTATTCTCGGAAGTACATCCAAAATACAAAACACCGTTCAAAGCAACATGGATGATTGGTCTTGGTAGTGCGACAGTCGCAGGACTCGTTCCACTCGATGTCATCGCAAACCTCGTTAACATGGGGACACTCGCAGCATTCGTCTTAATCTCTGTTGCGGTCTTGATCCTTCGTAAAACACAACCGGATCTTCCTCGTGCATTCAAATGCCCGGGAATGCCTTATGTGCCGATCGCAGCGATCGCTTCTTGTCTCTTCTTAATGTTCAACTTGAAACTCGAAACATGGATTGCTTTCTTCATCTGGCTGGCGATTGGACTTGTCCTGTACTTCGCCTTTGCCCGGAAGAACTCGAATCTGGAACCAGGAAACATGCCGGCTACTGAAATCGCAGCTGCAGACGAAAAATAAAAAAATGCGATCCCGTGAAGGGGTCGCATTTTTTTGTTGTAAGTCAGAAGTATAGTGAATTAAGAAGGCAGAGAGGTCTTGATCCGAACCGCATCGAACTCACGTTGGATGCTGGCATTGGCTTTAGCTTCTTCTTCTGCCGACCATCCAAGTTCGCTTCGCATTAAAGCGAGAACACCGTCGGCATATTTTTCTGCATTCGGGAAATCGAAGAAGACGGCAGAGGCGCGTCGATTCAAGAAATCACCCGGTTGCATGACGAGTTCTGCTTCCATTCCGTATAACAGTCCTCCGAACCAGTGAAGGGGAAGCTGATAACGCTCCGCTTCACTGCCGCGCGAGCGAATTAATTCAAAGACACGTTCGACATCCGTTCCGTAACGTTGAATCAGCCATGTCGCTTCCTTCGGAGACAATCCGAGGGCTTCACCTTTAGGTTGCTGTTCTTTCAAGTAACGGGCAAATCCTTTACTGCCGTCAGGATGACCGCCGCCGAGTAAAATATCGTGTGTCCGGGACGCGAGATAAATCCGGTTCTCCTCCTCCTTGAACTGATCGGCGACCATATCGATGATTCGTTCTGCCATCTTCCGGTACCCCGTCAATTTTCCGCCGGCAATCGACATCAAGCCGGATTTCGAGACGAAGATTTCATCTTTACGCGACAGTTCACTCGGATCTTTGCCGTCTTCGTGAATCAACGGACGTAAGCCGGACCATGTCGATTCGACGTGGTCAGGGTGCAAATCAACGTTGAACATCTGATTTGTCGCATCCAAGATATAGTCCCGGTCTTCTTCTGTCACACCAGGTTCGAGAATGTCACCCTGATAATTCGTGTCCGTCGTGCCAACATAAGTTTTTCCTTCGCGCGGAATCGCGAAAATCATCCGTCCGTCCGCCACATCAAAGTAGACGGCTTGTTGCAACGGGAAGTGAGCTTGGTCGATGACGAGATGAATGCCTTTCGTCAGATGAAGCGACTTCCCTGATTTCGAGCCGTCCTTTTCGCGTAATTCATCAACCCACGGACCGGTCGCATTGATGATTTTTTTCGCACGAATCGTATAAGTCTTGCCGGTTAAGACGTCCTGTACTTCAACACCGACGACTTTTCCGTTGTGGTAGACCAGTGACTCAGCCTTCGTATAGTTGACGGCACGTCCACCGTATCCGACCGCAGCTTTTAATACTTCGACCGTCAAGCGGGCGTCATCCGTTTTGTATTCGACATAACGTCCGCCTCCGACAAGGTGTTCCGATCGTAAAAGCGGTTCGTAGCGAAGCGTTTCTTCTTTAGATAACATCGTCCGTCGTTCATGGCGTCGGACGCCTGCCAGTTGATCGTAAACCCGCAGACCGATCGACGTCGAAAAATTGCCGAATGTCCCACCTTCGACAAGCGGTAACATCATCCACTCAGGTGTCGTGACGTGCGGTGCATTTTCATAAACAATCGCCCGTTCTTTCCCGACTTCTGCGACTAACTTGATTTCAAATTGCTTTAAATAACGTAAGCCTCCGTGAACAAGTTTCGTCGAGCGGCTTGATGTGCCTTCTGCGAAATCCTGCATCTCAATCAATCCGGTCCGCATACCCCGGCTTTGAGCATCGAGTAAAATCCCTGCACCTGTAATGCCGCCACCAATGACCAATACATCGAGCAATTCCTGTCCCATCTCTTCTAACCATGCGGTTCGTTCCGTACTTGAAAACATGCATTTTCCCCCTGTTCGTCTGAAGTGGATTATTTTATTCTACTTCTATCCATGTACCCTCTTTTACACTTTTTTGAGCACAATCAATAATTTTCATGACGAGCAGAGCTTGTTCCGTCGTGACGGCAAGAGGGGCCTCATGACGTAAGGCCTGCGCTAAATCATGATAGTAGTCGGCAAAACCAGAAGCGACGAAAGGACGTTCCTCGAGAGGCTGTTCAGGTCTTCCCCATGTGTACGTCGAGCGTTTCGTATCCACACTGTCGACGAAATAACTCGCTTTCGTCCCGTGGACGGCAAGCGAAGGACCGGGAGCCGGAACAAGTGAGCCGATATGCAAAACAGCGCGTCGTGTTCCGAAAGCCAGAATCAGGTGCGTATAGTCTTCGACCGGACCATCCGGCCGCTGAATCGTCTGATCACAAAAGACACGATCCGGTCGTTCGCCAAATAATATCAGGGCTTGATCAATTAAATGAGAGCCTAAATCATAAAGCAGACCGGCACCCGGGACGTCCTGTTCCCGCCAGCGTGCCCGGACGGTCGGACGATAGCGGTCATAGTGGGCTTCGAAGGTCTGAACGACGCCCAGTTCGTCGGCTTGCACCAGTCCGAGCAACGTTTGGAAGTCTTTTGTATAACGGCGGTTATGGTAAACTGTCAGTAATCGATTTTGCTGACGCGCAAGATCCGTCAGCTGTTCGGCTTCCGTCAAGGTGACGGTAAACGGCTTCTCGACAAGGACATGACAGCCGGCAAGTAACGCTGTCTTGGCGAGGGGATAATGTTCAGCATTCGGTGTCGCGATGACGACCAGTTCAATCGTTTCAGCAGCTAACAACGCTTCAAGCGAAGAATACACCGGCACATCCGGATAACGGGCGGCGACTGCTTCCGGACGACTGGACTGAACTGCAACAAGTTGATAATCAGGTGGTGTAAGATATGGGGCATGCAGGTGTTCGCCGGCAAGTCCAAAACCAATTAAAGCAGTACGAATCATGGAGGACACTTCCTTTTCGGTTAATACATTCAATCTATCATATGAGGTGAGCAAGATGATTACAGAACAACAAGTCATTGAAAAAATGCGACAGATGATGTCAAAAATTGAGCAATCGAACGGTTCGTTGCAAATCGAATACGTTGCGGCCATGAAAGCCTATTGTGAGTTGCTGCTCGAACAACCGGCGACAGAACAGACGATCCGCCCGGTCATGACTCCGGCAACCGAACAGCAAAACCCGGAAGTCGATCCGATGCTGGCCCGTTTTATGGGAGTTGCCCAGGAAAAAGAAGAAAAAGGACCTTCCTTACTCGATTTTTGAGTAAATCAAATCAATTGTGGGAATAGGGTAAAAGGAAAAAATAAGGGGGAACAGATCATGAAAACAGTCATAGTCATTGGCGCCGGCCCAGGAAACGGAGCCGAAATCAGCAAGCGGTTCGGTAAAGAAGGCTTTCAAGTCGTTTGTGCCGCACGGACACAGGAAACATTGGCAGCCGTCATCACGGAACTGAAAGAACAAGGCATCGAAGCCGTTGGGGTTGAATGTGATGCCTCACGCCGCACAGATCTCGAATCACTCGTCGAATGGACAAAAGACCAATACGGACAAATTGATGTCCTTGTCTATAATGCCTCAATCCTGCATCAAGCGTCCGTACTCGAGGTATCGGCTGAACAGATTACAAAAGAATTTGAAATTGATGTCCTTGGAGCGTTGCATGCCGCGCAAGTCGTTGCACCGGATATGGTGGCACGAAAAGACGGAGCCATCTTGATTACCGGCGGCGGAGCAGCACTGAATGCGATTAAATCCTTACCGGGTTTATCGATTGGGAAGGCCGGTGTCCGTCAACTGACGCATATGTTGCACGACACGCTAAAAGACGACAATGTCTACGTCGGAACCGTGACGATTGCCGGGGAAGTCAAACGTGGAACGGCACTTGATCCGAAAAACGTTGCCGAAGCCTTCTATACGCTGTACACGAATCGCACCGATGTCGAAAAAGTGCTCGAAACAGATTGATCAGCCGTCAGCCTCGGCAGAACGGCATAGGATGAAATGAACTTCAGGCAAGATGGGAATGGGCAAGCGTCGACGCTGATGTCGACGCTTTTTTGAATCGAATGAACGAGGGGGACGAGAATATGAAACGATGGTTCACCCAACTGCTTCTCATCGTCAGCATCATCGGTTTGACCGGATGTGCGCTGGATTCAGAGACAGATGAACAGATTGGCATCAAGCAACCGGATGAAACAAAAGTGACGGAAGCCACCGTCGAGCGTGTCATCGACGGGGATACGGTGAAAGTCCGGCTACAAAACGGTCAAACGGAAGATGTCCGTTTTTTATTGGTCGATACACCGGAAACCGTAAATCCGGAAAAGCCGGTTCAGCCGTATGGTCCGGAAGCCTCCCGTTTTACGAAAGAGGCATTACCGGTAGGGAGCGACATCCTGCTTGAACGGGATCAGTCAAAGACAGACCGCTATGGGCGATTGCTCGCTTATGTCTGGTCAGACGGCAAGATGATCAATCAGGAACTGTTGCGAAAAGGCTTGGCCCGGGTCGCGTATATCTATGAGCCGGATACCCGGTATGTCGAGACTTTTCAAGAAATTGAACAGGAAACAAAAGGGCAACAGGCAGGCATCTGGCAGACAAAAGGGTATGCCACTGATCGGGGATTTGATACCTCGGTCATGAATGGGACATCGGAAGAGTCAGCGGACTGTGCCGACATCAAAGGCAACATTAACCGCCAAGGGAAAAAAATCTACCACATCCAAGGGGGACGTTCATATGATGAGGTGAACCCGGAAGAGATGTTTTGCAGTGAACAGGAAGCAAAAGAGGCCGGATTCGTCCGGGCGGCGAATTGACTAAAAAAGCAGGAACATCCACAAAAGGACGTTCCTGCTTTTTTTGTGTTAGGGCTGTGTCGGTGGCTGATAGTGTTGAATCTTATCATCTTCATCAAAAGAAATTGTAACATCCGTGATCCCTTTTAGAATCCGAATCTGCAATTCAAGGCGGTCTTTAATATCGTCTGCTTGAGCAATCGTCAGTTCAGGATCCACTTCAATCTCAATTTCGACGTGGAAGTGATCTCCTTCTTTGATGACTTCAAGTTTTTCGATATCACGTACGTCCGGATCACGCATCAGGATTTCCCCGATTTTTGCAGTTAAGACTTCATCAATCTCACCGAGCGCACCGGCAGCATTTTGAATGAAGACATTATAGACGACATAGAACATCATTAAACCGATCAATATCGAAGCGATTCCTTCTGCCTGATAAAACGACGTATAATGTGAAATCAAGACAGCGATAATGGCGATGACACCACCGAGCGTTGCGACCAAATCTTCCATGAAGACAAGCCGTGTCGCCGGTTTTGCCTGCGATAAGTTAGCAAAACTTTGACCGACCAGCGTCAGGCCACGGGATTTTAATCCGGTCTCATGGGCAATCTCAATCATTGCTTTGTAAAAGACACCGATTTCAAGTACGACACCGATTCCAAGCGCAGTCAGGATGATCCAAAGACCGCTTGTTTTCTCACCCGGTGCATGCAGGATGTGCAGGATACCTTCACGAATCGTTTCGTAGGCAAGAATGGCGACAACAAGAATGGCGGCAAGTAAAACAAGGTTGACGAGTCGACCGAATCCGTTCGGGAACCGTTTGGTCGGTGCTTTTTTACTTAATGCTGATCCGATATAAACAAAAAACTGATTGGCTGCGTCACCGATGGTATGCATCATTTCTGCAAACATGGCGATATTACCCGTCAAGATGTAAGCAACGAATTTTATAATGGCGATAATGGTATTGACGATTGCAGCAGCGAGAGCGGATTTATTTCCGCGCCTGAGCAGAGTAAAAAAATTCGACATGAGGGTTCCTCCCTTTAAAGAGCGGAAACGCGGGAATTACCCGCGTCCAGCTTGGAATGATGGATAAAGTGTCATACCGCCGTCAGCAAACAGAGTAATCCCCGTTACATAACTCGCTTCGTCCGAAGCAAGCCATGCTGCGACTGCAGAAATTTCTTCCGGCTTCCCGATATTACCCATCGGAATCATGCTTTCGACGTCAGCACGTTGTTTCGGATCCTCGAATTTCTCGGCATTGATGGGTGTATTGATTGCACCCGGTCCGATTGCATTGATGCGGATACCTTTTGGTGCATATTCCATTGCAAGCGTCTGAGTCATCAGTTTGACGCCACCTTTACTTGCTGCATAATGGACGAACGTCGGCCATGGAATGATTTCGTGGACGCTCGACATATTGATGATGTTTCCTTTGACGTTATGCTCAACAAAGTATTTGAGTGCTTCGCGGGCACCGAGGAAGGCACCGGTTAAATTGACATCGATGACTTTTTGCCAGTCTTCAAGTGACATTTCATGCGAGGGTGACGGCATTTCAACACCGGCATTGTTGACGAAAACATCGAGCTGTCCGAAGTGATCGACCGTTTCTTTGACGAGGTTGATCATGTCCTCCTCTTTTGATACATCCCCTTGAACGGTGATGGCTTCACCGCCGGCTTGGATGATGTCATCGGCAATTTTCTTGGCTTCTTCCGGATGACTCCGGTAGTTGATGACGACACGCATGCCTTCTTCCGCATAACGGCGAATGATGGCTTCACCGATTCCCATTGATCCACCTGTGACGATAGCGACTTTACCTTTTAGACTGTTATACATAACATGAATTCCTCCTTATTATTGCTTCGTAAATCCAATCATGATCCCACCGACGACGACTAAGATACAGCCGATAACGACGAAGGTCATTTCTTTTTTTGTTTTTGCTTCTTTTAGCAGGACGACACCACCGATTGTCGAGATGACGACACCGGTTTGTGACAGTGAAAAGCTGGTGGCGACACCGACCTTGGCAGTTGCAAACAACAGGGCGATGTTACCGACTGCCCACATGAGACCACCAATTGTATTACCGGCTGTTTTTTTCGTAAACAAGTTTCCTTTTCTTAAAGATAAAAGGATGGCACTGATGACCATACCGATGGCCTGCGGCAAGACCGCTTCCCAACCGTTGATGTTGAACCAACGGGCGATGACGACATAGCCGACGTAACCGACAGTTGAGATCAGGAGTAACAGTAAACCTTTTCCGATATGTTCATCCTGTTTGCTTTTATCTTCTTTATAAGAAGTGAAAGCGGCACCGGCAACGATCAAAACGAGTGCACTGATACCGAGGATCAAGGCGGTTCGGTTTGACCATTCGCCAAAAGCGAGGACACCGAACAATGACGTCCCGACGAGTTGCATCCCGGTTGAAATCGGCATCGTTTTTGAGACACCCATCTGTTTAAAGGCAGCAAACTGATTCATTTGACCAAGTGCCCAAAAAGCACCGGAGAAGAATCCAGCCACCCAGGCAGTCGTCGAAAGTTCAGGACTGACGAAAAAGAACGTAATGATGGCAAACGCTAACGCCCCAAGTGTTGTTCCGATAATTTGTTGTTCCGTCGAACCGCCGATTTTAGAGACGACTAATGGAAGTGTCCCCCACATCAAGGCAGGTACGAGCGCGATTAAGATATCAATCAAGTGTTTCACCTCTTCTAAATTTCTTTCTATCTACTTGAAGATGTACCCCGGGAACAGATCTGAAAAACATAGAAGAATGAAGAAACATTATTTTAAAATAAAAAAACGTCCTCTTACAAGGACGTTTTGGTGATTATTTAAACGGTTCATCAGCAATCCGGACGATTTGTCGTCCGATGCGTCGACCGTTCCATAAAGCAATGATGGCAATGGTCAGTGAAATTCCCATCAAATCGTAGTGGGCGAGAAAATAGCCGGTGTAGCTGACCGGCAGGCTGACGATTCCGACAAGAGAACTGGTCCACTGACGGATTTTCAACGACTCCATGTTAGCGACACGGGAAAACTTCTGTTGTTCAAACAGACGCCATCTTGTCGGTTCACTTAAGGCATCGTTGACGAGACGAGGGAAGGCAAGTAATCGTGCGCCGTAGGAAGCGGCGATTTGCAAGTAACGGTTTTGGTTTTTCCCTTCTTCGTCGAGCCATTTCCGGACCATCGGCTTAGCAAGATCGAGTAAATTGATTTTCGGTGATAAGATTTGTAAGATACCGAGAATCGTCGAGGCCGCACGACCGAAAAAGGCGAATTCTGCCGGAAGTTGGATTGGTTCGTTTCGGACCAGTAATTCAATATCGGATAATACTTTTTCAATCAACTTCGTATCAACGTTCTCCATGTCACTCTCAAGATAGAAGGTAACGGCTTTTTCGATCGCTTGACGGATGTTTTGTTTGTTGGCGTTTGGTAATAAAAAGCGTAAGTCTTCGAGTCCGTCGACAATGGCATCGTAATCGAGCGTCACGAAGGACTGGAGAATACGTTGAATGGCCCGCATATCGTCGGCTGTCGTCGCACCGATCATCCCGAAATCGAGTAAGACGATCCGACCGTCACTTTGGACAAGGACATTACCCGGATGGGGATCGGCATGGAATTTACCTCCGAACAATAACTGTTCTCCGGCATTCAGGAACAGGTTCTGGGCCAGTTCATCGCGGTCGATGTTATGTTCCGCTAAGTAATCAAGATCCGTGATGCGTGTGCCTTCGATCCATTCCATGACAAGAACGCGGTTGGTACAGTGTTCTTCAAAATAATCGGGAATATAGATGACAGGATTCGTTTCGTACATTTTCTTGAAGTACAAACCGTTTTTCAGCTCAGTCCGGTAGTTCAGCTCATCTCCGATGACGAACACCATCTGACGGTACAGACTTTGTAAATCGGTTGATTTATTGAGTGACGTCCGGCGGAGCATCGCAATGACGAGCCGCATCGCCCGGAAATCGGTTTTGATGATTTGATCAATGTTCGGCCGTTGAACTTTGATCGCTACTTTCCGGCCGTTTGATTTAAGAGTTGCGCTGTAGACTTCACCGATTGAAGCAGAGGCAATCGGCCGGGGGGAGATGTTATCGACGATGTCTTCGATCGTCGTTCCCCAGTCTTCTTCGATGATTTTCCGGGATTCGCCGAGTTTACTGGATGGAACTTTGTCGACGAGTTCCGTCAGCTCCATCAAGACGGACGGGGGAAACAGGTCGGCCCGAATCGACAGGAACTGCCCCAGCTTAATGAGGAGTCCTTCGAGACGAAGGGCTTTTTTCTTATAGTCACGCGCAATCGTAATCATGATGCGCTCAAATTCTTCATTATTCGTACCGGGTCGGTTCTTCCGGGTGAATCGATAAATCGTCCAAATGTAACGAGCGAACATCGTTACGATGATGAAAATCCGATAAAGCGCCCAACGTTTCATGCCTTCACCTAGCTTCCTGTACAGTTTGTTTCAGTATAGGTTACTTTACCTAAAAACGTCACTTACAAACGGTTGAATCGGTGACAGAAAAAATAAGCTTGCCGGAATCAAAAAAGAGCGTATAGTAAGTATTGGAATTTCTAATGGGAAAGGTGAAATGTGCGTATGTCCTGGGACTTATTAAATATCATTGGAACGGTTGCGTTTGCGATGAGTGGCGCGATTGTCGCGATGGAAGAAAAGTATGATTTGTTTGGTGTTTGGCTGCTCGCTTTAATCACGGCCTTCGGTGGTGGTGCCATCCGTAACCTGTTGATTGGTGTCCCGGTTTCTGCGCTCTGGTCGCAAGGCGGATTGTTTTTAATCGCGATTTTAGTCGCTTTGTTGATTTTCATTTTGCCGCAATTATTTTTACCGCACTGGACGCGATGGGGCGTGCTTGCTGATGCCCTCGGTTTATCCGCCTTTGCGATTCAAGGAGCTTTGATGGCTTCTGCGAAAGGTCTGCCGTTATCGGCAACCATCTCCGCAGCAGTTTTGACAGGTGTCGGTGGTGGTGTCATCCGCGATTTACTCGCCGGACGTAAACCGCTTGTCCTGCATAAAGAAATCTATGCGATGTGGGCCGTCATGGCAGCACTCGTCATCGATCGGTTCGAACTGACGAATCCACTCCATTTGTTCACATTACTCGGACTGATTACGATTTTACGTATGCTATCCTATTATTATGAATGGAATTTACCAGCACGACGTTTAGGGGGAGACAAAGAATGAAGATTTTCATCATGATTGGAGCATTATCGATGATGCTCGCCGTAGCACTTGGTGCGTTCGGTGCCCATGCCTTAAAAGATATGTTATCGGAGCGGATGCTCGCGAACTGGCAGACGGGTGTGTTATATCAAATGGTTCACTCGCTTGGAATCCTCGCACTTGGCGGGATGTTATTGAAAGTATCAATTTCCCAGTTCTCATTAGCCGGTTGGTTGATGCTTGCCGGAATCGTTTTCTTCTCAGGAAGCCTGTATGTGATGGCGCTGACAGGTGTGACGAAACTCGGTGCTGTGACGCCGATCGGCGGAGTCCTGTTCATCGCAGCATGGATTTTCGTTGCCATCGGGGCGTATAAAGGATTGTAAAGACAATAAGGATCTACTCGCTTCACGTGACTCACACAGAGAAACGTATGAAGCGAATAGGTCTTTTTTTGATATGTGAATGTCTACAAAAAACCGGTGAACAGACAGTAATTGTCTGTTCACCGGTACGATAGAGCGACAAAAGCAAATGCTTTAGCGCTTGGCAGGTTGTGTTTTGTTTAGCTTCGATAATGCTTGCTCATAGCGGTCCAGTACGCGTTCTGCGACTGGCTTTAGCTCTTTTGAAAGCACAGCGAATTGCAATTCACGCGATCGTGTTGATCGGTTCATAGCATTCCCCATGGTAATTCCTCCTTCAGGTACAAATCTGACAGTTTTTGTGGCCGCAAAGAGTATATTCCCGCAGGGTTTTCCTATGAAACGTGATTTAGCAGATTAAAGTGCGAAATGTGCTTCAATATCCGCTGTTTCGAGGCGGTTACCGATAAAGAACTCACCGAACTCACCGTATTTGGCACTGACTTCGTCAAAACGCATTTCGTAGACGATTTTCTTGAACTGCAGAATATCGTTTGCGAACAGCGTGACGCCCCATTCCCAGTCGTCGAATCCGGTTGATCCGCCGATGATTTGCTGGATCTTCCCGGCGTAGCTCCGACCGATCATCCCGTGGCGGTACATCAGTTCTTTTCGTTTCTCCATCGAAAGCGTATACCAGTTGTCCCCGTCGCGGCGTGACTTGCTCATCGGATAGAAACAGATATGCTTCGATTTTGGCAGGATTGGATAGAGACGGTCGCGGACGTATGGATTTTCGTACGGGTTACCTTCTCCGGATCCGCGGTATGTGCCGAGTTCGACAACAGAGACGTACGAATACGTCGGAATCAGGTAGTCATATAAATCAAGTTTTTGCATCTTCACTTCGACGTCTTGAATGTCTTCCATTGTCGGACGAAGGACCATCAGAACGAGATCCGCTTTTTGACCGATGATCGTATAGAGGGCGTGACTGCCTTCTTTTTGTTCTTCGACTTGTGCGAGTTCGCCTAGGAATGCCTGAAACTCCTGTACCATCTTCATCCGGACAGAAGCGTCGACCTGCTTTAGACGGGCCCAGTCAATCCGGCGGAAATCATGAAATGTATACCAGCCGTCGAGTGTTTCGGCAGCTTGTTGTGTAACGGTTGGTTCGGATGATTGATGTTGCATGAGAAAACCTCCTGAATCTGTAGTAGTAACGTGTTAATCCATGTTCAATCTTACCATATCTTTTTGTTTTTCCCGTAAGAAAACGGGTTCGATCTTCAGGCGTCACCGACATAGAAAAACAGAAAGCAGGGTATGAAGTAAAAGGGTGTGAGAAACAGTCTCTCTTTTTTTCTGTACTATATTAAAAAAGATACTGTAATAGTATTCGAAAAGTCAGGCGTCAGAATGAAAAACACACTTTTTTGCAAATTGTTTTAACAACGAAACAGAACTGTGTATAATGAACAATGGAATGGAATAACAACAGAAACCGACACTTATTCGCCACAAAAGGAGCTAATATCATGCAATTATTCGAAATGCTTGAGACAAAAGTCAAAGCCCATCAACCAACGATTGTTTTCCCTGAAGGAATCGATGCCCGTGTTCTTGGTGCAGCTGTACGTTTGAAAAAAGACGGTTTAGTCACACCGATCGTCATCGGACCACGCGGTCAAATCGAAGAGACGGCAGCAGCGAACAACATCGACGTTGCAGATCTCGAAACGATTGATCCTGCTTCATATGAAGGAATCGAAGAACTCGTCGCGTCATTCGTTGAGCGCCGTAAAGGAAAAGCGACGGAAGAGCAGGCACGTGCGCTTATCCTGAAAGACGTCAACACGTTCGGAACGATGCTCGTTCACACAGGAAAAGCAGAAGGTCTTGTTTCGGGTGCGATGCACGCAACAGGTGACACGGTTCGTCCGGCGCTGCAAATCATCAAAATGCAGGAAGGCTATAAAAAGACATCAGGTGTCTTCATCATGGTCCGTGACGATGAGCAGTACGTATTCGCCGACTGTGCAATCAACATCGCACCGGACGCAAACGATTTAGCGGAAAACGCGATTGCTTCTGCGAAAACGGCAAAAACATTCGGCATCGAGCCGAAAGTTGCGTTGCTCAGCTTCTCGACAAAAGGTTCTGCAAAATCACCGGAAACAGAGCGTGTCGTCGAAGCAACACGTCTTGCAAAAGAACGTGCACCGGAACTCGCAATCGACGGAGAATTACAATTTGATGCAGCGTTCGTCCCGAGTGTCGCGAAATCAAAAGCACCAGAATCAGACGTTGCCGGTCAAGCGAACGTCTTCATCTTCCCAAGCCTTGAGTCTGGAAACATCGGCTACAAAATCGCACAACGTCTTGGTGGTTTTGAAGCAATCGGACCGATCCTGCAAGGACTCAACAAACCGGTCAACGATCTGTCACGCGGATGTAACGAAGAAGACGTCTACAAATTGGCGATCATCACGGCAGCGCAAGCGGTTGAAGAACGCCAAGCGTAATCCATTTTCGAAAAAGACTTTACTTTTTCAGTGAACTCCGTAAAATGGAACACATCACGCATCAACGAATAAACGTATAGCAACGCTCGTATAATAGTGGGAATTGGCCCACGAGTCTCTACCGGATCGCCGTAACGATCCGACTACGGGTGGTGAGTTACTGCTCTCTTTTTAGCGTACAGTGGCTGCCCCCGGGTAGCGGCTGTACGTTTTTTTCGTTCAAAAAGGAGAAATCAGTTATGAAACGTTTGGAAGAAATGATTCAACAAGAAGGGTTAGTCTTATCGGATCAGGTATTAAAAGTCGATTCCTTTTTAAACCACCAGGTCGATCCGACCTTAATGTGGGAAATTGCTTATGAATTCATGGATCGGTTCAAGGATGCCGGAATCACACGGATCTTGACGATTGAAGCGGGCGGAATCGCCCCGGCGATGATGACCGCTCTCCGATTAGGGGTTCCGATGGTCTATGCCCGGAAAACCAAGTCGTTGACGTTAAACGAAGGTACGATTTCAGCAGAAGTCTACTCGTTTACGAAACAGCAGACGAGTACGATTACAGTCGCGGAAAAGTATCTGCAGGCAGGAGAACGCGTTCTGATCATCGATGATTTCCTCGCGAACGGGGAAGCGGCATTTGGTTTAGCGAAACTCGTCGAACAGGCAGGAGCAGAAGTTGCAGGTTTCGGCATCGTCATTGAAAAATCATTCCAACCGGGACGTCAAAAGCTGCTGGATGCCGGATTCCGTGTCGAATCGCTTGCCCGGATTAAAAAGTTAGAAGCCGGAGAGGCGACGTTCGTTGACCCGGTGACGGTATGAAGACGTTATCCAACGCCAAAGCGGCGAGCCTTGGTCTGCAACATGTCCTCGCCATGTATACGGGAGCCGCGATTGTCCCGTTGATTGTCGGCAGCGCAATCGGTTTATCAGGGGAAGAACTGGCTTATCTCGTTGCAATTGATTTGTTCATGTGTGGTGTAGCGACGTTGCTGCAAGTTTTCGTGACGAAGTATACGGGTGTCGGTTTACCTGTCGTCCTCGGCTGTACGTTCACAGCTGTCGGTCCGATGATTGCGATTGGCAGTCTGCAAGGCATTACCGCGATTTATGGAGCGCTGATCGCCAGTGGATTAATCATCTTAGTCATTTCCGGTTGGTTCAGCCGGATTGCGATTTTATTTCCACCGGTCGTGCTCGGTTCTGTCGTGACGATCATCGGGATCTCGTTGATTCCGGCTGCCATTAACGATATCGGCGGCGGACAAGGAGCAAAGGATTTTGGTGACATGCGGTACTTGGCACTTGCCGGACTGACCATCGTTTTGATTTTAGTCTTTAACCGTTACGGAACGGTCTTTTCGAAAGCGGCAGCGGTCTTGATTGCCGTCTTGATCGGAACGCTCGTTGCATTCGGTATGGGGATGATTGATTTCAGCCCGGTTGCCGAGGCGTCGTGGTTCCAAATGGTGACACCGTTTTATTTTGGTGTCCCGACCTTTAATGCAACAGCGATTTTGACGATGACACTGGTCGGACTCGTTTCGATGGTCGAGTCGACCGGAGTCTTCTTGACGCTTGGAGAAATCACCGACAAGAAGTTGACGGATCAGGATTTAGCCCGCGGCTACCGCGCGGAAGGGGCAGCGACCATCATCGGCGGAATTTTCAACAGTTTCCCGTATACGACATACAGTCAGAATGTCGGTCTTGTTCAATTGACAGGTGTGAAAACACGAAAAGTCATCATCTTTGCCGGATTCTTTTTGATTGTGCTCGGTTTCCTGCCGAAAGTCGCAACCTTCACGACGCTGATTCCAAAGCCGGTTCTCGGCGGGGCGATGCTCGTCATGTTCGGAACGGTCGCAGCGAGCGGAATCCGGATTTTATCCCGCGTCGATTTTTCCAAAAATGATCATGTCATCACGGTGGCTCTTGCGCTTGGTGTCGGACTCGGTATCAGCATGAATGCGGCGATTGTCGCGTCACTTCCGGATCAAGTCCGTGTCTTGACGGACAGCCCGATCGTTGCCGGATCAGTAACCGCGTTGCTCTTAAACGGTTTATTCCGATTGACGGAAAAGAAAACCACAATGAAAAAATCATCTTTGGCAAAGGTTGAATAAGTTTTGTAACCCTTATGAAAGGAGCAGTCATGTATACTATTCGGTATAGGTGGTTGCTCCTTTTATGTACCGTTACATAAATCAGAATATTTCGAGTATGTGGGATTCGGAGAAAATATCTCTTGAAAACGTTTACAAAACGGACACAATTTCTTTATACTGACAACGTAGCGGTTAGGGGAACTGCTAAGAATCAAACACAGACGGGAAGGACGTCGTACAGATGAAACAACAGACAGAACTGAATCGGGGATTAGAGGAACGTCACATTACACTGATGTCGCTGGGGGCGGCAATCGGTGTCGGATTGTTCTTGGGATCCGCAAAAGCGATTCAATTAGCTGGACCAGGAATACTGATCGGGTACTTAATCGGTGGTCTTATTATCTTCATTATCATGCGGGCTCTTGGGGAACTCGCAGTCCGTGAACCGGTATCAGGCAGCTTTGCCGAGTATGCCCGAAAATATGTCAGCCCGCTCGCCGGTTTCCTGACAGGATGGAATTATTGGTTGCTCTGGATTTTCACATGTATGGCCGAAATTACGGCCGTCGGGATTTATATGCAGGAATGGTTCCCGAATTCGCCCACTTGGATGTGGGCGCTTGGTGCACTGATTTTGATGACGAGCATCAACTTCATTGCCGTTAAGTTTTACGGGGAATTCGAATTCTGGTTTGCATTGATCAAAATTGTTGCCATCGTCGCAATGATCATCCTCGGAACGCTGACGATCGTCATCGGGTTCGGGAACGGCGGTACGCCGGTCGGGATTTCAAATCTTTGGTCGCATGGCGGATTCCTGCCGAACGGGTTCGGCGGTGTTCTACTTGCGATGCAAATGGTCATGTTTGCCTTCTTAGGGATTGAAGTGATCGGGGTCACAGCAGGAGAAGCAAAAAATCCGAAGAAAACGATCCGTAAAGCGGTCAACAATGTCTTCTTACGAATTTTAGTCTTCTATATCGGTGCTCTGTTCGTCATTCTTTCGATTTATCCATGGGATCAAGTCGGACAGAATAACAGCAGTCCATTCGTTTTATTATTTGATTCACTAGGCATTCCGGCCGCTGCCGGAATCATTAACTTCGTGGTCCTGACGGCGGCTTTATCCTCATGTAACTCAGGGATTTTCTCAACAGCACGGATGATGATGAACTTGTCACAAAATCAGGAAGCACCGAAGCGTTTTGCGAAGATTTCTAAAAACGGTGTGCCGGCACTTGCAACGATCCTTTCTGGCGTTGCGTTGCTAGTCGGTGTCGCACTCAATTACTTCTTGCCGGACGATGTCTTTGCGATCGTCACAAGCATTGCGACATTCGGAGCTGTCTGGACATGGGCGATGATTTTGATTGCTCAGATGCGGGCACGTAAAGTGCACGGATCAGCTGAATTCGCAGTTCCGTTCTTCCCGATTGCGAACTATCTTGCGTTAGCCGCACTCGCGGGTGTCATCGTCCTGATGGCATTTGATGCCGGAACACGGATTGCACTGATTGTCGGACCGCTCTGGTACGTGATTTTGATTGCTGTGTATTATGCACGGGGAATGCATAAGCAAAAGCGTCAACCACTGGATCAGGCATCCGGAGAATAAGAACTGGAGATCAGCTTTGGCTGGTCTCTTTTGTTCTGTTTCGACGTCAGTTTTGCTACACTGGACACAGATACGTCAAAGGAGGAATAATCATGAAAACGATTCATGTCGATGAACTGCAAGAAAAGCTTGAAGCGGGTGAATCTTTACACGTCGTAGATGTCCGGGAACAGGACGAATACGATGCCGGTCATATTCCGAATGTCCGTTTTCTGCCGATGTCTGAAATCGGTGAACGGTATACAGAGTTGCAGGAAGGCGAAACGTACTATCTGATTTGTAAAGCAGGCGGACGAAGTGAAAACGTCGGACGCTTCCTCGAACAGTACGGATATGACATCGTCAACGTCGAAGGCGGCATGATGAACTGGAAAGGCGATCAAGAAGCGTAAGTCATGAAAATTGGAAGCGGATTCCTAAACGGATCCGCTTCTTTTTTTTTATTTTCTGTGAAAAAGTATACATTTTAACCGATAAAGAAACTAGAACAGCGATTATGTAGCGCGAGAAGGAGAGTTGGATATGGAACAGAAGAAAAAACGCACGTTGAGTATTAAACAGAAGTTGATCCTGACATCGATGCTCTTATTATTGATTCCTTCTTTATTGATCGGTTTTGTTTCTTACAGCCAGGCCAAACAAAAAATCACGAATGAAATTCTGCAGTCGGCGCATGCCGGCGTCGACCGGATGAATGATGAAATCATGAATATCATCGATCCGATGCGACGTGATGTCGCCTTTTTTGCGGACCGGATTGACGGGACGTTGTATCAATCAGGCAAACAGAACCTCGACTTAGAAGAAAAAATGACCGAATACTTAGATACGCATCCGCAAGCCGCTAATATTTATTATGCGACGACATCCGGCGAGATGACGATTTATCCGGAGCAGTCGATGCCGGAAGATTATGATCCGCGTGAACGTCCATGGTACAAAGCAGCAGAAGACGCCAGCGGAAAAGTTGTCATCACGGATCCATACGTGGATGCAGCATCGGGCAAGATGATGGTCACACTCTCACAAACGGGTGGAAACGGACGGGGTGTCATCGCAATCGACGTCGATGTCGACCGGATTTCAGAAATCGCCCAAAAAATCAAAATCGGAAAAGAAGGTTATGTCACGATTTTGGATTCGAAGAAAAAATTCGTCACCCATCCGACACTCAAACCGGGTGAAACGGCATCCGGCAGTTGGGTTGGATCTCTTTATGCAGGAAAAGAAGGACGCTTCTCTTACTTGTTTGAAGATGAAGACAAACAAATGGACTTCATGACGAACGGTCTGACCGGTTGGAAAGTTGCCGGGACATTGTACGATTACGAAATCACGGATGAAACAGCAGGTATTTTATGGACGACATTAGGTGTCATTGCCGGTACGTTCATCCTGGCTGCACTCCTGTTATTCTTTATCTTACGCTCGATCATCAGCCCCTTGAACCGATTGACGAAAAGTGCGGAACGAATCCAGGAAGGAGATTTGACGGAGGAAGTCGTCGTCGAGTCGGATGATGAGATCGGCCAAGTCGCCAAGAGCTTTAATACGATGATTCTGTCACTGCGTGGTATTATCTCAAATCTTGATCAATCCATCGGCCAAGTTGCGGCTTCTTCCGAAGAACTGATGGCGAATGCGGCGCAAACGACGGCAGCCTCAGAACAAATTGCCGGTTCGATTCAAGAAATGGCCGCAGGGGCAGGTCAATCGAAACGTCAACTCGACGGTAATGCCGTTTCTCTGCAAGCTATCACATCAGGTGTCATGCGGATTGCCGAGAGCTCAACGAATGTCTCGGAACTGTCGCGCGCAACCGCTTCAGAAGCAGAAGACGGGACAGCAGCTGTCACGAAGAACGTGGAACAGATGAAAGCAATCGATGCATCGGTCGAGAACTTTGGTGAGGTCATCCAGTCGCTCGCGCATCGCTCAAATGAGATTGGCAAGATTGTGGATGTCATCAACGGCATTGCGACCCAAACGAATTTACTTGCCTTGAATGCTGCAATTGAAGCGGCACGGGCAGGGGAAAACGGCAAAGGATTTGCTGTCGTTGCCAGTGAAGTCCGGAAACTTGCAGAACAATCGCAGGAATCGACGAAACAAATTTCCCACCTGATTCAAAACATCAAACAGGAAACGGAACGTTCGGTTTTCTTGATGAAAGAAGTGTCGCATCATACGAAAGCAGGACTCGAAACGACAGAAGATTCAGCCGTTCGATTCAAACAAATCATGTTACGGACGCAAGAGATGACACCGCGGATCGAAGATGTCACGGCAACGGTCGAAGAGATTGCTGCCAACGTCCAGGAAGTCTCGGCATCGGCAACGGAAATCGCCCATATCGCAGATGGAAATTCTGCAGCATCAGAGCGCGTCGCAGCGACGACGGAAGAACAGCTCGGCTCGATGGAAGATATTTCGCAATCGGCAAAAACCTTGTCCGATATGGCGGAAGAATTGCAAGTCCTCGTATCGCGATTCAAAGTATAACCTGCAGACGACCGTCCTCTTTCAGGAACGGTCGTTTTTTTTGAAAAAGACGTTATCTTCGACCTGATTACTGATGAATGTTGCTTGAATAGAATAAGAAACGGGAAAATACTTATATAGCCTGGCAGCTTGTAATCGGGAGGTGTTGGTGATGGCACGACAGACGAAATTAATGGAATGGCAACAGGCTGGTTTGATTGACGCAGAGACGATTCAACGGATTAAAGAGTATGAAGCCCACCGCCAAAAAAAGAAACGTGTTCCGCTGTTGTTGATTGTCGGATTGACATTTGTCGGTTTAGCACTACTCAGTTTTTTAGCCGCCAACTGGCAAGTGATTCCTGTCCTCATTAAAATCGGTTTAGTTTTGATCATCATGGTCAGTTGTTATGTTCTGGCAGATGTATCGGAACGGCGTACCATTTGGAATCCGGTCGCTTTTCGAATTCTTGGATTAATTGCCTTTGCCGGAGCACTCATCGTCACCGTTCAGAGCTTCCATATGTCCATGCAAGGTTCCTTTATTGGTTGGGCCGTCTTTCTCGCTGCACTGGCTCATTTCTTTACGTGGCGTCATCCGGCCTATGCCATTCTCGCATTCATCTCGGGTTTGAATATATTTACCGGAGTTGGCGGATTCGGAAGTGAGCACGCCACGTTCCTCGACTGGACATCGATTGTCTTCGTCGTGATCGTTTCGCTTGCCTGGTTTTATTTCAGCCAGTCCTTCCCGTCGCTCATTCTTAGTTGGTTATTTCTTTATGTATCGGGACTTGAGTTGTTTGCACTTGTCTCTTACGACGGTGTCCTTTGGCCGATTTGGACCTTGTTCGCGCTTGTCCCGATGTTACTCGTCGTCAAACAGGAAGAGGACCGTCATTTTTTATACAACCTCTATTTAATCGTCGCCGCAATCAATTCACTGATCTATTTAACAGTCCGTGCGGAAACAACGGACTCTGTCATTCCTTTAGGAGAAGCCATCGCACTTGCCGTTTTTGGTCTCGCAGTCGGTTATTTGATTTATCAAAGATTCCGTCCGCTTCTTTGGATTTTGCCGCTCGGTTTGTTCGGATTCCTTTGGTTTGACGAACAAGCCATCTTGATTGCTGCGCTCGTCGAAATCATTGCCTTTGTCTATTTGATTGTGCAGGAGCGCCAAGATCGTCGCCTGACGATTCCATTCGTTTACTTCATCGCCGTCCAACTGACGATTTATTTCATCTATGCCTGGGATCGCCTCGATATGTCGTTATTCTTCCTTGTCGGTGCATTGCTCGTCTTCCTGATTGCCGGTGTCTTGTGGTGGATTCGAAAACGTCATGAAGGAGGGGTTCCGTCATGAAACGGTATCTGTTTCCAGTCCTGCAAATTATCGTTGTCCTCGGTGTGATCCTCAGTTTTTATTCCATTTCCTGGTTCGGTGACAGCTATCGTTTTCGGGCCGAACCGTATGATCCGTTTAGCCCGGTCTACGGTGAATATGTCATGTTGCAGTATCCTGACTTGAAGCCGGCGGATTCCGTTAAAAAAGGATTGGTCTACGTTACGTTTACGACGGATTCTGATGGTTATGCCAAGATTGACCGTATCTCGAATGAACGCTTTTTTGGTTCAGTTGCCGGAGATTATTATGACAAATACGTCACGATTCCCCAATTGAACCAGTATTATGTGGAGCAGGGAACAGGAAAAGGATACGAAGATGAAAAAAAATTAGTGGTCAAAGCCGATGTCTCGCCATGGGGTACGGTTCGGGCAACTGATTTGGGTGTTCGTAAATAAAAAAACCGCTTGGATGGATACACGAAATCCGTGTACAATCCAAGCGGTTTTGATTAAGCTGATTTTTTCACTTTTTCCCAACGCGGTGAATTGAGCAATTCAATCCATTTCCGCACAGCTGAAATCGTGATGACGATCGCTAAAACGCCCATCGTGACCGACAGGATCGTATTCAGAATACTGAAGCCGGCAGAGGCCGGGTTTGCATAGACATTGGCGACCATCCAGATGTCAGCGAACGTGACCGTTACGAGCAGGTAGACAAGTGGAATGAATGTCGTTAACGCATAGACTTTTTTATCGGCAATTTTCAGGATAATCGTTGTTCCGATGATCAAGCCGATGGAAGCCATCAACTGATTCGAGACACCGAATAAGGCCCAAATCGAACCGATGTCGCCGGAGAAGAGCAGGTACCCCCAGAAGAACGTTCCAAGCGCACTGGCAAAAATGGCACCCGGAATCCAGTCAACACGTTTCAATGGTTTGTAGAATTCACCGAAGAAATCTTGAATCAGGTAGCGGGCTACACGTGTTCCGGCATCGATCGCTGTCAGGATGAAGACTGCTTCGAAGAGAATGACGAATTGGAAGAAGAAGCCGGCAATTTCACGGAACCAGGGAATGGCCCGGAAGATAAACGTCATACCGACGGCCAGCGAAACAGCTCCACCAGTCCGCCCGGCGAGATCGAGACCGATTTCCCGTGACAATTCATCGAGATAGACCGTACTCATCCCGAGTGTTGCAAAGACTTCCGGTGTTGAGTTGATGGCGAAGTAATCACCGACTTCAAGGGAAGTCGCGGCAATCAAAGCCATGACAGCGACGAGACACTCAACAAGCATCGCACCGAAGGCGACCGGTTTGATATCGCTCCACCGATTGATCATCTTTGGTGTCGTTCCGGAACCGACGAAGGCGTGGAAGCCGGAAATCGCACCACAGGCAATCGTGATGGAGATGAACGGCCAGACCGGACCGGCAATGATGGGACCGCCACCGTTGACAAATTTCGTGAAAGCCGGGAAGCGGATGTCCGGGTTGATGATGAAGACACCGACGATCAAGGCCAGGAAGACACCGATTTTCATAAAGCTGGATAAGTAATCACGCGGTGCAAGCAACAACCAGACCGGCAGTGCTGCAGCGAAGAAGGCATAAATCGGTAACGCAATCGCAAGTTGACGTGACGACAGGTCGAACCATGTTCCGATGAACGTGTCAGTCAACTGGGGACCGAAACCAATCGCAGCAAGAATTAATAGGAAACCGACGACTGAAGCCAAGGCGAGGTTGCCGCCTTTTCGTAAGTAGATGCCGACACCCATTGCAATCGGAATGGTCGAGAAAACAGCGAATGTTCCCCATGGATTGTGCTCAAGGGCATGCAGGACGACCATTGATAAGCCGGCCATCGTGATTGTGATGATGAATAGCATCGCAAGACCGGCACAAAAACCGGCGACAGGTCCAAGCTCTTTTTTAGCGACTTCCGATAACGACTGTCCATCTTGACGCATCGAAGCGAACAAGACGACCATATCGTGGACGGCGCCACCGATGACGGCACCAATCAAGAGCCATAACAGTCCCGGTAAGTAGCCGAACTGGGCAGCAAGTACAGGACCGACGAGCGGACCGGCAGCGGCGATTGCTGCGAAGTGGTGACCGAACGACACCCATTTGTTGGTCGGGACATAATCTTTTCCATCCGCAAACTTATGGGCCGGTGTTTCCCGGTCCTCTTTGATTTTTAAGACTTTGACAGCCATGAATGTGCCATAAAGACGATAAACGATCAATAAAATACAAATGACGGCAATAACAATTGGTGTAGCACTCATGTATGAACCTCCTCATAAACTGGTATGAGAAAAGTGTACTTGATTTGGAAGCGCTTTCTTTCGTTAAGCGGATGAACCGTTCGTTTTGACCGATGACATGTCGAAAAAGAAGGATGAACGGAAAAAAGAAAACCCTCAGATACCGAGAGCTTCCTTCAAGACTTTGACATACGTCCGACTGACAGGTACATCAATCTGTTGGATCTTGATCGTATAGGCACCATTGAACCAGGGTTCGATCGCTTCGATGGCAGCCAGGTTGACGAGATAGGAGCGGTGGACCCGCAGAAAACGGTGATCCGATAATTTTCGTTCAAGTTCCTGTAACGTATCATTTGACGGATAGGATTCGGAACGGGTCACGATTTTTGTTTTTCCGCTTTCAGCGACGATATAGTCGACATCCTGCGGGGAAAGCAATTTTAACTGCTCTCCGGATTCGACGGCCAATCGTTCGATCCGCGGTGTTTTCAGCGCCGGTTTTCGCATGATTTTTTCAATCGCCCGAATAATCCGTGACGGATCATACGGTTTTAAGATGTAATCGTAAGCGTTCAGTTCGAACGCTTCGAGGGCATGGGCATCATAAGCCGTCACAAATAAAATCGCCGGCGGATGCGGCATCGATTGCAAACGTTTGGCGACGTCAAGCCCGCTCCCGTCAATCAGTTCGATATCTAAAAACACGAGATCCGGTTGCAACGTCCGAACGAGTTGTTCAGCCTCACCGACGTGTCCTGTCTCAGCGATGACTTCGAGTCCGGCCCGGACGACATGATACCGTAGTTCATCGCGGGCAAGTGGTTCATCTTCAATTAAGATCGTGCGCATGCGGCGCCTCCTTTCCTGTTTCGATCGGCAGATGGATGGTAATGGTCGTACCTTCTCCAGGTTGACTGGTCAATCGGAAAGAACCGTTTTCGGCATACAGGCTTTTGATTCGTTCCGCAGTATTGAACAGGGCGGTCCCGGTGCCACTCGATTCGATGACTTCCCGGCCGAGGCGTGTGAGTTGCTCCGCTTCAATCCCGCGTCCATTATCGACGACTTCCAATACCAATTGATCGGCGGTCAACCAGGCAGTGAAACCGACATATCCGGTTTGTCCGGGACTGAACGCATGTTGGAAGGCGTTTTCGATTAACGGTTGGAGAATAAACGGAGGAACGAGTAGTTGTTCTGTGCCTTCCTCTAAATCAATATCAACGAACGGACGGCTGGGAAAACGGGCAGCTTCAAGCGAGATGTAGGCTTCGATATGTTCCAGTTCCTTTTGCAATGGAATTTTCGTCGAGCGGGCGCCTTGCAGATTGCTGCGGAAAAAGGTCGACAGTTCCAGCAGTAATGTCCGGGCCTGTTCAACATCTGTCCGGCACGACGCATAAATCGTATTGATGGCATTAAACAAAAAGTGCGGATGAATTTGCGCTTCGAGTGCGCGGATTTCGGCATCCTTTAATAAACCGGCTTGCCGTTCCGCTTTGCCGAGAGCGAGTTGGGTCGAAAAGAGCTTCGCCAGTCCTTCGATCAATTCGACTTCGACCGCATCGAGTAATTCAGGGTGAGGATAATAAACCTTCAATGTCCCGATCGTCGTTTCACCGATCGTCAACGGCGCGATGATTCCGGCTTGTAACGGGCAGTCTGCTTTCGGACAGCCAATCTCATCCTGATCAGTGACGAGGCGGAGTTGTCCGTCTGTCAGGACATGTTCCGTCGGACGGGTCGTCCAGTGCCCGCCGGATCGATGGTGGTCACTGCCGACGCCGATATGTGCCAAAATAACCGATTGATCGGTCAAGGAGACGGCATCGGCGCGTGTTTGTTGTAACAAGATATCGGCAACGGCTTCAGCCGTTTGGATATTTAAGCCGCGTGTCAAATACGGTAAGGTCAAATCCGCAATATGCAGGGAGCGTTCCGCTTCACGGGCCCGGACATGCTCTTCTTCCCGCGTTGCGAGACGGATGATTGATAAGAACAGCCATACTCCAAGGACATTGACGACGGTCATCGGAAGAAAGATGAACTGGACCAGTTCGAGGGCGGCTGGAAACGGATCGGACAACAGAAGAATTAAAGACATTTCGAAAACCATTAAAAAGCCGGTCAGACAAATCGGTAATAACGCTTGGCTGCCGAGACGATCGCGCCAGTAAGGACGGAGTAAGCCGCTGACACCTCCTGCGACGACAGTCGATAAAGCACAAGCAAAGGCGGTAAAACCACCGAGTGTATAACGATGAACACCGACGAGCAGACCGGTGATCGTGCCGCCGAGTGGACCGGCGAGCAATCCACTGATGACGACAATCATCGTCCGTGTATTCGCAATAGCCGATGTACCATCGACCTGTTCGAGCCAGGTGTGCGGTAAAAACTTGGCCAAATCGACTTTGACACCGGTGTAGTTACTCAAAATCCCGTATGTGGCGAAAAACAGAATCAACAACCCAAACTGCCAGCCGGCTTCAGGCTGTTTCAGTAAACGCCTTGTCGGTCCCCACTGGGCGAGGATGAACGCTAAAATGATCATGATTCCGAGTCGTTCCAGTAAAAAGGGTATGAGTTCAAACATGACATCCCTCCATTCGTCCTAAGTGTAAACGTTACCGAAAAGGAGGACAACGAAAAAAAACTCCAACCGATCCGAGGATTGGTTGGAGTTTCCTTATAGATTACTGTGCATCTTTATCAAAGGTGATGCGTGCAATCGCATCATGCTGGTGAATCGTTTCTTCGTTGCGGCATTCGACGAAGAACGACGCGATGGCATCCATTTCGTAAAGATCAGCGGCGATTAGGCGCACCATATCTTCGACAAAACGTGGGTTTTCATAGGCCATCTCTGTGACACGTTTTTCATCCGGACGTTTCAGGACCGGGTGCAGAGGTGCCGATGCATTTGATTCTGCTGCATCAAGAAGTTCTTGTTTCCAGTTAAAATCATCCGCTTCATCGCGTAATGAAGCTTCCATTGTCACATAACCACGTTGGTTATGCGCGCTGTATTCGCTGATTTCCTTTGAACATGGGCAAAGTGTCGTGACGTTAATCGTCAGACCGACAGACAAGGTCGCTTCGTTTGTTTCTGTGTCGACGCTGACTGTTTGCCAGACTTCGGCATTCATCAATCCGCCGAGTCCTGTTGCAGGCGCTTTACGTGTGAAGAACCATGGGTAACGGATGGTCAATTGTCCTTCGGTCTGTTCCATCCGCTCAGCAAGTTCACGTGCGAATTGGATGAGGGATTCATTCGTGATGACCCACCCCTCGTTATGGTACTGATCAAGTTGTTCCGTCAAACGGCTCATGTTGATCCCTTTACGGTCTTGAACAAGCGAAGTAGACAGTTCGAATGTCGCGACAGTTGCTTGTGTCGATTCGCCGTCTTGGATGACGACAGGATGTTTGACGTTTGAAATTCCTACAGCATCGAGTGCGAATAGGAAATTCTTCGGTGTATTTTGCAAGTCGATCATTTTATCTTTTTCAGTCGGCTTTGTCCCTTTAATAGGAGGAACAGAACCAAACAGCTTGTGGCGCTCTTCTTTGGTTGGCAGTGTAACCGGGTAGGTAGACATTCATATCGGCCCCTTTGTCCTTTTGTAGTAATGCAAGTAGTAATAACATGACAGGAATGCTAGAGACGAGCAAGTCTGATGATTCCGTGAATGTGTTGTCGCGACGTATCGTTGCTATGAATTTTATCACGAACCTTCCTAAAAACAAAACTTACAAGGCTCGGAAGAAACAGTTTGCTTATTTTCAGGTATAACTTGCTTGCAATCGGGTATATTATCCTATAGTATATGTTCATATGAACGCATAAACGATGTGTCTAATGAAAACTTGATTTTCAATTTAAAATCATAACTTAGGAAGGAATGAAGTAGATGGATTGGCAGTTAGTACTTCAATATGCCTGGGTTGTCCTCGTCTTAATCGCGTTAGAAGGACTCCTTTCGGCAGATAACGCACTTGTCTTGGCCGTCATGGTAAAACATTTACCGGGCGAGCAGCAGAAAAAGGCTTTATTTTATGGATTAGCAGGAGCATTCGTTCTTCGATTTGCAGCATTGTTCGCAATCTCATTCCTCGTCGATATTTGGCAGATCCAAGCACTTGGTGCCGCCTACCTGTTAATCATGGGACTCCGGCATATTTATAAGACGATCAAAGCCCGGCGAATCGGTGAGAATCATGGGGCGGAAAATGAACTCGACGCAGAACCGAAATCAGATGAGCCGGTTTCTAAAGCCGAGTTCTGGAAAACAGTCGCGAAGATTGAATTCGCCGACCTCGCGTTTGCCGTCGATTCAATTTTGGCAGCCGTCGCACTTGCCGTTGCGCTCCCGAACTGGGGAACAGGTGAAATTGGTGGCTTGAACACCGGTCACTTCGTCGTCATTTTGACAGGTGGACTGATGGGTGTCGTCCTGATGCGTTTTGCAGCCCGCGTCTTCGTTAAGTTACTGGGGGAACGTCCGGGTCTTGAAACAGCAGCATTCGCCATCGTTGCCTGGGTCGGTGTAAAACTTGCGGTCCTCGCACTCGAACACCCTAAATACCATGCATCAATCGAAGGTACGATTTTCGAAGCATGGAAACTTCCGGAAGGATTCGCCCACAGCACACCGTGGCAAATCTTCTTCTGGACAGTCATGGTCGGTCTCGCACTCTGGGGTTGGTTCTCTTCTCCGAAGACGAAATCAAATCCGGATGCTGAAAAGAAAGTCGAAAAAAATCTGTAATTTCAATTAGGCTCTCCTTCAAGGGGAGTCTTTTTTTGTCTACTAATCCGGAAGAGCAGATAAAAAGAACCGTCAGATTTAAGTCTTGAGTCTTTTGCTTTTAGGTAAGCGGCCTTATAATAAACTTACTGAACAAAAAGGGGATTCGTTTTTATGGATATTGGATTAATTACACAGTATGCGACGGTTGGGCTTGTTTTAATCATTTTACAAGGTCTGCTGTCAGCTGATAACGCCATGGTCATGGCTGTTCTCGTGCGTCCGTTGCCGGACGATCAACGAAAAAAGGCATTGTTTTATGGATTGATCGGAGCACTTGTTTTACGCTTCGTTGCGATTTTCTTCGCGTCTTACCTGGCGACGATTTGGGAGCTTCAGGCACTCGGCGCCATTTATTTGTTCTATGTTGCCTTCAAAGGGATTATCGAAGCACGTTCAAACAAACATCAGGTTCCCGATGCAATGGCGTCACAAAAAGCGTCGCCGAACTTTTGGTGGACGGTTGTCAAAGTCGAGTTCTCGGATTTAGCGTTCGCGGTCGACTCGACGCTCGCAGCTGTTGCGATGGCGACGACGTTACCAATGATCGGCGGAACAATCGGCGGCTTGAACACAGGACAATTCTGGGTTGTCTTCTTCAGCGGAATCATTGGACTTGTCATCATGCGTTACTTCGCCAGCTGGTTTGTCGTCTTATTACAAAAACGGCCGGGAATCGAAGAAGCTGCCTTTTGGCTCGTTGCGTGGGTCGGGGTCAAGCTTGTCGTCATGACACTGGCGCATCCGTCGATTCATGTCTTACCGCATGAATTCCCGGAAAGCACGCTTTGGCAATCGATTTTCTGGATTGTACTCGTCTTGATTTTAGTGTTAGGTTGGTTTAGAAGTGGTACGAAAACAGACGAATAATAATTAGAAACGGACAGGGTCATCATTCCTCTGTCCGTTTTTTATGAGGAGAGATGACGATGCAAAACGGTAATTTTATTCGCATGTTGACACGGATGCAGAATGTCCCGCGTTGGGACGAATATGCCCCTCGCTTTCCGGATAATGCGGCGAGTCACAGCTTTCGTGTCGCTTTATTCAGTTTGATGGCGAGTTATATTGAAGAAGAGGTAGCAGATACTAAATACGATCGATTGACGTTGCTTGGAAAATCCTTGTTCCACGATATGAACGAGGTCATCACGGGACCGATTAAACACCGGACAAAAAAAGAACCGACGTTGCATGCCCACATCCAGGCGATGGAGCGCCAGGCGAGTGAAAAACTCGTTGCGTTGCTGTCGAAGTCCCTTCAACCGGATTTCACGAATTATCTGGTGTTTGCAGAAGATGACTCAACAGAAGGAAAGCTGGTCGAAGCAATCGACACGTTTGATGCGATGCTGTTTGCGAAACGGGAAGCAGAAGTGACGGGATCGACGTTTTTCCTCGACAAGGCGAATGAACTCAAAGAGGCACTATCGGTTCATCCGTTGTTTTCAATTCGGACGTTGACGGAGTCAGTTTGGGCAGAGGATGACATGTCACGTTTCATTGACAACGTCTTGATGATGGATACGATTCGGCGCTGGAAAGGACGATTCAATACGATTGACGACAATGATGCGACACATGCGTTCCGTGCGGCATCACTCGGTTTGTTCAACGGATTGATTGAGTCCAAAAAATACGGTGTGAAGATCAATACGGCAGAAGTCGTTTCGCGTCTGTTGTGTCATGACCTGGTCGAAGGGACAACAGGCGATGTCCTCGGACCTGTCAAACATGCGACCCCGGTCACGGCAGCAGCTTTTGAAGCGTATGAACGGACGGAAGGCGAAGCGTTGATCAATTTGTTGCCGTCCTCGATGCGAAAGGAATTTCACCGGTTCGTCGTCGAAGCAAAAGATGATACGTACGAAGGACAGATGGTTGATGTCGTCGATAAGCTCGATGCGTTGATCAAGATGAACATGGAACGAAAATTGAATGGTGTGGAATATGAGACCGGTTACCGGGCCCAGTTGAAGAAAGTCCAAACGGCCTATGAAAATCCATCCGTCGTCTTCTTTTTAGCTTATGTCTTACACGATTTAGACTACGTGACATCTTAATAGGAAGGAGGAAAATCATGACGAACACTTCACCGATTCAAACCAAACGATTGACCCTAATCCTGATTTTAGGATCACTCGCCGCACTCGGTCCACTTTCGATTGACATGTATTTACCGGCATTTCCGGACATGTCGCGTTCATTTGGCGCCAGTGCTTCCTCGATCCAACTAAGCTTGACCGCCTGTATGCTCGGGATGGCAATCGGGCAGATCATCGTCGGTCCGCTCAGTGATGTCCGGGGACGAAAACGTCCGTTGATATTGGCCTTATTTGCCTATTTACTGGCATCGCTCGCCTGTGCCTTTGCGCCGACGATTGAAATTTTGATTGCTTTACGTTTCGTTCAAGGAGCAGCCGGTGCATCCGGAATCGTCATCTCGCGGGCGATCGTCCGGGATTTGTTCGAAGGGCCAGAATTGACGAAGTTTTTTGCGGCGTTATCACTGGTCAACGGAACGGCACCGATTTTGGCGCCGATCATCGGGGGCCAAATTTTGCGGTTCGGCGACTGGCGCGTCGTATTTTATCTGCTTGCCATCTTAAGTACGTTGATGCTGATTGCAGTCGCGTTCCGGTTGCCGGAAACCCTGCCGGTTCATCACCGGGTCGAAGGGAATTTGAAGACGACCTTCGGGACGTTTGGACGCTTGCTGTCAGACCGGACCTTCATCGGGTATGCCTTTGCCCAAGCGTTTGCGATGGGTGCGATGTTTGCGTATATCTCCGGTTCCCCGTTCGTTTTACAAAACATCTACGGGGCGAGTCCGCAACAATTCAGTTTTCTGTTCGGTCTGAACGGGATCGGAATCATTCTGGCTGCCCAAACGGCCGGACGGTTGGCCGGGCGCGTCGACAGTGAGAAAATGATGCGGATCGCCTTGACGGTCGTCGCCTTAGCCGGGATCTGTCTGTTTCTTGCGCTGACGTTATCCGACTCCTTGATTCTCGTTATGATTCCGTTGTTCTTCGTCGTTTCGAGTGTCGGGATGATTTCGACGCTCGGTTTTACCTTGGCGATGCAAAACTACGGTTCGACGGCCGGAAGTGCTTCGGCCTTGCTTGGTCTGTTGCCGATGCTTGTCGGCTCACTCGTCTCGCCACTCGTTGGCGTGATGGGGGAAGAGTCGGCGTTGCCGATGGGCTTGATCATCATGACACTTGATTGTCTGGCATTGCTCGTGTATACCTTACTGATTGTCCGAAGAAATCAATAAAAAGATGCATTCAATGAAGCCGATTCCTTTTTGAGGAAATCGGTTTTTTTGTTGAAGACTGTATTGGAAGAAATGCTGTCAGAAAAAATCAGTGGATTTTGAAACTATTTCCAAAAATAAACCGTAAATAAAGAGGAGCTCAGCAAAGAAGAGAGGAGCAGGCGGATGAAAAAACGATCTCTTTCGGATACACGGCCGGTATCTGAACCGAAGAATCAGAGGACACTGGAGAGTTTATTGGCGCGGCATTACGCGGCACAAAAAAAGTATGCCCGCAGATGTCAGGAAGCAGACAGTCCACGGGAAAAAGAATTAGCCGAATTGTTATATGAAGAAAATCGTCATGCGTACCTTCAAGCTTACCGGCAACTGTACGGATCGAATCCGTTTATCGAGGTGACCGAAGATGGACGTTAGTACGCTTTATCTGTATGCCCTTGCCGCTGCTGCCTGCGGTGTTTTACTGTCTGTCGTTTTTTCAGACTTGATTCCCGGTATTGATCAAATCTTTCATCCGACGTTAATCCTGTCCTTTGTCATTTTGACATCCGCTTTCGGATTCGGACTCGAGCATCTGACGTCACTTGGTTCGCTCGTTATTTTGCTGATCAGTGCCGGTATCAGTCTCATCTTGACGTCTTTGTTGCATTTATTCATTTTTGTACCGCTTGCGAAAGCGGAGCAATCCATCAGTTTTTCGGAACAGACGCTTGAAGGACGCAGTGCCATCGTCATCCTCCCGATTCCGGAGGACGGCTACGGTGAAATTCTCGTCGATGATGTGTCAGGACGGATTGCCAAATCCGCCGTTCTTTTTGAAGGTCCGGCTCTGGCACAAGGAACAAAAGTCATCATCATTGAAATTAAACAAGGCGTGGCGCATGTCATGACCTATCCTACGCAGTGGAAAGAGGAGATGTTTTCATGAATCCGATTATTATTGTAGCAATCATAGCCGGCGCACTGATTTTAGCGCTGATCGCCTTATTCGTCACAAAGTACCGCACAGTCGGACCGGAAGAAGCGTTGATTGTGTCCGGGAGTTATCTCGGGAACAGTCCGACCGTCAACACTGATGAATCCGGCAACCGGGTCAAAATCATCCGTGGCGGCGGAGCGTTTATCTTACCTGTCTTTCAACAAGCATCCCCGCTCAGTCTGCTGTCGAGCAAGCTCGAAGTGACGACACCGGAAGTCTATACAGAGCAGGGTGTTCCGGTCATGGCAGACGGGACAGCAATCATCAAAATCGGCAGCTCGATTTCTGAAATCGCGACGGCAGCCGAACAATTCCTCGGTAAATCAAAAGAAGACCGAGAAGGCGAAGCACGGGAAGTCCTTGAAGGGCACTTACGGTCAATTCTTGGTTCGATGACAGTCGAAGAAATTTACAAAAACCGTGATAAATTCTCACAGGAAGTGCAACGTGTCGCGTCACAGGATTTAGCGAAAATGGGACTGATCATCGTCTCGTTCACGATCAAAGACGTCCGCGATAAAAACGGTTATTTGGAATCACTCGGGAAACCGCGGATTGCCCAGGTCCGCCGCGATGCCGATATCGCAACAGCCGACGCAGAAAAAGAAACACGGATCAAGCGGGCGGAAGCCTCAAAAGATGCGAAAAAAGCTGAACTCGAACGGGCAACGGAAATTGCGGAAGCGGAAAAAGAAAATCAACTGAAGATGGCAGATTACCGCCGCGAGCAGGATATCGCAAAAGCGAAAGCCGACCAGGCGTATGATCTTGAAAATGCACGCGCCCAGCAGGAAGTCACGGAACAACAGATGCAAATTAAAATCATCGAACGTCAGAAACAAATTGAGCTCGAAGAACGCGAGATTCTTCGTCGTGAGAAACAATACGATGCGGAAGTCAAAAAACGGGCGGACGCTGACCGTTATTCCATTGAGCAGGCGGCCCAAGCCGACCGGGCGAAACAATATGCGGAAGCTGATGCGACGAAGTACCGGATTGAAGCCTCTGCCAAAGCCGACGCTGAACGGATTCGTCTTGACGGTCTTGCGAAAGCGGAAGCAGAGCGGGCGCAAGGGGAGACAGAAGCCGATATCATCCGTCTGAAGGGTCTCGCGGAAGCGGAAGCGAAAGAAAAGATCGCTCAAGCGTTCGAACAGTTCGGACAAGCGGCGATTCTCGACATGGTTGTCCGGATGATGCCGGAATATGCGAAACAGGTCGCAGCACCACTCGGCAACATCGACAAGATTACAGTCGTCGATACAGGGAGCGGCGAAGGCGGCGGAGCAAACCGGGTGACCGGATACGCAACCGACTTGATGGCGTCATTGCAGGAGACACTGAAAGCGTCATCCGGCATCGATGTCAAAGACTTGATTGAAAACTTCTCGGGTAAAGGAACGGCGAAACCATTGACGGTCAACTTGAATCAAGGGGAACCAGTTGTGTCCGGCAAATCTGAATGAAACCGAACTCGAATTTAATGACTTCGTAAAAGGTTATCTTTAATAAAATAACTAAAAAAATCCGAATGCTCCCATCCCTCTATCCATAAGAAGAGGTGGGGACATTCGGATTTTTTAAATGACGAATCAGGCCGGTAAATCATAGCCGATGACGATTAATCCGGGACCGGTGTGCGAGCCGATCGCCGCGCCGGCAATCGTAATTAAAACTTCGCTTGGTGCGAACTGGGTTTCAATCAATTGTTTGAGTTGTTCCGCGCGTTCGATCGAGTCGCCGTGCCCGATGATGATGCGGTGTCCATCGATCGACGGACGTGCTTCTTCCATCCATTCGACAATCCGGTTCATGACTTTTTTCTGACCGCGGATCTTTTCTTTTGGAATCAGTTTCCCGTCTTCGACCGTCAAAAGTGGAAGAATCGACAGTAAACCACCGATGAAAGCACTGGCCCGCGAAACACGGCCGCCCCGCATCAGGTATTCGAGCGATTCGACCGTAAACAAATGACGGACGGTATTGATTTTTTGTTCGGCATACGCTTTTGTTTCCTCAAACGAATGGGTTTTCGCAAATTCAGCGACATCTAACACGAACAGTCCTTGACCGGTCGAGGCTGTTTTCGTGTTGATGATGGCATAGGGGACATCCGGATACGTTTCAGCAAGTTCTGCTGCGAGCATCGTTGCGGTTTGATACGTACCGGATAGTTCGCTTGAGAAAGCCAGATAGATGAACGATTCACCTTGTTTAAAGTGTTCTGTAAAGACTTCGACCATCCGTGACACTTCTACTTGAAACGTCTTTGGTGCCGCCCCGTTCCGCATTTTTTCATATAATTCGACCGGTGAAATCGATTCGCCGTCGAAAAATGTCTCTTCGTCAATCAACACGCCGAACGGCATGACGGTGAAGCCGTAAGCGTCTAGTAATTCTTTAGGTGCATCAGCACCGCTGTCAGTAATAAAACGTACCATGTTCGTTCTCTCCTTTATCAACCTAGGACTTTTTCATTTCGATCCAACATCCGACCCAGGTTTACACCGAAGCGTTCGTTCTCGACCTCGCTCAAGACGGACGGCGTGAGTGTCGCGCCAAGTTCCATTAAGGAGCGGTAAACACGTACCAAGCAGTCTTCGACCGTGAAGGGGAGTTGCAACAGCTCTTCCAAAGAGGCCATTGTTTCGGGAACGACTGTCGGATACACGAACTTGGTCGCTTCTCCTTGTAGGGCGGCAGCATAAAAATCACGGACAAGTTGCGCCCGGGCACTGCCACTGCCGTTCACGCAGAGGTAAATTTGAACCGCGACGCCTCCGCGGACACGCCGCTGTGAAATACCGGCGAACTTTTTGCCGGCAATCGATAAATCATAGGATCCGGGGCAATATGATCCGACGACCTCACCGGCGACGATGGCATCGGTTTCTTCGGCGAACATCTGCCGGACAAGGGCGAGCATTGCTTCATAGCCGCTGTCGATATCGATTCCACCGCGTTCCGGGAGGACAAGCGAGATGTTCAGGACACCGGCATCGAGCACGACGGCCAGCCCGCCGGAATTGCGGATGACCGGTTGAAAACCATGAGCGTGTAAGACGTCGATTCCATCATCGAGATGAGGGAGACGCGCATCTTGAATCCCAAGGACAACCGTTTCATGGTGGACCCAGGAGCGGATGGCGGCACCCTCTGTAGCGACGGAGGCGCACAATGTATCGTCCATCGCAAACGATTGTGTGGCATGAAAGGTGTTTCCGAGTGACGTTTGATCAAAAATACGATAATGTTCTTGTTTTAAGAGTTCGATTCCCATAGGCTCGTTCCTTTTTTTCTAGATTTGCGACATTATTATAGCATACGGCAGTGTAAACTTTTTAATAAGAAGCCAGTGAAGCAACAGGAACGGACCGTTTCAAACCGAACTATGAACTATACCGATCGAGAACGAGCTACTAAAGGAGAGAGTGTATGTATCAGTCACTGGGACAGCTAAAAGAAACAAAAGTATTCAAGGATCCCGTTCATCGCTACATCTATGTCAGCGACCAATTGATTTGGCAATTAATCGGAACAAAAGAATTTCAACGTCTGCGCCGGATTAAACAGCTCGGCACATCATTTTTGACGTTCCATGGAGCCGAGCATACCCGTTTTCATCACTCGCTTGGCGTGTACGAGATTACCCGTCAATTGATTGATGTCTTTAATGGTCGCGCCGACTGGGACGATCAGTACCGCGAATTGACACTCGTCGCCGCACTCTTGCACGATGTCGGTCATGGTCCGTTTTCCCATGCCTTTGAGAATGTGTTTGGTGTTGATCATGAAGAATGGACGGAACGGATTATCCTTGGGGATACAGAAATCAAACAGGTCCTCGATCAGGTCGGGGAAGGATTTGCAGAAGAAGTCGCGTCAATCATCAACAAAACCCATCCCAATCAATTGCTTGTGACGATGATCAGTTCCCAGCTCGATGTCGACCGGATGGATTACTTGTTGCGGGATGCACATTTCGCCGGTGTCAGTTACGGAAAGTTTGATCTCGAACGGATGTTGCGTGTCCTGCGTCCGGCACCGAATCAGATGGTCGTCAAGCAGTCCGGGATGCATTCGATCGAAGATTACATCATGCGGCGTTATCAGATGTACTGGCAGGTCTATCTCCATCCCGTGACGCGTTCGAGCGATTACTTATTAAAAGCGATTCTTGAGCGGGCAAAAGAACTGTATACGGGCGGGTATGCCTTCACGATTGATCCGGTGCACTTAAGTCCACTTTTTACACAACAGATGTCGCTGAAGAATTATCTGGCACTGGATGAGACGATCGTCTACTTCTATTTCCAGCAGTGGGCAGAGGAAGAGGACGACGTATTAAGCGATTTAGCACGCCGGTTCGTGGATCGGAAATTATTTAAATATGTGGATTATCCGGCAGAAAAGCGCGCGCGTGTCCACGAAAAACTTTGTGCCTTATTTGAAAAAATCGGGCTCGATCCAACCTATTATCTGCTCGAAGACAAGCTCAGCCGCCTGCCGTACGACTTATATGGAGATAATGGCGAAATCAGTAAACAACCGATCATGCTGCAGATGAAAAATGGTCAGATGAAAGAGATCTCGCAAGTCTCGCCGCTCGTTCAGGCGATTGCCAATTCACGTCAGACGGATGAAAAGCTATTTTTCCCGCAGGAAATCCTGCATGACTTACGGGAATTTGCGAACGAGAAGATGCAAATCGATCAATTGTTACTTGGAGAAGAAATATGAACAATATCATCGCAACCATCTTAAAGTATGCCGGCTTGGAAGGGAAAGCGGTTATCCCCTTAATAGGAGCGACTTCCTCGTACGTGTTTCGAGCGGGGAATAGTGTTTTTCGAATTCATACCAATCCTGCCTGGCTAAAACAGGAACCGGACCTCGTCGCGCACGAGGTCTTTGCGTTACGGGCGACCGGTAGATTAGGGCCGGATGTCGAAAATTATCAATTGACGTGGGAGGGGGAGATTCCCCCATGGATTCAAATGACGTGTTTACCGGGAGAAGTCCGACTCGAACCGTTAAATCGAGCGTACCTCAAACAATTGGCAAAAACGTTAGTTGCGATTCATCAACTGCCGGTTCCAGAAGCCTTGTACCGGTATGCACCATACGTGACAAAGCGAACGGTTCCTTTTTGGGCAGTTCAAAAGGAAATGTGGCAACGGGCTGTGGCAGAACCGCCGGCAACGAGTCAACAAGTTCGATTCATCCACCGCGATTTTCATCCGGTCAATGTGTTATACGAATCAGCTGAAAAGTATAACGTAGTCGATTGGATTAGTGGCTGTGTTGGACCCATTGAAGCAGATGTCGCCCATTGCCGATTAAATCTGGCGTTGCTTGAATCGGTCGAAGCAGCAGATCAATTTTTAGCTGAATATATTGCTTGCAGTGGATTTTCGTACGATCGGAAATGGGATTTAACAGCTGTTTTTGATTTTGAACCGGACACCCTCGATGTTTATCCCGGTTGGAAAGCATATGGGAAGGCAAACATCAGTCAGGGCAATGTTCGGGAACGGATGGAAAACATTGTATTGAAAGTTTATGAAAATGACGAAAGCGGTTACTAAATGAACTTTACCCCTTGCAGTTCTTCCGAATGTTGATTATTGTAGTACTTGGGAAAGAGATTGAACGTCAGACCTCGTACTTATGTACAACTGATAAAATAAACTATGGATTGAGGGATAGTTCGTGAAATATTTAATCGCAATACTGGGACTTGTCATCGTGTTTGGTTTGGCATACCTTGTCAGCAGTAATCGTAAAAGCATCAAATTGAAACCGCTTGCGGTCATGCTAGTGCTTCAGCTTGTCCTGGGATACATTCTGTTGAACACGTCATTCGGCTATATCGTCATTAAAGGGATCGCTCAAGTCTTCGAAAAATTGCTCAGTTATGCCGCGATCGGTATCAACTTTGTCTTCGGTGGATTAGCGAACGAAGGCGCGCAACCATTCTTCATCAACGTCCTGTTGCCAATCGTTTTCATCTCGGCTTTAATCGGAATTTTGCAGTTCACGAAAATCCTGCCGCTCTTAATGCGCGGAGTCGGGTTCGTCCTTTCGAAAATTAACGGAATGGGACGACTTGAGTCATATAACGCCGTAGCGTCAGCAGCGATCGGTCAATCAGAAGTATTCATCACGGTTAAAAAGCAAATTGGTAAATTACCTCCTCACCGTCTGTATACATTATGTGCGTCTGCGATGTCGACAGTTTCAATGTCAATCGTCGGTGCATACATGACGATGGTCGAACCGAAATATGTCGTCACAGCAATCGTCTTGAACCTGTTTGGTGGATTCATGATCGTTTCAATCATCAATCCGTATACAGTTGATCCAAAAGAAGACATTTTGGAAATCGTGGAAGAAAAACAAACGTTCTTCGAAATGCTCGGCGAATACATCATGGATGGATTCAAAGTCGCGATCATCGTCGGCGCGATGTTGATCGGATACAATGCTTTGATCGGCATGGTCAACGATATCTTCTTGATGGTTCTCGGTATCTCGTTCCAGGATATTCTCGGTTATATCTTCGCACCATTCGCTTTCATCATGGGGATTCCGTGGGCGGAAGCAGTCAGTGCCGGTAGTATCATGGCAACGAAACTGATTACAAACGAATTCGTCGCGATGCTCAGCCTGCCTGAATACGCAAAAGAATTCTCAGCACGGACACTTGGAATCGTTTCCGTTTTCTTGATTTCATTCGCCAACTTCTCGTCAATCGGGATCATCGCGGGTGCTGTCAAAGGACTCGACGATCGCCAAGGAAGTGTTGCAGCGAGCTTCGGACTGAAATTGCTTTACGGAGCAACACTCGTCAGTGTCTTGACGGCAATCGTCGTCAGTATCTTACTCTAAATCGCATACGAATGGCAGATCTGTCATTTCTTAAAACAAAGCAGGACCCGACTAGAAAATCGGGTCCTGCTTTTGGTTTCTACTATTTTTAGCCGCGTGAAGCAATTCCGACCCGTTCGCGATGGAACAGCCCTTCATCGTAAACGTCATAAGCGAAGCGGGCGACATTGATGCGGGGGATTGGACCGGTTTCGTGGGTGAATCGATTGGATTCAATCAAGACGTCCTCGATCGCATCTTCTTCGACGAGTTGTGTCGGACAAATGATGGTATAGTCGACATCTGCGTCTTTTAACGTCAAGTAGGCTTTGAGATGATCTTCAGCTGCAATCGTCGAGCGACGACGGGATTCACTGGATTGGAAACGATATTTTCCCGGTTCTTCCGAAGCATCAAGGATGCCGGCCGTTCCGACGAACACGATTCGTTCGATTTGCTGTTCTTTCATTTTAATGATGAGGTGGGGAACCGCAACAGAAAGAATTTGTTTTTGATCGGTTCCTAAACAGCTGAAGACGGCAGACGTCCCAGCGATGACCCGTTCGAGATCGTCTGCATCCGTCGCATCTCCTTTTATAACCGTCAAGTGGGGATGGTCAGGTAGTCCATGCTGCTCCGATCGGACAAGGACCCGGACGTCATGTCCTTTCTCCAATAGTAAATCCAGTAAAGGCCGTCCTGTACGTCCGGTTGCCCCAAGTAAGCTGACTTTTGCCATGATGATTCATCCTTCCTGTGATAAGTATATGGAACAGGAGGAACGACGGGTTAAATCGTTCCTCCTGAAAAGTGTTTATTTGTCGGCGAACATGACGCCGGCTTGACCGTAATCGGTTTTCTCCATCTCTTCGATGAAAACCGTAATATTTTCTTTTGGCGCATCGACGGATTCAGAAACGGCTGCTGTGACTTTTTCGATCAAAGCACGTTTTTGCTCCACTGTGCGTCCGGATAACATTTTAACAGTAACGTAAGGCATGTCAGATTCCTCCTCTTAGCATAAGTACAATACGCCCTCAGTATACCGTACGCCACCCGGGTTCCGTCAAACCGCACATTGAAATTGAAAAAGATGGGTATAGAACAGGAATAGTCTGTCGGAAGCAAGAAGTAGTACTTAATAAATGATGAGGATGAGGTGAAGGCATGGAGATGGAACCGGTGATTCGTAAAAAAATCCATACGCTACTGATTTTTGACCGCGCTTTACCAGAAGACAACACATACCCGTTATCAGGCGCAAAAGGTCTCGAAGTCGCAGATGTCTTATTTGATCAAAATATTCCGTTTGGACGGCTCGTGACGGATAAGGAATTGGCAGCGCTTGTCGGAAATGAAGAAGCAAAACGCTACGGGATGTTGACGTTGCTTCGGGATGAGGACCGCTTCAAGCCGATTTTTCAAAATCGTAAACCGACACCTGATATTGAAGACGAGTTGGCAGAGCGGATTCGGGAACTGGCCAAGCAATTACGGGCGATTCGTTCGAAATGTTCATCACTGGAGCGGATTGTTCTGTTCGGTCGTGCCTCGCAAACGTTGTATGACCGGGCATTGGTGCAACTGGAAGAGTTGAATCCACCCGCTCATGAAGAACTCACGTCCCTCGAATGTCTGCGGTTACCAACGATCCGTCGTGTCACCCGGGAGCAGCTTGAGACACTCAAGCGGTAAACGAAGGCTTGCACCGACTGTTGGATGCGGTATGATAGAAGCAACAGTAGTAAAAGGGGACAAGTAAACGATGGAAAAGAAAATTAACTTCAATATCATTTCAGATAACTCAACGGACGGGCATGGTGGATTTGGTGTCGGAACACTCAGTCTGAACAGCATGTCACCGGTCATCATCTCGCCGGAAGACGGTGAAGCCTATATTGATATGGGTGCGATGCATGCGAAAGCAGCTATCGAGAAACGGATTAAATTCACGACGGACAAGGCGGATTCACCAAACGGAAAGCTGTACTGGATCGTTTGGGTGACGGTTGGCCGGAAACCGGAAGGATTTTATTACGGTGGCGTCGCAGCGTGTGACCTGTTAGTTGATGTCGAAGCACGACGCGGCTTTAAGATTTTAGCAGATCATGTCAATAAGATGGATAAATCGTTAAAAGGACGGATTGTCGTCGATCATATGGACGATACATCGAAACACTTGTTGCGTGACTTCCTGCAAACACATAAACCGGAGATGTGGGAAAATGCTGAACCTGAGTTGCATGAAGCGCTCACTTAAAAATAAAAGTGCCGACTCTGTGAAAGAGTTGGCACTTTTTTGATTGATTATCTGCGTAACGTCACGACAATTAACTCAGGGTGATTAAAGATTCGGAACGGAAATAAGCTGTTGCCGAGCCCACGGCTGATGATCAACCGTGTGTTCTCCATCGTATGCTGTCCAGCTGTCAGTTCAGGGAAAAAGCCTTGACCGGGAGCATACATGCCGTCCGTGAACGGTAACCGGATTTGTCCGCCATGGGCATGACCCGATAACACCAAATCGACTTTCCGTTCCGCGTACAACGGTAAATATTCCGGACGGTGCGCCATCAATAGTTGAAAAGCACGGGGATCAGCAGTCGACTGGGCTTGATCGAGACTTTGCCGGATGCCATCCGGCTCCTGCAGCCCTTCACTCCAACGGGTCGTCGTCGGATCGTCAATTCCAAGCAACTCAATGAACTGACCGTCTCGTTCAAGCGGAACGGATGTATTTCGAAGGACGGTGACGCCAAGTCGTTCAAGCTTCGGTAAAATCGTCAAATTCAGACGGACTTCATGATTGCCTGTCACGAAATAGACCGGATAGTCCGGTATCAGCTGTTTCATCAGCTGAAGTGCTTCTTCTTCTCCATTACGTCTTGAATCAATCAAGTCACCGGTCATTAAGATGACATCCGGCTGCAGTTTATTCACTTTTTTCAAAAGAACCTTTTGACGGGAACCAAAGGATTTACCATGCAGATCGGCAATCTGTAAAATCTTATAGTCATTAAACGCGGCAGGCAGTTTATCCGATTGGACCGTTACTGCCGTCGTGTCGATTTGATTATTTTCTCGGTACAAAAACCAGCTACTGAGAGCGAGAATGCCGATGGGAATAAACCATTTTTTCTTGACGCGCAAGTCCTCACCCCTTTTCTTGTATTCAGCATACCAAAAAGACCCTGACTTCCGCCTGACGGAAGACAGGGTCTGACTGCAGTTAGGCTTCTTTTTTCAACTCGTCGGCTGATTTCGCAGCATCCGGTTCATTGGACAGATCCATGAACAGGGCAATCACCATCATCCCGACAACGAAGATGAACGGGAAGGCGGCAAGGACAGCTGCGGCCTGCAAGGCGCTGAGTCCGCCTGCGTACAAGAGAACAGCTGCGATTGACGACTGGATGATTCCCCATGTCAATTTGATGCGGAGACTCGGCAACAGACTACCGCCGGAAGATAACATCCCGAGGACGTACGTCGCGGAGTCGGCAGACGTGATGAAGAACGTCGTGATCAAGAAGACAGCAATGATACTGAGGAATGTTCCGAGACCACCGAATGTTTCGAACAAGGCGAACATACCGGTTTCGACTCCTTTTTCGTTGACCGTTGAAATGAGATCAACATTGTTGAACAGTTCGTTCCAAATCGCAGATCCACCGAAAACAGAGAACCAGAGCAGACCGAAAATTGTCGGTACCAGCATGATGCCAAGTACGAACTCACGAATTGTCCGTCCTTTTGAGACACGGGCGATGAACGTTCCGACGAACGGCGACCAGGAAATCCACCATGCCCAGTAGAAGATTGTCCAGTCATTGATCCATCCCCGTTCATCGGGATTGAAGGCTGACGCCCGGAAGCTCATTGTCGGTAGGTTTTGCAAGTAAGCACCTGTCGTTTGAACAAACAGATCCATGATGAAGCTGAACGGTCCGAGGAAGAGAACCCCAACCATCAAGAGGATCGCCAAGACAATATTGGCGTTGCTCAAGCGGACGATTCCTTTATCAAGACCGGAAGCGGCACTCATCATATAGAGGACGGATACGACTAAAATGATGATTAATTGGGTCATGAAGGAGTTCGGGATGCCGTCGACAAGGAAGTGAAGTCCACCTGAAATTTGTTGGGCTCCGAGACCGAGTGACGTGGCAACACCAAATGCCGTAGCTACAATGGCAAGTACTTCAACTGTTCCTTTACCGGCCGCTTCGTACTTCGGTTTCATCAGGGAAGCAACGGTATCACCGATTGTGGCCGGACGTCCTTTACGGAACGTCGAGTAAGCGATGGCGAGGGCGACGACCGCGTAGAGTGCCCACGGATGCAGACCCCAGTGGAAAAAGGAATAACGCATGGCGAGTGGAGCAGCTTCTGTTAAATCATTTGTTGCGACCGGGGGGGTATGAAAATGGGTCAGTGGTTCTGAGACACCCCAAAAGACTAAACCAATCCCCATGCCGGCACTGAATAACATCGCGAACCATGAGATCAGACCGTACTCGGGACGATCGGAGTCCTTACCGAGTCGGATTGAACCAAAACGTGAAAAAATTAAAAAGATGGCAATTAATAAAAAGGCACTCATACCAAAAAGATAAAGCCAGCCGAAGCCGTTCGAAACAAAGTTTTGAGCGATGCCTGTGACATTGCCAAGATTTGCGGCACCAATGAGTGATTCAGGCAAGATTCCCCATATGGTAAAGAGCACACAGAAAATGACAGAGATGATAAAGACATTCGTAATTTTACTTTTTCGTTTATTTTCCATCGTGATCAACACCTTCTTTCGAATTTTACATGTAGTTTTGTAACTCTTTTAGACAACGACATTAGTAATACCCGTGTCATTTGAAAACAAAACCTTATCACGCAAGTTCTAACCGTAACAAAGATGGAGCAGACTGGCAAACCGAAATGGGTAATGATGGGAAGGGGACGGACAGTAGAAAAACTAACGAAATTCAAATAAAGCCTGAAATGACGGGTCTGAATCAAGGGGATAGAAAAGGTTGAAATGATCGAATTATTTATTATTTCCCGCTTCAGATGTTTTGTAACATGCATTTCAGATACATTGATGAAGCAAAAAAACAGACGGAGTGAAACGGGTTTGATATCGTATCAGGTAGTCATCATATTAATCAGGAGGAATCAGTTATGAATCACAATCAGACAAAACAACAGATTATCGATGCTTTTCAGTTCCGGCATGCAACCAAATCATTTGATCCGACTAAAAAAATAACAGAAGAAGATTTTTCATTTATTTTGGAGACAGCGCGTCTTTCACCGAGTTCTTTCGGATACGAACCATGGAATCTGCTTGTCATTCAAAACGAAGCCGTTCGAAATGAGATTCGGGACGTCTCGTGGGGAGCACAAGGTCAATTGCCGACAGCGAGCCACTACGTCATCTTTATGGCCCGGACAGGTGGACAGATGCAACCGGACGGGGAGCACGTGAAACATATGATGGATGTACTCGGTCTGTCGGATGAAGCAAAAGCCGGTCGGACAAAACGGTACGGTCTGTTCCTCGAAGAAGATTTCAAGATTGGGGATAATGAAAAGGCGATGGCCGATTGGTCGGCGAAACAAGCTTATATCGCGCTTGGAAACATGATGTCGACAGCAGCGCAAATCGGCATCGACTCGTGTCCGATTGAAGGATTCGATCAGCAGGCAGTGGAACAGATTCTCGAACGGCACGGTGTGCTCGACCGGTCTGTTTTCACCGTACCGGTCATGGTCGCATTCGGCTACCGGGCGGATGAACCGAAACGGGCGAAGCAGCGTCGGTGCCTGGATGAAATCGTCACGTTCGTCGACTAAAAAAACAGTCGAATCTTTTCGAATTATATAGAAGTTTCTTTCAAAGTCCGGTATACTCGCATTTGTATGATTAAGAAGCGCCGTAAACGCCACTCGCATACGAACAACTTTTGTCTTGATGAAAGAAAGGGGTTCTATCGCAAATGGAACAAAAATTAAAGTTATGGTTCACGGAACACCAAACGGAAGATTACGGTATCACATTCCGTGTCAACCACGTTTATGAGAGCGAACAAACGGAGTTTCAACGCCTGGAGATGGTTGAGACGGACGAGTTCGGTACAATGTTGTTACTTGACGGAATGGTCATGACGACAGATCGTGATGAGTTTGTCTATCACGAAATGGTCGCACACGTTCCACTCTTCACACACCCGAATCCAAAATCTGTTTTGGTCGTTGGTGGAGGAGACGGCGGAGTCATCCGTGAAGTCTTGAAGCATCCATCTGTTGAGAAGGCGGTTCTTGTCGAAATCGACGGAAAAGTCATCGAATACTCGAAAAAATATTTACCAAACATCGCAGGTGGTCTTGATGACGCACGTGTTGAAGTCATCGTCGGAGACGGATTCATGCATATTGCAGAAGCAGTCAACGAATATGATGTCATCATGGTGGATTCAACGGAACCGGTCGGTCCGGCCGTCAACCTGTTCACAAAAGGATTCTACTCAGGAATCTCAAAAGCATTAAAAGAAGACGGTATTTTCGTCGCTCAGTCGGATAACCCGTGGTTCACACCGGACTTAATCCGTGATGTGCAACGCGACGTTAAAGAAATCTTCCCGATCACAAAACTCTACATTGCCAACGTTCCGACGTATCCGAGCGGTCTGTGGACATTTACGATTGGATCGAAAAAACATGATCCCCTCGCTGTCGCACCAGAGCGTTTCCACGATATCGAAACGAAATACTATACACCGGAACTTCATACAGCTGCATTCGCGCTACCGAAGTTCGTCAAAGACTTAACGATCTAATTAAACGTCAGGAGTGTTCCGTTTTCAGGGGCACTCCTTTCTATGACTGGAGGAATAATGATGCGATTTGATGAAGCTTACTCAGGTAAGGTATTTATCGCGAGTCAACCGACTCACGAAGATGCAAAAGGTGTGTTGTACGGTATGCCGATGGACTGGACGGTCAGTTTCCGACCCGGTTCACGGTTTGGCCCGGCCCGGATCCGTGAGGTCTCACTCGGACTTGAAGAATACAGTCCGTATCTTGACGGCGATATCGCCGATGCGAAACTGTTTGACGCTGGAGATATCCCGCTTCCGTTCGGTAATGCGCAAAAATCACTTGATATGATTGAAGAATACGTAGACTCGTTATTGACGGCAGGTAAGTTCCCGCTCGGTATGGGCGGCGAACACCTCGTTACATGGCCGGTCGTCAAAGCTTTTGATAAACATTACGAAGATTTTGTTGTCCTGCACTTTGATGCACATACGGACTTACGCGATTCGTATGAAGGAGAACCGTTGTCGCACTCGACACCTCTCAAAAAAATCGCGAACTTGATTGGACCGGAAAACTGTTATTCGTTCGGGATTCGTTCAGGGATGAAAGAAGAGTTTGAATGGGCGAAGACATCCGGTTACAACCTGTTCAAATACGAAATCGTTGAACCGTTGAAAGCAGTTTTACCGAAACTTGCCGGTAAAAAGGTCTACGTGACAATCGATATCGATGTCCTTGATCCTTCGGCGGCACCCGGAACGGGAACACAGGAAATCGGCGGCGTGACGACAAAGGAATTACTTGAAGTCGTCCATATGATTGCACGGGCTGATGTTGATGTCATCGGAGCCGATCTCGTAGAGGTTTGCCCGGCGTATGATCAGTCAGACATGACAGCAATTGCGGCTGCTAAAGTCTTGCGTGAAATGATGATTGGTTTTATAAAGTAAAAGAAAAGGTCAGATCCGTTTTTGCGGAATCTGACCTTTTTGTTGTCAGACAGACAGTTCATACAAACCGCAGTTACCAAAACCGAACAGCAACAGTGCGGGTACACAGTAAAATGAATGTGATCATACGGACGGAAATCATCTCATTTCGTCAGGAAACTTAATGTGTTTTTCCTGACAAGAAAGCACACTCAGACATTTACAGGTTTGAACACTTGCTTTAAGTTTAAGATGTCACCACAAACAGAATATTCTGAATGTAAAACGAAATGTTGGTTTGAGAGCGAAATACATCATGACATGAGAGGTGGAAAAAAAGATGAAGAAACTCTTATCTTTCGTCACAGCTGCTCTGCTATTCGCACTATTTGTGCTCCCGGTAGGTGCAGCAGACGATGCAATGGTTCGTGTGATTCACGCTTCACCTGATGCTCCCGCAGTGGACATCGCCGTCGATGGCAAAAAAGCAGTCTCAGGAGCAGAATTTAAAGCCGTTACAGATTATCTCACTCTCCCAGCCGGAGAACATAAAATAGAAGTCTTCGCAGCCGGTACAACAAAAGATCCTGTACTTTCTCAAACACTCAACATCGAAGCCGGAAAATTCTATTCTGTAGCCGTAATCGGTAAATTGGCAGATATCAAACTTGCTGTCATGGAAGATAACGGCAAAGGCGAAGATGGAAAATCAATGGTCCGTGTCGCTCACTTTGCACCGGATGCACCAGCCGTTGATGTCGCACCAAAAGGTGGAGATCCGCTCTTCAGCGACCTCGAGTTCTCGAAAGTCTCTGACTACGGTACACTGGATGCCGGTACGTACGACCTTGAAGTACGACCAGCCGGTGCAATGGATGTCGTTAAAGCACTCGACGGTATCAAACTCGACAGTGGCAAAAACTATACAGCACTCGCAATTGGACTCCTTGAAGGCGAACCGGCCTTTGACGTCCTCCTGATTCCGGACGGCGGTGAAATGGCAGCAATGCCGGACACTGGTCTCGGCGGAACAACTGAAAATTCTTCGATGGCGACAACTTGGGCACTCGTAGCACTTGCTGGAGCTGCACTTGTTGGGACAGCTTATGTCGTCCGTCGTAAACAAAACGCGTAATCTCTTATTATTTCTCACCGTGGTGCTTGCAGGGTGTGGAGGAGTAGAAGAGGCTTCTCCGCCGCGCTCTGAGGAACCGGCACCACCTGTCGTCGAATCACCGGCACCAAAGTCTGACTCAAAAGCAGAAGCCGTCGAAACATTCATACCGAACCGTTTAAAAATCCCGGCGATCGATGTGAATGCAAAGATTGAAGTCGTTGGAAAAGATGATAAGGGACGGATGGATGTTCCGAAGCAGACGGATCAAGTCGGTTGGTACCAATACGGGGCAAAAGCCAATCAGACCGGCAATGTCATTTTGGCAGGACATTTAGATGACACGGATGGTCCGGCTGTCTTTTATGACTTGGCAAAAGTGAAACGGGGACAACGGATTGAAGTAAGTTCTAAAACGGGAGAACAGGTTTCATACGTGGTGACGAACGTAATGTCTTATCCCGTTGACCAGGCACCTGTCGGATCAATTTTTGGTGCGACACTTGCGCAACGTTTAACGTTAATCACCTGTGTCGGAACGTTTACCCAATCAAAAGGATACGATCAGCGATTGGTTGTGACGGCCGAACAGGAAAAATAAACGAAGGGACCTCTCCGTTAGCGGAAAGGTCCCTTCGTTTATTTCGTTTGCTCAAGTATTGACTTCAGAAGCGGCAACGAGATCTGTCGTTAAGGCAGACAATCCTTGGGTCGTCTGACTGATTCCTTGAATCGTTTGAACGATTTGGCTTAAGTCGTTTTTGTTGCGACCGAACATCTCCAGATAGTTTTCCATTTCCTGTTTAACGGTATGGATACCGCTCTTCACTTGTTGAAGTTCGTTACGGGAAGCAGAATTTGACCGGGTGATATCATCCATTTGGGAAACGAGTTCATTGATGTTCCCGTTATTTTTTTGAATCAACGTATTGATACTGCTGCTGAGTAATTTCGCATTTTCCGCCAAGTTACGGACTTCGATTGCGACGACAGAGAATCCTTTACCGTGTTCACCGGCACGAGCCGCTTCAATGGAAGCATTCAAGGCAAGTAAGTTCGTCTGATTGGCAATATCTTCGATGCCTTGTGTCATCTTGACGATTTCGTCTGATGTCGTTTTCAGTTGCTGGATACTTGTCAATGAAGTACTGACCTGTTCCGTTGCCTGTACAAACTGCTGCTCCATTTTATCCATTTTCGTCTCATTTTCTGACGTCAATCCGACCAGATTACGGCTTGTTTTTTCCGTTTGATCCGTTTCGGATAAGATTTGTGTCGCCCGGCGGCTCGTCTCGGAAATCGCTTCTTCCGTCTGTTCGACGGTGCTTGCGACTTCTTGACTGACACGGACGACGTCCTGCAACAGACGGCTCCGTGATTCGTTGGCTGCACTCACTTCATGCAAGCGGGCATCAACATACTGGCTTGTCACGATTTGAGCATCAAGATTCATCGCATGATTCAGCGCCAGAATCGCATTCGTCAATCGTGCCGGATCATGTTGGAAATGTTCGACGATTTTTGGAATCAACAATGTATTGAACGCCGCATAAGAAGCGATGAACCAAGTCACCGGGACGAAGTTACGGTTATGGGTTTTCCCCATTCGTGTCCGCATCGCAAGAAATTTATCATCCATATTTCCTGTCAATAAACTACCGAAGTAGTCGGCAAATACTTTTTTCAGACGTTCGCGTGTGGATGAATTTTGAGCGATTTGAACCATTTCAGGATGAAGAAGTAAATGATCAAGTACTTGCTCGAGCACTTCATCCAAAATGCTGTTGACGATAGGCGCCATGGCTTTCAAAGTTTGCAGATGTTCTTCCGTATAGCCCATGTATTCCAGGCGTCCGGTTAAGGTCGGATCACTGGTTTTAGTGATTAGTCGTTTGTCTGGGAATCCGATTGTCGCCTGATAGGTCGACATCGATGATTTAGCTTTAAATGGATTGCGCACGATATGCCCCCGATTTTCTTGGAATTAAGATTTTTAATGTCTTATTTGTTATCGGCTGTTTTAAGAACTCTGATAATCGTTTTCTGAAGAATTTGTCGGATGTGAATAAAGTATTGACCTGAAATCAAAAAACTCATGATCAAGGACCATGAGTGGAATGACCGCTTCTGAAACGAAGGGTACCTGCTATATATGTCAAACGGTGATTTAAACCGGTTGATCTTCTTGGAAGGCTTTTTTGGCATCGACAATCGATCGCATCCGATTCACACAAGTTTGGACGAATTGAATGTCGATGGACGTAAACCGGGTGACAGGTCCTTTGGCTGATTCAGCACTGAATGTGAAGGTTCCGAGATTCCAAAGTTCGATTTTAAATCGTTTTCCTTTGTTGTCATCGAAGTGTTCTACGAATTCGATTTTCGGTACCATACGAACCCCTCCTTGTAGAACCATTCCCGTTTTTTTCAAAATAAAAAAGCCAAACTGCATGTTTCGCGCAGTTTGACTAAAAAATTAGGCAGTCGGAACATCGTATCCAATTTCTTCAATCGCTTCGACGAGACGTTCTGTTGCGACGTCTTCATGTGTCACCGTAACATTGTTGTCTGCAAGTGAGACGGTTGCATTCGTTACACCATTGAGTTCGTTTAACGCCGATTCGACGCTTGCTTTACAGTGATTGCACGTCATTCCGACGACAGTTAAAGTTGTTTCTTTCATGATTGGTTTCCTCCTTTGGATAGTGGAATACGTTTTAAGCGTAACGCATTTGTGACGACAGAGACAGAGCTGAATGCCATCGCGGCACCTGCGACCCAAGGGGCAAGCAGGCCGAGGCAGGCAATCGGAATCCCGATTGCATTATAACCGAGGGCGAAAAACAGATTCTGCCGAATGTTCTTCATCGTTTGTTCGCTGAGCCGGATGGCTGTAAGGACTTGCTGCAGGTCATGTCCAAGTAACGTGACATCTGCCGCTTCGAGTGCGACATCTGTTCCGCTGCCGAGGGCAATCCCGACATTTGCCGTCGCAAGAGCCGGCGCATCATTGATCCCGTCTCCGACCATCGCGACCCGTTGTCCTTTCGATTGAAGGGCTTTGATATGATCAGCTTTTTCAATCGGCAGGACATCGGAAAAGACATTGGTCTGTGGAATCTGAAGTTCCGTTGCGAGTTGTAGGGCGACTTCGCGCCGGTCTCCGGTCAGCAGGTAAACCGCTTTTGTCTGCTGAATCTCCTGAATGACCTGTTTGGTAGTCGGTTTCAGCTCATCCCGGATCGCATAACCCGCTTCAATCGTTCCGTTTACCGTGACATACACAACGGTTGCGCCGACAGATGTCCAGTCGGGCAGGGAGAAGCCGTGTTCCTCCATCATCCGTGCCGACCCGACCATGATGTCCTGATTCATAATCGATCCCCGGACACCGCGTCCCGGATCGACTGTAAAGTGTTCGATGTCAAAGACGACATCGCGCTCTTCGGTAATGGCATGAGCCAGTGGATGTTCCGATTTTTTTTCAAGAGCCGCTGCAAAATCGAGTGCCTGTTCCTGTCCGAACGTCTCGATCACGACCGGGCGGCCAATCGTCAATGTTCCGGTCTTATCAAAGACAACAGCATCCACGTGTTGTAACGACTCGAGTTGTGCTCCTCCTTTAAACAAAACACCGTGTTCTGCCCCTTTACCCGTCCCGACCATGATCGATGTCGGAGTCGCAAGACCGAGGGCACAGGGACAGGCAATAACGAGAACGGCAATTGCCGGACGAATCGCTTCGGCGAATGAACCGGTCGTCCACCACCAGACGGCAAGCGTCACGAGTGCTATGGCGACGACGATCGGGACGAAGATACCGGAAATCCGGTCGGCCTGACGCTGAATAGGGGCTTTTTCCGTTTGCGCTTGTTCGACGACACGGATGATGCTTGCGAGCATCGTCTCCTGACCGACTTTCGTGGCTTGAATCGTCAGGTGACCGTTCGTGTTCAAGGTCCCGCCGATTACAACATCCTCGATTCCTTTATGAGCCGGAAGTGGTTCTCCGGTCAACATCGATTCGTCGAGATAAGCATCACCGGCTGTGATGACACCGTCGACCGGAATTTTTTGACCGGGTTTAACGATCAACTGCATGCCGGGTTGAACCTGATCGAGTGAAACCGTCCGCTCGACGCCTTGCTCCAGGACGATAGCATCTGTCGCCTGCAAGGAAAGGAGGCTTTTGATGGCACCCGTTGTTTTTTGTTTGGCACGATCCTCGAGGACTTTTCCGAGCAGGACGAGCGTAATCAGAACAGCACTGGTCTCAAAGTAGAGATTCGGCATCACCGAGTGAATCATCATTTCGGCAACGGAATAGAAATAGGCTGCGGACGTTCCAAGTACGACCAGGACGTCCATGTTGGCACTCCCGCTCCGAAGACTTTTATAGGCACCGACATAGAAGGGGGCACCGATGATGAACTGGACCGGCGTCGCCAGGGCGAACTGCAGCCAGGGGTTCATGAGCCAAGGCAGATGGATCGGACTGTTCGGAATGTGGGAGACCATACTGAGCAGTAACGGCAGGGACAAGAAAGCGGCAATCCAAAAACGGTAGAGCATCCGGCGGTTTTGCACCTGTTCGTGTGGCGTCGTTTTAATCGTGGCACCATATCCGATTTTTTTAATCTTATCTAAAATCAGTTGTTCATCCATCTCTTCCGGAACATCAATCCGTGCTGTTTCGAGCGGCAGGTTGACGGTGGCTTCGACTCCGTCCATCCGGTTCAAGACCTTTTCTATCCGGGCCGAACAGGCCGCACACGTCATGCCTTCGATATTCAGTTCCATCGTTTTCGACATTGAAATCCCTCCTTACTTCTTAAGACGGGCAATAACGGCCATCAGTTCATCAACGTAGACATCTGTATCCTGTTTGCCGGTCGCCGCATCGTGCATACACATTTTGACGTGGCGTTCGATGACCTGCAACTCGACTTGGCGGAGCGCCGCTTGAATCGATGCGGTCTGGGTCAGGATATCGATACAATACCGGTCTTCTGCGACCATGTTGGCAATGCCGCGGACTTGGCCTTCAATTCGTTTTAAACGTTTCAATAAGGCGTCTTGTTCTTCCGCGGAACGGGGAACAAGAGGATGATCATGCGTCATGGGGAACACCTCTTTCTTGGTTAGTTGATACATTGAGTATATCATATAGGTATAGGGGGTACTAGTATAAAGATTGATTTTCAAAAAAACCAAATGAAAAAGGCAACGGATTTGGTGTCCGTCGCCTAATCATCAAAGAAAAAGTGTTCGTTTGCTCGAAATCGCTTCCTAGGAAAAAAACAAGCAGGAGCGACCCTGCAGCGAAGCGAAGCGGCGCGATGATTGTTCCAGGAAAACGATTCAAAGCAAACAACAAGAGGTTCTTCCCGATAACGGGAAAAACCTCTTGGCGTTATTGATTGGAAACTTGCGGTTTAATGATTTGTTCATTCAACGACCGGTTACTGATGATGTCTTCCGCTTGGGTCGCCCGTTTAATGAAGAACGACAGAACAAACGCGAGACCTGCGATGAACGTTGAGATGAAGAACGCATAGTTGATGCCGTCAAGCGTTGCCTGCATGATGATTTGTTGTTTCATCGCGGCTGCGGCTTCCGCTGTGGGTTGGCTCGTCATGTTTTTCGCTGCTTCTTGTGCAAGTTCCGTTCCACGCGTTTTTGCGTGCGTAGACATGATTGTAACGAGAAGTGCCGTTCCGATTGCACCGGAAACTTGTTGCAACGTATTATTCATCGCCGTTCCGTGTGGATAGTAACGCGTCGGTAATTGGTTGAGACCGTTCGTCGAGACCGGCATCATGACCATCGACATCCCGAACATCCGGAGTGAGTAGAGAATGATCAAGTGTGTATAGGTCGTATCCATTTTAAGCTGACTGAAATAATAACTCGTGACGACGGTGATGAACAAGCCTGTGATGGCAAGTGGACGACCGCCGATTTTATCAAACAGTTTCCCGTTGATCGGTGACATGACCGCCATGAGGATCGCACCCGGTAGTAACATCAGACCGGCATCGAGCGGAGAAATTCCGCGAATCGTCTGAACGTAAATCGGTAACAGCAACATACCGGAGAACATCGCGATTGTGACGACCATCGAGATGACGGACGATAAAGCAAACATCGGATAACGGTAAATTTTGAAGTTCAGCATCGGACGTTCCATTTTCAACTGACGTGTGATGAACGTGACGAGTGCGACGACTCCGATAATCAACGCTAAAATGACTTGCAGACTGTCCCAACCTTTTGAGCCGGCAGAACTGAAACCATAGAGCAGACCGCCGAATCCGAAGGACGACAAGACGACAGACATAAAGTCGAGTTTAGCGTTAGACCGTTCTTTTACATCACGAAGCAGGACGAATCCGGCAACGAGGACAAGTAAGGCGATTGGTGTAATGAAGTGGAACAACATCCGCCAATCGTAATGTTCGATGATCCAACCGGAAAGAGTTGGACCAATTGCGGGAGCACCCATCATGATGAGTCCGAAGAAGCCCATCGCCGTTCCGCGTTTTTCAATCGGGAAGCTGACGAGCATGACGTTCATCAGAAGCGGCATCATGATTGCGGATCCGGAAGCCTGGACCATCCGTCCGGCAAGCAAGACCGGGAAAGCATCCGCGAAGCCGGCAAGAATCGTACCGGCAGAGAACAACGTCATCGCGAGCAGGAACAGACGACGGACTGAGAATTTTTGAATCAGGAAAGCAGAGGTCGGGATCAAAATCCCGTTGACGAGCATGAAACCGGTCGATAACCACTGGACCGTTGACGTTTCAATTTCAAGATCCTTCATGATGGAAGGTAAAGCAATGTTCAGTAATGTGTTATTTAAAAAAGCGATAAAGGCACCAATCATCAATACGGCAAGGATGCCGTAAGGGGGACGAGCGGTAGCAGATTTTTCGTGTGACATGGTTTTCCTCCTTAATGAACTAACAGTACACAATTCTATACGGTCGTTATATCTGTTGTCTATCTTAATCTGAATTAGCTTGAATTACAAATATTAATAGCTAAGAAAGGTAATTTTATTTGTTATGAAGAAGACGGGCTGTAATGGAATATGAAATCATCAAAAAAACGTGCGCCTTTTCCTGTTAGGAAGCAACAGGAAAAGGCGCACGCTTAGAAATGCCGGGACAATCATCCGACGTACGTGTGTAAGGCATCTGTCGTGATGTCATAATGAGAGGTCGTCCAGACCGCTTTTCCATCTTGAATGAACAAGACTTGCGGTGATTCATGCCGGACGTTGTACTGTTCTGCGATGTGATTCGATAATGTCCGTGCTTCCTGAATCAATAAATAAGCAGTCGGAATTTCTGTCGTATCCGCATACTTCGTATAGGCGGAAAAACCGGCTGAACTAATCGGACAGGTCGTGCTGTGTTTACAAATCACGAATGTTGCATGTTCGGAAACGAATTGATCAAAGTCGGAAATCGATTGTAATTTTCTGAGTTGTGTCATTTTTATCAGCCTCCATAAGTCCGTAAACGGTCACTTAACTTCAGATTTTCCCTGTAATCGACCGGACAGTCAATTAAAACGGGTACGTCACTCAGAAAAGCTTGTTCAAGACAACTGGACAGGGTGCCATGTTCTCCGACACGCAGACCAAGTGCTCCAAAGGCGACCGCCAGTTTGACGAGATCCGGATTGTCGAATTCGATATAAGGTGCACGACCGTACGCTTGCTGTTGTTTCCATTCAATCAGTCCGTATGTGCCGTCGCGCCAGATGATGACGACGATCGGCAATTTCAACCGAACTGCGGTCTCGAGATCCTGACCGTTCATTAAGAAGGCACCGTCACCTGAAGCGCAGAGGACACGTTGATCCGGGTGTAACAGTTTAGCGGCAATCGCACTCGACAAGCCGTATCCCATCGAAGAAAAACCGTTCGAGATAAACAATTGATTAGGGCGTGTCGTCTGAAAATGCCGTCCGAGCCATACTTTGTGGGCCCCGACGTCTGAAAAAATCATCCCGTCCTCACCGGTTGCCTGTTCGAGCTCACGCACGATGCTTTGGGGATGCAACGGAAGGGCAAGGGAATACGTCGCCCGGATTTCCTGACGCAACCGGTCGCGGTCCTGTTGCCATCCGGTCCAGGACCGGTTCGGAATACTTTCCGAAAGCAGATGCAGAATGTCAGGTAACGATCCAATTAAATTCGCGACGACAGGATAGAACTGATCGATTTCATGCTGATTCGTATCAATATGCAAAACGGGCGTCTGATTCGGATTCCACTTCGAGGGCGGCAACTCTGTAATATCGTAGCCGACAGCGATAATCAAATCACTTTGATCCAGAATCCGTTGGTTATAATCGGCATTCGGTAAGCCGATCGTATGGGCTGCGAGCTCATGAAAAGACGAGATTGTTCCTTTTCCCATCATCGTCTCGACGACAGGGGCGCCTAACCGCTCGAAGAAAGCATGAAAAGCATCCGTAGCGCCACTCCGGTTGATACCGAATCCGGCAATCACGACCGGCCGTTCTGCTTGTTCGATTTGTAACAGGACATCACTGTCCGTAACCGATGTCGGATGCAGGAAGGTCGGAGTACTGTCGCGTAAAATCGGTGTCTTGGCATCAACATCGGCTTTTGCGATATCTTCCGGGAACGAGAGATGCGTCGCACCGGGTTTTTCGGAAACCGCCTTCGCGAAGGCTTGGCGAACGACTTCTGAAATGATGTCTCCCGACACAATCGATGTACTTGCTTTCGTGATCGGCCGATACATCTCGACTAAATCAAACATTTGATGGGACGCTTTATGTTGGCGCCACGTCGCACCTTGTCCGGTAATGGCGACGACCGGCGAGTGATCCATCGTCGCACTTGCGATTCCCGTCATCATGTTGGTCGCTCCGGGACCAAGCGTCGACAGACAAACGCCGGGGCGCCCGCTCAACCGGCCGAACATCGAAGCCATGAAGGCGGCATTCGTCTCATGACGTGTCGTGATGAACGTGATATCTGATTTGCTGATTGCTTCAAGTAAGGTGATGTTCTCTTCACCGGGAACGCCGAAAATGTGCGTGACCCCCTCGGCCTCCAGACACTGGACAAATCGTTCGGCCGCGTTCATTGGTCGAGTCCGCCAATCGATACATACTTCGTCTCAAGGTAGGCTTCAAGACCTTCCGATCCGCCTTCGCGACCGACACCGGATTGTTTCATACCGCCGAACGGGGCCTGAGCGGCTGAAGGCACACCGTCATTCCATCCGACGATGCCGTAGTCGAGATGCTCGATGGCTTTAAAAGCGCGGGCATAATTGTTCGTAAAGACGTAAGAGGCAAGACCAAACGGCGTTTGGTTGGCATAATGGACAGCTTCTTCATCCGAACTGACGCGCTGGACAGGTGCGACCGGACCAAAGGTTTCTTCATTCATGATCAGCATCTGCGGAGTGACATCCGCAAGAACGGTTGCCTCATAATAGTAGACTTCGTTTTCGTCATCCGTTTGTCCTGATCCGCCGGTGACAACGCGGGCACCCGCCGATGTCGCATCATCAACATGTTTTTTGACCTTATCGAAGCCGGCCTTATTGATCATCGGACCGATCTTTGTTTCTTCTTCCAGTCCGTTGCCGGTTTTGAGTTTAGCGGTTTCCTGACCGAGCTTTTCAACGAACGCATCATAGATTGAATCCGATACGTAGATACGGTTTCCGCAGACACAGGTCTGTCCGCCGTTGCGGAACTTCGATTTGATCGTTTCCCGGACGGCAAGATCGAGGTCGCAATCGTCAAAGACAAGAATCGGGGCGTGTCCGCCAAGTTCGAGTGACATGGCTTTGATGGTCTCTGCGCCTTGCGCCATCAACGTCCGACCGACTTCCGTCGACCCCGTGAACGTGATCTTAGCAACATGTGGATGAGTGGCGAGGGATTCGCCTAAGTCTTTTCCGCTTCCGGTCACCGCATTGACGACGCCGTCCGGAATGCCGACTTCCTGACAAAGTTCAAGCAGCCGGAGTGCAGTCAATGGAGTAGCCGTTGGTGGTTTCAGGACAAATGTACAGCCTGCGACGAGCGCTGGTGCCAATTTCCGGGTAATCATGGCAGCCGGGAAGTTCCATGGGGTAATCGCAGCGACGACCCCGACCGGTTGTTTGATGACGTGGAGACGTTTAGTCGCATCATGCGACGGGATGATCCGGCCATAAGCCCGTTTTCCTTCTTCCGCAAACCACTTGACGAAGTTTGCCGCGTACTCGACTTCACCTTCCGACTCCGCGAGCGGTTTGCCCATCTCGAGTGTCATCAAGCGGGCCAATTCATCTTTTTTCTCAAGCATTTTCGCATACAATTTTTCAAGAAGCGCCGCGCGTTCATAAACCGTCCGTTTCGACCATTCCGGAAAAGCCTTGTGAGCTGCTTCAACCGCTTCATTAACATCGGATTTCGTTCCGTTTGGCACACTGCCGACGATTTCACCTGTCGCCGGATTTTTCACATCCGTCCGTTCACGTCCCTGATCGAGCCACTGCCCATTGATTAAAAACTGCCCCTTCATTTACAAAATCCCCCTTTTTTATTCGCATTGTTAAAGATATACCCGAAGATTGAAAAAAAGATTCGCTTTTCCGAAAAAGGTTGTGCAAATGGCTAGAAATTGACCGATAAACAGTGTAGGATAATTCAGTAAATGTAATGTATTTTTTCAATAACAATTCGTAAAGAATCAAATTTCATACATGTGTGAAGTGATGGAGAATGTCCCGAATCATTGACATTCCAACTGGGTTTGATAAGATAAATATAGGGTATTTGCGCAATCGGTTGCGCTTAATTAGAATGAACCGATGATTACTATAAAATATCAAGAATTAGTATAAAAAAACGGACAACAAAGACTGAAATACGAGAGGATTTATCCATAATGACACAAATGATACCGCGCCCTGAAACGGCACAAAAAACACTTACACGAGCTTGGTGGAAAGAAGCCGTTGCTTACCAAATCTATCCACGCAGCTTTTATGATGCAAACAATGATGGAATCGGCGATATCCCGGGTATCATCGCAAAATTGGATTATCTGAAAGATCTCGGAGTCGATGTACTATGGATTTGCCCCATGTTCAAATCACCGAATGATGACAACGGATATGACATCAGTGATTATGAAGACATCATGGACGAATTCGGAACGATGGCCGATTTTGATTTATTAATGGAAGAAGCACATAAACGTGACATTAAAGTATTACTCGATTTAGTCGTCAACCACACGTCGGATGAACACCCGTGGTTCCTCGAATCCCGTTCGTCAAAAGATAATGACAAACGCGACTGGTACATCTGGAAGGATGCCGTCAACGGCGGTGAACCGAATAACTGGGAAAGTATCTTCGGCGGTTCCGCTTGGGAATACGATGAAAAGACCGAGCAGTATTTCCTGCACGTCTTCTCACGTCGTCAACCTGACTTGAACTGGCGGAATAAAGACATGCGCCAAGCGGTCTACACGATGATCAACTGGTGGCTCGACAAAGGGGTCGATGGTTTCCGGATTGATGCCATCAGCCACATTAATAAAGATCAGTCGTACGCAGATCTTCCGAATCCACTCGGCATGCCGCACGTGCCATCGTTTGAGATGCACATGAATGTCGAAGGAATTCACGAATATCTCGAAGAATTGAAAAACGAGACGTTCTCAAAATACGACATCATGACAGTCGGTGAAGCAAACGGTGTAACGCCGGAAGAAGCAGATCTTTGGGTCGGAGAAGAAAACGGCAAGATGAACATGGTCTTCCAGTTTGAACACATGGACCTGTGGCGGGCAGATGCCGAAAAAGGCGTCGACGTTGTTAAACTGAAACAAGTTTTGACGAAATGGCAAAAAGGACTTGAAGAAACAGGCTGGAATGCACTGTATCTTGAAAACCACGATAAGGTCCGCTCCGTCTCCCTTTGGGGTGATGAAGGACAATACTGGAAACAAAGCGCGAAGTCACTTGCGATGATGTATTTCTTCATGCAAGGAACACCGTTCATCTATCAAGGACAAGAAATCGGGATGACGAACGTCCAGTTCCCGGATATCTCCGACTACGATGATGTCGCGACGAAAAACATGTACAACATGCAACTGGCATCAGGGAAAACACACGAAGAGATCATGGAAGTCATCTGGAACTCGTCGCGTGATAACTCCCGGACACCAATGCAGTGGACAAATGAACAAAACGGCGGTTTCTCAGAACAATCCCCATGGTTCGGTGTCAATCCGAACTTTGCCGACATCAACGTGGCGGCGCAGCAAGCCGATGAGGATTCGATCCTGAACTTCTATAAACGGATGATTCAAATCCGGAAGATGGAAGAGACGTTGATTTACGGAGAATACGATCTCATTCTTCCGGAAGATACAAAAGTCTATGGTTACACGCGGACGCTCGGAAACGAACAGTTCCTGATTGTGACGAACCTGAAAGACGAAGTGGCGGAAGTCGACACCGACATCATCCTCCATTCGGATAACATCATGCTTGCGAACTATGAGACAACGTATCATGAAGGAACCGAACTCACGCTTCAACCTTTCGAAGCACGCCTGTACCGCGTACGTTAAAACAAGGCTGGATTTGGCAGATGCCAAATCCAGCCTTTGCTGTCGTGAAAAAAGAAATCAAGAAGATGCAGGACAGAAGAAAATCGTGTACGCTAGACGATGAGGTGATAGAAGTGAAACCAGTACGTTACCCGGTCCGCCTGCGCCAAGTGACATCGATTCAGGATGACGCGGTGCGGGAGTCCGTTGAACTAGAAGCAGAGGGAACCTTGTTTGAAACAAAAGACGGGTTTGCTCTGAAGTTCATGCAAGAAGATGAACAACCGATCGATACGACCATCAAGTGGTCGCACGATCAGGTCGCCTTGAACCGGAAAGGTCCGGTCTCGATGCATCATGTCTTCATTTTAGGTCAGAAGACAAAAAGTGGTTATGAGAGCCAGTTTGGCCAAATGGTGATGGAGACGGAAACAGCTACCATCGAAATGACAGAACAACGGATGCAATTCCAGTACGAGCTGATGATGAACCATCAGCCGGTCGGCCTGTATACGATTGAATTAACTTGGGAACGGAGTGAAACACATGGCATTTGAACAAACAGTAAAAGAGATGGAACAGATGCTCGAAGAAGATTGGTTCGAGTGGTTAGAGAATGACGAACCGAAGTACAACGAGTGGCGCGATCAGCTCGAGGCGCTCGCAGAACAGGTCATGACGGAATACAATTCGAAGGTCGATTCCGATGCGATTGATTCGTTATTATTGATCAACGAAGATTTACCGGTCTTGTACGGAGAAGATACGGTCATGCTCTACACGGCGTTGCTTCATGCACGCAAGGAAGATGATTCGGTCTACGAACGGTACCTGACGATTTTAGGGGCGTTTTCAGAAGAAAACCATCCGGCCCTCCGCGAAGTCGAACAGGCTGTCGCGAAAAAAGATTACAAAACGGCGTATGCACGTGCCGTTAAATTACCGCAATCGCTTGGATTAGAATAAGTACGTGCCAAAGCAGTTCCATTCAAAGGATATTTGAACGGGCTGCTTTTTTTTATGTTCATGACACAGGGGGAATCAGCATGAGAACGTTATACCGGATTGTCGCTGCGATTGTCAGGCAGGAGCAGCAGTTGCTGTTGGTCAAAAATCAGGAGGATGGAGCGGAAGCGGTTTGGAGTCTGCCGGGCGGTGTGATTGAAGACGGTGAAACTTTAAAAGAAGCATTGCAACGGGAGATGAAAGAAGAGGCCGGGCTGTCCGTCGAAACGTTCGAACTGGCTTACGTCACAGAAAACTTCATCGAACAGTTTGACGCCCATAGTCTTGTCACGTATTTTGAATGTTCGGTGACAGGAGAGCTGTCACTGAACGATCCTGACCGAGAAGTCGTTGCCTGTCAGTGGGTACCGATCGAACAGCTTGGGGACTATCTCCTGAATCGTGATGTGCTTGAACCGTTGCAGGATTATTTGAATGAGACATCCAAATCTTATTATCTGTACGAAAATATGGTCTGGTAATTTCACAGAATAAAGTCTAAAGCTTTTAAAAAGCGGACAAGGGATAAAGAGAAATTGTTTTAGAGATGGAGGAAAACATATGAAAGTTGTCCAAGTCAACGGATACGGCGGTGTCGAGCAACTCGAAGTCATCGAACGTCCAGTCCCGACACCGCGCGCTGGGGAAGTCCTGGTCGAAGTGAAAGCATGCGGCATCAACAACACAGAAATTTGGATGCGAGAAGGCGCCTACGGAACGGATGACAAATCGGGTTGGAAACCGGAGGGCGTTCAGTTTCCCCGTGTCCCTGGTTCCGATATCAGCGGCCGGATCATTGAAGTCGGGAGCGGTGTTGATCCCTCCCGGGTTGGTCAAGATGTCGTCCTGTTTCCGTTTACTTCAAGTGGCGCCGATGGAACGGAACATATCAGTGAAGATATGGCGTTCATCGGATCGGAATATGACGGGGGATACGCCGAGTATGTCGTCTGGCCGGCAACGCTCTGTTACGACATGCCGCTTGACGATTACGTCAAAAGTGCTGTTTTTTCCGTCAGTGGCTTGACGGCATGGCATATGAACGAACAACTCCAGTTACAGCCGGGACAAACCGTCCTCGTAACCGGAGCGAGCGGCGGTGTCGGCTCGTTGAACGTTCAAATCGCCTCGCGGGTGTTTGGAGCAACTGTGATTGCCGTCGTCGGCGACATGAAGATCGAACAGGAATTGAAGCGTCTTGGGGCGAAATACGTCGTGTCTTACCGTTCCGATCAATTGACAGAAGACATCCTAGCTGTTAACAGCGGACCAGTTGACGCCGTACTCGATGTCGTCGGGGATGCGTTATTCAAAACGGTTATGACTGTTATAAAAAATGGTGGTAAATTCTGTATTTCCGGTTCTGCCGGCGGACAACAGACGGACCTCGATTTTCGAATGCTGTACCTGAAGCACTTAACATTTTACGGCTCAGTGCTTGGAACGCGTGACGAGTTCGGACGGATGCTTGAAGCGATTGCTGACGGTAAACTCGAACCGGTCATTGATCGGACGTTTCCGCTTGAGAAAGCGGCGGCAGCCCAGTCGTATTTTAAAGAGACAGGCAAACTCGGGAAAATCGTGTTGATACTGAAGGCGGATTGAAGCCTATAGTTTTCTTTCTGGAGGAGTCTTGGGAAGCGAATAAATTCTCGATAATTCAAAGAGGACACCGGAATTGAAATCCGGTGTCCTCTTTGAATATGAAGAGTGACGCATCCGTCATCCTTATTTTTTAGAGATAGTTACAGGAAAGAGTATTACACTGCTGATTGTGAAGTCGGAGTTTCAGATAACAACTTTGCATGAATTCCACGTTGTTTTAATGCTTGTTGGAATGAATGGTCAATCGGACGATAGCCTTTTTCGATTAAATCATTGATGTAAATTTTATTGTATAAGAAAGAAAAGACGATATTGACAATCCATCCCCCGAAACCGGCAGTCAAAAGTGTAGTGACGATACCGACAATCAATTGAATCAATCCCCATTTAATATCGCCTCGGAAAAATGCTGGAAAGAATCCAAAAAAGAATGTTGTCCATGAGAATCCTGCTTTTACTTCTTTAATTAAGCCGCTTGAATGTTGTAAAATTCCGTTCAAAGCCAATTACCTCCTACAAAATATACATATATTAGAACTTTTTAATTTTAACCTACTTATTTTTCAATTTAAACGGTTTTTTTGTAAGGTATAGTCAATGATTAAGATAGAAGAAAAAACAGTAAAATAATGAATGAATAGTCATTCATTATATGCTATACTCATATCAAATAATGGCTTTAGGGGGAAAGGGGCTTGTTTTATGGGGACATTTTTACTGATTAACTGGATCGCCTTCCTGCTTGTCGCAGGGTACGCGGGCTATTTATTCGTGACGCTCGTCAAGAGTCGGTACGAGGCGATTCGCCGGGGGAAAAAAGCGGAATGGACGCTGACGAACAAAGAACGTCTGAACGCTGTTCTCGTCAATGTCTTTGGGCAAAAGAAACTGCTGAAGGACAAGAAAAGCGGGACGATTCATGTCATGATGTTTTACGGATTTTTACTCGTTCAATTTGGAGCGATTGATTTCATCTGGAAGGGGCTCGCAGTCGGACAACGCTTCCCGCACATCCCGCTCGGTCCACTGTATCCGATTTTTACATTTTTCCAGGAAATCGTTATGCTCGTCATTCTGGTGGCGGTCGTTTGGGGATTCTACCGCCGCTATGTTGAAAAATTGGTCCGTCTGAAACGGAACTTCATGGCCGGTCTTGCCTTGATTTTCATCGGCGGTCTGATGGTCGCTGTTCTGTTCGGAAACGGATTTTTCTTAGTTTATGAAAATCATTCCACGTTCGGTGAACCGGTCGCGTCGGCGATTGCCTTCCTATTCAGCTGGGTGCCGCAACAAGTCGCCTTTGGATTGTTTGTCTTCTTCTGGTGGGCGCACTTGCTGTTCTTACTCAGCTTCATGGTCTATATCCCGCAAGGCAAACACGCCCACCTGATTGCCGGAACAGCCAATGTCTGGCTTGGCCGGACATCAAAAGTCGGACGGATCACGCCCATCGATCTGTCAGTCATGGAAGAAGCAGAAGATGACGAGGCGGAGTTCAGTTTCGGGGTTAACCGGATCGAAGATTTTAATCAAAAACAACTCGTCGATTTATATGCCTGTGTCGAATGCGGCCGCTGTACGAATATGTGCCCGGCCAGCGGAACAGGAAAAATGCTGTCACCGATGGACCTGATCGTTAAACTTCGTGATCACCTCAACATGAAAACGGCAGCGATCACGCAAAAGTCACCGTGGGCACCGGCTTTCGCCTTTGGAGGATCACAAGGCAATCAAATTGCGTCACTTGCCGCAGCCGGACAGATGGATGTCGTCCCGGATTCTTTAATCGGCAACGTTATCACGGAAGAAGAAATTTGGGCGTGTACGACATGCCGGAACTGTGAAGATCAATGTCCGGTCATGAATGAACACGTCGATAAAATCATCGATCTCCGTCGTCACCTCGTGATGATGGAAGGGAAAATGGATCCTGAGATGCAACGGACGATGGCGAATATCGAACGCCAGGGGAATCCATGGGGCATGAACCGGAAGGAACGCGAAAACTGGCGCAAGACGCGCGAAGAGCTGGTCGTGCCGACAGCAAAAGAAAAGAAAAAAGCCGGCGAAACGTTCGAATACCTCTTCTGGGTCGGCGCGATGGGCTCGTACGACAGCCGCAGTCAGAAAATCGCGATGGCGTTTGCACGGATCCTGAATGAAGCGGACATCTCGTTTGCGATTCTCGGAAACGATGAGAAAAACTCAGGCGATACACCACGCCGGATCGGAAACGAAGTTCTGTTCCAGGAACTGGCGGAAGCAAACATCAAATCGTTTGAGAAATATGACGTCAAAAAAATCGTCACGATTGATCCGCATGCGTACAATACATTCAAAAACGAGTATCCTGACTTTGGTCTCAGCCCGGATGTTGAAGTCTATCACCATACCGAGCTGCTCGCGCGGTTGATTGACGACAAAAGGATTACACCAACCCATGAGGTCAGTGAACGGGTCGTCTATCATGATTCGTGTTACCTCGGTCGTTACAATGATATTTATGACGCACCACGCTACATCCTGGAGAAAATTCCGGGCATCACACTGGTCGAAACGGAACGCAACCGCGAAAAAGGTATGTGTTGCGGAGCCGGCGGCGGTATGATGTGGCAGGAAGAAAAAGTCGGCGCCCGGGTGAACGTCGCCCGGACGGAACAGTTGTTGACGGTCCAACCGTCCGTCATCGGATCTGCTTGTCCGTACTGCCTGACGATGCTCAGCGACGGAACGAAGGCGAAAGAAGTCGACGAGCAGGTTGCGACGTATGATGTCGTCGAACTGCTCGAACGGTCAATCGTCGGAACACCGATGAAGGAAGCGGTAACAAACTAAGTTCAAAAAATAGCTTGAGCAAACGGAACGTCTCCTCTGAGAAAGAGGAGGCGTTTTTTAAAGGCGCCTAATAAGCATAACGTTGTTGTGTACGGTTTAACCGTGGTATGATAAAAGCATTATTTAATGAGAGGGAGGTGAGGATCTTTGGGAAGGCGTTGCTTAAAATCGGTCAGGTCGCGGAGGCCACCGGCTTATCAAAACGGACCATCGACTACTATACATCGCTCGGTTTATTAACAACAGAGCGGACACCGGCTGGTTATCGTTTGTATACGGAAGATGTCGTCCAGCATATTCAAAAGATTGAGTATTTAAAGACACAACGGCTGTCCCTGCAAGAGATTCTTGCTTTCTTCACCGAGCGTGAAGTCAAAACGGGTGATGCCATTTATCAGGAAGTACAGCAGCTTCAAGAAAGCGTCAATGGGCTCGAACAGCGTTTATTGCAATCGACCGACTATGAGAAACAGGAGATTCGTCTCGAACTGTCTCAACGTCTGACGTTGATTGCTTCCCTGATTGCGCAGCTGTAACAATAAAATGGAGGTGACCCCTGTTTAGGGGATTTTGGATACTATATTATTTATCAATTTATTTTTAGTGGTGTTATTGATCATGTTGACCGCGTTTTTCGTCGGATCAGAGTTTGCGGTCGTTAAGGTACGGATGTCCCGTCTGGATCAAATGATTCAGGAAGGAAACAAAAGTGCCATCCTGGCGAAAAAGATTGCCGGAGACCTCGATTATTACTTGTCTGCTTGTCAGCTGGGAATCACGGTGACAGCACTTGGTCTTGGGGCACTCGGTGAACCGACCGTCGAAAAAATCCTGCACCCGGTGTTTGATGAATTCGGTGTCTCGGCTGCGGTCTCGACCTTATTGTCGTTCGGGATTGCCTTTGTTTCCGTGACGTTCCTACACGTCGTCATCGGAGAACTGGCACCGAAGACACTTGCGATTCAATACGCGGAAAAGATGACGTTGTTGTTTGCCCGTCCACTGTACATTTTCGGGAAAATCATGTATCCGTTCATTTGGTTACTCAATGGTTCGGCCCGCTTTTTCCTTGGATTATTCGGTGTCAAACCGGCTGGTCATGAACAAGCCCACTCAGAAGATGAATTGAAAATCATCATGGCACAAAGTTTTCAAAGCGGAGAAATCAATCAGACGGAACTCGCACTGATGCAGAACGTGTTTGCGTTTGACGAGCATGTCGTCAAAGATTTGATGGTGCCGCGGATGCGAATGGCGACGATCTCAGAACGGTTGTCAAAAGACGAGCTGATGGAAATCTTCATGGATAATCCATTTACCCGTTATCCGGTGACGGAAGAAAATGATAAAGACCGGATTCTTGGTTATGTCAACGTCAAGGAGATGTTGACGGACTTCGCCAACGGAAACAATCATCCGGTTACACATTACGTGAAGGATTTACCGGTCGTCTCGGAAGTCACGTCGCTGCAGGACACGTTGCGAAAGATGAAGAAAACACGCTCGCATATCGTATTGGTCGTCGACGAATACGGCGGAACGGCCGGAATCGTCGCGATGGAAGACTTACTCGAAGAAATCGTCGGTGAAATTCGCGACGAGTTTGATACGGATGAAGTCGAAGAAATCCAGGAGTTGCCGAACAATGAATACCTCGTTGCCGGTACCGTGTTGCTTGAAGATCTCGAAGACCGATTCGGTTTGACGTTTACGAACGATGAAGACGTCGATACGATCGGTGGTTGGATTCAGATGCACAACATCGATCTGCAACCGGGAGAACACATTGATACGGAATCCTTCTCAGTCGAAGTGATGGAGATGGAGAACTATCAAATCAACCAGATCAAATTGTGGTTACACCCGCTCGAACGAGCAGAATAATCCGAAGTGTCTTTCGTCTCGTACGAAAGACGCTTTTTTTTTCGGTAAGACGTCAGTCGGAAAATGAAGTTTAAAACGAATGTGCAAAGAATGAACACGTTGGTAGGGAAACGGGGGCGGGAGCGGGAAAGAGTAAGGAGAGGAAAGATTATTTTTTCTGAGAAGGGAGACGTCCAGTGCTCGAGCAAATCCCGTTTTTACTCAGCCGCTTAGGCATGTTAGCCTTATTGGCTTTTTTATTGTCACAATGGCGCATATCACGCCATTTGTTTCAAACGTCGTCGCGCCGCAGTCATCGTTTTATTTTACTGAGTGTGTTTGTCGTATCGGGTATTTTGATGAACTATGCCGGAATTGGTCTTTCGGCTGATAAGACGATTGATCCGTTACTCGGGTTAGCCGTTTCACCGGAGCAATGGATTGTCGACACCCGATTGACGATCATCGTCACCAGCGGTCTGCTGGGGGGACCGCTCGTCGGTGGTGTGACCGGTTTGCTGGTCGGATTTCACCGCTATTATCTTGGTGCATCCGGTGCGGAATCAGCCTGGATCATTGCGGTCGGAACCGGATTGTTGAGTGGGATGTACAGCCGCCAGTGGAGCAGGAAAGACGGCTATTCCCTGCTCCAACCGATTGGCATCGTCTTAAGTGCCGTCATCCTCGATATTGGAGTCGCATTGATTTTGGCACCGGACCAGGCGCGTGTGTTGGAGTTGACACGTCAAGCTGTCTTCCCGATGTTATTTACGAATGCAGTCGGAATCAGTGTCTTCATCGCCATCTTACGGACGCAATTAAGGCTCGAGAACGAATTGTTCGTTCGCGAATCCGCACGTTCCTATCGTTTACTGGATGCGATTCGTCCGCTACGTAAAAATGGCATGACGGTTGATGTCGCCCGGCAAATCGGATCGACCATCCTGGAAGAAACGAAAATCAACCGGGTCGTTTTACTTGGACCGGATGGGATTTTAGCCGATGTCCGGACGGGACACGATACAGCCGATTTATTCCAGCATCAGACGATTTTGGACTGGGTGGAGACAGCTGTCGTTTACCGGTCGGAAGATGAGTTGACGCGTCAAATCGTCTCGTTTCATCCACTACTCATCGAGGGCAAGAAAGCGGGCATCGTCTGTTGGTTTCCGGCTCATCTGTTCGATGATACGATGGAGTGGACGATGGAACAGTTGGTGGATCTCCTGGCACGCGAACTCGTCGTTCACCAAGAAGAGCAACTGAATCAATTTCCAAACACCAGCATCAAACCGATTCTGAGTCCGAACTATCTCCTCGGCATCGTCGATGAAATCCATCAGACAGCTGATCCGGATACCCCGGTCAAACACCAACTCGAAGCGTTGCGACAGCTTCTTACGACCGCACGACGACTTGATCTGTATCCTTTGCGTGAAGAATTACTGACCTTAAAATCGTATCTGTCGCTGGAAGGAATCCGCCGACACCATCCATTGACACCGGCTGCGGTCACGATTGATTTGGATATCGAAACGGCCGTTGAAGAGCATTTTGTTTTTCCGTTGCTCGTGACACAGCTTGTCGATAATGCGTTACGGCATGCGTTTCCCGAAAGCGGTCCGTATCACCGGATTGATGTTCGGGCATTTCAGGAAGAAACACACTGGATGCTTGAAGTATCGGACAATGGGGTCGGTGTACCGGCTGAATTCCTGAAACGCTGGAAGCAGGATAAAAAAACGGAAACGAGTAATTTATTTTTATTACGACGTGCTCTTCACCGGAGATACGGGGAACAGGCGAGTTGTACGATTCATTCACGCCCCGGTGGAACACACCTGAAACTGATGTTGCCTCTTACGACCGACCAAGTGTAATGATCGTTCGATTCTGATTGCCGGAATCGGACGATTGTTTTTTTTTAGCCAATCCTGGGTAAAAATGAAAGCAAGAGTAGATCGATACAGGAGGATAAGCGCATGATTACAACAAAAGAAGTCGGGTTTTCCGGCGAGCAGCCGATCATCGCTTTTACATTGATGAATCGTAACGGACACAGTGTGGAATTACTCAATTTGGGCGGGAAAATCACGGCAATCCGTGTTCCGGATCAACACGGGACCATCGAGAACGTCGTCCTGGCCTTTGATGATATGGAAGAATATTTAGAGGATCCCCACCACTTGGGGGCAACAATCGGCCGGGTCGGCGGCCGGATTGCCAACGGTGCGTTTGCATTAGAAGGGATGAACTACATCCTGGAACAAAATGAAGGAGAACATCACCTTCACGGAGGAAGCGTCAACTGGTCGAACCGTTTTTTTGATTATGAAATCGACGGTGAACAGTTACATCTGCTCCTGACGAGCCCGGACGGAGAAAACGGTTATCCGGGTCAACTCGATGTCCGGTTGACGATTGACTGGACGGACGACGACGCTTTGATTCTGACGTACCACGCGACGACGACGGCCTCGACACCGTTCAGTCCGACGAACCACACGTATTTTAATTTGACGGGAAATGCGAAAACGACGATTGAGCAGCACCGTCTCCGGATGGATGCCCCGTTTTACGTCCCGTTAAATGCAGAGTCCGTTCCGACAGGCGAGATTTTATCCGTCAACGAGACGGTCTTTGATTTCCGGACAGCCCGCTCGTTGTATGAAGTGACACATGCGAGTGACGAAGCGTTGCGTCAGGCAGGCAGTGGTGTCGACCACCCGTTTTTATTAAAAGAAGGCGGTGAAATCGTCTTGGAGGAACCGGTCAGTGGTCGGATGTTACAGGTGAAAACCGATCAGCCGGGTGTCGTCGTCTATACCGGAAACCATTTGGCCGGTGAGTTTACGATTGCCGGGCGACGGGCGACACCGTATCTCGGAATTTGTCTCGAAACACAAGGATTGCCGGACGCCATCAATCAGCCCGATTTTCCGTCTGTTGTTTTACGTGCCGGCGAGGTCTATGAAAAACGGACGACGTTCCAATTTAGTCGAGTGCAGTAACGTTTTTTTGCTGACATCCGAAGCGAATGTGGTAGGATAAAGCGAGAAGAATCTAACGGAGGCATAGGAAAATGACTAAAATAGCATGGGTGACCGATAGTATGGCCTATTTCAAAAAAGAAGAGGCGGAAGCAATCGGTGTGAATGTCGTACCAATTCAAATCTTGCTTGGTGACACAGCCTACAATGAAGATACGATTACGGTCGAACGGTTGTTTCGGGCACTGGAAGCAGATAAAAAGCTGGTCGCCAAAACGTCACAACCGATTTTCGGGGAATTCGTCGGGACGTATGAACGCTTAAAAGAAGAAGGATACGACTGTGCGATTGCGGTCCACTGTACGAACGGTCTGTCGAGTACGGTCCAAAGTTCCGCATCGGCAGCGGAAGCAGCAAGCTTCCCGGTCCACATCATCGATTCGCATACGGCGTTTGAAAATCAGCAGGAGTTCATCCGTTACGGGATGGCACTGGAAGCGGAAGGTAAGTCGGTCGAAGAGATTACGGCGGCTTTACAAGCGTTAGCGAAAAAAACGCACTTTTATATGATTGTCGGGAACATGGAGACGATGCGCCGGGGCGGACGTGTCTCGTCCGGTGATTTGTTCCTCGCAAACCTGCTCAGCATTAAACCGATCATCACGACGGATGAATCGGGAAAAATCGTTCCGTTTAAAAAAGCCCGTTCCCTGAAAAAAGCCTACATCGAAATCATCAAACAGGTCGAAGAAGCGATGCGTCAGCATACGTTTTATAAAAACCGGATTTATGTCGCGACGACGATGGCACCTGAGATGGCAGCCGATTTACGGACACAGGTCGCAACAAAATTCCCGGAACTAACGGTGCTCGACGGCACGTTTGGTCCGGCCATCGGAACACACGCCGGTGCAGAAACCGTTGGCTTGTTCTGGCTGAATGACTAAAAAATAAAAACGAACAAGAACCAGGAATTGTTCCCGTGTGTCGGGGCAAGTCCTGGTTCTTTTTAGATATTTAATGAAACAATGATTCCTAAAAATGCGGCACTGATGCCAAGGAGATAACTGAGTCCGAGGTAAAGGGTCAGCGTTTTTCTGTTTTGATTCTGAACGAGTTGCAGTGTCTCGAGCTTAAACGTCGAAAACGTCGTAAAGGAACCGAGAAAACCCGTGCCGAGCAATAACGTCCATGTCGAATCCAAATGCGAACCGATGACGAGACCGAGTAAAAAAGAACCGAGGATGTTGATGACGAATGTCGCGAGTGGAAAATCCTTTTTCCAAAATGTTTTCATCCACTGGCTGACGGCAAACCGGCTGATGGCACCAAAAAAAGCACCGGTCGCAAGAGCAACAAGATTCATGAAGCGTCCTCCTTCTGAAACAGACGTAACCGTCTTGTCCCGAGTGTGTAGCCGAGATAAGACATCAATAATCCGCCGAACAAACTGATGCTGATATAGAGAAGGGCGTAACCGTAAAAACCGCTCCGTAACAGTTCAACGGATTCGACACTGAACGTTGAAAATGTCGTAAAGGAACCGACAAAACCGGTTCCGAGCGCCGTCATCGCGTATTGATGAAGCAACGTCGTCTTAAATAGAAAGTGCGTCGCGTACCCCAAGACGAAACAGCCGATCAGATTAATGCTTAATGTTGCCCACGGAAACGTTCCGACGGCAAAATGAGTGATAAAAAGGCTGAGACCATAACGGGCGGAAGCACCGAGGATACCAGCCAGTCCGACTAATACATATAACATCTGAAGCCGCCTTTCTGTCCATTTTGTATTTACCATACGCTTTTCTGAAATCAAGCGTCAAGTTGTGAAAATGAGCGGGAATACTTCACGTCTTCTTCAAACTGGACGATAAGAAAGGGTACGAATCCAACAGAAGGAGTTTTGCAGATGGTCTCACCCCTTGAAAGACTGAGTACGAAAATTCTCTCTCGTCTCATTGCCTCATTAATTACAATCGCGCATCCTTTGATTTTCATTTTTGTTCAACTGGACTATGTGCCCATGAGTGTATTTTATCAATTTTTGGTCGGAGGTCTGTTACTGACGGTCGCCTTGCTGGGGGGAAATCGTTTTTTTGGCGATCAGCTCAGCGGAAAATATATTCAAATCATATTGACCTATCTGGTACTGGCACTTGTCCTTGTGACCTTGCCAACTCAAAGTATCTGGACGATTGCTTATCTGTATTTAACGATTTCAGTCATCTACCTCATTCCCCATTTAGTCGTAGTGGCAGGTTTGCTCGGATTACTGGAATTGGTACTCTTTACGGTTTTTGGAACGATTCAGTTTTCAAATCTGTTTGATATGATTGTCGCATTCGTCATCTATCTGATGGTTTTTTCAGCAGCCACGTTTGTTGCTGTCTTCGGACGAAATGTCATGCGGGAAGTCAAAAGGCAACAAGAGAAGGCGGAGCATTACGCAGCAAGCTCACAGCTGACGCTTGAGCAATCAGCCGCTACAGCAACCGATGTCACGACGTTCACGGCAGGAATGAGTGAAACCGTCGATACGGCGAAAGTGTCATTTGAAAAAATTGATCAGGCGATGCAGATGTTAGCCGATAACTCGTCGAAAAATGCCCAATCCGTCCGGCAGATTAAACGGATGAACACGGATAACGTTGCGTTGATGACGGATGTCGCGACAGCCGTCGACCGGGCACTTGCCCTCAGTTCTTCGTCGAAGGTGACGGCTGAACAAAGCCGCGAGACCATCAGCGAAGCCGGTGAATCATTACAAGAACTGACCGCGAGCATGGACGAATCCGTCACTGCGTTTGGACAGCTTGCTGGACGTTTTAAAGAAATTGTTACGATTACTTCCAGCATCAATGCGATCGCGACGCAAACGAACTTATTGAGCTTAAACGCATCGATTGAGGCGGCACGCGCCGGAGAGTTCGGAAAAGGATTTACCGTCGTCGCCCAGGAAATCCGTAATTTGTCGGCACAGACGGCGGCCGCCTCGACCGAAATCAATCAAATCATCGAACGGGTCGATCATGATGTCATGCAGACCGGTAATTCGATTGATGCCAGTACCAGCTTGCTGCGGCAGCAGGAGGCCCGGATGCAAAGAAGTCAAGACGCCTTGCAGACGATTGCGACGGATTCCAATGATTCCGTTCAGGCAATCAGTGGAGCGCAGCAACAATTCGTGACGATCACGAACAGTCTGACGAACATTGCGCAGGCAACGGAACAACTGGATGCTTTCATGGATCTGTTGCTGACGAGCAGTGATCAATTGTCCGGTCTGACACGGTCACAAGTCGAACAAATCGTTGATTTACAGCAGGCAATCCATACGTTAAATACCACGGCATTAACACTGCAACAGACAGCGCATACCTGACAGGCGTGTACCGATTCGAAAGAGCCGGTACACTTTTTTCGTTTGTCGCAAGTCTTGAAGGGGAACAACTAAAAGGTAAAACAATCAGAGGAGGAAATGACATGAAAGCAGCTTACATTGAACAGTATGGTGGATCGGAACAATTTAAAGTAGGGGAACTCGAACGTCCGATCGTCGGAGCAGACGATGTCTTGATTGCGGTTCATGCGGCGAGTGTTAATCCCGTTGATTGGAAACTGCGTGAAGGATACTTAAAGGAAATGCTCAGCTATGATATGCCGCTGATTATCGGTTGGGATGTCTCCGGTGTGATCGAAGAAGTGGGGGCGAACGTGACGGATTTAAAAGTCGGCGATGAAGTGTTCAGTCGTCCGGATATTGCCCGTCAAGGGACGTATGCGGAGTATGTCGCGGTGGATGCCCATCTTGTCGTCAAGAAACCGGAGGCCCTGACGTTCGAAGAGGCAGCATCATTGCCGCTCGTCGCCCACACGGCCTGGCAGGTCATGTTTGAAGTGATGGATGCGAAAGCGGGAAATAAAATCTTTATCGGTGCCGGTTCAGGCGGTGTCGGAACGGTTGCGATCCAGCTTGCGAAAGCACATGGTCTTCACGTCATCACATCGACGAGCACGAAAAACGTCGACTGGGTCAAAGCGCTTGGAGCAGACGAAGTCATCGATTACAAACAGCAGGATCCGGCAGAAACTGTCCGCGATTTGGACTTTGTGTTTGATACAATGGGCGGCGACGACCAGGCGAAGCTGTACCAGATGCTCAAACCGAACGGAATGCTCGTTTCCATTTCGACACCACCGGATGAAGAACAGGCAAAACAGGCGGATGCCCGTGTTGCTTACGTCTTCATGCAACCGACAGGCGAGCGGCTTCAACATATCGCGCAAGCCGTAGAATGGGGAGAATTAAAACCGGTCGTCGATCGGATTTTCGATTTGGATCAAATCAAAGAAGCGCATGATTATGGAGAAGAAGGTCATGCGAAAGGGAAAATTGTCATTAAAGTGAAGTAAGCACATGAAAAGCCGGTTTCCTTGCTCAAGGAACCGGCTTTTTCTATGGCGTCTAACAAACTTGTTTTGATTCGAGCAACCGGTCGAGCAACTGTAATGTGTCCGGTTGATCGATCAGCATCTGTTGCAAGTGTGGCAATTCAGCCTGTAATAATTCCCGGTAAAGACGAGCGGCTTCGTGATGGGTGGCCGGAACGAGGACATCATAAATCGCTTCAAGGCGCAGGCGTGGAGCGTCCGGTAAATAATCAGCAACCGTTTTTAAACCGAGTTGTGCCCGGTCGGGAACATACCGATGTAATAGGACTTTGGCAAATTTGATCAGTGCGCTCCGCAACATCTCGACTGCCCATAAGGCATTCCCGCGTCCGGCTGCTTTTTGATACTGGAACAGGAACCAGACGGCATCAATCGCTTCATCCGCAGCTTCCTGTGTCCCGAGTGCCAAAGAGGAGGTCTCGACGTACGCATCGAGTTGTCTTTTCGGATCATACAAGACACGAATCGTATCGGAATGGTTTAACGATTCGCGGGTCACCGTAAACAGATCGACATGCAAAAGATCGTCATATACGACAATCAGTTGCGGGGCGACAATAAAGAGGTCGTCTTTCCAGATGATTGGGCGATAGACGGACAGGTGGGTCAGTCGACGGGTTAAAAATTTCGCCATCCGTTCTTCGGACACAAGACAATAGAGGTCGATATCCGAATAGACATCTTCTTCACCACGTCCAAATGAACCTTTCAAAAAAATGGCTTCGACAGCAGGATCTTGTTTAAAACGTGTTACTAGCTGTTCAATCGCATGAAGTTGATGCATGGGTTTCGCTCCCTTACGTAGTCTATTCAGTCAGTATACGTGAAATAAGGGAGATTATTCCATAAAAAAGAGCGATTCATTTAAAATGAATCGCTGGTACTAGAAATAGTGACATCTTGAAGCATGTCTTTCTGAGCCAAATGCTCGACATGTTTTTCGCCCCAGGCATTGATGGCATTTAAAACAGGAATCAGTGTTTTTCCGTAATCCGTCAGTGAATATTCGACGCGGGGCGGGACGACCTGATAGATTTCCCGGTGGACGATATCGTTCAACTCCAGTTCCCGGAGCTGAGCGGTTAACATTTTTTGCGTGATATTCGTGAGATTTCGTTTCAATTCACTGAACCGGAGCGTGTCGTGGGTGATCAGTTCGAGCAAAATCGACGGCTTCCATTTCCCGGTCAGGATTTCGAGTGCCGTCTCGACGCGGCAGCTTGGTGTCTCTTCCATGGCTGTTCCTCCTTCATGGTATCGTTTAGGATACTATACCACTTCTTTGTGCCTACTTCCGTTCTCTTCACTTCTGACTGATAATGAAGATACGAAGCGAACTTATGAGGAGGAAACAAGATGAACATCAATCCAAATATTACACTGGGACCGGTCAGCTTACGGATTACCAATCTGGAACAATCGATTGCGTTTTACCGGGATGCACTGGGGCTAACCGTTTTAACACAAGACGAGAAAACGGCAACACTCGGTGCAAAGACAACACCACTCGTCATTTTGGAGCAACACAGTACGGCAAAACAACTTCCGAAAAATTCGGTGGCGGGGTTGTATCATTTCGCGATTTTATTACCGAATCGGAAAGAACTAGGTTTTGTCATCCGGAATCTGATTGCCCAAGGAATTGAACTCGGGCAAGGGGATCATCTCGTCAGCGAAGCTTTTTATTTATCGGATCCGGACGGAAACGGCATTGAGATTTATGCCGACCGTCCGCGTGATACCTGGACGTATGAAGCAAATGGAGACGTCAAAATGACGACAGATCCGGTCGACTGGCAAAGTATGCTCGTCGAGGCGGGAGAGGAAGACTGGTACGGCATGCCTGAAGATACCATCATGGGACATGTCCATTTCCATGTGAAGTCACTTGAAGCGGCCCGGAAGTTTTATGTCGAGACACTTGGGTTTGATGTCGCAGCGGACGCGTCCCGGATGCGGGCGTTGTTCCTGGCTGCCGGCGGCTATCATCACCATATCGGAACAAACGTCTGGTCAGGCGTTGATGCGCCGAAAACACCGGAGGATGCCGTTGGACTGACTTACTGGACACTGATTTATCCGGACGCGGCTTCGCGCGAAACGGCAGTCGTAGCACTTAATCAATCACCGTATGAAGTGAAGCGACAAGCAGACGCGATTTACGTGACAGATGATGCCGGAATCACTGCCCGATTAATGGCTCAAGCCTGATGAATCCATAGAAAAAAGCGATTTCGTCATCGAAATCGCTTTTTTGACGTTTCTTAATTTTGACCGGATAAAGCCGACGGGGCATTGCCGTCATAACGGCTGATCAGTTCATAGGGCCGGACTTTATATAAGGCATGCGGGAAGTAATGTGGATCCATCGCATCGAGCGTCCGCAACTGGAAGTGTTCCCGTTTGATATAGGTGTCGATGTTCTCCCGGTTCAAGTCGAAGAAGCCGACTTCCGCCGTCTCGCCTTCTTGCGGACGGAGCTCGCCGCCGGTATAGGTACCACGGAAAGCGACACAAAGGACGTGACTTGAGATATTTTGATAGATACCGGTAATGCCTTCAATCGTGACGTCCGCTCCGGTTTCTTCTTTGACTTCCCGTTTAACAGCATCGAGAATCGATTCGTGGTTCTCGACTTGTCCACCCGGCATTTCATACGTGTCACCACGATGGAGATTTCGGACGAGCAGGACTTCGCCGTCTTCATTTGTAATATAAGCGGTGACACTGACGATGGCGCGTGGCGGAGCATAGACGCCGGTTGCCGTCAAAAAGTCTTCCGTTGATTTAATATAAAGGTTTTTTCCGAGACGGGCGCGTTTTTTCATCGCTTCGCGGCGTAACGTACTGCCACGGACGTCCCGGTCGACTTGTTCGTAATGTTCGCGATCACGGTATTCCCAAATCGCAATGACTTCATCTTCTGCTTCATTCACCCAGCGACCAACAAGACGGGCGCCGTGGCTGATTTGTAAAGGGTAGAGATACGTGTGAAAGAACTCGGTAAATTCCTGCAGTCGTTCCGGGCGGATCGTATAGGTCTTCCGGCGATGTAACATGGAAATTCCTCCTCTATCTTTTAAGCAGTTAGGTTCCTTGACTACCTTCTCGCATCAGGGGGAATATCCCTGCTTTTCTGTCGGATTCGATGTGAAAAAAGCGACTTTGCAGGCGTAGGAATCTTTGCGCATGTAAAAGAATATTTTTGTAGCAAGAAGCAGAAAAAGAAAAAAGAAAGAAAAGAAGAGGGCTCAACTCAAGAAAATTCGGGCATACTTTACTTATAGAGAGAAAAAAAGGACGTGAGAGAATGGTAGATGTTATGGCATTGGTCCGATTAGCCGGCGGGATTATGTTTACGCCGCTGTCAGATGACGTCCTGATGATGGGATATGCTGCGTTACGAGTCCGGGAAGGAATTCATCCGGTTTTGATTTGGTTAGCCGCATGGCCTGTCTTTTTTATTGCCTTTGCCTGGTTCTATCTGTTGGCACGCTTTTTCCGTGAAATTCCACTCGTCAAACGGTTGATGAAATCAAAATTCCTGGAGCAGGCTGAATCGATTTTAGAACGCCGTGGACTATGGGCAATCGGGTTGTCGTTCTTTTTACCGGGTGTCCGGCACCCGATTCATTACGTAGCCGGGTTACTTGGTTATCCGTTACCGCGGTATTTAGCAATGACATTCTTTGCGGCAGGGCTGTACACCGGATTATGGACGTTCTTGATTGTCCGAATCGGTGAAGCTGTCACATGGTCGGAACTCGGAATATGGTTAAGTGAACATCCAGGTATGGTACTTGTAATTATGGCAGCGTTATTGACAATTATTATTTCAGGTGTCGTGCACGCAAAACGGCGAAATCGTCTAAAAAAAGAAGAAGAATTCGTCACGGAATAAAAACATCCCCTTCAGAAATGATTCCTAAAGGGGATGTTTTTGGTTTAGGTGTAAACTCTTATGCGTTTTGACGTTTGCGTGCGAGGACGATTCCGGCTGCACCGAGTGCAAGACCGAAGAGAGCGATCGCACCAGTTGTACCTGCTGTATTATTGTCGCTCATGCCGCCGTTACCTGTGTTCGGCATTGAACCTGGTGTACCATCCATGAATTTCTCAGGTGATTGTTTGACGATTGCTTCACCGAGGTTTTCACCGACACCGTACATGTAAGCATATGACTCACGGAATGTGTCAGCTGATCCTTTGTAGTCGCCTTCGACATACTGCATGAACGTATCTTGGACGTATGTTTCATGACCAGAGACCGCTTCCTGTGCTGCTTTTGTCGGAAGGTTTTCTTCCGTTGCTGCGCCAAGGAACGCACCGAAGTCATTTGAGAACATTTTGAGCATGTCTTGTGCGTCACCCATCAATTTCTTGTCATCGTTGATTGCTGCTGTGACAAGGTTCGCTTGCGCTTCGATGTGGTTTTTTGTCCAGACTTGCTCGAACTGATCCGCACCCGCTTGACCGTAGACGGATTTCATTGCCGCTTTGAAGTCAGCTGTGTGCATGTCTTCTGCCCAGTTCGCTGCATCGTAGTCTTTCGCTTGATCGACGCCAGCCGTCATGCTGATGTTCGCAAGGGCGACGTGCTCCGCTGCAAGGCTATTGAGTGTTGACCGGAGGTCAGCTGCTTTTGTGTCGGCTTTCGTGTTGTCGAACTTCTCAGGCATTTGTGTTGTGATCGCGACTGAGAGTGCTTTTGAGATATCATACATGCGGCTGTAGCCTTCACGGAACGTGTTGTACGATCCTTCGTAGTCACCGGCTGCATATTGTTGGAATGTTTTATAGACGTCGGCTTCATGGGCACGGAGGACTTCTTCCGCTGCTGCCTTCGGCAGTTTACCTTCTGTTGCTGTATCGAGGAAGCTCGAGAGATCCTGGACGAACTCTTCTGTTTCCGCTTTCGACGCGTTGATGCCGTCCTGGTCGTCCGCTTTCACGGCTTTGACGAGATCGGTTGTGTATTTGTTGTGGTCAACGAAGATTTTTTCGAATTGTTTTGCACCTTCGTCGCCGTAGACAGAAGCAATCGCCGGTGTCATGTCGAGTGCATTCTGTTTAAGTGCTGCTTCATAATACTTCGCATCTTTTGATCCGTCATATTGTTTTTTCATGTCCATGACGGCAAGCACGAAGTGCTCAGAGAGTAACTGATCGAGTGTCGCACGGAGGTCAGCGGCTTTTGTTTTGACCGTGACGTTCTTCGCGCTCTCCTCATGTTTCATGTCGTCTCCGCCACCGGAAGCGAATGCTGCCGTTCCGGGTAATACGAGTGCTGCTGCCATTGCTGTTGCTGCGAATTTTTTCGTGTTTTTCATCTTGTCTCATCCTCTCAAATTTGGGTGTTGTTTTTGTATATTTGGTAGTTGTTGTCTGCATCGTTCTGAACAGCATACGCGCCCGGATTGGAATTGGATTTAAAAAAGATTAAAAAATATGAAAAAAATTCAAAATCATTTAACTAACTTGCAAAGAAACTAAGTGTTTTCCTATTATATGTACGAAATCATTGTGTGGAATTTAACGAATCAACTACTTAATTAACACGCAGAGATATCACCGGATTGGCAAAAAATCGCCATAGTGTCAGCGGTCTGGGAATTGTGTAACCGCTTATACTTAATGAGCGTTCACAAGCTGGACATATTTTTCGCGGATGTACGGAAAACTGAAATCACTGAAGGAGTGGGGAGAGAAAAGAAAACGTAGAATAAGACAGCAGACTCATGACAACACGTGTGCCATCATAACTCATCCTACATACTGTCATGAGAACATCTACTTAACGAAGAAGCGGGGATTGAACATGAATCAACTCGAGACGAGGGGAACAGAACAAAAAACGGAAAACCGTTCCGCGTCATCATTTTACCGGACGGTTTGGCGCTGGCATTTTTATGCCGGACTGATTTTTGCACCATTTCTCGTCATGCTTGCCGTGACGGGATCGATTTACTTATTCAAACCACAAATCGAGAATGTTTTATATCAGAAGTATTATGAAGTGACACCGCAAGAAAACCGAATTTCAGCGACGGCACAAATCAATGCTGTCAAAGCAAACTATCCGGACGCAAGTATTACGAAGTACCGTCCCGGAGAAACCGATGCGCGGTCGAGTGAAGTGAAGATTGCGACGGCAGAGGCCTCGTCGACGGTCTTCATCAATCCGTATACAGGGAAAATCATCGGTGAACTGGTGGATGATGACCGGATCATGAATAAAATCGAAGAAATCCACGGCGAACTGATGGCCGGGAGGATTGGGGACCGGATTGTCGAACTTGTTGCCTGTTGGGCGATTGTCTTAATCGTAACGGGGCTATTTTTGTGGTTCCCGCGTAAAAAATCAACAGGGTGGTCCGGTGTCTTGATTCCACGACTGCGCCAAGGGAAAAAAATCTTTCGACGTGATTTGCATGCTGTACCGGCATTTTGGATTACAGCCGGGATGTTATTCCTGATTTTGACGGGACTGCCGTGGTCCGGTTTTTGGGGGACGAGTTTTCAATCTGTCGCTACAAACCAAGGGCTTGGTTATCCGCCATCCATTTGGGGAGGCGAGGCACCGGTGTCAGCTGTTCAAACAAAAGATGTCGCAGAAGTCCCATGGGCAGCCGAAACACTCGACGTGCCGAAATCAAACGTCGAAGGGCTTGTACCGGCGTCGATTGACGATATCGTGTCGATTGCGAAACAACAGGGTATGGATCCAAGTTATGCCATCAGTATTCCAAGTGATCCGACAGGCGTCTATACGCTGTCGGCGTATCCTTCAAAAGCAGAAAAGGAAGCCACAATCCATCTTGATCAATATTCCGGAGCCGTCTTGGCAGATTATCGTTTTGATAACTATGGTCTTGTCGGTAAAGCGGTCGCGCTCGGGATTACTTTGCACAAAGGAACGGAATTTGGTCTGATCAATCAATTGATCAGTTTAGCGATTTGTCTCGGAATCATTTTAGTCGCGGTCAGCGGATTCTATTTATGGTTGAAACGGAAACCGGGCAAAGGGATGGGCGCACCAAAAGGACCGCCGGCGAAATCAATCAAGTGGTTTATTCTCGTTTTGATTGTGCTTGGCATACTGTTCCCGCTGGTTGGTCTGTCGTTAATCGTTGTCTGGCTGGCCGATTTCTTCATCATCCGACGGATTCCGGCTGTAAGGAGGTTTTTGAATGCGTAAGTCAATCAAAGGCATTTTACTAAGTGGACTGATTGTGACAAGTAGCGGTCTTGCAGGGTGTGCGGTCACATCGGACGCGGCTCAGCAATACGCTGTTGCCATCCCTTTATCGGTAAAATTTGAAATGCCGAAAGTACTGAAAGCCGATCAGGAGAAACAGTACCGATTCGGAGCGACACTTTGGCAGAATCAAAAAGCAGTTAAAGAAGCGGAGTATGTCCATTTTGAAATCTGGAAAGCAGATGGAACACTTCAGTACAGTATGGAACCGGCAGATGAAACGAAACCGGGAGTTTATTCGATTGAGAAGAAATTGCCAAAGGAAGGTCTGTATTACATCAAGGTTCATGCCAGCAGTAACGGTGCGATGATTATGCCGACACAACAATTCATTGTCGGTCAACTGTCCGCCAACGATTTAAAAATCTTACAGGGCGGTGCCAAACCTGCCGGTGGAAGCAGTGGGCATCATCATTAAAAAATAAGACAGCAAAACAGGACGATGGATAAAAATCCGTCGTCCTGTTTTCATGTGCAATGGATTAAATTAATCATCATCTCCATGAGGTCCGTGGGCATCCCCTTGATCGTCTGAATCATCCGACTCGTCGTCATCTCCAGAATCATCTGATTGTCCATCATCATCCGACGATTCATCTTCTGATTCCATTTCGTGTCCATTCACGAATTTGACTTCGACTTGAAGACTTTTGATGGGCGTCGGAAGCTGTAAGGCTTGAGTGACCTGTACTAAAAGTTCTTCTTTTGTCATCGAGGCAGTAAGCGTTAACCGTTCGCGTAAAGTGGCACTATCTTTGATGCCGATTTCATCCTTGACGCGTAATTCGTTCCGGCGATGTTCACTGCTGTAGCGCCATTCGAATTTTTGTTTGTTCGTATCAGTCAACTTGATCATTATTCGTTTGATTTCCTGACTGTTTTGGACGCCGTCCTGATCTGCGTCTTCCTGACCATCGCGAACACCGTCATGATCACTGTCGGCATGGGTCGGGTCTGATCCCAGTTCGAATTCGTCCTCGTTATTCAGTTGATCTTTGTCTCGATCTTCTTCCCCGTCCTTTAGACCATCCCGATCAGAATCAGCTTGGATCGGTTGTGTGCCGACAATAAATTCTTCTTTCGTCGTCAGGCTGTCAGCATCTTGATCTTCTGCCGCATCGGAAATCCCGTCTTGATCCGTATCTTTTTTCAAGGGATTAAGCTTGGCAAGATACTCCTGTTGATTCGTCACGCGATCACGGTCCGCATCTTCTTGCCCGTCAGCCAGCCGGTCATCGTCTGTGTCTTTTTTGGTCGGATTCAACTGCAATTGATACTCTTGGAGATTGGTCAGCCGATCACGGTCATGATCAGCCGTCGCTACGGTTTTTCCATACCCTAAATGATACTTACGCTGCCAGGAATCCGGAATCTTGTTTTGATCCCGATCGACTTGAGTCACTGCCTTTTTCTTTGGTTTTGTCTTGGCGTCGACCGATACGACCGACTGGGAGAGACAGACGGAGGCGAGTAACGCTCCAATGATGATTCGTTTCATACGTTCACTCCTGTTCCTGATGAAAAATAGTTTAAAAAGCGATCTTAAGAAGAGTTTAATCAAATTGTTCTAACATAAGGACGCACTTTCGAAAAACGAGTCAGTAAAAAACAAAATAGTTAAAGAGAGGAGCTGTCAAAACGCCTTACATTTTTCTAGGAAAAATATTTTAAATAAAAAATGTAAAAAAATAAAACTATTTGTGAACTGCTTACGTTATCTATGTGTAGTTCAAAAAAACAAAGGGGTGTTCATAAGATGAAGATGAAAAAGTCGTATCTCGCCGTCCCACTCAGTGCCGCATTATTGATTCCAGCAGCAGGCGTCAGTGCCCATGGTCATGAAGATCATAGCAAGATGTCCCACAGCTCGGGCAAAGTATCGCTAGATGTCTCGTCTCCCGCATCGGATTTGCGAGCGACGCTCGATCAACTTTTATCTGAACATGCGTATTTAGCAGTCGTCGCCATGCAAAAAGGCATTGACGGCAAAAAAGATTTTGATCAAGCAGCCGCTGCGTTAAATCAAAATACAGATGATTTATCGGCAGCAGTCGGATCCGTCTACGGAGATGAAGCCGGCGAAGCGTTCAAAAAGATTTGGTCAAGTCATATCGGCTATTTCGTGGATTACGTGAAAGCAACAGGCGCCAAAGATGAGGATGCTAAACAAAAAGCATTAAAAGAACTGGATGAGTACCGCGTTGAACAGGCCGCTTTCCTTGATAAAGCAACAGAAGGACGCTTAAAAGCAGCAGATTTGGAAGCCGGATTAAAAGTCCACATTACGCAATTGTTGACCTCATTCGACAGTTACGTCGCCGGTGATTATGACGCCGCCTACAGCAACATGCGAAAAGCGATCGAGCATATGTACATGGTCGGAGAAGGATTATCGGGTGCCATCGTTACGCAGTATCCGGATAAATTCAAAAATACAAAAGTCGATACACCGGCTGCTGACCTCCGTGCCGGATTGAACCGGAACTTCTCGGAACATGCGGCACTCGCTGTCCTCGCGATGCAAAAAGGAATCGACGGAGCGAAAGACTTTGATGCGGCAGCAGGTGCCTTGAATGCCAATACAGAAGATTTATCAGCTTCAATCGGCTCGGTCTACGGCAGTGAAGCCGCGCAACAATTCAAGAAAATCTGGTCGAGTCACATCGGCTACTTTGTAGATTACGTGAAAGCGACAGGTGCGAAAGATGATCAGGCACGTGACATGGCCGTGAAAGAACTGGATGAATACCGTGTCGAACAAGCTGCTTTCCTTGATGCCGCTACAGAAGGGCGTTTGAAATCAAAAGACTTGGAAGAAGGACTGAAGGTCCACATCGATCAATTGTTACTGGCCTTTAACAGCTACAATGAAAAAGACTACGACAAAACGTACCCGGCGATCCGTGAAGCCTACGGTCACATGTACGGTGTCGGTGAAGGAACAGCGACGGCAATCGTCGATCAGTTCCCGGATAAATTTAAAGGCGCACCGGCCGGTATGCCGAACACCGGTCTTGGTGGAACGGCTGAATCACAATCATCCACATCAAACGGCATCCTTTGGTCATTACTTGGAATCGCAGCCGCTTCGATCCTCGGATTCTTCGGACTTCGTGGACGTCGCTCACAACAATAATCGGACAACCGAACCCGCTGGAAACAGCGGGTCTTTTTCTACACATTTTACGCTTGAAGGAGGAGTTTACGATGAAGGTCAAATGGCTTGTACTGTTTATTCTGGTCTTATCCGTCGTTCAGCCGTTTTCGGTCTCGGCTCACACGAGTCTAAAGAATTCAAATCCTGCAGAAGGCGAAGTCATCAAAGGGGACTTAACGAAAATTCGTTTGAATTTCGATACGGCGATCGAGAAAACCAGTACGGTCGAACTGAAAACAGTTCAAGGTGACGTAGTTTTACTTGAGAAGCCCCTGATCATCGGCAATGAATGGAGTGCAGCCGTTCAACAAAAACTTGAGAACGGAACATATCTCATCCGCTGGAAATTGATTTCGGAAGACGGACATCCGGTCGAAGGCACGATTCGTTTCAACGTAAAAGCAGCCGTTGCGTCAAGCGATGCTACTGAAGATCAAGATGCGGAAGCGGCAAAAGTGGAACCGCAACAAGCAAGCATCGTTCCGACCGAATCGGCCGAAACCGTCGAACCGGGATTGTTCCCGACCTTCTTACCCTGGATTGTGGCAGTCCTTGTACTCGCAATCGTCATCACGTTCTTCCTGCTCCGTCGTCAAAAACGATCATGAGTGGCATCATCAGTGAACTGCTCATTTATATCGGCGGGGCACTTTGGGCAGGGCGGCTGCTGCTTCTGTTTGTGGCGGAAGATAAGAAACCGACAATCGGTCAATTAGACGGTCTTGCGTGTGCCGCTCTCGTCAGCATCGTAGTCGGTTCGGTCCTTCCGTTGTGGCGTGTAGTTTCTTATTTTCAGCAGGAAATGGACTTATCATTCCGTGAAGCATTACGGGCGAGTCTGTTTGATGTCCGGATCGGTACGTATTTTTTACTCGTCTACTTTACGGCATTGTGTGCCGCAATTCTGATTCTGACGGCACGGATTCGTCCGGCGATCCGCTGGTTCCTGCTTCTGCTGACGATTCCGCTATTCCTCGGAATCGCAGGGACGAGTCATGCAGCTGCCAAACAGGGTCTATACGGATTGTTGCTACAGGGCGGTCATTTTAGTTTAATGGCATTTTGGACGGGCATCGTGGTCGTCATCGGTTGGTGTGCCCGGGATTCCAAACACTGGTTATCGTTTTTGCGCTGGTTCAGTCCGTTCGCCCAACTGACATTTTTTGGTGTCATCGTGACCGGATTTTTCCTGATGCGTCAAAGCGTTCCGTTAAGCGAGTACCGCAATGCCTGGAACGTCCCGTATGGCCAGGCCTTGCTGTGGAAACACCTGTTGTTAATTCCTTTGCTTGGTTATGCATTCATTAACGGGACACTCGTCAAACGGTGGTTACAGAAGGAACCGGCCTTTGATCCGCGGCGTGGTCTGCGTTTTGAGAGTTTGATTCTCGGTTGTATCTTTTTTGCGACAGCGACCCTGAGTAATCTGGAACCGCCAGATCTGAACACTCTTGGAGCAGTCAAGCCGATTCTTTGGTCAAACATCGTTCTTCTCTTAACAGGCGGTGGAAGTATCGGGCTGTTGCTGTTGGCCTATCAGAAACGCCTGCCGTTCCTGCTCGGCAGTCTGTTCAGTCTGCTTGGTGTCAGCCTCATCTATATCGGATTGTTATATACGCCTTAGCACAGTCACCTTCGGAATCCGGGAATGGTGGCTTTGTTGCGTCCGGAGAAGTGACAGAGCGATCATTTTAAAAATTAAAAGATAGTTTTTCTGAAGAAAATATCCGTGCCTGATTTTCGGCGACATGCAGGAGTGGAAACTCGGTATACTGAGGAAAAGAAGGGGAGGGACACGTGATGAATACCTTACCGGAAACGGATTATTATGAAGCGCTCGTCCGTCGTGATGCCTCGTACGAGGGGACATTTTTTGTCGGGGTCAAGACGACGGGGATTTTTTGCCGGCCGACTTGTCCGGCACGGAAACCGAAGCAACAGAACTGCGAATTTTTTGAGACGGCGAAAGAGGCATTACTCGCCTCGTACCGGCCGTGTTTACGCTGTAAACCGCTCGCTTACCCGGGGGACAGTGACGTCATTACCCGGCTGATTGCAGCCGTCGAAGCCAATCCTGAGAAACGGTTCAAAGATGCCGACTTCCGGGAACTGGGACTTGATGCCTCGACCGCCCGGCGGCAGTTTAAGAAACGGTTTGGCATGACGTTTGTTGAATATGCCCGTTCCCGCCGGATGGGACTGGCGATGAAGGAAATCCGCAAAGGACAACCGGTCATCGAAGCCCAGCTGGCGAGTGGTTATGAATCAAGCAGCGGCTTCCGCGATGCCTTTGCCCGTATTCTAGGGGCAACTCCTAAACGGTGGAGCGGAGCATATCTGCAGGCAAAATGGCTCGACACGCCGCTCGGACCGATGCTGGCGATTGCCGACGAACAAGGACTGCACTTACTCGAGTTTGTCGATCGTCGCGGACTCGAACGTGAAGTGGAACGATTGCGACTGGCAGCCCGTGCTGTAATCGTTCCCGGTGAAGCGCCAATCTTCGAGCAGGTAACAGTTCAACTGGAAGCATATTTTGCCGGCGAACGTGACCGGTTCGACCTTCCGCTTGTTTTGTACGGGACGCCGTTTCAGAGACAGGTCTGGGAACAGTTGCAACAGATTCCTACGGGTGAGACGATTTCCTATCAGGAACTTGCCGTCCGCGTCGGAAATCCGGCTGCTGTCCGTGCTGTCGCCCGGGCAAACGGCGCCAATCAACTGGCGATTTTGATTCCCTGTCACCGGGTGATTCGTCTGACCGGAGATCTCGGTGGATATGCCGGCGGCTTGGCACGAAAAGCGGCCTTATTAAAATTAGAACGGACGAAGAGAGGATTGAATCACGTATGAGTTTGATTAAAGATGTGTTTACGGATGACTGGCTGAATCGATTGGGGAAAGCGGTGCAGGCACCGGACTTTAAAGACGTCGTTCAACAAGGGGACTGGGAGGAGCTGGCGTTTAAACAACGGGTCCGCCGGATTGCGACTGAGCTTAACCGTTATTTACCGGCTGACTTTGAGCAGGCGGCGACGCACCTCGGAACGATTGCCCTGGAGTTTCCGGGGTTGCCGGGCATCGTTTTTCCGGACTATATCGAAGTCTATGCGCCGGGTGACGCCTGGGACCGGGCAATGTTAGCACTGGAACGGTTGACCCGGCACTCGACATCGGAATTCGCTGTCCGCCGTTTTCTGCTGGCGGATCAAAAACGATTTTTAGAGGTCGCGACGCAATGGAGTCAATCGAATGACGAGCACATCCGGCGCTTGGCGTCAGAAGGAACCCGTCCGCGTTTACCGTGGGGGCAGATGATTCCATCGCTGATTGCGGATCCTCGACCGGTCTTGCCGATTCTCGATGCACTGCTCGAAGACGATGCGTTATATGTCCGGAAAAGTGTTGCCAATCACTTGAATGATATCGCGAAGACTCATCCGGAACTCGTCATTGAACGATTAGAGCGGCTTGGAACGCATCCGCATACGGACTGGATTTTACGCCACGCGTCACGAACTCTGTTGAAACAAGGCCACCGGGATGTCTTAAAAGCCTTTGGACTCGTTACGCGGGGAACTGTGACGGTCGACGAACTGACGGTCACACCGACACTGGCAATTGGCGGAGAACTGGCTTTTTCCTTTCACGTGACGACGACCGAACCGCAAGTGCTGCGGATTGAATATGTGATCGACTACGTCAAAAAACGGGGGACGAGTCAAAAAGTCTTCCGGATCAGCGAACGGCAGGTGACGGGACGGGAGACGTTTGCGAAACGGCAGTCGTTCCGGAACTTGACGACGCGCGTTCATTATCCGGGAACACATCAATTAACGATTTTAATTAACGGAGAAGCCTATGCGACGACGGAGTTTGATGTCACGAAGGAGGAAACAACATGAACGGTCGCCATCCGGACTTTACGACATCCCGGTTATCGATTACAGCTACGGATACTGCCGACGGATGTATCTGGGTACTGAAGAAAAGAGAGAACGAACAGGTTGCTCTGATTCAATTAACCGGTCAGCAACTCAGTTACGACGCAATTGATCCGACCGATCGAGCCGGATACATCGAAGAAGCATTGACGGTCATCCTTTCGTATCTGGCGCGGACGCTGTTGTTGCCGTTCGTGACCGGACGGGATGGAGAAGCGGAGGTATGGCTCCAAAATGAATTTTATGCGGACGGACCGGTTTTTCGGCGTGACTTGACGCATTAAACGATAAAAAAGAATCGTCTCATCAAAAAACGCGCTTCTGATGAGACGATTTTTCGTGTCCGGATTACGGTTCTGAGATGCCGTTTGCGAGCAACAATAAAAAGGTGATGACGGATAACGACAGTAAAAAAGCAATGTTCGCTAAGATGCTAAACCATTTGACGTAGCTGTTCTCCGATCTAAGCCCAAGCATCAGTGAAACGATGTATCCGATTCCGACCAGGAGGTTGAGTCCGATCGGTACCCACAGGCTGAGATTCGGGAAAAACCGTCCACTCAGCAGGTAGGAAGTCAGCATATTGAACAGAAGCAAACCAAGCGTCAAGAAAACCGGCAAATACGTCTGCTTGGACTGGGTCATTGTTCGACCAAACGTGTCGACCAGTTGAAGTGTCGGCAAATGGCGTCGGCACTATCGGCGGCTGATCGTCCCTCGGTATCGAGCCTTAAGTAATTCGGATACGGCAACTCTCCCGGGAGTGAGTGCGTCCGGTATTGTTCAGCTGTTTCGAGCAAGTTCGCTTCCGACGCGGCAATATCCCGTTTCGTAAACTTATGTAGTAAGCGGTTTTCCGTCTGATTCCGGGCAAGACGGGTCGACAGGGCAGCTTCAAGTTCAATGATGAAGACTTCGGCACCGGCTTCTTTAAACAGTTGAACGGTCTTTTCGATGAATTCGATACCTCCGCCTTCGACGCCGAACAGGCACAAAAATGTAAAGATCACCCCTTCGAGATCACTGACGGCCATCTCTTTAAACATCTCCCGCCGGATCAAGTCCTTCAGCTTATGGTGCGCCGGCTTCGTAAAGTCAAAGTACGGATGCAACAGATCAATCGTCTGATGGTTATGGAATAATTTCATGCTCGTTTTTTGTTCGAGTTCCTGACCAATCGTCATCTTGCCGACGGCTTGCGGACCAAGTAACATCACAAACTTCATCCCTGACACCTCTTCCTTTTTTTGTTAATACTAGCACAGAAATCCGGAGTGTTCCTATTAGAACGTTTGTTCGTAAAATGATATAATGGCAATAGGAAATGTTGCTGTTTTTTCGACCGAATGGAGGTCATTGATTATATGGAACACTGGAAGATGGTAGACGGTTATGAAGGGATGTATCAAGTTTCAACAGCGGGGAATGTCCGCTCGCTCGACCGGATCATCGAGACGAGTCGTGGTGTTAAACAACGGCGACATGGCGTTGTCTTGCGACCGCGGATCAATCAGGAAGGCTACCGGAAAGTGACGTTGTACAAACAAGGACGGGGAGAACGGTTTTATGTTGCCGAGCTTGTCGCCAAGGCGTTTCTCGATTCCGAGGCCGTGCACGACCGGATTATCCGGGCGGACGGTGATCGTCTAAACGATCAGATCGATAATCTGACCGTCAAACCGTCTGTGAGTCAAGCGTATGCGTCGCTCCTCGACGAGTTCGACTTGTTATTGACGCAACATATCGAATTGTCGCCGCGGCAGATTCGGGACATCCGCTACCGCTATCAAGCAGGACAGTCGATTCGCCGGTTAGCGATGGCGTATCAGGTGACGGAAAACCGGATCCGTAACATCATCGATAAGAAGGAAGCCCAGTATATTAGTTAAACAAAAAACAAACCCTGTGCTTTTGGCACGGGGTCTGTTTATCTTTACTGGGACGGACCGACAATCGTCCTGTTAAGAGACTCAATTTGTTCACCGATGATGTGACCGTGCTGTTTCAGTTCCTGTTGCCGGGTACTGTTGGCCTGAATATTTGCTTCGAGTGATTGGCTGTAGTGGGTCAGCTCAAGCAGAATCGTTTCAATCAGTTGAAAGTGTTGCCGAATCTGCGGCTGTACCGAATAGACGAGCGTACGGTCCGTCTCGACCTGGACGAGCGCGGCTTCAATCTGTTGGGCATGATCAAGGACGGAAGCAATCCGTCGGGTGCTCTGTTCAAGCTGTTCGTGTGTCGTCTCGATTTGGGTCGTCATCTGGACAACATCTTGTTCGATCTGCCCGATGCTGGCCGTCAAATCCCGGTTCGCCTGGTTGATGTGATCGATACTTCGTTTGATGTCGAGCGCAAGTGACTCGACTTCCTTGGCGACGATGACGAAACCGCGCCCTTCTTCGCCTGCTCGTGTTGCTTCGATTAGGGCGTTGAGCGATAAGCGGCGTGTCGCTTCCGCCACCTGTTGGATGTAGCGGATCGAGGCATGCATTTGTTGATTGCGTTCGGTCGCTTCTTCCAGTGACTGTGACGTGTTGACAGACAGGGTCCGTAATAACGTTGTATCCTGTTGCAAGGAGTCGAGGATTCGATGACTCGTCGTCGCTTCGTCATTAAAGGAGCTGACCCGTTGATGGCTCGTTTGGATCGACTCGTCCATCGTCGCGAGTGCTTCAATCGAGGTCGTCAACAGTTGCCCGGATTCCGTGATGATTTGTTCCATCTGCGTCGACTGGTCCGTCAACGACGTCGCCACTTGATGGACGTCAACGATAGATTCATCAATCGATGCGAGTTGGGACGAAAAACCGGGTTGAGTTGCCTCCAGTCGTTCGCTCGCAATTGCGATTTCTTGCGTCAAGTTCCCGACTTGCTGCATCAGTTGGTTGTATTGGTGCGTCAATTGCTGTAATTCAAACGTCGTCGTTTTGATGCTGATCGGTTGATAGGTCCGCCGTGCATAGGCTTCTTCAATCTTTAAGGACAAGACCGACAGCGGAGCCAGTTGTTTTTTGATGCGGGCCCGGATCAACAGACTGACGAAACAGAGGACAATGATTCCGAGCACACCGAGTTTCAAGGCCAGTGCCTTAGCGGGTGCGACCAACCGTTCCTGATCGACCGATAAGAACAGGACATCATTCAATTCCGGAATCGACATGGCGAGAACGAACCGGTCGTTACTCGTAAACATCATGACGCGTGCTTTCTTCAATTGTTGCGTCACGTCTTTTTTTTGTTGTGCCGTCAACGCCAACGGTTGAATAGCTACGTTTTTAGTTGCGAGCGACTGAATCGCCGCATCGTACTCGTCCCTTGCCATATCGGCGAGCTGTTGATTTTTTAATCGTTTGATGGCGCGTGTCCGTTCCTGTTCGTCTTCCGGATACGCCAAGTAGATGGAGCGGATATTGGCATCAAGCATCGTCATTTCGCGTTCAAACCGTTCGCTGACGGACTTCGTCGACGCGCGGTAGAGTTCTTCAACGCTTAAAGCACTGATCAGTAACAGTCCCGCCGCGACGATCGGGATCAGCCAGTTGTTTAATTGTTGGGCCAAGAGTCTTTTTTTCTGTGTAGGTTGCTTCATTTGTTTTATCGCCTCCATGCTTCCTATCGGAAAGGAATGAGGCATAATTTATGAAGGCAACGTAGCGTTCTTGTAAAGGTTCAGCGCACAAAAAAGGACATCCGAGGATGTCCACTGTCAGCTGGCATGCGGCAGGTAAGTCGAGACGAAACTGGTCGTCATCTGCATGAGCTGTTGTGTTTCTTCTTTTGGTTCTGACGTGACATAAATAATCAGGGCAGCGGCGACGGCGACAAAAATGATAATGACAAGAATGACGAAGAACGGCATCTTGCTTTTCTTTTTTTCCTCTTTCATATCCATGATGCGATTACCCCCTTATGAAGTAGAAACGGTCTCTTTGAAGTGATTCCCTGATGAAAAAAATGGAAACCTGTTAAGCTACTTGAAACAGGTAAGAAACAGTCCGATAAAGAACTATAACGTATAAGGAATTTGTTTTACGTAAGGAGCGTACAGCATGTTGAGTCAGTTTAATCAGTTTCTGTTAAATTTTTCGTTATTGATCACCTCACTGTTATTTGCCTTTTTACCATTACGCCATGTCAAACGAATTTCACCGGCTTCACCGGTCAAGCTTCGTATTTTGGTCGGGTTCATTGCCGGATTTATCAGTGTATTGCTTGTCCTCAACAGCATTACGTATGATGGCGCCAAAATTGATTTACGGCTTGTCGCACTTGTCACGGCGTTTTATTACGGGGGGTGGGTCAGTGGCGGCATTACGACGCTAGCGATTATTGGCGCCCGGTTTGCCGTTACGCCGCCGGGGGCTTACGAAGGGTTGCTCCTGACCGGTTTAATTTGTATCGCTTTACTTATCACGGCAAGCATTTACCGTCGATTTGCGTCGCATACACTCAAAGATTATTTAGTCTTGATCGGTATTGGGATCGGCTACAGTTTACCTGCTCTTTATCTATTAACGGAGACGTTTAACCGGTTTCTTGAAATCGCCTTGGTCTACATCATTTTCATGTTATTGGGCGGCTACGTGACGTATCGTTTCCTGCAGGAACTACGGAAACATTTCCAGTTCGTTCAGATGCAACAGGAACTTGCTTTGACGGATGGCCTGACGAATCTTGCCAACCGGCGGAAACTGGATGAGACGCTGTCTCACTATGACAAACATGGATTTGCGTTTTCCGTTCTGATTGTCGACATCGACTTTTTTAAATCGGTGAACGATACGTACGGACATGACGGGGGTGACGTCGTCTTGCGTCAACTTAGTCATCTGTTGCAACACTGTAGTCCCGACGAAGCCGTTGTCGGACGTTACGGCGGCGAAGAGTTTGTTGTCCTGTTACCGGACACACCGCTTAAAGATGCCGTCCGGCTCGGGGAAACAATCCGCTTGGCCTGTGCCGATCAGCACTTTGTCTTCAGTACGTATCCGGCATTCCATGTCACGCTATCGATTGGGGCAGCCTCGTCGGACCAAGGCGAGACATCGTTTGAAGTCGTCCAAAAGGCCGATCAGTCTCTTTATCAAGCGAAACAGACGGGACGGAATAAAGTCGTCGCATACAGTGAAGAATAATCCAATACAAACAGGCGGGCTCCACGGAGTCCGCCTGTTTTATGCTGCACGTAAAAATTATTCACCGACCATGCCGTCATGGTCATTGTCCCGCATATAGGGATAAAGCCAATGGTCATCCGTGATCGGCATGCTGAATCCGGCGTCCTTTGCTTCCTGAATTGTGACTTGTCCGTTGCCGTTCGTATCAACGGTCGAGACGTCACCCGTTGTGTCCGAAGTCGGTTCCGGATTAGCAGGAGCTGGTGCCGGTTCTTCTTTGTTTTCGGTCAGACCGAGTTCGGCATTCACTTCATCTGGGTTGACGTTATCGAAATCATCGACGATTTTATTTCCGCGCAACGTATACGTATAGTGATAATGCGACGGGATTTGTGTTGTCGTATCCGGATACGTAATGGTCGCTTCAAAGTCCGTCACCTTACCGGCTTTACGGATGGTGTTTTCCATGTAAGCCTGATCGCCATGCCGATTGAGTGTACTGTCCTGCGGTGTGATGTTATAGGCATTTGAGACCCCGCCGAGTGAGTCGGCAATGACGTGTCCCTCGTCAAGCTGCGGACTCTCGACACCGGGAACCTTCGCTTCATCCGAGTAGTAACGGCCGGAGGATGTCGTCTCCTCGGAATCATTTTGTAAGGTGATTTTTTTAGCGACGACTTTAACGAGTTGTGCATGTTCGTTCGTAAACGCCCAGTACTTCCGGTCACCGAAGCCGATGTTGACGACGACGTTCGGTTCCCGGTCACCGGACAAATCACCGCCGTCGACTTGAAGCTGTTTGTAACCGGAAAAAAGAGCTTCCTTTGCCGCCGGACTGGCCGGTTTCGATGATGCTGCGTCCGTTGTCTGTTCAGAAGCAGCATCCGTCGTCTTCGGCTTTTCCTGGACAGGTTTTGTCTGCTCAGGAGTCTTTTTCTGTTCGCTCTGTTGTTCAACTTTCGGATCTTGCGATACCGGTTCTTCCGCCGCGCATCCCGTTAACAAAAGGGCAGCTAGCGGTAAACTGAGATATGTAAGTGTGTGTTTCATGGTTCGACTCCTTTGAAATGACATTCTTGTCCATTCTAGGAATCTTTCCCTTCGAATACAAGGTGATTTTAAATAATGAACTAAATTAAATATATGATAGGAGCCGTTTCGCTAAAAATGCCGGTGCTTTAGAAGGCTGGTTCAAAAATGAAGCTCACGCCAAAAAACACGCCGCAGACAGCTGACGTGTTGGAACGGATATTCCAGTGTTGGACTTAGTTCAGGCAGACGGATCGTTAAGACAAAATCAATTTCCGGAAAATGTGATGCTGTTCAAAGTCAGCCAGGATGTTTGGCGCGATGTTCTGACGGAACATCGAGTCATCTGCCCACAGATAATCGTCGTGTTCGTCGGATAGTTCGACAGCATCGTTTGTTGCCGTACAGAAGTAGACAAGCAGAATGACTTGCCGGTCAGGATGCGTCATTAGACTCGAGGCATACGCAATCCGGTCGACGGTGACCGTTAACCCCGTCTCTTCCTCGATTTCCCGAATCAGACTGTCTTCCGGTTGCTCACCAAAGTCAATTTTCCCACCCGGACATTCCCATGTTCCGCCACCGGAGTCGGCAGCAGCACGCTGGACGATTAAAATCCGGTTGTCGTACTGCACGATACCTTTGACGGCGGTTACGATTGTTGTCATATGTTTTCCCCCTTTTGTCCGAGAAGAACAGCTTCTGGACCTTCCTGTTGCATCAGCCGACCATTCTTCAGATAAACGCCGCTTCGTTCCGGTAAACCGTAGCCGAAATTACTTGCTGTCGTCATGAACGCCTCGGACAAGTTTGTCTCTTCCTGCCAGGTATCGTAATGGACGGAAATTACGGCATCCGCTAACAGTCCGAGACCCTTCAGGACTAACGCTTGACCGTTTCGTTGATCGATTGCCGGAATCCGGCATTCGTTTGGTGTCAATAAGGCACCGGCTGAAAATCCGGCGACCGGGACACCGTGCTGAAACCGTTCTTGAATGAGAGTGCCGATCGGTGTGCCGACAATGAACTGTTGATACCGTTCCGTTTCCCCGCCCGAGATGATGATTCCGGCACTTCCGGCTAACTGTTCGAGTTGTTCAGGTGTCGGACGCGCAGACAACGGAAAGTGGAAGAAATCTGTCGCACCATTTGCCGTTAATGCATCCGTATAAATCGGAGCATAATCGTCCCAGTTTGAGCCGGGACGCGGTACATACAGTAAGGCAACCGGTCCTGACTGGTCGAGACAAGAGACGAATTGTTGGCAAAGCATTGAAGTGAACGGCGGACCGCCACCGAAGAGAAACAGCTGTTGATCCATCATGAAAAACCTCCTGTGTTTAAAATGATTTCATCTGCAAAACGGTCTGATACCGCTCAAAAAGTTGGGCCGTCATGAAAAAGAACAGCAGACCAAAACCGATGTGAAGCGCTGTATAGAAAAGACCAAACGAAGAGATTTCATACAGCAGGACCGGCAACTTGACCGTCGTAAACGCTCCGAGGAAAAAGACGACATATCGGACGCTGGCGCCTTTTTCGAGCAGGAGGACAGCGACAGGAAAAGCGACATAGAGCGGACCGGCTGCGATGGCAGCCAGTAATAAGACATACAAATACCCTTGAACCCCCGCATCTGGTCCCATGTATTTTAGCAGGGTTTCTTTTTTTATCCATTGATCAAGTAGACCGACCAGTACCAAAATCGGTGGCAACAGAAGCAGCATATCGAGCAGACTCTTCAAACTGAGCCGGGCGGCATGCTGACCGCGTACCGGATCGATGAGCAGAAGTCCGAGCAAGAGGACGGACATCGTGAGGAAGAAGCCATATGTTTTGATTCTTTTCATCCAAGCACCTCCATGACGAGTAACGAAAAGAACAGGCACATCATAAGGGCGGACAGGTTGCGCACGTAAGCAAACCGTTTGCCGAACAGGCGACTCTCTAACGGGATCGTCATGATTCCGACGGCCATCAGTGAGGCCATTAAAGCTGAGACTTGCGCCAGTCCGGCACCGTTCTCAAGCAAGGTCGCGCCGAGCGGAAAGACGACGAAGCTCGGAATCAAAGCAATCGCCCCGATGACGAGTGACAGTACGATACCTGGAAATCCGGCGTCCTGTCCGAGTAAGACCGAGATTTGAGCAGGCGACAGAATCGATAACGACAAACCGACGAACAACAGGATGGCCAGGAGATCCGGCAACAGGTTCGTAAAGATTTTCCAGGCTTTCACAAACGCTGCCTGTGTCTTTTGTTTGTCCTTGTAGAAGGAAAAACTGGACAGAAGAAGCACCAGTCCATACAGCACGATGCTGTTAACCATCGGATTTTACCTGTTTTGCATAATGCGTCTGGAAATACAGCAGATTTTGCACTTTTTGTTCGATGTCCTCATGAAAGCGATCGAGCTGTGCCCGACCGGACGATGTTATCTGATACATTTTCACCATCTTGTTTTGAGGAGACGTGGTGAGGATGGAAGTGACGAACCCTTCTTCTTCAAGCTTTTTGAGTGTCCGGTAGAGAATCGCACTATCAATCGGATTAAACGGCAATTCCTGCTCGCAGCGTTGGAGCAGATCCCCGCCATAGGTAGGACCTTTCGCAAGGAATAAGAGTAAAAAAGCGCCTGTGTGGCGACCGGTATGTTTCAACGTAAATCCCTCCTGATTGATCATGGTTTATAACTGTCGATAACACTTAACTGTTATTGACAGTATAGAATCGAAAAGATGAAAAAGCAACTGCCGATTGGAAATAAGTCCATCAAAAGAACCCGTTCATTTTTTGATATAGGTAGAAAACGGAAAATGAATTATACTGGAAATAACAGGAGTGACGAGGAAGGACAGATGAAAATGAGCGACAATCGCATCCATCAATTCCGATACCGGGAGTCCGGTATGGGAGAAGAACAACTATTTACGTGGACGGCCGCGACTCAGGAATTACGACTGGAAGAGGGGACGGGAGAAGAAGCGATCTTTTTCTTGTCCCGACGGCAACAGCAGGAGCTGACACGACGTTTAGAGAAAGCCGGTGTCATTGACTGGCAACCGGAATACACGACGGAATGGCTGATTCTTGACGGGACATATTGGGAAATCAGTTGGACCGGATCAGAGGGGAACGGAGCGTCTCAGGGCAGTAACGCCTATCCGGAACGCTGGGAACTGCTTCGGGATTGGCTGTACCGTCAGTTTGAAAAGGAGGAGCTTAGATGAAGAAGTGGTGGATCGGGTTAGCTGTCTTAGCAGGCTATTGTATTCCATTCGTCTACCTGGCGTTGCTTGAAGATTTCAAGACAGGGACATTACTCGGTTATCTACTGTTACTTGTCGGATTCACGGTTCTCGCTTTTATCGGTCAGCAGTGGGGTCATCTGCTGTTTGTGATGGCCGGTAATGTTCTGTCTTACTTCATCTCCGTTTATTTTGCAGGTCAAACAGATGCCTACGGCTTTGACGGCTATTTCAAACCGTTGGCGGCGGAACAACTGATTTTGCTCGTCAGTCTCTTAATGCTTATTCCACAATTGATTGCGATAGTGGTGGCGATGTCACTGGAAGCGAAAAAGCGGACGAAGGAACACATGACAGAATGAATGGGAAGATATCGGTAATAAAAATGCCATCCGTCATTAAGATAGATGGCACGCGGTAGGGGTTAGTTATTACCTTTGAATACGACCTTGTTATTACTCTATGAGAATGATGGTTTGTAAATAAGCTCGAGTTGTTGACCTTTTGGTGCGTCAAAGAAGATTTTACCTTTCAGTGTTTTCCCTTTGTTTAGGTCATCACTTATGGCCATTTCATAACCACCATAGTAGGATTCAACTTTTTCGTTATTGATGTAAAGATTGAATTCAGTATTGTCAATAAAGTACCGACTCCCATGCATGACCGTGTCGAAAACAACGACGCTTTTTTGAATGAGGATGGTCTTTTTTCGCATAGCAGACAAGGGATGTCATGTGTATCCGAAGTGACTGGAAAAATGTGCGATTCTTCATCTGACGACATCTGGATTTGAAAAAGGGTTGAAAGTGGAAGAAGTAATTTGATAAACTTTTCGCTTTTTTTATATGTTCAATTCAAAATCCGATGGATTTTATGTGTCAACCACACCTTATGGTGATGAGCCAAATAAAAGAATAATATAAAAAGGAAATTACTTTTTTTGGTTGTATAATAGTTGTATATCTAAAAATAATGACGATTGAGTGTGGCTGAGTGAAGTGAAGACCATTTCATGATGTGGAATCAGAAGAAATGATAAACAGACACGTTCGTTGATGATAAAGGAGAATTCGCGATGCAGAATAATCATGAGCTTGTGAACTTTAAGAGTGAATTTGCAGTGAAATCCATGGTGAGAAGATTACATCAACTCATCGCAAGAGCAAATCGGCTTAATCTCGACACGAAAGAATTGGAGGTCATCTATCGTGAACTGAATGTTCTAGAGCTTTTCTCGAATCGGCACATAGTAAGTGTTGCGGGACTCCAGAGTGCAGGAAAGACACTTTTGATCAAACGATTCCTAGGACTTCCAGAAGATTTATTGTCTTCCGAGGTAGGGGTCGGCGAGAAGCGTCCGGTTCTCATCTCGTCTTCGGAAGATGTCATGGAGACCTCCTTCAGAGTATCTAGGATTAAGAAGTCTAGAGACGACGGATTCGCTTTATGCTACGAGAATATCACGAAAGAGGAACTGAACATTGGCGTGCAGAACCCACCCGAGGATTCACTTTGGTTCGAAATCGTATTGCCAGCTAATCCTATGTTAAGGCACATCACACTGGCGTTACTACCAGGTTTCGAAAGAAGCTCGCGGTCCGACTCCCAAAAATTCCTCGACCTTTTCCTGAAATGTTCAACCGGAATGATTCTTGTCCTGAATCACTCTCGCCTAGCTCACATGGACCAGGAGATCTTATTAAAGAAGGTCGCTTACACATATAAGGATAAATCACCAGGTTTCGTATTGACACATGCTAGTGAATTGTCCGAAGAAAATCAATCGTTGATTGAGCAAAAATTGATACAGAAGTTCGGAGACATCGATACTAGCCAAATAGTGCTGTCCGACATCGACATTCTTGACGTCGAATCTAGACTAGAGCAGCTCCTAAGAAAAAATAGCGGCTTCACGTTCGATTCCAAAGTACTGAGTACGGAGAAGATGTTAGAAATAAGCGAAAATTTATCACTGGAGCTGAACACTCTTGAGAACTCAGTTGAGATGCACCACGCTGTGGCTTCGGATCGTAACGGGTTACAAGTTATCCTCAAAGAGTTCCGTAAACAAAAATCACTCTATCTCGAGGATTTAGAAAAACAATTAGAAGCAGCTTTGGATAGTCATGCGAATGTCTGTATAGAGAAATTCAAGGATGAACTAGCATCTGAACAACACTCACTCATAGATAAATTCGAATCTGCCTTCAAGAAGAACAGGACCTTCAAGGAAAGAAGAGAACTTACGAAGGCGATCATGAAGATTTACTCAGAAGATTCTTCCGAAAAACTGGACTATATGATTCTTAACGTGATTGAAGCGACGGCGGACAAACGGACTCGATCTTGGAGACCTCGGGCGATGCGAGAACGGTCCATCCCGGTCCGTGAATCGAAATACATCGAGCGAGAGTCGAAGGACGATAATTCTCGCTCCATCGCTAAGGCGGATGACACTCTTAGAGACGAAATTACTACCTCGCTTCAAGTGGTGGAACAGTACCTCGTCCCTTCCACGACAGACGTATATCTGGAAAAAAGACATATCGATGTATTGCCTGTCGTCGCCGGAATGATGTTACAAGGAGTCATTTTAGGAAGAAGAAATGACGGGAGCATCCGACTGGATGAAGAAGGCATCGAATCATATGAATCACTCCGAGCTAAGGAAGGGGACCTGAAAGGTTTCCAGGCCGAGTATGATGACTTGCTGCTTAACACGAACATGATGATCAGAGGGGCAACGGTCTTTCTAGGAATTGATGCCATCGACGGGACGTTCGACGGTTTCGGTGCAATCACCGGTATGCTGCAAGCCGTAGGTTTATCGACCGCCGCCGCTAGTACGGCCGTCATAGGCATAGGGGGAATCTTCGGAACTATCGCTGTAGTGAAAGGCGCTGAGAAGATAGAGAAATACAAGTTCGAAAGACAGGATTACGCCGAAAAGGCGCTGAAGGCGACAGCCAAGTATCAAAAAGAACATATTGTACATGTCGTGGAAGAAATATTAGACGAGATGGAGCATCGCCTGACTATCGCATACGAAGAAAGACATAATATCCATGGGAACATGGGACTTTATGAGGAAATCACCAATCTCATTCACCTTCTTCAGTATGACTGCGGTAAATTGAGGGAAGAGGCTTTTCTAGATGCATCATTCGTTGAATGAGTTCGAGAGCGATAGATATGGATGGGCACTTGATGCGAAGGAAGAATTCCTGAACCACTTTAGCATGTACACGGTAGGCATCGAGTCCGGTAAAGGTGGAACCAGTACTGTGCTGTCGGTTTATGGACCGACACAGGTGGGGAAAACAACACTCATTTTGAACCTTCTCGGAGTCAAACCTGAGAGCATCGATTTGCTCTCATCTTGTCTAAGAGGCGATCGAAAAATCGGTAATTCCTCTACCTCTACCGTAACGAGGTATACGGTGTCGACGGACGATAGGTTCTCTCTCACCTTGCCCGAAGAAGACAGAAGGGATTTCGAGACGCCGTTCCAGCTTCAAGAACATATCACGTCTTTGAGGTTGAGAATGGAACATGGGAAAATCAATCCCGTAACACCCGTGCTAATCGAATTTCCCGCATGTTTTTTCGCGAATCCGGAATCAATCATCGATATCGTTGATTTACCAGGAATCGAGTCGTCCGACGAGCGAGAAAGTCTGCATGTCCAGGCATGCGTCGAATATTGGATTCCTAGGTCACATGCCTGTCTAATCGTTAACAGTGCCTCCGACCTGACGTTCTTACGTGATTTGAAGATTCTTCAGCTGAAGCGTTGGTATGAGTACCCCGACAACTTCTATGTAGTTCTTACTAGGGCGTACTCCCCGGATTCAATCAAAAGAAGGATAGCGAACGGTACCTTCAAAAATATAGAAGGTTTACGAGAATATTATGTGGACGAGATTGCGAGCATCGTCGGACATGCATCGACCTCGATTTTCCCTATAGAAGTTGGTCAGAGTCATAACCGTCTTGACGATGCTGCGAAAGAGTTGGCGAATCAGTCATTGGCTATGTTGAAAGAGAGCATCGTTCGTATGGATTTCCGATATCTATCCTTTAGCTTTCTGACACACTATTACACCGATGTCGTACAAAGGAGCGAACAAGAAATTTCAGTGCTTCAAGAAGAAGTAAAAAACATCAGTGACCGATTGGTTTCAGAATCTAGAAGAATTGATTCTTTAGAAATGAGAAGAATTGATCAAGCACGGGATTTTCACCTTCAAATCGATGAATTAGAATGGGCGACACGAAAAATTTCAGACTTGATTGCACAAATCAGTCATGTGAACGTCTTGCGCAATCATATTCGTCCGATACTCAAGAACATTTACGTTTCTCGCTCCAGAGATGTTCTCAATGAATCTTTTAGGAAGCTATGTAACGACATTCATGAATTAATAACGGAGTCGCTTGAGCAGATGAACCGTATCATCAAGGGCTGTAAAAATGTCGTCCTGACCAACCTCGAAATTGACAGATTCGATGAAAATCCATACCTGAACTTCGACGAGATTCACGATGATTCTACTTTCGACTGGTATTTATCCCAGCAGAACTATGAAAACCAACTAAATCACATGAAGGACCTCCTGATGGCTATAGTCGAAGATTTTGGAAAGGAAATCGACAGGAAATTCAAGACGATTGAAGAGCAGATTACTCGACATAAGATAGAATTGATTGAAGAAAAACACAGATTGGAACAGAGGAAGGAGCTTAGAGTCACGAAGTTCCTGAACGACAAGAAGCGAAAAGAGGATGACTTATTTCTTTTACAGAGACAACTCGAGGACTATGAGAAGCTTTGGCATCGTGACATCGAACATGCTAAACGATATCGTAGCTTCTTCATAAAACATCTGATGATTCGAAGGCGAAATCTCATGGAACAAGCGATTTCATCCAATCCCGTAACACGATATATCGCTGGATTATCATTGTATACATTAGAATCGGATGCTAGACAAATCATCGATACATTGGAGACAGGCCATGGAACAGACTAAACAAGACGACAAACTTTATCAGCAGGCATTATCATCGTTGAGGCAATTGAACGAAGAAATTTTCTTGAATGACTTACAAAAGATGATGGGGCTCGCAACCGATGAACTGAAATATGAAGTGCATGAAATGATGGACGGCATGAAAAAGCAACACGGGCAACTTTCAGCCATATTACAAAATAACGGGAAAAAATCACTTGAAAGTTTAGGACAATCGAACGAAAAGATTCAAGAGCTATTTGAAACGATGAACGCATATTCGGATGAATTCGAGCGGTCCCTCAAAGTTACACTTGAAGAAATGAAGAATGATTCGTCGGAGAAGATGATGAAATACAGCGAGCATTCGAGTCGACAACTCGAGCGGTATCGAGACATCTCGAAATCTTGGGAAGAACAGTGGATTATATGGACGGAAGAACACGAAGATCGACTGTCGCGGATGGACACGCTAAAATCCGAAATCCGAATCATGAATGAAGACTGGAAAAAAGCGACAGAAAAATTCACAGAGGAGCTCGATGTGAACAAGCAGATGAACGAGTCGAACATCACGGTTCTCAGTCGCTGTCTTCTGGATGTACGAGATGCGACTGAAGGTTTCATAACCCTTTTCGAAGCCTCATTGAATCGGATGGAGCTTCGACATCAGCAACAGATGGAGCTTCAGCGGAACGACCTCGAACAATCGATGGAGAGTCAAAAACCGGCCTTGAACTCGCTCGCGAAGGAAATGGATGAAAAAGTGGTGCAGATGAACCAGTTGATTCATAACTTTCAAGAACGTTTGGATGAACGGACCGAGCAACAGGAACGATTCCGCCAGACGCACATCGAGAACCTCTTTGAAGGGCAACGACAGCTATCCGAGACCGTCGAGGAGAACCTTCATGCGGAGAACAAGAAATTCGAATCGAAGTACGATACCCAAAACAAACAGAATCGTCTCTTTTTCGGAGGGATTATCATATTATCCATCATCCAAATCGTCTTACATTTCGTCTGACGACTAAACGTAGGATTAGTTTTTTGACATATGATAAGACTACATGCGTCCCCTGAAGAAAACATATTCTAGGAAGACAAGCGCACAGGTAACCTAAAAAGCTATAGAATAGAGGAAATTTTTTTATGTTGAATCCAAAAAAGATTTTAGATGGAATGAACAAGATGTCGAAACTCATGAATGATACTAAAGAGATTGCAGTCGGCTTGGTAAAGGAAAATAATGCTCGACCGACCTCGGCCCGTACACTTAAGCAAAGTAGGATTGCGCTTCTTGAGCGTATAGAGGAATTAAAAAAGCGACAGGAATGGAATGAGGCATCACTCGAAAGTCTCGAGATGTTAGAAGGTCTCATAAGAGCGTCCCTCTCGAAACCGAAGATGGCGTTGGTAGGAATGTCAGATGTCGGGAAGAGTCATCTGACGAATAAGTTGCTCGGAACTGATAAAATTCCTTCGGATTGGTCACCGATGACTTCTGTCAACATCTATATAAAACACGTAGAAGATCGCCCAGACTTTCTTAAAGAAGAGGTCATCATTTTTTCGGGCGAGACTGAAGGATTTGATATCGGACGTATTGACGACGAAGGGTACGCCGAACGTCATCTATTAGCACAAGGCGATGAAAACCTATTGGTGATGCACGCAACACGGTCAGACGAAGAAGCAACAATGTCGAATCAAGCTCGGGCCGCAGTAGTATATCTCGATAGTCCGATATTAGAAAGATGCGACATCATCGACGTTCCCGGATTCGGCACAGGTGATCGTGAGACCGATGATCAGTATGCGAAGAACTCTCGCGAGGTCGCCGACATCATACTCTATCTCTCGTTGTCCAACGCCTTCATGAGGGGACCGGATATCGGATTCCTAAAAGAAAGCATCGAAGCATTACCTGTCGTCAAGAATTTGGAGAGCTCTCTCGGAAATTTATTTGTGATTGGTTCGCAAGCACATATCATCGGTGACGAGCAGAAGATGAACCGGATTCTGGATTTAGGAGCACAAAGATTTTATCGTACTGTTCCGCAAGAAGAATGGGACGTTCGAGCAAAAGAGACAGGCTTATCGCATTCCGAGAGTGATATCCGCATGCGATTCTACCCATACACTACGAATGATGAAAAACTTCGTAGTGGATTCGAGGAAGCATTAAATGAACTTCTCGAGACCCTTCCCCGACTGCGTGAGGAGGAGAGTCGAAAGACGATTGATTCTCTCGTCGAGGAACAGCGGAAGGCGGTCAGTATGGAAATCAAGAAGCATCGCTCTATCCTGGACGACCGAGAAGCCGCGCTCGATCGATTGCGTGAAATCGAACTTTCCGAGCCAGAGCGACAACAGAAAACGAGAAGACACCGTCAAGAAATCAAGACCTTCATCGGTAACTTGATGAACGAGGACATAAATCGCTTCGATGACGTCTATGAAGAGGTCATGAAGCGGGATAACATCGTCAGATGGATTGAAGAAGGGAAATTGACTAAGAGTAAGGAAGACCAGCAGAACCTCGTGGAGTATTTAGCGAACACGTTGACTTTCCGACTAAAGGAAGTCTTGAAAGGGTCGACGAGTCGTTTTGTGGATCGTATTGAAGGTTTTGTAGGGGATTTCGAGAAGGATGTCACGTCTCCATCGGGCTTTGACATTGGAAATATAGCTAATTCCTTCAATGCGAGGAATGCCTTCATCGGTGGTGCGGCAGGTGTCGCTTCCTTAGGCGGAATGGCCGCTTATGCAGCTACTTTGGGTAACCTCGGTGCATATATCATAGTGGCCAAGGGCGTAGGGGTACTGAGCGCACTCGGGGTGAACATAGGAATCTTTGGTGGAATGCCAGGAATTATGGCAGGAATCGCTGCAATTGGTGGGCCGGTCACCATTGGTATCGCGCTGACGGCGGTAATAGGCCTTTCCATATACGGCATAATGAATGCGAATGCATGGAGAGACAAGGTTGCTGAATCGATTCGAAAGTCTTTCGCGAAAAATGAGGCGAAATCGAAATTCAGTGAAGAAATCATCAAATATTGGGGAGCTACCACAATAAGTTTCGAGGCGGCTGCGGACGAGCTTGAAACAGAATGGAAAAATCACTTGGAGATGATGCGACAAGAAATCAAGGAGACGGATTCTGTAACGATCCAGCAACACATCGACGAATTAGACTCCTATGATGAATTTCTTAAAGATATCAAAGGAAGTTTGAGTAATAATTAAGCTATAAGTTGGTCTTTAGCAAGCGCAAAGTCGAGTTTTTATTCGGTTCAATTAAATAAAAATGGAATTTCTGTCCATCACGACTCTTAGGCCTTTAAAAAGTTATACTAGAATTCAGACTCGCTGATATGCTCCTCAAAAAGTAGACAGTTGAAATATCAAAAACTATCTACTTTTTTTAAAAGGAGCTTTTTCTATGACTAAATCTAGATTTTCGATGGATCAAAAATTAAATATCATTTAAAAAAGGATGGTACAGCATTAAACTAGTCCTAAAATCTCAACCTCAACCAAAGCACCTTTCGGCAACTCTTTGACGGCGATACAAGAACGGGCCGGGAAGTGGTTATGCGGAGCAAAGTAATCGGAGTAAATATCATTAAACGCAGCAAAATGATCCATGCTCGTTAAGTAACAGGTCGTCTTGACGACATGCTCCGGAGTCAGACCGGCTTCTTTTAAGATGGCATCAACGTTTTTCATAACCTGCTCCGTCTGTTCCGTAATGCCACCGACAACCATTTCACCCGTTGCCGGATTGATCGGGATTTGACCGGATGCGTAGAACGTACCGTTAGCGATGAAACCTTGTGAATAAGGACCGATCGCAGCCGGGGCGTTGGTTGTTTCGATTTTCTGGAATGAACTCATAAAAACTCCTCCTCTAACTAAAATAAACAGTATGTAGAACGTGTTATCTGCCTTGAACTATAGGATAATTTTTACAATACCATCACCATACTTACAAGGAGTGAATCCAATGCCTCTTTATCATAAATTAGTCCGGGATCAGATTCCAACTATCATTGCTCGGAACGGAAAAAAAGCAACGTTCCGGACACTTAACGAAGAAGAATTCCTCGTCGAAGCGAAACGGAAGTTGCACGAAGAAATAGCCGAATACGAAGAAGCGACTACGACCGAAGAAGCGGTAGAAGAATTGGCTGATTTGTTGGAACTAATTCACGCACTAGCTCGTACACACGGGACGACACCGGAACAACTGGAAGCAATCCGGCTTGCGAAACACGATAAGCGGGGCGGCTTTGATGACAAGCTGTATCTGGTTGAGGTCGAAGATTGATTCCGGCAGCAAAACTGACGACGCATGATTTGTATGCGTCGTTGGTCGACGCCATTGACCAGGCCGATGAAGTCTATATCGTCGCCGCCTTCGCACAACGCTCGGGTGTCGAACTGTTGTTACCGGCGTTACGTCGCGCCGTCGAACGGGGCGCTGATGTTCATTTTTTGATTGGTGACTACTTACATATTACGGACCCGGAGGCGTTGGCCGAATTATTGAAACTGGATGGTCTGTCGATCCGGTTTTACCGCTCCGGCGGACGGGCGTTTCATCCGAAAGCTTATTTGTTCCGCAATGCAGAGACGGGTCTGTCGATTGTCGGCTCATCGAATATCTCCAAAAGTGCGTTCCGAACCGGTGTCGAGTGGAATCTCCATTTGCCGCAAGCCGTCGCACCGCATATCTTGGGTGATGCGATCGAGGCATTTATGGACCTTTACTTAAGTGAAGCAGCTCAAGACCTGAATCCGATTGTCCTCGAAGCGTACCGGCAGGAACATGACGCACGGCAATATGTCGCAGAACCGGAAGTTGACTATGCGGAGCAACAGCACGTCACGTCCGAGGAGATTCTGCCGCACCGGGTGCAGGAGGAAGCATTACGTGCACTCCGGGAAACGATGGAAGAAGGACGAAACCGTGCTTTGACCGTACTTGCGACGGGTCTTGGAAAAACGTATCTCAGTGCGTTCTTTGCGCGTGATTTTAAACGGATTCTGTTCCTCGCACATCAACGTGAGTTGCTGGAACAAGCGGAACGTTCGTTTAAAAAGGTCGAACCAAACTGGCAGACAGCCTTTTATATCGGATCAGACCGCACAAATGATGAACAGACGGATATACTGTTTGGGTCGGTCCAGACGTTATCCCAAAACCGTCATTTGGAACGGTTTGCCAAGGATCATTTTGATTTGATCATCATCGATGAGTTTCACCATGCAGCAGCTAAAAGTTATCAAAAGGTCCTGGCTCATTTCGAACCACGGTTTTTACTGGGACTGACAGCGACGCCGGACCGGATGGACGGGGCGGACGTCTATGCGCTGTGCGACAATAACGTTGCGTTTCAAATGCACTTCACGTCAGCGATCAACGAAGGATTCCTGACCCCGTTCCATTATTACGGGATTCATGACGTCATCGATTATTCGCAACTGCGGCGGATGGGGCGGAAATATGATGCGATAGAACTGGAACAGGCGCAGATTGATCGGGCAGTCTCGGAAAACATCTATGCCGCCTGGTCGAAGCACCGGCAGACGAAGACGATCGGGTTTTGTTCGTCGATCCGACAAGCCGAATATTTGGCACAGACATTCCGGGAAATGGGACACCAAGCGATTGCCTTGACCGGACAGACCGTCAATCGACGTGAGCGTATTCAGGAGTTTGAGCGGGGAACGTTAGAAATCGTCTTTACGGTCGATTTGTTTAATGAAGGAGTCGATATTCCAAAAGTCGATACGTTACTGTTTTGTCGTCCGACGGAATCGATTGCAATCTACACGCAGCAAATTGGACGGGGCTTACGTTTAGCGAACAAGAAATCACATTGTGTCATCATCGATTTGATCGGCAACTATAAAAATGTCGAGACGAAGCTGATGTTACTTGGAACAGTAAAAGATAAGCTCAAGCGGAGTGATAAGGAGCCGATTACGCCACCTAAGGGATGCATCATCGAGTTCGATACACAGGCATTGAATATCATTCATCGGATGCGCCAACCAAATCAGCGTAAATTGCGTTTGATTGAGAGTTACGAACAACTGAAGCTCGATCTTGGACGTCGTCCAACCTACGTTGAAATCGGACAACTGACAGCCGTGCCAACGGGCTATAAACAAGAGTGGGGCTCGTACGTTGGTTTTCTAAAAGAACAAGGGGAATTGACAAATGAAGAAGTAGAGACTTACGATGCTAACCGTGAATTGATTGAACAGGTCGAAAAGACGGTAATGAACCGGAGCTATAAGATGGTTGTGTTGCTAGCAATGCTCGAGCGGGGCGAAGAACGCTGGATGGAGCCGATTACCGCAGAGGAAGTTGCGCCGTTCTTTTATGAGTATTTGCATGCAGAGAAGTATCGGGAAGTAAAAGACGCGCAAACGGCGGAGTTAAAGGGAACATTTGATGCGACTAAAGTAGAAAAGTTATTGAAAAAGATGCCGTTTCCTAAGATGGGAAAGCCGTTTGAGTTTGATGGTAAAACGTTGTCTATAAAGACAGTAGAAAAATACATAGGTAAATTACATCAAATCATATATGAAATTGTATCATTGAGACTCAATATTTACTTCGCTATGAAAAATAAGCTTTAAAGAGTACTGTAATCTATCAAAAAATCCTGTTTAAATAATAAAGCTATCTAATTTTGAAAGGAGTTTTCTCTGTGTCCAAAAAAGAAGTACTCTTTTAGTGGAAATTAATAGTCATTAAGAAGTAGGAAGAAGACTTTTACACGATACGGAAAGTCGTAGCACTCTTAGAGTTCTTGAGAAAGGTGCTTAAAGAATAGATTTGTATTTATTGTCGTAGTAGCATCTATACCCTTGAAACTCGGGATAGTTGCAAGAAATAACCGAAGAAACTTGAAATCCAGGCGTTACGTGATGACTTGGAAAATGTATAGCGAACTATAATGATTATAGAAAATAAGAGATATTTACAAAAAAAGGATTTTTTTAATAAAAAAAGTAAGAACTATATTAGAATAATGATATCGAGAGTGATTAAACGGCTTGAGTCCGTTAGAATTTAAGGATCAAGCCGTTTAAGAGTTTTTTATTATTTTTCCTGTCTAATGACTTGAAACAGTTCAAACGTTTATTTTTATATGTTTTCTTATAATTAACAGATATTATTAAACATTGATTAAAAGATGAGTTAGTATACAGTAAGATAAAAATCCAAAATGCTTTATTAAGCTATTAATAATTATCTTGTTAATAAATAACAAACAAACACATCTTTTTAACGGTCGTTTAACAGACATTTTCTTTTCGTAAAAATTTCTAAATATTATTCAAGTTCGAGAGGAGGTAAGCTGTTTATCAAATTAACAGTTTGAATGGAAACATTTATAACTGAAAGTAACAAGTTGTAGATATACTTTTCGTCAGTAGAATATTCATTAGGATCATCATTTGCTTTTAATTGATATTGATTGATTATCCATTCTATTGCACTTCTACCGTTTACTATATATTCATGTGCTTCGATAGGGATGTTCGCAATTGTTATATCCTGATTAAAAATAATTGTATCTCGTTTTTTGTTTTTCAAGAATTTAATTTTTTTAACTTCATACGAAGGATTACTACTATTAAAAATAACATCAACTAAAGATGTTGAAGGATATTTTTCGAAGTTAAGATGAATTTCAACTAATGCTTTCCCTATGCGTACGAATTCCTCTTTATTTTTTAATATCGGTATTCTTGGGGAGGCTTTTCTTAAGTCATTGTTGTATTTCAAACAAAATTCTTTAGAGTGTAATACTCCATACACGTAATAAAAAACATCTTCAGGAGAAAGATTTATTTTTCTCGAGAAACTCTCGTTAATATTATTATTATCTGTAAATAAAGAACTGGTATCGTTATTATACAGAAGATAACCACGTCCATTTTCCATTAAATGAAGGTTCGGTATTTTATCGACTACAAGAGCTGAAAAGTCTCTACGAGCTCCCCCGCCGGAAACGTATATAATTTTGTTTTCTTTTCCAAACACCGAATGGTATATTCCCGGATACTCAACTATACTTTTATCGTAATAAAGCCACTTTTTTGTAAAAGGTCTATAATAGCTTTCAATTATAGCGTTAGAATTATAATCGATTCGTTGAGAACGATCAAACTTGTGTTTAAGTCCTCGTGACCACTTAATGTAAGTTTCATCAGTATTAACTAATTTTGCACGTTCTTTTAGAGAATCTATTGTAGCTAGTCTATCTATTTCATGATTAAAATTATTAATCATCTGACTGGAGTTTTTTGCAACTTCTGAGTTCGAGAAATTGTAAACCCAAGAGTCTCTGTTTGTTGTAACACCGATAGCTTTAGTTAAAAAAACCTCGCTATCCATATTGTCGAAAGTAGCATATGATTGATCTCGTTGGTTAATCCAGTCATTGTTTGAATCTGGATCTATTTCTACAAAATTTATTTCTTGAATAGACTTAAGACTTTCTAATTTTGCTAATTTTTCATTTCTACTAAGGTAATCCCCTATATCATGATAGTAAATTTTATGATTTTCTGAATTATCTTTAACTAAGATTGTTATAGCAACACCAGTCAAGATATTGAAAACACTTTGACCTTCTTTTTTTGCCTCTTCTCCAATTTTCCCTCGTACAGCGCCTTTTAAGTTTATAGAGTAAACATAATTAAATTCCTCATTAATTACTTTTCGGAATCCTTCATGACTAGGCTTATCAATTATTGAATTTGGTGTAATAAAGGCGATAATACCTTGTTGTCCGATTTTGTCAGATGCCCATCTAAACGCTTTAATATAAGAATCAAATAAAGATTTTTTATTTAAACCAGTTGTATATTTTGCATAAGTATCATCAATACGTTTATTTAGGGAAGGATATTCAACATTTTGATTATTATCGTTAGCACTTGTTTGTCCTATTGAATAAGGTGGATTTCCTAAAATAACAGTTATTTGTTGTTCTTTCTGACGTTTTAATCTTACGTCGTTTCCGCTAAAGAAAGGATCTTCAAAGCTGTTGTCTCGCTCGGTTGAATCGAAGGTGTCAGTTAATACGATCCCTTCAAATTGTTTATAGTTACTTTCATTACTACTATCACTACTAATTAATGAGTGGAATGTTTCTTCAATGTTTATAGCTGCAATATAATAACTTAACAGAACAATTTCGTTGGCATGTAATTCTTTCATATATTTTCTTAATAGATGTTCTTTGGGAATTAAACCACTTTGAAGTAGTCTTGTAATGAAGGTCCCAGTACCCGTAAATGGATCCAATAAATGTATATTTTCTTCGAAAATTGATTTTCCTAAATGTTTCTCTAAAGCATGGTTAACCGAGTTGATGATAAAATCTACAACCTCTACAGGTGTAAAAACTATTCCTAAACTTTTTGTAGTTTCTTCAAATCCAATTTTGAAAAATTTATCATACAATTGTACGATTATATCTTGCTTCCCTTTTAAATTATCTATTCCTTGAGCACGAATTCGAACACTTTCATAAAATGGTTCTAAAGTTTTTTGCTCTTTTTCTAATTGATTTTCATCTAGAATTTTTAATACCGCCTCCATAGAGCGGGACACAGGATTATCATTAACAAAACTATAAGAATCAAATAAGGCTTCAAAGACTGGTTTTGTTATTAAATGTTGAGATAACATTTGGATAGCTTGTTCTTCTGATATTGAGTCGTTTATATTATGTCGTAAGCTGGTTACAAACCGCTTAAATTCTTTGTAATAAATACTTTGATGATCTTCTAAAAGAACACTAATACGCATAACATGTTTTCTTGCTATTTCTGAGACGTCTTTTGACCAATCTTCCCAATAGCGTACATTTCCAACTTTACGAACAATTTTACCGTAGATCGCTTTTTCAAGATTTGAAAGCTCTTCAGCATCAAATTCTATAGCTAATTGTTGAGACTCTTTAAGAGGTTTTAGCTCCCCATCTTCAGGCGCTTCACCTACGCCGATAATTTGAACATGTTTTGATCGACTTTTGTTTAAATCAAGTTTATTAATAGTAGCATCGAATCGTTCATCAAGAGAACGAAGTGCATTTAATACTTCCCATACGACTTTATATTTTTCGTTGTTGTCTAGTACATTATTTTCGTCCGTACCGGCAGGTACACCAATTGGTAAAATCACATAGCCATAATCTTTTCCAGGTGATTTCCGCATTACGCGTCCAACGGCCTGTGCAATATCTATCTTTGATTTTCGTGGTTTTAAGAACATGATTGCATCTAGCTCAGGAACGTCTACTCCTTCTGTAAGGAAACGAGCATTTGATAAAATACGACAAGTCTGATTAGGGACTTCGCCTTTTAACCAAGAGATTTTTTTGTTTTTTTCTAAAGCGTTCATTGAACCATCGGCATGTTCAATCTCCACTTTGTATTGCAAATTGGCTTCATCATTGTTTTGATATAGGTACTGATCGACTACATTGCTAAACATATCTGTAATAAGTTTAGATTCTTTTATTGTCCCTGCGAAAGCAATGGCGCGTTTCATGGGAGGACCGAGAACCTCATCTGAATGGCTACGACGTCGTACTAGACCATTCCAACATCCGATGATTTTTGTAACGTCATCGAAGTTTAATTCGGAGTCTGTCGCCAACATTTGTTGGAAATTCCGAGCGACCATCTCCTCATCAACTGCTAGGACCATTACTTTATAATCAGTTAAAATACCTTTCCGAACAGCCTCACCAAAACCAATACGATAAAGCTCTTCACCATAAATAGTTTCGTCCGACATGTCTGCAAGAAGAGCTGATACGTCGTTCGCTTTCTCTTTTGCTGATTCTCCATATATACGAGGAGTCGCTGTTTGATATAGCCGCTTGTCTGCTCTCACATTATCATTGCTATGTACTTTTTTAAAACTACTATCTTCCTCCCCATTTTCAGTTACTCCAGTAGTTCGATGAGCTTCATCGCATACAATCAGGTCGAAGTCATAGAAGCCCTGTTTCTGTGCTTCAACAATTACATTAATAGATTGGTAAGTTGAAAATACAGTTAAAAAATCACCTTTAAGTTTGTCTGATTCAATCAACTCTTTGTATGCTAGCAGTTTAGTATAGTCAGTTGTAGCGGGATATCCAATATCGGATGCGGCGATATCATCAAATTCATTCCCTACAGTTTTTTTAGTTACTTTCCTATCAGAACATACAGCGATCGCATCCATATTACAGTTTGTATCAGCGGTCCATCCTCGTAATGTTTGAGATAACAATTGTATGCTTGGTACTAAGTAAAGTACTTTAAATACGCCGTTTTTCTCTTTTGCCATTTCTTCTGCTATTGCCATTGATGTATATGTTTTACCTGTTCCGGGAGCCATAATTAGTTTGCCGCGATCTGCAGATTTGAAGCCATTTACAACCGATGTGATAGCTGGTATCTGATGGTTACGAGGCGTTTTTTTAGGTTGTGTTGCTGTTGTTTCAGGACTCTTATAGCTAAACGATGACCAATCAATTTGACTATCTTGTAATTGAGATAGTGAAATGCGTGTGATTTTTTTGTCACGACCCTCGAGTGCATCATTTGCATTTTTGCTCCATTTATCTGTAGAAGCGACTATAATACCCCAAGAATAATAGGTTTTCCCAACCTCGTTTAAGAAAGAATCAATATTGCTTTTTTGAATGGTATTCTCTACTGCATGGTATTTACACTGAATTGCAACAAGAGCACCTGTTTCACGTTCTTTTGCTACCAAATCAACTCCTGTGTCATTTTTAGGTATTCCATATTCTTCTGGTACTCCGTTTAAAGTCCAGACTGCTTCAAATAAACGCTCGTATAAAGGTTCGTTTTGAAAGTATGTACGAGAGAGTAGTTCGAACATCGTTCCTCGGTCACGTTGTTGACGATCCGGTGCGTCCATTTCGTTGATTAACTCAACGAAACTTTTTGAGCTATTCGCTTCAATATTCAATGCTATCATCCTGTCTGATTAGAAATTTAATATCATGTTAATACTACTCCTCTTTATTTACTTACTGCAACAGAGTATGACAGTTACTAACAAAAATAATGTTGAAGAAAATGCTGTTAATATTACGTATAGATAGGAATAGAAATCATCTTATATTTTATTAAATAATCAAATTCATAAGAGTAATGCAATAAAGTTATAATGATCATTATTAAAGGATTATTGATAATGTATAAAAGTAAAATATGTAATATAATGTAAAAGTAGGTATTCAGAATATTAAATGCCCACTACGTCAATCGATAAGTATGGAGGGATTTTTTTATGGCGAGATGTACAGCCCCTGTAAGAGGACATCACTCAGCAGAAGCCCGAGCAAATTGTCCTGCGTGTGGAGGAGGGAACTATAGAAGTAATCATGGAAGCAATTATGGTATGTATTCGCCTCCTTCCTATAATCCGTCTTCTAGCAATTCTGGAAGTGGGAGTAGTAGTAGAAGCTCTACTAATACAGCAAAACCGCGCTGGTCAAGCACAAATTCATCTGTAATTTATACAACGCAAGAAGTTCGAGCACTCACTCCGATTCGCAATAGTGTCGAAGAATTAGCAGCGAAACCTGAACTAGATCTTCGAGATGTTTTTTTATGTCATGCTTGGGATGATCGACAAGAAGCTGCGAAAGAGCTACATGATTTGCTTGAATCACAAGGTGTGTCAGTCTGGTTCAGTGAAAAGGACGTTCTTCTGGGTGTACCATTACTTCGTGCTATAGATAAAGGTTTGGCGAATTCACGAATTGGTCTCGTTTTAGTGACACCTGCACTTTTAAAGCGTCTTAGAACAGAAGGTATTGCCGATAAGGAGCTTTCAGTTCTTCTTGCAGGTGAGCGTCTTATTCCAGTTGTGCACAACACAACATACGAAAAACTACGAGAAGTCAGTCCACTTCTTGCATCTAGAAGCGGATTAAGCACCGAAGAGAATGAGAATTCAATAAAAGCTGTTGCAGTTAAACTTGCGGAACTTGTGAAAATTTAAAGTAATCAACCTTTCTTTCGACGATCAGTGAGTAGGCATTGAGGACGTTTATTTTAAGTCGTGTACCAAAAGGCTGGGAGCTTTTCGGTCCCTTGTCCGTGAATCCGGAACAGATGTTTAAAAAGAAGAAGAGAACATCTTTCGCTATTCTGAGCTCGAACTGGAAGCCATCAAGGAGCAGGTACGAGAAGAGATATGGTTTGAATTGATGAATAAGTTCATCTTCGAAGATTACCTTGTGTTGAAAAAATCAGACATCAAGGCTGCGATAGAAAATCGACGGCATTCGAAGGAGTTTGGAGATTTTGTATGGGAGCGATGTCTTCAACATAAGAGGGGATATTTGATGCCACGTGTCCTTGATCTGTTTGAGTACTTCATCCGTTTGATCGAACTTTCAGTGGTCGAGATGACCAGATCATCTATACATTGATTGAGAGAATCCCTTTTAATCAAATGAGCAGAAAATATAAGTCATAATCGAACAGCGTGATTCATCTAGATGGGACCTCTTTTTATGCAATGATGATTGCATGAAAAGAGGTCCCTTTTTTTCCGGGGCTTCTGGGATTTCAACTGGAGTAAGAGCGCGAGAGTAAGGTTCTTTTTGCTGGTCTTATTATTAAGAGTGTAGTCCGCGCGCTCATTCATTGTATTCGTTCGGGAATCGCATGTCACATTCAAATGCACGGAATGGCTTTGTACCAAATCCAAGGGAAGTGAGATGCACGCAGTGGACGAATCTACTGCGGGCCAGAGAGGCTTCGTATCGTCTTCTGTTGATTCGTGAGAGGTGCTGGTTGTTGAAGAGGTGGTTATAGAAGAAGTAGTAGAATTGTTGTTGGTGTACGTATGTACATCTCTTATCTTTGAGTGGATCATCCTCTGTACGTTTCGATTTAGTTTGTATGTGTTAGTAGAGACAAGAGAAGAACTCGCGGGCTCATACGTAAGGCTGTATGATGCATGGCAGCAACATCCTCATCGCACCGCTGCCTCACTGCCGAATCGATAACGAGAGTTGTCAATCACTAGCGTGAGGTATCTCTACGTTCCTGATCCTTGCGACGAAAGGCACGGAGCATGGTAAGACCAGAAAATAAGTTTTAAGGACTTCAAACTTATTCAATCTTCAAGTACCAGTTACGATGAGAATTCCTGTTCTGAACATTTCGTTGTTTTCTAAAGAATGAAGTGGAAATAGTCCTAGATTCGTCCTTAACTCCTTTGTTGGTTCAGCTATGACCGTGCTTATCTCGATTAAACTGATTCGTGCGATGTCCTTCACGACTGTATGCTGTGTTCAAGCAAACCAAAGAGGAGTGACCAAAATGAATACAACTGTAGAAAACGAGGAGTCGAGAAAATGGATGGACATGGTGGAGCACTCGTAAAAAGTGACCATTATTGATGCACAAGTTCGATTGGTACGAGAAGTAGATGGTTTGATCGAGCATGTGACATGGTTCGTTGATGTCGATATACCGCTCGCTTTTATTCAGCAACACTATCTGGAACAGACCTCATGAAGGTCTGTTTTTTTTATGTGCTCTTTCGTAAGAATACTGCACCTATCAATAAAAAGTGATAGGTGGGAAATATGCCCAACTTTATCCTACTGTTCACTGTATAATTAAAATAACTTACGAATAGAGAATGGAGCGATGCAAGATGAAACGAAAATGGATGGGTGCCAGTCTGGCATTCGCGAGTGTTGGTTTATTAGTAGGACCTTTACAGAGCGCGGAGGCGGCGACGCCGAAAATCAAGGTCCACTATATCGATGTCGGACAAGGTGATGCGATCTACATCAAGATGCCGAGTGGTGAGGATATCGTCATGGACGGTGGGAATAAAGGAAAGGGCGATGAGCTCGTCGCCTATCTGAAGAAACAGAAGGTCGGCGACATCGAGATGCTGATTTCGACACATCCGGATGCCGATCATATCGGAGGACTCGATGAAGTCCTCGATTCGTTCAAGGTCAAGAGTATCTATGCCCCGAAGGTCAAACACACGACGCAAGCCTATAAGGACTTCCTGCTGGCCGTCAAACGCGAGAAACTGACGATTAAGATGGCGAAGGCCGGCGTCTCGCTTCCTGTTAAAGGCGTGAAGGCGCAGTTCGTCGGACCGGTGAAGGATTATGCTATGAGTGATCTCAACAACTGGAGTGCCGTGTTACACGTCGCCTATAAGAAAAATACTTTCCTCTTCACAGGAGACGCAGAATTGAAATCGGAGCAGGACATGATTGCGAAGAAGAAGACGCTGCGTGCGGACGTCCTCAAGGTCGGGCATCATGGTGCAAAGACCTCGACGAGTGCGACGTTCCTTAAATACGTTAAGCCAAAGTATGCCGTCATCAGTGTCGGGAAGAACGCTTATGGACACCCGACGAAGGAAGTCGTGACGAACTTGAAGCGTGCAAAGGCGACGATGCTACGGACAGATAAGAGTGGCACAATCGTCTTCGAAGGGAACGGATCGTCCTATACGATCAAGAAATCGAAATGACGAAGCGAAAAGGGATCATCGACCGGATTGAGGGGAAGTGGGTCGTCGTCGAGTTCGACGATGGGATGCGTGACATCCTGATTTCTCGCTTCCCGATGACGGTGGAGTCGGGCGATGTCATCTGGATTGATGAATATGGTCATATTGAAAAAGATGACCGCGAACGGCAGCGACTGTCAGACGAAATCGATGAGTTGATGGAAGAGTTATGGGAAGACTAAAATGTAAAAATGATAAGGGAGATTTGAAATGGAAAAAAATTTAGAAAATACTAATTTTGATAATAAAAAATTTGAGCTTTGGTATGATAAGGAGTTTAAAATTTTCGAAATATTAGCTATTAAAATCACTAATCTCATAAAAGAAATAATTGAGCATAAAGGTATTAAATATCATTCCGTGACCTATAGAATAAAAGATAAGGATAGCTTGCTGAATAAAATAAAAAATAAAAATTATAAAGATCCAAAGTCTCAAATTCATGATTATATAGGGATTCGGATAGTTACATTCGTTAAGTCCGATGTAGATAAAGTTTGTAAGGAGATTGAAGAATTATTTGAAATAGATATCGAAAATAGTTCAAATAAAAGTGAAGAGTTAGGAGAAGATAAAGTCGGATATAGATCCATTCACTATGTGGCAAAGGTAGGTGATAACAGATCTGAAATGCCAGAATATGTGTATTTAAATGATAAGTGTTTTGAAATACAAGTAAGGACCATTTTAGAACATGCGTGGGCAGACATTTCCCATGATAGAACATATAAATTTAATAAAAAACTCCCAGAAGAAAATGATATTAGAAGAAGATTTGCCTTAGCATCTGCAAGCTTAGAGATGATTGATAGAGAGTTTGATAGGTTATCGAGAGAAATTGAAATGTACTCAGAAAAAGTATCTGAAGAAGCCAAAAGAGGTAATTTATCATACCAAATTGACAGTACATCGTTACTTGTATATTTATGTGGTAAATTTAAAAAGGAAATTAAAAATAATATAGTAAAAGCAAGTTTTAATGACAGAGATAAAACGGTAATTGAAGAATTAAATGCTTTAGGAGTAAATACACTTGAAAAACTAGAAAATATTTTTAGTGAACAATCCAAAAGTAATTTTTTATGTGTATTAAATAATTTAAATACTAAATTTGGACCTCAAAATTTCATTACAATACTCAGATTGAAAATGATAATACATTTTCAAAATAAATATTTTAAAGATGTGTTGTTAAAAGATGACTCAATGACTATGTTAAAGGAAGAATTAGATATAATATGCGAATTTTATCCTGAATTGAAAAAAGTATTTACAGAATCACCTTTAAAAATTGTTAATTAACACTTGTGTAAAGTATTGTCTAGAAGAAGATATTTTAAATTGGAGTAACTATTTAAATTTTTTAATATTTAGATTAAGTTATGTACTTACTAAATTATAGATTTTAAATTTAATTACTTCTTACGATCAAAAATTAATTAGTTTGGTTAAACTTTTATTCGGAGTATAAAAAAATCATGTTTCAGTACTTAATCCATATGTATAATTCATTAGATTAAAAAGAATTATTAAAATTTGTTTTTTAATAGTAAGAGCCACACTACTTTACGCTTAAAGTAGTGTGGCTCTTATTGGTCATCCGTTTAAAATAGCATTTGTTTTCTTTTCTGTTGTTTTCTCATCTGTCTTCTAAGTCTATTTCAGATATCACATTCATATTAATGGAATTCGATACAGATGAGAAAGTGTATTTTAGCGATTTCAGTATCGTATTTGTAGATAGTTCGGAATAATTTGCTTGTAATAGTGGCTGGTTTGTATCGCCTAAACAGTAAAATAATATCGAAAGTGTAGTGAGTCGTTGTTGACCGTCGACGATATTATACTTATTGAGGCTGTCTTTTTGAAGAATGATAGACCCAAGACGGTATTAAGATAAATCGTTCTGAAACGCCTCATAAGTATCTATAAATAAAAGGTTGGTTGATCGTGCACTCCATTTATAAGGTCTTTGATACGAGGGGATACAGAGGGGAATGCTGAATAAATTACTTAGTGGAAGTATTTTTAGTTCATTTGTTAGTAGGGCCATTAGGTGTCTCCTTTATTTTTTCTTTTTATTATACCTATTTTTTACATATATACCTATTTTTTTAATGACTTATGTACTCTATCAGTGAAGTATCAATTTATATTGTAAAAGTTCTAACTGAAAAGTATATTTCATGAATTTTAGACTCTATCTGATCGAAAGACTTCTAAAATTCGAGAAGATGACAAATACTGAAACACTGACTTATATGCTTTATTTTGAAAGTCAATCCAGATGCAGCATGGAGGCTTAAGTAGTGCTGAAAGAAGGTTACGGAACTTATACTAGTTCTTCAAAAATGCTCAAGGCTCCACTCGTGAAGAAAATAGAAGAAAATCCAACGTATTAAGCAAACATAGGAGGTCAAAATGGAAAAATACCAAGTTTTAGATTCAGGATGGAAACGTCAAGCGATATGGGAAGGATGTATGCTCGGCTCCATCGCTCACGCTATCTTTGTCGCGAATAATCCTGACTTTGCGTATGAACATTCCTGGGATGGTAACAATTACAGTACAAATGATGGTCAAGGTAGCAGAGGGACAGTTACATTTAGTCAAGATTTTTTTGTCGGAGGATTTAGAAACGAAGAATTCTCTGTAGAGATGACAGAAGCAAAAGAACTGTTCAGCCAAGCTCTGCAACGCGTACAAAAAATAGCTGAACAAGATACCTTTCAATACTTGTTAGATGAGGTAGATGGCGCAGCTCTTCCTATCGTCACTACTGTCTTGTGGGGGAATGATAATCAAGCTTTTTCTAGTCATCAATATGACGACATGATTGAACAAGGGGCACACCTTTTAGAAATATAGGCATCGGAGTATGAAAATGGAGTTGACCATTGGGAAGAGTATTATGAACTCAGAGAACAACAGCTGACGTTATTAAAAAAACTGTATCACTTAAAATTAGCCAATCCTGCGCGAACTATCACTTTATCCGTAGAGGATATTCAAGCACTAGATGCCATTGATGTCGAAGGTATAGAAGAGAGTAAAATTTCTTTCTCTGAAATGGGTTTTGAGTGGCCAAGTAAATGAATACGCCTTGAACTACTACCACTTACTTTACGCTTAGAAATGAAGGGTTCCTGAATTATTCGATTTGTCAGCCACTCTTCCGTTTAATTTAACGCTTTTTAAAGAAAATCCGTGAAATAACGTTCGTGATTGTTCCCGCAATCAATGCTTCAAGTGTAGCAACTATAAAAATAGCTAGTATTTCCTTCCAATCCGGCGTCCCAAGGAAATTTAAAAGGTTCAATAAGAAAAATAAAATGAAAAAGATGACATAATCGATTTTACGCATAGATTTTCCTCCTTCTTTATCATCTAATAAAAATATTGGTATGTAGTGTCCTAAAGACTATTACTGTGCCGACAAAAACCTAATAGAACCTAAAATGATGAAGCAGTTTTATGAGTTTGTCATCTTACACTCTTGAAAGACAAATGAAGTTGATTTCACATAAAAAATCCTCCTCTGTTCATTTGAACAGGGGAGGTTGTGATTTAAGCCGTCACTCTTCACTCACTTCATGATTGAGCTGCCACTGAACACCAAACGGATCTTCGACGATGCCATAAGCTTCACTCCAAAACGTTTTTTGAATCGGCATGATGACATTGCCGTCTTGTGCCAACTTGTCGAATGTCTTGTGAATGACTTGGATGTCCGGCAGATGCAGGGCCAGCGTGACATTTTGTCCGATCGTCACCGGATCCTGGGGCATCGCATCAGAAAACATGACGCGTGTCCCATGAATAATCAATTGCGAATGCAGGACAAGCGACTGGACATTTTTTTCAAACGGTTGACCGTCCGGACCATTGCCGGAACCAAACTCCATGATCTCAGGAATGTCTTGACCAAAAACTTTGGCATAATAATGAATCGCCTCACGGGTATTACCGTTGAAAACCAGATAGGGGGTAATCGGCATAGTAATGCTCCTCTCCATTTAAACACGGCTGACTGATATTTATAGTATACCAAACGTTTGTTCTTATTTAAAGTTTTCTCGAGTACAAAATGAAAGCGATATCATTTATTTGCGAATTCCGATTAAATTCTAAAAAAATGGTTGTATCTTTCCAAATCACCGTCTATACTAAATTTATCGAAAGCGCTTTCGGTGAAATGGAGTGGTTACATGGGTACAATTTATGATTTAGCGAAAATAACCGGTTTTTCGATCACCACGGTCTCAAAAGCCTTAAATAACTATTCCGATGTCAGTGAGAAGACGAAAGCAAAAATCGTTCAGGCAGCAGCCGATATGGGCTACTTACCAAACGCGCATGCCCAGTCACTTTCGACAAAACGGTCCTGGACAATCGGCGTCATGTTCTCGGAAGCACACGGCGTCGGAATGATGCATCCGTTTTTCAACGCGATCATCGAAAGTTTCCGAAAAGCAACAGAGCAACAAGGCTATGACTTAATCTTCGCTTCACGGAATTTGCGTAATCGGGACATGAGTTATCTCGAGCATTTCCGGCATCGGGCGGTCGACGGCATCGTCGTCATCTGTTCCGATCAAATGGACCAACACGTTCAGGAACTGATTCAAAGTACGATTCCAATCGTTGTCGTTGATATGGACAGTACGGATTGCAGTGTCGTTTTCTCGGATAATCTGACCGGCGGCGCACTTGCCGTCAATCACTTACACCAGCTCGGTCATCGACTTATCGCCCATATCGCAGGGGATAGTACGACTGACGCAGGATCGGCTCGGATTGAAGGGTACAAACAAGCAATGGGACGCTTAGGATTACCGATTCCTGATGAATATATCGTCAGCGGAGGATTCTTTTCGGTCGAAGAAGGAAAACAGGCAATGCAAGAGTTACTCGCACTGCCGGAACAACCAACGGCTGTCTTTGTTGCAGGTGACCAAATGGCCATCGGTGCCATTGACGCGATTCATGAAGCTGGCTTACGGATTCCGGAAGATATTTCGATTGTTGGCTATGACGACATCGAACTGGCTAAGTTCATTACACCAAAGCTGACAACGGTCCGGCAAGATACGGATACGATCGGACAGCATGCAGCGAACCTTTTAATCGAACAGATCGTCAACAAGAAGCGGGTCATGACGACGGATATCATTCCGGTCGAACTGATCGTCCGCCAGTCGACGGGACCTGTCAAAGCATAACACCTTTTCGAAATCGCTCTCGCAGGTTGTCTTCGAGAAAACGCGAGAGCGGTTTCGAAATCCATACTATACTATATTTTTTTGTACGTTTCCGAAAGGGCTTTCGGAACTTTTTTCAGACCATTTACGAAAGCGCTTTCGATATTTTTGAATAATAAATGAGACCGCTTACTTAGGGGACTACTAAAACAAGACGAGGATGGGATGACATGAAGAAGAAGTTTGTCAGCGTATTAACAATCGGCGCATTAACAGCAAGCATTTTAGCAGGATGTTCAGGCGGTGAAGAAGAAAAAACGAGCGGCGGCAAGGAAGTCCTGAAAATCTGGTCGTTCACGGATGAGTTAAAAGAACCAATCAAAAAGTTTGAAGAGAAAAACGGCGTCAAAGTCGAATTGACGATCGTTCCGATCGCGGATTACCCGACAAAGTTAAAACCGGCACTTGAGAGCGGCGTCGGTGCACCGGATATCTTCACAGGTGAGATTGCCTTCTTAAAACAATGGGTCGATGCCGGCTACTGGGCAAACCTTTCGGAAAAACCGTTTAACGCAGGCGAAGTCAAAGATGACTATATCCCGTATGTCTATGACATGGGGAAAGACAAAGACGGTAACGTTCGTGCTCTTTCATGGCAAACAACACCAGGTGGCGTCTACTACAAACGAAGCATCGCGAAAAAAGTTCTCGGCACAGATGATCCAAAAGAAATCGGTGCGATGATGAACTCGATGGACGGTGTCTTCGAAGTCGCTGAGAAGATGAAAGGCAAAGGCTACAAAATGTTCCCGGATGAAGGATCAATCCGTTGGTTCGCACAAGGCAATGAGCCGCAAGCCTGGGTCAACGACAAACAGGAACTCGTCGTGACAGAAGACAAGAAAAACTACATGGATTACGCAAAAGAATTACGGACGAAACAATACACAGCACTTGCGCCGGAATGGTCTCCATCATGGTTCGCTGGAATGGATAAGCCGGTCAAAGTCAAAGAAAACGGCAAAGAAACTGAAACAGAAATCTTCTCATATGTCCTTCCGACATGGGGCTTACACAGTGTCTTAAAAGAAAACGCGAAGAAATCAGCCGGTGACTGGGCTGTCACAAGCGGACCGAGCCCATACTTCTGGGGCGGTACATGGTTAGGTGTCTACAAAGATTCGAAGAAACAAAAACTTGCGTATGATTTCGTTAAGATGATGACGCAAGACGAAGAGTTCCTGACAGACTGGGCGAAAGAAACAGGCGACGTCCTCGCTTACAAACCGGTTACGGATAAAATCAAAACAGACTTCAAAGATGAGTTCCTCGGCGGACAGAACAACTACGAGTTCTTCCTTGATCAAGCAGACAAGATCACACCGGGAATCGTGACGAAGTACGACCAACAGCTCGACACATTGTACGGTGCGTCTGTCATGGAGTATGTCCAAGGCAAAAAATCAAAAGACGAAGCACTTGCTGAATTCTACAAAAAAGTCAAAAATGCGTATCCGGACGTAAAAGTACCGGAGTAAGGAGTCTAGGTGGGGCGATCCTCGCTTCACCTTTTCTTATTTAAGAAAGGGGTTTGACCTGTGAAAAAACTCGACCGCCATGGTTATCTGTTCATTGCACCGTTTTGGATCGTTTTCTTGATCTTCAGCATCTATCCGGTTGCTTTGACGTTCTATTACAGTTTTACCAACTACACAGGCGCAGAAGGCGAACAACTCGTCGGACTCGCGAACTATACGCGTTTGCTTGGGGATACGTACTTCATTGAAGCGTTCTTCAATACGATCAAGATTTGGGGACTGAACTTCTTCCTGCAAATCGGGGGAGCGTTGATGCTCGCCTTACTGTTCTCGGATTTACAGCTTAAGTTAAAAGGGCTCGCCTTTTTCCGCGCGACATTCTACTTGCCGAACTTGATCACGATCAGCTCGGTTGCCTTGCTGTTCGGGATTTTACTCGACTGGCAGCACGGTTCACTGAACATGATGCTGATGAAAATCGGTTTGATTTCCGAGCCGATCAACTGGTTGACACAACCGGTCACAGCACAGATTTCCGTCTCCCTCATCCTGACCTGGATGTGGCTCGGTCACTCGTTCATCGTCGTCATGGCCGGCGTATCCGGTATCTCGAAGGATTATTTCGAAGCGGCACTGATTGACGGTGCGACACGCTGGCAAATTTTTTCACGGATCACGTTACCGCTCTTAAAACCAATCCTGCTCTACATCATGATCACGTCATTGATTGGCGGACTGCAATTGTTCGATTTACCGATGTTGATCACGGATGGTGTCGGTGCGCCGGATGGTGCCTTGAACACGATGGTACTTTATCTGTACAACCAAGCCTTTAAGTACAACAACTACGGCTACGCCGCTGCTGTCGCATACGGATTGTTTGCCATTACACTCGTCTTTTCAATTATCGTCTTCAAAGGGATGTTCCGAAAAGAACGTTCACCGAAAGGAGCCTGACCGATGGAACGAAATGCAGAAGCACGTCGGATCGTGCCACAAACGGAAGAACAACCGGAGCGTTCCGAACGCCCGCTGAAATTGACGCCGCCGCCGAAACAGAAAAAAGCCTGGTTCGGCAGGAGTGTCATTTATATCGCGCTGATTGCCTTGACGATCGCCTGTATCATTCCGTTCTTGATGATGATCATCAATGCGACCCGCTCAAACGAAGAAGTCCTGTCCGGTTTCTCATTGATTCCCGGGAACTCGCTTGCGGAAAACTATGCGGCGTTAAGCTCGTACGTCAACATCTGGTCCGGCTTCAAGAACAGTCTGATCATCGCCGTCCTCGTCACCGTCTTATCCGGTTACTTCTCGGCGATGACAGCATTCGGATTCGCGTTCTACCAGTTTAAAGGAAAAAACGTCCTGTTCGTCTTCATGCTTGTCATGATGATGATTCCGGGGCAACTCGGATTAATCGGGTTCTACGAACTCAGCAAGAACTTAGGATTGCTCGACAGCTTCATTCCGCTGATCGTCCCGGCAATTGCCAGTCCGTTCACGGTGTTCTTCGTCCGTCAGTATTTACAGACGGTCATGCACCCGAGTTTGATTGAAGCAGCACGGATGGACGGTGCGAGCGAAATGCGGATCTTCCATACAATCGCCTTACCGATGATGATGCCGGCCATCGCGACGATGTCGATCTTTACGTTCATCGGCTCATGGAACAACTACATCATGCCGCTCGTCCTTCTGTTCTCACCAGAAAAGTATACGTTGCCGGTCCTGATGGGCTTCTTAAAAGGATCACAAGTCGCAGAAAACCTTGGCTCGCTGTATCTTGGAATCGCGATTTCCGTCGTACCAATCATGATCGCTTTCCTGTTCCTCTCGAAATACATCGTCAGCAGCATCTCAGCTGGTGCTGTCAAAGAATAAACTGTTAAAGGAGCTTACATCTATGAAATTTGCACCGAACTTCGTCTTCGGGACGGCGACGTCCTCGTACCAAATCGAAGGCGCACACGACGAGGGTGGCCGTACCCCGTCAATCTGGGATACATTCTGCGATACGGACGGAAAAGTTTTCGAAAAACATAACGGGGATGTCGCCTGCGATCATTACCACCGGTTTGAAGAAGATATCCAGCACATCAAACAGTTAGGCGTCGACACGTACCGCTTCTCGATTGCCTGGCCACGGATCTTCCCGAGCAAAGGGCAGTTTAATCCGGAAGGCATGGCGTTTTACAAGACACTCGCCACACGTTTGCAGGAAGAAGGCATCAAACCGGCTGTCACACTCTACCACTGGGATCTTCCGGTCTGGGCGTACGACGAAGGCGGCTGGGTCAACCGTGACTCGGTCGACTGGTTCCTCGACTTCGCCCGCGTCTGCTTTGAAGAGCTCGACGGGATCGTTGACTCGTGGATTACACACAACGAACCATGGTGTGCCGGTTTCTTAAGCTATCACCTCGGTCAACACGCACCGGGCCATACGGACATGAACGAAGCCGTCCGTGCCGTCCACCACATGCTGTTGTCACACGGAAAAGCTGTCGAGATGCTAAAAGGAGAGTTCAACTCAGCGACGCCGATCGGTATCACGTTGAACTTGGCACCGAAGTATGCGAAGACGGATTCCATCAACGATCAGATCGCGATGAACAATGCCGATGGGTACGCGAATCGCTGGTTCCTTGATCCAATCTTCAAAGGACAATATCCGGTCGACATGATGAACCTGTTCTCGAAATACGTGCACACGTACGATTTCATCCACGCGGGAGATCTCGCGACGATTTCGACGCCGTGTGATTTCTTCGGGATCAACTTCTACAGCCGCAATCTGGTTGAGTTCAGTGCAGCGAGTGACTTCTTACACAAAGACGCGTACTCGGATTACGACAAGACCGGCATGGGCTGGGATATCGCTCCAAGTGAATTCAAGGACTTGATCCGTCGCCTGCGTGCCGAGTACACCGATTTGCCAATCTACATCACGGAAAACGGTGCTGCGTTCGACGATCAGCTCGTCGACGGACAGATTCACGATCAAAATCGGATCGATTATGTCGCGCAACATTTACAGGCCGTGTCTGACTTGAATGACGAAGGCATGAACATCGCTGGTTATTATCTCTGGTCGCTACTCGACAACTTCGAGTGGAGTTTCGGCTACGACAAACGATTCGGCATCATCTATGTCGATTTCGATACACAGGAACGAATCTGGAAAGACAGCGCGCATTGGTATGCGAATGTCATCCAGACGCATAAGGCAGCACTTCCGCAAGAAGCGTAACGTCGTCAAACAGGCAAGGTCGAATTGATCGTCTTGCCTGTTTTTTCATTCAAAAGGAGGAATTACAGATGAAGAAGTGGCTCGCAGTCGCCCTCGGAACGGGACTCGTCCTGTCATATGCCGGAACCGGTCATGCCGAGAAAGCAGACAAAAAGGACAACACGAAATGGAAGATGGTCTGGTCCGATGAATTTACGAAACAACAACTCGACCGGACGAAGTGGACATATGATACCGGGAACTGGATTGTCGACCAAAATGGAAGCGCTATCAGTCCGGGCTGGGGGAATAACGAAAAACAATACTACACGGACAAAACAGACAATTCGTTTATCCGGGACGGCAAACTGGTCATCCGGGCCCAGGAAGAAAAAACAACGGACGCCCTTGGAACGTACGACTATACATCAGCAAAACTGAAAACCAAAGGCTTATTCAGCAAGACATACGGGCGTTACGAAATCAAAGCGAAACTACCGACCGGCAAAGGGTTATGGCCGGCGTTCTGGATGTTGCCGGAGCAGGACAAGTACGGCGCCTGGGCTTCGTCCGGTGAGATCGATGTCATGGAAGCGTGGGGCAGTCAGCCGGACAAAGTCGCGGGGACGATTCACTATGGTGAAAACTGGCCGAACAATAAATACACCGGCAAGGATTATCATTTCTCGGACGGCGGACGGATTGATCAGTGGCATACGTATGCCGTCGAGTGGGAGCCGGGCGAACTGCGCTGGTACGTTGACGGCAATCTCTATCAAACGCAAAACGACTGGTACAGCAAAGGCAAAAACACAGCAACGAACTACAGTTACCCGGCACCGTTCGACCAAAACTTCTATCTCGTGATGAACCTTGCCGTCGGCGGCTGGTTTGACGGGGAAGTCGATGCGACGACGAAGTTCCCGGCGGAAATGGAAGTCGACTATGTCCGCGTCTACGATTTACAGAACCGTGATTACCGCGAACCGGTCGAGCCGGTGTATGAAGACGTGACGTTACCGGACGGCGCGAAACAGCCGTTAGCTGACGGGAACCTCGTGTATGATCAAGCGTACGAAAAAGCGATTAAAACGATTACCGACGGGGCACAAGTCCTTGATCCGACGTACTGGAACTATGTGACGTTACCGGACTTCGGCGGGAAGGGATCAGTCAACGTGACGGAGCAGGACGGAACCCGCTTCGCGAATGTCACGATTGACCAACCGGGGGCGCAAAACTATGCCCACCAGTTGATCCAAAAGATTTCCCTCGCCCAAGGCGGACGCTATGAAGTCAGCTTTGACGCCAGCAGTGAAGAAGCGCGGACGATCGTTGCGAAAGTCGGCGGCGGAGCGGAACGCGGCTACACGAAATATTCGAATGAAGAAGTCATCGATTTAACACCAACTGTCAAACGCTATACGTTTGCATTCGATATGGCAGCGGAAACGGATCTTGCGGCACGCCTCGAGTTTAACCTCGGTCTGGCGAAAGCCGGCGTCAAGATCGGCAATGTCCGCGTCGAGCAGGTACCACGCGGTGAAATCGATGAAGCAGCAACAAAACCGGCACTGCCGGACGGCAATCAAATCTACAACGGCACATTTGACCAGGGCGCGATGGACCGTCTGACGTACTGGCAGTTTGATGCCGGTCAGACAAAAGGTAGGGGAACCGTTGATCCGGTGACACGTGACTTTACATTCAAGACCAATCCGTCAAAAGGGCAAGCCGCGACTTTGACACAACAAGGTGTCCAATTAAAAGAAAACCATCAGTATGTCCTGCGTTTTAAAACGAAAGCCGAACGAATCAAACAGTTGCAGGTCAAGCTGACGAATGCTGACGGAACGTTAGTCTATCTGCCGACGCATGATGTGCCGCTGACAAAAACGGCAACAACAGTCGAAGTACCGTTTACGATGACACAGGCGACGGATTTGAACAGCCAACTCCAGTTCAACTTCGGAACGGCGAAAGGGGAAGTCACGCTGGATGACGTCGAACTGATCGATGTCACACCGGTCGAGGTCGATCGGTCACCGCTCAAAAACGGTTCGTTTGCGGACGGACTGAACTTCTGGAGTTCGTATGTCCATTATGACGCGCAAGCCGTCGTTTCGAACGTCAATGAGGCAGCGAAACTGGCCATCACGTCAGAAGGACAGGAACCATGGAGCGTCCTGCTTGAGCAAGGTAACTTACAGCTTGTCAAAGGGCAGACGTACCAACTGACGTTTAAAGCATCGTCGACAGTGGCACGACCACTGGAAGTGACGGTTGAAAATGCAGCCTATACACGTTACTTCAGTCAGGTTGTCGAGCTCGGAACGGAAGCAAAAACGTATCAGTTTGACTTTACGCTTGGTCAGGATGATACAGCCGGATTGAAATTCCTGCTTGGGAAAGCAGCCGGCTCACCGTTTGCGGCACATGACGTGACGATTGATGAAGTGAAGTTAGAAGTGAAGTTAGAAGTGAAGTAAGAAGTGAAGTAAGAAGTGAAGTAAGAAGTGAAGTAAGACCAAACATAAAACATTCAGGGCAATCTCCGCTTCGATATAAGAGGAGAACCTGGATGTTTTATTTTTTTGTGTTAAAAGGTATTTAAATCCAATTAAGAGAACATAACACTAATGCAATTTCATACTTAGGAGGAACACAACCATGGTTCGTTCGACAAAACAGTATATCGTTTTATTTATCGTGCTTTTGCTTGCGACAATTGGTATCAATGCCTGGTCGGCGAGTATTCATCCCGACGGTACGATTGGACTGCTTCAAATCGCAGCATCCTTCGTTTGGCTGATCTTTTTAATCGGTTCGGTAATGCTCGTCCGCGAAGAAAAGACGCTTTCGTTTGTATTCTATTATCTAAGCTTTGGGTTTGTTGCCGGCATCGTAGTCTATTTGGTGACGTTCTTTGAGCGGTACTGGCTGGGCGAACTTTGGTTTGATCTCGTCTCGGGCATTCAATATCCGTTCTATTATTTGTTTGCAGTCCCGCTGTTTGGGTTCAATGCCTGGTTTGACGTATTATATGGACAGTTTGCACTGTTTGCCGGGTTTGCTTATATCGTGCTGGCGATTGGCGTAAGTGTCCGGTCCAAAAGACTAGAAGCGAAGCGGTTACGGTACTGATTGCCAGATAGTTGAAAAGCGCGCCGCGGCGCGCTTTTTTCGGTTACTTCTGTACGATACTCAAGTACGAAGCGGGATGAGCTGATGATGCAGAACGGATTCAATCAAAGCGACTGTCTCAAACGTCGCTGCGTAATCAACCGTTTCGTGTTCGGTATGCTCATGCATGTATCCGACAGACAGGTTGACAGAAGGGATGCCGAAGTCGGAAAATACCTTGGCATCACTTGATCCGCCGTTCGTGGTCGTCTGCCAATCGGGCATTCCGGCCAAGCGTCCTGCTTCTTCAAACAACGAACCGAAATTGGACGGACAGAACGGAATCAGGTTTCGGCAGGCTGTGACGATATCACGCGTTCCCCGGCGGTCGACGACGATGGCAGCATCCACATCTTGAATGAAAGCGGGATCGATGCCTGCCGCGCCGCGACATCCGATTTCTTCTTGAACGGTAAAAGCGAGTTTCAGAGTACCGGAGAAGTTTGTATTTTGCACACGATCGACGACTTCGAGAATCGCCGTGATGCCGGCTCGATCATCTGCTCCCAAAGTACCGCTTGAGCTGCGCAGTGTCGTCCCGTCTTCGAAAATGGTCCGGTGTTCGTCCTTTGATTCAAACGTGTCCATATGAGCTGATAGCAAGACGGTCGGTCCGACACCACACTGGATCGTCGCCAAAACATTTCCCTGCTTATCGGTATACGGGAAATCCGTGCTCGATTTTAAGTGATTTCGTAGATGCATCGCGACCAGTCGCTCCCGTTTGCTGACACCCGGGATATCAAGCCATATCAGCAATCGATGTTTAAATTGTTCGAGTTGTAAGGTATGGAGATAGCTCCGGTCTTCGGACAACCGGTAAAGACGCTCCGCTAAGGATAGTAAAGAAGAAAATCCACTTTTCCGGTAATCGAGTTGTAACGTCAGACGCGTCAAATGCATCGTCATTTGGTGTGGCAACGCAAGGTTAAGCATCTGCCACTGTTCAAGGGATGGAAGTTGTTTTAACGTAACGGAAGCCCGTCCGCGGCCATGTCCGTCGCAACAAGACAACGTCGCGATGTCGAGAGAGTTCAGCCAACGGACGATGCCCCGAATATATGGATCAAAGGATTGATAAGGCAAATCATTTGTCGAAGGATCAAGCATCGCTTCACGACCCGGTAAATCATTAAAAGGAACCTGCTGAATCCACTCGATCAGCCGACGATCGCTCCAGTCTTCAACCGGATATTGTAAAATGGAGTCAGTCAAAAAGGCGACGTGCGTTTTGCTGAATCGGTCTTCCCGGTTTAGACCGTGTCGTGCTAATAGAATCGTTGAATTAGTCATTTCAAACAGCTCCTTGTTTTGTAAGTTGTTTTTAGTTTAGCAAGGGAGCTGTGACAGGCTGTCACACGTCAAAAATGAAGGAGTCACAGGGAATGGAACTGTCAGGATATTTGGAAGCGCAACGAATCCGCCGGGAATTACCGAACGAAACCCAAGAGGAACGGGCTATCAAGCGTCAAGCACACCTTGACTTACTTGTTCGTCAGGCAGAATTCTACAAGTTGTCGGACACTCCGGATTATCGTCAGGCTAAAAGGTGGTTACTGGACGCCATTAAAATGGAGAAACATCATCCGATTGCAAATTACCGATTAGGTTATATTTTGTATCGTGAACGTGAGTATGAACAAGCTGCCTATCATTTAAAAATAGCAGTTGATGGAACACGGACAGACATCTTAAGTGATACACAACTGATCTTAGCGAATATCTTTCTCGTGAATTGTGGAGTGGCGATAACACGGGAGGCGTTACAAAAGCTTGAAGATTTGGAATCGCAAATCGAAGGTGATATCGATCAAATACGAATTGACCGTTATCGCGCAGAAATGATCGTGCAGGATGAGTATGTACTGGACCGAATCTACTACCGGAAAATCTCGGCAGATCGTGAAACGATTATCAATGAAGAAACGTTTCATGAGACGAAACCGGAGAAGGGTGAACTATTACTAAAAAGTTCGGATGCCGGGAAAATGTTACATGTAGCCGGTCAATCAAGTGAGATGTTAAATCAACATATGTTTTTGACCCTTGTATTGTTAAATCAATCCGTGTTTCAGACGTATCCCGTCCTGCAAGCTGCCTTGTCTGAGCTAAGTGGACAAGATATCACGTATGACCATATGCGGCAGTTGATTCGAAGAGTCCGTGAACGTTTTGGAAAGCTTGATCTGATTGAAGCGACAGCAGTGATGCTTCCGGAATCACCACGTTCTGTCCAAGGATTTCGAATTCATCCGAACTGGGCGGTGACCATCCTTTGTCGAGCGGATGATTTTATTTCAAAATAAGCAATTCTACAATTACATTACTAAGAAAACTCTATGAAAAAGACAGAATGGTTTTAGATAAACCAAACTGCAATTTCATAGAGTTTTTTTGAAATACATATAAAGTTAGATTATCGCTCGCAAGCAAAATTGTCTTTATCCCGATCCATTTTTGATTGGTAAGCGGGGTGAGTTGAGGGAACACCATTTGGATAGACCTGGGTCAGTTCTGTACAGTTCGCAAAGGATGCATTAGCTCTGGCTTTAGCGTCAGCTCTGGCTTTGGCATCAGCTCTAGCTTTAGCATCAGCTTTCGCTTTGGCATCAGCTTTCGCTTTGGCATCAGCTTTCGCTTTGGCATCAGCTTTCGCTTTGGCATCAGCTTTTGCTTTGGCATCAGCTTTTGCTTTGGCATCAGCTTTCGCTTTGGCATCAGCTTTTGCTTTAGCCTCGGCTTTTGCTTTAGCCTCGGCTTTTGCTTTAGCGTCAGCTCTGGCTTTAGCCTCAGCTTTTGCTTTAGCGTCAGCTCTGGCTTTAGCGTCGGCTTTGGCTTTAGCGTCGGCTTTGGCTTTAGCGTCGGCTTTGGCTTTAGCCTCGGCTTTGGCTTTAGCCTCGGCTTTGGCTTTAGCCTCGGCTTTGGCTTTAGCCTCGGCTTTGGCTTTAGCGTCAGCTTTCTCCTGATCATCATCTTTCTGTTCAGTCGTTACTTCATCTACATTTGATTCATCAGGTTTTTGAACTTTAGCCGGAGCAACCGATTTTGAAAGTGTATGAAGATCATTGGTTTCAGCCATGTCCGTACTAGGTAATTCAAAGGCTAAAACAAAGAATGCAATTAGTGTAGTAAGAATCATCCAAAGTAAGGGACGTTTTATAACAAACCTTTTATTCCGTATTTTTTGGAAGAATTGATAATTAAAAAATAAACTGACAATAAATAAAATACTAGAGAAAATTGAAGTGGTCGTAATAGATACTATTAACAGCACGACAGTAAGAAGTGTAGTTAATATACCAAGTAATATGAGAAAAAATTTATTCATCCTTTTCGCTCCTTTAATAATATATTATGTAAAACATAACATATTATTAAAAAATGGTAATCTGATTTTAAAAAACTAAACAAAATATGTGTTCATAAGAAATAAATGTTAAAAACGAGCCGTATATTTTAAACGAATCCTCTATAATTAAATTATCACTAAAATTTGGTATTTTAAAAACGAGGAGGAATGGACATGAATAAAGCAGTGAAACTTATCATGACCGGTGTACTTAGTCTTTCATTGATCAGCGTGACGTCGGCAGAAAGCCATGCAGCAACGAAAGCGAAGACATTCAAGAACTGTACAGAGATGCATGACAAATATAAAGGCGGCGTCGCCAAGAAAAAAGGTCTGAAAAACCGGACAGGATACGATAAAAAAGGTAAAGCCATCTATAAAGATACGAAATACAAAGCGTATGTCAGCTTAGCGACATACAATCTCAACAAATCAAAAGACCGTGACAAAGATGGCATCGCCTGCGAACGTTAAAAAAAGACCCATTTCCGATGTCGGAGATGGATCTTCGTCTGTTTAGTTGAAGTTTTTCTTGAGGAAGTCTGTGACTTCTTCCGGTGTTTTTGCGTTGGCACTATGCAAGTGACCGAGTTTCTCATTGTTTTGGAAGACGAGTAAGCTTGGAATTCCCATGACGACATTGTCAGAAGCGATTTCCGGGAATTCATCTTTGTCGATCGTATAGATCGGCAATTCGCTGAACTGGGCTTCGACGTCCGGCATGAAGTAGTCCATCCGTTTGCAGTCCGGGCACCAGTCGGCTTCGAACTTGATGATGACCGGTGTTTCGCTTGCGATTAACTCTTTAAATGTATCTTCACTCTTAATGTAGTTACTCATGTGTTAGTTCCCCCTGTTGTTGGTGTGTATCTTTAGTCTACTGATTCGGGACGCAAGATGCACGGATTATGATTGAAAAGGAACCGGGTTCTGCAAAAATGTTGTAGAGCGAAGCAAGAGAAGTATGCGCAAATTGCACAAGAAGCGCCAATACACGATTAAATATGATTTGCTTTAAGGCAAAACTATTGGTCTTTTGTTAATTAACTAGTTTTAAGCAAAATGATTTCTATAGACCCACTTGATTTCGACCTGTTACGATGAGGTTTGCTAATCGACAGAGTGAGTGGGGGCGACGAAAATGGATCAACAAAAATACGATAATTTAAAGCTTGGTGAGCGTGGTGCAATCATCAGCATCATCGCCTATATTGTCTTATCGGTCATTAAATTGATTGTCGGCTACACGGCGGATTCAGCGGCCTTACGGGCGGATGGCTTGAACAATACAACGGATATCATTGCCTCGATTGCGGTTTTGATCGGCTTACGGATTTCAAGACGTCCGGCAGATGATAACCATAAATACGGACACTGGAAAAGTGAAACGATTGCCTCGATGGTTGCTTCCTTCATTATGATGGCAGTCGGGTTACAAGTATTGATTGATACGGTTTCGACGTTATTTCAAGGAAAACAGGAGTCGCCAGATATAGTCGCAGCTTACGTCGGGATCGGTTCTGCCGTCGTGATGTATTTCGTCTACCGTTACAACCGGAATCTGTCACGGAAAATTGACAGCAAGGCTGTCATGGCAGCGGCGAAGGATAACTTATCCGATGCCTGGGTCAGTATCGGGACGACGATCGGGATTATCGGTTCCCAGTTCGGGATGCCGTGGCTGGATACCGCGACGGCAATCGTCGTCGGATTCCTGATTTGTAAAACGGCGTGGGATATCTTCTCGGAAGCGTCCCACGAATTGTCGGATGGATTTGATGAACAGAAGCTGAAGATGTATGAAGATGTGATTTTTGATTTAGAAGGTGTCAAAGGAATCAAGTCAATCAAGGGACGGAATTATGGGAATAATGAAGTCGTTGATGTCGTGATTCTCGTCAACTCGCAATTGAACGTCCATCAAGCCCATGATATCGCGACGAAAGTCGAAGATACGCTGACGGATGAATATGGTGTCTACGATATTCATGTCCACGTTGAGCCGGAATGAAGCAGATAAAAGGAACGATCGTCCTCTGACGACTGTTCCTTTTTTTAATGGAAAGGTTTATGGCCCCTCACTGCAACGTTACGGAATTGCCTTGAAACAGGACCTTCGATGAATGAAATGTCGGAAAATCCGTGTTTTCTTGCGGCAGGAAGGAGTTCGTCTTGGACTAGATCTCTCACGCCGGCCCAAATGACATCATTCTTACCATCACAAAAGGTGATAACAAAATGACCGCCTGGTTTTAAGGCGTGATAGAGAGCAGCCAAGGTGCCGGAGATGTTTTCCCAAAAATAAAGTGTATGTATCGTAAATACCTTATCAAATTGTTCACTTTGAAAAGCTAACTTGTTTAGATCACCGTAAAGAACATGGACCCGTTTGGATTGGATCGCCTCTTTGTTTCTTTTTTGTACCGATCGCAGCATAGCAGAAGAAGAATCAATACCGGTAATCTGCTTTGCGTCTGTTTGATGTACAAGTCGTTCGATGGCATAACCTGCACCGCAACCTAATTCTAAAATGCTGTCATCCTTTTGGACAGTCAACAGCTCGATTGTCCATTCTGTTTCAGGTTGGTGCTGCCTGACCATCTTTTCCCCGATATAGGTTCCGAACCGTCCTGTCGGATGTGCGTATTGCTGATTAATTAGACGTTTAATGGATGCAATAATGATACTCCCCTCCTTTTACTTAAGAATTCCGTTCGATTGTTAAAGCCAGTGTTCCGAATTGTTTTTCAGATTCTCTTGAATAGATCGTATAGGTCGCGTCCAATAACTCCTTCATGGACCAGCCGATGCAATCGAGCTGTTCGAGCGGAATCTGTTCGTAAAGCGTCTGGAAATCTTTGAATGATTGACGTTCGGTAACGTTGACGGTCACTTTTTCGTTTGTCGATAGGTTCGTGAATTCAATCTGATCGTTGACTTGAACGGCTTGTCGTTTTGGGTCATTCAAGCGGATTTCAACTATCTTTTTTCCGGAAACGATGGATTGAAAAGGCTCTTGATACAACCCCATTTGATGTAACAAAGCAAGTTCTCCTTCCTCATGAATCCTTTAATAAGAGATCTTTCTCAGTATAAATCAAAGCATGGATCACAAGAACATAAATATGTGCATTTTCACATTGTTTCTGCGTTGACATTCGGTCTGAATGGGCGTAATTTTAGTTTACATAGATAATCATTCTATATAGAACAATTCAAAATGGAACATGGAGGTGGAAGGATGGAAACCGAACAAAAAGAGCCGGTCCGTTCAACGGCGATGATGCAGTCGTTTTGGAATGTGCAACGTCATCTTGTCCGCGCGGCGCATCAGACGGCGCAGGAAAACGGACTCAGTTTGCCGCAATTTCACAGTTTGATGACGATTGCCCCACGAAGTCCGATTACACAAAAGGAACTGGCCGTGCATACCCATCTGCCGAAAAGCACGCTCAGTCAATCGGTAGAAGGATTGGTGCAGTCGGAGTGGGTGATCCGGGAAACGAATCCGGACAACCGGCGGGAAGTCGTCTTACGTTTGAGTGATCACGGACGGCAATTCGTCGAAACGATCAAACAGCAGGAAGCGGGGATGCAACAACGGCTTGAACAGGTCCTCGATCAAATTGACCCTGCTGTTTTTGAGCAGATGTTACAAACCCATGCGCAGATTGCAGAAGGATTAAAAGAAATTTTGGCACCAGGAAACGGAGGCTGTACAGATGATTAAGCTACTCAAAAATCTGACGACCTATAAATGGGCGGTTTTTGCCGTCTTAATTCTCGTCTTCGCCCAGTCGATGTCGGATTTATATTTACCGACGTTGATGGCTGACATCATCGATAAAGGAGTCGTGACGGGGGATACGGCATACATTTGGAAAATCGGGGCTGTCATGCTCGGGATTACCGGACTTGGCGCACTCGCGGCGATTGCTGCCAGTTATTATTCCTCGAAAGCCGCGATGGGACTTGGACGCGATATCCGCCGAAAAGTCTTTAACCACGTCGAACGCTTTACCTTACAGGAGTTTGATCAAGTCGGAACGGCTTCATTAATCACACGGACGACAAATGATATCACCCAAGTTCAGCAGGTCGTCATCATGATGCTCCGGATGGTCGTCAGTGCGCCGATCATGTTTGTCGGTGGACTGATCATGGCGGTCTCGAAAGATGCTAAATTATCACTTGTCATCGTTGCGGCGATGCCGGTGTTGGTTGTCTCGATTCTGTTGATTCTCTGGAAAGGAGTCCCGTTGTTCGGCCAAGTCCAAAAACGGCTTGACCGCTTGAATCTCGTTTTACGGGAAAACCTGACCGGGATTCGTGTCATCCGGGCCTTTAACCGGGAATCCCAGGAGAAAGTGCGGTTAAAAAAAGCGAATGCGGATTTAACGGATGTCTCGATCAAGGTCAATAAAATCATGGCCTTTTTGATGCCGGTCATGATGCTCGTGATGAACTTGACGGTTGTTGGTGTCATCTGGTTCGGTGGTATCCGGATTAACAACGGCGGGATGCAGATCGGAGATTTGATGGCGTTCATTCAATACGTCATGCAAATCATGTTTGCCCTCGTCATGGCGTCCGTCATGTTCGTCATGATTCCCCGGGCGGCGGTCTCGGCGAAAAGGATTAATGAAGTCCTCGAGATGGAGCCGACGATGGTCGACGCCGGAACCGCTTCTGCGGATAAAGAACGCGGCACGCTCGTCTTTGACCGGGTGACGTTCAGCTATCCGGGAGCCGAGGCACCGGTCTTATCGGATATCAGTTTTACTGCCCGACCGGGAGAAATTACGGCCGTCATCGGCGGGACCGGTTCCGGGAAATCAACGCTCGTCAATTTGATTCCGCGGTTTTATGACGTGACGGATGGCAGCATCCAAGTCAACGGTGTCGACAGCCAAGCCGTTCCGCAAGAAGAATTACGTTCGAAAATCGGCTTTGTCCCACAAAAAGCGTTGCTGTTCACGGGAACGATTGCGGATAACATCCGGTTCGGGAAAGAGGACGCAACGGACGAAGAAATCCAACATGCGGCACAAGTCGCTCAAGCGACAGATTTTATTGAACGGATGCCAGACCGGTATGAATCAATGATTGAACAAGGGGGATCAAACGTATCCGGTGGTCAAAAACAACGTTTGTCGATTGCCCGGGCGCTGGTTCGGAAACCCGACATCTATGTCTTTGACGACAGCTTCTCGGCGCTTGACTTTAAAACGGATGCAACCTTACGCAAAGCCCTAAAGCAGGAAACCGAGGACGCGACCGTTCTGATTGTCGCCCAACGTGTCAGCACAGTCATGGACGCCGATCAAATCATCGTCCTCGAAGAAGGTCGGATTGCCGGCATCGGAACGCATGATGAACTCTATGAAACAAACGAAGTCTATCAGGAAATCGTCAAATCCCAACTGTCAGAGGAGGAAATCGCATGAGTACCAGTAATACAAAACGACCTGCCGGCGGTCCTCCAGGTGGCCCGGGTGGTGGTCCCGGCGGCGGGAACATGATGATGATGGGCGAAAAACCAAAAAACTTTAAAGCGACGTTCCGACGGTTGCTCGGTTACCTGAAACCACGCCGGAACGCTCTCATAGCGGTTTTTGTCGCAGCCATTCTCAGTACGATCTTTATGATTGCCGGACCGAAAATCATGGGGACGGCAATCACGGAACTGTTTGAAGGAGCCTATGCCAAGTTCCAGGGGGTACCGGGAGCAGAAATCGACTTTACGAAAATCGGACAGATTTTGCTGTTACTCGCCGGACTGTATGTCATCAGCAGTCTGTTCAGTTACCTGCAACAGTATCTGATGTCCGGGATTGCGCAAAAAACCGTCTACGATTTACGGGAAGATGTCAATCAGAAGCTTGAACGCTTACCGCTCAAGTATTATGACGGCCGTCCGAACGGGGAGACACTCAGCCGGGTCACAAATGACATCGATACGATCGGGAGTACGTTACAACAAAGTGTGACGTCGTTCATCACGTCGATCGTGACGATTGTCGGGATCTTAATCATGATGCTGACGATCAGTCCGCTGTTGACGTTGATCTCGCTCGTCTCGTTACCGATCTCGATTTTCGCGATTCGTCCGATTTTGAAACGGTCGCAAAAATACTTTGCCGATCAACAACGGACACTCGGACAACTGAATGGTCATGTCGAAGAGATGTATACAGGGCATCCGGTCGTCAAAGCGTTTGGTCATGAACGCAGAGCGGTCGAACAGTTTGATACGGTTAATGAAGAATTATATGAAGCGGGACGAAAAGCGCAGTTTATCTCCGGGATCATCATGCCGATGATGATGTTCATCGGGAATATCAGTTACGTCCTGATCAGTGTCGTCGGCGGGATTCTCGTCACCCAGCGCAGCATCTCGATCGGAGATATTCAAGCGTTCATCACCTATACACGCCAGTTCACACAACCGATCACACAAACGGCCAATATCGCGAACATCGTTCAGTCGACGGTCGCCGCTGCCGAGCGGGTCTTTGAGTTATTGGATGAAGAAGAGGAAGTCAAGGAAGTAACGACCCATCACTTGACGAAAGCCGACGGAGCCGTTGCGTTCGAGCATGTCGACTTCGGTTACGGCGAACAGCTGTTGATTGAAGACATGAACATCGACGTCAAACCGGGTCAGACGGTTGCGATCGTCGGTCCGACCGGTGCCGGTAAAACGACACTGATCAATCTGTTGATGCGCTTTTACGAGTTGAATCGTGGTGTCATCCGAATTGACGGGATCGATACACGGAAGATGTCACGCGAAGATTTACGGACGACGTTCGGCATGGTCCTGCAAGATACGTGGCTCTTTAACGGTACGATTCGTGATAATCTCGCGTACGGAAAAACCGGGGCAACAGAAGACGACATCGTCGAAGCCGCGAAAACAGCCCATGCGGATCACTTTATCCGGACATTGCCGGACGGCTACGATACCGTCCTGAACGAAGAAGCGTCGAACATCTCGCAAGGGCAGAAGCAACTGTTGACGATTGCCCGGGCGGTCCTCGCCGATCCACCGATCATGATTCTCGATGAAGCCACGTCAAGTGTCGATACGCGGACGGAAATCTTTATTCAACAGGCGATGAAACGTTTGATGGAAGGGCGGACAAGTTTCGTCATCGCCCACCGTCTGTCGACGATTAAAGATGCCGATTTGATTTTGGTCATGGATCAAGGGCGGGTCATTGAACAGGGCACACATGAAGCCTTGCTCGAAGCGAACGGCTTTTATGCCGATCTTTACAACAGTCAGTTCTCGGAAAAAGAAGTCGTTTAAGATGGACGCGGTCAAATTATTTCGGTACGTCGGCGAAACCATGACGGCGGAATACTAAAAAATAAATAGCTTTTCCAAAATGGATGGTTCTGATCAGAATCATCCATTTTTTTAAATACTATTCACAAACTGCCACTTTCAGGTTAAAAGTGGTTTAGTAATTCCTTTAGCCGGGGAAATTAAAGAAGTGTCGGAAATATATTATTTAGAGATGAAGGAGTGTGGCAGGATGAACAACTTTTGGAACACGACGTCATTTGACGTCAACGGGATTCTAGGAACTCTCGGAAACATTTTAGGAGCACTTATCGTCTTCTTGATTGGATGGCTGATTGCGAAACTGATCGCAAACGGTATTCAAAAGGCATTGGAAAAATCGGGTGTCGTCAACAAATTGTCACCACAAAAAGAAGGTACACCACCACAAAAGAAAAAGTGGACGCCTGAAAAAATTATCGGGACAGTCATTTTCTGGGTCTTGATGGTTTTCGTTCTCATCCTCGTCTTTAACATCTTGAACTTGAACATCATCGCAGGACCGCTTGCGGATACGATGAGCACATTGCTCGCAGCGATCCCGAACATCCTGAAAGCAGCATTGATTCTTCTTCTTGCTTACGTCATCGCGGTCGTACTGCGCATGGTTATCGTCAAAGGCGGAACGAAATTGATGTCGAACGAAAAAGTCCGTTCGAACAAAATGCTTCAAGGTCAAACGGATCTTTCGAACTATCCGAAGATTGCAGGCGAAATCGTCTTCTATCTTGTCTTGTTATTGTTCCTACCGGGTGTACTGGGTGCGCTCAACATTGAAAGTGTTTCTGAGCCGTTCAGCCAATTACTCTCGTCGTTCCTTGCTTTCATCCCACGTCTGATTGCTGCAGCAGCGATCTTCTTCGTCGGATTCCTCGTTGCGAAAATCGTTCGCGATATCGTCACGAACTTCCTGCATGCAGTCGGTACAGACAAATTTGCTTCACGCTTCAACATCGGTACAAACGAACAAAAAGATACAAAATCACTTTCTTCCATCTTAGGTACAGTCGTCTTCATCCTGATCTTAATCCCGATCACGATTTCGGCACTTGACCAGCTCAACATCAAAGGGATTACAGGACCAGCCATCAACATGTTAAATGATGTTCTTGGTATGATTCCGAACATCATTATCGGTGTCGTCTTGATCCTTGTCGGTCTTTATGTCGGTCGTTTCGTTAAGAAATTCGTCGCAGACCTCTTGTCACGCCTCGGTTTCAATAACTTAACACGCCACTTGAAAATCGGTAACTGGGATGCAAACAATGCCTCGACATCCCCATCATCCATCGTTGGATCACTCGTTGAAATCGTCATCGTCGTCTTGTTCGTCGTTGAAGCATTCAATCTGATCGGTCTCAACTTCATGGTTGATCTCGGTCGCGCGGTTCTTGCTTTCCTTCCAAGCGTCTTGACAGCGATCATCATCTTGGCCATCGGTATCATCATCAGCAACTTGGTGAAACGTACAATGGACAGCCTGTTTGCGAACTCGGATTTAAAAGTTCTTTCAAGCGTCGCAAAATATGCCATCCTTGCTCTTGCTGTCTTCATGGCACTTGATCAACTTGGTGTTGCTGCTACAATCGTTAACTCAGCGTTCATCTTGATCCTCGGTGCTGTTGCTCTTGCTTTCGGACTCGCGTTTGGCTTAGGTGGCCGTGATAATGCATCACGTTACCTCGATCGTCTCCAGAAAAAAGCAGAGAATGCAGATATCGACACATCGAACCTGCCATCAAACAACACATTGTCTGCTTCGACGAAGCCAAGCTTAAAAGAAGCAGCAAAAGGTGCCGCGTCAAAAGCAGCAGATGACGTCACACCAGATCAAGCACCAAAAGCTTCTAAACCATCATCTTCTACGAACGTGAACCCGACACACGGTACACCAAAAGGGGCACTTCCTGAAAATGATTTAGCACAACAAGACGATTACCCGATCGATCCGGACACGAACCGTGGTCCGAACTTAGATCACCCGAATGATCGTCCGTAACCTAAACGAAAACTCCTTCACCGAGCGGTGGAGGAGTTTTTAGTACGTTAATGCATATCTACATATTTGTATTGTAGTAAAACAACAAAACTGGTTTGACCATTTTGTGAAAAAAAACAGAAACTTTTGCTTATAAAAGCTGACATCCTTTGTTATGATGAAAAGGTCAATTAGAAAAATGATTTGAATATTCAGAAAAAAGAGAAAGTTCGGAGGGTGTTTTATGAGTTTGCTTCGTAAGAAAGATGTCAGTGTGATGATGGATCAAAAGAGCCATTCCAAACTGGCGCGGCATTTATCAGGCTTTGATTTAGTTTTACTTGGGATTGGTGCAATCATCGGGACAGGGATCTTCGTCCTGACCGGAACAGGAGCGTTGTATGCAGGACCCGCATTACCGGTTGCCTTTATTATTTCTGCTATCGTCTGTGCATTAGCAGCTCTCTGTTACGCCGAGTTCTCATCAATGATTCCAGTCTCGGGTAGTGTCTATACGTATACGTATGCCACGATTGGTGAACTGGTTGCCTGGATCATCGGTTGGTGTTTGATCCTGGAATATGGTTTAGCATCGAGTGCCGTTGCAACAGGCTGGTCCGGTTATTTCCAGTCGTTGTTATCCGGATTCGGTGTCAGTCTGCCGACAGCATTAACAGCAGCACCAGGTGCTGTACCAGGCAGCGAAACATTCTTTAACTTACCGGCGTTCCTGATCTTGATGGTCATCACGCTGTTGCTCTCAATGGGAATCAAGGAAACAAAACGCGTCAACAATATCATGGTTCTTGTTAAAGTAGCCGTCGTTATCTTGTTCATCGTCGTCGGTATCTGGTATGTCGAGCCGGGCAACTACACGCCGTTCGCACCGTTCGGTATCAGTGGTGTCCTGCAGGCTTCAGCGATCGCCTTCTTCGCATACCTCGGTTTTGATGCCGTTACGTCAGCGGCAGAAGAAGTCAAAGATCCGGGCCGTAACTTGCCGATCGGAATCTTGGGATCACTTGCCATCGTTACCGTACTATACGTCGTCGTATCCGCCATCATGGTCGGAATCGTACCATTCAAACAATTTGAAGGGGTCGACAGCCCGGTTTCGTTAGCCTTAAAAGTAGCAGGTCAGGACTGGGTCGCAGGTTTCGTCGACTTAGGTGCCATCGTTGGTATGACAACTGTTATCCTCGTCATGACATTTGGTCTGGTTCGTCTCCTGTTCGCGATGAGCCGTGATGGATTATTGCCGAAAATCTTCTCGGACGTGAATGAAAAATCACATACGCCTGTCAAAGCAACATGGATTCTTGGTACGACGGCCGGTTTGATTGCTGGGTTCGTTCCGCTCGGTACACTGGCAGAATTGATCAATATCGGAACACTCGCAGCATTCGCTCTGATTTCAATTGCCGTCGTCATCTTACGGAAAACGCGTCCTGATCTGAAGCGGGCATTCAAAGTACCATTGGTTCCATTCTTACCGATTCTTTCCGTCCTTTCCTGTATCATGTTGATGTTGAACCTTCAAACATTCACATGGATTGCTTTCTTCATCTGGACCGCAATTGGCCTACTTGTCTACTTCGGATATGGAAGAACACGCTCAAAACTGCATTAATAGCACTTATGCCATCCAGGACCGCTTCTGGATGGTTTTTTATTTACTTCTGGCAGGAATGAACATCGGAAAAGGCGAACGGTTGTAGGGAAAGGGGCGATCCGAAATGATTCATATTAAACAGGCACCTGATACAGAAACAGCATATTTAGTCATGAAGGAAGGTTTCAGCGATTACATGATTCCACTAGGTCTTTCACCTGAAGTGTTTCAGGAACGAATCTTAGAACGTGACGGCAACCAACTGGAACATTCGTTCATTGCCTATCACGGGGAACGACCGGTCGCGATTTGGTTGAACGGGCTGAAGACCATCAAGAAAAAAACGGTCATGCGTTGTGGGGGACTGGCGGTCGATCCGCAGTACCGGCGTCTTGGAATTGCCAAAGCCTTGTATGAAGCACAGCTGAGTTATGCCAAATCTTTGAATATCGATTGCTTGATGCTTGAAGTCATTCAAGGAAATGAGCCGGCGATTACCTTATACGAGAGTTTCGGTTATCAAACTGTCAGTGAACTCGGTTATTTTCATAAAGAAGAACAGGGACAGGTTGAACCGCTTGTTGAAATTGATCAAGTGGCTTTTGAACGGCGGTACATACAGCAGGACGAATACATTTGGCAACAGGATCCGGGCGTTATGAAACTGGCGAAAGCCCTTTACTACGAACTCGATGGTGCCTTTATTGCCGCAGTCAATGAATCAATTTTTGCCATTTTGACAGATGAGGAAGAAGTTGCCCGGGTCGCGACCGAAGCAACACGCCGATTGGCAGGTGAACACTATCATCTGCAATCAACGAATCAGCAGGTGTGGGAAGAATTACTCAAAGCCGGTTGGAAACAACGGGACCTCAAACAATTCATCATGCAAAAACCAATCAGTGTCTAAACAAACGGGATCTACAGAACGGCCATTGAGGCGACTCTGTAGATCCCGTCTTTTGTTACATCCATAAGCTGATCATGACGATGGCGGCAAAGATCACGAATAAGATACCTGTGCCACCAAGCATGACCAACATGATTTTGTTCATCATAAAACATCCTCAAATCTGTAGAAAACTACGTTTTTGTATGACTGAGCCTTAAAAATAGAAAACCAAAATCAACCTACGTTCGTATACTCCAATAGATTGATCTTCAAGAGACTAGTGAGTACCTGGTTACGATTGGTTCAGATAATCCTCAATCATCACGCGATGCGAGCCGACGATCTGCTCCGGTAAATCGGTCAGAGGGAAATACGTTAACGTAACACTTTCTTCGCTGATGCGTAAGGTTCCGGTCGTTTTGGAAGCGACATAAGCCAGCGTGACGCTTTGAAACACATCACCGTTCGCAAGCGTCGTGACATAGTTTTTTCCGGAATAGACACCGAGTAACGTCAAGTCTTCAGCGACAAGACCTGTTTCTTCCAACAGTTCACGGCGTGCAGTTTCGTCTGTTGACTCCGCCCATTCCATCAGACCGCCCGGTAGTCCGAACCGGGCTTGTGTTTCATTCCGTTGCTCAAGCAAAATGTGTCCGTCCTTGATGACGAGAACGACGGCACCAACGAGAATCAGCGGGGTCTGTCCGATTTGCTTTCGGAGTGTCTCGACATAATTCATCGCGGCACCCCTTGATGAAACGGACAGCCGGTTGGCTTGGTTGTTTTTTCAACAGTCGCAGAACGGGCAAAGAAATTCGGACGCTTGACGGCCGGATCGAAATCTTTGTGGAAGACATGCGTCGCGGCACCGCTCATGGGCGGTACGAGCCAGGACCATTCTCCGGTTACGTCCCGTTCACAGGCCGCTTCATTTTTTTCGAACCGGGCAAATTGTTTCGTCGCCGTATGATGGTCGACAATCGTCACGCCGGCCCGTTCAAACGAATCGAGGACAGCATAATTGAGTTCGACGAGTGCCCGGTCTTTCCATAACGACCGTTCGCGGGATGTGTTCAGTCCAAGCTGCTCCGCGACCAGCGGCAAGAGGTTATACCGATCAACATCGGCCAAATTTCTTGCGCCGATTTCAGTCCCCATGTACCAGCCGTTAAACGGGGCGCACGGATAGGAGATACCGCCGATTTCAAGACGCATGTCAGAAATCATCGGGACAGCATACCATTTGACGGTATGGTTTGCGAACAAGTTAAAATCAGGATGTTGAATCGTGACTTCAAGCACCAGTTCATCCGGAATCGGATGCAGACTGACTTGTCCGTCGAGTTCGATCAGTAACGGCAGAAGATCAAAGTCGGTTCCTTGTCCACTCCATCCGAACGACTCACAAAGCGAGGTGAATGCAATGGATGCCGGATCACCAATGATACCATCCAGGGTGTCGTAACCGGCATAACGGATTAATTGATGGTTCAAGATGCGGACCCGGTCGGGATCAAAAATCGTAATCGTCGAACGGATCCGTCCATCGTTGGTCGCGTACTCCATATGATGAAACAAGGTGTCGCGGATCGATTCCACAGTCAGGGCATTCCGGGCATCAATGACGTGAAGTTGCTCCCAAAAGAGGCGCCCGATACAGCGGTTGCTGTTCCGCCAGGCGAGTTTTGCTCCATACGTAAGTTCCTGAAGCGTTTGCGTATACGTACCTGTCCGCAAAATTTCTTCGCGCACTTCATGTAGGCGATGTGCCTCTTGCGGGTATTGTTCTATATAGTCATGAAAAAAGCGTTCGGCTTCAGTGAGTAAAGTAGACACGGCGTAAATCCTTTCTTCATCCAACACGACGATGGTTCTTGCTTCAGTGTACCGTTTGCTTGCGCTTTGTGCCAAACGATAATCGTTAAACGCTTACTTACAAGTTCAAAAGACGTTAAAAGTTTAGAAAGTGTATGGAAAGGGGGATAGAGGAGAGAACTATTCGAAAGTGAGGAAATTGTTATGTCATTATTAAAATCTGTATTTGCCCGATTTTTTGGCGAAGCCTTTTTTGATAAATCGGCTCAACTCGCCTATTATCTGATGTTGTCCTTATTCCCCTTTTTGTTATTTGTAGTTGGATTAGTATCCTTTTTACCGTTCACATCAGGAGACGTTCTTGATTTAATCCGTCCGTTCGCTCCGGCGGAAACATATGAATTGATCCGGAAAAACGTCGTCGGGATTTTTGATGACGGGGGATTGAAACTCGCCTCGATCAGTTTCCTGGCAGCCTTTTGGCTCGCTTCGATGTCGGTGCAGTCATTGGTTCGATCATTGAATGATGCGCTGGAAGTAACGCGGAAAGTGCCGTTTTGGAGAGGGTTACTGCAGGACTTCGGTTTTACGGTCGGCATGATGGTTATTTTACCGATGTCGCTTCTCGTTCCGGTTGCTGAAAAGTTAACGCGGCGTTTCATCACGCATTTTGCCATCGTCAATGATGTCGTCACGAACTACTCCTGGATTTGGTTTTTATTCCGTTGGGGACTCGGATCACTGTTCCTGTTGGTCTTCTTCATTCTGCTGTATCGTGTTCTGCCGAGCGTCCGGTTGACAGTCCGTCAAGTCTTGCCGGGTGCGTTGTTTGCGACAATCGCCTGGCAGGCTGTTTCTGAATTCTTCTCGTATTACGCGGAATTCGGCAGTTACGACCGTCTGTATGGACAACTGGCCGGAATTATCGTCCTGATGACGTGGTTCTATTTGTCATCTGTCGTCCTGATGCTCGGTGGATTGATGAACGCCGAACGGATGCGTCAAAAGAAAGAAGCGAAAGTCTTAAAACCTGAAAAAATCAAACAAGAGACTGTCCGTTAAGGGCAGTCTTTTGTTTGACGTTGAATTACTTTTTGATAGAAGAATACACCGATCAAACCGGTCGTAAACAAGGCGAGCAGAAGTAACGAGAGTTGTTCATAGTGCGTAGTTTTTAAGAACACGCTGGCTGCAACGGCGGCATAAAAACTGCCCAGACTCTTTTTGACGAATTGACTGCTGAAGAGATTGAGGAATGATGCGCCAAGCGGCGAGCCGATGAGTGCTCCGATGATTAAAGCAATCCCTAAAGCAAGCGGAGCCTGTGTACCTGACATGAAGTAACTCGTAACGCCGCCGAGTACAATCAACGTAGCTGCCGCAATACTTGTTCCGATTGCTTGCTTAAGCGGGAAACGAACCCATCCCATCAAGAGTGGTGTCAGTAAAAATCCACCGCTGACCCCCATCAAAGACGACAGGATTCCGGCAGCGGCACCGATTGCGACCAGTTTATAAAACGAGGCGTGCGGCACAGATGTCTCCTGAACCACTTTTTTAGCCGGTTTCAAAAACTGAATGGCAAACAACAGGAGCAGGACGATGTAAAGGGTGGAGATGACCGTATCGGCACCGCTGTGCCGTTCCATCCAAAAGACGACAGGCGTAATCGCAGCGGAGCCGATGATACCGGAAACGCCAATCGTGACAGCATCCCGAAGGTGAAAGTTATTTTGACGGAGATGGGCAAAGGTACCTGTCACCGTCGAACCGAGTGTCAAAAGCAAACTTAAGACGATTGCGGTGCTCGGGGTGTATCCTAATATCAATAAAAGAGGGGTCAGGATGATGCCCCCGCCGATTCCGAAAAAACCGGATAGAATGCCGATTGCGGCTCCGAGTACAAGAAAAAGTAATAAATCCAAGAATGTTCCTTCTTTCTATAAAGTGATACAGATGACTCTACGGGGAAAGTAATGATTAGGAAAATGAATTATACTGATCGTAACGATTAGAAAAATAAATGAGGTGAATCTATGAATTTTAATGAACTGAAGACCTTTGTCGCGTTGGTCGAAACAAAACATTTTACGAAAACAGCGGACCGCTTATACATTTCACAGCCGACGGTCAGTCTCCATTTAAAACATTTGGAAGAACATTTTGGACAAAGTTTAATTCATCGCCATACCTTTAATAAAACGATTGAAATCTCGGAAGCGGGATGGATTGTGTACCGGCATGCCAAGGAAATTTTGCACCAAGCGATCCGGCTCGAGCAGGAAATGGATGAGTTGGAAGGCATTACACGCGGGACGCTCAGAATCGCGGCCACACATACGATCTACGAAGCGATGTTAGAAGAGATGATTCACAACTTTTTGCTGGTCTATCCGGATGTTTCCGTCGATGCGCGCGTCATGAATCAGGAACAAGTCGAACAGGCCTTGCTCCATTACGAGATTGATTTAGGTATGGTAGAAGGACTGCATCGCTCGCACCAAATCGAAGCCATTCCTTTTGCGACAGATCGACTGCGCATCATCGGTCATCATCATCTGGTTCCGGAACAGGCAACCTGGATTTACCGGGAAGAGGGATCAGCCGCACGTTTAGCACTGGAAACGTGGTTGCAGACACAAGCAATTGTTCCGAAGCGGATAATCACGGTATATTCCAACCGGTTAATTAAACAGTTAATCAAAAATGGAACGGGGATTTCGATTCTTTCGGAACGTTTGGCGGGAAGCCTGCTCGAATCAGAACGGTTTCAGACATATGATGATTCGCAGATTGATCCAAGGATGTTTCAATTCATTACGCTTAAAGGAGAGACAACCCGTCTGTCCCAAAAATGGATCAATCAACATGGTGAATCCGACTAAAAACTTTTTCGTTGACATATACCCATGTAGGTATTATTGTATGGAATGTAGCCATTAGGTATGACACAGGTCACACGGAAAAAGGAGAGTGTTCTTCGCATGGAAAAAGTGTATGAAGACAAAATCATTCACCGGATGAACCGGATTGAAGGTCAGCTTCACGGTATTATCCGGATGATGAAAGAAGAAGCGTCCTGTAAAGATGTTGTCACTCAACTCAGTGCGACACGAAGCGCGATTGATCGTGTCATTGGACTTGTCGTCAGTGAAAATCTAATTGAATGTGTCACGAATGACGAAACCGACGATAACAATGAACAGGCTGTAGCAGAAGCGGTTCAACTATTACTGAAAAGCAGATAAAAAATTTTACAACGATTAATACCCTTAGGGGTAAAATAGATGGAGGGATTTTTCAGATGTCAGAGATTAAAAAAACAACGATTGTATTGTTCAGTGGAGATTACGATAAGGTCATGGCAGCGTATATCATTGCCAACGGAGCAGCCGCTTACGACCACGAAGTGACGGTTTTCCATACATTCTGGGGATTAAACGCGATGCGTAAAGACGAGCCGATTCAACCGAATAAAACACTACTTGAAAAAATGTTCGGTAAATTCATGCCGCGCGGTGCCGACAAAATGCCGCTCTCAAAAATGAACTTCGGTGGTGCCGGTCAGAAGATGATCAAAAACGTCATGAAAAAACACAATGCGATGCCGCTTCCCGATTTAATCGAACTGGCGAAAGAACAGGATGTAAAACTGGTTGCTTGTACGATGACAATGGATCTGCTCGGCTTAAAGCAGGAAGAACTGCATGATGGGATCGAATATGCCGGTGTCGCAGCGTACCTCGCGGATGCTGAAGACGGAAACGTCAACCTGTTCATCTAATTTCGAGGAGGACTGATGCAAGTGGATATCCTGAACATCGTATTTCTAGTGATTGTTGCCTTTCTCGCTTACCGGATGTTTGCACCGACAAAAGGTGTCAACAAACTGTCAGCAACTGAACTGAAACAGCATTTAGGTGACCGTAACCGATTTTATTTGGATGTCCGGACACCGGGTGAGTTCAAAGGAAATCACATTAAAGGATTTAAGAACATTCCGCTTCAAATATTACCGTCGCAACTTGACAAGATTCCGAAAGATAAAGAAGTCATCGTAATCTGTCAAAGCGGAATGCGTAGTAAACAAGCGGTCAAACAATTAAAAAAAGCCGGATACAGCCACGTAACAGAGGTATCAGGCGGAATGAATGTTTGGCGTTAAAAAACACGAGGAGGAATAACAAATGAAACGATTCACAGCAAAAGAAGTACAGGAAAAGCTAGAGAGCGGAGAACAACTTAACATCATTGATATCCGGGAAGTGGACGAAGTCAAAGAAGGAAAAATTCCGGAAGCAATTCATATTCCACTCGGACTCGTTGAATTCAAAATGAATGAACTTGATAAGAAAAAACAATACGTCATGGTCTGCCGTTCAGGTGCCCGTAGTGGCCGTGCAGCCACTTATCTTGAGGGACAGGGATTTGATGTCATCAATATGGATGGCGGTATGATGGCATACGAAGGTAAAACCAACTAATTTTTTTAATCTTAATTATACCCCAATAGGTAAAAGGAGCGAATACTTTTGCAGACAATCAAAACAGATATCGTACTCGACGCACGTGGCTTAGCTTGCCCGATGCCGATCGTCCGAACGAAAAAAACGATGAAGACACTGGAACCGGGTCAAGTCGTAGAGGTTCAAGCGACAGATAAAGGATCGACGGCCGATCTCCGGGCCTGGGCAAACAGTACAGGCAACCAATACCTCGGAACGATTGAAGACGGCGATGTTCTGCGTCATTACGTCCGGAAAGCTTCCGGTAATGATCAGGAAGTGCCGGCGTTCGAACAAATCGTCAATAACGAGACGGTCGAAGTTGCTCGTCAGAACGCGGATACGCTTGTTCTCGATGTCCGGGAAACGGCAGAATATGCGTTTGCACATATTCCTAGTGCGGTAAACATTCCGCTGGGTGAACTGGAAGAACGTATCGAAGAACTCGATATGTCTAAAACGATTTATGTGGTCTGCCGAACAGGCAGCCGGAGTGACTTGGCTTGCCAACAACTCGATGCTAAAGGATTCAACGTTCAAAATGTCGTTCCCGGTATGAGTGACTGGGCATTTGATACAGAAAAAAACGTTTAATCCGTAAATTACTGTCAGGAGGAAAGACAAAGATGGCACAAGCAATGACAACAAAAGAAGTGACGCAAAAAATCATTCGCCGCGAAAAAATGTTTATCTTGGACGTCCGTAATGAAGACGCATTCCAGGACTGGAAGATTGAAGGCGAACAGTTTTCCTACTTGAACGTTCCTTATTTTGATTTACTTGATGGTGTCGAAGACATTTTAGACCAACTGCCGACCGATCAAGACGTGCTCGTCGTCTGTGCGAAGGAAGGATCGTCCATTTTTGTCGCGGATTTATTGAAAGAAGCAGGACGGACGGTCTCGTATCTTGCAGGCGGGATGAAAGCCTGGAGCGAACATCTCGAGCCGATTTCACTCGGATCATTAAATGAAACCGGGTCAGATCGTGGAGAAGTCGTTCAGTTCGTCCGGATCGGGAAAGGTTGCCTGTCTTACATGATCATCTCGGAAGGCGAAGCCGTCCTCGTGGATGCCACACGTATGACAGATATCTATCTCGACTATGCAAAAGAACGTCAGCTTGAAATCACACATGTATTTGATACACATCTTCATGCCGATCACATTTCCGGCGGACGTGAGATTGCGGAAAAAACAGGCGCAACATATTGGTTGCCACCAAAAGACGCTACAGACGTCACGTTTGATTATGAAGCGCTCGAAGATGGAAGCCACGTTCAGGTAGGAGATACACAAATTGATGTACGGGCCCTTTATTCCCCGGGACATACAATCGGGTCGACTTCGTTCGTCGTCGATAATCGTTATCTCCTGACGGGCGACATTTTGTTTATTGATTCCATCGGACGTCCTGATTTAGCCGGTCTCGCAGAAGACTGGGTCGGTGACTTAAGAGACTCGCTCTACAACACGTATCGTAAACTATCGAAAGACCTGATTGTTTTGCCTGCCCACTTCATGTTAATCGAAGAATTAAACGAAGACGGCAGCGTCGCGGAAAAACTGGATGTGTTACTTGCCAACAATCATGGCTTGAACATCGAAGACGAAGAAACATTCCGGAAAATGGTGACAGAAAACTTGCCGCCGCAACCGAATGCGTACCAGGAAATTCGAGAAACAAACATGGGGAAACAGACACCGGATCTCGAAGCACAACGTGAGATGGAAGTCGGTCCAAACCGCTGTGCCGTTCGCTAAACTAAAAAAATTACTTCAGGAGGAATTACAATTATGAAATCAGAACTCGTATTAGATGCAAAAGGATTTGCATGTCCAATGCCAATCGTCAAAACAAAAAAAGCAATCGCCGGACTCGAATCCGGTCAAATCCTTGAAGTCCATGCAACGGACAAAGGGGCAAAAAACGATTTACAAGCATGGGCAAAATCAGGTGGCCATGAGCTTGTGAAACACGAAGAAGAGGCCAGCGTCTTAAAATTCTGGATCCAAAAAGGGTAATTCAAGTTACAGGAGGGCTGGAGACAGTCCTTCTTTTTCAAAAGGAGTGAATCGAATGGAAATCGGGTTTATCATTACCATTTTTTTGATTGGACTTGTCGGATCCTATATTTCCGGAATGCTCGGAATCGGCGGTTCAATCATCAAATATCCGATGCTGTTATACATTCCGCCGTTGCTCGGATTCGCTGCCTTTTCGGCCCATGAAGTGGCGGGAATCAGTGCCATTCAAGTCTTTTTTGCGACGATTGGCGGCGTTTGGGCTTACCGGAAAGGCGGTTATCTCAACAAGTCATTAATCGTAAGTATGGGTGGCGCCATTTTAAGCGGAAGTTTCCTCGGTGCCTACGGTTCAAATGTCTTGGCGGAAGATACGATCAATATCGTTTACGGAATACTGGCGTTAACGGCAGCGGTCATGATGTTCGTACCGAAAAAAGGACTGGATGATATTCCGCTTGATCAGGTCCGGTTCAACAAAACAATTGCAGCGAGTAGCGCGTTCATCGTCGGAGTCGGGGCAGGAATCGTCGGTGCGGCAGGAGCATTCTTACTTGTTCCGATTATGCTCGTCGTTTTAAAAATCCCGACCCGGATGACGATTGCTTCGTCGCTCGCGATTACCTTTATTTCGTCAATCGGCGCAACGGTCGGAAAGATTACGACAGGGCAGGTCGACTGGGGACCGGCTGCCATCATGGTCGTCGCCAGTCTGATTGCGGCACCGCTCGGCGCAATCGCCGGAAAAAAGATGAATACAAAAGTCCTGCAAATCATTTTGGCTGTCCTGATTTTAGCGACAGCCGTCAAAATCTGGCTCGATATTTTATGAAAGAGTACAAAAAAGCGATACTTTGCTTGTACATCAGCAAAGTATCGCTTTTTTTGATGAAGCTACAAACGGCTTTTTTCAATGACATCAACAAGTTGCCGTTCGACATCGAGTGCGACTTGTTTTAACTCGTCTTCTTCGACCAGACCAATCAGTGCCGTTGGACGCGGCATTCCGATTTTCGTCTGTCCATCTTCCGTATAAACAGCGAGCTTACACGGTAAAAAGTAGCCGGCCCGACGTTCCGCCGACAAGACACGATGGGCTTCCTTTGGATTACAGACTTCGAGGATATGGTATCGGTCTTCAAACGGTAACTCTTTTTCAGCAAATTTTTTCGCCAAATCAAACTCCCATAAGACGCCAAAGGAAACCTCGGCAAGTGCTGTTTTGAGACGTTCGATTGTTTTCTCCGTTGAATGATTCGAGTTGACTGTGTAGTCAAACATGAATACCCCTCCCGGTTTTTTTGATGTCTTAAATTTATTTCCCTCTTTTGACAGGATGAATCGTCTTTTTTGAATGTGCCGAATGAGAGCAGACCGGGCGACAAACTGTGGGAAATCAAGGTACATTAGAAAAAAGACATCCGTCAGACAATGGACGACGTAAGCTTAAAAAAGGAGGCGGAGGGGGATGAAGAAACGAATGTTGACGATTTTATCGGTCGTAGCATTGATTGCAATCATGATTGGCGGCTACTTTGTCTTTCAGCAACAACAGGCAAAATCGAGTGGGAGCAAAGAACTGACCTATGCCAAAGAAGAAACGGCGATTCTCGCAGGCGGTTGTTTCTGGTGCATGGAGCCGCCGTTTGAAGAGTTAAAAGGGGTCAAATCCGTAATTTCCGGTTATACCGGTGGAGATGTGAAAAATCCGACGTATAATCAAGTATCGGCGGAAACAACCGGACACCGGGAAGCCGTTTTGATTACATTTGATCCGGCTGTTATTTCCTATAAACAGTTACTTGATGTCTACTGGCGCCAAATCGATCCGACCGATCCGAACGGTCAATTCGTCGATCAAGGCGAATCATATACGACGGCAATCTTCTATACAAATGCGGAACAAAAGCAGATTGCGGAACAGTCGAAGAACGAATTAGCCGAGAGCGGAATTTTTGATGAAAAAATTGTCACACCGTTGATTGAAGCGGGTCCGTTTTATGAGGCAGAAGCGTATCATCAAGACTATTACTTGAAGAGCGAAAAGAAATATAAATTTTACCGGGCTGCATCCGGACGTGATGAGTTCATCAATCGATATTGGAAAGATCAACCAAAACTGGACTTACCGAAGTATTCAAAATTGACCGATGAACAAATCAAAGCGAAGTTGACGGATATCCAATATAAAGTCACTCAGGAAGACGGGACAGAACCGGCTTTTGATAATCCGTATCATGATTTAAAAGCGGACGGGATTTATGTGGATCTGATTTCCGGTGAACCGCTGTTTTCTTCTAATGATAAATTTGATTCGAAAACCGGCTGGCCGAGCTTCATTCGACCGTTAGAAAAAGGAAATATCATTGAAAAAAGTGACTTTGCATTAGGGATGAAGCGGATGGAGGTCAGAAGCCGGCACGGAAATGCGCATCTTGGACATGTCTTTAACGATGGTCCTGAACCGACTGGTTTACGTTATTGTATGAATTCAGCTGCTTTACGGTTTGTGCCGAAAGCCGACCTCGAAAAAGAAGGTTACGGTCAGTATGCTTCCGAATTTAAATAATCAGCTAAAAAGGGATTTTTCACTTTCGTGAAAAGTCCCTTTTCTTTCGAAAATGTAAGGTGACCGCATTAAAAATAACTATCCATTTTATCCAAATATTGTTTATACTAGACACAATGTAAGATCATATCTTGAGGAGGAACATTGTGAAAAAGTTAACGATTTGGCTCATGCTGAGCTGTTTGATTCTGACGCTCGGAATCGGACCATCAGCTGTTAAAACAGCAGCGGCAAATGAATTGTCGGAAGCTGTCTTATTAAAGGCAGGACAGGAAACGCTTCTGGAAACAGGAACGAATAAAACGAATACATATTGGTATAAGGTCGATCATCAAGCCGGGATTGAAAAAACGGCGACACATTTTGAATTATCGATTGATACGGATCAGCCGATCGAAGTAACGGCTTACCCTAGTCAAGAGATGGCATCAAAAGATGAGACATTTGACCGTTACCGCGGATATGCAGAACCAAACGATAAGGACGTCACAAAAATCGCTGTTCCGTATGCATGGGACGGACCATATTACGTCAAAGTCGATTATTATCCGGAAATCGAAGAAGATAAGACGGTCAAACCAGCAAATGTCAACTTGACGTACAATAATGTCAAATTGGCTGTCGAATATGAGCCAATCAGCGATATCAGCTGTATGGCGGAAGAAGCACTGAAACAAACATCGGACGAAAAACCGATGCTTGCCTTGATGCATGCGATTCAAAAACAAGTGTTGAGCCAGTCGGAACAAGGACGCAGTTTAACGTCGTTGTACTACAAGGCATCACCATACGTCGTCAAAACCTTGTTGTTCAACAAAGACAAACGGACACAAGCATATGAAGATTTAAAATCACTGAAGCCGGCCATGTCTGCTCTTGTCAACGGTACATCATACACATTGACGAAAACCGATCAAGCAGCGGTCAACCGTTTATACGCGTTGACTCGTGACGCATCACCGGAAGTCATCGCAACGGAAATCAATCAAGTCGCGAAAACGGCGAACATTGAAACAATTGGTGGATCCAATTTGACGGATGCCTTCAAACCATTTGGTATTCAAGTGAAATCAGAAGCTAAAACACGGTTCATCGTTAAGCTGAAACCGGGTCATACAGAGCGGACGATGAAAATCGCCGGTACACAGGCAACAGACGTTGAGAAGTTATCGCTTGGTAAAACAGGTCAGTTTGTCATCGTCACGGAAGATCCGACGGTTAAAAATCAGTCGGCAGCAGTCCTGAAACAATCGTTGAAAAAATCAAGTGCTGTTGAGTATGTCGAAGAAGTTCAGACATACCGAGCAACTGGTGACATCAACTATGACTACCAATGGTCGCTCAACCAAAAATCGAGCGTCGAACAGTTCCCGGATGCGGGAATCGGATTCGAAAAATTCCTGAAAAACAATGCAGGTCAAAAGTTGAAACCAGTCACGATTGCAGTTATTGATACAGGGGTGGATTACCGCCTGAAGGATTTACAAGGGAAAGTTGATATTGCCCAGGAAAAGAACTACGTCGATGTGAACGGGAACGGAAATGCACTCGACGATAACGGTCACGGAACACACGTCTCAGGTGTGATTGCAGCAGCCCTTGAAAATGATTACGGCATTCGCGGCATCCATCAATCGGCGAAAATTCTTCCCGTTAAGGTTTTGAACGCCAACGGTGAAGGGGAAACGGATGCGATCGCACTCGGAATTAAATATGCAGTTGATCACGGGGCAAAAATCATCAATATGAGTCTTGGCGGCGGTGAAAGCCGGACGATGGCATATATGATGAAATATGCGGCAGATCGCGGTGTAACGGTCGTCGCAGCGTCAGGTAACGAATACGATATGTCCGTTGGTTTCCCGGCCAGTTCAGAATACGCCATTTCTGTCGGAGCGACAAATCCGCTCGGTATGGTTGCTGATTATTCGAACTACGGCATCGGACTCGATGTTGTCGCACCAGGTTCAAAAATTGCAAGTCTTGTTCCGGACGGTAATACCGTTTATATGGACGGAACAAGCATGGCGTCACCGCACGTCGCAGCCGTTGCCGGAATTCTTGCGTCACTCGATTCAAAATTGACGCCAAAACAAATCGAGACAATCTTACGGACAAGTGCTGAACCGCTTGCCTTTGAGAATCCGAACGATTGGTACGATGATGAAGACGAAGATATGGAAGATGAGTATCCACCAGGATATGAAAAAGAAATGACACCGGACTTCCCGGCATTCGTCAGCCCGGTATCGGGATATGGAAAAGTCAACATCACACGTGCGATCTCGCAATTGCACCTAAACGGAAAAGTGAACCCGGTCTATGACAACCAGCTTGTTGTCAGCGGACAAGTTAAAACGGGTACAAAAGTTGAAGTTTGGTCGACGAAAAAGTTGACGGATACAAAAGACACGGCAAAAATGTTGGCAAAAACAACAGCAACAGCCGGTAAATACAGTGTGGCGATTCCCCGTCAGGAAAAAACATCTGTCTTGACGATTCGTTATGCGAACGGTCTTGACGTGACATCGGAACGGACGGAAGTTTTGCCAGGGAAAGCGCCGGCTGCACCGAAAGTCAACCGTGTGTTGGCCGGAGCAACGAAAGTAACCGGTACAGCCATCATCAATGGTAAAATTACAATTAAAGATTCAAAAAAGAAAGTAATCGGAAAAGCCGTTGTCGACAGTAAAGGGAAATTCACGGTCAAAGTCGCGAAATTAGCCCCTAATGCCCGTCTTGCGATCACGGTAAAAGATATTGCCAACCGTTCGAGCAAAGCGACCGTCATTACGGTTCTTGCTCCGCCAGCTGCACCGAAAGTAAAGCCGGTGACAGCCGGTCAAACGAAAGTAACCGGTACAGGTGAGAAAAAAACGCATGTGTATATCCAAAATGCGAAGAAAAAAGTCATCGCCAAAGGAACCGTTACTTCTAAAGGAACGTTTTCTGTGAAGATTACGAAACAAAAAGCAGGAGCGAAGCTGTATGTTTATCTCAAAAATGACTTGAAACAAACGAGTACGAAGACAACAGTTGTCGTCAAAAAAGCGAAGAAATAAGTCTTAAAAGCACCCTTTTTCGGGTAAAACGAAAAAGGGTGCTTTTTTTTTTGATGAGTTATCTTACTTTTAAAGTATTTTTTTTGAAAATATGTTACTTTTAATTGATTCGACTATTTTTTAAAAAAGCATCATTCGAAGCGAATGATGAGGAGGATATTTCATGATTAATTGGATTCGGAGACGAATCGGGCGGCAACTACTGGCAGTATTATATGTCTTACTGTTTTTGGTTTCGATGACTTCCTTTATGGTTTATGGTTATATGGAAAATCGAATCGAATCATCACGCGATAACTTAGAAGTCATCAGCGAACAAAATCGTCGCGCAGATCATTTATGGGATAACTGGCAGAACGTCCAGTTTGGTTTGCGGGGATTTGTCATTTTCGGTAACCAGGAACGTTTTGATCAAATCCAGGAGCTACGGACAGAAATCAAAAGTGAAACGGACTGGTTTACCCGTAAAGCCAAAACGGATGAAGAAGAAGAATTCGCTACCCAAATGACGAATATGTACAACTTATATTATGGAGCCTTGTTTCCTTTGACCCAGTCGTACGTAAATGAAAAAAAGGCGAATCAAATCAATGAAGATTTTTTACAGGGTGACAGTCTGTTCTCATTACCGATTGCTAAACGATTGGTGGAACAAGGTCAATTAAAACAAACAGCGGACGGTTCAATTGATGTCGAACCGGATATTGAAAAAGCATCTTCGGCATTAAATGAATACCGGAATAATTTACAACAACAGCAGGATACAGCCGTTGCCAACCTGCGGAGTGAGGTCGCAAAAACGAAATGGGTTTGGATTTCGAGTATCTTTGTCCTGATTATCTTTATTTTACTGTTTGTTCATCCGTTCCTGAAACGAATGACGAAACAGTTATTACGCCTGATTGAGGACAATCGAAAGCTGTCACGAAACGAGCCGATTGAGATGGATGTCATGGAGCGGCGGACAGATGAGATTGGCATGTTGCGCTCATCCTTTAATCAGATGGCTGTGACGACCAATCTACACAAAGAAGAGATGCAGAATAAAAACGAAGAGTTACAGGCACAGAGTGAAGAATTACTGGCCCAACAAGAAGAATTACAATCGCAACAAGAAGAACTCGAAGAGGCATATCAGGCGACGAAACAAAACGAAGAGAAGCTGAAGATGCGCAGCGAATTAACGGAAGCACTCGCTGTCCGGGAAACGGTCGAATCGTACCCGGCGATTGTTCAAAAAATGTTGGATATTACGTCTTCCGAGTATGGCGCTTTATTATTGTATGACAATGGCGTTTACATCGGTGCGACGACGAACGGCATGAAGATACAACAGATTCAATCCTTACTGGATGATGAGAATTCCTTATTGAACCGGATGCGGTTAGGGACGAAAGTCGTTCAGTCGGAAAAGCGGGTCTCACGAACGGACGATACACCGTACAGCTTTAGTACACATGAAGTCGCCTTGCCGATTTACGATCCATCAACAAACCAATTGATGGCTGCTGTCTATATGGTTCGATACCAATCACCGTATCAGTCTCAGCATCTAGCGGACATGCGTGATTTTTCTCAGCAGATGACTTTATCCTTATTACGGACGCGTTCGTATGACGAGATGAAACAGGAAAAACAAAAAACCGAGCAGGTCCTCGACTCAATCCGGGAAGCGATTATCTATCTGGAAGACGGAAATGATGAATTATATGTCAATCGTCCGTTGTTCGAACTGATACCAGAATTGCAAACCGAATTTACGACGGACCGGACTTTATCGTCGGCCAGTTATGTGATTGAAGTGATGCGTAATATCGTCGATGATGTCGAACGATTTAACGATTACTTAGACTTGATACGTTCTGGAGAAGTTTCTCCGGATAAAGTTCAATTTGATGTCCGTGGTAATTCGGCACATCTTGAAGTATATGCAGAACGAATCGATATTGAAGGTGGCTGGAAAGGGGTCATCCTCGTCATCCGTGATATTACCCGGGAAACAGAAGCGGATCGTCTGAAGACAGAACTCGTTTCGACGGTGTCTCACGAATTGCGGACTCCCTTGTCTTCGATTTACGGATTCACGGAATTGATGCTCAATCGAGAGATTGATGCGATAAAACAACAGAAATATTTGTCGACGATTCATAATGAAACGGAACGGCTGTCGAATTTGGTGACCGATTTCCTCGATGTTCAACGGATGCAATCCGGTGGACAACGTTACCAAATGGCTCACCTTGATTTGTATTCGATCGTCGATCAAGTAATTGGTGTCTATAAGGCGTCAAACGGACTTCACGATATTCAACTTCACGTGTTGAGTGTAGAACGACCAGCGATTATTGGAGACGAAACACGGATTAAGCAGTTGCTGAACAATTTAGTCAACAACGCCATCAAGTATTCACCGGACGGTGGACAGGTTGACATTACAGTCAGCGCGGATCAAGAAAATGCGACGATTCAGATTACCGATCACGGTATCGGGATTCCACAATATGCCTTTGCCCATCTGTTTGATAAATTTTATCGTGTGGATAATTCAGATACACGACGAATCGGGGGTACGGGACTTGGTCTTTCGATTTGTAAGGAAATCGTCAAAGAACATGACGGTGTGATTCATGTCGAATCGACTGTCGGAAAGGGAAGCACCTTTACGGTCGCCCTGCCGTTGCACGCATTGGAAAATGTCTAATCCAAACAGGTATCGGATTGCTTCGGCAACCGGTACCTGTTTTTGTTTTACAATAATTTTTCAAGCGCTGAGAGAAAACACAAGACGTTCAGTGAATATTTAAATATAATGAAAAGATAGTTAAAAAACAGAAAGATTTGCCGATAAACATATAGGACAAACGAACTAGGACAAAAGAAAGGGCGTGGACGATGCATAAACTAATCTATACCATCATCGGCGGATGGGTGATGTCTCATTTGTTATGGTTAGGAATCGTCGGTACATCATCGGACCTTTCGAGAACAGGGAACAGCCTGTTCATGATTCTAGGCGCTGTCCTTTCGACGATCATGTTGGTATTAGCGGCGCGGCGTCATCCGAATCGTCCATTTACGCAACGTCTATTTTTACTGCTCTTATTCGGAAATATGTCGCTGGCGATTGGCGAAACGTTAGAATTGATCGTGTCCCAACAGCACTTGGAACGTTCCGAAATATTTGATGGAATTGATTTAATATTCAGTCTGCAAATCGGATTTTATTTGCTGGCTTTTTGTTATTTTTTAATCAGTCGCCGTTCAGAAGTGAATTTACGATTTTTCCTATTTGATGAACTCATCATTTTGATTGTGACAGGAGCGATTTCCTGGCATTATCTCGTCACGCCGTATTTGGAACAGGCGGAACTGTTCAGCATGGAAACACTGTTGTTACTCCGTTATCCATTAGGAGATCTGCTGTTACTGGGTGGGATGTTAATCCTGTTCTTTGGTGTCATGAAACGTGAAAACAGTATCCCGCTTCTGATGATATTGATTGGTTTTCATCTGCAATTAATTGCGGATTTATTATACGTCATTTTGGATCGAACCAATTTTCCGATTTCTTTGATGTGGCTGGATCCGATTTGGATTGCGACCGTCTTATTAATTGGCGGGGCGGGACTGATATTCGACGTTGGTGAACAGCCGATCGGATTTAACGTCAACCGGCGGATTCTAGACGGGATTCGTCTCGTGACACCGTATGTCTTCCTGTTGATTTTGTTTGTGACAATGGCACGTCAAGCCGTCAGTTGGAATGGTTTGACGATTGGTTTAATGATTGCCATTCCTTTATTGATTTCAAGGCAGGTTCGGATCGTGATGGACAATCAACGGTTGCGGGAAAATCTTGAGGCGAAAGTCGAGGAGCGGACGGCAGCACTCGAACAGGCATTGGAAGAGATGGAGCATATGGCCTATCATGACGCACTGACGAATTTACCGAACCGGTATTTGTTTGCCCGCTTGTTCAAAGAGGAACTTCGCCGGGCGGAAATTCATCAACGATTTGTCGGTCTGTTTTTCATCGATATTGATCATTTTAAGCAAGTGAACGATACATACGGCCATCAAATTGGAGATCAGTTGATTATTGATATCGCCAACCGTCTTGAAAAAAAATTGCCGCATAATACGGTCATCTCCCGACAAGGCGGGGATGAGTTTGTTTTACTGTTATTTGATGTCAAAGACGAATCGGACATCGAAGCATGTGGCCGACAGCTGGTTCAGTTATTCGAACGGCCGTTCATTCTGAAAGACACGCCTGTCTTCATGACGGCAAGTATTGGCGGCGCTGTTTATCCGACGCATGCGACCTCCCGGACAGCTTTGATCGAACAGGCGGATGTCGCGATGTATGAAGCGAAGCGGCGCGGGAAAAATCAATTTCATGTGGAAGTCTGAATCAAGCAAAGAGTCCCTGACAACTGTCGGGGACTTTTTTTGACTCATTTCATCTTACTCAGTAATTTCTCCAAAGCGGTCGGATTAGTCACCTGCTCATTGCAATGGTCACTGTCGATACAAATATAATTTCCGATTGCCCGGTATTGATCAGCTGATTGATTCGTCCGGGCGGAGACAAGGGTGACATCACTATATTGATTGCAGATTGTACAGATGCCTTTTTGAATCGTCGGAAGATACGTGCCTTCGATTCCAATCCATTCTCCTTTTAAAGGATAGACAAAAAATTTCTTTTTATTCCCGGTGTCGTTCCAACTTAAATAGGTCGTCTTAAGAAAATCGATTGAGTGAAGGGGCGGATGCCGTAACTTTTTCGTTTTTCGAAACAGTTGCTGCAGTTGCTGTTCGGTAATCGACGGGAAAGATTGGACGAACGGTTGGATATCCTCGAGGTACCGGGCGGAATCCGTCTCGGTTTGAACGGTTCGAACCACCATCAATAACGCCTCCTGTTCGGCAGTCAAAACCGGAAGCAAATCAAAGATTTTTTTAGAGGCACTGTAAATGACGGCGTCCCGGACGTCGGGATCATGGACGGTACCCAATTGCTGAATCATCGCATCGACCTGACCACGGATGAAATTGTACTGAAATGGTTGAATGAAAGGTTCCATAAGATATCGCTCCCTTTGTAATTCTTTATTCACGAAATCGGTTTCGGTGAAACGGTATTTTTTTGTTTTCTTCATGTAACACCCGGGAAATAAATACCTGAGGAGGTGTACAGGAATGCAATCATTGACCGGACTTCGCCTGTTAAATTTAATCAGCTTTTTATTTGTCCTTTTAGCACGTGTCGTCTGGTATGAACCGCCGACGGGAGAGCCTCTTGCCATCGTGCCGGCATCGTTTACGGATGCGGTGTTTGGTGTTGTCTATACGACTTTGCTGATTTGGTGTATCCGGCCTGTCCAAGCGTACCCGGCTGACCGGACATTAATTTTTGATATCAGCGGCTGGTTTATATTGACGATGCTCGGATACGGAGCGAGTAGTATCGTCGGTCCTCCATGGGAACTTGTATTGACAACGATTTCGTTTATCAGTTTATGTATCATCTATATGAAAGTACAACATCATCCGAACCGTTCCCCGTGGATGCGTTCTCCTTTTTCCGTTTTTCTTGCCTGGTCGAGTATCCAGATATTAATTTTACCATTTCGTATTCTGCGTGATTTCCGGTTTGAAGATTTGTTTGGGCTGACGACATCCGAGTAGGTGACCGTCATGTTAATTTTATTTGCCTGCGGCATCGTATTTTTTATTTTCGTGCATACTGACTGGGTATTTGGTCTTGTCATGATTTGGTATTATGTCGGTCTGTTCTTTAATGGACGTTTAACGGACTTTCAACAAGGCGTGACAGTCATGAGCGTCATAGCAGTCCTGGTGGCGGTAGTTCTTGTCTTTCGGAAACGGGACCGGTTGTTTGCGCAAGAAAAAAGACCGGTTTCTTAAGAAAGCGGCAGTTGGTGTCATTGCTTTTGGTTTTTTGGGGTATATCCCTTATAGAAGTATAAAAGGGGGAAATGACCAATGGGGAAAAAGCAGTTGATCGGAACATATGATAATGAGACGGATTTGATTCGTCAGATTGAAGACTTACACTTTGCCGGATATCTGGAAGAAGACTTATACATCGTCCTGCAAGATAAAACCGATATGGCGATGTTACGCGGCCAATCGGCAGCACAGCTTGTTTCAGGGAAACGGACGTTATTCGAACGATTTACTGGAAAGCCGGTAACGGAAGAAGAAACCCGTGAAGCCTTCCAATCGTTAGGGCTGCCGGAAGGCGACATGGAACGACATGTGACAAGCGTCAAACACGGGTCTTATGTTCTGTTGGCGGATGAAGAAGGGGCAAGACGTCCTAAACCAGAACCCCAAAGTATTTTAGAGAGTGAACCGGAAGGCATTGAGGCTGAGCGGAAGCTTGACCATGAAAACCGGGCACTTGAGAACGAAAACGACCGGATGTTGTAACCGTGCCAGAGTGGAAAGGGTGAACGACGATGGATAGCCATTATCACACGATTTTAGTAGCAGTCGACGGCTCCAAAACAGCAGACTTAGCTTTTGAAAAAGCCGTTCAGTTCGCGAAACTCGATCAAGCAAAACTCGTCATCACACATGTCATCGATATTCAAACCTTTGCGAATGTCCGTGCGAACCAGCGCTTCATCGATCAAAATGTCACGGAGTACGCCCAGGAACTCCTTGATAAATATCAAAAACGGGCGGTCGAGGAAGGCGTAGCGGAAGTTGAACTGGTCATCGAAAGCGGATCACCGAAAACATTAATCCCGAAAGTCATCGCACCGCGTGTCGGGGCAGGGCTGATTGTCTGTGGCGCTGTCGGAATGAATGCAATGGAACGAATCATGATCGGGAGTGTCTCTGAAAACATTACCCGTTATGCGAAGTGTGATATCTATATCGTTCGCCCGAAAACACTCAAGTGAATACCACACAAACAGGCTGTTTCGATGAAGAATCGAAGCAGCCTGTTTGATGTTCAGTGATGTTTTTAAGTTAATAAATAATAAAAAATGCCTAAGATGATCAAAATAACCGGCAACAAGACTAGATACATCCAGGACATGTTTTTGGCTGTCTGGCTGTTGCTGTACGTTTCTTCGTTTCGACTCTGTCCGACCATTACTGTAAAAATAAGTCCAAGTACACAGATTACTAAAGCAATCCAAAATAAGACGGTCATGTTTAGCCCTCCTTCAGTAAGATAAATCCTCTCTTCCATCATAACGAAAATTGGATTTACATGTCAGGATAATTGTGACAGTTTGGAGTTGACGCCATCTGGTTTAGGGGCTAAACTACTGATATGAGTTTAGGGGGTAAACTAATCATGAAAGAAAATCTGCGGGAAGCCGTTCAATTATTTGAAGAGGTGATGATTCACGGGACAGAACGTGTCCTGAAATCAGTTGATTCACCGGTTTGGCGTCTCTATTCACCAGAACAACTCCATTTGCTGAAGCTGGTCGATAAATATGGACCGATTGCTTCCGGGCGGATTGCCGTCATTCAAGGAGTTCATAAAAGTGCGATTTCCAATCGTCTGAAAAAGTTAAATGAACACGGCCTGGTCGAAGTCGAACGTTCGGAAGATGATCACCGGACAAAACGGATTATTTTGACGGAAGCCGGGAAAGAAGTCGTCGAAGCGTCGGACCAAGCGATTTACAGTTATTTGGAACAATTGATTGATGGCAAGGTCGACGATGATGAGATCAAACAGTTCATCGAGACGTTCCGGAAAGTCAAAGCTATTTTAAAGATTGAAGATTAATTCAGAAAAACAGACACAGAAGAGGTGGAACGGGAATGCGACAAATCGTCAAATGGCGTTGGCCGATCGTAATCGTCTTGTTGCTTGCGACAGTCGGATTATTTTTAGCGGCACCAAACTTATCGAAACAAGCAGAAGATGCGGGTGCCATTCAGCTCGCGAGTGATACGGATTCACAACGGGCAGCGGATATTTTAAAAGCAGCCGGTGCAAGTGAAGAAACGATTTCGCTGGTCATTCCGCTAAAGGAAGCCGTCACGAAAGAAGACCGGATGGAAATCGGTCAAATCGTTAAAGATTTAGAGAAACTGGATAAACCGGTGACTGGAGTCCTGAATCCGTTTGAGAGTAAGGAAACGGAAGGACAACTGATTTCAAAAGACAAAAAAACAGTCCTCGTTCCGATTACCGTTGATGGTTCACAGGAAGAAATCACGGCACTCGCTGAAGATATCCGAAGTGATCTCTTACCGGATGACCGGACGATCTATCTGACGGGTGAATCACTCATCAATGCCGATGTGAACAAAAGCTCACAAGAAGGGTTAAAACGAACGGAATTAATCACAGTCGGTCTGATTTTTGGACTGTTGTTAATTGTTTTCCGTTCGATTGTCACACCATTCGTTCCATTATTTGCGGTGGGTGTCACGTATTTAATGAGTCAATCATTTGTCGCCTTTTTCGTTGATTGGTTCGGATTCCCCGTCTCGAACTTCACGCAGATTTTCCTTGTGGCGATTCTCTTTGGGATCGGGACGGATTACTGTATCCTGCTTCTGAGCCGGTACAAAGAAGAGTTGACTGCCGGACATGATGTCGAGACAGCCATCGTCAACACCTATAAAACAGCGGGACGGACTCTTCTCATCAGTGGTCTTGCCGTCCTCGTCGGCTTCTCGGCAATCGGGTTCGCTGATTTCCCGATCTTTAAATCGTCGGTCGCCGTTGCGGTCGGAATCGCAGTCTTGTTACTGGTTCTCTTTACACTGGTTCCGTTTTTCATGGCGACGTTAAAAGAGAAATTGTTCTGGCCGTCAAAAAATGCGGCGAGTCATCAAGACAGTCGTTTGTGGGCCCGGTACGGTGGATTATCGATTCGTCGTCCATTGCTTGCGATGGCAATCGTCGCTGTGGTGACGATCCCGACCCTGTTCACGTATGATGACGATCTATCGTTCAACACCGTCGATGAGATTGGTGCAAAATATGAAACGGTCAAAGGATTAAATGCCATTTCAGACGGCTTTGGTGCGGGTGAGTCGTTGCCGGTCAATATTATCCTGAAGGACGACCAAAACATCGTGACTGAAAAAACGGTTCCTTATGCAGAACAGTTGAGCCGCGAACTGGTCAAACTGGATGGCGTCAAAGCTGTCCGGTCCATCTCACGTCCGACGGGTGATGTCATTGACGATTTATATGTCGATCAACAACTTAAACAAGTTGCATCTGGTCTGACGGATGCAAAAGATGGACTCGGTGAAGTTGGTCAGGGTCTTCAGACTGTAGAAGGCAACTTACAGACTATCAGTGGTCAGCTTCCGGCCGGAGATCAAGCGTCGGCAGGAGCAGCACAGCTGCAGCAGGCCGCAGACGGTCTCGGTCAAATCAATCAACAGTTAACGCTTGTTGGTCAAGGGTTACAATCTGCGGAAAACATTCCGCAAACTGTCGGGACATTGACAGCGTTATCCGGTCAATTGACCCAAATTCAAACGGGGATCGCACAAGCGGCAACCGGGATTGAAACACAAGGTGCACAAGCCGGTCAACTCGGTACCGGATTAACCCAACTGGCGGATGGTGTCGGATCTGCCAATGCAGGGCTTGGTAAAATCGAAGATGGATTAACGGAAGCTGCCGATTTCCTGAAAGAGATGGGGAACGCCAAAACGATTCGCGGTACCGGGATGTTCATTCCAAAAGATACCTTAGTGAGTAAAGACTTCGAACCTGTCATTGACCGTTATACGATTGATGATCAAACCGGTCTGAAATTCGAAGTCATCCTGAATGATGATCCGTATTCACCGGAAGCGATCGAAACGGTCGCTGCCATCAAGAAAACGACAGCGAGCACACTGAAAGATACACCGCTTGAACAGGCACAAGTTGCTTACGGCGGTATCTCAAGCATCAACAGTGATTTAAATGATACGTCAAAAGCCGATTTCTCACGGACGGTCGTCATCATGATCATCAGTTTGTTCATCGTCCTTGCGATCATGTTCCGTTCATTGATCATGCCGCTGTTTATGATCGGTTCGCTCCTGTTGACGTACTATACGTCGGTATCGATTGCTGAACTGATCTTCGTCAACGGTCTTGGTTATGACGGCATCAGCTGGGCCGTTCCGTTCTTCGGATTCGTTATGCTCGTCGCTCTTGGTATCGATTACTCGATCTTCCTGCTCGACCGGTTCCGCGAAGAAACGATCAATGGACTCGAGACGAATGAAGCGATGTATGTTTCGATGAAGAAAATGGGATCTGTCATCATCACGGCTGCCATCATCCTTGCCGGAACGTTTGGTGCGATGATGCCGTCGGGTGTCCTGAGTCTGGTTCAGATTGCAACAATCGTTATCACGGGTCTGCTCCTGTACGGATTGATTGTCTTACCGCTCCTGATTCCAGCGATCACGGTATCGTTCGGACCGGGTGTCTGGTGGCCGTTCCGTCAAAAGCAAAATAAGAAGTAAGTCGATTCGACTGGTCCATTCGGAAATCATCCGGATGGACTTTTTCGTTATACTACAAACAGGAGGCGATGAAAATGCAACAGTTTAAACAATTAACGGACCGGATCTGGTATCAAACGCCGGTCAGTGAAACGGATCGGCCGATCGTTGCCGTCATTACGGGAGACGACCGGAGTATTGTAATTGATGCCGGAAACTCAAGTCAGCACGCGATACTCTTTTTGGACGAGATGGAGAAACAGGGGCTAGGACGACCGGATCTCGTCGCATTGACGCATTGGCACTGGGATCATATTTTCGGCATAAAACAGATGGCGGTACCAACGATCGCGACGAACCGGACAGTGGAAGAAATGCAGAAAATGCTGGACTACGAATGGACGGATGAGGCACTGGAAGAACGGATCCGTCAAGGCATTGAAATTCCGTTTTGTGCGGATGCCATCAAACTGGAGTTCGGGAAGGATCGGGAGATCGAAGTCATCTTGCCGACGATTCGTTTCACGGGAGAACTTGGAATCGACCTCGGGGGCGTGACGTGTCTGTTACGGCAAGTCGAGAATGACCACTCACCAGGGAGTGCTCTTGTCTATATTCCGGAAGAACGGGTTTTATTTTTAGGAGATGCCATGTATGCGGATATTTTCTCCGACAAGTGGAATTATACGGTCAATCAAACAACGCGGTTGTTAGATACGATTGCTGAATACGAGGCGGATTATTATGTCTGGTCTCACGGCGAAGCGATGGCAAAAGACGCGTTTGAGCAAGAGGTACACGTCTTACGCCAAATCATCGAAGTGACAAAACAAGCAGAAGGACATGTATCGGAGATGCGCCGGCTGTATCGTGATCTGGTCGGACGGGACTTGACGACAGACGAAGAAGAAACACTCGTATTTTTTGCGAATGGTGCAAAAAAATAATTAAAACAGCAGGTCCTTAACCGTTCATTCGAGAATTCCTGTAAGTATAAGATGGAAAAAATCGGATTTTAGCAAAGGGGTTCTCGTAATGGATCGTAAGCCTGAAGATCGGAATGAAACGGCCAATCGTGTATTTTTTGGAACAGCTAACATTTTCACGATCCTTGTAGTGATTGGCTTTGCCTTATATCTGCTGTATCAATTTTTTGTGAAATGACTGATCACCCTGTAGCTCCGGGTGATTTTTTTCGTTTTAGGGGAGTGCAAGCGAACCAGATATTGGGTAATCCTTAACTGAGGGCACAAAGAAAACTCACTTAAAAGGAGGCACTTCAACTATGAAACGCATCCAGATTGCCGACTTTGATCGTCGAATGCCACCACTTGAACTGCGAGAGATGGATGACTATTACGAAGCGGTATTGGTATCAAACTATGATGAATTGTATCCTTCGACCCAAGTACGGACGATACAGTTGGCAGATATTTATGTCAATCTTGTGATGACTTCTGAAGGGGCGCATCTCGTATCCGCGCTCTTTTTAAAACCGGTCGAAGTACCGGATATCGTCGCCTGGATGCAACTCTATACGATAGGTTTTGCGACAGCGGATACAACAGGTTACTACGTGGAACAAGCAGATGAAATTTTAGAAATCGTCTTATATCAAGGAAATCCGATTGTCATTGCGACGAGAGGAACCGATCGATTGTACTATGAGACGGAAGGAGCGATTGAGATGCGGCGGGAATCAAGCGAAGTGATAGGGAAAAAACCGTTGTTGTATTTGAATGGGGAAGCCCGGTTTGAGGTTCCTCATCTTGAATTCAACTCGAATCAGGATGAGGTTCATATCAATGGAACCTTTTTATTTGCAGACTATATGGATACGTATCAGGGACGGGTCGGATTTTTCCGGAAAACGGATTCGAATCTGCCGATTGTCTTACTGGTCGGTAAAGCCATTATCGAAATGGAACTGACAGAAAATCCGGATGGAAGCCGTATCCTTGTCATTGAGCAGCCATACGATGAAGCTTAATTTTCCCGTGAGGATACCGTGGATTTTTTCTGAGAAAAGTTAAAAGGACGAATCTTTAGCTAATCATGAAATCCCTTACAAAATATGCGAGAATAGGAATAGAGACAAAAATGGAAGGGATGCGGGACGAACATGGTGAAAGAGATGCCACGAAATTCTAAGTGGATGCGTTCCTACAATCGGGCACTGGTATTACGTTTGATTCGGATGCATCAACCGATTTCACGGGTCGAACTGGCACAACAAACAAAACTGACGAAACCGACCGTTTCGAATATCGTCGGAGAATTGATTTCGGATCAACTCGTGACAGAGCGTGAACTCGGTGTCTCAAACGGAGGACGAAAGCCAATTTTGCTTGAACTCGTGGCGAAAGAACAATATGTCATCGGGATTGATGCGACAAGTCACCGTTTCATCGGAGTCATCGCGGATTTAAGCGGAAATACGATTCACGAAGTGGAAACGATGGGGAAATTTGATACAAACGAAGAATTAATGGAGGCCGTCGTTCTGTTGTGTGAGGAACTGATTGAGGCAACGGAGCAGGTCGGAACGATTCACGGCATCGGCATATCCGTTCATGGGATGGTCAATCCGGAGACCGGAGTGATTCTGTTTGCTCCTCGTTTTCATCTCCACGATGTCGCCTTAAAGGAACATTTGGAGCAGCATTTTGCGTACCCGGTCTTCATCGAAAACGATGTCCGGGCTCTCGCTTCCTTCGAATTGTTATTCGGAGAAGGTGTCGGAGTCGATCAATTTTTCTATCTGTATGCCGGAGAAGGGATCGGGGGCGCGTATGTCCTGGACGGGAAACTGATTGACGGCGAAAATCACATTACAGGTGAGGTCGGGCATATGCGGCTTGATTTGGACGGTCCGATTTGTTCCTGCGGGAATCGGGGATGTCTCGAAGCGTTGGCTGGGGAAAAAGCGCTGTTGCGTGATTTTGAAGCCATTGACCCGCAAGTCAAAACACTGACGGAACTGAGAAAACGTCTGACGGACGGGGATCCGTATGCGAAAGCCGCGTACCACCGGGCCGGCGAATACATCGGAATCGGTGTCCTGAATACGATTCATCTGATCAATCCGAAACGTATTTTACTCGGGGGCCCGATGTTCGAACTGGCACCATCAATCGTCAATCAAATTAAAGAACGGGTCGAGCACACGGCTTTGACGACCGCTTCACGTGAAACCGACGTCAAGATGGTTCCTTGGAGTGAAAAACAAGGGGCGCTCAGCGCGGCTGCTTTGGCGACCAATAGTATTTTCCGAACGATTTAAAATCAGCTTGTTGGATGACGGTGTTGCTTACCGGATTCAACAGGCTTTTTTTGATGGAAATAAACGTTGAAAAAATATTTTTTGAAACCGTTTACAAAACAAATCAGCATGTGCTATAGTTTTCTTAAAGTTAGATAATAAATTTAATTTACTAAGTTTTCATCAACTAGTGGAGGTGGATGCAGACCGGCAGGGACCGGTTAAGCTGAAACAGAAAGAAGGGGGCGTCGCGCAGATGGAAACAGAGGATTTATGGGTTTCCTACCGTGAAGCTTTCGGGCGTTACGGAGCAATCCGTGGCTTTTACGTGAACCGTTTGACAGGAGATATGACGGAACAACAGCCGGGAGATAAGCGGTCTGCAGATCAGGACGGCGTTCTCGTTCGGCCACGACAAGATGGAGTCTTTCAATTTCGAATGTCGTCCGTACAAGGGGTACTGACGATTCGGTCTTCAGAACTTCATCTTCGAAAAAATGAGAACGGATACATCGAATTACGGGTGTTGATGCAACACATGCGCACAGCCGGTTGTTTGACGCTCGGTGGAGAATTTTATCTGTTCGTGACACCGGAAATGGACACGCTCGACTATCGTCTGCGACTGATTGCACGGGTCTTGATTCAACTCCAACGGATGCCGATTGGCATGGAAGTCATCGAACAATGGTGTCAACACGCAAAGTTTGAAGGGCAACAGCTTAGAAAGTACGCTTGACCACTCACATACAAAGGGGATCACTCACATGAAATTCAAAAAAACAAAAGTTCTCGCAGCTGCATCAGTTCTGACATTATCGGCACTTCTCGCAGCTTGTGGCGGCGAAGATGAAAAACAAGCCACAACCAAAGACGGAAAAACGATCATTTCCTGGTGGGGTTGGGCACCTCAGCCTGAAGCTGGTAAGGAAGTCGTCGATGCCTTCAATAAATCACAAGACAAATACGTCGTCGAATTCAAACGGTACAGTGAAGATTACGAAAAGCAACTTCAAGTCGCGATGTTATCTGGTAAGGGACCAGACATCATCGGCTTAAAAGAACCAATGATTCAACAATACAAAGACCGTGTCGTACCGGTCGATTCTTACATGGATAAAGCAGCCGGCAAAGGATGGAAAGATAAATTCGTTGAGCTCGGAATTGATCAAACGACGATTGACGGCAAACAATATGCAGTTCCAATCGGCTTTACGGGTCAAGCCTACTTGATGTACAACAAAACGATGCTTGATAAATACGGCGTGACGCCACCGAAAAACTACAAAGAAACAGTCGATGCTGTCAAAAAGATCAAAGCGTCCGGTGATAAAGTCATTCCGTTGATGCTCGGAGCAAAAGATGCCTGGATCGATATCGATGTCTACAACGTCTTAAGCCACCAGGTAGCACCGGGTTACATCCAAAAAGTCTTATCTGGCGAAGCGAAATGGACAGACGACGAGATGGTCAAGACAGCGCAAATCTGGCAAGATCTGTTTGAAAAGAAAGTCTTCCAAGAAGGTGCACTCGGACTTGCGACATACAATGACGGGATGAACCAGTTCTTCGATAAAAAAGCAGCGATGTGGGTCATCGGTTCATGGGAAGCGCACTCGATGACGACAGCTGAGAAAAAAGACAAATGGAAAATCAAAGATGAGCTTGGCTTCACACCACTTCCAAACCTTGCAGGTGGAACAGAACAACCAATCATCGCATCAATCGACATGGCGCTTGCCGTCAACAAAGAATCAAAACAACAAGAAGGTGCAGCTGAGTTCGTTGCCTTCATGAGCCAAGGTGAAGGACAGGAAGTCTACATGGGCGAGTTCGAAATGGCACCGGGAATCAAAGAGGTCAAAATTGATTCAGATGCAGCCTTCACATCCGAAGGGGAAAAAGAGTCGTACAAAATGCTGAACGAAACACTTTCTAAAGCTGTAGCAAGCCGTGGTATCCGTGATACAAAACTTAACGATATCCTCGGTAAGGAACTTCAAAACATCGCGACGGGTCAAAATCCGAAAGAAGCACTCCAACGTGTTCAGGATGCAGCCGATCAATCGAAAAAATAAGAACGATACAGTGAAGTGGTGCGCCCTGCGTGCCACTTCCTGATTTTTAAGATCAAGAAAGTGGGGAAATCGTTATGCAGACAGAGCAACAAGAATTGCCGATCAAACCAAAAGCGGAAACGCTGAAACCAGCACCCCGTTCAAACGTTCCGAAAAAGAAAAGAAAAGGCAAAATGAAGCAAAACATGGTCGGTTGGGCGTTCGTCGGACCCATCGTCCTGTTTGTCGTCGCGTTTATTTATTACGGGATTTTCTATAACGCGTATAACTCCTTCTTCTCATGGGACGGGATTTCGTTCGATAAAGTCTTCGTCGGGTTTGAAAACTACGCGGAAATGTTCCGTGATCCGGATTTCTATCTCTCGCTTAAAAACACGTTCATCTTCACGATTTTAACGGTTACGATTCAAGCCTTTATCGGTCTTGTTCTCGCGTACTTCCTGCACACACAGGGACCGTTACGGACTGCCATGAAATCGGTCTTCTTCTTCCCGGTTGTCCTGAGTCCGGTTGTACTCGGTGCCGCGTTCTCACAAATTTATGACTTCCAATTCGGTTACATCAACGAATTTCTCCGGGCAATCGGTCTCGGCAGCTTAGAACAAAACTGGCTGGGTGATCCGGATATCGCGTTGTACTCGGTCATTGCCATCAACATCTTCCAATGGACAGGTTCATCGATGGTCATGTACTACATGGCGATGCTGACAATTGAAAAAGAAATCTTTGAAGCCGCTAAAATCGATGGTGCCGGATTCTTCCGGACGCTTTGGAGTATCGTCTTCCCGAACTTAAAAGGAACGACGTTCACGTTATCGATTCTCGGTGTAATCGGTGGTCTGAAGACGTTTGACCTGGTCTGGATCACGACGGCCGGTGGCCCCGGTTCTTCAACAGAATTCATCTCGACGTACCTGTTCCGTAAATCGATGCTGCAACAAGAAGTCGGTTTTTCAAGTGCCGTTGCCATCATCTTGCTGACAATCGCTTTACTGATTACGTACATCCAGTTACGTGTTCAAAAGAAAATGGATAACTAAGGAGGAACGTCCCATGAATGTAGAATCTAAAAAAAGCCGTTGGGTAATCAACCTCGTCCTGATGCTTGCTTCGATCGTCTGGCTGTTCCCGATCTTTGTCATGTTCAAGGAGAGCTTACGTGTCAACGGATTTGAAAACTATATCGCAACGCTGCAAAACCCGAACTTCCCGACATTCGTCTTTAACAGTTTCTTCGTCGCCTTCTTCATGATCATCATCTCGATCACGATTCTCGCGTTTGCAGCATTCGCCTTTTCGAAACTCGAATTCGCCGGAAAACGTCTGTTGTTCAACATGGTACTCGCCGGTCTGATGTTACCGGTCGCTTCGATGATTGTGCCACTGTTCTTCACGTTACGTTCGTTTGACGGTCTCAACAACCACTGGGGTTTGATCGGGGCAGAAGTTGCCTTCTTCCTCCCGTTCGGTTTAATGCTGATCAAAGGATATTTTGACGAATTACCAAACGAATTAATGGAAGCCGCGTACATTGACGGCGCAACGATCTTGGAAGTCTTCTTCAAAGTCATGTTGCCGCTCGCGAAACCGGCTCTTGCGACAGCGTTGATCTATGCGTTCCTCAACTCGTGGAATGAGTATTTGATGGTCCTGACGTTCATGACGGATCCGGCTTATCAAACGGTCACGATGGCACCAAGTTTCTTCAAAGATGCACTCGGCGGTGACCCAGGTAAAATCTATGCGTCACTCGTCTTAATCAGTTTACCGACAATGGTCTTCTATATCTTCTTCCAACGTTTCTTCCAAAAAGGAATGACGGCAGGTGCAGTAAAATAATTTGTTTTCAGTCAGGAGGAGCACAATGTATTTAGGCGTCGATTATTACCCGGAACAAACTCCACGTGCGTTATGGGAGGAAGATTTCCGTTTGATGAAAGAACTTGGTGTCAACGTCGTGCGGTTGGCGGAATTTGCCTGGACGATGATGGAGCCGGAAGAAGGAGTTTACGACTTCCGGTTTTGGGACGATATCATCGAACGCTTAAGTGCCGCCGATTTTGATATCGTACTCGGGACACCGACGGCGACACCGCCGGCATGGATGTGCCACAAGTATCCGGAGATTCTTCCGGCAGACGAGCATGGCGTGACAATCAGCTTCGGAGCCCGTCGTCACTACACGGTTCACAGTGAAACATATCAAAAGTTTTCGGTTGCCATTACGACTGAAATGGCGAAACGGTACGGGAAACATCCGCGTGTGATCGGTTGGCAGACGGACAACGAATACGGTCATGAAAAATCAGATCGTTCTTACAGCGACATCGACCGGGCTGCATTCCAGCTGTGGCTGAAAAACCGCTACGAGACGCTTGACGCGTTAAATGAAACATGGGGAACCGTCTTCTGGAGTCAGACCTATACGGCATGGGAGCAAATCCCGGTACCGCGGAAAGTCTACCAGGAACATAATCCGTCGTTACTCGTCGACTTTGACCGCTTCTGTGCCGACGGGTATAACCATTACAACAAACTCCAAGTCGATGCACTCCGGGAACATATTCATCCGGACGCCTTCATTACACATAACCTCGTTTACAGTGATATGGCCGTCAATCAACAGCAGATGGCACAGGATCTCGATTATGTCGCCTTTGATAACTATCCGGTCTGGGGTGGTTTGCCGGAACCGAACCGTTTTGAGAAGATGGCCAGCGATCATGACCTTTGCCGCTCCTCAAAACAAGGGAAAGGTTTTTGGGTGATGGAACAGCTCAGTGGAGCGCAAGGCTGGAGTAAAATCGGTTACTTGCCGCGTCCCGGTCATATCCGGTTGTGGACGTATCAGGCTGTCGCGCGCGGTGCCGAAGCGATCGTCTATTTCCGCTTCCGGGCTGCTTTGTTCGGGACGGAAGAGTTTTGCCACGGTATCATCGATCACGATGGAAAACCGAAACGCAAATTCAACGAAGTCAAACAGATCATGACCGAACTCAATACGTTTGGTGACGAGATCAATGCGAGCAGCTATCAAGCGGAAGTCGGCGTCTATTTTGATCAGGAAAATGTCTGGGCCTGGACACATCAGCCGCACAGCGATGCGTTTGATTTCCGGACCGAGTTCGTCCGGTTCTACGGCGGTGCCGTCCGTCGTCAAGCGTCGACGGATATCGTATTCCCGGGTGACAAACTGGATCAATACAAATTAATCATCGTTCCGCTGTATTTCCTGACGAACCCGACATTTGACCAAGCACTGATTGATTACATGGAGCAGGGCGGACACGTCATCTTCACGTACCGGACCGGCGTCAAGGACCCGCATAACAATGTCTTGCCGTTAACGTTACCAGGGAAATTCGCACCGTATGCAGGAATCGAAATCGATGAGTACGAATCGTTGCAGGCTGTACAGGAAAACCGGATTGAAGGCATCGGAGCATTCGCCGGACAAGGTTCACCGGCCCGAATATGGTGTGACTTGATTACACCGACGTCAGCTGAACCGCTTGCTGTCTACCGGGATACGTTTTATGACGGGATCGCTGCCGTGACACGTAACGAATACAAAGGAACAATTACCTACATCGGCGCATCGATTGATGATGCGATGATCGATACGATTTACCGGCAAGCGTTTCTCGATGCCGGCGTTCAGACGTTTGAAGCGCCGGATCAAGTCGAAGTCGTCCGCCGTCACGGGGAGACACGTGATTTCCTCTTCCTGATGAACCATGATACGAAAGCAAGCCGGGACGTTGTGCTCGATGCTGCCTATAAAGAGTTGAATACGAACGAGACATATAGTGGAACAGTGACACTCGCCCCACTCGAGACGCTGATTCTGACAACGTAAGGAGGAGAACGACCATGGCCATTCTTGAACTGCCGAATCAGCGGTTCGTCCTCGAAGGACAACACGTCGCGCATGTCGTGACGATCGGACAGCACGGTAAAGTGTTGCATACGTATTTTGGAGCACGTCTGCCGTATCCATCCGACTATGAAGCATTGCCGAATCCGGTTCTTGCGCACAGCTCATTTGAATCACCGGATGGTGTCGCGGTCTACGACTTCATTCCGTTTGGTGAGATGGTCTACACGGAGCCGACTTTAAAATCAGAACGGGAGGACGGACAACGAATCAGTCAGTTCGCTTTTGAACGCGCCGAGCAATCCGGCAGTGGATTGACGTTATGGTTGTTTGATTCGTTACAAGAACTCCGGGTCGGCATCAAATACGACCTGTACGAAGCGTACGATATGATCGGACGGTCGCTCGTGATTGAAAATACCGGAACACAACCGGTCCGGTTGACGACAGCCCAATCCTTTGCGATGGGAATTCTGCAACGACCGAACTTGAACGTGCACCACTTCGCGGGGACATGGACCGGCGAATTCCAAAAACAGGTGACACCACTAACGCCGGGACGTAAGACGATTGACAGCCGGCGGGGTGTGACAAGTCATCAGGCGAATCCCTGGTTTGCACTTGAACAAGGGGCGACCGAATCAACCGGGGAAGTCATTTACGGACATTTTGCCTATTCCGGTAACTGGTCGATGCACTTCGAGCAGGATGCCTTTGGATTCGTTCAAGTATCCGGCGGGATGAATGAGTTTGATTTCAGTTGGAAACTCGAAGCCGGTCAACATCTTGCAACACCGGACTTTTATATCGGGTATGCGGCAGACGGCTTTTCCGGGATGAGTGCCCGGGCGCATGATTTCCAGCGTGACATCATCATGCCGGAATCGGAACGGAACAAGGTCCGGCCCGTCCTCTACAATTCCTGGGAAGCGACCTATTTTGACGTGACGGAACACGGACAACGGGCGCTCGTCGACCAGGCTGCTGCGATTGGTTGTGAACTGTTCGTCGTCGATGACGGCTGGTTCGGTGAACGAAACTCTGATCAGGCCGGTCTCGGTGACTGGGTCGTGAATCCGGAAAAATTTCCGGACGGTTTAACCCCGTTGATCGAGTACGTGAAACAACAAAACATGCAGTTTGGTCTATGGGTCGAACCGGAAATGGTGAATCCAGATTCAAACCTTTACCGGACGCATCCCGATTGGATTTACCATAGTCCCGGTGCACACCGGACGACATCACGCAATCAGTTTGTTCTGAACCTTGGTTTACCGCAAGTCGAACAATTTGTGTTTGAGATGATGGATGAGTTGCTTGAGACACACGCGATTGATTACATCAAATGGGACATGAACCGTGCTTTTTCAGAACCGGGCGTTCCGGAAGCAACACCAGCAGCACAACAGGAATTATGGAAGCGTCATGTCGATGCCTTGTACCGGATCTTTGACGAGTTGCGGACACGTCACCCGGAAGTGGATTTTGAAGCCTGTGCCGGAGGCGGAGGAAGAATTGATCTTGGAATTCTCAAACGGACGGAACAGGTCTGGACGAGTGATAACACGGATCCACTGGACCGGTTGACGATCCAACATGATTTCTCGTTTGCCTATAATGCAAAGATGATGAGTTGTTGGGTGACGGATGGTCCGAACTGGCTGAACGGCCGGAACTTACCGCTTGCGACACGTTTCGTCTCATCGATGCAAGGAACACTTGGCATCGGCGGCAACTTAAGCGAATGGACAGCGGAAGAGTTAACGGAAGCAACCGAGTGGATTGCGACGTATAAAACAATTCGGGAAACCGTTCAATTCGGACGTCAGTACCGGTTGTCGGCAGACCGCATGGCGGCTTCCCTCATGCAATATACGTCAAACGATCAAACGGTTGTCCTGGCAGTAGCGCCGATGCGTCAGCACGGCTCAAACCAGTACCACTTCCGTCTGAACGGACTTGAGAAGACAGGTTTGTATCAGGTCGACGGGCGTCAGCTCAGCGGGGCCTACTTGATGCAGCAAGGATTGACGATTACTTATACGACAGATTATGAAGCCCGTTGTCTACACATTCAGCCGGTTCACCGCAGCCTTCCTACATCAGAGTCAAAGGAGCCGATCGCATGACATACCAGACATTAGAACAGATTTTTGAACAACAATTCGGTCAACCGTCGACCCACCGCTTTTTTGCACCGGGTCGTATTAACTTGATCGGAGAACATACAGACTACAATGGTGGACATGTCTTTCCGTGTGCTTTGACGCTTGGAACGCATGCGGTTGCCCGCAAGCGCGATGATGCGGTCTTCCGGTTTTATTCGCTGAACTTTGAAGCTGACGGCATCATCGAAGTCGCAGGGGATGACTTGACACATCAATCTGCCGATGGCTGGGCCAACTATGCCAAGGGCATGATTCATGTCTTACGGGAAGCCGGTTACCGGATTGATACAGGGTGCGACATTTTAATCAAAGGTGATATCCCGAACGGGGCCGGACTGTCTTCGTCCGCTTCTCTTGAACTGGTAATCGGTGTCTTGCTCGACAAACTGTACAATCTGAATGTCGACCGGATTGAACTTGTCAAATACGGTCAACAGGTTGAAAATCACTACATCGGTGTCAACAGCGGCATCATGGACCAATTTGCCATCGGGATGGGCAAAGCGGGATACGGACTCTTACTTGACTGTGAGACACTTGACTATACGTATGCACCACTCGATTTATCCGGTTATACGATCATCATCATGAATACGAATAAGCGCCGTGAGCTGGCCGATTCGAAATACAACGAACGCCGCTCGGAATGTGAAGCAGCACTGACCTATCTGCAACAGTACCGTCCGTATGCATCACTCGGTCAATGGTCGATGGATGAATTCGAAACGATTTCTTTTGAAGATGAACGATTGCAACGACGGGCACGTCACGCGATTTCTGAAAACGAGCGGACGTTGCAGGCGCTCGATGCTCTAAAAGAAGAGAGACTCGAAGCATTCGGTCAACTGATGAATGCCTCACACCGTTCGTTGCGGGTGGATTACGAAGTGACGGGGAAAGAGCTGGATACATTGGTCGAAGCGGCGTGGGCGCAACCGGGAGTCCTTGGTGCCCGAATGACGGGTGCCGGTTTTGGCGGTTGTGCGATTGCCATCGTCGAAGACGAAACGGTCGAGACATTCATGACGGAAGTCGGTCAAGCGTACGAGACGACAATCGGTTATCCGGCATCGTTCTATACGGCAACTGTTGGTGATGGAGCACGAGAAGTCGAACAGGAGGTCATTTAAATGGCAGTACTCGTAGTAGGTGGAGCAGGTTATATCGGATCACATGCAGTCTATCAACTGGTGGATGCCGGTCAGGACGTCGTCGTGGTCGATCATTTAAAGTCGGGTCACCGTGAAGCCGTTCATCCGAAAGCCCGTTTTTACGAAGGGGATATCCGGGATCGTGCCTTCCTTGACACCGTGTTTGAGACGGAAACAATCGATCAGGTCGTTCATTTTGCAGCCTTCTCGTTAGTCGGGGAATCGATGGAGCATCCGCTCGCTTATTTCGACAACAACGTCTACGGCACACAAGTGTTGCTTGAAGCAATGATGGCGCATGATGTGAAGCAGATTGTCTTCTCATCAACCGCGGCCACATACGGCGAGCAGGAACAGATGCCGATTCTCGAGACGGCAACGACGAACCCGACAAACGCCTACGGTGAAACGAAACTGATGATGGAGAAGATGATGCGTTGGTGTGAAACCGCGTACGGTCTCCAGTATGTGGCGCTCCGTTACTTTAACGTCGCCGGCGCACGTGCAACAGGTGAAATCGGAGAAGATCACACACCGGAAACCCATTTGGTTCCGCTCGTCCTCGAAGTCGCCAACGGTCAACGGCCGATGATTTCGATTTACGGCGATGATTATGCGACGGAAGACGGCACGTGTATTCGCGACTATATCCATGTGGAGGATTTAATCGATGCCCATCTGCTTGCGCTGGAGTATCTAAAACAGGGCAACACGAGTGATGTCTTTAATCTCGGTTCAAGCCGCGGCTTTTCGGTCCGGGAAATCATCGAAGCTGCCCGTCGCGTGACGGGACATGCGATTCCGGAACAAGTCGTCGCACGACGTGCCGGAGATCCGAGTACATTGATTGCCGGATCCGATAAAGCCAAAACGATCTTAGGCTGGACACCAAGCCGGACGGAAATCGACACCATCATTCAAGATGCATGGCGTTGGCACGAACAGCGTCCGCAAGGTTACAAAACACCTGTACGGTAAAGAGAGAGTTAGGAGAGTGAAGGCGATGAATGAACTCATCAAACAATTAATAGAGCAGGCGGTCCGTCAACGGTTGATTGAACCGGAAGACACGGTATATGCCCGAAACCGGCTTTTAACCTTGCTCGGGGAAGCTGCATATGTGGATCCGGGAACAGTCGGCACGCGTCCGATTCCTGATCTTTTGGACGAGATGATTGAACACCAGATCACAGCCGGAAAGCTGGCACCGCGTCTCGACGAAAAAGAACGGCTGGCGGCAGAATTGATGGATGTGTTCGTCGATCGCCCGTCTCAGATTACTTCGACTTTCCGTCAGTTGTACGCTGAAAATCCGCAACAGGCGACTGACTATTTTTATCAGCTTAGTCAAGCGAATAATTACATCCAGACGAAACGCATCGCCAAAAACATCCAGTATCAAGCGGACACGGTCTATGGTGAAATCGACATTACGATCAACCTGTCGAAACCGGAAAAAGATCCCCGTGAAATCGCGGCAGCACAAACGGAGGTCGTCGAATCGACCTATCCGACCTGTCTCTTGTGTGTCGAAAACGTCGGATATGCCGGACGGAGTAATCATCCGGCCCGTGCCAATCACCGGATTGTGCCGCTGTCACTCAGCGGTGAACCTTGGGCATTACAATATTCACCGTACGTCTATTACAACGAACACAGTATCATCTTGTCGCAGGAGCACCGGGACATGGTCATTAACCGTCAAGCATTTACGCGGTTGCTTGAATTCGTCGCCCAGTTCCCGCATTATTTTGCCGGATCCAATGCAGACCTGCCGATCGTCGGTGGATCGATTTTGACGCATGATCATTATCAGGGCGGACGGTATGAATTTGCGATGGATCGGGCGAAGACGCTCCAAGAGTTCGTCTTACCGGATCATCCGGATGTGGCCGGTGAAACATTACACTGGCCGTTGACGGTCGTTCGGTTGAGCAGCACCGATGCTGACGCATTACTCGATGCGGCGGACGACGTCTACCGGACGTGGCTGACGTACGAAGATGCCGATCATCAGATTCTCGCGGCAACAAATGGTGTCCGTCACAACACGGTGACACCGATTGCCCGGATGCGAGGCGAACGGTTTGAACTGGATCTCGTCTTACGAAACAACCGGACATCGACGGATCATCCGGACGGAATCTTCCATACCCATGCCGATATTCACCATATCAAACGCGAAAACATCGGTTTGATTGAAGTGATGGGACTCGCCGTTTTACCGGCCCGTCTGTTAGGTGAACTCGAGGAAGTCGAACAATTTGTGACAGGAACAGCCGCTTCGACGGCTCCTTCCCACCACACATGGGCAACCGAATTAAAAGCAGCATACAACGGACAAGATGTGACGGAGTATGTCCGCCAAGCGGTCGCGGCCAAATTTGTCCGTGGTCTTGAAGACTGTGGTGTCTTTAAACAAACGCCGGGCGGGCAGGCGGGACTTGACCGCTTCCTTGAAACGGTCAGCCGCCAAGTGGCAGGTGATCGACGATGACGAAGCAGACACAATTAATTCAGGAAACGGATCTCATTCGTCATACGCTGACGCAACCGGGAATCGAAGTCGAGATTTGGAATTATGGCGGCATCATCAACGATATCCGTGTTGCGGATCGGGACGGCCGGATCGAGAGTGTCATCCTGGGTTTTGATACGTTAAAGGAATACCAGGACCATTCTCCATATTTCGGAGCCATCGTCGGCCGGGTCGCCGGGCGCATCGGACAAGCGCAAATGGAAGTGGAAGGAACCGTCTATCCGCTCGCAGTAAACGATGGAACGCATCATCTGCACGGAGGAATCAAAGGGTTTGATCAAACATTTTTTGACATCGTCGAAGCCACAACGGACCGGCTTCACCTCCGGTTGTTCAGTCCGGACGGAACGGAAGGGTACCCCGGGAACGTCACGCTCGATGCCATCTATCAGCTGGAAGGTCTCGCCTTGACACTGACGATGCACGCGACGACGGATCAGACGACACCGTTGAATCTGACGAATCATACGTACTGGAACCTGTCCGGAAACTTGAAACGGGATATCCTTGATCATCACTTGACGATCCCGAGTAAAACGTATTTACCTGTTGGAGAAGATTTGTTGCCGACCGGTGAGTTGCGGGACGTGACGGGGACTCCCCTTGATTTTCGAACGGGACGGCAGATTCGAAGCGGTGCGGAATCCGATCATCCGGAAACGGTAGCCGCGGGACATGGATATGATCATCCGTTTCTCTTATCGGGACAGCCGATTCGCTTGGAAGACATGTCAAATGGCCGTTATGTAGAAGTGACGACGAATCAACCGGTCGTCATCCTATATACGGGGACGCAACTCGAGACGGATTATGAGATCCGCGGTGTCGGTGCTCGTCCTTCGCTCGGTCTGTGTCTCGAAACGCAAGTTCATCCGAATGCGGTGAACGAACCAAACTTCCCGGACATTTTGGTTGAACCGGATCAGACGTACCACTGGGAAACGACGTACCGGTTTGGTGTAAATTCGGTATAAAAAAAGAGAACGGATTCGATTGATGTCGAGTTCGTTCTCTTTTGCTATGTTAGTGCGGTTGAGAAGAGGAAGTCTGTTCGATCGCGAGCAGTTGTCGTTTCATGTTCAGACCACCCCAATAGCCCGTCAGATCCCCTTTTTTTCCGATGATTCGATGACAGGGGACGACGATCAGGACACGATTTTTACTGATGGCGGTTCCGACGGCGCGTGTCGCACCCGGTCGATAAATCCGTTGGGCGATATCTGAATAAGTCACCGTCACACCGTATGGAATATGGCATAAGGCCTGCCAGACTTCCAACTGAAAGGGCGTGCCGATCAAATGAAGCGGGAGAGAAAACCGGGTGCGTGTTCCGTCTAAGTATTCGATGAGTTGTTCCTGGTACGGTTGCATGATCTGCGGATGCTCAATCAGTTCGGCCCGGGGTAACTGTTTTCGGGCCCAGTCGCTAAATAAGTCCCGGGGTTCGTTCAATGCCCCGACATAACACAGGCCATCCGTTGTTGCCGCGATTGGAAACGATGTTTCGTTCCAGCGTAACGTCGTGAAGTATAAGTCCATCATCGTACCTCCTTCAACCAAAAGATTCGCGCAAGAAACCGGTCACCCCTTCTCCAAAAGAGGGCGGGGACCGGTTTTAGGATTACGACTTCGTTAAGACATCTTGTTGGCGGGGCGACAGGTGAATTGCGTGTCCGATTAACGATTCGACGGCTTCTGTCCAGGCTTCGTTCCGGCTCGGATGCGGCATAATCGGGAAGCGGACATCTTCTTCCTTGGCAGCCATCTCAAGAGCTTGTGCAAACGTTCCGGCGAGATCGACGGCGCCTTCGCCCATCATATGAACGCCTAAAAGGAGATTCGTCGTCGCATCGGAGATGACCTTGATGAAACCACTTCCGGCTTCAATCATCGTTGTTCCATTGGCATTAAGGGGAAATTGGCCGGTCCGGATCGAATAACCGGCGTCCGTTGCCGCCTGTTCCGTCAAGCCGATGGAGACGATTGGCGGAAGAGACCGGATGATGGTCGGGTAATAGGGTACCGTCGCATCGGCCAGTTGTCCGGATAAATGTTCGGCCGTCCGTTTCGCTTCATGGATGGCGCGTGTCGCAATCGCAGGACCAGGTGTTACATCTCCGATGGCATAAATATGCGGACGGTTTGTCTGTCCGAATGGATCGACGGGAATCGTTCCGTCTTCTGCTACCGTCACACCAATCCGCTCGAGTCCGAGTTCCAACGTGTGCGGAACGCGAGGCAACGATTGAAACAAAAAAGGAGCGGACCAGGTCGTCTCCTGTCCCTGTTTGACGACCGTAACGGTCACTGCCTCTTCTGCTTCGATGGCTGTGACGGTCCCAGAGACAAGTTGAATCTTTTGTTTTTTTAAGAGGCGTCGGAGTTCTTTGTTTATACTCGAATCCAACTGGAAGTCGTCGGCAATCAACGTGACCGACGTACCAAGAGCTTGAAAACTCATTGCGGCTTCGACAGCGATATAGTCTTGTCCGATGATGACGAGACGTTCAGGTAATTCGGTCAGTTGGTATAACTGTTCGGCATTTAAGATAGAGGGAGAATCTTGTTCGATGCTGTGGCTTCCGGTCGCAATCACGACGTCGGTAAACCGGTACGTATCAAACTGATGCCCCAGCTCGACCCCAATCCGGTCGTCTGCTAAAAATGAAGCGGTTCCGTGCAAGATTTCAATCGCGTTTGCCTGACAGAGCGCTTCGACTCCCGTTCGTAATTGACGGATGGTCCGTTCCCGGTACTCGACCAATTGACTGAAATCGTGGGTCGGGTTGAAAGAAAAACCGAGAGCAGACATGTGATTCATCTGTTGTTTGATATCTGCGGCATGAGCGACGACCTTGGACGGGATACATCCTTTGTTCAAGCAAAGTCCACCAAGCTGTGCCTGCTCAATCAAGGTGACGTTGCGGCCCAGTTGACTGGCACGGATGGCAGCGGTGTAACCGGCCGGACCACCACCAAGAATCACTAAATCACGTTCTTGTGTCAGTTCACCTACGACCATTTAAATCAGCTCCATTAATAAAGTAGTGGGGTGTTCGATTAAGCCGGCGAACCGGTTCGTAAAAGCAACGGCCGTCGCGCCGTCAGCGACACGGTGATCAAAGGACATCGATAGATTCATCATCGAGCGGATGACGATCTGATCGTGATCATCGACGCAGACCCGTTTTTTTGTTTTGTGGAAGGCAATTAAAGCCGTTTCCGGGTAATTGATGATCGGGGTCGCTCCTGTACTTCCGAGGGGACCGACATTACTCATCGTAAAGGTGCTTGGTTTCAGATCGGCAGCTCGCAAGTCTCCTGTCTTGGCACGGGCGGACAGTTCCGCGACACGCGTGTGCAACTGTTGCATCGTCAGCTTGTCTGCGTCACGAACGACCGGGACAATCAGTCCGTCCGCCGTCTCGGTTGCGACACCGATATGATACTGTTGCTCGAGGATGATCTGTTCGTTGGCTTCATCGAGTTTTGCGTTAAACACCGGGAAGTCCTGGAGTGCGACAATCAAGGCTTTGATGAAAAAGGCGTTGACGCTGATCGGTTTACCGGCCGCCTTTAATTTTTCGCGCAAGGCGAGCAGGCGGGTCATATCCACTTCTTCAAAATGCGTGACGTGCGGAATCGTAAAGAGGGACTGTGTCATTTTTTTCGCAATCTGTTTCCGGATGCCGCGGAACGGAATCGTTTCGAACGGTTTAGCAGAAGGGGTACTTGTTTGTTCGACGACATCTGCCTTCTCGACAGAAGCAGTTGTATCGAGGAACCGCCGGACATCCTCCTCCGTCACGCGACCGGATGGATCGGAAGGTGGAACTTGTTCCAAATCAATCCCGTGTTCGCGCGCGATTTTACGCGTGTAGGGGGTAGCCAAGACACGCCGACTACTCGATGAAACAGCCGGTGTTAGGACAGACGGCCGGACTTTGATTTGTTCCGTCGTCTGCCGGATCGGTTGTTCCGCAGTTACGGCCGTTTCTGTTTCAAGGGCTTCAATCAATAATAGGACCGTACCGACCGAGACGGTTTGACCGACAGGGATGATGAGGTCCGTAACGACACCGGAAACCGGTGCCGGTAATTCAGCGACCATTTTATCGGTCGACACTTCGACGACAGGCTGATCAATTGTGACACGATCCCCGACCCGGACCAGATAGTTCGCAATTTCACCTTCCGTCATCCCTTCACCGACGTCATGCAACTTTACTTCAATCATCACGTTCACTCCTTAAAAATCGACCGTACGCTGGATCGCTTCAAGCACACGCGTCGGCGTCGGGATGTAATGGTCCTCGAGGGCGAATAATGGAACGGGCACGTCGAACCCGGTGACACGGGCTACCGGGGCACGTAAATATAAGAACGAGGTATCATTGATCAGCGCAAGCAAATCGTTGCCAAGACCCCCCATAGCTTGTGCTTCGTGGATGATGACAGCCCGTCCGGTTTTTTGAACGGAGGCCGCAATCGTTTCACGATCAAGCGGATAGAGCGTCCGCAAATCAATCACTTCACAGGAAATACCGCGGGTCGCAGCTTCCGTTGCGGCTTTTTGTGCGACTTGGACCATCGCTCCCCAAGCAATCAGTGTCACGTCCTGACCTTCGGTGACACATTTCGCTTTCCCGATTTCAACCGTATAGGCTTCACTCGGAACCGGCTCCTTAAAGGCCCGGTAACTCCGCATCGACTCGAGGAATAAGACCGGATCCGGATCTTCAATGGCCGCAATCAATAAACCTTTCGCATCATAAGGAGTGGAGGGACAGACGACTTTTAAGCCCGGCATCGAAGTGAAAAGGGCTTCCGTGCTGTCGGAATGAATCTCCGGCGCCCGAATGCCGGCGCCATAAGGGGCACGGATGACCATCGGCACGCCGTAACGTCCCATCGTCCGCATCCGGATCCGCGAGACGTGGGTCATGATTTGTTCGTAAGCAGGATAGATGAAGCCGAGAAATTGGATTTCGACAATCGGCTTAAACCCGTTGACCGCGAGACCGATTGACGTTCCGACGATTCCTGCTTCGCTCAGCGGCGTATCGATGATCCGGTCCTCCCCGAACTCTTCCTGCAGACCGTCCGTCGCCCGGAAGACACCGCCGTTTTTCCCGACATCTTCACCTAGTACAAGCGTCGTCTCATCGTCCGTCAGTTTTGTCCGTAAGGCATCGGTAACAGCCTGGACGAGCGTCATCTCCGTTTGTCGGTTGATTGGTGTCGCCATATCAATTCCCCCTTGCGGTCAGATAATCTGTTTTTTGACGGACTAAATCGTCCGGTAATGTTGCGTACGTATGATCGAACAAATCGTTGACGTCAGGCGGCGGGAAAGCTTCCATCGTTTTGACGGCGGCTTCGACCTCTTCTTGATGCCGCGTCCGGATGGCTTCGATTTCCTGTTCATCGTAGAAACCTTGTTCTTTCATGAAACCTTCCAAGCGGGTGAGGGGATCGATTCGGTCCCGGGAACGGTCCTGATCCCGGTATTTCGACGGATCATCCGCTGTCGTATGGGCACCGAATCGCCACGTGACCGCTTCAATCAAGGTTGGTCCGCCACCGGAGCGTGCCCGTTCCAGTGCAGTCTGCATCGTGAAATAAACGGCGAAGACATCATTGCCGTCAATCCGGACGCTCGGCATCCCGTAAGCCAAAGCCTTTTGGGCAATCGTTTCCGAATGCATCTGTTTTTGAATCGGGACGGAAATCGCATACCCGTTGTTTTGATTAAACAGGATGACCGGAGCCTGGAAGACGCTGGCGAAGTTCATGCCTTCGTGGAAATCACCTTCCGATGTGGCCCCGTCCCCAAAGTAAGCGACGGCGACCTGGGTTGATCCTTTTCGTTTTTCTGCCCAGGCCGCACCGACCGCATGCGGGATTTGTGTGGCAATCGGAACAGCGGGCGGGAAGATATGCAACTCATCCGTCGGGACACAGCCTTCGACACGTCCGTTCCAATACAAAAATGTCCGGACCATGTCGGCGCCAAACGTCAGCGTCGCTCCGTGATCCCGGTACGTCGGGAAGACCCAGTCCTTGTCCTGCAGTGCATACGCACTGCCGACCTGTGCCGCTTCCTGTCCTTCGAACGGTGCATAGGTCCCGAGCCGTCCTTGACGCTGCAGATTGATGGCTTTCCGGTCGAATGTCCGGATCCGGTTCATATGTGTGAAGAGTGCGAGACTCAAGTCTTTTGTCAGCAAATCATTTTTAGATGTATCAAGGACGTGTCCTGCATCATCAAGTATCCGGTAAATCGGAAATTCGGTTTCCATTCGTGTCACCTCCATTTAGTCGTTCCGGATGTTCCATTTCGGTTTGATCGTATTCGTAAAAATGTTGTTATGGCGTGAGCGGATTTGAATCCGTTTGTTGCACATCCGATTGGCTGCTTCGAGTGTCGTGATCGATTCCGCATGAGACTCGTGGAATACTTCGAGGACCGCATCATAAATATGTTTGGTTTTTAACAGGACACGTTCATGGTTCGCCCCGTATAGTTCGTCGGCAACCTGAATCAGACCGCCGCCGTTGACGATATAATCGGGTGCATATAAAATACCGCGTTGCTGTAATTCGAGCGCAAGGGCATCATCGGCAAGTTGATTGTTGGCCGATCCACAGATTGCCTTACACTGGAGCTGTCCGATGTTCGCTGCTTGGATGACACCGCCATAAGCACAAGGCACAAAGATGTCGGCATCCGTCAGGTGAATTTCATGAGCGGCAATGACACGAACCGTTCCGGGTGTTTTTTCCGCTTGCTCGACGAGAGCAGCGAGAATGGATTCGCTCAAATCGGACACGTACAGGTTAGCACCGGCAGACAATAACTGTTCCGCGACTTTATAGCCGACCTTTCCGAGTCCTTGGACAGCGTAACTGGCCCGGCTTAAATCATCGGATCCATATAACGTTTCGACCGTTGCCCGTAAGCCGTAAATGACGCCTTCCGCTGTTGGAATCGATGAATCGCCGCTTCCGCCGAAAGCTTCCGGAATCCCGACGATCCGTGACGTTTCCCGGCTGGCATGGACGAAATCTTCCATCGTCGTGCCCATATCCGTTCCGGTGTAGAAACGTCCGCCGAGTGAATCGACGAATCGTCCGAAGGCACGGAACAATTCGGGTGTTTTGTCCGTCGCCGGATTACCGATGATGACGGCTTTCCCGCCGCCGAAATCGACGTCAGCTGCTGCACATTTATACGTCATGCCACGCGACAGCCGCAAGACATCATCGAGTGCTTCGTCGACGGTCGAATACGGTGCCATCCGGCAACCACCGAGGGCGGGTCCGAGTGTCGTATCGTGAATGGCAATGATCGCCTGCAGACCGGACACAGGATCGTTACAAAAAACGACCTGTTCGTGACCGGAAATCTTCTCCATGATGGATGGTGATGGATCCGTGGATGGGTTCAACATATTCATAGTAAACATCCTCCTGACTTTAGTAAGCGCTTTCATTTTGCTCTTTAAAAAACACGCGGCGTCAACTTTTCCTGAATCAGCTGCTTATTTAAAATGATTTGTTTGACTTCCCCAAGACCGATGACACGATCACCTTGTCTGACTTCGACTTTGGCTACTACGCGGCGGGATGTGAGCTCGCTGACAGTGGCTTCGATGCGGATATTGGATCCGAGTGTCGCCATTCCTAAATGCTTCAAGGAAACAGCACCACCGACTCCTTCTTCCTGTTCTTCCAGGTAGGGGAGGATGAGTTTTCGAGCGGCCCATTCCATATGATAGACCATCGAGACGGTGGAGTAAGCCGGGTGGACGACCACACCTTCGAACTGAGCGAACATTTCTTCTGTGACAATCGCCTCGATGACAGCAGAGTCGCCGAGCGACAAACCGTTTTTCATATCGTTTCCCCCTTGCCTGTGACCACAGCTGGTCTTACCAAAAATAGTATAACACTTGTCACACGATATTTTATCAATCAGTTACGAAATGAGCAAACATTTTCAGGAATATTTTCCAAAAAGAAATATCATTTTTAGTGTTTCTCTATAGGAAAGGTCTTTATTCAGACTTTTAATTGAAAAAAAGACCGGAATCAAGAAAGTTGGGAGCTTTTAACAAAATGAAGGATTGACAACATTGTGAACGTATCGTAGTTTAATAGTATAACCGTTTTAAAACGGACGTTTGTTTATTGTGTTATATAGACGCGGGAAGGGGTGCCACTTGTATAACGAAATCCTGGAAACGATGGAAGCGGAAGAACGATCCCGCTTACAGCTTGCAAGTTTACGTGAGACCGTTCGTCATGTGATGGAACATGTCCCGTTTTATCAAACCCGCTTCATGGAACGGGGACTTAATCCGGAGGAATTCCAAACGATGGCGGATATTCAAAAGTTACCGTTCACATACAAAAGTGATTTGCGGGAACAGTATCCGTTTGGCTTATTTGCGGTTCCGCCTCAGGAAACGGTCCGGATCCATGCTTCATCCGGAACAAGTGGAAAACCGACCGTCGTTGGTTATACACAAAGCGATTTGGATGATTGGTCGAAAGCTGTCGCACGTGGTCTGGTCGCCATCGGTGCTGAAAAAACCGACTTGTTGCACAATGCTTACGGATACGGTTTATTCACCGGCGGACTCGGTCTGCACAGCGGAGCCGAAAAACTCGGGATGACGATTGTTCCCGTGTCCGGCGGTAATACCGACCGGCAAATCACGTTGATTGAAGATTTCCAGCCCCGTGGAATTTGCGGAACACCGTCTTATATGTTGCATCTTGCGGAACGGATGGAAGAAAAGGGGTTTAATCCGAAAGCGAGCAGCCTCCGGTACGGGATTTTTGGAGCCGAGCCATGGTCGGAAGAACTGCGGAAGACCCTCGAAAACAAGTGGGGGATCCGGGCTTTTGATATCTACGGTCTCAGCGAAATCATGGGACCGGGTGTCGCAATGGAGTGTCAGGAACAAAACGGATTGCATCTGATGGATGATTTGTTTATCACGGAAGTCATTGATCCCGCAACGGGCGAACCGCTACCAGAAGGAATGGTCGGGGAACTCGTTTTTACAAGTTTGAAAAAGAAAGCGCTTCCAATAATTCGGTATCGTACCGGAGACTTGGCATCCGTCACGACAAAAATGTGCGGCTGTGGTCGGACGACGACCCGGATGTCGCGGGTCAAAGGGCGGACGGATGACATGATGATCATCCGTGGCGTCAACGTCTTTCCGTCCGAAATTGAACGGGTCTTATTACAGCAACCGGGTGTCACACCCCATTATCAAATTCACCGGATTCAACGGGCCGGTCTTGAAGCATTGGAACTGCACATCGAACTTGAACCGGGAACAGTTGCTGAAGAACTGAAACGGGGCATCTGTCATGCCATGAAAACCGAATGTCTGATCTCGGTGGATCTGATTTGTCACCCGCCATACGGTCTTCCGCGCTCTGAAGGGAAGGCTGTCCGGATCATCGACCGTCGCGCAATGTCCGAGAAGAAGTTGTTTAAGCAGAGGAGGAACTGAAATGTACGATGCGACGCATCTTTTTGAACCACCGGTCATGACTGAAGAAGAAAAATTGGAACGGTTTAAAGAACGAATCGAAAACGGGGAAAAAATCGAAGCGGACGACTGGATGCCTGATTTCTACCGCGACACGCTGATCAAGCTGATTTCCATGCACGGCATCAGTGAAATCATGGGGGCTTTACCGGAAAAGGAATGGGTGCCAAAAGCTCCGTCGTTACGCCGGAAGCTCGGCATCATGGCAAAAGTCCAGGATGAGATGGGGCACGGTCAACTCCTGCTTCGGGTCGTCGAGGATTTGATGAAGCCGTACGGAAAAACACGGGCCGACTTAATGGACGATTTATTTACGGGACGCCTCAAATTCCACAACGTCTTCCACATGCCGACGCGTTCGTGGGCAGATGCCGGAACAATCGGCTGGCTCGTCGACGGAGCAGCCATCATTACTCAGACGAATATGCTCGGGGCTTCATATGGTCCTTATGCGCGGGCGTTGCAACGGATTTGTGCGGAGGAAGTATTCCATGCCCAGCACGGTGAGTCGATTATCATGGCACTGGCGGAAGGGACACCGGAACAAAAAGCGATGATTCAGGAATCCCTGGATGAATGGTGGGAATCCCTCTTGATGTTCTTCGGTCCGGCGTCGAAAGAGACGACCGGTACGTCCAAACAGGACGTGACGATTGCCTACAAAATCCGGACGAAAACGAACGAAGAGTTGCGTCAAAATTTCTTTACGAAATACGTTCCCCGGATCCGTTCGCTCGGACTCGTCATTCCGGATCCGACATTACGATTCGACGAGGAGACAGGACAGTGGATTTACGCCCAGCCGGACTGGACGGAATTCAAGAAAATCATTCAAGGTGGCGGCCCCCGTTCGAAGGAACGGCTCGCCTTACGTCAAACTTCGTATCAAAACAATGCGTGGGTACGCGAGGCACTTGCTGAGACGATCGGCTGAAGGAGGAGAGACCATGACGGAAACGTTTTATCAGGAGTTCGAGATTTTCAGTAAACGGACGCCGAATGCCGCTTTTACGCATCAGTTCAGTTTACTGGCACCGAATAAAGAGATGGCCCTTTTGATGGCGCAGGAAAACTTCATGCGCCGGGAGCCGGTCGTCGACATCTGGGTCGTCAAACGGGAAGATATCCGGGGAATGACTCCGGATGAAAAGCTGATGCTGCAACGGCTGGATAACAAAGATTACCGGACGACGAAAGGGTACGGCTACCTTAAGAAAAAATGGCGTCATTATGAACAACAGATGCTCGACGAAAAAGAAATCATGTCCTGGCAAGGAGGCGATTCCAAATGACGGAAGCAGAACGTTTGGCCTTGGGCTCACTGCTCTATCAATTAGCAGATGATGACTTTTTATATGCCTACCGCGGATCGGAATGGTTGGGACTCGCCCCGCATATCGAAGAAGATGTCGCGTCGTCCTCGATTGCTCAGGATTCGATGGGGCATGCGGCCATGTACTACCAACTGCTCGAAGAAATCGGCGAAGGAAAGGCTGATGCACTCGCTCATGTGCGGCTTGCGCATGAACGGAAAAACTCGGTCCTCGTCGAACGGGTCAACGGACCGGGATATTATATGGAGAATCCGGAATATGACTGGGCGTATGCCGTCGTGCGCAACTATTGTTATACGCTTGCGAAAAAGGTACGGATTGACTCGTTGAAAAAAAGCAGTTATGCGCCGCTCGCAGCACTCGCCGTCAAGGTCAACATGGAGTTGTACTATCATTTGTTGCACTGGCAAACGTGGTTCACCCAGCTGTATCAATCAACAGAAACAGCCCGTCAGAAGATGGATGCGGCTCTTGAACGGGTATTGGCTGACTTCGGTGACCTGTTTGATTACGGGGAAGCAGCGGAAATGATTGACGAGATGCGCCTGATTGAGGGGAAGGGGATTTTACTGGATCGTTGGTATCAGGCACTGACACCGGTCCTCGTCGATCTGAACGTCACGTTGCCGGAAATGAACATGACCTACAACGGACGAAACGGTGAACATTCTTCTGATTTGAACGATGCCTTATCGACGCTCGGGGAAGTCTATCTGCTCGATCAGTCAGCGGTATGGTGAAGGAGGAACGGCAGATGACGACAAGACTAGAACAGGACATCCGGGAAGCCCTGGATACAGTTAAAGATCCGGAAATCGATGCGGTAAGTATTCTCGATCTCGGAATGGTCGAAGCGACGGAATGGACGGAGACACCGTTCGGATACGATATCCGGATTACGCTTCTCCCGACATTTTTAGGATGTCCGGCGCTTGATATCATCCAAAAGAACACCGAATCCGCTTTGTTACAAGTGCCCCAGGTCAATACGGTCGATGTCGTTTTCCTGTTTGATCCGCCGTGGACCTCGGACCGGATTACAGAACAAGGAATTACCGGTCTGAAGTCCTTTGGAATTGCCCCGCCGCGGGTCGTCGACGGAAAGTGGGAAATCGACTGCCCGTACTGCGGATCGACGTTCGTCTCGATTGAAAATCTGTTTGGTCCGACGGCTTGCCGGAGTATTTTATATTGTAAATCATGCAAAAATCCATTCGAGGCGATGAAACCCGTCTCTACTCTCATGTGAAGGAAGGTAATCATTATGGTAAAACTAATCGCGCTTTATACACATCCGGAGAACAAGGAACAGTTTGACGAGCATTATTTCAATGTCCACGGTCCACTGACGGCGAAGATTCCCGGTCTGCAGCAGATGACGGTCACGAAGATCGTCGGTTCACCAATGGGCGGAGACGGTAAATATTATCTGATGTGCGAAATGGTCTACGAAAACCATGAAACGATGAAAGCCGGCATGCGTTCGCTTGAAGGAAAAGCGTCCGGTAAAGATTTGATGGGCTTTGCGGGAGATCTTGTGACGCTGATGATTGGTGAAGAAGTCCATGCTGACGCCACAGTACGTTAAGACAAGTATCGAGGGGCGAATCGGCCGGATTCGACTGAATCGCCCGGAACGTTACAATGCCTTGAACCGGACGATGATTCGGGAAATCGTCGAAGCGATGGAACAGTTTGATCAGGACGAAGCGATTACAGTCATTGTCCTGAACGGGGAAGGAAAATCCTTTTCAGCCGGAGCCGATATCGAGGAGATGGTCGACGCAACGCCGATTTCGATGGAATTACTCGATCCGTTTGCCGATTGGGACCGGATCAGCCGGTTGCATAAGCCGCTGATTGCTGCGGTTCATGGATTTGTGCTCGGCGGCGGGTTTGAACTGGCACTGGCCTGTGATTTGATTTATGCGACACCGGAGACTCAGTTCGGTTTCCCGGAAGTCGGACTCGGTGTCATGCCGGGCGCCGGCGGGACGCAACGCCTGACGAAACGGATCGGCCGGACCCGGGCCCTTGAATGGTTATGGACGGGAGACCGGATGCTGGCATCGGAAGCAGAATGTCTTGGAATCATCAACCGGATTGTGGAAGCGGATCAACTCGAAGCAAGTGTTTTGGCCGTTGCCGAACGGATTGCGGCACAACCGGTGATGTCCGTGCGACTGATCAAAGATGCAGTCGATAAGGCAGGCGACCTGTCGTTGCAAGACGGCATGGATCATGAAAGAAGAAATTTCTACTTACTATTCGGGACGAATGATCAGACGGAAGGGATGCAAGCCTTTCTTGACAAACGTCAACCGACATTCAAAGGAAACTAAGGGGAGTGGGAGCTATGTCAACGGTACATGAAAAAACAATCGAGATGAAACGTTCCGTCTATCATCTGGTCATCAACGGCGAGCAAGTCGAAGGGACATCAGGGGAGACCTTCAAGACCTATAATCCGGCAACCGGCGAAGTCATCGCCGAAGTCGCAAAAGCTTCAAAAGAAGATGCCAATCGTGCGGTACAGGCGGCACGGGAAGCCTTCGATCACGGAAAATGGAAAATGTGGCCGGTTGGTCGCCGGTCGCAAGTCCTGAACAAAATTGCCGGTATCATGCGTTCACGTTTCAACGAACTGGTGGAACTCGAGATTCTCGATACCGGAAAATCCCTCGCGGCAGCGCAAGGGCAAATCACGCAAGCGATTGAAGACTTTGAATTTTATGCCGGAGCCATCGTCGGTCACCGTGGTGCCGTCAATAACGTGCCGGGGCAATTCCATAACTACACGGAAAAAGAACCGGTCGGTGTCTGTGCCCAAATCATTCCATGGAACTATCCATTGATGATGGCGGCCTGGAAAGTCGCACCGGCGATTGCGGTCGGCTGTTCGGTTGTCGTCAAACCGGCGACGCTGACACCGTTGACAGCCATCATCCTCGGCGAAATTTGTCTCGAAGCCGGTGTACCGGCAGGTGTCGTCAACGTTATTCCGGGATCGGGCCGCGAAATCGGCAACCACTTGGTGGAACACCCGAATGTCGATAAAGTCGCCTTTACCGGTTCGACACCGGTTGGAAAAGATATCATGGGCCGGGCGTCGGAAAGCTTAAAACGCGTTACGCTTGAACTCGGCGGTAAATCACCGAACCTCGTGTTTGAGGATGCCGACATCACGGCAGCCGTCGACGGGTCACTGTTTGGCATCTTCTATAACAGCGGACAGTCATGCGAAGCCCGGTCGCGCCTGTATGTCCATGAAGACATTTACGATACGTTCATGGAACAATTCGTCGCCAAAACAAAACAATTGGTACTCGGTAATCCGTTTGATAAAGGGACGCATGTCGGGGCAATCATCGATCAACAACAGCTTGATGTCATCGACGGTTATATCCAGTCGGCAAAAGCGGACGGAGCTACGATCTTGACGGGAGGTCAAATCGAGAAAGTGGCTGGTTTTGAAGAAGGTTTCTGGTATGCACCGACAATCATTGCCGATGTCACACACGAGATGAAAGTTGTCCAGGAAGAAATCTTTGGACCGGTCGTCGTCGTGATGAAGTTCAAGGATGAAAAAGAAGCCGTTCGTCTGGCAAACGACACGGAGTTCGGACTTGGGTCGGCAATTTGGACAAAAGACGGAGCACGCGCGACGCGGATTGCGAATCAGATCAAAGCCGGTATCGTCATGATCAACTGTCCGTTCTCAGCCTTCCCGGGCACACCGTTCGGCGGCTACAAACAATCTGGTTTCGGGCGCGAACTCTGCATCGAGACACTTGATTTATATACGGAAACGAAAAGTATCCTGTCGTATTACGGCAGTCGTCCACTTAATCCGTTCGGACTGTAAAAACCAAGCGTGCGGACGTTCGTCCGCACGCTTTTTTAAAGGAGGAAAATCAGATGATGGTTCAACAGATGGTGGTCGTAGGGTCAGGTGTGATGGGCAGAGGGATTGCATACGTAGCAGCAGCCAGCGGATTTGACGTGACATTGGTCGATGTCGAGCAACAGTTGCTGACGTCCGCACAACAGGAATTGGAACAGGTTGCCGATAAAGCCATCGTCCGCGGGAAAATGACGACGGAAGAAGTCGGGCAACTGTTCGACCGTTTGCGTTATGCAACGGATTTAAAGGAGTCTGTCAGAGACGCAGATCTTGTGATTGAAGCCGTTCCGGAACGGCTTGATATTAAGCGGACAGTCTTTGAGACACTGGACCGTTATGCGCCGGCAGGTTGTGTTTTTGCGACCAATACGTCGACGATGAGCCCGACCGAGATTGCTTCGTTTACGAAACGTCCGGAACGGGTCATGGCGATGCACTTCTTTAATCCGGTTCATCGGATGCCGCTCGTCGAACTGGCACGGGGGCTTGAAACGTCAGAAGAGACCGTGTCGATTTGTGAAACCGTTGCGCAACAAATGGGGAAAGAGACAGTTGTCATCCGTGAGTTTCCCGGACTCGTCACGTCACGCATCAGTGCCCTTGTCGGCAATGAAGCATTTTATATGTTGCAGGAAGGACTCGGCACACCGGAAGAAATTGATAAAGCAATTAAGCTCGGACTGAACTATCCGATGGGACCGTTCGAACTCGGGGATCTCGTCGGACTCGACACCCGCTTAAACAATCTACGGTATCTTCACGAAAAGTTAGGCGAAAAATACCGTCCGGCACCGCTCCTCGAACAATACGTCAAAGCAGGACGTCTCGGACGGAAAACCGGGCGCGGCGTCTATGATTATTCGGACAGCGGGGTGAAGAGCCGATGAGACGTGTCGCCATCATGGATGCGGTCCGTACACCAATCGGCCGCTATAACGGAGTACTCAAAGACGTCCGGCCGGATGATTTAGGGGCTTGTGTCATCAAAGCGCTCGTTGATCGAAATCCGGAGTTGGATCCGCATTTAATCGAAGAAGTGATTTTTGGAAATGCCAATCAGGCAGGGGAAGACAACCGGAATGTCGCCCGCATGTCTGGCCTGCTTGCCGGTCTGCCGGTCGAAGTTGCCGGAACAACCGTTAACCGGTTGTGCGGTTCCGGACTCGATGCTGTCATCGCCGCAGCCCGGGCGATTGCGATGAACGAAGGGGAGATTTATATTGCCGGCGGAACGGAAAGCATGACCCGGGCTCCGCTCGTCATGGGCAAGCCGGAAACCGGTTTCGCCCGCGGGAATCCGGCGATCTACGATACGACGATCGGGTGGCGGTTCGTCAATGAAAAACTGCGAGATATGTACGGAACAGACTCGATGCCGGAGACGGCGGAACACGTCGCAACCCGGTATGGGATTTCACGGGAAGCGCAAGATGATTTTGCCTTTTTAAGTCAGCAACGGGCGAAACAGGCGATGGAGACACATCGTTTTCAAACAGAACTTGTTCCGGTGCAGTATACGACACGCAAAGGACAGATCGTCGAAGTGAAGACGGATGAACATCCACGTCCTGACACGAGTCGCGAAAAACTGGGCACGCTTAAAAGCCTGTTTCCGAACGGCACCGTCACGGCAGGGAATGCTTCCGGTATCAACGACGGGGCAGCTGCCTTGTTATTGATGAGTGAAGAAACAGCGGAACGTCTCGGATTGACACCGCTCGCCTATTACCGGGCCAGTGCCGTTGCCGGCGTCGAACCGGCTGTCATGGGAATCGGACCGGTTGATGCGACGCGCAAAGCGCTGAACCGGGCAGGATTGACGGTCAACCAGCTGGATTTGATTGAACTCAACGAAGCGTTTGCCGCACAAAGCGTCGCCTGTATGCAAGAACTCGGATTACCGCCGGAAAAAGTCAACGTCAACGGAGGAGCCATTGCCTTTGGTCATCCGCTCGGTGCAAGCGGAGCACGGATTTTAACGACGTTAATCCACGAGATGTGCCGCACGAATCAGACATATGGTCTGGCGACGATGTGTGTCGGGGTCGGACAAGGCATTGCCCTCGTCGTGGAACGGGAGGGACTCACATGATTCATTTGGAACGACGCGACTACGTCGTCATCATTCGGATTGACCGGCCGGAACGGATGAACTGCTTTGATTATCCGACGCTGGTTGAGCTGCAACAGCTGGTCACGACCGTTCGTCACGATCCGACCATCCGGGTTGTCATCTTTACCGGAACAGGGAAGGCGTTCAGCGCCGGTGCTGACTTGAAGGAACGGGTGACGTTAAACGAAACGGAAGTCCGGCGAAACGTCGAAGCCATTCGTGACGTCTTCACAGATATCGCCCATCTGCCGCAACCGACGATTGCTGCGGTCAACGGTCATGCACTCGGCGGCGGTTTCGAATGGATGCTCGCCTGTGATTTCCGGATCATCGTCGAAGGGGCATTGGTCGGATTGACAGAAACCAGTTTCGGCATCATTCCCGGTGCCGGCGGGACACAACGGTTGCCGCGGTTGATTGGAGAGACCCGGGCGAAAGAACTGATTTTCACAGCCAGGAAAATTGATGCACAGACCGCTGAACAGTACGGGATTGTCTCGCGTGTCGTCGCAACAGGGGAAGAATTGATGGCAGTTTGTCTTTCGTTTGCGGATGAGATGTTACAAAATGGACCGGTTGCCATCCGACAGGCTAAACAGGCGATTGACCAAGGACTCGATCAATCTCTCTCGGAGGGCTTGAAAATTGAAACATCCGCTTACGAAGCGGTCATCCCGACGGAAGACCGGCTGGAAGCGTTACGCGCCTTCGCCGAAAAACGGACGCCACAGTTTCAAGGAAAATGAGGATGGTCGTCCTCTGAAATAACACGTATACTAACGGTACACAAAAAAACGTTATATTAAAGAGAGAGTGAATGACATGAGTGCGAATACCCAATCGATGATTTTTACGGTATACGGAGATTACATCCGCCATTACGGCAATCAAATCTGGGTCGGCAGTCTGATCCGCCTATTGAAAGAATTCGGTCATAATGAACAGGCGGTCCGGGTTGCCGTTTCCCGGATGGTCAAACAAGGCTGGTTGACGTCACAAAAACAAGGGACAAAAAGTTTTTATTCGTTGACCCCGCGCGGTGTTGAGCGGATGGAAGAAGCCGCGCGACGGATATACAAATCGACGCCTCATGTCTGGGACGGGAAATGGCGGACCTTGATGTACACGATTCCGGAGGACAAACGGCAAATTCGGGATGAATTACGAAAAGAGTTGTCCTGGAGCGGTTTCGGGAATTTATCGAACGGGGTCTGGATTTCACCGAACCCGCTCGAAAAAGAAGCGGAGCGGTTGATTGACGCCTACGGTATCACCGAGTACGTCGATTTTTTCGTCGGCGAATATCATGGACCGCAACCGGATCAATCGCTGGTCGAACGCGCTTTCCCACTGGATGAGTTGCAAGAACGGTATGAACGGTTCATTGCGGAATACAGCCGGCGTTATATCGTCCATCAAAGCCGGATTCAGCTTGGCGAGATGGACGAGGAGCAGTGTTTTGTCGAACGGACGACACTTGTCCATGAATACCGGAAGTTTTTGTTTACCGATCCCGGTCTGCCGCAAGAGTTGTTGCCGGATGAGTGGAGCGGTCATCATGCCGCTTTGCTGTTTGAACAATACTACCGGCTACTCGCGGAACCGGCGAGCCGGTTTTTTGAATCGATCTTCCGTGAAACACATGATGTGACGCAAAAAAGTGCTGATTATGATGCATCGGAACATCCGTTGTTCGCGGAACGATAAAACGAAAACGCTCATCCCGAAGAAGCGAGATGAGCGTTTTCGTGCCGACAATCAATTTTCAGCAAGCTGTTTGCGGAAGGCGTATCCTTTATCGACATACGAATCGATGGATTCCTGAATCATCTCAAGGTCTGCTGCCGTGAGTTCCCGCACGACCTTGCCCGGTGATCCGATGATGAGCGAACGAGGCGGGAATTTTTTGCCGGATGGGATTAAGGTGTTGGCACCGATGATACATTCTTCACCGATTTCAGCATGATCGAGAACAGTGGCCCCCATACCGACAATCGAGCGCCGACCGATTTTACAACCGTGCAAGATGGCATTGTGACCGACCGTCACTTCATCTTCGACGATGACCGGTGCACCCTCGTAGAGATGGATGGTCGCATTGTCCTGGATACTGCAACGTTTGCCGATCGTAATCGGTCCTTCATCGCCGCGCAGGACGGCATTGAACCAAATCGTCGATTCTTCGCCGACGGTCACGTCACCAATCAAAAAAGCACCGGGGGCGACAAACACATGTGTGGCTAGCTTTGGTGAAACATCGCGGTACGGAATATTCATAAGGACGCCTCTTTTCTAAAAATGAATTAAAATTCAGTCCTACTTAGTATACCATTCTTAACAACGGAAACGGAGGGAGACCATGTCTCGTCTATGTACCACATTACAGATTGATGTGCCGATCATTCAAGGGGGTATGGGGAATATCAGCCATGCCGAACTGACGGCGGCGGTCTCGAATGCCGGAGGTCTCGGAACGATTGGATGCGGAACGATGACGCCTGTCGAGGTCAAACAATTGATTGACGCGACACGAAGCTTGACGTCGCGTCCGTTTGCCTTGAATATCGCCATCCGGGTCTCACCTTATACCGAACAGTTGATTGAGTTAGCAATCGAGGAACGGATTCCGGTCGTGTCCTTGTCAGCCGGTAATCCGGCTCCTTTTTTATCGAAGTTACGGGAGGCGGGAATCCGGACGATTGGTGTCGTTGCTTCCGTCAAACAGGCAATTAAAGCCGAGCAGTCCGGAGTGGACATACTGGTAGCGGAAGGCGTCGAGGCGGCGGGAATCAATTCACCGCTCGAGTTGACGACGATGACCCTGATTCCGCAAATCACGGATCATGTCACGCTTCCTGTCCTTGCCGCGGGCGGCATCGGCGACGGACGTGGTCTTGCAGCAGCCTGGATGCTCGGAGCAGAAGGCGTGCAGCTCGGAACCCGGTTGATTGCGACACAGGAATCCCGTGTCCATGAGCACTATAAAAGACACCTCGTGCAGGCGGATGATCTCGGGACACGAATCATCGGCCGAGAAGTCGGACAAGTCCGGCGGGTATTGAACGGACCGTATGTCGATGCGTTGCAGCCGACATCACTCGCTGCCTTTCAGGAACAGACGAACGAATCGTTTCATATCAAAGGGGCACTCGAAGGCGACGAAACAGCAGGATACGTCAATGCCGGTCTCGTTTCCGGTTTGATTGATGATGTTCCGACCGTTGCGGAACTCTTTAACCGGATGATGGATGATGCTTTCGGACGAATCGAACGGACATACCGGGCACTCCAGTAACTCCAGTAACGTGAATATAAGCGCAGCTGACCGATCAGGTCGGCTTTTTTTGTGTTTCAGGACATTTGTCCTTTAAAAAGATGACAGAATAGGGTCTACTCGTAACTAGAGAAAAAGGAGGATGAAGATGCAAGGAATCGTGTTTGCCTTATTCAGTGGATTGTTTATTGCCTTACAAGGCATCTTTAATGCCCGGCTCGGTGACGCGGTTGGTCCATGGTTATCCGTAACCATCGTCCATTTCGTTGGTCTGATCGGATGTTTATTGATTTACGGCTTTGTTCGGGATCGTAAAATCGGCGGTTTTCGCACGTTACCGCTTATTTATGCGAGCGGCGGATTGCTCGGTGTTTTAGTCGTCGTTACGGAACTGACGTCAATTCAATTACTCGGCATGACATGGGCAATGTCGCTGTTGCTCGTCGCACAGATTCTGTGTGCCTTTGTAATTGATTTGAACGGCTGGTTCGGAGTCATTAAAAAAAGCAGTAACAAAGGGCAGTGGATCGGAGTCGGTTTGATGTTGACCGGCGTCCTGATCTTTTCATTTACCTGAGTAGGAGGAGATAGAAATGGGATTAGGCATGTTTTGTGCCATCGTCGCAGGGATGATGATCAGTTTACAAACTGTTTTGAACGCACGGATGAGTCATGTCTTTGGTGCCTGGGCGACGACGACGTTAGTCTTTTTGGTCGGTCTGATTGGTTCGTTGCTTGCCTTGGTTTTCTTTCGGGGCGGGGAGGTCGCAGCGCTTACGGAGGTCGAACCGCTTTATCTATTTGGCGGTTTCGTCGGTGTCGGTGTCGTATTTTGTGTCATGCGGGGTATTCAACTGCTCGGTCCGTCCATCGCGATTTCCGTCGTCCTGATTTCGCAACTCAGTTTTGCGTTGTGTGTCGACGTTTTTGGCTGGTTTGGTTTACCAAAAGTCGATTTATCGTTTGGGCAGATCATCGGCCTGGCCGTCATGCTGAGCGGCATTTTCGTCTTAAAACGGTATCAGGTCGTGGACGAGTCAAATCAAACAGATGAAATCAAAGCGATTTCTTAAAAACATCGTCAACCACTCAAAAGAGATCACGGCTTTCACGCGACTTTTACAGTAAAGTGCGTGAAAGGGTGATCTCTTTTAAAAGACGCTTCGTTTAAATCAGACGGATACTTCTTCTTTCCAGGCGACGTCGATAAAGGCATCACGGCCGGAGGCTTTCCGGTCTTTTTTGTAGTGGGCCGGATTTTTTTTATGGAAGTCCTGATGGTATTCTTCCGCCGGATAGAAAGCAGCTGCCGGTTCGATCCGTGTAACGATCGGTTGTTTGAAACGGTTTGTTGCAGCCAGCGCATCACGTGACGCAATCGCTGCAAGGCGTTGTTCTTCCGTATGGTAAAAAATCGCCGGGGCATACTGTGTACCACGGTCCTGGAATTGTCCGCCGGCATCGGTCGGATCCGTTTGCGGCCAATACAGTTCGAGTAACCGTTCGTATGAGAACAGTGCCGGGTCAAATGTAATCTCGACGACTTCGGAATGTCCGGTCGTTCCGGTTTTGACCTGCTCATATGTCGGATTGTCGACGTGTCCTCCTGTATAACCGGACACGATACTGTGAATCCCCGGTAATTCCTCAAATGGTGTCACCATGCACCAGAAACATCCTCCTGCAAATGTTGCTTTTTCCATGTCATCTCTCCCTTTCTCCTGGCCTCTTGAGCCGTAATGCTCTCATTTCTGACAGCGAGAAAACGAAAACGACTCCTTTGCTTGGTTGCAAAAGGAGTCGCCGCTTTTTATCAACCAAAGCTTTCGCTTTGCTGGTCGTAGCACCTTGCTGTGCGCAGGTTGCTGGGACGTCATCGATCCAGATCTCTCGGTCCACTCTTGATAAGTGTTATATGAAGTTGATGTAAGTTCGTTATCATTGGGATGATAATACCATTCATAAAAGTGGAAAGTCAATTCTTATGTTTGCAGGGCACGAAGAACTGTCGCCCCTAACGTTTTCGCCCCGATCAGTAAAGCCCGCTCATCGATTTCGTACTTCGGATGGTGTTGCGGATAAATCGTGCGTCCATCTGTTTTCGCGGAGCCGGTAAAGAAATAACTGCCCGGAACCTGTTCCAGGTAATAGGCAAAATCATCGGCTGCCATCATCGGTTTCATTTCACGGACCTGTGCTTCCGGCAAAAAACCGGCCGCTTCCCGGACGAGCTTCGTTTCATCCGGATGATTCCAAAGGGACGGGTAACCTGTCGTGAAATCAATGGAATAATCAGCGCCGATTCCGGTGCAGGTCGTCCGTGCGACGAGATCCACCTGTTGGCGCAACTGATGCCGGAGTTGTTCGTTGAACGTCCGGATTTCTCCGACAATCCGGGCTTCGCCGGTCACGATGTTCGGTGCGGTTCCGGCATGAAATGAACCGATTGCAACGATGGCCGGCTCAAACGGATCAACGCGCCGGCTGACGAGGTGCTGAAGATTACAGACAAGCTGTGCACCGGCGACAAGTGCGTCCTGCGTCCGGTGTGGCGCTTGGGCATGACCGCCTTGACCATGAACAACGATTTCAAATTCATCGATCGCACATAATGTATGCCCGCTGTGATAACCGATCGTTCCGACCGGAAGATCATTTTCGAGGTGTGTGCCGAAAATCGCATCGACACCGTCGAGACAGCCGTCCTCAATCATTTGAATCGCACCACCCGGAAATACTTCTTCACCGTGTTGGTGGATAAAGACGACAGTACCTGTTAATTCATCCCGGATGGCTTGAAAAGCAGCGGCGAGTCCAAGGACAATCGCCGTGTGTCCGTCGTGTCCGCAAGCATGCATGACACCGGGACGGATTGAGCGGAACGATAATTCCGTTTCTTCCTGGAGCGGTAACGCATCAAAATCGGCCCGGACCGCAATTGTTTTTCCGGGACGGGTGCCGGTCAGTGTCGCGACGATTCCGCTGCCACCGACGTTCGCACGGTAAGGAATACCGAGTGCATCATAAAACGCAGAAATTTTAGCAGGCGTCCGGACTTCCTGGAACGATAATTCCGGATGGCGGTGAAAGTCACGGCGTAAACGAATCATCTCTGATTCATACTCAGTTAAGTAGGTGAATAAATTTTCTTGCATCGAAATCATCCTTTTCGGTATGTCTTGAGTAAAAACGGGTACAGATAGAAGTAATCAATTAGAGGAGGAATCAACATATGGGTGAAATCATTGTCAATGCCGTTCTTACAGTCAAAGCAGGATTAGCTGATCAAGTCTTTCCGATTCTAAGTACAGTCTACAAAGCAGCGCAAAACGAGCCGGGCTGCCTACGTTATACGTTACATCAATCGATTGAAAATGAACATCAGTTCATGCTCTATGAAGTCTACCAAGACGAAGCAGCACTTGAGGCTCATATTGCATCGGACCACTATAAAGCATACCGCGAACAAATTGAGTTGTATCTTGAGGATCGTCAAGTGACAAAGTATGTCGAGATGACATTCTAAATCAATGAAAGAAGGGCGTATGGATCCGGAAGGGTCCATACGCCTCTTTTTGTGTTACATCGATTTGAAGCCAAGAAAGTGTTCCCGCCAACGCGGTTCATAGATCGAGTTGATTTGCAGCTGTGAGCCACCCGCATGAATGAAATATTCATTGTCGAGCATGATGCCGATATGCGATGGTCCATCCGTATACGTATTTTCGAAAAAGACGATATCCGATCGTTTCCCGCTACTGATTGTCGTCCGCCGGTTCGTAAAGAAAGCCCCGTACCAGTAACCACTGACGTTCGTCCGGCCGCCGTACTTTCCGGCTTCGTTCGTTGCATAGTGAATCAGTCCCGAACAATCAAAACCGCCGTTGGCTGCCGTTTGAGAACCCCACGTATACGGCGTTCCCAAGTGTTTCGCGGCTGCTTGGATTAACTTTTCACCACGCGATGTATTCTTCTGTGCGATCCGTGCATCCGTCTTGACGGTGACAGCGCTGACCGGCAGATAAACAGGTGACCAGCCGGACTGAATGACATAAAAATTGCCGACCCGATACCGGGGATAGACGCGTTTTCCCTGTTCAATCAATCCGGCACTTTTCGGACTGACGGGTGTTGCAAAATAAGACGTCGTTGTTTTGACTGTGTAGATTTTTTGACGGTTGATTGCTTGTTGGGCGTAACGCATATCCGGTTTCGTCGTCCCGATGTATGGATTGATGATGTAACCGGTCGTTCCGTTCGGTAGGCGAACCTTCCAAAAGTCATCGTCAATCGCCTTTAGACCAATCAGTTTCGTGCCTTTGCTTAAATAACCGGCAGGGCGGCTATACGCGACATCGGCTGAAAAGAGTGGGGTCTGATCAAAATGGACATAAAAGACCGTTCCGACTTTCGGACGCGCGACCGGTTTGTTTAAGCCGAGTTTGCTCGAGTCGACAAAACCAAACGTCGTACCGATCTTAACGCGGGTGTAATAGCCGCTTGTGCCGTAAATCGACAGCAGGGTATTTTTCTTCAGTGTACCGATTTTCCCTGTCAGACTGGCTTTCGGATGAACGACTAATTTATCTTCGAGGACGTAACGTGTTCCGGTGACATCATACAAATCCGGTTTTCTCGTCACAAGATCCGTTGTCTTGACGTAGCCGTACACCGATCCGACTTTGACGCGTGTATACACGCCACTTGTGCCGTAAATATCGATGGATTCCGCCCGTTTTATAGAGCGAAGAACATTTTTGGCTGTCGTATCTTTAAAGATCGATGTGTTTTTGTTCGCATAACGAAGTCCTGTTTTAACGAAGACTTTTGTTGGGGCAAGCGTATTTGTTAAGACGTACGCATATTGTCCGCGGAATAAAATTCGGCTGTATGCACCGCTCGTTCCATAAACCGTCAGCAGGGTATTCGTCTGATGCTGCTTTAAGACGGGACTGGATACATTGGGAGCAGAACGGATTGCTGTCGGTGTCTGAACGTATAAACGATTTGTTTTGGCATAGACTTTTAATGGAGCGAGCGTATTTGTCAAAACGTACGCATATTGTCCGCGGAATAAGATCCGGCTGTACGCACCGCTCGTCCCGTAGACCGTCAGCAGGGTATTCGTCTGGTGTTCTTTTAAGACGGGACTCGATGCGTTGGGTGCTTGGCGGATTGGAGTAGGAGACTGGACATACAAACGGGCTGTTTGTGCAAAAAACTCCAAATCTCCTAACTGAGCTGTCAGGACAAATCCATAGACACCGTTTAAGCGGACTCGTGTATAAGCACCGGATACACCGTAGATGTCGACTAATTGATTTTGTGCCAATGTCCCAAGCAGTTTCCCGGTCGCCGTAGCGGTTGGGTAGACGTTGGCAAGTTGTTGACTGTACTTTTTGCCGGTTGCTTCATACGAGACGACCGGTTTCGTTCCGAGGTGAGCCGTTAAGACAAAAGCATATGTACCGTTCCACTCGATCCGGGTAAAAGTCCCTGACGTCCCGAACGTCTTGATGGAATCGTTTTGTTTCAACGTGGTGAGCGGTGTTCCAACTGCATCGGCTGTTGGATAAACCGACGTTTTTTCTTGAACGAACCGTTCACCGGTCATCGAGTACACAGGGGTTGTACTTAAATCCGCTGTCAGGACGAACAGATAGCCGGTATCCTGTTTAATCCGGCTGAAGAGACCGACCTGACCGTATGTATCAAGCTGCTTATTTTGATCAAATGTTTGTGCTGTCGCCGTTGAAGAATCTGCTGCTGTATAAAGAACTGTGACCTTATTCGTATACCGGCTATCGATTCTTGGATATGTAGGTGTATCCGCTAATTGATCTGTCTTCACGAAACGATAGACGCCATCGAGCAGGATGCGTGTAAACAGACCTTCTGTCCCGAACGTCTCGACTTCAGTTGTGGCAGAAAGGGTAGCGACTGCTTCTGTACTTTCCGGTGTTTCGAAGACCGGGGTATCGGTTTGGGTAAACAGTTTACCGGTTGCAAGTTCCGTTTTCTCGTCGACGACCGTTTGCGAAATGTCTCCTTCTGCCAAGGCACTGATCGGGAATGAACTGAACAGCATGACGGAAGCAGCAAGTGTCGTGAACCATTTTTTTGAAAGAGGCATCGTATGTAAAACTCCATTTCTCTAGAAAATTAATTTTTACTCCAGTTAAAACTAAGTTTACCATGTTCATTTTTAAAGGTGTAAAAAGATATCAAAAAAAGTCAATCATCAACCAAATGCTATACAAGGAAATGAAAAACCGGTCCCTCCTGGATAAGAGGCACCGGTCTGGTTTATTTTTAATCGTCTTCATGGTCGACCTGCCACTCCCAATCGAGCATGCCGTAAATGAGGGAATCGCGCCAATGGTCTTCGAGATAAACCGTTTCGCGGAGTTGACCTTCTTTCGTCATCCCGACTTTCTGGAGGACACGTTCTGAAGCGACGTTTCGCGGATCACATGTTGCTGTAATCCGGTGTAACTCCAGTTTCTCGAATCCGAATTCGAGTAAAAATGCGGCAACGGATGTCGCATAGCCGTTTCCCCATTCATCCGGCGACAGAATGTAACCGATCTCCGCCGTTTTGTGTTCGGTATCGGTGATCACCAGTTCACCGGCTCCAATCACACGATCATCCGGGAAGGTGACGGCGAAGACATACCGGCGGCGCGGATTCTCAAGTTCGCTTTCAAGTGCGTCATGAATAAATTGTTTGCTGTCACTTTCGGAGTTGGGTCCCCACGATTGATACTGACTGACGATGGGTTTTGAGGCATAGGCATGGACAGCTTCTAAATCTTCTGGAGTAAAACGACGGATCCGTAGTTGCTCATTGATTTTGTAGCGCATGATGGACTCCTCCTCTATAGTTGACTCTTTATAAGATATTGGCTGTTCAGCCGGATTTTCCTGTTTGACAGGCAAAATCGGGCGTGCTAAAGTCGGGATATCGAATGAACAGAATAGTAATCCTCTAGGGTTCCGTTCGGCTGGACCAAGGGAGGAACATAAGGGGAACCTTATGCAACGGAGGGATAAAAGCCCGGGAGTAAAGCGTTTAGGCGCTTGCTCCCGGGCTTTTTTGTTTGATTCGAAACAGAGGAGGAAACAACATGGCAAAATATTGGTTAAGCATCATCCTGGCATCCTTTTTTGAAGTCGGTTGGGTCATCGGATTAAAACACGCAGCGACCCCACTCGAGTGGGGAGCGACGATTGTCAGCATCATCGTCAGCTTCACGGTGTTAATCAAGGTCAGTAATCATCTGCCGGTCGGAACGGTCTATGCGGTGTTCGTCGGACTCGGAACAGCGGGTACGGTCGTAACGGATATCGTCTTATTCGGTCAGTCGGCATCCATCATCAAGTTGATGTTGATTGCAGTCCTGTTAGTGGGTGTGATTGGTTTGAAATTAGTCAGTGGGGAGGGGGAACAACAATGAGTTGGTTCTATTTGATTCTGGCAGGACTATTTGAAATGTTAGGTGTCGTCCTGATCAATACGTTTAATCAGCAAAAAAACACCAAAAATCTGTTGTTGATGTTCGCTGGTTTTGGTCTCAGTTTTTTATTCCTCACTTTGGCGATGAATGAGCTGCCGATGGGGACGGCCTATGCGGTGTGGACCGGAATTGGAGCAGCAGGCGGTACGATTCTCAGCATGATTTTTTACAACGAAGCGAAGGATTGGAAACGGATTGTTTGTATCGGTTTAATTCTCAGTGCGACGATCGGTTTGAAGCTGGTCGGAGAATAAACATATCATTTAGATTACTTTTCCTGTTTGAGCCGACTGGGTGGCATATTTTAGCTGAAAAAAGGAAATACTCCTTATAAGACAAGTACGTCATTAAATTCGTGCATAAGGGGATGGATTGGTATGAAAACGAAACAGTATATCGGAACGTTTTATAAAGAAGAAGAACTGATTTCAAAAATGGATGAGTTGCATCAGCAAGGTCATCGCGAAGAAGATTTTTATATCATCGTTAAAGAAAAATCGAATCTTCAACTGGTCCGCAGTCAGATGGACGCGGAAATCGCGACGACGAAACCGTCGTGGATTGACCGGATTCGCGGGAATCAGGGACGTGATCAGGAAGTAAATGATCTGTTTGGTTCACTCGATTTACCGGCGGATCAAGTCGAGGTCCATAAGACGGAAGTCGAAGGCGGTGGATTCGTTCTGTTACTGGAAGTTCAGGACATTCAGTTCGATCCCCACTTAAACACGGACAATACACATCCTGACGTCAAAGTACGTTACGGCAGTTACGAAGAAACGCATACATCGGACGATGCCAATTCAAATGCCCAACTCGGATCGGGAAATCCGCTTGATGTCGATAAAGACTCAAAAGAAGAACACGCGGAGATTGATTTGCACCGTGCGGGTACGGATAAGATGCCGCAAGACGAAGAAGCCATTCATCATGCCAAGTTAAAAGAAGATCGTAAACCGGATATCGCGATGCGCCGGGACGATGATTTTAAGCGTCCGGAGTGGGAAGAACAAAAAGTACGTCACGAAGAACAGCAGGACGGGAAAAAAGACGACATCCACCGTCCGAACCGTTCGGCGGATCATTCCGATGATTTAGCAAAACAAGATCACGGAAATGATTTGGACCGTTAATGCATACAAAAAGGCTGACGCTCATGTCAGCCTTTTTGTATGGGGCGATGTTTACGTTGATGTAAGCCTCGTCTTATTTTTTATGCATGTCGTCCGGATTCGAGCCGGTCCGCTCATTCCGATTGAGCTGATCGATTTGTCGCATGTCATCCGGTGATAACACAAAATCAAAGATGTCCAAGTTTTCCTGAATCCGGCTTGGTGTGACGGATTTCGGGATCGCGATGATGTCATGCTGAAGATGCCAACGGAGAACGACTTGAGCAGGTGTCTTACCGTGACGTGCCGCGATGTCTGTGATGACCGGGTCTGTTAAGGCATCGCGTCCCTTCATCAACGGGCTCCAGGCTTCGACGACAATCCCGTTCTTTTGGCAAAATGCGCGAATCGCTTCCTGACTTAAGAACGGATGCAGTTCGATTTGATTGACGGCAGGGACGACGGTTCCTTCTTCCAATACCCGTGTTAAATGCGGAATGTGGAAATTCGATACTCCGATCGCTTTTGTTTTGCCATCTCGATACAGCTGTTCTAAAGCACGCCACGTATCCATATACAAATCCTCGTCCGGCATCGGCCAATGAATTAAGTATAAATCAACGTAATCAACCCCGAGCTTTTGGAGACTGGTTTCAAACGCGGCCAGTGTCCGTTCATAACCTTGATCCTTATTCCAAACCTTTGTCGTCAAAAAGATATCTTCCCGTGGAATCCCCGAATCCTTTAAGGCGCGACCGACACCGGCCTCGTTTTCATAAATCATTGCCGTATCAATGGAACGGTAGCCGACCCGTAAAGCTTCCCGCACCGCTTCATACACTTCCTGTTCCGGGACTTTAAACACACCGTATCCGAGTTGCGGCATGACCACCCCATTGTTCAACGTAACGAATTCCATTTGAATTCCCCCTTAAGATAATAATCCTGTCTTACCCAGTTTACGCTTTTCACTTTCGAAAATCGAATCAAAGGAAGGGTTGAATTGGCACAAGGAAATCCGTATACTGAGCGTTAACAAATAATGGGAGGGATCAGGATGATTCGTCAAGCCGTTTTACAATACATACACGAAGAACAAGCCGTCGATCGGCTTTCAGAACTGTTACGGGGGAGAAAAGCGGTGCTGATTCACGGTGAACAGGCATTAAAATCGTCCGAACAGTATTTGCCGGAATTGCCGAAGCTGCTGTTTTCCGGACATTGTACAGATCAGCAGGTAATAGAGCTTACAGAACAATGTGCCGCGTACGAAATGATCATCGCTCTTGGCGGCGGGTCCGTCATTGATACGGCCAAACAAGTGGCCGTCAAACGAAATTGCCCGTTGATTGTCATTCCGACGATCGTCTCGAACTGTGCCCCGTGGACACCCCTTAGTGTCATGTATGATGAACGGGGTCGGTACCTTCGTTTTGACACGATTCCTGTCGTCATTGAAGCATTATTGCTCGACCATCGGATTTTAGCAGCCAGTCCATATGATTATTTTGTTGCCGGACTGGTCGATACATTAGCGAAATGGTACGAAGCCCGGGCGCTGAGCGGATCGACTTCTGACCATCCTGTCGTCGAATCGGCCTTACGGATGGCAGAACACTGTAAACGATTAATTTTGCAGACACCGATCAGTCCAAAACAATTTCAGGAGTATTCGTCCCCGATTCAACATCTGGTGGAGACGGTCATTCCGCTTGCCGGAAGTGTCGGTGGATTCGGTGACGAAGCAACACGTGGGGCGATTGGTCACGGTGTTCATAATGCGTTATCTCCGTTCCCGTCGACGAACCGGATTTTACACGGAAGTAAAGTCGGTTACGGCTTGTTGATTCAGGAGTTATTGTTAGGTGAAACAGTGTCCTATACAGAGTTGCGAGAGTATTTGATTGAAAACAAACAACCGACGACGAGTACAAATCTAGGATTGACGGAAGCGGAGCGAGCCGACTTGGCGCAACGAATTGGTCAGGAACCGCTCTGTCAACTGATTGCGACGGATTGGTCGAAGGCGACCGTTCTTTCGGCCTTAATGAAAAATGACCGGGAAGCAGTACTCATATCTTGATGGAAATATAAGATAAAGCCCCTCTCCTCGAAGCGGAGGAGAGGGGCTTTACGATTACTGTGCTTTTGCCAGTTCTGAGTACGGTGCGGGACGGCCGAGCAGATAACCTTGTCCGAGATCAAATCCAAGTTCGCGGCAGAGATCGAGTTCTTCCTGACGTTCGATGCCTTCCGCAAGAATCTGAATCCCCATCTCTTTTGTTAAATGACGCGCTTTTCGTAAAAAGGCTTCATTTTCTGTTACAGTGTCACAGTTTGAGATGAAGGCACGATCAATTTTGACATAATCCGGTTGGAGTAACGACAACATATCAAGCGTCGAGAAGCCGGCACCGACATCATCGAGTGCTACTTGGATGCCTTGTTTTTTATATTGTTCGAAGACATGTTTCAAGTGATTGACGTCTTCGATTTTTTCCGTCTCGACGACTTCGAACACGAGCCGGCTTGGATCCACGTTATACCGTTCGACGATTTCGAACGTATGACGCAGGCAGTACTCCGGATTGTAGATGGTCGAAGGGAGGAAGTTAATAAAGGTTTTTTGCGTTCCACCGACCAGATGTGTTGCCCGAATCGCTTCTTCACGCGCCCGTTGATCGAGTCGGGAATGAAGCCCCATTTTGGAAGCGGTCGAAAAGAGCAGACCCGGGGACATCGGAATCGTTTGGTCAGCGGCCCGAAGCAACGCTTCATTCGCAAAAAGTGAGTTGTCTTGAATGTTGAAGATTGGTTGCAGATGACTCGTCATGATGCCGTTTTGAATGAAATCAATGGCTTGTCGGCTCTTCAACTGTTCGAGCAAAACAGAAGCTGCAAGTACAGGTGTCACGAGACGTGATCCGTTCGCCCGGCAGGAAACCGGAAAATCCCCAATCTGTAACGTAGAGCTAAGGATTTGTTCCAACTGCTCAAATGAACTGTAAGAAAATACTTCTGGCGCAGGCGATTGAATATGTAAAGAACCGGCCTCGATAAAACGGATTGTTGTTGTACATTCGGCGCAAGGATGCCACATGAATGGGTGTCCACCTCTCTTGGTAAAATACGTCTGTAAAAGATGTATTTATTAAATTAGTTAAAGTCTTTACCCGAAGATAATCTATAAATAAACCTGATATCAACTATTTGTCCTTCAATTGACCAAAGTAAAAAAAAGATAGGTACAGTTCATCTTTTGATGAACCATCCTGTCTTTTTTATCGGTTAATCGGTACATAATTTAAAGGATTACGATCGAATCCACAAAATCCAAAGCGTAGCATGAAGTAAAATTGCTAACGGTACAAAGAGTTGGAATTTGGCGGTCCGTGTTTTATGCCGGACGAGTTGCATTGCCAAAAGCGTCCCGAGAGCGCCGCCTAAAAAAGCAATTGTCAACAAGGTGGCTTCCGGCGTCCGCCATTCGTGTTGCTGCGCTTGGCGTTTATCCCGCCACATTGAAACAAATCCAATGACGGTCATGATGCCGTAAAATACAACGATACCTGAAAAAATAGTCATAGCAGTCCTTACCTTTCCGCACCGCCGCCGCCGGAACTGCCGCCACCGCCCCGGCTGCCGCCACCGCCTCCACCACCACGCATGATAGCGGAAAAGATGTTGATGATGGCAAAAAAGAACATCCCGCCGGTGAACTTCATATCGAGGAATAACAAGAGAACGAGACCTGCGCCAATCAGGACTTTTGCCCATGTACTCAAACCGTCGTCCGCACTTTTCTTAACCGGATCCTGCGATTCAAGCGATTGTTCTTTCGAAACGACACTGACGACCGCTTTATATGTTTCGGACGCTGCTTTACCATACTCGCCTTGATCACGATAGGGAACAGCGTACTTGTCGAGGATGCGTCCGGCTGTGATGTCGGTCAGAATGCCTTCGAGCTTATAGCCGACTTCGATCCGGAAGTTCCGGTCTTTTTCGTTTGGTGCCACGACAACGAGAATTCCGTTATCTTTTCCGGCCTGTCCAATACCTTGAGCCCGGAACGTTTCATTGGCATACGTGCTTAGATCTTGTCCTTTTAAATCCGGCACAGTCTTGAGCACGACCTGTGCCGTTGTATATTGTTCGAGTTCTTGCCCGAGACGAGCGAGTTCCGCTTCTTCCGACGCGGTCAGCAGCTGTGCATCATCCTGAATGAAGAATGCTGCGCCCGTGCGTTCTGACACGGCTTCGGCAGTCGGAGTCAGAAGGAAGAAGACGAGGAACGCGGTAAAAAGCAGTCGCGTTCGTCGCCAAATCATTTCGAGTCACTATTGAAGTCGACCGTCGGATTTTCACGGTCACTTTCGGAGATTTCATAATATGGTTTTTTCTCGAAACCAAATGCCGAAGCATAAAGCGAAGTTGGGAAACTGCGACGTTTTTTGTTATAGACTGTCACAGCATCATTATAATCTTTACGGGCAATACCCAGACGATTTTCCGTTCCTTCGAGTGTATCCATCAACGATTGGAACCGTTCGCTTGATTTTAAGTCCGGATATGTCGTTTGCAACGCGATTAATCCACGAAGCGAAGATGTGACCTGTTGATCGGCTTCAATCCGTTGTTCTGTTGAAGCAGCACGTGCTAAGCCGGCTTGTGCTTCAGCGATATCACCATACACTTTTTGTTCCTGACCGGCGACACCTTTGACGGTTTCGACGAGATTCGGAATTAAATCCGCCCGGCGTTTGATTTGATTATCGACTTGCGACCACTTATTTGAAACATCTTCTTCCACATTGACGAGACTGTTGTATTGTCCGATTGCTAAAAATGCAATGAGGACGACGACCGCAATCCCGATGATGAGAGGTAACTTGGAACCTCCACGATTTCTACGAGCCATAACGATGACCACTCCTTTTTTCTGTATCTCAACTATATATACCCTAATCGTTCTTAATTAGTTTCATGAAAATGAAAAACTACCAACGATTCGCTGGTAGTTTGAGGATTACATGTAGACGATGACCGCAAGAATGGCTGCCAGGACAAGGCGGTAAATCGCAAACGGAACGAGTTTGATTTTGTTGATCAGTTTCAGGAAGAAACGAATCGACAGTAACGCAAAACCGAACGAAGCGATGAAACCGACGATGTAAAAGCTGAGGTGTGCCATTTCGATGTACTGCCAATTTTTAACGAGTGACAGGGCACTTGCACCAAACATGATCGGAACAGCCATGATGAACGTAAAGTCTGCTGCCGTCCGGTGATTCATCCCGAGGAAAACCCCTCCGGAAATCGTCGAACCCGACCGTGAGAAGCCCGGCCAAAGCGAGATACATTGGAATAGACCGACAAGTGCAGCCTGGCGGTACGAAATCTGATCAAGCGTCGTTGTTTTCGGTTCTTTTGGTCCGAATTTGTCGGCGGCAATCATCAAGATGGCGCCGGTTGCAAGACCGATGATGACGGTATCAATCGAGAAGAGGTTCTCATCGATGAAGTCTTCAAACAACAGACCGAGAACAGCCGCCGGAAGTAGACCAATCAGGACGTGACGTAATTTTAACTTGTGAGTACCGGTTGCATCATGTTCGCCTTCGATCTTGTAGAGACCAATCAGGCTGAACAACCGTTTCCAAAAGACGACGATGACGGCTAAAATCGAACCGAGCTGGATGACAATCTTAAATGTATTCGCGGAGTACTGAGTTAAGAACTCTGAAGTCTGCAGCCACATATCATCGACGATGATCATATGTCCGGTCGAGGAGACAGGGGCGAATTCCGTCATTCCTTCGACGAAACCGAGTAAAAGTGCTTTAAGTAATTCAATGATAGTCATGTTATTCTCCTTCTATATTTTACTATCTAAAAACATATCACGTTTTATTCTTCTGAGATAGAACTAATCAAAATATCGGGCGCAAGTCTGAGACAAAAGTGACTTGTTGAAAAATCAAAAAGAGCGTAAACTATTCTTATAATCAAACTATCGTTTGAATGAGGTGAGAGAATGGAAGCAAAAACAGAACGTCTTCAGATTACAGGAATCGATTGTGCGAACTGCGCGGCAAAAGTGGAGCGGGGTGTTGCGAACGTAACAGGCATTGAACAGGCAGATTTGGATTTTGCCGGTCAGAAACTTTATCTGACGTATGAAAAGGACGTTGCATACGACGAGACGTATCAGGCAGTCATTGAACGGATTCAGCAGCTCGAACCGGATGTACAAGTGATACGGACAGCATCCGCAGAAGCAGTTGATCCGCATCAACAGGTGGGACATGACCATAGTCATCCGCACGATCACGGTCCATTTTTAAATCGTACGAAAAAAATACAATATAGTATCGGGATGATATCCTTCATCGGTGCCTTTTTTGTTCCGGGATCAATTGACCTTCTATTTTTTACGATTGCCTACTTTTTAATCGGTTGGGATGTCCTTCGAACCGCTGTAAGAAATATCCGGCAAGGTCAAGTGTTTGATGAGAACTTTTTAATGGTCATTGCGACGGCTGGTGCTTTTTTAATCGGAGAATATCCGGAAGCCGTCGCTGTGATGCTGTTTTATCAAGTCGGTGAGTTTTTCCAACACCGTGCCGTCGATCAGTCGCGTAAATCGATTGCCGCGTTGATGGACATCCGGCCGGATATCGCGACGCTTGAGGATGGCCGGCGTGTGAGTCCGGAACAGGTGAACATCGGTCAACGGATTATTGTCCGGGCAGGGGAGAAGATTCCACTGGATGGGACTGTTCTTGAAGGGGAAGCGTTCATCGATACGACGGCATTGACCGGTGAATCGGTCCCGCGGCGTGTCCGTCCGACCGAGCCGATTTTAGCCGGGACGATTAATACCGATGGTCATCTGTTGATTCAGGTCGATCGACGATACAGTGAGTCGACCGTCGCTAAAATTCTGGATTTAGTCGAAAATGCGTCACGCCATAAAGCACCGACGGAAAAATTCATTACACGATTTGCACGGATTTATACACCGATTGTCGTCGTGATTGCAACACTTCTTGCCATCGTGCCGCCACTCGTTGTGACGGGAGCAGCTTGGAACGACTGGATTTACCGGGCACTTGTGTTCCTTGTCATCAGTTGTCCCTGTGCGCTCGTGATTTCAATCCCGCTCGGCTTCTTTAGTGGAATCGGTGTTGCTTCGAAACGCGGTATTCTTGTCAAAGGCGGAAATCATCTCGAAGCGTTACAACAACTCGATACGGTCGTCTTCGATAAAACGGGAACGTTGACGGAAGGTGTGTTTGAAGTCGTCGAACTGAAAGCCGTGCATGGATCGGAAGACGAACTGCTTCGCGTCGCAGCGACCGTTGAGCAACACTCGAATCATCCAATCGCAAAATCGATTCAACGGATGTATGCCCTGCATGGTTCTATTCCGACCGCTGTTCAAGACTATCAGGAAGTAGCCGGTTCCGGCGTCGCCGGACGGTTCGGCACGGATCAGATTCAGGCGGGAAATGCCCGGTGGTTCAAAGAACTCGGCTTGATGCCGCTCGATCAGACCGAAGACGGGACTTATGTGCATGTTGCCCGAAACGACAGCTACCTTGGATATATCCGGATTGCCGACCGTATTAAAGATACGACGATAGAAGCATTACGCGAACTAAAAACACTCGGGATTCGCCAGACAATCATGTTGACCGGAGACCGGCGGGAAACGGCGGAACGGATCGGGCAGCAAATCGGGATAACGCAAGTAAAGGCAGAACTGTTGCCACATCAAAAAGTGGAACAACTCGAAGCGATCTTAGATCAAGCAAAGGGACGGGTCGCGTTTGTCGGGGACGGAATTAATGATGCTCCCGTATTGACGCGGGCGGATGTCGGGATTGCGATGGGTGGACTTGGAAGTGACGTCGCGATTGAAGCAGCGGATGTCGTCCTGATGACGGATGAACCGAAACAACTGGTCGAAGCGATTCGGATTGCCCGGTCGACACGCCGGATCGTCTATCAGAACATTACGTTTGCATTAGGTATCAAAGGGATTTTCTTATTGCTTGGTGCCTTTGGTGTTGCGACGATGTGGGAAGCCGTTTTTGCCGATGTCGGTGTGACAGTCCTCGCTGTCCTAAATGCGATGCGGATTTTACGAAAATAAGAATTCAATCTACAAATAAAACCTCTCCCATATTTACACGGGAGAGGTTTTATTGATGTTACATCATCCAAGTGCGACGTCAAGAATCATCATAACAGTGAAACCGACCATCAGACCAAGTGTTGCCAAGTCTGATCCGTTTTCAGCCTGTGATTCGGGAATCAATTCTTCGACGACGACGAAAATCATTGCGCCGGCGGCAAACGCCAAAGCATACGGCAAGAGCGGTTGAATAAAGAAGACGGCAGCAGCTCCGACCATAGCGGCAATCGGTTCGACGATCGCCGACAATTGTCCGTAGTTAAAAGCCCGCCGACGTGACATGCCTTCTCCGCGAAGCGGAATCGACAAAGCAGCCCCTTCCGGCATGTTTTGAATCCCGATTCCAAGTGCCAGTGTCAAGGCACCGGCAACGGTCGCACCATCCATGTTCAGTGCGGCGGCACCGAAAGCGACACCGATCGCGAGTCCTTCCGGGATATTGTGGAGCGTAATCGCGAGAAACAGCAACGTTGTTTTTTTCAGACCGGTCGAAGGACCTTCAGCGGTTTCGAGCGGAGCGGATAAGTGCAGATGGGGAGTTACAAAATCCAGGAGGCGGACAAAAAAACCGCCTGCCAGAAAACCGATTGCGGCCGGCAACCAGGCAATCCCACCATCTTTTTCCGTAAATTCAATTGCCGGGGCAAGCAAGGACCAAAACGACGCCGCAATCATGACACCGGCTGCAAAGCCGAGCATCATATTCATGACCCGTTTTTCAATCGTCGTAAAGACGAAGACAAGTGCGGCCCCGAGTGCCGTCAATCCCCAGGTCATCATACCGGCAAGCAGGGCTTGCATGACGACCGGAAGTCCGGTAAACCATTCCATCATACCAATCAATCCTTCTTTCAATGACAATTCTTAAAATAAGTGCGTATCGTACAGCAGCTTCTGTCTCTTCTACCCGTTTTCGATCCGGATGATTCGTCCGAGCGGAATTTCAATCCGTGAGGACCCGCGCAAAACAAGGTACGCGCGCTCACGGTGAACCTGCTCGATGAATCCGGATGTCGTGACATAGCCTCTTTCACTATAATACGTGATTTCGAGCTCGGTTCCTTCTATTAATGATTGTTCGAGTAAAAAATGCCAAGGATACTGCAGTTGTTCATCGATGACAGGAAAATCGATGTGATGTTTTTCAAGATAATAGGCTTTAAGCAACTGGATGTGTTCCGGCATCAAAAAGGGAAGCCACTTGAGATTTCCGCGGTCACGGTAACGTGTCATGTAAATCACCTCCCGGATGTCCGCCGACGAATCGGAGCCGGCGTTTCGCGACACTTGTATCGAGGAAAGACACCGCCAGCCGGATCGTTCCTTTTCCGTAACGTAAATTGACATGGTCGATGGCTTTTAATAACCGTTTTCTGCGCCAGACCTTTGTATTGTCCTCAAACAAGGACAATTGAAGTGTTCCTTGATCCGGGGTGAGTTGTCCGAGGGCGACCGATAGAAAGCGAACCGGTTCACCGTCGAGCCAATTCGGTTCGAACAATTGGAGGACGTAACGCAACAACAGCCGTTCATCGGCTGTCGGATAAGGCAGGCGGAGCTGTTTCGAAAAGCCATCCCGGGTGACATGGCGGGAGTAGCGAACGCCGAGATGCACCGTCCAACCGACTTGATTAGAAAAACGGACCCGTGCCGCGACATCACCTGCTAATTCGGAGAGGACTAAACGAATCTGTTCGTACTGGTAATAGTCACGCATCAAGGTCACTCCATGGCCGATCGTTCGTTTGGCATCGGATGTGGTCTGAAATAAAGTCAGGGGATTGATGATCGTCGGAGAACTGTCAATTCCCCAGGCGTGATGCCAAAGTTCTGCCCCGATTACGCCGAACCGTTCGTGCAGATCTTCCACCCGTGCTGCTGCCAGGTCACCAATCGTTTCGATACCAAGCGCCAGCAAATTCTGTTCCATCATCCGTCCGATGCCCCACATTTTACGAATCGGAAAATCGTGCAGCAACCGGGAAACATCCGCATATCCGCATCGTGCGATGCCTTCACGTTTTCCACGTAAATCAAGGACCAGTTTTGCGATGACATTGTTCGGACCAATCCCGATCCGGACCGGAATGCCGGTCTGATGCCAAATCGCCGTCTGGATTTTTTGAGCCGTTTCAACATCTGAGCCAAAAAGCCGTTCCGTTCCGGTCATATCGATAAAGTTTTCGTCAATCGAATAGATCCGGATCGCGTCGGGAGGTGCAAACTGATGCAAGACATCCAGTACTTCGATTGATGTTTTCATGTATGCCAGCATCCGCGGTTCGACGAGCACAATCTGTTTCCGCTCACGAGAAGGCAGCTGCTCAATTTGATAAAGACGACTAGCTGTCTTAATGCCAAGTTGTTTTAAGGCGGGACTGGCCGCAAGAATAACGGATCCGGATCGATGAAGGTCTGATACGACAGCGAGTTTCGTCGTCAAAGGAGGAAGGTTTCGGTAACGGCATTCGCAACTGGCATAGAAGGAGACACTGTCGACACAAAAGATGCGTCGATCGGGAAAAGAGATAGTCGGGTTCATCGGAAACACTCCTTGATACATAAAAGAACGTTTGTTCTTGTTTTTGATTTGACTATATCATGGTCTCAGTCGGTCTCAAATCAAAAAACCAAAAAAAGAGTCAATCTTTGCTACACTAAGAAAGATGAAAGTGAAGTAAAGAAAGAAGGGGAAGTACGTGAAAAAACAAATCATTCAATTACCCGAGTTACCGCATCAATTGACAGCAGAAACCTTTGAGGATGTCGAAATCGATGACCCGTATCTGTACCAAACGCTGTATGAAAAAGAGACATTACCGGTCGAGCTGACAGAACGGCTGGACGTCAATCAAGTCTGTTTTCGGAACGTCTCGTTTGCAGGACTGGTTTTTGAACGGGCTTCATTTGAAAATGTCCGGTTTGAACAATGTGACTTGACGGGCTGCCAGTTTCAGGACAGTCGTTTTCACCGGATCGTCTTTGAGGATTGTCGTCTGACCGGGATTCACTTTGAGTCCAATACAATCGATCATGTGACGATCAAAAACTGTCAGGCTAATTATGCTCAAGTTATCCGGACAGCGTTACGTCACGTCGCACTGGAGCAGACGACGATGCGGGAAAGCCATTTCTTTGAAATGAAGCCAACCGATTTCCGTCTGCATGAAGTTGATTTATCGGAAAGCCAATGGGTCGAGACGGCGTTAAAAGGACTCGATCTGCGGCATGCCGATCTGTCCGGAATCACGATTGATCCACGCTTCTTACCGGGTGCCGTCGTTACGGAAAGCCAGGCCATCACATTTGCCCGTTTACTCGGACTCGTCATTCCAAGTCACGATTAACGATAAACAAAATGAAGTCCACTGTCCCGGTAGTACTCGGGACAGTGGACTTCATTTTGTTTAGAAGGAAATGGTTTCACCGTCATCCGGGATGAGGAAATGTGCGGACAGATGATGAGCGGCCAGAAAGTCGGCAATCATATCGCGGCGCAGGAGACAATGGTTGACGGACTCGAGATGCGAGACGATGATCGTGGCTTCAGCCGCCGCTTCATGAACAGCAAGCAGATCACGCTGGGACATCGTAATCGGTTCGCCGGTCAGGAATTGTGCAGCACCACTGTTGACGATGATGATATCCGGCGCATGTTGTTCGATTGCCTTCGCGACTTCATCACACCAAATCGTGTCACCGGTGATATAGAGCGTCGGTTCGTCAGGATGTTTCAAGACGAGACCGGACACCGTACCCATCCGTTGACCGATTTCACCGACACCGTGTTGTCCCGACGTATGGGAGACACGGATATCACCGAGCGACAGTCCGTTCTCAAACGAAGATACATTCGTGAACCCGGATTCGCGGATCGTGGCCGCATCCGACTCATTTTGTGCATAAAGCGAAATTTGTTTCGGTAACACTTCTTTTGCCGTCTCGTCAAAATGGTCGGCATGCAGATGGGTGACGAAAATCGCGTCCGGATCAAGTAACGTTGCGATATCGACCGGTAAGTCGACGAGCGGGTTCGGAACGGCATTAGGTGTGTGACCAAACGGCGGTAAGGTTCCTTTTTCACCGAGAAACGGATCGATTAAAAATACTTGATTGGCATAAGTAACGACGAGTGTCGCATTACGGATCTGTTGAATATCCACAGGCAGTCTTCCTTTCGGGTTGGGAATGTTTCACTGTTCGTTCATTTCCCATTCAGACGCCGGACTAATCATATCTGCTCGTCGATCGTTTTCGGAAGCAACTTTTCCATCGCCAGGACATCGACATAATACCCGTTGAGCATACCCTGTTCCTTAAATGTTCCAACAATCCGGAAACCGGACCGGATGTACAGTTTTTGACCGAGTCTGTTAAACGGAAACGTAAACAGAATCAACTTGTGGAACCCTTGCGTAATCGCGTGTTCTTCAATGACATGGAGCAGCTGACGCCCGATGCCTTGTCCGCGGTGGGTCCGGGTGATGTAGACCGACAGTTCACCGACCGATTGATAGACGGGGCGCGGATTGTAGGGGTCAAGTGAGATGAAGCCAAGGATCGTCGTTCCTTCATACGCTACAAACCCGGCATAGCGGGGTGTCCGTTCCTGATACCAGTCCTGCATGAAAGATAATTCCTTGGTATCCGTTTCAAGCGTCGCGATCCGATCTTCGATGCCTTCGTTATAGATGTCGAGGATGTCTTGTAAATCAGCTTCTTGGACAGGACGAATCATCATACACGTGACCTCCAATTCAAAAGAGTCTTTTCTTCATTATATAGGAGGAAACGAAAACAAGCGGTATGTTTGTAAGATAGGAATGGAGCAGAAAAAAACAGACAGCCGGATGGACCGGGCCGTCTGCTATTCGGATGTTTCCTCAGTTTGTAGTTTCGATCGGATCTTTTTCATAAATTGGAACCCAACCATCCGTTGTCACGAAAATCCGGACCGCAACGACTTGGCGATCGTCCTGTAGTGTGAAGTAATGACGTGTATTGACGGGAACGGAAATCAAATCTCCGGGGTTCAGTTCAATGTTGTAATAGCCGACTTCGTCGTCCTGGATCGCAAAGACGCCGTGACCGCTGACGATGAACCGGACTTCGTCATCCGTATGGTGGTGCTCTTTTTGGAAGTTGACGAGCAACTCATCCAAGTTCGGTGTCGCATCGGACAGTGAGATGATATCGGCCGTCTGGTAGCCGCGGCGTTCCGAGACGTCCGTAATTTCCGGCTCGAACGTATCGAGAATCGTTTGTTTGTCCGCGTCCGTCAGCGTATAGGTGTCGACCAGTTCTGCCGGGAGTTTCGAGACATCCCATTGTTCATACAGGACACCACGTGAAGAAAGAAAAGCGGAAACCTCGTTTTGATCCGTATACCGTTCGTTTGTCTGTTGGAAAAGTACTGTTGCCATTTTAAATTCCTCCTTTTAATGAATCGCCTGTCGGCACGTTTGCAGTTTTAACGTGTAGCTGAATAAAAATTCAAAGGCTTCCAACTGTTTTTTCGCTTCAAAGGCAGTCGGTGCCCAGACGGTGATCCCGTGATTGCGAATCAGGACGGCACCGCTTTCCGTTTTTACATGCCTGGCAAACACTGCGGCAAGAGTCGGGATATCCGCATGGTTCTCAATAACCGGTACGACGACTTCCGCATCTTCTTCCCAGCGGCCGAGTGCCTTGATGATTTCCTGACCGGTAAACCGGATTTCCCCGCGGTCTCCGTAGAGTTCTGAAATGACATTGTTGTCGACGGTATGGACGTGAAGCGAGCAGCCGGCCGACGTCCGGTTAAACACCTCGACATGAAGTAAGGTCTCAGCAGACGGACGTCCGTTTTGTTCGCCGATCAATTGACCGGTCGCGTCAACATGGACGAAATCGTTCGGCGTGTCCTGCCGTTTATCTTTGCCGCTGGCTGTCACAAGAAATTCCGTCGGACTGCTGTTCGTTCGAATGGCGAGGTTACCGCTCGTGCCGGGAAACCAGTCGCGTACGGCGAACTCCTGCTTGATGGCGCGGAGTTCTTCGTATCGTTTCAAGAATGTCATGCATGCACCCCCGTGGTCTGTAAGTGTTTGACGATGTCATAAAACGTTTCAAACGGCGTATAGGGAATACCGTGCTGTTCACAGAGTGTTATCAGATAATCCCGGGCATAGACGTGATCAGCCTTTTTCGCCAGTTCAAAATCCGTCACGGAATCGCCGATTGCGATGATCGAATCGCCGTCCTGCTTCAACTTCCGGGCGATTGACGTTTTACAACAGCCGCATTGATTGTTGCATGCCGCATCGCAAGCGTGTGGCCATTCAATCCGGACCGTCTCTTCACTGAAGTCACTGCCGTTGCAGTAAATCGTTTCATCTGTCAGTAAATCGGCAAGAATCGGTTGGACAAAAAAGTCAATCCCGCCGCTGACAATCGCAAAGTCGATTCCGTTTGATTTGGCAAAGGCGAGTAAGGTGTCGAAGCCGGGACGGATGACTGCCCGATTAATCAAAAAATCGATATACTCCTGTTTTCGATCTGAGGGCAACAATCGGAACATCTGTCCGACCCCGGACCGGATCGACAGCGAACGGTCGAGCACACCTTTTTTTAATGGTTCAAATGCTTCTTGCGGGGCAAACTCTTTCATCAAGGCGATGATGTTGTCGTGTTCCGTCACCGTGCCGTCGAAGTCACATAAAATCCGAGTCGTCATTTCGTGATCCCCCAGGCGTCAAGGGCGACCCGTAATTCTTCCTGCCGCGTTGCGGCACTTGTCAGCGATTCTCCGGTCAGTGCGGCGTCGAGCGCCTGACGGAATGCAAGGACACCGGCCGCTGCCCCTTGCGGATGACCGTGAACGCCGCCTCCGGCATTGATGACCGAATCGGTACCGAAATCACGGACGAGCTGAGCGACGAGGCCGGGATGGATGCCGGCGGACGGAACCGGCAGAATCGTCTTCGTTTCTCCGATTCGCGTCGCTTCAACGGCGATCCCGCGGGCCAAATCTTTGGCGAGTGCAACGTTACCATAGGGAGACGGGAACAATGTCAAGTCAGCACCGGCCAGTCGGGGTAACGTTCCAAGCAGAACAGGAGCCGAAATACCGTATTCAGGACTTGCGATCAAGGCACCGCTTAAGGCCGGGTGATTAAAAATCGGGACGGAAATGTCCGCATCGGCAGCCAACTCGCGCAGGACATCGAGTCCGTATGTAAACGTGTTGAGCAGGAAGGCCGTGGCACCTGCTTCAATCAGGCGTTTTGCCTGTTCCTTCAAGCCGAAGACGGGACCGCTTAACGTAATCGCATAAAGCGCCCGTTTGCCGGTGCGTTCATAATGGGCGTCGAGGACTTCCCGTCCGATCCGTGCCCGGTCGAGTGCCGGCGTCAACGGATTGTCGTATAGAATCTCATCATCTTTAACGAGATCGATGCCGCCCGCGAGCTGTGCTTCGAGTTGTTCCCGTAAAAAGACGAGGTCCCGTCCGATGACTCCTTTAAATATGCTCATCAACAGGGGACGGTCATGGACCTGAATCAATTGACGGACTCCTTCAATCCCGAATTTGGCACCGGGAAAGTCGTTCGTGAATGACGGGGGAAGCTGTAAGTCGGTTAACTTGATTTGTCCATCGAGCGACAGTTTACCGAAGACCGTCGTTAAGATAGCGGAAAAGTCCCGTGAGACGTTGTGTTCCGGATAACGGATCGTAATGTAACCTTTGCCGTCATGTTCTTCTGTATGGACGACCTGTCCTTTAAAGGATTCCAGTTGTTGTTGTTCCAAGTGATTTAAATCGGTCCATGAACCGACCGTCAGACCGAGCGCGATTTGCTCTGCCCGTTTCGGCAACTGATCGGTCGTTCCGAGTTGGTATGTTGCGGTAATGTACGCCATATGAATCGTCTCTCCCTTATTGAAAAATACAAAAATGGTCCCTCGTCAATGACAAGAGACCATGAAAAATTGCGCGTGGACTCTTATCTGTCAGCGTATTAGCTGCAAGAATTAGCACCGTGCCAAGTGGTCGGTTGCTGCGACATCGTAGGGCTCGTCCCTCCGTCTGCTCTTGATAAGAATTGGATGAAATTGTGAAATCTAATTGCAATTTTTACATGAGATCCATCACTTGTCAAACTATATTTTGAAAATTTATTTTTTTGAAAATACTTCTTCTATAGACGGTTCCGTTTTTGAATCCGTTTCACTAAAAATTGGAATTGACAGACGGCCAGCAACGCACGTAGTATTCAAATCAACATCAAATCACATGACAACTACATATGACTCTTATCGTGAGTTGGCAGAGGGAATTGGCCCGAAGACGCCGCAGCAACCGACCATCCGGCACGGTGCTACATCCAACAGACATTCGTCTGAGAGATAAGAGGACGGAGTATTCTGCCGCGCCTCTTTTCTTTGACGAAAAGAGGCGTTTTTTCGTGTGATCAACAAGGAGGAAACCAGAATGGGATACCAAGCATTTACAGTACAGGACGCGATTGAACGGGTCCGGACACTCGGATTAATCGGCAATGAACCGGTGACGGCAGAAGAGATCGGGGACGGGAATTTAAATCTCGTTTTCCGGATTCAGGAAGGAGAAAAACGGCTGATTTTAAAGCAGGCGTTGCCATATGCGAAAGTCGTCGGGGAAAGCTGGCCGCTGTCGCTCGAACGGGCCTGGATTGAACAATCGGCCTTAAAAGAATTCGCAAAAGTCGCTGTTCCTTTCGTTCCGCACGTCTACCATGCGAGCAAGGAAGAAGCGTTTACGGTGATGGAGGATTTGTCGCATTTAACGATCGCCCGGACCGGCTTGCTCGAAGGGGAAAAGTATCCGTTACTCGCGGAACACATCGGTTCGTACCTGGCGCGGACACTGTTTTATACGTCGGATTTTGCGCTTGGACCGGTCGCGAAAAAACAAGTGGCGCGGAACTACTACAATCCGGATCTCTGTGATATCACGGAAAAATTGATCTTCACAGACCCGTTTTATGATGCGGAAACGAATGCGATTGAAGCAGGCCTCGAAGCGGAAGCGGTTCGGTTATGGCAGGATGCAGAACTGAAACGCGAAGTCGCGAAACTGGAAACACTGTTCATCACAAAAGGTGATGCATTATTGCACGGTGACTTACATACCGGAAGTATTTTTGCTTCAGCCGATGAAACGAAAGTCATCGATCCCGAGTTCGCCTTTTACGGACCGTTTGGTTTTGATGTCGGACAATTCATCGCCCATCTCTGCTTTGCCGCGTATCCAAACTATGCCGAGTTACGGGATGGACGGGTGAAGGATATCGATACGTTTTGGCTGACCTTTGCGTCGACGTTCAAAGCATTATGGGAACGCGAAGCGGTAGAGCCGTTCCGTTCGGCGGGCGGACTTGTCGACGATGTCCTCAGTACGATTTTACAGGACGCACTGGGCTTTGCCGGTTGTGAGTTGATCCGGCGGACGATTGGATTGGCACCGGTTGCGGACCTCGAGAACATCACGGACGCGGGGGAACGACTTGAGCGGAAACGTCATGCGTTACGTCTTGGAGTGGCATTGATCAAACGCCGGACCGAATGCAAGACGTTCACCGATTTACGGAACTTCGATTTGACGGAGGAACTCAGCCGATGAGCCAATTCGTCCAAAGCATCATCTATGACAACGGGACGGTGACGATTTTGGATCAGACCCGGCTCCCGGAAGAAGAACGATACGAGGTTATCCATGACTTGGCGCAAGCGATTGACGCCATCAAACAATTACGTGTCCGCGGTGCCCCGGCCATCAGCCTGTTCGGCGGCTTCATCCTTGTGCAGGAAGCATTCCGCCGGACGACAGGGTCACTTTCTGAAGCGAAACAGGAACTGTTGACGGTGTCGGCCCAATTGCTCGCAACCCGGCCGACGGCGGTCAATTTGCGGAACGTGCTTGATGAGCTGAATCAAATTATTGTCTCGAGTACGGCGCTTGCCGAGTTACCAAAACGGTTGGAACAAAAGGCGCTCGAACTGTATGAAACGGATGCCAAGACATCCCGGCAAATCGGGATCCACGCATTGGAATTATTTGAGTCCGGTGACCGGGTTCTGACGATTTGTAATGCCGGATCGATTGCGACAGCGGCTTACGGGACGGCACTTGCCCCGTTTTATCTCGCGAAAGAACAGGAAATTCTGCTCTCCGTTTATGCATCGGAAACGCGGCCGTTACTGCAGGGAGCGCGTCTGACGACATGGGAACTGCAACGGGCCGGTATTGACGTGACCTTGATTACCGATAATATGGTCGCCCATACCATCAAAGAAAAAAACATCACCGCCATCATCGTCGGTGCCGACCGGATTACCCGAAACGGGGATACCGCGAATAAAATCGGGACGTTTCAACTGGCGTTACTGGCCCGTGCTTTCGGGATTCCGTTTTATGTCGCGGCACCCCTTTCGACCTTTGATTTGACGAGCTTGTCGGGAGACGAGATTGAGATTGAAGAACGCGATGCCCGTGAAGTGACGCAATTCGCAGGGAAAGCAACGGCGCCGGCCGGTGTGGCCGTCTTTAATCCGGCGTTTGACGTGACACCGCACGAATTGATCACGGCAATCATTACGGAACTGGGAGTCATCAAGCATCCGTCCGTCGAAACGATCGAGCAGACAATCGGACAACAAATACGTTAAACAGACTGGGGAGATCGAAATGAAAAAATTAGCATTTGCGGTACTTGCACCGGCGGTCTTGCTGGCTGCTTGCGCCAATAGCGAAGCGACACCGACGAAAAAAATCAGTGGTGTACCGGAAAGTGTCCAGGGAGACGTCAAAATTGCCGTTATCCGCAATCTGGCATCCGATGACCATACGAAACAGTTTTTGGACGGAGCTCGTTCGGAAGGGGAAGCGCTCGGTTTTCAGGTTAACACGTTCATCTCGGAAGGCAATGACGTCAAATTCAAGGAACTCGTCGCCCAAGCCGTCCAACAGGATTATGACGGACTGATCATCTCGCACGGAAAAGAGGATTATGCCTACGACATGATCAAACCGGCAATCGACAAAGGAATCAAAGTCGTGACGTTCGATACAGTGACAAAGAAAAAGGACCAGACGTTAAAAGGCATCACGGAAACGTTCCAGGATGATCATAAACTGGCACAGCTTTCACTCGATGAAGTAACGAAAGTCAAAGACGATCAGCCGGTCCGGGTCATCAAACTGTGGTTCGGTCCGGGATTTGCCCCGCTTGACCGCCGTCAGGAAATCTACAAGACATACGAAGCAGACGGAAAAATTAAAACGCTTGAAACAGTCGGACCAACGAACTTCCAGGATGTCCAAGGCGATATTGCGGCGAAGATGAACGCGATTCTCGCCAAATATCCGAAAGGAAGTATCGATGCCGTCTGGGGTGCTTGGGATGAAGTCGCCAAAGGAGCCTATAAATCCTTAAAGGATAACAAACGTCAGGAGATTCCGTTGATTTCAATCGACGTTTCGAACCAGGACATCAATCTGATGCGTGAAAAGGGCAGTAACTGGGTGTCGACGAGTGCCGTCGATCCGCATTTGATCGGACAGACGGATATGCGTCTGCTGGCGAAAAAGCTGGCCGGGGAAAACACACCGGACACTTTTGACCTAGACGCTAAACTGGTCGAACAAAAAGCACTGAAAGTCGATACGACGATGTACAATCTCGATACGATCATCAAAGGCTGGAGTACGTCCGAAAAGTTCAATGAACCGTGGATGGAAAAACTGCGGAAAGCGAATGACGGGAAATGACCCGTCCGGTGAAGGAAAAACGACTGGAGATGCAGGGAATTTCAATCGAATTCCCCGGCGTCAAGGCGCTGGACGATGTTGATTTTTCCGTGGGCCGTGGGGAAATCCATGCGCTTGTCGGAGCGAACGGAGCCGGTAAATCCACGCTGATGAAAGTGTTGGCCGGGGCGTACGATTCATATGACGGAACGATTTGGTTTGACGGTGTACCTCTGACAATCGATTCACCGGCTGCCGCAAAACGGGCCGGGATTGAAATCGTTTATCAGGAAGTCGATACGGCACTGGTCGGTTATTTGACCGTGGCGGAAAATATTTGTCTCGATGTGCTGACGAACGGACAGCTGAAAGGGTTCATCAGACGGCAGCGATACGAGGAAATAGCCGAACGTGCTTTACGGAAACTGAAAGCATCAATTGATGTCCGGCAGCGGGTCAGCGAGTTGCGTCTGGCCGAAAAACAACTGGTCTTGATTGCCCGCGCCTTGGTCCAGGAGAGCCGGTTCCTGATATTGGATGAGCCGACCGCCCCGCTCAGCGGACGGGAAACGGAGCAACTGTTTCGCATCATTCGTGAGCTGGCAGAGACGGAACAACTGGGCGTCATCTTCATTTCCCACCGCCTGCAGGAACTATTTGAGATTTGTGAATCCATTTCTGTCATGCGGGACGGCAAGCTGGTGTCACGTCAGCTTCTTGCCGGACAAACAAAGGAAACCGTCGTCGAACAGATGCTGGGCCGGCGTCTGCGCCAATCGAAACGGGAAGCGCGTCCGGCGGGTGCACCATCACTTGAACTCGACCGGGTCACAGTCGCCGGACAACTGGATGATATCTCGTTAACCGTCCGTGCCGGAGAAGTGATCGGAATTGCCGGACTCGTCGGTGCCGGTAAGACGGAACTGTGTAAAACGATTTTCGGATCGCTTTCTGTCACTTCGGGATCGATTCGTCTGCATGGAGAAACACACCGCCTTCGTTCGCCGAATGATGCAGTCCGGCTCGGTATTGGGCTGGTGCCGGAAGAACGGCGGAAAGAAGGGATTTTAGTCGCAGATCCGATTGACCAAAACATGACGGCAGCCAGTCTCCAACAATTCGTCAACCGGTTCGGATTTATACAGAAAACAAAGGAGCGGACCGCAGCTCAAAAAATCGTGCAGCAACTGTCGATTAAAGTCAGCAGTACCGAGCAACGTGCCGCCGACTTATCCGGTGGGAACCAGCAAAAAGTCGCCATCGGGAAATGGTTGCTGGCAGACGCGTCCGTCCTGGTATTGGATGAACCGACAAAAGGCGTCGATGTCGGGGCGAAAGCGGAAATCTTCCAAGTGATTGATCAATTGGCTGCAGAACAGAAAGCCGTCATCTATGCGTCGAGCGAACTGGATGAACTGCTGGCTGTGACCGACCGGATTTATGTCATGTATGACGGACGGATCGTGTTTGAAAAGACCACTGCGGAAACGACCGAAGAACAATTATTGTGGTATGCAACAGGAGGACAACAGAATGAATGATGTATTGCAAAAACCGACGGCAAAGCCGGACGCACCACGAACCGCACCGGGAAAACCGTTATTACGCTTTTTGAACGACTGGGGCATCGTCCTCGCGATTGTTGCACTTATTCTGTTCTTTGCCATGACGGCGCCGAATTTCTTACAAGGGACGAACCTGGTCAATATTTTACGAAGCATCTCGATTGTGACCATCATCGCCATCGGATTAACGGTTTCGTTGACGGTCAACGGCTTTGACTTGTCCGTCGGTTCAACCGCAACCTTTGCCAGCTCGCTCGTCGTCTCTTTTTTTGTCTGGTACAGCCTGCCGCTCGGCGTCTCGATTGGTCTGGCCCTCGTAATTGCCTTGGCGGTCGCACTCGTCAACATTTTGTTGATTGTGAAGTTTAAGATTCCGGATCTGTTCGCCACACTTGCGACGATGTTCATTTTTGAAGGCGTCGCGATGACCTATACCGGTGGCGGATCAATCAGTGCCGGGATGCCCCGTCTCGACGGAACACCGACGGTCGGATTGATTCCGGAGTCGTTTTTAAAAATCAGTCAGGCGCCTTGGATCATTCTGATCATGCTTGTCGTCGTCGCCGTGACGCATGTCTTTTTGAACCATACCCGGCATGGACGTTTTTTGTACATCATCGGCGGAAATCCGGAAGCGGCCCATCTGACCGGAATCCGGGTCAACCGGTACCGGGCACTCGCTTATCTGATTGCCGGATTACTGGCGGCTGTCGGCGGGATCTTGCTGGCGTCGCAAGTCGGTTCCTCCCAAATCAATGCCGGATCCGGTTATTTGATGCCGGCTGTTGCAGCAGCGTTCATCGGTTCTTCATTTGCCGGACAAGGGAAGCCGAATGCGCTCGGGACACTGGTCGGTGCTTGTCTCGTCGGAATTCTTGAGAACGGGCTCGTCATGTTGTCGGTACCGTATTATTCACTGAACATCATCAAAGGTGCCGTTTTGGCGCTTGCCTTGGCTTCGACCTATTACCGTTTCAAAAAAAATTAAAAAAAAGTGGTTTAACTTCGAATAGAATAGGTAATATTCAGTATATGAAAGGATGGTGATGCACATGAATGATTATCAATGTATAGGGAACGATCGCATGTCGCTTCGAGAAGAAGAGGATCACCGGACTTGACGGACGCAACATGACAATAGACACGAAGTGATTCGTGTTTTACGTGCAGATTGCACGGTTCAAGAACGGTTTACGATATGTGATCGTTCCTGAAAGCAGGAAGGGGGAGTCGCGAACAGCGGCGCCCCCTTTTGTGCGTATTCAGCTATCCCTATGCCTTTAAAAGCATCGACAGATATGAGATGATATAAAAAGTCAGAAAATTCAACTACTAAACAGCAAGGGGCCAGACAATGCGAACATATACGAAGGAGATTCAAGCGATCATCGACAACGTAGAAAAAGTAATCATCGGAAAAGAAAACGTGATTACACAATCTTTAGCAGCATTACTTGCCGGAGGTCACGTGTTACTCGAAGACGTACCGGGTGTCGGAAAGACGATGCTCGTTCGCGCATTCAGCCGTTCGATTGGTTTGACATTTAAACGTGTCCAATTCACACCTGATCTGCTGCCGTCCGATTTGACGGGGGTTTCGATGTATAACCAAAAGACGAGTCAGTTTGAATACCGGCCGGGTCCTTTGATGGGAAACATTGTCCTGGCAGATGAAATCAACCGGACCTCACCAAAAACACAATCTGCATTGCTCGAAGGGATGGCGGAAGCGAATGTCACGGTGGATGGAGAAATTCACACGCTTCCTAATCCCTTTTTTGTCATGGCGACTCAAAATCCGATTGAACATGAAGGGACGTATCCGCTTCCGGAAGCCCAACTCGACCGGTTTTTGATTAAGGTCAAGATGGGTTATCCCGACTTTCAACAAGAAATGAAGCTATTGACGCGGTTCGAACGGGATGAACCAATCGAGACGCTCGAGTCCGTCATCACACGTGACGAATTGTTACGGATGAAAGAGGCGGTGAAGGACGTTCATGTCTCTCAACCGGTTAAAAAATATATCGTTCAACTGGTCCAGGCGACACGGACGCATGCATCCCTTTATCTCGGAGCCAGTCCGCGGTCTTCGATCGCCCTGATGAAAGTGGCACAAGCCTGGGCGTACATGGAAGGACGGTCATTCGTCTTACCGGATGACGTCAAGGAGCTGTTGACGCCTGTGCTCTCGCATCGCCTGATTTTAACAGCGGACGCACGCTATCACGGACAGACGGCAGAACGAATTCTCGAACAAGTGAAAAAAGAAGTCACCGTGCCGATTCAGCAGGATGTGGATTCCTTATGACGAGATGGCAAATCGGTTGGCGTTACGCCGTCTTGCTGATCACACTCACCGCGTTATGGGTCTATGCCCGGATTGACGGCGGGAATGTCGCATCGCTGTTGGTTTATGTCATGGCAGGATTGACCTTGTACTGGACACTGTTTTTGATTTGGCCCGTCACGCAAGCGTTGGCGACGCGGGAAGTCTCCAATAAGATGTTGATTGCCGGAACCGATATACCGGTCTCGCTTCAAGTACGACGGAAGTTTCCGTTCCTTGTCGGGGCCGTCGACGTGACGGAAGCCGTTCCGGATGCACTCAGTGAAGAACCGCTGAATATCCGGCATCCGCTGCGGGCACATTACCGGAAAGTCGAACACATTGATTATTTGATTCCATCGATCCGTCGTGGACTGTATCAAATTCCCGGTTGTGTACTGGAAATACGCGATCCGTTCGGCTTGTTCATGCGGAAAAAGCTCTATCCGGTCGAAACATATCTGGCAGTCGAACCTGCCCGGTTGGCGGTTCAACTGCCGCACGAAGATGACCGTGGCGACGGCGGGATTTCTCCCGTTTCACTCGATCTCCGGCAATCGTCCTTTACGGTCGTCGGTGTCCGCGAATACGTCAGCGGGGACCGGATGAATCAGATTGACTGGAAATCGACCGCGAAACGGCAGGGATTGATGACGAAAACGTTTGAACGGGAACAGGAACGCGAGACGACGATTGTATTTGACGAAGGAACGGTCAGTGATGAGAACTTTGAAAAAAGTATTTCCATGCTGGCTGCCGCGACGGATCAACTGAACAAACGTCATCTGAATTACCGGATTCACCTCGTCGGGCACGGTGTGCAGTCCTTATCGTTGCCGCTTGAAGGCGCGAAGTTGACCCACTATCTGATGACGGCGCAACCGAGCCGGACCCGGTCATTCATCGAATCCTGGGAATACTCTTCGAAAGCGTTACGACTGAGCGGAAATGTCCTGTTCATCACACCGGATCTCGAATCCAACAATGAAATGTGGATTTCGAAAGTCCGGCAGGAAGCAAGCGTTCATGTCTACACACCAGAGAGGAGGACGACCGGATGATACGACGACTGATTTGGAATCTGCTTGCAGGATTACTGTTTGCGAGCTTCATGCCGCCGTTACTCGAACTGACGACATTTGAGAGTGTCATTCCGTTCTTGCCGCTCCTGTTGACCCCCCTCCTGTTGTCGCATCTGCGGCGCAGCTGGTTTTTACTCGGCAGTCTGCTTGCGTTACTCGTTTCGTTTTACTTTATTTTGATTCCCGGAGAAGCACCGTGGAACTTGTTCCGTGAAATCGCGGGCGACATCAACCGTGTCATCAACGGAGAGTTACCGGGACGTCCGGCATTTGCCTTCTCGATTGGACTGATCAGTTTTTTGATCGGCTATTTGGCGCGGCGGACGTTTCCGAACCGAGGCTTTGTTTTCGGGCTGGCGCTCGGCGTCATCGGCTTCATTGCCTACTGCGACACATGGACGGATTACTCGGGAGAACAGTTCATCATCTATCCGATCGTCCTGGCACTGTTTCTGTTGTATGCGACAGAAGTCAGCGAACGTCCGACGGCGTCTTACGTCCGTCCGCTCAGTGCGTTGCTTATCATCGGAGCGACAGTGGTTGCTGCTGTTCAAAGCCCGGTCATTACGGCGACGTGGCAGGATAGCTGGTATGACTGGACCGATGGTTTCGAGAGTGAGGGCACATCGTCGAGCCGGATTCAAAAAGTTGGCTACGGCAACAACGACGAGCAGCTCGGCGGTCCGTTCCAGATGGACGACCGGGAAGTCTTTCAGGTCGAAAGTGAAGGCAGCCGTTACTGGCGTGTCGAGACAAAAGACGTCTATACCGGAAAAGGCTGGGTCCTGTCGAAATCAGAACCGGAAATCGATTCGCGGGGATTTTTCTCGCACTTCGGAGATGATGTCAAGACACGGGAAGAACGGGCGACATTTGAACTGTCACGGGAGCTGCCGTTTGTGCCGTATAACGGGGACAATGTCCGTTTGAGTGTAGATAAGCAACGGCAAAATCTGTTGATTGATCCGGAAAATCAAAAGGTCTCGTACCTGGATGATGCGGAACGCCAGCAAAATTATCAGATTCAATACACGTATCCGTTGTTTACGGAAGAATTGCTCCAGACGGATGAGCCGATTACATTGTCGGAGGTGGAGCAGGACCGGTATTTACAGTTACCGGATACGTTACCGAATCGTGTCCGAGATCTCGCGGAAGAGATCGTCGCGGACGAAGACAGTCCGTGGGACAAAGCGAAGGCGATCGAAAGTTATTTTGAGCAGGAAAACTTCGAATACAATACGGAAGAAGTCGCCGTACCGGAAGAAAATCAGGATTATGTCGATCAATTTTTATTTGAGACGAAACTCGGCTACTGTGATAATTTTTCGACGTCCGCGACCGTGTTATTACGCGCTGCCGGTTTGCCGGCCCGCTGGGTAAAAGGATTTACGGGCGGCGAATCGGATGTCATCGGGGCAGCCGTGACGAGTTATACGGTCCGCAATAAAAATGCCCACTCGTGGGTCGAAGTCTATATCGAAGGACCGGGTTGGGTACCGCTCGAACCGACCGTCAGTTTTGACGGAGCCGGACAATATACGATTGATCAGGAAACGAATAATGAGACCGAACAAGCGAATCCGCAACGCGATACGGAGACCGATACGGAAACCGCAACACCGGAACGTCCGCAGGAGAATCTGCTGGATGAAGAACAAACGACGACAGCAGCGCAGACCGAACAACAATCGTTTCCGATTTGGCCGGTTGTCGGTGTAATCGTCGGACTGGTATTCTTGTATCTGTTCCGGAAACCGTTGACCCGGACCGCGGCGATTTTATTTTTCCGCAACCAGCTTCATAGTCCGGAAGGATTCAAGCGGATGTACCGTTTCTTATTGCGCCGTCTCGACAAACAAGGCTTCCACTACAAGGACGGCCGGACACTGACGGAACTTGCGCATGAGGTTGACGGATATTACGAAACGTATGCGATGCGTCCGTTGACGGATGCCTATGAACGGATGGTCTACGGAGGCGAATCGTTATCGGTTGATAAAAAACGTGAATATTTCGAAAATATCATTCGACGGATAGAGGGTTGATATTTTCGAATTGATACAGTTACAATGGGAACAACGTAAATCATACATGCATCTCCTTTGTATATACTCGCGAATATGGCGTGAGAGTCTCTACCGGGTCACCTTAAACGACCTGACTATGAAGGAGCAGACCCTTCGTATACACTTTTTTGTGAAGCGGCCTGCTCTTTTTCCATTTATCTATGGGGGAAGAGTGGGCTTTTTTCATCGGGGTACGCATGAAATTGGAAAGGCGGGAATAGATTTGGAAGCACATTTGGACCAAGAAATGATCCTCGTCCTCGACTTTGGAGGTCAGTACAATCAATTGATCACACGCCGCATTCGTGATCTCGGAGTTTACAGTGAACTGCATTCGCATAAGATCACTGCAGCGGAAGTAAAAGACATCGCACCAGCCGGTATCATCTTCTCCGGTGGACCACGGAGTGTCTACGCAGAAGACGCGTACCGCTGTGATCCAGAAATCTTTGACCTCGGCATTCCGATTTTTGGAATTTGTTACGGTATGCAATTGATGTCGCAACACTTTGGTGGAACGGTTGAACGCGCCGGACACCGCGAGTACGGAAAAGCGACGTTGACACTCAACGATCCATCGCCGATGTATGCGAACCTCCCGCTCGAACAGACGGTTTGGATGAGCCACAGTGACCTCGTCACATCGGTACCAAACGGTTTCGTCGTCGATGGAACAAATGTCTCGTGCCCAATTGCTTCAATCAAAAACGAAGAGCTGAAGATGTACGGCGTCCAGTATCATCCGGAAGTCAACCATACGATGTTCGGTAAAGAACTCTTGAAAAACTTCCTCTTCGAAGTCTGTCAGTGTACGGGCGACTGGTCGATGGAAAACTTCATCGAAATCGAAATCGCAAAAATTAAAGAAGAAGTCGGCGATAAAAAGGTCCTTTGCGCCCTTTCAGGCGGTGTTGATTCATCCGTCGTCGCGGCACTCATTCACGCAGCAATCGGTGACCAGTTGACATGTATGTTCGTCGACCACGGTCTCTTGCGAAAAGGGGAAGCCGAAAGTGTCATGAAGACATTTGCGGATCACTTCCACATGAACGTCATCAAGATTGACGCGCAGGACCGCTTCCTCAACAAGTTAAAAGGGATCTCGGATCCGGAGCAAAAACGAAAAATCATCGGGAACGAATTCGTTTATGTATTCGACGAAGAAGCGTCGAAGCTGACGGATATGGACTTCCTGGCTCAAGGAACGCTTTATACGGATATCATCGAAAGCGGAACAGATACGGCCCAAACGATTAAATCACACCACAACGTTGGTGGATTGCCGGAAGACATGCAGTTCAAGTTGATCGAACCGATCAACACGCTGTTCAAGGACGAAGTCCGCGAACTCGGAAAAGAACTCGGTTTGTCGGACGAAATCGTCTGGCGTCAGCCGTTCCCGGGACCAGGTCTCGGGATCCGTGTCCTCGGTGAAATCACAGACGAGAAACTTGAAATCGTCCGCGAATCCGATTTCATCCTCCGTGATGAAATCAAAAAAGCCGGTCTCGAACGCGAAATTTGGCAGTACTTCACGGTCTTGCCGCCGCTTCGTTCAGTCGGTGTCATGGGCGACGAGCGGACATACGACTATGCCGTCGGAATCCGTGCCGTTACGTCAATCGACGGTATGACATCGGACTGGGCACGCATCCCGTGGGACGTGCTCGAGAAGATTTCAGTCCGGATCGTCAACGAAGTACAGAACGTTAACCGTGTCCTGTACGATGTGACGTCGAAACCACCTTCAACGATTGAGTGGGAGTAAGAACTAGACTTGCTGAGGAGATTCGTCTCATGAAGCCTGTCCTACCAACGTGTTAAAGGACACAGGTGAAAGGAAGTCCGTTTCACCTTCAACAATTGTATTTCAAAATGAAGCTCTCTTTTGTTCACATGATTTGTGAATGAAAGGGAGCTTTTTTCGCGACTAAAATCATGGAACTGTTGAGTGACGTCAAACTGAACCAACAAATTCTAAGGAGTAAAATAAGACACACCGAGCTGTGTATCGTACAGTTGATATAATATGAAGTCAGTAATGAAATGGAATAGGTGGCGAACCACTATGATTGATTGGACATGGCCTGAAGTTGATCGATTAGAGCATCAAGAGAATTGGAATGAAGCAAAAGAATATCTTATAAAAGCATGGCAACAAAATCCGACGGACTTAAAAACGACTGTACGACTTGGCTTTTTTTGTTGGTATGTCGTAGTCGAACAAGGGCCGCTTGGGATTACAGATGCAGATATAGATACGGATGAATTAGAGTCTGTGTTGACTGAAGTGACAAATTTCGGTTTGGCTCATTTTATAACGCATGAAGATTTTCTCTGGTGTTTTGGTTATATGATTTCCATGTTTCCTTATTACTTTGGAGACTATGAACAGTGGGAAGAAAAAGGGATTTCCATGTTAAAGCATGCTTATGAATTGTATCCTGAGGAACCTATATATAAATATTCTTACTTAGGATCTTTCACGAATACTTATCGAACACGTAAGAATGAATTAAAGCGGGTAAAACCTGTTTTAGAAGATCGATTTAGAGGAGAAGGCCTACTGTCTGAGTACTTTAAAAGTATATTTAGCTAACATTCCAGATGATTTTTAATCCTCAATTTTTTTGCAGGAGATCTGATGTATAAAAAATGTGAAGAAGTATAGAGGGGTTAAGGCGAAATATTAGTTTTTTTGTTGATTAATGCAAAACATGGAATGCCAGAAGAAAGTCTGTTGCTAAACCAGCGCGGACTTTCTTTTAATTAAACATGTGAAAAAAATGTTTAATTAAAAAAGAAGTAGGGGAAATTCAAAATGTTGGTATCTAAAATTACTTGTAAGCGTTTGATATTTGATTTTAACATTGAATTTTAAACGCTGTTTATCCCAAAGGAGGAGAAGGTCATGAGTAGAAAAGAAAATACATTTATCGACGTGTTTAATACCCAAGCGGAAGTATTAAGTAAAGTGAATGAATTAAAGGCACAGGGTTACAATGAAAGCGATATGTATGTTGTCGCACAAGATAAAGATTCGTTTTCTATGTTAAAAGACCAGACAGACGTCCATGTGGATACTACAGGTGAAGAGCAGCATCAAGGGTTCATGGGGAAATTTATGGCCGCCTTCTCTGAAGATTCTTCTGCGGGAGCATTCAGTGGTATGGGATTGGATCGTACTGAATCGGAAGAGTACCGCCGTCAAGTACAAAACGGCAAATTAGTATTGTATGTAGACAGTGAGTATGGGGATTCTTACGAAAAACACAATCAAAGTTATGGTGTTGCTTCAGATATGAACGGGGATCAAGGATACGGTACGACTTCCGGAGTGGACCGGAATCAGGATTATGATAACTCTTCAAAAACGGATCGGACATCTGCTATTGCACCAGATGCTGGAACAGAGGAAGAACGTCTTCGCTTGCATGAAGAACGTTTGAACGTTGATAAAGAAAGAGTTCAAACTGGAGAAGTAAATGTTAGCAAACGTGTTGTCGAAGATCAACAATCCATCGAAGTACCTGTTGAACGCGAAGAAGTATATGTGGAACGTCGCCCGGTCAACGAGAGCGAAACAAGAACAGATGCTTTTGTAGATGAAAATGATTCGATTCATGTTCCACTTTCTGAAGAACGCGTTGTCGTTTCAAAACAAGATGTTGTTACTGAAGAAATTGTCGTCGGGAAACGGAAAGTTCAGGATACGGAAACCGTCTCAGAAACAGTTCGCCGTGAAGAAGCAGATATTGATGATAGTGTGAGTACTACTAATAACCTGGACCGAGACAACGATCTTGATCGGGATAACAGACTTGACCGAGATAATGATCTTGATCGAAACAACGGACTTAATCGAGATGACAGAAGATAATTTTTTAGTTAATGGTTAAGAGGGCGTAGCTTATGAGCTACGCTCTTTTTATTTATATGGAATACGATATCTTGGTACAAAGACGCTGACCATCTATATATACATACTTTATAAGTTTGTGGTTAAAAGGCTCATCGCCTCTGCTTATTTTAATGAGCTTACGATAAGAAAAGGATACTGGCGATTGTTCTTGTAGTTGGCTTGGGAAGAATCACGATTCGTTTTCAGTTATCCCCGCTCTTGTTTAAGAACGACAGACGTAATTAGGAAAACTTGGAAGAAGTGAGTTAATTGAGAAAAACGCTTCCAAAACCGAACGTTCGGATTATTTAAACGACTAAATTTCGTTTTTATGGTTGACCCGCAATTTTGAGCATGCTACGATGTGTCTGTTCTTATTTTAATTATCCACTAAAAAACAAAAAATAATGCCGTATAATTCTGGGGATATGGCCCGGAAGTCTCTACAGGAACACCTTAAAGGTTCCTACTACGGCGTGCACTGATTCTGGTGTGCGCTTAAAGAAACGGCTTTTACCGCTTAGGTAACTGCCGTTTTTTTCGTTTCTTGAGACGGCTTATTTGGAAAGAGGGCAATCATGAGCACACAGATGAAACCGCAACAACCAAAACAAAAGGAGAATGCGATTGCGCGTTACTTCGATTTTAATGGACTCGGTACGAATATGCGGACAGAGTTCATCGCCGGTATGACGACGTTCTTCGCGATGGCCTACATCTTGTTCGTCAATCCGAACACACTCGCAGAAGCGGGAATGGATGCGGGAGCGGTCTTCGGTGCAACAGCACTTGTTGCCATCATCGGTTCGGTTACGATGGGCTTACTCGCCAATTACCCAATCGCTCTGGCACCAGGTATGGGATTGAATGCGTTCTTCGCTTACAGTGTCGTCATCGGAATGGGGATCCCATGGCAAACGGCTTTATCCGGTGTTTTAGTATCCGGTCTGGTCTTCATGGTGTTAACAGCGTCTGGTATTCGGGAAACAATCATCAATGCGATTCCAGAACCGCTTAAAATGGCAGTAGCTGCCGGAATCGGTTTATTCATTGCTTTCATCGGCTTAAAAACGGGCGGTATCGTCGTCGCCAATGAAGCAACACTCGTGTCACTTGGTAACCTGGGGCAGGGGACGACATTACTTGCTGTCTTCGGTTTAGTCATCTCAGCTATTTTGATGACACGCGGAATTAAAGGGGCGATCTTCTTCGGAATGATCATCACAGCCATTGCCGGTATGATCTTTGGTTTAATTCCGGTCCCGTCAGGTCTCGGTGAAATCGTCTCAGCACCACCAAGTATCGCACCGACATTCGGTCAAGCATTCTTACACTTTGACGAAATCTTCACAGTCCAGATGGCAGTCGTCATCCTGACATTCTTCTTCGTTGATTTCTTCGATACAGCCGGAACACTTGTTGCGGTCGCAAACCAGGCAGGATTGATTAAAGAAAATAAAGTCCCGCGTGCCGGCCGCGCCTTGATTGCAGATTCGACGGCAACGGTCGCGGGTTCAATTCTCGGAACGTCGACTACGGTCTCTTACATTGAATCAAGTGCGGGTGTCGCAGCAGGCGGTCGTTCAGGAATGACGGCGATTGTTACCGGTTTATTCTTCGGACTTGCATTGTTCTTCTCGCCACTCCTCGCAGTTATCACAGCACCGGTGACAGCACCGGCATTAATCATCGTTGGTGTATTGATGGCTTCATCTCTTCTCCAGATTGACTGGAAGAAGTTCGAGTACGCGGTTCCGGCCTTCTTGACGGTCATCATGATGCCGCTTACGTATTCCATTGCAACCGGAATCGCTTTCGGATTCTTGTTCTATCCGATTACGATGATTGCAAAAGGTCGCGCGAAGGAAGTCCATCCGATCATGTACGCGATGTCACTCGGATTCCTTGCTTACTTCATCTGGTTACACTGAGTTTCCTTTTATAGTTAACGCCTTTCTTCTATATAGAAGAAAGGCGTTTTTTTTATGCAGGAGGGAAAGGGAAATAAGAGGAGGTGTTTCCATGATTGAAAAAATTACAGGTCCTGTCTTTGAATACTTGGCGGAGCATAAAGGGTTGATTGAAACGGCGCGGAAGGTGGGGCTGCCGTTAGGGGGAACATTTTTTGTCGGTGGACAACGGACGGAAGAAACCATCGAGACGGTTCGAACCTTAAATCAGGACGGACGAGCAGTCACAGTGGACTGTCTCGGTGAATTCATCGAAACGGAACAAGATGCAATCGGGATTGCTGATGAATGCATCAAAGTCATTCATCGGATTTCGGAAGAAAAGTTGAATGCGCAAGTCTCATTGAAACTGACTTCAGTCGGATTAAGGTTAAATCCGAAAATTGCAGTTGCGCAGATGACACGGATTTTGGAAACAGCAGAAACGTTTGATTTGCGTGTCACGATTAATATGGAAGAAGAAGCCGTATGTGAAAGCATCATTCAAGTTTTTGAACAATTGCATCGTCGTTTTTCAAATGTCGGAATCGCTTTGCAAGCCAATCTATACCGAACGCGTTTTGATCTTGAACGATTGCATTCGACGGTTCGTGTCGTCAAGGGTGCCTATACGGGTCCGGAAGACATTTATATCGAGCGGAAAGAAACGGTGGATGCGACGTATTTACAACTCGTGAAACAAAATCTTTTGCAAGGCTGTTATACGCAAGTCGCGACACATGACGAAGATATGATTCAAGAAGTCATTCGATTCGTCCACCGACAGGGAATTGGATTCGATCAATTTGAATTCCAGATGCTGCAAGGGATGCGGCCGAAGCGGCAACAGGAATTAGCAGCTGAAGGATATCGTGTCGTCATTTATGTCCCTCATGGTGTCGACTGGTATACGTATCTGATGAAACGTTTGGCGGAACGACCGGCCAACATCGGCTTCACGGCAATGAGCATGTTAAGACTCTAAAGGCTTTACAAAGGGTTTTTAAATCCTTTGTAAAGTTTTTTTGAAATAATGCTTGTGTTTGTCGAATTTTGTTGGTATATTAATAAATGTTCCAGCGAGACGCCTTTTATAAACGGTTTGTTGGGGCTGAAAAATCTTTTCTAAAACGTGGTTGACATAATCGAAAGAACCTGTTAATCTATTGAAGTCGCTAACACGACGCGGAAGAAATGACGAACTTTGAAAACTGAACGATGAGGCAAAAAACGTATCTTCGGATACAAACAATGAATGAAGCGCAAGCTTCGTCAACGTGACTTCGGTCACAACAACGAGCAAGTCAAACACTTTATGGAGAGTTTGATCCTGGCTCAGGACGAACGCTGGCGGCGTGCCTAATACATGCAAGTCGAGCGCAGGAAGCTCACGGAACTCTTCGGAGGGAAGTGAAGGGAATGAGCGGCGGACGGGTGAGTAACACGTAAGGAACCTGCCCCAAGGATTGGGATAACTCCGAGAAATCGGAGCTAATACCGAATAGTTCTTCAGACCGCATGGTCTGATGATGAAAGGCGCTCCGGCGTCACCTTGGGATGGCCTTGCGGTGCATTAGCTAGTTGGTGGGGTAATGGCCCACCAAGGCGACGATGCATAGCCGACCTGAGAGGGTGATCGGCCACACTGGGACTGAGACACGGCCCAGACTCCTACGGGAGGCAGCAGTAGGGAATCTTCCACAATGGACGAAAGTCTGATGGAGCAACGCCGCGTGAGTGATGAAGGTTTTCGGATCGTAAAACTCTGTTGTAAGGGAAGAACAAGTACGAGAGGTAATGCTCGTACCTTGACGGTACCTTGCGAGAAAGCCACGGCTAACTACGTGCCAGCAGCCGCGGTAATACGTAGGTGGCAAGCGTTGTCCGGAATTATTGGGCGTAAAGCGCGCGCAGGCGGCCTTTTAAGTCTGATGTGAAAGCCCCCGGCTCAACCGGGGAGGGTCATTGGAAACTGGAAGGCTTGAGTACAGAAGAGAAGAGTGGAATTCCATGTGTAGCGGTGAAATGCGTAGAGATGTGGAGGAACACCAGTGGCGAAGGCGACTCTTTGGTCTGTAACTGACGCTGAGGCGCGAAAGCGTGGGGAGCAAACAGGATTAGATACCCTGGTAGTCCACGCCGTAAACGATGAGTGCTAGGTGTTGGGGGGTTTCCGCCCCTCAGTGCTGAAGCTAACGCATTAAGCACTCCGCCTGGGGAGTACGGCCGCAAGGCTGAAACTCAAAGGAATTGACGGGGACCCGCACAAGCGGTGGAGCATGTGGTTTAATTCGAAGCAACGCGAAGAACCTTACCAACTCTTGACATCCCCTTGACCGCTTGAGAGATCAAGTTTTCCCTTCGGGGACAAGGGTGACAGGTGGTGCATGGTTGTCGTCAGCTCGTGTCGTGAGATGTTGGGTTAAGTCCCGCAACGAGCGCAACCCCTATCCTTAGTTGCCAGCATTCAGTTGGGCACTCTAGGGAGACTGCCGGTGACAAACCGGAGGAAGGTGGGGATGACGTCAAATCATCATGCCCCTTATGAGTTGGGCTACACACGTGCTACAATGGACGGTACAAAGGGCAGCGAGACCGCGAGGTGGAGCCAATCCCAGAAAGCCGTTCCCAGTTCGGATTGCAGGCTGCAACTCGCCTGCATGAAGTCGGAATCGCTAGTAATCGCAGGTCAGCATACTGCGGTGAATACGTTCCCGGGTCTTGTACACACCGCCCGTCACACCACGAGAGTTTGCAACACCCGAAGCCGGTGAGGTAACCGCAAGGAGCCAGCCGTCGAAGGTGGGGTAGATGATTGGGGTGAAGTCGTAACAAGGTAGCCGTATCGGAAGGTGCGGCTGGATCACCTCCTTTCTAAGGAAAACGTCCCTTACGGGACATGCCCATCGTTCAGTTTTGAGAGCTCGTCTCTCAGTCTCGCAAGAGACACTCGCACCTTGAAAACTGAAGACATCAACAAGACATCAAATTTTTATAACCATGTCATTAGACGTGTGTTCTTAGAATACCAAAATGCTAGATCAAGGTATGAAGGGCGTACGGTGGATGCCTTGGCACTAGGAGCCGATGAAGGACGCGACGAACAGCGATATGCTTCGGGGAGCAGTAAGTATGCTTTGATCCGAGGATTTCCGAATGGGGGAACCCACCATCCGTAATGGGATGGGACATGTTACATGAATACATAGTGTAGCGTGAGGCAGACCCGGGGAACTGAAACATCTAAGTACCCGGAGGAAGAGAAAGCAAATGCGATTCCCTGAGTAGCGGCGAGCGAAACGGGAACAGCCCAAACCGGAGAGCATGCTCTCCGGGGTTGTAGGACACTCTATACGGAGTCAAAAAGGAAGACAGTAGGTGAACGACCTGGAAAGGTCGGCCGAAGAAGGTGACAGCCCTGTAGCTGAAACTGTTTTCCCTCCAGAGTGGATCCTGAGTACGGCGGGACACGTGAAACCCCGTCGGAATCCGGGAGGACCATCTCCCAAGGCTAAATACTCCCTAGTGACCGATAGTGAACCAGTACCGTGAGGGAAAGGTGAAAAGCACCCCGGAAGGGGAGTGAAATAGATCCTGAAACCGTATGCCTACAAGTAGTCAGAGCCCGTTAATGGGTGATGGCGTGCCTTTTGTAGAATGAACCGGCGAGTTACGATAGCGCGCGAGGTTAAGCTGATGAGGCGGAGCCGTAGCGAAAGCGAGTCTGAATAGGGCGCCATAGTGCGTTGTCGTAGACCCGAAACCAGGTGATCTACCCATGTCCAGGATGAAGGTCAGGTAACACTGACTGGAGGTCCGAACCCACGCACGTTGAAAAGTGCGGGGATGAGGTGTGGGTAGCGGTGAAATGCCAATCGAACCTGGAGATAGCTGGTTCTCCCCGAAATAGCTTTAGGGCTAGCCTCGAGGTTGAGAGTTCCGGAGGTAGAGCACTGATTGGACTAGGGGCCCCCACAGGGTTACCGAATTCAGTTAAACTCCGAATGCCGGCAACTTATACTCGGGAGTCAGACTGCGAGTGATAAGATCCGTAGTCAAGAGGGAAACAGCCCAGACCGCCAGCTAAGGTCCCAAAGTGTATGTTAAGTGGAAAAGGATGTGGCGCTGCCTAGACAGCTAGGATGTTGGCTTAGAAGCAGCCACCATTCAAAGAGTGCGTAATAGCTCACTAGTCGAGTGGCGCCGCGCCGAAAATGTAACGGGGCTAAACATACCACCGAAGCTGCGGATTCCGTAAGGAATGGTAGGGGAGCGTTCCAAACCGCTGTGAAGCTGTACCGTAAGGAGCAGTGGAGCGTTTGGAAGTGAGAATGCCGGTGTGAGTAGCGAAAAGAGGGGTGAGAATCCCCTCCGTCGAAAGCCCAAGGTTTCCTGAGGAAGGCTCGTCCGCTCAGGGTTAGTCTGGACCTAAGCCGAGGCCGAAAGGCGTAGGCGATGGATAACAGGTTGATATTCCTGTACCACCGATCCACCGTTTGAACAATGGGGGGACGCAGGAGGATAGTGACGCATGCGGATGGAAGTGCATGTGTAAGTTTCGAGACCGTCTGATTGGCAAATCCGTCAGGCACCAAAGTCGAGGAACGATGCGGAGTCCCGTAGGGACGAAGGTCACGATTTCACACTGCCAAGAAAAGCCTCTAGTGAGGTGGAAGGTGCCAGTACCGTAAACCGACACAGGTAGGCGGGATGAGAATTCTAAGACGCGCGGGATAACTCTCGTTAAGGAACTCGGCAAAATGGTCCCGTAACTTCGGGAGAAGGGACGCTCTACATGAGTAGAGCCGCAGTGAATAGGCCCAAACGACTGTTTAGCAAAAACACAGGTCTCTGCTAAATCGCAAGATGACGTATAGGGGCTGACGCCTGCCCGGTGCTGGAAGGTTAAGGGGATGGGTTAGCGCAAGCGAAGCTTTGAACCGAAGCCCCAGTAAACGGCGGCCGTAACTATAACGGTCCTAAGGTAGCGAAATTCCTTGTCGGGTAAGTTCCGACCCGCACGAAAGGCGTAACGATTTGGGCACTGTCTCAACGAGAGACCCGGTGAAATCATAGTACCTGTGAAGATGCAGGTTACCCGCGACAGGACGGAAAGACCCCATGGAGCTTTACTACAGCCTGATATTGAGGCTTTGTGCATGATGTACAGGATAGGCGGGAGACGTCGAGACCGGAGCGCCAGCTTCGGAGGAGTCACCCTTGGGATACCGCCCTTCATGCATAGAGTCTCTAACTCGCAGCCGTCATCCGGCTGGAGGACCGTGTCAGGCGGGTAGTTTGACTGGGGCGGTCGCCTCCTAAACAGTAACGGAGGCGCCCAAAGGTTCCCTCAGAATGGTTGGAAATCATTCGTAGAGCGCAAAGGCAGAAGGGAGCTTGACTGCGAGACCTACAAGTCGAGCAGGGACGAAAGTCGGGCTTAGTGATCCGGTGGTTCCGCATGGAAGGGCCATCGCTCAACGGATAAAAGCTACCCTGGGGATAACAGGCTGATCTCCCCCAAGAGTCCACATCGACGGGGAGGTTTGGCACCTCGATGTCGGCTCATCGCATCCTGGGGCTGGAGTAGGTCCCAAGGGTTGGGCTGTTCGCCCATTAAAGCGGTACGCGAGCTGGGTTCAGAACGTCGTGAGACAGTTCGGTCCCTATCCGTCGTGGGCGCAGGAAATTTGAGGAGAGCTGTCCTTAGTACGAGAGGACCGGGATGGACGCACCGCTGGTGTACCAGTTGTTCCGCCAGGAGCATCGCTGGGTAGCTACGTGCGGACGGGATAAATGCTGAAAGCATCTAAGCATGAAGCCCCCTCCAAGATGAGATTTCCCTTTGAGTAATCAAGAAAGACCCCTCAGAGACGATGAGGTAGATAGGTCACGGGTGGAAGCATGGCGACATGCGGAGCTGAGTGATACTAATCGGTCGAGGCCTTGTTCTAGCAGATGATCTTGTTGATGACTTCAGTTTTGAGGGCGCGAGCCCGTCGTCTGGTGACGATAGCCAAGTGGTCACACCCGTTCCCATGCCGAACACGGAAGTTAAGCACTTGAACGCCGAAAGTAGTTGGGGGCTTCCCCCTGTGAGGATAGGACGTTGCCAGGCAAACGGTGGTTCTGGAGCATACGCTCAAGGGCCGCCGCTTTTTTATGGACTTTTTTTGGTTTTTTCACACATATAATAAGGAAGGAATGTGATACTCATGGCAAAAAAACAAAAAATGCGCGTTGCCGTAGAAGAAAATGAAACGATCAGTGATTGTCTGGATCGGATCGATGCCATGGGTTATCGTCCGACCGTCCGACGGGAAGAACCGATTTTTGGACTGGATGCGAATGATGAACCGTATCCCATCCGTCAGCAAATCATTTTTGACTGCAAACCGAAGCTCGAAGCTGAGAATGTCTGAATCGAGGTCTCTTCTCAAACACACGACTCTTTCGTAAAAGAAAGGGTCGTATTTTTTTGTGGTTTTCTTGTCGTCCGTGTTGAATACTTTTCAAATTTCCGAATGCTGAACGAAATGAATTCAACAATTTATCCATAAAACCGAACGATGAATTTTCAGATAATTAAATTGTTCGCCTTTGGTTGACGAACGGACCGAAGTCTTGTTAAGATGAAGGCGTGATAGGAAGATTGAATATAACACCTCGTATAATAGCAGGGATATGGCTTGCAAGTTTCTACCCGACGACCCTAAATCGTTGGACTATGGGGTATATGGATGTTCGTCGATAATTCTTTGGCGTACCTTTTTATACCCTAAGCCACCCTTTTAGACGTGGTTTGGGCTTTTTTTATGCAAAAAGAGGAGGAGACGCAGATGAGTAAGGTAGAAATCGGAGTCATCATGGGCAGCCAATCGGATTGGGTGACCATGCAGAAAACGTGTGATGTACTGGATCAATTGGACATTGGTTATGAAAAGAAAGTTGTATCGGCACACCGGACACCTGACTTAATGTTTCGATATGCCGAGTCAGCCCGGGAACGAGGGCTCAAGGTCATCATTGCCGGGGCAGGCGGAGCCGCTCATCTTCCGGGAATGGTTGCTGCGAAGACGACATTACCGGTAATCGGTGTCCCAATTCAAAGCAAAGCACTTCAAGGCATCGATTCCTTACTCTCCATTGTCCAAATGCCCGGTGGTGTTCCAGTCGCGACAGTTGCAATCGGTGACGCCGGAGCCAAAAATGCGGGTTTACTTGCTGCTCAGATTCTTGGAACGGTTGACGAACGGATTGCCCGAGCTCTTGATCATATGCGTGTCGAACTGGAAGGAGACGTCATCGCTTCCGAGGTGCATCTGACATGAAACGGGTTGGTATCTTAGGTGGAGGTCAATTAGGTCGGATGATGGCTTTATCTGCACGCCAAATGGGCTATTCGCTCATCACACTTGATCCAACTGAAAACGCACCGTGTGCGCAAGTAGTGGATCAACAGATTCAAGCACCGTTCACGGATGTCGAGGCCGCAAAGCGACTTGCTGCTGAATCAGACGTCGTGACCTATGAGTTTGAGAATATCTCACACGAAGTAGCGGAAGCAATCGGTTATAAACTGATTCACGGGACAGAGCTTTTGTTTCGGACCCAACACCGGATTCGGGAGAAAGAACTGATTGAACAGCTTGGTTACAAGGTGGCACCGTATCAGGGAGTTCAGACAAGTGAAGATCTCCTTGGAGCCAAACGGCAGTTAGGTCTCCCATTCGTCTTGAAAACAGCCCGCTTTGGTTACGACGGGAAAGGCCAGACGGTCATTCGGACAGAGCTGGATTTACAAACAGCGATGAAGACCTTTGAAGCAACCGAATATGTTGCTGAAAAATGGTTACCGTTTGATCAGGAGATTTCCGTCATCGTCACGCGAAGCGAGCGGGAAACGAAGGTCTTCCCGGTCAGTGAAAATATCCATCAAGACAACATTCTGCATCTGTCAATCGTTCCCGCCCGCATCCCAATCGACTTGGAACAAAAAGCGATTGAACTGGCGACACGTCTCGCAAACGATGTCGATTTGATTGGCACACTGGCAATCGAACTGTTCGTCGTCGGCTCCGAACTGATCGTCAACGAACTGGCGCCGCGCCCGCACAACTCGGGTCATTATTCGATTGATGCGTGCGAGACGTCACAGTTCGAGCAGCACATCCGCGCTATCTGCGGACTGCCGCTTGGCGACACCCGCTTGACGACACCGGTCGTCATGGCGAACATCCTAGGTCAGCATATCACGGCATTAGACGAGGCATTACCGATGTTATCCTCGCGGACGAAAGTCCATTTATACGGAAAACAGGACGCAAAACAGGGGCGGAAGATGGGGCATCTGAACATCTTGGCTGATTCGGTCGAAGAAGCGTTAGCCGAAGTTGAGCGCCTGCAGATATGGAAGGAGACGGTTAGATGATCGAACGCTATACACGTCCTGAAATGAAAGCGATCTGGACAGAACAGAACAAATTCGAAGCCTGGTTGAAAGTTGAGATTTTAGCATGTGAAGCCTGGAGTGAGCTTGGCGTGATTCCAAAAGAAGATGTCCAGTTGCTCTGGAAAAAAGCTTCCTTTGATGTCAACCGCATCAATGAGATTGAACAGGAGACACGACACGACGTCATCGCCTTCACACGTGCCGTATCGGAGACACTTGGCGAAGAACGCAAATGGGTTCATTACGGACTGACGTCAACGGACGTCGTTGATACGGCGTTATCGTATCTGTTGAAACAAGCCAATGATATCTTGGCGGCCGATCTCGATCGTTTCATCGAGATTTTAAAAGTCAAAGCCAACGAACATAAATATACGGTCATGATGGGACGTACACACGGCGTACACGCCGAGCCGACGACGTTTGGTCTGAAGCTGGCCCTTTGGTACGAAGAAATGAAACGCAATAAAGTCCGGTTCGAGGCAGCACGGGAAACAGTCGAATACGGCAAGATGTCGGGAGCGGTCGGAACGTTTGCCAACATCGACCCGTTCATCGAAAAATATGTCTGTGAGAAGCTTGGTACGAAACCGGCACCGGTCTCGACGCAAACCCTGCAACGTGATCGTCATGCCCATTACATGTCGACGATTGCCTTAATCGCGACATCGATTGAAAAGATGGCGACGGAAATTCGTGGTCTGCAAAAAACGGAGACCCGTGAAGTCGAAGAATTCTTCGCTAAAGGTCAAAAAGGATCATCGGCGATGCCGCATAAACGGAATCCGATCGGTTCGGAGAACATGACCGGTCTTGCCCGGGTCATCCGCGGGCATATGGTGACAGCGTACGAAAACGTATCGCTGTGGCATGAACGCGATATCTCCCACTCGTCTGCGGAACGGATCATTTTGCCGGATGCGACGGGATTACTCAACTACATGCTGAACCGGTTCGGTAACATCATTAAAAATCTGACGGTCTTCCCGGAAAATATGAAACGCAACATGGACCGGACGTTTGGTGTCATCTTCTCCGGTCACGTCTTACTCGCCTTGATTGAAAAAGGTTGGTCACGTGAAGCGGCGTACGACTTCGTCCAACCGCGGGCGATGCAAGCATGGGAAGAACAAATCATGTTCCGCGATGTCTTATGGCAGGAAGCGGATATTCAAGAACTCTTTACAGAAGAAGAACTCGATGCTTGTTTTGATCCGACGTATCATACGAGCCGGGTCGATGAAATCTTTGGACGGTGTGGCTTGAACTAATCAACCTGAGACGGGAGTCTGACTCCCGTCTACATCTTAGGATCATGGGGGACGAAATCGATGCAACCACTTTATGAAGGAAAAGCAAAACGATTATACACGACGCAGGATCAGGATGTGCTCCGCATCGTCTACAAAGACGAAGCTACGGCATTTAATGGAGAGAAGAAGGCAGAGTTTGCCGGTAAGGGAGAACTGAACAACCGCTTAACGAGCCACTTTTTTGAGGTCCTCGCAGCGGCAGGAATTCCGACACACTTCATTGAACGGACATCGGAGCGCGAACAGCTCGTACGTCGTGTCACGATCATTCCACTGGAAGTCGTCGTTCGAAACGTCGTCGCCGGCAGCCTGAGTAAACGGCTGGGCATCGAAGAAGGAACGGTTCTCGAAACACCGATCGTCGAGTTTTATTATAAAGATGACAGCTTAGGCGATCCGCTTGTCACACCGGCACACATCAATTTACTGAAGATTGCGACTACGGAGGAGCTTTCCTTGCTTGAACAGGAAGCCAACCGTGTCAACGATGTCTTACGTCCTTACTTTGATGAAAAAGGAATCACATTGATTGATTTTAAACTCGAATACGGTAAAACACCGGCTGGCAAGATTTTACTCGCAGACGAGATCTCACCGGATACATGCCGGTTATGGGATAAGGAAACAGGCGAACATCTCGATAAAGATGTCTTTCGCCGTAATATCGGATCACTCATCGACACGTACCAAACACTATTCAATCGCCTAGGGGGAAACGGACAATGAAAAAGGTTACAGTAGCGGTCGCATTACGGGAAAGTATTTTAGATCCACAAGGTGTTGCGGTTAAAGGCGGTCTTGTTCAGCTTGGTTTTGGGGGTGTCGAAGAAGTGCGGATCGGTAAACGGATCGAGTTGCTCGTTGCGGATGAAACGACAGACGCGATGATTCATGAGATGTGTCAGAAGCTGCTCGTTAATACTGTGATGGAGGATTATCGTTTTGATGTAGAAGAGGTGACGACCGCATGAAGTTTGCCGTTATCGTTTTTCCCGGATCTAACTGTGATCTAGATATGTATCATGCTGTGAAAGATGCGCTTGGTGAAGAAGCGGAATACGTCTTCCATACGGAAACGTCTCTCGAAGGATATGACGGCGTCTTGTTGCCGGGCGGCTTTTCTTACGGGGACTATCTCCGGTGTGGAGCGATTGCTCAATTCTCACCGATCATGGAAGAGGTAAAACGCTTTTCGGCAGAAGGCAAAACGGTTCTCGGCGTCTGCAACGGGTTCCAGATTCTTGTTGAAGCCGGACTTCTCCCGGGTGTCTTACACCGCAACACGGGACTGAAGTTCATGTGCCGCACGGTTGAACTGAAAGTCGAAAACAACGAGACACGCTTTACATCAGACTATGCTGCGCAGGAAACGATAACGATTCCCATCGCACACGGAGAAGGCAACTACTACTGTGATGACGCCACATACGCGATGCTACAGACGAACCGTCAAATTGCCTTTACGTATACGAATAACCCGAACGGATCACGCGGCGACATCGCCGGCATCACGAACAAAGCCGGGAACGTCCTCGGCATGATGCCGCACCCAGAACGGGCAGTCGAGCTGCTGACCGGCGGAACGGATGGACTTAAGTTATTCACTTCACTCGTCAAACAGGGGGCACACCATGTTAAAACAACAGTCTGAACCAACGATGGAGCAAATTCAGGAACAACGGATCTACGCAACAATGGGACTTAGTGACGCAGAATACGAGATGGTCGTCAACTTACTCGGACGCCAACCGAACTATACGGAAATCGGCTTGTTTTCCGTCATGTGGTCGGAACACTGTTCATATAAAACGTCGAAGCCAGTCTTACGCCAGTTTCCGACGACAGGTCCACGCGTCCTGCAAGGTCCCGGTGAAGGAGCAGGTGTCGTCGACATTGGTGACAATCAAGCCGTTGTCTTTAAAATCGAGAGCCACAATCATCCGTCAGCCGTTGAACCGTATCAAGGTGCAGCAACCGGTGTCGGTGGCATCATTCGTGATATCTTCTCGATGGGAGCCCGTCCAGTCGCGTTGATGAATTCACTTCGGTTCGGTCATCTCGGGACGCCGCGTGTCAATCAACTGTTTGAACAGGTGGTCGCTGGAATCGCCGGGTACGGGAACTGTGTCGGGATTCCGACCATCGGAGGAGAAGTCGGATTTGATCATTCGTATGAAGGCAACCCGCTCGTTAATGCGATGTGTATCGGCTTGATCAACCACGAAGACATTCAAAAGGGTCTCGCAAAAGGCGCCGGTAACTCGGTCATGTACGTCGGTGCAGCAACCGGTCGTGACGGCATTCACGGAGCGACTTTTGCTTCAGAAGATCTTGGGGAAGATACCGAAGCGAAACGTCCGGCCGTTCAGGTAGGAGATCCGTTCATGGAGAAGTTGTTGATTGAAGCCTGTCTTGAAATCGTCGGTCATCCGGCACTTGTCGGGATGCAGGATATGGGCGCCGCCGGACTGACGTCCTCGTCAGCCGAGATGGCTTCGAAAGCCGGTATGGGCATCGAGATGCATCTTGATGACGTTCCTCAGCGCGAAACCGGGATGACAGCTTATGAAATGATGTTATCGGAATCACAGGAACGGATGTTGCTCGTCGTCGAACGCGGACGCGAAGCAGAGATCGAAGCCATCGTCAGCAAATGGGGACTCCATGCGGTGCATGTCGGAGAAGTTATCGACGAGAAAGTGCTTCGTCTCGTTCACCACGGTAAGATTGTCGCTGAAGTACCGGTCGATGCACTCGCGGAAGAAGCACCGGTTTATAACAAACCATCCCGTGTCCCGGCTTATTATGAAGAGTTCCAAGCAATGGATGAAACGTTACCGGTCGTCGAAGATGCTGTTGAAACATGGCGGGCCTTGCTCAAACAGCCGACGATTGCTTCAAAACGTTGGGTCTACGATCAATACGATCATATGGTTCAGACGTCAACGGTCGTCGCACCGGGGTCTGATGCAGCCGTCATCCGGGTTCGCGGAACGAACAAAGCACTCGCGATGACAACCGACTGCAACAGCCGGTTCGTTTACCTCGATCCGTTTGTCGGCGGACAGATTGCCGTCGCCGAAGCAGCCCGCAACATCGTTGCGAGTGGTGCGACACCACTGGCGATTACCGACTGCCTGAACTTCGGGAATCCGGATAAACCGGAAGGCTTCTGGCAACTACAGCAAGCGACGGCCGGAATGGCCGAAGCGTGTCGTGTGCTCGAGACGCCGGTCATCGGCGGGAATGTTTCCTTATACAACGAATCTGCCGGAAAAGCAGTTCATCCGACGCCGGTCGTCGGGATGGTCGGTCTCCACGAACAAACGGAGTGGATTACGACACAACACGTCAAGCAAGCAGGCGACGCTGTCTACCTACTCGGAGAGACGACAGCGGAATTCGGCGGCAGTGAACTGCAATACCTGCAATTCGAAAAATCATTCGGCAAAGCACCGCACATTGACTTAGCCGTCGAACAAGAACGGTTACTCGCCTTGCAAGCGGCGGTTCAAGCGGGACTTGTCACGGCGATCCATGACGTGGCAGAAGGTGGTCTCGCCGTTGCCTTAGCCGAGATGACATTCGGGACGACGCTTGGTCTTGACGTGATATTTGACGGACCAGCCCTGCACCTGTTCAGTGAATCGCAATCACGTTTCGTCGTGACGGTGAAGTCGGAACAGGAAGCAGCCTTCGTCAAGCAGACAGGAGCGTATAAATTAGGATACGTTACCGATCAAGATGCTTTGCAAATTAAGACTAACGATACACTCATCGAAGCAACACGTTCAACACTGCAAGCCGACTGGGAAGGGGCGATCGCGTGTTATATGACATCAAAGGATTAAATGAAGAGTGTGGGGTGTTCGGGATTTTCGGACAACCGGAAGCCTCGCAACTTGCGTATTATGGTCTTCACAGCTTACAACACCGGGGACAGGAAGGGGCAGGAATCGTCGCAAGCGACGGGAAACTGCTTCTGCCGCACCGCGGACAAGGACTCGTCACGGAAGTTTTTTCACAGGAAACACTGGATTCTTTATCCGGGCACCACGCCATCGGACATGTCCGCTATTCGACAGCCGGGGGAAATACGCTCGAAAATACACAACCGCTCCATTTTAAATCACGGACGGGCGACTTGGCGCTTGCGCACAACGGAAACCTCGTCAATGCTGATTCGTTAAAACATTTACTTGAAGCGGAAGGCGCCATTTTCCAAACGACGAGTGATACGGAAGTCGTCGCGCATCTCGTCAAACGGAGTAAGTTACCGACGCTTGAAGACCGGATTGCCGATAGTCTGGCGCGACTCGTCGGAGCGTTCGCTTTCCTGTTCTTAACGGAAGATACGTTGTACGTTGCCGTTGATCCACACGGTCTGCGTCCATTGTCGCTCGGTAAAACACCGGACGGCGGCATCGTCTTTTCATCTGAAACGTGTGCCTTTGATATTGTCGGTGCCGAGTTCATTCGCGATATCGAGCCTGGGGAGCTCGTAACGATCACAACGTCCGGCATGTCATCACGTCAGTATATGGAACCACATGAGCGGGCGATGTGTTCGATGGAATACATTTACTTTTCCCGTCCCGATTCGATGATTGATGGGGTCAACGTCCACACGGCACGAAAAGCACTTGGCAAAAAGATGTTCGAAGAAGCACCGGTCGAAGCAGACGTCGTCACCGGTGTGCCGGACTCGAGTATTTCGGCAGCCATCGGGTACGCGGAAGCGAGCGGCATTCCGTATGAAATGGGTTTGATCAAAAACCGTTATGTCGGTCGGACGTTCATTCAACCGTCGCAAGAATTGCGCGAACGCGGTGTCAAAATGAAACTATCGGCGCTGCGGGGAGTCGTTAACGGTAAACGGGTCATCATGGTTGATGATTCCATCGTTCGCGGAACGACGAGCCGTCGCATCGTCGGACTGTTACGGGAAGCCGGGGCAACGGAAGTTCATGTCCGGATCACGGCACCGCCGATCACCAATCCGTGTTATTACGGCATCGATACATCTTCCAAAGATGAATTGATTTCCGCCCGGTTGACACCCGACGAGATTTGCCGGGAAATCGGAGCCGATTCGCTCGAGTTCCTGACAGTCAACGGAATGGTCAATGCGATCGACCGACCATTTGAAGGACCGTTAAAAGGCCAATGTACGGCTTGTTTCACAGGCGAATATCCAACGCCGATCGGTACGTTGGAATTAGAAGCTAAACTTTGAACAGATGGGGGAACAAAGCATGAGTAAACAATACGAAGCAGCAGGTGTCAGCCTGACGGCAGGATACGAATCCGTTTCTCGAATGAAAAAACACGTGGCCCGCTCGATGCGCAAAGAAGTCATGACGGGACTCGGCAGTTTCGGTGCAATGTTCGACCTCAGCCAATTGAATCTGAAAGAACCGGTTCTCGTCAGCGGGACGGATGGCGTCGGCACCAAGCTGAAGCTTGCTTTCGCCCTCGACCAGCACGATACGATCGGGATTGATTGTGTCGCGATGTGTGTCAATGACATCATTGTCCAAGGCGCAGAACCTCTTTATTTCCTCGATTACATCGCCCTCGGGAAAGCTATTCCGGCAAAAATCGAGCGGATTGTCGCCGGTGTTGCGGAAGGCTGTGTCCAATCCGGTTGTACCCTGATCGGCGGGGAAACGGCCGAGATGCCGGGGATGTATGCAGACGGTGAGTATGATATTGCCGGCTTTGCCGTCGGTGCCGTCGAAAAACAAAAATTGATCACAGGAGAACACGTTCAACCGGGAGATGTCATTCTCGGTCTCGCTTCATCCGGTGTCCATTCGAACGGCTTCTCACTCGTTCGAAAAATCGTCGCTGAAAGCGGTCTGCGGTATGAAGATGAGCTGATGATGTTCGGCAGTACGATCGGCAATACATTACTGATGCCGACCCGGATTTACGTCGAAGCGGTCAAAGCGGCCCTTGAGACAGAAAAAATTCAGGCGATGGTCCATATTACGGGCGGCGGTTTTTACGAAAACGTGCCGCGTGTTCTTCCTGAAGGATGCGGTGCGACGTTTGACCCGAAAAAATGGCCGACGTTACCGGTCTTCGATTGGCTCGAACAAGCCGGAAACGTGCCGCGTCACGATATGTACAACGTCTTCAACATGGGAATCGGCTACATGATGATCGTCAAACCGGAAGATGTCGATGCCGTTACGGCACGTCTTGCCCGTGAAAATGAGACGGTCTACACAATCGGGACAGTCACGGGTGAGCCGGGCGTCCGCATCCATGGAGTCGATCAATGAAAATCGCCTGTTTTGCCTCGGGAAGTGGCAGTAATGTCGAAGCATTGTTCGAAGCGATTGAAGAAGGACGTCTGCACGCTACGATTGAACTCGTCGTCTGTGATCAAAAACAAGCGAAAGTGATTGAACGGGCACGCGCACGTAATTGTGATGTGTTTGTGTTTACAGCCAAGGAGTATCCGGATAAACCAACGTTCGAGCGGGAAATCGTTTCTGAGTTACAACGGAGAAATGTGGAGCGGATCATCTTAGCCGGATACATGCGGTTGATTGGAGATGTCCTGCTGTCGCATTATGCCGGACGAATCGTCAACATCCATCCGTCACTGCTCCCGGCGTTTCCGGGAAAAGATGCGATCGGTCAAGCATTTCGTGGCGGAGTCAAAATCACAGGTGTTACAATTCATATAGTCGATGAAGGTATGGATACAGGACCGATCATCGCACAAGAAGCGGTTCGGATCACAGAGGATATGACACGGGAAACGCTCCAACAGGCGATTCAGCAGGTGGAGCACGGATTGTACCCGCAAGTCATCGAAGAGTGGATGAAAGAGGAGGCAAACGTATGAGAGCGTTAATCAGCGTATCAGACAAAACAGGTATCGTCGAACTGGGACAAGCGATGCATGAAGCAGGGATCGAATTGATTTCGACAGGCGGGACACATCAAGCCCTTGAAGCAGCAGGACTTCCGGTCATTGGCATCAGTGAAGTCACACAATTCCCGGAAATGCTCGACGGTCGGGTCAAGACCCTCCATCCGATGGTTCACGGTGGACTGCTCGGACGCCGAGACCTTGAAAGTCATCGCGAACAGATGGCGGAACAACAGATCAAACCGATTGATTTTGTGGTCGTCAACCTCTATCCGTTTAAAGAAACGGTCATGAATGAAGATGTCTCGTATGCCGATGCGATCGAGAACATCGATATCGGTGGACCGAGCATGATCCGTTCGGCTGCCAAAAATCATGCCGCCGTGACGGTTGTCGTCGATCCGGCAGATTATCAGGCGGTCATTCAGGAAATTCATCTTGGTGGAACGACATTCGAAACCCGTCAAAAGCTGGCAGCCAAAGCATTCCGTCACACAGCGGCGTATGATGCGTTGATTGCCGATTACTTCCTGACGCAGACGGGTGAAAAGTTCCCCGATCAATTGACGATTACGCTCGAAAAAGTGCAGGACTTACGGTACGGAGAAAACCCGCACCAGGAAGCGGCCTTTTACAAAACACCGATCTACCGCGGGGCTTCACTCGCGTCCGCGAAGCAGCTCCACGGCAAAGAATTGTCTTACAACAACATCCAGGATGCCAATGCGGCACTTGAGATTCTCGATGAGTTCCGTGAAGCGGCAGCGGTCGTCGTCAAACACATGAATCCGTGCGGCGTCGCGGTCGGACCGACGATTGATGAAGCGTTCCGTCGTGCCCATGCCGCGGATCCGGTCTCGATTTTCGGCGGAATCGTCGCCTTGAACCGGGAAGTCGATCTTGCGACAGCAGAACAACTCAGTGGGATCTTCCTCGAAATCATCATCGCTCCATCCTTTACGGAAGAAGCGTTTACGTTGCTTGCAGCGAAGAAAAATCTCCGGTTACTGGAACTGGACGTCAAACGGGTTCAAGCGATCCGGTATACGGCAGTTGCCGGCGGGATGCTCGTTCAAGACAGTGACGACGAGACGCTCGATGACGCGTCAGCACGTGTCGTGACAGACCGGAAACCGACGGCAGGTGAATGGGAAGACTTAAAACTCGCTTGGCGTGCCGTTAAACACGTTAAATCGAATGCAATCGTCATCGCGAAAGATGAAGTGACGGTCGGCGTCGGTGCCGGGCAGATGAACCGTGTCGGGTCAGCCAATATCGCGATTACCCAAGCCGGTGCTAAAGCAGTCGGTGCCGCAATGGGATCGGATGCGTTCTTCCCGATGGGCGATACGGTTGAGGCAGCTGCTGCGGCAGGCATTACAGCAATCATTCAACCGGGCGGTTCGATCCGTGACCAGGAATCGATTGATGCCTGCAACAAACATGGCATTACGATGATCTTTACGAACGTGCGTCATTTTAAACACTAAGCGGAGGCGAGCCGAATGAAAGTATTAGTAGTCGGTAAAGGTGGACGCGAGCATGCGCTCGTATGGAAATTGGCACAGGATGTCCGGATCGAGACAGTGTATGCAGCACCCGGCAACGTCGGGATGACGGAAGCGGTCTGTGTGCCGATCCGGGAAGACGCGATTGAAGAATTGGTTCAGTTCGCACGGGAAGAGCAGATCGACTGGACAATTGTCGGACCAGAAGGACCGCTTGTGCTCGGAATCGTCAATGCGTTTCAAGCAGCCGGCCTAAAGATTTTCGGACCGTCCCGCGAAGCAGCAGCGATTGAAGGCAGTAAACAATTTGCGAAAGCTTTGATGGACCGGGCCGGTATCCCGACGGCGGACCATGCCGTCTTTACATCAGCGGCTGAAGCGACTGCTTACATCCGTCGGCAGGGTGCACCGATCGTCGTCAAAGCGGACGGACTGGCAGCAGGGAAAGGTGTCACGGTTGCGACGACGATTGAACAGGCTGTTCAAGCGATTGACGAAATTTTTGGCGGCGATTTCGGTCAGCAGAGCAGTGTCGTGATTGAAGAATGTCTCGTCGGTGAAGAATGTTCGCTGATGGCTTTCGTACATGAAGAAACCGTCATTCCGATGGTCCTGTCGCAAGATCATAAACGGGCTTTTGACGGGGACTCCGGCCCGAATACAGGCGGAATGGGGGCGTACAGTCCCTTGCCGCAATTTGACGAACAGGCCGTGACGGAAGAAGCGATGCAACGTGTCCTCCGTCCGCTTGTCGAGCAGATGGCAAGCGAAGGGATTCCGTTTACCGGCTTCTTATACGCGGGTCTGATGTTAACAAGTCGCGGACCATCCGTCATTGAGTTCAACGCCCGTTTCGGTGATCCGGAAACAGAAGTAATTTTGCCGCGGCTTGAAACGGAGCTGCTTGACGTCATCATGCCATTGATGCAGGGTGACATTCCGGAAGTCGCCTGGTCGGATGAAGCGGTCGTTGGTGTCGTCATCGCGGCGAACGGTTATCCGGAACAACCGGTTACGGGTCAGCCTGTCCCAGCAGATACAATCGGGTCAAATCTCCTTGTCTTCCACGCGGGCACGGCCGCAGGGGATGATGATGTGATTCTTTCGGCCGGAGGACGTGTCCTCGTCTGTGTGGCGAAGGCAAAAGACATGAAGCAGGCCGTAGCGAGCGTTTACAGCGGACTTGATTCATTTGACCGGACCGGCTTCTTTTACCGGACGGATATCGCCAAAAAAGCATTTCGCACGACATAATTTCTTACTTTCCATAAGCCGGTTCTGCTCACATCAGTGTGAGAGGGCCGGCTTTTTTGACGGGTACGGCAGAACATGACTTGTCTTCCATGGCAGTTTTGTGTTATTTTGGCGAAATGACTCGAATTGACGACGAATAAGCTTGAAACTTTTCCGGTAACATTTTAGTATAAGAACTATAAGAAAGCGTTTTCAAATATAAAGGAGGTCGAGCTTTCATGAAAAAAAATTGTGGGCGGTCCCCATGGACGAAAACAGAAGTCCGCACGCATCAAGCGGTCATCAACGGAAAGCTTGCACCTACACTCGTGATTGAAAATGCGACGTACTTAAATCAAGGACTCAAAACATGGCGGACAGCCAACATTTGGATCAGCGGCGACCGGATTATCTACGTCGGACCGGACATGCCGGAAACGGCGGATGAAGTCTACGATGCGACGGGAAAATTCATCGTCCCGGGTTACATCGAACCGCATGCCCATCCGTTCCAATTGTATAATCCGGCGACACTTGCAAAATTTGCGGCAGAGCGCGGAACGACGACACTCGTCAACGATAATATGCTGCTTTTATTAGAGCCGACGGAGCAAGCGTTTGCGCAGGTCGACGCACTGGCAGACCTTCCAACATCGATGTACTGGTGGGCGCGACTGGATGCTCAAACAGAACTGGATGCCGACAGCATCACGATTGATAACCGACGGATTCAAGCGTGGCTGAAACATCCACAAGTCATCCAAGCCGGTGAATTAACGGGCTGGCCGCGACTGTCGCAAGGCGACGACGAGCTGTTGCAATGGATGCAGGATGCGATGAAACTCGGCAAGCCGATTGAAGGACATTTTCCCGGTGCTTCCGCCAAGACCTTGACGAAAATGGCATTGTTCGGCGTGACGAGTGATCATGAAGCGATGACGGTCGAAGAAGCCTTGACCCGCCTCGAACTCGGTTATACGACGACCATCCGCTACTCCTCGATTCGCCCGGATCTACCGGATATCTTTGCCGGTCTCGTCGAAGCCGGACTGCAAAATTATGAAAAAGTGCTGGTGACGACGGACGGATCGACACCTTCCTTTTATAAAGCCGGATTGATGGATGAGACGATCCGATTGATGCTTGCTGCAGGGATTGCTCCGGAAGAAGCTTACCGGATTGCGTCGTATAATGCAGCGCGTCACTTTAATCTCGATCATCTGCTCGGCAGTATCGCACCCGGACGAATTGCGCATTTAAACATCCTTGAAGCGAAAGATAAGCCGACACCGGTCGATGTCGTAGCCCGCGGCACCTGGGTCCGGAGAAATGATATTCCGTGTTATCCGGTCGAAGCGCTGGACCGGGCGATGGATTTGATGCCGGCTTCGCAAGTCGGGATTGAGTTAACCGAACAGGATTTTTCCTTCAGCATGCCGGTTGGTCTTGAGATGGTCAATTCGGTTATCATGAAGCTGTATCAGGTCGAACACGATACAAGCATGCAAGTCTTGCCTGCCGGATGCGATGAGTCCTTCTTGATGCTGATTGACCGGGAGGGCAAATGGCGTCTGAATACGGTCTTGAAAAACTTTGCGACACACGTCGGCGGGCTCGTCAGTTCGTATTCGATCAGCGGCGATATCCTGTTGATCGGAAAATCGAAACGGGACATGCAGATTGCCTTTGACCGGATGAAATCATTCGGCGGTGGTGTCGTCCTTGTCGATGACGGGGAAGTAATCGCAGAAGTTCCGTTGACCTTAATGGGGCAGACATCCGATTTACCGCTGGAAGATTTGATTGTGCAGGAGACGGCACTGCGGGAAGCGTTATTCGCACGCGGCTATCAGTATGAAGACCCGATTTATACGCTCTTGTTCCTCGCGTCGACCCATTTGCCGTATGTCCGGATTACGCCGCAAGGCATCTATGAAGTGTTACGGAAAAAAGTACTTTTCCCGGCAATTTTACGCTGACGCTTGAAATTTAAAACGTCGCACTTTAAACTGTTAAAGAGCAACACATGGGAAAGGGAGTTAGACGATGCAACTCGATAAATTGCGTGGAAAAGAACTCGATCAATTATTTACAGCCATCATGAAGATGGATTCATTAGAAGATTGTTATACGCTGTTTGAAGACTTAGCGACGGTCAATGAGATCCAGGCATTGGCACAACGTCTTGAAGTCGCCCGTCAGTTACGCGAAGGTAACACGTATCATAAAATCGAAAAGGCGACAGGTGCTTCGACAGCAACGATTTCGCGTGTGAAACGTTGTCTGAATTACGGTTCCGGTGGCTATGACTTAGCACTCGCACGATTAGGTCTCGTAGAAGAGGAAGTAGCGGATAACTAACCGGTTATCCGCTATTTCTGTGAAGGAGGACGAAGCCTGATGGACTTAGCGTATCAACAAAAACTGCAACATTTCATTCGAAAACTGACGCCGATCCAGTCACTCGTCATTATTTATTTTGTAGCCGTCATCATCGGCGTCATTTTACTGGGGTTACCCTGGTCGACACAGGGCAATTACGACTGGGATTTCACGGATCTTGTCTTCATGGCCGTCAGTTGTGTCAGCGTGACCGGATTGACGACAGTCTCCGTCTCGGACACGTTCACGACGTTCGGTTACTTCATGATCATGATTCTCGTACAGGTCAGCGGGATCGGATTGATGTCCCTGCATATCGCGATGTGGGTCATCCTCGGCAAACGGATTGGCTTTCGGGAGCGGCAACTGGTTGTCCGTGACCAGAACCAGACGACGATGCAAGGGGTCGTCAAATACATTCGGGAAGTCATCATCATCATCCTGTCAATTGAAATCATCGGTGCTCTTATTTTAGGTTTGTATTATACGAAATATTTTCCGACGCTCGGCGAAGCGATGCTGCAAGGATTGTTTGGTTCGGTCAGCGCGACGACCAATGCCGGGTTCGACATTACCGGAGAATCCCTCCTTCCGTTTCGGGGAGATTTATTTGTCGTCTTTATGCAGATTTTACTGCTGACGCTTGGTGCGATCGGTTTCCCGGTCCTCGTTGAAGTCCGTCGGTACATCTCGTACCGGGCGACCCGTCAAGCGACCCGTCAACCGTATCACTTTTCATTATTCACGAAATTAACCGCATCGACGTTCTTCATCCTGGTTTTATTCGGAACGGTCAGTCTGCTGCTGTTTGAGTGGAATCAATCGTTTAAAGGATTGCCGGTCAATGAAAAAATGGTCGATGCCTTGTTCCAATCGGTGACGACCCGAAACGGCGGACTGACGACGGTCGATATTACGTCGTTCTCGCAAGCCTCGATTTTTGTCTTGTCAATTCTGATGTTCATCGGAGCGTCGCCGTCCTCCGTTGGGGGAGGGATTCGGACGACGACATTTGCCGTCGCCGTCCTCAGTGTCATCGCCTTTATTCGCGGCGAATACGGCATCAAGATTTTTGGACGCGAGATCGGACAGTCGGACATTTGGAAAGCCTTTGTCGTCATCGTCGTTTCGACCGGTGTAACGATGATTGGACTGATTGTCCTGCTGATCTTTGAAGATGCCCCGTTCCTCGTGCTGTTTTTTGAAGCCTGTTCCGCGTTCGGAACTACCGGATTGTCGCTTGGAATTACAAATGAGTTATCCGATGTCGGCAAATGGACCTTATCCGTCCTGATGTTCATCGGACGGATTGGTGTTATTTCGTTTGTCCTGTTGCTGAAGGCGAATCAACCAAAACGGAATTACAATTATCCGAAAGAATCAGTCATCATCGGTTAAGGAGGTTGTGACGTGAATCGGACATTTTGGATCAACTTTGGTTATATCTTTATGGTGCCGGCTTTACCGTTTTTAGCACTCGTCAACGGACGGGCGCTCTGTTCGCCGGATTCCCCGTTACTGGATATCCCGGTCCTGGGTTTTTTCCTGGCAGAACCGTGGGCGTTTGCCGTCCTTTATGCCTTTTTTGCACTGGGGCTTGCCGCGTTGTTAACGAAACGCCAGGTCCGGACTTGAATGGCTTCTCCCATCCCGCTCTGCGCGAGATGGGATTTTGTTTTATACTGGGTACAGAGAATGAGAAGAGAGGATGGAACGAACATGTTGTTACCCTATAACGAATGGCGTCATGTCTTTAAACTCGATCCGGCAAAAGAGATTGAAGAGGCTGCTCTTCAAGCGATTGCGACTTCGGGAACGGATGCCATCATCGTCGGAGGGACCGATGATATCACCCTCGATGCGACACTGGATTTACTGATGCGCTTGCGGCGGTATCCGGTCGCTGTGGCACTGGAAGTATCGGAGCTTGAGGCCGCGACGATGGGATTTGATGCATATTTGACGCCGAGTGTCCTCAACAGCGGAACGCTTGAGCACGTGATTGACAAGCAAGTCGAAGCGCTGGAAGAAGTCGGACATATGCTCGCGCATCAAGATCTGGTCGGGGAAGGGTATATCGTCCTGAACGCTGACGCCAAGGTCGCCCGTGTCACACAAGCAAAACCTCTTAATGATGATCAAGTGGTCGCTTACGCGCAACTGGCGGACAGTGTCTTTCGGATGCCGATCATTTATCTCGAGTACAGCGGTATGTATGGTGATCCGTCACTCGTCGCCTCCGTCAAACGGGTCTTGAAGCAAGGCCGTCTGTTCTACGGCGGTGGTATTGATTCCATCGAACGGGCACAGGAGATGTTGACACATGCCGATACGATCATCGTCGGCAACATCATCTATGACAATTTAGAAGCGGCACTTGCGACTGTCGCAGCAACACGATAAAATATAAGAACAAAAGTTCGGAATATAGAAATGAGGCTATTTAGATGTTTAATTTAAGTGAACAGCTTGTCAGCGGATTGAACCCGGAACAAGCAAAGGCAGTCAAACACACCGATGGACCGCTCTTGATCATGGCGGGAGCAGGCTCCGGGAAAACCCGTGTCCTGACACACCGCGTTGCCTATTTGATGGCAGCAAAACAGGTCGCTCCGTGGAATATCCTGGCGATTACGTTTACGAATAAAGCGGCACGTGAGATGCGTGACCGGATTTCACGGTTGGTCGGCGGTGTCGCGAATGACATCTGGGTCTCGACCTTCCACTCGATGTGTGTCCGGATGTTACGGCGTGACATCGAAAAAATCGGCTATAACCGAAACTTCACGATTCTTGATTCGAGCGATCAACAGTCAGCACTGAAGCTCGTCTTAAAAGAACAAAACCTCGATCCGAAGAAGTGGGATCCCCGGTCGATGCTGTCGATTATCTCGAGTCAAAAAAATGAACTGCGCAGTGCCGAGTTCTACGCGTCCATCGTCACGAATCCGTATGAAAAAACGGTTGCTGAGATTTATAAAGGATACGAAGCGGTCCTGCGTCGCAACAACGCCCTTGATTTTGATGACTTGATCGGGAAGACGACAGAACTATTTAAACAAAATCCGGACGTCCTGTCGTTTTATCAACGAAAGTTCCAATACATCCATGTCGATGAGTATCAAGATACGAACAAAGCCCAGTATGATCTCGTCAATCTCCTGGCAGCAGCCCACCAGAACCTATGTGTCGTCGGGGACTCGGATCAGTCGATTTACCGCTGGCGCGGAGCCGATATCGCAAACATCCTGTCGTTTGAGGAAGATTATCCGACAGCGAAAGTCATCCTGCTCGAACAAAACTACCGTTCGTCGAAACGAATTTTGGATGCAGCGAACCATGTCATTCAAAACAACAGTACCCGGAAAGATAAGAAACTGTGGACGGAAAACGCAGAAGGCGAAAAACTGATTGTCCATACAGCGGAAAATGAGCGGGAAGAAGCGTTTTATATCGTCCAGGAAATCCGGAATGCATTGCGTTACGGCATGAAACTAAACGATGTCGCAATTCTGTACCGGACGAATGCCCAATCGCGGGCGATTGAGGAAACGTTGCTGAAATCCAATGTCCCGTACAAGATGATCGGCGGCACGAAGTTCTATGACCGTAAAGAAATCAAGGATGTCCTGGCGTACCTGCGCCTGATTTCAAATCCGAACGAAGACTTATCATTTGCCCGGATTGTCAATGAACCGAAACGCGGTATCGGAGCGACGACGATTGATAAACTGCGTGATTTTGCCGACCTGCAAGGCGTGTCCTTGATGGAAGCGATCCGCGACATCGAATTGTCGAGCATTGCCCCGAAAACGGCAGCGAAACTGACGGATTTCCGGACAATGATTCTTGGCTTACAGCAAATGCAGGAATTCATCAGCCTGTCCGAACTGGTGGAAGAAGCCCTTGAGAAAACCGGATACCGCCAAGTCTTAAAAGAAGACAAAACACTCGAAGCACAAAGTCGTCTCGAGAACATCAACGAGTTCATCACAGTCGCACAAAACTTTGAAAAAGAGACCGAAAAAGCCGATCCGGAAGACCAAACGATCATCGCGTTCTTAACGGATTTGACGCTGGTCGCCGATGTCGATTCACTGGATGAGAGTGATCCGGGGGAACAGGTCACCTTGATGACGTTACACTCCGCAAAAGGACTCGAGTTCCCGATCGTCTTCCTGATCGGGATGGAAGAAGGATTGTTCCCGCACAGCCGCTCCCTGCAGGATGAAGACGAAATGGAAGAAGAACGTCGTCTCGCCTATGTCGGAATTACGCGGGCTGAAAAACGATTGTACTTGTCCCACGCGCGGATGCGTTCACTGTATGGCCGGACGAATGCCAATCTCGAATCCCGTTTCCTTGCCGAATTACCGGAGGAAGTATTGGAACGGACCGGTAAAAAACCGAAGCCATTGCCATGGGAAGATCGACCGGTACCGCAAGGAAAAGCCGTCATCGGCCGATCGGTCACGAAACCGACAGCGATGAAGACATCAGGCGCAGAATCACTCGGCTGGAACGTCGGTGACAAAGCGGAACACGGAAAATGGGGACGCGGAACCGTCGTTCAGACACGCGGAGCAGGGGACAGCTTAGAAATCGATATCGCCTTCCCGGAAGTCGGTGTCAAACGGTTGCTTGCGAAATTCGCACCAATCAAAAAGGTATGAGTGGAGGCGTCAAGATGATAGAACAGGCACGAATCGAGGAATTACGCCAAAAGTTGAACCAATACAGTTACGAATATTACGTCCAGGATCAACCGACTGTTCCGGACAGCACCTATGATCAATTGTTACGGGAACTGACGGAACTTGAAACGGCACATCCGGAACTGATCACGCCAGATTCACCGACGCAACGCGTCGGTGCTGCGCCGCTCGATGCCTTCGAGAAGGTGACTCATGATTTACCGATGCTATCGCTCGGCAATGTCTTTGACGAAACAGAAATCCGGGAGTGGGTCGCCCGCATCGAACGCTCACTCGGCCGGTCGACGACGTATGTGGCAGAGTTGAAGTTTGACGGACTTGCGATTTCCTTGAAGTACGAAGACGGACAACTTGTCCGCGGTGCGACGCGGGGCGACGGAACGGTCGGCGAGAATATTACACAAAACCTGCGGACAATCAAAGCCTTACCCCTTCGGTTACGTCGAAATGAGACGGTCGAAGTCCGAGGGGAAGCCTATATGCCGAAACAATCATTTGAACGCTTGAATGCGGACCGGGCAGCACGTGAGGAAGCCTTGTTCGCCAATCCGCGTAATGCAGCAGCAGGGAGCTTACGCCAGCTCGACTCGTCGATTACGGCATCCCGCAATCTGTCCTTATTCGTCTACGGTGTCGGTGTCAATACACTGAGTGCCCGTTCGCACAGCGAAGCGATGCTTCAGCTGGCTGAGCTCGGGTTACCGACGAACAAGGAGATGCAGACGTGTGAGACGGTCGAAGAGATTTTAGCCTACATTGCCCACTGGACGATGGAACGTTCTAATTTACCGTATGAAATCGACGGTATCGTCCTGAAAGTTGACCGGTATGACGATCAGGAAGAACTTGGCTTCACGGCGAAAAGTCCCCGCTTTGCGACGGCGTATAAATTTGCCGCAGAAGAAGTCATGACGACAGTCGAAGAAGTTGATTTCAGTGTCGGACGGACAGGGAAAGTCACGCCGCGCGCCCGGTTTGCGCCGGTCGTCGTCGCCGGATCAACCGTCAGTTATGCAACATTGCACAACGCGGACTTCATCACGGAAAAAGATATTCGACTGCACGATCAAGTCATCATCAAAAAAGCCGGAGACGTCATACCGGCAGTCGTCAGCGTTGTCGTTTCAGAACGGACAGGGAACGAACAACCGATCGAATTTCCGGCTCATTGTCCGGCCTGCGAGTCGGAACTTGTTCGATTGGAAGGCGAAGCGGATATTCGGTGTGTCAGTCCGGAGTGTCCGGCCCAGCTTGTCGAAGGCATCATTCACTTCGTCTCGCGTCAAGCGATGAATATCGACGGTCTCGGCGAAAAAGTCGTGCGTCAATTGTATGAACATGAAGCCATCCGGACGCTCGCCGATTTGTACCGCCTCGACCGGGATGAATTGTTGACGTATGAACGGATGGGTGAAACGTCGGTCGATAATCTTCTGACTGCGATTGAAGCGTCGAAGCAAAATTCTTTGGAACGGTTGATGTTTGGTCTCGGGATTCGATTGGTCGGTCAAAAAGCGGCGTACCTGCTGGCAGAGCGGTTTGATTCACTCGACGGCATCGCACAGGCGGAATATGAAGATATTTTAGCGATTGATGGAATCGGCAGTAAGATTGCCGATTCTGTGACGAAGTATTTTGAACATCCGGAAGCGCAAGCCTTGATCAAGGACTTAGCAGAACTCGGACTGAACCAACAGTTTCTAGGACAACGGGTCGATCAATCGAATGCACCGCTCGCCGGTAAAACGATTGTGTTGACCGGAACGCTCGAATCACTGAAGCGTTCAGAAGCCGGGAAACGGCTCGAGTTGCTTGGTGCGGACGTGACCGGCAGCGTCAGTAAGAAAACGGACATTTTGGTAGCCGGAGAAAAAGCCGGTTCGAAATTAACGAAAGCCGAGTCGCTCGGAATCGAGATTTGGAATGAAACACAATTGCTTGAAGAGTTGGCGAAATACGAAGGGTAACAGAAAATCCGTCAAACAGATGATTTAAATAAAAACAGGGAAGGTGGCATGCATCATGCGCCTTCCCTGTTTCGTATTGAAGTGTACGGAGAATTACAACGATTCGGTTTTGATTAAAATCCCTTGTTTAATCAAACGATTGGTTGCCGTTTCCGGCGGATCACACGTAATCAGTGTAAGGGTTGCTTGTTTGACGTCTTGATTTAAGACGGACAAATCCGTTGGTTTGACAAGTTGTGAGGTCTTCATTTGATAGGTATACCGATGACTTTTTGTCGTCACGATGACATGTGCACCCGTTTTCAACTCGGGCAGACGGTTGAAATGCAGTCCTTTCGTGAAACTGCGGTGTCCCGCTAAGGCGTAATTCCCTTTACCGGGCGCGCCGGTTCCTTTCAGATGACCGATGCTTTGATCAAGAATGGTCGTCGAAGCACCTTCTAAGATGACCTGTTCAAAATCAAGTGATGGAATCGTCAGTAAGCCGCTACCGTTTGTTGCGACCGGTTTCTTCGTTTCCTTGGCATCGACCGCCTTTAAATTTTGTGTCCATTGCTGTTTTAGTTCGTCAGCGGCCTGTTGTTTTTGATGATTGGTATACATCGGCCAAAGAATGAGCAGGATGCCGGCAATCAAAAGAAGAAGACCAAGAAGTCGTCGTTTCATAAAAAAATCCTTTCATCTGCTGAAAAGCAGGATATACTTTTTTGAAAATCAGGGAAAAACTACACCTTCCCCGATGGAAAACTATTCTGTTATGATAGAGAGAACGATTTTGAAAACATGGGGTGCGAAAACAGATGAAATCTAAAAAAATAGTCGCGTTGACGTTGACGAGTACACTATTCCTCGGCGCGTGTTCGTTTGATTTATCACAAAAAAGCGATACAAAAGAAGTCATTACAGAGAGTGAACAAGGAAAAGAAGTCCAGGCTGTCGTCAGTCCGGCGATTGATACGACCGATTCCTATTACCGGACCGTCTTACCGTTCCGGCCGAGTGTCGCTCGCGGGATGACACAAAAACGAGTCAGTTCACGCCTGGAGCTGGATGAAATCGAGACCGGATTGATGCGTCACTCCACTCAATTTTTTGCTCCGGATAAATACTATTATCAAGAAGGACAACTGCTCGAGGCCGATCAAATTGCCCAGTGGTTGTTACGAAAAGGAAAAGCCGGGGATGGTGTCAGTGATCCGAACGGCTTGAACCCTGCCTATACGACCGGAAAGTCTTACAAAGAAAAAAACCAAAAGTCTCCTTTGATTCTATCGCACATTTTGGAACAGGACTACATGTTGGAAGAAGATAAAAAACTCGAACTCGGCGGGACATCCGTCGCTTTAGTCTTAAACAGCGAATATGTTTTCCAGGATGAAAACTACGGTCCGACCTATACCGTGAAACTCGACGAGAAAAAAGTCATCGCAGAAGGAAAACGGATGGCAAATGAATTGGTCAAGAAAATGCGGAAAACGGACGGTATCAAAACGACACCGATCCACGTCGCCTTGTATTTGCAGGAAAGTGAAGGGTCACCGGTTTCCGGACATTATGTATCTTCCGCCTTTATCGGGCGCGGCAATCAGATCAGTTCGAACGACTGGAAGAACTATGATGAAAAATACTATTACTACCCATCGGGTGCCGCGACGAACGATGTCCGTGATGATTCCGCGAAGTTTGATTTGTTCAAGGACCGCCTCGAAGACTATTTCCCGAACTACACCGGTATGATGGGAGAAGGCTTTTATCAGGAAGGTGAACTGAAGAAGTTGGAAATCAAGATTCCGGTTCAGTTTTACGGAAAAGCAGAACTCGTAGCGTTCATTCAATATGTGACCTACTTGCTCGAAAATCGTTGGGAATACAATCGGAATGTCCCGACAACGATTACCGTCACGAACTTGAACGGCGATACGGAAGCGATGTTATTCATCGAGCCGGATATGAAAAAACCGATTGTCAAAATCCGTTGATTTCATTTGAACAGACAGGCTCCTTGCGCAAGCAGGAGTCTTTTTTGTTGAGTCTAAGCTGACTTTTAAGCACAACAAAACAACGATTTACTATTGTCAGATTTCTTTAGATTTACGAAAGCCGTCTTGAAAGCGCATAATAGAAAAGAAGCATCATGCGAATCAGCAGAGACACGCTGGATTCGCCTGTTTTAATCCATGGTAAGGGAGCGGGTCGCATGAAAGGTGGTATTTTTTCACAGATTAGCGCCGTCCACGAAGAGTTGCCTTCTTCTTCGCGGAAAGTCGCTGATTTTGTTTTAGCGCATATGAATGAAATCGCGGGGATGACGATTCATCATTTAGCCGAGGAATCGGGAACAAGTGCCGCAGCGGTCGTCCGTTTTTGCCGGGCACTCGGTTTAAAAGGATATCCAGAACTGCGGATGCGGATTTCAGCGGATACGGCACGAACCGATTTAAAGGGGTATCATGATATTGAAAAAAATGAACGGCCTGCTGACTTAGTGGAAAAAACGGTCAGCAACAGCATTCAAGCCTTACAAGATACGGCGAAACAATTGAGTGAAGACCGGATTGCCGAAGCGGCGGATGTCTTGGACCAGGCACGCGCAATTTACTTTTACGGAATCGGGGCATCGAACGTCGTCGCGTTGGATGCTGCACAAAAATGGACACGCGTCGGGAAACTGACGATTCAGGAATCGGATCAACATCTCGTCGCGACGATTCTTGCGAACGCCAGTCCGGATGATGTCTTTTTTGCGATTTCTTACAGTGGTGAAACCGAGGAAGTCGTCGAGTTAATCCGGCTTGCCAAGATTCGCGGGCTGAAAGTCATCAGTTTGACGCGGTTCGGGGATAACCGGGTCAGCCAGTTGGCGGATATCGCCTTATGGACGTCACGGGCGCCGGAAGCGCCGTTACGCAGTGCGGCCTTAAGTTCGCGTCTCGCCCAGTTGTTTGCGATTGATGTGTTGTTTTTATCCTATGCTGCTGTCCATTATGACGATACGATCGAACGGCTGCAGTATACACGGGAAAGCGTCAAGATGTTGCACAGTAAAAAATAGGGGGCGTACATAATGAAACAGACAGTGGAAGAGATGGTGGAGCAGTTATTTCCAGTGATGGTCGAACGGCGTCGGTATTTACATCAACATCCGGAGTTGTCGTTTCATGAGGTCGATACCCCGCAATTCATTGCGGATCGATTGACGGAGCTTGGGATTGAAGTCCGGACCGGTGTCGGTGGCCGGGGGGTAGTCGGAACGATTCGCGGAGGAAAACCGGGAAAAACGGTCGCACTGCGGGCAGACTTTGATGCGTTGCCGATTCAGGATGAAAAAACCGTCGATTACCGGTCGATCGTGCCCGGTGTCATGCATGCATGCGGACATGACGGCCATACAGCGACGTTACTTGCCGTCGCCGAAATTCTGGTCCGTCAGAAAGAACAGTTGGCAGGGAACGTCGTCTTGATTCACCAACACGCGGAAGAAGTCGTTCCGGGCGGGGCACGGGACATGGTTGCCGACGGATGCCTCGACGGTGTCGATGTCATCTTCGGAACCCATCTGTGGTCGACGACGAAACTTGGAACGATTGGTTACCGGATCGGTCCTGTCATGGCAGCGGCCGATAAGTTCGAGTTGACGTTGTTCGGGCGCGGGGGACATGGCGCGAAGCCACACGAAACGATTGATGCCGTCGTACTCGGGGCGACGGTCGTCAAAGAGTTGCAAAGTATCGTCAGCCGCCGACTCGATCCGCTTCAGCAAGCGGTCTTGACCATCGGAACACTGCATGCCGGGAATACGTTTAATGTCATTGCCGACAGTGCGGAACTGACCGGGACAATCCGGACATTTGATCCGGAAGTCGCTGAGCAAATCGTCCACGAAATGGAACGGACGATTAAAGGCGTGTGTGACGCGGCAGGGGCGACCTATTCGTTTACGTACGAAAGAGGATATCCGGCGGTCGTCAATCATCCGCAAGAAACGAACCTTTTACGGACCGTTGCGTCTGACATCATGGGTGCGGATCACGTCTTTGAAATTGCTCCGACGATGGGCGGCGAAGACTTCGCGTATTATCTGCAACAAGTACCCGGCACCTTTTTCTTCACGGGAGCAGGGGACGAAACCTTTTATCCCCATCACCACCCGAAGTTTGACTTTGAAGAGCAGGCGATGCAGCATGCAGCCCGTATTTTAATCGAAGTGACCTTACGTTATCTCGAAGAGTCCAGTAATTGACGAAAAGACACCCATTTTCCGGCCGATGATGACCGGAAGACGGGTGTCTTTTTCATGTGCTCTCTTATAAGATTTCTTGAACCCGACCGACTTGTCCGTCTTCGAGACGGACTTTGATTCCGTGCGGGTGATTCGGCGACTTGGTCAACAGATCCTTGACGATTCCTTCCGTCCGTTTACCTGTCCGCTGGTCTTGTTTTAATACGATACTGACGTGTTGTCCGATTTTAACATCGGCGCGTTTTTTACCATCCATGTCTTGATCGCTCCTTTTTCATAATGCTAGTTGTCAGTATATCATGGTTTCCTGGAGCGAAACTTGTTTGAGGAAAATGCGTAAAGTGAAAAGAACAAAAGAATCGTCAAAAAAAGTTTGACTATATTTGACCAATTGACTGACCAATTCTATAATTAAGATACAGAACAAAAAGTTAAGGGAGTGATCAGCGTGGCGAAAGACTATTATCGAACGCTTGGTGTCGAGAAGACGGCATCGAACCAGGAAATCAAACGGGCATACCGGAAGCTTGCGAAACAATACCATCCGGACGTCAATCAGGAAGCGAGTGCGGATCAGCGCTTCAAAGATATCCAGGAAGCGTTTGATGTCCTCGGGGATGAAGAAAAACGGGCACAGTATGATCAATATGGAAGTAACTATGAACGGATGGCTGGAGCGGGGTATGGACAGTCAGCCGACTATGACGATCTTTTCCGCCAATTCAACGGACGTCAATCCCGGACGGCGGGATCGGCAGGGCAATCGTTTGGATTTGAAGATATGTTCGGTTCGTTTTTTAGTCAAGAACCGGAAGAAACGGACGAAGAACTCGAATTGACGGTTCCGTTAAGTCATCTCAGTCAGAATGACAAGGTGACGATCCGACTGGCGACAGGAGCCATTCAAATGAGTCTGCCGAAAGATTTGTATGACGGGAAAAAAGTCCGGTTACGCGGGAAAAGTTCGAAACGCAACCGTAAAGGAATTGCGGGAGATGTGTACGTGACGATTCACCTGAAGGATGATGATCAATTCCGCCGGCAGGAAACCGATGTCATCTCGACTGTCCGTGTCTATCCGACGGTATTTGTTCTCGGTGGAGAAGTCGTGGCAGATACGTTGGAAGGAAAACGTGTCAAATTAAAAATCAAGCCCGGCACAAAACCGGGAGCCCGTCTTCGGATCCCGAATCGGGGACTCAGTAACCGGGAGGGACACCGCGGTGCCTTGCTGGTTCAACTGGAAGTCAAATTACCGGAAATGGAACCATCGTTTTATGAAGAGTGGGAAAATCGTTTATCTGTGAAGGAGTGACGGGAAAATGGATTTCGAAAAATTAACGGACCGGGCACATGAAGCCATCGTATCGGCACAAGCCATTGCCAAACAGCGTCGACACAGTGAGATTACAGAGTGGCACTTGTTGCTGGCTTTGCTTTCACAAGAAGAAGGCATTGCACGGATTGTTTTTGAGAAACTCGATCAACGGATCGACCAGTTGGAGACGGGCGTCAATGAAGCACTCGGACGGTTACCGGCGCTCGGTCAATCCTCGACGCCGCGAATCAGCAACTCCTTATTGCAGGTGTTGACGGAAGCAGAAACCGAAGCCCGTTTGATGCAAGACGATTACGTTTCTGTCGAGCACTTATTGTTAGGTCTTGTGAAACAATCCAGTCCGGCGACACAATATTTGCGGAGTCAGGGTGTGACCGAGCAGGTCTTGCGGGAAGCCATCATCGAGATGCGGGGCAACCGGAAGGTGACGACGAAAAATCCGGAAGCGACCTTTGATGTCCTGAAGAAATACGGGCGGGATCTCGTCGCGGATTTCCGGTCCGGTAAAACGGATCCGGTCATCGGACGGGATGACGAGATTCGCCGGGTCATCCGGATTCTCAGCCGGAAAACAAAAAATAATCCCGTCCTGATCGGCGAACCTGGGGTCGGTAAAACGGCAATCGTCGAAGGACTGGCTCAACGGATTGTCCGGGGCGATGTACCGGAGAGTCTCAAAAACAAACAGTTGTTCAGTCTCGATATGAGTACGCTTGTCGCGGGTGCCAAATACCGTGGTGAATTCGAAGAACGTCTTCAGGCGGTCTTAAATGAAGTTAAGGAAGCAGAAGGACAGATTCTGTTGTTCATCGACGAATTGCACACGATTGTCGGTGCCGGGAAGACCGAAGGCGCGATGGATGCCGGAAACATGCTGAAACCGATGCTTGCCCGCGGAGAGCTGCACTGTATCGGTGCGACGACTTTAGATGAATACCGGAAGTACATCGAAAAAGATCCTGCACTTGAACGCCGCTTCCAACAAGTGCTGGTCGCGGAACCGGATGTCGAAGATACGATTTCGATTTTACGTGGTCTGAAAGAACGGTTTGAAATCCATCATGGTGTCCGGATTCATGATAATGCCCTGGTTGCGGCAGCCATCCTGTCAGACCGGTACATCACGGACCGTTTCATGCCCGATAAAGCCATTGATTTAGTCGATGAAGCGTGTGCGATGATTCGGACCGATATGGAATCGATGCCGGCGGAACTGGATTCACTCGTCCGCCGTGTCATGCAACTTGAAATCGAAGAAGCCGCACTGAAAAAAGAAACCGATGAAGCATCCCGGAAACGACTCGAGACCCTGCAACAGGAACTCAGTTCTGTCCGGGAAGACGAAAGTGCGCTCCGGACACGATGGGAACGCGAGAAAGACAGTTCCCAAAATGTCCAGCAGTTGCGGGCAGATCTTGAAAAAGCAAAACTGGCTCTTCAGGAAGCTGAAGGACGGTATGATTTGAATACAGCCTCGGAAATCAAATACGGACAGATTCCGGCACTTGAAAATCAGTTGAAAGTGGCGGAAGAATCAGCGGAACACGTCGCGCATGAACTCGTCCGGGAAGCCGTGACGGACGAAGAGATTTCCGATATCGTGTCGAAGTGGACGGGAATTCCCGTCAGCCGTCTCGCACAAGGGGAACGCGAAAAGTTACTGTATTTAGAAGATACGTTGCATGAACGTGTTTTTGGTCAGGATGAAGCAGTCCGGCTGGTCTCGGATGCTGTCATCCGGGCGCGTGCAGGAATCAAAGATCCGAATCGTCCAATCGGTTCGTTCCTGTTCCTTGGACCGACAGGAGTCGGGAAAACGGAGCTTGCGAAAGCTCTTGCAGCCGCCATGTTTGACAGTGAAGAACACATCGTCCGGATTGATATGTCCGAGTATATGGAGAAACACAACGTTTCCCGCCTGGTCGGAGCACCTCCCGGTTATGTCGGTTATGAAGAAGGCGGTCAATTAACAGAAGCCGTCCGTCGGAGTCCGTATTCGGTGCTGTTGTTTGACGAAATCGAAAAAGCACACGGGGACGTCTTCAATATCTTACTTCAAGTACTGGACGACGGCCGTTTGACCGATGCGCAAGGACGGGTGGTCGATTTCAAGAACACGATTGTCATCATGACATCGAACATTGGATCGCATATTTTACTCGAAGCAGCAAAAGACGGTGATATTGATGCGGCCGAAGAAGAAGCGGTCCGCCAAGAACTGAAAAAGTATTTCCGGCCGGAATTCCTGAACCGGATTGATGACACGATTCTGTTCCATCCTCTCCACCGGGCGGAAATCGAACGGATCATCGACAAGGCCGTCAGCAAGATGGCAGAACGTCTGTCAGGTCGTGAAATTACGATTGATGTCACAGAAGCGGCGAAAACGTTAATTTTCAATGAAGCGTTTGAACCACAGTACGGTGCCCGTCCGATTAACCGGTATATCCAGCGGACGATTGAAACGAAACTGGCACGGGCTCTGATTAGTGGATCCATCCAGGATGGTTCGCATGTGGCGATCGATACAGACGGTACAGAACTCGTTATCCGCTAAACTATAGTTTAAAAGGTCGTCTCATCCTCTGACAGTCAGGGGAGAGACGACCTTTTGAATGAGAAGGAAAACTAAAAAAGAATAACGGCATACCTCGTGACGAAAAAGCATGATAAGCTAATGAAAACGACAGGAAGAGGGACTCCGATGAACGTAACGCAACAACAACTAGAAGAATTAATCGCTGAATGCCGCCCCTATACGGTGCTCGGGCAGGTGGCGAGTTATATACCAGAACTGGCAAAATCGGAACCGACCCAACTCGGAATCGCTGTTTGTAATGCAGACGGCAGTTTTGTATCCGCGGGAGACGCCGAAACGATGTTCACCTTACAAAGTGTTTCAAAAATCATCACGTTAGCCTTTGTCCTCGAGACATTTGGTGAAGATTACGTGTTCTCGAAGGTCGGTATGGAACCGACGGGAGACGCGTTCAACTCGATTGCGAAGCTTGAAGAGACGATTCCGACGAAACCCCTGAATCCGATGATCAACGCCGGAGCACTCGCTGTGACGAGCATGTTACCGGGGGAAGATGCAGCCGATAAGCTGAACCGGTTACGCCAATTCATTGCCGATCTGCTGGATATCGAACTCGATATGGTCAAATACGATGCAGAGGTCGCGAAGTCCGAATTCGAGACGACCGACTTAAACCGGGCTCTGCTGTACTTCATGCGGTATCATGGAGTCATCGAAGGAAATGTGGAAGAAATTATCGATGTTTATACGAAACAGTGTGCGATTTTGACCAATTGTAAAGGACTCGCGATGATGGGGAAAATTTTAAGTCAATCCGGAAAAACACCATCCGGGAATCAAGTCATCTCCCGCCGGAATGCACGGATCATCCGGGCGATCATGACGACATGCGGCATGTACGATGCGTCCGGTGAATTTTCAGTCCAGGTCGGGTTACCCGGAAAAAGCGGGGTATCGGGTGCCATCGTGGCCTGTGGTCGCAGTGACTTCGACATGGCGGACCTTGGAATCGGTATCTTCGGACCGGCACTTGACCTGAAAGGAAATTCGATTGCCGGAACGAAGATGCTGGAGTTGCTCGTCCAGCGTCATCCTTAATCAAACGACAGTTGATCGAGCAGTTTCGAAAGCTTTTTCTCAAGACGGGTGATTTCTTTTTGTTGTTGCGCAAGCTGGTCGTCAGGAACGCTGAAAAGACGCCAGCGTTCGAGGCGGTTATACGTATCATTGATGTCACCTAATTGGGTTTGAATCCGTTTTAACCGGTCGACGGACGATTTCGGGAAATCGGTATACGGACGTAAATACTCGACCGTATAGCGGTAGAACTTCGTTTCAAGCCGTAACTCATGCATCATCTGAATACGCTTCTTCCCTTCCTTATGCTGAACTTTTTCATAATGAAGTTTCTTTTTGTCGAATCGTTTTTCAGCTGTCTGAAGAAGATCTTTTTCATCAATCCGTTTTAATTGTTTCGTCAAGCGACCGGCTAAAAATCGACGGACGGAGCGGTCGAGTTCGTCGGAAATCAACAGATGCATCGTTTCGAGTAACGTGGCCCGTTTGCCTTGCAGTTGTAAGGCGAGGTGTTCCGCGAATAACTGCTCAATCGGAGAAGTGACACCTTGTTGACTGAGTTGAACATCAAGATCCCGGACTTGACCGAACGCAGCCATCAATCGTTTCCAGATGAGATAGATTGGTTCCTCCGTTTGATCGACTAACTTCGCGAAGGTGATTAATTTACGTAAACGGATCCGCGCCTGGTGAACGTCTTCCGGGTTTTTAAATGTTTGGGCTTCCTCGGCATAATGATTAAATGTCGACCAGGTCTCGAGTAATTCAAAAGTTAAATTTTCCGCATCACGATGATTCAAATGAATCCCTCCTTAAATAATTTACGTAGAACAAATAGCAAACTTGAATGCTTCAATAAAAATAGGGTGCAGGTTGCCCTGGAATGTGGTGGAACAATGTTAGAGACAACTACGCTATCGGGAAAGATTCAACAGTTCATGAAGATTTTCTTTCCGATTCTGGTCACACAGGTAGCGTTTTACTTAATTAGTTTTTTTGATACGGTCATGGCCGGACGATATGGGTCGGCTGATTTAGCGGGCGTCGGCGTCGGAGCCAGTCTGTGGGCACCGGTTTACACAGGATTGACGGGTATTTTATTAGCCGTGGCACCGCTTGTCTCCCAAGCAATGGGGGCACGAAAAGAGCGGGAAGTGAAGCGGATCGTGATTCAGGCATTGTATGTCTCCGTCGTCATCATCGTTTTGACGGTTCTGCTTGGACTCGTGCTCGTGAATCCGATTTTGAACCAAATGGAATTATCGGATCAGGCACGTCATGTTGCCCGCATCTATCTCGTCATGTTAGGTTTTGGAATCATTCCGATGTTCGTCTTCTTTGTCCTGCGCACCTTAATTGATTCGTTAGGCAAATCGAACATCACAATGACGTTATTATTATTCTCTTTACCCATTAATGTGGCTTTCAATTATCTGTTTATCTTCGGAAAGTTTGGTTTTCCGGAACTGGGCGGGATTGGAGCAGGAGTGGCAACAGCTATCACATACTGGATTTTATGTATCGCGGTTGTTGGGGTAGTCTTGAAAGGTGAACTGTTTCAACGGCTCGGGATTCTCCGTCGTTTTTATAAACCGGATGTAACACGAATCAAAGAATTGGTATTGCTCGGTGCACCGATTGGATTAGCAATCTTTTCGGAAGTCAGTATCTTTTCAGCCGTGACTTTGCTGCTTGGCGCCTACGGCGATGTCGTCATTGGAGCCTATCAGGCAGCGATTAACTTTGCTTCGTTCGTTTATATGATTCCACTCTCGGCCGCATCAGCCCTGACGATTACGGTCGGGTTCGAGATGGGAGCCAAGCGGGTCAAGGACGCCGTCCAGTACGTGTGGATCGGCTTGTTGCTGTGTCTGGTCGTTTCCTTGTTTTCAGGTGGACTGCTGTACGTTCAAAATGAACGGATTGCGGCACTTTACAGCAACGATCCGGCAGTCATCAAAATGGCGGCTCATTTCATGATTTTAGCGATTTTCTTTCAATTATCCGATGCAGTCGCGGCACCCACTCAAGGGGCACTTCGCGGATTCAAAGATGTCAACGTCACGTTTATTTTGACGATTACCGCGTACTGGGTCATCGGACTACCACTCGGATTTTATTTTGAGCGGTTTACGGAACTTGGACCGGATGGGTATTGGTGGGGATTGATCATCGGACTTGCCGTCGGAGCCAGTCTTCTCTTGCTCCGCCTGATGCATCTTGTCAGAAAATCAAAGGAGGTCGTGAAATGAGATTCAATAAACAACGTGTGTTGACAGTGGCGAAAATCATTTTGCCGATTATCTTGATTGCATTCATTTTTTATCAGGGTCAAAACGAATTAAGAAGTCTGTCGTTAAAGGAATCGATTCGGGCGATTCAGCAAATTCCGTCCTGGAAGTTTATTTTATTGATTGTATCGGGGCTTGCAGCGGTCGCGACGATGTTCTTTTATGATTTCTTTTTATTGCGTTCGCTTCAAGTGAAGGTTCCGATCGGATTGATTTTCCGGGCATCCTGGATTGCCAACTCGTTTAACGGCATCATCGGTTTCGGCGGACTTGCCGGAATGGGGGTCAGAACCGCCCTCTATCGACCGTTCGTCGAAGGAACCCGGTTATTGAAAGCCATCGGTTGGATGGCACCGACACTGATCAGCGGATTATCGATTTTATCGGCATTATCCTTATTAAACGTCTTTCCGGCATTTGAAGTGTTGGATTTAAAGAAATGGTTATGGCCGGTCATCATCGGTGTTGCCTTCTTCTTCCCGGTCTATCTGTTGTTTACTTTCCGACGGGGGAGCAGCAGTATCCGTCCGTCGTCGATCGCCCTCTATTCGCTTGTATCGCTTGCGGAATGGTTCAGTGCGGGAGTCGTCGTCTATTTTATTTTGGCGGCCCTCGGAACGGATGTCAGTTTTTCTAAAGTCATCGGCGTCTTCATCATCGCCGCGACAGCCGGTCTGATTTCGATGGTACCGGGAGGATTCGGTTCGTTTGACTTGGTCTTTTTGATCGGTATGCAGCGTGCCGGCGTCGAAGAAGGGATCGTCCTTACCGGATTGTTGATTTATCGTCTTGTATATTATTTGATTCCTTTTGTGATCGGGGTCATTTTCTCGGCACGTGAGTTCAGCGGTCCGGTCGTCAAAATGATTGAGGATAAACCGATTGTCGGCCCGTCGGTTGAGGTCGGCGGCGTCATCTGGCGGCTTCAGTTACGTTTTTTAAGTAAAGTCCGACATTTTACATTGGCCTTGATTACGTTACTCGCCGGCATCGCGATTTGGGGTCTGGCGATTTTGCCGCCAAACTCGACACAGTATGAATATTTGGAAGCCCGTCTGCCGCATGAATTGTTGTTGCTTGCGAACAGTTTCTTTTTGATGGCCGGCTTGTTGTATGTACTGCTTGCACCGTCTCTGTACCGACGGACTAAACGTTCGCTGTATATGATTTATGGTGTTTCGGCTTTTGCTTTAATCGGGATGGCACTGCGCGGATTTAACTTGATCTCCTTGTCTGTCGTGTTGATCGTGCTGGTTTTAGTGACGATGTCACGGAGTGCCTTTCATCGTGAACGGACGTTGATCACGACGACTCGACTGATTAGGGCCGCTTTTGCCGGTTTTTTATACATCGGTGGATTCATCTTCTTCGGATATGCCTTTTACACACTCGGTTCGGCTGACGGAACAAAGGTTTATCCTGCCCATGAGATCTTCATGTTTGCCGCGAGTGCATCGATTTTTGCACTTGTCTACACACTCGTCTTCATTCGTTTATTCAATACCTTTAATCAGCCGGTCTTGGGTGAAAAGTTAGATCTGCAAAAAGTTAAGGATGTCTTGACGGAAGAAGGGGGAAATTATTTAAGTCACCTGGCTTTTCTCGGAGATAAACGCTTTTTCTTCTCCGAGTCCGGACGTTCATTTATTCAGTTCAGTCAGACCGGAAACCGGATTATGATGCTTGGTGATCCGAGCGGAAATCCGGAAGAGCATTCCCAGTTGATTGCCTGTTTCTTACGGCGTGTTGAGGATTTAGGTTATATCCCGAACATCTATCAGATTCAGGCACAGAACATGTCGTTGTATCATGATTTCGGCTTTAATTTCTTTAAGCTTGGTGAAGAGGCGATTGTCGACATGACGACCTTTACCGTTTCCGGGAAAAAACGGGCCGGCTTACGTTCCATTAAAAATCGTTTTGAACGGGAAGGGATGACGTTTGAAGTCGTATCGCCTCCATTTAGTGAAGCGTTGCTGAATCAATTACGTGACATCTCGGATGAATGGTTAGGAGGGAAATCCGAAAAAGGATTTTCATTAGGCTATTTCAACGAGTCTTATTTGAATCAAGCGCCGATCGGCATCATGCGTGATGCCAATCAGCAGATGCTTGGATTCATGACATTCATGCCGGCGTATCAGGAAGGTGTTCTCTCGATTGATTTGATGCGTTTTCGTCCGGATGGTCCGAACGGGATCATGGATGCCATGTTTATCCGCTTGTTTGACTATGCGACTGAGCAAGGCTACCACACCTTTAATATGGGAATGGCTCCTCTCTCATCCGTTGGTGAGGACGAAACATCATTTTGGCAGGAACGTGTAGCTGCCGACGTATTCAACAACATCCGGTACATGTACAGCTTTACCGGGTTGAGACGCTATAAAGAAAAATATGATCCGAAGTGGGAAGGACGTTACCTCGCATATCGCAAACGTCAATCATTAACAATTGCGATTTTAAAAGTGACACGTCTGATTTCGAAGAAAAAGGACCGGATTTTATTACCGTAATCAAAGAAGATTCTGGACTAGACTCCGGAATCTTCTTTTTCATAATCAGTTAAATGTATAAAGGTCTATACAACTAGAAACAACAGCGGTATACTAATGGTGAAGAACCAACACTTGTCGGAATCAAAAAGAGAAAGGAAGAAACAAGATGCCAAGCATGATTCATGCAGAAATTTATACGGGACATACTGTCATTCAAGACGGATTCATCCGCTTTGAAGAGACCATCCAGGAAATCGGGAAGATGTCAGATTATACACCGCGCGACGAAGTCGTCATCGATCTTAAAGGAAAACGACTGATTCCAGGAATGATTGATGTTCATATCCACGGTGGATATGATGTCGACACGATGGATGCGAACGCGGAAGCGATGCACCGGTTGAGTAAAGCGATGCTTGCGGAAGGTGTCACGTCTTTTTTTGCGACGACGATTACCCAAGACTGGGACCAAATCACGCGGGCACTAGAAGTCACACGGGACGTCATCAATTCCCGGCAGACCACGATTGAAGGGATTCATCTGGAAGGACCGTTCATTAATCCGGACTATGCCGGAGCCCAACCGTTGGAATACATCGTCGAACCGGATGCGAATCAATTTTTAATATGGCAACAGGCATCCGGAAATCAGATCAAACTGGTCACGTACGCTCCGGAACAGCCCGGTGCCCGAAACTTTGAAGCGGTGGTCCGAGAGACGGGTGCGATTCCGTCTGCCGGACATACCGATGCGACATTCGATCAAAATCATTTAGGTAATGTCACCCACGGGACGCATCTCTATAATCAAATGCGCGCCTTGCATCACAGGGAACCAGGGACGGTCGGGTATTGTCTTCTCGAACGATCGGTATACGCGGAAATCATTCCGGACGGGATTCATAGTTCAAAAGAGATGGTCGAATTCGCTTATCGGATGAAAGGGTCAGACCGTTTGACGGTCATCACCGATGCGATGCGAGCGAAGGGATTGTCGGACGGAGAATATGAACTTGGTGGACAGACGGTGCACGTCAAGGACGGAGCCGCGCGTCTTGAAAGCGGGAACTTGGCAGGCAGTGTCCTGACGATGGATCAGGCGTTACGCAATATCATCACTTTTACCGGCTGTTCACTCGAACAAGCGGTACAAATGACTTCGATCAATCAGGCAGAAGAATTTGGCTTAACACATAAAGGGCGACTCGAGCGGGGCAAGGATGCGGACTTTGTTGTATTGACGACAGACTTGGAAGTCGAACAAACCGTTCACCGCGGGAAAGTGCACCGATTTACAAACGGAAAGGGGTAACAACTAATGAAATGGATGATTGTAGAAAAAGCAGAAGAATTGGCAAATGTCTCGTACCAACTGCTCAAACAGGAGATTTTAAGACACCCGGAAGGATTGACGATTGGACTGGCGACCGGCAGTTCTCCGCTCGGTGTGTATGAAGAATGGCGCAAGGATCAAGTGGATTGCCGGCATGTGACGACCGTCAACTTGGACGAATACGTCGGACTGAGCCCGGATCATCCGCACAGTTATCATACGTTCATGCAAGAACATTTGTTTGATGCGGTCGACTTTAAAGAATCCTATGTACCGATTGGAAACACGATCAATCCGAGTCAAGAGAGTGCGCGGTACGAAGAACTGGTTCGGAAATTGGGAATCGACATTCAATTGCTCGGCATCGGTTCGAACGGTCATATCGCATTCAATGAACCCGGTACACCGTTTGATGCGACAACCCATGTGACTGAGCTGACCGAGTCGACCCGGATTGCCAACCAACGTTTTTTCGATCGGTTGGAGGATGTTCCGACTGAAGCGATCACGATGGGAATCGGAACGATCATGGAAGCGAAGAAGATTTTATTAGTCGCTTCAAGCGAGCGAAAAGCAGAGGCGATTCGCGACATGATGGAAGGTCCGGCAACGACTGCTTGCCCGGCGACGATTTTACAACGTCATGCCGATGTGATGGTTGTTCTTGACGAAGAAGCCGCAAGCTTGTTATCGGACGAAGCAAAACGTACAGGCAGAGCTGCCTATACCAACTTCATGAAATGAAACAACAACTCGTCTTTGATGAGACCGGACTGCTTTAGACCGTTCTTCTCAAGAGGCGAGTTTTGTATTGAATTTCGGTTTAGCTGTTCCATTGCAAAAGCAGTGAAGACACATGATCTTAATCGAATCGTAAATTGACATTTTAATAAAAGTCGGGATAATGGAGAATAGTGAACTTTACAGAAAATTTACATGAAAATGAGGGCTTACAGATGCAGACGAGATCAGCAAGAAAGAGGCAACCGAGTGCTGGCAAGATGTTCATCAAAGTGATTGCCGCCTTGTTATTACTTTTGACCGTCATCGGTTCCGGTTATGCGGGAGCGGTTTTCATAAAAACACAGGAAACACTGGCGAGAACACAAATCAACATTCCGGGTTCGAAAGTCAGTTCGAAATATGATGATGTCCCGTCCGAATCTTTTTTGATTTTAGGAACGGATGAGACGAAAGCCAGTAAAGAACGCAAGGAACCGGCACGATCAGATGTCATGATTGTCGGTGTCTTGAATAAAAAGACGGAGCAATTGGTACTGACCAGTATTCCGCGGGATTCACTCGTCAATATCGATTACTCCAAATACGATGTGCCGTACGGGAAAACGGGTGTCGAGCAGGATAAAATCACCCATGCGCATTATTTTGGTTCGATGGACAAATCGAGTTCATACAACGGAATCAAACTCGCCCGTGAGACAACGGAAAATCTGCTTGGTATTGAAATCAACCATGTCGTTAAAGTCAATTTTCAAGGATTCGTTCAGTTGATCGATGCGCTGGACGGAGTTGATATCGATGTGCGTTATGCGTTCAAAGAACAGGATTCAGCCCGTAAAGCCGGAACGATTACCGTTCCGAAAGGCATGCAACATTTGACTGGGGAACAAGCACTCGCTTATGTCCGGAATCGCCATGATGATCCACTCGGTGATATTGGTCGAGGGCAAAAGCAGATGCAGGTCATTCAGGCTGTTGCGAAAGAAGCCGCAAGCTTCCGTTCGCTTGGTGCGTACCGTGATATCTTAGACGCTGTCGGAGACAATGTCGAAACGAACTTAGGACCAAATGATTATCTTCGTTTAGCTGATTTTACGACGGCTTTACGTAATACGACAGAATACCAGCTCGCAGGTGAAGGATACATCGGCATCAGCGGGAAATGGGAATATCATCTGGACCCAAATCAACTTGATCGTGTCAAAGCCAATTTGACCAAGGCGATGCAAGGACAAGAAGTTTCACCCATAAAAGAAGAGACAAGCACACCGGAGGAAACGGATTCGCCGACAGTCGAGCAACCCGTTCAATAACTGTTTCAGACGGATGAACCTAAAAAAGCACACGTTTCAGATACTTTCTTGAAAAGTATCCTGAAATGTGTGCTTTTTTGCTCGAAAAAAAGAAAGTGGACTTCTCCTGACTTCAAATCAGACTCAGCGTTGCCTTTCCATTTCGACCGTGAACGTATACCGGTCGCCGCGATAAGCAGAGATGACATATTCAAACGGTTGATCGGTGGCAAGGAAAGTCAGCTGCTCGACGGACAACACCGGTGAACTGACCGACAGACCGAGATGTTGCGCTTCTTCTTTTGTCGCGAGGCGTGATTCGAAAGTCTGACTGGCACGGCCAAGGTTGAGTCCACTGGCTTCAGCAAAGGCATAAAGAGACGTGATAGCGACGTCCTGATTCAATCCCGGCAACAACTGTTCCGGGATGTAGACCGTTTCGAGCGCAAGCGGTTGTTCGTTTGCGATCCGTAACCGTTTTAATTCATAGATTTTGGCTCCTTCACGAATACCAAGTTTATTCGCGATTGTCATTTCAGCAGCAATCGTCTGGTAGGACAACAATTCACTTGCCGGTTCCAATCCAAGATGTTCCATCTCTTCAGAAAAACTGGTCAAACCAGACAGTTGCATGACGATTTTTTTATTGGCAACGAATGTACCGCGTCCTTTTTGACGAATCAGATAACCGGCGTTGACGAGGTTCGAGATGGCTTGACGGACAGTCATCCGGCTGATTTGATGGGCCTCGGCGAATTCGCGTTCTGAGGGAATCAAATCGCCCGGTTGTAATAGACCTTCTTCGATTTGTTGCTTTAAGGCAGCCTCAATTTGGTAGTAGATTGGAAGTGGTGAATTTTTATTGATGTGCTGAATCACGGCATTTCGTCCCTTCGCGGTCGATAGTCTTTCATCTAGTGTACTAGGAAATGAAGATGTCGACAAACGATTGTAAGTGATTTGTGTCATAATAGAAGCAAATTCAGTACAAAAAAGGTGGAATGAAGATGCGTTCAGAGCAAATTTATCCGGACGTCCGGACATTCGAATCAATCGTGACGGGTACGAAAGAAGAGCAGGGACACTGGGTGACGCTGCAACAAAGTTACTTTTATCCGGAGAGTGGGGGACAGCCTGCCGATCGGGGCACGCTGAACGGTATTCCCGTATTGGATGTTCAGCTTGAAGACGGACAGGTCTGGCATCGCCTCGAAAGTCCACTTCTTAAATCCGAAGTGCAAGGTGAAGTCGATGATGTCATTCGAACGGACCATGCAGCGCAACATACGGCGCAACACGTCATTTCTGCGATTCTTCAGGACGAGTTCCAAATCAAGACGATCAGCTTTCGGACCGGTACGGAAGAATCGACGCTTGATCTCGATTTTGACGCATGGGACGACGCCCTTCAAAGTCGACTGGAGGAACGGTTGCGGACGGTGATTCAAGCCAACCTCCTAATCACGGCGACAGAGTATACAGAAGAAGCGGCACTCCGGTTACCTTTACGAAAGACCCCTCAAGTAACCGGGAAAATCCGCGTCGTTCAAATCGGTGAACTCGATTACAGTGCCTGCGGAGGGACACATCTGGCCTTGACGTCGGAACTGGAACTGATTTTATTCACAGGACTGGAAAAGGTTCGAGGAAATATCCGCTTGGCATATGTAGCGAAAGACCGGGCATTTGGATTACTGACGACGGAACGACGTGTTTTAGCAGAAACGGCCCGTGCATTATCAGCTAAAAAAGATCAGGTTCATCTCGTCGTCGAGGAACTGAAACAGGAGCAGGTGCGTCTGAACCGTCAAATCGGACAGGCTGAAGATGCTCATGTCAAAGCGGTCTTAAAAGAACTTCTGGCGACGGACGAACCGGTCCTGACTGTGCGACATGATAAGGAAGACATCCGTTTCTCGGAAAAACTGCTGAAAGCCGTAGCCGAAGCAGGACGGACAGGATTCGTCTGGAACGAGACAGCTAAAAAATTATTCATGTGCAGTGCCGGTTCCATTCATCTCGGGCAATTTGCCAAAACTCATCTTAAGCAGTTTAATGGACGTGGCGGCGGAAGTGAAAACAATGCCCAGGCATTATTCCAAACGTATGAAGAGGCACAAGCTTATGTAGAAGCATTAAAGGAGGAATTACATACATGACAGTGATTCAAGTGAAAACAGCCGAACAGCAACAAGCAGTCCGAATGATCCGGGAACGGGTTTTCGTCGAGGAACAAGGGGTTCCCCGCCATTTGGAATATGATACACACGATGAAACAGCGATTCATCTGCTCGTCCTCGATGAGCAGAATCGTCCTGTCGCAACGGGGCGGACGCGTCCGTATGATGAGCAACGGATGAAGGTCGAACGCGTCGCGACACTTGCGGCGACAAGAGGAAAAGGATACGGTGGCGAACTGATGCAGGCGATGGAACGGATTGCTCGCCGTGAAGGGCGGACGATTTTGACACTCGGTGCCCAGGTCCAGGCAATGCCGTTTTATCAAGGGCTTGGTTATGCAATTGTTTCCGATGAATTTGACGATGCCGGCATCCCGCACCGGACGATGGAGAAAAAAATTTAACGCTGATTTTTTAAGAAATCCTGAAAAAAGGGTTTCTTTTTTTGAAAGTCTATGTATATATATAATTCATAGTGAATTTTTATACAGACAGATACAGTCGAATTCAAGGAGGAAATAAGAATGACAAAACAAAAATTGATTTTAGCGTATTCGGGTGGACTCGATACTTCAGTCGCCATCAAATGGTTGAGCAAGGATTATGACGTCGTCGCATTATGCATGGACGTCGGCGAAGGAAAAGATTTGTCAGTCATCAAAGAAAAAGCGTTACTTGTCGGAGCAATCGAATCCATCGTTCTTGATGTCAAAGACGAATTCGCAAATGACTTTGTTTTGCCGGCCCTTCAGTACGGTGCGCATTATGAAGGAGCCTATCCTCTGATTTCCGCCTTATCTCGTCCATTGATTGCTGAAAAACTGGTCGAAGTGGCTCATGCCCACGGTGCCACAGCAGTCGCCCACGGCTGTACCGGAAAAGGAAACGACCAAGTCCGGTTCGAAGTTTCGGTTGCAGCACTCGATCCGTCACTCGAAGTCATCGCGCCGGTTCGTGAATGGAAATGGTCACGTGAAGAAGAGATCGCTTATGCGAAAGAAAATGATGTGCCGATTCCAATCAATCTCGACAGTCCATATTCAATCGACATGAACTTATGGGGACGCAGTAATGAATGTGGCGTTCTTGAAAATCCATGGACAGAGCCACCGCAAGATGCCTATGCCCTGACAGTTGCACCGGAAGACGCGCCGGATCAAGCGGAAGAAGTCATCATCGGTTTTGAAGCAGGTGTCCCGGTTTCAATCAATGGTACAGCGTATCCGCTGGCAAAACTGATTACCGAACTGAATATTATCGCCGGTGCACATGGCGTCGGACGGATTGATCATGTCGAAAACCGTTTGGTCGGAATCAAGTCACGTGAAGTCTATGAGTGCCCGGGTGCAACGGTCTTACTGAAAGCACATGCAGCCCTTGAGACCATCACATTGACGAAAGATGTCGCACACTTTAAACCGATTCTCAGCAAACAATATGCAGAAACGATTTACAACGGATTGTTCCATGCTCCGCTGACGAAAGGGCTCAAGGCCTTCTTGACGGCAACGCAACAGGACGTGACCGGCGAAGTCCGTGTCAAACTCTATAAAGGGAATGCAACCGTTACAGGACGTCAGTCAGCCGTTTCATTGTACGACGAGAAACTCGCGACCTACACAAAAGAAGATGCCTTTGATCACGAAGCAGCGAAAGGATTCATTAAATTGCATGGTCTTGCGATTGCGACACATGCCAGTGTCCATCGTCAGGAAGGCGTGAAAAAATGACGAAACTATGGGGCGGACGTTTTACGGAAAGTGCTTCCGCTCAAGCGGAAGCCTTCGGCGCATCGATTTCATTTGATCAGAAATTAGCCGCCGTTGATTTGCAAGGGAGTCTTGCGCATGCACAGATGTTGTATGAACAAGGGATTCTTGAGAAAACCGAGTGGCAACAAATCGAAGCCGGGCTGAAACAGTTACAAACGACACTCGATCAGCACGTCTACACGACGGTTGACGAAGATATCCACATGAATCTTGAACGGTTGCTGACGGAACAGATTGGTCCCGTTGCCGGGAAGCTGCACACGGCGCGCAGTCGAAACGATCAGGTCGCGACTGATTTGCATCTCTGGATGGAACAACATGTTCTCGAACTCCTGACCAGCATCCGTAATCTGCAATCCGTCATTACGGAACAAGCGGAGCAACATGTCGAGACGGTCATGCCGGGTTACACCCATCTGCAGCGGGCACAGCCGATTTCACTGGCACATCACTTGCTCGCTTACTTTTGGATGTTTGAACGGGATGCCGATCGGTTGACGGATAACTTAAAGCGGATCCGGATGTCGCCGCTCGGTGCAGGGGCACTGGCGGGAACGACTTTCCCGATTGACCGGTTCAAGTCAGCCGAGCTGCTTGGTTTTGAACAGGTCTATCCGAATAGTCTGGATGCGGTCTCGGACCGGGACTTCGTCATCGAGTATCTCGGTATCGCCTCAACAGTGATGATGCACTTGTCACGCTTTTGCGAAGAAATCATCATCTGGGCTTCACAGGAGTTTTCATTCATCGAATTATCCGACGCGTTTTCAACGGGATCGAGTATGATGCCACAGAAAAAAAATCCGGATTTCGCAGAACTGATTCGCGGTAAAACAGGACGTGTCTATGGTAACCTGATGGGCTTCCTGACGACGATGAAGGCTCTTCCGCTCGCTTACAATAAAGATATGCAAGAAGATAAAGAGGGTGTCTTTGATACCGCTGATACGGTGTTACAATCCGTTCAAATTTTTACAGGCATGATCGAATCCGCTACGTTTAAGACAGAAGCGCTCAAGAAGGCGACGATGCAAGACTTCTCGAATGCAACGGAACTGGCAGATTATCTGGTCACAAAAGGGATTCCGTTCCGGGAAGCGCATGAAATCGTTGGGAAAGCCGTCCTACATTGTGTGCAGAGCGGATGTTTCTTAAAAGATTTGACGCTGTCGACGTATCAGACGTTCCATCCGGTCATTGCGGAAGATGTATATCCGTTGCTCGATCCGGTTCAAGCCGTCGCACGACGGGGAAGTTACGGCGGGACCGGTTTTACAGCCGTCCGGGAACAACTCACATTAGCGAAGAAGTACCTTGAAAAATGATAAAATTCAAAAAAAGTTTGGCAAATCACTGGATTTAACAAAAAATGTTTGCTATAACTGTAACTAACAACCGACAGATAGAGGCGCGGATGACATCAGTAGCAACACTTACAAAGGCAAGCATGCCAAGTGATGTGAAAGGGGAAATCCGCCGAAGTGAACAGGAAAATGCTTTTTCCTGATTGCTGGTACAACGGTTAAGATCCGTTGTACTGCCGAAACCCACGTTTCGGAGCGCTATCTTACGTAAAAGAACGAATGACACTGTCATCGTTTGTCCGATCGTGATAACGACGGGCCGTAGGAACGCTCCTACCGGCCCGTCGTTTTTTTCTGTTTCGGGACAAAAGGAGATAGGATTGTGACAACTGTACTTAAATTTGGTGGTAGTTCGGTTGCGACTGTCGAACAGATTCAGTCAATTGCGAATTATTTGAAGAATCGGACGGATCAAGGGGAGAAATTAGTCGTCGTCGTATCAGCGATGGGGAAAATGACGGATTCATTGATTGCCCAAGCACAAGCGATTACCGACCGGCCGGAACGGCGCGAACTGGATCGTCTGCTTGCAATCGGAGAAGAACAGACGATTTCGTTACTCAGCATCGCGCTGAATTCACTCGGGACAAAAGCCTTGTCGCAAACGGGAGCCCAAGCCGGCATCAGTACGATGGGGCTGCATACGAAAAGTAAAATCAAACAAATCGACGGTGAACTGCTCCGGAAAAAACTTGAAACCTACGATGTGATCATCGTCGCCGGTTTCCAAGGGGTCAATGAACTGGGGGATGTCACGACACTCGGACGCGGCGGATCAGATACGACAGCCGTTGCCTTAGCAGCCGTCCTTGATAAACGTTGTGAGATCTATACGGATGTTGACGGTGTCTATACGGCAGATCCACGGATTCATGCTGCAGCGCAGCCGATTCCGCACATTTCATACGATGAGATGATGGAAATGAGTGCTCTTGGCTCAAAAGTCATGGAGATGCGCAGTGTCGAACTCGGTAAAAAATACGGCGTCCACATCTTCGTCGGAAAAACACTAGAATCGAAAAGAGGGACTTGGATTATGGAGGCAACGGAAACGATGGAACAGAAAGCAGTAACGAGTGTCAGTGTGACGAAAAACGTCCTGACGGTATCAATCAAACACGTTCCACAGACGAATTCAGCGGTCGCGGATATCTTTGAACTGTTGTCAGGTCGCCACGTCAACATTGATATGATCAGTCAGACGACGTTTGACAGTGACATCTTCCTTTCCTTCTCTTGTCCGTTAGACGAAGAAGAGTTTTTGGAAGAGGCCTTGCAGGATATCATCAATCGTTTCCCGACCGTCAAAGTCGATCGTCATAACCAACATGCCAAATTATCGGTCGTCGGAATCGGCATGCGGGACGCAACCGGCGTCGCTTCGAAATTATTTGCGATTTTCCGGGCCGAAAACATCACGTTTTATCAGGTTACAACATCAGAGATCAGCATCTCATATACGATTGCCCAAGCTGACATCGAACGGACCGTCGCAGCAATTGCTCAAGCATTCGACCTGTAAGGAGGAAATCATATGTATCATGTCGCAGTCATTGGCGCAACCGGCGCCGTTGGTCAAAAAATGTTACAAGTCCTGGCGGAACTCGACTTTCCGGTTCGTCAGATTTCAGCGTACGCTTCAGCCCGTTCTGCCGGGAAAACCGTCCAGTTCAAAGGACAGGACGTCACGATTCAAGCATTATCGGAGCAGATTACGGAAGACGGCATCGATGTGGCGCTGTTTGCAGCAGGCGGCACCATCAGTGAGCAGTATGCACCGTTACTGGCTGCAGCAGGCACACTGGTCGTCGACAATTCAAGCGCCTTCCGGATGCAGGCCGATATCCCGCTTGTCGTACCGGAAGTGAATCCGCAAGCAATCGGACCAAATGACCGTTTGATTGCCAACCCGAACTGTTCGACGATTCAATCGGTCGTCGCCCTGGCGCCGCTTCAACAATTTGGTTTGAAACGTGTTAACTATACGACGTATCAAGCCGTGTCCGGTTCCGGTCAAAAAGGAATCGAGGATTTAGCCCGCGGCAGCCGCGGCGAAGAACCGGTCAATTATCCGCATCCGATTCACGATAACATTCTGCCGCATATCGATGTGTTCTTACCAGACGGTTACACGAAAGAAGAACAGAAAATGATTGACGAAACACGAAAAATCTTCCAGCTACCGGAGTTACCGGTCAGTGCGACATGTGTCCGGGTTCCGGTCACGAATTCGCATTCTGTCGCCATCAACGTGACATTCGAGCAGGAGACAAGCGTTGCCGCCATCCGTGCCTCATTAGCGGAAGCACCAGGCGTCATTCTCGTCGATGATGTCAGTCAAAACCAATATCCGATGCCGCTTGATGCAAGCGGAACAGATGACGTCTATGTCGGACGGATTCGTCAGGATAAAAGTCTTGCCAATACATTCCACATCTGGTGTGTCGCCGATAACATCCGTAAAGGGGCCGCTTCGAACGCTGTCCAGGTAGCGCGTCAAGCACTTGAAAGTTCAATCCATTCTTAAAAAACGGGGAGGAATCGATATGTTTAAAGGAGCAGGAACAGCACTGGCTACACCATTTACATCAACCGGTGAGCTGGATTTAGCGGTATTTGAACAACTGATCGAACAACAACTCGCAGCGAATATTCAAGCGTTAGTCGTCGGAGGGACGACCGGAGAAGGGTCAACGTTGACGAATGAAGAGTTTGAAACATTACTGGAAACGGCAGTCCGTGTGACAGCCGGACGTGTACCGGTCATTGCCGGGACCGGAACGAACAATACGGCACAGACGATTGAAAAAACACAGACGGCAGCCCGACTTGGTGCTGATGCGGCAATGCTTGTCACACCTTACTACAATAAGACATCACAAGCAGGACTCGTCGCCCACTTCACGGCGGTTGCGGATGCAGTTGATTTGCCAATCATGCTCTACAATGTTCCGTCACGGACAGGGGTCGCGATTTCCATCGAAACAGCCGTCACACTTGCCAAACATCCGAACATCCAAGCGTTTAAAGAAGCAAGCGGTGACGTCAGTTTCATGGGCGAATTGATGACGGCCTTACCCGCTGACTTTGCGGTCTTCTGTGGCAACGATGATCAAATTCTTCCTTATATGGCATGGGGGGCACAAGGCGTGATTTCCGTCTTGTCGAATCCATACCCGGCAGAAACGCAGGCGCTTGCAGAAGCGTTACTGGCAAACGACTATGTTACGGCACGACGGATTCAAAGTGATTTGATGCCTGTCATCTCCGCGTTGTTCAGCGATGTCAATCCGATTCCCGTCAAAGCAGCGCTCGAAGAAATCGGACTGGCGGTCGGAGCACCGCGTCTGCCGCTCGTCCGTCAGTCGGAAGCGGGACATGCGCATCTGCTTGAGATGATGCGGAGTTACAAAGGAGTGGTTGGATGAAACTCGCCATTCACGGATACGGGGCAACCGGACATTTCGTCCACGAACTGGCACCGGATGATGTCGTCGCCGTCATCGATAAAACGAAAACGGCGGATCAGGTCCCGTCTTACGGTACGCTTGCCGAAATGACGGAGTCGGTCGATGCGATCATTGATTTTTCGCATCCGAGTCTTTTGCCGGACTTGCTTGCTTATGGGATTAAAACGAAGACACCACTCGTCATTGCGACGACGGGTTTCTCGGAAGCGGAACTGCAGACGATTCGCGATGCTTCGACACAAATTCCGATTTTCCAATCGTATAACATGTCGTTTGGAATCGCGATGATGCAACAGCTGTTAAAAACACTCGTTCCGCTCGCCGGAGCATTCGACATCGAACTGCTTGAGAAACACCACAATCAAAAAGTCGATGCACCGAGCGGGACGGCGGAGCTGTTGCTCCGGACCATCCAGGATTTACGAGATGTCCAACCGGTCTACGAACGGGAGTCGACGCGTGAGAAGCGGGAGCCAAACGAAATCGGAATGCACTCGATGCGTGGGGGAACGATTTTCGGCGAACATGAAGTATTGTTTGCGGGCGTCGATGAATTGATTGAAATCAAACACACGGCGTTATCAAAAAAAGTATTCGCTTCAGGTGCCATCAAAGCGGCGGAAGCGCTCATTCAAAAATCAGCGGGACTCTATACACTGGAGACGCTTTACACACAGGAGGATTCACATGTTATTAACTGATGCTTATGAAATTGCAAAATTCATTAAAGATGCTAAAAAAAAAACACCGGTTAAACTGTACGTCAATGGTGACTTGGCAGGACTGACGATTGAAGGAGCGACGGCATTCGGAACGGATCAATCAAAAATTTTCTTCGCTGATGCAGGACTTGCTTCAACTTTCTTAGAAGAATATGCAGACCGGATTACTGAAGTGCATGTCGAATATGACCGCCGCAACAGTGCCGTGCCGATGCTTGATACACGTCATTTGAATGCCCGGATCGAACCGGGTTCATGGATTCGCGATCATGTCGTCATCGGCGATAACGCGGTCATCATGATGGGCGCAATCATTAATATCGGTGCATCAATCGGAGATGGTACAATGATTGATATGAACGCTGTTGTCGGAGCACGTGGCACAATCGGCAAAAACGTTCATGTCGGCGCCGGTGCCGTGGTCGCAGGGGTTCTTGAACCACCTTCAAAAACACCGGTCATCATTGAAGATGGTGTCTTAATCGGAGCGAATGCCGTCATCCTAGAAGGTGTTCGTGTCGGAAAAGATGCGGTCGTCGCAGCAGGCAGTGTCGTCACAGAAGACGTTCCTGCAGGCAGCGTAGTGGCTGGTACGCCAGCACGTGTCATCAAACAGAAAGATGCAAAAACAGCAGAGAAGACGCAACTGGTGGATGATTTACGTTCACTCTGATTGACGTCGAAGAGGAGGAAAACACATGGCAGTGGATACACAGTATGGAGAAGCAATTTGGTTAGACGGGGTTTTTCATGATCCAAAAGAGGCAAATACGAGCGTCATGTCCCATGCGATTCATTACGGAAGCGGATTTTTTGAAGGCATCCGTGCGTATGCGACACCGGATGGTCCGGCGATTTTCCAATTGACGGAACACATTGAACGTCTGTTCCGCAGTTGCGCGTTCTATCACGTGACGATTCCTTATACAGTGGAAGAACTTGTTCAAGCGACGATTGATCTGGTCGCCAAAAACGGCTTTGAGTCTTGTTACATCCGCCCGTTTGTTTTCCTCGGTACACCGTGGCAGGCATTGATGGCAAAAGATACGACGGTACACGTCGGGATTTCTTGTTGGGAACTTGGTGAATACTTCGACAAAGGTGCCGGTATCCGGGCAAAAGTTGCTTCGTATCGCCGCGTTTCGTCGACAATGATGCCGATGCAGGCAAAAGCTGCCGCCAACTACATGAACTCGCAACTCTTAAAAGGAGAAGCACTTCGCGACGGATTTGACGAGGCGATTGCTCTTGATATGAACGGAAACGTCAGCGAAGCGAGTGTTGCCAACTTGTTCATGTTGAAAAACGGGACAATCTACACGCCTTCACTCGATTGTTCAGTATTAGACGGAATCACACGCCAAGTCATCATGCGTTTGGCACAGGATCAAGGCTATCCGGTCGTCGAGCGTCATATCGGCCGTGATGAGTTATACGTTGCAGACGAAATCTTCTTAACAGGTACGGCTGCAGAAATCACAAGTGTCGGTGAAATTGATCATATCGTCATCAACGGCGGAACACGGGCTGTCGCAGATGAGTTACTTGATCTTTACCGTCAAGCAGTTTCGGGTCAACTGCCACAATATGCATCGTGGTTGACTTACGTGACACCAGCCATCGCAGAATAATGAGTTCACGAACTATTGTTACCATCGATCGGGAAGCGGTGCGGCATAATGTCGCATCGGTTTTCGCCCGGTCCAATAAGCAGATTTTTGCCGTCGTCAAAAACAATGCTTACAACTTAGGAATGATTGAAATGGTTGCCACATTGATGGAAGCCGGTGTCCGGCATTTCGCAGTGGCAGAAGTCTACGAAGCAATTGAAATCAAAACGAATTTTCCAGACAGTTATGTCCTGGCGATGAATCCGGCATCGCACTTCAAAGAAGTCCGATTGCACGGAGTAGCGCTCGGAATTCCTTCGCTCGACTGGCTGCAACGCCATCAGGCGGATTTATCGGGAATTGAACTTCATCTAAAAATAAATGTCGGGATGAACCGTTTTGGTGTCAGTTCGCTTGAGGAAGCGCTAGCAGTTCTTGAAACCGTACAGGAACAGGAACTGATATTGACGGGTCTCTATACGCATTTCCCGCTAGCCGATGAGCCGGGAGCCGATCATGACGGTCAAGTCGAACGATTCCTCAAAATCGGGAATCCGTTACAGGAGAAACACACATTCACGTACATTCATGCCGAAAACAGCGCGACGATCGTCAAACATGATCCGCGGCTGGCCTGCTGTAATTATGTCCGGCCCGGCATCTTCCTGTTCGGTTACTCACCGATTGAAAAAATGGACTGGCTCGTGCCCTCGCTTCGGATGACGACGGAAGTCGTTGAGATTCGTCAAGTGGAAGCAGGCGAACACGTCGGCTACGGTACGTCGTATACGGCACCGACAGCGATTCGTGTCGCCGTTCTGCCGGTCGGCTACGGGGACGGGGTCGTTCGCGGACGATCTTCACTGCCCGTCATCATCAACGGGAAACGTTATCCGATCATCAGTAAGTTATTCATGAGTCATACGTTCATTGCCGTGGATTCGACGGTTGAAATCGGAGATAAAGTGGTGTTATATGGCGATGGTATTGAAATCGATGATATCACCCGGACCGGGACAGCTAATAATTCGGAGCAGATGTGTGCCCGTTCGTGGCGTTTGACACATCGTTATTTATAAGGGGGAATTCAGATGTACGGAAGCCGATATTTGACGGAACAAAACAATGCACTACAGATTGACGGGATGGAAGCAACAAAGCTCGCCGAACAATACGGGACGCCACTCTATATCATGGCAGAACGTGAATTGACGGACCGTCTGGCGACTGTACGCGATGCCTTTTTAGAAAAATACCCGAATACGTATGCCTCGTTTGCTTCTAAAGCCTTGACGATTGGTGCCGTATATCAGCAAGTCGTCAAACACGGTCTTGGAATCGATGTCGTAACGGGCGGTGAACTGTTTATTGCCCGCAAAGCCGGTGTGCCGGCGGAACGGATTTATTTCCACGGCTCGAACAAGTCGACACAGGATTTACGTTATGCCGTCGAAGAAGGTGTCGGTAAGATTGTCATCGACCATTACGGAGAAATTGCCCAACTCAATCAAATTGCCGCAGAAGCGTGTCAAACCGTTCAGGTATTGATTCGGATTGTGCCGCAAGTCATCGGTGGTGCACATACGAAAATTCAGACGGGCGGTGTCGATACGAAGTTCGGGTTCTCGACGCATGATGATTCGTATTTGGAAGCCGTCGAAGCTGTTTTAGCGGCGGAACATCTAGTGTTACTCGGTATTCATTGCCATGTTGGTTCACAAATCCAAGAAATTGAACTGTTTGAACGGACAGCCCGGACGATGATGGGATTTGTCGAAACGATTCGTGAACGGACATCCTTCATCGCAAGTGAAGTCAATCTTGGCGGCGGATTCGGGATTGCCTATATGCAAGACGATCAACCGCTTGATTTTGAACAAACGATGGAGCGGGTTATGTCGATCATCGATGAAGAGACGACACGTCTTGCGATCGATCGTCCGCGAATCGGGATTGAACCGGGGCGGTGGGTCGTCGCAAATGCCGGGACGACGCTTTATACGGTCGGTGCCATCAAGGAAGTGCAAGGTGTGAGAACGTATCTATCCGTTGACGGCGGAATGGCGGACAATATCCGTCCTGCTTTATACGGGGCGGTGTATGAAACCGTCATCGCGAATCGGATCGAAGGAGAAACACGTCATGTGACCGTTGTCGGTGCAGCGTGCGAATCAGGGGATTTAGTTGCCGAATCGGCTGATCTGGCCGAACCCGTCAGTGGAGATACATTAGCGGTCTTCGGGACAGGAGCTTACAACTATTCGATGGCAAGCAACTATAACCAATTTTTACGACCGGCTGTCGTTTTTGTTAATCAAGGTGAATCGCGCGAAGTCGTCCGTCGCCAGACGTACGACGATTTGATTCAATGTGATCTTGGTCTGAAAAATATTCCGTCGTCTTCAGAACTGAAATCATTCAAAAAGCATCCGCGAAATTGAACTGCCCCATAAAAGTTGGACATGAAAATCCAACTTTTATGGGGTGTTTTTTATGGTCAAATATACGAAGGCGTTTAAAATCCAGGTCGCTGAACGTTATCTGACGGGACGAGACGGATACCAAGGTGTGGCGAAAGAATTCGGGATAGCGCGTCAACTGATCCGTGACTGGTCGCGTCCCTATGAAAGTTGGGGGGAGACGATCTTCGATCCTTCCTATACAACCCACTCGCCGACATTTAAACTGGAGGTATTAAATGACATGGCGACCAACGGGCTGTCCCGCATAGAGGCGGCTATAAAATACCGAATCTCCTCCCCAGGGATGATCTCGAACTGGCGATCAACGTATGAACGGGAAGGGGTCGAGGGTCTGGTCGCCAGACCGAAAGGACGTGCCCCGATGGCGAGACGCAAAAAGAATCCTGAAGAGATGACAGAGGTTGAGAAGCTCAAGGAGCGAATCGAGTACCTAGAGATAGAGAACGCTGCGTTAAAAAAATTGAGAGCCTTGGTTCAAGAAGAGAACGCGCGACGAACCGGATCAAGGCGCAAGTGATCGACGAGTTGCGGGCGATCTATCCCGTCCCGGGACTCCTCCGCGTGCTCGGTATGGCCCGAAGCGTCTACTACTACTGGCGGACGCGCCTGACGGGCGAAGACAAGTATGCGGAGGTGAAGGCAGCCATCCATACCCTCTTCCACGAACACGAGGGGCGATGTGGCTATCGTCGCATCCACGCACTCCTCGAACGCCAGGGCTTCCGGCACGACCCGAAGACCATACGCCGTCTCATGAAAGAGCTCGGGCTTAAGTGCCTCGTCCGCATGAAGCGATACCGCTCCTATAAGGGGCGAGTCGGGAAGGTCGCGCCTAACCTTCTCCAACGGGACTTCAAGGCCTCCGGCCTGAACCAGAAATGGGTGACCGACGTCACTGAGTTTCACCTCTTCGGGGAGAAGCTCTACCTCTCGCCGATGATGGACTTGGGAAACCGTGAGATCATTGCCTATACCATGTCGGACCGTCCCACATACCAATTCGTCGGCGAAATGTTGGACCAGGCAATCAGAAGGCTCGATGGAGAAGCCCAACCAATCCTCCATTCCGACCAAGGTTGGCATTATCAATACCGAGCGTTCATCGATACGCTCCACGAGCACGGCATCACGCAAAGTATGTCCCGTAAGGGAAACTGTCTCGACAACGCAGCCATCGAAAGCTTCTTCGCCGTGCTCAAGTCAGAGCTCCTATATCTCAAGGAGTTCGATGACATGGACCACTTCAAATGTGAGCTCAAGCGTTATATCGAGTACTATAACCATCGTCGTATTAAGAGACGACTAAAAAACCTGAGCCCGGTGGAATACCGGACTCAGGTCCTCAAGGTCGCCTGACGAATTATTTATTGTCTAACTTTTTTGGTTCAGTTCAAAAGACCGGGACGCTTTTGTGTTACTTCGGAATGACAAGGACTTGCCCGACGGAAATCAAATTGACGTTAGTGATTTTATTGGCACTGGCAAGAGCGGTGACCGTCACGCCATACTTCGTTGCAATGGAATATAACGTGTCACCGGCTTTGACAGTATAGGTGACGGTTGTCGTCGGAGGAGATGTAGTTCCGGGAATAATCAGGACTTGGCCGATTTTAATCAGGTTGTTGGAAATGTTATTTGCTCTAACGAGAGCAGTAACGGTGACGCCATATCTTTTAGCGATGGAGTACAAGGTGTCTCCAGCTTTGACGGTATAAGTTTTGCTGATGGTCGAAGGAAGCTTCAACAATTCAGAAATCGTGACGAATTTGTATCCTTTGGTTTTGAGCTGGGAAATCATTGAAGGAAGTGCAACCGGTGTGCCAGGTGCTCCCGCCCCTGTATGCATCAGTACGATGGACCCGGGGACAATGTTTGGAACGACACGCGCTAAAATAGCTTTTGAACTGATGCCTTTCCAGTCAGTGGTATCGATGTTCCATTGAATTGTTTTCGTATATCCGGCATTACCGACAGCTGCAAGGACAGCGCTGTTGCTCGCGCCAAACGGTGCGCGGAAAATTGGTTTAGTCGTCCGCCCGGTCAATGACTTGATTAGCGTTTCGGTTTTTGATAGTTCGCTCGTCATTTGCGTGGCAGTCAATTTCGTAAAGTCAGGGTGCGTGTAAGAGTGATTTCCAAGCTGATGCGTTGGAGTTGCAGTAGCGATGTTCTTGATCAATTGCGGGTGGTTTTTAGCACCGGTACCTGTCAGGAAAAAAGTCGCTTTGACATTGTTACTTTTTAAGATGCTCAAAATCTTAGTGATGTTTCCACCATCTGCTCCGTCATCAAACGTCAACGCGACGACTTTACTCGTCGTCGATCCTTTTATGACAAACGTTGAACTGGCTGCATCTGCGGTCAAACCATAACTAAAGAAAGGAAAAAGCGATATTAACACTATCATGATGATCCGAATCCATTTCCCGTGCATGTTGTACGTCGCCTCCTTTTTCCAGGATGACTGCGTCTCACTTGTCTCTACTTATCTATTACCCTTTTTGAGTAAAAAAACTAAAAAAGAAAGAAAATATTCCCGAATTTTTATGATCTTAAACGAAATAAGCTCAAAAACTTGTTTGATGACCAAATAAATGGGGAACATATAATATATGAAAATAGTAAAAGGAGTGGAAACGGATGATTGAATTTAAAAACGTCGGTAAGCAATTTAAAGACAACGTTGTCTTAAAGGGCTTGACGCTCGAAATCAAAGAGGGCGAGCTGGTTGTATTCATCGGACCGAGTGGATGTGGAAAAACGACATCCTTAAAAATGATCAATCGTTTGATTGAACCCTCGTCGGGGACGATTTTAGTGAATGGAAAAGACATCATGAAGACCGATACGATTGAATTACGCCGGCATATGGGATATGTCATCCAACAGACCGGTCTTTTTCCGCACATGACTGTCCGGGAGAACATCCAATTGATTGCCGGACTTGAAGGGAAAGACCACGATCAGATGGATATTCGAACGGAAGAGTTGCTGCAAATGGTCGGTCTTGATCCAAAACAATTCATTGACCGTTACCCGAGTGAACTCAGTGGTGGACAACAGCAACGCGTCGGGTTTGCCCGTGCCTTAATGAATGACCCGGACGTCATCCTGATGGATGAACCGTTCAGTGCGCTTGATCCCGTCACACGAAATGACCTCCAAGAAGAATTATTCAACCTCCAGGAAGAAGTCAAGAAGACGATTGTTTTCGTCACACATGATATGGATGAGGCGATCAAGCTGGCTGATCGGATTTGTATCATGCGCGATGGGGAAATCGTTCAGTTTGATACACCGGAAGAAATCTTACGTCATCCGAAAGACGAATACGTCGAATCCTTTATTGGGAAAAATAAGATTTGGAGCAGTCCGGCGTTCATTAAAGCAGAGGACATCATGATTGAAGATCCTGTCTCGATCAGTGGGAAACGGACTCTGTTGCAGGGGATTGAAATCATGCGGGGACGTAAAGTCGACAGCCTGTTGATCACAGACCGCGATCGTATCCTCCAGGGAATCGTCAAACTGAAGAACATTCAAACGGCTCCTGATAAAGGTGTCCGGATTGAAGACGTCATGGAAGGGGAGCTGGTTGCTGTTGATGAGCAGGACTCCTTGCTTGATGTACTTGAAGTCATGAACCATGAAGAGACAGGGTATCTGCCGGTAACAAATAAATCAGGACAATTACGTGGATTAATTACAAGAAGTAGCTTGCTTTCCGTCTTGAGTGAGCAGTTCATTCAGGAGGAGGAAGTTCAATGAATGGATTTTTAGATTATGTTCAAAATAATACCGGTCAAATTTTTGACTTATTGCTCGAACACTTACAGTTGACTGTGTTGGCAGTCGTCATTGCCGTTGTACTAGGAATTCCAATCGGTATTCTCATCACGCGGTATCAACGTTTTGCGAAGCCGATCCTTGCATTGACAAGTGTCGTCCAAGCTGTTCCAAGTCTTGCCTTGCTCGGATTCCTGATTCCGTTCATCGGAATCGGTTCAACACCTGCTATTATCATGGTCGTTCTCTACTCACTGCTTCCGATTGTCAAAAACACGTACACCGGGTTATCAAGTATTCCGGGAGACATGCTGGAAGCAGCGAAAGGAATCGGGTTAACGGATCGTCAGATTTTGGGTAAAGTTCAAATTCCACTGGCGTTACCGATCATGATGGCCGGAATTCGGATCTCTGCCGTGACGGCTGTCGGTCTGATGACGATCTCTGCCTTCATCGGTGCAGGTGGACTGGGGTATCTGGTCTTCTCCGGTATTCAAACTGTTGATAACAATCAGATTCTTGCCGGTGCCATTCCTGCAGGCATCTTAGCATTAGCGATTGATTTCATCGTTAGCCGGATTGAGTATTCGGTCGCGCCGAACGGAATTCCGCTTGCGGACGGTCGGGTGAAAAGCAGAGCCCGTAAACGCCGGAAAGCAATGTCGGCCGGAAAGAAAATTGCAATTGCAGCGATTGTTTTCCTATTGATTGGCGGAACCGTTGCCTATTCGTTCTTAAAAACGGATAAAATCGTCATCGGTTCAAAAAACTTTACGGAACAATTGATTTTAGGAAATATGTTAGCCGATTTAATTGAAGATAAAACCGATTTGGAAGTTGAACGCCAGCTCAATCTCGGAGGCACAAAAGTTGCCTATGGAGCGCTTGAAACGGGTGAAATCGATGCCTATGTCGAATATACCGGTACATTATTGATTGATGTCCTGAAACAAAAACTGGAAACCGATCCGGAAGCCGTCTATAAGAAGGTCGGAAAAATGATTCCGGAAAAGAGCCAGGTTGATGTTCTGGAGCCAATCGGCTTTAACAACACGTACGCTCTTGCGATGACAAAAGAAGATATCAAAAAATATGATTTAAAAACGGTCTCTGATATGGCGGGTGTCAGTAATCGCCTCATTTTAGGATCGACGATTGAGTTTGCGAACCGCGAAGATGGATACCTCGGATTGAAAGAGAAATATCCTGATATGAAATTCAAAGATGTTCAGCCTGTCGATGGTGGTCTTCGTTATACTGCATTGACAAATGGAAAAACAAATGTCATCGACAGCTTCTCGACAGACGGCTTATTGAAAAAGTTTGATCTGACAGTTCTTGAAGATGATAAAGAATTTTTCCCACCGTACTATGCAGTCCCGATTGTACGTCAAGAAACGCTCGAAGAACATCCGGAACTAAAAGAAGTCCTGAACCTGTTGAAAGATAAGATTACGGATAAAAAGATGCAGGAATTGAACTTTAAAGCCGATGTTGAAAAAGAACGCCCGGAAGATGTGGCACGTGAATTCTTGATTGAAGAAGGATTAATTAAAAAGTAAAACAAAAGAGAGCCGAGGCGGGAATCCGCTTCGGCTCTTTATCATGCGCGCTGACGCGCTATATCGTTTTGGAAAATAGGTAATCCTGGTGGTAGATCATTATTTTTTGATTCGACTAGCGAGCCAAGCGCGAACTGTATTTTGCTGAATCATACATGTTCTTCCTCTCTTGATTGAATTATTCCTAAACTCAAGGACTTTTGCTCGGCATCGTTAACAATACGTGCTTGTAACTCTTTCGTCAACCCATCTGTTTCATATACGGGTAAAGTCGGCAAACCGTAACTTGGATTATTTGTGGATGAAAACAAGTCAGCCATTAACCGTTCTTCGAACAATGGTGTCATTTTAAATCCTCCTCCGTCGTGATTCCTGCCTTACATCTACAGTGTAAGGGAAAGATGTAAACAGGATAGAAGAGAATTGTTAAAAACAGGTGAACTTTGTAAGCGTTTTCACATTGTCGTCAAATCTTCTTTTACCGGCTCACAGTCAGTAGCATACTGTTGACCACGTTTGACGTATTTCCGAATGGTCCGTTCCATGATGAACCGGTCATGGTCGTTGATCTCACGAACGATTTTTGCCGGAACACCCATGACCATCGAGTTCGGAGGAACGACCATTTTAGGTGGAACGAGACTTCCTGCTGCAACGAATGCACCTTGTCCAATTTCGGCTTCATCCAAAACCGTCGCCGACATTCCGATCAAGGCACCTTGACGAATGATTCCCCCGTGGATCATCGCCATATGTCCAATCGTGACATCATCTTCAATGATCGTCGGATAGCCTTCATACTGATGAATCATCGATCCGTCCTGGATATTGACACGTTCGCCGATTTTAATCGGTCCCTCATCTCCGCGGATGACAGTGTTGAACCAAACGGTCGAATCCTTACCGATTTCAACTTCCCCGATGACCTTAGCGCCGTCCGCGATATAGACACTTGGGTCGACGTTTGGAACCAATTGACCTACACGATATTTCATATCTGTTCCTCCATTTCATTTTGAACTGTACGTTTTCATCTTGGCGGCTTGAAAAATAAATTGCAACTGCTTCCAAACTAATTGTAAGATGGTAAAAATACCGTTCACAACAGGAGGAAACAGGATGAATCAGACAGTTCGGGCACGACTTATTACAATCGCCGCCAAAAAAGAAAAAGCGGCGGTCGTCTACAAGGGGATTCAAGTCATCGATGTGATGACCCGCGAGACGTATCAAGCGGATGTCGCAGTGGATTCCGGTTACATTGCCGCAGTCGGCGACGGATATGAAGGAATCGAAACGATTGACGGAACAGGTAAATTCATTGCGCCGAGCTTCATCGACGGACACGTCCATATCGAGTCATCGATGGTGACACCAAGTGAATACGAGCAAGCGATTTTACCGCTCGGTGTAACGACCGTCATCGCCGACCCACATGAGATTGCAAACGTAAAGGGAGCGGAAGGGCTCCAGTTCATGTTGGACGATGCAGAAGGACTATCGCTTGACGTGCGAATGATGTTACCAAGCTGTGTTCCGGCGACGTCATTTGAACATGCCGGAGCGTCGCTCGATGCAGCGGCACTCGAACCTTTTGTTAATCATCCGGGAGTGCATGGCTTAGGGGAAGTCATGGACTATCCTGCTGTCGAACGGGCTGATCGTGATATGCTGAAAAAAATTGAACAAATCGAGAGTGCTGGTAAACTGGTCGATGGTCATGCCGCAGGACTTGGCGCACGTGAATTGAATATCTATGGTGTAGCAGGTATTCGGACGGATCACGAAGCAGTCAGTAAACAAGAGGCAATTGAGCGGGCACGTCGCGGATTATACGTCGAAGTCCGGGAAGGATCGGCTGCCCGGAATCTCAAGGAAGTGCTCGACGCAGTCACAGAAAGCAATGCCGGTCGATTCCTTTTCTGTACGGACGATAAGCACCTGGACGACACGTTACGTGAAGGAACGATCGACTATAATATCCGCTATGCCATACAGCACGGTATTAAGCGTGAAACGGCCTATGCAATGGCTTCTCTTCATGCAGCTAATGCGTATCAACTAAATGACCGTGGAGCAATCGTACCGGGACGTCGTGCGGACTTTGTCATCTTGCAGGATGCCGATCAAGTGATCATTGATGAAGTGTTTGTCAGTGGAGAGCCGGTCGCCCGAGCCGGTAAAACAATCATCTCATCCCAAAAGATAGCGGTACCGTCGACATTGCGCGGCGAACTGAAAACGAAGCCGATCACGGATCAAGTTTTTGAATTAGTATTAGAAAAACCGAAAGCGCATGTCATCGGAATCATCCCGAAAAGCATTGTCACGGAACATTTGATTTTGGATGTGCCTTTACAGGACGGGAAATTTGTCCCCGTCCCGCAACAGGACTTATTGAAAATCGCCGTCATCGAGCGTCATAATGCGACCAACTTCTCAGCAGTCGGCATCGTTAAAGGGTTTGGCATGAAGCGAGGTGCCATTGCGGCGACGGTCGCCCATGATTCGCATAACCTTGTCATCGTCGGAACATCGGATGCCGAGATGAAACTTGCGGCAGAGCGTCTGATTAAGGCGGGTGGAGGTGTCATTGCGGTCAATGGGACAGAAGTTCTGGCGGAGTTGCCGCTTGAAATCGCTGGATTGATGACGAGTCGTCCTTTCCAGGAAGTCGGAGATACACTCGAAGCGCTCAATGATGCACTTGATGTATTAGAAGCCGACCGTTCCTTTAATCCGTACTTGACGATGTCGTTCCTCTGTTTGCCTGTCATCCCGAATCTGAAGTTAACGGACAGCGGATTGTTTGACGTTAAAACGTTCCAACATATTGCAGTACAAGCTTAAATGAAAAGGTAAAGTCCACGAAAGGTGATGACGTGGACTTTACCTTTTCTTAATAGTTTTCCGGTTGAATCATTATTTGATCCTTGTTATAGTAGGTCTTATATCTTTGTGAAAAGTGTAGCTTAATGAAACTTTTCAGGAGGATACTCCGTAGAAAAGAAGAGAACAATCAGAAAGGACAGATTCAATGGATAAGTCATATTTTGAAGGTCATGAAAAGTTGATTGCTGATGTATACCGTTCGTTTATCGACCAGTTTCATGAGTTACCAAACAACCGGCGTACAAAACGTCAGTTACGAAATCTTGCGTTTTCAGTGATTCGACAGGCTGGTCCGACCTATCAGGAACGAACCATCTTATACGCATTTTTTGCTGAATTTTTCCGTGCTGTCGAAGAAGGACAGCGGGAAGAAATCGAATTTTATAAACAAATCGCACAGTAAAGACCCCGATCGGCTCCGGCAGAAGGGGTCTTTGTTGTATACAAAAACCGGTCACCAAGGGAAGCCTGGTAACCGGTAGGAGGATACTTATTTTACTTCCATCCATTTGAAGCTCATGTCTGCTCCGAATGGGTGACGATATAGTTTGTCGATGTTCGCACGTTGCAAGTATGCTTCACCTTTTTGGTAGATTGGAGCAATCGCATAGTCTTCTGCCAAGAGCATTTTTTCAGCTTCTTGAAGCGTCGACCAACGTTTTGCTTCATCCGGCTCTGCTTTTGCTTCTTTAATCATCTTATCGAACTCTTTGTTCGAGTATTCCATACGGTTAAAGCTTCCGCCTGTTAACCACATATCGAGGAACGTCATTGGATCCTGGTAGTCAGGGCCCCAACCGGCAGCAGAGATGTCGTAATCGCCTTTAGACTCGAGGTCCAGGAAGTTTTTGAACGGTTGTTGCTTGATGTTGACCGTAAGACCCGGTAAGTTTTTCTCGAGATCACCTTTTAAGAATTCAGAAACTTTCTTGAAGGCATCTTCATCACGTGACAACATATCGAGTTCTACTGTTTTGACACCGAGTTCTTTTAGGCCGGCATCCCATGCTTTTTTCGCTTCTGTTGCATCAAAGCTTTGGAGATCTGGATATTTGGCACGGAAATCTTCCCCATCCGGTGTGAATGTAAAGTCTTTTGCGACGATGAAGTTAGCCGGTTTTGAACCGTCATTTAAGATGACGTCTGTAATTCCTTGTTTTTCAAAACCAAGTGCAAGCGCTTTACGGATGTTTTCGTTTTTAAGTGCTTTATTTTTTTGGTTGAATCGGAGGAAGTTGATCCGTGCATCTGGACGTGTCTTGTAGTTGTCGGATTTTTCGTATTGTGAGACGAACTCCGATGTGATAGGTGCGAAGTCGACGTCTTTCGACTCGAACAAGTTGACACCAGTCGAAATTTCTTTAACGACTTTTACATCGATTTTTTCCATTTTGACGTTTGCTTTATCCCAGTAATCCGGGTTTTTCTTATATGTCCAACCGGAATTAGATTGCCACTTATCCAAAATGAATGGTCCGTTGAAGAGCATCGAGTCGACGTTTGTCGCAAACTTGTCGCCTTTTTCTTCGACAAACGATTGCTTGAGTGGTAAGTAAGTAGGGAAACTTGTCAATCCGAGGAAGTATGGAGCCGGAGCTTCCAATTGCACTTCAAGAGTTTGATCGTCTACTTTCTTGACACCGAGCGAGTCGAGTTCTGCTTCACCGGCTAAGATTTTGTTAGCATTTTTTAAATCCTGAAGGATGTATGCGTACTCTGCTCCTGTTTTTGGATCGAGTGCACGTTTCCAAGAGTAGATGAAGTCGTCTGCCGTAACAGCTGAACCATCTGACCACTTGGCATCTTTACGGAGTTTAAATGTATATGTTTTCTTATCATCTGATACTTCGACACTTTCTGCGATTCCGGCAGTCGGTTTGTTGTCGCCGTCAAGACGGTAGAGACCTTCAAAGACGTTGTTCGTAACGATGATGGATGTTGAGTCCGTTGTTTTTGTTGGATCAAGTTGTGGCACATCCGTAGTCGAGATGAGTGTCACCTCTTGTTTCTTTTCTTTTGAGGAAGAAGAGTTTCCATCTGATTCATTGCTTTGGCCACAAGCTGCTACTGCGAGCAGCGCCATGCTGGATAGTCCAGCAAAGGCAATTTTAGTTTGTTTCTTCATGTGAAAGATGACCCCCCGATTAGATTGAAATGATTTCAGAAAAGTGTGAACATAATGTAAATTTAAGTGAAAGCGAGTAAAAATGCAACATAAATTTTCTGACAATTCTTATTGATCAAGGTCTATATGCTCAATTCCGAGTGTTTTCAAGTAGTCATAAAGTATGAATATTGTCAGTTTATGAGGGGAATACATCCGTAAAGTTAATTGTCGACCGTTACTATGCAGGCGCATATTAGTGATACGAACTCCTTGTTGTTCCAAAGCTTCTTTTACATATTGAGCGTTTGTTTCACTGGATAGTATCAAATGAGCAACCATGACGTTGGCTTCGAAACGACTATTGTTAAAACGTTTCATTATTCTCGTGATTATTTCTAAAGAAAGAAACAGAAAAATTACTAGAAAAGCGGCTTCATAAATAAATCCCGCCCCGATTGCTATGCCTATCCCGCTTGAACTCCAAATGATGGCAGCTGTTGTCAAGCCGCTGACGATATCATGAGGTCGTCTTAAAATGACACCGGCTCCAATAAAACCGATACCTGCAATGACTTGAGCGACAAGTCGCATTGGGTCCATCTGAATATTTGGCGCAATCTCGCTGTAAAGAAGGACAGACTTAATGGAAACAATGGTTAACAGACAGCTAATCAGGGTAATTACGAGGCTAGTACGTATACCAACAGGTTTGTTTTTGATTTCACGCTCAAATCCTAAAATAATTCCAAAAATAGCAGAAATCATTAATTTTAAAAAATCTTCTAGTTGGAACGAATGGATCCAATTCATGTTTATCAAATCCTTTCTTTACAACGGCTTTGATTTTGTTATAATGAATTTTGTGTCTTTCGAATGAATATACGTTTGATATGAATAGATATACAAGAAATAAAGGACGTGTTAGAGAATGAATCAACAAAAGATCGGCTTTTTTGCTTTAGCCGCAATGGTCATTGGATCGATGGTCGGTGGAGGTGCCTTTAATCTGCCGGGAGCGATGGCTCAAAAAGCAAGTGCAGGTCCAATTTTGATCGGATGGGGAATTACTGGTCTTGGTATGATTATGCTGGCACTGGTATTTCAGCACTTAGCAAACAGTAAACCGGAACTTGAGGGCGGCATTTACGCGTATGCCCGTGAAGGATTCGGACGATTTGTCGGTTTTAACAGCGCCTGGGGATATTGGGTCTCGGCCTGGATCGGGACAGTTGCCAACATAACGTTGGTCTTTAATGCACTCAGTTACTTTTTCCCGATTTTCTCATCAGAAAATCGTGTATTTTTGTTGATAATGAGTATTTTCGTCGTCTGGGGACTTTTTTTCATCGTCTCGAGCGGGATTAAAGAAGCGACACTTGTCAACCTGATTACGACGATCGCCAAGCTCGTTCCGATTTTGATCTTTATTTTACTGGTAGCAATTGCGTTTAATGTGAAGACGTTTAACCTCAATTTTTGGGGAGAAGGAACAGAATTAGGCAGTATCTTTACGCAAGTCAAAGGAACGATGCTTGTAACGCTTTGGGCCTTCGTCGGGATTGAAGGGGCTGTCGTCTTGTCGACACGCGCCAACAAACGGAGTGATGTCGGGAAGGCGACAGTCGTAGGACTTGTCGGAGTACTTGTCATCTACATCCTGATTTCCGTCTTATCGCTCGGTGTTTTGAACCAGGAGCAATTAGCAGGATTACAAGAACCGACAATGGCTTATGTGCTCGAAGCTGCCATTGGTCCGTTTGGAGCCACATTGATTATGATCGGATTGATCATTTCGTTATCAGGAGCATTGCTCGGATGGACGATTCTTGCATCTGAAATTTCCTACCTTGTCGCGAAAGACGGTGCGTTTCCAAAGTTCTTTGCAAAAACGAACCGTAAAGGGGCGCCGGTCGGTGCGTTGCTGATCACTCAAATTGCGACCCAGTTCGTTGCGGGTATCGCCTTATTTTCTGCACAGACGTATTTAGTCTTATCCAGTATTGCCGGAATTTGTGCTTTGTTGCCGTATCTGTTGTCTGCCGTATACAGTGTCCGTTTTTCACGAGCAGAACGTAATACGAAGATGTTAATCTTCTCGACGATTGCTGCTGCCTATTCACTGTGGCTCGTCTACGCTTCAGGGATTTGGTATATCGTCATCGCAGCCCTCGTCTATGCACCGGGTATCATTGCCTACCTGATGGCAGAACGGGAACAGAAACGGGGCGGCATGTCGCGTTACGAAATGATTGCAAGCGGAATTTTAATTATCTTAGCTGCCGTTGCGATTTACGGAATGGTCGGAGGTCAAATTCAATTGTAAGACAAAAAAGCAAGAGGGACGTTAATATCCGTCTTGATAGACAAAACAGGAACCGAATCAGCATCCGGCTCCTGTTTTTTTGTTGTCTGGTATCTATCTCAGTCTTCAGAATTTGCTGAGCCGAAGCGGTGTTCAACTGCATCAACAGACAGTGGTTCAGAGAAAATGAATCCTTGCATTTGTTGGCAAGGCGTCTCTTGTAAATAATGTAAGGCGGTTGCCGTTTCGACACCTTCTGCGACGAGGTTCAGCTTTAAGTTTTGACCAAGTTGAATGATTGAGTCGAGCAACCCGTTTTCTCCTAAATCGATGCCGTCAATGAAGACTTTATCGATCTTGAGTTCATCAATCGGAAAAGCACGCAAATATTGTAAGGAAGAATAACCTGTTCCAAAATCATCAATCGATAATCGGAAGCCAAGCGCTTTGATCAGTTGCATCCGTTCAATTGTCCGCTGTGTTTGTAAAATTGCGATGTTCTCCGTCAATTCAAGGGTGACGAATTGCGGATTAATTATTTTCTGGGTCACGACGTGTTGCAGCGTCCGGACGAACGAGTCACTTTGGAACTGGTGCGGTGAAATATTGATGGCCATCGTCAAATCAGCCGCAATCCGTTTCTGCCAAATGGCGAGCCGCTCACAGGCCTCGATGACGACCCAGTTGTTAATGGGTGTGATCAAAGCGGCTTCTTCCGCAAGTGGAATGAATTCATCAGGAGGAATGCTCCCGAGTGCCGTATGATTCCAACGCAACAGCGCTTCAAAACCATCGACATGCTTGGTTTTCAAGTTGATGATTGGTTGATAGACCAAATGAAGGGCTTGATCCTCTAAAGCCGTAAATAATGAGCGTTCGAGCTGTAATTTCCGGGTGAACTGCTCATCCATTTCATGGGTTAAATATTGAATCGTTCCTGTACCGATTGATTTTCCGGCATACAAGGCCATTTCCGAACGGCGGTACAAATCTTCAAGTGATTTGGCTTCCGAAGGATAGACGGTAATTCCGAACGTACAGGAGATGATTAAGGAATGCCCATTAATATAATAGGGACGTTGCAATACTTGTTGCAGTTTCCGGGCATACTGGAACAGGGCATTCCGGTCGGTGACTTTTAGCAATAAACCAAACAAGTCACTCGTCGGATGGAACGTTAACAGCTGTTTTGCATGTTGAGACAAACGTTTGGCTAACGCTTGTAACAGTTGGTCGCCTACATGTGTACCGAAAGAATCGTTGATGACTTTAAAACGATCAATATCAAATAAGATGAGTGAGATCGGGAAATCATCAGATGCTTTGGAGAATAAGACCTGACCTTCACGAAGGAAGCCTCGTTTATTCAGCAGATGGGTCAATTCATTATGATGGACTAAAAAATCAAGTTCCTGTTCGAGATGTTCGGTTTCCGTAATATCGGTACCAATGAAAATATGTTGGAAACGGACACCATTTACGTCATACACTGGAATCAGGGTGGCACGAAGGACTTTTTTAGAATCATCCTGGGTCGAAATCGATAGTTTTCCGGACCAGGCCTTTTTTCTTTTGATTTGGGAGCGGATCGTCGAAAGAACCTCTTCCGACGAATCGAGGAGGATCGTCCAAGCTTGACCAAGCAACGCATTTGGACAAAATCCTGTAACGTCTGTCAAGTTGGCATTGGCATATTGAATCGTTCCCCGTGCGTCGAAGATGGCGACACAAGCGATTTGATCAAACGCATATCGTAAATCCATCAATCCCTGGAATAACGGTTTGCTTGCATTTTGTTGAGTAGAAGAAGGCAACTGACAGAAAAAAGCACCAAACGGCTCATTTTTGTCATCAAAGAGCGGTGAGACGAGTAACGTCGCTGCTGAATGTTCACCTGACTTATGCAGAAATGTTGTATTGGGTAATTGGATCGATTGTCGTTTTTTTAAAAATGAATGCCAGATTTGCCGACTGAACGCAGCATCTTCCGGATCAAGGAGCGGAATCAATTGTCCGATAACTTCTTGTGCCGACCAGCCCCAGCAGGATTCGGCAGCCTCATTCCAGGAATGAACAGTTAAATCGACGTGCAGAATAAATGCAGGTAAGGGAAATCCTTGCATGACAGTTTCATAGGAATTAATGGTCGAACGATCCATTACGGACGCACACTCCTTTTAAATGATCAGAGATGACGGTTCACTTGTCTTGTCTATTCCCAGTATATTCAATTTTCATGCGGATAAATCCTGTATTTCGATTGAAGATTATCTGTTTGAATCTGTTATAATCAGAATGAAAGCGTTCTCTAAGCGAAAAAAGGGGGATTTATCATGAATCAAACAGAGAAAATTATTTCACAGACAGAGAAATTCGGGGCACACAATTATCATCCACTCCCAATCGTCATCTCGGAGGCAGAAGGGGTTTTCGTTAAAGATCCGGAAGGCCGCGAGTATATGGATATGCTTAGTGCCTATTCAGCTGTAAACCAAGGACACCGTCATCCGAAAATCATCGAAGCCTTAAAACGGCAAGCGGATAAAATTACGCTGACATCCCGCGCCTTTCACAATGACCAGCTCGGATTCTTTTATGAAAAGGTCGCGCAATTGACAGGAAAAGATATGGTCCTGCCGATGAATACGGGAGCGGAAGCGGTCGAGACGGCAGTCAAGGCAGCACGTCGCTGGGCGTACGAAGTCAAACAAATTCCGGGAGATGCCGAAATCATCGTCTGCGAAGGAAACTTCCATGGTCGGACGATGACGGCTGTTTCGATGTCAACAGAAGCCGAATATCAACGCGGATTCGGACCACTCTTACCGGGCATCAAAACGATTCCGTACGGGGATTTGGAAGCACTGAAAGGTGCCATCACGGAAAATACAGCTGCCTTCATCGTTGAGCCGATCCAAGGTGAAGCGGGTATCCTGATTCCGTACGAAGGATTCTTGAAAGATGCTCAAGACGTCTGTAAGGAACAAAACGTACTACTCGTCTCGGATGAAATCCAATCAGGACTGGGCCGTTCGGGTAAATGGTTTGCTTCGGACTGGGACAATGTAACACCAGATATGTACATCTTAGGAAAAGCACTGGGTGGCGGCGTGTTCCCGATTTCTTGTGTGGCTGCCAACCACGATATCCTGAGTGTCTTTAATCCGGGATCGCATGGTTCGACATTCGGTGGGAATCCATTGGCCTGTGCGGTATCTGTCGCTTCACTCGAAGTTTTGGAAGAAGAGAAGTTGCCAGAACGTTCACTTGAGCTCGGAACATACTTTATGAACCGTCTAAAAGAAATCGACAATCCGATGATTAAAGAAGTTCGTGGACGTGGACTGTTCATCGGTGTCGAATTGACAGAAGCTGCTCGTCCGTATTGCGAAGCATTAAAAGAAAAAGGATTGCTCTGCAAGGAAACACATGAGACAGTCATTCGTTTTGCACCACCACTCGTCATCACAAAAGAAGAATTAGACTGGGCATTCGAACGGATTGAACAAGTCCTCGGCGTCTCGGTTGCACAGTAATAAACTACTCCCTATCGGAAAGCGATAGGGAGTTTTTTAATCGACTGATTTTTGGATTTAGGACAAATGAGAGCAGAACGATGTTTGAATCTGTTTCAGGTGGGAACATATTATTATGCGTTAAAAAAATAGGGGGTAATGAACATGTCAAACGATAGCGGATTAAGCAAAAAAACGGATGGTTTAGTTGATAAAGTTGCCGGAAAAGCGAAAGAAGCGCTTGGAAAAGCAACAGGAGATAAATCAACAGAACGTGAAGGCAAAAAAGATCAGCTTAAAGGCGATGCTAAAAAAACGGTTGGAAATGTTCAACAGAATCTCGAAGATACAAATCGTCGTTAATCTGTACCCATTAAGGTCCCTTGTGTAGAGGGATCTTTTTTTATGAAAAAATATGTATAAAGGTCTAGTCATTTATATGTGTATGTGGAATAATAATAAATGTTAAAGCGTTTTCATCGTCATGTCATTATTTGTTTTTATTTAAGAAAGGGTGAAGTATATGTTGCAGTTTCTTCAACGAATCGGTAAGGCCTTAATGCTACCGATCGCCGTTTTACCAGCCGCAGGAATTGTCCTTCGACTCGGTTCAGCCGACATGTTGGATGTTCCATTGATGGTGGCAGCAGGTGGTGCGATTTTTGATAATCTTCCACTGATTTTTGCGATTGGTGTCGCGATCGGATTATCGATTGATGCAAGTGGCGCTGCCGGCTTGGCAGGGGCAGTCGGGTATCTGGTCTTAAAAACGGGTGTCGACTCCATGAACAAGGATTATTCGAACGCTCAAATTCAGGCTAAGTACGATGCAATCGCCGCCATTGTCAATGACTCCTCGACGAAAGTGGATGGGGCGACCTTAAGTTCCATTGCCAATCAGGCAACTTTAGGTTCGATGGTCAATATGGCTGTGTTCGGCGGGATCATTGCCGGTATTGTCGCCGGTTTGTTATACAATCGATTTTACAATATTAAATTACCGGATTGGTTAGCGTTCTTCGGTGGACGCCGTTTTGTTCCAATCATCACTTCGGCTGCCATGCTGATCCTGGCATTCATCTTTGGTTACTTATGGCCGTTCATTGAAGATGGCATCAATAATGCGGGAGAATGGATGGTCAGCCTTGGGGCGGGAGGAGCCGCACTGTTTGGATTCTTCAACCGTCTGTTGATTCCTGTCGGTCTTCACCATGTCTTGAACAATATTTTCTGGTTCGTCTTCGGTTCATACGAAAAAGCGGATGGAACGATTGCGAATGGCGATATCGCACGGTTCTTCGCAGGAGATCCAACAGCCGGTATTTATCAAGCAGGATTTTTCCCAATCATGATGTTCGCTTTACCGGCAGCGGCCGCAGCGATGGTCATGGCAGCACGCAAAGAAAATCGGAAAGCAGTCGCGGGAGCGATGATCGGTTTGGGATTAACGTCGTTCCTGACGGGAATTACGGAACCGATTGAGTTTTCGTTCATGTTCTTATCTCCGGTATTATATGTTATTCATGCCGTATTGACGGGTGTTTCCATGGCAGTCGTCAACCTGCTCGGTATACTGCACGGATTCTCCTTCTCGGCCGGATTCATCGATTATGTCCTGAACTTCGGAATCGCGACAAAACCGTTACTTTTACTGGTCGTCGGTCTGGTGTTCGCGGTCATCTATTACTTCCTGTTCTACTTCATGATCACGAAATTTGATTTGAAGACGCCAGGGCGTGAAGATGAAACACTTGTGACGGATGCAGGACCGGTCACAGGGGTATCGGACGATAAGTATGAGCAACAAGCAGCCCGGATTTTTGCGGGATTACAAGGAACGGAAAACGTCACATCGATTGATAACTGTGCGACACGTCTCCGTCTCCAAGTGAAAGATTCGACTATCATTGATGAAGCAGCGATTAAAGCGGCAGGCGCAAAAGGTGTCATGAAGATGGGGGCAAAAAATGTCCAAATCATCATTGGGACGGATGTTGAATTTGTCGCTGATGCGATGAAACGTCAAAAATAATGTCAAAAAAACGACCTTTCCTGATTAATCAGGAGAGGTCGTTTTGACGTGGGGCAGAGCTGGTCGACTGTTTCAAACTGCTGACATAAATCGGATAGAAAATCCCAATCAGTATGATGATGATCCCAATCCACTGTGAACCGGAAAGATGCTCACCGAGTATGAGGACCGAACAGATGACCGCAGTCGGCAGTTCTGCTGCACCAAGCAGTGAGACGCTGGCAGGACTTAGGTGTGGAGCTCCTGCTGCGAACAACAGCGGTGGTAAAATTAAGGCAAACAGACCAAGCGGAAGGGCATACCAGATCAGTCCTTGTTCGAAATTCGCTGCAGTCAAGAATGTCGTAGGTGGATACATGATCATGACGAACAGAAGTCCACCCGTCATCATATAAAAACTTTTTTTAATGACAGGTACATGATTTGCGACCCGACCACTGGCAAGCAGGAAGATCGAGAAACTGACGGCTGCTCCAAGTCCAAACAACGTACCGCGCACGTCAAGAGCGCTGGTGTAAGCCGCGCTGGCTAAAATAGCACCACCAATTAACAGGATGGCAGATAAAAAATGGGGGCGTGAAGGCAATCTTCTTGCAAGAATCGAATCAATCACGACACCAATCCATGTGAATTGGAAGAGGAGAATGATGGCGACAGAAGCAGAAACAGTTTGCAGGCTTTGGTAATACAGGTAGCCGGTCGTTCCGCTTGAAATCCCGATTGCCATCAAAGTAAAAGCAGTTTTAGGATGAAGACGAAGATTTTTCGACAGCAGAGCTAAGATGAAAATCATCAGCCACCCGAAGAAGAATTGGCTTCCTGAAACAGCGGCCGAATTAAATCCTGCCTCGTAAGCCAGTTTGACGATTGTCGACAGGACGCCGTAACTAATGGCGCCGATTAAGACGAAAAGTGTTGCTTTTGAACGATTCATACAGATTCCTCCATGTTTTAGAACGCACAAAAAAGGTTGCAACGGGGCCTTGTCCAGGTTTTTTGGACAGGGTTTGGTTGCAACCTGTGTGAGTTATTTAATGTTGAGTCCAGCCTTTTTGTAAAAGGTTGGCTTTAATTCATTGTAGCGGACGGTCAATTGATTAAAGGTTTTGAGTGCCTCTGTTGCTTGACGGGAAGTCCGGTTTAAATCAGCTGTTGCTTCATCAATCTTAACGAAGTTCGGTTTTTCGGTCAAGTAGGAAAGCACTTTCTTTTCTGAAGCAATCGTCGCCGCATAACGTTTCAAAAACGTATCAAAAGCCTTCTCACGCTCTTTAAAGACATCGATAAGGGCTGTGCCGTCTTTTTTAGCGGCAGACAACGAAGATAAGGTACTCGTTAATTCCGCAAGGTCTAACTCATCAAAAGCACGGGTACGGATTTTTTGTTCTTGTTTTAACAATTTGACACGATTTTGATTCAGAGCGGTCAATTCATCCCGTTCATTTTGCGCCCGTTTAATATCATCGGCCCCAGCTTCGAGGACGGCTTGATAGGTATTGACGGAAATTTCATCTTGACGCGTCCGTTGCTCGGCGACGACTGCTGCTTTTTGTTCGGACTTCGCTTGTTCTTCCAACTGCTCGTATATCGAAGCGGCCGGGTCACTCGAGCAGGCACTGAGAACCAAGAGGCCGAGACAGGTCAAACAACTGGTGAGGATCATCCGTTTATTAATCATGAAAGGAACTCCTTATAAATTAGAGAATTTTGCGAAATTATACGGGACATGAAAATCTTCATCATAGATGGAAAACTGATAGCCTTTTTTCTTTAATCCAGCAACAATTGCCGGTAATGCCCGCAATGTTTGTGGTTGTTCATGCAACAGGATGATTTCGACCGGGTCTTCTGCACGGCTGATGACAGTTTTGGCAACTTCCTTGGCACTATCTTTGTAGTACCAGTCCATCGAATCGATCGACCAATCCCACACCCGAAGTTTCGCCTGTTCGATTTCTTTTGCAATCGACTTGTTAATACCAGGTGTTGATCCATAAGGAGGACGTGTCAGCAACGGACTGTGATTCGTCAGTTGTTTGATTTGTTTTTGGACTTGAAGCATCTCGGGAACATACTGTTTTTTCTTATACAGGGTGTCATAATCATGAGTTTCACTGTGTGGTCCGATATAATGTCCAGCCATTGCTATCGAGCGGACGACATCCGGTTGTTCATCGATGTTACTTCCGATCAAAAAGAAAGTCGCTTTAACTTCTTGGTCTTGTAACGATTTCAAGATGTCCGGAGTCAATGCAGTCGGTCCGTCTTCAAATGTCAGATACGCCACTTTTTTAGTAATCCCGTTCCATTTCTCGACGCGTGCCTTATCCAGGTTCGGAGTCGGAACTTCCCGCAAAGATTGGACGGGTTTTACGCTCGCTTGTTGTTGTGTCGAAGCAAGGTACTGATAAACGATATAACCGCCAATCGGAAGAAGAATCATCGCCAGTACGATCAAAAGCTTAGCGAAATACTTTCGTTTTGGTTTTCGGTGTCTTGGTCCAAGGCCGATTAGATTGCCTGAGTTGTATGAATCCATTGATGTCTGAGCTCCTTTACGGAAAATCTTATGAGTTAAATGTAACATTTTGTCTGTTTCATTTGTAACAAAAATATTACAAAAAGATGACTACGGAACCTATAATTCAAAAAAAGTTGATTAAGATAGAAATAGTGTTATATTTTCAAACAAAAAAGAAGTCCATCCGCTACCGGAGACTTCTTTCTTCAAGCAACTTTACGATTAGTGTTCTGTAACAGCACACTCATCACATTCTGTTTTATACGATTCGCATTGTTCATCCATTTCTTTTCCGCAATGAGAGCAGGTTTTGACCGGAAGTTGACGGTAAAACTCGGGAGAGGTCTCTTGGTAAAGGGGTTGTTCCATGATTGTATTCCTCCTCTTAGTATATGGATGTACCAGCAAATAACACTGAATTTATTTTATTGTACTAGTACAGATTTGATATGTCAATCTTTGTTTTATAACAGAAGAGTCTTTAGCGAGTCTTGTCATATGACAGGTAGCGTAGAGGATGATACGATAACAAAGTAAACAGATGTACTTAGAGGGGGATCATTATGAATCAAACACTATCTGACACACTATCAATTTTGACAGAACGCCGGTCAGTTCGTCATTACGATGAGACATTCACGCTTTCACAAGAAGAAGTCCAAGAATTGGTTGAATTGACGACAGCTGCACCAAGTGCCTGGAACTTGCAACATTGGCATTTCGTTGCCTTCCATTCGGAAGAAGCGAAACAACGATTAGCTCCAATCGCTTACAATCAGCCGGCCATCAGTTCTTCTTCCGTCGTCATTGCCGTACTAGGGGATTTACAGGCAAACCGAAACTATAATCCGGTTTATGGACCAGCCGTAGAAGCAGGAGGCATGACGGAAGACTTGTTTGACTCGATCAAAGGACAAGTAGAAGGGGCATATCAAAGCGAGGCTTACGCGAGAGATGCAGCCATGTCAAACGCAAGTTTAGCTGCGATGCAACTGATGCTAGTTGCTGAAGCAAAAGGACTCTCGACACTCGCGATGGGCGGATTCAATCATCAACTCTTTACAGAAACGTTCATTACAGACGAACGTTATGTCCCGGTCATGTTGATTGCTGTCGGGAAAGCAGTCGAAGACGCGAAAAAACGTCCGGCGCTCCGTTTACCGGTCGATCAAGTGACGACCATTCTATAAGTAAAAGGGAGGGGCTGACTTAAAATAAAGTTCAGCCCCTTCATTTTTATTTTTCATATTTTTTTAGAAAAGTACTTGTCAGATGGTTAGTTTCTTGCTATATTAATACATGTCCTAGCAAGTACATAACGTACTGCATCATGATTCTGTAGCTCAGCTGGGAGAGCGCTACCTTGACAGGGTAGAGGTCGCTGGTTCGAGCCCAGTCAGAATCATACCAAAAACCCGTTCATCTTTGGATGAGCGGGTTTTTTTGTTTTAATCATTGGCTTGAAGTTCATCTTCTGTCACCCATTTATGATTTTTAATCGTTTTTCCACCGGTTGTCGGTTTAAAATCGACCATATACACGGTTGTCTGATCTGCTTGATCAATGGTCGCTTTTGCACCATCCATACCTTTCATGTGATCAGCAGCTAAAGTCACCTCATCACCTGCTTGTAACGGTGAAGCCGGAACCGGGTTAAGTTCTTCCTGAATCACCCATTTATGATTGCTGACTTTTTTACCACCGTTCGTTGGTGTATAGCTGACTTCATATACTGTTGTATCAAATGAATCGACGATTGTTGCTTTTGCGCCATCCATCCCTTTCATATGATCAGAGGACAGAAGGACGTCTGATCCGTCTTTAAACTTCGGATTTTCAGCTTGTTTCAGTCCAGCGGGAATTTTCCCGTCACTTGAATGCATCATCCCTGCATGGGAATCGTTCTTATTATCATGCATATCGTGTGAAGTAGAGGAATTGGAATCAGATCCGCAGGCACCTAAACTTAGGACAGCAGAAAGAGCGAGTGATGTAACGAGTAGTTGTTTTTTCATAAAAAAATACCTCCTGTAGTAATTTGGTTATGTGACTACTATACCCGTGTTTCGTGCAGAAACCGTGCAGAAAGAGTGACAATTCAATTACCTGACTGAACGAGTCATTGGAAAAGTGTATCGTAATAGTGAAGAAAAAGGAGGAGCAGGGCATGCGGCATATTTCGTACTACATTGGTCTACTTTTTTTGACTGCCATTCTTTTCATCGGCGGCATTCTGTTCAGTACCCTCTATTTAAACCTTGTGAATCAAAGGACGAATGAAGTGGTCCTCGGTTTGCTGAACCGAGGGAACACGCACCGCGATGTCCTCGAGGAATCATTTCATGCGGAAACATTGGAACATGTCAGTTTGATGGAATCAGCATCCGAATTTACAGTCGTTATCACGGATCAAAAAGGAAAAATTTTAAAGGCTTCGCATCCACTTACTCCTAAAATGAAAGTAGAGCTTATCCATACGGAATTTCAAACACAACGAAAAGATCGGATTTTAAGAGCTCAAGCGGAAACGAAGGATTTTTTAATGACAGATAGTCCAATCACGATTTCAGGTGTTCATCGTGGGCATGTCTTCATGTTTGCTCCGGAAACGTTAATTCAACAAGTCGTTAACCCATTAAGACAACAATTCATTCAAGTTGGTATCATTGCCGTTCTTCTGTCGCTTGCGACTGTCGTGCTGTGTACACGATTGATTTCAAGACCGCTCATTGAGATGGAGCGTGCGACGGCCAAGTTGAAAGAAGGAAACCTTGACGTGGATTTACCGGTAAACCGCTCGGATGAGCTTGGGGCACTGGCACGCTCCATCACACAGTTGGCAAAAGATCTCGATTTTTTGAATCGTGAACGGACAGAATTTTTAGCAAATATCTCGCACGAACTTCGAACTCCGCTGACCTACATGAAGGGTTATGCGGATATATTACATCGTCCAAACTTGCCGGAATCTGAAAAAACAGCTTATCTGTCGATTATCAAAGAAGAAAGCGATCATTTGAGCACATTGATTGAACAGCTGATGTTACTGGCACGTTCCGATACGAATGCATTCTCAGTCGAACGAGTGCCGCTTGCGCTCGATCAATTGATTGTCTCGACGACAGAGAAAATGCGACCTGCAATTGAAGAAAAAGGGCTGCATTTGCATGTATCAGGGGAACCGGTAGAGATAGCAGGAGATGAAATTCGGCTCAAGCAAGTGCTGATAAATGTATTGGATAACGCAAAAAAATATACAGCAACCGGTGAAATCGTCGTCCGATACGGCAGGAATGAAACAGGACCGTATTTTCAAGTACGTGATACAGGAAGCGGCATCAGCCAAGAAAGTTTACCCCATGTGACAAAACGTCTGTACCGCAGTGAACCGTCACGATCACGAAGCCGGGGCGGATCAGGGCTTGGTTTGACGATTGCCTTGGCAATCGTTCAAGCACACGATGCGACATTAGATATCAAGAGTGAAAAGAATGCCGGGACGAGTGTGATGATTCAATGGAAGGTGTGAAGAAATGGCTCGAATTTTAATCGTTGATGATGAACAACGGATGCTTCAATTAATGAAGTTATATCTGGTACCCTATGGTCATACATGTCATTTAGCCGACACGGCCGAAAAAGCGCTCGCCATCGTCAAGACCGTTCCCATCGATTTGGCTTTACTCGATGTCATGATGCCCGATATGGATGGATGGACGTTGTGTGGAAATATAAGACGAATGGCTGATTTTCCAATCATTATGGTGACAGCGCGGAATCAAATGGAAGATGTGCTACGGGGGCGCAAAGTCGGTGCAGATGATTATGTGGCAAAGCCGATTCATGAAGGAGAATTATTAGGACGAATCGAACTGTTGATTGGTCGAGAAAAGCGGGAGCAGTATGCATTTCATGGACTACAGTATGACGTCGCAGGATATCATTGTACATTCGACGGACAAAAAATCTTACTGACGAAAACAGAGTTTCAACTTTTAGGAAAACTCTTGACGTCCGTGAATGGCGTCTTATCAAGAGAACAATTGGTTTTGTCGCTGTGGGGCGATGATCAATCGATTGAACCACGAACGATTGATTCTCATATGCGTCATCTTCGTGAGAAATTGCGCCGTTCCGGTTTTCCAATCGATGAGTATTTGGAGACTGTCCGAGGTGTGGGTTATCGTTTGCTGGAGCAGACAAAAGACAGCTAAAAGGAGAATTGAAATGACAACGACAATTTATTTGGTCCGTCATGCGCATTCGACCTATTCTACAGACGAAAAAGCGCGTCCTTTATCAGAACAAGGGAGATACGATGCGGAACAACTGACGACTCTTTTTGAAGGGATTAAACCGGACCAGATTTACGCGAGTCCGTATCGGCGAGCGATTGAGACGGTCCAGCCTTTAGCAGAACAATACGGATTAGTCATTCAAGAAGCAGCGGCTTTTCAAGAACGGTTATTGGCGCCCGAAGAACTGCCGGATTTTCAACAGGCTGTCGGTTATGTATGGGAACATCCGGATGAAAATCCGTATGGAGGTGAATCAAATGTTACGGCACAACGGCGTATCGTGCCTGAGATCAAACGATTACTAGAAAAACATAAAGATCAAACCGTCGTCATCGGAACACACGGGAATATCATGGTGTTATTAATGCAACATTTTGATCCGGCATATGGATATGCGTTCTGGAAAACGCTAAAGATGCCGGCTGTGTATCAAATGACATTTAAAGACGAAACCTTCCTTCAGATTGAAGAAGTTTGTCAGCATAACTAAAAAAACAGGAGATTGTCCCTTCGATAAGGGACCTTCTCCTGTTTTGATTATGCTTTTACCTTTTCATGTTTTTGGATTAAATCAGCTGTCAGCTGACCTGATAAGGTGACCATCGGGACACCACCACCTGGATGTGTGGAACCACCGACGAAATAGAGACCTTCGTAGAGATCACTCTTCGATGGAATCTTAAATCCACCGTTCTTTTTCCGATCGGCTGCCACACCATAAATCGAGCCACCGTTCGGACCATATAGGGATTTCAAGTCTTCTGGTGTAAAGCGGTATTCAAATTCAATCGATTCGCGTAAATCAGTCAGTCCCATCCGTTCCAATTTATCGAGGACGACTTCACGGTACGCATCCCAATCGGTTTTTCCATCTTGTTTCGTCAGTGGTGGCACGTGTGTCAAGACGAACAAATTATCTTTTCCTTCAGGAGCCTGTGACGCATCGGATTTAGAAGAAACACCGACATAAATCGTTGGATCTTCTGGCGGAACCCCATCCTTGAACATTTGGGCAAATTCCCGTTCCGGATCATCAGAGAAGAAGAAGTTATGGTGTTTCAAGTCTTTGTATTCACGGTTAACCCCAAGTAACAGAACAAGACCGGAAACGGAAGGCACGAATGACTGATTTAATTTTTTAGCATGTTTTGGTCCTTTTTTCTCTGAAATGAGATGTTGATAGGTCGGAATGACCTCAAGGTTCGAGACGACGACATCAGCCGGATAAAATGTACCGTCTGTCGTTTCCACGCCGATTGCACGCTTGCCTTCTGTGACGACACGTTCGACAGGTGTGTTGACGTGAATGGTCACCCGGAGTTCGTCAAGCACAGTCTTCATGGCACGGGCGATATTGTACATACCACCTTTGACATAATAGATGCCGAGACCCATCTGAACATAAATCATTTGATTGAAGACAGCAGGAGCTTCATATGGGTTGGATCCGACATACATGACCATATAGTTAAACAGTTGCTCCAGGTATTTGTTGTTCAAATGTTTTTTTGTACCGCTTGCTACTGTATTGAGTGGATCCATTTTAAGTAATTCAGACATCGTATGGTATTTTTTTAAGTCCTTCAAATCTTCGAGACTGTATTTATAGAAACTGTCCAAACACAGGTCATACATTTTTTTGGAATAGCTGAACAATTCGACGAAGTCAGCTTGGTCGGAGACTTTTTTAAATTCTTCCAACATACCTGGAAGATCGCCTTTGACGTCAAGTTGTGTACCGTCTTCAAAGAAAGTCCGCCATTGCGGTTCGATCCGCTCGATTTCTAGATAGTCGTCGAGTCGACGGTGAACGCTCGTAAATAATTGCTCGAGTACCCAAGGCATCGTCAAGATCGAGGGGCCGGTATCAAACGTAAATCCTTGACCACTGCGTTGATTTAATTTACCGCCAACGTTTCCGTTTTGTTCAAGCATCGTGACTTCATAACCGTCCCCAGCGAGACGAATTGCGGCTGACATACCTGCTAAACCTGCTCCAATGACGACTGCTTGTTTCTTCAAAAAAATCACATCTCCTTATGTCTTAGTAGATAAACGGAATCAAACGTTTTCTTCTGCGGGCCCAGGCAGTATAAGCAGGACCAAATCCTTCTGTCAACATCCGCTCCTCGATTCGAATGCGGTGAAGCAAGGTGAGAAACATCAGGACGCCGGCGCATAACGTGACAAGTAAGTTCCCGAAGTATAACGGGAAACCTAACGTGATGAAAAACAGACCGGTATAGAGAGGGTGGCGTAAGGACCGATAAGGACCCGTGCTGACAAGCTGATCACCCGGATTGACAGCGACATGGCGGGTGAACTGATGCTTAAGATGATAGATTCCCCAGTACCGTAGCGCGACACCTGCACTTAACAGAAGCAATCCAATTTCGCGATAGAAGGAAAAAGAGTTTGAACCACTGAAGAGAATGGAAAAAAGAATGGTGGCGACTAACGTAGCTAAAATCCAATAAAAACTTCGCCGTTCTTCCAGCGGAGAAGGTTCCTTCTTACGGTTTCGGAACAGAAACAATTCGAGTAACCAAAGAAGAGAGCCGGCGATGAACACTTTGTCTAAAATGGTCATAAGATTCGCCCCTGACTAATGCCAATCATTATTTAAAGAAAACGCATACAAGAAATGTTTACCCGAAAGAACAAATGTTCAATCCTCATATCTGACCATATGACCTCTTTCGGAAACCGGACAATTAATTCATTTTGATTACACCTGTACAAAAAATGGTGGCGTTTTGAAATGAATGTTATTCTAAAATTAAAGACTAATTACCCTGTTTTGGAAAAAAGGAGTTTTAAGAGATATGAAAAAAATAAAGCAAACGGTGATCGGGTTACTGGCGATTCTCCTCTCACTCGTCAGTTTTTCACTGGCCGCAGAAGCATCCAGTTACCGCCAGGCGAAAACACCGCTCAATCTGCGAAGCGGAGCTTCGGCAACGAAAGCGGTCGTCGCAGTGATCCCGACTACTGTCTATGTCAATGAAATCAGCCGACTTGGGACATGGTCGAAAGTTCGTTATGGAACACAGACAGGGTATGCCAGTACAAAATATTTACTGACGGATCAACAAATCGGCGGATTACGCATCGGCAAGACATTAATCGTTAATCCAAATCTTCCGTTACGTTCGACGTATGCGCCGGGAGAAAGTACGGTTGCGCGAGCCGCATTTGAAAAAATGAAACGGGCTGCCAAAGCGGAAAAGATTACGCTGGTCGCATTCAGTACATACCGTTCGTACGCGTATCAAAAAGCCTTATTTGAAAAATATGTGGCACGGGATGGGTTTGAGAAAGCCAGCACGTACAGTGCTCAACCGGGAAAAAGTGAACATCAAACAGGACTGGGTTTTGATATCGGAGGCGCCGATTCATCAAAATATGCAAAGTTCAGCTTTTCAAGTACAAAAGAAGCAAAATGGCTGGCTGCCAATGCACACCGTTACGGATTCCATCTCCGTTACCCGCTCGGAAAAGAATCATGGACAGGCTACACATATGAAAGCTGGCATTACCGTTATGTCGGAGCAACGCTTGCGGCGCAGCTGAAAATGACCGGATTGACAATGGAAGAATATTATCAATTAGCACCGGGTAAACCAAGTACGCCATAACAGGTTTTGCTTCAAGCTTTAAATGGTAAATAAATGGTGTATTCCTCATCGTCAGCAGCAGCAGTCTGTCTTTTTCGAAAGAGGTGGAAAGTTGTGGCGAAAAAAGAAGATAAGCACCATATCATGACCTTTACATTTGAAGAAGAAGCGACCTCGTATCAGGTATTCAGTGAATTAAAGAAATACCATGCGAATGGTCAAGTCGATTTTGAACAGATCGCTGTCATTAAACGAAATGCAAGCGGAGCCTTTTCCTTTGAAGATGCCGTCGACTTGAGCGGTTCCAACAAAGCCTTTAAAGGTTCTTTAATCGGTATGGCAGTCGGGATTCTCGGGGGACCGTTCGGTATTTTATTAGGTTCGATGACCGGGATGCTGATTGGCGGATCGAAAGACTTAAAAGAGAATCAAGCTGTTCAAGAAACATTCAAACGGACACTTGGTGTGATTCCACCCGGCAAGACAGGAATCATTGCAATCGGGGAAGAATTCGAACCATCCGTACTGGATGGACTGGTCGCGAAACATAATGGAACGATTGATCGGACAGATGAATTGCTCGAAAAATAATCAAAAAATCCTTCCCTCATCAAGAGGGGAGGATTTTTTAGGTTAAGATTGACGTTCTTTTTTTACTTTTTTGAAGAAGAAGAGTTCGTAGACGACCGGGACGATGATGAGCGTCAAGAGTGTTGACGTCGTCAATCCACCGATGACAGTCAAGGCGAGACCTTTTGAAATCAGGGTACCGGATGACGTTGTCAGCGCGAGCGGGACAAGCGCCATGATAGTAGCGAATGCCGTCATCAGGATTGGACGAAGTCGTGTCTTACCGGCTTCAATCAAAGATTCCCGAATCGGAAGTCCACGTGTGATATTCTGACCAATCCGGTCAACAAGCACAATCGCGTTGGTCGTTACGATTCCGATCAACATGAGGAATCCGATCATGACACTGACAGACAATGGTTCGTTAGCTAGGAACAGCGTAACGAGCGAACCGATCGGAACGAAGATGAGCGATGATAAGATGATGAACGGAATCCGTGCTTTTCCGAACGTGATTAACATCGTCAAGTAGACGAGACCGATGGCAACGACGATGGCGATTCCAAGAGATTGGAAGATTTCAACCGTGTCATCATTTCCGCCGCCACTTGTTAAGGAAACGCCGTCCGGCAAATCGATTTTTTCGACAGCAGCTTTGACGTCACTTGAGACCGTTTGGACGTTATCGCCTTTGACTTGACCCGAAACGCGAGCGTAGACTTTACCGTCCAGCTTTTGAATCGATGTGAACGTATCGACTTCATTGACGGTTGCGACATCTTTTAAGGCGACAGGACCGGCAGCCGAGAAGAGTTGGACATTTTCAAGGTCTGCTTTCGACGTTAAGTCTTCCTTGTAAGACAATTGAACGTCCTGATCTTTGTCATCGAGATTCAGTGTACCGACCGTGACCGGTTTAGTTTGGTCGTTGACCGTACCAAGAATCTGGAAGCCGGATAAACCACGATCACTGGCTTTTTCAGAATCAATTTCAACGAGGAATTGTTTTTGTTTCTCGCTAAAGTTATTCGTAACATATTTCAAATCGTTGTTTTTGTTCATATTGTCTTCCACCAGTTTAGCTGCTTTTTGGAGCGCTTCTAAATCAGTCGAGAACAAATCAACATCCACATTATTATTGGATGGTGGACCCCCTGTCGACAACTCAGCAACGCTGATTTTGACGTCGACACCATCTTCTTTTGCGATATCATCCATTTTGGTTTCAAGGGATTTGATCGTTTTTTCGACATCTGCTCCATCTTTTAAGTTCAAGAAGTAGCTGGCTTTGTTATCGAGTCGTAACCCGGTCGTGAAGTCACGTGCTCCGACGGATGTCGTGACATCAGCAATGGCGTTTTCCTGATCGAACATTTTTTCCATGTTGAGCGAAACATCACTCGTTTTCTCAAGCGATGTTGCAGCAGGAAGTTCGAGTGAAGCGGTTAATGTTTTTGAAGCTTCATTCGGAATGAACGTAAAGCCGAGTTGCGGTACGATCGCAAGCGAACCACCGAGTAACAAGAAGGAAACGACTAAGATGATCGCTTTATGTGACAATGATTTTTCAATCAGTTTGCCGTACCAACGTTGTAAGACACCTTCTTTTTCTTCCGCTGGTACCTTTTTAAAGGCGAATTTCGCTAAGATCGGTACAATCGTAATCGCGACAAGCAGGGAAGCGAGTAATGAGAAGATGATGGTCAACGCGAACGGTAAGAAGAATTTACCTGTGATACCGCCGACAAAGCCGATCGGCAAGAAGACGACGACGGTCGTAAGCGTCGAAGACGTGATAGCTTTTAAAATCTCTTTCGTTGATTGTTCGATGATTTCATTTGTCATACCGCCATCTGATTTACGGACCCGCCGGAAAATGTTTTCAATGACGACGATACTGTCATCGACAACCCGACCGACAGCCACTGCCATACCACCGAGTGTCATGATATTTAATGAAATATCCTGCCAGTTCAAGAAGATGGCCGCAATCAAGAGTGACAGCGGAATCGAGACGATTGCGATGATCGTCGCCCGGATATTCCTTAGGAACAGAAGGACAGCCAGTGAAGCGAACAGGGCACCGAGTAATCCTTCTTTGACAAGCGTAGCGACGGATTCTTCGATATCTTTCGCAGAATCAATGCCAATCGTATAATCAATTTGGTCATCATATTTGTTTAAGATTTTTGTGACGCCGTCAGCGATTTCAACCGTATTGGCGTCTTGTTTTTTTGTGATGGCCATCGAGAGAGAATCTTTTAAATCATAACGTGTTTTTTCACTTTGCTTCGAGACGGCTTCAATGGTAGCAATGTCTGAAAGACGAACCGGTTCAGCTGGTTGCGTTTCTTCTGCCGGAACACCGGTAGCACCTGTTGCACCAGCGGGAGGTCCTGATTGAGCAGGTTGACCCTGGTTGCCGGAAGCAGCGCCTGAAACAACATTTGACGTGAGTTGGAGATTTTTTAGTTTATCCAAGTTTTCCAGTTTTTCTTCGACACGGATTGGAATCTTCGAATCACCTTCTGCGAGTTGACCAGACGGGAAGGAAACATACTTGGCATTGATTTGTTCTTTAATGCTTGATAAAGATAAACCGGCAGCTGTCGCTTTTTTATTGTCGACAGTAATTTGGACCAAGTCATCTTTGTAGCCACCAACCGATACACTGTTGATGCCCGGAATTTTATTCAGTTCCGGTTCGATTTCATTTTTTAGAAGGGACTCAATCTCTTTTCCGTCTTTACTAAAGAAGGAAATGTTGTAGATCGGGAACGATCCAAATGAGAAGCGGTTCAACTTCGTTGTTGCTTCTTCCGGAAGGTTAGCATCCTGGATCGCAGCATCGATTTGTTGTTCGACCTTGTCCATATCGGTATCAAATGGGAATTCGATATTGATGATCCCGATACTTTCATAAGCAGAGCTCGTGATTTTTGTCGAGCCCTCGATTCCTTTCAATGCTGTCTCGAGTTTTGAGACGACCTGTTTATCGACATCATCCGGAGATGCGCCCGGATACACAGCTTCTACTGAAATTTGAGGAAATTCAATTTCAGGAAACTGATCCACTTTAAGCTGAGAAAACGAATATACGCCGCCCAAAACTAATAAAATGGCAATAATAAATACAGCGACAGAGTTCTTTAAACTAAACCTTGTTAAAAAATTCAACAGTTACCCCTCCTTTATTTTATATGTGCTTATTTACATAGTAGAGGACGAAACGAAACCCTGCAACTTTGAACTGTAGAGCAGAAAGCAAAAAAATATAATGAAAAAATCAGAGAAAAGTCTTTACAGTTTTCAATATGTTGCTATAATAAACATATACCCAGGACACACGATCATGATTCTGTAGCTCAGCTGGGAGAGCGCTACCTTGACAGGGTAGAGGTCGCTGGTTCGAGCCCAGTCAGAATCATACCGAACTCCCGTTCATCACACGATGAACGGGAGTTTTTTCGTATAAAAAAGCTGTTCCTTCATTATATGAGGGAACAGCAACGTGAGCACTTATTGAATTTCTAATCGAAGGTCGCCCATCTTTGTCCAACCGGCCATCGTCGTCATGCGGTAAAAGACGAGCGTCAAGACACCGGGAAGGACGACGCCGGTTGCAAAAAAGATCAGGAACGCATTAAAACCCTGATTAACGAAGATGTTGAGTGGGGCAATCATTGAATTTAATCCGAGACCTGCAAGTTCATAAGGGACTTCAAGTGAAAGAACAAGTGTGGCGATGGGTGCGGAAATCATCGCGGCCAGGAAGGGTGCGACGACAAGGCGCGGATTTTTAACGATATTTGGAAACTGAACCTTTGGTGTGACGAAGAACGAAGCGATCAAACCGCCGGGATCCGTTTGACGATATGCCATCAATGTAAAGCCGACAAACTGAGCCGAACAACCGATTAAAGCAGCGGCACTGGCGACCGGGTCGAGTTGAAGGGCGATTGCGAGTGCAGCCGATGAAGCGGGTGACATCAATAAGACACTAAAGATAAGAGCAATAACAAGTGATGTCGCAATCGGTGAAGACTCGACGGACGCAGTAACCATTGCGCTGAATCGTGTGAGGAGAGGTGTTGTGACGGCAGCGGCACCAAGACCTGTAAAACCGCCGGCGAGAACAGCACTGACCGGGATGACCATCATGTCGAATTTTGTTTTCCCTGTCATTCGTTTTCCGACGAAGACGGCCACAGCAGCTGCGAGTAACGCACTGATTGGTTGCCCCGGTACGAGGACAAGACCGGCATCCGTCGGCTGAAGTGCGGCACCGCCAATCGTAGCAGCAATCATTGCACTGAATAAGACTAATGTGTTTCCGCCAAGCTGATAAGCAATTCCGGCTCCGAGTGCGGGGGCGAGTAAGACTTTGGCGACTCCGCCGATTGTCAGTAACATTTCAATATGTAAGAGGTTTCCGAACGTCTCAATCAATAATCCTACTCCTAACGTCACTAACACTGCATTTGCCATCCCGGCAGATACTTTCACCATTCGATCCATCGCATATTCTTTCAACTCACTCATCCTCTCTCTATTTCGTTTTGCCATTAAAAAAACCTATCCGGTATCGGATAGGCGCCATTATTCCTGCGGGCGCCTCATTCGATGCATCGAAAGGAGGGCCCAAAATCAATTCCGAAAATCAGCGGAAAAGGTTTCAGTCCCTCGAGCATAGAATAATCAGTCGGCCAGCAAGTTGGTGTACATACATAAAGTGATTCCCCTCTCAACGAATTTTTCTAAGCCTAACATGAGTAAGATGAATAATCAATATTTTCTGACAATTTATTTTTCATGATTTTTGAACTTAAAATCAGGGGAAAGGTAAGAATGGCATAAGATGAACATTGGAGGCGGTTTCATGAAATTTTCAGTCATTACGGATATTCACGGCAATGCAACGGCACTTAAAGCAGTTTTAAAAAGAATAACGGAAGAAACAGATGTCTCAGACATTTTCTGTCTCGGAGATTTGATTGGTATCGGACCACAAACGAATGAAGTCATCGAAATTGTACGATCGACACCACAAATGACGACCATCAGCGGAAATCATGACGAAAATGTCCTGGCGTTGATACACGGTCAAAAATATCCGGATAGTTACCGTCATGCGAAAAACCATCATCAATGGATTGCCGACCAGTTAACACCGGATAATCAACGTTTTTTGGAGCAGCTCCCAAGAACCGTCCGAAAAACATTTTCGGAACAGGAAGCATTGTTTACACATTATGCATATCTGGATGAACAGAAACCAATCGGAGAGGAACCATTGGCGGAAGCGGTTGACGGAACAGAACAATCCTTGCCGAATCTGTTTAAAGGACACCAGGCGAGCCTGATTTGTTTTGGACACCATCATCCGAAACAAGTAATCCGGGCAGAGGGCGTGACGTACTTAAACCCGGGGGCGCTCGGCTGTCAGCCGGAAGCTGTGGCACCATTCGCCTTAGTCGAACAGAACAGCGGAGAATGGAAGGTGAATGTCATTGAAGTGAAGTATGATGACCGCCCGTACTTAGAAGCATTTAATGCGGCACCGATGCCGGAAAAAGAACTGTTACGTAAACTTTTTTTGGGAGGAAGAACATGAAAAAAACGATCCGGCTATAAAAGTACGGATCATTTAGTGAAAAACGATGTTTTTATAAAAAGCGGCTTAAAAGAGAAAGACCTAAAGGGACGGCAATGAGTAAAATCCCGATGATCCGCTTCGCCCGGCTTCGTTTCCACTGAAAAGCGAGCGACAGGAACGGGGATAAAAGAAATCCGAAGAACATCGTGATTAACGTCAGGATAAAAAACAGAAAGTCTGTTTTGGAACTGGTGCGGGTGTACGATTTCCACATATCAACGAGCGATACAATGACGTAGACCAGCAAAGCTAACGTGAAAAGAAAATTGGACAGTAAAAGCTGGGACAAATAAAACACTCCATTCAGGTACGAGTAAGAATCGATAACGCAAAAACAGCCTCTCAATTTATGGAGAGGCTGTTTTCATTATAACAATTTTAACATCGCTTGACTGATTGTTTTTAAATCAAGCGGTTTCCCAATCAGCGGCCATTCAGAAATCAAGGCAATATACGTCTTGAACAGTAAGAACGCAGTTACTTCGACCGGAACTGCCGGAGAACGTTTTTCAAGTTCCAACCGTGTCTCAAGCAGATTCTTTATATATTCGACGATATGCTGCTCGATTCGAATCCGTAGCTCCGACATCTCCTGAAGTTTCAATGTCTGGGTTTCCTGTGTGATTTGTAAGATAAACAGATGCTGCTGTTGATGATTGACAATGGCATCAATCATCGCCTGTTTATTTTCTTCGACCGAAGCCGTTGTCGTATAGGCGTTTTCCGCTTCTGCCTTCATCTCCTGCAACACCCGTGTGACGAGGGATTCAAACAAATCAAGTTTACTTTCAAACAATTGATAGACGGTTGGTTTTCCGACATGAGCCCGTTTGGCAACCCGTTCGATAGTCGTTCCTTTATATCCGAGTTCCGAAAAGCAGGCCATCGCTGCATCTAAAATGAGATGTTCTTTATCAGACAGTGTCATGGCGTTTTCTCGCTTTCGTTGAGAGTAAGATGCGTTTTCCACCTAATGCACCAGCGAAGCTGATAGCGAGAGCAGAAAACAGAATCAAACCAAGAATCTGACCGTTTGTGATGAGTGTATCGGTAACTCCGATTCCAAGTGCCTCACGGAAACCTGTGACCGAATACGTCATCGGCAGGAAGCGGTGAATCGTTTGGAAGAAGCTTGGAGTCATTTCGACCGGGAACGTACCGCCGCTGCCGCCGATTTGAAGCAGCAGAAGTAAGAAGGCACTGAACTGTCCGACACGACCGAAGAGCATTGTTAACGTAAAGAGCAACGTGATGAACGTCATCCCTGTTAAGGCAGCGAAACCATACAGCGCAGGGGTGCTTGCAACATCAGCATCTAGAACATAGACGATGGCGACGGAAGCCGCGATCCCTTGTAAGGCACCAATCGGTAAGATGATGGACAGTTTTCCGACGAGGAACCGCCATGTTAATGTCTCACCATGTTCAGGACGGATCTGGTAAACGGAAGAGAACATCAAGGCACCGGCAAATAAAGCGATGCTGAGGATGTAAGCCGCAAGACCTGATCCGTAGTTGTTAACGGTTGAATAATCATGTTCTTTTAGGACGACCGGCTCAGCGAGCATGTTGTCCCGGGCATTCGATGGTTTGATAGTAGCATCTTTCGCTCCTTTACCCAGTTCCGTTTTCAGCGTGTTGGCGCCGTCAGCGAGTTTCGAGTTCCCGTCTGCCAGACGGGAAGCACCGTCCGTCAGTTGACCGGCACCTGATGAAAGGGCGACAGCACCATCGGATAGTTGACCCAGTCCTGAAGTTAAATCACCCGATGCAGTGCTCAGGTCGTTGGCACCAGTTGCGATTTTTTGGGCACCAGCGGTCAACTGTGTACTACCAGCAGCTGCTTTGTGGACACCATCTGTATAGGTTGTCAAGCCTTGATTGAGCGTATTTTGACCTTGTTCTAAGGTTTTTGCTCCGGCGAGCAGTTGTGTTTGACCTTGCTCCAAACGTTTTGAACCTGCGAGTAACTGGCCTAATCCACCATTAAGTTTCGAAACGGCAGATGCAATATCTTGTCCGGCGACAGCTAACTGATTGATTTTTGCTGTCGCATCATTGGCTTTCGCAAGACTAGCATCAAGTGCTGTCTCTTGTTGCGCTAAATTTTGAACATTTTGTTCCATCGTCGCAATCGACGCCAATAATGCTGCTTTTTCTTCTTCTGTTAATGTCTCAGACGAAGCGATGACCGCTTTGATGTTTGCCACGTTTGCTTCAAGTGCTTCACGACGCGTACTCAAGTCTTGTTTTAACGTGTCAGCAGCATCATTGACGGCTACTAGAGAAGCATTTGCTTCTTGAGCACGGGCATTCAGTTGATCAAGACCAGCCGTAAATTGTGGAAGGTTATTGTCGAGCTTCGATGCTCCGGCAGAGGCCGTCTCAAGACCTTGACGAAGTTCGGTCGTTCCAGCAGAAGCTGTCTCAAGACCTTGACGGAGTTTAGTGGAACCGGCCTGTAAGTCCGTTGATCCTTTAATCAGTTTTCCACTGTTAGCATCCAGTTCATTCAATCCACCTGATAACTGGCCGGACTTTTCTGCCAGTGTCTGCGCCCCTTCGCTCAGCGTATTAAGACCGGTTGAAATTTGTGCAGAACCGTCAGTCGCTTTCGTTAAATTCGTGGACAAATCGTTTGTACCACTCGTCAATTTTCCGAGGTTAGTCGTCAGTGTTTTAGCGCCGTCGGTTGTTTTCTTCGCGCCATCTTCAAGTTTAGCGGAACCTTCGGATGCATCTTCTAGTCCTTTGGCAATTTTTTTAAGGGATCCGAAAATCGCACTGCTGTATTGTTTCGTGACGGATTTCCGGATTTTTTCGTTCAATTGCTTAGCGGCAGCGCTGGAAATCTGCGTACCGGAATAGTTTTTGGCTGGATTCAGATAATACTCCAACTCAATTTTTTTCGGGTGATCGTCGAGTAAAGTAGTCGCATTATGAGAAAACTTCTTCGGGATGACGACTGTCATGTAAATATCACCGGCGCGAAGCTTTTTAGCCGCATCTTTGCGTGAGAGATACTGCCAGTCAAAGTCATCATTTTTTTTCAGTTTTTTGACGAACTGATCTCCGATGTCAATTTTTTCTCCTTCGAACTTCGTCGCCTTGTCTTCATTGACGACTGCGACCTTGATGTTTTCTGTCTTACCATACGGATCCCAAAAAGCAGATAAAAAAATCGAGTTGTAAAGAAACGGGACGAGGATAAGTGCAAGAATCACGATGATCATCATCGGGCTTTTTAGTTTTTTCCATTCTGAGCGAAACATAAATCAAATCTCCTTCTTGAAACTAAAAACTAATTTAAGTTTCTGGTTTTGATGAAATTTACTTTACGCCTTTTTATGAAGGAAAGCAACTACTTAAGTCGATGAATTGCTGATAAAAAGAATTGTTTCTCTTTTGTAATCATTCCAGACGAAAAAACACCCAACCAATGAAGGAAGGGTGCATTTCAGATTAAGGGATTAATAAAATTTTTCCGGTGCTCTGACGGTTTTCCAAATAATCATGAGCCCGTTGTCCGTCCGAGAGGGAGAAGGTAGTCGGAGAGGCGATTTGCAGTTGACCGGATTCCAACCAGCTGAACAGTTCACCGGCACGACGAAGACGTTCCTCTCGCGTCGTCAGAACGTTCCATAAGTCACCACCGGTCAGTGTTTTCGAAGTATCCATCAGGAACCGTGGATCGACAGAAACCGGATCACCACCGGCCATGCCGTAAAAGACGACTGTCCCGTGTGTTTTCGTCACTTGAAAACTGTTCATCAACGTCGAGCCGACCGATTCATAGACAACGTCGACACCGCGCTGATCGGTCAATGTTAAAATCTGTTCGACCCAGTCGTCCGAATATAAGAAAACATGTTCAGATCCCACTTGTTTGGCGATGTCTGCTTTTTTCGCCGATGACGTCAAGCCGATGGGAATGGCTCCGTGTAATCGGACGATCTGTGTCAACAATTGACCAACGCCACCGGCTGCTGCATGGATCAACACTAAATCTTTCGGTCGGATCGCATAGCTGTCCCGTGTCAAATAGTGGGCAGTCAAACCTTGTAGCAGGACAGCGGCTGCCGTTTCATACGAAACAAAATCCGGTAAGGGAATCACCTGATCGACAGGTGCAGCGACGAACTCGGCGTTAGCATTTGGGGCGTCAGCAAAGGCGACCCGTTGACCGACCTGTAAATCCGATACAGCGTCTCCGAGCCTGGTAATGATACCTGCCCCTTCATACCCTAACAGATAGGGTGGCGTTCCCTCTAAATGATAATTTCCTTTGCGACGGTAGATGTCGGCAAAATTCAAACCGATGGCTTTCATCTCAATCAATACTTCATTCGGTCGAAGTTCAGGCGTTGGATGTTCTTGATAAGTCAGGACACTGGAATCTCCGAAGGAGCAAAACGTAAGAGCCTGCATAGATACACTTCCTTTTTAGTAGTTGTTAGATAGAAGTAGTATAATTCACTCAAACAGAAAATCCTTTTGATATGCGTTACAGTTAGGAAAAGAAGGTGGGGAAAAATGAAAAAAATCATGCTTGGCGGTATTCACTTTTATCAGAAAGTGATTTCACCGATGAAACCGGCGACGTGCCGATTTTATCCGACGTGTTCTCATTACGGCAAAGAAGCAATCGAAAAACATGGCGCCATTAAAGGCGGCTATTTAACGACCCGACGATTGATGAGATGTCAGCCGTTTCATCCGGGTGGTCTTGATTTTGTACCGGAGACCTTTGACTGGAAGGCACCGGTACAACGTGAAAATCCGGCAGAACAGCAAAAATAATTGGAAAAGGAGTCTGAACTCGGCATACACTTGAGTTCAGACTCCTTTTTATAAAAGCGAAAATCGTTTTAAAGATCACCTGTTAAAAATTGCGCTTTTCCTAGTCCGAAACTCCAGTCTGCTGCATCATTCTCGACGATCGAGATCATCAAATCGTCTGGCGAGAGTCCGCATGCCGCTTCCAAGCGTTCAGCCAGCAAACGGTAGAGAGCTTGTTTTTTCTCTTCTGTCCGTGTTTTGCTGGTCACGCTGATGACCACGACCTGATTGGAGCGTGTCAATCCGAGACCTGTATCCTCGATGATCATTTCATTCGCTTTATGCGTGTGAACGATTTGATAGCGATCTCGTTCCGGCACGTCAAAGGCTTCAAGCATCGCCTCATGTGCGGTATCGAGTAATAGTTTCAGTTCTTCATCCGAACGTCCTTCGATTACATCAAAGCGTAGTAATGGCATAGTTATCTTCCTTTCTAATTGTCATCCATATGTAGAAGTACAGGAGAGCCCTGTACTTCATTTGATCGACTTATCTTATTCGAAAAACGGTTTGTATTGACGGCGTTCGTGCATGACAGACAACCATTGGACTGTCGAGAATTCTTCAAGCACCCATTCTCCGTTGAAACGACCGAGACCTGAGTCTTTTTCGCCTCCAAACGGCATATGCGGCTCATCGTTGACGGATTGGTCATTGATGTGGATCATGCCTGTTTCAACCTGAAGTGCAAATTCTGTTGCCCGTTCAATTGAAGAACCGTGAACAGCACCACTTAATCCGTAAGGAAGTGAGTTCGCGAGTTCAAGCGCTTCTGCGTCATCTTTAAACGGAATGATGACAGCGACTGGTCCGAAGATTTCATTTTTAGCAAGCGGCATATCGTTCGTGACGCCTGTGACGACTGTAGGAGCAATAACGTTTCCATCTGCTTCACCACCGACGCGGACTGTTGCACCTGCTGCTTTTGTTTTTTCAATCTCTTCCATGATGCGATCGACTTGTGATTGGTTAATCAATGGACCGACTTGCGTACGTCCATTCGATGGATCACCAAATTGAAGTTCCTTGACACGTGCGACGTATTTTTCAACGAATTCATCGTGAATCGATTGAGCAACTAGGATACGGTTAGTTGACATACAAATTTGACCTTGGTGGTAGAATTTGCTGTAAACCGCTGATTCAACGGCACGATCAAGATCAGCGTCGTCAAGTACGACGAAGACGTTGTTTCCGCCGAGTTCGAGTGCTGTCTTTTTCAAATGTTTCCCTGCGAGTTCGCCGATATGGCGACCTACTTCAGTGGAACCCGTAAACGAAATCAAGCGTGGGACCGGGTGCTCGACGATTGAGTCGCCAATTTCTGATCCGCGACCGACGATGACGTTTAGGACACCTTTCGGTAAGCCGGCTTTTTCAAATAAACTGGCGAAAATCAAGCCACCTGAAACCGGTGTATCGGTTGCCGGTTTAACGACGACAGCGTTTCCGATTGCGATTGCTGTTGCGATGGAACGAACGGCAAGGTGGAACGGGAAGTTCCATGGGCTGATGACACCGATGACACCGAGTGCCTTCCGGTAAATCCGGTTTTCTTTGCCCGGTACGACAGACGGACGAATTTCGCCATGCATCCGTAGTGGGAAAGTAGCAGCTTCTTTAACGATTAGGACAGATGCAAGAAACTCACCTTCTGCTTTGATGCGCGTACTGCCTGATTCTTTGATTAACCACTCGACAATCGTTTCTTTCTCTTCGTACATGACTTTCAAGAATTCTTCGATTAAAGCCTGGCGTTTAAGTGCCGGCACTTTCGCCCATTCTTTTTGAGCGATTTTAGCAGATTGATAGGCATCATCTAAATCGTCGTTATCAGCTGCCGAAATTTCAAACAGTGTTTCGCCTGTAAAAGGATTCGTGTTTGTCATGTTGCTGTCACTTGCGCCTTTGCGCCACTGACCGTTAATAAAAATCTTAGTAAAGTCTGTATTGAGTGTTGATTCAGTATGCTGTTGCATAACTTTTCATCTCCAATTCGTTTTGATAACACTTAAGTTATTCACGTTATGTGAAGAAGTAAAACACAAACCGACACTTTCACAAAGTGAATTGACTCGGCGGATTTTAAAAAGATATGGAGAAGACGTTTTACTAGATGAAGAAACAGGAATTAAAAAAATATATCGATATATTAGAGTGGAGTGGATGAAATGTGCAGAAGTTGAAGTTGGTTTACCGGGAAACAAACTGGTGGTGGCCGCTCCTTTATGGAGTAGGTGGCGCACTATTGACGGCGATCGTCCTGCTAATTGATCTGTATGCAAAAGAACTGTTTCCAAGCAGTTGGAAAACAACGCTTGGTTTAGCTCAAACGATCCATAGCGCAGTCTTTACCGGATTACTGACGATGATGACATTTACGTTCTCGACCATTTTAGTCGTTCTGACAACCTATTCCTCACAATTCTCACCCCGCACCTTACCGAACTTTATTGAAAATCGGCAAGTCCAGCACATTTTCGGGATTTTTATCGGAACCGTCACTTATTCGATTACTATGTTGTTCTTCATGCGACCATCGCTGAAAGACAGTGTCGTCGCCTCTGCCGTCGCAGTCATTGTTGTCTTGATTGCGATCGTTGCGTTTGTCGCATTCGTCCATATCGTCAGTCAATCGATTCGGGTCACGACCTTACTCGATCGTTTACATGAAGAAGGACGTACGCTGATTGACAAGCACGTTGAAGCGATAGAAGAAGGGCACTACCAATTGTTTCCGGACAAGCAGGCAAGTTATCCGTTTAATCTCACCGCTGTGCAAACCGGTTATTTACAAGCAATTGATTACGAATTATTGATGAAGTCAGGCGGACATGTCACGATTGATGTGACAATTGGAAGCTACATCACACAAGGGCAACGGATCGGCAGTGCCGAACAAGAGAACGCAGAGCAGGGAATCCTCATCGGACCGACACGTTCCGCAGAACAGGATTTTCCGTTTGTGATTCAAAAGCTGTCAGAAGTAGCACTTCGGGCGATTTCACCCGGTATCAATGATCCGAATACGGCACGTCACGCGATGCAGCAAATCGGTGACTTGTTCAGACGGTATACGATGCTTCCGGACGGCAATCTCCTGGTGAAGGGAGAAGGATTTGTTACCGTCAAACGGCTTATGTTTTCCGAACTATTGTATTTGACGTTTTATCAACTTCGGCATTACGGCGAAGAAGATATTTCAGTCCTTTCGACGATGCTTGAGTCACTTCAAATCATGAAACGGAATGCTTTACCGGAACACAGAGCGAGCATTGACCGGTTCATTCCGTTTGTCTGCTCGGAGGTCGACTGGTCGGCATTAAACGACTGGGACCGTCAACATTTGGAACAGGCTCAAAAAAGGGCACTTTCATGAAACCAGTCGAAGCTTTTTAACGTAATCAAAAGAAGAAAGAACAGCAGAAAGTAGGAGATTGGCATGACCATCATATTATGGAGTTTGATTGCAGTTTGTTTTTTAGCTGCTTTCGCAGGACTGGTTTATCCCGTCATTCCAAGCGCACCTTTACTCGTCATTGGATTTTTAATTTATGGATTTGGATTTGGCTTCACTGAGTTAACCGTCAGTTTCTGGATCATTCAGGCCATTTTCATCATTTTGTTGTTTACACTGGATTACCTGGTCAGTTCGTATACCGTCGACCGGCGTGGAGGCTCGCAGGCTGCGAAAATTGCAACGACCGTCGGCTTGATTGCCGGTCCCTTCATCCTGCCGGGTATCGGATTGTTGATTTTTCCGTTCGTCTTTGCGATTTTAACAGAAAAAATCATCAGTAAAAAAACGTGGTCAGACTCTGTTTCGATCGGAATCGGGACCGTACTGGGAATCCTGTCGAGTGCCTTGTTAAAAGGAATCGCGATGTTATTAATGATTGTCGTATTCATCATGTACGTCGTGTGAAGAAAAAGAAAGATTATCTGCAAGTACACATTTTCCGAGAGTTCCGTTATAGTATGAATATGAAAAAGTAGAGAAGCTTGTTCATTAAAAACAAGCTTCTTTTTGATGGAGAAGACCGATAAGAGGATTGTCGGCTTAATTTAAATGGAGGTGAATCCCCTTAGTTTGGGGAAACGATTGGACAGTACACACGCAGTGGAGACATTCGATACAACAACGATTATCATTCGGCTTTTGATTATTGCACTATTAATTGTGTTGACCGCTTTTTTTGTCGCAGCAGAATTTTCAGTTGTCAAAATGAGAATGTCCCGAATCGATCAATTGATCACAGAAGGCAGTAAAACCGCGAAGACGGCTAAGAAATTATTAGACAACCTGGATTATTATTTATCCGCCTGTCAGCTTGGAATTACCGTGACGGCCCTTGGATTGGGATGGTTAGGGGAGTCGACGGTCGGTGCGATTCTTGCAATGGTATTCAAGGAGATTGCGCTTCCGGAATCGGTCTCGACGGTTGTTTCCTTTACGTTAGCTTTTTCCGTCGTGACATTTTTACACGTCGTCCTTGGAGAACTTGCCCCTAAATCGCTGGCTATTCAAAAAACAGAAGCCATTACGATGTTGCTTGCCCCGCCGCTTTACTGGTTCGGGAAAGTCATGAAACCTGTCATTTGGTTGCTGAACGGATCTGCCCGTGTCTTCTTGCGTTTGTTTGGAGTCGAACCGGTTGGTCATGAAGATGCCCACTCGGAAGAAGAAATCAAAATCATCATGACGCAAAGCTATAAGAGCGGTGAAATCAATCAAACAGAACTTTCGTATATGCAGAATATTTTTTCGTTTGATGAGCGGATTGCGAAAGATATTATGCTTCCGCGAACAGACTTGATTACGATTTCGAACGATGCGTCGATGGAAGATATCATCGCCCTTGTCGAAGAGTATCAATTCACGCGATATCCGGTTGCAGAAGAAGGCGACAAAGATAAAATCTTAGGTTTTATCAACGCGAAGCAGTTGTTTACGGATCATATGGCGAACAAAGGGAAAGCCTTGAGCTATTATGTACACAACCTTCCGATTGTCTCGGAATACTCGCCCTTGCAGGATGCGATGTTGAAGATGCAGGTCGAACGCACACCGATGGCGCTTGTCATCGATGAATACGGCGGAACGGCCGGTGTCATCACGATGGAAGACATCCTCGAAGAAATCGTCGGTGAAATCCGGGACGAGTTTGACAAAGACGAAAAAGCAGATATTGAACAGATTCATGAGCGCTTGTACCGGATTTCAGGTCGTGTTCTGATTGATGATTTAAACGAACGCTTTAACCTTGGAATTGAAGAAGAAGATATTGACACGATTGGTGGCTGGGTCATGGCGCAGGATACGGAAGTATCGAGTGGTCAGGAATTCCGTTACAAAAACCATACGGTCAAAGTCATGGAAGTCGACAACCATCAAGTTAAATCAATTTACTTGCAGTTACCGGAAAAAGAACCCGTTACAGAAGAAATCGTTTGAATGTAAGGAACAGGACTACACTTCGGTGTGGTCTTTTTTTGTCAGAAAGAATACCTTTGATTGTTTATTCTTCTCCAGACAGTGGTAATACAGTTTATGTGGCCAAAACAAGCTACCAAAATTAGCGGATAAAGGGGTTCTTATTCATGACGAAAACAATTCTTACTTCACGTGCAACTGCAGTAGGGGGACGCGATGGAAAGGTCGCCTCTGACGATAACGTAATCAATTTAGATCTTGTGATGCCGGGTACGAAAGGCAAAGAAAATATTCCTACTTCAAATCCAGAACAATTATTCGCAGCAGGATACGCTGCATGCTTTGACGGGGCATTCAATTTGATGGCCCGCCAAGATAAAAAACGTGTCGAGACACGTACGAATTCCGAAGTCAGCTTACTCGAAGACGAAGAAGCAGGCGGCGTCAAAATTGCTGCTAAGCTTGTTGTTGAAGTAGTTGGCGTAACAGAAGAAGAAGCAAAAGACTTACTCGAAAAAACACACCAATTCTGCCCGTATTCAAAAGCAACACGTGGCAACATTGATGTTGATTTATCGGTCAAAGTAGTAGAATCCTTAGAGAACTGATTTGTTCTGAAGAGGGAGGGAAGTAAGATGTCTCCAAAAGAAACGGATCGACCAAACGAAAAGTTTGAAGATGAACGAAAACGTTTGACAGACAAGGAACTTGAGCTTTCACCCGAACAGCAAAAAGAAGTTTTAAAAGGTAAAGATCAGATGCCGGATGATCCGGTGTCACCAAGAGATCGAGGACTTGATAAGTAATATAAATTTTTATTTGGGGGATGAATGAAATGGGGAAAAAAGTAGCAGTTGTGCTTGCAGATCATTTCGAAGATGTAGAATTTACCGGACCTGTCGATGCGTTAAAAGAAGCGGGTCATGAAGTGACAGTCATCGGAACAGAAAAAGGTGCGGAATTAGTCGGGAAACAAGAAGAAGCAAAAGTGAAAGTCGATGTAACAATTGATGAAACTTCTTCTTCAGACTTTGATGCATTGTTGATTCCGGGCGGTTTTTCACCGGACTTACTTCGTGAAGACGATCGTTTCGTTACATTTACGGAAGAGTTTGATTCATCTAAAAAACCAATCTTTTCCATCTGTCACGGTCCACAATTGATGATCAATGCAAAGATTGTCAAGGGACGTAAAATGACAGGATATAAATCCATTCGAATTGATTTAGAGAATGCGGGTGTGACATATGAAGACAATGAAGTGGTCGTCGATGACAACTTCGTGTCAAGCCGTCAACCGGATGATATCCCGGCATTTAATCGCGAAATGTTAGCAAAATTAGGATAACTGTTTAAAGTAAAAATGAGCGTTCGTTGACTTAGGTCAGCGAACGCTCATTTTTAGTTCTCTGGATAATCACAGAGTTCGGTAATGACACCATGTGAATGCCGGGGATCCATATAGATCAATCGTCGACCGAGCGGAGTTTGGCGGTACGTATCTTCTAAAAATGTAATTCCCCGTTCTTTTGCCTCTTTAATGGCTTGATCCAAATCATCCACACGATAAGCAATATGGTGGACACCTTTTCCCCGTTGTTTTAAAAAACGGGCAATGGGACTTTCCGGACTTGTCGGAGTCAACAACTCAATGTGCGCATCTTCAAATTCGATGACAGCAATATTAGAAGCAACCCCGGGCGTCGGATTACTGTACTCACGGATCAATGTCCCTCCCAAGATAGTCGTATAGAACGTAATCGCTTCCTGCATATCCCGGACAGCGATGCCAGTATGGTCCAAATGCATAAACAGTTCCTCCTTTACTTCGATAGTCATAGTGTGTCAAACTCTTTCCCAACACGCAATGTAGAAGGTTCGATTGAAGGATCTATATAAAGGCGAAAAGAGAACTTATCAAAAATGACATCTCACTGAAATATAATAGAGGGAAAATGAATGCTATAATCAAAAACGTTCTTATAATTTTTAAAAAGTATTATTAAATTTAAATAACATCATTCGATTACTTATATAAACCACACAGAAAAAGAGGGAATACTACATGAAAAAAACGTTCGCGTCGCTCATCGTTTCCGCACTTATTCTTTCATCGACTCCTCACTTCGTAGCAGCAGATGACTTAAGTGAACAAAAAGCTAAAAATGAACAAAAACAACAAGAAAATGCTAATACTCAAAAAAACTTAGAATCGTCTGTGAATCAAGAAGGACAAAAAATTTCGAAGACTCAGCAAGAAGTGAATCGTCTAGACGAAGCATTAAACGAAAAAATATTTGCAGTTGAAACAAAAGATCGTCAAATTAAAGCAACTGAAGCTGAAATCGTTGAACTTGGGAAACAGATTAAAAAGTATAAAGCGAAATTAAAGCGTCAGGAAAAGCTGCTTGGTGACCGCCTTCGTGTCATGCAAGAAAATGATGGGAACTCCATTAAATGGGAAGAAGTCATCTTTGGTTCAAAGGATGTCGGAGATCTTGTCAGCCGTGTGTTAGCAGGGAAATCAATCTCGCAACAAGACGATAAAATGATTACCGACTATCAAAACACACAAAAGAAATTAGCAGCTGCTCAACAAGAACTAAAAGATAAAAAAGCTAAACTTGTGACGGAGAAACAAGAACTAAAACGTCAACAAGCTGAACTTGAGCAACAGCTTAAAGAACGAAACAAACGCTTAAAAGAACTCCGGAAACAAAAAAAGAAATTTGAAACGCAATTGATGGATGCAAAAGAAGTACAACAAATTTTGATTGCACAAGAACAAGCGATTGCAGCTGAAAAAGCAGCACGCGAACGTGAAGCAAGAATCGAAAAAGAGCGTCAAGCACAAGCGGCACGTGAAGCAAAAGCACGTGCAGAAGCACAAGCGGCACAAGCAGCAGCGGCTCAAAAAGCAGCAGCTGAACAACAGGCGGCAGAAGCGGCCGCTGCTAAAGCAGCAGCACAAGCGGAACAAAAATCGTCAGCACCTGCAACTTCAACAAAACAATCTACACCATCTGTGACTGTGCCAAAAGCAGCACCAACACCAGAACCAGAACCAGCGGCACCAACGCCTGCACCATCATCTTCTTCTATGTTTATTCATCCAACAAGTGGATCAATCACACAAGGATATGGTTCAGCAAGCGGTTCGAATGGTTACTCTTTCCACAATGGTATTGATTTCGGCGCTCCAGTCGGTACCCCGATTGTTGCAGCGGCAACAGGGACAGTCATCACTGCATCAAGTGGTGGTCCGTACGGTAATCATGTCATGATTGCACACCAATTAAATGGAAAAACGTATACAACAGTTTACGCGCATATGAGTTCGTTAAATGCACATGCCGGACAACGTGTCAGTCAAGGACAACAAATCGGAGCCCTTGGTAGCACTGGGAACTCAACAGGCCCACACTTACACTTTGAAATTCATGTAGGTGGTTACAGCTACAGTGCTTCAGGACCAGCAAATTCTGTAAATCCAATGTCGATGTTATAATAACAAGAAAAGACGATTGCTGCGGCAGTCGTTTTTTTTATGTTTTTATAAAAACATAAAATGTTATATTACAATAAAACGCTTTCAGTTGAAACACAAATGAAATTTTCCTGAAACTATTACGGTGCTATAATCAATCTCAGACAGAAATACTTTGAATTAAATACTTTTTAAATAAGAAATCATACATAAGCGAGGAAACCAAACATGTTTAAAAAATTGTTTGCAACGGTATTGTTAGGGGCGTTACTTGTATCCACTGTGCCGACTTCTGGTCAAGCTGCAACGATTAAAGAAAAGAAATCTCAAAATGCAACAGAGCAACGTCGCTTGGAAAAAGCCATCAAAAAACAGGAAGCTAAAATATCGGTAGAGCAACGCGAAATCAATAAAATTGATGCGGCCATCAACGAAAATATTTTCAGGATTTCGGAAAAAAACAAGCAGATTAAACAATTGAATCTCCAAATTGAAGATCTTGAGGCGGAAATCGCCCGCTACGAAATCATGCTCACCCGGCAAGAAGAATTGCTGGGGGACCGCTTACGTGTCCTTCAAGAAAATGATGGTAATTCTATAAAATGGGAAGAAGTCATTTTTGGTTCGAAAAACTTGGGTGATTTGTTTAGTCGTGTTATGGCAGGTAAAAAAATTGCCGAACAAGACGATAAAATGATTTCTGCTTATTTGGAAACACAAGAAAAGCTAGCAGAAATGAAAAAAAATCTTATTGCTAAAAAGGCGGAGCGTGTTCAAGAGAAAGAGTCGTTACTCGTCCAAAAGAAACAGTTAAAACAACAGATGAAAGAACGGAGTGCGACCCTGAATAAATTACGTAAAGGGAAAACAAAGTTCACGACTAAACTGTTAAATGCAAAAGAATTACAAGCGACTTTAGAGGCTCAAGAAAGAGCGATTGCGGCAGCAAAAGCAGCAGCGAAAGCAGCAGCAGAAAAAGCGGCCGCTGAAAAAGAAGCAGCTGAACGTGCTGCAAAAGAGGCGGCAAAATCAACGCGTGAGTCAAGCGAAGCAACGGTTCTTCCGACTCCTGTCAGCAGTGTGCCGACAGGATCGGCGAAGTTTATTCGTCCGGCTTCAGGCGGTGTTTCACAAGGTTTTGGACCGGCTAGTGGAGCGAACGGCTATACGTTCCATAATGGTGTCGACTTCAGTGGACCCGTCGGATCATCGATTCGAGCAGCAGCTTCCGGAACAGTCATTACGGCTGGTAGCGGCGGACCTTATGGGAATCATGTCATGATTTCGCATTTCCTTGACGGTCAGGTGTATACAACAGTGTACGGTCATATGAATTCGTTATCGGTTTCGGCAGGTCAGACGGTAACTCAAGGTCAAACGCTTGGTACTCTTGGCAGTACCGGGAATTCGACAGGACCGCATCTACACTTTGAATTGCATATCGGTGGATACCAATACAGTGCGACAGGACCAGCTAACACGGTCAATCCACTTGGATACCTTTAAAAACGAGCTTCGGCTCGTTTTTTTAATGGTGCTGTGATACAGTGAAAAAGAATTTAAATTACGAGCAACTAGGGGAGCTGGAGGAGTCCGGCTGAGAGGAAAACCATTCTGTTTTCGACCCTGTCACCTGAACTGGATAATACCAGCGTAGGAAAGTTGAGATCGAAGACATGAAGACTTCAATCAGTAGAACTGGTTGTTCATGGCGTCGTCTGCTTTTTTACAGCGGACGGCGCTTTTTGTTGTCCGTTTTCTCCTTATTTGCTCCCAGGAAAGTGAGGAATTGGAATGAAACACGTATTGACGATTGCTGGATCCGACTCCGGAGGTGGAGCTGGAATTCAAGCAGATTTAAAAACGTTTTCGGCACTCGGTGTATACGGAATGAGCGTCATCACGGCGATTACGGCACAAAATACGTTAGGTGTTCAAGCGGTCGAGGACGTATCCCTGGAGCTCGTGGAAGCACAGCTGACATCCATCTTTTCCGATATCCGTGTCGATGCGGTCAAGATTGGAATGGTTTCCAATCAAGACACCATCCGAGTGATTGCACAACAACTGGAAAAACATCAACTTCCGGTTGTTCTCGACCCGGTCATGGTCGCGAAAGGGGGTTATAGCTTATTGCAACCGGATGCAGAACATGCCTTGCTCGAACAGCTGTTACCATTGGCTACACTTGTGACTCCGAATATTCCTGAAATCGAGCGGATGATTGGCGGAACGATTCACTCGCTTGCCGATATGAAACAGGCGACGGAAAAACTGGCTGAAAAACGGACGGGTGCTATTTTGCTCAAGGGCGGACATTTGGAGGGACGGGACGCTACTGACCTTTTATATACAGACGGGCGATATGTCGTCTTTGAACAAGAACGGATCGAGTCCCGTCATACCCATGGTACAGGCTGTACATTATCTGCTGCCATCGCTTCCTATCTTGCACTCGGTCTTTCAGTGGAAGACAGCATCCGTTATGCAAAACGTTATGTGACGGAAGCCATTCGCCACGGCTTTGCGCTCGGACGCGGTGTTGGTCCGACGCATCATTTTCATGAACTCTGGAGGGATACACATGTTACGACGCATCCATGATAAAAAACCGTTGATTCATCATTTAACGAATACTGTAACCATTAATGACTGCGCCAATATGACACTGGCACTTGGTGGCTCTCCTGTGATGGCAGATGATCTGCTGGAAGTGGAAGAAATGGTCAGGCACGCAGATGCCGTCGTAATCAATACAGGGACGATCAATCCGGACATGCGCCAAGCCCAACTTTTAGCAGGAAAAACGGCTAACCGATTGGGGAAACCGGTCATTTTGGATCCGGTAGGCGCAGGAGCGACGACATTAAGAACAGATTTTATGAAGCAGTTAATGGATGAAATCACCTTTACGGTCATCAAAGGAAATGCATCGGAAATCAAGACATTGCTCGGACAGGCCGCTCGAACGAAAGGAGTGGATGTTGCCGAAGGAGAATCCCTGGATTTTCAAAGTGTCCATACCTTTGCAGGTGAAACGAAACAACTCATCGTCGTAACGGGTCCGATTGATTTTGTGACAGATGGAAATCGCCAGTATCATCTGGATGTCGGGACGAAACGTCTTGGCCAAGTCACGGGAACGGGATGTATGACCGCTTCTTTGATTGCGACGTTTTTAGGAGCAGGATACGATCGTTTTGAGGCAGCCGTATTTGGGACGTATGCTATGGGAAAAGCAGGGGAGTCGGCTGAGGATTCTCCCGGTATCGGAGGTTTTCGAACCGGGCTGTTCGATGCAGTGAGTTTGATGACAGAAAAAAGTTTGCCGGAGGTATAAATGAATGGACACTGAATATTTGATTTATGCCGTGACCGATCGACGCTTGCATCCACATCTTTCCCTGGCAGACGCCGTCGAAGCATCGATTAAAGGAGGCGCAACGGTTGTTCAATTACGGGAAAAAGACAGTTCCGGTAAAACTTTTCTGGAATCAGCCATTGCATTAAAAGATCTCACCGCACGTTACGATATTCCGTTCATTATCAATGATCGGATTGATATCGCTTTGCTGGTCGATGCCGGTTTGCATATCGGTCAAGATGATATTCCCTTAATTGAAGCGCGCCGTTTGTTACCGGAAGCGACGATTGGTGTTTCTGTTTCAACAGTGGAACAAGCTGTTGCAGCAGAACGGGAAGGCGCAGATTATTTAGGGGTCGGTTCACTCTTTCCGACAGCAACGAAACAAGATGCGACATTCATGGCGCGAGCGACGTTGGAACAGATTCGTAAAGCCGTTCATATCCCGTTGGTGGGAATCGGTGGAATTACTGAGACAAACGTTCCGGAACTTGGTTCTCTAGTGGACGGATATGCCGTTGTTTCAGCTTTATTTGCAAGTGAAGACATTGAGCGAACGACGAAAAAGTTTAAGACGACCGTGAAACAAGTGCGTCAGAGCGCCTCAGGCAGGGTATAGTTCACGTAGAGGTGATGGTCGTGAAATGGCAGTCTGTTCGATTTCGAGGACGCTGGATTCGGTATAAAATCGAACCACAAGTCATTCGAATCGATAATCGCGGGAAATATCATTTAGGTGCAGCTCTATTTCCTTTCCCGAATCGTTATTCGTATCAATTAGCTGTTTTATTAAAGAATAAATACCGACAACAGTATAAACGTTCCTTGCTCATCCAAACGAGTTCAATCGCAACTGAAATCTGGGGGCACACACATCTGGATATTTTTTACCGGATGATGTTACCTCTTCCGTTACCATGCTTTTTACGGAACCGCTATAAAGAACGTTTGAAAAGTACAGGCGTGATCGATATCGGTGTGCGTGCTGTCGATTCAAACCGGATTGTCTGGGATATCGGAAATTTTTTAGGTGGCTGGTTCTTTTACGCGATCTCAAGACGAAACCGTGAGAAATGAAAAGATGATTCAAACAGGAATGTCCAATGAAAAAGTCTGCTTTCCGCTCTAAACGACGGGAAACAGACTTTTTTGAGTTTCTGATTTTTGGAATAGCAGGCACTAGTTGAGTCCTGAAGTGATTTTCTTGCAATTCACTTGAAACGATGGTGGAATGAAAGGGAAAGAGGTGATGACGGTGGATGCACCACGTTGTGAAACGATTGCCATTGATCAAGTACGTGCAGAAGAGATTGGACAAGTCGTCGATACGATTCCAACGACAGACATTGGAAAGTTGTTCAAAGTCTTGTCAGATGCCACACGGTTACGGATTGCTTACGCCTTGACGGTGGAAGAGGAACTTTGTGTCTGTGATGTTTCGGCTTCGGTGGATTGTTCGATTGCAACAGCTTCTCACCATCTCCGTACCTTGTTGAAACAAGGACTGGTGAAATATAGAAAAGAAGGTAAGGTCGTCTACTATTCGCTGGACGATCATCATGTATCGTCGCTCGTTCACTTAGCAATGGAGCATGTAAATGAAGGCAAGGCGTCCTCTTGAGTGTACTGAACAACACAACAAACACGTATCGTTCTCATGGACGATACGTGTTTGTTGTGTTTTTAGATCGGTGAAATAAGATGATAGTCGTTGCAATCAACAAAAAAGCTAAAATCGACAGGCTGAAGGACATACGTTTATACTCTGCCGTCATTTCAGTAGTCAATTCCAATTTTTGTTCAAGATCACGATATAATTTTTCTTTGATTTGTGACAAGTCTTCAAGAATCGTTTGTGTGGTTTGAGTTGTTTGCTTGGCTAATTTTTTAGCACGTTGCGGATGATCTGTTTCGTAAACGGTAAAAACTTCTTGAATCTCTTCCTCCCACACATTGTTACGTAATAGTAAATCTTTAACCGCACCGGGTGTCTGATTGGATGAATTCAGTACACGTCGCAAATCATGAACTTTAGAAGTGGAAAAGTAATATTGTTCAATGTAACGGTCATCTTCATATAATAACAGGCCGCGAACGGCATTTGCCCGATCGCGATTATGTTCGATCAATTGGTCGACTTGTTTAATCATTAGAATATCTTGTGTATGCATCTCTTCCGTCAAATTAGAAATCGTACGATATCCGCTTAAGGCATACAAAAGGGGAATCGAGGCAAACAGACTGACAATCAGGATGAGGATGATACAGTGCCGCCATAGTTGATTCATACAATCCATCCTTTTTCTACAAAACTTAATGTCATTAGCTTAACCACTATTTCCCAAAAAGTGAAGGATTATTCAAAAAAATATGGAACATTTTCTTTGATTTTGCGTATTATACACAAAAAACCGCTACAACGAGTGTAGCGGCTACAGAATGTTAGACGATTAAAAAGAATAGGAGTGTTCTTTATAGTTCCCGAAGACCGTATGAATTTCAGAAAACGTAACAAAAGCGTTTGATTCGACAGAGGACACAATTTCCTGGAGTTTGAGAATTTCATTATTCTGGACGACGACATAGACCATCTTTTTCGTCCGTTTCGAATAACCGCCACGTGCATCAAGAATTGTTACGCCACGTCCGAGTTCTTTTGTGATTACTTCATTGATTTCATCGGCTTTTTCACAAATGATGATACATTGTTTAGAAGCGGAGTAAAAACTATACACCGTCTGAAGTGCTTTCGCCCGAACGAAACTCATGATTAACGCATACATGACATGCTTCAAATCAAATACGAACCAGACGAGTACATAGATGACTAAATCCTGCATTAAAAAAATACGGGGAAGCGGCCAATTGTGAAAGCGGGCATAAAAGAATTTTCCGAGGATGTCGAGTCCGCCTGTCGAGGCGCCGCCAAAGAAAATTAAAGCCATCGCTAAACCAGAGACGAGGCCGGCAAAGATGGAAGCAACCAGTGGATCATTTAAGGATTCCGGAACGATTTGCGTCGGAATCCAATCAATTAAAAATGATGAAGCCAGGACGATGAGACCGGATAAAAACATAAAACGTTTTCTCAAAAAACGAAATCCAAGTAAAAAAAGTGGAATGTTTAAGACAAGTTGTGTCAAACCAATTGGCGTGTGGAATAATTCCTGAACAATAAGTGTGATTCCCATGATTCCGCCGGATCCGATATCGTTTGGCGACAAGAGAAGACTGATGTACAACGAGTACAGCAATGTCCCAATCAAGAGAAAACCGATTTTCTCTGTACGTTTTTTCTTTGCAGGCTGTTTAGTTTTCATTGTAAGTGATGAGAAATCTCATGCTCCTCCTCCATAAAGTATCTGCCTGCAAGAGTACGCTGATATGAAGATTAATTCAACCCCTGATTTGAAAAAAGAACAATAAAATCAGCTGGTTTTAAGAAAGGAGAGCATTTTTTTGAAAAAAATCATACTGTTCATTCTGTGTATCGGGATCGGGCTGTCGGCAGGTTCGTGGGTCGTCTGGAATCAGCAGCAGCCACCGGAAGAAGAAAGTTTTAAAGATGGTCATGTCATTGCACGTCATGTCGGGACATCAGTGTCCAATACCGCTGCGATTGAAGAATTGGTCAAGCAGTTGCCGTTTTCCGAAGTGCTGACCGGTGTAACAGTGGATGGTACGGCAGTCAAGCTGACATACAAACCTACCGAAAAAGAACAGGCGGACTGGACAGGAAGCAGCGGGAAGATGATCGAATCCGGCAAGGCCTCATTTTTGGAAAGTCGTTTATCCAAGTTGATCATGCATCATACGTTAGCACTTTTTTTGAGTGTATCTGATTTATCCGAACTTCAAATTCATTATCGGGACTCATTTTCTGATGTCACGTTTGATATGGACAGACTACGTATTGAAGACTATACACCCCGGGATATTGAACGTGCCAGTTCTTCCGCAAACCGGTTTAATCGTGTCGTTGTCGAGGACTATGTACTCGTAGATTCCAGGCGGGCGGTATTCTTTGAAAAGTTCCAAGAATCGTTGCGGATCCTTCCTGGAAAGTAGTTGTATTCACCAAGAAAAAGCACTTTTCACAAACTTGACACAATGGTATCGGTTACATCCTTTTCTTTTAATAAAACGCTAAATAGTGTCTATTCATGACTTGAACATCTTATAAGATGGAAGTATGATAATAAATGAACAGACATTGTGAAGTGTTGAACAAAAGAAAGCGGGGTTTCTACAATGAATGAAGTAGAAGCATTAGAAGGATTACGGAAAAAAGCTGTCAAATCGACGCAAATGCTACGGATGCGTCCGCTCGAATATTTGGTTCGAGCGATGTTAGCAGGAGTATTCATTGGTTTTGCCATCATATTTACACTTAAAGCAATCAACGGTTTATATTTAAATGAATCACCGGTTACGACACTGGTCGGTGGGTTAACGTTTGGTGTCGCGCTTGTCTTGATCGTGTACGGGGGAGCAGAATTATTTACCGGAAATACGATGTATTTCACGACGTCGACAATGCGTGGTTTCACTTCGAAAATGGATACGTTTAAAGTATGGACATTATGTTTCATCGGAAACGGTCTCGGTGGACTCGCTTTCGCTTTACTTTTCTCACAAACAGGGATTATTCAGGAACTTGGAATGGAGAACTGGTTGTTTGCTGTTTCCGAGACGAAAATTCATCATACGACATGGGAGATCTTTACACGAGCCATTTTCTGTAACTGGATGGTCTGTCTAGCGATTTTCATTCCGAAAAACATGAAAAATGAACTCGCACAAATCATGATGATGATGATTTTGGTCGCTGTATTCTTTGCATCCGGCTTTGACCATGTCATTGCCAACATGGCATTGTTCTCACTTGCTTTAGTCGTCCCGCATCCGGAAGCGATTTCCTTTGCCGGCGCGGTTCATAACCTGGTTCCGGCGTTGTTGGGAAACATTATCGGTGGAGCACTGTTCATGGGAATGGTTTACACATGGCTCAATAAATCGAAGCTTGAAGTAGATCAATCGAACGAACAGGCCGCAACAATCAATATCGCTTCAAAACAAAAAGCGTAAAATGGTAAGTTCTATGCGTTGAAGAGCAAAAAAGAAGGATCCGATGAAAAAATCGGATCCTTCTTTTTTTGATGTCTGCCATTAGTGCCTGTTGTCATTCAAGGTGTTGAAAACGATCAACATCTGCGGCCAGTTCTTCATAAATAGCCTCGACGATTTGGGCATCATCAAACAGTCCTAAAATATTTTCGTCAGGTAAAGCATCGACCGGGGACGTGAAGTAAAGAACAGCGGTCAATAAAAGTTGCTCCTGTTCCGGTTGCATCTCGAAACGTTTGTTGTACAAAGCGCGTAACATGTCGAGCAACTGTTTGAGTTGGAAGTAAAGAACAAGTTCTGCTTCGCGTTCGACATCCGAGCCGTCCTCAGAGGCAAGGTCTGTCGTCAACCGGGCTAATCCGAGTTCTCCTTGGATTAATAAGTCTTCTTGTGCTTTCGCATTTCCGACAGCTGTTAATGCTTGTCGGTGGAAATAGGTATAAGCGGATTTAAAATCTCCTGGTGTAAATTCCATCATCAACACTCCTTCTGTATCTCTAGTTTCGCCTTATTTCTTGCAAAATTGCAACTATTTCGTGAAAATAAGAGTAATAGTTGAAAGGGGATTACATAATGCCGACTCAAGAACAATTAAAAAAGTATGCTGCACTTGCCGTACGTACAGGAATCAACCTGCAAGCCGGTCAACAGCTCGAAATTCGGGCGGGGATTGAAAATGCACCGTTAGTCCGTGAAATCACGCGTGTTGCTTATGAAGTGGGAGCTTCAAATGTCTACGTTCAATGGTCAGATGACGAAATGACGAAAATCCGTTATTTTGATGCACCGGAAGATTCATTTGATGCGTTCCCGGAATGGTTAAAAGCCCGTTTTGATCAATTGGCAGAGGAAAAAACAGCCTTCTTGTCCGTTGTCAGTGAAGATCCGGATTTATTGAACGGTGTGGAATCAAGTCGAATTGCACGAGCGAACAAAGCCGCTGGTGTTGCGTTGGCAAATTGGCGCAAGTTCGTCATGAGCGATAACGTCAGTTGGTGCGTCATTGCAGCGCCGTCAGATGCTTGGGCGGCAAAGGTATTCCCAGACTCAGAAAACGCTGTAGAAGACCTATGGGATGCAATCTTGAAAGCGACACGTGTCGACCAGGACAATCCGGTCGTATCTTGGGAGAAACATGATGCCAACTTGCGGACGAAAGCTACCTTCCTGACAGAAAAGAAATACAATAAGTTGCATTATTCAGCACCAGGTACAGAACTGACGATTGAATTGCCGGAGCGTCACGTCTGGCTCGGTGGAGGTGGACCGAATGCGGATGGCGTCGACTTCATCGCCAACCTGCCGACGGAAGAAGTCTTCACGTTACCGAAGAAAACGGGCGTCAACGGTCATGTGTCAAGCACAAAACCACTCAGCTACAGCGGGAACCTGATTGATGAATTCACGTTATGGTTCGAAGACGGAAAAATCGTTAAAGCTGAAGCGAAACAGGGACAAGCAGCGCTTGACGAACTCATCTCATTGGATGAAGGTGCCCGTTATCTCGGAGAAGTGGCCCTCGTGCCTCATCACTCACCGATTTCAGATTCCGGTATTTTGTTCTACAATACGTTGTTTGACGAGAATGCTTCATGTCACTTGGCGATTGGTCGCGCCTATTCCACTTGCCTTGAAAATGGACCAGGTTTGTCGAACGAAGAATTAGCCGCACAAGGTGCGAACGATTCAATGACACATGTCGATTTCATGATTGGTTCAGGTCAGATGTCAATTGACGGCGAATTGCCTGATGGTACACGCGAACCACTGATGCGTGACGGAAACTGGGCAATCTGATAAAGGTTTTTGCGTATTGGAAAGAAAAAAGGGAGCCACCGGACATGATGAACATGTCGGGTGGCTCCCTTTTTTGATCTGATGTGCTTGAAAAGAATTAAGCTTCTTCTCCGATGATTTTCACTTCAGGTTCAAGTAAGATGCCGAACTTTTCTTGAACGGTTTCCTGCACGTGGCGAATAAGCGAAATGTAGTCAGTCGCTGTCGCGTCTTGGATGTTGACGATGAAACCGGCATGTTTTTGAGAAACTTCTGCACCACCGATGCGTGCACCCTGTAATCCGCTATCCTGAATTAATTTACCAGCGAAATATCCTTCCGGTCGTTTAAAGACACTCCCGCAAGAAGGGTATTCAAGTGGTTGTTTTGTCTCACGTTTATGTGTCAAATCATCCATCATTTCTTTGATCAGAGCAGGATCGCCTTCTGTTAGTGAAAAACGTCCTTCTAAAATGATGTACTCTTTTTTCGAAAAACAGCTCGTCCGGTATCCGAGCTCAAGCTCTTCCTGTGAGATATTCAATAACTCGCCTTTACGTGTCAAGACGGTTGCGCTGTGGAGACAGTCTTTTACTTCTCCGCCATATGCTCCGGCATTCATGATCAGGGCTCCGCCAATCGTTCCGGGAATACCGCAGGCGAATTCAAGCCCGCTTAAAGCATGGTCGTAGGCGATACGTGAAGCCTGAATAATCGCAGCACCGCTTTGAGCAATCAGTTCGTGACCTTCAACCGAAATATCCGTTAACTTTTCAAAAGATAAAACGATCCCACGGATACCCCCGTCACGGACGACGAGATTCGAGCCGTTTCCGAGCATCGTCAACGGGAGATCATTTTCGTACGCATACCGGACGGCGAAGGCAGTTTCTTCGTATGTCGACGGGATGAGGAAAAGATCTGCCAATCCACCCATCTTCGTATACGTATGGTTTTTTAAGGGTTCATTAATTAAAACAGCTTCTTTTGCAATACCTTCATATAATCCAGCTAACAATTGCTCAGTCATCATGTCTCAGTCCTTTTTCATAAATTCCATTCAGCCAAAAAAACGCTCAAAATATATTTTACACTAATTCCGTGATTGATGTTTAGCATACTGTTCCCAAAATACAGAGTTGACAGATAAAAAGCAAGCTGTTCGGGAAGAATGTAATCGAATCAACATGTATATGTTGTTTTCTTTTTATAAAAATGAACGGATTAGGAATGAATGAAAGTAAAAAAGGGATAAATAAAGAAAAGACTGTTATTCGGAAAGCGGGGGATTGAAATGGAGAGTGAACGACTGGAAATGCGACCGTTTGTAGAAGAAGATTTTACTTTTTATAAAAGTCTTGTGCAAAATGAACAAGTCATGCGGTATATCAACGGCGGTGTCATGCTGGAAGAAGATGAGGCGCGAAATTGGTTCGAACGTCAATTCGATCGTTATGAGGATGAACGGCAAACAGGTTTTTTACTGTTGATCAAAAAAGAGACGCATGAACCCGTGGGTTTTGCCGGATTAGTTTTACAACAAGTTGATGGAATCGATGAATTAGAAGTCGGCTACTGGTTGACGCCCATTCATTGGAAAGTAGGGTATGGCAGGGAAGCGGCCAAACGATTAATGCGTGAAGCGTTCGAACGGGGACATGATCGTCTGATTTCAATCATGCACCCAAAAAATCATTCTTCGCAAAATGTCGCTCGTGCGAATGGGTTACAATGGGAGAAAGATACGATTTTTAACGGAATTCCAGTTGTCATTTATTCTTGCCGGTTATCCCGGCTGTTCAGAGGTTGATTTTTCAAAAGTACAGAGGAGCGGATCAGGTATGTATCACACGAAGTGGATGGCATTTGATGAGTTGGATGGTGCACGCTTATATCAATTATTAAAATTAAGAACGGATATATTTGTGGTAGAACAGAACTGTCCGTATCCAGAACTCGATAACCGTGACCAAGAGGCGCTGCATGGTCTAGCGTACGACGGGGAACGCTTGATTGGCTGTCTGCGTATCTTACCGAGGAAGCCGTCGGGCGCAGTCGCAATCGGCCGGGTGGCGGTACAAACCGATTACCGGTCAAACGGTGTAGCGAGAAGACTGCTGAATGAAGCGATTGCCCACATTCAAGGACAGGATGAAGCATTGATTGATCTTCAGGCTCAGGCACATTTAAAACAATTTTACAGTTCATTTGGTTTTAAGGAAATATCGGACGTATATTTGGAGGACGGAATTCCCCATCTGGACATGCAGATGAGCGTAAAGGAAGTTTCAAAAAGACTTCAGGAATAGGACGGACGAACCGATGAAGAGAGCAGGAAGAACTTTGTCTGGAGGTGAGTCAGTCATTGAAAAAAGTACTGGTCATTCTCGCGTTAAGTTTGATTGGCGTGTTGTCGTTTGCTGTCGGAATTTCCTACGCTGAACTTCAAAGCAGCCAGCGCAGTGCGGAAGAGCAGTTAGCGAAGATGTTGCAGGCACAACATGACATCGATAAAACGTCACTACTCGAAGTAAAGGCCTCTTTTTCAATTCAACATCGTCAAGTGATTAAAGTACGTCTGCGCGGTGAACCGGCCATCACTTATAAATTCATTCAGCCTAAACAACAGATTGAATACAGCGGTTCGATTGGAACCAGTGTCGAAAAAACCGGAAAACAGGATGAAGCATTCCGGAATTCACATCTTCAGGTCAGTAAAAAATGAAAATCTTGGTCGCTTCCTTTTCCGTAGAAGCCACCAAGATTTTTTTTGAGCCTTTCAAGACGATTCAATATTGCGTACACTACGAAGAGAGACAACATGCAGGAGGACTAAAATTATGAAAAGATTTGTTAAAAACGAAGCAATCGCTCCAGCGATGACTGCTTTTCTTACACTTGAGAGTGAAACCTTTCAGACATACAATCAACTATTGACAGAACAAGAACGAAAAGCTTTGAATTTTATCGGACGAGCCGTTGCGTTGCAATCAGATAAACACCTTACTTTAGCCCTTGAGACGAAACAACCGCTGATCGAGGTGGATCGCCTGTTGATAAAGTTGGCAGAAAGCGGTCAGGGAGCGTCACTCTTTCAACAATTACTTACGAATGGACTGGATTTGAATCAAATCATGACAGTGGAAGGCCACCGGTCGCTTGTCAGACAGCCGTTATCTTTCCCGGTAGGTCTATATACCGTCTATGATCACGTCTTGTTTCAACTTGCCGTCGATTCAGGTTTGTACCTCGATTACACAACGGTTTTGCAACGGAGTGACCGTTTTCTTGAAACGGATGAAATCAACACACTGGATATCGTCTTATTGTTGACGCACGAACAAGCACTGGATGAACAGAGCCTTTCTCTGTTTAAACATCCGGCGACCGTCGGCTTGGTTGAACGTCTTCAACGAGCAAAGTTCGAAAGTGTCCGACCAATCATTGATAATACCCGTTACGAAGTAGCATTTCAGTATGCCAAACATTTTCCGCTCTTTTATGCCATCGTCGGTCGCCAGACTGAACAATTTCCGAAAATGTTAGAGGATGTTTTGACGGAACCAAATCAGCAAGAAATCGTAAAAGATGCATTGTTGGCGTTCCATAATCATCAGCCGGGTCTTGCGGCAAGCATGGGAACGGACTATTACGAAAGTTTATTTGTCATCGGCAGCCAATTAAAACAACAGGCAGGCATTGATTTTAAGGAACTCGACAATCAATATGTACTCGATGAATACGTGGACATCGTTCAGCGGTTACGTGACTAACGAAACCGCTTCAGAGGAGTAACGGTGCCAATTCGAAAAAATTTGAATATCACAAAAAGCAGTCGGCTGATACAGACGAAGCGCTTCTTGATGTGTAGAACAACAATACACTTCAAACGATAAGATATTTTTCTTGTGTAACTTCGTTTGGAAGGTGTCTAAAATCCGGCGCCCGTAGCCTTGATTTTTTAATTGCGGCAAACAGGCAATTTCCAAAAGGCGGACGACTTGTTTATGCTGTTCCATTAAAATGGTTCCAACAATCGTTTTCTTGTCATAGACGAGATAAGGCAAAACACCTTGGTCGATTAAATAATCAAGATGGGCAGCATCGTAAGGAAAAAGAAATTCAGAATAACGGATGGCGTCGTTACGAATCGTCAAGAACAAATGCCGATTACGTGAGGAGAGAGGTTTGAACTGGACGGAGGCAGGTCGATCGTGTGTCAGACCAATCAGCCGAAACTGTTCACTGGATAAACAGTAACCTAAAGCGTTCCAAGTCGTGACAAATCCAAAGTCGTAAGGCGGTATGATTTGGACATCGATGTGACGGGGAGAAAACAAAAGTGCCTGTGAATGGACATAATGTGCGAGACGTTGGAATGCCTGTAAATCGGTGTAGGAAGCATTTAAGAGCTGAACAGAATGTTCGAAAACATGAAATCCGAGCGTAGCCTGCACACACTCTTCATTCCAAATCGTCCATTGCTGATGTTCGGTCGGTGGATAGGAAAATGATGAAGGGGGAGACGGATTGGTGCGGAGTAAATGATGGACCAAACGGCGTTGTGGATGAGATAACTGATCATACGATAAAATGTTCAACACGTGCACGTCCTTTCAGAAAAAATGAAAGCCAGTACATGAAGTATAACAAATAAATGGCATTAAAATGGTTATAATTGAAATTTAAGGTAAATGATTAGGTGGTGATGAGATGGCGAAACTGCTGATGGCGTTAGGCCTTTTTTGGATCTTGATTGGCATGAATCCTATCCAAGCACAGGAAATCGAAAAAAAAGAAACAATCGTCCGGGAATCCACGACGTACGGTAGCTACGGGACGATGGATGAGATTATCACGGATCAAAAAGAGCCGACTTATGATGGCTTCGACTCACCAAATGACATGGCTTTTTTATTCGCCTGCATTGCGTTACTTGCGACAGTCGGATTAGGAATCGTGAATGCAACAGACTAAAGGAAAACGACGATAGGTTCTCGGGGATTACCGGAGAACCTATCGTCGTTTTTTTACCGGACATTGTCTTTTAAAAATGAATATGTTTTCGACGACCGACCCGTTCGATTCGGTCGTGTTCGTCATTTAATCCGGCCTTTTCAAGCAAATCCAAATAATACCGGAAGGGTGTCGAACGATGTGAAAAATAAGGGATATATTCTGTAAACAGCATTGCTTCAGCACGTTCGAGTTCGCGTAAGGCGATTAGGGCATGCAGTTCAGCAAAACGTATCTCTTGATATAACACGAGAATATCTGCGTCGATTCGAACTTTCATCTGAAGTTTCTTCGCATGTGTGTTCAACAATGCGACATAGGATTCCCGTTCACTCACATTCGTGCAGTGGGTGAGGACGGCAAGGAAGAGATCACTTCGCTCCGTGTCGACATCGATTGGCACTTTGACAGCTGTATATATGGCTCGTTGCATCCAAGACTGGTCTGATGCATCAAGTTTATAATAACCGACAAGTTCCTCGAACAATTCCACTTGCGTCACTTTAATCAACCGGAAGGGATCATTACTTAAAAAAAGCGGTTCTTCTCCGGCAGCTGAGGAGAGTAAAAAAAAGAATTCCTCAAAAGCAACCCGTGTTCCATTTTTCCGACCGATATAATGCCGTAAGTGTTTGAGCAGGCGTTTCGCAGTCACATACCAGTTTTTTTGTTCGCGCATGGAGATGAGCTCATTTGGCTCCAAATAGTGAAAATCATAAGCAAGCTGGATGAATTGTTCCGTTTGTTCGATGGTTTGTTCAACGGTCGGTTGGTCGTGTTCTTTTTGTAGTCCTTTATACTTAGCAAACTGGGATAACATCAAATCAAGGTCTTTTTCTTCGATGACTTGTTTGGGGAGCTGGCGATAGATTTCTACGATGATGTCGCGAAGGGTCGTATCGCCATATTGTTCAAGTAAAAGACGGAGCTTACGAATTCTCATGATCGCCCTCCTTCGACAAAAAGACACAACACTAGTTCTATCCTTTTCCCGATTTTTTTAAGAAGTAACCGACAGCGGGCGGAATTAACAGACGATTGTTTTTGAACATGGATATCTAACATTTGCACTTACTTAAATGTTTGCCTATCGTTAAAAGAATCATTAATCAAAGGGAGCGATTATTCATGAATGAAACAATCGAACAATTACTTAGCCACCGGTCTATCCGTAAATTTAAGCCCCATCAATTAGATCAAGAGACAATTGAGACGCTCGTTCGTTCTGCACAGTCGGCTTCTACGTCTTCTTATCAGCAGGCCTATGCCATCATCGGCATCGAGGACGAAGGACTTAAACAACAGTTGGTAGGTGTGGCGAGCGGTCAATCCTATGTCGCGGAAAACAGTTACTTTTTCGTTTTTTGTATCGATTATCATAAGCATATCTTAGCAGCAGAAATCGCATCAGGTTCCGTCGATCGGACGGTCGAAACGACGGAAGCGCTGATTGTCGGTGCGGTCGATGCCGGCTTAGCCGCCCAAAACTTAGTCATTGCAGCGGAATCATTAGGATACGGGACAGTCTATATCGGTTCGCTACGCAATGATGCTGCCAAAGTGAGTGAACTGTTGGCGTTGCCGAGCCATGTCGTTCCATTATTCGGAGTCGCGGTAGGGATTCCTGATCAACAGCCAGGGAAAAAACCCCGCCTTCCGATGGATGCGGTCTTCCACCGGAATACGTATACTAATGACGACACGATGCGCCGATTGTTGTCACAGTATGAAAATGAAACGTCTGCATACTACGGCGAACGGACGGATGGACGCCGGACAGAAGGCTGGGTCTATCAGATGGCTGCTTCGATGAAGGATCCGAAACGGACGTATATGCGTGACTTTTTACAGGAAAAACATTTAGCCCGAGATTGATACGGAGGTAACCTATGGAAGAATTTCATTCAGGACGTTCTCGTCTAGAACGTAAACGTCAGGAAGAGTTGCGTGAATCAGAAAAAATGGAGCAGGAAAAGGCATCGCGGGAATTCGCGGATGCACCTCGTGAGAGCGGACGATCTGCCAGTCAACGTTATTTAGACGAGCCGTCAAGACGATCGCGCGCGCATGAGGCTGCTCCTGAAAAGGCATCTAATGCAAAACGTCTGCAATCGGGTGCCGTAACCATCGTACGTTCAGGAACCCGATTAATTAGTTTAGCGCTGAATCGTTTTAGCCAACGCCGTGCATCAAGAAGCGGCAGAACGAAAGAACCAGTACGTGAAGCAGGTTCTGAGCAACGATTGAAAAAACAGCCGGTCCCAAAAAAGAAACGCCGATTCAAATCAAAGCTGATTGGTTTCTTATTACTTGTCGTGATTGCGGCCATTATCTTTGGATCACAACCGTTTACGTTTCTTCTAATCGGAAGTGACGCGCGACCGGGAGAGTCGCTGCGCGGTTCGAGATCAGACTCACTGTCCGTCATGCAATTCGTACCGCTCTCGCGGACAATTCAATTGACGTCGATTCCGCGGGATACGTATACGCCGATTGACTGTGAAAACGGGAAAAAAGATAAGATCACCCATGCGTTCGCTTACGGTGGCGAAGACTGTACGACCAGTGCAGTCAGTGGACTTCTGGATCAAGAGATCGACAGTAAGATTGTCATTTCATTTGACAGCTTCATCGGATTAATTGATGAAATCGGAGGGGTTGATTTAGTCTCGACAGGAACCTTCTCGGAACAAGATGCGAGCGGAAAAGCCAATCAGTATTCCTTCCAAAAAGGGAAAGAATATCATATGGACGGAGCGATGGCGTTAGCGTATTCCCGTCACCGTAAAACGGATACAGACGTCGCACGGGCGAATCGTCAATCGGAAGTCATTCAAGCAGTGGCGACGCATTTGATGAAACCGACGGGCTGGTCCAGTATTCCCGGAGCGAACCGCTATATGAAGGAAGAAATGAATTTAGATGTCAGCTTCCGTCAGATGATGTCAGCCGGTTTATCACTCGCTTTGTTCTCAGAACGGGAACACTTTGAAGTTGAAGGTGTCAGTGAGCGGATGAATGGTATTTTCTATGATTTCCCGAAAGAAAAAGAGCTGAAGGAATTACGTGCGAAGCTCGATACGACATTTTATGGGATACTAAAAAATGATTAATTTTTCAAAACGGGTTTGTTCTTTCTCGAACAGTGGAAATTACTAAAGGTGACTAATCTATCGAGGAGGGACCTATCATATGAAAGTATTAGTTGTAGGTGCATCAGGTACAATCGGAGCTCGTGTCGTCAAGTCGCTCGCAAAAGGTCATCAAGTTACGGTCATCGTCCGCCATCAACACCTGGTGGAACGATTTGAAAAACTTGGTGTCAAGGCGCACTATGTCGATATCGAAACAGAACTCGAAAAAGTCATCGAACAGGGTGTTTCCGGTCAGGATGCTGTCATCTGTGCAGCGACAGCCGGTGTTGACGGGGAACCTACGGAAATCGAGTTACTCGACCGGACGGTTGCTTTAAAAACGATTGATGCTGCGAAAAAGGCGCGTGTTCGTCATTTCGTCCTCCTCAGTGCCTATGGTGCTGATCGTCCCAATCAGTTTAAAAAAGAAATGTATCCGTTTTACGCTGCAAAAAACGCAGCGGAAGAACAGATTGAACATAGCGGACTCACTTACACCATCATTTGTCCGGTTGACATCGTTGACGGAGAAGGACGCGGATTAATTGAGGCTGATGAAGACTTGAAGGATGTTAAGGAAGCTACAATTTCGGAAACGGATGTTGCTTCAATCCTGGTCGCTGCTGTCGACAACCGAGCGGTCTTTAATCGCCGCCTGGAAGTTAAAGAAGGTAAAACGGCATTAAACGAAGCGCTTGGTGGAGATGAAGCAGTTGGAAGCGTTAAAGACAACCGCCAAGTGAAAAAGCAATTACCACGTTATAATTAACGAAATGATGTAAAAATCGCTGAACGTATAAAGGTCGAAAGAAAAGTCGGTCTGAATCAGGAAACAGGAGTTGGAGAATATCCAGCTCCTGTTTTTTTGTACGCAAAACAAATTTCATACAAGACGGACAAAAAAGGTGAGCCCACACAGTCTACCTTTTTTGTCACAAAATAAGTGGACGATTCTGCTACACTGAACACATAGAGGAGTGACGAAATCAGTGAAAAAATATGTAATGTACCTGATGGCAGCAGTAATCATTTCAGGGATTGCCTATACGAGTTATAGCGCGTACCAGACCAAACAAAACCAACAACAAATCCAGGCGAAACAACAAGCAGAAGGTGGACTCGAAACAGGAATGAAAGCGCCTGACCTCGAAATAGAACAAGACGGTCAACCGATTCAATTGTCTGATTTGACGAATCAACTCATCGTCATCAATTTTTGGGCGACCTGGTGTCCTCCATGTCAGCAGGAAATACCAGAGTTAAATGCTTTCGCCAAGTCAACATCGATTCCGGTGTATGGGATCAATGTGACGACCGCAGAAAGACGATTGAGCGACGTGGAGCAGTTTTTGAAAAAAAATCCTATTACGTACTCGGTACTTTACGATACAAAAGGACAATCAGAGAAAACGTATCAACTAGTGGCGATGCCAGCTACTTATATTATTGACGAAAAAGGGGCAATTGTCGGGAAACATGTAGGACCGGTCACGGAAGAAATGTTGAAAGAAATGGTGCGGAAGATCGGAGGATAACCGGATGGAATTATATTGTACGGTGTGTACGTATCGTCAAGTCATTGAAGTCGGTCAGCAAGAAGAGTGGAAAGGATTTCCGTCCGTGTTGACTTATGGTATGGATAATTACGCATCAGCATTACCTTTTTTATTCGTTCCGCCGTATCAAGAGCCGTTAGTCAGTCGTCAAAAAATTGATGACCGGATTCGGGCAGATTTGATTCGAACGTACCACGCCCACATCGATGAAATTGAGGACGGGTGGGTACCGCATCAATATGATGTATTTCAGTGTCCGACATGTCAACAAATCTCAACACGATTTTGGTGTGCCTTGTTTTTGAGGTCGTCAATCATTGAACCGATCCATCGGTGTGAACAAGATAAATCGGTGTTGGTTCGACTTTCTTTGGATGAAATCACACAAACGTCCTGTCCCAACTGTGAACAACAGACACTCCATATCCGTTAAACGTACAAAAGCCATCTGTCGCAAGAAACGACTATTCGAGACAATGTGTCTGCTAGTCATTTTAAGCGGTCAGATGGCTTTTTAAATGTCAACCCATTTGCCGAAACGAAAACGTTTGAAAGGAAGACTGAGTAGAACTGGTTGCGTCAATTGAGTAATTTGATCCGTCGAATAATATTGTGTCACCAAGCCTTGCTTCAGTAGGCAAATAGCGACGGGGGATGAAACTTGAACCGTTCTCCCAGAGAAGAACAGCATATTTGCCATCAAGCCGTTCCAGTGTGCCACGTTTGATCATAATCGAACTCCTCCTACAAAATTACATCGAACGCATCCTCAGGGTCAGGTGCAAGTTTCTCTTTTTATAATTCGCTGTAATTTTTTAATCTTATATTTGGTATATTCCCATTTCCTTTTGAATTTACACATGTTTATTTGCAATTGCTGAATTCTGTACAATATTTGTCAAACAAAATGAAAATGAATATATTTTTAAATAATTTTCCAAGAAAAAAGCAGAACTGAAAAATCAGTTCTACTCTCAATACTATTCGGTGAAAGATATTGTTTAAGCCACCAAGTTTTCGGCAACCTTTTTAGTTGGACGAGTAAAGGCAAACACAAATGTGAAGAACGGGGAAAGCAATAAGAAAAAGGCAAATGGTACGTACGCGGTAACGGGAACACCGAGTGTGGATGCGAAGAAGGCACCGGATACGCCCCAAGGAATCAACGGATTCACGAGAGTTCCCCCGTCTTCGAGAGCGCGTGAGAGGAAGCGCGGATCAATCGAACGATCTTTAAAAATCTTTTTAAATGCTTGACCGGGTAACAAAATCGACAGGTATTGCTCACCGGCCATAAAATTGACCCCGATTGAAGCAAGAGCAGCCGATGAGATAATACTGCCATCCCGTTTTAGTTTTGAAACCGTTTTTTCGATGATGACATCAATGACGCCAATCCCGCGAAGAACGCCACCAAAAGCCAGAGCGAGCATGACAAGCGAGACGGACCACATCATCGACTGGAGACCACCTTTACTGACGATACTCGCGACAGTGTTGTTGTCTGTTTCGATCTTTAATCCATTTTGAATGACGCTCATCCATTGTCCGACATTCCAGTTGCCTTGTGTCAATCCCGTCAATAGCAGACCGCTTAGGACGCCGGCGATCAAAGTCGGAACGACAGGAGTTTTTCGTAATGCAAGAATCATCACGAGTAAAGGGGACAGTAGTGTCCAAGGTGAAAGATTGAACAGAAGCGCCAACTCTTGTTGCGTAGACCCGATGGTTTGCGAATCAATTGCGCCATTTCCCTGTCCGAAGATGAAGAAGAGGATGAAAGTGATTGTAATGGCGGGCACTGTCGTTCCCATCATAAAACGAATGTGGTCAAAGACAGAGACATTAACGATTCCGGGTGCAAAATTCGTTGTATCTGATAATGGAGACATCTTATCTCCGAAACAGGCACCGCTGATGATGGCACCGGCGGCAAGGGCAGGATCGACACCAAGTGCTACTGCGATTCCCATCAAAGCAACACCGACCGTTCCGATTGTTGTAAAGGAGCTACCGGTAAACGTGGAAACAATCATCGTAATGATTAAAGCACTTGGTGCAAACCATGTTGCAGAAAGTGTTTCAAGTCCGTAGTGGAGGAGTGTCGGAACAGCTCCGCTCATCATCCAGACAGCAATCGTCATACCGACAAGTAACATGATCAAGATCGGTTTGATTGCTTCACGAATACCATTGATCATATGTTGTTCCAGCTGTTCGTATTTAAAGCCACGAAAAGCGGCATAAGCTACGACAAAAATCAGACTGGATAATATGGCGAGGTGCGGTTCGGCTTTGGCACCGAATATGACAGATAATAATATAATGATACTAACTCCTAGGACAGCTGCGGATTCACGAAAGGATATACGCATGCTTCCACCTCCTTAATTCTATGTTGCGTTTATGCTTGTTTGCTTTTACGTACGAAAGTAAAGAACAGTTGTTATGTTAAAGGATATGAATTCATTCGTCAACTATCTGAATTTCACTCGATATAACTAAAAATCATCGGAATATACGAAAATGTGACGATTTTTTGTCGTAAACGCTTTCTTTTTCACTGAAAATCTTGCACAATAGGAAATAAGAGATGTCGATTTTGTGAACAGGAGGGAATACATATGTTTACTGCAATTTTTTTCGTAGTCATTGCAATAATGGGAGCCAGTGTTTATGGAATTGATCACATGGTCGCTCAGAAAGCAGAAAAAAGATAATTTGATTTTTAGATAAAAAAGGCTTTGATCAGTCACATCTACCACGATGTCATTGATCAAAGCCTTTTTTTATGTTCAAAATAAATAAAAATACATTTGACAGCATAAATATACATATGTTTAAATCGAGTTATCATTTAACGGCAAAGGAGTTTCCATCATGAAATGTACGATTGTAGGTGCGACCGGATATGCTGCGATTGAGCTGATACGACTGATTGAATTACATCCTCATTTAGAAATCGTCTCCTTGATCAGCGATTCGCAGACCGATCAGGAAATGAATCAGTTATACAGTTTTATGAATAAAAAACAGTTTCCGGTACTGACAGCTTTCTCATTGGAACAGATTGAAGCAGTTGAAACCGATCTTTTATTTTTAGCAACGCCAAGTGGAATTTCTACTAAATATCTAAAACAGTTACATGACTGGAAAGGAACAGTCATCGACTTGAGTGGAGACTTACGTCTTGAAAAAGCATTGTATGAAGAATGGTATCCCCATGAAGGAGTCGATTCGGACCTTCAAAAAAAAGCAACCTACGGACTGACGGAATGGAAGCGGGATCAGATTAAGGACAGTCGTTTGATTGCCAATCCCGGTTGTTATGCAACGGCCATCTTACTTGGATTACTCCCATTATTAGAAGAACACGTAATTGATCCGTCGCAAATCATCATTCATGCAAGCTCTGGATTATCAGGTGCAGGAAAAACGTTGACGGAACAAACACACCATGTCCGGTCGAGTGAAAATGTCAGATTGTACAAAATGAATCATCATCAACACATTCCGGAAATTGAATCCATTGCTGAAGAGATTACCGGACACAAAATCACTGTGTCTCTCGCGACTTATCTAGTACCGCTCAATCGCGGGATCATGGCGACGATGACGTTACAGCCTCTTGTCGAAAAAACGGAAGCGCAGTGGCGAACATGGTTCAGTGAAAAATATAAAGAAGAACCATTTATCCGCGTCGGACAAGCCGATCCGGAAATCAAATCGGCAGCCGGAAGCAACTACTGTGATCTTTCGGTTTACCTGGATACGCGTACAGGAAGACTGACGGTCGTATCCGTCCTGGATAACATGCAAAAAGGCGCAGCCGGACAAGCAATCCAAAATGCGAACTTGATTAGTGGATATCCAGAAACGCTCGGTCTGACACAACAGCCATTCTTTATATAGAGGGGACCATGACTATGTTGAATATACAACTGACATCACCATTAACCGTGACGACACCAAAAGGATTTAAAGCGACAGGAATCCATGTCGGACTTAGACGTAAACGGAAAGATTTAGCACTTTTAATATGTGAAGCGGGTGCCGATGCTGCAGCGGTCTACACGACCAATCAGGTCCAGGCAGCACCGATTACGGTGACGAAACAGGCGATGGCAACATCAGGCGGAAAGGTACATGCCGTTTTAGTCAACAGCGGGAATGCCAATGCCTGTACAGGTCAACTCGGACTCGAACATGCATATGCTTCGCAACAAGCTGTTGCCGAGCAGTTTCAATTGGCTCAGGAACACGTTGTCATCGCTTCGACCGGTATCATCGGACAACCGCTCGCCATCGATACGTTACTTCAAGGAATCGAACAGTTGCAGCCGGAGAAAGGCGAAGAGAAAGCCGATGATTTTGCACTGGCTATTTTGACGACCGATACAGGTACGAAAACAGCCGGGCGCCAAGTCTGGTTAAATGGAGAACTGGTTTCGGTCTGCGGGGTTGCGAAGGGTTCGGGGATGATTCATCCGAATATGGCAACGATGCTTGGATTTTTAACGACCGATGCCTCAATTCCTTCTCCGTTATTACAGGATACCTTGAAATCTGCAGTCAACCGGACGTTTAACTGTATCACCGTCGATGGTGACAGCTCGACGAATGACATGGTGATGATTCTTGCGAGCGGGGCCGCACAATCACAGTCACTCCAACCGGGAACAGACGAACTGGCACAATTCCAACAAGCAGTTGAGGAAGTATGCCAGGACTTAGCGAAACAAATTGCACGTGATGGTGAAGGTGCGACGAAGCTGATTGAAGTCAACGTCCATGGTACGGCGAATGAATGGACTGCCCGGAAAATTGCCAAACAGATTGTAGGATCTTCACTCGTGAAAACAGCGATTTTTGGTGAAGATGCGAACTGGGGACGTATCATTGCAGCTGTCGGCAGCATTGATGAACCGATTGATGTCGGACAAATTGATATCCGAATCGGTTCTCAGTGGGTCCTGCGTCACAGTATGCCGATTTTATTTGATGAATCGTTAGCGTCGCGAGAACTCGCACAAGAGGTTGTTGAAATCGAAGTACATTTAAATCAAGGACCTGCCAGTGGCTATGCATTTGGTTGTGATTTGACGTATGACTACATCAAAATCAATGCGAGCTACCGGACATGACGAAACGTAAATTAATCAAACTGGGTGGAAGTATCTTTGAACAATTGGATCCGCGTTATTACGAAGAATGGAATCAGTGGCTTGCTAAGAAAAATGAATTGATTATCCTCCATGGCGGTGGTCCGGCTTTATCGGCCTATTGTCAGGACATGAATATCAAAGCCGAATTCAAAAATGGTATTCGGATGACGACAGAAGCAGTTCTTCTGGGAGCGGAACGGGTGCTCGGAGGAGAAGTGCAATCCAAAATCGTCTACACCTTGAATGAAAATGGACTGCCGGCAATCGGTTTGACGGGAATTGACGGAGCCAGTATTCGCGGAAAACAGCAACCGGCGTTCGGAGCAGTCGGAGAAGTGACGCAGATTGATCCGAAGTTGTTTATGACACTGATGGAATCGGGATTCATCCCTGTCGTCACCTCTTTGATTACAGGGATGGAAGGAACGTTGAATTGTAATGGAGACACGTGTGCGGTTGCTTTAGCGGCAGGGCTGGCTGTCGATGAATTCGAATTACTGACAGATGTATCCGGTGTCAGGCTGAATGGAACGTTTCAGACAGAGGTGACAGTTTCAGAACTGGAGGCGGGCATCGGATCGGCGGAAATCGATGGTGGAATGATTCCGAAAGTCGAAGCCGTCATCGAAGCGGTCCGACAAGGGATACATCAGGTCAAGATTCGTTCTGGACACGACGTGACGAGCCGAGGGACACGGATTAAGGAGGAAACCAATGAGCGCTTTACTACCGACGTATTTACGTCATGATATTGAATTAGTCGAAGGGAAGGGATCGTTCGTCAAGGATACGACAGGGAAAACCTACCTGGATTTCATGATGGGAATTGCCGTCTGTAACACCGGTCATCGTCATCCTCATGTGGAACAGGCATTACAGGAACAACTGCAAAAATTATGGCATACGTCTAATTTATTCGTCAGCAGTAAACAGGAACGAGTCGCAGCGATGTTGACCGAAAACAGTCATTTGAGCCATGTCTTCTTTTGCAACAGTGGGACAGAAGCGAATGAAGGGGCATTTAAGCTGATTCGAAAATGGACGCAGAAAAAAGAAATCCTGACGTTTAGTCAGTCCTTCCACGGAAGAACCTTCGCCATGATGGGAGCGACGGGTCAAGACAAAATTAAAGCCGGGTTCGGAGAGATGGTTCCGGATTTTAAGCATCTGACTTTTAACGATTTCGACAGTCTTGAAATGATCACGGACCAAACTGCTGCCGTCTGGCTTGAAGTGATTCAAGGAGAAGGCGGGGTAATCGTAGCGGGAAATGCCTGGTTAGAAGCGTTGATGGAGAAAGTTCGGAAGTTTGATGTGAAAGTAGTCATCGATGAAGTACAGACAGGTATCGGACGCACCGGATCGCGTTTCGCCTTTGAGCAGACGCCGTTAAAGCCGGATATCATTACCGTGGCAAAAGGTCTCGGAAGTGGATTCCCGGTCGGAGCAATCATCACGACACCGGAAGCGACGGCCATTTTCACACCGGGTACCCACGGGTCGACATTCGGAGGGAATCCATTGGCGATGGCGGCGGCAGAAGCGACACTGGATTTATTGTTAAACGATCAGCAAATGAAACAAGTTCAACTAAAAGGACTTTATTTGATGCAACAACTCGCTCAATTGCCGAAAACGATGGTTCGGGACATCCGCGGACGTGGATTGATGATTGGGGTTGAATTTCATGAACCGGTCTCACCGCTGATCTCGGCGTTGCAACAATCCGGAATGCTCGTCGTCAGTGCGGGATCAAATGTCATTCGATTGTTACCATCTTTGTTCGTTACGGAACAGGAACTCGATACGGCTGTCGAAAAGATCAAGTCAGTATGTCAACAGGAGGTCATGATGTGAAAGCGTTAGGGGCATTAAAATTAGCGGATGGGCAAGTATATCCCGGTGAGTTCATGGGCACTTCGTCCGTTCAAGGAGAGGTCGTATTTTTCACGGGAATGACCGGTTATCAAGAAGTGTTAACCGATCCTTCCTACCGGGGACAAATCATTGTTTTTACGTATCCCCTCATCGGACAATATGGCATTTCAGAGCAGGATTCAGAAAGTTGCCAGATTCAAGTATCGGGCGTAATTGTTCAGACATTGGCGAACAACGGATTACGGTCGGACCTGGCTGATTGGTTGGCAGCATCGGATGTACCGGTTTTGACTCAAGTCGATACGCGGGCACTGGTCCATCATTTGCGCAATCATGGTGATCAAATCGGTACGATCACAAACGACGTCTCACTTGTTCAAAAACAATCGAACTTGATTGCGGTCGTCTCGACGAAACAGCCGGAAACTTACCAAACCAGTCAGGAAGCCGGACATATCGTCTGTCTCGACTACGGGGTTAAAAAATCGATGATTGAAGCGTTACAGGTACGTCGGATGAAAGTGACGGTCGTTCCTTTTGATACACCGAAGTCAGTCATCGACGCATTGAAGCCCGATGGTCTGCTTTTCTCAAATGGACCGGGAAATCCGAGTCAGCTCGATTATTTGATTCCTGAAATCAAGAAACTGGCGCTTGCCTATCCGACGCTCGGCATCTGTATGGGGCATCAACTGATTGCGAAATCTTTTGGTTGTCAAATCGAAAAACAGCATCACGGTCATCGTGGAGCCAATCATCCTGTCCGTCAGGTGAAGACCGGACGTGTCTTCATGACATCACAGAATCACGGATATGTTGTCCAGGCGGACAGTGTCCAAAAATCTGAATTGGATGTCGCGTATGAGCATATCAACGATGGTTCAATCGAAGGATTGTTTCATCCGACACATCCTATCTTGACCGTTCAGTTTCACCCGGAAGCCCATCCCGGTCCACTGGAGGCGATGGTGATATTTGATCAATTCGTGACGAGCATCTTAAAGCAGGAGGTAGCATATGCAGGAACATAAAAAAGTCCTGGTCATCGGATCAGGCCCGATCGTGATTGGTCAAGCAGCAGAATTTGATTACTCGGGTACACAGGCATGTCAAACACTTCGGGAAGCGGGATGCGAGGTCATGTTGATGAATTCGAATCCGGCTACGATCATGACGGATCCATCAACAGCGGATCATATCTATATCGAAGCAATGACGCTTGAAAAAGCGACTGCCATTATCAAACGTGAGCGACCGACCCATTTATTAGCGACAGTTGGCGGACAAACCGCTTTAAATCTTGCTTTATCACTCGAAGAGGCGGGAGTTCTTGAACAGTATCAAGTCGAACTGCTGGGCACCTCCCTTGAAACGATCCGGGACGGCGAAGACCGCGAACGGTTTAAACAACGGATGCTGGAACTGAATCAACCGCTCCCGATCAGTCAAACGATTGAGACACTGGAAGAGCTGGAAGGATTCATGGACAAGGCAGGCGTCCCGCTTGTTGTCCGTCCTGCATTTACGCTAGGGGGGACCGGGGGCGGTATTGCTCAAACGAAAGCAGATGCCCGCAAACTTGCAGCGAATGGACTTCAGGCCAGCCCGATTTCACAATGTCTCGTCGAAGCCAGCATTGCCGGTTATAAAGAAGTCGAGTACGAGGTGATGCGGGATGCTTTTGATACGACGATCATTGTCTGCAACATGGAGAATATCGATCCGGTCGGTGTACACACGGGAGATTCTGTCGTCTTCGCACCCATTCAATCGATATCCGATCAAATGAATCAAACCTTACGGACGGCATCACGGGAAATCGTGTCAGCGCTCGGTGTCGTTGGGGGCTGTAATATTCAGTTTGCAGTCCATCCGACAGAACAGACGTACTATGTCATTGAAGTCAACCCCCGGGTCAGCCGTTCTTCGGCTTTAGCTTCAAAAGCAACGGGTTATCCGATTGCGAAATTAGCGACCCGTCTTGCACTCGGTGAGCGTCTCGATGATTGCATCAACCCGGTGACAAAAGAAACGATGGCCAGTTTCGAACCAGTCCTGGATTATGTCACAGCTAAAGTACCCTGTTTCCCATTTGATCTTTTCCCTGCAAGTGACCGCACACTCGGTACGCAGATGAAGGCGACCGGAGAGAGCATGGCGATGGGAAAGACACTCGAGGAAGCCTTACAAAAAGCATGGCGCGGTGCCGGAATCGAACAAGCCCCGTTGTATCCGGGCTGGATGAAAGAGGCTGAGACGGATGTACTATGGCAGGAAGTCAGCCAAATCACGGACCGCCGATTGTTAGCGATGTTGGCATTGCTGGACCGGCAGGCGACGACACACAACGAGTTAGCTGAAAAAACACAAATTCAGTCATTATTCATTACAACGCTCGAGACTTTGATCCTGATGCAGGAAACGTTGGATCTGAATTTAAAAGAATCGCTGCAACAAGCAAAACGCTTCGGATTTACCGACCGGCAGATTGCGCAGATTGCCGATGTACCGGTGGAAGTCGTCCAGCAACAACGCCGTTCCTTTTTAATTCAGCCGAGTTTTCAAATGATTGATACCTGTGGAGCAGAATTTTCAAGTCTGACGCCGTACTTTTACGGCAGTTGGTCAGGTCGGACGGAAGTCACGCCATCCAGCCGGAAGAAAGTGGCTGTCCTCGGGGCCGGACCGATCCGGATCGGACAGGGAATCGAGTTTGACTACTGCTCGGTCCATGCTGTCCGTGCCTTGCAGCAAGCCGGTTATGAAACGATTATGATCAACAATAATCCGGAAACCGTTTCGACCGACTTTGAGGTCGCGGATCGTCTTTACGTCGAACCGTTGACGATTGAAGATGTTGTGCATGTCCTGGAAGCAGAGCAATGTCAGCAGGTGCTTGTCCAGTTCGGCGGACAGACCGCCATCACACTGGCAGCCGGGCTCGAACAGCTGGGTTACCAGCTGTTAGGGACGACGGCAGACACAATTGACGAGATGGAAGACCGTGATCGTTTTTATCAGTTTTTGGACCGGTTACAGATTGACCGCATACCGGGTCAAGAAGTTTCAAACCCTGAAGAGCTGACAGCAGTCGTACAAAAACTTGGTTATCCGTTGATGATTCGTCCATCGTACGTCATTGGCGGAAAAGGAATGCATCGTTTAACGACAGCAAGCGATTTAGAGAAATTATTGCCGGAAATCGCATTTCCGATCCTGGTGGATGCGTACATCGAAGGACAAGAGTTCGAAGTCGACTGCATTTCAGACAAGACAACGACGTACGTACCGGTCATCATGGAACAAATTGAAGCCGCCGGTGTTCATTCGGGTGATTCAACGATGATTTTACCCCCGGTTTCAGCTTCGGCAGACTTACAGGACGAGATTGAACGGATTGCGCAAACAATCGGTCAACACTTGGATTACCAAGGGGCCTTCAATATTCAGTTTGTCGTCAAAGATCAAACGATCTATGTGCTCGAGATTAATCCCCGCGCATCAAGGACGTTACCGATCGTCTCGAAGGTGACGGGACAACCGTTGCTTGAATGGGCTGTTCAAGCAGCCATCGGGATGCAGGTCGATGCCTTGCCGACTGCTCGATTGACATTGCCGTTTCATGCCGTCAAGACGCCGGTTTTTTCAACATTGAAGTTACGTGGGGTTGATCCGATGACAGGTCCTGTCATGCGTTCAACCGGAGAAACGTTACAGTGGACGGAAGCGGGATTTGCCAAAGAACGGTTCGTCTTCGATCAGACGACGAAAGCCGCGATGTCGAAACGCACACGTCGTATCTGTGGAGCGGGAACCCACACATGGTCGGACGGAGAGGAACTAGAGCAGGATACCGAGTTTGATACGTGTCTCGTGTTCTTCTCAAAGGCGGAAGAGGAACGGATACAACGGGAAAAAGCACTTGCTCAGGGAGCGATTGTCATTACTGAAGAACATCTTGCCCACTATTTTGAATCCGTCCAAGCTATAGCGATGTGTACCGTGAAACGGTTAGCCGAATGGACGAAACAAAAGGAGCCGATCCAATGACGACAACACAACGATTAAAACATTTGCTGACACTGGAAGAGTTGACCGCAGAAGGACTGACTGAGTTGCTGGAACTGGCGAAGGCCGTCAAAGCCTCTCCTGCGACTTATGCTCAAACACTTGCAGGAAAAAAAGTTGCTTTGCTGTTTGAAAAAGCATCGACGCGCACACGGATTTCTTTTGAAGTCGGTGTCGTCGAATTAGGGGGATATCCGGTCGTCTTAAACGGATCGGATATGCAAATCGGTCGCGGAGAATCTCTCAGCGATACGATTCAAGTCATGAGCCGTTATGTTGACTCCTTGATGATTCGGACCTTTGCCCATGAAACGGTCGAGACGTTAGCGGCACACGGGACAATTCCAATTATCAACGGATTGACTGACCTTCATCATCCGTGTCAGGTGTTAGCTGATTTACTGACGATCGAAGAACATTTTGGTCAACGTCAAGGCAAGATACTCGCTTATGTTGGAGATGGAAACAACATGGCACATTCGCTGCTTTTAGGAGGAGCGTTAAGTGGAATGACAGTTCGAATTTGCAGTCCGGCCGCCTATGCACCGGATCAAACGATTATCGATCAAGCAAAAGTACTGGCACAAAAGTCAGGCGGCCGAATCGAACAATATACGGATCCTGTTCAAGCGGTTGCGGGTGCAGATGTCATCTACAGTGATGTATTTGCCAGCATGGGACAAGAAGGAGAGTCGGCAGATCGTCTGAAAGCATTCCAAGGATATCAAGTCAATCAAGCGTTGTTGATGACAGCTGCTGACGATGTGATTTTCCTGCACTGTCTTCCGGCACATCGCGGGGAAGAAGTGACGGCAGAAGTCATTGACGGCAGTCACTCACTTGTATTTGACCAGGCGGAAAACCGGCTCCATGCTCAAAAAGCATTAATGATCGAATTGATTGGAGTAATGGACTAAGCGAAAAGACAGACTGTTGGTTCCGATAAGGAACACAGTCTGTCTTTTGTTTTAATCGTATTGACGCCGGGCGAGCTGCTCAGTCTGTTCTTTTGTAATCTGCCGTTTATTTTTTTCGTGCAATCGCCCCATGAAGGACGTTCGCTGCCATGAGGGCGACCAGTCCGACTCCTTATGTGCACGTAAGGCTAAGATGTAGTCGTAACTCAAATGAAGGCGTTCGATCATTTCCGTGCGAACGTCACAAATATGACCGTGTCCTGGAATAAGTAGCTTTACCTCATACTCATAAATGAACGATTCAAGCAATTCAAGCGTTGTTAAATATTCACCCGAATCGTGTTCAATCAAAGGAATTTCGACGTCGGATGCATAGTCACCACAGACGAGGATATGGAGCGGCATCACCACGAACGATAAGTGAGTAGATTCATGACCGGGAGTCAGGAAAAACAGCAGTTTGGTTTTACCGATCGTCAACGTCGTTTCGGACTCCTCGATGACGTGTGTAATATTCGGAAAAAGGACAGGGGACTCGATATAGTATTCGTCATTAAAATTTTGGACTTCTTCCAGTGCTGCCGTCCGGTTCACATCCACAAAGCGGCGAGACGCGATCGCGATCGCATCTTTGAAAGCATAGGCACCTAATATATGATCGAAATGGGCATGTGTATACACAATATAAAGAGGACGGTCGTGTCGGATGATTTCCACATCGCGGCGGATTGTTGCGATTTCATCCGGTAACCAGCCCGGATCAACGACGATCAGACAGTCGGGTGTCTCAATCAAGGTCGAGGTCGTTTTCATTAATGTACTTTGGTAGACCGTGACACCGGGCATTTTCATTTGAATCATGACAGTCCTCCTCTTTTCTTGTAGTAACGTTTTATACCGAACTATACCCGAAAGCAGACGGAATGTATCCTGGAGACAACAAAAAGACGGCTTGCAAATTGCAAGCCGTCCGCCCTCGAGGGCATAAAAGTCGTTGACCTATGTGTCGTTGACCTATGTTATGTCATAAATTGGAGCGGGTGAAGAGAATCGAACTCTCATCATCAGCTTGGAAGGCTGAGGTTTTACCACTAAACTACACCCGCAAAAGTTACTACATGAAATATAGTAGCATAGCAAAGCGTTTATTTCCATAACTTTTATGAAAAAAGGTAATTCTTTCGATTTTATGTGTACAATAATAAGAGCTAAATCGTTTACATGAGCTTCCTGTAACGAGAGTGAGTGGCTGAGGATGGAAAGAGGAGCGAATGACTGGTGAACAAAGTTCGAGTTTGGAGCGAACAGCTGATGGGAAAAGGATGGATGGCGACATGTCACCATCAAATCGATCGTTATCGCTTCACGACAGGAGAGTGGTTTCTTAACGCAAGCTTACTTGCCTTTTCAATCGAACAGGATGCAGATATGCTACCGGACGTGCTTCCGAACGAATTGAGGATCCCCTTAGTATCTGAACGGATGAAACAGATATTGGAGCGGCTGACACCGTTTTCCGTCCAATGTCTTCGTGTCCAGCTGAAGACACGAACGGGACTCATCAATTACTATCTCATCAATATTCTAGCGGTAAGACGGGTGGAACATCTACATAAGACGGAAATTTTCCGCACTCTTCGGAAAAAACAAGTCTACTTCATGACGGAGCGAATCATCAGTACATCGCTTGGTCCCCACCACATCTTGCGGGATGAACGTACGGAACGTATTTTCCTCTCGGATACGCTAGCACGGTGTTTCCAGCAACTAGCCGTGACAGGCATACATTTTGACGAGATAAATCGAATGGAGGAAATTATATGAAACAGTACACGGTCGATAATTGGATTACACTGCAATATCCAAAAACGTTTGAATACCAAGAAGAGGAAACATTCGTTAGTTTTTATTCGACGGAAGAAAATGCGATGGGGACGTTACAGTTATCCATCTACGAGTCGGATGCAGAAGAACTGACACCTTTTGAAGCGGCAGAACAGGAAATCAACTTATTGGTGGAAGAGTTTGGTATTGAACTGACTGGACCACTTGAAGCACGTCGGAATTCTTCCAAAGAAGCACTTCTTGCTGTAGACGGGAAAGAAGAGGAGGTCTTCATCCGGATTTATGCATATTCAGACGGAGAACGACTTGTTCTATTAACGTATTCTGCAGATCGTGAGTCACTGGAATTGGAAGAAATTGAAGCGATGATCTTATCATTGAACTGGATTCACTAATACAAAAGCGAAGTGCCCTCAATTGAGGGCACCTCGCTTTTGTTCATTATGGATGTCCTTGTTTCCGCAGTGAAGAAAGCGGATGTGAGCCGATCTGCTTGTTCAGCCAACCTGCGATATCCGCAAAAACACGGATCCGCTCAAACTCGTGGAATAACTCATGCCGCAATCCACGGTAGACCGTGAGTTGCACCCCTTCGACACGAACCCGGTTGTAGGCATCAAACAGGGCATGAATTCCTTTGCCGTCGAATGCGACCGGGTCATCTTCCCCGGCTATCAGCAGCAACGGTAAATGACGCGGATGTTGATACAGATAAGCCAGTGAGTTGACGGATTTGGTCGCCGACAGTAATTCGTTAAAAAAGCCGAGTGTGACGGTTTGCCCCGATAGAGGATCTTCATCGTAACGTACGACGGATTGAGGATCGGAGGATAACCAGGCATTCGAAGAGAGTGCCGGGAAGAAACGTAAGTTATACCGACCGAAAATTAGCTTACTGAGTCCTTCTGCCGGATGTTGAGAAGAAGTTTGTTCGATCAGTCGTCCGACAATTTTTTGACTGACGGTGCCGAGTAAACCATTGTCTGTCGGAGGACCACTTGCGATGACCCCTGCCAACTCGTGTCCGAGTGTTTGGCCAAGGCGTCTTGAAATGAGTGAACCAAAACTGTGGCCAAACACGAAAATCGGTAAATCCGGATAACGATCTTTGATATCGTAAACCAGTTCTTCAGCATCCTGCATCAATTGCGCAAAACCATGATTTGGCTCCAAATGCCCAAGGGAGTCCAGCTGTTGTGCGCGTGTGCCAAAACAACGCACATCCGGAATGATCGTATGGTAGTGGTGGGCATAGAGGAACTCTGCAAACTCTTGGTAGCGCGCACCGTGCTCCATCATTCCGTGAAAAACAATGACGACCCCTTTCGGAGCGGTAGCTTCTAACAGATGCATCGTCGTCGTGTAGCCGTCTGATGCAATCCAGTGTGTATGGTCGATTGTCACATCTATCATCCTTCCCTGATTAAGAAAGTCCGTATATTGTTCCGTCTTCAGAAATTCCCATCTTATTGGCAGCTGGTGTTTTCGGTAAACCCGGCATGGTTAATACATTCCCGGTCAAGGCGACGATGAACCCCGCACCGATGGATGGTTTGATTTCGCGGACAGTAATCGTAAATCCTTCGACACGTCCGTACTTGCTTGGATCATCCGTCAATGAGAAAGGTGTTTTTGCCATACAGATCGGCAGATGTCCCAGTCCCTGCTCGGTGCAACGCTCAAGCTCACGTAATGCCTTTTCTTCGAAATGCACATCTGCTGCACCATATACTCGTTTAGCAATCCGTTCGATTTTTTGTGTCAGCGGCAGTTCGGCCGGATAAAGCGGAGTAAACTGACTCTCTTCCTCCAAAGCCTCAAAGACCTGCTCCGCCAGTGCTTCTCCACCGGCTCCCCCTTGGCTGAAGACTTCGCTTTCAGCGACGCGGATCTTGCGTTCACGGCACCATTCGAGCACCGTCTCGCGCTCCGTATCGGTATCGCTTGCGAAACGATTCAAGGCGACAACGGCCGGCACGCCGAACAAATCCATTGTTTCAACGTGCTTCTCGAGTAAAGCCAGTCCTTCGACTAAAGCGGATAAATTTTCTTCCGCCAATTGATCCTTTGCAACCCCGCCATGCATTTTCAACGCACGGACAGTCGCAACGACGACAACCGCATCCGGATGCAGATTGCCAATTCTGGATTTAATGTTAAAGAATTTTTCTGCTCCGAGATCTGCTCCGAATCCGGCTTCCGTGACGACATAATCACTCAGCTTCAAGGCAGTACGTGTCGCAATCAGCGAGTTACAACCGTGGGCAATATTTGCGAACGGACCGCCATGGATTAAAGCCGGTGTGCCTTCGACCGTCTGGACAAGATTTGGGCGGAAGGCTTCTTTTAAAAGTAACGTCGCAGCACCGGCAGCTTCGATATCCTGAACTGTAACCGGTTGTTGATCATACGAATAGGCGACGACAATCCGGCTGATCCGTTCTTCTAAATCCGTGATGGAATCGGCGAGGCAGAGAACGGCCATGATTTCCGAAGCGACCGTGATATCAAACCCATCTTGACGCGGAACGCCATGAGCCGGTCCACCCAGTCCGATCGTGATTTGTCGCAAGGCCCGGTCATTGAGATCGAGGACACGTTTCCAAGTGACCCGACGAGGATCAATTCCTAAGTCATTCCCTTGATGAAGATGATTATCGAGCAGGGCACTGATTGTATTGTGGGCTGACGTGATGGCATGCATATCGCCTGTAAAATGAAGGTTAATTTCTTCCATCGGCAAGACTTGGCTGTAACCGCCACCGCACGCTCCGCCTTTCAACCCCATCGTTGGTCCAAGTGATGGTTCGCGTAAACAGATCATCGTCTTATGATTGAGGCGATGCAATGCTTGACCAAGTCCGACCGTCACTGTCGATTTTCCTTCGCCGGCAGCCGTCGGATTGATCGCCGTGACAAGAATCAGTTTTCCATCCGTCTTCGTCGCCAATCGTTTAACTAATCCGTCCGTCAACTTCGCTTTGTATTTTCCGTACGTATCATAATCCGCATCGGTTAATCCAATGTGTTTAGCAATTTCGGAGATGGGGCGCAGAATGGTTTGTTGGGCAATTTCTAGATCAGAACGAATCGTTTTTTCCATGGCGTAATCTTCCTCTCAAGATGAATTTCTCTATATTTCCTTAATAGTAGCGTATCTGAAACTGACACGCCAAATAATCGTTCAATATATTCCACCCAACTTGTCAAATGGTTGCGTTTTCATTTTATGGAAAGTTGCGTAGTCTAGGGATAGAGGAGGGATGAGCAATGGCAGTAAGCAATAAGAAAAAAGTAAAGCGCGGACTTGAATTTTGGATGTTTGTCGGACCCGTCTTTTTAGTGTTCGCAGTGATTGTTCTCGTACCTTTTTTTAATGGTGTCATGTATTCATTCACGGATTGGAACGGAATTACGGGTGAATTAAATTGGATTGGATTTGATAACTATGTCCGCCTCTTTACAGTGGACGAACAGTTTCAGCAGTCCTTTTGGCTGACGACAAAATATACCGTCGTTGCCGTAATTTTAACAAACCTGGTCGGATTCATTTTAGCGTTTTTACTCACGCAAAATATTCGGACACGAAACTTCTTACGGACGATTTTCTTCATGCCAAACTTAATTGGTGGATTGATTCTTGGGTTCGTCTGGCAGTTTATTTATGTTAAAGGATTTGCGTCGATTGGAGAATTGACAGGTTGGAGTTTATTCGAACTTCCATGGCTCGGTGACGCCCGAACTGGTTTCTGGGGCATTGTCATCGTCTCGATTTGGCAAGGTGGGGGATATATCATGGTCATCTATATCGCTGCCCTGCAAAATGTACCGCAGGAACTGATTGAAGCAGCCAAAATCGATGGAGCCAACCGATTATCCACGTTGCGGAATATTACGATTCCACTGATCATGCCGTCTGTTACGATTTGTCTGTTCTTGACGATTTCTTGGTCCTTTAAATTATTTGATACGAACTTATCGCTGACAAATGGTGGTCCGTTCAAATCGACAGAAATGCTTGCGCTGAACATCTATAAAGAATCGTTTACAAACAATAACCTGGGTCTTGGTTCTGCCAAAGCGATCATCTTCTTTGTTGTCGTTGCCGCGATTACCGTTACTCAAGTCTACTTGACGAAAAAACGGGAGGTGGAAGCATGAGTACTGCACAACCTTTGCCGAAACCGGAACTGACGCCGGAGAAACCGGCACCGAAAAAGCGTGGTCGTTATTCCGTGCGTCTCGGTACCGTTGAGATTGCCGCACTGTTGATGGGCTTACTGTATATGATTCCGTTTTATTATGTCATTTCGAACTCGTTTAAAACGCAAGGAGATATCTTTACAAATACATCGGGGCTTCCGAAAGAATGGATCACCTCAAACTATACAGATGCCTGGGCAGCGATGAATTTTGGAAAAGTGTTTCTGAATTCTGTCATCATTACAGTTGGTGCAAATGCAGTTATTGTTATTTTTTGTTCGATGGCCGCCTGGAAACTTGTTCGGACGAAAACCCGCTTGTCGACCATCATCTTTTTCCTGTTTGTCGCCGCGATGATCATTCCGTTTCAGTCGATCATGATTCCGTTATCGAAGCTGTCGGGTGATCTCGGTCTGCAAAACAGTTATTGGGGTCTGATTTTGATGTATCTCGGCTTTGGTTCCGGCTTGTCGATTTTCTTGTATCATGGATTCATGAAATCGATTCCGGAAGAGATTGAAGAAGCAGCCATCATTGACGGTTGCTCGCAGTGGGGCGTCTTTTGGCGGATTGTGTTCCCGTTGCTTAAACCGATCACGGTAACGATTGTCATTTTGAACACACTTTGGATTTGGAATGATTTCTTGTTGCCGTCCCTGATGTTGCGTGATGTCGAACTGCGGACGATTCCGCTCGCAACGTTCTATTTCTTCGGTCAGTACACGAAGCAGTGGGACTTGGCGCTAGCCGGATTAATTCTCGGGATTATTCCGTTGTTACTCTTCTTCTTTGCGATGCAAAAACAAATTATTCAAGGGATTACGAGTGGTTCAATCAAATAAAGATGTAAGCGCGTTCTCGCTTCTGCGGGAACGTTTTTATATGACATATCTAGTCTGATTAGTCAGATTATTTTATTTTTTTTTTGAAAAAAGGGCTTTTCAAATGCTTGCCGGATGGTGTACGATGTTCTCAATTCAATTGTAACAACGACGTTGAAGGGAAGAGTAACATCTTGTAAAACCGGATTAGCGAGCTGGGGGCGGTGAGAGCCCAGTCGGAAACAAGTTGCGAAGAACATCCCGGAGTCGCTACCCGAACACTGAAGTCAGTAGGCGTAGCCGGAGTTGCCTGTCCGTTATCATATGGCCGAAGATTGAGATGATAATTGATCATCAGTCTTTTGAGTGAGCAGCTGAGCTGTTAACATGGGTGGTACCGCGGAACCGAGTCTTTCGTCCCATATTCTTGGGAGAGAAGGGCTCTTTTTTATGGCTTCTTTTTCAAACACACAATTGAGGAGGAAGAATACCATGACAACACTCGTATCTATGAAACAGACACAGGAAGCCATCACACTTGTAAAAAAACGCTTTGAGGAGCAGTTCTCGGCACAACTCGGATTAACACGCGTCGAAGCGCCGTTATTCGTCGAAAGCACACTTGGAGTCAACGATCATCTGAACGGAATCGAACGTGTCATCCGCTTTGATGCAATTGACCATCAGGCAGAACTCGAGATCGTTCAATCTCTTGCGAAGTGGAAACGCCAGGCACTCCACACATACGGATTCTCAAAAGGGGAAGGCTTGTACACATTGATGCATGCCATCCGTCGTGATGAAGTACTGGACGAAACTCATTCGATTCACGTCGACCAGTGGGACTGGGAACGTGTCATTACAAAAGAAGAGCGGACGATTGACTACTTGCAAACGACGGTTCGTGCGATTTACGAGTCGATTCGCCAAGTGGAACGTGAAGTCGAAGAGAAACTTGCGATTGAAGCGATTTTACCGGAGACGATTCATTTCATGACGACACAAGAACTTGAAGATGCATACCCGACACTTTCGACAAAAGAGCGCGAGACCGAAGTGACGAAAGAGTATGGTGCTGTCTTTTTGATGCAGATTGGTGGTGCATTGGCATCCGGAGAAAAACATGACGGTCGAGCAGCAGACTACGATGACTGGACGCTCAACGGTGATATTTTAGTTCACCATCCGGAAATCGGAGCATTTGAACTGTCGTCGATGGGTATCCGGGTCGACCGCGAAACATTGCTGGCGCAGATCGAAACGACGGGCGAACACACGAAACTTGATTTCCCGTTCCACCAAGGTGTATTGGCAGAGAAACTGCCGCTGACAATCGGTGGAGGAATCGGACAATCCCGGATGGCGATGTTCCTCTTGAAGAAACGTCATATCGGTGAAGTTCAAGCATCGGTCTGGTCGGAAGAAACACGCGCGTCGTACCGTGAACAAGGTGTGCACCTGCTGTAAGAACGAGTGATGTACTGATAAATCTGATTCAAAATGTCCTACTGGCCATGATTTCATGTCCAGAAGGACATTTTTTTATAGGGTAAAATAAGTTCATCCGACCTCAGACGGAGGAAAGACGTGTGAAAACACGTTATAATGGGCATATGAACTAATAAGAGAGAGGTGAAGACATGTCAGCGATACTCATTACAGGATTAGTGTTTGCCCTACTTTTCGTCGTGTTTCTTTGGTTTAACATCAAAGGATTACGGACGATGTGGCGTGATTACAAACGCACAGGATCAATGATGGCACTTGGCTTCTTTATCGTCGGAATCATCGGGATCTTTACAGGAGTCTGGACGACGCTCGTCGTCATCATTTATTATCTTCTTCGTCCTGCACGAGGCTGATTTAGAGGAGTGGTTGGATGTTAGAATGGTTGTTCTCAGCCGGAGAGTCGAATCTCTGGCTGTTTTTAGGAATTATGATTCTTGGACTCGGGACGGAATTAATCCCGGCTGAAGTCGGGTTGCCGGTACTCGGTCTTTATGTATCAAACGGGACAATTAGTTGGACCGCAGCCGTCTTGATCGGTTTTCTCGGCAGTCTGATGGGGGCGACATTATTTTATTTTCTCGGTCGTTACGCCGGACGTCCAATTTTGGTTCGTTACGGAAAATGGCTAATGATTAAGGAACGGGAAATCGTTCAAGGGGAACGAATCGTATCGAAATACGGTTCCTGGTCAGCATTGTTTGGCCGCTTCTTCCCGGTCGTTCGTTCTGTTGTTTCCATTCCGTGTGGTTTGTTCAATTTGTCTTTCAAACGATATGTATTGGCCTCAAGCATTGGCTTGTTCCCGGTATCGTTCTTCTATGTGTGGTTAGGAGAAAGGTTTGGGGTGGAACGGGCAGAGTCGATGTTGAAAGGACTCGAACAGGAGTTATGGTGGATTCTTGGTATTATCGTCGTCGGAATCATCGGATACATTGTGTATCGCCGCGTTAAATCAAAGCGTTAAGAGAAATGACAAAAAAGAGCTGACAGCGACGTCAGCTCTTTTTTGTCATCTCTTTTTGCGGGAATAAAAAACGTTTGAGTGTTTTAATCCGATGTTTTGGTGTTAATAGAAGTAATTGATCCCGTCCTTCAAAAATTGTATCGCCGCGTGGTGTCACGATTTGATCGTTACGGATGATGGCCGTAATTAAAAATTCCTGCGGCAGATCAATATCCGAGATGGCTTCCCCGACAAACGGATGAGAGTTCGGAATCGTCAATTCGATGATTTCCGCATTCGGTTTACCGATCGACATGAACTCAATGACCGTTTGAATCGTGGATGAACCGGTCTCGTTTAAATGAAGCCGGTCCGCCAAGAAGGTCAACATACTCCCTTGGATTAACGTCGATAACAAAACAGTGAAAAAGACGATGTTGAAGATCATGCCGGCATTATCGATTCCGGCAACAAGCGGATAAGTTGCGAGAATGATTGGAACAGCTCCTTTTAAACCGGCAAAAGAGACAAATACTTTTTCCTGCCAGGAATAGTTAAAGGGAAGGAGACTGAGCCAAACGGAAACCGGACGAGCGATAAAGATTAAAATCAAAGCGAGGGCAATCGATGATAAAATCACCTGTGGATCAAGCAACTGTTTCGGAAACACAAGTAATCCGAGCACGATGAACATTCCGATTTGCGCCAAGTGCGCCATGCTCATTGTGAAACGGACGAGCGTCTGCCGGTAGACCAACTCATGATTGCTAATATAAATCGCTGTCACGTAAACAGCGAGGAAACCGCTGGCGTGAATCGTGTCCGCAATACCGAACGAAAGAAAAGCGAATGACATTAGCAGAATCGGATAAAAGCTCGAGGAACTGAGATCAATCCGGTTAAGTAATGTTGAAGCAATCCAGCCGATGAATAGACCGAGCAGTAAACCGATCACCATTTCCCAGACTAGCGAAGTTAAGCCGGAAACAAGTGAGGCCTCTTTAGGATTCGTCACGAATTCCAGGAAGAAGACGGTCAGAAAAACAGCCATCGGATCATTCGTACCGGATTCGAGTTCCAGCGTCGATCCTACTTTCCGCCGGACTGATTGTCCGCTGAGTACTGAAAAAATCGCGGCAGCATCCGTCGATCCGACAATGGCACCGAGGAGAAAGGCGTTAGCCCAGCTGAATCCGAGAATATAATGGGACGCAACGGCGACAATCGTCGTTGCGATGAAGACACCAAACGTTGCAAGTGAAAGAGAGGGTGACAATTCCGTCTTCACTTCTTTCCAGGCAGTTTGAAGACCTCCCTCAAATAAGATGATAATCAGTGCCACGGTACCGAGCAATTGCGCCAGTTCCGCATCATCGAACCGGATAAAACCGGTAATATCACTGCCGGCAATCATACCAAGAGCGATGAAAATCAAGAGAGCGGGAATGTTCAAGCGACTGGATAATTTCGTTGTCCAGACTGCGGTAAATAACAATAAACCAATCAATAAAATCGTGAACTGTAGGGACATTGCATCAAACTCCTTCGTTAAATAGTATCTATTTTTATCATACACTAATCCCGACTTTTTTTATCGGATAACGATTGTTCAATATTTTCCACCGCACCGGACAAAATTATCCGTTTTTATTGCAAGCGTTTTCATTTATTGTAAAAGCGTAGCACGATTATCAACTCGAAAATCAGGGAGGTATCCGAATGCGTAAACGTAAATGGGCAGCACTACCAGTTATGACGACCGCAATGGTCGTAGCACTTGCAGCATGTGGTGGCGGTGGGACACTCAATAGTGATGACTCAAAGGACAGTGGCTCTTCTAAGGACGGGAAGACCCTCAACGTATTCCAATTTAAAGCTGAAATCGCAAAAGACATGGAAAAGATGGCAAAAGCCTATGAAAAAGAAACAGGCGTAAAAGTCGTCGTTCAAACGGTTGGTGGCGGATCGGATTACGGCGCAGCCTTGAAATCGCAGTTTGCTTCAGGGAATGAACCGGATGTCTTTAATAACGGTGGATTTACAGAAGCGAAAACATGGCAAGACAAATTGGAAGATCTTTCGGATGAAAAATGGGTCAGTGATTTAACAGACCTTTCAAAAGAACCGATGACAATTGACGGGAAACTTTATGGTATGCCGATGAACCTGGAAGGTTATGGTTTCATCTACAATAAAGAAATCTTCAAGAAAGCCGGTATTACAGAGTTACCAAAAACTTTAACAGAATTAACAGAAGCGTCTAAGAAACTGAAAGCGGATGGTGTTACGCCATTCTCAATCGGATACGGCGAATGGTGGATTCTTGGAAACCACTTAATGAATATCCCGATGGCGCAACAGGATGATCCGGATCAGTTCATTGCCGATTTGAACTCTGGAAAAGGAAAGTTCGAAGACAATAAACAATTTAAAGAGTTTATGAACTTGTTTGATTTGACGATCGAATACGGAAACAAAAATCCGTTGACGACGGATTACAATACACAAGTTTCTCAGTTTGCTGAAGGGAAAACAGCAATGATCCAACAAGGAAACTGGGCGCAACAATTGATCACGGATGTTAATCCGGACATCGAGATGGGCTTCATCCCGATGCCGATCAATGATGATAAAGAAAAAATGGACCGCCTTCCGGTCGGCGTTCCGAATAACTGGGTCGTCAACAAAAACTCGAAAAATAAAGAGGAAGGTAAAAAGTTCCTCGAGTGGATGGCGACATCTGACACAGGAAAAGATTACATGGTCAACAAGTTCAAGTTCATTCCGGCTTTCAAATCAATCGAAGCAGCCGATCTTGGACCACTGGCTGACGATATCATCAAGTACTCTAAAGAAGATAAAACCATCTCATGGAACTGGTTTAAATATCCGGACGGCGCTGTCAATGAATTTGGTGCCATCATGCAGGCATATGTAGGGAAACAAAAAACATCGGAAGAGATGTTACAAGACTTTACGAAGACATGGGAAAAAATGAAGAAATAATAAAAAAAGTGCTGTTTCCAAGAAAAATTGGAAGCAGCACTTTTTTTACACGTTTTTTTATTCATTAATGCAGAAAAAACAATTGAATGAAAAACAGAACGGCGAACAGATAAATCAAGAAGTGGACCCGCTGTTTTTGTACAGCCTTCATGATAGGATAGATGATGAATCCGAACGCGATACCTGTTGCGATACTGCCGGATAGCGGCATGATGATGATCACCATGAACGCGGTAAAGGCTTCACTGAAATCTTCCCACTGGATCTGTTTGATGTTTTGTAGCATCAATGCACCAACAAGGAGTAATGCCGGAGCCGTAATGGCCGGAACGCTTGAAATCGATTGAACGATTGGGCCGAAAACTGCTGACAGCGCAAACAAGATTCCAACTGTGACGGATGTCAAACCGGTTCGTCCGCCGGCTGCGACACCGGAAGCCGATTCGACATAGGCCGTGGTTGGACTTGTTCCGAACATAGCTCCGGCAATCATCGCCGTTGAATCGGATAACAAGGCACGTTCACTGTTTTTCAGGGAACCATCCTCTTCGATCAGTCCAGCCTGTTCACCGACTGCGACCATCGTACCGGTCGTATCAAACATCGTGACGAGCACAAACGAAAGCACACCACTGAAGAGTCCGTATTGAATGACGTCTTGAACGGCAGTGAGCGGATTCGCGACAAGAATGCCTTCCGGTAAAGTCGGCAAAGCAATCAAGGTTTTCGAGAACGTCAACTCACCGGTCAAGAAAGCCAGCAGTCCGGATAAAATCATCGCGTACAAAAGCCCGCCCGGAACACGTTTAACTGTCAGAATAGCTGCTATCAGTAAACCGACTAACGTAATAAGGGCTTCCGGGGATGTTAAGGAGCCGATTGTAATCAAGGTTGCAGGGTCTGCGACAAGGATTCCGGACATTTTCAAACCGAGGGAAGCAATGAACAAACCGATTCCTCCAGTGATAGCCAATTTGAGTGTGGTCGGAATGACTTCAATCAATTTAGTCCGTAAAGGGGACAGGGATAACAAAAGAAAAATAATGCCGGCAACGAAGACGACCGATAAGGCTGTTTGATAAGGTATTTTTTCACCAATTACCAAGGTATACGTAAAATAAGCATTTAATCCCATTCCCGGTGCTACGGCAATCGGTAAGTTAGCATAAAAGCCCATCAATAACGTCCCGATCAGCGTGGCAATAATTGTCGCCGAGAAAGCTTGATCTTGTGGAATTCCTGCTTCGGACAAAATGGTTGGGTTGACGAATAGAATATAGGCCATCGTGATAAACGTGATAAAACCAGCTTGAATTTCACGTTGGACCGTTGTATCGTGTGCGGATAGTTTAAACATGAACCAAAGACCACCTTAATCTTAAAAGTTTGTTAAAAACGAACATTAACGATGTTATATCAATATTCATTCGGAATCAAGTGTTGTTTTTTTAGAAATCCAATTTGAAGAAAATCGTGAGGGGCACAAACAAATAAAACACGTACATGTAAGCGGATACAGCTATGCTATACTACTTATTAGAAGAAAAAGGATGGAGGAGACGGCGATGAAGAGCATCCGAACACGTTTGATCCGACTTGTCGTCTTAGCGATTCTGATTCCGACGACGCTTGCTACATCAGCTTCTTATCTCTATGTACGGAATCAAAATGTGGAGCAGGCGGAACGTTCAAGCTTGAGCGCTTTGAAAAGAGGAAGCAACCAAATCAGTCATTATATGGAAGATATAAGACGATTACCGACAAGTTTGTATGCGAATCGCTCCTTACTCAATATTATGAATGTCGGGGCGGATGCTGAGCTCAGTGAATCGGAGGGTGTGATTTCACGGGCGCTTCTCGGACTCTTTTTATCCAGACAAGATATTGAGCAGCTTCACTTTGTCATCTTAAAAGGAAACTCGGAGTACTCGGTTTATAACATGAAGACATCCAGCCGGGGGAAGTTTGATTGGTTACAGGAGACCGACTACTTTCGTTTGATGAAACAAAAAAACGGCTGGTTGATTGATCCGGCACATCAGATTACTGCCTATAATACACATACGATGATTTTGGATGACAAACAGATCGTCAGCTTCCGTTACCGGATCAATCGTGTGGAAACAGATGAACCGCTTGGATTTCTTTCTGTCGACATTCCAACGAGTGTCTTTGAACAGCAATTAAAGCTGTTTGAAAACTTCCCCGGTGAATCGCTTTGGCTGTTGAATGGAAATCAATTGATTGCCAAGACGGGAAAAGAGCTTCCGGTCACGAATGACCGATTTACAGGTAAAAGTGGCAGCATGCGGGTCGGGGACTCCTTCATCGTTTATGCCAAAACGAAAACACAGGGTGTTCCTATCACACTTGTTAAGACGACGCCATACGCCTCTGTCGTCAAAAGTGCTAATGAAACAGCTCTGATTTTAATTTTGATCGGAATTGGCTCGTTAGTCTTGATGATTATTGCAGCAAGTCTCGTGGCACTTGAAATCACAAAGCCGATTAAACAGCTGACAGCAAACGTGTGGCGTGTCGAACAAGGCGATTTATCGGCTCAATTCATTGCGACAACCAATGATGAGATTGGATTGCTGAATCGGCAGTTCCAGCGGATGATTCAACGAATCGACCGGCTGATCAAACGTGAATACCGTTTGGCACTGGAAAACCGGACGAATGAATTGCGGGCCTTACAATCCCAGTTGAATCCGCATTTTTTGTTTAATGCCTTGCAATCAATCGGGACGACGACGTTACAGGGCGACCGAAAAGTTGCATATCGTTCGATTACAGGACTTTCGCAAATGATGCGTTATTCGATGAATAATGAACAGACAATTGTGACGTTGAAGCAGGAAGTCGATCATCTTCAGTCCTATATGCGTCTTCAGCAGCAACGCTTTCCCGATCGATTCCGCTACATCGTTGATGTGCCGTGGCACATGAATTCGATTGAAGTCCCGAAAATGATTTTACAACCCTTTGCTGAAAATTATTTTAAGCATGCGTTTAATCAACAGGTAGATGCAACCGAAAACTATCTCGCCTATAAAGTCAGAAGTGACGGGGATCAACTGATCATTCAAGTCGAAAACAGCGGGGCAGTCATGGAATCGACGGAACTGAAAAGTATTGATCAAACGATGCGGATGCACCGTCGGCCGGAAGACCGTCAAACATCCGGGATCGGTCTACACAATATCTACGAACGTCTATTAATCTTTTATGGAGAGGAAGCCAGTATGATCCTGCAGTCTCCAACTGAAGGTGGTTTTAGAATCGTCATTCGAATTCCCGTTGAACAGGAGGAACTATGATGAATGTATTGATCGTAGACGACGAAAAACATGTTCGTGATGCCGTTAAATTGCTTGGCGAGTGGGATACATGGCAGGTAGACAACATCTTTGAAGCGGATGACGGAGTCACTGCCAAACGTTTTTTGGAACAGGAAAAAATCGATTTGATGTTAACAGATGTCGAAATGCCCGGACTGGACGGACTAAGTTTACTCGAATGGACAAAAAATCATCATCCAAAGGTCGTCACGATTGTATTGACAGGGTATGATGATTATACGTATATGCGTCGTGCGATTTTGCATCAATCGTTTGATTACTTACTCAAGCCAATCGATCCTGATATTTTAAACGATGCTGTCGGGCGTGCGATGGAATTGATAGGTCCTGTTCCGGAACAAGGAGAAGCGATTGATCAGATTGCGAAGTACATTGCGACACACTATGCGGAAGAACTAACGCTTCAACTCATGAGCGAACGCTTTTACTTAAGCCGGGAATACATTTCAAGACGATTCAAACAACGTTTTTCGGTCAATCTATCGGATTATATTCAAACGATCCGTTTAAATCGGGCGAAGGAATTGTTGGGTGAGACGGATGCTCGAATCTACGAGATCGCGCTTGAAGTCGGATACCATGATGATAAATATTTTCGGAAAGTCTTTAAAAAGCAGTTTGGAATGACTCCAAATGAGTTCCGGGAGTTGTTGTCGGTTTAGTCACTATTTAGAGGAGGAATCGTACATGAGCGTACACATTAACGCAACAGAAGGTCAGATTGCAGAAACCGTATTACTTCCAGGAGATCCACTTCGTGCAAAATACATTGCCGATACATTTTTAGAGGACGTCGTTTTGTATAACGAAGTTCGCGGAATGTATGGTTTTACAGGAACGTATAAAGGTAAAAAAGTTTCTGTTCAAGGAACAGGGATGGGTGTCCCGTCGATGTCGATTTATGCAAACGAATTAATCCAATCATACGGAGCTAAAAACCTGATTCGTGTCGGTACTGCCGGCGGGATCACGCCGGACGTCAAAGTCCGCGACGTCGTCATCGCGATGAGTGCGTCACACGATATGGCACAAAACCGGGTTCGGTTCAACGGACTGGATTATGCGCCGACAGCATCGTTTGACTTATTGCACAAAGCTTATATGACAGCGAAAGAACACGGCATCGATGCAAAAGTCGGTCAAATCTTCACGACCGATCAATTTTACCAAGATGATTTCCACCACTTCAAAAAATGGGCGGACTTCGGTTGCCTCGCAATCGAGATGGAAGCGGCAGGTCTCTACACACTCGCTGCAAAACATAAAGTCAACGCCTTGACGATCTTAACGATTTCCGATCACTTGTTGACGGGTGAAGAGACGACGTCGGAAGAACGTCAAACGACGTTTAACGACATGATGAAAGTCGCACTTGAAACAGCAATCCAACTGTAAACGGAAGGCGGAGAAAAGACTCTCCGCTTTTTTTATTTGCCCTGGCAGCTATGGTAGAATGAGAAGGAAGAAATGAATGAGCTCACAAGGGGGATTTACGGATGGGATTGACGACAACGGGATTAGATGTAGCACGTCAGGTCGAGGTACAACGGACTTTTTTCAAGACAGGCGCAACAAGAAGCATTGCTTTTCGTTTAAGTATGTTGACGTTCTTGAAACAAGCGATTGAAACGCATGAAGCAGCCATTTACGATGCCTTGAAAGTCGACTTGAATAAAGGGCGTCAAGACGCTTTTACGACAGAAATCGGTTTTGTCTACGGCGAAATCAATCGGATGGAAAAACAATTGCGCCGTCTTGCAAAGCCGCGCCGTGTGGGGACGCCATTGTTGCATTTTGGCTCGAAAAGTGAAATCCGTTTCGAACCGTACGGAAACGTTCTTGTCATCGCACCTTGGAATTATCCTTTCCAACTTGCCCTTGCACCTGTCGTAGGCGCGATTGCAGCGGGGAATACCGTCGTTTTGAAACCTTCGGAATTAACGCCAAACGTCTCACGTGTGCTACGCGAAGTCTTTGAGACGGCCTTCCATGAACGTTTTGGTGTCGTAATCGAAGGTGATGCGGAAGTGAGTACAGCAGTGTTAGAAGAAAAGTTTGATTACATCTTTTTTACGGGTTCGACACGCGTCGGAAAAATTGTTCATCAGGCGGCAGCGAAACACCTGACACCGGTCACACTTGAACTCGGCGGTAAGTCTCCGACGATTGTCCACAAGGATGCAGACTTAAGACTCGCGGCGAAACGGATTGCCTGGGGCAAATGGTTAAATGCCGGACAAACATGTATCGCACCGGATTATGTTTTTGTTCATCGGGATGTACAAGAAACATTCCTGCGTTATATCGAGGAAGAAGCATTTTCACAGTATGGAAATGGGGTGGGAGTTGGATCATACGTCAAAATTGTATCCGACAGTCACTTGGAACGCTTGACGGGCTATCTCGATCAGGGAGACATTGAATTCGGCGGACAAGTCAATCCGGAAACAAGAAAAATGGCTCCGACCGTCATGACGAACGTTCCTCTTGATTCGAAATTGATGCAAGAAGAAATTTTCGGTCCGATTTTGCCGGTTCTTGTATATGATGAAATTGAAGATGTCATCACATTTGTCACAGACCGTGATAAACCACTTGCACTCTATTTGTTCACAGAAAATGACTTCGTCAAGGAACGTGTCCTGAACCGGATTTCCTTTGGTGGCGGTTGTGTGAATGATACGCTCATGCATGTCGCACAGCATAACTTACCGTTTGGTGGTGTCGGTGCCAGCGGGATTGGTGGATATCATGGCAAGTACAGCTTTGAAACGTTCAGCCATCAAAAAGGCCTTGTGCACAATACGACGAAGTTTGATTTACCATTCCGTTATATGCGTTCAAATACTGATTCCAAATGGATGCGCTTTTTGTTATGATGGTTGAGGTTTGATTAATATGAAGTGTTATAAAAAGTAAATTTTTGTTGAATTAAGGAGTACATGTTTTGAAACGTCAATTACGTCAGTGGATCAAGAAAACTAAACTGGTCGAAACGGGATTGCACCTCGTGATGCGGTTGTTTGCTTGTTTGCCGGTTCACCCAAATCGCTTCCTTTTCGAAAGCTTTTTAGGAAAACAATACAGCGACAATCCACGTGCCATTTATGAAGCGTTAAAACAAGAACATCCGGAACTTGAGTTGATTTTCAGTAAAGATCGACAGAGTGTATTAACGGATCCGACGGTGCAGACAGTCAATCGAATGACGATTCGCTGGATTTATCTGCTCGCTACATCGCGCGTCTGGATTTCTAACAGCAGGCTTCCCTCTTGGTTGTTCAAACGAAAAGGGACCATCTATTTACAGACGTGGCATGGAACGCCGTTAAAGAAGCTGGCACTCGACATGGATGATGTGCAGATGGCCAATACGACGACAAAACGCTATAAGCGTGACTTTGCGCGTGAAGCATCAAAGTGGGATTTTTTGATTTCACCGAATGCCTATTCAAGTCGGATTTTTCGACGGGCCTTTCATTTTTCAGGTGAAATGCTTGAAGTCGGTTATCCACGCAATGATGTGTTTTACCAGACGGAACGGCATCCGGAAATCGTCGAACGGGTTTATTCGCGGTATCAAATTGATCGGACTAAGAAAATCATTCTGTATGCGCCGACCTGGCGAGACAACGAGTACGTGGCACAAGGATCGTATTCCTTTACGTTGCCATTTTCGTTGGAACAGTTCGAAAAACGGTTTGGTGCTGAATATACGTTGCTGATCCGGATGCATTATTTAGTAGCGGATCAAGTGGATACGTCAGCTTATCTATCTGTCCACAACGCTTCGGATTACCCGGATATTTCAGATTTATATATCGCAGCAGATGCTATGATTACAGATTATTCATCCGTCATGTTTGACTATGCTCATCTGAAACGACCGATGATTTTTTACACGTATGATTTAGAACATTATCGGGATCAACTGCGCGGATTCTATTTTGACTTTGAGCAGGAAGCACCGGGTCCGCTCGTTTTACAACAAGCACGATTATTTGAAGAGATTGATCGGTTGCATGAATGGAGTAATCGATATGGCGCAAAATTTGCTGCATTTGAAAAGAAATTTTGTCAATGGGATGACGGAACAGCGTCTTTACAAGCCTATCAACGTCTTTTGCAACCTGTCAGCAATCAGCATAAAGGAGAATTATCATGAAAAAAGTCATCACGTACGGCACATTTGATTTACTGCATTGGGGTCACATCAACATCCTCAAACGCGCAAAGGAAATGGGCGATTATTTAGTCGTCGCGATTTCGACGGACGAGTTCAATCGATTGAAACATAAAGAATCGTATCACAGCTTCGAAAACCGTAAATTGATTTTGGAATCAATTCGTTACGTTGACGAAGTCATTGCGGAAAACAATTGGGATCAGAAAATCACCGATGTACAAGAACATCAAATCGATACATTTGTCATGGGAGATGACTGGGCCGGTGAATTCGATTTCTTGAAAGAATATTGTGAAGTCGTTTATCTCAGTCGGACGGAAGGTATTTCGACAAGCCAGATCAAAACGGAGTTAGGAAAAGGTTCGTGAACAAAAAAGACCACACCCTGCGTGCGGTCTTTCTTCATGGAAGGGAGGGAATAACGTGAGAGAGAGTATCGTGCAAATCTACTTGCTGCTTTTCCGGATTTTCTATCGAATCTTCTGCTTGTTACCTGTGAGACCCGTGACGCTCTTTTGGGTCACTTACGGTGATAATGTGAAACCGATCAATGATGCGCTCCTGACGGAATTTCCGAACGAAAAACGGTATTTGATTTATGATAAAAAATTTGTGAAATATCCGGAAGCATGGTCGGCGGAATATGCATTGCCTTATCGCAGACTGAGTTTTATTCGGCTGGCGTACCTTCTTGCAACATCGAAGCATCATTTCATCGATAACTATATCGGCGAATATAGTGTCGCCCCGATTCGTCAGGGAACAAAACGGATCCAGTTATGGCATGCTGCAGGGACACTAAAGAAATTCGGTTTGACGTCATCAAAGAGTTTGATGGTACCGAAGCATGTCCTGCGACGTTTCAAACGGGTGTACCAGCGTTATGGGGACTTCATCGTACCGGGAGGAGCTTGCGCGAAACAATTCATGGGACCACATGATCTTCCGCGGACAGTCTTCAAAACATTTGGTGTGCCCCGGACAGATTACTGGTTTGACGAACAACATCAACACACCAAAAAAAAACTTCACGATGCTTACGTCAAACAGGAACGTCGTATTCTATTGTATGCGCCAACCTACCGGGAATATAATGGAATGGAAGGACAGACTGTCCGCCAACTCGAACAATTGACCGATCAAGGATGGACAATTCTTGTCAAATTACATCCGACGGTCCGTTCGATGTTCACACATCAAAAAAAACATGTGCACTTCGTTACGGACGAATATTCAATCAATGATTACTTACTCATCACCGATGTATTGATCACCGATTATTCCTCGATTCCTTTTGAAAGTTGTCTGCTGGATGTTCCAACCATTCTTTACACACCAGATATCGACACGTACCGGCAGATTCCGGGTATCATCGATTCCTATCCGGACCCGTTACCGGTTACTTGCACAAATCAATTTGATGTTATATTGAACTGGATTAATTCGGATGCAGCGCTAGAAGAAAGCCGGACAGCGATGGAAAAATTCAAAACAGTCTGGTATACGGAACAACCTGGACAAGCGACACGTCGGATTGTCGATCATTACTACCGGAAAGTACGTTGAAGTAAAAAAATGATCTATGTTTTTAAACGAAACTAGAATCATTTTTTTAAAAAATTTTGTGAAAACATGAACAAAGTTTGACAATCTTTTGAAAAAACGTTTTTTTGACGTGTGATGTTCTATACTAGGAGCAGAAGGAATCAAGGAAAGGAGAATGCGAAATGCTTGCTTGCGGAACAACAGAAGCCAATACGTTTGTCTTATCAGCAGAGACACGAATGATACTGGAAGACTTCATGACAGAGGTGACGTTTAAAAAGGATTCAATCGTTTGTTGGGAAGGTGAGTTAAACGATAAGTTGTTTTATGTGAAGCAAGGCGGTGTCAAACTGTCTAAACTGACGAAAAAAGGCAGCCCTTTAATGATGTTTTTATACTTTAAGGGTGATTTGTTCGGTGAGTTTGATGTCGGCGAAGCATTTCCAAGTTCTTATAGCGTTGAAACAATGGAAGACAGTGTCCTGGGTGTCATTTCGAAAACGAAGCTTGAGGAATTGATGAAGCAGGACGGTGTATTTGCCTTAGAAATCATGCGTTGGCAAGCCTTGATGCGAAAGCAGTCCGAAACGAAACTGCGTGACCTGTTGTTGTTTGGGAAACAAGGTGCACTGGCCTCGACCTTACTCCGGTTGATTGCCATGCATGGAAAACAGGTTGGGGAAGACTATGTCATTTCCAAACGACCATCCGATAGCGAACTCGGTCAGTTGATCGGGGCGCCGCGCGAAACGGTCAATCGCATGTTTTCCCAGTGGAAAAAAGACAAGGTCATTTCATCAACGACGACTAAAATCATCGTCCATGATGCTAACTATTTGAGAGATTTATGCCATTGTGAAGGATGTCCGGTAGGTGTATGCCGGATTTAAAAATAAAGCGAATCCTCTTGTCCTTGAGACAAGGGGATTTTTTTGAGAGCTTCTTCCTAAAATGTGAACTTTATGTGTGTTTTTAGAAGGGAAAGCGAGAAATCGTCACAAATGGTGTGACATTTATCACGGTCTCAAGCGGTACGTCTTTTCTAGAATGAAGACAGGACATCAAGTTGAAATGAGAAGGGAGTCAGGCATCATGAGCAGTAAACCAGAACCGAATTTATCAGGCACAATCGTCGCCGTTTTTATTGTTGCTTCCGTCATCATCGGGATGTGGGGATCGATTTTTCTATTATTTAGTTCCAGATAAGGAGGAAAGGCAATGCACATTCATCGTTTGGAGAAAATTTGGTTAGTATTTGGTTGTGTGATGTTAGCCGTTTTTTTAGTCATCATTGGTATTTCTGCTTTTGCATCCGGCAATCAACCGCCGTCTGACGCTACATTAATTGATCCGACACAAGTGGATCAGACCAAACCATTTGATAAACCGGGGTTGAAAAAAATTGACGAAAACCGCTATGAAGCAGTCATGGTGTCGCAAGCGTTTCAGTTCACGCCACAAGATATGGTAATTAAAAAAGGGGCAACGGTAGACTTTCTCGTGACGTCAAAAGATGTCGTTCACGGTTTTGAAATCGTAAAGACAAATGTCAACATGATGGTCGTACCCGGTCATATCAATTCAATCGAATATACCTTTAAAAAAGCCGGAGAGTATTTGATTGTCTGTAATGAGTATTGCGGAAGCGGTCACCATATGATGTCGACAAAAATTAAGGTGGTGGAGTAAATGAATGCCATTTCGAGAAAATTAAAAGAATTTGAGATGGAGCGGGGAATGCCGGCGACGGCAATTGGCTTAAAAGAAGCGAAACTGGCTTTTGCCCATGTCAGCTTTTCGCTCGTCGCCTTGTTGATTGGCGGGTTATGCGGGTTACTGCAGACACTCGTGCGGACCGGTGTGATTCCGGAAATTGCAGGCGTCGGCTATTATGAATTATTGACGGCCCACGGGTTGATGCTGGCGATTGTATTTACGACATTATTTATTTTTGGCTTACTATTTTCTTTTTTAGGACAATCGTTTGGGCGTTTCGAAGAATTTCCAAGACGGCTCGGTTGGGTCGGATTTTGGTTTATGATGCTTGGTGTCGTCCTCGTCACATGGATGGTCCTCGCAGGAGAAGCTTCTGTTTTATATACCTTTTATGCACCATTGAAGGCTCACCCGGTGTTTTATATCGGACTTGTCATCTTTGTTGTCGGAACGTGGATTTCTTCCGGTGCGATGTTCCGGATGTACGCGGACTATAAACGGGAGCACAAAGGTGTTCATCCACCGCTTCAGGCATACATGAGTATCATGACGGTATTGTTATGGGTCGTCGCGACACTCGGAGTCGCTGCTACGATTTTGTTTCAACTCTTACCGTTGTCACTCGGTTGGACGGATAAAGTCGGAATTGAGTTGTCACGCACGCTCTTTTGGTACTTTGGTCATCCGCTTGTATATTTTTGGCTGTTGCCGGCATATATCGTCTGGTACACCGTGATTCCGAAAATCGTCGGCGGAAAGATTTTTTCAGATGCATTGGCCCGGATGTCCTTTTTATTATTTTTACTGTTTTCCTTCCCTGTCGGATTCCATCATCAATTGTTGGAACCGGGTATCTCAGCCTTTTGGAAATACATTCAGGTCGTCCTCACGTTTTTGGTCATCATCCCGTCACTCATGACAGCCTTCTCGATGTTTGCGACTTTTGAACTGGCAGGGCGGCGTCAAGGCGCAACCGGACTGTTCGGCTGGATCAAGAAGATGCCGTACCGGGATGTCCGCTTTTTAGCACCGTTTGTCGGAATGTTATTTTTCATTCCGGCGGGAGCAGGTGGAGTCATCAATGCGTCGCATCAATTAAACATTGTTGTCCACAACACACTGTGGGTGACCGGTCATTTTCATATCACGGTCGGAGCTGCCGTTGCCTTAACGTTTTTTGGAACTGCCTATTGGTTGGTCCCCTTGCTCAGAGGACGGACGCTGACGAAACAACTCAACCGGATCGGACTGATCCAAACGATGTTGTGGACGGTCGGTATGCTGTTCATGTCGACAGCGATGCATATTTCAGGGTTACTCGGTAATCCGAGACGAACAGGTCCGGCAGCTTACTTCAAAGATTCGCTTGTTGCCGACTGGATTCCGTATCATGTTGCGATGGCAATTGGCGGAACGATTTTATTCCTTTCCATTCTGTTGTTCTTATTTGCGATGTTCCAACTCGCTTTCCGGGCACCGAAAGGCATGGAAGAGTTCCCGGTTGCTGAAACAGAAAAAGCAGCGATGCAAACACCGCTGTTCTTCGAAAATTGGAAGCTTTGGATTTTCGTGACGTTTGCGTTAATTGCATTTGCCTATACGGTTCCAATTTGGCATATGATTGAGAATGCGCCGCCTGGAGCACCAGGCTGGAAATTGTGGTGACAGAACGAAAACAAATAAATGACCGGGTTCCTCTGAGATACAGGAGGAACCCGGTCATTTTCATTGAGTATGAGAGCAATTGTAAGTATAGAAAAATGCTGAAGATTACTTAACGATGTTGTGTTTAAACGCATAAACGACAGCTTGCGTCCGGTCAACGACATCAAGCTTCGACAAGATGTTCGAAACATGTGTTTTGACAGTCTTCAAAGAGATGAACAGTTCGTCGGCAATTTCCTGGTTCGCCATTCCGCGTGCCATCAGTTGCAATACTTCCTGTTCGCGTTCTGTCAAATCATCATGGAGATGGCTCGTTGGTTTTCGTAAACGTTCCATCATTTTCCCCGTGACTTGGGCCGCCATGACGGATTGACCACTTGCTGTTTTTCGAATCGCTTCTGCAATTTCAAAGGCACTTGCTGTTTTTAAGACATAACTCATTGCACCGGCCTCGATGACAGGGTAGACCTTTTCATCATCTAAAAAGCTGGTGACGACTAGAATTTTGGCATCTGGCCATTCTTTTCGAATCAACCGTGTTCCTTCAACGCCATCGACCGGCTCCATGACTAAATCCATTAAAACGACATCCGGACGATGTTTCAATGCAAGCTCAGCACCTACTTGTCCGTCCGATGCTTCTGCTACGACCTCGATATCTGGTTGAGTGGACAAAAAAGCAGAAACACCTGCACGGACCATTTCGTGATCATCGACTAATAACACACGTATCATACTTGCACCATCCGATCTTTTCTTAATTTTACTTCAATTTGTGTTCCTTGTCCCGGAACACTGACGAGACGAATCGCTCCACCCATCTCAGCCGTTCGTTCCCGCATCGAATTGATGCCGTAAGAAGCGAGTTTTTTTTCATCGACGATAAAACCAACGCCGTCATCATTCATGCTTAAGATGACTGTATCATTGAATTGACGAAGTTCGATGTCCATATGTGACGCTTTGGCATGGCGCAATGCATTGGTCAGTCCTTCTTGGACAATCCGGAACAATTCGTTCTCAATCGGGCGGGGTAATTCGATGGATTCAAGCTTCCAACTCAGCTCGGTGGACTGCTTTCTTGATAACTCTTCCAACAATTGAGTCAGGCCTTGCTGAAGGGTCATGCCTTCGAGTTCGACCGGGCGTAATTGTAATAACAGGGAACGCATTTCTGACTGTGCCGTCTGGGCCATTGTTTCGACCAAATCGATTTGTTTGGCAGCTGTTTCAGGTTGCGTCAGAATCGTCTGTTTCGCTGCTGTCGTCATCATCGAGATGGCATACAGCTGCTGGGAAACAGAGTCGTGTAAATCACGGGCCAGCCGTTTTCGCTCTTCTGTAATGGCCTGGACACGGACTTGTTCGATGTGTTGGGGACGGGTACTGATTTTTTGAACGGTTTCGACCTGTTCATCAATCCGTTTCCCGATCCGCGACAGACGTGTCAGCGTGTGGAAATAAGGACCGTTGACAATTGTCACTTCTTTTCCTTGCTCCAGTTCAATGATGGCCGTTGTGACTCTCTTGAAATCGCGCCGTAAAAAGAAATAGTGGATACTGCCAACTGCTAACGGTAATAAAAGCGATAAACCGATGACGAGCAGAAAAACAGGAAAGTCCTGTTGACGGACGAAAAGTACATGCCAATTGACTTGGCGTGTACTTAGAAATAATAACGTCGTCATCACAGCCGTCAAAAAACCGGTCATGACCTGGAGTGCGATGACACCAAGCGGAAATTGATCACGTTTCATATCGAGGTCACCTCCACGTTCCCGATTCCAAGCATGACATGAATCCGGACTTTTCGGACAGCCTCGTCATATTCGGGGGCACGGTACTGGATTCGGCGATTAAAGAAAGTCGGAATACGACGGACATCTGTCTTGACGCTCCCGAAACCAATCGATGTATCGAGCGTGTAATCGTAACCGGACGGTAACAGGATTCGGACATCACCGACGACACCACTGACGACGATCAGTGTTTCGCCTTCCGGAACATAAGCATGCGTCAAGTCGATTTCGAGATCACGGACGATGAATTGTTCGCTCAAATCTTTTAAAACGTAGGGAAGTTCCTGTTGTGTCGCAAAAGAATAGGCCGGTTGAATCTTAATGCCTTCCTCCTCATATAAGCTCGGTGAAATTTTTGAGAAGAAAAATTCCCGGACAGAGTGACGGGTTACGAGAATGATTCCGAGATACAGCAGAATACCGGCGATGACGAATCCGATCGCTGCCGAACTGAGGACGACACCGGCTAAGATGATTGTACCAACGATGTAAAACAGGATAGCCAGTTTTTCATGATTTCTTTTTCGGAAATGAATCCCGACATAATACAGGAGGAAGGGGAAAAGCACTCCGAATAATACATTTCCCGCGCCTGTCATCAAATCATAGAATAGTCCGAGAGCAAACAGGATCGACACGTAGCCGACTAGTTGTTTTGTACTTAATCGTCGCACGGGCAATCTCCTTCCTGACATGACAAAGGGAGGCAAGAATGCCTCCTTCGTCCGAATACTTATTTTTGGAAACGACGTTCGAGATCGGCAATCCGCGCATCAATATCATCTTCTGCAATCGGCGCTTCCTCTTCTTTCGTTTCAGGTTCGTTTGTTGTGAATGGATGTTGTTCTTGTTTAATAGTAGCATTTGGTTCGCGTTCTAGCACCTGGTTCATCTTCGATTTTAAATTCGAGACGTTTTCACGCATCATCCATTCATACCGTTTGTTTTGTAAGTCTTCCAGCTTCAGTTTCAATTCCAGTGCTTCCCGTTCGAGCTGATTGAGCTCACGTTTCGTTTCGACAATCAGTTCTTCAAAGAAGCGGAACTGTTCCCCGTAATGTTTCGACTCGATGGCCGCCCGTTCTGCAAGTTCTTGTTCGCCTGCTTCTTTGGCGATTTCAACTTGTGTAAAACGTTTATCTGCGAGTTCCTTCGCTTCATCCTGTTTTTGTGTCAGTTCAACAAGCAACGTCCGTTGACGTTCCAGTAAACGGTCGATTTCTTTTAAGTCCGATTCGGTTGTCCGGATGTGGCGGACCAGCTTTTTAGCAGGTGCTTCTCCCTGATCGGCGGCTTTTTTTACTTCTGTCATCATTTGATTGGCAAACTCATTTAATTGATCGAATACGTTTTTCATCAAAAATTCCTCCTTGGATGTTAAATCTACAAAGTATCGGTTCGTGATGTACTGTCCATTTGTTAGCGTTTTTGATCGAGATCTTGCCAATCGGCTTCAAAGTGGGACGATGCGGCCGGACGACGGCGGGCGAACAGTTGATTCAAATCAACACGTTGCAGTTTCATACGCATGTATCCGATGTAGAGTGCAAGTGCGGCAGCGATCCCGACAACAGCCCAGATGTTTGATAGGGCAACACCGATTCCGATTGCTGCGAGCAGTCCAAATCCGATTTTCGCGAAAACGCTTGATGTTTGGATAAACTTACTGATGGCGTAAAAAGCGAGTAGCGCGCCGAGCCCGAGTCCGATCATATGCGGTAATGTACCGATGACGACAGCGAGAAGGGCGAGACCGGCAAGTGCCATCAAGACCTGTTTTCCTTTTGATTGCTTCATGATGAAGCCTCCTTTTTCTTGATACTCTTATCTTACCGAAGTGAATCCGCAATCACGACGCCCTTCGGACCGGAATCATCTCCGACTTGAGGCGGAGGAGGGAAGTCTGACTTTAATGAGTCTACTAGGTCAGCTGAATAGAATATGGTAAAATTCGACTATAAGAAACGAGAGGAGTGGTGTTTTTATGTATGCAATCAGCCACATAACAGAAAACCATATCGGAACACAGGGAGGGGTTTCCCTCCCTTAAATCAGAGGAGGAGACCATTTGAACGAATGGGGTAAAGTACCGGCACATGAAGTCGGTATAAATGAACAGTTAGGTCGTGTCACGGCAGTCTTTCAAAAACAGTTCCGTGTGATGACGGCTGACGGGGAAACATTAAGTGAGTTATCCGGAAAGTTGCGATTTGAAGCCATGACGAAATCCGAATTGCCGGCAGTCGGGGACTGGGTGATTCAGAGCGGACGGGAAGCCGGTAAGGGACGGATTGAACGTGTCTTGCCGCGAAGTACGCAATTTTCCAGAAAAGCAGCCGGAACGGAAACCGAGGAACAAGTTATTTGTGCGAATGTCGACATTGCATTGCTCGTCATGGCATTTGGACATGATTTTAACGTGCGTCGCCTGGAACGATATCTGACGGTCGCCTGGGAAGCCGGGGTCACACCACTTATCGTCTTGACGAAAAAAAGTTTAGTGGATTCGGTCGACGAGTTCCTGTCGGAGATGGAAACTGTCGCCTTTGGGACACCGTATTTCGCTGTGGATTCGTTGACGGGTGACGGGGTGACCGAATTAAGAGACGCGTTGCACCCACGGGAGACGATTGTCCTGGTCGGCTCATCCGGCGTCGGGAAATCGACACTCGTCAATGCGTTGGCAGAAGAACAGCTGATGGAAACGGGCGGTGTCCGGGAAGATGATGAACGGGGCCGGCATACGACGACACACCGGGAGTTAAAACGATTGTCGAACGGTCTGTTACTCGTCGATACACCGGGAATGCGGGAACTCGGATTATGGGACGGAACAGAAGGACTGGCAGCGACCTTCTCGGATATTGAGGAGCTGGCGGAATCCTGCCGTTTCCGGGACTGTCAGCACGTAGAAGAACCAGGCTGTGCTGTCCAAGCCGCTTTGGCAGATGGAAAGCTGTCGCGCGAACGGTGGGACAGTTTCCTGAAGCTGAAACGTGAAGTTGCTTATGCAGAACGAAAGCAAAATACAGCTCTTCAGGCAGCAGAAAAAGAGAAGTGGAAAAAGATTCACAAACAGGCCCAGGCACGGACGAAACTGAAGTATCAAAAACGATGATTTTATTTAAAATCACAAAGGAACGACACCTTTCTGACGAATCAGAGAAGGTGTCGTTCCTTTTGTTGAAAAGATCTTTAATCACGGTCAAAATCGATCGTACCCGTCAAATCTTCAAGACGTTTCAAATCATTTTGAATGACCTCAATGTCACTCGGCTGCTGTTCGCGCAATTGTTTTGTCCCGACCGGATGAACGGTCGCATGTTCATGTGGATCGAGCGAGATGGTCCGGTTCGAAAGACGGTCGTTAAAGTAACGGTCATGTGATACGAACAACAATTCACCCGGAAAGACATCGAGGGCGGCTTCGATTTGTTCGCGGGTCGTCAAATCAAGGTAGTTGGTCGGCTCATCGAGAATCAACAGACGGGCACCGGAAAAGTAAAGGCGTAAGAACGCAATCCGGCACCGTTCACCCATGCTTGCTTCAGTAATTGGTTTATATACCTGTTCCCGGCGAAACAGAAAACAAGCGAGCAGCGTCCGGGCATCGGTCTCAGAAATCGTCGTTTCCTGCATCAACGTGTCGAGCAGAGAGCCGGAAGTGGGTAAATCCGCAAGTGCCTGCGAAAAGTAACCGACTGTCAGAGCAGGATGGCGTGTCACCGTTCCTTCCGTCGGGTTGAGCTCCCCTCGAATTAGCCGGAGCAAAGTCGTCTTGCCGGAACCATTCCGACCGATGACGGCAATCCGGTCGCCTTGTTGTATGGAAAAACTCAGTTTTTGAAACAATGTCCGGTCATCGTACGAAAAGGAAACGGCGTCCAGTGCAAGCAACTGCTTGGCGGCAAACGATGCCGCTTCAAAGGCTACATGAACGGAGGACGGGGATTCCGGTTTAGCGACACGGCGGTCGAGCACCTGCTCGAGTTGTTTTTCTTTCGCCTTAAATTTTTTAGCTTGTTTTGCTGCTTTTTTCTTGGCGTAAGGATTCCGTTCACTGGCGTGAGCGACAGCTTGCTGATGCCAATTTTGATACTGGGTAATCATCCGTTTGAGTTCCTTTCGCGTTTTTTCCTGCTTTTCATACTCGCGTTCCTGCGTCAGGCGTTCCTGTTCTTTTTGCTCACAATACGCTTGGTAGTTTCCTTTATACCGCGTTGCCTGACTCGGAGTCAGTTCAAGGACAGCCTCGGCTGTCGCATCGATGAAAGCCCGCTCATGTGACACATACAGGATGGTAAGCGGCGTTTGATGCATCCAGTGAATCAACCAATCCAGCGTATCCGAGTCCAAGTGATTGGTCGGTTCGTCGAGCAGAATGAAATCCGGCTGTTGGACCAACAGGCAGGCGAGTTGAATGCGTGTCTGCTCGCCGCCGCTCAGTGTATCGAATGGGTGTGTCCAGACGTGTTCCGGCAATTGCACTTCTTTTAACGCCCGAGCGGCGTCTGTCTCAAGTGAAAAAGCATCGAGATCGAGCGCAGCTTGGTAGTTTTCGAGTGACGATGAGTGGAGAGCCGCTTCCCTTGCTTCGTAACGTACTCGGTCAGCCTGTTCAACAAGCCGAATGGCCGGTGTACTGGAAGTGAGATGTTGGGCGACATGTCCAACGTTCGTATAGCCGCGGAAGATGTTTCCTTCCGTCGGCTGAAGCTGTTTTAAAATCAGCTGGAAGAGTGTCGTTTTACCGACACCATTGGAACCGACCAAAGCAATATGCTCACCGGGACGGATGGAAAATGACACGTGTTGAAACAACGTCTGTTGTGGAAGATCAAAGCGTACATCATGAAAAGATAAGATTTCTGCAGGCATATGTTCAGCTCCTTTTGGGTTCATTTCAGCATTGATGAAATGAAAACACACCATCCGAAAGCGAGCGGATGGTGTGCAGGAGGGCAGATCAAAGAAGGTATATTCCGAATGACGGAAATACCGAAAATGAGCAGACTCGTAGCGTCAGTCATCCGCAACTCATTGCGAAAGTGATGAATTCTTTCATCATTAGACAGTAGCGAGTGAATGCTTCATTTCGGTATTGTACCTCCTATTCATAGACTATGTGTTCAGTGTAGCAACTTGTCGTCAGCAAGACAAGTAAGAATCAAGCAATACTTGAGCCGCAGCAGCTTCCTCTGGATTTGGCGGCAGAACATCCGCTAATGGATAATCGAGACCGAGCGCTTCCCATTTGTAGACGCCAAGCTGATGATAAGGAAGTACTTCGATCCGTTCGACATTACCGAGTGTCCGGATGAATTCACCGGTCTGGCGCAGGAACGTCTCCGTCATCGTCAAACCGGGCACGAGAACGTGGCGGATCCAGACGGGAATGTTCCGTTCTGCCAACCGTTTGGCAAAGGCAAGCGTATTGGCATTACTGCGCCCCGTCAGAATCCGGCAGGTCGCATCATCAATATGCTTAATGTCGAGTAACACGAGATCCGTGTAATCGAGAATCCGGTCGATATTTTTAGGGACGACCGAACCGGCTGTATCGATGACGGTATGCAAGCCTTTTTGTTTTGCTTCCCGAAGTGCTGCTTCCAAAAATTCCGGTTGGGCAAGGGGTTCTCCGCCGGAAAATGTGATACCACCGCCTGTTGCTTCAAAAAATGATCGGTAACTTTCCGCTTCTTCAATGATTTCCGTTGCCGAGACGGAACGACCACATCCGAATTCCCACGTATCCGCATTGTGGCAGTATTGGCAACGTAAAGGACAGCCTTGCGTGAAGACGATGAAGCGAATACCCGGTCCGTCGACCGTGCCGCAGGATTCAACAGAATGAATCGTTCCGATTGTCATAGCCATTTCAGTCCTTTCTTTCAGTTAAAGTGCACCGTGGAACGTCCGGTTGATGACGTCGATTTGCTGTTCGCGGGTCAACTTGATGAAGTTGACGGCGTAACCGGAAACACGGATCGTCAATTGGGGATAAAGTTCCGGATGTTCCATCGCATCGAGTAATGTCTCCCGGTCGAAGACATTGACGTTTAAGTGATGTCCTTTTGAAGTAGTTCCGCCCATGTAGCCGTCAAGCAGTCCGACTGTATTTCGAATTCGTGTCGGTTCATCTTTCCCCAGTGCTTTCGGGACGATGGAGAACGTGTAGGAAATGCCGTCAAGGGCATGTTCATACGGTAATTTCCCGACGGAAGTCAATGCGGCGACGGCACCCTTCGTATCCCGACCATGCATTGGATTGGCTCCCGGTGCGAATGGTTCACCAGCACGTCGTCCGTCCGGCGTATTGCCGGTTTTTTTGCCGTAGACGACATTTGAAGTAATCGTCAAGACGGATTGAGTCGGTAAAGCATCACGGTACGTCGGATGTTTCCGGATTTTTTCCATAAACAGTTTGACGAGATCAACCGCCATCTGATCGACCCGTTCATCATTATTTCCGAATTTCGGGAAGTCACCTTCGATTTTAAAATCAACCGCAATTCCGTCAGCATCACGAATCGGGGAGACTTTAGCGTAACGAATGGCGGACAGGCTGTCGGCCACGACAGAGAGTCCGGCGATACCGCAAGCCATCGTCCGTAAGATTTCCGGATCGTGCAACGCCATTTCGATGCGTTCGTAACTGTATTTATCATGCATGAAGTGAATGACGTTCAATGTATTGACATAGAGTTCCGCCAACCAGTCAAGCTGACGGTCGTAAGCAGCCATGACCGTTTCATAATCTAAGACATCATCTAAAATCAAGTTCGTCTTTGGAGCAACTTGAATTTTAAGTTTTTCATCCATGCCGCCGTTTAACGTATAGAGCAATGCTTTTGCTAAGTTCGCCCGTGCTCCGAAAAATTGCATTTGCTTCCCGATTTTCATGGCGGAAACACAGCACGCGATGCCGTAGTCGTCGCCATAAATCGGCAACATTAGATCATCATTTTCATACTGGATCGAACTGGAGAGAATCGACATCTTGGCACAAAATTCTTTAAAGCCGCGCGGTAGTTGTGTGGACCAGAGGACCGTCAGATTCGGTTCTGGAGCCGGACCGAGATTGACAAGTGTCTGCAGGAAGCGGAACGAACTTTTTGTCACGTTGGAGCGACCGTCCTCACTCATCCCGCCGATTGATTCCGTGACCCAGGTCGGATCACCGGAGAATAAATCATTGTAGTCCGGTGTCCGGAGGAATTTGACGATTCGCAGCTTCATGACAAAATGATCGACAAGTTCCTGGGCAGTCTGTTCCGTCAAACGTCCTGACTGTAAATCGCGTTCGATATAGATATCAAGGAACGTCGAGACGCGGCCGAGTGACATCGCAGCCCCATTTTGTTCTTTGATTGCAGCGAGGTAAGCAAGGTACACCCATTGGAACGCTTCTTGGGCGGTTTCCGCCGGACGGGATAAGTCGCAGTCATAACGTTGACCGAGCTCGGTCAGTTCTTGTAACGCCCGAATTTGTTCGTTCATCTCTTCACGGTCCCGGATCATCGATTCGGATAAGAAGCCGCCGCGGTCTTTTAAATCTTGTTTCCGTCCTGCAATCAAGAAGGCTGTACCGTACAGCGCAACACGGCGATAGTCTCCGATAATCCGACCGCGTCCATAGGCATCCGGAAGACCTGTGATGATACCCGCTTTACGGGCAGCACGCATTTCAGGCGTATAAGCATCGAACACGCCTTGATTATGTGTTTTACGATATTCACTAAATGTTTTTGTTACGAGGGGATCGGCTTGGAAACCATAGGCTTCTAAAGCATCATTGACCATTCGAATCCCGCCGTTCGGATGAATGGAACGTTTAAATGGTTCGTCGGTTTGCAGACCGACGATTTGTTCGAGTTCGCGGTTGAGGTATCCTGGACCGTGTGACAGAATCGTTGAAGGTATCGAAGCATCGACGGCATAGACGCCACCACGTGAACGTTCTTCACTTGTTAAATTCATGATTTGTTGCCACAGTGTTTCCGTAGCCACGGTTGGTCCTGCAAGAAACTGATCGTCTCCCCGGTATTCTGTCCGGTTTCGACGGATGAAATCAGCTACGTCAATTTGATTGTTCCATGCGCCTGTTTCGAATTGTTGCCATGCTGGTGTTTTTTCAAGTAACATCACGAACACTCCTTTGTTTTTAAGGTGAACAGTCCAAGATACATCCCCTATGTGAATAGTGTAACAAACATTAGGGGGGAAGAGTTTTACATCCCGGTGAAAGCGTAAAGGACTTGAAAAACGTTGGTACATAAGGAATCCGTTAAATGTGTACCAGTGATTGGAATATGCTTAAAAAACAGAAAAAGGGCGAAATAAAGCCATATTTTAAATTCTGTATCACTATTTTTATATGTATCTAAACAAGACAGTTCGAATCGTGATAAAAGTCACACCGGGTTATCTTGTATTTTTATGACGTATCGTTGACAATGAAAAAGGGAATATAGACCGTGGAGGTGCATAAAATGGATTTTTCGATGTTGGAAGACCGTGCCGATTATAGAGCAGGTGATTGGGTGACGTTAAAAGTATCGACTGAAGGAACACCGCGAACGGGAATGATTACGGAGTTTGAGGAAGACGGCTTTTGGATTCGTTTTGAAGATGACTTTGATTTTGAAGACTTCATCGGATATAAAGAAAAATACTTGGTGAAGCTGATTCGTCGCCCGAATGATGTCCGATCCGATTACCCGGTGCTCAGTCAGTTTCCGAAACTGGCGGATGAACTTCAAGACCGGGTCATTCAAGGGTTTGATATTTTGACGGAAGAAATAAAGAATGACCAGGAAGTGGTATATCACATCCGGCTCATCGACGCAGGGAACGAATACACACAAACGTTACGTGGTCTGCGTGACGAAACGACCGATCAATTTGAATATGTCACAGAATGATGCAGAAGAGAGTAGGAGAATACACGTTATGGACTTTATGAAACCTTTTATTACAGAAGCATGGGAACGCGCCCGCTTCGAAAAAATGATGCCGGTTCAAGAACAGGCGATTCCATTATTACGCGAAAGAAAAGATGTTTTGGTCGAAGCACCGACCGGGACCGGGAAAACATTAGCATATGTCATTCCTGCATTAGAATTGATTGATGAAAATGAACCGCATATCCAAGTCGTGATTACAGCACCGACACGTGAACTGGTCATGCAGATCCATCAAGTTATTCAACTGTTTTCGCAAGGAAGCGGCATAAAATCAGGTGCCTTCATTGGTGGCGTCGAACTCAAACGCCAGCATGAACGATTGAAGAAAAAACCGCAAATCATCGTCGGAACCCCGGGACGACTCGTCGAACTGATTGATTCTAAAAAAATGAAGATGCATAAAGTAAAACTGATAGTTTTAGATGAAGCCGATCAAATTTATGAGAGCGGCATGAGCGCGTCGGCAACACGAATTGCCAACAGTGCACTGCGGGATCGTCAGCTGGCCTTTATCTCGGCGACATTGCCGGAACGAACAGCTGAATGGGGAAAAACATTATTTGCGAACGAGCCTGCACGGATTAAAGTAGAACGTGTCATGAGTACGCAAGTGAAATTCGGTTATATCGAAATGTCACGCCGTCTTAAACCGGAATACTTGCGTCGCCTGGCGAACATGCAGGGAGCGAAAGTATTGACGTTCATCAATAACCGCTCATTCCTTGGACCGTTAAACGGCGAACTCAGTAAATTCTCATTAAAATACCGCATTCTTGACGCTGAAAAAGGAAAACGGGAACGGATGGAGACACTCCGTTCGTATAAACGGGGCGAGTTCCCATTGCTCGTGACGACGGGCCTCGCAGCTCGTGGACTCGACATCGAGGCGGTTACCCATGTCGTCCATTATGATTTACCTGAGTCATTCGATGATTTCGTTCACCGTTCTGGACGGACAGGACGCGGGAATGCATCTGGTATGGTTCTTGCCCTTGTCACGGATCACGATTTGAAACACCTGAAGACCCTGACTAAGCAAATGGGTGTGGAAATGGAAGAGATGGAAATTTATCGTGGCGAAGTGATTCCGAAACGGGAACACACGGAACCCGAAACAATCAAACGACCGGCGAACCCACACCGGAAAGGACCGACACGATGAAAAGCGAGCGAAAAATAATCCCTTTTCCAACGACCGTATCGGAAGCGGAGATGAATACGGCGCTTAAGAAGATGTATCAAGAAGCCGCAACGGCCAGAAGTACAGACTGGGTGGCCTTCATCGAAGAAATCGCAACGGAAGGACGTTGGTATTTGAAAGACGCTGAACTGTTCCGTGATTTATTCGTAGATTGGGCAATTTTCTATGAAACCGATGAACAAGGGAAAACGCCGCACGGCCGTTTTTTAGAACAGGTCAAGGAAGACATGTCACCGAGTCTGTACCGTGCGCTGAGAGGTTTGGCGGATCCGGTTCCCTCGTTGTTTCTTGTTGAGGAAGAGCGGGTCGTCGACATCATGTCAAAACAGACGTATCAGACGGAGTTAGCAGAAATTGAAGTCGAGCCCGGTGATTTGTTGGTCGGTAAACTTCTTTATATCTCGGGGAAATGGCGTTTTGCGATTGCTTACATGAAAGTCGCCAAAGCATTAGTTCCGGAAGTCCGGATTCTTTTAGCTGATTTCGTAGACGAAGTAGGAGAAGATGCCTTGTTACGTCAGTATCCCGAATTTTGTGCCGAGTTGATTGATTTATTACTCGATATTGAAGAAGGAAACATCGCACCACGTCCAGAATAATCAAAACCGGCCTTTCCGAATGTTTACGGAAGGGCCGGTTTTTTTGGACAGGTACACTCATTCAATCTCGGAACGATAAATCCTAACCCCATTTTTATCTTGATGTTTCACACGATACATTGCTAAATCGGCCTGTTTGAGCCATTGTTCTAAATCAGTTTCCGGATCGTGGCGTGCGACGCCGACACTGGCAGAAACGCGTAGCAGTTCTCCGCGATAATGATAGGGTTTCGACAGCTGATTCAAAAAGACTTTACAGCGTCGTCTTAAGGAAACTTCATCCTTCGCCGAGGTCAGTAAAGCAAATTCATCCCCGCCAAGCCGGTAGACGGATTCGTCGGCGGATAATTCGGACGCAAGACGTCGTGCCACTTCTATCAAGATATAGTCTCCGGTTTCATGGCCGTACGTGTCATTAATTTGTTTGAAGCCGTCCAAGTCAATCAAAGCCAGATAATTCAAGGTAGATGTTTTTTCATTAAACATTTTTTCTAAAGAACGGCGATTGCCGATGTGCGTCAATCCATCATGATAGGCATGGTATTCGATTTGCTGTTGTCGTGCCATTCGCTCTGTCACATCATGGAGAATCAGGAAGTGACCAACGGCAGTATCGGCTATCTTGATAGGAATCAGAATCAATTCGAATTGTTGATTCGCTTCATTTTGATAATGATTTTTTTTCGTTTTCAAGGCAGTCTGAACATGTTTTAATTTATCTGTCAAATGATCAATTGTCATGGCGGGGAGACCCAAAATTCGTTGAGCAGCCCGATTCGCAAAAATGGGTTCTTGAAGCTTATTAAAACGAACGATGGGGTCAGGGTGTCCGAGGAACAATGGGATGACTTGTTGTTCACTTGCTTTAATTTGTTGTGTTCGCCGCTCAACCCGTATCGCCAACTGCTCATTCCGGGTATCTAACTGATGGACGATGGATGTATGTTGCCGTGTGATGAAAATTTGGCGGACAATCAATAACAATAAGATGACAAAGACATCCCGTTTTTGTCCGTCTTCATCGAGGAAATAATGAAAGAATAACGGCAAAGATAACAACGGTAGCCAAGCGCGTTGGACGATAGATGATTTGTTAGTCCCTTCAAAGATGTGATCAATGTGCCAAAGGATGGCCGCACTTTGGGCCAAACGGATAAGAATTGGTGAGAAAATCAGATACTGCATCGTGAACGCCGGAAAGTAGACGGATGATATTTCGTAAATTCCACGAATGAAAATTGATAAAAAGAGCAGAAGCAAAGTTGTTCGTGATACCCAATGCGTGTCCTGGATAAAGAAAAAATAAAAGAAGACGAACAAACCGAGTGACGTGTTGATGATGACGACAAGTGAGTATGGAAACGGATTGACTGCAGGATTAACCAGTTCATTCAGAATATGAAACGCAACAAGTGCGAAAAAAATGACCAAAATGATGGCATCCATAAAAGCCAAGAGGTGTTGACCAAAACTTTTTTTAGATGCAATCCGGTAAAAAATAGCATATAAAAACAAGTAATGGGACAACGAAAACAAGACCATGCTGTAGAGTCCGGAAAAGCTTTCAGCAGGACTGAATAAATGAATTGTTTCTAAGATCGATCCGATGACGGATAAACATAAAGAGCCAAGAGTGAACAACCAAAAATTTCGTCTTGGAACGATCAGAAGCTGTTCTTTTTTATAGGCGACCAGGATAAAAAAAGTAATCAATACCAACGATAGGTATTGTAGGATTTGCTCAACGATAAGATTTGGAATCGATTCGTTTGCAGAAGCAATTACCATCAAGACCGTGGAAATGATCAGTAAGGGTGGAAACCATTTTATGAAATAGGGAGATTGCTGCACGAAACTGCCTCCTCACATGAATTGGTCTGTCTTTTTCTCATCATACACTGCTTTTGTCCGGTTCATGTGATTCAAAAAAATAAATCGTATCCGTCCGTCATGTTGACGAAAGGATACGATTTATAAAAAGGCAGGATTACTTTTTGTAGCTTTCGTACGCTTCCACTTTTTCGGACAGGTATGTCCAGTACTCCATCAACTGATCGACTTTTGCTTTCGCCTGTTCGATTTGTTGATAGAGATCGTTGACCTGACCTAAATCACTCCCGGAAGAAGCCAGCTTCTGTTCAAGGGATTCGGCATGAAGTTCGGCTTCTTCAATTTGAGACTCAATCGTTTTCCAGTCGAGTTGTTCTTGATAACTCAATTTCTTAGGAGTCTCGGCAGGCGGTGTCTCGACAGGTGTAGCGTCTTTGACGACAGGCACAGTTTCGATAGTCGTAGACGGGAGTTCCCGTTGCTCCAAATAATCAGTGTATTGACCATAATAAGACACGATCTCGCCGTTTTCGAATGCCAATAACCGATTCACGACACGGTCGAGGAAATAGCGATCATGACTGACCGTGATGACCGTTCCGGGGAACGAATCGAGGTAATCTTCCAATACGGATAATGTTTCCGTATCCAAATCGTTGGTCGGCTCGTCAAGGAACAGAACATTTGGTTCATCCATCAGGATGGTCAGCAGTTTTAACCGTCGTTTTTCACCACCGGATAATTTACCGATTGGTTTATATTGTGCTTCTGGCTTAAATAAAAATTGTTCCAACATCTGACCGGCTGTGATTTCTTGACCGTCCAACGTCGTGATGACTTGGGCAATCCGTTCGACTTCTTCAATGACGCGCCGGTTAGGGTGACTGAATTCTGCGAACTGACCGTAGAATCCGACTTTGACGGTTTCGCCATGAATAATGTCACCGCTCGTCGATTCTAGACGTTTGGCAAGGATGGATAATAAAGTGGACTTGCCGCTCCCGTTGCGGCCGACGATTCCGTATCTTTCCTTACGACCGAATAGCCAATTAAAGTCGCTGAACAACGTCCGGTCGCCAAACTGATGCTTGACATCAACAGCCTCGATGACTTTTTTGCCGAGTCGTGTTGAACCGACCTGAACTTCGAGTGATGCTTCGTCTTCTTCGTATGAAAGTTCCTGCAAGGCATCGACACGCTGGATCCGTGCTTTTTGTTTCGTTGTCCGTGCTTTCGCTCCGCGACGTAACCAGGCGAGTTCCCGGCGGAGAATATTTTGACGTTTTTCCTCCATAGAGGCAGTCCGTTCCCGGCGTTCCGCACGCTTTTCTAAGAACGATTCATAATTACCGACATAGAAGTAGGCTGTTCCATTCGCGATTTCCATCATGTGGTTCGTGACACGGTTCAAGAAGTAGCGATCATGGGTGATGAGTAAGATCGCCCCGCGGTATTCCTTGATTTGTGACTCGAGCCAAGTAATCGTCTCGGCATCGAGTTCATTGGTCGGCTCATCGAGTAGCAAGAGATCAGCTTCGTCGAGCAATGCTTCAGCCAGTCCGACACGCTTGCGTTGTCCGCCTGACAACGAACCGATAGTCGCTTCAAGATTCGTGATACCGAGTTTGTTTAAAATCATTTTGAGACGGGATTCTGTATCCCAGGCATTGGCAGCATCAATTTCTGTTTGTGCACTGATGAACCGTGTCAATAACGTTTCATTGCTCGGGTCTTGTTCAAGCGCCAGGCGCGCAACCTCATAATGGCGAAGTGCATTGATAGTGGGGGTATTACCGGATAACAAGACTTGCATGACCGTTTGATCTTCCGGATAATCCGTTGACTGGGACAGCAGACGGATCCGGTAATCATTCGGATGTTGAAGCTCACCTGCGTCCGGTGTTTCTTGTCCGGCTAATATATGGAGTAACGTTGATTTTCCTGTACCGTTGACACCGATGATTCCAATCCGGTCACCGGGACTGACGGAAAACGTCACGTCTTCGAATACGATTTTATCGGCAAATTCTTTTTTTAGTTGATCGACTTTAAGTAACATGTCAGACTCCTTCTACAATTTCCTTGATTTGTTGTTCGACGAGAACGACTAATTCTTTTTGCGACAATGATTTAGGATCAATCGGTTTTAGAATCGTAACATCGACGGTCGCCGGACGAATGCGTCCGGTTTCCTCCATGACACGATAACTGCCCGAAATCGCAATCGGAACGACAAGTGCACCACTGGATGTGGCCAGTGTAAAACTCCCTGCCTTGAACTCGGCGACAGGACCGCCTTTAGAACGTGTGCCTTCCGGAAAAATAATCATCGACTGACCATCTTTAATCGTCTCGATTCCGGCCCGGATGGCCTTTAACGATTGTCGTCGATCTTTGCGGTCAATCATGACACATCCCATCAGATTCATCCAGACATTGACGATGGGAATATTATTAACTTCGATTTTTGAGATGAACGCTTTTGGTTTATCAATTTTCCCGAGTAGAATCGGAACATCAAAATTTCCTTGGTGATTGGCGATAAAAACAACCGGTTGATCGGCCGGAATGTTTTCCTGACCGGTCATCCGGACTTTGACTCCGGCAAGACGGAGCAGTGAGTTTGCCCAGGCATGGGCAACTTTTTGTGTGTATACATATCGTGCAGCGTGTGTTCGACGTTTTGCCCCCGGGAGAAACGGTAATGTAAGGGGTAGAACCAGTCCGAAAAATATGAACCAGATGATTGTGCGTAACATAGTGGCATCAGACTCCTTTTCTGCTTTCATTATTATTGTACAAAAAAAGACCGGGTATCGCACCCAGTCTTCGTCATCATTCCCAATAACGAGGTTCCGACTCTTCTTCGGTCTCTCCAAGTTCAAACGTCAAGCGACGGGTCGTCGGATTAATCGAGAAAGAGGCGTTAGTATTATCAATCTGTTTGATTTCCATCGTTTCCTCGTCAAGGATTAATGTCAGTCGGACCTTATCTTCGTGATCGACAAGCAAGACACCGTCTTCTTTTAACCACAGGTCGATGACAGGCGAGTAACGAAGGGTCCAACCGTTGGATAAGGGAATTTCATTCATAGTGACTCAGTTCCTCCTAGTAATACGAAGTTAAAGCGGTTCTTTATTTATCATGCTGTTCTGTCGCTGATAATGCAAGTGGTGGAATGGATTCCCGTTGCTCGTAAGATAATTGATACGATTGTTCCCGCTTTTTCATCCGTTCATACTGCTTTTTGACTCGACGGTGTTGCACATATTCATGATAAGACTGGTGAGATGTCCGAATGAGTTGTCTGAAAGAAGAGAGCGATAAGCAGATGGCAAGTGTGAAAACGAATACACCGATTGAATCTGTATAATAGCCGGTCGTATAGCTCAAATATGTACTGATGAGACCCGTAAACGTCGTGAAAAGGTAAAACCACATGACATGCCCTCCTTGTTTAGATGATATACATCTTTAAAAGAATTCGTGGTAAAACCAGGATTTCCTGTATCACCCTGTGAAACTTCGGGAAAAATAAAAAAATCCACACGCTTAGTGTAGATTTTATGGAGTATCGATATGTTGGAGTGCAGGTGTCTTTGGAGACAGATCTGTACTGTTCGAACCTTCTGCAAAGACGATTCCGATCGTTGCGAGGAACGCAAAAAAAGCAAATACCAATGTTTTTGTGAAGCGTCTTGCGAAAGAACGCGATTGAATGTTATGAAACATGTTTTTCCCCCATATTTAACTAAACTAAACCTTCTTTTTCCTATTGTTTTATCATATCTCTTTTTTTCAAAAAAATCACTCAAATCAGAACCGTTCACAAAAATGTCATATTTGTTCACTTTTGCTTCATGTCAGAGAGGGGAGGAAAAAGAGTATAGTATGATAGGTGATACGCAGAAACCGGGAAAAAATGATGGAAACGACAGAAGGGAGATGACCACTCATGGCATTACGCGCAGGACAGGTTGTCACATTAAAAGTAGAACGAGAAGCAGAGTTTGGTGTTTTCTTAAGCAACGGGGAAGAGGACATCTTACTTCATAATAATGAACAAACGAAAAAACTGGAACTTGATGAAGAAGTAGAGGTCTTTCTTTATCAGGACAATGAAGGACGACTCGCCTCTTCGATGACGATTCCAGAAGCGTCATTTGAAGATTACGTCAAAACGACGATCAACGGCACGCGTTACAATACAGGTGTATTCGCCAATATCGGAATTCAAAAAGACGTGTTAGTATCACTCGATGATTTGCCACAGCGCCGGACATTCTGGCCGGAAGAAGGAGATCAGCTTTATATCCGCCTGAAGCATGACCAGAAACTTCGTTTACTCGGAGATCCCGCTCCGTATGCTTATTTCAACTTACAGGCAAAACCGGCACCGGAAGAGTGGAATAACATGGACGTTGAAGGGCTTGTTTTTGCTCAACGGGACCCTGGTGTAAACGTCTGGGTCAATGAACAGACGATTGGTTTTCTCCATGAACAAGAGATGGAACGCTGGCCGCGACTTGGAGAAGTTATGAAATTACGGGTGACAAATGTGAAGCCAGATGGTACAGTATTACTTTCAGCAAGACCACGTGCTCACGAGGCAATCGACATCGATGCGGATTTAATCATGAATCATCTGCTTGAACATGACGGTCAGATGGCGTATGGTGATAAGACACCTCCTGAGACGATTGATGAGGTATTTGGCCTAAGTAAGGCTGCCTTCAAACGTGCTTTAGGTCGATTGTTGAAAGACAAAAAAATAGAAAAACATGAAACGGGTATTCGGTTAACGAAATAAGTTGACCAACTTAAGCCTACGTTTCGAATAAATAGTTAGGAATTCATCATTTTGGTGGTTGCGGCTGGTACTTACCGGCGACCATTTCCAAATAAAACCCCATCACTAGTGGGGGCAAGCGGCGCGAATTCGAGCGTTGTACGGTCCGGGCATCATGCCTTTCCCTCGCCCTTATGGCAACGATTATGATGGTGACTTCCCTAAACATTATTATACGCAGAAATAGCCCCTATCTTTAAGGAAGAGGTTCTGCTATAATAGGTAGTCGATTGTATTCGTTACGGTAGCGTCTGTTTAGTGGCAGACGCTTTTCATATGACAAAGGAGAGTATTTAGCATTGACAACATTTCGTGAATTAAATCTTAGTGAGGCACTTATCAAAGGTGTCCTAAAAATGGGCTTTGAAGAAGCAACTCCAATCCAAGCAGAAACAATTCCAGTCGGTCTTAGCGGCGTTGACTTAATCGGTCAAGCGCAAACAGGAACAGGGAAAACAGCTGCATTCGGTATTCCAACGATCGAGCGTCTTGACGCAAAATCACGCCATATCCAAGCATTAATCCTTGCACCAACTCGTGAACTTGCGATTCAAGTTGCAGAAGAACTAAACCGCATTGGTGAAGTAAAACGCGTTCATGCCTTGCCAGTATACGGTGGTCAGCAAATCGACCGTCAGATTCGTGCGCTTCGTAAGAACCCACAAATCGTCGTCGCGACACCTGGTCGTCTAATGGACCACATGAACCGTAAAACATTAAACCTCGACCACGTCCAAACAGTTATCTTGGATGAGGCAGATGAAATGTTGAACATGGGATTCGTGGAAGATATCGAAAAAATCTTGGGTACACTTCCGCCGACTCGTCAAACACTTTTATTCTCTGCGACAATGCCGCCGCAGATTCGTAAAATCGCAGATCGTTTCATGACGACTCCGACTCACATCAAAGTAAAAGCAAAAGAAATGACTGTCGAAAACATCGACCAATCATTTATCGAATTAAAAGAAAACCAAAAATTCGATGTGCTTTGCCGCTTGATTGATACGGATTCTCCGGAACTCTCAATCATCTTCGGTCGTACGAAAAAACGTGTTGATGAGATGACAGAAGGACTTGTCCAACGTGGATACACGGCTGACGGTTTACACGGTGACTTAACACAAGCAAAACGTGACCAAGTTATCCGTCGTTTCAAAAAAGGAACAATCGATATCCTTGTAGCTACAGACGTAGCGGCACGTGGTCTTGATATTACAGGCGTTACACACGTTTATAACTTTGATGTCCCGCAAGATCCAGAAAGCTATGTTCACCGTATCGGCCGTACTGGTCGTGCTGGTAAAACAGGATCAGCGATTACTTTTGTTACACCACGTGAATTCGGTCAGATCAAAACAATCGAACGTGTTACAAACAAAAAAATGTCGCGTCGTCATGCACCGACACTTGATGAAATCCTAGAAGGTAACTTGAAACTTGCTGCACAAGAATTAATCAAACGTGTAGAAGCGAAAAATGCTCAAGAGTATACAACACTCGCTCAGGAACTTCTTGAAGAGTACGAAGCAGTTGAATTGATTTCAGCAGCACTTAAAGGATTAACGAAAGAGCCGGATGCAACGCCAGTTCAAATTTCGTCAATCGAACCAATCCGTGTGAAACGTTTTGGTAGCAACGGTGGCGGCGGTAACCGTCGTCCTTACGGTAACAAAGGTGGATCAGGTTCTGGTTCTTCTTCTAACCGTAGCAGTGGCGGATACCGTGGCAGTAACCCACGTGGTGGGGAGCGCCGTGAAGGCGGTCGTCCTTCTGAAGGAAACCGTAGCAGCAGCACATCTTCTTCTTCAGATCGTCGTGAAGGTGGATACGCTGGTCGTAACCGCAGTGAAAGTGATCGTAACCGTGGCGGACGTAAACCACGTTTTGAAAAGTAAGAAGTTTGAACCGATTTGTCACAGACAAGTCGGTTCTTTTTTATGAAATCTCGTGCTAAAATGAGCAATGAACGATATAGAGAGGGCGGAATCTTGTGTATATTACCTACGCTTTGGCATTCATTTGTCTGATAGTGCTAGTCGTCGCAACGAAACGAATTAGTGAACAGACGACAAAAGGGCACTTCCGTTATATTCCTTTGGCGACTTTGTTATTTGGCGGAATTATCTTTCTTGTCTTGGCGATTGGCAAGGGCGGGGCGACCGGCATTCAATACGGAGTCCTCAGCATCATTTATCTTACAGCGACATTTGGTGTTTATCTGTACATCGCAATCAGAAAAGATACGACCTTATTTTAAAGACAGGACCTCTCTGATTACAGAGGGGTTCTTTTTTTGATAAGATGGAACAAGAGAAAAGGGGGGGCAGAAGAATGGATGCCTTAGATGTCATTGTTCATCCCGAACAAATTGAAGCTTGGTTTCAGCCGATTGTCGGAGCGGCGCCTTTTAAAGTGGAAGGGTATGAAATTCAATCCCATTTCCGGGGAGAACCATTAAAACCGTTTTTTCAAGAAGACGATGTACCGATTGAGTATCAACTCGAAGTGATGAGTCATGTCATTCGACATGCGTTTCAAAAAGTACCGACGGATGCGCATTCGTTTGTTTTAATCCGCTGCCGACCGGCCTGGCTGTTTGAGAACGGAGGGGAAGATTTTTTAAGCATCTTGCGTGATGCACAAATCGATTTTCCGGAAGACCGGTTATATGTCACATTAACGGATGTGCAAGTCGATGATTTTGATCGACTCGGCCGGATCGTCGCCTATTATCAAAACTCCGGTTTGAAGGTCGCATTAGACCGGGCAGAAGCGACCAGTCTGGAACGAGTCTTTTCGATGTCGCCGGATATGTTGATTGTCGATTTGGCATCGATGATTGAGAAAAAGACTGTGTCGGCCAGTTATCCGCATTTACTGCAGACGATGGAACATCTCTGTGATCAACTCGGCGCGCCGTTGTTGTACAAAAATATCAGCCATCTTGGTCAGTTGCGTTATGCCTGGCAGCACGGCGGACGATACTATATGGGAAATTTACTCGGTGAAACAACACCGGACTGGGTAACGACATGTCCGGGAATGGAGATTCTTCTTCACGAGGTCCCGATGTTTTATAAATATGACCGGGAACAGATGAACCGGCTGTTTCAGCTGGAGCAGGATTGGACGATTCGTTTTAACGAATATTGCCAGTCGATCAAAGCAGAGGAAGACCTCGACAGTTGGCTGTTGATGCTTGCGAAAAAGATGGAACCGGAGTTTATCCGCTTTTATATCACGGACGCGAACGGCTTCCAGCAGTCATCGAATATCAGTAAAAAAAGTGGGGACTGGAAACGGTATTCGTTTTACCAAGGGTACAATTGGAGTTTCCGGCCGTACTTCATCCGAACGACGGTCGCAATGGAACGACGGCATACCGGTTACTTATCCGACCGTTACGTCGACTTCAGTTCAGGTGAACAGACACGGACCTTCAGTATGCCGCTGAATAATGGGATGTTCTTATTTGCTGATATTTCAGCAGACTATTTATATCAAGAACGATTGAGTGAATGAGGAGGAAATGAATGATGTTGGATTATGATTACGATGCACTACGTGAAATTGGACGGATTGTCGCGATCGCCCGCGATGAGATGGCAAATGCCGTCAAACCAGGGATTACGACAAAGGAACTGGACGAGATCGGGGCACGTATCCTGAAAGAACAAGGAGCGGAATCCGCACCGATCGTCATGTATGATTTTCCGGGAGCAACTTGCATCAGTGTGAACGAAGTGGCAGCACACGGTATTCCGGGTGCGTATGTCATTCAAGAGGGAGATATCGTGAATGTCGACGTTTCCGCTGTGAAAAACGGTTACTACTCCGACACGGGCAAAACCGTCATCGCAGGACAAGCCCGTCGTCCGGAAGATGTCCGCTTAGTTGAAGTCTCGTTGTCTGCCCTTGAAAAAGGATTAGAGAAAGTGAAAGCCGGGACAAAGGTGAATCAAATCGGCAAAGCGATTTATGCCGAGACACGCAAGAGCGGATTTACCGTCATCCGGAACTTGGCGGGTCACGGGTTAGGGAAGACGTTGCACGGCGAACCGGAGTCGATTTCGAACTACTTCAGCCGTGAGGAAAACGACTTGTTAAAAGAAGGGCAAGTCATTGCCGTTGAAACGTTCATCTCAACAGGCGACGAATTTTGTATGGAAGACGAGAAGGACGGTTGGACATTATACACACCAAATAAAAGTTTGGTTTCTCAATTTGAACATAGCGTCATCGTCTTAAAAGACGGGTATGAAATCTTAACAAAAGTCGATTGAGTCAGGAATCGTCAATCGATTACACCAAACAGGAGTATCAAGTCCCTCGATTCGAGCGGGATGTGATACTCCTGTTTGTTTAGAGCATTTTTGTTGAGACGGCTAATCGTTCAAGGCGTTCGCGGGAAACCGGATGTTCCGCATACCGGATCGAGCCGTTTTCGACGATGTAGTCCTGTTCTAGCAAATCTTCAATGAAGTATTGATCGGTTCCGGACATATCAATCGGATAAGCAAGTCCCGGTAAAGTGGCGAATGCCAACGTTTGGCGTCGGCCAATCCCGCTCTCAAACATGCCGCCTAGCCAGTACGATGGCGCCATGCTTCGGACATCGAGCGCTGCTGTCAAACCGCCGAGACGAGCCGGTTTGATGTTGATGATTTGACCTGCCTGCAGTGTCCGCATCAGCAAGGCATCCTGCGTCGTCTGAATAGATTCATCGAGACAAAGCGGTGTCTTGAGTAACGAGACAGCCTGCTGATGACTTAACCAGTCATCAGCAGGAAACAGCTGTTCCATCATCAGCAAAGAGAACGTATCCCACTCTTGAAGGAGTGGTAAATCCGACAAATCAAAACTTCCGTTGGCATCAAACATCAACGGAGCATCCGGAAAAGTCTTTCGAACCTGTTTAAGAATAGCTGTATCCGTTGGAGCCAGTTTCAATTTAATCCGCTCGAATCCATCAGTCAATGCCTGACCTACAGCTTCAATTGTCTGATCGGCAGAGGAACGTCCGAGTGCTTTTCCACACGGAATTGCCAGCGTCGCATCACCACCCAAATAGGTCGCAAGGGAGATATGTTCCGCTTGTGCAAACAGTTCATGAACGGCCCCGTCAAACATCGCTTTTGCCATCTGATTTCCTTTGATCGGCTGAAAGCGTGCAGGGACGTCAGCGGGTGACGATAAAGGTTGTGCCGCAAGCAAACGGTAAAGGAGCGGTGACAGGGCACGAAGTGAGTCTTGTGTTTCTGCCGTATACCAAGGTGTCTCAAAAGCGACACCTTCTCCGTAGCCGATTCGACCTTCTTGATCGGTCAACCGGAGAATCGTTGTCTGTCGTTTCGACAACGTGGAGATGGCGGTCTGCATCGGCTGACGAAACGTCAAATCCACATCAAATAGTTCCGCGCTGCGAAGGGTGATTGCCGTCATAGTGACTCCTTCAGCTGACGCCGAATCAGTTTACCGTTGGCGTTACGCGGTAATGTATCACGGTAAAAATAAGTGACGGGACATTTGTATTTTGCCAGTAAACGTTCCATTTCTTCGCGGATACCGGTCTCTGGCATCGTACTGACGATGAAAGCGACCGGTACTTGCCCCCAGATCGGGTCAAATCGTCCGACGACACCGGCTTCCGTAATACCTGAAATCGATAATAGGGCAGCTTCGACTTCGGCCGGATAAACATTTTCACCACCGGAAATGATCAAATCACTTCTACGATCCAATACATACAAGTAACCATCGGCATCGATTCGTCCGAGATCTCCTGTCTTCAAATAGCCATCCGCTGTAAAGGCGGCTGCAGTCGCCTCTGGATTAGCAAAATAACCGTTCATGACAGTCGGGCCTTTGACTTCAATTTCCTGGTAACGATTGATGCGGATTTCCGTCGGAGCAATGGCTTTACCGGCAGAACCAATCTTTCGAATCGCTTCTTCCGGCAAGAGTGTCGCGACTTGGGAAGCAGTCTCGGTCATTCCGTACGTTTGCATGACGGGAATATCACGGTCTAACGCGCGGGTCAGAATCGGTAAAGGTACGGGACCGCCACCGGTCAGGACGACACGCAAATCAAACCGGCGCAGTCCGGCTTCAAGCAAACGATCTAACATGACTGAGACGAGAGAAATGTGTGTAATGTGTTCTGTCTTGATCCATGTAATGGTCTTATTCGGTGAAAAATGAGGTTCAAGGATAAGTGGAACACCATAGATGACGGAACGGTAGACGACAGCTAAACCGCTCATATGAAACAACGGTGTGACGACAAGGAAACGGTCATCCGGATAGGAGCCGGTATGACGGGCCGCATTCATGGCGCTCGAAAAGTGATTGAGCATCGTTTGTTCGACCGCTTTTGGCCGTCCGGTCGTTCCGCTCGTAAATAACATCGACTGGATATAATGTTTCGGCATATGACGCACGAGAACATCGGGCGCCGGATCGACTACTTGAAACGGGAGCCGTTTGACCGGTGCATCAATCGGTCGGTCTGAGATGACGAACCGGACATCAGCTTGTTTAAGTTGCATCTGCACTTCCGTTTGACTCAAGCGGATGTTGATTGGAACGATCGTCAATTCAAGCAACTGGGCGGCGTGAACGGCGATGATATAACTGCTGCTGGAAGGACCGTATAACGCGATACGATCACCACGGGAAAGCAGGGGAGCCCAGGAACTTGCCAGTTCATGTGCTTTTGTGTAGAGCGCGGACCAGGTCAAACGTTCGCTGTCCGTGATGAGAGCAAGATCATCCGGTTGTTCTTTAGCACGTGTGTAAATCCAAGGGTACACGGATTACCACTTCCTTTCTGGATGATGATAAGAAAAAGGTTCAAACGTCTTTCGACATTGAACCTTTTTTGTATTATGGGAATCGTGGAAACTGTCCAAAGTCAGGATCACGTTTTTCTTTAAACGCATCGCGTCCTTCTTTTGCTTCGTCTGTCGTGTAATACAGTAATGTTGCATCACCCGCAAGTTGTTGGATACCTGCAAGACCGTCTGAATCGGCATTAAATGCAGCTTTTAAGAAACGAAGTGCTGTTGGTGAGTGCTGAAGGATTTCAGAACACCATTGGATTGTTTCTTGCTCCAGATCAGCCAGTGGAACGACCGTATTGACGAGGCCCATGTCAAGTGCTTGTTGGGCATCGTATTGACGGCAGAGGTACCAGATTTCACGTGCTTTTTTATGACCAACGACGCGAGCGAGGTAACCAGAACCATATCCAGCATCGAATGATCCGACTTTAGGACCCGTTTGACCGAATTTCGCATTGTCAGCTGCAATCGTTAAGTCACAGACAAGGTGAAGAACATGTCCGCCACCAATTGCATATCCTGCAACCATTGCGATGACCGGTTTCGGAATAACACGGATCAGGCGTTGTAAATCAAGAACGTTCAAGCGTGGAATTTCATCCTCACCGACATATCCACCATGCCCGCGGACTTTTTGGTCGCCGCCTGAGCAGAAAGCAAGATTGCCTTCACCAGTCAAGACGATGACACCGACGTTTTGATCGTCACGTGCACGTGAAAAAGCGTCAATCAGTTCGTGGACGGTCTTCGGACGAAAAGCGTTGCGGACTTCGGGACGGTTGATCGTAATTTTAGCGATCCCATTCCATTTTTCATACTTGATGTCTTCGTAGCTACGGGCAGATGCCCATTCTGGAACGTATCTCATTTCAATTCCCCCATTTAATTAATTAAGAGTAGTTTCTCTACTATTGTAACAAACTTTTCCGGTTGGTCGATATGTGGGGCGTGTGATGCACCGTCAATTAAATGAATTTTTTCGGGTAAAGCAGCTTCGATAGCAATTTTTTTAAATTTACTGTCCTCGGTCCCGACAATCCAGTCAATTGAAGAAGGGTCGAGTAAGTGCCAGACCGGAGCCATATTGCCTGTTCCTTGAGCGATCAAAGAAGCGGCCAGTCCTTCCGGTGATTGTGCCAGTCGTCCACGGCGGATCGACTCCCGTATTTCAACCGGTAAATGACGTTGACTTGCAAAAAGCCGGAGCGACTCCCAGTAATCGATGAAAGCTGTCAGACCATCCGTCAATAAACGATCGGCGAGACGGCGATCGGCTTGACGACGTAACCGTCGTTCATGTGCCGAGCGGATGCCTGGTGTCGTACTGATGGCAATCGTCTGTTTCACCTGTTTCGATGTCGCAGCAAGCAGAAGGGCGATTCGACCGCCCATGGAATAGCCTAACACCGACCAGTCTTCGTCACGGGTCGCAAGTAAGGTCTGCAAATCCTTTACCTGTTCCGTCAGGCGCATCCGTTGGTAAGGAGCAGCAGCTGTCCGACCATGTCCGAGCAAATCAATCCGATAGACGGTATAGTCTGATTGCAACCGGCTTTCGAGCAGATCCCATGTGGCACTGCTCCCGGTAAAACCGTGTAATAGCAACAAAGGCGGACCGCTTCCTGTCATCTCGACATGGTATTCCTGATGCCGCAGTTTCATCGGAATGCGTCCTGCAATGCCTGATTCGTCTGTTCCCAAATCAAGCGGTGGAGACGAACGTTTTCCGGACGATCGGTGACGATTTCCAAGACACGTGTCGCAGTCGCTTGTTGCTGCAACGTCGACTTGAGCTGCGTAATCGATGAAATCCGTTCATATTCTACCCCGTAGCCGGCAGCCAAGTGGCTGAAATCAACGTCTTGTGCCGTTCCAAAAAGGGGTTCAAACAAAGCAGGATCAAGATTTTGTTGCGGTAGAAAACTAAAGATACCGCCGCCGGTGTTATTCACTAAAAGTATCGTGATCGGGACAGATCGTGCCATCATCAATCCGTTGATGTCATGTAAGAACGCAAGATCACCGACCAGGAGGTAACGATTGTCGGCTTCATATGTTGCGCCGAGGGCACTTGAAAGAATCCCGTCAATGCCATTGGCTCCTCGATTGGCGAGGATACGCAGCGGCGTACGCGTCGGTAAAAACGTATCGAGGTCGCGGATCGGCATACTGTTCGAAACAAATAGACTGCCTTCCGTTAAATCATTTAATGCCCGGACGACGTTGTATTCCGTCAGCTGGTCTGCATCCAAAGAAGAAAAGACAGTCTGGACGATGTGCTCTGCCCGTTGAAGGGTCTTGAGATAAGATACATCATGCGTTATGACGGGGACAGTCTTCATTTGGCTCGGATGACCACTTAAAAAGTGGGCCTGCAACTGGGGATCACGCCAATTTCCGGGATGCCCGACAACTGTCGTTGGAATACCTTTTGACCAAAGAAGATATGGTTTTGATGTCGGCATCGCACCGAATCGTAAAATATGATCCGGTCGGATATCATCGTGAATCGCTGTTTCTTTTAACCAGGTATCGTAATAGCTGAAAACCGTATCGTTAGAAGAACGGCGGCCTTGACTCAATGGATCGGCTAAAACCGGAATCCGCGCACGGTCGGCATAGTCAAGGATGATTTGTGTATCCGCAAGAGAAAGTTGAGGTCCGATGACAATCAAAAGACGCGGAATTGATAAAATTTCAATCCATTTTTGTGTATGTTTTTCTACTGCCGGTTGATGCGGTTGTCCGACCGGCTGACCCGTTTGCAGTAAATCCAGTTCTGGAATCAATGGTTCCCGAAGTGGAATATTGATATGGACCGGACCAGCAGGCTCTGCCAGGGCGAGAAGAACGGCGCGTTCCGCTACGTGCTGTACGTACGGAAGAGCAGTATCTTCCGGCAGCGGCAGGTCAAAGGCATGCCGTACCTGCTTCCCGTATAGACCGACTTGATCAATCGCTTGGGGGGCACCGACTCCACGTAATTCATGGGGGCGATCCGCCGTCAATACGATTAACGGCAACTCGAAGATGTTTGCTTCCGTCACGGCAGAATAATAATTCGTGGCTGCCGTTCCGCTCGTACAAATCAAAGCGACCGGACGCAATGTATCTTCCGCACGTGTTAAACCAAGGGCAAAAAAACTAGCCGACCGTTCGTCAACGAGGACGTGGGTACGGCTAAAAGGGTGAAGAAAAGCAGCGATGGCAAGGGGGGTCGAACGAGATCCGGGACTGATGACAAAATCCCGGACTCCGCCTTTCACTAAATTATCGATTAATGCATGCATCCATTTAGTCAACATAAATATCATCCTTTTCTATCGTACAAAGATGCGACAGGGCCTGTAACATCGGTGATAGTTTTGTATCGGTTTCTTCCAGTTCACTTTGGAGAACAGATCCTTCGACAATCCCGCAACCCGCATAAAGAACAGCCGAGCGGTCGGTAAACAGACCGGAGCGGATGGCGACGATGAATTCACCATTTTCCTGTCCGTCCATCCAACCGACGGGAGAACCGTACCAGCCACGTTCGAACGTTTCGATTTCGCGGATCGCAGCGACGGCCGCCTCCTTGGGTTCTCCACCCAGTGCAGGTGTAGGGTGAAGCTTCTCGATCAGCTGAAACAGACTGACTTCAGGTGAAAGTGTTGCATTGATCGGCGTATAGAGATGCTGGATATGGCGATTCTTCAGCAACATCGGTTCATCCGGTTTGGTGATCGCTGTCGAGAGTCCTTGAAGTGTATTTTCAATCGAGTCGACGACAATCGCGTGTTCGACACGGTTTTTATCATCCTGTAACAATGACTGTCCCAGTGCGGCATCTGTCGTCTCAATCGCGTGTCGAGGAGCGGATCCGGCAACGGCGGCTGTTTTGAGCTCAAGACCGGATTTTAAAATCAATCGTTCCGGCGTCGCACCAAGGAAAGCTTCATCTGTCGTCGGTTGAAAGAAGAAGATATAACTGCCCGGCTGCGAAGACTCGAGTTCTTCGACGAGTCCTGCCAAATCAATTGGCTGATCGAGCTCATAGACGACCTCACGGGCTAAGACGATTTTTTTAAGTGACGTTTTTAAGAGTTGTGCCGCTTGATGAAACGAGGCTTCAAAAGCATCATTTCCGTCACGCGTCAGACGAATCCGTGTCACGAATGGAGTGGACTTCGGTGTATGCAATTCTGCATATTCTACTGCCAACTGGTTGAGAATCTTTTCTGCGTTAGATTGCGGTTCAACGAACGCAAAAACCGTTACCGTCGTTCGTCCATCCTGTTCCAAGTAAAGATACTTGGGAATGGTCATCGACGCTTCTCCAAAAGAAGACCAACGATATTCAGTATGCTTGAGTTCAGAAAAAGAAAAGCCGCAAAAGGCAAATAAATCGGTGCCGACATGATCCCGATTCAAATTTGACCACATGGACTGCATCCGTAAGAAACGATCGTGTCCTGCCGTCTTTAGTTGTTGCGTAATGCCAAAACCAATGGCACGCATGGACCGATCAGGTGTCGTAAAATAAAAGCGTTCTTCTGTTCCGAATGACAGTGCGCTGACATCCTGCGTCTCGACATTCCACGAATACGCGGCGATAATAGACCGTTGATATGCATTTGCATGACCAACAGCACGTTCAATACATTGTTTAAGCTCATGTTGAGCGTAAGCCATACCGCTCATTGCCCCCTAGTCTAAAGATACTGTGATACGTTTCACTTATTCTCAGTGTAAACTTTTTATCTGAAAAAAAGAAGGAATAAGCTATCTGGGATTGAGCATTGACAGTAAAAAACGAAACCCGATACACTTAGACAGGAAAGGGGTTTATTATATGAATAAATCAATCGCTGTATATTGGCGAATGACACGACCGCATACGTTGACGGCAAGTTTTGTGCCGGTCGTCGTAGGAACGGCTATCGTGGCACCACGGATCGAATCGTTACGGATGGATCTGTTTTTTGCCATGTTGATCGCATCGATGCTGATTCAGATTGCGACGAACTTATTTAATGAATATTATGATTACAAGCGGGGACTCGATACGGAAGAATCGGTGGGGATCGGAGGATCGATTGTCCGCGACGGTTTTAAGCCGGGAACGATTTTAGCATTTGCCTTCTCGTTATACGGCATCTCGGCCCTGCTTGGTATCTATTTGTGCCTTGAAACAACATGGTGGTTGCTTTTGATTGGAATCGTTTCGATGTTCGTTGGTTACATCTACACAGGAGGACCATTACCGATCGCTTATACACCGTTCGGAGAAATCGTCGCCGGTTTTTTCATGGGGTATGTCATCATCGCGATCTCAGCTTATCTGCAAATCGGTTATGTTCCGACAGAAGCAGTCGCAATTTCGATTCCGGTATCCATTTTAATTGGATCGATTCTACTCGCGAACAATATCCGTGATCTCGACAATGACAAAGTCAATGGACGAAAGACGATTGCCTGCTTAGTCGGTCACCAAAAAGCAGTCTATGTGCTGATCGCCTTTTTTGCTGCTGCCGTCCTGTCGCTGTTGATTGCCGTACTGGCCTTTAACGTCACATGGTGGGCACTGCTTGCTCTTTTAAGCATTCCACTGATGATTAAAGCCGTGAAACTGTTCTGGCGTGACCTGCCGCCGCAGGAATTAATGCCGGGTATGGCGCAGACGGGGAAGGTCAATACAATCTTTGGATTATTGCTTGCGATCAGTTTGACCATCGCCAATCTCTGATGGAAACAATAACGCTTTTTTGAATGGAATCCCGAACGATCGACAGACAAAACTGTCATCGTCGGGATTTTTTTGTTGGGATCATGAAGGGTCTGATTGGTTGTAACAGTTTTGAAATTTTACTATAATGGAGGCAATGTGCCTAGAACGCGTATAAATCCTTCGGGTTCATGAAATTTTTTTAGAGGTGGAACAGGAATGAATAAAATTGCGGTAATCGGAAAAGTATTCGTCGACATAAAAGGAACTTCGTTTGCACCCTTGCATAAGGATGCGAAAAACGTCGGGGATATCACCTTCTCGAATGGTGGTACAGGACGGAACGTAGCACAAAATCTCGCTGTTCTCGGAAATGATGTTCGTTTTATCTCGACGGTTACGAACGATCAAATCGGTGTCGGGGTACTCGAAGAGTTAAAATCTTACGGGGCCAACGTCGATCATGTAGAGATGCTCGAAGATCATGGAATGGGGATGTGGCTTGCAGTCATGGACAATGAAGGAGATTTACAGACGTCGATTTCTAAACAACCGGACGCTAAACTCCTGGAAGAAGCCATTCTTCGTCAATCCGTCTATGCGCTTGACGGAGTGGATGCAGTTGCGATCGATTTGGATTTATCGGTGACAGTTCTCGAACGGTTGATTCATATCTGTCGCAAAATGGAGTTACCGCTTTACGGCGTCTGTGGACATTTGAGTGTGATTGAGCGTAATCGCCACCTCTTACAAGGATTTACGGGCTTCATCTGTAGCCGTGAAGAAGCTGAGATTTTATCGGACCTATCGATTGTAACGGTAGAAGACGCCATTCATGTAGCGAACGAACTGGCGAAAAAAGGAGCACCCTTCACGGTTGTCACAATGAGTGAGTTAGGTGCTGTCTATGTGGACCGCCGGACAGCGACTTCTGGTCATGTTGGGACGAAAAAAGTGAAAGTAGTTGACTCAACAGGTGCTGGAGATTCATTCTTTTCTGCCGTGCTTTCCGAATTGACGGAATCCAAGCGGGCAGAAGATGCACTTAAACTTGGAATGAAGGTTGCCGCACAAGTCATTGCATCCACGGAAAATGGATTGATTCCAGAAATGCTTGAGACCATTCGTTGAGTCCTCAGATGATGAGGAGGAGTGAAAATCAATGCCGATTCAAAGAAGTGCCATTATTCTAATCAATGAAGCAGATGAAGTTGCCTTGATTCGTCGGGATAAGCCGGGTGAGACCTACTATGTGTTTCCGGGCGGCGGACGAGAAGCAGGCGCAACATTAGAAGAAACCGCCATCCGGGAAGCGCATGAAGAGCTTGGAGTGGACGTGGAACTTGAGGGAGTTGCCGCGAATGTTCGATTTAACGGATTGGACAATCCGTATTACTGGGCAAAAATGACGGGTGGTATATTTGGAACAGGGACGGGAGAAGAATTCGAGGATCTGTCGTCCGGATATACACCGCTCTGGATCAAACGTGAAGAGCTGATTCATTTACCGGTTCGTCCGACATCGCTTGTACAAAAATTGACGAAGATGACGGAACGTTTTTATGATATCGAGCTTATAGATAATTGAGGTTTTAGTTGAAATAAACAGGGAAAAAGTATAGTAAGACAATGAGGTAGTCCTGGACTGCCTCTTTTTTATGAAGGGGAGATGATGATGGCGCATACACGTGATCCTAAAGGGTTAGCCCTTAATCTAAAGCAACGCATGTCCGATCACAACATTACGGATTACGCAGGAACGTTAGCTTATTATTGGTTCTTATCGATTTTTCCAGGCATTATTTTTGTTATTTCAGTATTATCATTCTTTGATATTGATCAACAGACGCTTGAATCACAAATTCGTGATTTAGCGCCGGGTGGATCGGTCAATACGTTTACGGATGTCATTTTCCAAGCAATCAAGGAACCGCAAGGCGGTCTCTTGTCAATCGGGGCGATTTTAGCGATCTGGTCGGCTTCCAAAGGCGTCGATCGTCTGATTACGACAGCCAATCATGCCTATGGTGATTTTTCACCCCGTGGATTCGTCGCAGCACGTGGAATCGCATTGATTCTGACCGTTGTGCTCGGAATCGGAATGCTCTTGTTGATTGTCTTGAACGTATTAGGTGGGCCGATCATCAGTTACTTAGCCAACTTTGTCCTACCGATTGATATGGGGCAAAAAATCCTGTTGACGGTCTTGCGATATGCCATTTCGACTATTTTGCTGATTTTGATTTTGTCGATCTTCTACCGTGTCGCTCCGAAACGTCCGATTTCCTTTAAAGAAGCGATTCCCGGGGCTGTTTTCGGTGTCATCGTATGGCAGTTGTTATCGGTTGGGTTCGGATTTTATGTATCGAATTTCTCAAATTACAATCAAACGTACGGTTCGCTCGGAAGTGTCGTCATCGTGTTGTTATGGTTGTATTTTACAGGGTTGATCATTTTACTCGGCTCTGAACTGAATGCGTCGTGGGAACGTTTCATGAAAAAAGCAGATCCGAAAAAGATGGAAGAAAAACGATTAAAAGAGCAAGCGGATCTGGACTCGATTCCAACCAATACATTTGGTTGATTTCAAGCTCCATCTATTCTTTGAACGTCACACCAAAAAAGCATCTACTGTCGGTAATCGACGGTAGATGCTTTTTGATTGGATTACGCTGCTGCTTGTTTTGAAAAAGTTGCAGGAGTTGCCGGGAGAGGCATATCTTTTTGAAGGAGGCGTAATCCGTTCAAAATGACAAGAATGGTCGAACCTTCATGACCGACAACTGCGAACGGCATGATGAGGAACTGTGACAAATTCGAAATGATTAGCAGAAGAATGACACCGATTGCGAGTGTGATGTTTTGTTTGACGACACGATTCATCTTACGCGCTTTGTTGACGGCATAAGCCAGGCGTCCTAAATCATTTTTCATCAAGACGACATCGGCTGTTTCAAGAGCAGCATCTGTTCCTTCACCCATTGCGATACCGACATGTGCAAGTGCAAGAGCGGGAGCATCATTAATTCCGTCCCCGACCATAGCGACTGTTTTTCCTTCAGTCTGGTACTGCTTGATATAACGTACTTTGTCTTCAGGAAGACATTCGGCAACGTAATCTGTCAGGCCCGCTTCCTTCGAAATCGCAGCAGCAGTCACAGGGTTGTCTCCTGTCAACATGATCGTCGTGATCCCAAGTGCATTTAACGACGCGATAGCTGTCTTGGCTTCAGGACGAATCGTATCCCGTAATGCATAGAGCGCAATAATTGACTGTCCGTTACTGACATAGACGATTGTATTTCCTTGTTCTTTTAACGTTTGCTCCATCGATAGGAAAGGATCGGTCAATCCTTCGTGGAACGCATATTTTCCAATCCGGTACGTTTGACCGGAAACTGTAGCTTCGATTCCGTAGCCTGTCACATCCTTGAAAGCGGATGGTTCGATGATATCCGTTTTTAAGTGTGTAACAATCGCTTGTGCCAGCGGATGATTCGATTGTGCTTCAATGGATGCGACCGCTTGTTTGACGGCGAATGCATCAATTTCGTCAGCATAATGGCTTTCCGTGACGATAGGTTTCCCAGTCGTTAATGTCCCGGTTTTATCAAAGACGATCGTATCGACTTGTCCAAGTGTCTCGATATGTGCCCCACCTTTAAATAAGACACCGTTTCTAGCAGAAGCGGCGATTGCTGCTAAAGCAGCCGGTGTGATCGAAGCGACCAAAGCACAAGGAGAAGCGACGACGAGTAAAATCATGGCCCGATAGATACTCGTTTCAAATGTCCAACCAATTAAGTAATGGGGGACAACCATCATCAAGGCGACGACGAGTAAGACGATTTTGACGTAACGGCTTTCGAACCGTTCGATGAATTGTGCGGATGGTGATTGTTCGCTTTGAGCGTTTTGAACCATGTGAATGATTTTTTGGAACAGGGACTCGTCTGCGGCTTTTGTCATCTCGATCGTCAACACACCGTTCATGTTGACCGTTGAATTGTAAACGGTATCGCCTACTTGTTTTTCAACCGGAATTGATTCACCGGTAATCGATGCTTCTTCAATCGCAGCTTGACCACGGATGATGGTTCCGTCGACAGGGATACGTTCCCCCGGGCGGACGTAGACGAGTTCTCCGACGACCAATTGCTCAAGACCAACGACTTCAAGCTTACCATCGGCATTTAATCGCGTGGCTTCTTCCGGCTGTAAGGACATTAAACTTTGCAGTGCCCGTTCGTTTTTATTCATAGTGTAGGTTTCAAGAGCACCGGATAAAGCGAAGATAAAAATCAAGATGGCACCTTCCATCCAGTATCCGATAGCTGCTGCACCGATAGCAGCCAAAATCATCAATAATTCTACATTCAAGGTTTTGTCATGATAGGTTTCCGTTAATCCTTCTTTTGCTTTCGCATAGCCTCCGATTAAGTAAGCGGAGAGATAAAGCGTGACATAGCCAGTGGCTGGAATGTTGATCTTTTCGAGCGTACAGGCAATTAAAATCAATATTCCGCTAAAGAGTGCTAAAATCAATTCGTGATGTTCCTCCCAAGCATGACGGAGAGCGGAACGCTGATGGACATCAGTAGTAGTAGAGGTAGTCATATGGAAAAGCTCCTTTCAAGTCTAAATGAGAAAAGAAATCATTATGTTAAAACAATGAGAATGTTGATTACCAACGTTTTCTCGTGAATGATAATGAGTTTCATTGTCGCTAGATTATAATAATTATTATCTGTAAAACTACTATACCATGTCTATGTCAAAAGGAACAGGAAAGGAATTAGCAAAAATGAAAAAAATATTGACCGATCGATTTGGTATGGTTGTGCTCGCTTTAGTGACGACCTTCCTTTGGGGAAGTGCGTTTCCCTTCATCAAAAAAAGTTATACGCTGCTTGCCATTACTTCAACGGAATACGGAGAACAACTGTTGTTTGCCAGTTACCGCTTTTTTATCGCCGGCGTCTTATTGCTTATTGTCAGCGTCCTGATTTTTAAGCAACCGATTACATTAAAAAAGCGGACACTCGCGTACAGCCGGCTTGGCTTCTTTTTGACGTTTCTTCAATATGTGTTCTTTTATATCGGGCTTTCCTTATCGACCGGGGTTCAAGGATCGATCATTGCCGGATCGACTTCTTTCTTTCAAATGTTGCTCGCCCATTTCCGGTATGAAGATGACCGGTTGAATCGATTCAAAGGACTGGCCTTGTTTTTAGGATTTACGGGCGTGATTTTAGCCAACTGGCCGCAAGGGTCAGCCGGTGTATCGTTTGGGAGTGGTGAAGTCTTACTGATTCTCGCCATGATTTCCGGCGCATTCGGAAATTTAATCGCTAAGGAATATTCGGCAAGTTACCCGGTCGCACCGATGACGGGTTGGGCCATGGTCATCGGATCAATTGGTTTATTCATCGTCGGAGCCGTCTTGAATGGGGACTGGTTCCCGTTTAGCTTCACGAGTACGACGGTCTGGATGCTTGTTTATTTAGCATTTTTGTCAGCGACTGGATTCACGTTATGGAATCTTTTGATGAAATATAATCCGGTCAGCCGCGTGTCACTGTTCATGTTTTTTGTCCCGATTTACGGCGTGACGTTATCTGCGCTCATTCTCGGGGAATCCATTCCACCGCAAGCTTTTATCGGTCTGTTGTTTGTCGTTGCAGGCATTCTTGTATCGACCTACCTTCCGATTTGGTTTCAAAAGCGGAGTTGACGAAGATTCTGAATCATGCAAAAATAGTCTCAATCAATCTGTTATTTTTAATCGTTTGTTGCTGAGCCGACTCGTTCGGCTTTTTCTGTACGGTCATAAAACCACCGATTCGGCCTTGCCATAAAGGCTAGTGCAACCAAAAAACGAAAGGAGATGAGAGAAGTGGAACGGAATGAGATCGTTCGAAAGATCATTGCCAACCGTCGTCCGCGGGATGAGTTTGCTCGCTTTGTCGTCACCAGTGTCAGTCAACAACTAAAAGAGACGCATGGGGATGTCGCGGTGGAAATCGTTGAGGCGGAAAGAGGATACGACTCCGTTTGGTCAATCAACGGTCGAGAGGTCGTCGTCTTATTGGAAACGGAAGAATTGAAACGTGCAAAAGAACAGCCGTACGCAATCGACGATAAGCTCTGGCACAGTTTTCGGCAAGAAGGAATCGTAAAATAAAAAGACGGTCGTTCCATATGGGACGACCGTCTTTGCTTATTTACAGCAACCGGGATACAGGCTTTGAACGAAAAAGAAGATAAGCGAGTGTCGCGAGAACCAGTACGAATAAAATGAAATAGAATCCTGGGGGCAACATGACGAATAAACTACCGGAAATCGGACCTAGAATCGAACCGAGGCTAAACGAAATCCCGGCAAGCAGGTTCCCGGTCGGCAGCAGATGATTTGGCAGCTGTTCGGTCATATAAGCGACGCCTAAAGAATACGTCGAACCTAGAGCCATGCCGCTGATTGCAAAAATCAGGAACAATGCACCGTAGCTTTGGAATAAAAAACAGGCTGTCAAAAATGCGAAAGATCCGATGCTGAGGACAGTGATCAGCGTCCGCCGTTTTCCGAAATGATCGGCGAGACGTCCAAGCGGTAATTGCATCAATAAGGAACTGACGACAAAAGTTGTGATCAACGTACTCGTCTGGGATAGCTCATAGCCGTTTCGTGTTGCAAATACAGGAAAGCTGGCGTTCAATGTCGCTTCTAAAAAGCCGTATGTGAAGCCGGGCAACAATGTAAACCAAGCACTCGTCAAGACAAGACGATAACGGGAAGCCGCAGACTGAAGCTCTTCCGGCATGACATCAGACGGCTTCTCGTTCGGTACTCGTCTTAAGGCAATCAGGACGAGGACAGTCAGTGTTCCGGTCAAGACGAACGGCAGCCAACTGATCCAGTCGACGAGTGGTGCGGCAAGTGGTCCAAGGGCAAAACCGAGTCCAAATGCCATGCCGTACAGAGACATCGTCCGACCAAGCTTATGGTTCGGTGTAATGGAGGTAATCCAAACTTGAGAACCGTAATGGAGAGTCTGATCCCCGAAGCCGACGACGAATCGCAGTACCATCCAAGCGAGAACGCTTGGGATGAGCGGGAAAGCAAAGACGGCAACAGCCACTAAAGCAAGACCGAACGAGATGACAGGAACATACCCATGGCGCCGCAACGGTTTTTCCATCAAGGGTGCTGCGACGATGACACCAATATATAGTACAGCAGCACTCAGTCCATTTATGTAAGCGGGTGTTCCTTGACGTTCGAGCAAAATGGAAAGCAGCGGGATGAGTAATCCTTGGGTGAAACCTGAAATAAATACAATCGAAAGAATCAAAGCAAAGCGACGCGACAAATCAAACAACTGCCTTTCCTTTTTTATATAAGCATAACATGTCCCGGATGTACGTCTGTACATCCGGGACATGTTATGCTTATTGTTCTTTTTGTTCAGTTGGTTCGAACCGTGTTGGACGTGGCATATGCAAAAGATGTTCGTCCCAATCCGTTTGGTCGAACACTTCATCGTGTTCGATACTGTGAGACGCTCGAATGCCAATCATCATGATTCCAAGTACCATACTGAACATTCCGATAATCGCGACAATCCCGACGAGCCATTCCATTTTTGAAACCCCCTTCGAACAAGGAAAGTGTGTCAACTTTGTGACAGACTTTTCCCGTTTTGAAAGAGACTCAAACCTGGTCAGAGGCGGCTGGATTGCTGTAGGAAATCGACTTCCGGATAATAGGCATTTTTGACGAGTGCATTTGGACCGAGACATTGAACGGCGGGACAGTGACAGGACAAACTTTGATTGAGCTCAGTTTTTTGCCACATCGCATACGCATCGTTGAAGGAAGTGTCCTGAATCGTCCCGAGTGAGGCAAGTTCATCCCCGAAATCCGTCACGATGATTTCACCGTCAAAGATATTGACGTTCAGGCGTGATCGGCCGTCAGGGTCATTACGGACGGAAACATTTGGTTCCTGACGTAAACGACGGTGGAGCTCTAAATCTTCTTCTTTCATCGAGCAGGCATAAAATGGCAGGGTACCGAATAACATCCAGACATTTGGATCCCGGACATCAAGAAGACGATGGATGCCGTCACGGATTTCATCCAGACTGGCGGCTTCAATCATCGAGGCGAAATCTGCCGGGTACATTGGATGAACTTCATGGCGGACACATCCCATCTCAACGATTTCCTGGTGGATGGCTTCTAGATGTGGCAGTGTTCGCTTGTTAATCATCGTTTCTGCTGAAACGAGGACGCCACGTGCGTTCAGAATCCGGGCGTTTTCCTTCATCTGTTCAAACAGCTTCGTCCGTGCTTCACGAGAGGGTTTCCGTTCCATCATGGCGAAGCCGCCATCAATAAAGTCGTCCGCAGTTCCCCAGTTATGTGAAATATGTAAGACGTCAAGATACGGGATGATCAGCTCGTACCGCGAAAGGGGAAGTGTTAAATTTGAATTGATTTGGGTTTTAGCTCCCCGTTCGTGGGCATACTTAAGTAAGGGCACGACGTATTCCCGGACCGATTTCATCGACAGCATCGGTTCTCCGCCTGTAATCGAGAAGGCACGCAGATGTTCAATCTCGTCCAGTCGTTTGATGAGCAGTTCGACCGGGATGGTAGGTGTTTCACTGTTCGACAACATATAGCCGACGGCACAATGTTCACAGCGCATGTTACAAAGGGTCGTCGTCGTGACTTCGATGTTCGTCAGTCGGGCTTGTCCGTACTGTTCGATATCACGGTACGCTTCCCACGGATCATTTTTGATGGTGATGGGTGATTTTAATGACATGATACATTTTCCTCCTTTTTAAAGCTTCACTACGTATCGTATGCTAAATGTATACAGGAATAAAGAACAAGAAAGGAAGTCAGAATAATGGGAAAAGCAAGAACTGATAAACTTGGGCAGATGAATGTGCTAAAATCAAGAATGCAGCTTTTATGCCATACGATCGATTCATTGGATGAAACATCAGATATTGAGGATTTGGAACGTTTAGCCGTCTCCTTGGATCAGTTGAAAGCCAAGGTGCTTCGTTATGCAAAAGATATGAAGGAACATGAGGAATCAGAGAGCGGTTCGAAATGACCGCTTTTTGATTTGGATCATGGAAAGGATGAATCAGATGACAACTAAAATTAAACTACAGGTAGGCGAAATTCGTTCCGTAACCTGCTTACGCATGGGAATCAACGGAGAAGGAATCGCGACACTCGAACGACAAATCGTCTTCATTCCAGGTCTGCTTGTCGGGGAAACGGCTCAAATCGAGATTACAGAAATCCATAATAACTTTGCGAATGCAAAAATCTTGAAACGTGATGTCCGTTCACCGGACCGTGTGACACCGTTATGCCCGATCTACAGCCAGTGCGGCGGATGTCAGCTCCAACATATGAGCTACGAAGGGCAACTCCGTTATAAAGAAGACATGGTCCGAAATGCCTTTACGAAATCGACGAAGCTGAATGTCGAGAAATCGGATATTCGTCCGACAATCGGGACGACGGAATGGGAATACCGGAATAAATCACAGTTTGCGGTCGGAAAAGAAGGAACACAAATCGTCAGTGGATTGTACTCAGCGAACTCGAACCGTCTCGTTGCAATCGACGAGTGTATCGTTCAAAACAAAGAGACGTTACGCGTCAACAAAGCCGTGACGAAAATTTTGAATGACTACAACGTTCCGGTCTACAATTCGGCCAAACAAGACGGTGTCATCCGGAACATCGTCGTTCGGACAGGCATCAAGACAGGTGAAATTCAAGTCGTGTTAGTCGCGTTCAAAGACGGCTTTAAGGATCTTGAAGGTTTGTCACGCGATATCTATGATATTCCGGGTGTGATTTCAGTCGCCTTGAACATTAATGATAAATTGACGTCACGTGTCTTCGGTGAACAAACGGAAATTTTGCGCGGTGTGGAACGAATCGAGGAACAGATGGGTGAGTTCACGTATCAATTGTCACCGCGTGCCTTCTTCCAGTTGAATCCGGAACAAGCCGAACGGATGTACGGTGAAATCGTTAAAGCAGCAGCCTTGACGGGCGAAGAACGTGTTGTTGATGCTTATGCAGGTGTCGGCTCGATTGGTCTTTGGATTGCAAAAGGTGCAAAAGAAGTCCGTGGAATGGAAATCGTCGAGGAAGCGGTCGAAGATGCGACGGCACACATGAAACAATACGGATTTAACCACGCACAGTACGTGGTCGGGAAAGCAGAAACTTGGATTCCGCGCTGGGTGAAAGAAGGATGGATTCCAGACGTCTTCATCGTCGATCCGCCTCGTTCAGGATGTGATACGCAACTGTTGAACGCAATGATTTCGTCAAAAGCGAAAAAAATCATTTATGTTTCCTGTAATCCACAAACGTTGGCACGTGACTGCGATCATTTGATGAAAGCCGGCTACAAAGTCAGCTACATCCAGCCGTACGACATGTTCCCGCAAACGGCGCATGTCGAAGCCATCGTTGTACTAGAGAAAAAGAAAAAGAAAAAGTTTTAAACAGATCGAACGGATATATGAAGTGAATTCTATATGAAAAAAAGGAAAACGGCGACTGAAGCCGTTTTCCTTTTTGTTCCGTCTCACGACTTTTTAAGTTTGTTGTAACCAATTTTCATCCTGTTCTTGAAAACACCGTTTGAGATCAGCGACCCGTTCTGCCGGTAAAGGTCCTTTTTCCAACAAGCGGATATTTTGGACCAGATGCTCCGGATTGGCTGTTCCGATGATGGCACTTGTGACACCGGGTTCAAAAACGGTAAACCGGAGTGCGGTTTCAAGCCAAGAAGCTTCTTCAAGCGGGAAATCGAGTTGCTGTGCCCGTTCCCAGTAAGGTTCGACATATTGCCCGGCCGGCCGGGACTCAAACCGCCATGGTGCATTGGCAATCGGACGTTTGGCGATGATACCTTTTTGTTGATGATGAATCAGCGGGATTGAATCATTCAATGCCCGTTGATCATACAGATTAACGGACGTTTGAAAACTGTCGAATCGTCCCGTCGTGATGGCATAGTCGAGATCTTCCCGGTCGCCTGAATAAGCAATCAGTCGGACTTTTCCGGCCTGTTTCGCCCGCTCGAGCGCCTCGATGACGTCATCTTGAGCCAGTATCTCTTTACTGCAGGAATGCAAATGGACGATATCGATAAAGTCTGTTTTCATCGTCAAAAGGGCTTGATCAATCCCGCCGGCAACAGCTTGGAATGTCCAGTCTTGCGTACGCGGGACATCATACCCGACCTTCGTCGACAGGACGACATCATGGCGGTGCTGCTTCAAAAAGTCACCGAGCCGTTGTTCGGATAAACCGTAACCGCGGGCGGTATCAAATAGACGGATGCCTGCATCCAACGCTTGATGGAGGATATAGCTTGCTTGCTGATCGGATAAATCATCGGAACCGATATGACCGGCACCAAATCCGAGAGGGGAGACTTGGATGTCAGTGTTGCCAAATGAACGTAATTCCATGCTTGTTCCTCCTTTGTTTACTTCTCTACACTATACGAAGAAAACGGTTGCATCAATCGATATCCCTCGATGGATGCAACCGTTTTTTATAAAGATAAATCAGATAAAACACCAAAAACAGTCCAACAATCAGCCACGGGATCATCGAATCCCGTTCGATCAATTCATTGACGGCGAAAGCTTCGAGGACCAATGCGGGAACTTTTCCAATCGTACTGGCAGTTAAAAAGACAAGTGCCGAGACACCGCTTGTCGCACTTAAAAATGTGACGAGTCCGGATGGCGCAAACGGCAACAGCCGTAAAAAAAGAATTGTCCAAAAGGCATCCCAACCGGTTTGCTTCGTTAACCTGGCGAGCCACTTCAAGACGAACGGGGACTGAATCAGCGGTTCAACACGCCGGAAACCATGACGATAGACATAAAAGGCCACACCGGCACCTAAAGCTTCGCCAAGAAAAGATAAAAGCAGTCCATCCCAAAAACCGAAATAAAGTAAATTCGCTGCCGTGACGAAGGCACTTGGCACAACGCCGAACAGACTGATGACGATACTGACTAAAAGACTGATTGGTACAGCAAACATATCCGCTTGCTGCAACCAACCAAGGAGTGTTGCTTCGATAATAAAACGTCCTTTCAAGCGTAGAGCAATCAATGCTATTCCATTAACCAATCAAAAACCGTGACATTAAGAGAACCCGTCGTCCTCGTCCGGTAACAACGGTAACGTGATCAGGACGGTTGTTCCCTGACCGAGAGCGGATTCGAATGAAATGGTTCCGTCGTGCCGGTCAATGATGTGTTTCGTGATGGCAAGTCCAAGACCTGTTCCGCCATCTTTTCGTGTTCGTGATTTATCGACCCGGTAAAATCGCTTCGTCAAGCGCTCCAAGTGTTCCGGCGGAATGCCTTCTCCTTCGTCCCGGATTGTACAGACGGTATGATCACCTTCTGTTTTCGTCGACAGATAGATATGTCTTGAAGCAGGGGTGTAGCGTAAAGCATTGTCCAACAGGTTTCCGATGACTTGTTCCAAACGGTCATTGTCACCGAGAACGATTTGACTTGGATCAAAATCGGTGACGATGGACACGCCTTTTGCTTTCGCAATCGGTTCCATCCGGTAAACGACATCTTCCAGGACTTGGCTGAAAACAAGCGGTTGCTTCGTCATCGGATACGAGTCTCGTTCAAGTTGGGCGAGATCAAGCAAGTCATTGACGAGGCGTTGCAACCGTTCCGTTTCCCGCTCGATGATCTGATAATATTGATCCCGCGTTTTTTCATCCAATGCTTTGTCTTGCATCATTTCCGTATAACCGCGGATATAGGAGAGTGGTGTCCGTAATTCATGACTGACGTTCGCTAAAAATTCCTTCCGCTGTTCATCCACTTCACCGAGAGATTCGGCCATCTTATTTAAGGTTTCTGCCAGTTCCCCGATTTCGTCATCCGATTGGATCGGAATCCGGTAAGCAAAGTCCCCTTGAGCATAGACGGTGGAAGCCCGTTTCATATCAATCAGTGGACGAATGATCGTATCGATGATTTGACGGCCGAAAATCACAAGATTCAGCACAATCAATCCAATCATAAAGAAGATCATCAGACGAAGCGGGCGGAACGGTTCACTGATTTGACCGAGTTCCAGATACAGAATCAGTGTCCCGACAAGTCGGTTGTTCTCAATGATCGGGAAACCGGTCATTAAGATATCTGTTCCTTCGATCGGATGGGTCCGGCTTGAAACGATGGTTTCACCATTGCGCAACTGTTCGATATCCGCATTCGTCAGGAACCGGAGACCGGCCGGATTTTTCTTCAGAAAATCGATGAAAAACACCTTGGATTCGGTCAGTTCATTCGTATAGGTCATCCCATCGTAAAAGGCACCGGACAATCCCTCTGATTCATAAATGTTAATCAGTTTTTCACCCCGGTTGAGCAACAGGTCTTCCTGCGTTTGAAGGTAAAACCGGTCATACAGATAAAAGGTTAATAAGACGAATAAGACGGCAGAAAAAACGCTTGTGAACCAAATCGTAATCCAAATCCGGCGACGAATGGTATACCGCTTAATCATACTTCCTCGAATTTATATCCGATGCCCCAGACCGTCTGAATCGAGCCGCCGGCTTCACCGAGTTTCAGGCGAAGTGTTTTGATGTGAGTATCGACCGTCCGCAAGTTTCCGATGTAGTCTGCTCCCCAAATCTGATCAAGCAATTGTTCACGGGAAAAGACTTTGTCGTTGTTTTGGACGAACAAATGAAGTAAATCGAATTCCTTGCGTGTTAAACTGATTGGTTTTCCGCTGACATGGACACTGCGGCTTTCTGTATCGAGTTCCAGTTTACCAATCGTCAATGTCGCCGACTGATCGACCGTAAAGCGATGCGACCGACGGAGTGTCGCTTCGATACGGGCCAACAGTTCACGGGGACTGAACGGTTTCGTGATATAGTCATCAGCACCGATTTTCAGACCATGAATCCGGTCGAGTTCGTCAGAACGAGCCGTCAACATGATGATCGGGACATTCGAGAATTCACGAATGCGCATGCAGGCCGTTAAACCATCCATTTCCGGCATCATGACATCCAGCAAGACAAGATGAAACGTATCGCGTTGCATTTGATCAAGCGCTTCTTGACCGTTTGAAGCGGTTGTCGTCTGATAGTTTTCTTTTTGAAGATTCGAGACAAGCAGATCACGCATTTGTGCTTCGTCATCTACGACAAGTATTTTAAAGGATTGTTCTGGCATCAGTAATCACTCCATTTCATATAGGAAGAGGTGACGGCTTCTCCCGACAGGTGAATTTTCCTTATTATCATACCATTTGAAGCTTTCGATCCGCATCAAATGTACGAACAAAAAAGCACAAGAGGCAGGTGCCTCTCATGCTTCGAGTTGTTGTTCGTAGACCGTTTCGAATTCGCGGCCATGGATATACATTTGAAAACTTGATTTCGAGACTTCGTACAACGTGAATTGAGTTTCCCCGGTGTTCAGCTGTTCAAGTAACGCTGGTCGTAATTCATCGGCACAAAAAGCATAAGGCAGTTTTTCCGCTGCTTTTTGTGAACGGATGTTAGTCTTCCGGATTTTCATGAAAACACTTTCGAATTCGAGATCAAAAAATAGTTCTGCAAAGAATGCTTCTTTTGCAAGATTGTTATAACCTTTCCCATGATACGGTTTACCTAACCATGTACCGAGAAACCCATACTGTCCTTCGATATCGAGTAAACTGATTGTACCGATTGGTTGGTCAAATTCGTCTAGGATTGTGCGTGAGACAAGCTCACCGCGTTCTTCCTCTTCGATTGCCTGCTTTGTAGTAAACAGAAATTCATCAAAGTACCGTGTTTTTTGGCGGACGTACGGATATACGTCTTGATGCTGCATCAGTTCGAACAAATCAGCGCAGTCGCTCAGCTCCCGTTGCTTGAGCATACTTCCATTCCTCCTTCTTAAGACCGCTAGAATGATTGTCGAAAGCTACCTGTCTGACTCGTTTGAACCGCGCATGGTATGCCTTCTTCAGTTGTCGGATAAGATAATATTACCTTCTTTTTTTAAAAAAGCAAGCAAATAATTTTTGTGAAAAAACATACGAAAATAAGACATTTCTTGCAAACGAAAAAGCCTTACTTTCATAACAAAAAAAGCCTATGATTTTCAACGGATTTCCGTTAAAATCGTAGGCTTTTTTCTTAAGACATCGATGTCAGATGGGTATGTTCAAAAATAACTTTTCCGTCAATCATGGTCATCAAAGGCTTCGCCAGATAATCGAGCGGGAAGTGACTCCAAAGAACAAGATCGGCATCTTTTCCAACTTCAATGGAACCGACACGATCCGCAACGCCAATCGAACGGGCCGGATTAATCGTGATGGCACGAAGCGCGATATCAACCGGCAGTCCTTCACGGGCGGCAAGACCGGCACATAAATTTAAATATTGAACCGGTGTGTACGGATGATCCGTCGTGATTGATACTTCAAGACCATGTTCATGCAGAACACGATACGTTTCCCATGTTTTGTTTTTGAGTTCGATTTTTGACTTTCGTGTAAAGGTCGGACCAACCGTGACATGTTCAATCGGTAATTGTTGCAGTTCTTTGGCAACGAGATGACCTTCTGTACAATGTTCGATTCGGACATCGAGCTCAAACTCTTCTGCAAAACGAATCGCTGATAAAATATCATCGGCTCGATGGGCGTGGACACGGAGCGGCATTTCTTTTTTGAGGACCCGTTCAATCATCCGGTGCGCAAATGTATCTGCGGTCCGTTGCATCTTCACTTCAAGAAACGCTTCCCGCAACATACCCATGATTCCCATGCGCGTCAATTCACCGGCACGACCGGCACTATGGACACGTTTTGGATTTTCACCGAGCGCAATTTTTAATCCGGCATACTTCCGTAAAATCATATCATCGATGAAGCGGCCATGTGTCTTGATGACACTTGTGACACCACCGATGATATTCATGCTGCCCGGCATGACTTGTACCGTCGTGACACCATGTTCGATCGCTTCTTTGAATCCTTCGTCGAGTGGATACACGCCGTCGATTGCCCGCAAGTGGGGCGTCATCGCGAAAATGGTTTCATTGGCATCGTTTCCGACTGTACCGGTTCCTTCATCGTACAAACCGAGATGGGTGTGGGCATCGATGAAACCGGGAAGCAGGAAGCGGCCTTCTGCTTCGATGACACGTTCGTTCTCTTTGGCATCCAACAATTCATTGATTTCATGAATCTTTCCATCTTTGATTCGGATATCGCCATAAAAATTATCTGACGTAATCGGAAAAATATGTGCATTACGTATTAAAACATCCAACATTGTTCAACCCCTGTATTAGTTTGTGTGCTCGAGATTCTGAAGTGCATCCTTTAATTCAGCATACCGAAACTTGTAGCCGTTTTCGAGAGCTTTTTTTGGAATGACACGGGCACCCTCGAGTACGATAACACTTTTTTCTCCTAGAGCGAGCTCGAGGGCAAAGCGTGGAGCCGGTAACCAGTGCGGACGGTGCAACACTTTTCCAATCGTTTGACCAAACCGGCGCATCGTTTCCGGATGAGGGGCTGTAATGTTGAGCGGACCGTTGACAGACGGTGTCGTCAGTGCGAACAGGAACAGTTCGACAAGATCGTCGATATGGACCCAGGAAACCCATTGTTTCCCGTCGCCCATCGTGCCGCCGCCGAATAATGTATACGGCAGGCGCATCAATGGATAAGCACCGCCTTCTGTACTGAGGACGACACCAATTCGCGGATGAACGAGACGCACACCGCTGTCGGCAATCGGTTGAGCGAGATTTTCCCATGCGACGCAGACATGGCTGAGGAAGTCGGCAGTCGGGGGGATAGTCGTTTCTTCCGTAAACGTCTGATGGCGGTCCTGACCGTAAATTCCGACGGCAGAAGCCGATAGGACGACATCCGGTTTTGAATCGAGGGCCTGAATAATCCGGACGAGTTCTTTCGTCGAGTCAATCCGGCTCTCCAGGATGACGCGTTTACGTTCTTCTGTCCAGCGCCCTTCATTGATGGAAGCACCTGCTAAATGGATGAAGGCATTTACATCGTTTAAGTGATGTTCGGGTGTTGCTGTATCCGTCAGCCATTCAACGTAAGAGACAGCACCTTCTGTTTCCTTCGGTGAACGGGTTAAAATGACAATCTGGTGGCCTTCGTTAAGTAATCGTTTTGTTAATGCCTGTCCAATCATTCCGGTTCCGCCTGTAATCGCTATTTTCATAACTAGAGTCATCCTTTCGTTCAATCTATATGAATACTTGTACATATGTTCCCGTTTGTCCATTTCACTCAAACCTCATTCAACATGTTATCGTTGCAGGAGAAGATGAAAAAGGAGGAACCGACTTGAAAATCACACGGATTTCAACCCAAAAGAAAAATACGGAACGCTTTAATATCTACATCGAGCGTGAAGGGAAGGAAGAATATGCGTTTGCCGTTGATGCCGATATCCTAATCAAATACAATCTGCAACGAGATAAAGAGCTGGACGATGATTTCGTCAAGGAAGTGCTGACGGCGGAAGAACAACAAAAAGCGTACCGCTTATCACTCAATCATCTGTCATATCGGATGCGGGCGACGAGCGAAGTGGAATCGTATTTGATCGAAAAAGAGACGCCGGAACATGCCGTCAAGCATGCCATCAAACGATTGACCGACCAAAAATATTTGAACGATCAACAATTTGCGGAAGCGTATACCGCGACAAAAAAAGCGACGACACCGCAAGGACCGGGTAAAATCCGCCGGGATTTAGAAATGCTGAAGATTCAAAAGACGTATATTGATCAGGCATTGACAGCATTCACGGAAGAAGAAGAGCTGGAAAAGGTGTTGAAGTTTCTTCGGCAAAAACAAAAAGAACTGGCCCGCCGATCGGTTCGGGAACTAAAGCAGAAACTGCAACAAACCCTGATGCAACGCGGATTTTCATCGGAGGTCTCGAAGCTCGGGATTCAACAAGTGTTCGAAGAGGTGGAAGCGGACACAGAAGAATCTGCCGCTTTGTACCAGGCACGAAAATATTATCCGAAGTATCGGAACTTGGAACCGTTCGCCCGGGTTCAAAAAACACAACAAGCATTGGTTCGAAAAGGATTTCCGTATGCACTCGTTTCGGAAGTGATCGAACAGGTTAAGCAGGAAGAAGCGGACGGAATATAAGTTTTCACTTCATTTTAAAAGATTAGACACAAAATTGACAATTGTTCGATAATTATGCTATTCTACGCTCAGATTAAGAAAAGGAGGAACCGTCAAATGAAACAGCCAATTGTAAACGCACTTATTAAACAGCTGAATATGGCGGAGACTCTCGAACTCGTATAAACACTACTTTCAGTGTGCGATTGACAGGGAATCCGTTCCCCGAGCACGCAGACCATATCGTCGATTCACATCGTCTTTAGAAAGGCAGATGGATTCTCGGACTGCTCCGGAAATCCGTCTGCCTTTTTTGCGTGCTTGGAAACGTGTAACACCATTATGAACGACAAAGGGGGGAGCCATCGTGCGATTATTTCGCCAACTCAGTTGGTTTCTGAAAGAACATAAAAAATCGTATTTGATTGCCGTGTTACTACTGATCGTGACCGGCTTCATCGACTTGACACCACCGTGGTTGATCGGAAAAGTGATTGACGGACTACGTTCCGGATCCATGGACCGGACGACATTGATTCAATATGTGGTAGGTCTGACCGTTATTTCCATTACGTCTTTTATTCTGACGTACTTGTGGCTTGCGAAATTATTCGGGACAGCCTTTTTACTCGAACGGACGTTGCGCAGCCAATTCTTTACGCATTTATTAAAGCTGACGCCAACTTTTTACCAACGCAACCGGACCGGGGATTTAATGGCACTTGCGACCAATGACTTGAAGGCAGTAGAACGGACAGCCGGCTTTGGTGTCCTGACGCTCGTCGACTCGTTAAACATGACGGCCATTACACTTGTCGTCATGGGAGTGGCAATCGATTGGAAACTGACACTTGCGGCATTGTTACCGATGCCGATTCTCGCTTACGCGATGAATAAACTCGGCAGCCAGATTCATGGACGGTTCATGACGGCGCAGGATGCGTTTGGCACGATGAATGACCAAGTCGTGGAATCGATTTCCGGTCTGCGGGTCATTCGTTCATTCGTTCAGGAAGACATCGATGTCAAAAAATTTGATGCTGTGACGAGTGATGTATTTGATAAAAACATGCACGTTGCAAAAATTGATGTCTTATTCGAGCCGATTATCAAATTACTCGTCGGAATCAGTTATCTGATCGGCTTATCGTTCGGGACTTATCTTGTCTTTACGAACGACATCACGCTTGGGCAACTCGTTGCCTTTAATATTTATCTCGGAATGTTGATTTGGCCGATGTATGCATTCGGGGAATTGATTAACGTCATCCAGCGCGGAACAGCAAGCCTCGATCGTCTGCAAGCGACGATGCGGGTGAAACCGTTGATTACGTCAACACCGGTCGCAGATGTGGATTTTCCGGAAACAATCGTTTTATCTGATCTAACGTTTACGTATCCGGGAACAAAACAGCCCGCCTTACGCGATATTAACGTGACAATCGAACAAGGCAAGACAATCGGGATTGTCGGTCCGACCGGCGCCGGAAAAACAACATTGTTGCGGCAGTTTTTACGCGAATATCCGCTGGGGCGCGAGATGTTGCAAGTCAACGGGATTCCGTATGAAGACGTCGCCTTGGAAACGGTCCGCGGCTGGACCGGTTATGTCTCGCAGGAACATCTTTTATTCTCGAAAACGGTACGGGACAATATTTTGTTCGGTGCCGGAACGGCAACGGAAGCTGAATTGCAGGAAGCGATTCGTCTAGCATCGTTTACGACGGATATTACGATGCTCGATCAAGGTCTTGAGACGTTGGTCGGGGAACGGGGTGTCACGTTATCCGGTGGACAAAAACAACGGCTGTCGATCGCCCGGGCGATGTTGAAAAAACCAAAATTATTACTGCTTGACGATTCGTTATCCGCGGTCGATGCGAAAACCGAATCGCACATCATTGAAGCGATTCGAACCAACCGCGAGCAGGCAACGACATTGATTGTCGCGCACCGTTTGTCTGCTGTTGCCCATGCGGACGAAATCCTTGTCCTGCAGGATGGTCAAGTGACCGAACGGGGCACGCACGAACAACTGATGAACCATAGAGGATGGTATGCCGAACAGTTCGAACGGCAAAGTGAAGAAACGTAAGGTAGGAGGTGTCGAACGTGAAGGAAGAAGAATTGTATTTATTAGATCCCGTTCGTCGGAAAACGACGATTCGATCGCTTGTCCGTTATGCGATGTATGAAAAACAAGCGATTTTCCTAGGATTATTTCTATTGATTTTAGCAGTCGGAGCAGAACTGACCGGACCTTATATTGCGAAAGTCATCATCGATGAGCATATCGTCGCGATTGAAAAGGACTGGGTGGAAGTGAAAGATGGAGGACGGGTCGAGTATGACGGGCGTCAATTTGCGAAGAAGCAGGACGTCCCGTCCTCTGCCGTCATTCAATCCATTTCGATTGTCCAGTCAAAAGACGGCTATTATTTTGTACCGAAACAAGTCGTGAGCGGTGGAGAACGCAGTGTGGAGGATGGGACGTTGACCGTCACGCGGGGCGATGAGGTATTTCGTTACGCAAACGTCGCGAAGCTCACACAAGGACAAGTGTATGATTTTTATGCTTCCGACTTAAAAGCAGTCGGCTGGCTATCCTTGATGTATATCATCCTGCTGTTAATCGCAGCCGGTTTGAACTGGGTGCAACAAATCCTGCTTCAGCGGTCGGCGCATAAAATCGTTAAACGGATGCGGCTTGATGTCTTTACACATTTACAACGGTTGCCGGTCCGCTATTTTGACCAAACACCGATTGGGAAGATTGTCAGTCGTGTAACGAACGATACGGAAACAATCCGTGATTTGTATTTGGGTGTGTTGGCACGGGTCTTTTCAGGACTGATTACGATGGCTGGAATTTTAGTAGCAATGTTTTTCCTTGATGTCCGTTTGGGATTAGTTTCGTTGCTGATTATTCCGATTGTCTACTTCTGGATTCAGTTGTTCCAGAAGCTCGCGACGGAAAATAACTTCAAAGTCCGGTCGCTTGTTGCTGATATGAATGGTCAATTGAATGAGAATATTCAAACGATGCCAATCATTCAAGCGTATGCGCGGGAAAAAGAAGTGTTGGCGGAATTTGAGCAGAAAAATGAAGAGAACTATCAAACCCGCTCCAAGTTATTGCGGCTCGATGCCTTGATGTCGCATAACTTATCTTATTTCTTAAAAAACCTGACGCTTGCCTTGTTGATCTGGGTCGTCGCCGGAAAAAGTCTGACCGATGGGACGTTTTTATCGCTCGGTATTTTATACGCCTATATCGATTATGTCTCCCGGTTATTTGAACCGGTGACTCAAATCATGAATCAACTATCACCACTGCAACAAGCACTCGTTTCGGCAGACCGCATGTTCCAACTGCTCGATGAAAAAGGCGAAGAAGTCGGAAAAGGACGTTTACCCCGTTTCGCCGGTCGCGTGGAATTCAAACAGGTCGGCTTCAGTTATGATCCGGGCCATCCTGTCTTACAAGAAATCGAGATTGATGCCCGTCCCGGTGCGACCGTCGCTCTCGTCGGACATACCGGAAGCGGGAAAAGTTCGATCATGAATCTTCTGATGCGTTTTTATGATCCGTCATCCGGTCAATTGTTGATTGACGGACAAGATGTTACGTCGCTGCCAAAACAGGCGGTTCGTGACCACATGGGCATCGTCCTGCAGGATCCATTTTTATTCACCGGAACGATTCGGTCGAACATCACGCTCGGAAATCCGGCAATTTCGGAAGAGCGGATCCGGGAAGCGATCGTGGCTGTTGGAGCAGACCGGTTCATTGACCGGCTTCCTCAGGGACTTGATGAACCGGTCATCGAAAAAGGGGCGACCTTATCGGCCGGTGAACGGCAGTTAATCAGCTTTGCCCGGGCACTGGCATTTGATCCGGCCATTTTAGTGCTCGATGAGGCGACAGCGAGTGTCGATTCCGAGACGGAAGCGATGATTCAAGAAGCGTTGTTGACCTTGACGAAAGGGCGGACGACGTTCATCATCGCCCACCGCTTGTCAACGATCAAAGACGCCGACGAAATCATCGTCCTCGACCAAGGACGGATTGCCGAACGCGGTACGCATGACGAGTTACTCAAAAAACAAAAAATCTATGCCAAAATGTATGCGTTACAAAGTAAACGGAATCTCGAACTGAAATCAAGCTAACTCCATCATTTTTCTTCCTCTTTTCGTATATACTAATGACGAAGAGGGGGAGTTTTTTTATGGAGACACGTATGAGTCAGTTATCAAAATATGAATTAGAGATGCTCGTGACGAAATTAAATGAGCAGAAACGTAAAGCCGAGCAACATGGCAACATGAGTGAAGTCGAGGTGATTATCCGTAAGATTGCGATTGCCCAAAGTTATTTAGTCGACGCCAGCTGGTTTGAGACGGGGCGTTTTTACCGGATTGCCGGAGAAGATGCACGATTCGAACTGCATTTCGTCAACGGTGTCATGGGCTGGGGGCATTTTGAAGGGACAGTCAACGAAGTGGCGATTCCACTCGCGTTGATTCAAGAAGAGGAGGAATGACGATGGATCAAAATCGTTCAGAAGCATTAAAAGGATTGTCGGAAGAATTACAAGAAGTCAATGAGACGCTGACGCCGCTTGAAGCCTTGACGTGGGTGGAAGTCTTATGGGAAGATTTTGAAGCGACACTTGCACGAGCGGGAGAAAAATACCAAGGTGAGGCAGTTGCCGTCCATTTCGTTCAGCAACAAATCAAGCAACACGGTTCGATGCTTCACCGTTTCAATACGACAAATGAGAAATTCAAGCATTTGATGATCGGGCGCGACGACCAGTCATTAAATTAAAAAAGGACTCGCGGTTCGGAAGAATGTCTTCCGAGCATGGCGAGTCCTTTATTCATAAAGCGGGAACGAATAATTTTTTTTGCAACGTCCGTTCACTGAAGACCCATCCTGTGTAAGAACTGACGATTTGACGTGACGTCGCATCGACCCTTACGACAGCAACGAACGGATAGACTTCTTTCGTGAAGTAACGTAAATTCGTGAAACGATATTCAACGATTCCGTCTTTTCGGGAAACGGTATACGTATGAATTTTAGAGAACTCAAGGAAAGCCTGTAAATCGGCGTTCTCTTTGACGATGTCGTATAATTCGTCACCGTGCGGTTCATTCTTGATCCGGAAATTGCCGCATTCGACGACGGTCCCGGAATTGATTTTGACGACCGCATATTCATTTCGAAGACGTGCGGCGACATGCCATTCGTCCCATTTCATTCCGGGAGAAATAAACAGTTTGTGGGCACCGCCATAATAACGGGCTGCCGTTGCCAAGGCATCATTTCGCAACTTAAATTGAACCGCGTAATAGATGATGACGATCGCAATCAGAATCGGGAAAATGACGATTGTTGCACGGGTCAATAACCAAATACCGAACGCACCGTAATACATCGTGAACAGATAGGGATCAAACGTATTGATGACGCCCCACCCAATCCAGGTCTTCTTGAACGGATGAAGTGCCTGCGTACCGTAAGCATTAAACAGATCGACGAAGACATGAAGGGCGACAGCAATCTGTGCCATCAGCCATAATGAAGTTGGTGGAACGCCGAACAGGGCGCCGATGACAATCGACAGTAACAACGGCCAGGCAATCAAGGCAATCAAACCATGGGATTTACCACGGTGTTGTCTCAGGTAGGCACTGTTACCTTTAAATTTAAATACAGTATCAAAGTCTGGAGCATGGGAACCGACCAACGCCGTCGTCGTGACAGCCGCAAACAGCGTAGCGCTTGCAGCGACATCCGGTTCAAGTGTAGAAATGGCGGCGAGGCAAAGTCCCATTCCGATATGCGTACCAGTATCCAATGCGAATTCGCTCCTCTATCATAGTATTCAGGATCATAAAAAACGTAAATTGATTTTAAGGTTAATTGAACTTACTATAACGTATCAAATAGAAAAGAGGTAATATTTTGACTCTTGTTACAGAATATTTCACAAACTTTAATAAACGGCATTTTACAACGGAATTGGTTCAGTGGTTTTTACGGGAACAACGACAATTACCGTGGCGTGAAACGAAAAACCCCTATCACATCTGGATCAGTGAGATCATGCTGCAACAAACACGGGTCGATACGGTCATTCCTTATTACCACCGGTTCACGGAACGGTTTCCAACCCCCCATGATTTGGCGGCAGCCGACCAAAGTGAAGTCTTAAAATATTGGGAAGGCTTAGGGTACTATTCCCGGGTTAAGAACCTTCAAATCGCCGTTCAGGAAGTTGTTGAAAAATATGATGGAATCGTACCGGATGAAAAAGAACGGTTTGAAAGTTTACGGGGAGTCGGTCCCTATACGACAGGTGCCGTTCTTTCGATTGCCTACGGCCATCCGGAACCGGCTGTTGACGGGAATGTCATGCGTGTATTATCCCGGGTTCTTGGGATTTATGACGACATTGCGGCGCCGAAAACACGGAAAGTCTTTGAAGCGGCTGTTCATGAATTGATTGATCACGCGGATCCGTCAAGCTTCAATCAAGGTTTGATGGAACTCGGCGCGATGGTCTGTACACCCAAATCACCGATGTGCGGACTTTGTCCCGTCAATGATGTCTGCTTTGCTTACGAACGGTCCGTTCAAGCAGAACTTCCCGTTAAAACCAAAAAAGGCAAAACCCAGACGATCCAGTATGATGCCCTTGTCTATGAGGAAAATGGACAAGTCGCAGTCATGCAACGTCCGGATACAGGACTCTTGGCCGGTATGTGGCAGTACCCTTTGATTGAATCGACGGAAGAACAGCCCGGAATACGCGTTGGCAGTGTCAAACATATCTTTTCGCACCGGATTTGGGATATCACGGTGTACCGTGTTACGACACAACCGGAAGGAACTATTTTAATGGATGAACAGACATATGAAAAACAACCGATTTCCGTTGCTCAGATGAAGATTGATCGTTTATTAAAGGAGGAACTCTAATGGATCATTTTTATACAGAAACGAAAGTGCCGACGACGAAGGAGCAAGCCTGGTCCTTTTTAAGTGATGCCAAAGCCCTGACGGGGATGACGACGTTTCCGAAAGTACAGACGAACGGGGATACACGGACATATGCGGGGAACACGATTCAGCTGAAGGTCGGTGTTCCACCGGTTTTTGTAAAGTGGGATTCGATCATTCCAATGGTCGGGAGCGACTTGTTCGTGGATGTCGGAGTCAAGGTGCCATTTCCTTTTACAGCCTGGTGTCATCTTCACCGTGTCGAGGAACGGGCGGACGGGGTCTACATGATTGATGACTTGGTCTATAAATCGTATTTACCAAAAGGGTTGGTGGACTTATTTATTCTGAAGCCGATGTTTCAGCAGCGGAAACAGGCGATTTTGCATCATTTTTCAAGTTAAATACCAGTCATTTTCCTGAAAAAGTAGCCTTTCGTTTTTCATGTGTTCTGAAAATGGGTATAATAAGCACGAGAGTATAGAAAAAACTGAATAAAAAGCTTCAGAAAGGAGTAGCACATGAGTCGATTCCCAAAAGAAAGTAGCAAGATTGAGATTCAAAGTTTCAAACATAACGGCAGCTTACACAGAGTTTGGGAAGAAACGCTCGTGCTTAAATCGACGGAAGAAGAATTGATTGGATTCAATGACCGGATCATGGTCAGTGAATCGGATGGTCGTCAGTGGCGGACACGAGAACCCGCGATTTGTTATTTTTCGACAGAACTCTGGTTTAATGTAATCTGTATGATTCGTGAAGACGGAATCTACTATTACTGCAACTTAGGGTCACCTTCGACGTTTGATGAAAAGGATCGAGCAGTTAAGTACATTGATTATGATTTAGATATTAAAGTCTATCCGGACATGTCTTACATGATTTTGGATGAGGACGAGTACGAAAAACATCGCCGGGAGATGAACTATCCGAAAGCGATTGATCGTATTCTGAAGGACAACGTTCAGATTTTGATTCAATGGATCCGCAGTCGCAAAGGTCCATTCAATCCAGCTTTCGTGGAAACGTGGTATCGTGAATACGAAACAAGATATCGGAGATGATGGTTCGCCATCGTCTTTTTTTAGTGGAAAGAAGGGAAATACATGGGTAAAGCAAAACAAAAACAGTTAAAAGAGAAGGGTTCCATCCGGCGGTACATGGAATTCGTCAAACCGTATAAAAAACAAATTCTCTTAACGGTGTTCGTCGGGATCATCAAGTTTTCGATTCCGTTAGGATTGCCGCTGCTCTACAAGTACATCATTGACAATTTACTTGATAATCAGACCGTTCCGCTGGCGGAGCGCAGTAAAGAGCTGGCCTACTTGATCGGAGCCGGATTCTTCGTCTTCCTTGTCATCAAACCGCCGCTTGAATACATTCGGCAGTATCTGGCCCAGTGGTCGGCGTCAAAAATTTTATTTGATGTCCGGAACCGTCTGTTCGATCATGTTCAGAAATTGTCACTCCGCTTTTATTCAAATACGAAAACCGGTGAAGTCATCTCCCGGATCATCAATGATGTCGAACAAACAAAAGATTTTGTCGTCACCGGACTCATGAATTTATGGCTCGATATGATTACGATTTTGATTGCCATCGCTATCATGTGGACGATTGATCCGAAACTGACACTCGTCGCCATCATTCCGTTGCCGTTTTACGCACTCGCGGTCAAGTTCTTTTACGGACGACTCCGCAGTCTGACACGGGACCGTTCCGCAGCTCTTGCTGAGCTTCAAGGACACTTGACGGAACGGGTCAACGGAATGGCAGTCATTCGCAGTTTTGCGCTTGAACCCCATGAAAACCAGGCGTTCAAAAAACAAAATGACGGATTCTTGACAGCGGCCTTACGCCAAACGAATTGGAATGCCCGGACGTACGTCGTCGTCTCGACGATTACCGATTTTGCACCGATTTTGATTTTCGGAGCAGCAGCCTTCCTCGTTCTGAACGAACAGGAATCACTTGGGACGATGGTCGCCTTTATTGCCTACATTGATCGTCTGTACGCACCGCTCGGTCGTCTCGTGAACTCTTCGACGACACTGACCCAGTCGATTGCCTCGATGGACCGGATGTTTGAATTCCTGGATGAGCCGTATGACATTACGGAAAAAGCCAATGCGAAAAATCCGGTTGCTGTCAAAGGGAACGTCCAGTTTGAAAATATCAGCTTCTCATACGAAGAAGGCGGCGAACGGGCGATTGACCGGTTGACGCTCGATGTTCAGGCCGGAGAACGGATAGCATTTGTCGGGATGTCGGGCGGTGGGAAATCAACACTGGTCAGTCTGATTCCCCGTTTTTACGACGTATCCTCCGGGCGAATCACGCTTGACGGCGTCGACATTCGTGATTTGAAGTTACGTGGTCTTCGCGATCAAATCGGTATGGTCATGCAGGAATCGATTCTGTTCAGTGAATCGGTCGAGATGAACATTAAGATGGGGAATCCCGAGGCAACGGATGAAGAGGTGGTCGCGGCAGCGAAAGCGGCCAATGCCCATGAGTTCATTGAACGTTTGGCGGACGGCTATAAAACACCGGTCGGCGAACGGGGTGTCAAATTGTCTGGCGGACAAAAACAACGTCTGGCAATTGCCCGGGTATTCCTTAAAAATCCACCGATTTTGATTTTGGATGAAGCGACGAGTGCGCTGGATTTGGAAAGTGAATCGATGATTCAGGATTCGCTTGCCCGTCTTGCAAAAGGACGGACGACGTTTACCGTCGCCCACCGTCTCTCGACCATCACCGATGCCGATAAAATTGTCGTCATTGAAAACGGTCAGATTACAGAAATGGGACGTCATGAAGAATTAATGCGAAAACGTGGCGCCTACTTTGAACTGTATGCAATTCAAAACCTAGAACTCGTTGAATGAAAAAAGGCTGTTCCGAAAAAATCGGAACAGCCTTTTTGTATGAATGGTTGATTTACAGTTGGGCGAAAGCACGGTTGACAGCAACAATTGTTTCGTCAATGTCTGCTTCCGTGTGAGCCGTCGTCAAGAACCAGGCTTCGTATTTAGAAGGAGCGAGGTTGACGCCTTGTTCAAGCATTAACTTGAAGAAACGACCGAACGTTTCACTATCGGCACGTTCAGCACCTAAATAGTCGATGACTGTTTCGTCCGTGAAGTAAACCGTCAATGCACCTTTAAGACGGTTAATCGTAATCGTGACGTCATGTGTGTCAGCAGCCTCTAATATTCCTTGTTCGAGTTTTGCACCGAGACGGTCGAACTCTTCGTATACACCGGGCTGTTCGAGCAACTCGAGACAGGCGATTCCAGCTGCCATCGAAGCCGGATTTCCCGCCATCGTACCTGCTTGATAGGCAGGACCAAGTGGCGCAACATGTTCCATGATATCTTGGCGTCCGCCATAAGCCCCGATCGGCAGACCGCCGCCGATGATTTTTCCGAGCGCTGTCATGTCTGGGCGGATGTTCAAGAGTTCTTGTGCACTACCGTACATGAAACGGAAAGCAGTGATGACCTCATCATAGATGACAAGAGCACCGTGTTCATGGGTGATGTCGTTGATCGCTTCGAGGAAACCGGGTTGAGGCTCCACGATTCCGAAGTTTCCGACAATCGGTTCGACAAGCACACAGGCGACTTGATCGCCCCATTCTGCCATGATTTGACGGTAAGATTCGATATCGTTGAACGGTGTCGTAATGACTTCTTTGGCTGTCGCTTTAGTGACGCCGGCCGAATCAGGTGAACCGAGTGTGGCAGGACCGCTACCGGCTGCAATCAGCATTAAGTCCGAGTGACCATGGTAGCAACCGCTGAATTTGACGACAAGTTCACGTCCTGTATAGGCGCGGGCGACGCGGATCGTCGTCATGACGGCCTCTGTTCCGGAGTTTGTGAAACGCACCTTTTCTAAAGAAGGGATCGCTTGTTGGAGTTTGTGCGCAAAGTCGATTTCGAGACGGTGGGGTGTTCCGTATAACAAACCGTTGCGCGAAGCGTTCGTGATCGCTTCCGTAATATGTGGATGACCGTGACCGGTGATAATCGGACCGTAAGCTGCTAAGTAATCGATGTAACGATTGCCGTCGACATCATAAAAGTAAGCTCCTTCTCCACGCTCCATATAAACGGGTGCACCACCTCCGACTGCTTTATAAGAGCGGGATGGGCTGTTCACACCTCCGACGATACATTGTTGTGCTACTTCATATAATGCTTCGGAAGTCGGGCGATTTGCATGAGTTGACATGATGATTCCTCCAATCCTTGATACGTGAAAAATATCACGATATGATTGTATCATGTCCGTCAAACGTGGAGCAGAGCCGTTGACGGAAAGAGAGAATGTAGGTAGACTAATTATAAAGATTACAATCTAATAATCAATGAAAGATAGAAATGAGGGGATGACGTGGCGAACGAAATGCTAGATGATGCAGTACGCTCTTTACGTGAATCAGGCGTTCGGATGACACCACAACGTCATGCGATTTTGGAATATTTAACGACGGGACATACACATCCGACGGCAGATGAGATTTATCGTGCGCTCGAACATCGTTTTCCAAATATGAGTGTGGCGACAGTTTATAATAATCTACGGGTTTTTAGAGAAAAAGGGATCGTAGAAGAGATGAATTATGGAGATGCTTCAAGCCGTTTTGATTTCGTTACGACGCGTCATTACCATATGATTTGCGAAGGATGCGGGAAAATCGTTGACTTCAACTATCCTGTTTTAGATGACGTTGAGACGGTTGCGGCGCATTTAACAGGTTTTAAAGTAGATCGTCATCGTCTTGAGGTTTACGGGACTTGTCCGGAGTGTCAATCAAACGTGCATTAAAAAAACGAGCTTCCTTAACGGGGAGCTCGTTTACTGTGTTTATTGTACTTTTCATCGAATTCTTTTCCTTCAAGGTTACGATCCATCGTCAGAGGTTCGTCGCAGTGCATGCATAAATCGACTCGCCCGAGGACTTTCGTCTCCTTGCCGCAGTTTGGGCAGGTGACGACTGCTGCTTTCGTCGAAGTGAGTCCGATCAAAAAATAGAGAGCCGTACTGGCGAGGACCATTACAAATCCGACAAGCATGAGGATGACCATGATGATTTCGAATTGTTTTAACAAAAGACCGCCATACATGACAAGCATTCCACCAAAGACAAGGAACATTGCCAAGTTACGGGCGCGGTTTATTTTATTCTTGCGTTGTTTTTTCACATGAATTCCCCCTGTAGTCAGTCTAGCATATTGTTGGATCGAGTCAGAAGCAGGAACGATTGATTTTTTGTCGAAAATGGTAACGGACGAATGATCAGAGTAACGAGTATGGAGTAGAGAAGGGTGAGAAGGAAATGGAACAAGCAACACGAACGATTTATTCAGAATATGCGGCTTATCCGGAGACGCAAGGCATTATCTCTGTTGAAAAAAGGCAACCGAGAGACTCTTTGACCGATCAATTTGATGTTTTACTTTTAGTAATTACCCGAGATCCTTCTATCGAGTGGACAGTGAAACATTATCGTTTGGATACACTTCGGGTTTCATTACATCTTGTGCATGAACAAGTCCTTTCCCGTTGGTTGATTTTAAATGCGAATCGCCGCGCTGTCCATTGGGTGTCGGAAGGGACTATCATTTTTGAACGGAATGACTATTTGACAGATTTAAAAAAACAACTGCTCAATTTCCCGGAAACGGAACGCTGTTTACAGATGTCGCTGTCATTCGCAAAACTACTGCGCCGTTTTCAGGACGGAAGAAATCTGTTCAGTCGCGGGAATTATTATGATGCCTATACGCATGTCCATCATGCACTGCATCATTTGGCCCGATTGTCCGTATTGGAAAAAGGAGCGCATCCGGAAGTCGTCGTTTGGGAGCAGGCGCGACTGGACGATCCGGATGTCTACAAATTATATGAACAACTACTGTTAAGTGAAGAAACATTGGAACAACGGATTCATTTAGCGCTGATCGGACTAGAGCATTTACTGCAATCGAAAGTATTGTCCGGTGGCAGATACTTATTCGAAGTCATGCGAGAGCACGACCATCCTTGGACGATGCAAGAATTGATGGAAGAAAGCCGTTTGACAGAATTGAAAGTTGATTTAGGTAGCTTGATTGATTTCTTCATCCGGAAAGGGTTAGTCCGGATTTCGTACCAACGTACGAAAGGACTTGGAGTTGAACTCGTGACATATGAACCGGTCGTTTGACAGACCGGTTTTTTGTTTTTTAAAATTAAATAGAGTAAGCATATATAGAAGAAAAAAATAATAACAAGAAAAATGATTAAAAAGCATTGACGTTATTATCTCGAGATAGTATATTAATACATGTCGACAGGCACACGCCATTGACGCGATGAAAAAAACGAGAAAAAAACGGTTGACGCATAAGCTATTCCGTGATATCTTATTAAAGTCGCTGAAAACGACACGACGAACTTTGAAAACTGAACGATGAGGCAAAAAACGTATCTTCGGATACAAACAATGAATGAAGCGCAAGCTTCGTCAACGTGACATCTAGTCACAACAACGAGCAAGTCAAACACTTTATGGAGAGTTTGATCCTGGCTCAGGACGAACGCTGGCGGCGTGCCTAATACATGCAAGTCGAGCGCAGGAAGCTCACGGAACTCTTCGGAGGGAAGTGAAGGGAATGAGCGGCGGACGGGTGAGTAACACGTAAGGAACCTGCCCCAAGGATTGGGATAACTCCGAGAAATCGGAGCTAATACCGAATAGTTCTTCAGACCGCATGGTCTGATGATGAAAGGCGCTCCGGCGTCACCTTGGGATGGCCTTGCGGTGCATTAGCTAGTTGGTGGGGTAATGGCCCACCAAGGCGACGATGCATAGCCGACCTGAGAGGGTGATCGGCCACACTGGGACTGAGACACGGCCCAGACTCCTACGGGAGGCAGCAGTAGGGAATCTTCCACAATGGACGAAAGTCTGATGGAGCAACGCCGCGTGAGTGATGAAGGTTTTCGGATCGTAAAACTCTGTTGTAAGGGAAGAACAAGTACGAGAGGTAATGCTCGTACCTTGACGGTACCTTGCGAGAAAGCCACGGCTAACTACGTGCCAGCAGCCGCGGTAATACGTAGGTGGCAAGCGTTGTCCGGAATTATTGGGCGTAAAGCGCGCGCAGGCGGCCTTTTAAGTCTGATGTGAAAGCCCCCGGCTCAACCGGGGAGGGTCATTGGAAACTGGAAGGCTTGAGTACAGAAGAGAAGAGTGGAATTCCATGTGTAGCGGTGAAATGCGTAGAGATGTGGAGGAACACCAGTGGCGAAGGCGACTCTTTGGTCTGTAACTGACGCTGAGGCGCGAAAGCGTGGGGAGCAAACAGGATTAGATACCCTGGTAGTCCACGCCGTAAACGATGAGTGCTAGGTGTTGGGGGGTTTCCGCCCCTCAGTGCTGAAGCTAACGCATTAAGCACTCCGCCTGGGGAGTACGGCCGCAAGGCTGAAACTCAAAGGAATTGACGGGGACCCGCACAAGCGGTGGAGCATGTGGTTTAATTCGAAGCAACGCGAAGAACCTTACCAACTCTTGACATCCCCTTGACCGCTTGAGAGATCAAGTTTTCCCTTCGGGGACAAGGGTGACAGGTGGTGCATGGTTGTCGTCAGCTCGTGTCGTGAGATGTTGGGTTAAGTCCCGCAACGAGCGCAACCCCTATCCTTAGTTGCCAGCATTCAGTTGGGCACTCTAGGGAGACTGCCGGTGACAAACCGGAGGAAGGTGGGGATGACGTCAAATCATCATGCCCCTTATGAGTTGGGCTACACACGTGCTACAATGGACGGTACAAAGGGCAGCGAGACCGCGAGGTGGAGCCAATCCCAGAAAGCCGTTCCCAGTTCGGATTGCAGGCTGCAACTCGCCTGCATGAAGTCGGAATCGCTAGTAATCGCAGGTCAGCATACTGCGGTGAATACGTTCCCGGGTCTTGTACACACCGCCCGTCACACCACGAGAGTTTGCAACACCCGAAGCCGGTGAGGTAACCGCAAGGAGCCAGCCGTCGAAGGTGGGGTAGATGATTGGGGTGAAGTCGTAACAAGGTAGCCGTATCGGAAGGTGCGGCTGGATCACCTCCTTTCTAAGGAAAACGTCCCTTACGGGACATGCCCATCGTTCAGTTTTGAGAGCTCGTCTCTCAGTCTCGCAAGAGACACTCGCACCTTGAAAACTGAAGACATCAACAAGACATCAAATTTTTATAACCATGTCATTAGACGTGTGTTCTTAGAATACCAAAATGCTAGATCAAGGTATGAAGGGCGTACGGTGGATGCCTTGGCACTAGGAGCCGATGAAGGACGCGACGAACAGCGATATGCTTCGGGGAGCAGTAAGTATGCTTTGATCCGAGGATTTCCGAATGGGGGAACCCACCATCCGTAATGGGATGGGACATGTTACATGAATACATAGTGTAGCGTGAGGCAGACCCGGGGAACTGAAACATCTAAGTACCCGGAGGAAGAGAAAGCAAATGCGATTCCCTGAGTAGCGGCGAGCGAAACGGGAACAGCCCAAACCGGAGAGCATGCTCTCCGGGGTTGTAGGACACTCTATACGGAGTCAAAAAGGAAGACAGTAGGTGAACGACCTGGAAAGGTCGGCCGAAGAAGGTGACAGCCCTGTAGCTGAAACTGTTTTCCCTCCAGAGTGGATCCTGAGTACGGCGGGACACGTGAAACCCCGTCGGAATCCGGGAGGACCATCTCCCAAGGCTAAATACTCCCTAGTGACCGATAGTGAACCAGTACCGTGAGGGAAAGGTGAAAAGCACCCCGGAAGGGGAGTGAAATAGATCCTGAAACCGTATGCCTACAAGTAGTCAGAGCCCGTTAATGGGTGATGGCGTGCCTTTTGTAGAATGAACCGGCGAGTTACGATAGCGCGCGAGGTTAAGCTGATGAGGCGGAGCCGTAGCGAAAGCGAGTCTGAATAGGGCGCCATAGTGCGTTGTCGTAGACCCGAAACCAGGTGATCTACCCATGTCCAGGATGAAGGTCAGGTAACACTGACTGGAGGTCCGAACCCACGCACGTTGAAAAGTGCGGGGATGAGGTGTGGGTAGCGGTGAAATGCCAATCGAACCTGGAGATAGCTGGTTCTCCCCGAAATAGCTTTAGGGCTAGCCTCGAGGTTGAGAGTTCCGGAGGTAGAGCACTGATTGGACTAGGGGCCCCCACAGGGTTACCGAATTCAGTTAAACTCCGAATGCCGGCAACTTATACTCGGGAGTCAGACTGCGAGTGATAAGATCCGTAGTCAAGAGGGAAACAGCCCAGACCGCCAGCTAAGGTCCCAAAGTGTATGTTAAGTGGAAAAGGATGTGGCGCTGCCTAGACAGCTAGGATGTTGGCTTAGAAGCAGCCACCATTCAAAGAGTGCGTAATAGCTCACTAGTCGAGTGGCGCCGCGCCGAAAATGTAACGGGGCTAAACATACCACCGAAGCTGCGGATTCCGTAAGGAATGGTAGGGGAGCGTTCCAAACCGCTGTGAAGCTGTACCGTAAGGAGCAGTGGAGCGTTTGGAAGTGAGAATGCCGGTGTGAGTAGCGAAAAGAGGGGTGAGAATCCCCTCCGTCGAAAGCCCAAGGTTTCCTGAGGAAGGCTCGTCCGCTCAGGGTTAGTCTGGACCTAAGCCGAGGCCGAAAGGCGTAGGCGATGGATAACAGGTTGATATTCCTGTACCACCGATCCACCGTTTGAACAATGGGGGGACGCAGGAGGATAGTGACGCATGCGGATGGAAGTGCATGTGTAAGTTTCGAGACCGTCTGATTGGCAAATCCGTCAGGCACCAAAGTCGAGGAACGATGCGGAGTCCCGTAGGGACGAAGGTCACGATTTCACACTGCCAAGAAAAGCCTCTAGTGAGGTGGAAGGTGCCAGTACCGTAAACCGACACAGGTAGGCGGGATGAGAATTCTAAGACGCGCGGGATAACTCTCGTTAAGGAACTCGGCAAAATGGTCCCGTAACTTCGGGAGAAGGGACGCTCTACATGAGTAGAGCCGCAGTGAATAGGCCCAAACGACTGTTTAGCAAAAACACAGGTCTCTGCTAAATCGCAAGATGACGTATAGGGGCTGACGCCTGCCCGGTGCTGGAAGGTTAAGGGGATGGGTTAGCGCAAGCGAAGCTTTGAACCGAAGCCCCAGTAAACGGCGGCCGTAACTATAACGGTCCTAAGGTAGCGAAATTCCTTGTCGGGTAAGTTCCGACCCGCACGAAAGGCGTAACGATTTGGGCACTGTCTCAACGAGAGACCCGGTGAAATCATAGTACCTGTGAAGATGCAGGTTACCCGCGACAGGACGGAAAGACCCCATGGAGCTTTACTACAGCCTGATATTGAGGCTTTGTGCATGATGTACAGGATAGGCGGGAGACGTCGAGACCGGAGCGCCAGCTTCGGAGGAGTCACCCTTGGGATACCGCCCTTCATGCATAGAGTCTCTAACTCGCAGCCGTCATCCGGCTGGAGGACCGTGTCAGGCGGGTAGTTTGACTGGGGCGGTCGCCTCCTAAACAGTAACGGAGGCGCCCAAAGGTTCCCTCAGAATGGTTGGAAATCATTCGTAGAGCGCAAAGGCAGAAGGGAGCTTGACTGCGAGACCTACAAGTCGAGCAGGGACGAAAGTCGGGCTTAGTGATCCGGTGGTTCCGCATGGAAGGGCCATCGCTCAACGGATAAAAGCTACCCTGGGGATAACAGGCTGATCTCCCCCAAGAGTCCACATCGACGGGGAGGTTTGGCACCTCGATGTCGGCTCATCGCATCCTGGGGCTGGAGTAGGTCCCAAGGGTTGGGCTGTTCGCCCATTAAAGCGGTACGCGAGCTGGGTTCAGAACGTCGTGAGACAGTTCGGTCCCTATCCGTCGTGGGCGCAGGAAATTTGAGGAGAGCTGTCCTTAGTACGAGAGGACCGGGATGGACGCACCGCTGGTGTACCAGTTGTTCCGCCAGGAGCATCGCTGGGTAGCTACGTGCGGACGGGATAAATGCTGAAAGCATCTAAGCATGAAGCCCCCTCCAAGATGAGATTTCCCTTTGAGTAATCAAGAAAGACCCCTCAGAGACGATGAGGTAGATAGGTCACGGGTGGAAGCATGGCGACATGCGGAGCTGAGTGATACTAATCGGTCGAGGCCTTGTTCTAGCAGATGATCTTGTTGATGACTTCAGTTTTGAGGGCGCGAGCCCGTCGTCTGGTGACGATAGCCAAGTGGTCACACCCGTTCCCATGCCGAACACGGAAGTTAAGCACTTGAACGCCGAAAGTAGTTGGGGGCTTCCCCCTGTGAGGATAGGACGCTGCCAGGCGATCGTTCCGCAATAGCTCAGTGGTAGAGCAACCGGCTGTTAACCGGTAGGTCGTAGGTTCAAATCCTACTTGCGGAGCCATTTATTACTTCTTCACCACATGCAATGGAGAGCTGTCCGAGTGGCCGAAGGAGCACGATTGGAAATCGTGTAGGCGTCATAAGCGTCTCAAGGGTTCGAATCCCTTGCTCTCCGCCATAACATTTTCAATTATAAAATGGCCCGTTGGTCAAGCGGTTAAGACACCGCCCTTTCACGGCGGTATCACGGGTTCGATTCCCGTACGGGTCACCATTTTTTATCATCGCGGGGTGGAGCAGTCTGGTAGCTCGTTGGGCTCATAACCCAAAGGTCGTCGGTTCAAATCCGGCCCCCGCAATTATTACATACGGTCCTGTGGTGTAGCGGTTAACATGCCTGCCTGTCACGCAGGAGATCGCGGGTTCGAATCCCGTCAGGACCGCCATTATTAAGGCTTTGTAGCTCAGTCGGTAGAGCAGAGGACTGAAAATCCTCGTGTCGGCGGTTCGATTCCGTCCAAAGCCACCATATGATTTTTAATGTTTTCCCATTTGTGGGGGGGTAGCGAAGTGGCTAAACGCGGCGGACTGTAAATCCGCTCCCTCGGGTTCGGCGGTTCGAATCCGCCCCCCCCCACCACTTTAGGGGCATAGTTTAGCGGTAGAACTACGGTCTCCAAAACCGTCAGCGCGGGTTCGATTCCTGCTGCCCCTGTTTTATTATTATGGCGATTGTGGCGAAGTGGTTAACGCACCGGATTGTGATTCCGGCATTCGTGGGTTCAATTCCCATCAGTCGCCCTTTTATTATTGGGCTGTGGCCAAGTGGTAAGGCACTGGATTTTGATTCCAGCATGCGAAGGTTCGATCCCTTCCAGCCCAGCTTTTTGTGCGGAAGTAGTTCAGTGGTAGAATACGACCTTGCCAAGGTCGGGGTCGCGGGTTCGAATCCCGTCTTCCGCTCCAATAAATGGCGCCATAGCCAAGTGGTAAGGCAGAGGACTGCAACTCCTCTATCGTCAGTTCGATTCTGACTGGCGCCTCCAATAATTCTTAATTGAATAGTTTTGCAAGAGATTGTGCCGGTGTGGCGGAACTGGTAGACGCGCACGACTCAAAATCGTGTTCCTTTGGAGTGTCGGTTCGATTCCGACCACCGGTATCTTGCGGGTGTAGTTTAGTGGTAAAACCTCAGCCTTCCAAGCTGATGATGAGGGTTCGATTCCCTTCACCCGCTTTTACCTTTGTACGATCTCATTTAAGATTCACCTGATTATGCGGGTGTAGTTTAGTGGTAAAACCTCAGCCTTCCAAGCTGATGATGAGGGTTCGATTCCCTTCACCCGCTTACCTGAAAAGAGCAACGTGTCGTTTTTAATTGACACTTTGCTCTTTTTGTTTAGCATGGAGATAAACAAGCGAAAGGAGAGATACGATGCAGGGGGAATTGTTGAAAAAAGAATTGCAGAGGTATGCCAAAGAAATTGGTATCGATGAATTCCGTATTACGACAGCGGATCCTTTTCTGGTGATGAAACAGCGTCTCATTCAACAACAAGAAAAAGGATATGCTTCCGGATTTGAAGAACCCGATCTTGAACGGCGGACGACACCAACGCTGTTACTGGATGATGCCGTCTCCATCATCGCAATCGCCGTCGCTTATCCAAGTAAGCTCAAGGATGCTCCGCGTGGAAAAGAAGGGGAACGGCGCGGAATCTTTGGACGTTCTTCTTGGGGACTGGACTACCATCAGGCTCTGAAGCAGCGATTGACATTGCTGGAAGAAAAAATTCAAGAACTGATCCCCGGAGCTCGATCACGTTCGATGGTCGACACGGGAGAACTGGTCGATCGTGCGGTCGCAGAACGGGCAGGGATCGGATTCAGCGGGAAAAACTGTTCCATCATTAGCGAGGAACATGGTTCTTATCTTTATTTAGGAGAATTGATTACAGATCAATATCTGCCTCCGGATGAGCCGGTCGAAGAGTTGTGCGGTTCCTGCAATAAATGTCTCGATGCTTGTCCAACGGATGCACTGATTGAACCGGGTGTCATCGATGCGAAACGTTGCATCTCGTTCATTACGCAAACGAAGACTCTGATTCCTGAACATTTCCGATATGCCCTCGGAAATCGTTTATACGGTTGTGATACCTGTCAGCAAGTTTGTCCATACAACCGGAAAAAACATGCCACACAACACAGCGAACTGCAACCTGATCCGGAACAGGTCAAACCGTTACTCATTCCGTTGCTTTCTCTTAGTAATCGTGAATTTAAAACACGGTTTGGTTCATTATCGGGTGCATGGCGTGGGAAAAAACCAATTCAACGTAACGCCGTCTGTGCGCTCGTACATTATCAAGACCGGACGGCACTCGAGGCTTTGCGAGTGATGGCTGAAACCGATCAGCGGGAAGATATGCGAGCCCTTGCCGTCTGGGCAATTGGTCGGATTGCCGGTCAAGAAGCAAAAGACTATATCCAAGGGCGTCTGTTGACTGATTCTGCGGAAGATGTTCAAGTGGAAGGGAATCGTTTGCTTGAGGAATGGGGGAGCGGGCATGCCGTATAAAAAATTGACCTATACGTTTGGTGAGTTGGTTATCGGGTGGGAAGAAGATGAAGTCGTCTATCTCGATTTTGGACATGACATGAATCGTCTGAAGCAATATCTTGACGAAGCTGCCTATTATGAGGCACCGTTGCCTGATTTTCTAGCCGATGCACTTGAAGCATATGAACGAGGACAGCCGGGCGCATTGGATGACGTTCCTTGCCGGCTAGAAGTGACCGTCTTCCAGCAGCGTGTCTTGGAAGCGTTGAGATTGATTCCGTTCGGCCAGACAGCAAGTTATGGACAACTGGCACGAATGATTGGTTCCGAAAAGGCGGCCCGTGCAGTCGGAGGTGCTTTGAATCGGAATCCAATCGCTTTGATTTATCCCTGTCACCGGATTATTGGGGCATCCGGTAAAATGACGGGTTTTGCCAGTGGCATTGCCCATAAAGAAGCGCTGCTTGCGCGTGAGTTAGGAGAGAAGAATTAATGGCCATTCACGTCGTCATGTATCAACCAGAAATTCCACAAAATACAGGTAATATTTCACGGACATGCGCAGCGACGCATTCAGTCTTACATTTAATACGACCGCTTGGGTTTTCAACGGATGATAAACAGTTGAAACGGGCAGGTCTTGATTATTGGGAGTTCGTTGATGTAAGGTATCATGATTCGTTGGAAGAGTTGTGGGATAAACACCCAGATGGGACGTTCTACTATATCACGAAGTATGGCGAAAAATATCCAAGCCAAGTGGATTTATCGAACGTTGAAGAAGACTACTTTTTTGTTTTCGGACGCGAAACAAAAGGATTACCGTTAAACGTCATTGATGAGAATCTGGATCGTTGCATCCGTCTTCCGCAATCGAATCTTGTTCGTTCGCTCAATGTCTCGAACACGGCTGCCATCATCGTGTATGAAGCACTCCGGCAACAAGGATATGCGAATCTACTGTAAAACAACAGATCCCCCTGACCCGAATGAACGGGCAGGGGGATTTGTTTTATTCGTTACCTTCAGGTTTTTTGTTGTAGCCTGCAGTAAAAATCGCTGTCAAGAAAGCGAGGCTAACGCCTACCATTAAAATAAATGCCATTTTTGCTTCCCCCTTTAGTCTCAATAACCGATATAATCTATTATAGTATACTTGTAAGTGTAATTGTGTGCTACATATGAAATTTCTATGAATGGAGATTCGAAATGCGGACGAACGTCTACTTATTGAGTTATGCCCCTCTGATCAGCATCCTGCTGTTCAGTACGTCTCTTGCGATTGCTACGTCTGAGCTTGCACTGACGTGGTTGAATGACGTCGGGGTGTACGACGAGCTACTACAAATACTTAGTGCACGTAACACGAAGTTGCTCGTATGGCTTGGCTTTTTAATCATTTATTTCATGATCTTCAGTTCTTTGAAACTGATTTCCGATACGATTAATCAGCTTGGGTTTGCGTTTTTCATCAAAGAACAGGTGGGAACGACATTGAGTATGTTACGCCCCGGCAGTATTCTCCTGTTAATCGGAGGATGCATCAGTTTTGCATTCATGACATCGTTCCCGTTAGTTTGTCTCGTACTGGCAAGTTCTTTTTTAATCTATTTTTTCTTTTACGTGTTTCAAATCAGTAAAATGACCTCCACTGCAGGAGCCATCGGACTAGTGGTATTTCTTTTTCTGGCATGGGGCATGTTACTGGCCGGATTGACCTGGGTCGGACTGAGCTTGTTCAATTCGCTAGGACAAGCCGTTTTGTTTACGAAATAAGTCATTGGACAATCGAAGCCCACGTTCTGACCTGTAATGTACTGTTCGCTTCGCTTGGGAAGGCACGGGGAATATCTGCCCCAAGCCAGATTCCTCCGACATGTTGATTCTTTATGCCGACAAACCACATGTCTTTATTGTCGTTTGTCGTACCGGTCTTGCCTCCTGTATAGGCAAAATTAGAATCATAACCCAAGCGTCCTGTTCCATAGGTCATGACGTTGTGGAGCCCTTTGCGCAGTAATTGGTTTGTCCGGCTCGACCAGATCCGGTCCGTTGACATCGTATGCCGGTAAAGTGCTCCCTGATCCGTCGTGATGGTGCGGATCATCGAAGAGGGACTGTAAAGTCCATCATTGACAAAGGTTGTATAGGCACTAGTCAGTTCAAGTGGACTGACGCCATACTTCAACCCGCCTAATGCACTGTTGTAGGAATTATCTTCTTCCGTCCATTGACTGAACCGGAACGGTCGGATCGTCTTCAATCCTTCATTAAACGAAACAGAAAAAGCACGTAAGGCTGGTGTATTGTAGGAGTAAGCAATCGCATCAGCAATCGTCACGCTTCCGAGAATCCGGTTGCTACTGTTTTGCGGACAGTACCCGTCAAAACAAACAGGACTTCCGTCCAATCGACTCGTTAATGTTTTTTTCGTCTTTTCAAGGTAGGGACCATAAACAAGTAATGGTTTCAACGTTGACCCAGGCTGACGGTAAGACTGAACCGCCCGGTTGAGCTGTCCCGGTACATTGGACTTGTTGCCGACAAGTGCTGTTACACCACGTGTATCTCCATCGATTCCGACGTAAGCGCCTTCAATCGGTTGGGGGAGTTGTTGAATCGCTTGTTTGGCCCGCGTCTGTTCTGCCGGATCAAGATAAGTCTGAATGACGGCGCCATGTTGATGTAAATACTGTTCAGCCTGTGACATGCTCAAATTTTTTAAAGCGGCTGTTTGGCGGATTGCTTCTGATACGCTGGCATCAATGTAATCAGGATACCGGATGGTCGGCTTATGAAACGAAAGGTTGACCGACTGCTTCCGGGCTTTGTTTGAAATGTTTTGCGTCTGCTGCAAAGCTTTTAAAATGCGTTGTTGGCGTTTGCTTGTATTTTTCGGAAACCGCAATGGATTGTAAAGAGACGGATTGTTTGGAATCGAAGCCAAATAGCTGACTTCCGCCCAGTTTAAATCTTTTGAATGTTTTCCAAGATAGGATGTTGCTGCGAGTTCGATGCCGTAGATATTATTCGCAAAATAAGCTTGATTGACATACGCCGTTAAAAGCTCTTTTTTTGAATATTTTTGTTCCAGTTCGATCGCAATCAAAATTTCTTTTATTTTTCTAGTATAGGTTTTTTCTGTGGAAAGATAAGTCATCCGTGCCAGTTGCTGGGTGATGGTACTCCCGCCTTGACCTTTGTTATCGCCGGATTGATTTTCTGTAAACGCTCGCAAAATACCGGTGATATCATAACCGTCATGTTGATAAAATCGCCGGTCTTCAATTGCAATGAAAGCCTGCTCGACCTTTGGCGGTAAAGCATTTGCTTTCAAATCATTCCGGCGTAACCCGTCATAAAGCTCGAGGCGTTCTTTTTGATACGTGACAGTAATCGGTTGATAAGATGCGAGGGGGCGATCAGTCGTCTTTTGATCTGCCCAACGGAACAAATCCTGGGCAAGATCCAACTGATTACGAACTGAAAAAAGTGTTAGTACTAAACTAAAAGCTAAAGCCAACACTAAGGTGTATCCGGTCGTGATTCTCATGAAAACTCCTTTCAAACGGCATTTCATTCCTATTATCGGTCTTTTATGGAGAAAACAGTAGAGAAATTTAAGAAATTTGTATTTTAATAAACCTATTTTGCAGGAATGTTATATTAAAAAGAGAAAAGGTGGGTATATAAGAGTATCTGTATAAATTAAAACACATGATTGATGGACAAAAAGAGCACAAACTGGAGGGGACGAAATGGCTAAAAAGAATGTCGTCGCGATGTTGCTTGCTGGCGGAGAAGGAAAACGTCTAGGAGCACTTACGAAACACACTGCAAAACCGGCGGTCGCGTTTGGAGGGAAATATCGAATCATTGATTTCCCGTTATCTAACTGTACGAACTCAGGAATCGACACAGTAGGAGTCTTGACGCAATATGAACCACTTGAACTGAACCGCTATCTTGGAATCGGAAGTGCCTGGGATCTTGACCGCCGTAACGGTGGATTAACGATCCTGCCACCATACCAAGCCCAAAACGGGAAAAACTGGTATGAAGGAACGGCGAATGCCATCTACCGGAATATGAGTTACATCAACCAATACGATCCAGATTATGTGCTTGTATTGTCAGGGGATCACATCTACAAAATGGATTACGAAAAAATGATTGAGGAACATCGTCAAGGGGGAGCAGACGTCACGATTTCTGTTCGCGAAGTCCCTTGGGAAGAAGCACCGCGCTTCGGGATCCTGAATACGGACGAAGATCTTCGAATCAATGAATTTGAAGAAAAACCGGAAAATCCGAAATCAAACCTGGCTTCGATGGGAATTTACGTCTTTAACTGGGATGTCTTGAAACGTCACTTGATTCAAGATGCCGGGGATGCAGAATCAAGCTTTGACTTCGGGAAAAACATCATTCCGAACATGCTATTTGAAAACCTAAATATTCGTGCCTATAAATTCAAGGGATACTGGAAAGACGTCGGAACAATCCAATCACTTTGGGAAGCCAACATGGATTTACTTGCAGCGGATCCGGAGTTTGATTTGTATGAACCGTCTTGGAAAGTACACTCCGTCAATCCAAATCAACAACCACAGTACATCGGGAACAATGCTTCAATCGATACTTCGATCATCAACGAAGGATGCCATATCGAAGGCGAAATCAATCATTCGGTTCTCTTTTACGGCGTTGACGTCGCAGAAGGTTCACTTGTGAAGGATTCGGTCATCTTCCCGAACGTTAAGATCGGTAAAGACGTCACGATTCACCGGGCGATTCTCGCAGACGGCGTCGTCGTAGAAGACGGGGCGACAATCGGAATACCGAACGGCGAAGTCTTTGTCATCGAAGCGAACAGTGTCATTCCGAAAAATGAAGTCATCAAAGAAGCGATCCAATAAGGGGGAAGTACCGATGAAAACAGATTTACTAGGAGTCATCAATCTGAGCGGTGAAGAAGGATTCTTTAAAGAATTGACGGAACACCGCAACTTGGCTGCCGTACCATTCGCAGGTCGTTATCGACTCATCGATTTCACATTAACAAACATGGTTCAAAATGAGATTGCGAATATCGGTGTCTTTACACTTGAAAAATACCGGGCCATGATGGATCATCTTGGATCCGGCAAAGAGTGGGACTTGGACCGGTCAAACGGCGGATTATACATCTTCCCGCCGGCTTTATCACAAGATGCCCATGAATTCCGTGGTGATTTATCAAACTTCCATTTACACCGCGACTTCTTTTTACGCAGTAAAGAGAACTACGTCGTGATTACAGGATCAAATATTTTATCCGCTGTTGATTATCGCGATGTGCTGCGTGAACATAAATCATCCAATGCCGATATTACGGTCGTTTATACGAAGCGTGATTTGCCGTGTAACTATTGCCGTCCGATTCGTTTTAGTGAACAGAACCGTGTGACGGCAATCGGTTCACGCGGGTATGAACCATCGGATGAGACGTTCTACATGGAAACAGTTGTCCTGTCAAAAAACTTGTTCGTCCGTCTTGTTGACGAAGCAATCGGTCGCGGGGAATATGATTTGCTTCAAAGCATCATTCGTTCTCAATTAAACCGACTTCATGTCCATGGTTATGAATACACAGGTACATCACAAGTGATTCATTCCCTTCGTTCGTACTACCGTGAAAGCATGCTGTTACTCGAACAGTGGGGAGCAATCAACGACTTCCAACACGTTTACACGAAAATCAAACACGAACCACCGACACGTTACTTACCGGGATCTACAATCAAGAATTCACTTGTTGCGAACGGATGTAAGCTAGAGGGAACGGCAACGGACAGCATCCTCTTCCGTGGTGTCAAAGTCGGAAAACATGCGCGTATTAAAAACTCGATCATCATGCAAAAATCAGTCATCGAAGAAGGCGCAGTCGTTGAATACGCGATCCTTGACAAAGAGGTAACAGTGAAACGCGGACAAGTCATCCGTGGAACGGCTGAAGAACCGATTGTCATCAAGAAACAAACAATCGTTTAAAAGGGGATGTCATTATGAAGGTATGGTTTGCTGCCACAGAAGCGACACCATTCATCAAGACAGGGGGGCTAGCTGACGTCGTCGGCTCGCTCCCTTTAGCGCTTGCTGAAGAGGGTGCGGAAGTTTCGGTCATTTTACCGAACTACGGTCAAATTAAAGAACAATACAAACAAGAGATGGAATTTTTATTTGATTTCATCGTCCCGGTCGGATGGCGTCAACAATTTGGGGCAGTCTTGCGTCTAAAACAAGACGGTGTGACGTTTTATTTCATCGACAATGAATACTACTTCAAGCGCGATGGTGTAATTTATGGTCATTATGACGATGCGGAGCGTTTTGCGTACTTCTCAAGAGCGGTCCTTGAAATGATTCAACGTGTCGATGCAGAGGAAGTACCGGATGTCATCCATTGTCATGATTGGCAAACCGGCGTCTTACCGGCTTTCTTACGGATTCATTATCAGCATCTCAACCGTTATCAGGAAATCAAAACGGTCTTTACCATCCATAACCTGCAATATCAAGGTGTCTTCCCGGAAGAAGTACTGGGTGATTTGCTTGGTCTCAGTCACGAACACTTCACTGCAGACGGAATTGCCCATAACGGTCTCGTCAACTATATGAAGGCTGGTCTTGTCCATGCCAATCAAATTACTACTGTCAGCCCGTCTTACCGTGATGAAATCATGGATCCCTACTACGGGGAAACACTGGAACCGGTCTTACAACACCGTGCCGTCGACGTCCGAGGAATTTTGAACGGAATTGATTACAGACAGTTCAGTCCGGATACGGATGAACATCTGGTAGAAAACTATGATGTGAAGACGGTTGAAGAAGGTAAAGCAGTGAACAAGGCAGCCTTACAACAGGAACTTGGCTTACCGGTCAATCCGGATGTGCCGTTATTTGGCTTTGTCTCACGTCTTGTCGATCAAAAGGGAATCGATTTACTCGCCCATATCCTGCCTGATCTGTTCGAACTCGATGCACAGTTCATCATTCTTGGTTCGGGAGAAGCGGAGTATGAAGGGTTGTTCCAGCATGCGTCAACGATTCGTCCGGACAAGGTAGCTTCCTACATCGGTTTTGATGTCGGACTCGCCCAACGGATTTATGCCGGCAGTGACGCCTTCTTGATGCCGTCACGTTTCGAACCGTGTGGCCTTAGTCAATTGATCTCGATGAAGTACGGTTCGTTGCCGATTGTTCGGGAAACCGGTGGCTTGCGTGACACTGTCCAACCATTTAATCAGTTCACTTTAGAGGGAAATGGCTTCTCGTTCTCGAATTATAATGCGCAAGAGTTCCTGGATGCAATTAAACGGACGATTGAGACGTATCATGATAAACCTGTATTCAAACATCTGATCGAAACAGCGATGCAAGAAGACTTTAGCTGGATTCGCTCCGCTGATGAATATTTGGCGCTCTATCGTTTAATCGCACCGTCTGTTGACTGAAGGGGATTACGGGAAATGGGGTTTTTAGATGTTCCAAGACAAAGAGAAGTTCAAGAAGAGGTTTAATGAGCGGTTTATTTCCATGCATGGTAAAGCGTTGGATGATGCAACAGAAAATGACGTTTATCAAACGTTAGCCTACATGGTACGGGAATACGTCACAACGGATTGGATGCGGACGAAAGAAGCTTACATTCATAAAAAAAGTAAACAAGTCTATTATTTTTCACTTGAATTTTTACTTGGTCGATTCCTCTACAATAACTTGTTGAGTCTCGATGTGTTAGAAGAGGTACGAAGCGGTCTTTCAGAACTCGGCTATGATTTGGCTGATTTGACGGAAGAAGAACCGGAACCGGGTCTTGGGAATGGAGGACTCGGTCGTTTAGCAGCCTGTTTCCTTGATTCACTCGCAGCACTCGGCTTACCGGGCCATGGAAACGGCATCCGCTATCAATATGGATTATTTAAGCAAAAAATCATCGACGGCTACCAAGTCGAACTTCCGGATAACTGGTTGAAGAACGGCAACATGTGGGAAATCCGTCGTTCCGACAAAGCGGTCGATATTCCGTTCGGAGGAAACGTGTGGTTGGAGGAAGTGAAAGGCGGCAAGTATCGTGTTCATCATGAACCGGCAGAAATCGTTCGTGCTGTTCCGTATGACATGCCGATCGTCGGTTATCAGAACGGCATCGTCAATAACTTACGTCTATGGAGTGCTGAATCACCGTATGACGACGATGAACTGTTAAGCCAACACCGCGGCAACTACAAAGACTTACTCAGTCACAAACAAGCCATTCAGACGATTTCTGAATTCTTATATCCGGATGATACGACATATGAAGGCAAAGTCTTACGTCTGAAGCAGCAGTATTTCTTCGTCTCGGCAGGACTCCGGAGTATCTTATTGTCACATAAAAAACGAAACACATCGCTGAAGCATTTAGGAAATCAAATTGCGATTCATATCAACGATACGCATCCGGTCGTTGCGATTCCTGAATTGATGCGGATTTTGATTGATGAAGAGGAATATTCTTGGGAGGAATCATGGCGGATTACGAAAAGTGTCATGTCCTTTACAAACCATACATTGCTTTCGGAAGCTTTGGAACGCTGGCCGGTTGATCTGTTCCGCAATCTATTGCCGCGCATTTATCTAATCGTCGAAGAAATCAACCGTCGATTCTGTAAGGATGTCCTTGATAATTATCCACATCTGGAAGCGAATATGCGTGAAATTGCCATTATTGCGGACGGGATGATCAACATGGCGAACTTAGCCGTCGTCGGTACCCACTCGACGAACGGTGTAGCCCAAATCCATACGGAAATCCTCAAGCAACGCGAAATGCGTTTGTTTTATGAGATGTTCCCGCTTCGCTTCAATAATAAAACGAACGGAATCACACATCGACGCTGGTTCCTGTTATCGAATCCGGCACTTGCAAATCGTGTAACGGAAGCAATCGGGGACAGTTGGATCAATCATCCGTCTGATTTACAAAAACTGACGAAATTCGCAGAGGATACCACGCTTCAACAGGATATCCAGGCAATCAAGTTGGCGAGTAAAAAAGAATTGGCAGAGTTGATTGAGAATGAGACGGGAATCGTTGTAGATCCACATTCGATTTTTGATGTGCAAGTCAAACGGCTTCATGCGTATAAACGACAATTACTTAACGCGCTTCATATTCATTCGTTGTACTACCGTCTAAAAGAAGATCAATCGTTCCAAATGACGCCACGGACCTTTATTTTTGGGGCAAAGGCGGCCCCGGGCTATCATTATGCCAAAGAAGTCATCCGTTATATCAATTCTTTAGCGAAACTGATTAACTCGGATCCGGATGTCAGCCCTTATATGAAAGTCGTATTCCTTGAGAATTATCGTGTCTCGCTTGCAGAAAAGATTTTCCCGGCAAGTGATGTCAGTGAACAAATTTCGACAGCGAGCTATGAGGCGTCAGGAACGGGAAACATGAAATTCATGATGAACGGCGCCTTGACGATCGGGACACTGGACGGTGCGAACATTGAGATTCGCGATGAGGTGGAAGATCCAAACATCTTCATTTTTGGACTGACCCCACAAGAAGTCATGAACTATAAAAAATATGGCGGCTACAGTGCGTACGATCAATACAGTGCACAACCTGAACTTCGTCGCGTAATCGACGGACTCGTGGACGGATCGCTTTTCCCGACAGGTGAGTTCCAGGCAATTTATGATTCACTGTTGACGTACAATGATGAATACTTGATTTTAAAAGATTTCTTATCGTACCAACAAGCACAGGAAAGAATCGGGCGTGCCTATCAGGACACTGAAAAATGGTACAAGATGGTCATCATGAATATCGGGAAATCGGGCGTCTTCTCGAGCGACCGGACCATTAAAGAATATGCCAATGCCATTTGGAACATCAAACCGGTACAAATCTAAAAAAAGTCCGATGGAAATCGGACTTTCGTGTACGTTATCGTGCGACTTCATCCGTTTGGCTGATCCAGTCGCTGTACGATCCTGCATAGAGCCGGACATCGGTTTTCCCTAAAGCGTGCAAGGCAAGGACATTGACGCAAGCAGTCACGCCGCTGCCGCAATAAAGAATTGGAGATTCCGCTTCGAGCAGATCAGCGTACAATTCCTTCAAATCTTCCGCATCTTTCAAGCGGCGGTCTGGTGAGATTGCCTTTTCGAAGAAGCAATTCACGGCCCCCGGAATGTGACCGGCGACGGGATCAATCGTTTCGTTTTGACCATGAAATCGATCCGGTGACCGGGAATCCACGAGATAGGTTTCTGCCGGACGATTTTTAACCTCTTCATATTGAATCAGCATGTCGTCTTTAAAGTCGGCTTGATAAGTTGATTTTTTTAAAACAGTTGATTCCGTACTCATGGGGAAGTCAAATGCGAGATAAGATGACAGTCCGCCTTCAAGGACGACGACACGTTCATGCCCGGCCCATTTAAAGAGCCACCAGGCACGTGCTGCGTAAGGGAAGCCATCATCATAAAGGACGATGAAATCATCGCGCTGGACCCCGAGTGACTCCAACGTGTGGATCCATTGCTCCTTTGAAGGCAGTGGATGGCGTCCGCCCGTTTCGGAACGTGGTCCTGATAAATCAGTAGATAAATCTAAATACTGTGCGCCCGCGACATGGCTTTCCCTAAACGCATCACGACCATAATCGGGTTGCTGCAAATCATAGCGACAATCAAACCAGCGAATCTGATCCGTATGGACAAGTTGTTGCAAGTCAGTCATTTGAATGGTTGGAAACATGAACATCACCTTGACCCTTTCTAAAGTAATCATATGAAAGGTACCGTTTTATCGCAAGTCGTAACAAATATCTCGTACAAACAAACTTAAAGGAGTGGACACTACATGTCATGGAAAGAGACGTATCAAAAATGGAATCAGTTCGCAGGATTAGAAACTGAACTAAAAGAAGAAATGACGGCGCTTGCGGCAGACGACAAAGCAGCCGAAGAAGCCTTTTACAAAGAGTTGGAATTCGGGACAGGCGGTATGCGTGGTGAGATCGGTGTCGGGACGAACCGGATGAATGTCTACACGGTGCGTAAAGCCTCACAAGGGTTTGCTGACTTTATCAAGGCAGAAGGAGCGGAAGCAGTCGGGCAGGGAATCGTCATCGCACATGACTCCCGTCATTACTCTCCGGAGTTTGCATTAGAAGCAGCGAAGACGCTTGCCAGTAACGGGATTAAAGCGTACTTGTTCGACGGACTCCGTCCAACACCTGAATTGTCATTTGCCGTGCGCGAACTCCGGGCAGCAGGCGGAATCGTCATTACGGCGAGTCACAATCCACCGGAATATAACGGCTACAAAGTCTACGGGAATGATGGTGGACAGTTGCCGCCAAAAGAAGCGGATGATCTTGTCTCTTACGTCAATCAAGTCGAGGACGAACTTTTAATCGAGCTTGAAGCGGAAGAAATCTTGCGCGCGAACGGATTGATTGTTCGTGTCGGAGAACAGCTGGATGACGCGTACCAGGAACAATTAAAAACAATTCGTGTGTTACCGACGATTCAGGACGAGTTGACAGCACCTTTAAAGATTGTCTTTACTCCGCTTCACGGGACAGGCCTTGTACCGGTCACGGTAGGATTAAAGAATTATGGTTTTGAGCATGTAACGGTCGTCGAAGAACAAGCGAAGCCGGATGGCGCCTTCCCGACAGTATCTTCTCCGAATCCGGAAGAGCATGCGGCATTTAAGTTGGCTATCGAGTACGGAGATCGTGTCGATGCGGATGTGTTGCTTGCGACAGACCCGGATGCCGACCGTGTCGGTGTTGCGACACGTGATGCGGATGGAGAATGGGTCGTCCTCACGGGAAACCAGACAGGTGCGTTACTGCTTGATTACATCTTGTCTCAAAAAGCGGCACAAGGCACATTACCGAAAAATGGTTTTGTCGCGAAAACGATTGTCACATCGGAACTTGGTGCTTTGATTGCAAGACATTACGACTTGCATGTTGAGAATACGTTAACAGGATTTAAATTCATCGGTGAAAAAATCAAACAATACAATGAATCCGGAGAATATGAATATCTGTTTGGTTATGAAGAAAGTTATGGCTACCTGATTGGAGATTTCTGCCGTGACAAGGATGCCGTCCAGGCCTGCCTGCTTGCTGCTGAGATGACAGCGTATCACAAGAAAGAAGGACGGACGCTCTATGAGGCGTTACAAGCCATCTATGAGCAGTTCGGTTACTTTGAAGAGTCACTTCGTTCATTGACACTAAAAGGGAAAGACGGTGTAGCACAAATCGGCCGGATCATGGATACATTCCGTGAGCATCCGCCAAAACAAGTGGCCGGTGAAAAAGTCGTCTTATTTGAAGACTATGATGCAAGCATTTCGCATGATTTGGTACAGCATACACCATCACCGATTAACCTTCCAAAATCAAATGTCTTGAAATTTACGTTAGAAGACGGTTCGTGGTTCTGCCTTCGCCCATCCGGGACTGAACCGAAAATTAAATTCTATTTCAGTGTGACATCACCCGATGCTGCAGAGACAACACGTAAACGTCAGATGATTGAAGATGAAGTCATGCAAGAAGTGGAACAGATTCAGTAAGGCCTGCGTTTCAATTAAAAACCGGTAAAGAGGAAACTCTTGCCGGTTTTTTTTATGAGAGGGCGTAACTCGTGCAACCGTTACCAATTTCATGTAAAGTGAACGATGAAGCATCATATAGAGATAGGGAGATGAGTAATGATGGAACGGATACAGTTAACAGAAGATCTTTCATTTTCAAGGGTCATACATGGTTTATGGCGATTAAACGAATGGGAAATGACTGCAGAGCAGCGTCTTGAACTGATTGAACAATGTTTGGCTCTCGGCATCACAACATTCGACCACGCCGACATCTACGGCGATTATACGAACGAAGGGTTGTTCGGTGAAGCACTGGCTCTCAAACCTGAACTCCGCGAACGGATGGAAATCGTCACAAAAACAGGAATCAAGATGAAGGGAAACTACTTCTCGGATCAAAAACTATCATTTTATGATACAACAAAAGAACATATCATTGAACACGCGACACGTTCATTAAAGGAACTGGGTGTCGACTACATTGATACGTTATTAATCCATCGTCCGGATCCATTGATGGATCCTAACGAAATTGCAGAAGCCTTCGTTGAGCTGAAAGAGTCAGGAAAAGTCCGGACGTTTGGTTTGTCAAACCATACACCGGCACAGCAAAGTCTGATTCAATCACGACTGCCGTTCATGCTCGTCACAAATCAGCTTGAACTGTCTGTTGCAGAACTGAAGCACTTCGAAGACGGTTCTGTTGATCTATGCCACGAAAATGAAATGCCGCTCATGGCGTGGAGTCCACTAGCTGGAGGGCGATTATTCAAAGATGAGCAGTTTGCGCCGCTTCGCGACAAGCTCGAGGAAATCGGACATGACATCGGTGCAGAAGCAATCGATGAAGTAGCCTATGCTTGGTTGCTCAAACATCCGGCACGGATCATGCCAATCGTCGGTTCTGGAAAAATTGACCGCATTGAATCAGCTGTTCGGGCGACCCGACTCGAACTGTCACGTGAACAGTGGTTTGAAATCTTAAAAGCTTCCCGTGGACGGGATGTCGATTGAAAAATAGCCTTCGGGCTATTTTTTTTACAAAAAAAGTCCCATCTCAAGGGGGAGTTGAGATGGGAGTATCTATAGGGTTATGCTTCGAGGCGAAGCATTTCCTGACGATATTTATCTAAACGTTCTTTGCTGGCTGTAACAGCTGCTTGATCATGGACCTGGATAGCATCGAAGAGCGTACTGAGCTCATAATCGATTTCGAGGCGTAGCACTGGAATCCGCTGCTCTGCATCTTGTCTACGGAAAGCTTCAATTACTTGTTTCATCTCGGCCACGCTCCTTTTAAAGTTATCAGATAATTCTGATTTTTATTAGTATACTTGATTATTCCCGTGTTGGCTAGTATTAAACCTGAAAAAGATTAAAAAAAACACTTGGAATGTGTAACGATTCCAAGTGTACTTATTCTATTCCGGAATACTGAATCGGGCTTCAAGACGATGTTGCACCGCTTGAATTAATGTCGACATGATCCAATAAATCGCAGCTGAGAACAGTAACAACGGCATGACGAGATAGGTTGTTGCTGAAATCTGATCCGATACATACGTCAGTTCTTCAACGGCTACAATTGTCCCGAGTGAAGTCGATTTGATAATATCAATAACCGAGTTCGACAGGGGAGGAATGGCACGTGAAAGAGCTTGTGGGAGGATAACATCCTTAAACGTCTTCCGGCGTGGAATTCCGAGTGAATCCGCAGCTTCCCATTGTCCGCGATCAACAGACGAAATCGCTGCCCGGAACGATTCCGAGATGTAGGCCGAGAAGTGAAGTGACAGGCCAAATGCTAACGCTTGGAAGCCGGTCAGTTGAAGGACGACGAGACCATTGTATAAAATCAGAATTTGCAGTAACAGTGGCGTTCCTCGGAAAAATGAAACATACAATCTTGCGAAGCCGCTTAAGACGGCAAAACGACTATCCCGCATGACGGCAAGAATCAGACCAAGAAAAAGCGCAAAGACGATGGCAAATCCACTTGCAAGAAGTGTAGTGCCAATCGCCTTTCCGTAAACGTCCGCATTATCGCGGACGATTGTAAACAATTCCATCACTTACTGATGTCCTCGTTAAAGTATTTTTTCCCAAGATCTGCGAGTGTGCCGTCTTTTTGCATCTCTGCGAGTGCTTTGTTGAAGTCCTCTGCATACTTGCTGTTTTTCGCCATCATCAGACCTGATTCGTTTTTGTCAAACGTCTCACCGACGGCTTTTACTTTGTATCCTGCTTTTTTAAGCTCTGTCAGGACAAACAGACGGTCGTTCATCGCAGCGTCGACACGACCTGCTTCAAGGTCTTTTAAGACTTGGTTTGCACCTTTGTAGTACTTGACTTTCGCACCGGCTTTTTCCGCTGTTTTCGCGTAGAGTGAACCTTGTGTCGAACCGACTGTTTTTCCTTTTAAGTCGTCAAGCGTCTTGATGTCATTTGTTTTGTTGTTAACGATGATTGTTGAACCGGAAACTGTATAGGCATCAGAGAACGAATATTTTTCTTTCCGTTCATCTGTGATTCCCATTTGGTTTGCGATGACGTCGATCCGTTTTGAATCAAGTGCCGGGATCAATCCTTTAAAGTCCATCGCTTTGTACTCGACTTTATAGCCGGCACGTTTTGCGACTTCATTCATGACATCGATATCATAACCTGTCAGTTTGCCTTTTTCTTTATACGTAAATGGTGGGTATGTTGCTTCTGTTCCGACCGTTACGATTTTTTCGTCTTTGTTTGCTTCTTCGTTAGAAGCGCCGCACGCCGCTAACACCCCCGCTGTTGATAGTGCTGCTACTGCTAGCTTTAGTCCGTGTTTCATAGCGCTCTCTCCTTTTAATGAATAAATGATTTCAATTCCTAGTTTTCGAATAGGATTAATTTAAGACTACAAGCAGTATCATACAAAGTTACAGGAACGTCTGTCAATAAAAAAGACTGCCCACGAATGGACAGCCTGACTGCGGTTACTGAACTCTTAAAGATTAACGGATTGTTGCTTCTGTTGCTGCATCGAAGAAATGCGCTTTTGTCATGTCGAAGAAGAGGTCTAAATCTGAACCCATCTCGACGTGTGAACGCGAGTCGACACGTGCTGTGAACGCTTGGTTACCGACTTTTGAATAGAGGTAAGACTCGGCTCCCATGAGCTCAGATACTTCAATGTGTGCCGGGAAACGGTGAGCTGTCTGTGTATCTTGATAGATCAACTCAGCATGAATATCTTCCGGACGGATTCCGAGAACAAGATCTTTACTTGTGTAGCCACGTTCGCGGAGGACTTTCATCTTACCTTCAGGAACTTCAAATTTCTCTTCTGTACCTGTGACATGGAAGAGACCGTCTTCCGCGAGTTTACCTGTCAGGAAGTTCATTGACGGCGAACCGATGAAACCAGCAACGAACATGTTATCCGGGTGGTCGTATACTTCTTTTGGTGTTCCGACTTGTTGAATGAGTCCGGCTTTCATGATGACGATCCGAGTCGCAAGGGTCATCGCTTCCGTCTGATCGTGCGTCACATAAATCGTCGTCGTTTCAAGACGTTTGTGCAACTGGATGATTTCCTTACGCATCTGAACACGTAGTTTAGCATCCAAGTTCGAGAGCGGCTCATCCATCAGGAAGACTTTCGCATCACGGACGATGGCACGGCCGATTGCGACACGCTGACGTTGTCCACCAGAGAGGGCTTTCGGTTTACGCTCCAAATATTCTTCGAGTCCGAGAATACGTGCTGCATTGTCGACACGCTGTTTGATTTCGTCTTTCGGGAACTTCCGAAGTTTCAGACCAAATGCCATGTTGTCATATACGTTCATATGTGGATAAAGGGCATAGTTTTGGAAGACCATTGCGATATCGCGATCTTTAGGTGCTACATCATTCATTCGTTTTCCATCGATGACGAAATCTCCGCCTGAAATTTCTTCGAGACCGGCAATCATCCGTAATGTCGTCGATTTACCGCAACCTGATGGTCCGACGAAAACGATGAATTCTTTATCTTTAATATGAAGGTTAAAATCATCCACTGCTTTTGCTGTTCCTGAATAAACTTTATCAATATGCTCAAGACGAATATCTGCCATGTGTACATCCTCCTGTAAATTAAGTAATCGGTTACTATAACGCTTACAAGACTTAGTATAGGAGAACTGGTACGAAAATCATATGGACAACATGCCTGAATGTAAACGTTATCATTTGGTCACTATGCTACAAGAAGAAGCGTATAAAGAAACATCGCACCCTCGAACGACCGGATATCGATTTCCGTCTGTTCCGTGAGCCGGTCGAGCCGGTACTGAAGACTGTTTCGATGTAAAAAGAGATGTTTAGCCGTCAGTGAAACATTCAAGTTGGCGCGGCAAAAGGCATCAATCGTCTCGCGTGATTCGCGTTCGAGCGGTGTGATGAACCGTTCGATCAAGTCATCGCGGATATCTGTCGACAGTAACGTCAACCGCATCAGGGCAGGCAGGAACCGTTCAATGTGTAATAAGGGAAGTTCACGTAAAGCAGCCTGCTCTAACCGGAATTGAGCTGCCAGGTCTCCGGATTGGCGTTGTTGGCCGATCAAGACCTTGCCGTCCATCAGAAAATCAGACTGGAGAGCTGTAAAAAAATCATGTAAATCATTTTCTGTGACAGACTCTTCCCGTTCAATGACGACAAGACGATTGGATGTTAACGGGATGATCCAACTCGACGGATGAAAAAAAGAAGTCAGCAGTTGTTGCAAATCTTCGCCGGTCCGGACGTCAAGTTGTTCAAATAAGAAATGAATCATCCGAAACGGGTCTGCTTCTTCACTGTGCTGTTGTTCCAACCGATGACGCCACGTGACAATCTGATCGGAATCAGACGTAACGACCCGTTCTGCAATCAGGTCGAGTAAGTCGAGTTCACGAGGGGTAAGAATCATATTTTCAATCCCGAAACGAAGTCCATCGGCTAACTGATATACGGTATACTTATCGGTACAGTACACGGTAGGATCGGTGGAGAGATGATCCTTAAATAAGACGGTTAATTGATGTAACATACGAGGCGCCTCCCTAAAAAGTTCTACTAAGACTTTACCACAATACCAAAATCGGAAGGAACGAGGATCTATGCAAGTAGAAGTTGATTTGGTCATAAAGATGATTGGAATGATCATCATTGGAGCATTGATTGGAGCAATCACCAATCATCTTGCAATCCGGATGTTATTTCGTCCGCTTGAAGCAAAGTATATCGGCAAGTACCGCATTCCATTTACACCGGGTTTAATTCCAAAACGTCGTGACGAACTAGCGGCGAATCTCGGACGAACAGTCGTCAAACATTTATTGACTCCGGAAGGAATCAGCAAGCGGCTTCAGCAACCGGTCGTATATGAAGCCATTACCCGGATGATTCAGCAGGAGTTACAGAAGTGGACGCGCTCGACGAAAACGATTCGCGAAATTGCTGAACGATTTGTCACGAATCCGGAAGGTAAGTTACAACATCAAATGGAACAGCGGATTGATCAGGAACTAGCAACGATGGCTGTTTCGATTAAAACAGCACGTTTAACAGAAGTCATCGGGGATGGCGGAACGACAAAAATCAAGGCAGCGGTTCCCGGGATTGTTGAAGCATTACTTCACCAGACCGAACAGTACTTTGACAGTCCTGCCGGAAGAATGAAACTGGAAGAAACAGTCGCTCAGTTCATTCAAAGTAAATTAGGCGGAGGCATGTTCGGGATGTTGCTGGCTAATGTCAATCTCGTGGAAATGATTCAACCGGAACTCAAACGGGTAATACAAGGAAAGTCGACACACCAGTTCATCAGTGAAATGGTCGAACAAGAAATCAGTGTGTTACTAGAGCGGCCGGTTGAAGAACTGCTTGGAGCGGAGACGGAACGACAAATCATCGAGCGGATGAAATCAGAGATCTTAACGCGTATTCCATTGACGAAATTATGGGATACGCAATTATATCAACTACTGCAACCGCTTGAAGCCCGGATCAGTCAAGAAATGGTTCCGATGCTTTCTAAACAAGTGGTAGTCCGTCTAGTCGAACAAGTCGAACGAATCATGGCGACACTTGATCTCGAAACGATTGTTCGGGAGGAAGTCGATTTACTCGATACCGCGTATCTGGAAGAAATCGTCTTGTCGATTTCAAGAAGAGAATTCCGGGCTATCACTTGGCTTGGAGGACTATTAGGTGGTTTAATTGGAATGATACAAGCGATACTTCTTATCGTTTAACAAAATTGGAGGGTTCAAAGATGTCTGAAACAAACTTATACGATCATGCTTACACGCTAGAACGTGCACTACGCGAAACATCAGAATACACGACACTGAAGGATTTGTACGCGCAAGTCAATGCGGATCCAATGTCAAATGAGCTATTCGCTTCATTCCGCAACGTGCAACTTGAGTTACAACAAAAACAAATGCAAGGTGAAGAAATCACACCTGAGGATATGGCATCGGCACAAGCGAAGATGCTGGAAGTCCAAAACAATCCATTGATTGGTCAACTGATGCAGGAAGAACAACGTATGCACACGATGTTGACGGAAGTGACACAGATTATCATGAAGCCACTCGAAGAACTATACGCACCGATGATGGAACAAAATCAAGACGACGTTCAGTAACATCATGAGAAAGCCTCGCTTCCGTTTTATCGGAACGAGGCTTTTTTTATAATGTTTTTTCCGTTGGAACCAGGCGTGGGAGGTAAGCCCGTTCAAAATGAATCAGTTGTCCGGCGCGGGTCACACGTGCCCCGCGGTGCTCCAAGTCTGCTTCTTTCAGGCGGCGGATACCTTCTTGACGTGCCTCAGAATCGGAGGGAGCGTCAAAGGTATCATCCAGTAACGTTTGTCCTCGATCTGAAAATGCGGTAATCGTATAAAGCATGGCTGATTCCTCCTTATCCGAAATGACTAACTTAAGTGTAATGAATAGATATTCATTTTACAAGTAGGAATCAATGTCTTGCCACGTTAACTGTTTGGAGAGGGGTGGGGTTTCAAGATGACTGACGCTCATACCAATCAGGCGGATCGGACCTTTAAATTCAATTTCATTAAACAGTTTGGTCGTCACCCGGAGTAACGTTTCTTCATCAGCCGTTTCTTCTAAAAACGTATAACGTTTAGAACGCGACTGGAAATCTTCAGTCTTCCATTTAATCGTGACGGTCCGGCAGACCAGTTCTTTTTGGTTCAGTGTTTTGACGACGGACAGTGCTTCGCGTTTTAGCGTTTCGAAAATGGTATCGATATCTTCTGTATCTTCTTCGAAGGTACTTTCAGAGCCGATGGATTTCCGTTCCCGGTGCGGACGGACCATTCGCTCGTCTTGACCGTGCGCCATCGTATACAGTTCGGTTCCCCGGTCCCGACCGAGCAATCCCCGCAGTTCAGCTATCGGCGATTGTTGAATATCTGCGACCGTTTGGAAACCATGTTTCTGAAGTGTTTGCTCCGTGACTTTTCCGACTCCGTGTAAATCCCCGATCTTTAATCCGGATAAAAAAGGTAAAACATCATCCGGAGGCAACACGGTTAATCCGTTTGGCTTTTGATGGCCGGAAGCAATTTTAGCGACAAGCTTTGAGTTTGATACGCCGGCGGAAGCAGTCAAACCTGTCCGTCGTTTGATTTCAGCCAGGATGTACTGGGCAATATGCGTCGCACTTGTCATCTGCAGGTTGTTTTCTGTGACGTCCAGATAGGCCTCATCTAACGACAGCGGTTCGACAAGAGGTGTGATCTCAAGAAACAACTCCATGATTTGGGCACTGACCGCACGGTACACTTCAAAACGGGGACGCAGAAAAACGGCCCGCGGACAGAGCTGAAACGCTCGCCGTGACGGCATCGCACTGTGAATGCCGTATTTGCGTGCTTCATACGAACAGGTCGCAACGACACCCCGCGCATGAGGAGGACCACCGACGATGACAGGAACACCTTTTAAATGTGGTCGATCGCGCTGTTCGACAGAAGCATAAAACGCGTCCATGTCGACATGAATGATTTTTCGTCCCATCATCGTCTCCTCCTTTCTTTCAATCCGTTAATTCGTTACACTTAGTATAACGAACTTATGTTCTGTTATCTATTTTTTTAGTCGCGATTTTTTATTCGGCATCCGGACGAGCGCTCCTAACCAGCCGCGGCGTTTCATCCAATAAAAGATTCCGCCGGTCGTAAGGAAAATCAAAAAGAGGGCACTGGCATATCCGTATTTCCAGTCAAGTTCGGGCATGTTTTTAAAATTCATTCCCCAAATCGCACCGAGCGCCATCATCGGTGTGGCGACGGCTGTGAAAATCGTCAAAGCTTTCATGATTTCATTTCCTCTGAAGTTCGAAACGGTTGTCGACAGATCGAGCAATACTTCAATATCTTTTTGATAGTGTTCAATCAGCATCAACAGACGTTGCACCCGTTTTTCAGCCAGTTGGTAAGGTAAAGCCTCCGTATACGTATTTTGCCGAACGAAAGCTTCGGGACCTGCTAAAACAAGCTCACGGAACGGGACGACCAAGTCGGACCAGTTTTCGATGGTATCGCGTAAGCCAAAAATGCTATCAAGCGAATTTTCGTCGATGCTTCCCCGAAGCTCATCTTGTCTCAAAAACAGTTCGGTTTCAAAAGCATCGATTCCCGGGAAATAGGTATTCATTTGAAGTGATAACAGGGCATAAAAAGCTTCGAAGGGGGTCGTAGTCTCGAACGGTTCAATTAAGGAAACCGTATGTTCCGATAAGCCGATTGTAATCAGTTCCGTAGGTGAAAGATAATAACAGATGGAGCGGCGGTCACTTTTATCAGCCGGATTTTGCCAGGTTACGATGGAGCCGTACAATAAATCGAGTTCGACACGTGTAAAGTTCATATCTTTTGTCGAGAGTTGATTCAGCCAGTCCAACTTAAAGGCATCGGTTGGTGTTTCAGAATGAAAGTATTCTTCAAATTCAGCAAGTGTTAAAAAACGATGCCATGTAAAGAGTGAGTCGGATTCCATGTTTTGAGCTCCTATATAGTAGAATGGTAGAGTGACGTCTGACAGTCAGAGAACTATGTAACAGTTCCAAATCAAAATGAGTCTAGATAAATAAAAAGGATGTGTTGTGAAATGAAAGGTATCGGTCAGTTAGCAGTTGGAGAAATGCTCGATCAACGGGTCATGATCAAGCAGGCATTAAAAGGAATTGCTGCAAACGGAAAACCTTATCTGACATTGATTTTAGCAGATAAAACGGGAGAAATTGAAACAAAGATGTGGGATACGAGTGATCTTGAAAAATATGCACCGAAGTTTATCGTCCACGCGGCAGGTGAAGTGATGGATTACCGAGGACGAACACAATTGAAACTGAAGCAAATTACTGTCCTGGACGATACGAATGTGGAAGACTACATTCAATCGGCTCCTCTTCCGCGGGAACAGATTGAAACGGAAGTACTTGGCTTCATCGAATCGATGCAACATGCCGAGATGAAGAAGCTGGTCAAGCATCTGGTCATCAAGGACTTCGATGCGTATTTCACACATCCAGCCGCAGTCAAAAACCACCATGCATTTTATTCCGGTTTATCGTATCATGTCCTGTCGATGCTAAAACTGGCTGACCAAATTGCCCGTCTTTATCCTACGTTAAATCGTGATTTGTTGATTGCAGGTGTCGTCCTGCATGACTACGCAAAAATCAAGGAGCTGTCTGATCCTGTGACACCGGAATACACGCTTCCCGGAAAGCTTGTCGGACATATCTCATTAATGGTCGCAGAACTGGAAAAAGTCGGGGCGGAGTTACACATCGATGCAGAAGTGTTGACGGTCTTACAACATTTAGTCCTGAGTCACCATGGCCGTCCGGAGTGGGGATCGGCTGTCGCACCACAGATGCGTGAAGCCGAAGTATTATTTTTGATTGATAATCTGGATGCGCGAATGACGATGATGGACCGTTTGCTTGAGTATGTCGAGCCCGGACAATTTTCTGAACGGTCATTTGCGTTAGATAATCGATCGTTTTATCGTCCCAAGCTATGAAGAGATGACTTGAAGTGATTCAAAAGAATTTGAAATTGATCAGAGGAGTGAACTTCATGAAAACCAAACTGTTCGAAGCAATCCAAATCGGGGGACTGTCCTTCCGGAATCGTGTCATCATGGCACCAATGTGTATGTATAGTGCGAAAGACGATGGCCTTGTAACCGATTGGCATGTCACACACTATGCCTCACGTGCTGTTGGGGGCGTTGGAGGTGTCATCTTAGAGGCAACGGCTGTCACACCGGACGGACGAATCTCAGCAGGTGATCTAGGTGTTTGGTCGGATGAACATATCGACGGACTTCGTCGCATTGCAGATCAAGTGAAAGCGGCGGGGGCAAAAGCAGGCATTCAGCTGGCGCATGCCGGGCGGAAAAGTACGACGGCTAAACCGCCTGTCGCACCATCAGCAATCGGATTTGATGATTCATACGACCATCCGCATGAACTGACTGTGGAGGAAATCGATGTCATCAAACAACAATTCGTCGAGGCGGCACTTCGTGTCGAACAAGCGGGTTATGATTTCATCGAATTACATGGAGCGCACGGCTATTTGATTAATACATTCTTATCCCCGTTGTCGAATAAACGCCAAGATCAATACGGTGGATCAATGGAAAATCGGATGCGCTTTTTGCTTGAAATCATTGATGAAGTTCAAGCAAAAACCAACTTGTCATTATGGGTCCGGATTTCAGCAGCAGACCATGCAACAGGCGGGATGACGGCGACGGATTATATTCCGTTAGCCGAGGAACTGTTAAAACGAAAGATCGATTTGCTCGATTGCAGTTCTGGAGCGGTTGTTGCCAATGCAGTTCCGGATGTGTATCCCGGCTATCAAGTGCCGTATGCAGCTGAAATCAAACAAGCCACTGGAATCAAGACAGGAGCCGTCGGTCTGATTACGACGGCGACGCTTGCAGAAGAAATCATTCGCAGTGAACGGGCGGATGTCATCCTGCTTGCCCGTGAACTTTTGCGTCAACCGTACTGGGTCTACCATGCGGCAGCAGAACTCAAAGACGAGGTCAGTTTACCGAAACAATATGAACGGGCTCCGATTCGTTAATAGGAATAAAAGCATAACCAAAAAAATCCCTGCCTTCCATGATGGAAGCAGGGATTTTTACGCTTATTGTTGTTGCTGTTGCATCTGTTGTTGCATTTGTTGTTGTTCTTGCTTATCGAGGTCAAACGCATCCTTGAAGTCTTTGTTCTCGATTTTAACGTCGTACTTCTTCATCAATGAACGGTAGATGTCGTTTGGATTGACTTGAGCTGCTTTTTCTTCAGCTAATGCCTTTTTGATTCGATCGGATTCTTTTTCGAGCGTAAAGTCTTTTTTCTCTTTACGGTCTGTTACTTTAATGATGTGATATCCGAATTGTGTTTTGATCGGGTCAGAAATTTTACCTTCAACGCCATCCTTGAACGCATAATTTTCGAATTCCTCGACCATTTTACCTTTTGTGAAGTATCCAAGATCTCCACCTTTTGTTGCGCTACCAGTATCCGTTGATTTAGCTTTAGCGATTTTAGCAAAATCGCCGCCTTCATCAAGTTGTTTCTTGATTGCTTTTGCATCTGCTTCTTTTTCAACAAGAATGTGGCTCGCTTTTACTTCCACTTTTTCCTGATTGAAACGCTCTTCGATTTCTTTATCCGTAACTTTTGATTTTGCTGATTTTGCTTCTGTTAAGAGCATTTGTGTCCGAAGCACTTTTTCGAATTCTTTTTCGCTTTTAATACCGGCTGTTTGAAGTGTCGTATTGAACTGTTCTTTATCTGGGAACTGATCTTTTGTTTTCTTGACTTCAGCTTCTACTTCTTTATCTGTTACTTTTTTACCGTATTCTTTTTCAAGCAGTTTGTTCATCGTTTGTTGGAAAGCAATTTGTGCACCTGCTTTTTGGTACGCCTCGTCTTGGACGTCCGCTTTATTGACTTCTCCACCTTTGTAGTTGATGACAGCTTCGTCATTTGAACCACATGCTGCTAATGTGAATACACTTGCCACTGCTGCTACACTTAAAAGTTTCTTTTTCATACATACACCCCTAATTTACCATTTATTTCAACCGTTCTATCATATCATATCTTCGTTATCTTGACAGCTTTCCGCAAAATCGAAAGTGATTTGCTCTTACACCATGCTATCACATCAAGTACAGGAGGGGAGGACTATTTTTGTGGGAAATTGTGAGGCATCGCAACGTTTTGAGACAGAACGGTAAAGGGAACGTTACTTTCAAAAGACAGAAAAAACGTCCTAGGCCTCAAGGCTTAGAACGTTAACTCGAAGAATTCATGCAAAGGTCATGCTTTTTTGATCGAGTCGATCACCGGGTCTTGTGGACGCCGGTCTGCTTCTTCTGTAATCATTTTTGATGTCTCGGCAAAAATGTCCATGAAGCTGTCGCCGTAAAGACGGCGAACGATTGCTGATATGTCTGTCAGCTCTGGGAATTTACCGTAAAGTTCCTGGAGTGGTAACGAAGCACGGAAAACACCGTTCTCTTCTGGGCGGAATGCTTGAATCGTCTCAAGTAACAGACTTTCGCCTTCCGGGGTCAGTTGGACGTAGGTATTTCGTTTATCCGTCTCCTTTTTTGAAAACGTCAAAAGTCCACGGTCTTCTAATTTTTTAGAGAAGTTGAATGCAGTCGAGACGTGCATCACACCGTATTTGGCGATTTCAGAAATCGAGGCACCACCCAGTGCATGGGAAATCCATAAAATATGGTGTTCATTAATATTTAAATCAAAGGGTTTGATCCAATTTTGCCAATCTTTTTCTACCGTTTTCCATAGTGCTTTGCTCAATTGGACAATTTTATGACTGTATAACAGTGCTTCTTGTCCAGGATATAATTTTTCGTGTTCCATATCTGACTCATCCTTTCGAAAGGTGACAATGGCTCAAACGCGCAAAATGCAAACTATACAAAAACAAATCGAAGCAGCGGACCGTTATTGTTGGGGAGTAAGATGATCGACGTCTTGTTTTGCCTCATCAGCAAATTTCTGAAGACGTGCGAGTGATTCTTGAACCTCTGACTGATACTGGGAGACATCTCTTGTAACTTCCTCTTTAAAAGTCGTACCAGAAAGTTTGGCTGTCTCTATTAGATTCTTTCCCTCTTGCGTCAAATCCTGCACGTTCGTTACGATTGTAGAATAAGAATTTCGACGTTGTTTACCATTCGAAGAGTCACTTTTAGTACCTTGGCGAAGCGCCTTCAAACCGTAAAAAGTCACAAGCGACAGCGTAGCACCAAAAGCGACCCAGTTACGATGGGGACGCTTCGACATAGTTTTACCTCCTTTTGATATTAAAATATTTGTTTCGTATTATTTTACCGAAAATTCGATATTAGAAACCTATTTCGGCAATATTTCTAAAATGAGTCAGTAATTGAACGGTTTTGGGTACCGTCAGAGACGATTTTTAATGGATTCGGCGATTGTTGCCAATTCTTCAGCCGTATACTCTTCATTGTGCACTTCCCATTTCGCACCAAAGCCATCGTGTTTGTCGTGGCGCGGAATGAGATGGAGATGGAAGTGAGAAACAGATTGTCCGGCAACTTTCCCGGTGTTCGATAAAAGGTTCATTCCGGCAGCACCTGTTTCCTGTTGTAAAGCACGACTGATTTCCGGAATGGTTGCAAAAACAGCCTGTGCACTTTCTGCGGATAAATCGTAGACGTTATCAGCGTGCTGTTTTGGAATGACAAGCGTATGACCTTTCGTTACTTGTGATAAATCGAGAAAAGCCAAAACTTCTTCATTTTCAAAAACTTTATGGCTTGGGATCTCGTGGTTGGCAATCTTACAGAAAATACAGTTTTCTTTTTGCAATGGACTCACTCCTTCAGATGGATATAGCTTCAGTATACTCGACTGAATCGGTCTTGCGGGCAATTGACAAGGATATGAAGGGTTTCTAAACTAAAGGAAATCCTAAAAAAGAAGGTAGGGGAAACGAAGATGCCGTCTCGCATCACTGTATATGAAAAAAAGAAAAGACAAAATCAGCGAATCGGACTCATCGTGGGAATTATTGTACTCGCTGGTCTGATTGCTTGGATTGGATGGAGTCAACTCAAACCGGCTGCCGAACGGCAACAGACAGATCAAGTGTTTCAAAAGACGGTACAGGAACAAGACCGGGAAACGTTTCAACAATTAGTGTATCTCAACAACAAACCGTTAAAGCTTGCGGAAACAAATCAGCTCATGAAATGGTTTAAGGCAGACCCGGAACGGCTTGAACGAACTGTAGCCGAAATTAAATCTGATCAAAACAATTATCCGAAAGAAACAAAACGAACTAAGCAACAAGATTTATTTTCATTAAAAAAACAGCCGGGACGATTTTGGTTCGACACGTACGCTTTGCATTTGAATAAACAGACACTGGAAGTGAAGGTTGATACGGAAACGGCGTCCATTTCAATCGATGATGCGCCAGCAGGTAATGCGGATCAAGAGGCTCCCTTAACCATTAAACGTTTTCCGGGCGAGTATGAGGTGTCAGCACGCGTGGAAGCGAACGGAAAGACGGGACAGGCGACTGAGACCGTTCAAATAGGAGATCAGAGAACGACGACGGTTGTCTTTAAACTGGCACAACAGATTGCACCGGATAAGAAGGAACAATACGGTGTCGATATCGAGAAGCTGCTCGAAGCGGAAGTGAAGGCAAGAACCGGTAAGACGGTCGAACAGATGACGGATTATATCGGCCGAAGCCAATCCGAAGTAGAAAAATCATTTGGCCCTCCGACAAACCAGATGGCCAATAAAACGATATATGACGGATTTGAAATGGCGTATGAGAATCAGGAAGTCAAAAGTATCTTAATTGATTTGAATAAAACAACGTCTGAGCTCGAAGCAGTCGCCGGCAAGCCGGAATCTAAATCGACCGAATCAGTCGGGACGGTCTGGAAATACCCATCAAGCTTTTTTGACGACTTGTTAGGGTGGTTGAATATCAAGTTAGAAAAACGTGTCATTGAACGATCAGGTAAAATGTGGCTGGAGTTACGTAACTAAAAAAAATCCGCAGATCAAACAAAAAAACCACTAGAGACATGACGTCTTTAGTGGTTTTTTTACAGTAAACCAGATTATCGTTTGTTGACCGCACGAAGGATGAACGAAACGATTAAGATTAAGATAATTGCACCAAGGATAGCTGGTACGATTGCGAAACCGGCAACTGACGGTCCCCAACTTCCGAAAAGAGCTTGTCCGATCATTGAACCGACAAAACCTGCGATGATGTTACCGATAACTCCACCTGGTACATCTTTACCGAGAATAAGACTTGCTAACCAACCAATAATACCACCAACGATTAAAGCCCATAAGAATCCCATTTAAAACACTCCTTTTAGTTTTAGTAGTTTAAATTATTTACGACGTACTGAACGGAGAATCAACGATACGATGAAGATTAAGATGATTGCACCAAGAATAGCTGGAATGATTGCAAATCCGCCGATAGTAGGTCCCATTGAACCGAAAATAGCTTGTCCGATCATTGAACCAACAAAACCTGCGATAATGTTACCGATGATGCCGCCCGGTACATCTTTACCAATAATTAGACTAGCGATCCAACCGATTAATCCACCGACAATTAAAGCCCATAAGAATCCCATTTAAAAACACTCCTTCAATAAAATTTAAATACTAATCATTATTTCAATAAATCATTTACGACGTACTGAACGAAGAATCAATGACACGATGAAGATTAAGATGATAGCACCTAAGATAGCTGGAATAATAGCGAAACCAGCGATATCTGGTCCCATTGTACCGAAGATTGCTTGACCGATCATTGCTCCGACAAAACCAGCGACGATGTTACCGATGATACCACCTGGTACGTCTTTTCCGATGATGAGACTAGCTACCCAACCGATTAATCCACCGACGATTAAAGCCCATAAGAATCCCATTTGGAACCCTCCTTTTCTTACTTTAGATTTACCTGTTTTCAGGCAGTTGTAAACACATTGAAAGATAAAAGCATTTAAAACAATCATTTCAACCAGCGAGGTAAAAACGTTAAAATTAAAATGGCTAGACGATTATACCAGTTACCTCTTAGCGAAACTCGTATTTAAAATGCTACTTTCAATTTTTGTAAGTCGTTTTCATATATTGATGTAACGATTACACTTAGAGTAATTACCGTAAAAAGATGTATTCAAACCTTTTCTTAATAAAAAAATGACTCAAACTAGAAAAGTGAGATTGAATTGTCTAGGATGGTTAATGAAGGGAGTCGATGAGAGTGTTGTTAAAAATAAATGAGTTATCAGGAGGATATGGAGCAAAAAAAGTCCTCCATGATATCAATATATCGGTAAACCAAGGAGAACTGGTCGGCTTAATCGGTCTGAACGGTGCCGGAAAATCAACGACGATTAAACATATCCTCGGTTTGTTGCCGGTCAAGTCAGGAGAAATCTTGATCAACGGTGTCAGTTTAGAACAGGATGAACAAACATACCGGAAACAAGTCGCCTACATTCCAGAGCAACCGATGTTGTATGAACAATTGACTTTACGTGAACATTTGCGCTTGATGGCGCAAGGATATGCAGTTGAGGAAAAAAAAGCTCAGGAACGAATCGATCATTATGCAACCCGGCTTCGAATGACTAAACAGTTAGAGTGGTTTCCGAGTGTTTTTTCCAAAGGGATGAAACAAAAAGCAATGATTCTCTGCGCTTTGGTGACGGGCAGTGAGTTGTTAATCGTCGATGAACCGTTCGTCGGACTGGATCCGCTCGCCATTCGTGAATTGTTAACGATTTTCAGTGAATTAAAAGCAGATGGGAAAGGAATCCTGATGTCGACGCATATCCTGGAGACGGCAGAACGTCATTGCAATCGGTTCATCTTACTGCATGAAGGGCGAATCGCTGCAGAAGGAACAACCGGAGAACTTCGAGACCGGTACGATTTGAAGGACGGCTCCCTTGATGATATCTATGTCGCGGCCATCGAGGAGGCCGAACGATGACAAGTTCCGTTTTATGGAGTACACGATACCAGGCTGCTATGGCGGAAATGACAAAATATACCCGGTATATGGCGAACGGCGGGTTGCTGTTTACCGTCTATTTCGTCGTCTTGTACGGCCTTGTCGTGTACGGACGATTTTTAGATCAACTGGATCCGTCATTCCCCGGAAATCTGGTCATGGGAAGTCTGTTCATCTTCTTAGCCTTTTATCGCTCGACACGAACCTTTTTAACCGAAGCGGACCAAGTCTTTTTGCTTCCGAGTCTGCCACATCTTACCGGTTACATGAAGCGGGTTCGAACCTATAATGCTCTATTTGGCATGATCCGGGCAGTCATCCCGTTTCTCGCTGTCGCAGTCTTATACGTTCGGACAGAAGAAACTTCACCGATCGGATTGTTCAGTTTGTTTGCAGCCCTAAGCATGATTGGTGCCGCAGCTAACTTATCGAAACTCGAAGGGGTCGGTCATCGAATAGTCCTCTTATATGCAACCGGTGCCGGCGTTCTCGTCATGCTGGGAATGGGTTCATTCAGCATCGTGGTGACGAGTTTGTTATTGCTGACACTTCATTTGAAAAAACAGGATCAGTTACCGTTGATGGACTGGATTGCACTGGAACAGGAATCACGTGACCGTTTTTACCGCATCGCAAACTGGTTTGTCGATGTCCCACGATTGTCGACGACATATAAGCGCCGACGTCTCCTAAGTCTTTTGGTAGAAAAAATCGGGTTTGACCGTAACCGGACATTTGACTATCTGTACATGAAACAATTCATTCGAAGCACGGACGGGATCGGTTTGATTGTTCGTTTGACCTTAATCGGAGCCGTCTTCATGTGGCTTGGAAAAGACAATGAATGGTTAGTCGTTCTTGCTGTACCAGCCTTCAGCGGACTGACGAGCTTTCAATTGGCTCCGTTTACACGGGCGATCGACTCGCATCTGTTGACCCGCTTACTGCCGTTTGGAGATGCGACGGCTTCAAAACGGAAAGTTCTTCGGATTATGTCGTTTTTACAAGTGTTGATTTTGACATTGATCGGGTATCTGATCAGCGGTTTTCCGACCGTCGTCGCAGGTGCTGTTTTGGCACTCGTTGTTGCTGAATATTACGCCAGAAAAAAATAACTGTAGTATCAAAGAAAAAATCCCCCTCTGCCATTACGGCAAAGGGGGATTTGAGGATACCGCTCAATTGACTTTTTCGGTCGATTCTTCCTGTTCATACTCAGGATGCAACTCTTTGTTGACCGGTGCAGGAAGGTCGTAAGAAGCCTGTCCGTGCTCGGCAACATCGAGTCCACGCAGTTCGTCTTCCCGTGTGATCCGGAGACCGATGGTTACGTCGAGCAACTTGAGGAAGGCATAACTTAAGACACTGACTACGACGACTGCGAAGACGACACCAAGGGCTTGAACCCCAAGTTGTGTAAATCCACCGCCGTAAAACAGTCCGGCTTGTCCAATTCCTGTGATTTCAACCAGTCTCGGCGAAGCGAAGAATCCGGTAGCGAGTGTGCCCCAAATTCCGGCCACACCGTGAACAGAGAAAGCACACAATGGATCATCGACACGACGGGCAAGCAGGATGCTTGTTCCGTACGTGATGACTCCGGCCAGGAAGCCAATGACGACGGCTCCCCATGGCTCGACGAAGGCACAAGCCGCAGTGATGGCAACAAGGGCGGCTAAGACGCCGTTGATGATCGACGGGATATCTGCGACCCGGCGGTGCCAAAAGGAAATGGCGAGCGCACCAAGAGCACCAGCAGCTGTCGCAAGTAATGTCGTCAAGGCGACATAGCTGAAGAATCCGTCAGCGATCGTTAACGTCGAACCGGCATTGAATCCAAACCAACATAACCAAAGAATGAAAGCCCCGACGACGGAGTAGATGACGTTATGACCGAGTAAAGGTGTTTGTTCCGCACCAATCCGTTTTTTCAGGATCAGAGCAGCGACGAGAGCGGCAATCCCACCTTGTAAGTGGACGACGGTCGAACCGGCAAAATCCTGCATTCCGAGAGAACCAAGGAAGCCGCCGGCCCAAACCGAACGGGCGATGATCGGATAGATGATGGCGACGAAGAACGTCCCGAACAACAAGTAGACGGATAGTTTTGCCCGTTCCGCAAAACCACCCCAAGCGATCGCGAGGGATACGGCGACAAATGACAGTTGGAAGAGGAACTTGACATCGATTGTTACATTTGACCAGTCAAGGCTTGAAAACCCTCCTTGAAGGAAGAATCCTTCTGTTCCGATTAAACCTGGACCATCTCCGAACGTCAGTCCGAAGCCGATCGCCCAAAAGGCAAGGGCGGCAACGGAGAAGCTGATTAATTGTTTAACCGCGACATGCCCGGCATTTTTAGCCCGCAACATTCCTGTTTCGAGTAATAAAAATCCAATCTGCATTGTAAAGACGAGTAAGGTAGCGAATAAGACATAAAACGTATCAACCGAAACTAACATTTCTTCTAAATTCATCATCGTTCCTCCTTTATCAATTTAAAGTATGTGTTTACTTTAGACGGAAATCCTTTCCAAGAAACGTCTTGTGTCAGAAAATCTGACATGGTATTTTGAAGGAAAGGAGTGACGAAGATGAATTACCGGGAGAAGAAGGTGATGACGATTGGGATTGTCTGCGAATTAACCGGTTTGTCGGAACGTCAAATTCGTTACTATGAAGAACGGAAATTGATTTTTCCAGAGCGGACGAACGGAAAAACACGAAAGTACTCGTTTACAGACATTGAACGATTGGTAGAAGTTGCGGAAAAGATCGAAGACGGATGGCGGACACACGAAATCCGTGAAAAAGAACGGAAAGTAACGGAACAACAACGTTCGGATTTGATCCGTGGACAGTTGAATGCTGCTTTCGGACTCTATAAGAAACGGTGAACATTTGATGAACGGGTAACAGAACTGTAATTTTGTAAACGATTTATTGGCACACCGTTCTGAATTTCAGATATAATGTTTCTGTGTTCACAAACTTATCGTGCGTTATTTTGGGGCGTTAGAACGAGTATAAAGGGGTAGTTATGATGAAAAAATTTAATGATACATTTTTGCGGGCCATTCGTGGCGAAGAGGTAAGCCATGTACCGGTCTGGTATATGCGACAAGCAGGTCGGTATCAAGCGGAGTATCGTGAAATCAAGAAGACACGGACACTGTTTGAGATTACACATGATCCTGAGTTATGCGCATATGTCACAGAACTACCAGTGAAGCAGTTGGGAGTCGACGCAGCGATTCTCTATAAAGATATTATGACGCCATTGCCTTCGATGGGTGTCGACGTAGAGATTAAAAGCGGCATTGGTCCTGTCATTGCAAATCCGATTCGGACAATGGACGATGTTCAAGCGCTCCAACCATTTAAAAAAGAAGATATTCCCTACATTTTCGAGACGATTAAACTGTTGCGTGAACGTCTCGAAGTTCCGTTAATCGGTTTTTCGGGGGCGCCGTTTACATTGGCCAGCTATATGATCGAGGGTGGTCCGTCAAAAGGCTACCATAAAACGAAAGCATTGATGTATGGTCATCCTGATGTATGGCATGCTTTAATGGAGAAACTCGGAGATATGGTCATCGATTATATCAAAGCACAAGTCGATGCCGGCATCCAGGCATTCCAAATCTTCGATTCGTGGGTTGGTACGACGAGCCGGAATGATTATGTTCTGTATATCAAACCGACGATGGAGCGTATTTTCACGGAATTGAAAGAAACGGGCGTTCCGATGATCATGTTTGGCGTTGGAGCAAGTCATTTGGCGGAAGAGTGGCACGATCTGCCGCTGGATGTCGTCGGACTCGACTGGCGGTTGTCGGTAGATGCAGCACGTGAACGCGGACTGACGAAAACCTTACAGGGAAATCTTGATCCATCTTATCTGCTTGCCCCATGGGAGATTCTCGAAGCAAAAACAAAAGAAATCCTTGATATGGGAATGAAACGTCCCGGTTTCATCTTTAACTTAGGACATGGAATTTTCCCGGAGGTGGATCCGGAAGTCTTAAAACGTCTCACTGCATATATCCATGATTACTCGAAAGAAAAAATGGAGGTAGCGAAATGAAAACATTAGGATTACTCGTCATGGCGTATGGTACGCCGTATAAACCGGAAGACATCGAACGTTATTACACACACATCCGTCGTGGACGCAAACCGTCTCCAGAAGCATTGGCTGAACTGACAGAACGGTATGAAGCAATCGGTGGTGTTTCACCACTGGCGCAAGTCACGATTGATCAAGCGGAAGAATTACACCGCCAATTGTCGGAAAAATATGCGGGTGAAATCGAATTCAAGCTGTATTTGGGTCTGAAGCATATCGAACCATTCGTCGAAGATGCTGTAGAACAAATGGCGAAAGACGGCATCACAGAAGCAGTCACTGTCGTACTTGCACCGCACTACTCGACGTTCAGCATCCGTTCATACAACGGTCGGGCGAAAGAAGTGGCAGATAAACACGGCATTCATTTGGCTTCTGTTGAGTCATGGTACAAAGAAGAAGCGTTCATTGACTGGTGGGGTAAAGAAATCCGGAAAACGTTTGATGCATTACCGGTACCGGAAGAAAAAGCGGTCTTGGTCGTGTCCGCACACAGTTTACCGGAAAAAATCATCGCGAACGGTGATCCGTACCCGGAACAATTAAAAGAGACAGCAGACCTGATTGCGGCACGTGCCGGTGTCGAACATATGATCACAGGCTGGCAATCAGCCGGACAAACGCCAGAACCTTGGCTGGGACCAGATGTACAAGATTTGACGCGTGACGTTTATGAAGCAAAAGGGTATGAAGCATTCGTCTATGTTCCTGTCGGATTCGTTGCCGATCACTTGGAAGTCCTGTTCGATAATGATTATGAGTGTAAAGTCGTCTGTGACGAACTGGGTATTCATTACGCACGTCCGATTATGCCGAATGCAGATCCTGCCTTCATGAGAGCAGTCACCGAGGCTGTTTCGAAACAGGTCGGCAGTTATGTCAAGTAAACGTCTCGTCATCGTCGGCGGTGGTATTACTGGTCTTGCCGCTGCCTATTACGCAGAACGTACTTTTCCCGATTTGAACATCACATTGCTTGAAGCTGGAGAACGTCTTGGTGGGAAGGTCGCGACGTATCGAGAAGATGGTTTTACGATTGAACGTGGACCGGATTCTTACGTCGCCCGAAAACATATTTTGACGGATTTGATTGAAGCAATCGGACTGGGTGAAAAACTGGTCCGAAATAACACGTCCCAAGCATTTATTTTGGATACGGGTGGCCTTCACCCGATTCCTAAGGGTGCGGTCATGGGAATTCCGACGGATCTTGATCTGTTTCGGGAAACGACGTTACTGACAGAACAGGAAAAACAGGAAGTCGCTGACTTGTTGTTGCATCCGTCTGATGAGTTAAGGATTCCGGAACAGGACATTCCGCTCGGAGAGTATTTACGTCCGCGACTCGGGGATGCATTAGTGGAAAAATTGATTGAACCGTTGCTGTCCGGTATCTATGCCGGTAACATCGATCAGATGAGTACGTTTGCGACGTATCCCCAATTCGTCGCGAACGAACAAAAAGCCGGTTCATTGTTTGAAGGGATGCGTTTAATGCGTCCGCTCGATCAATTGCCGCAGACTCCGCAAACAACGATCAAAGCGACGGGACAGTTTTTATCGCTCGAAACAGGACTTGAATCATTGATTGAACGATTGGAAGAGATGCTCGAACGTTCGGAAGTGCGGCTGGAAACGCCATTGCTTGAGATTTCACGTGAAGACGGACGCTACCGGTTGAAAACGGATCATGGTCCGGAGTATGCAGATTACGTACTCTTGACGATTCCGCATCCTCAAGTCGTCAAATTGTTGCCGGATGCCCACTTGCCGGAGCTTGAACAGTTGACGACGCACTCGACGGCGACGATTACGATGATTTTTGATCAACAAGAGTCGTTACCGATTGAAGGAACAGGTTTTGTCGTCAATCGACGGGCACCGTACTCCATCACGGCCTGTACGGCGATCGATCAAAAATGGAATCATTCCGCTCCAAATCATACGGTCCTGCGTGCATTCGTCGGTCGACCGGGCAATGATCATTTGGTTTATGAATCAGATGAAGTTCTGCAACAAGCTGTGTTGCAGGATTTAGAGAAGATTTGTGGACGGGCATTAGAACCGAAACAAGTCATCATCAGCCGGTTGGTAGATGGTCTTCCTGCATATACAGTCGGTCATGCCGATCGAATTCAGCGCGTCCGGGAGGAAGTATTGGCACAATATCCCGGCATTTATCTCGCAGGACTTGCCTATGACGGGGTAGGATTGCCGGATTGTGTAGCCAGTGCAAAAACAATGGTTGAATCAATTGAATTGGAACAATCCCACGCGGATGAATCCGTCAATGAATCATAAAATCTTATCCAGTGCAGGAAACTCCATCTTTTTTAGGAGTTTCCTGCACTTTTTTGTTTTATTTACTTTGAAAATAAGGAATACCTTATACATTGCAGCGGGAAAAGGTGACAGGTAGAACAAAGGAGGAGATCCAGTGCTTGACGTGTTGAGTACGATGCTCGTTATATTGGCTTACGGCTTGATTATCATGAATTTATTGGCGGTCGTCACCGTTATTTTTTTGGAACGACGAGACATTGGCGCAACATGGGCATGGGTTCTGATTTTGTATTTTGTTCCGTTGATCGGGTTTCTGATTTATTTATTTTTTGGACGTCTCTTGAAAAAAACAAATTTTTATCACGTCGAACAAACGGAAAAACAAGAACAATCACGACGCGTGACGCTTCAATTAACCGAATTGGATAAATTCGAGACACAACAGCGTCATCCTGCTATCGTCCGGTATGACCAACTGATCCGGATGAATTTAGTGTCGAACGATGCGTTGCTCAGTTTTAAAAATGAGGTCGTCATTTTATCGGACGGTGAGCAAAAATTTAATCGGATGATGACCGACATCGTAAATGCGGAACACGAAATTAACATCCAGTATTACATCATTCAAAAGGATTCGCTTGGACAAGCGTTAATTGCCGCTTTGACAAATAAAGCGAAACAAGGAATCAAAGTCCGGTTGCTCTATGATGCGGTCGGCTCCCGTGATTTGAAACGGTCCGACTTTAAGGAATTGATGAAATACAACGGGGAAGTGTTCGCTTTTTTTCCGCCGACAATCGGTTTGATCAACTTCCGTCTCAACAACCGAAACCATCGGAAGTCATGTATCGTCGACGGGAAGATTGGTTATATCGGCGGCTTTAACGTCGGAACGGAGTATTTAGGGATCGACGAAAAATTCGGCTACTGGCGCGACACGCATTTCCGGTTAGAAGGAGAAGTCGTCCATGATCAACTGGACCGGTTCATTTTGGACTGGAATCAGGCCAGTGACAGCTATACGGCAAAAAATGCTTTTTATTATGGCGCCCATTCGATTGAACAGGAGCTGCCGATGCAGATTGTGACGTCGGGTCCGGATTCAAAAACGGAACATCTCAAAAATCTGCTGATTAAAATGATTTCATCCGCGAAAGAATCGATCTATATCCAGTCGCCCTATTTCATTCCGGATACCAGTTATATGGACGCCTGCAAAATGGCGTTACTGGCAGGTGTCGAAATCCGAATTATGATTCCGAACAAGCCGGACCATCCGTTCGTCTACTGGGCGACGACAGCGGCAGCAGGGGAACTAATTGATTATGGAGCAAAAATCTATACGTATGAACCTGGATTTCTCCATGCGAAAACGATTGTCGTCGATCAGGAAATCGCATCCGTCGGAACGACGAATATCGATGCCCGGAGCTTCAGATTGAATTTTGAGATGAACTCGATCGTCTACGATCAGCATGTTGCAGAAGAACTGGCCCGTCTGTTTGAAGCAGACTGTCTCGTCTGTGAGCAACTGACGGCTGAAAAATATGCGAAACGTTCCCGACTCATTAAGTTTAAAGAGAGTATTTCCCGATTGTTGTCTCCGATCCTTTGAGCGGAATCAAAAGGGTCGGAACAGGAATATCATGCTGAAAATGGTATAGTAAAATGGAAAAAGATAAAGGAGAGTGAACGTTTTGGCAAAAGCAATCAAATTATTGATCTCAGACATGGATGGTACGGTGTTATCCAGTAAACAGAAAATAGAACCGGAAACGATTGCAGCCATTGAAGCTGCAAAAGAACAAGGCATTGATTTTGCGATTGCGACAGGACGAAACTACTTAAATGCAAAAGAATTGACGGATCAGGCAGGGATCACATGTCCGATCATCGCGTCGAACGGAGCGCGCGTTTTGACCGTTGACGGGGAAGAACTGAGTGCGACGACGCTGACAACTGAGCAAGCGCAACAAATTTACGGCATCATCAGCCAATACGAAGTATTTTTTGAGATGTTTTGTGACCAAGGTCTCGTCACGGCACAAGGATCAACGATTGACGCCGCCTATGATTCGCTCAAGGAAATGAGTCAGGAAAGCGACCGGGCAAAGGATGTGCTCGACTTTTTCCACAATCGTTATTACGTCAATGAAGATGTCAAGATGATTGATGGATTCCGCTCATTCATTCGTAACCAAGCAGGGCAGGTCTTTAAGTTCATTTCCTTCTCTTTTGATCAGGAGTTGATGAAAAAGATTTGGAAAGAAATCGAACAAAAAGTGGACGGAATTTATGTGACGTCGTCCGGTCATGACAACATTGAAGTCATGGCACTTGGTGCCGATAAAGGAACAGCGGTCAAAACACTGGCAAAGCACCTTGGAGTGTCAATCGAAGAGGTCGCCGTCATCGGGGACAACTTAAATGATGTTCCGATGTTCAAAGTCGCCGGAATGGCGATAGCGATGGGGAATGGTCATGACGACGCAAAAGCGATTGCGCATCAAGTGACGAAAACAAATAATGAAAATGGGGTCGGCTATGCGATTCGTCAGTTGGCTGATCGGGCATGGACGTAACAAGAGAGGGGGAACAGGCATTGTTCAAAGCGTTTAAGGAGTTTGCGTTTCGCGGAAATGTCATTGATTTGGCAGTAGGGGTCATCCTCGGGGCTGCCTTCAGTGGCATCATCAAATCTTTGGTCGACAGTATCTTCATGCCGTTGATCGGCATTATCATCGGTGGAATTGATGTCAAAGGATTGTCCGTCGAGGTCGGAAATGCTAATTTGTTATACGGTCAATTCCTGCAAGCGAGCATTGAGTTCATCTTGATTGCATTTGCCTTGTTTTTGTTTGTGAAAGGCATCAATGCTTTTCGTCGGAAAGAGGAGACGACGGAAGAAGTCGCAGCTCCGACGACGGAAGAAAAACTGCTTACGGAAATCCGTGATGCACTGGTCCGTCAAAATGATGAACGCATGACATGATCAACAAAAGACTCATTTTCCACTGGAGCTCGTCCGGTGAAAAATGAGTCTTTTTTAAAGAATCGTTATCAGATGATTTTCGGAACAGACTTGGAGGGACAGTTGCTTATCGATGCCCTTATCAAACTGAATCTCGAGAACGTCGTCCATCAAATGAACAATCGTTCCCTCGCCGAAGGATTTATGACGAATTCGCATGTTCTTCTCGACGGCAAGAAGCGGTCCTGCCGGTGTATCGTTCAAACGCGGAGCATAGCGGGCTTCTTTTTGTGCCTTTTGATCCGGATTGAGAATCTGTCGGATATTTGCGATGAATAAGGATTCTTCGACCGGCTTTGACTTATACCGGTAAGACAAAAGATGAAGATCGTGCCGTGCCCGTGTCATACCGACATAAAACAGGCGGACTGCTTCTTCCATTTCTTCGAGTTGTCCGTCTTTGTAAGATTTGATGTTATCAGACGACGGAAGAACACCGTTGATCAGATCAATCATGAAGACACGATCGAACTCAAGTCCCTTGGCACTGTGGAAAGTCGATAAGGTAACGGCATTTTGATGTTTATTGGACTTCGCTTGACGCATTAATTGTTCGAGATGCAAAATCCGTTCTTTAAAGGCAAGGGACGTCGGAAGATCACTTGCAACATTTTCAATCGTATTGAGCATTTCAAGTAAAAAATCAATGCTGAATCCAAGACTGTCACTCATTTTTTTCAGGTTTTTTTCATAGCCCAGTTCATTACGAATCAGTGCCAATGCGGCAGCAGGACGGGCAGTTTGCATGGCAGCAAAGACCGATTTAATGGTTTTGAGTTGTTTTTTTTGATAAAACTTCATCTCGACATGATGAAGCAACAAATCAAACACGTTTTCTCCGTTCCGTAATTCGTACAGACGCTGTAATTGAACTTTTGAGATATACCCTGCAAATTTCGTATGAATTTGCGCCAAAACATCCACATCGGAAGGGTCGTTTGCCAATTCGATGAAATGTAAGATATCCTTTAAAACCCAATGGCTAAAGAATTTATGGTCGACGTCCTTGATATAAAAAGGAATGCCGGCTAGATCAAGAGCATTCATGATGTTTATCGAGGACGAATTATTACGGTATAAAATCGCTACTTCTTTAAAATTCGTTTCCTCACGTAATTGACGAATGACATACCGCGTTTGGTCTTCGTACGCCGGTAACGTTTCAACGGTGATGGCACGGGACGACGGATTTTCCGTATACATTTTCTTCGGGTAACGGACCTTATTACGCTGAATGAACCGATTGGCGGTCTCGACGATTTCTTTAGAGGAACGATAGTTTTGTTCCATGTACAATACGGTCGCATCGGGATACGTATCTTTAAAGTGGATGATTTTTGATACATCCGCACCGCGCCAGCTGTACAGCGTTTGATCATCGTCGGCGACGACACAAAGGTTATTGTGAGGCAGTGCCAGTTTTTCGACAAGTTGATGCTGAACTAAAGACGTATCCTGACTTTCGTCCGTTAAAATATACTCAAAACGCCGTTGGTACGATCTAAGCAGTGCGGCATCTTCTGACAGAATCGTATTGGCATACGTCAACATGTCATCAAAGTCCATCAGCGGATGGAGGGGATCCCGCAGTTTAAATTGTTCATAAGCTGAGTAAATCTCCGGAAAATGTTTAATGGTCGTTTTTAATGTTTCAACATCCTTCGTTACCAATAACCGATTTTTAACGAAAGAAATCATTCGCAGTAATTCATCCATCTGATCTTCCGTAATGACGCTCCGGTTAATTTCTTGGAAAATCCGGCGAAGAATCATTCGTTTATGCAACGGCTGTTCCGGACGATGTGTTGCCGATTTTTCAACGGCTCCTTCGATAATCGTATACTGAAGGCGACGTGTTGCCGCATAATCACGGACGACTTGAAAGGCAAAACTATGGATCGTCGAAAAGGAAGCCGTCGTCCCGATTAAATGATGAAACCAATCATGAAAACGTTCTGCCATCTCATGAGCAGCGGCTTTGCTGAAAGTTAATCCTAAAATAGACCGGGGATTCACCTTTTTTTCGAGAATCAAATAGGCAATTTTAAAGTTCAATGTTGTGGTTTTTCCTGAACCCGGGGAAGCGAGTAATAGGAGCGGACCTCGATCGTGCTCAATCGCTTGGCGCTGGACAGCATTTAGTTTGGTCCCGGTTTCCATCTCCATGCGTTCAAAAAAGTCTGGGGACATCGGTTTATTCACCTCTTACCTTTGTAAACTCAATTTTCTTTTCTTAGTTTAGCATTTTCAGCCGGACAATTGATTAAGTCTACACAAGAAGTGGAATATAAGTAAAGATAAAATCTTTTACAGGAACGTTCCTGAATCATTGGCTAAAACATCTAGAACATGTAAAATGGAAATAGATGTAAGGGGAGTGTTGGGTCTCCTTGACTAATGGAAGGCGGAAAAAAGTATGTCTCAAGTAAAGCTGTTTATGTATACCGATGAACATTATGAACAATGTGATGCGTTTATTCTTCCGGAAGAACAAATCCAATTTACGACATTTCCGACCGAAGTCGTGTCGGAAGCGGTAAGTAATCCGGACAAGTTTCCGGTCGTCATAAAAAAAGAGATGGAAGTCGTCGGATTTTTCATCCTGCATTTAAATCCACCGAAAACATACCGGACAGATGAACGCAGTGTCCTGTTGCGGGCTTTTTCGATTGATGCAAGACATCAGCAACAAGGCTATGCCAAAGAAGCAATGATGCAATTACCTGCATTCGTGAATGAACATTTTCCAGAAGTAACGGCGATTACGTTAGCGGTCAATAAAAAGAATATCGCGGCAAAATCCTTGTACTTTAAAACAGGTTATGTGGACACGTTACAATCTGTCATGGGTCCGATTGGCGAACAACACATATTAGCCTTTGATCTTCAAAAAGAAACAGCTCCTCAATAAAAAGCACATTCCACAGCTGATCTGTGAGGAATGTGCTTTTTTTGCAGGAATAAAAAAGAATCAACGGCTTACAGGCTGTAAATGGCCAGCTGAGCCGTCGCGTCACCTGTCAGAACGATGCCTTGGCTCGTCGTTTTCGGGAAAATCCGGGCGGAAGCAACGGCTTCCCCGTCATTTAGAAATACTTCGATTGACGAACGATCAACGAACACCCGTAAGGTATGCAATGGTTCGGTCAATACGGTAGAACGAGTCGTACCATATTCGAGTGCTGGCACCTCTGCCCCTGATTGTCCGCGATCAATGGTAAATCGATTCGTTTGTTGATCGTATCGCAGAACGGTTTCTTCCTGCTCGCTGACCCGAAGCTTCACTTCCAATTGGTCGGAAGAAAGTTGCAACTGGGACAACTCGAGCTCGAAAATTTCTGCTTGTGCAGGCAGGACTTCACGGACCAACTTCAGTTCCTTTTCGTACAACGTTTCTTTACGGAGTGACGTTAGTTCCTGAACGGGTTTTTGACGCAACTGCTGATTTTCGAGTGTCAGTTCTCGCGGCAACGTCAAACCGTGTGCCCAGTTATAACGGTCGCTTGGATACGAGATGTCAGGTAACCCCATCCAGCCGACAAGAATCCGGCGTCCGTCTGCTGCAAGTGTCGTCTGGGGAGCATAAAAATCAAATCCGAAATCAAGTTCCACAAAATCCTCATGTTGGAAAGCAAGCTCGGGAAGGGCGAGTGGTTGTCCCATCAAATATCCCGACTGGAAGATGTTTTGGTAACGATCTCCTGCGGGAGCAATCCCTTGCGGACTGAACAGTAATAGTCCTTTTCCGTCCAGTTCAAAATAATCAGGACATTCCCACATGTAACCGAATTGATCGTAACGGGTGACGAGTTCGCCCATCAAGGTCCAGCTCTCCGCATCTTCGGATTGATACATTACTGTGCAGCCGGTCAGATCGTCACGTTGAGCCCCGATGATGCAATACCATGTACCGTGATGCTGAAACACTTTAGGGTCCCGGAAATGCTCGGTATAGCCATTTGGAACGGTTGGAATGGCAGGGGGCAGATGCTTGTCAATCCGGCCGTCCGAACGAAGGTGACCAACGATTTGACTCGTGTGTCGCTTCCAATCTGCATCCCGTTTGTTTCCTGTATACATGATATGGATCTGATCATTTTTAATGAAACCACTTCCGGAGTAAGCACCGTGTGAATCAGGATCATCGTTTGGAATAAGGGCTGCTCCCTCATCAAACCAGTGCACTAAATCCTTTGAAGTCATGTGGTACCAGTATTTCAATCCGTGAACGGGGCCGAGCGGGAACCATTGGTAAAAAAGATGATACGTGCCGTTGTGATAAACAAATCCGTTCGGATCGTTCAACAAACCGGTTGGGGGTTGAATGTGGAAAGAAAACCGCCAAGGTGAGTTGCGTACTTCTTCTTTCATGAGTTGATACACTTCCGGTGCAAGATCGGAAAGCGGGCGATAGCGTGCTTCGCGTGTCCACTGATTCATGTTGTCAGCTCCTTGTTGTAAGTAGTTGGGGATTGCTTCTTCTATGCGTTCACATTACGGAGAAGCGGTGATCTTGTCAATGAAGCCTCTTAATGATGGAAGGTCAAGCATCCTTTGCCCCGGTGTTTGGAATCATACAAAGCAAGATCCGCACGGTGAATGACTTGTTCGATCGATTCTTCGGTCGAACGAACGGCGACTCCGATGCTGGCTCCAATAAACAAAGTTTGTTGATTCAGAAGATACGGATACGAAAGCGTGTGGATGATGTCCTTGCCGTACCGGTCGATATCTTCCGTCGAAATCTGTTCGTTGAGGATAATCAGAAACTCATCCCCGCCAAGCCGTGCCGTAATCCCTTCATAGCGTAAGGATTTTTGAAGACGGTCGGCAACTTCGATTAACAATAAATCACCCATCGCATGACCATACTGATCATTGATTGCTTTAAATCCGTCTAAATCAAGATACAGGTAAATCTGATCATGCGTTTTACGAGACAGTTCATCCAGATAATCAGATAAACCATTCCGGTTCGGCAGTCCGGTCAAAGCGTCATGAAGGGCGAGTGACTCGTAGGTCGTTCGTTCTTGCTCGGTATGGGTCAATTTCGTCGTCAGTTCGCGTAACGCGACGGACAGTACTTCTATCTCACGAATCCCGGTATGTGACGGAATCGATTTTGATCGATCGTGTTGCATGGCTTCTGCTGCCTGCGTGATTTTCTTTAAGGGGCGAGTCAACAATCGGGCTACGAACCAACCGATGATGGCTGTCAGCAAAGAAGCAATCAATCCGGCAATCAAGATGTAATTTCTCAGAGTGCTTGCATCTGAAAAGGCAACTTGACTCGGTTGGCGGACGAGAACGGTCCAGCCGAGACCGTCGTAGTTTTTATAGCCTTTACTTTTGGCGACACCGGTTAAGTATTCCTGCCCTTTTTCCCAGTCGGAAATCCGGTATCCTTTTTGATTTCCGGCTAACCAGGCAGACGGTAAGTTTTTCCCGCGCCACTGTTTCGGACCGAGAAGGACCGTCCGGTTTTGTTTACTGACGATGAAGAATTCGACATCTTTAATCTGTGCGGTAGAACTTTGGAAGCTTTGTTCGATTTCCTTGGCCCATTCAAAGCTGAGATGTGCGGCGAGGACGCCACTCATTTTTCCGTTTATAAATAACGGTGTGCTGATATCGACGAACTGTAACGGTTCGCCGCTCGGGTTGGGAAGTAATTTGGCCAGTAAAACAGCATCATGCACATCTCCGATAAACGGTTTTTTTTGTGCTTCCTGAAAGACAGGACGCGCTTTGATTGATTGACCTTCTAGAATTTTCCCGGTCGATGCAACGACTTGTCCATCAGGATCCATGACGCCAATCCATGAAAAGTCAGGGATTTGTTGTTGCAACTGTTCAAGCGTATTGCGTGTTTCAGCCGGATTTTGTTCGTCACGAATCGTCGGTAACGTCCGTAAGACGTTGACTTCAGCGGTACGGGACCACATATAGTGATCCAGTTTATCGGATAACTGATAGGCAGTGGCAGACAAAGTCGTTCCTACTTCATCCTGTAGACGGTCTGTTGCACGATTGCTGATTAAAAACGTCAAGGAAAGTGTCATGACGAAAAAAAGACCGGCAATCAATAAGGCGAGTAAAACATCAAAACGGATAGAAAATTTCTTCATAATAAACTCCAATTCCATTAATGAGATAAACAGGATTCTTCTCATTATTTTAGCATACGATCATCGCATGATTTCATTTTGATGAAAACTTCGACGGGTTGATTGTGATTGGATATTCCATATCGTTCGAAGCGGAAACCGAGATCTTCCCAAAAGCGACGTCCTGATACATTTTCAGGTAGGACGGCTAGACGAATGACAGGACAATCATGTAAATACTGTTCGTGGAAAAGACGGAAAATCATCGAACCGATGCCCTGGCGATGAAGCCGTTCGGGCATTAAAAACAACCCGATCCAGGTGGAATGATCGGTTAGGTGTTCCGGTAAATAATCGATGAGGGCAAGTATATCTTCCCCGTCAAGACAAAGGAGGCTAATCGTATCGGGATTTAAAAATTCTGCTTCTAATTCGTGTTCTGATAAAGGAAGTAATCGACCTTCCAGTTGAACATAGTGCGGGTGTTCAGCATAGATGGATTGAATGGTTGGAAAATCTATTTTTGTCACAGGAACAAATTGAAGTGGCATCGGGGTTCCTCCAGTTAAATAGAGTAGTGAACATCTTTTAGTATACGATTTTGAATTGGAAATGGATTACATAATTGTAAGGATAGGAACTTTTTTACTTTGAATCACGTACACTGAAGTAAGAAGAACAGCAAGAGGAGGAAAAAAGATGCTGAAAATTGAACACGTATCAAAACGTTTAGGCAAAGAACAGATTTTAAAGGATGTCAGCTTTGAAGTGGCGCCAGGAGAAGTGTTTGGATTTCTTGGACCAAACGGGGCAGGGAAAACAACGACCATCCGAATCATTACAGGACTAATGGAACAGGATGAGGGGACAGTCACCGTCAATGGTTTTGACGTCGTCCATGAACGCTCAAAAGCATTGACACAAATCGGTGCTATCGTCGAAAATCCGGCATTCTACACCTACATGACGGGCAAGCAAAATCTTGTTCATGCCAAGAATCTGATTCCGGGTCTGACTCAGGTTGACTATGAGGCATTAGCGAAACTCGTTGGTCTTGAAGGAAAACTGTCGAAAAAAGTCGGTGAATATTCACTCGGAATGAAACAACGTCTTGGAATTGCCCGGGCCTTGTTACATAATCCGCGGGTTTTGATTTTGGATGAACCGACGAATGGACTGGATCCGGCCGGGATTGCCGAACTGCGCGAATATCTCCGGGCAATGGCACGCGAGCAGGATATTGCGATTTTGATTTCCAGCCATATGTTAGGTGAGATGGAACAAATCAGTGACCGGTATGCGATCATCGACCAAGGGGTCATCAAATCGGTCGAGTCTGTCCGAAATGAGACGGGAGCCAAAATCATGATTCGTGTTCCGGAAAATAATGTACGCGACGTCATTGAAGCATTGCGGGTTGCCAACTATCCGGCCGAACGCTTGAACGATAAAATCGTCATCACGGCACCTGAAACCGAGACACCGGCTATCGCCCGATTAATCGTCCCGATTGCTGATTTACATGAACTGACTGTAAAACGAATGACACTGGAAGAACAATTCTTGCAAGTGACGAAAAAAGAGGGGGATTCACATGCTTTCGCTCATACAAAATGAATGGATGAAATGGTGGACGATGAAAAAATCAAAAATCGTCTTAGCTCTATACGTCGTTATCGTCGTTGGACTTGTCATTATCACGAAAATGAATGATTTTGACATGACGCGCAGTGATTATTATACGTTGGTTTCGACAATTTTATTCGGCTTGCTTGGCATCATTACGATTGTCTTCACGGCGGAAACCGTTGGGAATGAAGTCCGCTACGATACGATGAAACACCTATTGATGAGTCCGTATTCGCGGATGATGATTTATTTTTCAAAGCTGTTGTTCTCAATTTTAGTCATGCTTGGACAATTCATCTTCATCGCGGTCATTACGTACGCTGCTTCGTTTGCCTTTTCTGAAGCCGGTGACAGCATCCAGTGGCGTGATACCGTGTTGTCGCTCGTTAGTCCGGTTTTCACAATTTTCATGACGTTATTCTTCTCACTTATCTTCCGCTCTGTCGGGATGATTATCGGCTTCACCGTGCTCGCCCAGTTCTTTACGTCGATTGTCGGGAATGTGTTACTCGCCTTCAAACCGGAAATCGCGAAATGGATTGTTTTGATGCATTTGGACTGGTCGATGTACTTCAAAGGCGCCTTGACATATGGAACGGCAGAACCGATGGGAACGACATTGACGTTTTCTGTCATCTTCGTTTTGGCACACATCTTGGTGTTATTCGGCGGATCAATTTTGATTTTCCAAAAAAAATCATATCTTTAAATCTAAAAAAAATCCTGTCTCCACTGTGACATTCACAGCGCAGACAGGATTTTCTGCGTCAGGTGACACGACGGGTGATCGGAAATGTCTTTTGGAAAAATTCAATCAGTGGACCATTTAACAACAGAAAGACGAACGTTCCGACACCGATCCCAATCAATTCGTGTTCGACGAACGACAAGATGCTGGCAATCAAAAATGGAATCGCCAGGCTGACCGTTGCACCAATCGAAGTACTGTTGAATCGGCTGATTAATGATTTCATCAAGTAATCGGGCGGCATCAGGACGAAACCGATTTGCAGATACAGGGCAAGTCCGAGCGAAATCAACGGCATCCCGATGATCATATACAAAATACGCGCCCACAAGGCGACCGGTGTATAAAGGAGCTGGTGAATCGATAAGAAGAAATCAATCGCTGTCCCGAACAGGACGACAAGGGAAAAACTAAGTAAAATCGTCCACCAACTGAAACGGCTTCCAAGGAGTAAAGCACTGATCAGCGCAAAAACATGCAGGACGACGATGGCGAGTCCGACGGTCAACGGCGAAATTCGGGCTAACGCTTCACTGGCAGATGTCCACGGGGCGCTCCCGATGGCGGCCGTGACCATGAAGCTGTTGCCGAGGGCGTTAATAAGGATGGAAAATAAATAAATGATGATTCTTTTTTGTTGACTCATGCGAGGCACAGGGGAAAAGCTTCTCCCTATGCTTCTCACCTCCATTTCAAATCAGTATCGTTAAGCTATACCCTAATTTAATCGTTCTTTTCATTTGTTTTCATAAAAAGAGGATTGCGGAAAACATTGCGGAGACGACATACTAAGAACAAATCAAAGAAATGAGGACGCTATATGACGTACTTTGGTCAAAAGATTCTACCGTCTGTAAGAAAGTTGGAAGACTTTGAAAAAATGTTGAAAAGTCCTTATGAATACGGTGTACTACTCGAGATGCACGTCTCGCGCTTAAAGGCCGTTTATGAATTGGCACACCGGTATGATAAAAAAATGTTTTTGCATATGGATTTAGTCCAAGGGTTAAAAAACGATGAATTTGCGACCGAATATGTCTGCCAGGAATTAAAGCCATATGGGGTCATATCGACAAAAGCGAGTGTCATCTTAAAAGCCCGTCAAAAAAAGGTCAAGACGATGCAACGGATGTTTTTACTTGATTCCAGTTCGCTTGAAAAAAGTTATCATCTGATGGAGCGGACGCAACCTGATTATATCGAAGTATTACCGGGATTGATGCCGAAGTATATCGAAGAGGTCAAACGAAAAACCGGCAAACTGGTATTCGCGGGTGGATTGATTGATACCGTTGAGGAAGTAGAACAGGCAATCGCGGCTGGAGCATCGAGTATTACGACATCCAATAAAGAGTTATGGAAATACTTTGAACCAAACAAATGAAAACGCTATGATAAAGATCACGTAAATCGTTTGACAGCGTTTTCATCGATTGTTATAGTGAAAACAAGTTGATACGAAGTGACGGAGAAATCGGAGATTCACGCTTTCATGCTTTTTGAGAACATTCAAAAAGCCGAGGCGCGAATCTCTTTTTTTTGTTGCTTTTTTCACATACAAAGGGGGAAATACGTATGTCACCGGTACTAGCAGAATTTTTAGGAACAGCGCTTCTCGTAGCATTCGGGAATGGTGTCGGAGCAGGTGTTACATTAACCAAATCCTACGCAAAAGATGCCGGCTGGATCGTCATTACGTTAGCCTGGGGGTTTGCGGTAGCGCTCTCTGCCTATGCGGTGGGTCAATTCAGTGGCGCCCACTTGAATCCGGCCGTAACACTTGGTCTTGCTTTTGACGGATCATTTGCATGGGCGGACGTTCCGGGATACATCGTGGCACAAATATTAGGTGGAATTGCCGGAGCGAGTATCGTATTCGTTCATTACTTACCGCACTGGGCAGAAACGAAAGATCCGGCGGCAAAACTGGGTGTTTTCGCGACATCACCTGCGATTCCACATACATTTGCGAATGTCATGAGTGAATTGATTGCGACATTTTTGCTCGTCATTGGAATTTTATCGATTGGAGCCAATACGTTTTCAGACGGTCTGAATCCATTGGTTGTCGGTGTCTTGATTGTCGGTCTCGGAATGTCATTTGGGGGGACGACAGGATACGCAATGAATCCGGCACGTGATTTAGGTCCGCGAATTGCGCATTTTATTTTGCCGATTGCAGGAAAAGGTTCTTCTAACTGGGGTTATGCCTGGATTCCGGTACTTGGTCCGGTTCTTGGTGGAAGTCTCGGTGGATTGTTTTACCGATCTGTCTTCTCCGGGAAAGATACACCGGCATTTGTGATTGTCGGACTTGTGACAATCATCATATTAGGTTTATGCTATAAATTCGGTGTTCGTCCGAATAAATCAACGTCAGTGAAGTCGAAGTCAGCTTAAGCTTAACTTACTAGATACAAAGGATGGGGAAGAGATGGAGAACTACATTTTGTCATTAGACCAAGGAACAACGAGTACACGGGCGATTTTATTCAACCGTTCTGGAGAAATCGTTCATTCCGCACAACGTGAGTTTACGCAGTACTTTCCAAAACCGGGTTGGGTTGAACACAATGCTAATGAAATTTGGGGAAGTGTCCTTGCAGTTGTTGCAACCTGTCTAACGGAAGCTAACGTTAAGGCGACACAAATCGCCGGAATCGGTATCACGAACCAACGGGAAACAGCAGTCGTCTGGGAGAAAGAGACTGGAAAACCGATTTATAATGCAGTTGTCTGGCAATCGAGACAAACAGCTGAGATTTGTGACGAGTTGCGGAGTGCCGGTCATGCCGAACTATTCCGTGCAAAAACAGGTTTATTGATTGATGCCTATTTCTCCGGAACAAAGGTGAAGTGGATTCTTGATCACGTTGAAGGTTCAAGGGAACGGGCTGAACGTGGTGAACTATTGTTTGGAACAATTGATACATGGCTGATTTGGAAGTTGTCAGGCGGTAAAGCCCATGTCACGGATTACTCCAATGCCAGCCGGACGTTGATGTATAACATCCATGAACTGAAATGGGATGACGAATTACTTCAGCTTCTCGATGTTCCAAAAGCGATGCTTCCTGAAGTCCGTCCGTCTTCTGAAGTTTATGCCCATACAGCTGGCTATCATTTCTTCGGTGAATCAGTTCCGATTGCCGGTGCTGCCGGAGATCAGCAGGCTGCTTTATTCGGTCAAGCTTGTTTTGAAAAAGGAATGGCGAAAAACACGTACGGAACGGGCTGTTTTATGCTACTGAACACAGGCGACAAAGCTGTGACATCGGAACACGGTCTCTTGACGACCATTGCGTGGGGAATCGACGGAAAAGTCCAGTATGCGCTCGAAGGCAGTATTTTTGTGGCCGGTTCAGCGATTCAATGGTTACGGGATGGTCTTCGCCTGATTAACGATGCGAAGGAAACAGAAGCTTACGCGACACGTGTGACTTCTTCAGACGGTGTTTACGTTGTTCCTGCCTTCGTCGGTCTCGGGACACCTTACTGGGACAGCGATGTCCGTGGTGCAGTCTTCGGTCTGACGCGCGGAACGGAAAAAGAGCACTTCATCCGGGCGACACTTGAGTCACTCGCCTATCAGACGCGTGATGTCTTGACGGCGATGGAACAGGATTCCGGAATCGAAATGTCTGCCTTACGTGTCGACGGCGGGGCCGTCAAAAATGATTTCCTCATGCAATTCCAGAGTGATATCATTCAGGCACCGGTCGAGCGTCCTGAAATCAATGAGACAACGGCTCTTGGCGCGGCGTATCTCGCTGGTCTGGCTGTCGGATTCTTTGAAAACCAAGAACAGATTTCGGCGCATTGGAAGATGGATCGTCGCTTTGAGATGAACATGGCGGAAGCGGAAAGCGAAGATCTTTACGGTGGATGGAAAAAAGCTGTTCAAGCGACGATGTTGTTTAAATGATGTGACATATGTTATAGTAACAACAAGTTAATAAACCGGTCGGAGAATATGGAGAGACCACAGCAACAGTTGACACCGTCAGTCTGTTTGTTGTGGTCTCTTTTTTTTTCGAACCTAAACAGGAGGAACTATTCATGGCAAACCAACAATTTTCAAGCAAAAACCGTGCAGAGGTCTACAATCGATTAACGCGTGAAGAACTCGATTTACTTGTCGTAGGTGGAGGAATCACGGGGGCAGGAATCGCTCTTGATGCTGCGTCACGTGGCATGAAGATTGGACTCGTTGAGATGCAGGACTTTGCAGCAGGAACGTCAAGCCGTTCAACGAAATTGGTACATGGTGGTTTACGTTATTTGAAACAATTCGAAATCCAAATGGTTGCCGAAGTCGGGAAAGAACGGGCAATCGTGTATGAAAACGGACCACACGTTACGACACCGGAATGGATGTTGTTACCGATGCATAAAGGCGGTACATTCGGACCGTTCAGTACGTCAATCGGATTACGTGTTTATGATTTCCTGGCAGGCGTTAAACGTTCAGAATGGCGTTCAATGTTGTCAGCCAAAGAAACATTGGCAAAAGAACCGCTTGTAAAACAAGACGGTCTAAAAGGCGGCGGTTACTACGTCGAGTACCGGACAGATGACGCCCGTTTAACGATCGAAGTCATGAAAGAAGCGGTTGCTCACGGAGCACGTGTCGTCAACTACACGAAAGCGGAAGAAATTCTGTATGAAAACGGAAAAGTCGTCGGAATGCGTGTGACGGATCTTGCGACAGGAGACGTACATGAAATTCGTGCGAAAAAAGTCGTCAACGCAACGGGTCCTTGGGTCGATGAATTGCGGGAAAAAGACGGTTCGAAAGTCGGCAAACAACTGCGTTTGACAAAAGGGGTTCACGTCGTCATCGACCAGTCAAAATTCCCGCTGAAACAAGCTGTCTATTTCGATACACCGGATGGCCGGATGATTTTTGCCATTCCACGTGACGGAAAAGCGTATGTCGGAACAACGGATACGTTCTTTGACAAAGACACATCACATCCGAAATTTACAGTCGAAGACCAGGAATATGTTCTCGATGCAATTCATTACATGTTCCCTGAAGTGAAAGTGACAGCGGAAGATGTGGAATCAAGCTGGGCCGGTGTTCGTCCATTGATTTATGAACAAGGAAAAGACCCGTCTGAAATTTCGCGGAAAGACGAAGTATGGCAGTCTGAATCCGGTTTGATTACGATTGCCGGCGGAAAACTGACAGGCTACCGTAAAATGGGTGAGCACGTCGTCGATCTCGTCGCCAAATTATTAAAACAAGAAACAAACCGTGCCTATACACGTTGTGCGACAAAAAACATGCCGATTTCAGGTGGCCATGTCGGAGGGGCAGCCGGGTACGCGAAGTTCTTGAAATCACAAGCACCGGCAAACGGATTAACATCAGAAGAAGTGTTATTCCTTGCGAAACGATACGGTTCGAACATACCGGTCGTTCTTGAATATGCGGCAGCGTATGATGCGGCGGAAACAGAATTACCGCGTGATGTCTATGCACAGCTTCATTACGGAATCAACCACGAAATGGTGGCACGTCCAATCGACTTCTTCATCCGTCGGACCGGCGCCGTCTTCTTCGATATTGCTTGGGCACGTCAGCATAAAGAAGCAGTCATCAAAGAGATGGCCCGTCACTTGAACTGGACAGCTGCACAAACAGCAGAATATACAAAAGAACTTGAGATCGAAATTGAGGACGCGGCTCACGCACTCGTCACAGAATAAATACTTGTTCGACAAAAACTCCTTTGCTTTCGGCGAAGGAGTTTTTACTGTCCTATGAAATCAGATTCATTGCAAGCGAACGCCCGGGCGATTATGCTAAACATACATGATAACTACATGAAGGAGATGGAACACGATGAAAGTTGAAGTCTGGTCAGATTATGCCTGCCCATTTTGTTATATCGGTAAGAAACGTTTGGAAAAAGCGATTCAGGAGAATGGAGCGACAAACGTCGAAGTTGAATTTAAAAGTTTTGAACTCGATCCGTCAGCACCGGAAACACCAACGATGGGATTGTACGAAATTTTAGCATCAAAGTACGGGACATCTGTTGATCAAGCTCGATCGATGTCGCAAGGTGTCGTCGATGCGGCGAAAACCGATGGTCTGTTCTATGAGATGGACCGCGTTGTTCCGGCAAACACATTTAAGGCTCACCGCCTGACTCAACTTGCGAAAAAGCATGATAAAATGGATGAAGTATCAGAAGAGTTATTCCAAGCTTATTTCATGAATGGTGAGAACTTAAACGACGATTCGATTTTGATGCGCATTGCGACTACTGTTGGACTCGATCCAACAACGGTAGAAACCTTCCTCGCATCTGACGAGTCTTCCGATGAAGTGCGTCAGGAAGAAGATATAGCTCGTGAACTCGGTGTGACCGGTGTGCCGTTTTTTGTATTTGACCGGAAATATGCCATTTCAGGAGCGCAGCCTGTTGAAGCATTCAGCCAAGTATTGGACCGGGTGCAACAAGAACAAAAAGTAGAAATCGTAGCTGAAGGTGATGCCTGCGGAGTCGACGGCTGTAACTAAATTTGATTGTTAAAGGAGTACATGAAACTTATGAAATTCATTTTCCATCCAGATATCCACGATGCACGGATCAATCTTGCTGTCGAGGACTTTATTTTGAACAATTTAAATGTCAGCGAAGAAGATTATTTCCTGTTCTACATCAACGGTCCGTCGATTATTGTCGGTAAAAACCAAAACACGAACGAGGAAGTCAACTTAAAATATGTTGAGGAAAACGGCATTCATGTTGTCCGTCGTTTATCAGGCGGTGGTGCCGTTTACCACGACCTCGGAAACCTGAACTTCAGTTTCCTGACAAAAGATGACGGAGATTCGTTCAATAACTATAAAAAATTCACGGAGCCGGTCGTAAAAGCACTGCACAAATTGGGTGTCGAAGCAGAGCTGTCCGGTCGTAATGACATTCATGTCGGAACCCGGAAAATCAGCGGAAACGCCCAGTTTACGACAAAAGGCCGGATGTTCAGCCACGGTACATTGATGCTTGATTCAAACATTGAGGAAGTTGTCAATGCGTTGGTCGTCAGTGAAGAAAAAATGCGTTCAAAAGGAATTAAATCGGTCCGCAGCCGGGTCGCAAACATCTCTGAATTTTTGACAGAGCCGTTGACGATGGATGAGTTCGTCGAACATCTCCTTGAATCGATTTATGAAGGAAAAGAGATGGAACGTTATGTCTTGACGGACGAAGACTGGGCAAAAGTCCATGCGATTTCAGCAGAACGGTACGGGAACTGGGATTGGAATTTCGGTAAATCACCGAAGTTTGATGTGATCCATAAAAAACGTTTCCCGATTGGAACGATTGATTTCCGCTTGAATGTGAAAAAGGGAGTCATCGAAGAAGCGAAAATTTACGGCGATTTCTTCGGAGTCGAGGATGCCGAGGAAATCGCACGGGCATTGGAAGGCAAACGGTATGACCGGTCTTCGTTACGCGAAGTCTTGAGTCAGTACGAATTAAAGAAATATTTTGGTGCCGTGGAGCTGGACGAAGTGCTTGACGTTTTAGCATAAGCTTTTTTGGGAAAACTCTCTCTATCAACTTGCATAGGGGGAGCTTTTTTCATGGGCTACAATAAAGATAACTTTTTAGAGGGTACATTAAACGACTTCATCAATTTTGAAAAAGTTTCGGAAGGCTTACCGAAAACGGAAGATCAACAACCATTGCCGTATTATGAACGGGACGATTACCGTGCTGCCGGGAAATTAAAAGGCAAAGTGGCTATCGTAACGGGTGGTAATTCAGGAATCGGGCGTGCGATCTCGATTGCCTATACATTAGAAGGTGCTAAAATCGTCATCGCGTTTTATGGTGATCAAGAAGGTGCAGAAGAAACAAAAGCCCGTCTCGAAGAACTTGGTGGCGAAGTGTTACTTTCGCAAGGAGACATCGGAGACGGCGCGTATTGTGAAGAACTCGTCCAAAAAACCATCGACCGTTTTGGTCGTCTTGATATCGTCGTTAACAATGCGAGTATGCAAAAACCGGAAGATTCGTTGCTCGACATTACAGACGAGTCAATGGAAAAAACATTCAAAACAAATATTTTCGGGATGATGCGCTTAGCACGTGCGGCTTTACCTCACTTGACACTCGGCTCGGCCATCATTAATACGACGTCTTCGACAGCATACGAAGGAAACTCCCTCTTAATCGATTATTCGTCGACAAAAGGAGCCATCGTCAGCTTCACACGTAGTCTGTCAATGAATCTTGCGAAACAAGGGATTCGTGTCAATGCCGTTGCTCCAGGTCCAATCTGGACACCATTGATCACAGATACATTCCCGGATGAATCGGTCAAAACGTTTGGTAAAAACACACCGATGGATCGTCCGGGACAACCGGCAGAAATGGCTTCGGCCTATGTCTTCTTAGCTTGTAACGATTCAAGTTATATGACGGGTCAAGTCCTGCATCTAAACGGTGGCGTCATCGTCAACGGTTAAAAAGAAAGAACGTGAAAACGTTTCCATAAAATGCTACACTATCCATACAGGCGGACACGTCATGTATGGATTTTTTTTGCATTAAAAATGAACGGTTATTCATTCGAAGGGGGAAGCTAGTTATGATGGGATTGATTCATTCGGTGGAAGAAACAGCTCGGCAACGTCCGGATAGCATCGCCTACGTATTTGAAGATGTCGCAGTCAGTTATCATGAATTTGTTGAGAAGTTTCACCGGGCCGCCGGAGCACTCGAGTCACATGGAATTCGAAAAGGGGATCACGTTGCTCTAATACTTGGAAATAGTCCGGCTTTTTTGATTGGGTATTATGCTGTCATGAAGCAGGGGGCAGTTGCCATCCCAATCAACCCGACCTATACGCCGGATGAACTCGGTTACATCTTAATGAACGGCGATGTTAAAGGGATTTTAGGAATCGCACCGCTTGTCGAAGCAGCAAAAGAGCGATTGGTTCATTTACCGCATCTTTCTGTCGTCGTCTCCGTTCCGTTTAACGGTCAAGTCGGTCCGGAAGAACGACTTGGAAATGTTCAGTTCACGACGCTTGAGCGGTGGTTAGAGATTGAACATCCGATTCAGGAAGTGACGTATGAAATGGATGAGACCGCTGTTATCCTGTATACGAGCGGAACGACAGGGAAACCAAAAGGAGCGATGTTATCACATCGAAACCTGACTTCCAATGCCCGTTCCATCGGGGAATACTTAAATGTCTCGGAACAGGACCGGACACTCGCTGTGTTACCGATGTTCCATGTCTTTTGTTTGACGGTCGTGGTCAATGCGTCACTGGCACACGGGGCAACGGTTGTCATTGCTGCCCGCTTTTCACCACAGGAGACGTTTGAACTGGCGAAAAAAGAACAGGTCACGATTTTTGCGGGTGTGCCGACGATGTATAACTTCCTGCTACAGACAGTAAAGGCGCATCCGGAATATACGAATGCGTTTGAATCCATCCGTTTATTCGTTTCAGGTGGAGCGAGTTTACCGGTACCGTTGCTTCAATCCTTTGATCAAACCTTTAACTGTCATATCCTTGAAGGATACGGTCTGTCCGAAGCGTCTCCCGTCACATGCTTCAATCCTTTGGACGGAGTACAAAAGCCGGGCTCGATCGGACCTTCGATCATCGATGTCGAAAACAGGGTCGTCGACGAACTCGGGCAGGAAGTACCAATCGGTCAAGTCGGAGAATTAATCGTACGTGGTCCGAACATCATGACCGGTTACTATAAAATGCCGGAAGAAACGCAAGCGACGTTAAAAGAAGGATGGCTCTACACCGGCGACTTAGCAAGACAAGATGAGGATGGATACTTCTATATCGTCGACCGGAAAAAAGATATGATTATCGTTGGCGGATATAATGTCTATCCACGTGAAGTCGAGGAAATCTTATATCAACATCCATCGATTGTCGAAGCCGCCGTCATCGGTGTACCCGATGAAGAAATGGGCGAAGCGGTAAAAGCATTTGTTGTCGTACGTGAACCGTTGACGGAAACGGAAGTCCTCGACTTCTGTGCCATCTCACTCGCTAAGTATAAGTGCCCGACACGAATTGAATTTATTGAACAACTGCCACGAAATACAACGGGTAAGATCTTACGGACTGTCTTGAAAAAACAACCAACCAGTTCATGATTTCAATATAGAAAAAAAGAACTTCAGGTTTTTGAAGTTCTTTTTGTGTGCATATAGGTAAGGAGGGGGAGATAAAATGAACATTGCTTTAATTGCGCATGATGAAAAAAAAGACGAGATGATGATGTTTACACGAGCATACGAAGCTTATTTTGCCAAAAATACGTTATATGCCACGGGTACGACAGGGCAACGGATCATGGAGGCGACAGGATTAACGGTCCACCGCTGTAAGTCGGGACCGCTTGGAGGAGATCAGGAAATCGGTGCGATGGTCGCCCGGGGAGAAATTGATATCGTCATTTTTCTGCGTGATCCTCTTACAGCCCAACCCCATGAGCCCGACGTATCGGCCTTGATTCGATTATGTGACGTCTATGATTTACCGCTTGCAACAAATGTCGGAACCGCCGAAATCTTGATTAACGGATTGGAACAGGGCGAGTTTCAATGGCGTGAAATCATTCGGAAACGTCATGAAGAAGAACAACGGAAATTTTTAACCGATTAATTCTCTGAGAATGCTTCTCATTTTCTATCAAGCATGATATAGTCATCTTGAGGATGATACTGATTATCAATTGCGATAGAAAAGGGTGGCGAAAACAATGGAAATTATTTTAATGGCTGGTGTAACCGTCTTACTTGGTGGCGGCGCCACGTTCCTGACACACGTAGTGAAAACGGAACGTCGTCATGTATCGGCAAACACAAAAACACATGTAGAACGTGCGACATATCCGTCGTTGCGCCTTGTAAAATAATTAGTTGGACTGAACGCCGCTCTTTTCTTCAGAAAAGAGCGTTTTTTTGTATAATTTTAGATTCTCCCATAATTCTGCGGAAATCCTTTGTTACACTGAAAAAAAGAACTTAAGCAGGAGTGATGAAGATGCATACGATTTATTTAGTTGACGATGAGGTGAACTTGAACCGCGTTTTGGTCAAGTATTTGGAACAGGAAGGTTGGCAAGTAAAATCGTTTACATCCGGGGAAGCGGCGGCATCTGCCATCATTGAAAAACCTGATTTGTGGATACTTGATATCATGTTGCCGGACTTGGACGGCTTTCAGTTGATCAAACGGATTAAAGCGCACGACGAAACGACGCCGGTCATCTTCATTTCGGCCCGGGATGAAGACATTGATAAAATCATTGGATTGGAGATGGGATCGGACGATTACATCGCTAAACCGTTTTTACCGCGCGAACTGGTTATTCGTGTAAAGAAAATTTTAGCACGTGCGTATGCGACACCGAAAACCGGTCTCATCCGGTACGGGGATTATACGATTTATCCGGAAAAGCGAGTTATCGAAGAGAATGGTCAAGAGATTGATTTGACCTCGAAAGAATATGATTTACTGATTCTGTTTGCTACGCAAATCGGAACACCGATGTCCCGAGAACAAATCTTAGTGAGCGTATGGGGCGACGATTATTTCGGATCAGACCGTGTCGTCGATGATCTCGTACGCCGTGTACGAAAAAAACTTTCCAAACTAGAACTTGAAACGATTTACGGAATCGGATACCGTTTGGTGGCTGCATGAAGAATCGGAGTCTGGGTTTTCAAATCTGGGCGATGTTCCTGTTGGTCATTGCAACACTCTCCATTGTCATATTAGTCGTCATGCGGTCGTCGATTGGTAACTTCATCGATGAGCAAGTCTATGCGACATTAGAAAACAGTGAAGTCTTTTTTTCGGAAGATGCCTCTGTCATCGAGATGTTACAAGACAATCCGATTGAATTCGATCGACGGAAACAGGAGTCACGCTCGGTCAATGTCTTATTGTTATCGAAAAATGGAAAGTTATACTATGGCGGGGCACCGCAACAGCTGGTCAATCAAATGTATCGTGATGCTATCGATCAAGAAAAAGAAATGCAAAAATACACGACCCGTCTTGATAAGGAAGATGTCTACTACAGTATCCTAAAGATGGAGATTAAAGGGGAAACCTATTACCGTGTTTCATACGTTTGGGATGCCTATCGGCAGGAACTCATCACTCAGTTATTTTCGAAAATTGGCTGGGTTGTTGCGATTGTCAGTATCTTGACCTTATTCATTGCTTTTTGGCTAGCCAGACGACTGACCCATCCTTTAATCGAGATTGAGCGGGCGGTCGGTAAGATTGCAGCTCAGAAGTGGGATACACCTCTTCCTTTGGACCGTGGCGATGAAATCGGACGATTGGCCCGGTCAGTTGATGCGATGCGAATGGACTTGGAAAAACAGGATAAAGCTCAAAAATCCTTGCTTCAAAATATCTCACATGATTTAAAAACACCGATCATGGTCATTCGCAGTTATGCCCAGTCGATTTCGGACGGAATTTATCCGGACGGTGATTTGACCGGTTCTGTTTCCGTCATCGAAGAAGAAGCGGAACGATTGGAGAAAAAAGTCGCAGCTTTGTTATATGTAACAAAACTTGATTATTTTGAACTGGATCGTTCAACATGGGATCATGTGGATTTGGACCGCATGGTTCATTTGCTTCAAAAACGGTTTGTCGGCACAAAACTATTGACATGGAAAATTTCCGGGGAAGCGGGCATTGTGTTAGGCGAAGGGGAACAATTACGTGTGGCATTGGAAAATGTATTGGATAATGCGATTCGTTATGCCGAGTCCACGATTGAGATTCGCCTGTCCGGCACAAGGCAGTCGGCGACAGTCGAAATCCTGAATGACGGTCCGCCGTTAGAAACGTCCTCTCCGCTGTTCCATCAATTTTCTCGTGGAAAAGAAGGCAAGTTTGGTCTTGGGTTATACATCGTTAAACGGATTGTCGAACGGCACGAAGGAGAAGTGACAATTGATAATCTGATTGCGGGAAATGAAGAAAATAAAGTTTGCGTAAAATTTAATTTTCCAAGACATTTTGAGGAAGAAACAGCCGGAAAAAAATAAGATCTTAAAAAACGAGATAGCCGTATCTCGTTTTTTATTTTGGGAAATAATGAGGTCGTTCAGACAAAGTCATTTTGAATTTGATATAACCATACTAATACAAGAAAGGGGAAATCAGGATGCGACATAAAATTACGGAAGAAACATTAGCCCTTGTACCAAAGTATGGTCCATACGGTGAACCGCAAACTTTACTTATTCAAGAACAGTCAGAAGTCGTGTTAGAAGGTCATCCGATCAAGTTGATTGAAGAATCTTGTTTGTATTTTGGTTCGTCGATGCGCGGAAGAATTGAAGCGGCTCGACATATCCTGGGGCCGAATCGGAAAACACCGGTCTTAATCGATTGGAAGGCGCAAACGATTTTCTTCCCGACGACTGCGAAGGAGAAGGCGGAATGTATTTGGATTAATTTCAAGCAGATGAAAACCGTTCAAAAAAAGGGGGATACCGTTCAAGTGGAATTTCAAACAGGACAACGGATTGACACTGATGCTTCGGCTTACAGCATCGAACGGCAACGGATTAAAACACTGGAATTGGCTTACGAAATGCAACGGAGATTTCAAGAAGAACGACCGACGACGTTTAATAAAGCGCGATAAGTGGAACAATCTAACAGGAATCACTACTTAATACAGCGAATAGACAGTAAAGTGCGAGAGAGAGAATTAAAGGGAGGTGAAGCGGTCGAAAGACCGCTACACGATGAATGAATCATATGAATGGTTAAACCGTAGAAAATTACAACCTGGATTTGGTGTGAACGGTGGACGGCGTTTTATCAGTTCACGGATTGTTCGTCCGGAAAATACGCCGGGTAAAAGAGTCAAAGGTGTCAAACGCGCCCGGCAGCTTGTCGTCGACGAGTCAGGAAATCGACGGTGGGTGACGAAACGAATCGTTGTAACGGATGCCGCAAAACACATGACCATCAACCGTCGTGCATCGGTTGCTCAGAAAGAGGTCACGGAATCTCGATTGGAGCAAGTGAAACAAAAACTGACGTCGAAAAAAGTACTATTACCTGTACTGGCAGCAACAGGATTGGCAGTTGCCGGTGGAGTATTGGCGTACGTTATGCGCCGGAAAAAACGAAATACAAAAGAACAGCTATAACCTAAAACAGATGACGAATCGTCTGGATATAGTAAAAGCCGTGCTCTCCCCATGAATGAATGAGGGTAGCACGGCTTTTATGTGAGGAAGACTGCAGTTTCTTATAAAAAACGTTTACGAATCGATGTCGCAAGAGCCTTCTCAGAAATTTCTTCTAGTTCTTTTTGATTGGTTGGATCAAAACTGTCATTGTAGAATCGGCCGACGAATTCGACTCGATCGTAATCGAGTTCTTTGAAAATCAAATGTTTATGATCATCGTAGAAGACAACCCGGTAATAATCAGAGCCACGTTCAAGCGTCACAAGTGCCCGAATATGTTCTAAACGTTTTTGTTCATCTGACTTTTCTTCTTCAACAGGTTCTTCTGTCGTTTTAGCTGCTTCAGCCTGTTCGAGTGCGCTTTTTACCAATTCACTCTTTTTATCTTGTTCTTCAGTCATAGTTATCGCCTCCAGTTCTTATTTTACATTGAAACGTACCGATGAGAAAGGAAAATCCCTCATCCGTTCTGATGGGCATCACAAATGCGTAGCACATTGAAGGCACCGATTCGTAGGCGCTCAATTAAACGCGTGGCTGCCTCTGTGTCCTCGATGGTCTCTTCAATGGTCAGCATCATCAATTCAATCCATCGCACAGCGTGTACTTCTCTGATGGGCAAAAGGCGATGAATCATCGCCAGATTCATCCGTTCATCCTGTCCATCGTATTGTTTTGGACCACCTGTGAGTTGAATCAAAAATCGGATTTGTGCTTGTTCGACACGTTGGCGGTCCGGCGGGAATAACGGACGGAGAACATCATCTGTATACACACGATTATAGAATCGTGTGACAAGTTGTTCGAGTGCGTCTTTTTGACCAAGGTCTTCGTATAGCATACTTGTCCCTCTTTCTGTTCCAGCTGATGAAGACAATCATTATCTCAATCTTTACCCGCTTTTTGCAACTCCACACAAACCGATCGACAAATGATTTAAAATGGACAAGGAAGAGGACGAAAAAGAAAACAAGTTATCTGGATTGAAAAACGGACGTTTGTTCGTATTTATGAGATAATAGTACATATAATCATCCTTATAGATGAGCGCGCTTGTTGTTTTCAATACTCATCTCATATGAGCGGAAAAAAGACAGCATAAAGCTCCTCGATATTAATTAAAGGAGGTGAAGATCAGCCCACCTGATGGTACGAAAACAGGTGTCAGCTGATCTGACACAATGAATTACATGCATTTAGGTCGTGCCGGTACAGGCAAGACGACAACATTAATTGAGCAGGTAATTGACCGGTTAGCTGAGCAACCGCTTGGTCCATCCATCTATTTCATCGTACCGGATCAGATGTCTTTTGAGATGGAACGTCGTATCGCGACGGATCCCCGGCTGTCGGGTCTTGTCCGGATGGAAGTCATGAGTTTACGCCGGTTTGCTTTCCATATCATCCGGGATCATGGAAACCAGGCGATTCCCTTTTTAGACGAGACCGGGACACAGTTGTTACTGCGTCAAGTTGTCGAAGAAGCGGAAGAAGAATTGAAGATTTTTAAACGGACGAAAAATATGCCCGGCTTCTACAAAGGATTGGACGAATTGATTGCCTCGTTTAAACGTTCTTTGGTAAATCCGGATATGTTGCGTCAAATCAGCAGTGCATCTCCCGAACGTTCACCGAAATTAAATGATTTAGCGCTGATTTACGAGCGCTTTACTGAACGAATCTCAAATAAGGCGCTTCATGCGGACGATTATTTCACGACATTGATTGAGCTGTTACCGAAAGCTGATTTAAGTGACGTTTCAGTCTTCGTTGATGGATTTTATGAATTTTCGTTACAGGAACAACAGGTCTTACTGCGATTGATGGAATTGACGAAAGAGATGCATCTTAGTTTTACACTGGATGTCGAAGACGTCTATGCGAAACAGTCTGAGTTTGGTGTGTCACAACGCTGCTATATGCAGTTGATCGAACAGATGAAAGAACGACAGATTGCGCATGAAGACATCTATTACACACAGACCGTTAAATTTCAGACCACAGGGTTACAGATGCTTGAACAAGCGTTACTGTTGCCCGGATACCCGGCGACGGATGACGAAGTGAACGGGTTGACGCTTTCTGCCGCAGTTAATCGTCAAGTTGAAGCAGAAGCGGCTGTCAGAAAGGTGATTCAACTGGTACGCCATGAAGGGTATCGGTTCAAGGACATCGCGTTTCTTGTCCGCCACCTTGAACCGTACGCCGATCATTTAGAACGTGCTTTTCAACTGTATGACATTCCGTACTTCCTGGATCAACGGGAATCGATGGTCCATCATCCGATTGTCGAATTAGTCCATGCCGTCCTTGAAATCGTCATGACGGGATATCGGGAAGAATCTATTTTTCGTCTGCTGAAAACAGAGCTGATTCCACTTCCGGCAGAGGATTCACGATTAGCACTTGATCGTCTGGAAACATTTGTCCTGGAGCGGGGAATCAAAGGTTCGATGTGGAAAAAAACTTGGCAATTGAAGCGACGTCTAGCTGATGAAATCAGTTTAACGGATGCTGAGTTACAAGAAGAACAGGAACTGAACGAATGGCGTCAATTCCTGGTCGAAGCCATTGAACCACTGGAGAAGCGATTCAAAGCATCTAAGACGATGAGTGAATACACACGGGCGTTATACCGTTTCTTGGAAGAACATCATTTGACGGACCGGTTAACGGTTTGGAAGCAACAAGCACTCGAAGTCAATGAACTCAGCAAAGCACGAGAACATGATCAGGTGTACGAAGCGGTACTGCATCTCTTTGAACAGTTGGAAGCTGCGGCACCGGAAGCCACATTGACGACAGAACTATTCGTCCAAATGGTCGAGACTGGACTTGAAAGTCTCCGCTTCTCCCTTGTTCCGCCTTCGCTCGATCAAGTGATTGCGACGGATTACGTCCGGGGACGTTTACAACAGGTGAAAGTGGTCTTTTTACTCGGGGCCAATGACGGATTGATTCCACTCGTGGAAGACCAGTCTAAATTGCTGTCAGAAGGAGATCATGACTTCCTCCACGATCAAGGCATTCCGGTCGGTAAAGCCTCTTTGGACGTATTTGACGACGAATTGTATTACCTCTATCAAGGGGTGACAGCGCCAAGTGAAGCGTTGCATATCAGTTATGCGCTGGTTGACGAGGACGGCAAAGCCCTTCAGCCGGCATCCATCATCAAGCAGATCAAACATCAACTGTTGCAGGATCGCCCTGTGAAAACATCCTTTGCAGAAGCCGGTGATCATGCACCGGATGATCAACTTCAGTTCGTGACGAGTCCGGAACGGGCGGCAGCGGCAGCGGCAATCGAGTTGAGACGGCTGCAACGTCGTTATCCGATCCAACCGTCCTGGTTTGATGTGTACAATCGTTTGCTCGAAAACGGTCGGGGCCGCGAACGAATGGCGCTGTTTTCCAGTGCCTTGTTTTATCAAAATCATGCAGAGCCGTTACCGGATGATTTGGCGCGTAACCTGTATGGTGACACCATCAAAGCCAGCGTCTCCCGGTTTGAGACGTACAATGCTTGTTCTTATAAACACTTTGCCCGGTATGGATTGCGGTTAAAAGAACGGAAATTATATAAATTCGAAGCGCCGGACATCGGGAACCTATTCCACGGAGCACTCAATGATTTATCGATGAATATCAAAGCCTCGGGAAAACGCTGGCGTGAACTGGATGACCAATCGTGCAGTAATCTCGCGAAAGAAGCCGTCGAGAAGGTGACACCGGAAATTCAAAATGCGATTTTGATGAGTTCGAACCGTTTTGGATACATCAAGAAAAAATTAACGGACGTCGTCGAGCAAACTGCAAAAATGCTCGTCAAACAAGCGGAACGTTCTGAATTCGAACCTGATTTATTTGAAATCAGTTTTGGGAACGCCATGTTTCCACCACTTCGCTTCACATTACCGGATGGTACCGAAATCGAATTCACCGGTCGAATTGACCGGGTGGATCAAGCGACAATTGGCGATCAATTGTACGTCCGGGTCGTCGACTATAAATCGAGTGCTAAAGAGTTGGATTTTGCCGAAATCTATTATGGTTTGGCGATTCAAATGCTGTTGTATCTAAAAACAGTCGTTGAACAGTCGGAAGTTCTGTTTAATCAGCAGGCAAAACCGGCCGGTGCCTTGTATTTCCACGTCAAAAACCCAATGATGCGTGGAGATTTATCGGCGGATGAAATCGAAAGGAACCGGTTGTTGCTCGAATCGTATCAAATGCAAGGCATCATCGTTGAAAATGATGAAGTATTACGGGCAATGGATCAGATTGCGTACGATGAACGTCAAAAGTCACCGCTCGTCAAAGTGACATTCACGAAAACCGGTCTTCATAAGTCGCACACGAAAGGTGTCGTCAAAGAAGAAGAATTGACGGCACTGATGGATCACGCCTGGGATGAATTGAAGACGAGCAGCCAATCGATGTATGCAGGAGATATTGCGATTGATCCGTTTGATTACCAGGAACGGATACCTTGTACATTTTGTGAGTACCGTTCCGTCTGCCAGTTTGATCAATCTCTCGGAAACGACTACCGGCAATTGAAACCGTTGTCGGAAAAAGAAGTCTTGGAACGGTTGAAGGAGGAGACGGAATGAGTGTGCAGTGGACAGATGAACAGCAACGGGCAATTGATGCGAGAGGTGGACATATTTTAGTATCCGCTGCCGCCGGTTCAGGAAAAACAGCCGTACTCGTCGAACGGTTGACGCAACGTGTCATCAATCAGGAAGATCCGTTGACAGCCGACCGGATTCTTGTCGCGACGTTTACGAACGCAGCAGCTAAAGAGATGAAGACACGTGTCATCGAAGCAATCGAAGCAAAAATTAAAGATGCTCCAGATGACCTTTATTTAAAAAAACAACGGCAAATGATGAACCGTGCTCAAATCACGACGATCCATTCCTTTTGTTTATCGATTTTACGCGAAAACTATTACCGGATTGGTCTTGATCCAGCTTTTCGCATTGCGGAAGAAGCAGAGCTGTTGTTGCTGCAGGATGATGTTTTGGAAGAAGTGTTTGAGAACTACTATGCTTTAGCAGATCCGGCGTTTTATGAATTGATTGATAGTTACACATCAGACCGGGACGATCAAGCAATGTTGACCTTAATCTCGAACTTATATCGATTTTCTCGTTCACTCCCGGATCCGGAAGCATTTTATGACCACTTGATTGCGCAGTACGATCAACCGATTGATCCGGATGAGTCCAGTTTGTTGACACGATTATTTGAACTCGAATGGGAACGTGTCGCGCCGGTCATCAACCGGTATATGGAATTATCGTATCGTCTGCGACAAGCCGGATATGACGAGATGGCAGACATGTTGGTGCAGGACGTCGCACCGATCCGGCGGATTAATCCGGAACAGGACCGCTGGACGACCGTCGCCCTTGCTTTTCAGGCCGTCGAATTCGGCCGCTGGAAAGGAATCCGCGGAGACGAGGAAATGAAGAAATTCCAGACCGAACGGACGCGTCTCGTCGGTGATCTCAAAAAGATGCGTGATTTGTTCGTTGAGAAGGACGGGGTTGATTATCTGGAAGATTTACGTTCGCAACTGGGGCATGTCCAGATGATCGTCACGCTCGTTCGAAGTTTCTCGGCAGCCTATCTTGAAGCGAAGCAGCAGCGGGGCATCGTTGATTTTTCCGACCTTGAGCATTTTGCATTAGCCATCTTGGAACAGGACGGAGAGGCAACGGATGTCGCTCGTTTGCTCCAAGAACGCTTCATTGAAGTTTTAGTGGATGAATATCAGGATACAAACGAAGTGCAGGAACGGATTCTGCGGCTTGTTTCAAAATCAGATGAAGCAACCGGAAATCTGTTTATGGTTGGTGACGTAAAACAATCGATTTATAAATTCCGTCATGCCGAGCCCGGATTGTTTTTGAATAAGTTTAAACGATTCCAACAAACAGAAGTCGGGACACGAATTGATTTGACGAAAAATTTCCGAAGCCGTTTAGAAGTCTTGGATGGTACCAATCATATTTTCCGTCAAGTCATGGACGAAGCCGTCGGAGAAATTGATTATGATGAAGCAGCTTATTTGAGGCTAGGGAATCTCGGATATGTCGAATCAACCCAAGTCAATCCTGAATTGCTGTTAGTGGACCAGACAGACACGAATAAAGAAGAATTGGAAGCTCAAGTCATAGCGACACGCATCATCGAGATGGTGAATGATGAAAATCCCTACCTCGTATTTGATGCAAAACAAAAGCGTTTCCGTAAATGTGAATACCGTGATATCGTCGTCCTCGTACGTTCGAGAGGAAAACGGGTCCAGGCATTGGTCGACGTCTTTGAACAATACGAACTTCCTGTCTATGCGGATACGACGGGCGGTTATTTTCAAGCAACCGAGATTCAAATCATGATGGCGCTCTTGAAGACAATCGATAATCCGTTGCAGGATATCCCGTTTGCCAGTGTCTTGCGATCACCGATTTTTGGATTGACGGATCGGGATTTAGGACGGATTCGTGCTAAATCGAAAGACGGGTCATTCTACGAAGCAGCTACTCTTGTGGCGAAAGAACAAACACCGCTTGGTTTGCGTGTCGGTGAAGCGCTCAATCAGTTGCAAAACTGGCGCACGGAAGCACGCGGGAAGTCGCTTGCGAGCTTAATTCGTTCCTTGTTTGATCAAACCGGTTACTTTGAATACGTCGGTTGTCTGAACGGGGGACGGAGCCGGCAAGCGAATTTAAATGCTCTGTACGAACGAGCCCATCAGTATGAGGCCTCCGGTTATCGGGGATTGTATCGCTTCTTACGTTTGATTCATCGTTTAGTCGAACGCGGGGAAGATTTTTCAGAAGCCCGTTCGTTAGGGGAAGACGAAGATGTCGTCCGAATCATGACAATCCACCAATCAAAAGGACTGGAATTCCCGGTAACGATCGTCAGCCAGTTAGGTAAGCAGTTTAATAAACAGGATCAAATCCAAGCGATTCAACTGCATAAGACGTATGGCATTGCGCTGGATGCGATTGATCCCGTTAAACGCCTGCGTTCCGGAACACTTCTGAAAGAAGTCATCCGCCGGGAAATGGACCGTGAAATGAAAGCGGAAGAGATGCGTGTTCTTTATGTTGCAATGACACGGGCGAAAGAAAAGCTGATTCTTGTAGGGGCAATCAAAGGTCTGGAAGATCAGCTTGCCAAATGGCAGGATCAACCGTTCGATGAGCTTTTGTTGCCGGAACTGGATCGCCGAAATGCTAAGACCTATGCGGACTGGGTGGCACCAGCTGTCCTGCGTAATTTCCTACTGAACGAACAGGAACAACGCTGGGCATTCCGGGTCATTGCACATGACGAGATTGCTCCTTATCAAGAACTGACCAAGATGGTCGAGCAACTCGAACACGTCCGTGTCCTTGAGAAAATTGATTATGCGGGTGACGAGACGCTGAATGCGCAGATTGAATCTGCTTTTGCGTATCACTATCCGTATCAAGTCGCGACGGATACCGCTGCGAAACAAACCGTTACGGAGTTGAAGCGGACAGAACAACTCGAACGGGCTGCTTTTGAATCGACCTACCGGCAATCGACCTATTACCGGACACCCCAATTTTTAGGTCCGACATTAACGGGAGCCGAACGCGGAACAGTCTTGCATTTAGCGATGCAGTTGTACGAGTCCGGTCGTCCCCTTGAAGAGCAGATTCTCGACTGGCAACAGGCGGAACGCATTTCAGACTTGGAAGCCCGGACGATGCGGGAAGCTATGCCTGAATTGACGATGTTCTTTGCTTCAGAAATCGGACAATTATTTGAGCAGCGTCTTGTGACGGGAGATGTCTACCGTGAATTGCCGTTCACCTATAAGATTGATTCAGCCCGATTCCGGACAGACTGGCATGGTCCAAGTGATCAGGCCGTCATGCAGGGGATTGTCGACTGTCTGATTCACGACGGCGAAACATATATTCTGCTCGATTATAAATCGGACCAAGTTTTTGAAACGATTGACGGTCAGGATCAAGCAGAGATGTTGCGAACACGTTATGCAACACAGTTGAATTTATATCAAGAAGCGTTGGAAGCCATCTTAGACATTCAAATCAGCCGGAAATTAATTTATGCGTTTGCGCTCCAAGAAGTGATTGAAATTTACTGATTACCTCACGTCTGACGAATTGATTCTGTCACCTGTTCAGGGAACGGAATCAATTCGTTAGACGATTTTCATTTCTAAATATGAAAGAACTGTGTAAAATGAAAAGGTATGTAAAAAGAATAACCAGATACCGTAGGAGGTTTTATAGATGGCACGTATTTTATTAGCGGAAGACGAAGATGTGTTACGCATGTTGGTGCTCGATACATTAGAAGATGAAGGGTATACGATTGATGAAGCGACAGATGGTGATGAAGCCTATCAGAAAATCATGAGTCAGCATTATGATCTCGTTTTGCTCGATTATATGATGCCGGGAATGACGGGGATTGAAGTCATCGAAAAGGTACGACGTCATCCGGACAAACAAAATTTAAAAATCATGATGTTAACAGCAAAAAGCCAACAATCTGATCGGGAACGGGCAGAAGAAATTGGAGCGAATTATTTCTTTTCTAAACCGTTTAGTCCACTCGAATTGATTGATGTCGTAGGAGGAATATTGAGTGATCATCCAGTGGATTAATCGAAAAATCGGACGCCAGTTAATGGCCTCCTTTTATATCGTTTTAACGACACTTATGATTTCTTCACTGATTGTCTACAATTATACCGATACGAAATTACAAGAAACCCGATTGAAGCTAGAAGACATAAGAGAACGAAGTGCCCGTGCCGGCGCACTGTGGGAAGAATGGCAGGACCTGCAGTTTAACATGCGGGGCTATGCGCTGATTGGTGATCAGGAAATTTATCAGAAGATGGTCAATCAACGGAAAACCATTGATGAACAAACACGCTGGTTTGAAGAAAATGCAATTTATCAACAAGGAAAAGATTATGCACGTTCTTCACGTGAACTCTATGCGTACTACTTCGAGTCGATTTTGCCGTTGATCCAATCGTATGTGGAAGCGAAGGAATCCGGAACGGTCACGGAATCTTTTTTGGAAGGGAAGACACTAACTTCCTTACCGCTCGGAAAAGAGTTGCAGGCGAATGGACGAATCAAGCTAGACACTTCTGGAAACATTGATGTCTTGTCGGAAATCAATAAAAGTGAGTTAGCACTTGGCGGATATCGAGACTTTTTAGAAGACTGGTCAGAAAAAACAAGCGGACAGTTGGAGCGGGAAATTCAGACGACTCAACTGATTTGGCTGTCGAACATCATCGTATTAGTCGGTGTATTGATCTTCTTCGTTTATCCGTTCATTCGTAAAATTACAGCAGAGTTGTTATCACTCGTCAAAAATAGCCAACGTCTAGCCGGTGGTGAAGACATCAAACATGTCAAAGTTTCTGGACGGAAAGATGAGATTGGAATTTTAGCTTTGTCCTTCAATCAAATGGCGAGCTCGATTTCCGAAAATAAACAACATCTTTTAGCCAAAAACGAAGAATTGCAGGCACAGCAGGAAGAACTGCAGGCGCAACAGGAAGAATTGCAGGCGCAGCAGCAGGAACTGGAGGAAGCACTCGAGTTGACGATGCGCAACGAACAACACCTGCAATACCGTAATGATTTGACTGAAACGCTGGCAGCAAGGGAAGCGTTGACGGCTTATCCGGAAATCATTGAAAAGTTAATTGCCATCACGGATTCGGAAATCGGAGCGCTTGTCTTCGTCGATGAAGGATCTGCCTACTCGATTGTGACACACGGGATGACAGATGAACTTTCGGAGCGGTTGTTAGGAAGCGATCTTTCTTTATTGAAACGGGCTGAGTCATTGAAAAAAGCTGTCCATTCCTCTAAACAGGTCGCAAGTGATCATCCGTTACCGTATCCATACTATATGTATGAGACGGCAGTCCCGATTCTCGATCCGGCGTCGGAAGAAGCAATCGCGTTCATTTATCTGGTTCGTTACCGGGACCAGTTTACGAATGAACAGATGCGTGACATCATGTCATTTTCACGTCAGCTGTCTCTGTCGTTGCTCCGCATGCGGTTATTTGATGAAATGAACCGTGAGAAGACGAAAACAGAACGGATTCTGGACTCAATTCGTGAAGCCGTCATCTATATCGAACCGGGAAAAGACGAAGTATTCGTCAATCGTCCTTTGTATGATCTGTTTCCAGAACTTCAATATGGAGCGACAAAAAACGAAACCCTTCAAGGGTGTCTCGATACCATTCATGCTGTCGTGGATGAACCGGAAGTGTTTGCACGCTATATGGAAGGTATCTTACGAGGCGAAGTTCCAAAAGACAGTCTCCAGTTTTCAATCCATCAACAAGTCGTCTTTATTCAGTTTTATGTAGAAACGATTGAAGTCGAAGGAATTCGAAAAGGAACGATGCTCGTCTTGCGTGATGTGACGAAGGAAACAGAGATGGACCGTCTGAAATCGGAGTTGGTCTCGACTGTCTCCCACGAATTACGGACTCCGTTATCTTCCATCTATGGTTTTACGGAACTGATGTTGAACCGGAAGATGGATCTTTCAAAACAAGACAAGTATTTAAAAACCATCCATTCAGAAACGGAACGTTTGTCGAATCTCGTCAATGATTTTCTTGATGTTCAACGGATGGAAGCGAGAATTCAATCCTATCAAAAAGGATTACTTAATCTACAACCGCTTTTAGAAGAAACGACTCAATTCTATGCGGCGTCGACAACAAACCATACGATCACCTTCCATTCCTTAACAGACATTTGTCCGCTGATTGAAGCGGATGAGGAAAAAATGAAGCAGTTGATGAATAATCTATTGAACAATGCCGTCAAGTACTCTCCGTTAGGCGGTAATATCGAAGTCGTATTGGAAGCAAATCGACACCATGTCCAGTTTGCCGTACGAGACGAAGGAATCGGAATTCCGAAATCGGCTTTGGCGAAGTTATTCGACAAATTTTATCGGGTGGATAATTCAGACAGCCGGAAAATTGGCGGGACAGGTCTGGGTCTTGCAATTTGTAAGGAAATCGTCGAAGGACATGACGGAGAGATTACGGTCGAGTCGATTGAAAAGCAGGGCAGCACGTTTACTGTGAAGCTACCGACACACGTCTCGGAATACGCCGTTATTTCTGACGGAATTGATATGTCAGGAAAATAACACTATATCTGAAGCTTAAAATCAGATACGATGAATGGAGAATGAATAAAGGGGGAATTCAAATGCCGATTACTGCATTTGTACACACACACGTTTTATTATGGGTTTTACTGCTCGTTACATTTTTTGTTGCATTCTCGATGTACAAAAATGGAAAAAGTGCTGCCAAAGGTGTTCACATGGCGTTTCGTCTCTTGTTGCTCTTGACGTTTGCGACCGGACTTTATCTTTACATCAAAATCATGGGTATGTCCGCTAATCCGGATGGTTTGTATCACGCCAAGATTACAGCAGGTCTCCTCGTCTTGATTTTGGGTGAGTTGACACTCGTTCGTTTGAAAAAAGGAAAATCTTATTCTGGTTTCTTACTTGGATTTGGAGTGCTGGTTCTCGTAACAATTTTCCTTGGTTACTCGTTACCATACGGCATGCAATTCTTCTAAATCGATTTTAATCAAAACGACAAAAAAATAATCTGTTTGTTTGGTTTACACACGTTTCTCATGATAGAGAGGAACGTGTGTTTTTTTGTGTTTACAATCTGTTGTTATTTGGGAAAAGGGATATATTACGCAGTCGAGAGGGGAACGCTTGTGGCACAGTTGAAAGAATGGACAAAAGTTTTCCGGGCAAGAAAGTGGATGAAGCGAGCAGAACCGATTTTACCGTTATGGCACGGTTATATTGGATATAAGTATGGTCTGTTTGATGTTTTAGGATCAGGGGCGACACGGGCCGAAGCACAAGTCCGTCTTAAGCAGCCGTTGACGACAGAAGCCTTATCCCGTTGGTTTGAAGTCGGGTTGGCGGTAGGACATTTAAAAAAGAAAGACTTGCGCTATACAGCGACACGTCATGTTTTACCTGAATTATCAAAAACAGATGAGAGAAGCATCGGTTTTATGTTATCCGAGTTGATGGAACTTCATCTGCCTGCCTTGTTCTCTTATCCGCAATTTTTAGAACATGGTCAACAAAAAAAGTTTGATGGCGAAGAACACGGCGACATCGTAGCAGAAACATCTGCGCTGGTGGAAACTGTTGCATTTCCTGCTGTCCGTCACATCATCCGCAGTCAAAATGTGACATCACTACTTGATATCGGCTGTGCCTACGGTGGTTACTTACGTAAAATTCACGAAGCATTGCCTGAACTACGACTGGCAGGAATTGATATCGAGGAATCGGTCATCGCGGAAGCGAAACGACGGGATACGACCGGAGAAATTGATTTTACTGTCGGGGATATTAAAACATACGACGTCAAAGAAACATATGACGGCGTCATGATGAACAACATTTTGTATTATTTCCCGAAAGAAGAACGGCTTCGTCTTTTAGAAGGTGTCCGGCGTTTCGTTAAAGATGACGGGACGGTCATTTTGGTCACACCATTACGCGACAGTGAACATGGTGCACCATTCTCCGCGGCATTCAATGCGTTCATGACGTTACATGAAAATCTTTACCCGTTGCCGGGGAAAGAAGAATTGACAGAACAACTTCATGCTGCCGGTTTTAAAAATGTGTCGATTTCACCATTTTTAAAAGAAGGAGCTTGGTATATCGTAACTGCAAACGCCACTTCCTAAAGGAAGCTTGGCGTTTTTACAGTTTCAGGACAGTTCAGATTTGTGGGGAGTAGTATGTGATTAGTATAATAGTTAAAACGAGTAGAGAAAAGGGAGAGATTCGTGTGAAGCAGCGTGTAGCCGTTATTGGAGCAGGACCTGGAGGGCTCGCTTGTGCGATGTTGCTGGCAGGTAGAGGAATAGATGTCACCGTATATGAAAAACAACCGATCGTTGGGGGACGAACGTCTCGCGTACAGGTCGGAGATTATCAATTTGACCGTGGTCCTACCTTTTTAAATATGCCGCACATTTTAGAAAATTTGTTTACAAGTATCGGTCTGGATATGAAGGACTATTTGGATTTGAAAGCGCTGGATCCGATGTACACCCTCTATTTTAACGGGGGAAAAGATCACTTTACGATGACGACGGATCGTGATCGGATGAAACAAACGATTGAGCAGCATTTCCCTGGAAATGGGGAAGGGTATGACCGTTTCATGGCAGAACAAGCCTTGAAGCTGGCGAAACTGATGCCGATACTGCAGACGAAGCACGATAAACTAACGGATTATCTGTCTCCACGCGTCATTACGGCACTTCCGCGTCTTTCTCTTGGGCGTTCTTTATATGATGTCCTGTCCGATTATTTTACGAGTGAAGAATTGAAATATGCCTTTACGTTCCAAGCTAAATATTTAGGCATGTCAGCTTGGGAGTGCCCGGGTGGCTTTTCTATCTTGTCTTATATGGAACATGCTTACGGTGTCCATCATCCAATCGGTGGAATGAATCAAATCCCAGAAGCGATGAAACGGGCAGTGGAAGAACTCGGGGGAACCGTCCATCTTAATACAGGGATCAGTCAATTGATTTTGGAAGGGACGACCGCGACAGGAGTCATCCTCGAGTCGGGTGAACATGTTCTATACGATGATGTCGTTGTCGGAGCAGACTTTGCGCATGCGATGAATCATCTTGTTCCTGAAGGTGTTTTAAAAAAATGGTCGCGTCCGAAAATTGATCGTAAAAAGTTCTCTTGTTCGACGTTCATGCTGTACTTAGGTGTCAATAAATCATTTGATGCCCCGCACCATACGATTTATTTTGCTGATGATTATGAAAGAAATGTCCGGGAGATGACTCAGACATTGGAATTATCAGATGACTTTTCATTTTATGTCCAAAATCCATCAATCATCGACGGAACACTTGCACCGAAAGGGAAATCATCTTTGTACGTCTTAGTACCCGTTCCGAATAATTATTCCGAACTTGACTGGGCGATTGAAGGACCTAAACTGCGTCGTCGTGTCCTCGATGCACTGGAACACCGTTCTCCATATAAAGGTGTCGAAGCGGCAATTGAAGTGGAAGAGATGTTTACACCAGATGACTGGGAAGCGATGGGCGTGCACCAAGGGGCAACATTTAATTTGGGACATCAATTAACACAAATGATGTACTTTAGACCACACAATCGTTTTGAAGAACTGCATCACGTTTATTTAGTGGGAGGCGGAACACATCCTGGAAGTGGACTTCCGACCATCTTTGAATCAGCTCGGATCACGGCGGACTTATTGACAAGTGAAGTAGGTGTCGGAAAATGAAGATTGGATTCGTCGGAGCAGGTGTCGGAACTTTACACGCCGCGTTATTGTTAACAAAACGATACCCGGAAGTGGAAATCACGATTTTTGAAAAAGAGTCACGTGCAGGTGGTCGACTCGCTTCTGTTGATTTCGAGACAGGCGGAAGAATTGACCAGGGTCCCACAATCGTCTTGATGCCTGGAAAACTCCAGGAACAACTGAAAGAAGCTGGTCTGGAAGGTGTTGAGCTGGAGCGGATTGACCCGTTGTATGATCTGCATTTTGATGACGGAACGATTGTGACAAAACAAGCGGATGTGGTCGATCAAACGATTGCGATTGAGCGTCAATTTGGAGAAGGTCGCGGATTCCAAGAATTTATGCAACAAAAAGCAAAGGATTATGACGTCAGCGTATCGAAATTTTTAGAGCGTACCTATTTCCGTAAACGTGATTTGTTACATCCGGATATGTTAGCACCTTTAGTAAAGATGCATGCGATGGAAACAGCACATGATCATTTAAAACGTTTCTTTAAAAGTAAACACTTGCGAATGGCTTACAGTTTTCCGACTTTTTATATTGGAGGAAATCCTTATACGACACCTTCGATTTATGGACTGATTCCTTATCGGGAACAAGAAGAGGGCGTCTGGTACGTTAAAGGCGGATACTTCTCTTTAGCGGAGCGGATGTACGAAGTATTAGTCGAGCGAGGGGTTACGTTCAAGTTCAATCAACCGGTCGACCGTGTTTTGATACAACAAGGTCAGGCGAAGGGACTTGTCGCTGCAGGGCAAGAATACACGTATGATACCGTTGTCTTGAACGGTGAATTTCCATTGATGGAATACCTGGTAGAAGGTAAGCAACCGAAAAAGTATGTGCCATCCGGCGGAACATTACTGTTGTACTTTAAAATTGACGGGAAAGTCGATTTACCGGTTCATCGTTTTTTAATGCCAAGTGATTTAAAACCGTTGATGACGTCCATCTTCAAAAAAAATGAGTTGCCAGAACATCCTGCTGTCTATTTATTTAATCCAAGCAAGATTGATGACTCGCTGACGGAATCAGGTACAAGTGTCGTCTATGCATTAGTGCCATCACCACGCGGATTTAATCAAGAGAACTATGAAGCGCACGGGTTTATTGATCAGATTTCAGAAAAAATCGAGCAGCATCTACCTGGTTTCCAAAGTAAAGTTACAGAAATGAAAATACGCACACCTCAAGACGCACAAGATTTTGGGTTGTATGAAGGTGGAAGTTTTGGTATTGCACCGACGATTCGTCAATCAGCCGCCTTGAAAACACAAGCCAAACCTTATGCTGATATTGATCGGTTGTATGCAGTAGGCGCATCTGTCCATCCGTGTGGAGGCGTTCCGATCGTCATGATGGGAGCGACATTACTTGTCAATCGAATGGAACAAGAGATGAGGTGGAAAAATGGATACAGTGACGAACGCATATCTAATATGTGAACAAACGATTCAAGATGGATCAAAAACCTTTTATAAAGCCTTCTCTTTATTGCCGAGACAGGATCGAATGGCAGTATACGCCATCTATACGTTTTGTCGTCATCTTGATGATACGGTAGATGAATCAGCGACTCCAAAAGAAAGTTTAGCGGAATTTTTGGAAGAGTTTCGTTTATTTCGATCCGGTCAATCGATTAATAAACCATTATGGATTGCACTCGCAGATGTCTTTAAAAGATATGAGATGGATGAAACGCCATTTTTAGAACTGGCAGAAGGCATGCGGTGGGATATCGAGAAAAACCGATATCAATCACTGGAAGAGACGGAAAAGTACAGTTATTACGTCGCGAGTACAGTTGGTTTGATGTTGTTGCCGATTCTTGCACCCAAACAAAATGATTTACGGGAGTCAGCCATTCAATTAGGAATCGCGATGCAATTAACAAACATTCTTCGCGATGTAGGCGAGGATGCAAAACGAGGACGCGTCTATTTACCGAAAGACTGGATGGATCAGTATGGTGTGACGACGGAATCGTTGCTGACGGGAACCCCTTCCGGTGATTTTGCTGGATTGTGGGAAGCACTGGCGTTAAGAGCCGAACATTTATATGATGCAGCAACGCCTTCGTTTGATCGCTACCCGAAAGAAAGTCGCCGTGCGCTGAAAGTGGCGTCCTTACTTTACCGGGGGATTCTGGACGCGGCACGGGATAATCAATATGATGTGTTCACAAAACGTGCCTATGTCAGCCGGTGGCAAAAGATGAAGTTACTCGCTACGATTTAACGAAAACCCCATAAAAAAAAGACCTTGGCGGGGACCAAGGTCTTTTTTTTTTATGGAGTTTAGACCGGGGAGTCTAAACTGAAATCTGTTTGTACAAAATCAGATACATAGTTCCAACAAGACAGGTCGCGATCCACGGGGATGGATCTGTTAATGATTGAGCCATCTGTAAACTGATTGGGATGAGACGATCTAAGGGGGAACGTCGTAAGTCATGCCAAACAGTTTACGGTGGTGTATCTATTGAACAAGTGGGTCTTGAACAAATGATTGAGACAAAACAGATATGTTAAGTTCCTAAACGCTTTTGACTCGGGGAAGTCACCATGCGCTTGATTGAGGATGTGGGGTCAATCACTACCTCTTGAACTCGAAGTAATCGTATCAAATCTAAGTTGTCCGTACAAGTAATTGATATGCAATTCACATAACGTTCACAGGGTGGAGGCGACAGCGGACACGATTCGTTCGCTTGCCAGTTTTCCTGAAAGCGTTACCATTGGACTACCGCCACCGGGATGCGTCGATCCGCCGGCAAAAAACAAATTGTGAACATTCTTTGAACGGTTGCTTGGACGCATGAAAGCGCCACGTGTGCCGTTTGAAGAAAGACCATACAGCGAACCATGATATGCTGAAAATTTTTGTTCAATGTCTTGCGGAGTGATCCGCTGTTCGAATAAAACATCAGACGTGATATCGATTCCGAACTGTTGCAGACGTTGATTGATAATTTTATCATACGTATCAAAATCAATGGCAGACCCTTTATGAGTAGCTGGAGCATTTACAAGAACAAACAGATTATCGCCGGCTTCTCCCATTTCCGGTGCAGTGACCGAAGAGTTCGAGATGTAAATGGTCGGTTCTTCTGCATAACGATTTTGATTGAACAAAGCCTCGAACTCAGCTTCATAATCAGAAGAGAAAAAGACATTGTGATGTGCGAGTCCATCAATACGGCGTCCAAGTCCGATACACCGGACATAAGCAGAAATCGACGGCTCCATTTGTGAAGGTGTTGGATTTTTGAAGTCAGGCCGGACGGTTTCTGAAATCAATCGTGGATACTGTGTCAGCAAGTCCCCGTTTAAAACGATGAAATCAACAGACAGATAATCTACGTGATTGAGTTCAATTTCTGTTGCCAACTGATTCGTCACTTCAATCTGTGTCACTTCGTCTCCTAACCGGAAAGTAACACCAAGTTCACGGGCACGACGGGCAAATCCTTCGGCGATGGTCGTATTTCCGCCACGGGTGAAATACACACCGTCATTTAACTCGAGATGGGCAATCAAACCGAATGTAGCGGGTGCTTGAAACGGACTGCTTCCAATGTAGGTCGCATAGCGGTCAAGTGCTTGAATCAGCTGGGGATCCTTAAAATATTTTTTGTGCAGTCCATGAAGTGTCTTTAAAGGGTGAACCTTGATCATGTCGCGTAATAAGGAAAAATTGAAATAAGAGTCGATATTGATGAAAAATTGTTGTTTAGCGATGTTGTACAGTTCTCTAACCTCGTCCTGGTAGCCCGTAATGTCATTTTTAACAAGCTGACCATTCGTGAAGCGGTCGACTTCAGTCCGCATCGCCTCACGACCACTGGCGAACGTTAACGAACGTCCATCCGGAAAGTGATTGACGGTATGACGTGGCAATTTTTCAAACGTAAAGTAGTCATCCGGATCTGCTCCTGACTCTAAAATGACGGATTGAAAGATTTCAGGCATCGTGATGGTATTGGGACCGAAGTCAAACCGGTGTCCCTCAGACGTAATCGGCATCATCTTTCCACCGATGTGTTCGTTGCGTTCAATGACAGTAACGTTAAACCCTTTTGAAGCCAGTGAGATGGCGGCACTCAAACCGCCAAGCCCCGCTCCGATGACTGCGATATGCTTCATAACAATAAAGCCTCCTTAAGAATATGTCCGACCCTTCCAACTGATTTCCCTTTTATTGAATCTTCGAATCATCGCCGTCGCAAGCAGGACGACATAAAGAATGACCGCAAGTGGATGCCAAAGCCAGGCATGAAAAATCATTGCCTTCCGGTCAATGCGGTAACGGGCAATCATGATCAAAAGAAAAGCTCCGAGTGTCCAAATCGACGGGAATATGAACACGAGTGGTAAAGCGGCGGCTTGGACAAGGTAAAACAACAGGAAATAGCTGCCTACTGCATAAGAATCGTTCATACCGCGGAAAACGTTTTTCAGGAAACCTTGCCAGACATCGCGGTTAGTCGCATACATGTCACAGCTGACATAGGGAGCCACATGAACGAGTGTCGTAGTAAAACCATTTTGTTTAAAAGCACGACACAGCTCCAAATCGTCGACGAGTGCCATTTGAATGGCTTGATGTCCACCGACGTGTTCGTAAGCTTGCCTTTCGACGAGCACGACCATACCGTTTGCCGCTGCAAAGGCAGGATGTTTGACCTTCCGAAAGGCAATCGGCAGATGTTGGGCAATCAAGACGTGCTGCATCGGAATCAGACACTTTCCGAGAAAGGTCGGAACGGGGAATGACGGGAAGCCCGACAGGAACACAGCCTGTTCTTTTTGCAATGTCGCATAGAGCCGGGGAATCGTATCTGCTGCCAAAGTAATATCAGCGTCTAAGAACAACAGGTACTCTTCATCCGTCGCACTCGCGAGTTGATGACAAGCATGGACTTTCCCAGCCCAGCCAGATGGTAAATCAAGACCATCGATGATTGTGAACTGGTCCTCTCCGCCGACAAGGCGGACTAGCAAATCACGTGTCTGATCAGTCGAGCGGTCTTCATATAAATAGACATGCATATTCGGATGAAGCGCTTGTCGTAACGAACGAATCAGTTTCTCGACATTCCGTTCTTCATTTCGAAGTGGAATACAGATTGCAAGACTTGGCGGAAGAACAGGTTCACTTAATTTCGGTAAAAAGGACAGATTGATGAACGTGTAGAGACAAACAAAAGTTGCAATGACGAACAGTACTCCCATCATGAACGGATCGCCTGTAACCACTGTTCCGTTTTAGCGGGGAGCGGCTCCTTTCTCGTAGTCAATACACGATATGATTCAATCCGTTCTTCGATTGCGTCAGTCCGGACGTCATCATACAGTCGGGTCATCGCATTCGTTAGATAACGTAACTGCTCCGAACTTCGTGAATCGGACAGCTGGATCGTCCGGGTCCGGATATAGACGTCCGGCTGTTGTTCATGACTGAAGGAATAGTAAAACGAAAACAGGGAGATGGAGCGGGCTGATTTTGCCAGATGTGTTGCTCCGCTGCTGAGCTGAAGCGGCCGTTCTTCCTGATGCCGCTCTTCTCCTTGAGGGAACATCCAGACACTGCTACCGTTTGCGAGTTGATTTTTTGCATACTGCAGGCTTTGTTTGATTTCCGCAAACGAACTCCGATCAATGGAAAAGCCGCCGAGTCGAGTAAAGAAAGGAAAACGTTCCAGTCCCTGCTCATCAATCATGACGTAAGGGTCGTGACGCAAAACCGTTTGATCGAGATGAAACAAAATCATGCCGTCCCACCACGATCCGTGCGTCGCGAGCATCAAGCCGGGGGTCGGTAAATCATCCGCCCGGTAGAGAATCCGGTGGAATTGTTTTCTGATTAAACGTTCTTTGACGTATAGATGAAAAGCGTATTCAGCCAACTTGTTTTTGTTTGCTTTTTGCAAAAGGAACACCTCCTTGTGTAAGCCAATACGTGACACCTGCGAGAAGGCTGATCAACGTGACACCGTAAAGACCGGCGACACCTGCCGTCAGACCGAACAGCGTATGGAGCATTAAAAACAGATACTGGTTGTTTCGTTCAAGTGCCGTAATGGTAACCTGCTGTTCGAACCGGGAAATCAGAAGCGCAAAGAAAAGTGCCGTTCCATACCAGCCCAAAAAGTTTTGGGTTGGGATGTCATAATACAATCCACCATTTTGCCAGATCCAATACGATTTGACGTTAGCTGCTACCGGATCGATCGCTAAATCCAACCAAACGGCAAACAGCGGCACCAGAATCACAGTATTGAAGCGAAATGGAAACCGGCGTGAGAAGGCAAGACTTGCTCCCATGACGGATAACCAGGCGGCACCGATCGTAATGGGTACACCGAGCAGTTGCACACCAAAATCTGCTTCATAGGCGTATGTACCGAACGGCCACCCCGTATGGACGCCGATGGATTCGATAAGAATTGAACCGAAGAAAATCACCGGAATGATGAAGCGTCCTTTTGGCAGGGCATCCCAAAGATAAAGAGCAGCATATAAGCCGGATGCAAATAAAAACACGGCGTTCGCCCACTCAAGCCAAGGGGGCAGTAACGAGAAACCGACTAAAATCAGTCCGATGAAAAACCAAATCGTGAAAAATAACCAAAGTTTTTTTTGAAATCGATCCATCATAAGTGTGTCCTCCATCTTAATTTATTCTGATATTAGTATACCTGTAGGAAAGGGCGCCGAGCCAGAATGGAGGTGGAATTCATAGTATTAAAAAAACAGACCGTATGCAGCGGTCTGCTTAATCGATTTGATGATTTTTTTGTTTTTTCTTTTTGATGAAGGAAAATAATAAAAAAGCGATATACAACGGAACTGCGACGAACCAGAAGGTCGACCACTCGTTGCTGCGGGCAATCATCACATAAGTTACATACAGCAGTGTAAATGTGATGACGAATGTGTGTCTCGGTACCGGAATATCCTTGAAGCTCGGAATCTTGACTCGACTTACCATCAAAAAAGCAAGAGCCGTAAAGACGAGCGGCACCATTAAATCATTCATACGTCCACTGAACAGGGTGACGACAGCTAAAATACCTCCAGCCGCTGTAATCGGGACACCGGAAAAATAAGCTGAAGCTACATTGGTAGCTGAAAGATTGAAACGGGCTAAGCGAAAGGCACCAAATAGAGGGAACAAAGCCGCAATCAGCAAACCGATTTCTCCAAAGTCATAAAAATAAGTGTAATATGCCATCATGGCTGGAGCGACACCAAAGGTCACGACATCAGCAAGCGAGTCCAGTTCTTTTCCGAAGTCACCCGCGACACCAAGCATCCGGGCAATCCGACCATCCAAACTGTCGAGCATCATTGCGATGACGATCAGTAGGGTCGCATTTTGAAAATCTCCCCGCGCCGCCATGACGATGGCAAGAAAACCACAGTATAAATTTCCGAACGTAAAGAGGTTCGGAATAGAGTTACGTACACGTTCTTTCCACAAAATGATTCCTCCTGCCACTTCTTCGATACTATCCATCATATCATAAACAACTGGTAGATATCAGCGGTTCATGAAGACAATTCCATTCGTGAAGCGCAGAAAATCATCAGGAGCGAGTTTGATTTGCAGACCACGCTTCCCAGCCGAAATAATGATGAATTCTTGATTCAGAGCCGAATCCGACAAAAGAACCGGAAAAGGTTTTTTCGCACCAATCGGGGCGACACCCCCTCGGATGTACCCCGTTAGTTGCTTCAAGTCTTTCATTGGTACCAAATGTGTTTTCTTAGCAGACACTGTGCGGGCGACGGCTTTTAAACTGACTTCTTCTTCGCCGGAAATGACAGCAAACACATGTTGATGGGAGTCTGTTTCTAAAACTAATGTTTTAAAAATAGACGAAAGCGGGTAATTAATCTTTCTAGCGACATTTTGAGCGGATAAATCCTGTTCATCGACAGGATAGGAAAGCATATCAAACGGGATGTCAGACTGCTTCAGAAGTCTCGCGACGTTCGTTGTGGTCATGTTGGTCTCCTTTGACGACAGCGTATTGAGCCCATTTCCGACTGTTCCAACGTTTCAAGGCAAAGATGCCACGGAACCATTCGTCTGCAGAAAAGGCGATCCAGATACCGAGTAAACCAAGTCCGTATTGCAAGCCGAGTGTGTAACTAAGAACGACGGCAATTCCCCACATTGAGAGAATACCAATCGCGACAGGGAAACGAACGTCTCCGGCTGATTTCAATGTTCCCATCAGAACGATATTCATCGCACGTCCCGGTTCAAGAATGACACTTGCCCATAATAACGGAATACCGATGGCGATGATTTCCGGGCTAGATGTGAACATCGACAGAATAGATGTGCCGACTGATGCAAGGGCAACGGCAGAGACGAAGCTTGCAAAAACAGCGATTTTCAGCGTTTTTACAGCACGTGTATGCGCTGCTTCAAATTGTTGCGCCCCAACTTGGCGGGCGACTAACAATTGTGTTCCTTGTGCGATAGCTAATGTAAACAAGAAACAAAGCATCGTGATATTCGAGACATAAACACGTGCCGATAGAGCAGACTCCCCGATTGTGGCAATGAAGCCGGTAATGATTAATTGAGAAAATTGATATGAGACACCTTCTCCAGCAGAAGGAATTCCAATATTCATGATGCTTTTAATATCGCGTCGATTGATTTGAACCAAATCTTTTAATTTAAAGCGTAAAGACAGTTTCCGGTAAACAACGAAAAAGAGTAAAACGACTGCCACTGTTCGGGCAATGACGATGGACCAGGCGACTCCGGCGACTCCAAGGACTGGAATACCAAATAATCCGAGGACAGCGATGACATTACCGAAAGCACTGACGAAGTTCATCAGTAACGTGACATACATAGCATTTTTTGTGAAACCGTGACTGCGTAAGATGGCACCGAGTGTAAGAGAGATGGCTTCCAAGAATAAAAAGAGACCAACAATCTTTAAGAACGTTTCGCCATATACTAATGTTTCTCCTTCTAAAGAGAAGAATCCGAGCAATTGTTTTCCGAACAAGGCGACAAGTACGGAAATGATCAAACCGATGTATAGGTTAATCGAAAAAGCAGATCGTGCGGTCTGGCGGGCATCTTGGATCCGTTTTGCACCTAAATATTGACCGATGATAATTGTTGCTCCAACGGATGTGATGTTAAACAGGATGATGAAAATGTTAAGCACCTGATTGGAAACACCGACAGCTGCTGCTGCACTGTCTGAATAGTAACTAAGAATCAATGTAGCGATGATTCCGAGGCTCATATGAAGCGCGATTTCAATGAATAGCGGCCATGTAATTTGGAATAATGATTGTTGTTTAACTGTTTTCATAAATTTAATTCCCCTTTAAGTCCTTAAAACGTATTGTCTTTCTGTATCTTTTGGAAACTATACGCCTTCAATTTTCATAATGAAAGAGCAAAAGTGGAGCTTTCATAAAAAAAGAAGGTATTTAAAAGGATTTTCATAAAACATCACGAATACATCATAATGAATGGATGTTCATTTTTGAAATGGAGGGGAATGGAATGAAAACTGAAGTCAGTTATACCGTCGAAGAGCAGATTGCGACTATCACGTTATCACGTCCGGAACGATTAAATGCACTTACAGCAACACTTTTAACAGAGCTAGCGGAGTCCATCGAAGAGGCAAATCAGGATGATAGCGTTCGGGTCATTATTTTGACAGGGTCCGGACGTGGATTTTGTGCAGGACAAGATTTAAAAACCGTTCAACCTGGCATGGATCATGGCGAATACTTAAAACAATACTATCACCCGGTCATTCGAGCGCTTGCGACGACGAAGAAACCAACCATTGCAGCTATTAATGGTGTCGCTGCGGGAGCAGGGTTATCGCTGACATTAGCATGTGATTTCCGAATCGTACGGGAGGATGCAAAATTATCGCTTGGCTTCATCAATATCGGATTGGTTCCGGATGCCGGTGCTCCGTATTTCTTACCCCGGCTGATTGGATCGGCCAAAGCGTTGGAACTGGCTCTGTTAGGTGAAACGATTACGGCACAACAAGCATACGACTATCATTTGGTGACAAAAAATATTGACGCTGAACGGTTTGAACAGGAAGTGGCATCATTTGCCGAGCTTCTTGCCAATCGCCCGACGAAAGTCATCGGGTATATCAAACAGTTGCAAACAGCGAGCTCCGAATCAACACTCGAGGATATGCTGGCTCAGGAGATTATTTATCAATCCCGTGCCGGAAAGACAGAAGATCACCAGCAAGCGGTTCAGGCTTTTTTAGAGAAAAAAGCACCCGTTTTCAGCGGTCGCTGATGACAGTGTGAACGATCAATAGGACCTTCCGGCAATCTGCCGGAAGGTCCTATTGTGATTCACTTGATTTTTTGTTTGATCTTTTGAGCGGTCGCATGAGTCCGATTCGTTAGGCCAGTTGAGATTCGAAATAGCATGATTCCAAGAAAGGCGGAAACGAAAATATACAATCCGGTCAACGTGACAAAAGCTCCGCTGGCAAGCGTGATGAAGAGAATCGAGAATTCTCCACGTGGTCCTAAACAAAATCCGGATTCAATCGCATGATAGTTGGAAAGTCCAAAAGCTCGTCCACCGAGAAAGCCGACAAGGAACTTCGACAAAAGTCCCCAGACAACCAGGGCAACGAAAAACCAGTCTAATGGAAGTCCTTCCGTCATTTCAAATGACATCCCGAACGAAATGAAGAATAACGGTAAAAGCAAATCTTGAAATGGTGTGACCAATCTTTTTAAATAACGTGTCTCTTTAATTTCCGTCAATAAAATCCCGACGATGAATGCACCCAGCACTTCGGACAAACCAAACATGATACCGATTCCTGAGAACGTCAAAATTAATCCGATGATACCGATTCCGGCGTCAGGGTGCCGGTAAAGGGAGTCAACAACTCTCGATTTTTGGCGGATGAAGACCGTTAAAAAAATCAGGGCACTGAATAAGAAAATAAAGCCAAGAAAAATCGTTCCGACTTTTACGAAAGTGAACTCCTGTGTTCCGAGAACAAACGGGGCACTTGTCAATAAGAGAGGAGCCGCCAAATCTTCAAAGATAAGTAACGAAAGGACAAACCGATTCACGTCTTTGTGTTTATCCGGTTCGCGGTCGAGCAGGCGGGCCGAAATCGACGAACTTGTCGCATAAAGAACACAACCAATTAAAAATGCCTCAGGTACCGAAAATCCGAAAGCCAAAGTCAAAAGGAAGGTACCGCCAAACGATAACAGAAGATCAATCAGTCCCGCTTTCCAGATGTTGCGAAACTGGATTAACAAATCAGCGACAGAAAACTTTAGACCCAGCAGGAAAAACAAGACGATGATGCCGGCTTCTCCACCGAGCTTTAATTCTTCCGGTAAATCATAATAAAGACCAAGTATGATTCCAATTAGAATAAAGGCAAGAATGCTCGGGAGATGAAACTTTTCACTGAGATAACTGACGACGAACAAGCCAATCAGAATCAATCCCGCATACAGAAATAATTCCATGAGAGAGTATTCCCTCCTTTCTTTTCTCTTTACCCTAATTTAAAAGCCTTAAGGGGCCTGTCACAGAAATGAAAAAAGACAGTCTTTTTGCTTTTGAGCAAAAAGGCTGTCTGAAAATCAAATTACTTGAATGATTGTTCCGGTATACGGAGCGAGCGTCATCTCTAATGAAGGAAGTGGTGTGTTTGAAAAGAGATCCATTCCTTGACCAGACTGAGGAGCGGGGATTGTAGCTTGATGATTGGAGTTATTGAAGTAGACGTAATACGTCCCGTCTTGACTCATCCGGCGCATGACAATGGTATTGGTTTCGTCGTCGGCATGGACGAATGAGATATGACCGTGATTGGCAAGTGTCTTATGCTGCTTTCGCAATTGAAGTAAATGTTTCGTATACATCAGTAGATTTAAATCCTGCTCTTCCGGATGCCACGGCATACATTTTCGGCAACCCGGATCCTGATCACCGTCTAGTCCGATTTCATCGCCATAATAGATGACCGGGCTTCCGGAAAAGGTCAGCATTGATAACAACAGCAGCCGCATCTTATTTTTATCGTTTCCGGCACGCGTCAAGGCACGTGGCGTATCATGTGAGCCAATCAAGTTAAACGTCACTTCGTTAACGTTAATCGTATTCGAGAATAAGACATGCGACATATCATTCGCATAGGCAGAAGCGGATGTTTTGTCGAGTGCAAAGAAATTGAGCGCTGCATTCGTGAACGGATAGTTCATGACGGCATCGAACTGATCGCCGAGCAACCATTCCTGTGAATCATGCCAAATTTCACCAAGAATATACGTCTCGGGGTTCACTTCTTTGACGACAGAACGGAAATCACGCCAGAAAGCATGGTCGACCTCGTTCGCAACATCGAGACGCCAACCGTCGATTCCGAATTCTTCGACCCAGTAACGGGCGACATGGAGTAAGTATGCTTTTACTTCCGGATTTTCCGTATTGAACTTCGGCATTTCAGGAACAAAGGCAAACGTATCGTAGTTTGGCATCGGCTCGGTTACGAGCGGGAAGTTACGGAGGTGGAACCAATCGCGGTAAGAAGAATTACTACCGTGTTCCCGAATATCAGCAAATGCTTTATGGTGGAAACCGGCATGGTTAAAGACGGCATCGAGCATGATACGAATTCCGTTTTCATGAAGCAAATCAACCATTTCCTTGAACTTTTCTTTTGTTCCGAATTGAGGATCGATTTCTAAATAATCAATGGTGTCATATTTATGATTGGACTTGGCTTCAAAAATCGGGCAAAAATAAATACCGGTGATTCCAAGATCAACTAAGTAATCGATTTTATCAATGACACCCTGGAAATCGCCACCGAACAGATTTGTCGTTGTAGGTGAAGTACTGTTCCAAGGAAGAGTACCGGCCGGATCATTCGTCGAATCTCCATTGGCAAAGCGGTCGGGGAAGATTTGATACCATACTGTATCCTTGACCCAATCCGGAGCATGGAAGACATCGACTTTGTTCAAATAAGGTACACAGAAATAGTACCCGGTGTCATCCAACGGTTTTTCATCAAACCAACCACGCTCGGTAAGCACCTGGCTCGAATGTCCGTCATGGAGTCGGAATCCGTAGCGCAGACGACGAAAAGGAGGAACGACATCGATGAACCAATAATCGAACAATTCGTCTGAACCACTCCGTTTCATAGGTGTTTCGAATGTATTCCAATAATTCGATTTGGACGGATCAAAATTCCAATCGGTATCGTCCGGGTTTTCGGTATGCCAATCATATGGATCTCCCCAGATAAGATCGACGTGATCCACATCATTTTTTTTTGTCTGCAATCGGACATGAATGGTTTTGTCATCATACTTATAGACGAACGGTGACATCGCGCGGTGGAAAACAGCTTCTTTCAGCATTTTGGTCACTCCCTATGTGCAATCGCTTGCATTCTAATATAATAGTCTTCGACCTAAGAATAGTGAAGCGCTTTCTTAAAGTCAATTGGAATTCCAGAAAAAACAAGAGGTGATAGGGAATTCTTTTATTTTAGCGCAATCGATTGCACGTAGTTGTGCAAATCGATTTAATGTAAACGTTTTCTTTTTAAAATGATTTAACTAATGCATCCAATTGATTTTTAAGAATACTTTTCGAAAATCTTTTTTGAATGTAAGGAAATATTTAAAGAAAAGGACTTGTCAAAAGGATTTTAGATTGTATAATAAAAATGTAAAGGTGATGCAAACGTTTTCATAAAACGCTTACAACCACTCGGTTGTTATCATGAGAAAATGGTTGTGCCTTTATGCAAACGTTGTGCATCAGAACTTATCATTCGTACGTTAACTTGGGGAGGAATTTTCGAACATGGAAATCAAAAAATTAGTAGCAGGTCTTTCAGTATCTGTCATGGCAATCGGTGCTCTTGCAGCATGTGGCGGCGGAACGGATTCAGGTTCTTCTGATACAAGTTCAGAAGGCGGTAAAAAACCAACGAAAATCGTGATTTGGGAAGATACAGAAAAAGCGGAAACAACGAAAGCCGCTGCTAAAGCATTTGAAGAAAAAGAAGGCGTCAAAGTTGAAGTCAAAGAAGTTAAAATGACGGATCAACAAAAGAAAGTCGCTCTTGATGGTCCTGCAGGAAAAGGTCCGGACATCATTCTTCTTCCACATGACCAAATCGGAACAGTCGTTGACCAAGGGTTGATTGCTGAACTCAAAGACGGTGAAAAAGCACTCGAACCTTTCATCGATACAGCGAAATCAGCTGTTACATTTGACGGTAAAGTTTACGGATATCCTAAAGCAGTCGAAACACCAATCCTTCTTTTCAACAAAGATGAGTTAAAAGAAGCACCTGCTTCAATGGACGACTTATACAAAATCTCAACAGAACAGAAAAAAGACGGTAAATACGGTTTCCTCGCACTTTGGGATAACTTCTACTTCGCACACGGTCCAATCGGTGGATACGGCGGATATGTCTTCAAAGAAAACGGTGGAAAACTTGATCCTGCTGACATCGGTCTTAACAACAAGGGTGCAGTTGAAGGAATGGACTACATCGGTAAATGGTACAAAGAAGGTCTCTTCCCGAAAGGTTTAATCGGCGGTGGCGGTGGTCAAGCAATGGACCAATTGTTCGGCGACAAGAAAGCAGTCGCAGTCATGAACGGACCATGGGCAGTCGCAAGTTATAAAGAAAAAGGCATCAACTTAGGTGCTTCAGCACTTCCGAAACTTCCAAACGGGGAAGCAATCAAAACATTCGTAGGTGTTAAGACGTATGCTGTTTCAGCTTACTCTGAAAATCAAGAATGGGCAGAAAAGTTCCTTGCGTCACTGACTGGCGAAGAAAACGCGAAAGCGATGTTTGAGAAATACAATGAAATCCCACCGGTCACTTCACTTCAAGAAGATGCAACAATCAAAGATAACGAAGTGGCAGCAGCTGTCTTCGCACAGTCTAAAGACGGTGTACCAATGCCGAACATCGCTGAGATGGGTCAAGTTTGGGAGCCGATGGCAGCAGCACTTCAACTCGTTGCTACAAACAAACAAGACGCACAAAAATCAGCTGATGACGCTGTAAAACAAATCAAGCAACAAATCGAAGCAAACAATCAATAATCAACTGAATCACTGACACAGAATTAAAGAAAGGGGGATCTTGGATTCCCCCTTATCTTTATGGTTGGAAGAGAAGCCTGAGGTCAGACATGACCTTTGGAAAGGAGAACAGACGATGGCGGCCATTGCGACACCACAACCGACGAAAACACCAAAGCCAAAAACGAATCACCGGACGATTGCAGCAGCGATATCGATCGTTCCAGGGATGGGGCAACTGTACAATAAACAATTTTTAAAAGGTGCGACATTCTTTATCGTCGTTCTGTCATATTTTTTAGTAAATTTCGAGCTGTTTTTTAAAGGTGCCGGGAACGGTCCCGGAGATCGTGGAGCGATCTGGGGATTGATTACACTCGGTGAGGTACCAGGCGTAAGGGGGGATCACTCGATCTTCTTGATGGTCGAGGGAATCATTGCATTGATTCTGCTTGTGTTTGGTATCGCCATTTACGTCTGGAACTTTATCGATGCGTATCGAATCGGTAAACTTCGTGATTTGGAATTAGAAGTACCTTCTTTGAAAATGCAGCTGCGGAACTTCCGGGACAATGGATTCCCGTACGCGATGCTGATTCCATCGTTGGTTCTCCTCGTCTTCACGGTCGTCTTACCGTTGATTTTCACATTTTTGATTGCCTTTACGAACTATAAGTTCAACAACTCACCGCCTGCAAAGCTTGTCGACTGGATCGGGATTCAAAACTTCCTGAACATCTTTACGGTCGATATCTTCCGTGACACGTTCGTCAGTGTCTTGGGATGGACGCTCGTCTGGACAGTTGCTTCGACAACCGGTGTCATTGCGATTGGAATTGGTCTTGCGGTCTTGTTAAATCAAAAAGGATTAAAAGGAAAACGTTTCTTCCGTTCGATTTTAATCCTGTCATGGGCTGTACCGGCATTCATCACGATTTTGATTTTCCGTTCGATGTTCAATGAGACGTTTGGTGTCTTTAATACGACATTGCTTCCTGCCATCGGCCTTGACAGCGGTGTCGAGTGGATGACGGATCCGACATATACCAAGCTTGCTTTGATCGGAATTCAGTGGTGGCTCGGTTTCCCGTACATCATGACATTGACGACAGGGATTCTGCAGTCGATTCCAGAAGATTTGTATGAAGCAGCAACGATTGACGGTGCGACTTCAGGTGAAAAATTCCGCCTGATCACACTACCGATGATCCTGTTTGCAACAGCACCAATCTTGATCACGCAATATACGTTTAACTTCAACAACTTCAATATCATCTATCTCTTTAACAACGGGGGACCGGCTGTTCCGGGTCAATCGGCCGGCGGAACGGATATCCTGATCTCCTGGATTTACAAACTCTCGCTTGGTTCGAATCCGCAATACGGATTTGCCGCAGCGATTACACTTGTGCTGTCGTTCTTCATCATGACGATTGCCGTCATTCAGTTTAAACGTTCAAAATCATTCAAAGATGAGGATATGATCTAATGAGAAAACAAAACCGAATCAACATGGCGTTGTCATACCTCATTTTGACGATCGCCTCAATAATTATCGTGTATCCACTCTTATGGGTTGTCGGCACATCGCTCAACCCGGGGAAAAGCATCACCTCGGACATCTTCCCAAGCAATCCGACATTAATCCATTACTTTGATTTATTTGATGCGACACAAACGGATTACGGGATGTGGTATTTGAACACCATCAAAATCGCTGTCATTACGATGGTTGTCTCAGTGGCCTTGATTACGTTGACGGGTTACATTTTTTCACGGTACCGGTTCGTCGGCCGTAAAAATTCACTGATTTTGTTCCTCGTGCTGCAGATGGTGCCGCAATTCGTTGCCATTATCGCGATTTACGTCCTGTTGAACATGTTGCAATTGTTTGATACGCACTTGGCATTGATTCTTCTGTATGCAGGGGGAGCGATTCCAATGAACACGTATCTTGCAAAAGGATATTTTGATACAATACCAAAAGAACTGGATGAAGCAGCGCGGATGGATGGAGCAGGACATCTACGGATTTTCTGGCAAATCATTCTTCCACTTGCAAAACCAATGGTTGCTGTTATTGCGTTGTTCAACTTCATGGCACCGTTCAACGATTTCATCCTGGCGTCACTTGTTCTCCGTTCGCCGGAAAAACAAACGTTAGCTGTTGGACTGTACAACATGGTTTCAGAGCAATTCGACAACAACTTCACATTGTTTGCGGCAGGTGCTGTATTATCAGCAGTACCAATCGTTCTTCTGTTCTTCGCTTTCCAGCGTTTCTTCGTGTCTGGATTGACGGCAGGTGGAACGAAAGGTTAATCAATCAAGGGGGAATCAGCGGCATGAGACGAGGCGTGATGCTTCTCCTCTTGCCGCTTCTCTTGTCTATCGGAATATTTCCACAGACAAGCGAAGCTGCAGGATGGGAAAAAGAACGAATGTATTTCATTATGGTCGACCGGTTTGAGAACGGTGACAAAAGCAATGATTTAGAGGCCGATCCAAACGATCCGAAAGCTTTTCAGGGCGGTGACCTGGCAGGTGTCACGAAACGTTTGGATTACATCAAGGATGAAGGATTCACATCGATTTGGCTGACACCAATCTTTAAGAACCGACCAAATGGTTATCATGGGTATTGGACGGACGATTATTACGAAATCGATCCGCACTTCGGAACAAAAGAAGAATTTAAAGCACTGGTCAAAGAAGCACATAAACGTGATCTTAAAGTCGTGCTCGATTTAGTCGTCAACCATTTAGGTCCGAACCATCCGCTCGTAAAAGAAAAACCGGACTGGTTCCATGAAGAACAGACGATCATGAACTGGAACAATCAAGCGGAAGTCGAGAACAATTGGCTGTTTGATTTACCGGACTTTAATACAGAAAATAAAGAAGTCGTGAAGTACTTGATTAATGTCGCGAACTACTGGGTGGATGAGACCGGAATCGACGGTTACCGACTCGATACAGTTCGTCATGTGCCATCGGATTTTTGGAAAACCTTCATCCCGGCCGTCAAAAAAGAACATCCGGATCTCTTTTTACTCGGAGAAGTATTTGACGGCGATCCGCGTAAGATTGCGACCTATTCTAAATTAGGATTTGATTCCGTGACGAACTTCCCGTTTTACTACGGGATCAAGGATCAGTTCGCCCGCAAAAATGGTTCAGCGGAAGAACTCGATTCAGTTTATAATCGAGATACTACGTTTAATCCGAAAGCGATGTCATTAGCGAACTTTATTGATAATCATGATTTAAAACGCTTCATTACGGAAGCCAAGATTGGCGGAGCCGCTGATGAGGAACGGCAACTGCGTATAGCGTTGTTCGCCTTGTATGCAGCACCCGGTATGCCGATCGTCTATCAAGGGACAGAGATCGCGATGCCTGGTGGAGAAGATCCGGGAAATCGAATGATGATGGAATTCGATAAAAACGATAAGATGCAGGAATATGTACAGACGTTAAATAAGATGCGTAATAACTATCCGGCTTTCGAAACAGGGAAACAACGGCTGGTGGCTAAAACCGATCATATGGCCGTCTTCGAACGAAAAACTAAAGATCAGTCTGTCTTATATGCCATCAATTTAGGGGAAAAGAAAACGACGTTGCGTGTGAAAGCAGCAGAAATCGGTGACGATCAACGCCTTCGGGGATTATTGTTCTCTGACGTGGTACGTCAAGACGGAGATGCCTATGAAGTGACGCTCGATGCAGGCAGCGCGAACGGCTATGTCGTGGAACGTTCACAGGTCAACTGGGTCTCGCTCGTTGCGATTGGATCAATCGCTCCAATCCTTGCCTTAATCATTTTATTCGTCCATCGACGACGGATCAATCGGACAAAGGAAACACACTAAAATACATTTGTAGGGAAATGATGAGGTGAAAGGGATGCAAGTAACAATCAAGGATGTCGCAAGAGAAGCGAACGTTGCACCATCAACGGTCTCGCGTGTAATTGCCAACAGTCCGCGCATCAGTCAAAAAACAAAAGAACGTGTCCGCCAGGCAATGGAAGAGTTAGGCTACTATCCGAACGTCCATGCCCGGAGTCTTGCCAATCGAACGACTCAAGCGATCGGTCTTGTCATGCCGAGTGCGGCAACGAAAACACTGCAAAATCCATTTTTCTCGGAAGTTATTCGCGGCATTAGTACGAAAGCACATCAAAACGGTTATTCCTTATATATGACGACGGGGGTTTCGGAAGAAGAAGTTTACGAAGGCGTTGTCTCGATGGTTCAGGGTCGTCGAGTGGATGGCGTCATTGTCTTGTATTCCCGAACAGATGACAAGGTCGTTCAATTTTTACAAGATTCGAAGTTTCCGTTCGTCGTTGTCGGGAAACCATTTAGTGATTCCTCACATGTCACGTACGTTGATACGGACAACTATCTTGCAGGACGAGAAGTCACGAAGTATTTACATCAACTCGGACACGAATGCATCGCGTTTGTCGGAGGATCGCAGGATTTAGCGGTCACGCAAGAACGGGTCGGTGGGTATAAGACAGCTTTAATGGAAGAGGGACTACCTATCCATGAATCTTATATCGTCAGTGCACCATTCATGACGACCGGAGGAGCGGACGCCGTCAAACGGTTGATGTCGCTGGAACACCCACCGACGGCTGTCGTCGTCAGTGATGACATGATGGCGCTTGGTGTCATGAGTACGCTGAATGAGATGGAAATCAGTGTGCCTGATCAAATGGCCGTCGTCAGTTTCAACAATTTATTCATCGCGGAGTTTTCCAGTCCGCCGTTAACGTCGGTTGAAATCAACATCTTCGGTTTAGGATTTGAAGCAACGAACTGTCTGATTGAACAAATGAACGAAGAGGCGACACCCTATGGCAAACGTGTCATTGTTCCTCATTATTTAGTTGTGCGTCAATCTTGTGGCGGCACGGTAAAATAATTGAATACCATCCTGAAACACCACTTTTCCGTTCAGGAAAAGTGGTGTTTTCTTTTGAAGAAAAAAGAACCGTAAACCAATCAGGAACACGAAATGACCGTGCGAATCGAAAAAGATTTTTATTTTCGTGCAAACGATTGCATTAACGATGATTATGTGTAGAATAAAGAATGTAGAGAAAATAAAAACGCTTACAAAAAAGGTGCTTGAGCATCTATGTGATTAATAATAAAGGAGCGACTTATAATGAAACGATTGTTTGATATTAATGAGTGGAAAATTACGGAGCAGGGTTTTCATCCGGAGGATAACCGCCTTGCTGAATCGATGACGGCGATTGGGAACGGCCATATGGGAATGCGCGGAAACTTTGAAGAAGATTACTCGGGAGACACGCATCAAGGGATGTACGTCGCCGGTGTCTACTACCCAGATAAAACACGGGTCGGCTGGTGGAAAAACGGGTATCCGGAATATTTCGCAAAAGTTTTGAATGCGGTGAACATCATGGGACTTCGTGTTTCGATCAATGGAAAAAATGTCGATCTGAACGAGTGGGAAGTTGTCGACTTCAAACGGGAACTCGATATGCAGCATGGAGTTCTGACACGGACGATGCTGATCAGAAATGGTGTGGAGGAAACAAAAATTGAATCAAAACGTTTCTTCTCGATCGTCGATAAAGAACTGGCTGCACTTCGATATACAGTCACACCCGTCAACTTTGATGCGGAAGTGGTCATCGAATCATACCTGGACGCTGACGTCGAAAACGAAGACTCCAACTATGATGAGAAATTCTGGCTTCCTGTAGAGCACGGAGCGGAAGAACGATTTGCCTATGTTACTTCTAAAACGAAGAAACTGGATTGGCACGTCACAGCGGCCATGATTACCGATGTCGAGGGTGCGAGATGTGAAGTGCTTGAAAGTACATTACAGTATGTCGCGAATCGTTTCACGAAACAGGTACCGGCAGGCGAAGCGGTGACAACTGAAAAATTAGTAGCACTCGTGACGAATCGTGATTATGAAATTGAAGACTTATTGGCGCAGGCGATGAAACGTGTCAACGACGCGTTTGATACCGGATTTGATGGAGTGCTTGCAGCGCATGAAGCGGCCTGGTTGAAGCACTGGGAAGAAGCGGATGTGAAGATCGAAGGCGATGTTGAAGCGCAACAGGGGATTCGTTTTAACATCTTCCATATGTTCCAAACATATACAGGCGAAGATTCCCGCCTGAACATTGGACCAAAAGGATTTACCGGGGAAAAATACGGTGGCGCGACCTATTGGGACACAGAAGCATACTGCCTGAACTTCTATCTTGCGACATCGAAGCCTGACGTGGCTTGGAACTTATTGAAGTATCGTCATAACCAATTGCCGCAAGCGAAAGAAAATGCGGATAAGAATGTTGGCATGAAGGGTGCGTTATACCCGATGGTGACAATGAACGGGGAAGAGTGCCACAATGAGTGGGAAATCACGCATGAAGAAATCCACCGGAATGGTGCGATTGCCCATGCAATCTATAACTATACGAACTACACAGGAGATACGTCCTACCTCGGGCAATACGGATTTGAAGTACTTGTTGAAATCGCACGTTATTGGGCGAGTCGCGTCAATTATGTCCCGCATAAAGATGTCTATATGATTCTTGGTGTCACAGGACCGAATGAGTACGAAAATAACGTCAATAACAACTGGTATACGAACTTGATGGCTGCTTGGTGTCTTGAGTACGCTCAGACGGTCTACCGTCATCTTGAGCAAGAGGAACCGGCACGTCTGGAAGAATTGATTCATCAATTGGCTATTACGGATGAAGAATTAGCTCACTGGGCCGATATTGATCAGAAAATGTATTATCCGAAAGACGATTCCGTTCCGGATGTTTTCATGCAGCAAGACGGTTTTATGGATAAAGAACAGATTATGGTCGCGGATCTTGATCCAAAACATCTTCCTTTAAATCAAAATTGGTCATGGGACCGTGTCTTGCGTTCTGTCTTCATCAAACAGGCCGATGTCCTGCAAGGACTCTATTTCCTGACAGATCGTTTCTCAATCGAAGAGAAGAAGAAAAACTTTGATTTTTATGAACCGCGGACGGTTCATGAGTCATCCCTTTCACCGTGTATCTATTCCATCATCGCGGCAGAAGTCGGTTATGAAGAAAAAGCCATGGAACTTTATCAGCGTTCCGCACGGCTTGACCTTGATAATTATAACAATGATACAGAAGATGGTCTCCATATCACATCGATGGTCGGATCGTGGATGTCGATCGTTCACGGGTTTGCCGGACTTCGTGTCGAGCAGGGAACGCTGTCCTTCAAACCGATGTTGCCGAAGGGCTGGACCAGTTATTCGTTCCGGATGCAATGGCGCGGACATCATATCTTGGTTCAGGTCAAACAGACAGAAGTGTGTATCGAACAAAATGTGGGTGGAGCATTCACGTTACAGCTTCATGGCGAAACAGTTGAAGTCCCGGCAGAAGGTGCGGTTACAATCCCGGCTTCCATGACCGTCTGATAAAATCGAGAAAAGACAAAACCGTAAGTTTTATATGAATCAGGGTGGCAGATTTCATATCTGCCGCCTTTTTTCATTTGAAGAAGAAAGTGTTCAACTTCTGAAAATGAGAGCGTTATCAAAAAAAGAAATATAATTCTTTCTTCATCTTGACTATCCGGACACAATTGTTATGTGCTAAAGTGTTCCAAGATAGTTTACGAATGAGAGGAGAACAAGGTGTGACAGCGGTTGTAAAGGAAAGTATGTTAAAAGTGATTGTCGCCTCGATTGGCGGGTTCGTCATCGCAGTAGCGATGAACTGGTTCTTGATTCCAAGTGGTGTTTACTCGACAGGATTTACAGGACTGGCCCAAATTTTAACGCAGGTCTTGCAAGGAACGGCGTTTGCTTTTGGGGAAAACGTCTGGTTTTTAGTCTTGAACTTGCCCTTGATTGTTTTGGCATGGATTATGCTCGGACGCAGTTTTACCATCATTACATTGATTTCCGTTTTGGCGACAACGATTTTTATCGGACTTATTCCTCAGTATGCTGTCATTCCGGGTGATCAGACACTCAATGCCGTGTTCGGTGGTGTCTTGCTGGCGATCGGAACGGGGATTACGATTAAATTCGGGGCATCGACGGGTGGTTTTGATATCGTTGCGTTGATTTTCGCGCGTTTCTCTGACCGTAGCGTCGGATTATACCTGTTTGTGTTGAACTTCCTGATTGCAATCCTCGCTGGAGCGTTGTTTGGTTGGTCAACGGCACTGTACACGATTGTCTTCATTTATGTCACTTCAAAAGTCGTCGATGAAATCCATACAAGCAATCAACGGTTGACGATTTTCATCATTACGAATCATGCCGACGATATTACGACGGCACTTCACCAACACATCATTCGAGGCATCACCCAGATGCCGGCAATCGGTACGTATTCACGGGCTGAGAAGTCGACGCTGATGATGGTCATCGAACGGCACGAGTTGCGCGATATCGAGCGCATTTGCCGCGATGCAGACGAAACGGTGTTCATCAACGTCGTTGCGACAGATTCTGTAGTCGGATACTTCCGCAAAGGATGATTGAAAATTAGGGGGGCACAACAACAAAGCCGGCTTTTCTGTCTGATGGACAGAGAAGCCGGCTTTGTTTAATGACATCAAATCAGACCGAGGACATGTTTCAGGTAGTAGGCAATCCCGTCTTCCTGGTTCGACTTCGTTGTGCCGTTAGCAACCAGTTTTAACGCGCCGATGGCATTGCCCATCGCGACGCCATGCCCGACATACTCGAGCATTTCCAAGTCATTTTCTTCATCACCAAAAGCAATGATCTGTTTTTGTTCAATCCCGAGATGACGCGAGACTTGTTGTAAACCTATGGCTTTACTCGTACCTTTTCGCATGACCTCGACCATATATTCCGGTTTGACCCACTGGCGGTTTAAGACCGTTTCGGCATGAATGCTCGAAAGTTCGGACCGGATTTCCTGGACATGTTCGCCTTTCGCATGAATCAGCAGGGATGTCGGTTCATGTTGCAAGACCTTCCGTAAATCACCTGTCGTCACGGATAAGGCATGATCCGTGTAGAATTCATAAATACCGGTCGGATCGTTTTGGAAGTAAACATGATCCGTCACTTCGCAGACGATATTTTGTGTTTTCGAGTCCGCTACCGATTCCAAGATGTGCTGAAAAGTTTTCAGCGGAATCGGATGATGGCTGACTTCAAAATGACGGTCTTGCGGATGGTGAACAAGTCCGCCGTTAAAATTGACGATCGGTGTCGTCAATCCGAGTTCGTCGTAATAGCGTTTGGCGTGCCGGAAAGGACGCCCTGTCGCGATGACGATTTCATGACCGTTGTCGCGTGCAGTTCTTAACGCATGTAAGTTGGCCTGACTGATGGTTTTGTCGTCGCGTAATAATGTCCCGTCCAAATCGACGGCAATCAGATGACGTTGCATAGGATACTCACTCCACTCTGGATTCATTACGCTTACTGTAGCATAATCGGCTGAAAAATATCTGAAATTGCCTGCTTTTTGAATTCAGGAAAGCGTTTAAAAAAATCGGAGAAAAGCTGTCTATGGTCCTAAAAAATGATATACTACGAAACGTAGGACATTAAAAAGTAAGTTAAGAAATGGAGGGGGAAGAATGCGTTTTCTCGTTACATTCTTCTGGTCGTTCTTACTCGTGAACACAGCTGTGTTCATCGTATCAGCGGTCGATGCAGTCACGTATAACTTCGGATTCGCGACAGCTATGTCAGTCGTGACTTCACTTGTCGTCTTCGCACTTGATGCAGTCAACGAAGATCTTGGTCTTGGTCAAGGGACAAAGGCAGAATAAGGTAAAAGCGAGATATCGTCATTCGGACGATAGGCTCGCTTTTTATGATTTAGCTGAGAACACTCGTGACTTTAGTGACGAGTAGTTCAAAGTTTAGGAGGCAAGTGATGATTGTACTTAAAAATGTGACCCTAGCCGGGGGAGTAACGGATGTATGGGTTGGTGGGGGAAAGATTCTCGCAATCGGTTCCTATACAATGGACGAACGGCTGATTACGCAGACGATTGACGGATCAGGCAAACAATTGGTCCCAGGATTACTCGATGGACATGTTCATCCGATCGGCGGAGGCGGGGAAGGTGGTTTTTCGACACGGACGCTGCCACTTTTGGCAACTGATTTTCTGGAAGCCGGCGTCACGACTGTCGTTGGATTACTGGGAACAGATGGATGGACGCGGACTGGAATCGATCTGCTTGCGCACATGCGCGGCTATATGAGTCAAGGTATCCGTTCCTTCCTCTTGTCAGGCAGTTACGCGGTCCCTCCGGTTTCGATTACGCAGTCAATTGCGGAAGATATCCTGTTGATTAACGAAGTCATCGGGATTGGTGAGATTGCCATCAACGACCATCGTTCGACACATCCGACTGTTCCTGAGGTGGCACGACTTGCTTCGCAAGCACGGATTGCCGGTCTTTTAAAGGGGGTCCGGGGGACGATGAATGTTCATATCGGGGACGGAAAACATGCGCTTGACCTGCTCAACGAAGTGGTCGAAACGACCGATATTCCGATTACACAATTTTTACCGACCCATATCAACCGCAGCGAACGGATATTTGACGCCGGTTTACGTTGGGCGAAACAAGGCGGACGGATTGATTTTACGACCTGTACGACGGAAACGTTCATTGAAGAAGGGGAGATACCAGCAGGTCAGGCACTACAGCGTGCTCTTGCTGCCGGTATCCCGTTACGTCAGATTACGATGTCGAGTGACGCAGGGGCCAGCTTACCCGCCTTTGATGAAAGCGGGAAACTGCTTCGTCTTGAGACCGGAAAGCCGACATCGATTTTGGATGCGGTCCGTGATGCGGTGAAACATGGCGTGCAGTTAAAGGACGCGATCCAAACTGTTACATCAAACGTCGCAGAAGCATATGGCATTTCCGGAGGACTCATCCAGGAAGGCGAGCGTGCTGATCTGTTACTGATTGATGACGCTTTGCAAATCGATACGATTCTTGCAGAAGGGCGTGCTATAATGATTCAGAAAAAATGGCTGTTGCCAAAATGACGGAGGGATACTGTGTCAAAGAAATCTAACCGTGTAAAACCAACAAAAAAACCGCAATCGAAAGCCAACTGGATTACAGCTGGTGTGATCGCGCTGATCGTCTTAATCGGGGCGACGATGTTACTGTTTACGGATCGAGAGGATTCTGCATCGAAAAACGGTAATTTAACGGCCGGTCAAGTGGCGGATAAGCTGAAGTCCGGCGATGAATTTTACACGTATTTTTATCAGACGGGATGCGTACACTGTGAGAAAGTAAAACCGTATTTAGTGCCACTCGGTGAGAAACAGGACATTCCATTTGAACAAATTGATCTGGCAGTTGAACAGTCGGCTTGGGATACGTTTGCCATCGAAGGGACGCCAACTGTCGTTCATTTCAAAGATGGGAAAGAAGTCAGCCGGGTATCCGGTGAGCAGACAGAAGACGCCTATAAAGAATTTTTCGCAGGTAAAGCCGTTAAAAATTCTGAAGAAGAGTCGTCAGGTGATTTAAATGATTAAAAAATGGTTCTTTACGCAACTGTTTGAACTGAACGGTCATCCAACCGTCGCGAAACAACTGCGTCGCTTTGCGATGAGTCCGGTCAGTCGACCGCTGATTCAACCGTTCGTTAAGATGTATGATTTACAAATGCATGAGGCCAATCAGCCGCTTGAATCGTATAAGTCGTTACATGAATTGTTCGTTCGAAACTTAAAAGAAACGGTTCGTCCGATTGACGGGTCAGAACAGGCTGTCGTCAGCCCGTGTGATGGCGTTTTATCCGTTGTCGAGGATTTGACGGAAGAAAGTCGTTTTACCGTCAAAGGACAGACGTATTCAGTTTCCGAGTTGCTCGGTTCGCATCACGAAGCCGATCACTACATCGGAGGACGGGTATTGATTTTTTACCTCAGTCCGCAAAATTATCATCGTGTTCATGTACCGGTTGATGGGACAATCCGGACCAGTTACACGCTCGGCCGTGATTCGGCACCGGTCAACGATCTCGGTCTTTCCTATGGGAAACGACCTTTGACGCGGAATTACCGTCGGGTCACACGTATCACACATGGGGAACACGCACTTGAACATGTCATGGTCGGTGCCTTGAACGTGAACACCATCGTCCAAACGAATCAAAACCGAGAAGTCAGACGGGGCGATGAGTTCGGCTATTTTTCATTCGGCTCAACAGTCGTCTTGATTTGCCCGAAAGATGCCATCACATTAGAAACGGACATCAAAGGTCCGGTTTTGATGGGGCAACGCATCGGTTATTGGAATTCATGAATGGAGACGCTCCCGTTACGAAGGGAGCGTTTCGTCATGCTTAGGAGGAAGCTATCATGCAGGTTTTAATGTTTACGGGAGCATCGGGTTCGTCGCTTCAAATTTACGGGGCCTTATTCATTTTTTTAGTGACCTATGCATTTATCATCAGTGAAAAAATTAGTCGGGCAATTGTCGCCCTGTTAGGTGCATTAGCAATGGTGATATTCGGCATCGTCCGGTTGGAATCTGCCTTGTTTGAATACGTTGAATGGGGAACAATCGTCTTATTGATCGGGATGATGATTTTAGTGACGATTGCCAATCAGTCCGGATTGTTTGAATACATTGCCATTCGGGCGGCTAAAAAAACAAAGGGAGATCCGGTAAAAATCTTGATTTTACTATCCGGATTGACGGCACTCGGATCTGCCTTTTTAGACAATGTCACGACGGTCCTGTTGATTGTTCCAATTACGTTTTCGATTACGAAGGTCTTAAAAATCAAGCCGTTTCCATTTTTACTGGCGGAAGTCCTGTTTGCCAACATCGGTGGAACGGCCACATTGATCGGTGACCCTCCGAACATCATGATTGGAGCCGCTAATCCGCATTTGACGTTCAATGCCTTCTTATTGAACCTCGCACCTGTGATTGTGCTGATTACAATCGTGACAATCGGTATTTTGTATATGATTTTCCGCAAACACTTACACGTGGAACCGGAAGACCAACAAAAATTGATGGAGATTGACGAAAACAGCTACATCGTCAGCCGTAAATTAGTCACGCGCAGCAGTATCGTCCTGGTAAGTACGATTGTATTGTTCGTCATTCATCCGTTACTGAGTCGAATCGGTCTTCATTTGGAAGCACCTGCCATCGCAATCCTAGGAGCGACTATCTTAATGCTGCTGACGATTGAAAACAACCACCAATTGGAGGAAGTATTCGCCCGGGTAGAGTGGACGACAATCTTTTTCTTCGCGGGACTGTTTATCTTAGTCGGCGGAATTCAGGAAGTGGGCGTCATCCGTTTCTTGGCAGAAAAAACAATCACGTTGACAGGGGGAGACATCCAGACGACAGCAACCGCTGTTCTTTGGTTATCCGGCATTGCCAGTGCGACGATTGATAATATTCCGTTCGTCGCGACGATGATTCCATTGATCAATGATGTGGCGACAGGAATTGGATTGTCACCCGACAGTCAACAAGTCGACGTCTTATGGTGGTCCTTGTCGCTCGGAGCATGTCTTGGAGGGAACGGAACATTGATTGGCGCGTCAGCCAATGTGATTGTCGCGGGATTAGCTACGCGGCAAGGGGAGAAGTTCACCTACGGAAGATTCTTACTTTACGGGGCTCCGATCACCATCGTAACGCTGATTATTTCGCAACTTTATTTATGGATCCGCTATTATTGAAGAAAATTTTTGAAACGGAAGAGACATGTACTCTTTCGTTTTCTTTTGGTCGTCGCTCTATCAAATGGATTGTGCTATAATCGAACGATAAGAACATAACTGTTTCTTAAACTTAACTATAGAGCTAGACCATTATCTGGAGGTTTTATTCTTGTTTAAACGACTTTATCCAAAACATTTTGTGGCGTCGATTTATGATATCGACTTAGAGATGTTAAAACGAAACGGTGTCAAAGCAATTTTGACGGATCTTGATAATACACTTGTTGCTTGGAATATTGCCGATGCTCCAGACGAATTGGTGTCATGGCTCGATATGGTGAATAACCAATACGGATTTGACGTCATCATCGTCTCGAATAATAACGGCGATCGAGTCAAGAAATTTGCGGATCCACTTGGCTTACATTATATTGCACCGGCCCGTAAACCTTTACCGATTGGTTTCAAACGTGCGTTGACGGAATTTGGTTATCACGCGAAGGAAGTTGTCTTCCTTGGAGATCAATTGTTTACAGATGTGTTAGGCGCAAATTCAGTAGGTATCGAAGTAATTCACGTTCAACCCGTCGTCAAGACAGACGGTGTCGTCACAAAATTTAATCGCTTGATGGAACGGTTGATTTTCCGTCGGATGAAACGCAAAGGGATCTACAAATTGACGCAACGTGTCAAAGAAGATCCGGCAGTGTTAAAACACCCGATTGAGACCCTTCGTCAAGATAAGCAGCAATGACCCTGTCATACCGGTAGATGAAAGGATAGGCAGCAGTCGCAACATGTACGGCAAAAGGTCGGAAGTTACGCTCTTGGAGTGGCGTGCAGGGCGCTACGTTGAATAGAGAAGGGAAAGTCCCGATGCGGCTCAACACACACATGGAAGAAATCAATTGCGCAGGCTGTGGTGTCGCGATCCAAACAGAGGATCCGAAAGCACCTGGTTATGCGCCTAAATCTGCACTTGACCGGGAAATGGTCATTTGCCAACGTTGTTTTAAACTGAAGCATTACAACCAAATTCAAGACGTCGCATTAACGGACGATGATTTTGTCAAAATCTTAGATGGAATCGGTCAAAAAGATGCATTAGTCGTTAAAATTGTTGATATCTTTGATTTTAATGGAAGTTGGTTACCCGGATTACACCGTTTCGTCGGAAAAAATGATGTTTTGCTCGTCGGAAACAAAGCCGACTTGCTACCAAAATCACTTAATCCGAATCGCTTAATGAACTGGATGCGCCAAACATCAAAAGAGCTGGGCTTACGTCCGGTCGACGTGCATCTGATCAGTGCGAAAAAAGGACACGGTGTGGATGAACTGGCAGAGAAAATCGATTATTACCGCAAAGGACGCGACGTTTACGTCGTCGGCTGTACGAACGTCGGTAAGTCGACATTGATTAACCAAGTCATTAAACGATTCGGGGAAGAAGAAGAGGCGGTCATCACAGTCAGTCACTTCCCGGGAACGACACTTGATTTAATTGATATTCCGTTGGACGATAACTGTAATCTGTACGATACACCAGGAATCATCAATCATCACCAAATGGCACATTACGTGGATGCAAGAGACTTGAAGTTGATTACGCCGAAAAAAGAAATCAAGCCGCAAGTGTTCCAAATTCATCCACAACAAACATTGTTCTTCGGTGGTCTGGCTCGTCTTGACTACATGGAAGGCAACAAACGGTCATTCGTCATCTATATGTCAAATGACTTGAAAGTACACCGGACGAAGCTCGATAAAGCAGACGATCTGTATGCGAATCATAACGGAGAATTGTTATCACCGCCGAATGAGAAGACGCTTGAGATGCTTCCGCCGCTCGTTCGACACGAGTTCAGTCTACGCGACAATATGAAAACGGATATCGTTTTCAGTGGACTCGGTTGGGTGGCAGTTCACGGAAAAGGCGGACGAGTTGCTGCCTACGCACCAAAAGGTGTTGCTGTCTCATTACGTGAGGCGCTTGTCTGATGCAATTTGCTGTCATCGGTCATCCGATTGCCCATTCGCTTTCACCCATGTTGCATGAAACATGGCTGAAGGCGGCTGGGCTTTTCGGTTGTTATACCACGGTAGATGTCGAAGTGAACGGATTGGAAGCGTTCGTTCAGAAGGTAAGAAAACGGCAGTTTGATGGAATCAATGTGACGATTCCGCATAAGTCGGCGATCATTCCTTTTCTTGATCGTCTGGAGCCGGCAGCAGTACGCGCCGGTGCCGTCAATACCGTCTATTGGGACGGGGAGGAACTGGTCGGTGCCAATACGGACGGAACCGGATTTGCCCGCGCCCTTGCGACACGAACGAATGCGAAAAACAGTTTAGTGATTGGAGCAGGCGGAGCGGCCCGCGGCATCATTCCAATGCTTCCCGGTCATGTTACTGTCATGAACCGGACGAATCAGACGGCTGAACAGGTGGCTGCTGAATTCGGGCAATCTGCTGTTCCTTGGTCGAGCACACTGGATTTGATGCCGTATGATGTCATCATCAATACGACTTCTGTCGGAATGGCGCCCGCGATTGATCAGACGCCGATCGAATTGACAGCGACGACGGCTTTGATTTGTGATATTATTTATCGACCGACCCCGACCCGTCTTTTGCGGGAAGCGACCGCAAACGGGCTTGATACACTAGATGGTGTTTTAATGTTTGTACTACAAGCGGCTGAAGCGTTTGAACGCTTCACCGGTCATAAACCTGATCTCGCACTCGGCGAGCAGGTGATTAGAAAGCAATTGGAGGAATCATAATATGTTAACAGGTAAACAAAAACGGTATTTACGCGCGACGGCACACGACTTAAGCCCGATTTTCCAAGTCGGAAAAAACGGTGTTGGTGAAGCGATGTGTGCAGATTTGATGGATGCACTTGAAAAACGTGAACTCTTGAAAGTTCAAGTTCTTCAAAACTGTGCTGACGCTCCGAAAGATGTCGCGGCTGAGCTCGTTGACGGAACAAATGCCGAACTCGTTCAAGTCATCGGAAAAGTCATCGTTCTCTACAAGGAATCGAAAGAGAATAAGACGCTTCAATTACCACGATGAAGATCGGTTTGATGGGCGGAACATTTGATCCACCCCATATCGGTCATCTGCTGATTGCCGAACAAGCGAAAGAGCAACTTCAACTGGATGCGGTCTGGTTTTTGCCGGCAAAACTGCCGCCGCACAAACAATCGACCGTGACGAGTGCGGCGAAACGGCTGCAACTTGTCCGAGAAGCCGTCCGGGACAATCAGGATTTTTCAGTCTCCGAGATTGAGTTCGAACGGGAAACGAAATCGTACACGTTTGATACAATCCGGGAACTGAAGAGACGTTATCCCGAGCATGCATTCTTTTTCCTGATCGGTGCGGATTCATTAGTCAGTTTAGGGACATGGCACCGGTCGGAAGAATTGTATAAGGAAATCGAATTCGGGGCAGTTGCACGTCCGGGAAGTCGTTATTTGATTCCGGAAGGCGCGCGTGTCACGGCAGTCGACATGCCGTTGCTTGAAGTCTCTTCGACTGACATCCGTCAACGGATGGCGAGAGGACGCAGCATCCGTTATCTTGTTCCGGAACCGGTCCGACAATTAATCGAGGAGTGGAACCTCTATGCGACTTGAAGAAGCGAAACGAATCATTAAGGAAACGTTGCCCGAAAAACGCTACATCCATACACTCGGCGTAGTCGAGACCGCCATTCAAATGGCACGACAATACGGGGTTCAGGAAGATAAAGCTGCTTTGGCAGCCATGTTGCACGATTATGCGAAATATCGGAATGTGTCCGAGATGCAGCGTGTAGCAGTGGAACTTGGACTGGATGAATTACTCAATTATGATGAAGAATTGTTGCATGCACCGGTCGGGGCAGAACTCGTCAAGCGAGAACTCGGCATCGAGGACATGGAGATTTATCAAGCAATTGCTCATCATACGACGGGCGCTCCGGATATGCCGTTGCTCGATCAAATCATTTTTGTCGCAGATGCGATTGAGCCGAATCGTCAGTATCCGGGTGTCGAACAGCTTCGGCAGATTGCGCAGGAAGATTTGACGCAAGCTGTCATTGCGACACTTGTCCAGACGATTTCATTTTTATGCAAAAAACAAACAGTGATTTTTCCGTTGACGATTGAGACGTATAATGCGTTCGTTCCGGAAAAACGAAAGGGGACCGTCCTATGACAGTCGAACAAGAATTAAAATTAATCGTAAATGCAATTGATGATAAACGTGCCGAGGACATCGTCGTACTCGACATGTCGAGTATTTCGCCGATCGCGGATTACTTCGTGATTTGTGAAGGGAACTCGGAAAAACAAGTTCAAGCCATCGCGCGTGAAGTGAAAGAAGTCGCCCACAAAAACGAATTACCAATCAAACGACTAGAAGGAATGGATGCAGCGCGCTGGGTCCTCGCGGATCTTGAGAGCGTCGTCGTACATGTCTTCCACCGTGATGACCGTGATTATTACAACCTTGAGAAACTATGGGCAGATGCTCCTAAAGTCGAAGTCGAGATCGACTAATGGCGTACGAACAGTTTGCGTATGTCTATGACGAACTAATGCAAGATGTCCCGTATCCTGAATGGGTCGCGTGGGTACTTGAACAGGTCGAACCCGGCAAAAGAATCGCAGATATCGGTTGCGGGACCGGAACGGCAACCTTGTTACTGGCTGACCATTATGAAGTCACCGGCGTCGATTTATCGGAAGAGATGCTTGAAATTGCTCAAGAAAAAGCAATGGAGACCAATCGGCACATTGATTTTTGGGTACAGGACATGCGGGAACTGGAATTGCCGGAACCGGTGGATGCGATAACGATTTTATGTGATTCCTTGAATTACTTGCAGACGGAAGCAGATGTCAAACAGACATTCGACAGTGCAGTACGTTTGTTGACGGACGGTGGAAAGTTGTTGTTTGATGTTCATTCCCCTTATAAAATGGAGACATTATTTAACGGGAAAACGTACGCGACCCATGCTGAGCAAAGTTCGTATATCTGGTTCGCGGATCCCGGTGAAGAACCGTTATCGGTTGTCCATGAACTGACCTTCTTTATTGAAGGCGAGGACGGCCGGTACGATCGTGTCGACGAGACACATCATCAACGGACGTATCCGCCTGAACAATACATTACCTGGTTGCGCGAAGCAGGTTTTCGTGTATGTGCCGTAACCGGTGATTTTACATCCGATGCACCGACTGAAACAGCCGAACGTATTTTTTTCGTTGCTGAAAAAATATAAACGTCTCTAACCATCAACGGATCTCATGTTGATGGTTTTTTTATGTTGTTTTAGGTTAGCAAGGCAATTGGTTGAAGCAAGGAAAACTAAATGAAACGAAAAGAGGGGCATGTCACCGGATAATAAAGAATAGTCCTGTTCAGAAGCGGCGGAAAGATTGATACAGTCGATGAGACAGGAGGGATATGGATGACGATTCCACGTTTACAGCAAGTAGCAACGATTGCGGTTGTTCTCTTACTGCTCGTTGTCTTATTTGTTCCGCTACCTTCATGTTCGAACGAGGCATTGGTTGAAAAACCGGCAGTCGTTGAACGAGAACAGGAAGCACAGGCAGAAGACCGTTCGGCGGATCAGACGCTCGTCCAAAAAAAAATCATGGTTGATATCAAAGGGGCGGTCAAACGGCCCGGTCCATACAGTTTTCGACTCGGTGATCGCGTTCAAGATGCCATTAAACGTGCAGAAGTGACGGCAGAAGCGGATATCAAACAACTTAATCTCGCAGCACGTTTAATTGATGGTCAGGAAGTGATTGTTCCGACTAAGAAACAGGTTAAGACATCCAAGAAGGCAGTACCCGAAACGTCTGAACAAGCGGAAGTGCCAAAAGGATTAGTTGATTTAAATGCAGCGACGGAAGAACAACTGTTGGAAGTACCGGGAATCGGTCCTGCGAAGGCCAGTGCGATTTTACAATACCGGGAAGAAAAAGACGGCTTTGCAACATATGAGAATCTGGGCGATGTGAAAGGATTTGGACCGAAGACGTTGGAAAATCTGAAAGCTTATCTCATCGTCTACTGATGCCGCTGTTGCCTTTATTTTTTATGATCGGACTCATCGCCTTAAAAGAATCCCTGTGGCTGGTTGCGGTCTGTTCGATGATTCTTGTACTGAAATCCTGGTCGATGTCGAAGTACTCTGTTTTGTCGCTCGTTGGACTGACGATTGTATTTTTAATGAGTATGACGACAGAACAGCTGGCTGCGCCGATTCAGGTCATCGATATTCTGGACGCGAAGCAGAATGGCGACAGAATCCGTTATCTCGCCGAATCCGAAAATCAGCAAATCGTTGTCGCAGCCACGTTGGATGAAAAAACAGACCGTGACTATGAGCGAATCGGGCAACGGTGTGAAGTCGAGTTGGAGGAACGGCCGGTATTGCCTCGAGTGAATCTGGGCGGATTTGATGAAGCCCGTTGGATGCGAATCGAACAGTTACGAGGGAAGTATGAGGTCGTAACGTGGGGGAAATGTACTGAGACACCGGGACTTGGGGCGAATGGACGCCGTATTCGTCAGCAGTGGATGACGCGGATTGAGCAACTTCCGATCAAACAAGCCTTGTACGTGGAAGCCTTAGTATTAGGGGAAGATCGTTTGATGGATCAGACGACGATGGAACGATTCAAAAAGTTCGGTTTGCTCCATGCGATTGTTATTTCCGGTTCACATATCGCCTTTTTGATTGTGACGATGTTATGGCTTTTAAAAAAACTGCGGTTGACGCGGGAGCGGAGATTTGAATTTCTATTAATGACCCTGCCGTTGTACGGATGGTTGACGGAGTGGAGTGCTCCAGTCACACGTGCAGTGTGTGTCGCCATGGTACTGCTGTTCTGTCACCGGATCAATCGGCGACCGGATCCCTTGGTGGTCATCGGTACAATCGGGGCATTTCAATTGGCAGTCTCGTATACGTATCTGTACGATGTCGGATTTCAACTGACCGTCGGATTGACGATCTTTTTATTACTGTCCCGCAAGATGTTGGAAACGATCAAACGTCCCTGGAACTGGTTGCTGATTAGCTTTTGGGCGCAAATCATGACAAGTCTAGTCCTGCAATTGGCGCAACAGACAGAAGTTTCCTTTTGGTCCCCGCTGTTGAATTTGATTATCGGGGGATGGATTGAATGGGTGATTCTACCGCTGTCTTTCCTTGTCAGTGCAACTGTGCTGATTCCGTCGTCTGATAATCTGATTGGTCTGCATGGTAAGGCTACTTCTTTTTTGGATCAAGCATTGACTTGGGCGGAGAAACTCCCCGTTCCAACCGTTGCGGTTCATCTGTTTTCGCTTCCTGTGTTTCTGATTATGGCAGGAGTGGTCCTCACAGGCTGGTGGTTGGCTGACCGCAAATGGTTCGGTCATCTTGTCCCGCTGGTCGGGCTGCTCGCAGCGAGCCTTTATATGGATCAGCAAACGCCGGAACGAATCACCTTTCTTGACGTCGGACAGGGAGACAGCACCATCATCGAAAAAGCAGGAGAAACGTTTGTCATTGATACAGGGGGAACGTTTTCCTTATCACTTCGTCCCCCGTTGCGTCCGTTTGATCCGGGAGGGCAAATCGTAGCCCCGTTTTTACATACGCGGGGAGAAACGCGGATTGAAGGGCTGGTCATCACGCATGCAGACCATGATCATATCGGCGGATTGCTAGGGGTTTTGCGAAAAATTCAAGTCGATACGATTTATATGGGTCAGTTCGACAATCAAGATGCGAAACGCCACGCGTTGATCGAACAGATTGAAGCGATAGGAACACGCATTGAATACATTCGTTCAGGACAACGGATTCGTCCCTGGCTCAAGGTATTGGCTCCAGCAGCGAGCGAGGAAGAAGAAAATGACCGGTCGGTCGTGTTACTTGCTGACGTTGCCGGGAAACGTGTCTTATTGACGGGAGATGCGAGTATCAATCAAGAGGAAACATGGTCCGTCCCCAAAGTCGACATTTTAAAAGCGGGGCATCACGGTTCAAAAACGTCAACTGGAGAACAGCTTTTGCAGAAAACGGATCCGGAACTGATCATCATTTCGGCAGGACGAAATAACCGGTATGGTCACCCTCATGCAGAAGTATTGGAGCGGACAAGGAATCGGAATGTCATGCGGACCGATCAATCGGGAATGATAACTTGTTCTGCAACAGGCTGTGAACCTATGCTAAAATAAAAAACAGCAACCCCCCAAGGTTGCTGTTTTACTGATTATAGGCTTAAGAATTTAATGACAACGCCAATGATGAACAAGACTGCGAAAAAGCCGAACGATGCGCCAAAACCGACCGCTGAGTCAAGCGCGTCATTACGTTTTGACTGAATATCGTTTTCAAACGCATTCTCACTTGGTGGACGTACTGAATGTGCCATGCTGCATTCCCCCTAAAAATAGATTCCGCTTCTAGTATAGCGGAATAAAAGAGGATTATCTATGATGAAGTTAAGAACAAACTGTGAAATGTGGTGGGGAAGATGAAAACACCTTGGCTTGTCAACGGAAAACTGGCGAACCTTTATTTATTATATGGAACGGAACGACATCTTTTGGAAGAATGGGAACGTGAAATCGTCAAAGCCGCATTGCCGGACGGCGAACGCTTTGATTACATGAAGATTGATTTAAACGATCAACCGCTCGATGCGGTACTCGATGAAGCGGAAACGGTCCCTTTTTTAAGTGATTACCGTGTCGTCATCGCTAAACCGGCTACTTTTTTGACAGGTGCAAAAGACAAGAAAACACATAACGTGGAGCGGTTGACTGAATACATCGTCCAACCTGCGGATTATGCAGTTGTCGTTTTGATTGTTGAGGCGGAAAAACTGGATGAGCGAAAAACGATTGTCAAACGGTTAAAAGACCGGGCTGTCGTACTCGAAGCAAAAAAACCGACGACGGAAGAACTGTTTCGTTTCGTGATGGATGCGGTCAATGACAAAGGGTACCGGATGGAACGGCCTGCCATCGAACGATTGATTTTCCTGACGGGTGAGATGTGGGCGACACTGACACGTGAACTAGATAAACTCATGCTTTATGCCGGAGATCATCCGACGATTGAACTGGAAGATGTTAATTTACTGGTGCCGCGGACGTTAGAGGATAATGTGTTCCAACTGACGGATTATCTGATGAAACGTCAACTTGAACCGGCGATTCGATTGATTCGCGATCTCGAAAAGCAGGGACAGGAAGTGTTGGCGTTACTTGGACTGATGGCACGACAGTACCGGATGATGTTGTTGTCCAAACGTCTGGCGGAACAAGGGTACGGGGAACGGCAAATCGCGTCCAAAGTCGGGGCGCATCCATATGCGATTAAACTCGCCCTACAGGCTGGTAAACGGTTTACGTTCGCGCAGCTCGAACAGGCATTGGTCGCAATCACGACGACAGACGAGGGTATGAAGACGGGCCGAGGTGACAAACGGATATTGTTTGACGCCCTGATTGTCCGGCTCGCTACATTATAGGAGGCAGAGCAGATGGAGATTCGAATCATTTCAGCAACAGAGGTCATTCCACTTCGAAAAGAAGTATTACGTCCCAACCAGCCGATTGAAATGTGTGTCTATCCGGACGATGATCTCGAATCCACTTTTCATTTAGGAGCCGTCAAAGACGGAAGGATTGTAGCTATCGGTACTTTCTCCAATCGTCCTCATGAGGCGTATCCGGAATTGACCTATCAATTACGCGGAATGGCATCGAGTCCTGCTGTCCGTGGAGAAGGATATGGAAAAGCATTGTTAGAAGAGGCACGAAATCGACTGAAAGCAAAAGGTGCAGACGGTTGGTGGTGTAACGCCCGACTCAATGCCGTTCCTTTTTACGAACGATTGGGTTTGGCAGTTGCAAGTGAGTCATTCGAAATTGAAGGAATCGGTCCGCATCATGTCATGGTAGATCGTTTCTGAGAAAAAAGAAAAAAGGCTGACTCAAAAGTCAGCCTCTTTTAGATACAAAAAAATCACCACCGGAGCGGGCTCCGAGAGGTGATCGATCACTGTATCCTTCAAAGAAGAATTAAAGTGCGTTTACGAGACGAGCGAGACGTGATTTGTCACGACCAGCTTTGTTGCTGTGGATAAGACCTTTAGCAGCAGCTTTGTCGATTTTCTTAGATGCTGTGTTGAAAGCTACGAGCGCTTGCTCTTTGTTGCCTTCAGTAGCGAAAGTTTCGACTGCTTTGATAGCTGAACGCATAGACGATTTACGTTGTACGTTAGCGACGCGGCGTTTTTCAGCTGTTTTAACACGCTTGATTGCTGATTTAATGTTAGCCATGGATGATTCACCTCCAAGAAAACTCATTCGAGATTTATATTCGCATATCTGCATTTATCGTTCAACAGAACAAACACAATTGTAGCAAACGTTTTTCTTAAAAGCAATAACAGCTCTAGGGTTTCTTTCGATTTTTGTTTTTTTGGAAAACAAAACGAGATGGTGCACCCCGTGTGATTTTTGGTATAATGAAGCGTATGTACGTTTGACTATAAGGTAAGGTGACTATAAACATGAATAATGCAGATCGTTTAAAGCGGCAAAAAAGTATTCGTAATTTCTCTATCATCGCTCATATCGACCACGGGAAATCGACACTTGCTGACCGTATTTTAGAAAAAACAGGTGCTTTGACATCACGTGAGATGAAAGATCAGACACTGGATGCGATGGATTTGGAACGTGAACGTGGGATTACCATTAAGTTGAATGCTGTTCAATTGAAGTATACGGCAAAAGATGGTGAGGAATATATCCTCCATCTGATTGATACACCGGGACACGTCGACTTCACATACGAAGTTTCCCGTTCCCTCGCAGCTTGTGAAGGAGCTGTCCTCGTCGTTGATGCGGCGCAAGGCATCGAAGCACAAACACTGGCTAACGTGTATTTGGCACTGGATAACGACTTGGAAATCTTGCCGATCATCAATAAGATTGATTTGCCTTCAGCAGACGTCGAACGTGTTCGTCAAGAGATTGAAGACGTAATTGGACTGGATGCTTCTGAAGCGGTTCCGACATCCGCGAAAGCCGGTATCGGGATTGAAGAGATCCTCGAACAAATCGTTGCGAAAGTTCCGGCACCGACGGGTGACCCGGAAGCACCGCTCGAAGCGTTGATTTTCGATTCGTATTACGATGCCTACCGTGGTGTCGTCGCGTCGATTCGTGTCGTCAACGGGACGGTGAAAGTCGGTGACAAGATTCGGATGATGTCGACCGGAAAAGACTTTGAGGTCTTGGAACTCGCGGTCTCGACACCGAAACCGCTCCGTCAAAAAGAATTGACGGTAGGAGATGTCGGTACGTTATCGGCTTCGATTAAAACAGTTGGTGATGTTCGCGTCGGGGATACGATTACCTTGGCGAAACAACCGGCGACAGAAGCTTTACCGGGATACCGGAAGATGAACCCGATGGTATACTGTGGTCTGTATCCGATTGACGCAGCACGCTATAATGATTTGCGTGAAGCGCTCGAACGTCTTCAATTGAGTGACGCAGCACTTGAATTCGAGCCGGAAACATCACAGGCGCTCGGATTCGGTTTCCGTTGCGGATTCCTTGGTATGCTTCACATGGAAATCATTCAGGAACGGATTGAACGCGAATTCAACATCGATATGATCACGACGGCTCCATCGGTTATCTATCATGTGACGACGACGGCCGGAGAAGTACTCCATGTCGATAACCCGTCGAAGATGCCGGAACAACAAAAAGTCGAGTTCATCGAAGAGCCATACGTTAAAGCAGCCGTTATGACACCAAACGACTATGTCGGTGCTATCATGGAGCTCTGTCAAAAGAAACGCGGAACGTTCATTGATATGGAATACATCGATACGGCACGTGTTAAAATCACGTATGAACTCCCGTTATCGGAAATCGTCTATGATTTCTTTGATCAGTTGAAATCAAGCACAAAAGGATATGCGTCGCTGGATTATGAATTGATCGGCTATCAGCAATCGCGTCTTGTTAAGATGGATATCTTACTCAACAATGAAAACGTCGATGCCTTGAGTTTCATCGTTCACCGTGATTTTGCGTACGAACGTGGGAAAGTCATCGTTGATAAATTAAAAGCACTCATTCCGCGGATGCAGTTCGAAGTACCAATTCAAGCGGCCGTCGGAACGAAGATTGTCGCCCGTTCGACAATCAAAGCGTTACGGAAAAACGTTCTCGCCAAGTGTTATGGCGGAGACATCTCGCGTAAACGTAAATTGCTCGAGAAGCAAAAAGAAGGTAAGAAACGCATGAAGATGGTAGGCTCGGTAGAGGTACCGCAAGAAGCCTTCATGTCGGTTCTGTCGATGGATGAAGATTAAGGAAGACACAAAGGGGGCGTTTCTGGCGCACCCTTTTTCTGTTTAAGTGAAGAAAGGATGAGGCGAAATGACTCCACGCGCCGCATATGTCCACATTCCGTTTTGTGAGCATATTTGTTATTACTGTGACTTTAATAAAGTCTTTTTAAAAAATCAGCCGGTCGACGAGTATCTCGATGCGTTGGAACGGGAAATCGAGCTGACGTTACAACAGTACCCGACTGATCGGCTCGAAACGATCTTTATCGGCGGAGGAACACCGACCGCCTTAAACGAAGATCAGATGCAACGTCTGATGGATATCATCGCGAAGCATCTCCTGCCGCTGACGGATGACGCTCTTGAATATACGGTCGAATCGAATCCGGACGGTGTCTCACCGGAAAAACTCGACATCATGAAAGCGGGCGGCGTCAACCGGGTCAGCTTTGGGGTCCAGTCGTTTGATGACGGATTACTCGAGCGCATCGGCCGGACGCACCGGGAAGCCAAAGTTGCCGAGACGCTCGAACATGCCGCAAAACGGTTTGACAACATTTCGGTTGACTTGATGTTTGGTCTGCCGAATCAAACGCTCGACCAAGTCAAATACGATGTCGAACGGGCGTTACGTTTACCGATTACCCATATCTCGTCGTATTCGTTGATTCTTGAGCCGCATACGGTTTTTGCGATTCAGGAACGAAAAGGGAAGTTGCCGTTACCGACACAGGATTTAGAAGCGGATATGTACCGCTTAATGATTGAAACGATTGAAGCCGGTGGATTGCATCAATATGAGATTTCAAACTTTTCCTTACCGGGTCGGGAAAGCCGGCATAACCGGGTCTACTGGGAAAACGACGAATATTACGGATTTGGTGCCGGTTCACACAGTTACATCAACAAGACACGGCGTGCGAACATTGCACCGATTCCGCACTATATCAAAGCAGAGGGTTTACCGGTCCGAAATGAGACGCCGTTGACGGAAGTCGAACGGATGGAAGAAGAGATGTTCCTCGGATTACGGATGAAAGAAGGGGTGTCGGAACGACACTTCGAAGAAAAATACGGGCATTCGCTTGATCAAGTGTTTGGACAGACGATCGCGAGACTGTTACCACGCGGACTCGTCGAGCGGACAACGACCCATCTTCGTTTAACGGACGCGGGTGTACCGCTCGCTAACGAAGTGTTTGCCGAGTTCATCGGGGAAGCGGAAGTCGAAGGGTAAGAGAATAGTAAGACCGTACGAATGAAAACGGCGTCCATACGAAAGTATGTCGACGCCGTTTTATTTTTTCGGTTTTCGTAAAAAATAGGCGGTCGTTCCGATGATCGCGATGAACACCCAAACGAATACACCGGCCATGGCAAACAGTTCGAGCATAGACCTCATCCTTTGCGTCGTTTGTTTCACTGTATCGCAGAATGGGAAAGTCTTCAAAGGGTTCAGCAAATTGGTTGACATCATTTCCAGGATTCCTTATAGTAAAGATGTAATTAGCACTCGTTAAAAGTGAGTGCTAACAAAATAAGGTGGTGAAGAAGGTGCTGACGGATCGCCAATTGTTGATTTTACGTGCAATCGTCGATGATTATATCAAAACCGCTCAACCCGTCGGCTCACGGACGCTCTCAAAACGGAGTGACGTGACGTTCAGTTCCGCGACCATTCGAAATGAGATGGCGGACCTCGAAGAAATGGGATTGATTGAAAAGCCGCATACTTCTGCCGGCCGAATTCCATCCGAGCTCGGATATCGATTTTACGTCGATCATTTGATTCGTCCGGAAAGCATCTCACCGCAAGAGGCAAAAGCGTTAAAATCGTTATTTGCCCATTCCGTGAATGAAAATGACCGGTTAATCCGTCATACAGCGGACTTGTTGAGCGAATTGACACATTATACGACGCTTGTATTAGGTCCAAAAGAAGAAGGACAACGTCTCCATCATTTAGAGCTGATTCCCTTGGCGGAAGGACGTGTCGTCATCGTTCTTGTGACAGAAACCGGTCACGTCGAACATAAGACACTTCAGCTCGCGGAAGCTCTCTCACGTGAGGCGGCCGGTCGCTTGATGGAACGGTTGAACCAGACGTTACGCGGAACGCCGCTCAGTCAGTTGCGTCTCCGTCTGCTTGAAGAAATCAGACGGTTCCGTTCCGAACATTCGGAGCAGACGACGCTGCTGTCAAAAGCACTCGATATCGTCTTGACGGATCAGCATGAGGAACGCCCTTTGATTTATCTCGGGGGGAAAGCGAACATGTTTGATCAACCTGAGTTTCAGGATGTCGCGAAACTGCGTCCGGTCCTCGAATTGATTGAACAACAGGAAGCTTTGTTCGATTTCTTGAGTCCGAGTCTCGATAATCAGATTTTGATTACGATCGGCAGCGAAAATAACGTCGATGCCTTAAAAGACTGCAGTGTGATTCGTGCCCATTATTCCGTTGACGGCGTTTCGCTCGGAACATTGGCTCTGATTGGTCCAAAGCGGATGGATTATAATCGAGGCATCAATTCGATCATTCATCTTTTACAAGCATTCCAAACCGAGTTGCGTAAAAACAACTTGGATTGAATATAGAAAGGGGCTCGATTCAGAGTGGAAGAAAATAAACAGAATCAAAACCTCAATACTGAAGAAACAAACGAGCAACAAACAGAAGCAGAAACAGTTGAAGTAACAGAAGAAGAAGTCGTCCAGGCGGATCTCGTCGAAGAGCCGGCGGCACCTGACTTTGAGGCACAACTCGCAGAAGCAAAAGCATCAGAATTACGCCTCCGTGCGGATTTTGACAACTTCAAACGCCGGAACCGGATTGAAGCCGAAAACCGTGCGAAATATTCTTCGCAGACAATCGTCGAGAAGTTGCTCCCATTAGTCGATAATCTTGACCGTGCGCTTCAAATCGAATCGGACAACGAAGAGACAAAATCTGTCCTTGCCGGTGTCGAGATGGTCAAACGCCAATTGGTGGAAACACTTCAAAATGAAGGTGTCATCGAGATTCCAGCAGTCGGGGAAGCCTTTGATCCGAACCTGCATCAGGCAGTCGTTCAGGAGCCGAGTGAAGAACACGAATCAGGTGTCGTCACAGCGGAATTCCAAAAAGGATACAAATTACACGATCGTGTCATTCGTCCAAGTATGGTCAAAGTCGCAGAATAATCTACGTTTCGATCTGATTTAACACTACTAACTATTTGAAGGTGAGGAATTTATCATGGCAAAAATCATTGGTATTGACTTAGGAACAACAAACTCATGTGTCGCAGTAATGGAAGGCGGAGAGCCTGTCGTTATCGCAAACGCTGAAGGAAACCGTACGACGCCATCTGTCGTTGCTTTCAAAAACGGTGAGCGTCAAGTCGGGGAAGTCGCAAAACGTCAAGCCATCACAAACCCGAACACAATCATGTCGATCAAACGTCATATGGGTACAGACTATAAAGTTGAAGTAGAAGGCAAAGACTACACACCACAAGAAGTATCTGCCATCATTCTTCAAAAACTCAAAGCACAAGCGGAAGACTACCTCGGTGAAAAAGTAACGGAAGCGGTCATCACGGTTCCGGCTTACTTCAACGATGCAGAACGCCAAGCAACAAAAGATGCAGGAACAATCGCTGGTCTTGACGTCAAACGGATCATCAACGAGCCGACGGCAGCAGCACTTGCTTACGGTCTTGAAAAAGGCGAAGACCACACAATCCTTATCTATGACTTAGGTGGCGGTACATTCGACGTTTCGATCCTTGAACTTGGAGACGGTGTCTTCGAAGTTGTTTCAACTGCCGGTGACAGCCGTCTTGGTGGCGATGACTTTGACCAAAAAATCATCGATCATCTAGTCGCAGAATTCAAAAAAGACAACGGCATTGATCTTGCACAAGATAAAATGGCGCTTCAACGTTTGAAAGACGCTGCTGAAAAAGCGAAGAAAGACCTCTCAGGCGTCTCTTCCACACAAATCAGTCTTCCGTTCATCACGGCCGGCGCAGCAGGTCCGCTTCACCTTGAAATGACATTGTCACGTGCGAAGTTCGACGATTTGACAGCTGATCTCGTAGAACGGACGATGGCACCAACTCGTCGTGCTCTCAGCGATGCTGGCATGACACCGGACAAAATCGATAAAATCATCCTCGTTGGTGGATCGACTCGTATTCCTGCAGTTCAAAAAGCAGTTCAAGATTTCACAGGCAAAGAATCGTTCAAAGGGGTTAACCCGGATGAAGTCGTTGCCCTCGGAGCAGCAGTCCAAGGTGGCGTATTAACAGGGGATGTCAAAGACGTTGTCCTTCTCGACGTTACACCACTCTCGCTCGGAATCGAAACAATGGGTAGCGTGATGACGAAGCTGATCGACCGTAACACGACGATCCCGACTTCAAAATCACAAGTCTTCTCAACAGCTGCTGATAACCAGCCAGCCGTTGACATCCATGTTCTTCAAGGGGAACGTCCGATGGCGTCAGATAACAAAACGCTTGGTCGTTTCCAATTGACAGACATTCCGCCAGCACAACGCGGTGTGCCGCAAATCGAAGTTAAATTCGATATCGATGCAAACGGAATCGTCAACGTATCAGCGAAAGATCTTGGTACGAACAAAGAACAGTCAATCACAATCCAATCATCAAGCGGCTTGACTGAAGCGGACATCGACCAAATGGTCAAAGATGCGGAAGCGAACGCAGATGCGGATAACAAACGTAAAGAAGAAGTGGAACTTCGCAACGAAGCGGATCAACTCGTCTTCGCAACAGATAAAGCAGTCAAAGATCTCGGTGAGCAAATTGACGCAGCAGATAAAGAAAAAGCGGAAGCAGCAAAAGAAAAAGTTACAGCTGCCCTCGCAGGAACAGACATCGAAGCAATTCGTGCTGCGAAAGACGAATTATCAACAGTCGTTCAAGAATTGACGCAAAAAGTTTACGAAAACATGGCTCAACAACAAGCGGGCGCTGAAGGTGCGCAAGCAGGCGGACAAGACGACAATGTCATGGACGCTGAATTTGAAGAAGTCGACGACAAAGACAACAAATAAGTAACCGACCGATTTTTCGGGCGCTAGAGAGAGCCAAAGCGTAATCCGCGCTTTGGCTCTTTCCATGTCGCCTGAAGTTCGGTAAAATCAAACAGTATGAAATGAATCGGACCTAAAGAGAGGAAGAATGCACGTGGAAAAACGCGATTATTATGAAGTGTTGGGCGTCGCGCGCGATGCCTCAGCAGCAGAAATCAAACGAGCTTACCGGAAACTTGCCCGGACCTACCATCCGGATGTCAATAAAGAGGCAGATGCCGATCAAAAGTTCAAAGAATTATCGGAAGCCTATGAAGTCTTGTCAGACGACAATCAACGTGCCCGTTACGACCAGTTTGGTCACCAGGATCCATCGCAAGGCGGCGGTGGCTTCGGCGGAGCGGAAGGTTTCGGCGACATCTTTGATATGTTCTTCGGCGGCGGACGTCGTCAGGATCCGAATGCCCCACGTAAAGGACAGGATTTACAGTATGTCGAAGAAATCGACTTCATGGAAGCTTTTTCCGGAGTCGAGAAAGTCATTACGATTCCAGTCGAAGAAGACTGCGGAACGTGTCACGGTTCGGGTGCTAAGCCGGGAACGCATCCGGAAACGTGTAAACGTTGTGGTGGATCGGGACACATCAACGTCGAGCAAAATACGATGTTCGGACGTGTCGTCAATCAAACGACGTGTTCGACATGCCAGGGTCGTGGACAAATCGTCAAAGAACCGTGTGAAACATGCCGCGGAGCCGGTCGTGTCCGTAAAAATAAAGATGTCCGCGTCAAGATTCCAGCCGGGATCGACAACGGTCAACAGATTCGTCTGGCAGGTAAAGGGGAAGCCGGTGTGAACGGCGGACCATTCGGTGATTTGTATGTCGTCGTCCGTGTCCGGGAACATGAATTATTTGAGCGTGTGGATGATCATATCGTCATGGATATGCCGCTCACGTTCGCCCAAGCGACGCTAGGAGATGAAATCGAAGTACCGACTGTTCACGGAAAAGTCAGCTTGAAAATTCCAGCCGGCACACAAACCGGGTCACGGTTCCGTCTGCGCGGCAAAGGGATGCCAAACGTCCGCTCAGGCCATCACGGGGATCAGTATGTCAATGTCGTCATCATTACACCAAAAAACCTGACAGACCGTCAAAAAGAACTGCTTCGTGAGTTCAACGAAATCAGTGATGAAAAAGGTGTCGAAGAACAACACGAAGGCGTATTCAGCCGCATCAAAACATTCTTTACAGGGTGATCACTAAAGGAGCGTGACAGGAAATGAAATGGTCGGAAGTCTGTGTCCATACGACACAAGAAGCAATCGAAGCAGTCTCGAACATCTTACATGAAGCAGGAGCAAGCGGTGTCGTCATCGAGGACGTCGAAGATTTCGAGATGATGTCACACCGTGAAGATAACTTCGGTGAGATTTGGGATGAGAAGAAGCGCGATGAATATCCGGACAGCGGTGTACTCGTCAAAGCGTATCTTGCGGAAAGCAGTGATTTGACGGATACGATCAAAGGAATCGAACGCGACATTCAGATGCTGACGAAATTCGGTCTGACGATTGGTGCAGGAACTGTCACGCTGACACAAGTCGATGAGGAAGACTGGGCCCATTCGTGGAAGCAGTTTTATAAACCGGTTAAAATCAGCCGTCATTTAACGGTTGTACCGATGTGGGAAGACTACACACCGCAACCCGATGAAAAAATCATCGAACTCGATCCCGGAATGGCATTCGGAACCGGAACACATCCGACGACAGTTCTCTGTATCCAGGCAATCGAAAACTATCTTCAAGAAAATGATCGTGTCGTCGATGTCGGAACCGGTTCCGGTGTGCTTGCGATTGCAGCAGCTAAACTCGGAGCAAAAGACGTCTTTGCCCTTGATTTGGATGAAGTCGCTGTTCGTTCCGCGACGGACAATGTGGCATTGAACCAGGTCAGTCAGCAAGTGACGGTCCGCCAAGGCGATTTAATGAAAGAACTTAAAGAACCGGTTGAGTTGATCGTCGCGAACATCTTAGCCGAAGTCATCTTGCTGTTCGTCAACGATGCTTATGAACTGACTTTGCCGGGCGGTCACTTCATCGCTTCCGGAATCATCGGTCAGAAAAAAGACATGGTACGTGACGCGATGGTAGCCGCCGGATTTACCATCGTCGAGACGACGAAGCTTGAGGACTGGGTCGCCATTATCGCGAAACGTGAGGCTTAAGCCGATGCAACGATATTTCGTCGAACAGACCGCACGTGCGGGAAATACCTTTACACTGCCCAAAGATGACGCGCATCATATGAAAAATGTCATGCGGATGGATGTCGGGGATGAGATTTTAGTGTTAGACGGCACAGGACTGTTCCGTTGCCGACTCGAGCAACTTGATAAGCAAACTGCCGTCGCAGAAATGCTTGAAGAATTGCCGATTGAGACGGAACTTCCAATTCACGTGACGATTGCTTATGCCTTACCAAAAGGGGATAAAGTCGAACTCGTTGCCCAAAAAGCGACGGAGCTTGGGATCAGCCGTCTGCTTGTGTTCGAATCGGCCCGTTCGGTCTCGAAATGGGATGCGAAAAAAATCCCGAAAAAGCTGGAACGCCTACAAAAAATCAGTAAAGAAGCAGCGGAACAATCCTACCGGGCACACTTGCCGACGATTGAGTATGTGACGTATGATGAAGTCCTACAACGTGCTGCTGATTATACGGCGTGTTTGATCGCTTATGAAGAATCGGCGAAAGAAGGGGAGACGGCAGCTTTCGCTTCTACGCTGTCCCGGCTTCAGTCCGGGGACTCCTTATTGGTTGTGATTGGTCCGGAAGGTGGACTGACGGAAACAGAAGTATCGCGTTTAACCGCTGGCGGTTTCGTGCCGGCATCCCTCGGACGACGGATTTTACGGACGGAAACGGCACCACTCTATGTCCTGTCCGCCGTATCGTATCATTTTGAATTGAAAGGGTGAGTGAAATGGCAACGGTAGCCTTTCAAACGCTTGGTTGTAAAGTCAATCATTACGAGACAGAAGCCGTCTGGCAACTGTTCAAGGATGCGGGATATGGACGTGTCGACTTTGCAGATCATGCCGACGTCTACGTCGTCAATACATGTACAGTAACGAATACGGGTGATAAAAAGAGCCGGCAAGTCATTCGACGGGCCATCCGTCAAAATCCGGACAGCGTCATCTGTGTCACCGGGTGTTATGCGCAGACGTCACCGGCTGAAATCATGGCGATTCCAGGAGTCGATGTCGTCGTCGGAACACAGGACCGTCATAAGATGATTGGTTATATCGAACAGTTCCGGGAAGAACGGATGCCGATCAATGCCGTCGGTAACATCATGAAAGCGAAAATCTACGAAGAACTCGACGTGCCGGCTTTTACTGACCGGACACGGGCTTCCTTGAAGATTCAAGAAGGATGCAACAACTTCTGCACGTTCTGTATCATTCCCTGGGCACGCGGTCTGATGCGTTCGCGTCAACCGGAAGATGTCCTGAAGCAGGCGCAACAGCTTGTCGACGCAGGATACAAAGAAATTGTCCTGACCGGCATTCATACAGGCGGTTACGGGGAAGATCTCAAAGACTACAACTTGGCGAAATTGTTAAAAGCTTTGGAATCCGTGACAGGTCTCGAACGGCTTCGGATTTCGTCGATTGAAGCGAGCCAAATCACGGATGAAGTATTAGACGTCCTCAAAGAGTCACCGATCGTCGTCCGGCATCTCCATGTTCCGATTCAATCGGCATCAGATACCGTGTTACGCCGGATGCGCCGGAAATACACGATGGCGGAGTTCGGTGAACGGATTACCCGCTTAAAAGAAGTCTTGCCGGATTGTGCAATTACATCAGATGTTATCGTCGGTTTCCCGGGAGAGACGGAAGATGAGTTCATGGAGACGTTTAACTTCATCAACGACCATAAGTTTAGTGAATTGCATGTTTTCCCGTATTCAAAACGTACGGGGACACCGGCTGCGATGATGGATGATCAGGTCGAGGAGCAAATCAAAGAACAACGTGTCGCCCGCTTGATTGCCTTGTCGGATCAGCTGGCAAAAGAATATGCATCGAAGTATGAAGGAGAACTGCTTGAAATCATTCCGGAAGAATTTTCGGAAGAAGCAGGTGGCCGTCTCGTCGGTTATACGGATAATTACTTACGTGTCGCCATCGAAGGAGACGAATCATTGATTGGTCAACTCGTTCGCGTCAAAATCATAAAAGCAGGTTACCCGATGAACGATGGGCAATTCGTTCGCGTCATGGAGACGTTAAAAGAGCAAGCCATCTAAAAGGAATTCGCCTTCTGATTACAGGAAGGCGAATTTTGTTTTCCTGCCAATAAATTATTTTGTTTTCAGGTAACGGATACGCTACACTGAGTAAAGATTACAAAAGAGAAAGAGGACATCCACTTATGCGAATCAATAAATTTATTAGTGAAACAGGATTTTGTTCCCGCCGGGCAGCAGATAAGCTCATCGATGCCGGACGTGTGACAATTAACGGAAATGTAGCTGAGCTCGGCTCGCAGGTCGAAAAAACGGACGCCGTCGAAATTGACGGACATCCGCTTCAAGCAAAGCCGGAACTCGAGTATTTGATTTTAAACAAACCGGTCGGCATCACATGTACGACGGAACGTGACATTGAAGGTAATATCATTGATTTCGTCAATCATCCGAAACGGATTTTTCCGATCGGACGACTCGATAAAGACTCGGACGGATTGATTATCCTGACGAATGACGGAGATATCGTCAACCGGATTTTACGGGCAGAAAACAATCACGATAAAGAGTATATCGTGACGGTCGATGCACCGATTACGGAAACATTTATCGAAGGAATGGCAAGCGGCGTCGAGATTCTGGGAACGACGACGAAGGAATGTGTCGTCGAACAGCTCGAGTCGCGGACGTTCCGAATCGTTTTGACACAAGGATTGAACCGACAAATTCGCCGTATGTGTAAAGAGTTCGGTTATCGTGTCAAACGCCTGCAGCGCGTCCGAATCATGAACGTCGAACTCGGTGATTTACCAATCGGGGAATGGCGTGATTTGACGGAGTCGGAAATGAAGACATTGTTCCAGATTCTCGATCAACAATAAGCTGAAAAGTCGCCATGATGATGGCGGCTTTACTTGTATACATTGAAGGGGGTTCATCGTGGATAAACGGGGAATGAGTGCGACGTTCGTCGCCTATGTGATTGGAGGATTGTTACCGATCTACAAACTGTTTGCGGATCAAATACCGGCCTGGACGGTCGTCTCGATTCGCATCATCAGTGCTTTTATTTTTGTCACGTTGTTACTGCGACTGACAGGGAAGTTTAAGCACGTCAAGCAACTTTGGCGAAGCAAACGTCAACGGAATACCGTTTTAGCGGCAGGACTCGTCCTTGGGGGAAACTGGACCTTGTATTTATACGCAATCGGCGAAGGGTATCTCGTCGAGTCGTCACTCGGCTATTATATTAATCCACTCGTCAGTGTCTTGTTCGGCTTATTATTTTTCAGTGAACGTCTGAACCGGACCCAGTTACTAGCGATTGTCAGTGCTGTCACGGGTGTCCTGATTCTAACGTTCGGGTACGGAAAGTTTCCGATCATTGCGTTTTCACTCGCCATCTCATTTGCCTTTTACGGTGTTCTGAAAAAGAAGGCAGCGGCAGAACCGTTATCCGGTCTGTTTCTTGAAACACTCGTGACGCTACCGTTTGCCGTATTGACGCTTGGTTTAACGGGAGCGAATCCGCTCGCCTTGCCGACGGAAGCTTTGTTCGCGATCGTCATGTTAGGAGTGGCAACGGCGATTCAATTGATGTTGTTTGGATACGGAATGCCGAAAATCCCGTTCGTCTATGTCGGGATTTTACAATATATCGCTCCGACCTTGACCTTGATTCTCGGAGTCTTTTTATTCAATGACGTCTTTACACCGATTCACTTCATCGCGTTCCTGTTCATTTGGCTGGCCGTCGCTGTCTTTACAATCAGTGGGATATCAAGCGGACGAATGAAAATGAAAAAAGTATCGTGATTGAGAAAAGAGGAAATTATTCATGAATAAATCAGGTTTTATCGCAACATTATCCGCCTATATCATTTGGGGTTTGTTGCCGATTTACTGGAAATTACTTGCGACCGTCTCGAGTGAAGAGATATTAGCCCACCGAATCGTCTGGTCGTTTATTTTCTTACTGTTATTATTATCCCTTCAAAAAGCATTGCCGAAGTTTACGGGGGCATTGAAAAACCCGTTCACCCGTCGTCTTTTTTTCCTGAACGGACTGATCATCAGCATGAACTGGTTCATCTACATCTGGGCGGTCAATCATAATTTTATTGTCGAAGCATCGCTTGGGTATTACATCAATCCGATCGTCAGCATCGTTTTCGGGGTGTTCTTTTTCCGGGAGAAACTGTCACGGATTGAATGGCTCGCGATTCTCCTTGCGACGATCGGCGTCTTGATTCTGACGATCGGTTATGGGAAGTTTCCTTGGATTTCGCTGGCGTTGGCCTTCAGCTTTGGTTTTTACGGTGTCGTCAAAAAACAACGGCCGCTTGAGTCAACGGTCAGTTTGACGATTGAAACACTGGCTCCGTTACCGATTGCCATCCTGTTCTTAGGATACATGGGTATCAGTGGACAAGAGACATTTACGTCGTCTCCCTTTGTGATGATCGGACTCTTTTTGACAGGTATCATTACCGCTGTTCCGTTATTATTGTTCGGATTTGGAGCGCAGCGGATTCCGTTTACGGTCGTCGGTTTTCTGCAATTTGTTGCTCCGACATTGTCGCTTGCCATCGGTGTTCTCCTGTACGATGAACCCTTTACGAGAACGCACTTGATTGCGTTTACATTCATTTGGTCGGCTGCCCTGGTCTTTACCTTGAATGGTTTATTGATTCGGAAAAAACAGTTACGAAAAGTCGCGTAAAAAGATAGAAGTCTGACCTCTTGCGTGATAGAATGAAAACAGAGTCTAAGGGATATCCTTAAGGAGGAAATGAATCATGAATTTAGCAGGAATGATTGACCATACCGCTTTAAAAGCAGAAACGTCACGTGCTCAAATCGAAACACTTTGTAAGGAAGCACTCGAATACAAATTTGCAAGTGTCTGTGTCAATCCGACAAACGTAGCACTCGCGGCAGAACTTTTGAAATCAGATGACGCAGTTAAAGTCTGTACAGTCATCGGCTTCCCACTTGGTGCAAACACACCAGAAGTAAAAGCATTCGAAACGCAAGATGCTATCAAAAACGGTGCAACAGAAATCGATATGGTCTTAAATATCGGCGCATTGAAAGACGGCGATCTTTCACTTGTTGAACGCGACATCCGTGCGGTTGTTGAAGCAGCGAACGGTACACTCGTCAAAGTCATCTTCGAAAACTGTCTTTTAACAAAAGAAGAAATTAAAACAGCTGCTGAGTTATCCGTTAAAGCAGGTGCAGATTTCGTCAAGACATCAACTGGCTTCTCGACAGGCGGCGCAACGGTGGAAGATATCCGTCTTATGCGCGAAACGGTTGGACCTGACATTGGTGTCAAAGCTTCAGGCGGCGTTCGTGATTTCGAAGGAGCAAAAGCAATGATCGATGCTGGCGCCACACGCATCGGTGCTTCTGCCGGAATCGCCATCGTCACAGGCGGTTCTTCAGACAGTGATTATTAATTTAAAGTGATTATCGAGCATGTTCTGTTCTACAACTTTGGTTGTGAACAGGACATGCTTTTTTATTTTGGGATAATTCTGAATTTGATTTTTAGGTTAAGAAGTCAGACAACCTTTCCGATAATCAATTGTAGAACAGTGAAGGGAAGTGGAAATATGTCAAAACGATTCAGTTTGTCCGTACTAGTATTGACAATCGGTCTGGCAGGTTGTGGAAGTATCATCGATGATCCGCAACAAGCAGTGAAGGAGCGTCGAAAAATGGCAGTCGTTTTATCCGATGTCGGATTAGGAGATCAATCGTTCAGTGATGCAGCGATGAGCGGCATGTCCTTACTGCGTGAAAAAGAAGACTGGTTCATTGATTATAGAGAATTAAGTGAAACAAAGTCATATGAAGCGGCATTTGCCACATTAGCCAAACAACAGCCGACCGTTGTCGTCGGTCTCGGTTTCATGGGACAGGCAGACCTGGAGAAAGTCGCCAAACAGTACCCAAAACAGCAGTTTGCACTGATTGATGCCGTGTCGGAACTACCGAATGTATTATCCGTCACATTTAAAGAGGATGAAGGCAGTTATCTGGCGGGAGCAGCGGCAGCGATTCAGTCCGACAGTGAAACGATTGGTTTCATCGGCGGTATGAAATCACCGCTCATTGAAAAGTTTGAAAAAGGTTACCGGGCCGGTGCAACAGCGATTAATCCGGACATCCGTGTCCTCGTTGATTATGCGGAAGACTTTGCTGCGCCGGACAAAGGACGGGAACTGGCAAACGCTCAAATGAAAAAAGAGGCGGATGTTTTATATGCGGCGGCAGGGCTTACCGGAAGTGGTGTTCTGGAAGCGGCAGAAGAAAAAGGAAATAAGGCCATTGGTGTCGACAGTGATCAAACGGCAATTGCACCGGACGCAGTCATGACGTCGATGTTAAAACAGGTCGATCTTGCGATTACGAAAATTGGCGACAGCGTTAAGGCATCGGGTCTTCAATCCGGTCAAATCGTGTTAGGGGTCAAAGATGGAGCCATTCAATTAGCACCGATTCGTAATGCCAACTTTACAGCAAAAGAACTGCAACGACTCGAACAATTGAAACAAGAAATACTGGAAGGCAAGGTGAAGGTCCAATGACGTTACGAAAACGATTTTTAATTTCGACGCTCGTGACGATTGTCAGTGTCGTCGCCCTGATGGGTTGGACATTATTCGAGCTACGGCAAATCCAGTCCTACAATGAGGATTATGGAAAACAATTAGTCGAGATTTCAGAACTGGAGACCAAGTTACTGTATGAGCAGGCAGCCTGGAACCGGTTAGCAAGCCAGCCGTCAGAAAACCAAAAAGAACAGGCACTTGCCTTAAGTGAAAAAAATGAAAAAGCTGTTGATTCATTACAAAAAACTTATTTGATTGATCGGTTTAAACCCGATTTGAATCGTGCCAAAATGAAGTATACGGTCTTAGCAGAGAAACGGACGACATTATTAAATGAGCTCAATCCAATCGCGATCCGTTCCCATGCAGCCCAGGTGGAAGGGGTATTAAGCGATTTATACACGTTACATACGAAGAACGGTGAATTTTACGATGTACTGCAACAAGAAGCGAAAGACAAAACGTTGAATCTGACGCGTTCAGTTTTAATCGCGACATTCATCCTTTTGATTGCATTAGCACTCTACAATTGGTACTTTGCTCGGAGCATCACCCGTCCAATCAGCCGGGTCGTTAAAACAGCGGAACAGATTTCACAAGGGGATGTCTCACAACAACTCCAGGTGTCAGGACGGACGGATGAAATTGGCCGTCTTGAGTCAGCAATCGCCCAAATGCAAGGGACATTGCATGGCGTCATTGGAACGATTAGCCAAACGTCGACGACCATTAATCAGATGAGCGAACAGGCGACAGCTGAAAATGCCAATATCGTTGAAGTATCTGGAAACATGACACATGCCATCAATGAAATGGCCAGTGGTACGCAAACCGTCTCAGATGACTTACAAACGACCGTCAGTACGATCACGGATATGAGTACATTGTTCGAACAAAGTGAACAACGGGCGCAACAGGCATTGAGTCAAGGGCAGCTCGCCGATACGACGATGGGGAAAAGTGCCACCATCATGCAGGAACAAGCGGAATCACTGGCGACGGCTACTCTCCAAAATCAGGAACTCGGTCGCAAGTTGGCTGGATTCTTACAACAAACACAGCAAATCGAACAGATGGCACAACTTGTCTCAAGTGTCTCGGCACAAACGAATTTACTATCGTTAAATGCTGCAATCGAAGCAGCACGGGCAGGAGAGGCGGGACGCGGGTTTGCTGTCGTTGCGAGTGAAGTGAAAAAGCTGGCGGATGAAACACATCAAGCAACCCGCTCTATTTTCTCTTTGGTTCGTTCAATTCGGGCAGACGGAGCAATTTTGCAGGAAGCGTTACTTCAATCTGAAAAAGAACAAGCACACCAAGTTCAAAACTTTGCAGAGGTGACAGCAGCATTCGAAGAAACCCGGGGACATGTGACGGATGTAACGGAAGCTGTTCAGTTCATGACAACGCAGCTGCTTCAATCGAAAGACCAGGCCAATCAAGTGGTCAATCAGGTCAGTTCAGTCAGTGGCGTGATGGAAGAATTGGCTGCGGGGAACGAAGAGGTCGCAGCGTCGATGCGTGACCAACAAGCATCATTTGAACAAATCCATCAGTTGATGCTGGAACTGGAACAAACGACGACTTCACTCGATCAACAAACCAGCCAGTTCAAACTGTAATTCAAAAAGAAACATCAAAAAATCCCTCATCGGAGTTATTCCGGTGAGGGATTTTGCATCAACAGTTAAAAGAAGTCACTTGGATTCAGTTCGTTTGTCCGGCCATTGGCATTGTATTGATAACCGCCGTCATGAATCTCAAAATGAAGGTGGGGACCGGTTGAATTTCCGGTACTTCCAAGGTTACCGATTTGTTGTCCTTGTTTCACCTGTTGACCTTGTTTGACGGTCAGGGAATTCATGTGCGCATAAACGGTCGTGTACGTTTTTCCGCCGATGCTGTGCGACAGATACACGTGGTTACCGTAAGGACCGCCTGAGCTTGCCAAAATGACAGTTCCACTCGCAGAAGCAACGACTGGCGAATTCAGTGGACCTGCAAAATCAATCCCGTTATGATACGCATAGCCGTTACTTCCGCTGGCAGCACCCATTCCTTGTGAAATGGAACCGGCAGCCGGTTTAATGAACTTTCCAGTTGCTTTGGAGAGGACTTTTGTACTTGCTTTTGTAACAGAAGCAGGTTGCGCCGATTGCGCGGCTGCTTGTTTTTCTGCTAGTCGTGCAGCTCGGGCAGCTGAACGGGCTGCAGCTTCTTGTGCCTTCAATTGAGCGGCTGCATCTTTTAGGCTCAAGATGTTCGTTTCGATGGAACGTTTTTCTGTCTTCAAGCGTTTCAGCAACGTTGTTCGTTTGATTTTTTCTGCCGTTAATTCACGTTGTTTCTTTTTTAGAAGCGTGCGATCATCAATCAAATCGACACGGGTTTGCTTCAATTCTTTTTGAGCAAGTGCCAATTGATGTTTGTTGTGTTCGTAATCTTTTAATAAAGAAGCATCGCTTTCAGCAATCGTATTAAAGGCATTAAACCGGCTGATCATATCGCCGACATCCTTGGCACCGAAAACGGCTTCGAGAAGCGGATCCTCATCTGCTTTCGACTGGCGGACTGCTAACCGGTCTCCTAACATTTTTTCCTGCTTGTTGATCTTTTCGCGCAAGGCATCAATTTTTTGTTCCAATCGTTTGATCTGTTTACGATTGCGATCAATTTTTTGTTGATTTTCAACGACCTGCAATGTCAAACCATTGATTTGTTGATCAAGGGCATAGACTTTTTGCTGGGCTTTTGACAATTGAGCTGTCTTTTTTGAGAGTGCCTGCTTTTGCTTTGACTGTTGTTGCTGGTTTTGCTGCTGTTTTTCTTTATAAGAACTTGCTGCTCCGACCGGATGGGCAAGTGGACTGAAGAGTAATGTCATCGTCATGAGGGACAGACCGAGTGTTTGTTTTAAAGATGATTTCATAATTGAATCAATCATTCCTTCCTTAATCAGATACATTTTTTAAAATGTTACCTGTTCTACTCTAACAAGAAATTGGTCAAGTCTCCGTTACAGTTTCATTAAAAATATTATATGGAAATTATCAGGGAGTAACATTCCTTTTTGTAAATCATTTTTTGAATTTTTTCAAAAGAAAGAGAAAACTGTTGGCAAAACAGGAAAGAAGAAAAAATAAAAAAAGTGAATACCAGGATTCACTTTTAAAAAAGGCGTGATATGTTTTTGTAATATTAAGAAGAAGTGAAAAAAGAAGCGTTTGATGCATCAACAAAAAGGTTATAAAAATTAGTTTTGCTTTATTCTTCGTAAATCATTTTTCGTGTCATTCCGCCGTCGAGAACCAATGTTTCTCCCGTCAGGAAGTCGTTATCAGGATTCGTCAAAAACAGAGCAGCCCGGGCGACATCTTCAGGTTTTCCGACTCGTCCGGCCGGGTGCTGACTATGATCTTCTGGTGAAAGTTCATGATAATTTCCGGTTTCAATCCATCCGGGAGCAATGGCGTTGACCAAAATCCGGTCGGGTCCTAAAGAAACGGCCAAAGCATGCGTCAGTGCTACAATCCCGCCTTTAGTAGCCGCGTAAGATTCCGTATCCGGCTCGGACATAAAGGCACGGGTGGAGGCCAAATTGACAATCCGTCCACCGGCCGGGTTTTTCTTCAGATAAGGGGCGGCGGCTTTTGTCGTTAAAAAGATGCTCCGCAGATTGGTATGTTGAACACGGTCCCATTCATCGATCGATAATTCAAGTAACGGTTTACGAACCATGATGCCGGCATTGTTAATCAGGATATCAACTCGACCGGTATGTTCGATGGCTTTATCAATCAATAGGTTGACGTCTTGTTCATCTTGAACATCCAAATGATAAAAATAAGCGGTTCCGCCGTCGGCTTCGATTTCTGCTGCCAGGTCATCACCCGTCATTTGATCAATGTCGGCAAGAATGACTGATGCGCCTTCCTTGGCATAAGTCTTGGCAAGTGTTGCTCCAATGCCATTGGCGGCACCTGTGATGATGACAGTATGATTGATATGATTCATTGTAAATTCCTCCTGGGGAATGTGTAGTTGGGTAGACTGCTATAATCAGATAGCCGAAAATGAATCGATTAAAACATACTGGATCCTTGAAGAAAGGATTATCCAGATAGGCATTAGGGAACATAAAAGGTAGCTAACGCTACTATTATGTTGAATGGGGGATTTTTGATGGATTTATCAAATCAAAAGCTCGAAACAGAACAAGAAAAATATGCAGATGAAGCTAAAGCGTACATCAATCAACCTAAAAAAACGAATTCGATGCTGAAACGAGCAATTGATAAAATAAATAAAAACTCAAGTTTATCAGTTGTGTTCTCGCCGGTCCGCTTATTTGTCGACATGGTTCGCTCTTACCAATCAGGAGAATATCGAAATATTCGCCGGACGACGATTTTGAAAGTCATCGGTGCTTTGATCTATCTCGTTTCTCCGATTGACCTGGTCCCTGATTTTGTACTTGGATTTGGTTTTGCGGATGATATCGCCATCGTTCTGTTCGTGACAAAAACAGTGTTTGAAGAATTGACACGTTTTAGTGACTGGCAAGATGAGCAACAAAAAGCAAGCACACAACCGCTTCAAAGTGAAGATGCGTATTAATCGGATGGATTGATCCTACCCTGCCGCTGACATGGAGTCAGCGACGGGGTTTTTAGCCGTGAAACCGAACACGATTTCTGTACGCTACCTCAAAAGTTCGTTACACTGGAGTTAGAAGAAAAATCCAGTGAAAGGGGGGGAATCATGGCTTGGCATTCGTGGATTGAATCGTATGGCTATTTCGGAATGATGTTGACGTTAATGTTTCCATTTTTACCGAGTGAAGTACCGTTAGCTTATGCGGGCTACCTGGTACATACGACGCAATTTAATCTCATTATCATGTTGATCGTCGCAGTACTCAGTTTCGTGATTAGTCAAAACATCTTTTTTACGATTGGTCGGCTCGGAAGTGACCGTCTGCTTGCCCGTGTATTTAAATGGTTTCGGATTTCTGAAACGAAGATGAATCAGTTTCAACGTCAAATGGACACACGCGGCCGTTTTATCCTGTTGTTGTCGCCGATGTGGCGGATGGGATTTGCCATCGGGGCCGGATTAACAGGTGTTTCACGGTGGACGTTCACAGTTGCCACGACAATCTCCTTTTTTGCCTGGTCAGTCTTTTTCATTTGGGGCGGGAAAAAACTGGGGCATGGTATGATGGGACGGCATCATGAACTCCATCACTATACACCTTGGTTCATCGGGTTATTCGTATTCGGAGCCGGATATGTCTATTTCCGGAAGAAAACGCTTATGAAAAAACAAAACGCTTTAAAAAAATAGAGGAGTGTTCATATGGCAGTGATTTTATTTGATATCGACGGAACATTGATTGATTCAACCAATCAAATGACGGAGGCAATTCATCTGGCGATGGAAGATATGCCGCATCTTGTCAAACCATCAAAAGAGAGTGTGCAGTCCAGTTATGGTTTGGCAGGGAATGCTTTTTGGAGAAAAGCGATTCCGGATGCTTCAGAAGAAGATATTCGCGCGATTCGAAAAAAACGTCACCATCATCTAGAACAGACGATGGCGGGACAGGATGTTTTGTTTGACGGGATTCGTGAGACGTTAGAAACGTTAACCAAACATGGACACATCGTTTCGACAGCAAGCAATTGTGGCGTTCACTATTTGAATCTAGTGCTCGACAGTCAAAACATTCGCTCGTATTTCACAAGTCCGAAATGTCTGGAGTCGGTTCAAGGGAAACAAAAAGCCGATATTCTAGCAGCCCATCGAGATGAATTCGGAGCGGTCGAATATTTGATGGTGGGAGACCGTTCATCGGATGTCGAAGCAGCACGGATCCAACAGATGCCCGTTGCGATTTGCCGGTTCGGTTTCGGAACGGAACAGGAGTGGAATTCGGCTGATTATCAGTTAGAGACACCGATGGACGTATTGAAATACGTGTAATAAAGATACAAAAAAGAAGCGATGCTGACAGCGTCGCTTCTTTTTTGTATCAATCAAAATCGAGCCGGTATTGTTCATGATTTGTCCATGGACGGAAACGACGGAATAAGTGGTGGAATAAGAGACAAAGAAGAATCGGTAAAATGATGAAGAGTCCGAAGACAACCGAGATATTGCCCCATGTCCAACCGCCGGTTATTAAATGTAACGCATTGATCGGTCCGATCAGGCCTGACATGCCGAAACCGGCACTGAACGGGGTTCCTTGAATCCCAAGAACACCAGCCAGTCCGCCGAGAACTGCTGCACTGCACATGACAGGTAAAATCATGATAGGGTTTCGGATGAAATTTGCCATCTGGATTTTAGGAGATCCTAAAAAATGAGCAATAGAAGTACCCCGTGAATTGGCTTGCCAACCGGCAATCGCAAGTCCGAAACCGGCGGCACAGACACCTAAGTTGGCAGCACCGGCGGCAACACCGGATAAGCTGATTGCAGTTGCGATTCCGACGGTCGACAACGGAGAGACAATCAGGACAGAGAAGATGACGGCTAACGTGATGCCCATCAACACAGGTTGAAGGACCGTAAAATGAGTAATCAACTGACCGATACTGGCAGTGATTTTTGTGACATAAGGATAGGTCAGGACACCGATTCCGCCTGCTCCGACAATAATTAAAGTCGGAATGACGAGGACAGTATACGTTTTAAACCGATTGCCGATCCACATAACGAGAGCCGTTGCAATGGCAGCCGTTAGTCCGGCATTGATGACATCCCCCGTGCCGACGAATAAGTAACCTGCTGTATCGGTCCGGCTGGCGACACCTGATCCAACGACAGTCGCGAGACCAATCGATGTAGTCTCGATGGGCGACGTCTTAAACTGCATCGCTACGGCGACACCAATCACCATCGGTAACAAACGCATCGCAAGCGCGGTAGAGTCGATGATATGTTGGGCGGGAGAAAAGTACGGAAGCAAGGCTTTGGCGAGTTCGCCAAGTAAGGCTCCGGGGATAAGTGCAACTAAAATCCCGATACTAAGACCGTTTAACACATGGATTCCGAATTGGCGGTCAAACCTTTTCGAAGTTGCCTTCATAAAAATCACTCCTTATGTATCACTTTTGTGCATAACAGTATAAAAGCGATGGATTGTGTTTAATCATACGAAAGTCTCTGTAGCACGTCAAGGTAAAAATGGAATTTTCTGAAAAAAATAAAGGCAAAGTATTCGCACTCACAGGATAGGACTGCTAGAGTGAAAGAGTAAAAATCGGGGAGGGAACAGTTATGTCAGAACAACAAATCGTATTAGCCAACAGACCGGACGGACGTCCGACACGGGAGACGTTCCGGTACGAAAAGATTGAACTGAATGAGTTGCAAACGGATCAAATCCTGTTAGAGACGCTTTATATCTCAGTTGATCCATACATGCGGGGACGAATGAACGATTCCCGCTCTTACTCTCAGCCATTCGAACTGGATGCACCGATTCAAGGAGGCGTAGTCGCACGTGTCATCGAATCAAAAGCGGATACACTCGAAGTCGGCGACATCGTCGTCGGAATGCTTGATTGGGCAACAAAATTAGTCGTGGACGCCAAACAAGTCCGTAAAATTGATGCATCATTGGCACCTGTCTCAACGGCACTTGGTGTACTTGGGATGACTGGTATGACGGCTTATTTCGGATTACTGGATATCGGGAATCCACAGCCCGGTGAAACGGTTGTCGTCTCGGCAGCAGCCGGAGCAGTCGGCTCGATTGTCGGACAAATTGCTAAAATCAAAGGTGCACGGGTCGTCGGTATTGCGGGAAGTGATGAAAAAATTCAGTATCTCAAAGAAGAACTCGGATTTGATGAAGTCATCAATTACAAAACGGAGCAAATCGGAGAAGCACTCGATCGGACCTGTCCGGACGGCGTCGATGTCTATTTTGAAAATGTCGGCGGGGAAATCGGTGATGCAGTACTCAACCGCTTAAATCCATTTGCCCGTATCCCGGTCTGTGGAGCAATTTCCGGTTACAATGAAAAAGAAGATATTGGGCCACGTGTGCAATCCAAACTGATCATCGCCCGTGCCCGGATGCAAGGTTTCTTAGTCGGAGATTACGGAAAACGTTTTAAAGAGGCAGCGGAACAGCTGGGGCAATGGGTCAATAATGGTGAATTAAAGTATGAAGAAACGATTTTTGAAGGGTTTGATCAAGTGCCGGATGCGTTTCTCGGACTGTTTGATGGTTCGAATACAGGAAAATTGTTGGTCAAGTTATAAGAAGACGTCAAAAAAGGTTTTGCTTTCCTTTATGGGAGAGCAAAACCTTTTTTTATGGAAAATCCTATTTATTGATCAGCGGGATCTTTTTTTAATTCTTCCAAGTCTGGATCCGGATGCTGTGTTTCAGCCGGTTTGATACCGGGATCAGATGTTTCCGCGGGTTCCGGATCCGGGTGTAAACCGACATCTGCTGTTTTGTTTGGCAAGTCTTGTTTTTTATCCGTCATGATTCTGTCATCTCCCTTATCATCAATACTTTTCTTTTACATTTACCCCAATTGATTGTTCTAAAACGAAAAGCGACAGGTTTGAGTTCATTGTTTTGTGCGAAACACGTTGTGAACCAAATCGACTCCACGCATTTTTGTCCTGATTTCATGACGAATGTCCGGAAAACCGTTAAAGGCTTCACCAAGTCTTTACAAAAACCTTGCAGATCCTTTAAGTCTCCTTTGAACTGGACTCGTAGACTGATAGGGAGATGAAAGAAGGAAGGGTGTATACGCGTGAGTGGACAACAATTTAAAAAAGCAGTCATGAAACAACTTCAATGGGTACGCGAGGAGAAGCAACGGCTTCGATTGGAATCAAAGGCAAGTGTTGCTTCCATTGAACGTTTACAGAAACTCCCGGTACTGACGATGAAGACCGGAATCCGGCCTAATACTTCCGGACGTCCTTCAACAACAACGACTTATCACGAACAAAGTAACAGCGGATTGTTACAGGAGATTGCATATGCAGATATTCCCCTGCACAGCGGAACGCGTTATTTTGAGCAGCGGCCACTGGAAGTCGCCATCGTCTGTTCCGAATTCATGTATGCCTACTATCAAGATGCGCTCCACTTACACTACGTCAATCCGGCAACGTTTGAAGAGGTATTTGAAAAACCGATTGACCTGTTCCTGGTCGTATCCTCATGGAAAGGACTTCAGGGAGATGACTGGAAAGGTGTCGCCACACCGACCTCCAAAAAACGGGCCCGTCTGATGGAAATGATTCGGCAGGTGAAGGGGAAAGAAATACCGGTTGTTTTTCAATCGACAGAGGATCCAAGCAACTTTGACCGTTTTAGTGATGTGGCAAAGGAAGCGGATTATATTTTGACGTCAGACGAAGCGATGATTCCGGAATATCAGGTGTTATGCGGGCATGACCGGATTGAAGCGACGACGTTCGGGGTGAATCCAATCATCCATAATCCGATTGGTGCGACACGCAGTCGAAATAAACACGTGTTGTTTGCCGGCAGCTGGATGGCAAAGTATCCGGAGCGTGTCAAAGACACCGAGATGTTATTTGATGGTGTCTTACGTTCCGATCATACACTCGATATCGTTGACCGCAACTATCAGTTGAACTTACCGGATTATCATTTTCCGCAACGTTACGTCTCGCGCGTCGCACCATCGATTCCTTATGAGACATTGCAACAAGTCAGTAAGTGTTATGACTGGGTGTTGAATTTAAACAGCATTAAATATAGTAAAACGATGTGTGCACGACGAATCTATGAATCCCAAGCACTCGGAAATCTGATTTTGTCGAATTACAGCATCGCCGTCAACAATGATTTTCCGAACGTGTTTACCGTCCATGATCATCAAGAGGCGCAAGCGATTTTAGAACGTACGACCGGGGATGACGTGAAGCGACTCCGGGCAGAAGGCATTCGTTCCGTCATGTCATCCCATACCGTCTATGACCGGATTGATCAGATGGCCCGCTTGCTGAAATTACCTGTCCAGCCGTTGCGACGAAAACTCCTGGTTGTCTTACGAAAAGTGACACCGGAGCTAAACCGGATGCTAGAACACCAAACCGTATCACCGGATTGGATTTACCGCGAAGAAGACCTGACGAAAGAATTATACGAGCAGACCGATTTAGTCGCTGTACTTGATGGGACGGAGTCATACGGAGAGTACTACCTTGAAGATTTAGTGAACGGATTTAAATACAGTGATGCCAGCATTGTCCGTAAAACAGCTCAAGATGAGATACCATTCGTCATTCAGGACGAGCTGGGCCGGACGGGTGGCAGTATGATTTGGCGTGCTGACTTTTCTTATGAACAGTTCAGTGAAGGGAAGATGGCAGGCAAAACATTGCTTCTTGATGCACTCGAGTGGAACGAACAAGGGAAGTCATCTGCTGTTGAAACACCGATACTGTCCGTCGTCGTGCCGATTTTTAATAATGGATATCATCTCACGTATAAATGCTTTGCCAGTTTAAAACGAATGGATCGATTTGCCGAGACGGAAATTATCTTAGTGGATGATGGATCAACAGACCGGATGACGTTACTAGCGATTAATCGTCTCGCGCGACGACACGGCAACGTCGTAACCTACCTGTTCCCGACAGGCGGAAGCGGCAGTGCGTCACGTCCGCGCAATAAGGGTGTTGAACTGGCGCGTGCCGAACGGATTGCGTTCCTGGATCCTGATAACGAAGTGTTGAGTGACCGGTATGCCGAATTGTTGAAGGAACTCGATCAAGACCCGACACTCGATTTTGCAGTCGGACATATGAAAAAGCTGGCCGAAAAAACAAGTATCATCGCTTTACCGAAAGTTCGGAAAGAAGGACGGATGGTTTGCGATCAACCTAAAACGTATTTGCTAGAGAACCGCTTTTCCGTCCAAAGTATTCAAGCGTTAGTCGTCAAGAAAAGCTTTTTGCAGAATCATCAGCTGGAGCAAGTCGTCGGAGCCGTCGGACAAGACTCCTTGTTTTTCCAAGAAATGATGTTGCATGCGGACCGTGTCTTACTCGTCAACCGTGTCATTCATTATTACTACGCCGCAGTAGCAGGTTCGACTGTCAACTCCCTGACCGTTCGCTTCTTTGAACGCAGCGTCGTCCGGGAAAAGGCCCGGGCTGAAAAGTTTGCACGTTATGGTGTCCTCGATGCCTACAAAGAAACCCGCTTCGAACACTTTTTTGAACATTGGTATTTGGTGAAACTTCGTTACTGCAGTGATAAAGATTTTGGTCCGAGCGTCGCGCTCCTCCGAATGATTGTCGCTTTTTATGAACCGGTGACATTGACGAATCCGTTGATCCGCCGATTCGTTGAACTTGCGGATAAAAAACAGACTGATGCTATTCAAGCATTGTTATTAGAGGAGGTACGGTGATGCCAACAAAACAGATGACACGACCAAAAGATGAAATCCGTGCCGCTTATTATGACCAACTCGGAGTCCAGTTCGGAAAAAAAGTCCGCTCACGGATTCACTGGATTATTCGCGAGACAAAGGGCAGTCAGATTCTCGACATCGGTTGTTCAGGAGGACTCGTCCCGATTTTACTCGGTCGTGAAGGGAAACAGGTTGTGGGAATCGATGTCTCACCGGAAGCCATCACAGAGTCAAGACAAGCATTGGAAAAAGAAGCACGTTCGGTCAAAGAGTTGATTCAGTTTGAAGAAGCCAATCTGATGACGTTTTCAAACAGTCAACGTTTTGATACGGTCTTGATGACGGAAGTTCTCGAGCATATCGGCGAACCTGAACGTTTTGTCCAAAAAGCCTGTTCCTTCCTGAAACCGGGTGGACGGCTTGTCGTAACGGTTCCGTTTGGTGTCAATGACTATGCTGACCATAAGCGGACGTATTATTTACGTCATTTGTTGGAGCAATTGACACCCTATGGAACGATTGATCGATTGGAGCGGATGGACAAGTGGTTAGGCGTGATTGTGACGCTTCATGAGGAAAAACAACCGGTCCGCAGTATGACGAATCAAGAAATCGACTGGTTGGAAACGGCTTTTGAAGCAATCGAGCGGATGCATTTGACTGAAATCGTTCGATTAAAAAACCAGCAAAAGAAATGGGAGCAGAAACAGCTGAAACAGCAGACCAATGAGCAGGAATATGCGGAGTTATCATCAGAACATGAGCGGCTGTTACAACAAGTGACCGAACAAGAAGAAACGATTGCACTGTTGGCACAACAGTATCAGTTGGTCCTCGAACGGTATGAAGGAGCACTTGTATCGAATCTGGATGTCTTGGAGGCGAATACGCAATGGAAATTAAAATACCGATCACTGGCAAATTCAAAACTTGGAAAAATCGCCGTCCGTTACTGGAAGTTCCGACGAAAGCTCAAACAAAGACGGGCCCGGAGACGATGAATGTGTTGATGATCTGTCAAAATTTCTATCCGGAAATCGGCAGTGCTGCCAATCGGATGAAAAATATCTTTAAACGGATGGAACAACAAGGAAGTAACGTCCACGTCCTGACATCAGAACCACTGTACCCGACGGCGGAATTGTATACGGACGCGATGTTTTGGGACGAACCAAGTTTGGATGCAGCTAACATTACCCGGATTCAACCACGTGACCTGCGGGCGACGACAAACTTATGGCGACGGCTCCGGTTGTTTTTAGAACAGTTTGTCCTGGCGGTCCGGGAAGTACGGCAGGATCAAAAACAGTATAGCTACATCTATGCGACGACGCCTTCCATCTTTATGGGACTGGTCGGAGTCGTTGCCAAGTTCATCAAAAAAGCACCACTCGTGTTAGATGTCCGCGATTTGTGGCCGGAATCACTGGTCGGTGTCGGTATCACGAAGTCACGTGTGTTGCTTGCCCCGCTCTACTGGCTTGAGAAATGGATGTATCATCGGGCCGATCAAATTGTCATCAACAGTGAAGGGTTTCGTTCGTATATCGAGAGCAAAGGGATCGCACCGGAGAAAATTCATTACATTCCGAATTCAATCGAAGAAAACGAATGGTTGATTAAACGGAGGAAAGTGTCGGAGCAGGTCCGCGTCGTCTATACGGGCAATATCGGATTGGCACAGGATGTGTTCTTATTGCTTGATGTAGCGGAGCAATTACAAGAGGATGGAAACATTGAATTTCACGTCGTCGGATACGGCTACCATAAAGAAAAGTTTGAAGAACATGTCTTAAAACGCGGACTGACGAATATTCATTTCATGAACGCGATGCCGAGATGGGACGCGCTGAAACAACTTGCGAAAAGTGACATCGCCTTTGCGACGTTAGTCGAAAGTACGGCATTCGATACGGTAACGCCCGGGAAAATCATCGACTATATGGCAATGGGATGTGCGATTGTCGGAGCCGTTTCAGGACATGCGGCAAAAGTGATTGAAGAGGCCGGTGCAGGATTCGTCTCACGGGAGCGGTGTCGTGAGACAATCGTCGGACAAATCCGGTATCTCGCAGAACATCCGGAAGCGCGTGAAGCAATGGGCCAATCGGGTATAGCGTATGTTCAGACCCATTTTGACTGGGAACAAAATCAAGAACGATTGTTTGAAGCGATTCGTAAAACTAATTTTCAAGTAGTAGGGGTGAGTGAATGAAACGGGTCGGGATGTTTGTTTGGAATACGTTTACGAATGATGCACGTGTTTTACGGGAGTGTACGGCACTCGCGGAAGCAGGGTATCACGTCGATTTATATTGTCTCAATGATGGCACATTACCAGCGATGGAGTATCACCCGAGCGGCTTTCAAATCATCCGAATTGAACGGACACCTCCTTTTGAAACAATCCTTCGTCGTCTGAAGAAGCGTAACCCGGTTACGCTTCTGGCTGGCGCAGGATTGTTCTTGTTCGTTCCTTGGCTGATTCCGGTTGCCGTCATTCTGTATATGTTGCAGAAAAGCCGGTTTATCCGCTATGCACTGTATAACAGCTTCGGGATTGTCCGGATGACACGGGCAGCACGTAAGCGGAACTACGATATCATGCATGCCAACGATTTAAATACATTACCGCAAGCGATTTCGGCCGCGAGAGGGGCAAAAATCGTCTACGATTCGCATGAAGTCCAGACGGATCGGACGGGCTACGGAAAAGGACAAGGCGGTTTAGAACGTCATTTATTACGATTTGTGGATCAGACGATGGTCGAAAATGAGACACGTGCCGATTACCACTTAGCCCTTTACGGAGAGCGACCGGCCGTGTTGCACAATTATCCATTTTATCAAGAAACGGTACCGGAAGCACGCCCGCTCCGTCAAGAACTCGGAATGGACGAAAACGAACCGATTTTATTGTACCAAGGCGGTATTCAGGAAGGACGGGGGCTCGGGCGGTTGATTGAAGCGATGCCGTTGATTCGAAACGGCACACTGTTGTTCATTGGCGACGGAAAAATCAAACCGGAGCTTCAACGGCTGGCGGCTACGTCCTCAGAACGAGAACGTATTCATTTTATGGATAAGGTACCGCTTGATCAGTTACCGAGTTATACAGCAGCAGCGACGGTTGGGTTTCAAGTGTTAGAAAACGTTTGTTTTAACCATTATTCGGCCTCTTCGAATAAATTATTTGAATACATGTCAGCCCTTGTCCCGGTCGTGGCAGCAGATTTACCGGAAATCCGTGGTGTCGTCGAGACAGAGGCCGTCGGACTGATTGTTGACGTTGAATCACCGCAATCGATTGCCGCTGCCGTCAATCAAATCGTCGAAGAGGACGGGTTACGTCAGGCGATGAAAGAACGGACAAAGCAGGCACGGCAGAAATACAACTGGGATAAAGAAAAAGACCGATTATTGACTGTCTACCATGAATTAGTGAAGTAAATGAACGAGAACAGAATCGAGAAACAACAAAGATGCAGGTAATTCCACGCTGAAGAACGATGGAATTGACCGGATTGTGTTGTTTCTCTCGCGAATGCAACAAAAGTTCGTTGTTTATTTACAAGCTTTACAAAAAGCATAGGAAAAGGGCGGAATGTAAGGTCTGTGAAGAATGGTTTAAGAGATGGTTAGAAGCATTGGAAACACAAGCAATTGTCGTTATGGTCTAGGTACAGCCACGACACAGTCAGTTTTTTTGACGTGAAGGACTAACTCGTACCTAGATGGAGGAATGACAAAATGAAACTTTGTACAATCGGACTCGGATATATTGGATTACCTTCTTCAGCCATGTTTGCAGATCACGGAACGGACGTCGTCGGGGTCGACATCGACCCGCGCATCGTTAAGATGTTGAATGCGGGAGACATTCATATTGAAGAACCGGGACTTGAAGATGTCATCAAGCGTGTCGTCGCAAACGGAAAGTTTCGGGCAACACTGACACCGGAACCGGCAGATGTCTTTTTAATTGCTGTTCCGACACCGAATTTAAATGACACGTATAAATCTTGTGACTTGAAGTATGTCCTGTCAGCCGTTCAGAATATGTTGCCGCACGTTCAAAAAGGCAACGTCATCATCGTCGAATCAACAATCGCTCCGCGGACGATGGATGATCATGTCCGACCATTGATTGAAGCAGCCGGGTTCGTTATCGGTCAAGACGTCTTCGTCGTTCATTGTCCGGAGCGGGTGCTTCCGGGACAAATCTTACATGAACTCATTCACAATAACCGGATTGTCGGCGGATTGACACCGGCTTGCGCGGATGCAGGAGCGGCTGTCTATGAAACATTCGTTCAAGGTGAAATCGTCAAGACGGATGCGAAGACGGCAGAGATGTCGAAATTGATGGAGAACACGTTCCGCGATGTTAACATCGCCCTAGCCAATGAACTGACGCAAGTGTGTCATAAACTCGAGATCAACGTGCTCGACGTAATCGAGATGGCGAACATGCATCCACGTGTCAATCTACATCATCCGGGACCGGGTGTCGGCGGGCATTGTCTTGCGGTGGATCCGTACTTCATCGTCGCAAAAGCACCGTCGCTTGCCCGGATTATTCATACGGCACGGGAAACAAACGTCAACATGCCGCACTTCGTCGCTGAACAGGCAGAGCGCCTTGTTGCGTCTCACGTCCGACCAAAAATCGCAGTGTTCGGCGTCACATACAAAGGGAACGTCGATGATATGCGCGAAAGTCCGGCTGTCGATGTCATCGAGCAATTGATTGACCGCGGCATGGATGTAGCAGTCTGTGATCCACACGTCGAACGTTCGATTTCGTCACGCTTTGAGCTTGTCGATGAGATTGATGCGATCCAAGGTGCGGATCTGGCACTGGTACTCGTCGACCATGATGAGTTTAAACAGTTTGATTCAAGGCGTCTTGTGAATCAGATGCGGACACCCGTCTTGTTTGATACAAAAGGAATCGTTCAACCGCTTGAAGACATCACGGTCCTGAATTTTGGTAACTTGCATACGTATCAAACGACGGAAGTGGATGCGAAGGCGATATGAACGGGGTCGGTACAATCGGGAAAGAGCTGAAAGATCATTTTTATCTAATCTTTCGTCTTTCACTTTATGAAACAAAAAGTCAGTACAGCATGCAATACCTCGGATGGTTCTGGGAAATCATGACACCACTTCTGCAGATTGGGGTTTACTGGGTCGTGTTCGGTTTCGGAATCCGTGGCGGAAATCCGGTCGACGGAATTCCATTCGTCTTTTGGTTGGTCAGTGGACTAATTGCCTGGTTTTTCATCGGCAGTACGATACCAAGCGGCTCACGATCGATTTACGGTCGGGTCGCCCTTGTTTCGAAAATGCACTTTCCACTCAGTACGATTCCGGCCTATGTCATCTTGGCGCAATTTTACCGTCATGTCGCAATGATTGCCTTGACGATTGTTCTCGGAATGGCATTCGGTTATTTTCCGGGCTGGCATACGTTTGAATTGTTGTATATCGTCCCGGCTGGTGTGATTTTTCTGTATGCCGTCTCACTTTTGTTGTCTGCTCTGGCAACGATGATTCGGGATGTACAAAACATGGTGACTTCGGCGATCCGGATGTTGATGTATTTGACGCCCATCATGTGGATTCCACCGAATCACAGTCTGTTTAAGACGTTGTTGATGATCAATCCTCTCGTCTATTTGATCGAAGGATACCGCTCGGCATTGATCGGGACCGGTTATCTGCTCGATCACGTCTGGTATGGAGTCTACTTCTGGACTGTGACGTCCGTTTTGTTAGTGGTAGGAGCAGCAGTTCATCTGCGGTTCCGGCGGTACTTCATTGATTATGTCTAGGAGGAAAAAACATGAGTCACGTCGTATTCGAGAATGTTTCAAAACGCTACGTCTTATATGCCCGACCAATTGATAAATTAAAAGAAGTGTTGTTCGGTAAAGTCAGCGGTAAACCGTTTTATGCTTTAAAAAATATCTCGTTCTCCGTCGAACAAGGCGAAATCGTCGGTGTGGTCGGAATCAACGGGAGTGGGAAGTCGACCTTGTCGCATCTGCTCGCCAATGTCACGCCGCCGACATACGGTCGTGTGACACTTGGCGGTAAATCGGCATTAATCGCAATTTCCAGTGGTCTCAACAATCAGCTGACCGGACGGGACAACATCGAATTAAAAGGATTGATGATGGGGCTGACCAAAAAACAGATCCAGGCGATTACACCGGAAATTCTGGAGTTTGCGGACATCGGGGATTTCATCGATCAACCCGTCAAAACGTATTCAAGCGGGATGCGGGCGCGACTTGGTTTTGCCATCTCGATTAATATCAATCCGGATATCCTGATCATCGATGAGGCCCTGTCGGTTGGTGACCAGACATTTACGGAAAAATGCCTCGATAAGATGCGGGAATTTCGCGACCAGGGAAAAACGATCTTTTTTGTCAGCCATTCCTTGAATCAAGTCAAAAGTTTTTGTACAAAAATCCTTTGGCTGGAGTATGGAGAAGTTCGGATGTTTGGACCGACAGCAGAAACGATGGCGGAGTATAACAAATATTTATATTGGTACAAACAGCTGACGAAAAAACAAGCTGCACATTATGTCATGAAAAAAAGAACAGGACGAAGTGATGAAATCGAGCGTTCGGCACGCGGTGAAACGATTGAATTGTCGTCATGAATAACGGATAGGGGATGGAACGAATGAAACGAGTCATGTTAGTGTTCGGAACGAGACCGGAAGCAATCAAGATGGCGCCTGTCGTCAAAGCATTGGAAAAACGAGAAGGAGTCGAACCGATTGTCGTCGTGACGGCACAACACCGGGAAATGCTCGATCAAGTCCTTGAACTGTTCCAGATTGTTCCCGACCATGATTTAGACCTGATGCGTCCACGTCAGACACTAGAAGAGATGACGGCACGGATTTTAAATGCGATGCGTCGTGTCTTAGAAAAAGAGCAACCGGATTTGGTGTTGGTCCATGGGGATACGACAACGACATTCGCGGCTTCGCTTGCGGCTTTCTACCAACAGATTCCGGTTGGTCATGTCGAAGCCGGCTTACGGACGTATCAGAAGTATGCCCCATTCCCGGAAGAAATGAATCGTCAATTGACGGGTGTACTCGCTGATTACCATTTTGCGCCGACCGATCAGGCGGCGGAAAATCTACGGTTGGAAAATAAACAGACTCCGGTCATCGTAACGGGAAATACAGTCATCGACGCATTAAAAACAACGGTTTCGAAAGACTACACGCACCCGGTGTTGACAGATCTTACAGTGAGCGGACGGAAGCTGGTTTTATTGACTGTTCACCGACGCGAAAATCACCTGCAATTATCGCAAATTTTTGATGCCGTCGAACGATTGGCGGACAGTCATCCGGATATCGAAATCGTCTATCCGGTCCATCCGAACCCGATTGTCCTCGAGGCAGCGGAACAGTTAAACCATCATCCGCGCATCCGATTGATTGAACCGCTCGATGTCTTTGATTTTCATAATTTGGCAGCCCGGGCGACACTGATTTTGACGGATTCTGGCGGTATCCAAGAGGAAGCACCTTCGCTTGGCGTGCCGGTCCTCGTCTTGCGTGATACGACCGAGCGTCCGGAAGGTGTCGCAGCCGGTACGTTGAAGCTTGTCGGGACGGATCCGGAACGTATTTATGAAACAGGTCATCTGTTACTGACAAATCAAGGGGCTTATGACGCGATGGCACAAGCGGCGAATCCATACGGAGACGGTCATGCGGCAGAACGTATTGTGGATGCGATTTTAAGCGAGGTACCGGTATGAGTTCACGTTCATTGGAACTGGCAAGTTATCAGTTTTTTCCGCAAGGGGACCGCGATAAAATTCTGCTCGAAGAAGATGCGGACGGTGTTTGGTTCGATTTTCAAGAGGCAGATCCGACCGATAAGCTGTACATCCAATTGTTTGATCAGGGATTTCAATATCCTCCCTCGAAGTTGTATCGTGCCGACGCCTCTTATGGACAGGCCGAGTCCATCACATTGACGTGCGAGCTGGAAGCGGACTCGTCATGCGACGTTCAGGTGTTCAAGATGCAATACGGGCAAAAAAAACGGATGCATTCAGAGACGGAATGGCTGACGGTAAACGGAAAAACAATATGTTCCTTACAATTGAAACGAGTCAAAGGCGCCGACTATTTTAAAATTGCATTCAAGTTTTTACTCGAAGGGGACATGCGGGTTCGGTTGACGGCGCTACACGTCAACCGGCTTGTTCCGATCAAGCAGGAGGAATCCTATCATGTTATTTAGTTCGACGATTTTTTTATTTCTATTCTTACCGATCGTGTTGCTTGTCTACCACTTGTTGCCACGCACGTTTCGGAACGGCTGGCTCCTTGTAGCGAGCCTTTTCTTTTATGCCTGGGGTGAACCGAGATTCGTCCTATTGATGTTGACCAGCATTTTAATCAACTATCTGTTTGCATTGGCCGTACACACGTACCGGACACGGATTGGTGTCAAATGGATCATGTTTAGTATGATTGCTGTCAACCTGGGACTGCTCGGTTGGTTTAAATACAGCGGATTTTTTGTGACGTCAATCAACGAGACTTTTCAAACGACGTTGTTTGTCCCGGAAGTCGTTTTACCAATTGGGATTTCATTCTTTACTTTCCAAGCGATGAGTTACGTCATCGATGTGTACCGTCAAGCGGGACAGGTCCAAAAAAACCCACTTGACCTCGCTTTGTACATCGCGTTGTTTCCGCAGTTGATTGCCGGTCCGATTGTCCGCTATGAGACGGTTGCGGACGAAATCAATCACCGGCGGGAAACCTTGCCTGAATTCGCACAAGGCGTCCGCCGCTTTATCATCGGCTTATCCAAAAAATTGATTTTAGCGAACGGATGCGGGCAAGTCGCGGATACGATTTTTAACATGAAGGATTTATCGATGGGTCTCGCTTGGATTGGAATCATCGCCTATGCCTTGCAAATTTATTTTGATTTTTCCGGTTACAGCGACATGGCGATTGGACTGGGGTTGATGTTTGGCTTTCATTTTCTTGAAAACTTTAACTATCCGTACATCTCAAAATCAGTCTCTGAATTTTGGCGCCGGTGGCATATTTCATTAGGCTCTTGGTTCCGGGATTATGTCTACATTCCTCTTGGAGGAAACCGGGTGTCGCCGTGGAAACAGTACCGCAATCTCGGAATCGTTTGGATGTTGACCGGACTTTGGCACGGCGCAAGCTGGACGTTTGTTGCCTGGGGAATCTATTACGGAATCTGGATCATGCTCGAAAAAGCCTTCCTCGGAAAACTGCTGGCGCGGATTCCCGTATTCGCGACGGTGTGGACGCTTGTTCTCGTTTTGGTCGGGTGGGTCTTTTTCCGGGCAGAAACGTTCCCGGAAGCGATCACGTACATTCAAGCGATGTTCGTCCCGGATGTGCTGTGGGATGACCGCGCGAGTTATCAACTCGTCCAAAATGGTGTCATTTTAGCGCTGGCGTGTCTTGCTGCGACTCCGATTCCAAAACGGATCGGCGAACGATTTGTCGAATCATCGGGCAAAGTCGGACAGACGATGCAATATGGATACGCGATGGTCTTGTTGTTCCTCGCTACATCGGCACTCGTCGCAAGTACATTTAATCCCTTTATTTATTTCCGTTTCTAGAAAGGAGAAGACGACATGGCACAACCAATCGAACGCAAATCAAAGCCGAAAGAGGTCGGTCAACCGTCCTCATCCTTTGAACGGAAGATGATGTGGCTGACGACGATCAGTTTTTTCGTCATCTTGATAGCGATTGGCGCGGGGACGATCCTTCGGGAAGACCGCGTCAGTTCCCAACTGGAAAATCGGTCCCTTGCACAGTCTGTCAAACCGACCGTCCAAGGCGTGATTTCGGGTGACGATATGGTGAAGATGGAAAGTTATTTCACCGATCAATTAGTCTTGCGTGGCACCTTTGTTGAAATGCAGGCCCGATTATCAAAAAATGTCCTGCAGCAACCGTTCCGTAACGGCATTTATACGGCAGAAGACGGTTACTTGATTGAGCCGAGTCAAGCGGCGCAACCGATCGTTCCGGACGCTTTCCGACAGTTCACGCAAGAGGTCAACCGTCCGGTCTATTTTGCCCTCGCACCGTCGAAAACCGTCGTCGCGGAACGGGATGGAATCATTCCGGGTTACGTGGCTTCGAACGCGGAACAACGGTATCAGACGATGCAAGCCGGATTCAAGCAAGCGGGCATTACCTCGATTCCTCTCGATGCCTTACAGTTGTCCGATTACTTTAAGACGGATCATCACTGGAATATAGACGGCGCCTATCAAGCCTATGGCGAGATTATCCGTACAGTCGCGAAAACAGAACCGACGTTAAAAAAAGTGGAAGTCGATCCGGAATCAAAGCGGGCATCGGAACATCCTTACTTTGGTTCACTCGCCCGCAAGACGACGCTTGCGTATGCGAGCACAGGAGACAAAATTGAATACTACGATGCCGGCCAATTTAAGGGCATCGACGTCTGCTACGACAAGAAATGTGGTCAACCTCTGATTGATGAGCAATTTATCAAGGAAGAGGGCGACTATGCCGATCGCTACGAAGTGTTCATGCGCGGAAATCACGGTATTTTATCAATGACGTCGCAGACGAAAGGACCGAAGCTGCTTGTCCTCAAAGACTCGTTTGCCAATCCGGTCCTGCCGTTTCTTGCTAAAAGTGCCAATCTTGAAGTCGTCGATGTGCGATACGTCAACAAAGATTTTGATGCATCTGAATTTGCGAAGCAAAAAAACGTGGATGCCGTCGTTTTCTTACACAATGCGAACATTAACGGGTTGATGAAGACGTATCAGCAGAAATTGTAAAGGAGGTGCCGCATGAGATCACGTTTACGGAAAAAACAACCGCGCATCGGTTGGCGGATTGCCAGTGCCGTCTTGTTGTTGTTTGTCTTAACCGTCAGTGCCACAACCGGATTTGCGTTCTTAAAGTTCCAACAAACAGCAGATTCATTCATTACACCATTAAAAGGAGCAAAAAAACTCCCGCTTGAGGTGATGCAACCGGTCAATGTCTTATTGATTGGAGTCGACGAACGAAAAAATGATCCGGGGCGGGCGGATGCGATCATGTTGTTGTCGTTTAATCCGAAAACGAAACAGGCGACCTCTCTTTCAATTCCGCGTGATATGCAGGTGATACTCACAAATGGTGAGAAAACAAAAATCAATCATACGTATGCTTACGGTGGGGTTGAAGAGACGATTGAGACGGTCGAACGGACGTTTGAGACCAAAGTCCCGTACTATGCCAAAATCAATATGGATGGATTGATTGAACTTGTTGACGCAGTCGGTGGGGTGACGGTTGATAATCCATCTGCGTTCAGTTGGAACGACCGTCGTCTGCAAAAAGACTACGCGGAAGGGAAAATCAAACTCGACGGGCTCGAAGCGAGCGGATATGCCCGCATGCGGAAACAAGACCCGCTCGGTGATATGGGACGACAAATCCGTCAACGGCAGGTCTTGGAAGCGGTCGGGATAAAACTAGGCGGTCCTGATGTTTTGACGAACTTGGAAGAAATCAGTCAGGTGCTGAAAAACAACTTCAGTACGAATATCACGTTTTCAGAAGCAGCGCAACTGGCACAAGAAAATCAAACCGGATTTGAACGTCTGAAACCGCTCAAACTGGACGGTGAGGGATACATTGCGAGTGACGGTGTCTGGTACTTTTTCGCCTCGGATCAATCGATGCAAGAAGCCAAACAGACAATCGATAAACTGACGAAAAGTTAATCCAATCGTTAGCAAGGACTGTGTAAAAAGGGGATTCCTTTTTCATAGTCCTTTTTTTCGATTCGCTTGTTGGTCCAAAAGTCTTATTTTCTTTAGTGAACTAAAATAAGCTTTGACAGAGCAGCCGAACGAATGGAGAATGAAAATGAAAACGATTACATAAATCCAAGGAGGATACGGCATGAATCGATGGAGATCAGTCTGTGCAGTTGTGCTAACGTTTGCACTGATGTTTAGTTTAGTTCCGGTAAATGGTCTGGCACTGGAAAAAGGAGAATCGACACTGGTCATCATTCACTACAAAGAAGATAAAACGTCAGAAAAAGATTGGAATCTCTGGTTGTGGGCAAATGGGCCGGATTATTTCCCGAACAAGGCACATGCCTTTAACGGTCAAGATGCTTACGGAAAAATTGCCGCTTACGAATTTCCGGTTGATCAACCGGAGAAAATCGGTTTCATCGTCCGCGATGATTCCTGGAACAAAGATGCCGGTTCGGAAAACGACCGCTTCATCACAAAAGACATGATCAAAGACGGTGTTGCCGAAGTTTGGATTGAATCGGGCAGCAAAGAAGTTTCACCGGTTAATCCGACGGGCGGCAATGACGTCGAGTCCGTCAACACGAATATTCATTATTACCGGTATGACAATGACTACGAGAAGTACGGGGTGTGGGCATGGCCAAACGCTCAGGATGGAAAACGGTTTGAATTTGACGGTCAAGACGCATTTGGCGCTGTAGCAAACGTCATACTGGCGAATAAGACGAAGGAACGTCTTGTCGGAATCATTCCTCATATCGAAGGATGGTCTGAAAAAGACGGAGCGGATCGTTTCTATTATGCGGGAGCGAAGGATATTTGGCTGATTGAAGGCGATCAAAAGGTTTATTACAGCCAACCGGATATCGATCGGACGCCAAAATTCACAAGTTTCCTGGCCGATGATTTTAAGACGATGACGTTGAAAACGAACTCGCCGATTACGTCAGAAGATTTAAAAACGCTGACCTTTAAAGGACTCGTCAATCCGCTTGTCACACAAGTGGATGCGAAGACGTTAAAAGTAACCGTCACGACGGACATTGATTTAGCAGATGTCATTACGGTCTCGCACCCGGTGTTCGGGGAAGGGATTTTAGAAGCAGGAAACGTGTTGCGTTCCGATGCTTTTGACAAAAAATATGCGTATGATGGAAAACTCGGCACGTCCTATCAAAAAGGAAAAACGACGTTCCGCGTTTGGGCACCGACTGCGCAAGCCGTCGAACTGGAACTCTACAAATTACCGAAAACACAAGCGGCCACTACAAAGAATATCGTCCGTGAAGTGAAGATGGTTCGTGGCGACCGCGGGGTCTTCAGTGTAACGATCAAAGGCGATCTTGACGGAGCAGGATACACCTATGAAGTCAAACACGCCAAAGAAACGACACGCGCCGTTGATCCTTATGCAACAGCCGTCGCTGTCAACGGAGATCAAGGAGTGGTCGTCGACCTGAAAGAGACGAACCCAAAACGTTGGACAAAATCAAAAATGCCGCTGAAACAAACAACTGATGCCATCATTTACGAAACGCATGTCCGGGATTTGTCGATGTTTGATGTCACAGGAAACACGTACGATTCAGGCATCAAGCAAAAAGGAAAGTATCTCGGTGTTGTCGAGCCGGGAACACGTTTGTTGAAGGATGGTAAAAAAACGAAAACGAAAACAGGACTCGATCATTTGAAAGAGCTTGGCATCACGCATGTCCAGTTCATTCCGGTCTATGATTTCAATACGGCTTCTGTCGACGAAACGAATCCGCTTAAAACATACAACTGGGGCTATGATCCGAAAAACTACAATGCACCGGAAGGCTCTTACGCGACGAATCCGTACGATCCAAAAGTCCGGATTAAAGAAATGAAACAAATGATTCAAGGTTTGCACGATAACGGACTTCGTGCCGTCATGGATGTTGTCTACAATCATATGTTTGACGCGAAAGCATCGAATCTCGATAAAATCGTTCCGGGTTACTACTACCGTTACACGGAAGGCGGCGATCTCGCCAACGGAACAGGTGTCGGAAACGATACGGCTTCCGAACGGAAAATGATGCATAAATTGATTGTTGATTCTGTCGCCTACTGGGCAAAAGAATACCGGTGGGACGGTTTCCGCTTCGATTTGATGGGGATTCATGACGTCAAGACGATGAATGCCGTCAAAAAAACAACAACTAAAATCGATCCGTCGATTCTTGTCTTCGGGGAAGGCTGGAGTCTCGGAACACCGCTTCCGGAAGCAGACAAAGCCAACCAGACGAATGCCAAGCAAATGCCGGGAATCGCTCATTTCAACGATAACTTGCGCGATGCACTTAAAGGAAGTGTCTTTGAAGACACGGATGCCGGTTTCATCAACGGTAAAACAGGTCTTGAAACACGCATTAAACGCGGAATCGTCGGTGAGATTGCGTACAGCAAAGACATCACGGGATTCGCAGCAGAACCGAATCAAGCCATCACGTACGTCGAAGCCCATGATAACCACACATTATGGGATAAGTTGAACTTAACGAATCCGACAGATACGGATGCGACGAAAACAAAGATGCACCGCTTGGCGTCAAGTATTCTGCTGACGTCACAAGGAACAACATTCATCCATGCCGGTCAAGATTTCATGCGGACAAAAGGCGGCGACCACAACTCGTACAAGTCACCGGATTCCGTTAACCAGCTCGACTGGAAACGTAAAATGGACCGTCAAACTGATGTCGACTATATGAAAGGTCTGATTCAAGTCCGGAAAGCAAATCCTGCTCTTCATTTAGGAACAGCAAAAGACATCCGCCGCTACCTGACGTTCACATCGTCACCAGAGCAGGTTGTAGCGTATCAATTATCAGATGATGCGCCTCAGCAAAAAACAGATCTTTATGTCGTTCACAATGCGAAACGTCAAGCCGTCAAGATGACGTTACCAAAAGGAACATGGAATGTGATCGTCGATGGTAAAACCGCCGGAACAAAAACACTGAAGAAAGTATCAGGCAACGTGACGGTTGATCCGCTCAGCTCGTACGTCCTAAAAAAATAATCAACTCAAAAACGCGCCGCCCCTGTGAATGACTCACGAGGGTAGCGCGTTTTTCATCTAAGGAAAAGTTAAGCGTAACGCTCGTCTTCTTCCTCTTCTTCGTTCAGGTTACCTTCTTCTGATTTTGCGACGATAACGGCACAAGCGGCGTCACCTGTGATATTGACGGCTGTCCGCATCATATCAAGCAGACGGTCGACACCGATGATCAAGGCAATCCCTTCGACAGGCAGATTGACGGACTGGAGCACCATCGTCAGCATGACGAGACCGACACCCGGTACGCCGGCTGTTCCGACAGACGCGAGAACGGCAGTCAGGACGACGGTTGCTAGTTGCGCCGGTGACAAGTTGATATCATACACCTGAGCGATAAAGACCGTCGCGACCCCTTGCATGATCGCCGTTCCATCCATGTTGATCGTTGCTCCGAGCGGTTGGACAAAACTCGATACCGAGCGCGGGACTTTCAGCTCACGCTGCGCTGTCTGCATGGCGACCGGTAATGTCGCGTTCGACGATGAAGTCGAGAAGGCGAACAGCATGACCGGAGCAAACTTTTTAAAGAAGAAAAACGGATTCATTTTTCCGAGCAGGGAAACGGTTGATCCGTACGTCAACAACGAATGAATGATTAGAGAAAGTACCACGACCATCATGTAGAAGAACATCGCTTTGAGCGAAGCAAATCCTTGTGCACCTACGGCGGAAGCAATCAATGCAAATGCGCCGAGCGGGGCCATCTTCATGACGAGCCCAATCAAATACGTCATCAAGTCATTTCCTTGTTCGATGAATGAACGTAATGTCGAGACCTTGCTGCCAAGGAACGTGATGCCGAAACCGATGAAGACGCTGAAGACGATAATTTGTAACATGTTGCCTTCTGCCATCGACGTAATCGGATTCGTCGGGAACATGCCGACAATCGTGTTGATCAAACTCGTGTCCGGTAGGTTGCCTTGATCATATTTCAAGTTGTCCGTCGCAAAGTTGCCAAACGTACCCGGTTTGATCAGTAACGACAAACCAAGTGCGATGACGATGGCAACAGCTGTCGTCGTCATGAAATACGTGATGGCTTTTCCGCCGACACGGCCAAGCTCTTTTGGATTTCCGAGTCCCATGACTCCAAGGGAAATCGAGAAGAAGACGATCGGGACGACGAGCATCTTAATCAGGTTCAAGAAGATCGTACCGATTGGTTGAAGCGCATACTTATTCAATCCTTCGTAAATAGATTTGTCTGGTAACATGGCGAGAATGATTCCGAGAATAACTCCTAAAATCAATCCCCAAATGATTCGCTTGGCTTCTTTCAAATGAAAACAACTCCTTTTTCAGATAACTGTGTCTATTTTGACACATCATTCACCATTTTGACAAAACATTTCATAAAATTTCAGAAAACGCTTACAAAATATTTCGGTTTTTTTAGTTGAATAATCATGAATTTGTTGTAAATACGGTAGCAACATGAGACTATAGAAAAGAACAAAAAGGAACATCTCAGGAATGAAGCAAAACTGGTTAATCAACTATTGACCATTTTGTATATTCCTACTATAATGTTGTATGACGTGTCTGACACGTTTCCTTTAGTCGGTAATATCGGAGGGAGGGAAAACTAGTGGAAACTCGTGTACGTAAAAATGAATCACTTGAAGACGCACTTCGTCGCTTCAAACGTGGTGTTTCAAAAGATGGTACGCTTGCTGAAGTTCGTAAACGTAAACACTACGAAAAGCCAAGTGTAAAACGTAAGCTTAAATCGGAGGCTGCGCGTAAGCGTAAGAAGTTCTAACGTAAGAGAGGGTGTATCCTCATGAGTCTTCAAGAGCGTTTGACAGTGGATATGAAGGAAGCCATGCGTTCGCGTGAGAAAGATCGTCTTACGACGATTCGGATGGTGAAGTCGTCCCTGCAAAATGAAGCGATTAAACTCGGTAAGCAAGAATTAACTGATGAGGAAGAGCTAACTATACTCTCACGTGAGATGAAACAGCGCAACGACTCCCTCCGAGAATTCGAACGCGCTGATCGTCACGACCTCGTCGAGAAGATTCAAGCAGAGATAATCGTGCTCGAAGCTTATATGCCAAAACAACTTTCGGAAGAAGAAGTTCAGGAAATCGTCAACGCAGCAATTGCGCAGACGGGTGCCTCGGCTCCTTCGGATATGGGGAAAGTAATGGGTGTCGTCATGCCGCAACTTAAGGGTAAAGCGGACGGTGCTTTAATTAATCGCCTTGTTAAACAACAACTACATTAACCCGTTTTGAAAGGTGTCCTCCGGGATGCCTTTTTTTATGCAATAAAATCGGAAAAATTCGAAAATTGATAAAAGTTATGAAACCTTTTCTAAGATGAAAGCGTATATAATAAGAGTAACAATAAGCCATGTTCAGAAAGATGAAACATGTTGTCGTCTGATTCTGATGAAAAAGGGGTGAACGAAGTAATGTCTTTTAGCTTAGGGATGATTTTAGCGGTCTTCATGATCGGTGTCCTCATGTTGCTGGTCGAAATATTCGTGACAGGGTTCGGGATATTCGGCGTACTTGGCATCGGCGCAGTTCTTGCCAGCTTGATTATGGCGGGTGCGACGGTCGGTCAGGTGGGTCTTGCTGTCGGTTTGGCAGTCTTTTTATCGCTTGCTGCCGGATTTTGGGCGTATCGTCGGATCAAATCGAACCAATCGTTATTATGGCGAGGTTTGATTTTAACAGACTCCACATCGTCGGAAAAAGGATATCTCTCTCATCAAGATAAAGAACAACTGCGTGGCAAAATCGGGATTAGTTTGACACAACTTCGCCCGGCAGGAACGATTGAGATTGATGGAAATCGAGTCGATGCTGTCACGGAAGGGAATTTTATTAACGCCGGTGAACAAGTCGTCGTGCAAGACGTCACACACGGACGAGTCATCGTTCGAGTCCAAAAAACGAAGGAGGAGTCACTCACATGACACCCGAACTATTGACCGTTCTACTCGTATCAGGAGGAATACTTATTTTCCTCGCGATTTTCTTTACGCTTGTCCCGATCCCGCTTTGGATCAGTTCACTTGCCGCCGGGGTCCGTGTCTCCATCTTTACATTAGTCGGAATGCGACTCCGTCGTGTTACACCGTCAAAAATCGTGAATCCATTGATCAAGGCAGTGAAAGCAGGAATCAACCTCAATACAAACCAACTGGAAAGTCACTTTCTTGCCGGTGGTAATGTCGACCGTGTCGTCAACGCCTTGATTGCGGCACACCGTGCGAATATTGAACTCAGTTTTGAACGGGCGGCAGCGATTGATTTAGCAGGTCGGAACGTGCTTGAAGCCGTACAGATGTCCGTTAACCCGAAAGTCATCGAAACGCCATTCATTGCCGGTGTTGCGATGAACGGGATTGAAGTTAAAGCAAAAGCTCGGATTACGGTCCGTGCCAATATCGACCGCCTCGTCGGTGGTGCGGGTGAAGAAACCGTCATCGCCCGTGTTGGTGAAGGGGTCATCTCGACGATTGGTTCATGTCAAGATCAAAAAGAAGTTCTTGAAAATCCGGAAATGATTTCCCGGACGGTCCTTGCGAAAGGTCTTGATTCAGGAACAGCATTCGAAATTCTCTCGATTGATATTGCCGATATCGATATCGGTAAAAACATTGGTGCCGTTCTTCAGACGGATCAGGCGGAAGCCGATAAAAACATCGCTCAAGCGAAAGCGGAAGAACGTCGCGCGATGGCGATTGCGAGCGAACAAGAGATGAAATCACGTGTCGAAGAAATGCGTGCGAAAGTCGTGGCGGCAGAAGCGGAAGTCCCGCTTGCGATTGCGGAAGCACTGCGTGACGGAAACTTCAGTGTAATGGATTATGCCAACTACTTGAACGTGACGGCTGATACGAAGATGCGTCAAGCCATCGGTGGTCAATCATCGCCGAACGACACACAATAAAAGGATGATCTAGATGGAAAGCTTAATTTGGGTCGGACTGATGATTGCCTTTGGTGTAATCTCGGTTATCTCAAAAGCAGCCGATCAAAAGAAGACCAGTTCTTCAACACGTGTTCCCTCTAAAGAATTTGGCGACTATGTCAAGAAAATGGTCGATCAAGTGGAAACGAAGCTTCCGGAAAATCGGGAGGTTCCACCTCCGATCAAACGGAAACAACCAAAGCAGACACAACCGGTCAAGCATCAGCGGACCGAATTGCAACAACGCTTGGATGAACGGGATCGTGTGAAAGCTCAGAAACAATCACGATCGAATCTGGGCAAGATCACTGGAAGTATTTCAAGTGATGAGATTGGAAAAAGACGGGATAAGAAAAAAGGGATGCAGACAACGCAAGAGGAAATCCGCCAGGCAATCATCTGGAGCGAAGTCCTTGGACCGCCGGTATCAAAACGGGCGTCAAAATCCCCGCATCGTTAAAAACAGGTCAGCTCTCGTGTAAGTGGAGAGCTGATTTTTTTTGTGAAGACACGATGGGAAAATCACGGGCTCAGCAAGGATAGAAAACGAAAAGAGTTAAAACAAGGAAACCACATCTTGAGGATGGGTTTTTCTTTCCATCTAATCTTCTTAAATGATAAAGTGGACTAGAACAGATTTATAGAGATGACGTACTGTTATCCATCATTAGGAGGCCAATCATAACGTGATATTCAATGAAAGAATCCCATTCGTATTTTCGAATTCAGAACAGATTCAAGCATTCGTAGGACCGAACGATGCCGTACTAAAAACGATGGAAGCGGAGCTGGAAGTCCAACTTACCCATCGTGGTGATGAATTGCTGGCGCAGGCGGAAGAAGAACGGTCTGTCGTGTTAGCAAAACAGGTCGTCGGTGTCTTAAAGCAACTGGTTGATCGGGGAGCCGTCTTAACGGAACGTGACGCAACAAGCGCAATTCAACTGGCGCGACAAGACCGGGTCGATGAATTACTCGAATTATACGATACGGTCATTCATACGAATCACAAGGGAAAACCGCTCCGGGCAAAAACACTTGGTCAAGCCCGTTACGTCCGGGGAATTGAAAAATGTGATTTAACATTCGGTATCGGACCGGCCGGAACCGGGAAAACGTATTTAGCGGTCGTCATGGCAGCAAAGGCCTTAAAAGAAGGTTATGTCAAACGATTAGTATTAACACGACCTGCAGTTGAAGCAGGGGAAAATCTCGGATTCTTACCGGGGGATCTAAAAGAAAAAGTCGATCCGTATTTACGTCCGCTTTATGATGCGTTACATGACGTGCTTGGTGTGGAACACACAGCCCGTTTGTTGGAACGGGGTGTGATTGAAATTGCACCGCTCGCCTATATGCGGGGGCGGACACTGGAGCATGCTTTCGTCATTTTGGATGAAGCGCAAAATACGACAAGAGAACAAATGAAAATGTTTTTGACACGTCTTGGTTTTCACTCGAAGATGATTGTCACAGGTGATTTAACGCAAGTTGATTTACCTCGGGGAAAAGCATCCGGTTTACAAGAAGCGTTGAATTTACTTGGCAATGTTCGCGGCATTCATTTTGAACACTTTAGTTCGGCTGATGTCGTCCGGCATCCACTTGTTCGGAAAATCATTGATGCGTATAGTCAAGAACTCGATTGAAGCGCAACAGGTGAGTCTTGAAGTGGAAAGGAGACGAACGGATGCGCAAAGTAGGTATGTGGATCAGTCTGCTGACACTCGGCTTTTACATCATCGTTTCGACGATGATGTATGTCAGTGTCCGGCCCGAAGCACTGTCAGCAGATCCATTTTCGATTGCAGAAGAAGATATTCGGTCACCGCTGACGATGGAAGACCGGGAAGCCACCCGGTTACTGAAAGAAAATACGGTAGCCGCAATTGATAGCCAATACACGATTAAACAGGAATATGCTGCACAGCAAATCGATAAAGTCGAGCAACTGTTTGCAAGTCTTAAAGGCATTAAAAAAGCAGAAGACATCGGTCGAATCAAACAGCGGCTCCGGGGAACGGAAGCCGCGGATTTACTGCAAGACGATGAATTGCGGCTTCTTGCCACATCGTCTACAGCAATGCGGACGACGACACGCGACGTTGTGATTACGGCCATTGAGGAAGCGATGCGGCAACGAATTTCTTCTGATGGCGGTGAAGTGGCGGAAGCGCGTGAAAATGCACGACTTGATATTGAACGGTCCGCCTTATCGTTTTCGATGAAGGCTGTCGGAAAAACGCTGACTGATCAATTGATTGTTACGAACTATGTGTACGATCCCGAGAAAACAGAGCAGTTGCGTAAGCAGACCAGCGATAAAGTGGAACCGGTCTTGATTTCTGAGGGAGAAGTCATCGTCAAACGGGGAGAAGTCATCTCCCAGGATGCCTACCGTCAACTGCAACTCGTCGGTCTGATTTCTGACCGGCAATCCCTTAAACCTTTGTTTGGAACGTTGATTGTCAGTGCTCTGATGACACTGTTGTTGTTCGGATTCATCAGTCGATCCAACTTACGTTATGCAAAGATGGGCAGAGTAAAGCTGTTCAGTTTGGTGTATTTAGTTGTGATATTGCAACTTGTCGTGACGTACGGGATGGCTTTCTTGGCAGACGATATTAATCCGGCTCTGTATTTACTAACGCCGACTGCATTTTCCGCGTTAGTTTTGCGTAATTTATTGAATGAGCGAATCGCTTTATCCAGTACCTTGTTCATGGCTCTAGCAGGTACTTTTTTCTACAGTACGAACCAAAATTTCAGCTTTAATATCGCGATTTACTTATTGGTCGGCGGGTTAGTGGCCACCTATTTCCTACGTTCCAGCTTGTCACGCCGGCGGATTTTCGTCAGCAGTTTGACGATTGCTTTAGCGAACGTAGCGGTTTTCCTCGCTTTCGTACTCATGCGTAGTGGACAGTTGGAAGTGAAAGAGACGTCGATTCTGTTAGGGTTTGCCGTTGTCAGTGGTATCTTCAGTGCGATCTTGGCGATTGGATTATTACCGTTTCTTGAGATGACATTCGGTATTTTAGCCCCGACACGTCTCTTGGAATTGTTAAACCCGACCCATCCCTTGTTAAAAAAACTATTGGTCGAGGCTCCGGGAACGTATCATCACAGTATGATGGTCGCAAATCTTGCCGAGACGGCTTGTGAAGCGATTGGCGCGGACGGGTTGCTTGCCCGCGTTGGTGCGTACTATCATGATTTAGGGAAAACACGGCGTCCGCTCTATTTCATTGAAAATCAGCATGGACTTAATCCGCATGACCGTCTGACACCGGAAGAATCCGCTCGAGTGATTCTTGCCCATACGGATGACGGAGTGGAACTGTTGGAAGAAGAAAAGTTACCGAGTGTCATCGTCGATATCTGCCGGGAGCATCATGGTACGTCATTACTCCGTTATTTTTACGTCAAGGCAACGGAACAAGGTGAAGTCAATGAAGCGGATTTCCGTTACTCGGGTCCGAAACCACAAACGCGCGAAGCGGCAGTCATCATGATTGTCGATTCCATCGAGGCAGCGGTCCGATCCATGAAGTCTCCGACTGAAGAGGGCATTCAGGAACTGGTCAAAAAAATCATTCGCGAAAAATTGTTGGATGATCAATTTTCGGACTGTGAACTGACGACACGTGACATTTACCGGGTCGGTGAAAGCGCCTGCCACACGTTATCCGGGTTATTCCATGAACGGATTGAATATCCTGAATTAAAGAAAGAGGAACTTACATGAATATTTACATGACAGATGAAGGTACATTGTTGACGGAAGAACAACTGAAATTAGTGGAAGCGATTTTGGTCTATACCGCAACAGAAGAAAAGATTGAAGCGAACAGTGAATTATCCGTCACGTTCGTGACAAATGATGAGATTCAGCAAATCAACCGGGAATGGCGTGGGAAGGATCAAGCAACGGACGTCATTTCGTTTGCGATGGATGAACTGGGAGAAGATGAGATTGATTTTGAATTGCTTGAGGATGAACCGGTTGTGCTTGGAGATTTGATCATTTCTGTGGAACGTTGCCGGGAACAGGCGGCGGAATACGGGAATCATTTCGAACGGGAACTTGGGTTCCTGGCCGTTCATGGTTTCCTGCATCTTCTCGGATACAATCATATCGAAAAGGCAGATGAAGAGATCATGACGAAGCGTCAGGAGGAAATCCTGCATCACTTTGAACTGTACCGAGGAAAATTGTGAAGACGTGGTGGTTACCATTCACCCATGCGATGAACGGGATCCGTCAGGCGGTAAAGGAAGAACGGCATATGAAGGTCCATTTTACGATTGGGTTGATTGTCCTGGCGCTTGCCTTGTATTTACCGTTGACATGGATGGAACGGGCGATTTTATGTTTAACAATCGGCGTAGTCATCAGTGCGGAAATGTTCAATACCGCCTTTGAACGGACCGTTGACCTCGTCACGGAAGAATGGCATCCGCTTGCAAAAGCAACAAAGGATATCGCGAGCGGAGCTGTGCTTGTGTTGGCGCTTACATCAATTGCGATTGCACTATGCATCTTCGTTCCATATTTGGTACAATAAGAATCCGGCCTTTTTTTGGCCAATACCGTTCCTAAAAGGGGAAAAATGACATGAAAACAGAACAATTACTCGAACAGGCTAAACTTGCACGCCAAAAAGCGTATGTTCCTTATTCAAAATTCCAAGTCGGAGCTGCCTTGCTCACGAAAGACGGACAGGTTTTCCATGGCTGTAATATCGAAAATGCGGCGTATGGTCTTTGCAACTGTGCTGAGCGGACAGCGATCTTCTCGGCATGGGCACAAGATGCACGTGAATACGCAGCGATGGCTGTCGTAGCAGATACGGAAGGACCTGTCGCACCATGCGGACAATGCCGTCAAGTTCTGTTTGAAATGTGTGACGCGGATATGCCGGTCTACTTGACGAACCTGACGGGTGACGTCACGGAAACGACAGTTGGTGCTCTCTTACCGGGTGCATTCACGAAGGGAGATCTTCATGTTTAAAGAAGGATTTAAATCAGGATTCGTTTCGATTATCGGTCGTCCGAACGTTGGGAAATCAACGTTCTTGAACCGTGTCATCGGACAGAAAATCGCCATTATGTCGGATAAACCACAAACGACACGGAATAAGATTCAAGGTGTCTATACGACAGATGATGTGCAAACGATTTTCATCGATACACCGGGAATCCATAAACCGAAACACAAACTCGGTGACTTCATGATGAAAGTTGCGACAAACGCCTTACGTGAAGTTGATGCGATTCTCTTCATGATTAACGTGACCGAACCAAAAGGTAAAGGTGACGAATTCATCATCGAGAAGTTGAAGGATTTGGATACACCGATCATTCTTGTCATGAATAAGGTCGATTTGATTCATCCGAACGATATCCCGCCAATCATCGAATCGTATCAAAACGAATTGAACTTCGCAGCAGTCGTTCCGATTTCTGCTCTTCAAGGAAATAATGTCGAACCGCTTCTGCAAGAAATCTCGAAAATCTTACCGGAAGGTCCGATGTACTATCCGGCGGATCAAATCACCGATCATCCGGAACGATTCATTATCTCGGAAATGATTCGTGAGAAAGTCCTGCAGAAGACACGTGACGAAGTGCCGCACTCGATTGCTGTCGCCATTGACCAGATCAAGACACGTGAAGACGGAAACATGGTCGATATTCACGCAACGATTTTGATTGAACGTGATTCACAAAAAGGAATCATCATCGGCAAACGTGGTGCCCTGTTAAAAGAAATCGGTTCAGAAGCACGGACGGACATCGAGATGCTGCTTGGAACAAAAGTCTACTTGAACCTTTGGGTGAAGGTTCAAAAAGACTGGCGGAACAAAGCAGGTCAACTGCGTGAACTCGGATTCCGAGACGACGAGTATTAATCGATGATTGATAAGGCGGAAGGGCTTGTCTTACGGACGGTCGTGTATGGTGAATCGAATAAAATCATTACACTGTTGACACGTGAATATGGCAAGCTCGCCGTCATGGCCCGTGGTGCTAAAAAACCCGGCAGCCGTTTCAATGCAGCGAGCCAGCCGTTTATCCGGGCCATTTACGTGTATCCACGTTCGCGTGGTCTCGGTCAATTAAAATCAGCAGACGTCATCACAGGGTATTCGAAAATTCGTCAAGATGTGTTTTTGATGGCTTATGCGATGTATCTTCTTGAACTGGCAGATAAAGCACTTGATGAACGGGTCCCGCAGCCGGCACTCTATGATTTGTTTGTCGATGGTCTTGAAGCGATGGACGAAGGACTTGACCCGGACGTCGTCTCCTTCATCATCGAACTCCGGTTATTACGTCATCTGGGAATCGCCCCGCACTTAAATGGCTGTACGATTTGTGGCAGTGCCGAAGCGCCGTTTGCCTTTTCGTTGAATCACGGTGGTTTACTTTGCAGACGACATCGTCATGAAGATGAACATGCTGTTTCTTTGACGGAATCCGTGGCGAAGATGTTGTATGTCTTTTCCGTTTATGACTTTTCCCGGATTGGTACAGTCGAGGTGAAGCCGGAAACGAAACGTTTATTGCGTCAAATCATGGATGCTTATATGGAACGGTACAGCGGTCTCCGCCTTCGTTCGAAACGGGTTCTCGATCAATTACTGAATCTCGGAGACGATTGACAGATGCGCTCTACGTTCGGTAGAATAGGTGCGGAAGAACTAACTAAACGAACACGATGAGAAAAAGGAGTAACACCTGATATTCAGTCAAGCGATTTCGGGATAGTGCGAGCCGGAAATGAAGCAGGTGCGAACGGCATTTTTGAGTGTTCCCGGTCAAAGAGTGGCATGCCGACGCATGCAAGTAGGGTGGAACCGCGGGCTCGTCTCGTCCCTATGTACAACCTTGTTGTACATAGGGACGTTTTTGCGTTCCCGCATAAATTTGGAGGTGGAAGTCTTGAAGATGACAGTACAGGAAATGATCTTAACACTGCAAAAATTTTGGGCTGAACAAGGGTGCTTGACGATGCAAGCCTATGACGTGGAAAAAGGCGCCGGAACAATGAATCCGATGACGTTTTTACGAAGTCTTGGACCAGAACCCTGGAACGTTTGTTATACAGAACCATCACGCCGACCAGCGGACGGACGCTACGGCGAAAACCCGAACCGCTTGTATCAACATCATCAGTTCCAAGTCATCATGAAACCGTCACCGGACAACATTCAGGAACTGTACTTACAAAGTCTTGAATTGCTCGGCATCAATCCGCTTGAACATGACATTCGTTTCGTCGAAGATAACTGGGAAAACCCGACATTTGGTGCCGCCGGACTCGGATGGGAAGTCTGGTTGAACGGGATGGAAATCACGCAGTTCACGTACTTCCAACAAGTCGGCGGGATTGAATGTAATCCGATCGCAGTTGAAATCACGTACGGAATCGAACGACTCGCATCATACATCCAAGATGTCGAAAGTGTCTTTGATTTGGTCTGGACAGACGGCTTCAAATACGGCGATATCTTCTACCAGCCGGAGTTCGAACACTCGAAGTATACGTTTGAGACATCTGATGTCGATCTCTTGTTCACATTGTTCGATCAATACGAAAAAGAAGCCAACCGGGCACTGGATGAGAACCTCGTCTTCCCGGCCTATGACTATATCTTGAAATGTTCACATACGTTTAACCTGCTGGATGCCAAAGGGGCGATTTCCGTCACGGAACGAACGGGCTTTATTCACCGTGTCCGAAACATGTCGCGCCGCTGTGCCCAAAGTTTCATCGAAGAACGGGAACGTTTAGGTTTCCCATTGATTAAATCGAAAGCTGGTGAATCGCATGCATGAGTTATTACTTGAAATCGGTCTTGAAGAAATGCCTGCCCGTTTTGTCTTACAATCGGAGACACAATTAAAAGAACGTGTGACGACATTCTTAAATGAAGCACGTATCACGTTCGACGCGATTGAATCATTTTCGACGCCACGTCGCTTGGCCGTTCTCGTAACCGGAATGTCGGAACGTCAGACTGACTTGGAAGAGACGCTTAAAGGACCGGCGAAACGGATTGCAGTGGACGCGGACGGCAATTGGACAAAAGCCGCCCAAGGATTTGCACGCGGTAAAGGTTTGACGACGGATGATCTGTTCCTTCAAGAAGAGAAGGGGATCGAATACATCTTTGCGACGCGCAAAGAATCAGGGCAAGAAACAGCAACACTTTTACCGGGACTCAAACAAATCGTTGAAGCGATGTCGTTCCCGAAAAATATGCGTTGGAGCACGCAGTCATTACGCTACATGCGTCCGATTCGTTGGATGATTGCTTTACTGGATGATCAAGTGATTCCGTTTGAGGTGGCAAATGTTGCGACTGGGCGGACGACACGCGGACACCGTTTCCTTGGACAGGACATTACGATTTTACGACCGAATGCCTATGTTGAGGCACTTGCCGGAGAACATGTCATTGTCAGTTACGAACAGCGTCGCCGGTTGATTGAGGAACAAATTCAAAAACTCAGCACACAAGAAGGTTTTGAAGTGCCGATTGATCCGACGCTACTTGAGGAAGTCACGAATCTGGTCGAATATCCGACTGCGTTATTCGGAGCATTTGACGAAGCGTACCTCGAATTGCCGGAAGAAGTACTGATCACGACGATGAAGGAACACCAACGCTATTTCCCGGTTAAAAAAGACGGAACGTTGCTGCACTACTTCGTCACTGTCCGTAACGGGAATGCGATGCATCTCGAGAACGTAGCCCGCGGAAACGAAAAAGTCATTCGGGCACGTCTTGCCGATGCACAGTTCTTCTATGAAGAAGATAAAAAAGCGGACATCGATGCCCAAGCAGCGCGACTTGATAAAATCGTCTTCCATGAAAAACTTGGAACGACAGGTGAAAAAGTCCGTCGTGTGCGCGGGATGGCGCTGCAGTTGGCGGAACGATTCAATGCGGATAAAGCGAAAGTCGAACGTGCCGGAACGATTTATAAGTTCGATCTTGTGAGCCAGATGGTGTATGAATTCACAGAACTGCAAGGTATGATGGGTGAACGTTACGCCAACATGAAAGGGGAAGACGCTGAAGTCGCAGCGGCGATCCGGGAACATTACTTGCCACGTTTTGCCGGGGATGAAAGTCCAGGCACACCAACCGGTACGGTATTAGCTGTTCTTGACAAGATGGACAGCGTGGCTGGATTCTTCGGTGTTGGTATGATTCCGAGCGGTTCGGCTGATCCATATGCGTTACGACGCCAAGCTCAAGGAATCGTTCAGATTCTTTCAGACCGTCAGATTGAGATGACGTTGTCAGAGCTAATCGATTTCGTCGTGTCTTCTCAATTAAAAGCAGGTCTTTATCAAGCGGATGCAGAAACAGTTAAAGCAGCAATGGAAGACTTCTTCAATCAGCGTCTAAAGTTCCGCTTATCGGAAAAAGGATATCGTCATGATGTCATCGAAGCGGCACTTGAGCCGAAGCTAACAGTCGAAGCAAATGAAAAACGGGCAGCGATGCTTGAACAGGCCACACAACAACCAACCTTTAAGAAGACAGTGGAGCAACTCAGCCGTGTCTTGAACATCTCGAAAAAAGCAGAGACGGTTGTGGCGGTAAATCCAGCGCTCTTTGAAAATGAAGCAGAACGTGCCTTGCATGAACAAATCGAGCAACTGATTCCAAAAGTCGAAGCAGCAGTTCAAGCCTCTGACTATAACGAAGCGATTCAAGTGCTCGAATCGAGTGTTCCGGCCATTACTGCTTATTTTGATGGAACGATGATCATGGCGGATGACAACGCAGTTCGGACGAATCGTCTTAGCGAGATGAAGCGGTTTGCGACGGCGATCGAACAAGTCGCACGATTCAATGCACTCACTTTAGTGTGAATAAAGGACGGATGAGCCGATGAAGTTAAATGAACGGCAGAAAAAAATACTCCAAATCGTTAAAGAAAACGGTCCGATCACAGGAGAGCAGATTGCATCTGAACTCTCCTTGACGCGGGCGACCTTACGTCCGGACTTATCGATTTTGACGATGACCGGCATGCTGGAAGCACGTCCCCGCGTTGGTTATATGTATGTCGGTAAAAAGAATACCTCCATGTTGCATGAAAAACTGGATACGTTGACCGTTGGCGAATTCATGTCTTCTGCGAAAGTGATTCATGAAGGAATGACGGTTTACGATGCGATCGTTCATCTGTTCCTCGAAGACGTCGGTTCGCTGTTCGTTGTCGGCAAAGACCATGCGTTAGTCGGTGTCTTGTCGCGGAAAGACTTTTTACGGGCAGCAATCGGAAATCAGGAACTGGACTCGTTACCGGTCAACATCATCATGACACGGATGCCGAATCTGACGGTTTGTGAGAAATCAGAGACATTGATCGGAGCAGGGATGAAACTCATCGAAAAACAGATCGATTCCATGCCGGTCGTCGAGCAGGTGGACGGAATCTTAAAAGTCGTCGGACGCATGACGAAGACGAACATGACAAAAGTGTTGGTCGCGCTGGCACGAGATGAAGAACTTTAATAGGGGGTTCGCAGATGAGACAACGTATTTATGTAGTAAGTGACTCGGTTGGTGAAACATGTGAATTGGTCGTGCGGGCAGCAGCGATTCAGTTTCCGGAACAAGCGATTGAAACAGTCCGGATTCCATTCGTCGATGACGATCAAGTTATTTATGATTTAGTGTTACACGCAAAAGAAGAGCAGGCGACAATCGTCTATACCATCGTTCATGCCACCCATCGCCGGCTTCTTGCTGAAACGGCACATGCACACGAAGTCAAGGCGATTGATCTGTTGGGTCCGTTACTGGATACAATGGAGGGACGTCTTGGGATGCAGCCGAAAGAAGAACCGGGACTGATTTACCGGCTGGACGAAGAATATTTCCGGAAAATCGAAGCCGTTGAATTTGCCGTGAAATATGATGACGGTCGCGATCCGCGCGGTATCAAACGGGCGGATATCGTATTGATTGGTGTATCACGTACCTCGAAGACGCCGTTGTCTCAATACTTGGCGTTAAAACGTTACAAAGTTGCGAATGTACCGCTCGTCCCGGAATCGATTCCACCGGAAGAACTGTTTGATATCCCGAAAGAAAAATGTTTTGGATTATTGATTTCTCCCGAGAAGCTGATTGACATCCGGATGGAACGTCTCCGTTCGCTTGGACTGAAACCGGAAGCCGCTTATGCACAGATGGATCGAATCAATCGTGAACTCGATTATGCAAAAAATCTGTATGACCGGATTGGTTGCCAAGTCATCGATGTGACAAATAAAGCGGTCGAGGAAACGGCGAATCTCATCTTGACAGGGATTTCCGGCAAATCACATGACTAGTAAAGTATGCTTTCACGTAGTATACTAATCTAGCTGCTTAATGAGATGATGCAAATTTTCTAATGAAACGGAACGAGTATTCGTTCCGTTTCATTGCGGGTATATGTATATAAACGTTCGAAAGGAGAGGTGACCAATTGAAACGGCTTCCTGACGAATTGGTTGACCAAGTCCGACAAGCAACGGATATCGTTGAATTGATATCAGAACGTGTAGAATTAAAAAAACAAGGGAATCGTTATTCAGGGTTATGTCCTTTTCACTCTGAAAAATCCCCTTCTTTTTCTGTTTCTCCTGATAAAGGCATGTATTACTGCTTTGGATGCGGGGCAGGGGGAAACGCGATTACTTTTGTCATGGAGACGGAAGGGATGAGTTTTCCGGAAGCCGTCGTCAAGCTGGCGGATCGAACAGACATCAAATTACCAGAATTTGAACGGTCTGATCAAACGGAGTCCACACCCGATCAAGAAAAGAAATATCGGATGCGGGAAGCGCACCGGATTGTAGCGGATTTATACCATGAAGTCATGTTGCAGACAGCTGCCGGTGACGCCGGAAGAGAATACCTCGAGCAACGGGGCATCCAGGAACCGGCGATGCGGGAATTTAAGTTGGGATACGCACCGGACCAGGACCGGTTTACGGTAGATTCATTGGCACGGCGTAACTTTGATTTGGATGAGATGGTAGAAGCAGGCCTGATTTCAATAGGCAGAGATGGCGATTATCGCGATCGATTTAATGGACGGGTCGTATTTCCAATTTCAGATCGTGATGGCACGATTGTTGGATTCAGTGGTCGCTCCATTGACGGAAGAGACCCGAAATATGTGAATACAGCGGAAACCCCTCTTTTTAACAAAAGCGAATTGTTGTTTGGTTTTGCCCAGGCACGTGGTGCCATGCGGAAAAATAAGCAGGTTTTACTTGTCGAAGGGAATTTGGATGTTGTACGTGTCGCTCAAGCGGGTATACCCTATACGGTAGCTTCTCTTGGAACGGCACTGACTCCCGTCCATGCTCAAAATTTAGGTAGAATCGTCGATGAAGTCATAGTTTGTTATGACGGAGACAAAGCGGGACGTGCCGCGACCCTTAAAGCATTACGTTTATTGGAGGATGTTGCGGTCGATTGTTCTGTGATTCGTCTTCCGGATGGAGAAGATCCCGATTCTTTTATCGGTACACAGTCGGAAGAGACCTTTCTTCGTTTAATCGAGCAGGAACGGATTTCAAGCCTTGAATTCAAATCTTTTTATTTTCGGCAAGGAAAAAACCTTCGATTAGAAGGAGAACGGGTCCGTTATATTGAAACTATGCTTGAGGAGATTGGTCGAACGGCCAATCCATTGTTACGCGATATCTATTTAGGGAAACTGGCTGAAGAGTTCCACTTGTCGAAAGAATCACTGTTGTCGCAAGTTAAGCCGTTGCAACCGCAACAGGCTAAACCGAAACAAGAGCGACGGCAGGAGACACAAGTCGTAACCTCTTCTCCTCAGGACCGTACTTTCTCGAATTGGAAACGAGCCGAACGTTTTCTGCTCGCTTATATGATCCGTTCAGAGGAAGTAGGTCTTGAGGTACGTGATCAGCTTGGTGTGGCGTTTAACGATCCAGCCCATCAACTGATTGCAGGGAAACTATATGAATTTTACGGAACAAACACCCCAGCGGATCCTGATCGTTTTCTGACGATGCTCCACGATGCATCGCTTCAGCGAATCGTAGCGGATCTGGAGTTTATGTTAATGCCGGAATATGATCCGGATTTATTGAGTCATTATATTCGTGCCGTTCAAAACGAACGGCAACGACGGACGCTGGACGATGAAAAGTCGCAGTTGAGTCAACAAACAGATATCCGTGCTCAAGCGGAGCTAATGCAGGCGATCATCGAACGGAAACGACGTTTGAAAGATCGATGACCTGCTGCATGATGTGGAAGGAGTGTATGGTTCGATGGCAGAAAAAGCAAGATCAGAAGCAGAAATACTCCGTCTCGCGAAGGATGAACTAATCGCGCTCGGACACAAGAATGGTGAACTATCGCATCAAAAAATCGAGGATAAACTCAGTTCGTTTGAATCGATGGATGCGCAACAATTCGAAGAATTCCTTCAACTGCTCGAAACAGAAGGCATCAAGGTCAATAACGATGGGACGGGTGACGACAAGGAAGAAGCGGATTTAAACGATCTTTCGGTCCCGCCGGGCGTTAAAATCAATGACCCTGTCCGGATGTACTTGAAAGAAATCGGGCGTGTCGATCTATTGAACGCCGAAGATGAAGTCGAACTCGCGAAACGAATTGAGCAGAACGACGAAGAAGCTAAGAAACGTTTAGCGGAAGCTAACTTACGTTTGGTCGTTTCGATTGCGAAGCGTTACGTCGGTCGCGGCATGCTGTTCCTTGATTTGATTCAAGAAGGAAACATGGGACTCATCAAAGCGGTTGAAAAGTTTGACTATACAAAAGGATATAAATTCTCGACTTACGCTACCTGGTGGATTCGTCAGGCCATCACACGTGCAATTGCCGATCAGGCACGGACGATCCGGATTCCGGTTCATATGGTCGAAACGATCAATAAATTGATCCGTGTCCAACGTCAATTACTTCAGGATTTAGGACGTGAACCGACTCCGGAAGAAATTTCGAAAGAAATGGAAATCACACCGGAAAAAGTACGTGAGATTCTGAAGATTGCACAAGAACCGGTATCGCTGGAAACACCGATCGGGGAAGAGGACGATTCACATCTCGGAGACTTCATTGAAGACCAGGATGCGACAGCCCCTCAAGATGCAGCGGCCTACGAGTTATTGAAAGAACAGCTCGAAGATGTCCTCGATACGTTGACGGACCGCGAAGAAAATGTGTTACGTCTTCGTTTTGGTCTAGACGACGGTCGGACACGCACACTTGAAGAAGTCGGGAAAGTATTTGGTGTCACACGTGAACGGATTCGTCAGATTGAGGCGAAAGCGTTACGGAAACTACGTCATCCAAGTCGTTCAAAACGTCTAAAAGATTTCCTCGATTAATTCAAAGTGTGAAGAAAATATGAAATTTTAGTGAGAAGGGAGAAAAAGTTTTGTTTTTTTCTTCCTTCTCTGTTTTTTTTACAGTAGAATAGTAACGGGGAATACCATTCAGTCACCAACTTGGTTGGGTAGAGAATATGGGGGGGAATCCAAATGCGTAATCCGTTAGTACCGTTCGCATCGATTGCGATCATCGCCATCATCGCCATGATTTCATTGTCATACTTTGGGGTCGATCAGGTCAAACAAGCAGAAAAAGGTCCATCAACAGCTGAAATGAAGCCGGAAGATCTGTTTGCATCTAAAGGATGTACAGGATGCCACGGTGGAAATCTTGAAGGTGGAGTCGGTCCGAACTTAACAAAGATCGGCGCGAAGCTGAAAGAAGAAGAAATTAAAGAAATCGCTATGAACGGTAAAGGGCAAATGCCTGGCGGTCTTGCGAATGACGAAGAAGCCGCTGCTTTAGCAAAATGGCTCGCTGCAAAGAAATAAGTCAATCAACATCCGTCTCTTCTCCGAGATGGATGTTTTTTTGTGATGAATTTTAGGGAAACGACTGTTTCTTTTTTACGCCAAGTCCGCTATTTTTAAATGAGAACATGAATCAGGAAGGATGAAATACATGCAAACGAACGTCATACTTGATCAACGTCTACAAAAAGTCGTGTCTTATATTCCACAAGGAGCCGTACTCGCAGATATCGGATCCGATCACGCTTTTGTGCCTTGTTACTGTATCCAGCAAAACTTGATTGAACGCGCGATTGCCGGTGAAGTCAACGTGGGACCAATGGAAGCGGCACAAGGACAGGTTGCGCTTGTTCAATTAGAAGATAAAGTCGATGTCCGGCTCGGGAGTGGCCTGACTGTCTTAACACCGGGTGAAGTGACGGCAGTAACGATTGCCGGAATGGGCGGAACGTTGATTGCTTCGATTTTAGAAGAAGGCAAAAATCACTTATCCGGAGAAGAAAGATTGATTTTACAACCAAACGTCGATGCCGTTGATGTGCGGAAGTGGCTGCTCGCTAACGGCTATGCCTTATTATCAGAAGCGATTGTCAAAGAAAATGAGAAGATTTATGAAATTCTTGTTGCGGAAAAAGGAGAAGAATCATTATATTCCGATGATGTCGAACAACGAGAGTGGGAATTGTATTTTGGTCCGCAATTGACACGGGAAAAGGCACCGGCATTCATTGAAAAATGGCAGACTGAAAAACAAAAACGACAATATATCCTGGAACAAATGCAGCGCGGGAACGATTCGGATGTCTTGCAGGGAAAAATCGCGAACATCGAACGGTTGATTCAAAAAATGGAAGAGGTGACGAACTGATGGCAAACGGTCAACAAGTCATCGAGCAGTTTGAGACATTTGCGCCGAAAAAATTTGCCTTTGAAGGAGATCCGATCGGCTTGCAAATCGGGACACTCAATAAAGAAGTCAAACGGGTCCTTGTCACATTAGATGTATTGGAGTCTGTCGTGGATGAGGCAATTGAAAAACGAATCGATTTAATCATCGCCCACCATCCGCCGATTTTCAGCAAACTTCCAAAAGTGACGGATCAATCGGCTGCGGGACGTATTGTCATGAAATGTATCAAACATGATATTGCCGTCTATGCCGCCCACACGAACTTAGATGTCGCGGAAGGCGGTGTCAATGACTTGATGGCAACGGCATTAGACATCACGGATACAAAGGTTCTGGTGCCGTCTTTCGAAAACACACTGTATAAACTCGTTGTCTTCGTTCCGGAATCTGCCGTGCAACAGGTCTCGGAAGCGTTAGGGAAAGCAGGAGCGGGGCATATTGGAGCATACAGTGACTGTCAGTTCCACATGACGGGAATCGGGCAATTTAAAGCAACGGCGGAAGCGAATCCGTATGTAGGACAACCTGGACAACTGGAGCATGTTAAAGAAGTGCGAATCGAAACGATGGTCACGGAATTAAACAAAAAACAAATCATTCGGGCGATGATAAAAGCCCATCCGTATGAAGAAGTCGCGTACGACGTGATTCGTCAAGAGATTGAATCGCCGTCACTTGGTCTCGGGCGGATTGGCCGATTAAAAGAAGCCGTTCCCTTAAAAATGTTTGCCGAACAGGTCCGGTCAGCCTTTGGGGTTGAGAACTTACGGTTTGTCGGTGATGAAAACCGATTGATTCAAAAAGTAGCTGTATTAGGCGGAGACGGGAACAAGTATGTTTCGACAGCAGCCTTTGCCGGAGCAGATGTATTAGTGACAGGTGATTTATATTTCCATATCGCACATGATGCGATGGCACTTGGACTTGCCGTAGTTGATCCCGGACATCACGTTGAGTCGGTCATGAAACAGGGTGTCGTCAAACTATTAGCAGAACGATTTGAAAAACAGAACATCAAAGGTGTCGACTTGTTTGTCTCAGAGACGAATACAAATCCGTTTCAATTTCTTTAAAAAAATGATTCCTGACCGTCGAGTACGGTCAGGAATCATTTTTTTAAAGTATTTTAACTTTTGGTAAGATACGGCGCAATTCGAGGAACGGCGTCTTGTCATGCGTACTGATATCAGCAGGATCATACTGTTGTAAGAAGTCGATGACTTTTTTAGTAATCGGTGTTGGCGTTGAAGCACCTGATGTTACACCAACCTGGTTGACACCGTCGAGCCATGATAGATCGAGTTCCGTTAAATCACCAATCCGGTGAGCCGGCGTTGCGGCAATATCAAATGAAACTTGTGCCAGACGGTTCGAGTTGTTTGAACGTGGATCGCCGACGACGATGACTAAGTCGCAATCACCAGCCTGTTCTGCAACAGCTTCCTGGCGGACTTGCGTCGCATTACAAATTTCATTATGCACTTCGACATGCGGATATTTTTCGCGGACATGCCCCATCAACGCTTGGACATCCCATTGACTCATCGTCGTTTGATTCGTGACGATAATTTTTTTATTAGCGAGATGAGCAGGCAACGCTTCGATGTCTTCGACTTTTTCGATCAAATGAACGTGTTCTGGTGCCACACCTACGGCTCCTTCAGGTTCCGGATGACCGTGTTTACCGACATAGATGACTTCATAGTCATCAGCGACAACAGTCCGGATCAAGTCATGTGTCCGGGTGACGTCTGGGCATGTTGCATCGACGACAGTCAATTTTTTCTCGGCTGCGCGGGCATAGACTGCTGGCGAAATTCCGTGTGCTGTAAAGATGACGGTTCCTTCTTTGATCGTTTCGAGTGCTTCTAAACGGTCAGGACCATCTACGGTCAAGACACCCATCCGTTCGAATTCGCGTGTGACGTGTGCATTATGGACAATCATGCCTAAGATATGGATTGGTCGTGGTAAGTTATCGTTTAGTGCAGCTTGTTGAGCAAGTTTCATCGCATCAACAACACCGTAACAATAACCACGGGGACTGATTTTTTTAACAAGCATAGTCTAAATTCTCCTTTTGTATGGAAAGAATGATTATTTAGAGTGTACCATTGATTCAAGTTGAATGAAAATAGAGGAGTCTGCCGAAAGAGAATATCATGATATACTAATTGAGTTGTCTAGAAATGAGGAAGGGGTGAAAAGATGGAGACGAAAAAGATGATGCGGTCCTATTTTTTCCAAATCACGGCTGTTTTGTTCATTCTTATTTGTCTTGTCATCTCGGCACTTGCCTTTACAGCAGACCGCGTCACGATTTCACGAGTCGAACAGCAGACAGAAAAACAGAGTGAAAAAAGTGTCGAAGTCTCAAGTAATGCGCTGCGTGACAGCGTCGGGAACTTACACGAAAAAATCATGAGTCTTCAATTGAATGTCACAAATATGAGTAATCTCGATCGGGCGATCCGGGATTCGAATTTGCTCGATATCGATACCGGATTTAAAAGCTTCTTTTATTATGATCGTAAAACCGATAAGATCACCTGGTTTTCGAGTGAAGATCGTCGTATTTCGGATTCGAAGATTCGTCGCGATGACTCTTTTATACAAGCCTTGACGAGTACGGATTTTCATATGAGTCCACGTTATGATATAACAAATGATTCTTTGACCTATATGTATGTCTCGGTTCGAAATGGCAATGAGCGGGTCGGTGTATTTGGTGGAGGGCTCAGTCTGATGAATTCCGTCGTTTTTCGAAATTCACTGGAATCGTTTGATGATGATACGATGGCCTATTTGTTTAACAGCCAAGGTGAGCCGCTCGCAACCTCGAAAAACCTCGTAACCGATCAAGAACGCCTCTTGAGTCAAAGTGTTGTCGATCGGGCTTTCAAAAGCAGCAAACCGTATGAAATCTTTAGTACAAATAAAGATATGTACTATTTTGCACGTGATTTGAAGGTGACCGATTGGAAAATACTGGTGCGGACACCGCGGAGTGTATTTTACGAACCTGTCTATACGACACGACAACAATATCTGGTCATTGCAGCACTTACACTGGTGCTCAGTCTGATCGTCGGTTATTTGATGTCACGGCAATTGACGGCACCGCTACTGGAGCTTGTTCAAAAAATCGAAAAAAGTACGACGCCGCAACCGATTACCCTGGAACGTTCCGGCTCAAATGAAGTCAAGACCTTGGTCACCGCCTACAATGAATATGCGCAACGGATGGAACATGCACGGGTCGAACAGTTGAGTCAGCAACAGGTAATCTTACATCAGGAAAAACTGGCATCGCTCGGACAACTCGCAGCAGGGATTGCCCATGAAATCCGAAATCCATTGACGCCGGTTAAGATGGCGTTGCAATTGCTGTCAGAAGAAAAACAAAATAATCCGGATATGATGCAGATTGCATTGTCTGAACTGGACCGGGCCAACCAGCTGATTCAGACAATGCTTGATTTATCCAAAAATGATAAAACAACGCTGGCGATGGCACAGATTGACATGAAAAAAATGATGGAGAAGTTAACGTTCATCCTCGAATCGAAATCACATCCTTATGAAGCAGACTGCAAGATTTACACACCGGCACACATGCCGTCGTTGTATGCTTCGGAAAATGGCCTGTTGCAGGTGCTGTCGAATTGTATCGGAAATGCGCTTGACGCTGTCGATTCGAAAGGGTCGGACGGAATTTGTCACGTCCACCTTCATGTCTATCCGGATCAGTTTGTGTTTATCGTTCAAGATAACGGTGTCGGAATGGACGAAAATCAGATTTTAATGCTGGGTCAGGCGTTTAACACATCCAAAATCAACGGCAACGGGTTGGGATTGTTCATGTCCAATCAAATTGTCCGTCAGCATAATGGAAGAATCGAAGTCGACAGTAAAGTCGGTGTCGGCACGACGGTACAACTCTTTTTCCCAAGACGGGAGGAGTAGGCATGAGGTTCAACAAGTCCTGGTTGTTTGTTTTGATCATTTGGATTGCATCCGTCCTCGTCATTTCCAACATGTTTGTCCAAAAGGAAACAAGTCCTAAACGGAATGTCGTGGGGTTTACGATTGTCAATGACAAACATGAATTTGCACAACGGTTGATCAATGCCTTTAAAGCGGAAGCGAAAGCGAATAAATATGAAGCGTTAGTAGCGACGTCACAAAATTCCCGCATCAGTGAACGCGAACAGATTTTAGAATTCGTTCAACTGAAAGTCGATGCCATCTTTATCACAACACTGGATGATGTCTATATCGGCAGTGCCATCGAAGAAGCCAAAAAAGCAGGGATTCCTGTATTTGCGATTGACCGTATGATTCACTCAGATGCTGTCGTGAGTTCGATTACATCTAATAATCAAGTGATTGGGGAACAATTGGCTTCCTATATTAAGAATGAGTTAATCAAGCGTACAGGTCAGTCAACGGGTCGCATCGTCGAGATCACGGGTACGGCAAACGTCTATACGACAAACGAACGGCACCGGGGATTCTTAAAAGGAATCGAAAATGAGCCAACGCTTTCGATTGTCGATTCGGCCAGCGGAAACTATGATCCGGTGACATCCGAACGTGTCATGCGGCAGGTGATTGACTCCGGAATTCCGTTCGATGCAGTCTACTGTCACAATGATGATATTGCGATGGGCGTACTCGAAGCATTGAAAAAAGCGAAGATTTCCGGAAAAATAGTTGTCGGAATCGATGGGAATCGTGCTATATTAGAAGCTGTTGACATGAAATCGATGGACGCGACAGTCGTCCAGTCCGCTGAAGAGATGATGAAAGTTGCCTTCAGCGCGTTGAAGCTTCATACGAAAAACAAAAAAATTCCCGATCGTTTCTATACGTATTCATATTTGTATGACGGTAGTAGACCAATACCCATGTTGAACTGAAGAAATAGATGGTGAAGGCGGACGATTCGCCTTTAATTGTTAAAGAAAGAGAAAGGATGGTGACAAATATGAATGGATTTACCCATTTCGATTTGCACCCGTTCGTCGTCGAAGCACTCGAAGACGCACGTATTAAAAAACCAACCGATATTCAATCCCGGATTATTCCGGCAGCGCTCAAAGGGCGGGATATCATTGGACAATCACAGACAGGGACAGGAAAAACGTTATCGTTCCTCTTGCCGATCGTTCAAAATGTCAATCCGGAACTTCAAGAAATGCAAGCCATCATCGTTGCGCCGACGCGCGAACTGGCTTGGCAGATTCATGAGGAATTGAAATCAATCCTCGTCAAACAACCGGATTACATCAAGACAAGTCTTATCACAGGTGGAATGGATCGCGAACGTCAAATCGGACGTGTCAAAGTCTCACCGCAAATCGTGATCGGAACACCTGGACGTATTTTGGATCTCTTTAAAGAACAAGCATTGAAACCGCATTTCGTGAAACATTACATCATCGATGAAGCGGATCAAATGCTCGACATGGGATTCCTACCGGAAGTCGACCGGATTGCTCAAGCGCTTCCTGAGAAGTTGCAGATGATGGTATTCTCCGCAACGATTCCTGAAAAACTGCAACCATTCTTGAAAAAATACATGAACAATCCACGTTATGCGCATGTGGATCCAAAACAACAGACAGCGAAAAAAATCGTGCACCATACGGTTCCGGTCAAGCACCGCGATCGTTCTGATTTGACGTTGAAACTGGCGAAAGCCCTCAACCCGTATATTTGTCTTGTCTTTACGAATACGAAAACAGAAGCCATCGAACTCGAAGCTCTCTTCCTTGAAGCGGGACTCAATGTCGGTTCGCTTCATGGTGACTTGCCGGCCCGTCGCCGGAAACAAGCCATCAAGGAAATTAATGAAGCCAAATATCAGTATGTCATCGTAACGGATCTTGCTGCACGCGGCATCGATATTTCAGGTGTTTCCCACGTCATCAACCACGGGATTCCGAAAGATCTCGACTTCTATGTTCACCGTGTCGGTCGGACAGGTCGTGTTGATCAGGACGGATTGGCTTACACATTGTTTGAAGATCATGAGAACGGTTCGATCAACCGTCTTGAGGACCGTGGTATCGAATTCATCAACGTGGATGTGAAGAGTGGTCAAGTCAGCGAAGTGAAAGAACGACGCCGTGCAAAACCACACATGAAGACAGCGGTTTCGAAAACAGCTCACAGCCGTTTATCCGGTGAAGCTGCAAAAGCGAAAAAACGTGTCAAACCAGGTTATAAAAAGAAACACCAGTATAAGCTGAAAGAAACAGCAAAACGCGAACGAATCAAAGAACAGCGCGGAATCGGACGTGCTGAGCGTAAAGCGAACGCCAGTAAAACAAAATAATCAGTCCTCGGCATTTCAGCCGAACGGCTTGAGCAAAGTCTACGAAAGAATTCGTGGACTTTGTTTTTTTAGTATCGCTAAAGGTTCTTGTTTTTTTTGACATTTGGTACACTAGAAGCAGAAGAAGGGTGGAATTTTTAATGAAAATCGGTTCACATGTGTCTCTGTCAGGCAAAAAAATGTTACTCGGTGCGAGTGAAGAAGCAGCCTCTTATGGTGCAACGACCATGATGGTCTATACAGGAGCACCCCAAAATACAAGACGGAAACCGATTTCGGATTTGCGGATTCCAGAAGCCTTGTTGCATATGGAAGCAAACGGGATTGAAGAAATCGTCGTCCATGCACCTTATATCATCAATTTAGGCAATACGACGAAACCGGAAACGTTTGAATTAGCCGTCTCATTTTTAGGAGAAGAAATCCGGCGGGCGGAAGCTCTCGAAAAAGCAAAACATATCGTCCTGCATCCAGGAGCACATGTCGGTGCCGGGGAAGAAATCGGAATCAAACGAATTATTGAAGGGCTCAATGAAGTATTAACGGGAGATGAAAAAGTAAAAATCGCTCTCGAAACGATGGCCGGAAAGGGGTCGGAAATCGGTAAGACATTTGAAGAGCTGGCAGAAATCATTGCCGGTGTGACGCATAATGACCGCCTGTCCGTCTGTCTCGATACATGTCACGTCCACGATGCCGGCTATGACCTGATTCATGACCTGGACGGAGTATTGGAATCGTTCGATCGTATCGTCGGAATTGACCGTCTTGGCGTGATCCATGTCAATGATTCGAAAAATATTCGCGGTGCCAAAAAAGACCGTCACGAAAATATCGGATTTGGTGAAATCGGTTTTGATCCGTTACATCGAATCGTTCATCATCAGGATCTGGCCCATTTACCAAAAGTCCTCGAAACACCGTATATCGGACTGGATCCCAAAAAGAAGGTCGCACCTTATCGTGAAGAAATTGCCATGTTACGCTCAGGAAACTTTGACGCCGAGTGGCGTTTGCCATTGATCGGTACATCCATTTAAATGAGAGAGGTGTCTGTCGCGTGTGCCATCTACTAGTCGTTGAAGAATCAGAATTTGCCTTAAGGCGAGCAGTCGTCTTATATTATGAAACGAAAGAACCGTTTTATTTACCGGCGGAGCTAGCCGAAGGGGAAGAAGTATTTTTGGCGACGAAAGATGGAATCGTTGCGTATGCCGAAGTTTTGTTCAGCGAATACACAACACGACCGGCAGATCCGCATTGGCTGACAGAGGCGGATGAACAGGAACGCACGTATGCCTGCCTGGATTTGATTAGCGTGGATTTACGACACCCGCTGTTAGGGTCACCGTTGTCAGGGTTACAGGTAAATCCCGGACAAACGGATTTGAAAGTCAGACAGTGGTTGGTCGAAGCCTGGCAAGCCGGTCATTTTGAGTCGGATGTGACAACAATCGATCAAGCAAAAAACCGTCGGATGGAACGTTTTCGTGAGCGGAATCATCCCGCGCCGCTAAAAGCGTGTTGCGAAATGTGTGGAAACACGCAGCAATCAATTCTCGAATGGCACGAACATCACGGGCACTTTCAGACACTTTGTCCGACGTGTCATCGAGTCGCACATCAAAGTATCGAAAAAATGGAAGACGTTGCTGCCACGTCGGATCAAACTTCTCCCAAACAGTAAGTGTCTCAGTGGGTTATTCCTGAGTCGCTTACTGTTTTTCAGATGGCGTCTCCATGATATAATCAAGGCTGATAATTATTATCATTGAAAATGGAGTAACTGGAGTGAAACAGGATGCATATGATTGATATTTTAATTGAACTGCTTATCTTTCGATATGCCGGTTTTTCATTGTTCCGTTTCACCAAAAAGCGAAAAAAGGAAAATGTGCGACATGCTAAGTAGAACCGACTTGTCAAACAGCTTGTGATGACGTCAATTGGGACAAAGTCATTGCGGACGCACTATAGAAATAACAAAAAGCGTTTTTCTTCTCGATAACAGAAGAAAACGCTTTTTATGTGGAATAGGAATACTTCTGTCAATCAAAACGGCCAGCGATCAGCGAGGAATAAAAATACCTTCATCCCAAGGAACACACCGAAAATTCCAACGATGGCCGGAAAGACAGGTGGAGCAGGGATTGGTAATTTAAGAGCAGTAAAGACGACACCACAGATGATACCTGCTAGCAATGATAATAAAATTTGTTGAAGCATGAGGCCCAGTCCTTTCTTCATATGAAAAAACGCTTACAAGCTTATTATATGAAGATGTCTGACGTTAAACAACGATTATTTTTTAGCAGCAGTTGGATCAAAGGTGATCTTTTCTTCAGCCCGTTCAACCGGTGTCCATTTTTGTTCGAGTGGGTGTTCAAAAGACGGTTTTACTTTTAATTTCCCGTTCGTATAGAGCTGAATCAGGATTTGTGATTCACAGGCTTGCTTGCCTTTTGTTACATAATGATAATTTCCTGATTCATCCTGTTCGCGTGCTTTGACGTTATCCGCCATCGTTAAAGCCAAACAATCCTTGATGTAGTTTTTCTGTTCCTCATCAATGATCGGGAAAAGAATTTCAATCCGTTTCCGCATATTACGTGTCATCCAGTCGGCACTGGAACAATAAATCAAATCGTCTCCATTGTGGTGGAAGTAAAAAATCCGGGAATGCTCCAAATAACGATCGACGACGGACGTGACACGGATATTTTCCGAGATACCTTTGATTTGAGGGCGAAGGCAACAGACGCCGCGAACAATCAATTCAATTCTGACTCCTGCGCGTGACGCTTGATACAGTTTCACGATAATGTCTTTTTCCGTCAAACTGTTCATTTTAGCGACGATTCGACCATTACCATGTTTTTTATGATATTTGATTTCTTCATCAATCAATGATAAAAATTTCTCGAGCATCGAGTTCGGGGAGGTGTGAAGGGCATTCCATTTAGGTTGCTCCCCATAACCGGACAACCAGTTGAAGAAGTTCGTTGCATCTTCTGCAATTTGTTCCCGTGCCGTCAAAAGACCGATATCGGTATATAATTTAGCTGTGGAATCATTATAATTACCTGTTCCGAGATGGACAAACCGTTGAATCCGGCCTTCCTGTAACCGGACAATCAATGTAATTTTTGAGTGTGTCTTTAAATCGCTGTAACCGTAAATGACGTGAGCACCTACTTTTTCCAACTGTTTGGCCCATTCGATATTTTTCGCTTCGTCAAAACGTGCTTTTAATTCAACGAGCACCGTAACCTGTTTCCCGTTCTCTGCAGCAGTCTTCAATGCTTTGATGATCGGAGAGTCGCCGGACACGCGGTATAACGTTTGTTTAATCGCCAGGACGTTCGGGTCGTTAGCAGCCTGCACAATCAGACGGACGATCGGATCAAACGTATGATACGGGTGATGCAGCAAATAATCCTGTTGCAGAATTTGATCAAACAAATTCTTCGATTTTTCAAGTGCCGGCGGTTCGACAGGCATGATCGTCTGATAAATCAAATGGTCGTATTCGACCCCGATCTGGCTGTAAAACGCAAAAGCGAATGTCAAATCAATTGGACCATCGACGGCATAAATATCCCGGTCTTGTAAGTCGAGCACATCGCGTAACATATTGAGTAAGTTCGTGTTGATGGCATTCTTCTGAATTTCAAGTCGAATGCCGACTCCCCACCGCCGTTTTTTCAGTTCTTTTTCAATCAATTTTAATAAGTCGTGTGTTCCTTCTTCATGGAACGGTAAATCTGCGTTTCGTGTAATCCGAAACGGCATCGCTGATAAGACACGATAGCCTTTAAACAAAGAGTCAATGAAGGAAATGATGACATCTTCCAGTAAAATTACAGCAGTCGTTTCCTCATCCTCTACCGGTAAATCAACGAAACGCGGCAGGACGGCCGGCACTTGAACAAGTGCCAGGTTCCGTTTTGAACCGTCTTCCGCTTCAAGGGCCGTCGCAATGTTCAACGATTTAGACGAAAGCATCGGGAACGGACGGTACGCATCGACCGCAACAGGTGTCAGAACCGGAAAAACTTGTTCTCTGAAGAATGCTTTCACATATTCTGCTTGCATTTCATTTAACTCGTCATTCTTCAGGAAAGAAATTCCTTCTGCTTTTAGCGCCTGGGTGACGTCTTTAAACGCTTCGTATTGTTGATCGACAAGCTCTTTTGTTTTCGTAGCGATGGCACGTAACTGTTGTTTCGGTGTGAGTTGCTGTTTGTTTTCGGGTTTATTGAATCCAGCCAGTACTTCATCCTTTAATCCACCGACACGAACCATATAAAACTCATCTAGGTTGGAACTGAAGATACCTAAAAACTTAAATCGTTCCATCAATGGATTTCGTGTATCCGTCACTTCTCCTAAGACACGTTCGTTGAATTGTAACCAGCTGATTTCCCGGTTATTAAAAAACTCTGGGGAGTCAATCTTCACGTAAGGCCGCCTCCTTTATTGTCAAACTGAATGGACCGATCAATGATACGTTCCAGGTGTTTTTTTTGTTTCTCTGCTTTTTCGACTTCAAAACCGTAATCATGATCACCGGTATCGAGAATGATCCGGATATCTTTTTTATCTTTTTCAAGAGTAACTTCAAGACTGTCGACGGCACGACGTTCTGTCACATCAAGTGCTTCCGTCAATTTCAGAATGGATCCGAGTAAATCAAACCGCTCGATCGATTTATCCGTGAACCAATCCTTAAACGGTTTTAAGAGCTGTTGCATCCGTTTCGAAGACGAATATGAACTGACGAGTGCCAAAGCTAAACGGTCTTTATGCGTCATTCCTTTTAAATCGGTATTCGTCAAAAGATAAAACGTTTGATTCGACCGGGTATCCGGATTGATGTACTGCCCACAATAAAGTAAGCGACTGGCGGAATCCAGTAATCGTAAGTCAGCGGCCCGTTCCGGAATAATTTCGAGCGTCACCAATTGGCGGTAAATTGATTTGGCAATCGTGCCGAGATAGTTCATCCGGTCACGGTTGACTTTGTAATCACTTTCCAGTTGATAAAGACTTTCTTCGCGTACATTCTCGATACGCCGCTGTTCCTGTTCGTGTAAATCATATTCGTAGACAAGACCTTCCCGTAACCCGTAATTACTCATCACGAACTGGTCTGCCTCGATATGTAGTGCCAGTTCATGAATTGCGATTAACGCTGGTAAGAAGATATCGACCCGGTCCTTGGATAACCCTTCGACTTTCATCAACTGTTTAGGCGCTTTGTCCTCCAGTTCGTCAATCAGTTTCCCTAACTCTTTCGACCGGACTTGGTATTGATGGATCCCATGCAATGGATAGTCGAGTGTAGACTGATGAATGCGGACGAAGTTTCGTGCGGATCCGCCGACACCGATTAATGGAAGTTTTTTATTTTTCATCCAAGGAATCTCGTCGAATTGTTCACGCAGGAATTTAATCAGTTTCTTTTGTTCACCTGACGTCATGGTTTCTCCAGAGAGAAATTGACGAGTCAACGTGACAGCACCGAAAGGAAAACTATGATAAGCAATCATTTCCCGGTTCTCAATTAACGTGACTTCCATGGATCCGCCGCCGATATCAACGGAATATCCATCGGTCAGGAAAGTGGAATTGATAATCGCGAAATAGCCGTAGTAAGCTTCTTGTTCATCAGACAGGACCTGCATCGTAAAGGGCGTTTCCTGTTCGACAGCTTGGACGATGTCCTGCCGATTACTCGCATTTCGAATGGCCGCTGTCGCCACGCAAATGGTTTCTTCAACGTGGTGGGTAATGCCGATTTCGTGAAACCGTTGTAGCGTTTCGCACAGTAACCGGATACCGACTGAGTCGAGGGCACCATTCTCATCAATATGAGCGGAGAGGCGAGCGACGACCTTAACATTAATTTTTTCGATATATCGACCGGAATCGATTGGATGGAAAACGACATACCGGATCGAGTTGGACCCGATATCGATGACTGCTAATTCATTCTTCAAAACAAATCCGCCCCCTTTGAGTACTCAATCCATCTTTTCCCGAATCAGGGATTCTGAAAACGACAGCTTGTATCCTTTTATTGTACCTTGTGCCTCTCCCTAAAAGCGTCTATTCACAAAAAAGTTACATCGGTTGCAACGAATGAAGGCTGGCGCTATAATAAGACAGTTGATAAGACGTAACTATTCCGTTTTAACATGAGACGGAAGGAGAGAATAAACATGACAGAACCCATTATTGAAATTAAACAACTGACATATGATTATCCGGATCGACGTGTCTTGAATGAAGTGACGTTTAATGTACAACAGGGACAATTCCTGGCCATCGTCGGAGAAAATGGATCCGGCAAATCGACGTTAATCAAATGTATGCTCGGTTTATTAAAACCTAAAGGTTCGATTCGTTTGTTCGGACAGGATCAAGCAGCCTTCAGTGACTGGTGGCGGATCAGTTACGTATCTCAAAAAGCGGCATCGTTCAATTCAGGATTTCCGGTCACGGTCGCTGAAGTCGTCGAGATGGGGTTGTATGCGAAAAAAGGATTATTTCGGCGTGTGACGAAGCAGGACCGTGAAAAAGTAAAGACGGCGCTTGAAACAGTCGGCATGTGGGATCGACGCGATTCGAAAGTCGGTGACTTGTCAGGCGGTCAGCAACAGCGGGTCTTTATCGCCCGGGCGCTCGTCAACGATCCGGATTTGATGATTTTAGATGAACCAACGGTCGGAGTCGATCAACGGTACGTCAAAGAGTTTTATGAAATCTTGGAAGAATTGCGACGTGATAAAAAACGGACTTTCGTCCTTGTGACACATGATATCCACTTCGTCAGCAAGCTCGTGACGGATGTGATTCATCTCGTTGACGGGCGACTCGGTTGTAATTGCGGTATTAAAGAATACTGGGAACTGGACGAGCAGACGATTCGTTCCTTGTATCCTGTTCCGGGACGTGTTCTTGTCCACCAAGGGGAGGTCGTCCTGTGATTGAAGCGTTCATGACATTAAAGTTTTTACAATATGCGCTTGTTGCGGCGGTATTGATCGGTTTTACGGCTCCGTTGATCGGTTCATTCGTCGTCGTCCGGCGAATGAGTTTGATTGCGGATGCGTTATCACACGTCACACTAGCCGGAATTGCCCTCAGCCTGTTGATATCCGGTATGGTTGCGAGTCTGGTCGATTTAAATCCGCTTTATCTCGGAATCGTGACATCGGTCATGGCAGCGTTGACGATTGATTGGCTGCGCGCGAAGTACAAACATTTTCAAGAGCTTGCTATACCGATCATCATGGCGACGGGAATGGGGCTAGGTGCTATTTTCATCAGTCTGGCGAACGGCTTTTCAATGGATCTTGTATCCTTTTTATTTGGAACGGTCTCGGCTGTGACTTTGACAGATGTTTATACGATTTTGATTGTTACAGGTGTCGTCATTTTATTTGTGATTTCGTTTTATAAAGAGTTGTTATTTTTATCGTTTGACGAGGAACAGGCGCGCGTGTCCGGAATTCGTCTTCGGCTGGTGCACATTTTGTTCATGATCGTTGTTGCCCTGGTGATTGCGATTAGTATGCGTGTCGTCGGGATTTTACTGGTATCGAGTCTAATCACCTTGCCTGTCGCAGCGGCGCTTCGACTTGCCAAAAGTTTTAAGGCGACGATTTTTTATGCCATCGTGTTTGGCGAAGTGGCGACGATTAGCGGTTTGATTTTGGCGTATCAATTTGATTTAGCGCCCGGCGGCATGATTGTCATGCTGGCGGTCGCAGAGCTTATTCTCGTGATGCTGATTGAACGTTTTTAGATCGGAGGGAAAATGCATGAAAAAAAACATCGAACAAGCGCGTGAACGGATGAAAGCATCCGGATTCAAAATGACACCGAAGCGTCTTGATTTATTGGCGTATCTGTTTGAAGCCAATCGGTATGTCAGTGCGCGGGAAGTCGCGGAAGAGTTGCGCCCATCACATCCTTCGCTCAGTTACGATACGATTTACCGGAATTTAAATGATTTTGCGGAAATCGATATTTTAGAGACAACTGAACTGGACGGGGAAATGAAATTCCGGGCCGCCTGTCAGTCTGGTCATCACCATCATCATTTGATTTGCCGGACGTGTGGAAAGACGGAAACACTGGATGTTTGTCCGATGGAATGGGTGTCACCGATTAAAGATTCAGGATTTGAGGTCGAAGATCATAAATTTGAGATTTATGGCCGTTGTGCCGCCTGTCAGAAATAAGGAGTTATCCGGTGTATTCCAAGTGAAAGCATCATTCAACGCAAGAGAGGGAGGACGGAGATTTATATCCGTTCCCCTTTTTTTGGGTTGACCCCTCTCGATTTGTTCTGGCTTGAAATGAAACAAAACGGGAATAGGACGAACAGAGGTGATAAAAATGATTTATGATGCACAGGAAGCACGCCAAATTGATGAATGGGCCAAGACATCCGGTCTGCCGCTGGAAGTTTTGATGGAACGAGCAGGTAGTGAAATCGCGAAGCGAATCAAGAGCATGCATACGAAAAAAGAACGGATTCTGATCATTTGTGGGACGGGGAACAATGGGGGAGACGGTTATGTGATTGGCCGTGAACTCGTTCGTGATGGATACGATATTACGATACATGCGCCATTCGGTAAGACGAAGACTACGACGGCTCAACTTCATCAGCATTATGCGGAAAACTTCGGACTCGTGACGGAGGCGGTCTGCGGGCAATACGATTTGATTGTAGATGGTGTCTTTGGAACCGGATTTGACGGAACCCGACTGACGGAAACAATACATGATTTATTTGAATGGGTCAGTGAACAACAACAGCAAGGGGCGAAATTGTATGCGATTGACATACCAAGCGGCGTGCCGTCCGACCAAACGACCGATTTTTCCGGACAAGCACTAAAAGCAGATGTTACGTTTTTACTTCATGCCTTTAAACGGTCTGCCTTCTTGTTGAAGACAGCCTCATTTTTTGGAAAACCGGAACAGATTGATTTGGGTTTGCCGGCCTTTGGCGGATGGCAATTAGTGACCGAATCGATTGCTCCGTTGTTGACCCGCGATCCTTACGGGCACAAAGGAACCTACGGAACGGCATTACTGATTGGTGGAAGCGAGACGATGCCGGGATCGATTCAACTGGCTGCGCGTGCAGCACTTCGGTCAGGAGTGGGGAAATTACAAGTTGCGACGGTACCGGCAGCTCAGATCGGACTCATCGTTAACGCGCCGGAAGCGATGGTTCTCGAACAGACGATGACAGCAATCCAAGAAATGATGAAGCAGGTGGATGTCGTTGGAATCGGACCAGGACTTACCTCGGATTCGACCGCTGACTGGGTGGAGTTCCTGCTCGCACAAGACGTTCCGGTAATCCTCGATGCAGGTGCCTTGATTCGCGACAGCTATCCGGAACGGAAGGAAGCGATTGTTGTTACACCACACATCGGTGAATTCGCACGGATGACAAATCAAACTGTCGAAGAGGTTCAGGATGATTTATTTGGACAAGCAAGCGAATATGCTGTCTTACATCAAGTGATTGTTGTCTTGAAAGCCCACGTGATTCTTGTCGCGACGCCGGAGGGTGGCGGTTATGTCATCAACGGGGCATCGAGTGGATTAGCGAAAGGAGGCAGTGGTGATACATTGTTTGGTATCCTCACGAGTCTGATTGGTCAAAAAGATTATTTTAAACATATTTCGGTCGAACAATTGATTGCACTTGGTGCTTCTTGGTATGCTCAAGCATCCAAACAGGTGGAACAACAGCTTCATCCCAGTAGTATTGTCGCGACTGATGTGATTAATCAGCTCGGACAGGTAAAGCATCAGTAAAAGCGTCAAGAATAGGTATGTTTCTTCAGCACAGAAGAAAGATGCCTATTTTCAAGGAAATAATTGCTAGTAGTGGAAGAGCAGGAGTATGATGAAGTGGCGCCGAATGGCTATGACAGCCTGAATTTTTAAGAAAGGAGGAAACAGATGCCTGTTAAACCAGTAGATGAGATTGTCCGCAATCAGCAGCGGTGGATTGGGAATTTTGCGTTGTTCTTAATGAGTGTCGGAGCACTGATTTTTTTAGGGACGACAGATCAAACGATTCAAAACGCGTACTTAAATCAATCGACGACTGTGGCCGTTTTATTTTGTGTTGGGATAGCGACATTTTTGATTAGCCGGAGTCAGTTGTCCACTCACTATAAATCACATTTTTTGTCCATCATGTTACTGAGCATCCCGTTCGTATCTATCAGTATGTTGCCCTATGCGGCAGTCACCGTCTGGGCCAACTGTTTTTTATTTTTAATGATTGCCTTGATTGCCTATGACCGGATTATGATTTGGTACGCCATTGTCATCATCGTCGCGACTAACGTATTTATCATGGTTCGATCGAATACGATACTTGTTGAAATTGATCCGACAGATCATTATGCCCGACTAGGGATGATTGGGATTGCAATCTGTATCGCCTTAATCATCAATCATCTGCACCTTCGTAATCTCAGTCGTCTTCAGCAATTGGCTGATCAATTACATGAGTCCGCTCGTCATGATCTACAGACACAATTACTGAATGTCCGGGGACTCGAAGAACGATTTATGAACACAAATCAAACAGATCTTATCTTAGTCGGTGTTCATTTGGAAAACTATCATGAACTCGTGCGGTATTTTGGAGAGGAAATTCAGCAACAGGTCTTATTTGATTGTATCGAACGATTAAAGACATTGTTACCGCCTTATTTGACGATGGTTCGAGTCGAGGGAGGAACACTGGTGGTCGTCATGAAAAAGCCGCCTGGAGTATCGTGCCGGGAAGAAATGACACGTCTCAGTCAGCGGATGTCCACTCCGTATCAAATCGAACACCATCAGATTTATGTGAACCTGTATATGGTCATCGATGATGGAGAAGTGGATCAAACTAGTATGACGAAACGGATTCATCAAATCACGTCCGCCTTCCCGGAGAGTATCCGGGATTCAGAAAAAGTGATGTGCTTGAATCAAGAATGGCGGCACGAACAGTCACTTCGCATAGCAGCAGCAAAAGCCTTATCAAGAGCCGATGTGAATCGCGATTTTTACCTCGTTTACCAATTACAGTATGATTCGAATCAGGACCGCTTCATTGGATTAGAGGCTTTGATTCGCTGGAATACGATGATTCCGGGAGCCGGACGTCCGACGGTATTCATTCCAATCGCAGAAAAAAGTGACCTGATCATCCGTCTAGGCGAGTGGATTTTTGAAGAGGGATGTAAAACAAGAAAACGACTGATTAGTCTGGTTCCAGACGATTTTAGTCTGTCCGTCAACGTATCTCGCCGGCAATTGACACATGATTCTTTTATGCCGTTTATTGAACGGATGTTGTTAAAGTACAGCTTAAAACCAAAACAAATTAAGATTGAAATTACAGAAAGTCAGTCTTTGGATTTTGAAAGCCAACCGATTCTCCGGGCTTTGCGCCGGATTAAGACATTGGATTTCCCGGTATCACTGGATGATTTTGGAACGGGACATGCCTCTTATCATGTTCTCGAACGTTTATTACCGCTTCGTCAGCTTAAGGTACCGAAGCAATTCATTGAACAAGTCGAAGAGTCTGAAAAGCGACAGTCCATCTTGGAATCGATTTTTCAACTGAGTCAGTCGATGCATGTGGAATGTATCGTCGAAGGAGTTGAGACAGGAGAAGAGGTTCAAATTGCAAAGGACATCGGTATTCATTTATTCCAAGGTTATTTTTTTGCAAAACCTGTTCTGCTGGAAGAAATCATTTGTTTGCTGGAAACGAAACAAACGGAAACGACAGAGTGACGTCGTTTCCGTTTTTGTTGTTTAACGAATGGGAGCAAACTTATGGATTTGTTGCACGGCCTCGTTCCAAGATGAGACACGGACGATATTGTCAGGGACAGGACGACGATTGTAAGGTGCATCAAATAAAATAACGGGAATCGACGTGTCTTCCGCAATTTGAATCGCATTTTCGAGACGATCCTCCATGAAGAGGTCAAGGGACAAATCACGGACGACTTGTAATTTATCGTGTGAGCCGGTCATGATCAGAGAATCAAGCGGTAATTCATGTTGTTTAATCCATTCTTCGGTTACGGGACGGACGATTTCTGACCGTGCCGTCACGTAATGGAGATCGTATTGTTTTCTTAAGTCCCAAAGGTGTTGTTTGACAAGTTCTTGGGGGATGGATTCACGATAGATGCCGAGTTCATGACCTGATTTGACCATGAATTCCCAAAACTCGATTTGCTCCATGTCCGTATAGGTGTGAAGCTCGTATTCAGAGGCCATCTCAAAATCAATCGATGTCCCGAGATATTTGTTCATATAATTAAAGCACGAAGAAGGATGAGTGATTGTTCCATCAATATCAATTCCGATTTTCACTTACATCACCAACATTCTATAAATTTTCTGCCACTAGTATAACACAGTCGAAAAGCGGAAACGAAAAAAAGAGTCGCTCCCGAGGAGGACTCTTTTTTATTAGGCTTGACTGGCTTTAGCGGCTTCTTTTTCCGCTTCTTTTTCAAGAACGATCGCATCGATTTCTTTTTTCAATTCTTCGACCATCGTTGCTTCCGGTACTTTACGGATGATTTCTCCGTGACGGAATAACAATCCTTCGTTACGTGCACCGGCAATTCCGATATCGGCTTCGCGGGCTTCACCAGGACCGTTAACGGCACAACCAAGAACAGCAACTTTGATGTTGACTTGAATTTTATCAATGTAATCTTCGATTTCTGCAGCAATGGCCATTAAATCGATTTCAATCCGTCCGCATGTCGGGCAAGAAATCAACGTTGCAGCGTTTGCCGCAAGACCAAATGATTTCAAGACTTCTTTTGCGACTTTTACTTCTTCTACCGGATCGGCAGAAAGGGAAACCCGGACCGTGTTACCGATACCACGTGATAGAATCGCACCGAGACCGGCGGCTGATTTTAGTGAACCTGTACGTAAAGGACCAGATTCCGTGATACCGACGTGCAATGGATAATCAAACGACTCAGAAGCGAGCTGATATGCTTCAAGTGCCAATTGAACATCAGAAGCTTTTAAAGAAACGATGATATCGTGGAAATCGAGATCCTCGAGAATCTTGATGTGATGTAATGCGCTTTCAACCATCCCACGAGCAGTTGGATAACCGTATTTTTCGAGAATATGTTTCTCGAGTGAACCGGCATTAACACCAATGCGAATCGGGATATTTTTGGCTTTTGCAGCCGTCACGACCGCTTCAACTTTTTCGCGACGTCCGATATTACCCGGATTGATCCGGATTTTATCAACACCCGCCTCGATGGCCATGAGAGCGAGTTTATAATTAAAGTGAATGTCTACGACAAGTGGAATGTTAATCCGGCTCTTGATTTCTGCAAGAGCAAGCGCATCACGTTCTTCCGGACAAGCGACACGGACGATTTGGCATCCCGCTTCTTCAAGACGTAAAATTTCAGCGACAGTCGCTTCGACGTCGTGTGTTTTTGTTGTCGTCATACTTTGAATGATGACTTCATTACTTCCACCAATGACAAGGTCCCCAACACGAACGGGACGAGTCTTAGAGCGATGGACCATTTTCGGCATATCGAAAATCTCCTTTTGCGGCATAACGCCAGATTGTTTATGACTACTTGTACTATCATATCGAACTATTCCCTAAAAATCGAGAAACAAGAACGAAAATTGAACATTTACAATTGTTTAACACGAATAAGGGAAAGTCAATCCGTCGTCGGACGGACGTTTTTTCCTTAAATGCAAGGATACATCTAATTTCAAGAAGACGGGCGGGAAGTTTTTTTCTTCAGGCGAACAAGCAGGAGTGGTGTCAGCGAATAAATGACATGACCGATTATAATGAATGTCACTCCTGAAGTCTGATATCCGAATTGGTACAGGAAAACACCAATCGGGAAGGTCCAGACGTTTGCGGCGACGGTATAAGGAAACACTTGGCGAAACGCCCAGGGTCTTGGCAAAATCCACTGAATGAACCATCGATTCAGATAAGAGACGAATAAGAGATATAACAAGATGGCAATCGCAATGAAGATGAAATGCAGGGTGAACCAAATGATAAACGGAATCGACTGTTTCAGAAAAATGCTATCAATAATTGTCGACCACAAGGAAATCCATGCTAATCCACAAAAATAAAGGGAGACATCGGCAAGTCGAGTCTTTAAAAATCCACGGTTTGGAATTAAGGTAGTTTGTAAGTAATTAAGCAGTTGACTTAAAAAATGCAATGAAATCACTCTTTCTTCTGTTTTATAACAATATTTAAATTGTTGAAAAACCTTTTGTTTAAAGGGGTATTCTGTATTGGTACAGATTAATAAAACCTTAACAATTGAATATGTGAAAATCTATTTACAAGTTCACCAGACCTTTACATAATAGGGGAGGTTGAAACAATGAATTCTTAACAACAAATCAATTCCACTTTTTATATGAGGAGATGACAAGATGAACTATGATTTACAGGAAATGATCTTCACCTTTATCGGTGGACTGGGTATTTTCCTATTCGGTATTAAGTATATGGGAGATGGTCTGCAAAAAACAGCGGGAGACCGTCTACGGTACATTTTAGATAAATATACCTCCAATCCGTTTCTTGGAATTTTGGCCGGTATCGTCGTTACGGTCTTGATTCAGTCGTCATCGGGAACGACCGTCATCGTCGTTGGTCTGGTCAGTGCCGGTTTGATGAACTTACGTCAAGCAATCGGTGTTGTCATGGGGGCAAACATCGGAACGACGATTACGGCCTTCATCATCGGCTTTAACGTTAAGGAAGCTGCACTTCCGGCGATTGCGCTGGGAGCGTTCCTGATTTTCTTCTTCAATAAAGAACGGATTCAATACATCGGTCAAATTTTCTTCGGGTTTGGAGCGCTCTTCTATGGGTTGACGCTCATGGGAGACGGAATGGCACCGCTTGAATCAAGCGAATGGTTCCGAGAACTGACAGTATCGATGTCAGATAGTCCTTTGCTGGGTGTATTTGTTGGAACCATTTTCACAATGTTAGTTCAATCCTCATCTGCGACAATCGGGATTTTGCAAGAATTATATGATGGCGGAATGATCGATATTAAGGCTGCGCTACCCGTCTTGTTCGGTGATAATATCGGAACAACGATTACGGCTGTTCTCGCGGCTCTCGGCGCTTCGATTGCGGCAAAACGGACAGCTGCGGCGCACGTCATCTTTAATATCGTCGGAACGATTTTGTTCTTGATTGCCTTACCTGTATTCTCGAGTTTCATCACCTGGATTACAGGAGCGCTTGATCTTGAACCGAAAATGCAAATTGCTTTTGCTCATGGTACATTTAATGTCGTCAACACGTTGATTCAATGCTGGTTCATCGCGCAAATCGCATGGCTTGTTCAAAAAGTCGTGCCGGGAACGGATACGACCGTCGATTCGAAACCACGCCACTTGGATCAAAACATCTTAAACCAGTCGTCGTCACTCGCATTGAATCAAGCAAAACTTGAAGTGTTACGAATGGGTGAATTCTCAAAAGAAGGGCTTGGGAAAGCGCACCGTTATACGCAATCACATGATAAAAAAGACGTCTCGGACGCCGGACAGATCGAATATGCAATTAACCATTTGAACACTGAAGTCACAAGTTATCTTGTTAAGGTCGCGGCACATGATTTATCCGAACGGGAATCAAACGATCACTCACTTCTCATGCACGCCGTCAACGATTTTGAACGGATTGGTGATCACGTCGAAAATGTCATCGAACTGGTTGACTTCCAAATCGTCAATCGGATTACGTTTACCGATAAGGCTAAAAAAGAATTGGATGAAATGTACATCTTGACGCAAAAAATCGTCGAAACAGCCATTAAAGCCGTTGAACTCGATGATGTTTCACTGGCACGTCAAGTGCTTGAGTTAGAAGGGAAACTGGATTCCCTTGAACGTTTATTCCGCAAACACCATGTCTTGCGTGTTAATGCAGGGGAGTGTACCGGTCAGGCCGGAATGATCTTCGTGGATCTGCTGTCGAACCTGGAACGGATCGGTGACCACGCCGTCAATATTACGGACCTGGTACTCGAGCAACGTTCAGGAACAGCCTGAATAGGTGAATGAAGCAAGAGGAATTTCTGAAAAGAAATTCCTCTTTGTTTTTGTGAGATAGTTTATTGACATTCGAGTTTGATTTTAGTAACCTTATATTAGTTGTTTCAAACCATCATGGCGGTGTAGCTCAGCTGGCTAGAGCGTACGGTTCATACCCGTGAGGTCGTGGGTTCGACTCCCTCCGCCGCTACTATTACTTAAGGACCCTTAGCTCAGCTGGTTAGAGCTGACGGCTCATAACCGTCCGGTCGCAGGTTCGAGTCCTGCAGGGTCCATTTTAGAACGCACACTCTTTTTTAAGAGTGTGCGTTTATTTTTGGTTGCTTGGGGAATATTAAAGATATTGTAATAATGTTCATACAATACTATTCATACTATGGCAATTTAAGGGAGAGCGAAGAGAGATGGAACGTAACCATACAATGATGCAGTTTTTTGAGTGGCATGTAGAAAATGATGGGAAGCATTGGCAGCGCTTAAAAGAGAGAGCGCCGGAACTGCGTGCTGCAGGCATCACATCTGTTTGGATTCCGCCAGCGTCAAAGGGACAATCAGATGAAGACACAGGGTATGGCATTTACGATGTCTATGATTTAGGAGAGTTTGATCAAAAAGGGACGGTCCGCACGAAGTACGGGACAAAAGACGAGCTAATCGAAGCCATTCAAGTCGCACACGAAAATGATATCGCGATTTATGCCGATGTCGTCATGAACCATAAAGCAGCAGCAGATGAACTCGAGACGATTAAAGTCGTTGAGGTCCATCCGGAAGACCGTTCGCAAGAAATTTCAGAAGAATTTGAAATTGATGCCTGGACGAAGTTTACGTTCCCCGGTCGAAACGGTAAATATTCGGATTTCATCTGGACACATGAATTTTTCAACGGTACGGATTTTGATGCCCGGGAAGAGAAAACGGGTGTCTTTAAGATTTCCGGTAAAAATAAAGACTGGAACGATCAAGTAGACAATGAATTCGGAAACTATGACTATTTGATGTTCGCTAACATTGATTACAACCATCCTGAAGTGCGTGAAGAGATGATTAACTGGGGAAACTGGTTTAAAGAGACAATCAATTGCCAAGGTTTCCGTTTGGACGCCATCAAACATATCAACTACGAATTCGTCAACGAGTTCGCAAAATCGATGATCGGAGATAATCCGGACGGTTTCTATATGGTCGGTGAGTTCTGGAAATCGGATTTAGATGATTGCCGTCAATTTTTAGACAGTGTTGATTATACAATCGATTTATTTGATGTGCCGCTCCATTATAAATTCCATGAAGCGTCGCAACAGGGACAAGAATTTGATTTAACGACATTATTTGCGGATACACTGGTTGAATCCCACCCGACGAACGCGGTGACATTCGTTGATAACCATGACTCGCAACCAGGTGAATCGCTCGAGTCGTGGATTGATGACTGGTTCAAACAACATGCCTATGCATCGGTACTCCTTCGTAAAGATGGTTATCCATGTGTCTTCTACGGTGATTATTATGGTATCCAAGGACCTCACCCGGTCGAAGGCAAAAAAGAAATGATCAATGCTTTACTGTATGCCCGTTACCATAAAGCATATGGCGAACAAGAAGATTACCTTGACGATCCACATTGTATCGGTTGGGTCCGTCGTGGTGTCGAAGAATTCCCGAACTCGGGATGCGCTGTTTTACTTTCGAATGCGGACATGTGCGAAAAACGAATGTTTGTCGGTGAGACGCGTGCCGGAGAAGAGTGGTTTGATTATACGAACCACCAAGAAGAACCGGTTGTGATCGATGAAGAGGGCTTCGGCGTTTTCCCGGTTCCAGGCGGCGGTGTCTCTGTATTTGCTCCGCGTGACGAACAGTAATTTTCGAGGGTCATTGCTTGCGCCTGACCAACTATTTTTGCTAGTCTTAAAGAGTACTGAAATTCCGAAAATAGGATAAAGGGGGACATGAAAATGTCAAAATTTGAATTACCAGAACTCGGCTACGCTTATGATGCGCTAGAGCCACATATCGATGCTCGTACGATGGAGATTCACCACTCTAAACACCACAACACGTATGTCACGAACGTCAATGCAGCACTTGAAGGGTCAGAGCACGAAGGAAAATCACTTGAAGAATTACTTCAAAACCTGGATTCACTTCCTGCAAACATTCAAACAGCTGTCCGTAACAACGGTGGCGGTCATTGGAACCATTCGTTCTTCTGGAAACTCTTGAAAAAGAACGATGGTGCAGCACCAACTGGTGAACTTGCTTCAGCAATCGACGAGTCATTCGGTTCGTTTGATGCGTTCAAAGATGAGTTCGCAAAAGCAGCTACAACACGTTTTGGTTCAGGTTGGGCTTGGCTCATCGTTGACGGCGGGAAATTATCAGTCGTTTCAACACCAAACCAAGACACACCAGTCATGGAAGGGAAAACGCCGATTCTCGGACTTGATGTTTGGGAACATGCGTATTACCTCAACTATCAAAACCGTCGTCCTGATTACATCAACGCCTTCTTTAATGTCGTTGACTGGGATCATGTGGCAAAACTTTACGCTGACGCAAAATAATTAGTATATCAAAACATCGATTTCCATTTCGGGAATCGATGTTTTTTAATGCGGAAAATGATGGGATAGGTTGTTATGGAAAGTTTCCTTCTATATAATGAAACAAGATGACTTTTTGAACGATAGGGGAGTACGCCATGGCGAAACGAATCACGGTGAAGGGAAAACGGCGGAATCATCTGCCACTTCGCCTTAACTTAATGTTTTTTGTAGTATTTTTATTGTTTGCGATTTTAATTTTCCGCTTAGGTGTCGTCCAGATTGTGAATGGTGAAAAGATTTCACGTGAAGTTCAAAAAACGGAAATGATTGCTTCGAAATACGAAGTTCCGCGTGGGAAGATTTATGACCGCGATGGCCGGTTGTTAGTCGATACGATCTCGAAATACTCGATTGTCTATCGTCGTTCCCAGAATACGAAAGTCGACGAACGGATTGAAATCGCTTCGCGTCTTGCGGCAATCATCAATCTTCCGAAAGACGATTGGAAAGTCACGGAACGTGACATGAAAGATTACTGGGTAGCTGTCAACAGTGAAGAATCAGATCGACGGTATAAGAAGGCAGTGGAAAAGCGTTATCCAAACGCTGAAGAACAGAACAAATTGTCAATTTCGGAGCAGGATCAAATTCGCCTCGATACGATTACGAAAAAAGATATCGATTTTGATGATAAGACGATGGAAATCATCGCCATCAAACACAACATGGAAGTCGGTTATGCCCTGGACCCGCAGCTCGTTAAATTAGGAGCGAATGCTAAAGAAATGGCGATTATCGATGAAAACCTTGAAGATCTAAAAGGAGTATCGGTTGAGCCGTTTTATGAACGCTCATATCCATATGAAGGAACGTTACGAAATATCTTCGGGAAGTACTCGAAAATTCCTGCAGAACAACAAGCGGAATTCAAGGCAAAAGGATACAGCCTGAACGACCGGGTCGGAACATCATTCCTCGAGCAACAGTATGAAGATCTGTTGCGCGGAAAACCGGCTTACGATGTCTATGAAACGTTTAACGGTGAACCGGTCGGTGAACCGAATCGTGAAGAAGGCGAATCCGGGAAAGATCTCGTCTTGACGGTTGATGCAGAATACAACAAACAAGTTGACCAGATCTTGCAGCAAGCCATCAAGATGGGGCGCGGCATGGGAAGCGGTTATCTTAAAGAAGGATACGCTGTTGTCATGAATCCGAAAACCGGAGAAATTTTGGCAATGTCCGGTCAGAAGCTTGACACTGCGACGAATAAATTCAGTGATGTTGCCATCAATAACGTGTTGACTTCTCTGCAAATCGGTTCAACGATTAAAGGGGCAACAGTTGCGATGGGGCTCGAAGAAGGAGTCATTCGTCAAAACGAGGTCATCAATGATGCGCCGATCACAATTGGTGGGACGAAAAAAGGATCGTACGTCAACATGGGACCGATTACGGACCTGACGGCACTCGAACGTTCGTCAAACGTCTACATGTTTAACATCGCGATGCGGATGGCGAAATACCCGAGTAACGGTGTCGCTGGCGCGAGCGTCGATGCGGCTGCAGCGATCATGCAGAATTATTACAGTCAATTTGGTCTCGGTGTAACAACAGGAATTGATCTTCCGTATGAAGCAAAAGGGGTACAAGGTACACCGGACCGCGTCACGCTCTTGATGGACCGCGTGATTGGTCAATATGATGCCTTTACACCACTTCAAGTTGCGCAGTATGTTTCGACACTCGCGAATGGCGGGTACCGTGTACAACCGCACTTCTTAAAAGAAGTGTTGGCTTCAAACTCGATTGAAGACGAAACGAAGAAAGTTGATTACAGTTTTAAAACAAACTATTTAAACCGGATTGAAGTCAGTCAAGCGAATATTGATCATGTCCGTGAAGGATTCCATCGTGTTGTCAAAGGAGAACGCGGGACTGCGAAAATCATTGCCCAAACCGGCATCGATGCGGCAGCGAAAACAGGAACGGCGCAGGTCAGTGTTTACGGCGAAGACGGAATTGCACTTCGGGATGGAAGTGGACAACCGGTTCGCTCGTTGAACTCGAACTTAGTCGGCTGGGCGCCATACGACAATCCAGAGATGGCATGGGCCGTGTTCCTTCCATATATGGAGCAGGAAACCGTCAACTCGAAAATTGGTCATGATTTAGTGAAGGCATACTTTAATGTGAAAGATGTTCCATGGCAAACTAAGCCAAATTAACTAGTAAAGCGAAGATGAGGAAACTCATCTTCGCTTTTTTTTGTATGGATTGACCTGTTTTTCTAATGAAGTTGAGTTTGTAAACGCAGAAACACACGCCTTTACAATTCTTTTACGTTGGATTCATTTTGGTTTAATAGTTCATCGGTAGTATAAGTCTTGTAAGGAAAACGGATATAAAGTCGTAGCGTTACCAGCGACATACTTCGAGGAGGAAAATTAATCATGTCTTGGATGAAAAAAACAGCTCTTATCACAACGGTAGCGTCAATCGCAGTAGTCGGTGCGGCATGCGGAAATGACAAAGGCGGCTCTTCAAGTTCTTCAGATCTTTCAGGAAAGATCGCAATTGATGGATCTTCAACAGTCTTCCCAATCATGGAAGCAGTCGGTGAAGAGTATTCAATCGAACAACCAGACGTCGATGTCACGGTCGGAGTATCAGGTACAGGCGGCGGATTCAAACGTTTTGTTGTTGGTGAAACAGACCTTTCAAATGCATCACGTGAAATTAAAGAAGAAGAAGCAGCGGAAGCTGAAAAAAATAGTGTGGAATATACGAAATTAGCGCTTGCTTACGACGGATTAACAGTCGCAATCAGCAAAGAGAACACATGGGTCAAAGAAATGACACTCGACCAGTTAGAAAAAATTTGGTTAGACCCGAATGTGAAGACATGGAAAGACGTGGATGCTTCTTATCCAGCAGAACCAATCAAATTCTTCAGCCCGGGTAAAGATTCAGGAACATTTGATTTCTTCTCAGAAAAAGTTCTTGAGAAAAAAGATATGCGTAAAGATGTTCAACTTTCAGAAGATGATAACGTCCTCGTTAAAGGGGTCGAAGGAACAAAAGGTGCGATTGGTTACTTCGGTTATGCCTACTACGCGGAAAACAAAGATAAGTTAAAAGAAGTGCCGCTTGTAGCTGAAGGAAAAGACGCAGTTGATCCGACACCGGAAACAATCAAAGATCTTTCTTACCCGCTTTCACGTGAGATCTACACGTACGTCAACAACAAATCATTAAAAGACAAAAAACAAGTGGCGGACTTCGTTAAATTCACAAATGAAAATGCAGGTGACTTATCAGAAGAAGTCGGTTATATCAAAATGCCGCAAGATCGTTACGATGAAAATACAAAAGCCATTGAAGATGCAATGAAATAACCATCATTACACAAGGACGGCCCGAAAAAAGGGAGATTTCCCTTTTTTGGGGTCCCGTTCTTATGTAGGTATGATGAAGTAGGGAGCGAAGAAGGGTGAATCCATCATCAAACAAATCGGTTCGCGAGCTGATCCAAAAGAACCGACAACAAAAATTCAGTATGAAAAACATCATGGAACGTTTTATGCCGATCGTACTATTTCTCTGTGCGTTCGTTTCAGTCGTTACGACCATCGGCATCATTCTCACGTTAGTTATTGAAACAGAACACTTCTTTGAAGTCGTCTCGTTCAAAGAATTCTTCGGCAGTACAAGCTGGTACCCGCTGAACTCTCAACCGGAGTATGGAATTTGGCCGCTGGTCGTCGGAACCCTTGAAATTACCGTGATTGCGATGCTGGTTGCCGTGCCGATCGGACTCACTTCTGCGATTTATTTAAGTGAGTATGCATCAGAACGCGCCCGTCGTGTTCTCAAACCGATTCTTGAAGTATTAGCCGGCGTTCCGACAATCGTTTTCGGATTTTTCGCCTTAACGTTTGTTACACCGTTACTTGTTAAATTAATTCCGGGTCTTGCGATTTATAATGCGTTAAGTCCGGGGATTGTTGTCGGAATCATGATCATTCCGATGATTGCCTCGATTTCAGAGGATGCAATGAGCTCAGTTCCGAAAAAAATTCGGGACGGCGCATTGGCACTGGGTTCAACACGTCTTGAAGTCGCTTTAAAAGTGGTTGTTCCGGCTGCACTTTCCGGAATCATCGCTTCCATCGTTCTTGGTATGTCACGCGCAATCGGTGAAACAATGATCGTGACGATTGCCGGGGGATCAAACCCTACGGCTGCAGTTAATCCGTTGGAGCCGGTTCAGACGATGACGGCTTATATCGTTCAGGTTGCCCTTGGTGACGCAGGATATGGAACGATTGAATATTACAGTATCTACGCTGTCGGTACGTTGTTGTTCGTCTTTACTCTTTTGATGAACTTACTCGCGAACTGGATCACGCGTCGTTTCAGAGAGGAGTATTAAGATGGCCTTACCAGAAAAACAACCTGTACAAAAAAAATTTATTGATCCTGTTGCTGTGAAAAAATCAATCAGCCAACGTCTTGTCGTCAATAATGTCACGAAAATCATTTTCCTGATCGGACTGTTATTCGGTTTAGTCGTGCTTGGTATTCTTCTGTTTGGCGTCGTTCGCGACGGGGCAGCCTGGTTATCACTCGACTTTCTTCAAAATTCACCTTCACGCCGACCGGATCGTGCCGGGATTTATCCTGCGTTGATGGGCTCAATCTTCTTAATGCTCTTGATTATTCCGATGATTTTCATCCTGGGTGTCGGAGCTGCGATCTATTTAGAAGAGTATGCGAAAAAAGGACGGATGACTTCTTTCATCGAAGTCAACATCTCAAACTTAGCCGGTGTTCCGTCAATCGTTTTCGGATTACTCGGACTTACGTTTTTTGTTCGTAACATGGGCTTCGGATCGACCTTGATTGCCGGAGCACTCACGCTTGCGCTGATGAGTTTACCGGTCGTCATCGTGTCATCGCAAGAAGCGATTCGCGCCGTACCACAGGCAATGCGTCATGCCTCTCTAGCACTGGGTGCTTCGAAATGGCAGACGACATTCAAAGTTGTCTTACCCGCATCCCTTCCAGGGGTCATCACAGGAATCATCCTTGCCGTTTCACGGGCAATTGGAGAAACAGCACCGCTCATCATGGTCGGAGCAGCTATCTTCATCGCACGGGCGCCGGAAGGTATTTTCTCAGAGTTTACGGCCTTACCGATTCAAATCTACAACTGGACAAGCCGTCCGCAAGCTGACTTCCAAGGTCTTGCTGCTGCCGGAATCATCGTCCTGATGGTCATCCTCTTAACGATGAACTCACTTGCGATTTGGATTCGAAACCGTTTTTCAAAACGATACTAATCAACTGGATATAACGAATTACGTTCTGAATCACTAAGGAGGAACACAGATGATGGATACGAAGCTGACGACGAAACCAGCCAAAGAAGGGGTAAAAACAATGAATCAACCAGTAGCTGCGCGACAAAGTGTATACCGTGTAAATGATTTGAACCTATGGTACGGTGATGATCATGCTTTAAAAGATGTCAATCTTGATATTAAACAAAATGAAGTAACGGCAATCATCGGACCGTCAGGATGCGGAAAGTCGACATTCATCAAGACCTTGAACCGAATGGTCGAACTCGTTCCGATCGTACGGACGAATGGTGTCATTGAATACCATGGTCGTAATATCTTCGATAAGGATTATGAAGTCGAAGAATTACGGACATCGGTTGGAATGGTCTTTCAGCAACCAAACCCATTCCCGAAATCGATTTATGATAATATCGCTTATGGACCACGTGTTCATGGGGTGAAGAACAAAAAAATCTTGGATGAAATCGTTGAACGAAGCCTACGCGGAGCAGCGATTTGGGACGAAGTCAAGGACCGTTTGAACGAGAACGCTTACGGACTGTCAGGCGGACAACAACAACGTCTCTGCATCGCCCGTTGCCTGGCAATCGAGCCGGACGTCATCCTGATGGATGAACCGACATCCGCTCTCGACCCAATCTCGACGCTAAAAGTTGAAGAATTGGTACAGGAATTAAAAAAAGATTACTCGATCATCATCGTGACGCATAACATGCAACAAGCAGCACGTGTCTCTGATAAAACAGCTTTCTTCTTGAACGGTGAAGTCGTTGAATTCGATCAGACGGATCGAATTTTCTCAAATCCGAGTGACAAACGGACAGAAGACTATATCTCAGGACGATTCGGATAACGAGGAGGAACTTTTCAATGGCAGCAAATCGGACGATTTTTGGAGAAAACCTGGCAGTACTCGATCAAAAAGTATTTTTGTTAGCCCGGAAGACAATGCAACAGATTGCAACAACAGCGGAAGCACTCGAAAAGTATGACCGTGAGATTGCTCTTAAAGTCATCGAAAATGATAATGAGCTCGATGCACTCGAACTTGAAATCAACGACGATGCGATTTTACTGATCGCGAAACAACAACCGGTCGCGACTGATTTACGACGGTTGGTGACGGCAATGAAGATTGCGACGGATTTAGAGCGGATTGCTGACTACGCGGGAAATATCTCGAAAGCCGTTTTACGTGTCGAGACGTTCCCTTACGTGATTGACATCTCGTTATTAAAAGAAGCATTCGAAACATTACTGGATATGACGGAGACGGCAATCGTCGCGTATCGTGATGGCGATATTGAAAAAGCGAAGGCGCTGTCTGATCTCGATAACATCATTGATGACACGACCTATAAAGCGTTGCGCCAGTATATGCGGCATATGTCCCTGCAACCGGTTGTAGTGGATGAAATCATGCAATTCACAAATATTTGCCGGTATATCGAACGAATGGGCGACCATTTAACGAACGTAGGTGAGCATTTGATTTACATGGCAAAAGGAAAACACTATGATTTAAATAGCTAAGTACAGTAGGCTAGAGGGAAATCCTCAGCCTACTTTTTTTGTAAAGGATTTTGAAACAAGTTTGTAGAATAAGAAAGAAGTGAATAAAGAGAAAGAGGTGATAGGTAATGCTTGAAAAAATCATAAAATTAAAAGAACAAGGACTAACCATTAAACAAATTGCAGAAAAAGTGGAATCGACAGAAGGTAAGGTTAAATATGCCTGGAGTAAATACCGAAAGTCGCTAACGGAAAATAAAACAGTTTCAACGGAATCAGCTGCGGTCACCAAACCTAATAAGAAGAAGGCAGGCGTAACCGTGAGTGCTCCGAAACAAAACGAAATCGTACCGGCATTGACAGCAATCCCTTCATTGGAGCGAGATGCATTTGGAATGGCGACTCATTACGAAGACGACATCATCCATGCGATCGTCCAATCTCCGACATCTGTCTATGTTTACTGGGAATTGTCTGAATTGTCTCGAAAGATGCTTGAGACACATTACCACGCATCATTCGATTCATTCCGAAAAGAAATGCGGATCATTGATGTGACGTTACGTGATTACGAAAAAGGTGAAGCGAATCGTACGTATCAATTTGAATTGCCGGAAATGACGAATACATGGTTTGTCCGTCCGTTGATGCCGAACACTACATACATCATCGAATGGGGTATTCAAACCATCGACGGAGATTTTCTTCCTGTCCTCCGCTCAAAACCAATCGAGACACCACGAGACGAGCCTGTCGTAGATGGACGTTTTGCAGAGGTTGTTGCTCATTGGCAATATGGAGAACTGGAACAACCGGAATGGGTCGAAGTCTTGCGTCCGTATTCCTATTTTGATCGCGTTCGCTGAAGATAACAGATAGAAAGCAGAAGGAGAGGAAGAACAGACATGCGCAAAGGTTATTTTTCATTAGTGTTACATGCCCATTTACCATATATCCGACATCGGGAAGCCCATCGTCTAGAAGAAAGATGGATGTACGAAGCCATCTCCGAAACGTATATTCCATTATTGTGGGAAATCGATCGCTTGGAGCGTCCGCTTGGTTGGACGATCAGTATCTCGCCACCCGTCATTGAGATGTTAGCAGATTCACTCATCCAAGATCGTTACGTGGAGCACCTGGACGATACGTTACGATTGATTGAACAGGAGTTACAACGCGATTTAGGGAACGAGGAACGTGATGCCTTGCTTTTCTATAAAGAACGGTACCACGACTTAAAAGTAACGTTTGAGCATTGGGGCCGGAACTTAAACAGCGCCTTCCGTCATTATAAAGAACAAGGGTATCTTGAGTTGATGACGTGTACCGCGACACACGGATTCAGTCCGCACATGTTGTCGGAACAAGCAGCACGGTCTGAAATCCAAACCGGATTAAACTGTTTCGAACGCCATTACGGCTATCGTCCGACGGGTCTGTGGATGCCGGAATGTGCGTATACGCCAGGTCTTGATAAGATCATGTACGAAGAAGGAATCCGGTATACGTTCGTTGACGAACATTCTATCCTGAATGCGGATCCTGCCCCGAAACACGGGATTGGTGCACCTGTCTATTCGCCGCATGGTGTTGCATTGTTCCCGCGTGATCAAATCATCTCGGGCCGGATTTGGAGTTCGGTCATCGGTTATCCTGGGCATCCGGATTACCGTGAGTTTTACCGCGACCTTGCATATGACCGCGAATGGGATCAAATCGCCGAATTCATGCATCCAGAAGGACTTCGTTACGATACAGGATTAAAACTTCACCGGGTGACGGGCGAGTCGGATCAAAAAGAATATTATGTCCGGGATTGGGCTTGGAAACGGACAGATGTCCATGCGACTGATTTTGCGGAAGCACTTGCCAACCATTTAGATGAGCAGAGCGCACAAGATTTTCCACCATTCCTCGTGACGGCACCGTTCGATGCTGAGTTATTTGGACATTGGTGGTTCGAAGGGCCGGACTTCCTCGGAAAAACGATGGAACGATTCGAAGATTACGGGATTGAGTCGATTTCTCCGGCGATGTTTTTGGAACGTCACTTCCAGGATATCGAAACGGTTCACATTGCGATGGGAACGTGGGGACGCAAAGGTTATGCGGATGTCTGGATCAATGAACGCAACGATTGGATGATCCGTCACTTGCACCAACTTGAAAAACGTTTGGCAGGCGTCGTTGCCCGGAATCGTCATCAGGATGAATTGACGGTGAAAGCCAAACGTCAGTTGATTCGCGAATATCTGCTTGCCGTCTCGAGTGACTGGCCGTTTATTCTCGATGGACAGACAACGGCACAATATGCAGCGAACCGGTTCCGTGAACATATTAAACGATTTGAAGAAACGGAACGTCGTCTCGATGCGCAGGAGCTGACGCTTGATTGGCTAGAAGAGCGGTATGCAGAATATCCGTTCCTCGCTGATACCGACATTGAACCGGATGTCTTCCTGACTCCGCATGATTATTATGTGGCCGTTCAACGTGAGGTATCGTGGAACAGCGAAGCTATTTTACTTGTGACGACGCAATACGATGATTCAAACCGTCCCGTTGCGGAATATGCGAAACGATTAGCCGCATCAGGTGAAAATGTTTATGTCATTACATCAGGGACAGCCGGTTATCAGCATCAAGACGGTGTGCATGTCTATCAGGTCGAGGTCAATGGTCTACCGCTCGTTCAGACGTATAATCAATTGGCCGGCTTAAATCTGGCAGTCTTGCGTCAAGCACAGGCATTGAATAAAATCGTCGAGTTCCGACTTGTTCATAACTTTAATATGGAGACGGCTTCAGCGGCTCAATCCTTTGCTGAAATGAACGGCTTACCACTTGTCAGCAACGTGTATGACTTGGAAAGCGAACGTTCTCCGTCAGGAACAGGTGGGCTTGTCGTAGCAATCAAGCGACTCGAAGGAGAAGCATTACGTCATTCAGACGTCATTTATCTCGAGCGAGAAGAAGCAAGAAACGGGATCGAACATGATTATCATGTCGCAAAAGAACTGCGTACATTCCAGGTGGACCTTGAAAATCCATACCAGCATGTAATGAATCCAAAAAAGAACGGATGAACAGTTGCAATTCACTTCCTTTCTTGGTACGATACTTGAGTATGCTTAACCTTATGTAAAGCAAAAATACTTGATACATCGAGAGCTAGATAGGAGGGAATCCCATGCGCGTTAAAATTACTTTGGCTTGCACTGAAACTGGTGACCGTACTTATATCACTAAGAAGAACAAGCGTAACAACCCAGAGCGTCTTGAGTTGAAGAAATACAACCCACGTCTCCGTAAGCACACACTTCACCGTGAAGTAAAATAATTGAGATGGAAGCCGTCACCTTGTGTGATGGCTTTTTTGTTGAATAAGGGGGATTCGCAAGATGGAAAAACGGGAAATTCGGCGATTTATTACAGATCAGTTAAATCAGTTAGAGCATCGTGAACAAAAAGAACAGCAGATTTATGATTATTTGTTTGCTTTACCGGAGTGGAAAAATGCTCAATCCATTGCCATCACACTTTCCTTTCGCAACGAATGTGCGACAGAGCCGATTATTTTGAAGGCCTGGGAACTGGGGAAACAGGTTGTCATTCCGAAAGTCATGCACCAGGAGATGCGATTTTTTGAATACTTACCGAACAGCCCATTGATAGAAACAAAGATGGGCATTCGGGAACCGGATGACCAGGCGGTAGAGAGGTCTTTGAGTGCAGTGGACCTTTGCATCGTTCCGGGACGGGCGTTCACACGTCAAGGCTACCGTGTAGGGTGGGGAGGCGGTTTTTATGATCGGGTATTAGCTGATTATCATGGCCATACGTTAGCGGTTGCGTTTGAGCGTCAACTGGTTTCTGCGTTCGAAGTGGAACCCTTCGATCAACCGGTTCAGCAGATTGTAACCGAGTCTGAGGTCGTTGTATGCCAGTAATCTACGGTATTTTATTTTGTTTTTTCCTCGGCTATATCGGATACCGGCTGCGTTTGCTGACCATCAGCGGCAGTATTTGGACGCTTGTCGTCGGGGCGCTTGTCCTGTCCGGATTCGGTTACCCCGGGCTTCTGATGTTATTGCTTTTTTTCGGCAGTTCCAGTCTGTTGTCGAAACTTGGGAAACGAAGAAAACAGTCGGTGAATCAAATCGTCGAAAAAGACGGACCGCGTGACGGCTGGCAGGTTCTTGCGAACGGAGGGATCGCAGCGTTGGCTTCGATGGGATTTCTCTGGACAGAACACACATCGTTTCTTGTCTTATTTTTGATCGTGCTGGCTGCGTCAAATGCCGACACATGGGCTTCTGAAATTGGTCCTTTGTCAAAAAAAAATCCTTTTCTCTTAACGGGACGGCGTGTACCGGCTGGAACGAGCGGCGCAATTTCAATCCTTGGGACGACCGCAACGATTGTCGGCGCCTTGTTCATAGCGACAGCAGGCGATCTACTGTTCGACTTATCGACGGACATCTGGTTGTTGGTGACGTTAGGCGGCATCATAGGAAGTTTGTTTGATACATTGTTCGGCGGGACGGTCCAGCGGAAATTTCGATGTGTGGTTTGCCTCAAAGAAACAGAAAAACGTCTTCACCACAATCAACCGACTCTTTATGTAAAGGGATGGAAATGGCTTGGGAATGACGGAGTCAACTTTTTGTCGAGTACGTTAGCCGGAATGTTTGGTTTTATTGTGTATCGAATGTGGTAAGTGGAAATGGAAGATGTCGCTTTTCCTTATGTTAGGATATTATTGACACAAATTAGACAAGATGTGAACGGTTTCATAAATACCTAAACTTTGTGAAAGATGTTACAATCTATTTGTGAGATAGTTAACAAACTTTTAAATTACCTTCAGAAGGGTGGATATAAAGGATGGAATTACATGCGAAAGTGACACGTGTAGCGTTAATTGGTGCGGGGGCTGTTGGTTCAAGCTTTGCCTATCAGATGTCGACGGCGGGATTGTGTGAAGAATTGGTGATCATCGATGTGAATAAAGCCAAAGCAGAGGGCGAAGCGATGGATTTAAATCACGGGACACCTTTCAGTTCTTCCCCGATGCGCATCTGGGCAGGGGATTACTCAGACTGTAAGGATGCGGAAGTGATTGTTATCACGGCAGGGGCGCCACAAAAACCGGGCGAAACCCGACTCGATCTTGTTGCTAAAAATGCGTTGATCATGAAAGAAATGATACGCCAAATCATGGAATCTGGTTTTGATGGCATCATCGTCGTTGCATCTAACCCGGTTGACATCATGGCTCATCTGGCATGGAAATATTCCGGTCTTCCAAAATCCCGTGTCTTTGGATCAGGTACGGTTCTTGATACGGCCCGTTTGCGTCAAATGCTCGGTGAATACTTCCATATCGATTCCCGTAATGCGCATGCCTACATTCTTGGAGAGCACGGGGACACGGAATTTGCAGCCTGGAGCAACTCACGGATCTATGGTAAAACGATTGATGAATTGTTAGCGGAAAATGATCGTTACTCTCAAGCGGATCTTGATCAAATTTATATCAATGTCCGGGATGCAGCGTATCACATCATCGAACGAAAAGGGGCGACCTATTATGCGATTGGTCTTGGACTTGTTCGAATCGTCCGGGCGATTCTCGGAAATGAGAACTGTCTCTTAACGGTCGGAGCACATGTCGACGGACAGTATGGGATTTCCGGTATCCATATCGGTGTACCCGCAATCATCAACCGGCAAGGTGTTCGGGAAATCATCGAAGTTTCTTTAACGGAAGAAGAACTTAAAAAATTCCATCACTCAGCAGAAGTGTTGCGTCAAACGATGGAACCTGTTCTCCGTTAATATTGAGCCGACCGCCTAAAGCGAAAAAATCATTCTTTTTCGACAAATCGAAAAGGAGTGATTTTTTTTGTGCTGAAAATTCCGGATTAAACTAGGTTTTATTTTACTAGAAAAAGGTTATGTAAAGGATAGAAGAGTTTCTCATGTCATATTGTCTAATAGTAAAAACGCATAAAGGGGAGAAAGACAGTCATGTATACATTTCGGAAGTTAACGAAAGAAGATGCAGAACAGTATTGGAGTCTTCGACTGGAAGGATTAAAAAATCATCCAGATGCGTTTGGTCATTCGTTTGATGATGAACAACAAACACCAATTAAAGATGTTCAAGAAGGGCTGGAAGGCGATCCGGATTCGGATGAAGTATGGCTCGGAATATTTGACGGTGAAAAGTTATTTGGATTTGGTCAGGTCAAGCCGTACGAATTATCACGCGAGTCGCATAAAGCGATGATTTCTGGTGTGTATGTGTCACCGGATTATCGTGGCGGAACAGGACGTGCTCTAATGGAAGCGTTGATTGAAGAGGCAAAGCAACTTCCTGATGTCGAACAAGTCATCCTGGCAGTGCTTTCCGGCAATGAGGCCGCTCAGAACCTGTATGAATCACTGGGCTTTGAAGTATACGCGGAAGATCCGGACTCCGTTAAACTGGAAGATGGAACATACCGCGATGATATCTGGATGAAAAAATACGTCTAATGGAGGATGAATCAATTCCTTTTTAAAATTGGTTCGAAGGGAAGATTAGACGTATGAAAAGTCGTAGAGTCAATGTAAATTGAATCTACGACTTTTTTTATTCAGCAGGAAGGCAATCGAAGCAGTGAATGAGTACCCGCCTGTTCCATCTTTTGGTATCATATAAAGGGAAAAACATTCGAAAAAAGGAGTGAAACACATGCAGGCAGTTGTTCAGACGATTCGTGACTTAGTGGAGATTCCTAGTCCGACGGGATTCACCGTTCATGCACTTACATATGTAGAAAACCGGTTCAAAGAAGAAGGGATTACATATAAAAAATTAGAAAAAGGGGCTTTGCTTGCCATGTTGCCGGGGCAGTCGTCGCGGATTCGGTTACTGACAGCACATGTCGATACGTTAGGGGCGATGGTGAAGGAAATCTTACCAACCGGTCGTCTCAGTCTATCGCAGCTTGGCGGCTATGCGTGGACAGCTATTGAGGGAGAAAACTGTTTAGTTCATAAAATGGATGGACAAACCGTTTCCGGAACGATTGTCTTCCATCATTCAAGTGTCCACACGTCACGTGTGACGAATACGGAAGAACGGAGTGCGACGAATATCGAGGTCCGACTCGACATCCGTTCGACAACGGCAGAAGAAACAAGGGTTGCCGGAATCGAAGTAGGTGACGTCGTAACGTTTGATCCACGGTTCGTTCATACGGAAACGGGATTCGTAAAATCACGTCACCTTGATGACAAGGCGTCTGTTGCTTTATTGTTGGAGCTCGTCAAGAAATGGAAAACGCTGACGTTACCGCATCCTGTCCACATTCTCATCTCCAATTATGAAGAAGTGGGCTTTGGAGGAAATGCCGGTTTTTCAGAAGATGTCGCGGAATATATCGCAGTCGACATGGGAGCGCTTGGAGAAGGACAACATTCGGATGAGTACACGGTTTCGATTTGTGCAAAAGACGGTTCCGGTCCGTATGATCTTGCGTTACGTCATCAGTTCACACGTTTAGCGCAACAGCATACGATTCCATACAAAGTGGATATCTATCCCTATTACAGTTCGGATGCTTCAGCGGCCGTCCATGCCGGACATGATGTCCGGCACGGATTACTCGGTCCCGGGATTGAATCGAGTCATTCTTACGAACGGACACACGAGACATCCCTTCAAGCCACATACGATTTACTCGATGTATTTGTAAAGGAGCCGATGAACGATGAAAACACTTTATGATGTTCAGCAATTGCTCAAATCATATGGAACGATTGTGTACCTCGGTGACCGGGAATCGGATATTGCGATGATGATGCTTGAACTGGACGAACTTGAGCAGGCCGGTGTGCTGGAAAAAAAACAATATGATTCCGCAAAAGTGATTTTAGCATACGAACTACAACAATCGAGAAAAGCATGAAAAGCTTGCGCAACCCTTTGCACAAGCAGATGAATCGGCTAAAATAAAAGGGAAGAATTTTTTATCATGAGGGAGTTATGACGATGAAGTGGTTACTGGGTGTGGATATCGGTGGAACGACGGTCAAGATGGCGATTCTGGATTTACAAGGAATCATCGTAGAAAAATGGGAAATTGAAACGGTCATCTTAAATGATGGCGGACAAATTCCGGGAGACATCGCCCGTTCTTTCTTTGAAAAATGTCAGCAAAGCAACAAGCGGGTCGAAGACTTTGTCGGCGCTGGAATCGGTGCGCCGGGATTCATCGACTTTAATACGGGTGTCGTCGAAAAAGCGGTCAATATCGGTTGGAACAATTTTGAACTCGTCGGAGAGTTTGAACGTTTAACAGGATTGCCCGCTGTGATTGAGAACGATGCGAATGCAGCGGCGATCGGTGAGATGTGGAAAGGGGCAGGGAGCGGAGCGACAGAGCTGCTTGCCGTCACACTGGGGACAGGTGTTGGTGGTGGTTTAATCACCAACGGACAAATCGTTCACGGAACAGTCGGTATGGCCGGTGAAATCGGTCATATCACGATGTTGCCGGAAGGTGGCGTCCTGTGTGGTTGCGGCCGTAAAGGTTGTTTGGAAACAATTGCTTCTGCAACGGGTGTCGCCCGACTGGGTCTTGAAAAACGAAAAGGACAAATTACTTCTTTGAATAATATCAAAGCGGTTACGGCAAAAGATGTATTTGAAGCCTATTCGCAAGGGGATGCGGTAGCGACGGAAGTTGTCGAAGAAGTGACATTCCATCTTGGACTTGCTATTTCGAATTTGGCAAACAGTTTTAATCCTGAGATCATTGTCATCGGCGGTGGTGTTTCAAAAGCCGGCGATGCGTTGATGACTCCTTTAAAGGAATCGTTCGAACGATTTGCTTTACCTCGTGTCTTTGGATCAACGACCTTCAAAATCGCGGAACTCGGTAACGATGCCGGGGTCATTGGCTGCGCTTGGCTAGCCAAACAAATGTTTTTAAAAAAGTAATCATATGATTTATTTTTAAGAAGATTCGAGAAATCGAATCTTTTTTTTGTTTACATACGTAATAAAAGTATGTGATTGTAAAGTATCGACCGGATTCCGGTTGCATTTTTGTAAAAGTAAGCGTAAAATTTTCACGTGATACGGGTATAAATAGAATATGACATGTAAGACGTGTAAAAGTTCGATTAAAAAGGACACACGTATATTAGGAGGCAGGTTTTTATGCAGCAAGACTCAAGCATCTGGTCGCGTATGCGGCTAAAGGTGGGTCAAGGTGTGCGCAGCACGTATAAGGAGCACAAGCTCTTTTGGATTGCGACACTTCTGATTTGGTTAAAAACATATTTAGCGTATACGCTCTTTTTCAATGTGCCGGTCACCAATTCGGCACAGGCATTCATCTTACTGATTAACCCAATCAGTTCGGCACTGTTTATGTTTGGATTCAGTTTCTTCTTCCGTGGGAACGTTCAAAAATGGTTCATCTACGGGACCCTTGTCGTGGCGACATTCGTCCTGTATGCGGATATCATTTTCTTCCGTTTCTTTAATGATTACCTGACATTACCGGTTCTGTTCCAAACATCGAATGCAGAGACGGTTTCAGCGTCGCTCGGTTCATTGTTATCATGGGCGGATCTTCTGATTGTCGGGGACTTATTGATTCTTCCGTTTTTCTTACGGAAAATGGATATGTCGAAAAATATCGCGTCGCGTGGACGTGCGATTCTCGCTTTCGTTGCAGCGACAGCCGTTTTCCTAGGCAACCTGGCACTTGCGGAAACAGAACGCCCAGAATTACTAACACGTGCGTTTGACCGCGAACTGCTCGTCAAAAATATCGGAACGTTTAACTTCCATATGTACGATGCGTTGATTCAATCGAAAACATCAGCGCAAAAGGCAATGGCCGACAGTTCTGAGCTTTCTGAAGTTCAAAACTTTGCAGATTCAAAGTATGCTACACCAAATCCGGCAATGTTTGGGAAGTACAAAGGGAAAAACGTCATCGTCGTTTCATTTGAGTCGGCTCAATCGTTTGCTGTCGGTTTAAAAGCACCGAATGGGCAGGAAGTCACACCGAACCTTAATAAACTGATCAAAGACTCGCACTATTGGGATAATTTCTATCACAATACAGGACAAGGGAAAACATCGGATGCCGAGTTTATCTTGGAAAACTCGATTTATCCACTTGGTCGCGGATCAGCATTCTTTACAAACGGCGAAAATGAATTCCGTGCCACACCTGAAATGTTAAAAGAAGACGGCTATTATTCAGCTGTATTCCATGCAAACAACAAATCATTCTGGAACCGCGATATCGTGTACAACAGTTTCGGAGTCGATCGTTTCTTCTCGGAAACCGATTACGATTTAGGTAATCCAGAAGATTTAACAGAATGGGGACTACTGGACGACAAGTTTTTTGAGCAATCGTTACCGATGCTAAAAGATCTTCCGCGCCCGTTCTACTCGAAATTCATTACGTTGACGAACCATTATCCGTTCGAAATGCCGAAACCGGAAGATGAGCTCGTGCCACCACTTGAAACGAGTTCGACGACATTAAATCATTATGTTCAAGCACTCGCATACCAAGATATGGCGCTCGGTAAGTTCATCGAAGGATTAAAGAAAGACGGCACATGGGATGATACGATTTTCATGCTGTACGGCGATCATTACGGAATCTCGACGAATCACAATGCTGCGATGGCAGAATTGTTGAAAAAAGATGAGTTAACACCGTATGATGTTGCTCAATTGCAACGTGTACCATTTGTCATCCACTTGCCTGGGCAAGACAAAGGCGTCAAACATGATGATGTTGCAAGTCAAATTGACATCAAGCCGACGTTGTTAAATCTGCTTGGTTACAATTTCAAGGATGAAGTATTGTTCGGAACGGATCTGTTCTCAAAAGAACATAAAGATTATGCATTGTTCCGAGACGGTTCTGTCGTAACTGATAAGACAGTCTACACACAAGAGACATGTTATGACCGTAAAACCGGTGAAGAAGTCACGGATGAGAAAGACAGCGCAATCTGTAAAGAGTCTGTCAAACAATCTGAGAAAGAACTAGGTTTATCGGATAAAGTCATTTATGGCGATTTGTTGCGTTTCTTACAAACGTCTAAATAATCAAAAAGACGGGAGCGATGTTAAATCGTTCCCGTCTTTTTTGAGAGAGTAGACAAAAAAAGATCAGCTTTCCGTTGTGGAAAGCTGACCTTTTTTTTGTAAAACATGATTATGACGGAATTCCGCCGAAAATCAATGTCGCAATACCAAACCAACCGAATAAGATTACAGTCAGTCCAGCAAATACGAGTGGAAACATTTGACGTTTCTTAAGTGAACGCAAGACGGCCCAAACACCGACGAGTGCAACGATAAAGAAAAGCCAACCGATTGGTTGATCCAAATGCATGACGTACTCCCCCTTAAAAAATCACGTTATGAAGTTCACGAAGATTTCACTTAAATCTCACTTTTTAGTTTAGCCGACTGAGCGAATAAAGTCGAGAGGGCGGGCGACGAACTTTCGACAATTTCGTGTATAGTAGAGAAGAATATCAACAAAGGAGTTTGATGAGATGGAAATCGTAAGTATTACTTCAGGTATGGCTTCGGAAAACGGCTATCTTCTTTTTAAAGACGGGAAATGTCTCGTCATTGATCCGGGAACCGAAGATATACGTTTTTTTGACGAAATTGAAAAGCGCGGTGCAAAGGTCGAAGCAATCCTTTTGACGCATGCTCATTTTGATCATATTGGTGGTGTGGATATGTTGCGACGTTTTACGTCTGCACCTGCCTATATTCATCCAAAGGAAATGAAATGGTTATCGAATCCGAACCTCAACGGGTCCATCAAGTTCAATATGCCGCCTTTAAAGGTGAAACCGGCCGAACAGTTACTGGCAAGCGGTCTGCTGGAAATTGGACCATTCCAGTTTCATGTCATGGAAACACCGGGGCATTCACCGGGCAGTGTCACGTTTTATTTTAAAAAAGAGCAGGTCGCCTTTGCAGGTGATTTGATTTTCAAGCGCAGTGTCGGTCGAACCGATCTCGAAGGCGGCGATCAAGAAGTACTGACGCGGTCCATCGACCGTGTCATTGCAGAGATTCCACACGATACGATGTTTTATCCGGGGCACGGACCGGAAACGACGTTACGGCAGGAAATCAAACACAATCCATTTTTTTAAGGAAATATAAAAAAGCCCCTCGTCTTCATTCGAAGGCGAGGGGCTTTTTTGTTCACATTTGGAAATTGGACCAATACGTGAAGACGATAAAGAATACTGTTAAGTACGCTGCAAAAATGTAGACATACGTTTTTTCAGTAAGGCGAAGATAGCCTAATGCTGCAAAGAATACTGTTTGTGCCAAGAAGACGAAGCCCATAACTAAAAATGAATCCGTATGTTCACTTGAGCTAGCATCTCCACCTAGAGCGCCGATAAATGCCATGACTGCAATGATTCCAGTCCAAAATCCGAGTACGCGGTACATTCTCCCCATTCATATAACCCCCTAAATCCGACAGATAGTCAATATACGTACTTATTTTACCAAGCAAACAATCATCCGTCCATCATGTTCTAGTGTTTGTTAAGGAATAACTGTGAACAAAAGATGAAGTTTGAAAAAAACTTGTACAATAGTTGTACAAAAGGTGTACAAAACGAAAAAGGCATGGTATAGTTTCTGTAATGAGAAGCGTAGATTTTGAGAGGAGGAGCAATAATGGCGAATGAGTTGATATTTTTCACATATCCAAGCTGTACATCTTGTCGTAAAACGAAATCATGGTTAAAAGAGGAACATGTTGATGTAGAGGAACGTCATCTGTTCAGAAATGCTCCAACCGTAGATGAATTGATGGAATTACTAAAACTTTCAACGGATGGAATCGAAAGTTTACTGGCAACACGCAGTCAGGCTTTTAAAGATTTAGGGATCGATGTTGATGACATGAAACTAAGCGAACTACTTCGTTTGATGAGTGACAATCCTAAATTATTGCGTCGCCCAATCATTACTGACGGGAAACAACTTGTAATCGGATATGATAAACCAGGACTCGAAACACTTGCGAAACGTAAGAACCGAATTATTGCTCAAGTATCTTAAAGAAGCCGATTTGTTTCGGCTTCTTTTTTTTTGTATTTTTTGAATAAGGAGGTGCTGGATTGAGAAAAGAGATCAGTCGATTGATTCATCAATTTGAAGCAGTCGGTGCGACCGATGTCCACTTTATTCCGGGTGACCGGTCGGCCCAAGTCATTTGTCGGGCGAATGGAGGGTTGGAAGAACAATCCTCGGTATCAATTGAACAGTATCGGACGATTGTCAGTCACATTCGTTATGAAGCCAACTTAAAGGAGCAAAATGAACGAATCCCTCAAAGTGGCCTCTATCCTCTTGAAGAGAGCGGAATGCGTGTCTCCATCTTACCGAGTCGATATGGTGATGCCATGTCCTGGCGTTTTTACCGTGCGGTTGTTTCGGATGAGGTTGCGGCAAGCTTGCTTGATCCCGAACAGGATTTGATCTGGTTAAAACAGCAAACACATGGATGCATCATCATTTCCGGAACGACAGGCGCAGGAAAGACAACGATGTTGTACTCATTAATGGCCTCAATGGACGGGAAAAGGATCATCTCGGTCGAGGATCCAATCGAATGTAGCGTACCGGGGATTTTACAACTGGAGTTAAATGCAAAGGCTGGTTTTGACGCAACCCGGTGTTTTGAAGAAATTCTCCGGGCCGATCCAGACTGGATTGCTTTCGGCGAAGTGAGAACAGCTGAGGCAGCACGGTTGACGATCAATGCGGCACTGAGTGGTCATGTCGTTTTGTTTACCTTGCATGCAGGATCGATTGAAGAGGCCTTGTTGCGATTAAGAACGTTAGGAGTAACAAATGAAGAATTGTCCGTCTGTAAAAAAATCATCCACTTGTACCGGGAGGAGGGAGACGTTCGCTGTACCGTCGAAAACTTACAAGCGCTAGTAAATGTCGGTTCTTAAATCGATTTCATCGTCTCTTATCTAAAGGAATCTCGACAAAAGAGGCACTGGATATATTGGTCCGTTTTGAAGATCCGTTGCTCATTCCGGTGATTCATGAGATTCAAGTCCGACTGCAACAAGGCAATCGACTCTCCTTTTCCCTTGAACCGTTAAAACTGCCGACAGCTTTACAACAATTACTTACAGTAGGAGATCAGACGGAACGTCCGCTGATGATTTTACGACAAGTCATTCGGTTACTGGAGCTTGAAAGTCAGATGAAAAAGAAATTTTGGAAGATGGCCCGTTATCCGATTGTCTTGGCAGCCAGTCTGTTGCTACTGTTCATGTTTTATGCTCTTTATGTGTTTCCTTCCTTATTGGAGATGTCGAATCCGGCTACCTTACCTCCATTCGTTCGTCCCCTCCTTCATTCTTCAGCAAAATATGTCATGGCGTTTGCTCCTGTCACGACGGTGATCGGACTTGTTCTCCTGATTCGGCATATTCCGATGAAGCGTTTGCTTCGTATGAAGATGATTCAAAAAATGCTGCGTTTGTATTACAGCTACTTGTTTACAATCGAGGTCGGTTCTTTTATCGATGCCGGATTTTCATTAGAAGAAGCTTTTCATGCTTTGGAACAAGGGCAAACCGGAAAAAAGAAACAGATGTATCAGGTGCTGCACCACCGCCAAAAAAGTGGTCAACCGTTATCGGAGGCAATGCAGGATGAAAATATCATTGATGTCGAAACTGTCGGATTAGTTCATATTGCGCGGGAAAGTGGTGATTTAGGTCCTTTATTACTGGAGCAAGCGGCATTATTGCATGAATCAATTGAGGAAGAAGTCGAAAAGAAACTGTTATTGATTGAACCGGCATTGTACGGAGGATTAACCGTTATGACAGGAACACTGTTTTTAATCCTCTACTATCCGATTCAACTCGCTATTCAGCAACTTCCATTTTAAAGAGATGAGGAGTCAATCAAATGAAACGTTTTATTCAAAATCAACGAGGATTCACTTTACTTGAAATGGCAGCCGTCCTGCTGATCATTTCCTTACTTTTACTCGTTTTGATTCCGACCATGACGAGCGGGAAAGACCAGGCGAAAGGAGTCAGTTGCGAAGCAAACATCCGTGTCATCCGCTCCGAGGTAAATCTTTATTATGCGAAAGAAAAAACGTATCCGGAATCACTGCAAACCATCAATCGGGGGACAGCGGAAAAACCAAACGAACTTGCTTGCGATCAGGAGACCTATACGTATGATGCGAAGACTGGAGAACTTACGAAAGTTAAATGACGGATTTACGTTAATTGAAATGACCGTTGTACTGGTGATGATCGGATGTCTTTTGATATTTTTATTACCAACCGTCATCGATCGAAGACCGGCCCTGTATACGCTGGAACAAGACATTGGAATCCTCAAACAGGATGTTCAGACCCTACGATTGATTCAATATTCTAAAACGGGTGACCAAAATCAGATGCAGCTCCGCTGGAAAAATGACGGCAAAGGATATTTCATCATGGCGAACGATCGCCTGTTATGGCAACGGACATTTCAACCGGGTCACGCCTGTATCGTTCCTTCGAACGGACGGATCATTTACTTTAAAAGTTATCATTCGACGTATGCGTCGACCTGGGTGTGTCAATCGACGACACAAGCGTTTGAAATCAAATTTTTACTCGGCAATTATCAAATGGTGATTCAAAAAACGAGGTAAATACCGTGGGGAATAAAAACATTCAGCAACAGGGATTCACGCTTTTGGAAGTCGTTTTATCGATGGTTGCCATCGCTTGTTTCCTGGTGCTCGCAATCGATCCTCTGTTGTCTTTTCAAAAGCAAAAAAATCAATTGATGGTCGAAACACGCCGTCTCGATCAAATGGCGTCTGATCAAATCGCAGAAAGAAGAACAGGCTACGACATTACAGAAGGGATGTGGTGTAGTGAAGAGGTCTGTTTGGCGAGCTCAATCCGGAACGACACTCCTCGAAATTTCATTGGTCCTTTGGCTGAGCCCGCTGCTGTTGATTAGTCTGATTGCGATGACACAAATCGTCAGTACCGTGCATCACGAGCAACCGATGGAAGAAGAATTATTTTTTCATACGATTGAGCGACTGATGTGGCGGAGTATTTCGTGTGAAAAAAATGGTGATGAAGTTCGCGGCGTAGACGTTGATCCGAAAGAGGATCCGGTCAAATGGCGGCTCGTCCGTGTACAAAATCAAATCCGATTAAAAAAAGAATTTGGAGGCGAACTGACGTATGCCCACGATGTAACGCATTACCAAGTCCGCCAGGAAGGACAGACGCTCATTTTCGAACTCAATCAGCGTCAACGAACCGTTCAGTGCAAGAAGGCGGCTTCATCCTGATCCAAACCCTGTTGTTGCTGCTTGGAATAGGCGTGGCCATCCTGCTAGGGTGTCATCAGATGGATGAAGCGGTGAAACAGGTTCAGTTGGAGAAAGAAGCGCTACAACTCGAGTCGCTCGTGCGAGCCGCAACAAAGGACTGTCGTCAAGATGAAACCGTCCAGTATCCGATTGGTCAAGTTATCTGTACACGGACAGATAAAGGCTTTAAAATGGAAGCGATACTAGATAATGGACAGAGAATCGAGGCGGTTGTTTCGAATGGATAAGGTTTATTTGATTGGTTTTATGGGAACTGGTAAAACAGCGATTGGACGTAATCTTCAAGTGCATTATCATGTCGAAGAACTGGATGAGCGCTTTGTCCAGGAGTATGGTTCGATTACGGAGTTCTTCGCAAAACACCGTGAAACAGGATTCCGGGATCGGGAAGTCGAATTGTTACGAAGTAGTGAAGCGGAAATTGTCGTCACGGGAGGCGGAATCATCGAGCGTTTGGAAAACCGGACGTTCATGAAAGAAACCGGAATCGTCATCTGGATTGATACGCCATTCCATTTGGTCTGGAATCGAATCAGGACAGACCCATCCCGTCCGCTTGTCAAATCTCGGATGACAGTCGAAAAATTATTTCGGAGACGTCGACCCATCTATGCGCGGTTGGCAGATATCCGCTTAGATGGTAAGAAGTCTGTCCGGGAACTGGCAAAAGAAATCGAAACGATATTGGAGGAGAACGTATGATTTGGATCAATCTCGGAATTATCGTCTTAGCAATCATCGGTTTGGTGATTTATGGGCTAAGCCTATACAAAAAGAAGATTTCAAAAGATGTGACAGTGATCAAGCAACTACTGGAACGTTTTTCCATTCGTCAACAAACGTTGCAGACGAATATTGATCATACGACAAGCCGAATCAATCAAATCAAAGGAAACGTCGATCATTTGGTCGCGGAGGGGAAACGAGTGGAGCAAGGAGGACGTCAACTCATTGCTGAAGGACAACGTCTTAAAACAGAGGTTGAACATACTGCAGGGCTTAAACCATTTTGAAATGGCTTTCATCGGCTGAATATGAAACAATAGGAGAGAAGGGACTTTGTCCTTTCTCTCTTTCCTTTTGTTCAATTTCCGAATAAACCTAGAATAAAAGATTTTAAATTGGTAGAATGTAATTGAAAGTTGAACAATAAAGAGAAAAGGAACTAAAAATGTTCGTAATTAGGGGGAAAAGTATGAGTCAGACGACATTGAAGAGAACGCCATTGTTCGACATCATTGCACCAACGGGGAAAATGGTCGATTTTGCAGGGTTTGAAATGCCAGTTCTGTTTTCATCCATCAAGGAAGAGCATACAGCGGTGCGGGAACGTGTCGGAATGTTTGATGTATCCCATATGGGCGAGTTGTTTGTTTCCGGATCAGATGCGTTAGCATTTCTTCAACAGACGTTGTCCAATGACATCTCGAAGATTGCGATTGGGCAGGCGCAATACAATGTTTTGTGCCAGGAAGATGGTGGGACAGTAGACGATCTATTGGTTTATCGTTTAACAGAACAGGACTATCTGCTTGTCGTCAATGCATCCAACATTGAAAAAGATGAAGCGCACTTACGTCAGTATTTAAAAGGGGACGTGTTGCTTGAAAATCAATCGGATGCCTATGGGCAAATTGCCGTTCAAGGTCCAAAAGCGGTTGAAGTGTTGCAGGGACTGACGACGCTCAATCTCGAAGACATCAAATTTTTCCGTTTTGCGCAAGGAGAGTTGGCCGGAGTCGATATGCTGGTATCACGCAGCGGGTATACAGGAGAAGACGGGTTCGAACTGTACATGCCGTCTGCAGACGCCTCGACAGTCTGGAAAGTGTTATTAGAAGCGGGTGTCGTACCGTGTGGGCTGGGTGCCCGGGATACGTTACGATTTGAAGCATGTTTGCCTTTATACGGCCACGAGTTATCGGCGACGATTTCACCGATTGAAGCAGGAATGGGGTTTGCCGTCAAACCACAAGTGAAGTCGTTTGTCGGATCGGAAGCTTTGTTGAAACAGAAAGAAGACGGTCCGCGCCGCCGATTAATCGGTCTTGAACTTCTTGATAAGGGGATTGCTCGTCAAGACGCTTCGGTTCTAGTGAACGGAGAACCCGTCGGATTCGTTACGACCGGTACATTACCACCGACAATCGGTAAAGCCATTGCGTTAGCACTTGTACCTACGGAATATGCGACTGAGGAAACGTTCGAAGTCGAAGTACGCGGAAAAAAACTGGCGGCAAAACGAATCGACACACCATTCTATCGCCGGAGCAAATAAGGGGGACATAAAAGATGGATTTTCGTTATTTACCGATGACACAAGAAGATGAAAAAGAAATGTTACAGACGATTGGTGCGGACTCGATTGAAGACTTGCTTGCCGATATCCCGGCGAGTGTACGCGATCAAGGAACTTTGGAAGAAGTGGGCATTCCCTTACCGGAAACCGATTTGATTCGAACGCTCTCAAAACTTGCCGATCAAAACATGAACACGAAGCAGTATCCGTCTTTCCTTGGTGCTGGTATCTATGACCACTATGCACCTGCTGTCGTGAACCATATGTTACTCCGCTCTGAGTTCTACACGGCCTATACGCCGTATCAACCTGAAATTTCACAAGGGGAGCTGCAGGCGATTTTTGAATACCAAACGATGATTTGTGAATTGACGGGAATGGATGTCGCCAACTCTTCGATGTACGACGGGATTACAGCACTGGCTGAAGCGGCAATGCTTGCCTGTGCCCATAAGAAAAAGAAGACAATCGTTCTTTCAGATGGTGTGCATCCGGAAGCACACGATGTCGTGCGGACCTACGCAAATGGTCCGGGACTTGAAGTACAGACATTACCGCTCGTGAATGGTGAAACGGCGATCGCGAACCTGGATGCACTCGATGATGTCGCGTGTGTCATCGTGCAATATCCGAACTTCTATGGACGTGTCGAAGATTTACAAGCATTAGCAGACGCGACGCATGCAAAAGGCGGGTTATTCATCGTCTCGGCCAACCCACTTGCACTCGGCTTATTAGAAGCACCGGGTAAGCTTGGGGCGGATATTACAATTGGGGATTGCCAACCGTTCGGAATTCCACAGAGCTTTGGTGGACCGACATGCGGGTATTTCACGACGACAAAAGCGTTAATGCGAAAAATCCCTGGACGTCTTGTCGGTCAGACGGTGGACGAAGACGGAAAACGTGGTTTCGTCCTGACATTACAAGCGCGTGAACAACACATTCGCCGCGATAAAGCGACTTCGAATATCTGTTCGAACCAGGCACTGAATGCTTTAGCGGCCTCCATCGCGATGAGCGCACTAGGAAAGCGCGGGATTCGTGAACTGGCAACCCGCAACCTTCAGACGGCCTACGCCTTGAAAAAATCATTGATTCAAGCAGGTTTCCACATCGTGGACGACGGTCCGAGCTTCAATGAATTTGTGGTTGAATTGCCAATCGATGCGACAGAAGCCGGCAAACAGTTGTTGCAAGCCGGAATCATCGGTGGTCTGCCACTTGGTACGTTTGACGACAGTCGGAACAAACAAATGCTTGTTTGTGCGACGGAATTACGGACGAAAGAAGAATTGGATCAATTCGTGACTGCGTTAGGAGGACTGACTCATGCATAAAACTAGTGAACAGACATTGATTTTTGAAATCTCAAAAGCTGGTCGTGTCGCCTACAGTTTACCGCTTCCGACGGTCGACGAAGTAGCGGCGGAAGATTTATTGCCTGCGCATTTGCTACGCCAAGAGGACGTGGAGTTGCCGGAAGTATCTGAACTGGATCTTGTCCGTCATTATACCGCCCTTTCGAACCGAAATCACGGGGTCGATTCCGGTTTCTATCCGCTTGGTTCATGTACGATGAAATACAATCCGAAAATCAATGAAGATATGGCACGTCTCCCGGGATTCGCTCATATCCACCCATTGCAACCGGTTGAGAGCGTACAAGGTGCTCTTGAACTGATGTACGACTTACAAGAGAAACTGGCAGTCATTACCGGTATGGATGAAGTGACGTTGCAACCGGCAGCAGGAGCCCACGGTGAGTGGACAGGACTGATGTTGATCAAAGCATACCATCATGCGCGGGGAGATTTTAAACGGACGAAAGTTCTCGTTCCGGACTCAGCTCACGGAACGAATCCGGCATCGGCTTCTGTTGCTGGTTTTGATACGGTGACGGTCTTATCTGACGAGCGCGGATTAGTCGATTTAGCTGATTTAAAGAGTAAAGTTGGAGAAGATACGGCAGCGTTGATGCTGACGAATCCGAATACACTCGGCCTGTTCGAATCGGATATCGTCGAGATTGCGAAAGCGGTCCACGAAGCCGGCGGAAAACTGTATTACGATGGTGCGAACTCTAACGCGATCATGGGAATTGCGCGTCCTGGGGACATGGGCTTTGATGTTGTCCACTTGAATCTCCACAAGACGTTTACAGGTCCTCACGGCGGCGGTGGTCCTGGTTCAGGTCCGGTCGGTGTCAAACATGACTTGATTCCATATCTGCCAAAACCGATCGTGGCGAAAACGGCAGATGGTTTTGTACTCGATTACGACCGTCCGGAATCAATCGGCCGCGTCAAACCGTTTTATGGAAACTTCGGAATCAACGTCCGGGCCTACAGTTATATCCGGACGATGGGAGGCGCAGGGCTTGCCCGCGTTTCGAAAGAAGCCGTCTTGAATGCCAATTACATGTTGGCACGTCTGAAGGGTGCATATGATGCTCCTTATGATGTCTATTGCAAACACGAATTTGTTCTGTCGGGACGTCGTCAAAAAGCACTGGGTGTCCGGACGCTAGATATCGCCAAACGCCTGCTTGACTTCGGATATCACCCGCCAACGATTTACTTCCCGTTGAATGTCGAAGAATGTATCATGATCGAACCGACGGAAACAGAATCGAAGGAGACGCTTGATGCATTTTGCGATGCGATGCTCCAAATTGCGAAAGAAGTCGAAGAGACGCCGGACGTCGTCTTGAACGCACCGCATACGACGGTCGTCAAACGTATGGACGAGACATTAGCAGCACGTAAGCCGATTTTACGTTACCAGCCGAAACAGGAAGTTCACGTCTAAACAAAAAACCATCCCGCATCTTAATTGACAGGGATGGTTTTGTTATGAAGTAAAAGGAATCAGCTGCGTTTGACTTTTCCGGTCCATTGCTTGAATCCGCCTTTAAGTTGATACAAGTTCGTATAACCGGCTTTTTTCAAGACTTTGGCCGCTTGCGATGAACGCATGTTGCCTTGGCAATACAAATAAATCGGCATATCCTTACGTAATTCTTTCGAACGCATTTTCATCTGACTGACCGGTATGTTACGCGCTCCGATGATGTGACCGCCTTTAAATTCCTGTGTCTCGCGGACGTCTACGATTTGTGCTTTCCGGTAGTTTGCCCGGAATTCCTCTTGTGAGAGCTTCGTGATTCCTTTGACCGGCATGAAGCGCCAGACGATATAAGCAATCAAGGCTACCCATAAGACGATCGTGATGATTGTACTGATTTCCATATCTAAGTTCCAACCCCTTCGTTCATATAACATCTTTACCATTATAGTAAACGAAATCGATTTCGGCAATCGACTCGTCGTTGCGCAGGATAGAAAGGGTCTGATACACTAATACGGAAACGTTTCTGGGGGTGTTCACTTGATCAGAGAGTGGCAAGTATTGACGACGGAAAGAATGGAACCGGCATTGAACATGGCGATTGACGAAGCCTTAATCGGTTTTGTCGGCCGAGGCGAAGTCGCACCGACGCTTCGTTTTTATTCGTGGGAACCAAGGGGATTAAGTGTCGGTCATTTTCAACGGGCGACAAAAGATATTGATCGCAAACGGATCGAAGCACTGGGTATTCCAATCGTTCGCCGGATGACCGGGGGACGAGCTGTCTTACACGCCGACGAATTGACATACAGTGTGATTCTTCCTGAACAGATGGAAGGCGTCCCGAAAACCGTCATTGAAAGTTACCGGATGCTGACAGAAGGAATCCGTAAAGGGTATCATCATTTAGGGATTCCTGTTGAATTTTCGGTTCCGATGACAGAAGAAGAAAAAGACGAATTGCGAAAACCGAAGTCTGCTGTCTGTTTTGATGCCGCATCGTATTATGAACTGGCAGTCGGAAAACGGAAAGTGGCCGGAAGTGCGCAAGTCCGTCATCAAGGCGTCGTGTTGCAACACGGTTCTGTGCCGCTGTCTGTCGATGAAGGGGAATTGTTTGACTGTTTTATGTACGAAGATGAAACGATGCGTGAACGGATGAAAGCACGTTTTGCCGGAAAAGCGGTTGCCTTGAATGAGCTTGCTGGACGTTCTGTCTCATTCGAAGAAGTTCGTCTTGCTTTTGTAAAGGGATTTGAAGATGCACTTCAATTGACCTTCACCCCGCTAGAGTTTACAACGCATCAATGGCAGGAAATTGAGCGGTTGGCAGAGAAGTACCGTAGTGAAGAATGGAACTGGAAGCGCTAAAGAGATGGATTGGAAGGTGATGTCGTGCCGACTCCGAGCATGGAAGATTATTTAGAACAAATCTATATTTTGATTGAAGAAAAAGGATATGCCCGTGTATCCGATATTGCAGAACTGTTAGGTGTTCATCCGTCCTCTGTGACAAAGATGGTCCAGAAGTTGGACCGGGAAGAATATCTCGTGTATGAGAAATACCGTGGATTGATGTTAACGGCAAAAGGACGGAAAATCGGGAAGCGCCTTGTCGAACGTCATGCGTTGTTAGAAGATTTTCTGCGCCTCGTCGGAGTGGATGAATCTTTGATTTACAAAGATGTGGAAGGAATCGAGCATCATATCAGTATTGAAGCACTCGATAAAATCAACGGAATGATTCAGTTTTTTGCCGAACGTCCGGAATTACAAGCGGAATTTCAAAAACATCAGCAAGTACACCCAGAAGAATGAGTGTACTTGTTTTTTTGTCTCATTCTTCTTAAAAGACGAACGATTTTTAATTAAATGTCATTATAGTACGGTTAATGGGGAGGCGGATATGCTATACTGACCGTGAAATCATCGAAGGGGGTGACGGATGGATCTCCATCCGGTTATGGAAATCGTGATTAAAGAGAAGTTAGTATCGGAATCAGAACTTGCGTCAAAAGTAAAAGATCTTGCTGCTGCAATTGAACGTGACGCGGCAGGTCGACAAATTGTTTTAGTCGTCGTATTAAAAGGTTCAATGGTCTTTGCTGCCGATTTGATGCGCGAAATCAAAGGTAGTGTCCAAATCGATACAGTCGCCTGTTCTTCTTATGGCGCCAAAACGGTTTCGTCCGGACGCGTCCAGTTGAAAAAGGACTTGGATCTTGATGTCGAAGGGAAATACGTCGTCGTCGTCGAGGATATCATCGATACCGGTCATACCTTAAGTTTCTTGTGTGAACACATGAAGCTGCATAAACCGGGTGTCTTGAAAATTTGTACGTTACTCGACAAGCCGGCACGACGGGAAGTACCGCTCGATGCCGATTATGTCGGATTTGAGATTCCCGATTATTTTGTAGTCGGTTATGGTATTGATTGTGCCGAGGAATACCGGAACCTGCCGTACGTCGGTTGGGTCGAGACGGATTAAAAAAAACAGTAGCTGTGTAGCCTTATCGGCACACAGCTACTGTTGATTTTGTTTAAAAAGCACGTTTTTTCTTTTTACCCTTTTTTCCTTCAATGACAGTCAAGTGTGGTGCTTTTGACCGGTCACGAAGGGGACGCACTTTATTAGATGTGGCCGTTTTCGTCGTTTTGACCGGTTTCTTCTTAAAATCTGTCCGGCGGGGAGAGGGGTTGTTCTTGGCATGCATTTTTTTAGACTGCGCAACAGATTTTCGATATTGAGAGTTCGTTCCGCTGCTGACGCTATTTCGTGTTAAAAATTTAAACAGCAAGAAGATGATTCCAGCTGTAATCGCAAAAAACAGTAATTGTGAAAACAGACTACCGGGATCATTAGCAAGCTTATATCCAAAGCCGACGAACGCAAACAGTAACACGACAAGTGCGAATGTAGAGCCAATCCGTTGTCTAATCATATTATCACCCCTGTTATCAATTAACCAAGTGCATTCTCATGTAGGTTATGTTCCTGTTTTTCGAGTGCTTCAAACGCGTAAATCGCAACCTCGATTTGAGAATCATCCGGTTCTTTCGTCGTCAAGTACTGTAACCACAGGCCGGGTAAGGCGATGACGCGTAACCCTCTAATGTTTTGCGCTTTATTTGTTAATTGTAAAACTTCAAACGAAAGACCGATGACGACAGGCAACAAGGCAATCCGACAAACAAGACGTAACCATAATGGATCGGTCGGTACGATTAAATACACGAAAAATCCGACGATGACAGTGAAAATCAAGAAACTCGAACCACACCGGTAATGCAAACGGCTGCTTGTCCGGACATTTTCGACCGTCAATGTCTGGCCGCTCTCGACACAGTTGATGACTTTATGTTCCGCACCATGATATTGAAACAGTCGTTTGACGAGCGGGGTCAAGGAAATCAGATAGAGGTAACTGAACAGCAAGGTCAACTTGATCAAGGCTTCCAGTACGTTTTGAATCAAATGTCCGGATAACGCCGGGAAGTAGCTGAAAAGTGAGGCTAGAAACGCAGGTAATAACGTAAACATCAATTTTCCGAAAAAGAACGACAAAACACCGAGTACAGCGACGCCGAGCCATTTCGTCAACTGGCCTTGGGAAGCGTCTTCCGGCTCTTCTTCACCCGGATTGACACCGTAACGGTCACTGGCGAAGTTCATATGGCTTGCTCCGTTTGCTGAAGACTCGACTAAAGCGAACAATCCGCGGATCAAAGGGATTTTTTTACCGACGGCAATCCGTGGTCGACTTGGTTTTTTTTGTTCGAATGTTTCAATCGTATCGTCATTTCGGCGAATGGCTGAGACGGCATGTGTAGCATTTTGGAACATGACACCCTCGACGATGGCTTGTCCACCAACGGGCGCTTGAGCAGTTTTCATAGAGAAACGCATCCCATCTTCAAATAAAATATCGTGTACCGTCATTTTACTCGATTTATAGAAAAAACACTATGTTCAGCTGTCGATGCTAGTCGAAAATTTAGGAGACGGAAAACGACTTATGATACAATGACAGGGACAATCTGGAGGTGATGAAATGCGGATATTCGTCTTGAATGGACCGAACTTGAAATTGCTTGGGACACGGGAACCGGATACATATGGGACGCAAACTTTATCGGATTTGGAAGATCTGATAAAACACCGTTTTAAGGATATTGATTTTCAGTTCGCCCAATCGAACCACGAGGGGGAATTGGTCGATTATTTACATGGAGCGCGCGGATATGACGGAATCGTTTTGAATGCGGCAGCTTACACGCATACGAGTATTGCGTTGCGGGATGCGATTGCGGCAATCGGCGTACCGACGATTGAAGTTCATTTATCAAACGTTCATGCGCGCGAAGCATTTCGGCATCAGTCGATGCTTGCACCGGTTTGCCGAGGTGTCATCAGCGGTTTAGGGATGACGGGGTATCTGCTCGCAGTAGAAGCGTTGATCCAACCGTCTACATAATAAAAGGGGGAAACAGACATGAAACATCGTATCGAAGCACTCCAAACGGCTCTTAAAGAACGTGATTTACCAGGTCTTCTCGTCACGAAGGCGGAAAATATCCGGTATATTTCCGGATTTACCGGCTCGAGCGGTGCGTGTCTCGTGACGTCAGAACAAGCTTACTTCGTGACGGATTTCCGTTACACGGAACAAGCGGCTGATCAAGTAAAAGGAATGGAAATCGTTCAGATTGAACGGTCGATTCCGGAAACGATGGGTGAATTGATGGCGGGAGCCCGCGTGCGTGCAGTCGGTGTCGAAAAAGATGCGATGACACTTGGCTCATTCGAAGCATTCGATCAGGCATCAGCTGTGGAATTGGTTCCGACGACTGGAATCGTTGAAAACCTACGCTTGATTAAGGATTCATCAGAGATTAAGATGATTAAGGAAGCGGTGGATTTAGCAGATGCGACGTTCCACCACATCTTGACGTATATTCAAGCTGGTCGAACAGAACTTGAAGTCTCGAACGAACTTGAATTCTTTATGCGTAAACAAGGTGCGACGTCTTCGTCGTTCGATACGATTGTTGCGTCTGGTTATCGTTCTGCGTTACCGCATGGTGTTGCCAGTTCGAAAGTCATTCAGTCAGGTGAACTCGTGACGCTTGATTTTGGTGCGCTTCTGAACGGATACGTCTCGGACATCACGCGTACTGTTGCCATCGGACCAATCAGTCCGGAGTTACAGAAGATTTACGATACCGTCCTTCAAGCGCAACTCGCAGGCGTTGACGGATTACGTCCGGGAATCACTGGAATTGAAGCAGACGCTTTGACACGTGACATCATCAAGGATGCAGGATATGGGGAATATTTTGGTCATTCGACGGGTCATGGAATTGGGTTAGAAGTACATGAAGGACCAGGATTATCGTTCCGTTCTGAAACGAAACTGCAACCTGGTATGATTGTTACGGTTGAACCGGGAATTTACGTACCACAAGTCGGAGGATGTCGGATTGAAGATGACGTCTTGATCACCGAATCAGGGCGTGAAATTCTTTCGTCTTCACCAAAAGAACTTATTACACTGTAAAAACGGCAAGATCAACATTTAGGAGGAACTTTTCATGGTATCAGTAAACGATTTAAAAACAGGACTTACAATTAAAACATCAGACGGAATGATTTGGCAGGTCCTTGAATTCCAACACGTTAAACCTGGTAAAGGTGCAGCATTCGTCCGGACGAAAATGCGTAACATCCGTAACGGAAACATTCAAGAGATGACGTTCCGTGGTGGTGAACGTGTCGAGCGTGCCCACATCGAACGGAACAAAATGCAATACTTGTATCCGATGGGTGAAACGTATGTCTTCATGGATACAGAATCATATGAGCAATTGGAACTCACAACGGCTCAAGTCGAAGCGGCACTCCCGTTCCTTCTTGAAAACATGGAAGTTCAGATTGCGATCTACAACGGCGAAGTCCTCGGAATCGAACTTCCGAATACAATCGTCATGACGATCGTTGAGGCAGAGCCTGGTGTCAAAGGCGATACAGCATCAAACGTCAAGAAAAATGCGACGGTCGAGACGGGACATATCATCCATGTACCACTCTTCATCGAAGCAGGAGAAAAAGTAACAGTTGATACACGTACTGGTGATTTCACAGGGCGTTACAACGGATAATCCAGCTTTCGAAGCGCCTATTCATCCTCGTCTTGGATGGACAGGCGTTTTTTCCTCTTGTCTTGACTTGCGTCCTTTGGTATGACCAGTTAATATTAGTATTTGAGTAGGCATTAGCACCTGGTATAATATTAAAGTATAATAATAAAGGTGAATGTTGAGATAGGGGATGAAGAAAAATGAAAATCGATCAGTTGAAGCAAGTACTCGAAATGTTGGACCAATCGAGTGTCAATGAACTTTCTCTTGAAACCGATACGTATAAGTTAAAATTAAAAAAACAAAATGATAACATCGTTGTTTCCCATCAAGCACCGGCACCGGCCGCAACACCGGCAGCGCAAGCTCCAGTAGCCGTCACGGAATCAGCAACGGAAGAATCAAATGTTGAAGCAGATACGGTAACGATCAATGCGTTGATGGTCGGAACGTTTTATTCGCGTCCGAATCCGGACAAACCGTCTTTCGTCAAAGTCGGCGATCAAATCGAAGTCGGTCAAGTCGTCTGCGTCTTAGAAGCCATGAAACTATTTAATAATCTGAACTCGGAAGTAGCCGGAACAGTCGTCGAAATTCTCGTCGCAGATGGAGACCTTGTTGAATTCGGACAACCTCTCTTCCGGATTCGTCCTTGAGCGGGGTGATGGCAATGGAAAAACTTTTAATAGCGAACCGGGGCGAGATTGCGGTCCGAATCATTCGTGCGGCAAAAGAACTCGGCATTCAGACGGTTGCCGTTTATTCGACAGCGGACCGGGATGCCCTGCACGTCCGTTTAGCAGATGAAGCATATTGTATTGGAGATGTCAGTTCGACGGCTTCTTACTTGAATGTCACGAATATCCTGGCTGTTGCGACCAATCGGAACGTCACGATGATTCATCCGGGATACGGGTTCCTCGCGGAGAACGTTGATTTTGCCGAGATGTGTGAAGCCTGTGGCATCAAGTTCGTCGGACCGACATCCGCTGCCATCCGTCAGATGGGGATCAAGGATGTCGCGAAACAAACGATGATTGCCTGCGGTGTACCTGTCGTACCGGGTTCTGACGGGACGGTCACGGATGACGAGGCGTTACAACTAGCGGATGAAATCGGCTATCCTGTTATCATCAAGGCAACTGCCGGCGGAGGTGGACGAGGCATTCGTGTCGCCCGTTCACAGGAAGAACTTGTGACCGGTCTGGATGAAACGCGCCGTGAAGCGAAACAAGCATTCGGCAACAGCGAAGTGTATCTCGAACGTTTTATCGAAGAGTTTCGTCATGTCGAAGTCCAGGTACTCGCCGATCGTCACGGAAACGTGATTCATCTCGGGGAACGGGATTGTACCGTTCAACGACGGATGCAAAAACTGATTGAGGAAGCCCCGTCGCCGGCCGTTAGTCCTGAAACACGTTTGAAGATGGGGGAAGCGGCAGTCAAGGCAGCGAAAGCGATTGACTATACGGGAGCCGGGACGATCGAGTTCATCTTTGTTGAAGAGACGGAAGAATTCTTCTTCATGGAAATGAATACGCGAATCCAGGTCGAACATCCGGTGACGGAAATGATCACGGGATTTGATCTTGTGCAGGCGCAGCTCCAGGTGGCGCTCGATCATCCACTGGCTGTTCAGCAACAGGATATTGAATTCCGGGGGCATTCGATTGAATGCCGGATTAATGCGGAAGACCCGGATCACGATTTCCGTCCCCACGCTGGACGGGTCACACAATACGTCGCACCGGGCGGAATGGGCGTCCGGATCGATAGTGCAGTCTATCCGGGGTATATGATTCCTCCGTACTATGATTCAATGGTCGCAAAACTGATTGTTCATGCCGAAACACGTGAAGAAGCATGTGCGAAAATGGAACGGGCTTTATCTGAATTTTGGATCGAGGGTGTCAAAACGACGATTCCGTTCCATCAAAAAGTCTTGGCACATCCGGTATTCCGTCGTGGAACATTTACGACGAAATTTACAGAACGTGAACTAAAAGCAGAAATCGTGAAGTAATCGTGGGCGGGAGTCGATTGTATTTAACTCCCGTCTTTTTGCCGTTCTCTATGTTTTTTGAAAAAAGAATGTGCTAAACTAATTGATTGAGAACGATAAAAAAAGGAGCACGTAAAATCATGATGAAAAGACATATGGCGCGCGAACTGGCAGTACAGTCTTTGTTCCAAATGGAACTCTCGGATCTGTCTGCACAAGAAGCCATTGAATTCGCAGTAGAAGGTAAAGAATATGATACGTTTGTTACACGATTGGTCGAGGGTGTCGAAGCCAATAAACCGGAAATTGATCAAAAGTTGCGTGCCGCGCTCGTGAACTGGTCATTTGAACGTCTCGGAAACATTGAACGGACGATTCTTCGTCTTGCGGTGTATGAACTGTTGTTTGAAACTAAAATTCCAGTCCGGGTAACGATCAACGAAGCGATTGAATTGACAAAAGCTTTTGCCGACGAAGAAGCAACAAAAATCGTCAACGGTGTGTTAGGAAAAGTAGCACAAGAAGTGGAACAAAACGGTTTGAAAGAAAATCCGCAAAGCAACTAACTTAAACAGAGAAGTTTGATCAGGCAAAGAGTGAAGTGAATATTTTTTGGGGAGTGGACAAAATCATGGCAGTCGTAATCGATGGGAAACAAGTCGCACAATCGTATCGTTTGAAACTGAAAGAAGAAGTCGCACGTCTGAAAGAACAACGTATTCAACCGAAGCTGACCGTCATCTTAATTGGGGAAGATCCAGCCAGCCAATCGTATGTCCGTGGTAAAGAAAAAGCGGCACAAGAGATTGGTATGGAGTCTGATTTAATTCGACTACCGGAAGAGACGGGGGAATCGGAATTACTTCACTTGATTGAACGTTTGAATGCCGATGCAAGCGTACACGGTATTCTCGTTCAATTACCTTTGCCAAAACATATTGATGAAAGTAAGGTCATCTTCGCCATCGCCCCGGAAAAAGATGTCGACGGATTCCATCCGGTCTCAGTCGGAAAAATGATGATCGGAGAACCAACCTTCTTACCGTGTACACCAAACGGCATTCTTCACCTCATCAAGGAAATGAATGTACCGATTGCCGGTCGTCATGTCGTTGTCGTCGGCCGAAGTCAAATCGTCGGAAAGCCTGTCGGTATGCTGTTCTTGAATGAATCAGCGACAGTGACCTATTGTCACTCGAAAACTGCAGATCTCGGTGCGATGACCCGTCAGGCGGACATTTTGATCGTCGCTGTCGGTGTACCGAAACTGATTACAGCCGATATGGTCAAGCCGGATGCCGTTGTCATCGATGTCGGTGTCAACCGGGTAGACGGGAAGTTGGTCGGAGATGTCGAATTTGAAGCTGTGAAAGATGTCGCTTCGATGATTACACCTGTTCCTGGTGGGGTCGGACCGATGACGATTACGATGTTGCTTCATAACACGATTGAGGCGGCGAAATGACGAATCCTCTTCAGGTTTCCGAACTCGTCCATTACGTGAAGCGGGAACTCGAGAATGACTCGTTGCTCCAACAAGTTCAGGTGGTGGGAGAAGTGTCGAACTTTAAACGACACTCTTCCGGTCACCTTTATTTTACGTTGAAAGACGAACAGTCGCGGATGAAAGCCGTTATGTTTGCCCGCGATGCCGGTCGTGTCAAAGCGGACATCCGGGACGGTGCCCGTGTTATCATAACGGCACGGATTTCGGTATATGTCGCGTCGGGTGAGATGCAGCTCTACGTCGAACGGATGATGGAGGACGGTGTAGGTGTCCTTTACGAAGCCTATATCCGATTGAAAGAGGATGTCGAAGCCCGAGGGTGGTTTGAAGCGGAACAGAAACTGCCGTTGCCGGCATTCCCGCAAAGAATCGGAATCGTAACATCTCCGAAGGGTGCAGCCTTGCATGATATTGCGACGACGTTACGGCGGCGTTATCCGCAAGCTGCCATCGTCTTTGCACCTGTTTTGGTCCAAGGAAAAGACGCAGCACCCCAAATCGTCCGTGCCATTGAAGCGATGAACGAACATCAGGCATGTGATGTGATGATCATCGGTCGGGGGGGCGGATCAATCGAGGAGCTGTGGGCGTTCAACGAAATGTCGGTTGTGACGGCGATTCATCAATCACGAATTCCGATTGTGTCAGCGGTCGGTCACGAAACAGATTTTACGATTTCTGATTTTGTGGCGGATGTCCGCGCGGCGACGCCGACAGCCGCGGCAGAACTTGTGACGCCTGAAGCAGTAGAACTCGAGAAGCGTCTCAATGAGCTGAATCGAAGGTTGACACGACACTACGCTCAGTACATCAACGAACGTAAAGAGCGAGTCAACCGACTGGCAACCAGTTACGGATTGAAATCTCCCCGGGTCTTGTTAGGTTTAAAACAGGAAAGATTGGACCGGGCAGAGATGGGACTTCACCGAATCGGGAAGCAAGTACTTCAGACGAAACAACAAGCGTTGACCGATCAGGTGAATCGATTTGCCCGGATTGCGATGCAGGAACGTCTTGCGGAGCAAGGGAGCCAATTGATTCGGACGCGAAAGCAGCTGGAACGGATTCACACCATCATGCGTTCGAAGCAGGATCGGCTATATCAAATGATTGCCCGACTCGACTCGGTCAGTCCGACGCAAGTCATGCTTCGTGGATATACATACGTCGAGCAGGATGGACGACTTGTCCGCTCCGTAACAGAATTGTCAGATCAGACCTTCCGGGTTCAGTTTCATGACGGGAGTATCCTAGCGAAACGAGAGGATGAAGAAGATGGAAACAGAACAATCCTTTGAAGCGGCTTTAGAGCGATTGGAAGAGATCGTCGAATTACTGGAAGCGGGTGAAGCACCGCTTGAGCAGGCGATGAATTTGTACGAGGAAGGCGTCAAATTGACGGCACTCTGTCAAGGGAAACTGTCGACGGCAGAACAACGGTTGGATCAAATCTTGGAGCAAGATGGCACGTTACGTGAAAAAGGGGGATCACAATGATTGTCTTAACAGAGTGGAAAACGCAAGTGGAACAAGCGCTGGAAACATTCATGAATCGTCTCGAAGCACCGGATCGTCTGCGGGAAGCAATGCGTTATTCGCTTGATGCAGGTGGCAAGCGTGTCCGACCGGCGCTGATTTATGCTGTCCTCGATTCGTATGGGATCGACCGCAAGATGGGTGACGCAGCAGCGGCAGCGCTTGAGATGATTCATACATATTCGTTGATCCATGATGACTTACCGGCGATGGACGATGATGATATGCGACGCGGACGTCCGACAAATCATATTCAATTTGACGAAGCGACGGCGATTCTCGCTGGTGATGCGTTACTGACGAATGCCTTTACCTGTTTACTCGAGACGACGGCCACGGCAGAAGTCAAAGTGAAATTGCTCGAGCGACTTGCAATGGCGGCAGGTGCAGCCGGAATGGTCGGCGGTCAATTAGACGATATGCTGGGGGAGCGCGGCGGAATCAATGACGCGGAAGAACTCGAGTCGATTCACCGTCGAAAAACAGGAGCATTGTTGATTTTTGCAGTCGAAGCAGGTGGTATTTTAGCCGGCGTTACAGAAGCGGATCTCAAACATTTGAAGCGATACGGCCGTCATCTCGGGATCGCGTTTCAGATTCAAGACGACATTTTGGACGTAACCGGAGACGCTGACAAAATTGGAAAACCGGTTGGCAGTGATGAAGGAAATGACAAAGCAACGTATCCGAAACTACTAGGTCTTGACGGAGCGGAACGGGCACTTGCAGCCCAGGTGACGGCAGCAAATGAAGCAATCGAAGCACTTTCCGCCGAAGCGGCACCGCTTAAAGATTTGCTTGACTTCGTCGTCAAGCGTGACCATTAAGAGAGGCGGCGTAGTATGCCGTCTTTTTTTATGCGCCGGGAATGTGGCGTTCGCAAGATTGTTCTAGTACAATGTAGGGTACAAACCATATAAGAATGCAAGGGAAAGAGGCGGTAAGGTATGAAGTTGACAGAGATACAGGATCCGTCATTTTTAAAGCGTATGTCAGTCTCGGAATTAGAACTGTTCGCAGGCGACATCCGACGCTTTTTGATTGAAGAACTAGCAACAACAGGTGGACATCTAGCACCGAATTTAGGTGTCGTTGAACTGACGTTAGCGCTTCACCGTGAATTTGACAGTCCAAACGATAAATTCGTCTGGGATGTCGGACACCAAGCGTACGTGCATAAAATTCTGACAGGACGGGCAGGTCAGTTTGATACGTTACGTCAACACAAAGGGTTGTGCGGGTTCCCGAAACGCAATGAGAGTATCCATGATGTCTGGGAAACCGGACACAGCTCGACTTCACTTTCGGCAGCGATGGGGATTGCTGTGTCGAATGAGTTAAAAGGAAACGATGACCGGGCAATTGCTATCATCGGAGATGGTGCGTTGACAGGCGGAATGGCACTTGAAGCCTTAAACCATATCGGAGCCGAACAACAAAACGTCATCGTCATCTTAAACGACAACGAGATGTCCATTGCACCGAATGTCGGAGCAATGCACCAAATGTTAGGAAGAATCCGTTCTTCCCGCAAAGTCCGTTATGCGCAAGATGAACTGGAAACGTTGATTAAAAAAATTCCTTTGATCGGCGGGAAGCTAGAAAAAGGCGGAGAGAAAATCAAGGAAGCTGTCAAAGGGGCACTTGTTCCCGGCATGTTCTTTGAAGAACTCGGTTTCAATTATTACGGACCGGTCGATGGTCATGATCTGAACGATTTAATTGAACAGCTGAACTACGTGAAGAAAGAAGAAGGACCTGTCCTGCTTCATGTCATCACGAAAAAAGGAAAAGGATACCGTCCTGCTGAATACGACGGCATCGGCACATGGCACGGCCTTGGACCGTACAAGATTGAGTCGGGTGAAGTCATTAAAGGGAAATCAAAAGCACCAAGCTATTCGTTTACAGTAGCAGATACATTGACGAAGATGGCCCGTGAGGACGACAAATTGACACTGATCACGCCGGCCATGAGCGTCGGATCAAAACTCGATTGTTTTGAGAAAGAATTCCCGGAGCGGATGTTTGATGTCGGTATCGCGGAACAACATGCCGTCACGTTCGCTGCCGGTCAGGCAACACAAGGAATGAAACCGGTCGTCTCGATTTACTCGACATTCTTCCAGCGCGCATACGACCAGCTCGTTCATGACGTTGCACGTCAGAACCTCGATGTTACGTTTACGATTGACCGTTCTGGTCTCGTAGGTGCTGATGGCGAGACACACCAAGGTGTCTTTGATATCGCCTTTATGCGCCACGTGCCGAATATTCGGATTGTCATGGCGAAGGATGAGAATGAACTGCAACACCTTCTTTATTCGGCTGTTAAACACGAAGGACCGATTGCTGTCCGTTTCCCGCGTGGAGAAGGAATCGGTGTGCCGATGGATGAGACACTTCATGAGATTTCGCTTGATACATGGGACGTGGAGCGTGAAGGAACGGATGTCGCCATCATGGCGTTTGGTCCACAAGTGCAAGACGCCCTGAAAATCGCGGAACTTCTTGAAGGAGAGTTATCAGTACGGGTCATCAATGCCCGGACGATTAAACCACTGGACGAAAAAATGTTGACGGCTTTATATGCAGAAGGCATTCCACTCGTGACGCTTGAAGAAGCGGTGCTTAAAGGCGGATTCGGTTCAGCTGTTCTCGAACATGCCAATGAACAGGAAGCTTTCCCGCGCGTCAAACGATTTGGTATTCCGGACTGGTATATCGAACACGGCGGCGTCAACGAATTGTTAGAAGAAATCGGATTATTGCCTGGACAAATTGCGGAAGAAGTTCGTTCGTTTGTCAATCAAGGAAAGAAACAGAGTGTGTAACGATTCATGGAAACTGTAAAAAAAATCCGCCTCGACGTTTTACTCGTCGAGCGCGGTTTATGTGAAACACGTGAAAAAGCAAAACGGACCATCATGGCAGGTCTTGTATTCAGTGGAACGGAACGACTCGAAAAAGCCGGTGAAAAAGTGAAATCAGACATCGATTTGACGGTTAAAGGTCAAGTCATGCCATATGTCGGTCGTGGCGGATATAAGATGGAGAAAGCACTTGCTGTATTCGATATCGATGTATCCGGACGGATTGGTCTTGATATCGGCTCTTCAACAGGCGGTTTCACGGATTGTGCCTTACAAAACGGAGCTGCACATATGTATGCGCTGGATGTCGGGTCAAATCAACTGGATTGGAAGTTACGGTCGGACGATCGTGTGACGGCGATGGAGAAAACAAATTTCCGTCATGCGACGCCAGACATGTTTTCGATTCAGCCAAGCTTTGCGACGATTGATGTCTCCTTCATTTCGCTCCGATTAATTCTTCCGCCCTTAAAAGCCATTCTAGCTCAGGGTGGGGATGTCATCGCGCTCGTCAAACCGCAGTTTGAAGCAGGACGGGATGATGTCGGTAAAAAAGGAATCGTTCGGGATGAACGGATTCATGAACGGGTACTCAAAGAGATGGTGGATTTCTTCGTTCGCGAAGGATTTTATGTCAAACAATTAGATTTCTCACCGATTACCGGTGGTGAAGGCAACATTGAGTTTCTCTTGCACGCCGAGCTCAAGACACCGGGAATGGAAGAGTCGGTTGATCCACTTGAAACCGTCCACCTGGCACATGCCGCGCTATAAGTCCAATTGATTTTTGAACAGACTCCGTCAAAGATGATGGAGTCTGTTTTTGATTTGTCAGGAATGAATAGGGCAAGCATGGACTTTTATCGAATTATTGGATTACAATAGTATCAGTGAAGAAAAACTGTGAGGTGCAAGGATGACAAAGGGGCAACGGTTAATCAAGATTCGGGAAATCATTACGCAGTCAGAAATCGAAACACAAGATGAGTTGGTCGAGGAACTTCGAAATGCAGGGTATAAAGTAACGCAGGCTACCGTCTCTCGGGACATTAAAGAACTCCATCTCGTAAAAGTACCGTTAAATGATGGACGATATAAATACAGTTTACCTGCCGATCAGCGGTTCAATCCACTTGGAAAGTTACGCCGGTTACTCGGAGATAGCTTCATCTCGATTGATTCTGCTCAAAATTTGATTGTCATGCATGTCTTACCGGGGAATGCCAACGCATTAGGTGTCCTCTTTGATCATTTAAACTGGCCGGAGTTGCTCGGTACGGTCTGCGGAGACGATACGATACTGATGATTACGCGAAACGAAGAAGCAGCAACGGAAGTGACTGAACGTATTTTAGGAATGTTGTAAGGAGTTGACAAGATGTTAGCTGAACTATCGATAAAACAATTTGCAATCATTGACCAGCTACAGATTGATTTTAAAAAAGGTATGACGGTCTTGACCGGAGAGACAGGAGCCGGCAAATCGATCGTGCTGGATGCGATTGGATTACTGATCGGTGGTCGCGGGTCTGCTGAATTTGTTCGGTACGGTGAGGACAAGGCTGAATTAGAGGGTCTTTTCATGATTGAAGACGGTCATATGGCGTATTCGTTAGCCGAAGAGTACGGGATCGACATGGAAGACGGCATGATTATTTTACGACGTGATTTGTTTGCTTCCGGAAAAAGTGTCTGTCGCGTCAATCATAAATTAGTCACGTTGACGATTTTGCGGGAATTCGGACGGGCACTTGTCGATCTGCATGGTCAGCACGAACATCAACATTTGATGGAAAGTACGTATCATCAAACGATTTTGGATGATTTCGGACATGCGACGATTGCTCCGATTCTCGAACGGTATCAAGAACGTTTTCAGCAGTATGAAGAAAAACGCGATGCCTTACAAGCGTTGGCGCAAAGCGAGCAGGAATTAGCGCAACGCATCGATTTGCTGTCCTTTCAAACGGAAGAAATCGATAGTGCGAAACTCCGAAAAGGAGAAGAAGAAGAGTTGTTGAGCGAACGAAACCGGTTAGCGAACTTCGAAAAGCTTCATGCTTCTCTCAGTGCGGCTTACGATGCGTTGCATGATGAACGACGCGGTATCGATTCCGTAGGAGACGCGATGCGTGAATTGCAGCAGGCTTCAAGTATCGATGACGAGTTTTCAGGTCAAAGTGATACCCTGGCGAATGCATTTTATGCGATGGAGGAAGTCGGGTATGCGGTCCGTGATCAACTGGAGACATTAGAGTTTGATTCGAATCGGCTTGATGAAATCGAACTCCGTCTATCCGTATTCCAACAGTTGAAACGGAAATACGGGGCGACGATTGAAGAAGTCATCGCCTACGGGAAAAAAATCGGTGTGGAACTGGATGCGATGACAAACCGGGATGAGCGGATTGAGAAACTGAAAACAGAAGTGGAACAGTTGGAAACGGAACTGTTCGAGATCGGTGGCGAGTTGTCCCAAGTCCGGAGAAAAGAAGCTCATCTTTTAGGTGAGGCGATTCATCTCGAGCTGCGTCAGTTGTATATGGAAAAAGCCCGGTTTGAAATTCGTTTCCTACAGGACGGAAAGGTACCGACTTTACGTAGAAACGGAATCGATTTCGTTGAGTTCTATATCATGACGAATGCTGGAGAACCGTTTAAATCACTTGGAAAAGTTGCTTCAGGCGGCGAATTGTCACGTATCATGCTTGGTCTGAAATCGATTTTCTCACGTTCAGTCGGTGTAGCATCCATCATTTTTGATGAGGTGGATACAGGCGTATCAGGACGTGTCGCCCAAGCGATGGCGGAAAAGATTTATCGTCTGTCGATCGACAGTCAAGTGTTGTGTATCACTCACTTGCCTCAAGTCGCTTCCATTGCGGATCAACATCTGTATATCCGGAAAATCGAAGAGACGGACCGGACGACGACACAGGTCAACGTTCTGACGGATTCGGAGCGCGGAAATGAACTGGGACGGATGATTTCCGGTACACATATGACGGATTTGACGTTGCGTCATGCGGAAGAACTGATGGAACAGGCAATGCATATGAAGGAATCGCTTAAAAATGGGGTGTAACAATTGATTAGAGTGGGGATTGCAGATGATAACCGTGAGATGGTCGAATTGATTCGGCAACATCTATCTGCCCAAGAAGACATGGAAGTGGTATGTGTCGCCTATAATGGCGAGAGTTGCCTCGAGAAATTGGAACATGTCGAGACGGACGTCCTGTTATTAGATATCATCATGCCTCATCTCGACGGGTTAGGTGTCTTGGAAGCATTGATGAATCAAAAGAACAGTCCGGCTGTCATCATGTTAAGTGCGTTCGGAAAAGATGAAGTATCGCAACAAGCGGTTTCACTGGGCGCTGCCTACTTTTTATTAAAACCGTTTAGTCTGGATCAACTCGTCAATAAAATCCGCCTGGTCGTTCACGGTGTTCAGACGAACCAAGCAGAACCGGTTGAAACGAAAGTCGGAACCACGCTACGGGAAATTGGGATCGCTCCGCATATCAAAGGGTTCACGTACTTAAAAGATGCCGTCTTGATGGTACTCGAACGAGAAGATTTATTGGGGTTGATCACAAAAGAGTTATACCCGATGATTGCTAAAAAACATGAAACAACTTCTTCTCGTGTCGAACGGGCGATGCGTCATGCGATTAAGTCGGCCTGGAAAGAAGGTATGAGTGAACATACCTTATTCAACGGACGGATTGAACAACAGAAAAGTCCAAAAAATTCCGAGTTCATTTCTTATGTGTCAAACCATATGAATGGATCTTGAACAGAGAAAAATCAGGTTTGTGCGGATGAACGTATCCGTACAAACCTGATTTTTTTTACTAGATAAATAAAAACTAAATATTCATTAAATAAACGTTGCATAAACTGAAATGTTTGTTATAATAAAGGTACCAAATGATTTGGAAAGACGTCAGATGAACGTCGAGTCGAATTGGTTCCCGGAAAACCGTTCAACACATTTCATCTCAGGTCGCCACCTGTAAACGGCTCAAGAATGATGGACGACATTCTCTTGGTAGAGTTTTTACCAAGGCATTTCATATCTTTTTTGGAAGATTTATTTCAAACAGGTATGAAACTTCACGATTTCGAAGCAAGGAAAAAGTGGAGGGTAACGTAAAATAAACGTCCAAAGCAAGACCAAGCAAGACCAAGCAAGACCAAGCAAGACCAAGCAAGACCAAGCAAGACCAAGCAAGACCAAGCAAGACCAAGCAAGACCAAGCAAGACCAAGCAAGACCAAGCAAGACCAAGCAAGACCAAGCAAGACCAAGCAAGACCAAGCAAGACCAAGCAAGACCCGTAACAAGTACAGTTCGTGAAAAGGAGTGTTGTCTAGCAGTGAATGTTAGCAACCGAATGATCGACTGCGTTAAGCGGATGACATTATGCTTCACCTAGGTCCAAGTAAAGTCAGATGATGGAGTAGCTATATCTTTCTATCGATCGCCCGATAGCCAAATCTGATTTCTTTCAACCTCTTCATTAAGAGGACAACCTATGGTTTTGAAGTACACGAATAGTTCTACTATGAGAGGAGTTCATCCGTAAGTGAAACCAACTTTATATGAATAAAAGGTCCCGCGCTTGAAATGAGTTCAAGAGATGGGGACCTTTTTGTGTGCTTATTTTTTTTGATAACGATCCGATACTTTGCCACGTTTACGATCGCGGTAAAAAACATAACCTGCGACGAAACCGATGCCACCAATAGCTAACGCTAAACCGGTGAACCCTTGTAAAACATATACATAGGCAGAATCCCCTAGATACCGGAAGGGGAACTGAGCTTTTAAGAAAACACTGTCCCGCATCAACTTGATGCCAATGGCACCGATGATGCCCGGGATGAATAAAGATAATAGACCGATGATTCGCATGATTGTGACCCCTTTCCAAGCGTATTGTATCAGAAAATCCAGATGACTGCGAATTCGATTTGCCCTCCTGTTTTAATACAGGTAGGATAAAGATGTAAGCAGTTTCAAAGGGGGAATCAGAATGCATCATCTCTTGATTGTTGGTGCGGGGCGCGGTGGAACAGAAGTATTACATGCTTTTCAACGTTCGCCTTTGTTGACGGTTATCGGGGTCGTCGATCCAGACGAACACGCGACAGGCGTTCAACTCGCAAAACGGGGACAAATCCGGGTAGAAAAAACTTGGGCGGCTTTTCAGGGAACAGCCATTGATTTTATTATTGACGCGACCGGAGAACACGGTGTGCTTAAACAATTGATTCATTATTTTCCGGACGCCGCCGTTTTACCGGGAGAATTCGTTCGTGTGTTACTGGAACGGCTGGCAGAAAAGGAGCGGATGCTCGAAGCGATCATTCATTGTACGAGCGAAGCGATTTCAGTCGCTGATCAGGCGGGTGAGACGATGCTGATCAATCCGGCATATACGCGAATGACCGGTTATACAGAGGATGACGTCATCGGTAAACCGGCAAGTGCTGATATCGGGATGCAGGAATCTGTCCATTTACGGGTACTCGAAACGGGGGAAAGTGTCCGCGATGCCCGGATGAAGATTGGTCAAGACAGACGGGATATTATCGTGAATGCAGCTCCTGTCGTCGTTGATGGTCAAGTACGGGGATCCGTTGGTGTCATTCGGGATATCTCGGAAATGAAGGCATTAACGAAAGAACTGAAAGCTGCCAAACAAAAAATCCGGACGCTTGAAGCGAAATACACATTTGATGACATCATCGCCGAAAGTGAATCGATGCGTTTTGTCGTCGATCAGGCGAAGCTTGCAGCGACGATGCCGGTCAATGTCTTAATCCGGGGAGAATCCGGTACCGGAAAGGAATTGTTTGCACATGCGATTCATGCTGCAAGTGATCGTCGGTATGAACAATTCGTCCGGGTCAATTGTGCAGCGATTGCACCGAGCCTGCTTGAAAGCGAGTTGTTTGGTTATGAAGACGGAGCGTTCTCGGGAGCCCGTCGTGGCGGGAAACGAGGGTATTTCGAAGAAGCGCATGGCGGCTCTCTGTTTTTAGATGAGATTGGTGAACTGCCGCTTGATGTCCAGGCGAAGTTATTACGGGTGTTGCAAGAAAATGAAGTCGTTCGAGTCGGCGGAGCTAAAGCGGTCCCGGTCGATGTCCGAATCATTGCAGCGACGAATGCCAATCTCGAGCAAAAAATCATCACCGGGGAATTCCGGGAAGATTTATATTACCGCATCAACCGGTTACCGATTCATATTCCGGCTCTCCGTGAACGACCTGACGATCTTGCGCCATTGACGACACATCTGTTGCGTAAATTAAATCAAAGTTACGGACGATCCGTCGAACGGGTTTCCGAAGACGCTTTGGATGCCATTCGAAAACAGACGTGGAAAGGAAACGTCCGTGAACTCGAAAATGTCATCGGACGTGCACTGATTTTTACGGATAAAACGGAGCAGGTCTTACGAAAAGGTCATTTGCAACTGGTAGTTTCGACGCCACCTAAACGATCGGAACGTCCGAAAAAAGAAATCAAACACCTGTCGGATGAGATGTCGCACGTGGAAGAACAATTGATTCGGGAGGCGCTTGATGTTGTAAATGGAAACAAGACTGAAGCGGCTAAACAATTAGGCATCTCTTTACGAGCTCTTTATTACAAAGTGGAGCGGTTTAATATCCGGTGTTGATTTGCAGTTTATTGCATGCAACATATTGCAAATAAATGCAATTCCATGCAAAAATAAAGGAGTGAATGTTGGTATATCGTCGTTTTAAAATTGGCATGAAAATTGCTATTAAATAAAGAGAATGACAGGTAAGGGGGGAAATGGCTTGAGGTTTGAACAGATGGTTCAGCAGGCAGCAGATCTTGAAGATGCAGTCGTTGCGATTGCATCAGCAGATGATGAAGAAGTAATGGATGCGGTGGCGTTGGCAATTGAGAACGATTTAGCCCGTTTTCATTTGTTTGGGGATGCGACACGTATTCAAAAAATGATCCATGATCGGCAGCTGAGTGAGGCGCAATTCGTCATCACGCATACGGCCACGGCACAAGAAGCAGCCGAGCGTGCCGCTTATGCCGTCCGCAAAGGGGATGCGGATGTCTTGATGAAAGGACTCGTTCCGACGGCAACGTTCATGAAAGCCGTCTTAAATAAGGAAACGGGTTTACGGTCAGGAAATGTGTTGTCCCATGTTGCGTTGTTTGAAGTACCGGGACGGGAGACAGCCATCGGATTGACCGATGCTGCGATTCATATCGCACCGACACTGGAAGATAAAGTCCACATCATTGAAAACGGAGTGACCGCACTTCGGGCAGTCGGATACTCCTTGCCGAAAGTGGCGGTGTTAGCGGCTGTCGAAGTCGTTAATCCGACGATGCCGGCAACGATTGATGCTGCCTTACTGACACAAATGAATCGACGCGGACAAATCAAGGATTGCCTTGTTGACGGTCCACTCGCTCTCGATAATGCTGTCAATTTAGAAGCGGCGAAACAAAAGGGATTGACAGGAGACGTTGCGGGGGCAGCCGATCTACTCGTCGTTCCGCAAATTGAGGTCGGAAACGTGATTTATAAATCACTGATGTATTTTGCGCACGCTTCGGTCGCCGCTATCTTGGTCGGAGCTAAAGCACCGGTCGTCTTGACGAGTCGGGCCGATACGGCGGAAGCGAAACTGTATTCATTGGCCTTTGCTTTACTTAATGCGCAGCCTACCAAAAAAATCAAGCAAACAATCTAAGGGGGAACTAACGATGGTTGAAACAAACGTAGAAGCACGATTCAGTATTTTTGAAACAATGGCAATGGAAGATTACGAACAGGTCGTTTTTTGTCACGATAAAGTCTCAGGGTTAAAAGCCATCATCGCGATTCATGATACGACACTCGGACCGGCACTCGGCGGACTCCGGATGTGGAACTATGCGTCGGATGAGGAAGCCTTGATTGATGCGTTACGATTGGCAAAAGGCATGACATATAAAAATGCCGCAGCCGGTCTTAACCTTGGTGGCGGGAAAGCCGTGATCATCGGTGATGCGAAGACTCAAAAATCAGAAGCGTTGTTCCGTGCATTCGGTCGTTACGTACAGTCGTTAAACGGACGTTACATCACAGCGGAAGACGTCAATACGACAGTAGCCGATATGGATTACATTCATATGGAAACGGACTTCGTAACAGGCGTCAGCCCGGCATTCGGATCAAGTGGTAATCCGTCACCTGTCACGGCGTACGGTGTTTACCGCGGGATGAAAGCTGCAGCCAAAGAAGTGTACGGTACAGATTCACTCGGCGGAAAAACAATCGCGATTCAAGGCGTTGGTAACGTTGCCTTTAACTTATGCCGTCATCTGCACGAAGAAGGCGCAAAATTGATTGTCACGGATATCAATCAAGATGCGTTACGCCGTGCGGAAGAAGCGTTTGGTGCTTTGGTCGTCGGACCGGATGAAATTTATAGTGTCGATGCTGATATCTTTGCACCGTGTGCCCTGGGTGCGACATTAAATGATGAGACGATTCCACAACTAAAAGTCAAGATCATTGCCGGTGCCGCGAACAACCAACTTAAAGAAGACCGTCATGGGGACATGCTTCAGGAACGCGGTATTCTCTATACACCAGACTTCGTCATCAACGCAGGCGGCGTCATCAATGTGGCGGACGAACTCGACGGGTATAACCGGGAACGTGCGATGAAAAAAGTGGAACTGGTCTATGATGCAGTAGCGAAAGTCATCGAGATTGCAAAACGTGATCATCTGCCGACTTACCGGGCAGCGGAAAAAATGGCGGAAGAACGGATTGCGACAATGGGCAGTGCCCGCAGCCAGTTTTTACGTCGCGATAAAAACATTCTGGGATCACGCGGTTAAATCAGAGGAGGATTTCAATGAGCGAACGTATTTTAACCATCAATCCGGGGTCAACCTCAACGAAAATCGGAATCTTTGATGGGACAGAGCAAGTGTTTACAAAAACGTTGCGCCATTCAGCTGAAGCGGTCGGAGGACCGCTTTCAGATCAGCTGAAGATCAGACGACAAGTCGTCCTTGATGTGTTGGCACAAGAACGAATTGAATTGAAAGCGCTTACGGCTATCGTCGGTCGTGGTGGTCTGCTTCGTCCACTCGTCAGCGGGACATACCGGGTCAATCAAGAAATGCGTGATGATTTGTTAAGCGGAACGTTTGGCGTTCATGCTTCGAATCTTGGCGGACTGCTTGCGGATGAGATTGGTCAAATGCTCTCGATTCCCGCCTTCATCGTCGACCCGGTCGTCGTAGATGAACTGGAACCGATTGCCCGCCTTACAGGCTTACCTGAACTCGAACGGAAAAGTATTTTCCATGCCTTGAATCAAAAAGCAGTCGCGAAACGGTATGCGAAAGAGATTGGCACACCATACGAGCAGTTACGGCTGATTGTAGCCCATATGGGTGGCGGAATCACAGTCGGTGCTCATCTGAACGGACGTGTGATTGACGTGAACAATGGACTTGACGGAGAAGGTGCTTTTTCACCGGAACGAAGCGGGTCCCTGCCTGTTGGTCAACTAGTAGAACTATGTTATAGTACCAAGTATAAACTCGAGGAAATGAAGCGTCTGGTCGTTGGGTCAGGCGGACTTGTCGCGCACTTAGGCACGTATGATGCGGTCGAAATCGAACGTCGGATTGACGACGGCGATGAAAAAGCCGCTCTGCTGTATGAGGCGATGGCCTACCGAGTTGCAAAAGAGATCGCGGCCCAAAGTGCTGTTTTATATGGTCAAGTCGATGCTGTCATTTTAACGGGCGGACTCGCATACAGTGACCGGTTAACAAAAGCGATTGAAGAACGGATCGCACACATCGGATCTGTCATCCGGATACCGGGTGAAGATGAGTTACGTGCGCTCGCAGAAGGCGTTTTACGTGTACTGCGTCAAGAGGAACAAGTGAAGGAATATGGAGGCGAACTAACATGGCTAGAGAATTCGACGTCGTTGTCCTAGGTGGTGGACCCGGTGGATATGTCGCAGCGATTCGTGCTGCACAAGCCGGGAAAACGGTAGCAATCGTAGAACAAGGAAAACTCGGGGGAACCTGTCTGCATCGTGGATGTATCCCGTCCAAAGCATTTTTAAAGTCGGCAGCCGTCTATCAGACAGTAAAACACGCCGCTACATACGGCGTCGACGTACCGGAATCGTTTTTACGGTTCGAACAGGTCAAACAACGGAAACAAGAGATCATCGATGGTCTCGAATCCGGCATCCAGCATCTGATGAAAAAAGGAAAAATCGAAGTCTTTCACGGCCGCGGTTCGATTCTTGGACCAAGCATCTTTTCACCAATGCCGGGAACAATCAGCGTCGAGCCGGAAGAGGGCGACGGCGAGTTGATCTTACCGCGTCAATTGATTGTCGCGACAGGCTCGCGTCCACGTCCATTGAACGGTCTGGCCTTTGATTCCGAGTACGTGCTTAGTTCGGATGAGGCGCTCGACATGAACGCCTTACCAAAATCGATCGTCATTATCGGTGGGGGTGTCATCGGGATTGAATGGGCGTCGATGTTGACGGACTTTGACGTAGAGGTCACGGTCGTCGAGTTCAGCGACCGGATTTTACCGACAGAAGATCAAGCTGTCAGCCGGGAAGTAGCCCGTCAGCTCAAAAAGCGCGGCGTCAAAATCATGACGAGTGCTGCAGCACAAAGTGACAGTTTCCAGTTAACCGAGTCCGGCGTGACGATTGATGTCGACCGTAACGGCGACAAAACGACGCTTGCGGCAGATAAGTTGTTGGTCGCGATCGGTCGGATGGCGAATGTCGAGGGCATCGGACTTGAAAATACGAACATCGTTGTTGAGAACGGCTTCATCCAGGTGGATGATGAGTTCCGGACGAAGGATAATCACATCTTTGCGATTGGTGATGTCATCGGACGTCTGCAACTCGCTCATGTCGCATCGGCAGAAGGTGCAAAAGCGGTCGAGACGATTGTCAACGGTTCGACGACACCACTGAACTATGCGTTTGTTCCACGTTGTATTTACAGTGTGCCGGAAGCAGCCTCGGTCGGCTTGACGGAAGCTGAGGCTGTCGCAGCGGGACTGGACGTCAAAACGGGGATGTTCTCTTTTAACGGTCTCGGAAAAGCCCGGATTGAAGGGGAAGCGGCAGGATTTATTAAACTCGTTTCCGATGCGAAAACAGATGATTTGGTCGGCGTCCATATCGTTGGACCAAAAGCAACTGAATTAATCAGTGAAGGCGGTCTTGCCCTTGTCCTGAATGCAACGGCATGGGAAGTCGGACAACTCGTCCACCCACACCCTGCACTTTCAGAAGCATTCGGTGAAGCAGCACTCGCAGTTGACGGATTAGCGGTTCACGCCTAAGGAGGAAAAACAGATGGAAAAAATAGAATTCAAAGAACTCGTCGAACTGGGTTTGACGGAGCAAGATGCGATTCAAATGTTCGAAACGATGGTCCGGGCGCGCAAGATTGACGAACGGATGTGGAAATTGAACCGGGCTGGAAAAATCCCGTTCCTCGTTTCCTGTCAAGGGCAGGAAGCGGCCCAAGTCGGCGCCGCTTACGCGCTTGAAAAAGGGACGGACTATATCTTGCCGTACTACCGCGATCTCGGCGTCGTGTTGCATTTCGGTCAGACGTCACGTGACATCATGTTGTCCGCTTTCGCAAAAGCGGAAGATCCGAACTCCGGCGGACGGCAAATGCCGGGTCATTACGGTTCGCGTGCTTTAAACATCGTCACGGGATCTAGCCCGGTGACGACGCAAGTTCCGCATGCCGTCGGGATTGCCCTCGCTGCAAAGATGCGTCAAGAGCCGCTTGTCGCGTACGTTTCATTCGGCGAAGGTTCATCGAACCAGGGCGACTTCCATGAAGGGGCGAACTTTGCCGGCATTCATAAATTACCGGTCATCCTGTTTTGTGAAAACAATAAATATGCGATTTCAACGCCGCTTTCGAAACAATTATCGGCGAAACACGTCGCCGACCGGGCGATCGGATACGGGATGCCGGGTGTGACGATTGACGGAATTGACCCGCTTGCGGTCTATAAAGCGGTCAAAGAAGCGCGTGAGCGTGGTCTCCGCGGTGATGGTCCGACGTTGATTGAAGTCGAAGTTGAACGGCTTGTTCCCCATTCATCGGATGATGACGATAAATCGTATCGTTCGGCAGAAGAACTGGCTGAACTGAAAACACGTGACGGAGTTAAATTGTTCCGTGAAAAATTAATTCAGATGGGTGTCTTAACGGAAGAAACGGCACAAGACATCGAAGCGAAACTTGAGCAGGAAGTAGACGAAGCGACGGCTTATGCGGAAGCAGCAGCCTATGATACAGCTGAAAACACACTCCGTTACGTGTACGATGAGGGGGAAACGAAATGACGACATTAAGTTTAATCGAAGCAATCAACAGCGCAATTAAAGAAGAGATGGAACGCGACGAATCGGTCTTCGTCCTCGGAGAAGACGTTGGCGTCCGCGGTGGCGTTTTCCGGGCGACACAAGGATTACTTGAACAGTTCGGGGAAGCACGTGTCATCGACGCACCGCTCGCTGAGAGTGCAATCGCCGGTGTCGGAATAGGGGCTGCGATGTACGGGATGCGACCGATTGCTGAAATGCAGTTTGCTGATTTCATCATGCCGGCCGTCAACCAGATCGTCAGTGAAGCGGCGAAAATCCGTTACCGTTCGAACAATGACTGGTCGTGCCCGATCGTCATCCGGGCACCGTTCGGCGGCGGAATTCACGGCGCACTTTACCACTCACAATCCGTCGAAGCGATGTTCAATTCGACACCGGGCTTAAAAATCGTCATTCCGTCGAATCCGTACGATGCTAAAGGACTGCTGAAGGCAGCAATCCGTTCGAATGATCCGGTGTTGTTCTTTGAACATAAGCGCGGATACCGTCTCCTGAAAGGTGAAGTACCGGAAGAGGATTATATCGTTGAAATCGGCAAAGCTGATGTCAAACGGGAAGGCGAAGATTTGACGGTGATCACGTACGGTCTTTGTGTTCAATTCGCCCTTGACGCAGCGGCACGTCTTGAGAAAGACGGCATCGATGTTCATATTCTTGATTTACGGACCGTTTATCCGATTGACCGGGAAGCAGTCGTCGAGGCAGCCCGGAAAACCGGAAAAGTCTTGCTCGTGACAGAAGATAACAAAGAAGGCAGTGTCATGAGTGAAGTGTCGGCGATTATTGCGGAAGAAGCGTTATTTGATCTCGACGCACCAATCGAACGACTGTGCGGTCCGGATGTCCCGGCGATGCCATACGCGCCGACGATGGAGAAATTCTTTAACGTCTCGAGCGAAAAAATCGAAGATAAAATCCGGACGCTACACGCGTACTAAGGGGGAAACGTCAATGAAAACTGAAACATTAACGATGCCACAACTTGGTGAGAGTGTAACGGAAGGGACGATTTCCCTTTGGCTCGTCAAACCGGGTGATACAGTCAAGAAGTATGATCCGATCGCGGAAGTCATCACCGATAAAGTGACAGCAGAAGTCCCATCGTCCTTCGACGGTGTCATCGATCAACTGTTGGCAGAAGAAGGGGACACGTTGCAAGTTGGGGAAGCGATCATAACCTTGCAGGTCAGCGGCGGATCAACACAAGTCGCAGCAACGGAAGAAGCCGTTCCAGCAATCGAAGAAACAACGGTCTCAAGTGATCAATCGATGAAGAAACGTTATTCACCGGCCGTTCTTAAATTGTCTGCCGAGCACGGGATTGATTTGGAGCAGGTTTCGGGAACGGGGGCAGGTGGTCGGATTACCCGGAAAGACCTGCTCAAAATCGTCGAAACCGGACAAATCGCGCAACCGGATACGGTCGAAGCGCCGACGATTGAGTCGGTGCCGGCACCAAAACCGGAAGCACGACCGGAACGACATGAACAACCGCAAGCAGTGCGACCGCAAGCGGCTAAACCGATGACGAGCACGACAGAAGCCGGAGACATCGAAATTCCGACGGCCGGTGTCCGCCAAGCAATCGCAACGAACATGGTCCGCTCAAAACAGGAAGCACCGCATGCCTGGTTGATGATTGAAGTTGACGTGACGAACCTGGTCGAAGCCCGGAATCGTCACAAAGAGGCATTCTTTAAACAAGAAGGGGTCAAATTGACATTCCTCCCGTTCTTCATGAAAGCAACCGTTGAAGCATTAAAGAAACATCCAATCATGAACTCGACGTGGGCGGGCGACAAGATCATCCAGAAAAAAGCAATCAACTTGTCCCTCGCGGTCGCGACGCAAGAAGCCTTGTTCGTACCGGTCGTCAAAAATGCGGATGAACTCAGCATTAAAGGACTGGCGCGGGCAATCGATGATTTCGGCAAACGGGCGCAATCCGGACGACTGTCGTCAAGCGAGATGCAGGGCGGAACGTTTACGGTCAACAATACCGGATCATTTGGTTCGATTCAGTCAGCACCGATTCTGAACTTCCCGCAAGCGGCGATTTTGTCGGTCGAATCAATCGTCAAACGTCCGGTTTGGGTGAACGGCATGTTCGCAGCACGCGATATGGTCAACCTTTGTATGTCGATTGACCACCGGGTACTCGACGGACTCGTTGCCGGTCAGTTCCTGCAGACGGTCAAACACGCACTCGAGTCAATCGACCCGAATCAACTGTCTTTATATTGATTAAGACAAATCTATTGACAGAAAACGGTTTCCCACGTAACATGAAGGACAATTAAAGAACATAGACGCAATGACGAAGAAAAGTAACCTATGAAACGATTGAAGAGAGCTGATGGGTGGTGCGAATCAGTATCGGGAAACAGGTGAATGGGCTTCTGAGCATCAGACCGAACTTACAGTAGGCTCTGACGGGTACCTTCCGTTATCAAGGACGACGAATCAGGGTGACCGGTTCGTTCGAGGGGACTAGTACTAGTCAACGAAGGTGGTACCGCGGGTTTTCCCGTCCTTCATGTTTAACATGAATGGATGGGGAAACCCTTTTCGTATTTAAGTGAATAAGTAAATCGATGAATGAGTTAAGTAGTCAGACAAATCGTTGTTCCAGAGAGCGGGAGAGAGGTGGAACTTCCGTACAGCGATGTCTGATGAATGGTCTCATGAGAGCATGACTGAACGGTAAGTAGGTCGTGACGGAAGCCCCCGTTATCTTAGGCTACGATGTCTCGTCAAGACGCATCGGAAGAGTGGGAACGTGTATCGTTCCAATTGTGAGGTGGCACCGCGAGTCTATCGTCCTCCATACGGCATTTGCTGTATGGAGGACTTTTTTTATATCAGGAGGCGAACAGGATGATCGAGACAGAACAATTGATAATCGAGCAAATCGAAATGAACGGCGATGAATTGACGCCAATCTCCATCTTTTTAAATCTGGAAGGAGACCGGAAATGTCTGCTTGAAAGCTCAGCGAGCGGCAGTAACGGTCGTTACTCGATCATCGGCGTCAATCCGGTCGAATTGCTTCGGGCGGAAGGCAATCAAGTGACGCGGCACCATCTTCAGACGGAAGAAACCGTGACGATGACAGGGAATCCGGTCCGGCTGTTGCAACAGTCTGTGACACGGGGGACGACCGATGCCGACTTTCCGTTCTTAAGCGGCGCAATCGGCTATGTCGGCTATGATGCGATTCGGGCGTATGAGAACATCGGAGCGGTACCGGACAGTGACCGCAATTTGCCGGACGCCTTGCTTGCCGTCTATGACGAAATTATTTTATATGACCACCTGGAACACCGGGTGCATTTAATTCATACGTCACTCGGTGGACTGACGGACCGGCAGGAGATGATTCGGAAACTGAAGCTCCGCAAAACCTTACTGGAACAAACCGGTCAGCAGACCCGGATCGAGCGCCCGCTTGAAAACATCGTCTATCAACCGCAGATTGAAAAAGAAACTTTTATATCACTCGTCGAACAGGCGAAACAACATATTCGTCAGGGAGATGTGTTCCAACTGGTCCTGTCGCAACGGCTCGATGCGACATTCGCCGGCGACCCGTTCCACTTTTACCGGAAGCTGCGCCAGGACAATCCGAGCCCGTATCTCTTTTACATTGATTTAGGAGAAGTCATCGTCCTTGGTGCATCACCGGAAAGTCTGGTCCAGGTCAAAGGTCGTCATGTCACGACAAATCCGATTGCCGGGACACGGCCCCGCGGAAAAACGAAACAGGAAGACACGCAACTGGCGCATGATTTATTGAACGACGAGAAAGAACAGGCTGAACACCGGATGCTCGTTGACTTAGGACGAAATGATCTTGGTCAAGTCTGCCAGGTCGGTACCATCCATGTCTCGCGGGAAATGGAAATCGAACGGTTCAAAAATGTCATGCATCTCGTTTCCGTCGTCGAAGGAAGACTTGCGGAAGGACGTACAGGAGCGGACGCATTGATTTCCTGTCTGCCGGCAGGTACCGTCTCGGGAGCCCCGAAGATTCGGGCGATGCAGTTGATCAATCAATATGAGACAAAAAAACGGGAAGTCTATGCCGGAGCGGTCGGGTATTTTGATGTCAGCGGAAATCTTGATTTTGCGCTCGCCATCCGGACGATGGTCATCCAACACGGAAAAGCGTACGTTCAGGCCGGAGCGGGTATAGTCTATGATTCTGATCCGACCTTGGAGTATGAAGAGACGTTGCATAAAGCGAAGTCGTTACTGGAGGTCTGGAAATGATTGTACTGATTGACAACTATGATTCTTTTACCTATAACCTGTATCAATATGCAGCCGTCTACGATGAGATCCGAGTCATCCGAAATGATGCGATTGAAGTGAGCGCGATTGCCGACTTGAATCCGGCTGGAATCATCTTATCGCCGGGACCGGGTCATCCGAGTGATGCCGGTATTTGCCTCGACGTGATTGAGACATACTCCGGAAAGATCCCGATACTCGGTGTCTGTCTCGGACACCAGGCAATCGGTCAAGCATTTGGCGGCCGTGTCATCGAAGCGGATGAGATCCGGCACGGAAAGACATCAACAATCCGGCAAACCGGACGATTGTTTACCGGTCTTCCGGAACAACTCGACGTCATGCGTTACCATTCCTTGATCGTCGAGCGGACGAGCTTACCGGAAGTACTGGAAGTGACCGCCGTGACCGATGACGGAACAATCATGGCACTCGAACACCACACACATCCGACATACGGGATTCAGTTTCACCCGGAATCGATCGGAACCCCGTTTGGACAACAAATGATTCAACGATTTATCGAACTGACGAAGGAGTGACAGGAATGAAGGACGTATTGACGAAATTGACGAATGCCAATCATCTCCGCTTTGATGAAATGCAACAGGCGGCCCGCGCCTTATTTGCGGCAGATGTCACAGACAGTGAAATTGCAGCTTTTCTCGTTGCACTGAAAGCCAAAGGTGAAACGGCGGAAGAACTGGCCGGTCTTGCTTCCATCATGCGGGAAGTCGCACTCGACATTCCGGTGACAGGAACGGATTTTATCGATAACTGCGGAACAGGCGGCGACGGTTCCCAATCCTTTAACATCAGTACGACAGCGGCATTTGTTTTGGCCGGTGCCGGAGCCAAAGTAGCAAAACACGGAAACCGGAGTGTCTCAAGCAAAACGGGCAGTGCCGATGTACTCGAAGCACTCGGTGTCCCGCTCGATGTGACGGCAGAAGACATTGCGAAGTTGCTTGAAGCAAACGGGATTGCGTTTCTGTTCGCCCAACGGATGCACCCGCGTGTCAAACAGATCATGAAAGTCCGCCGCGATTTACGGATTCCGACAATCTTTAATCTGATTGGACCGCTAACGAATCCGGTACCATTAAAAACACAGTTACTCGGAATTTACCGGGAAGATTTGCTTGAGACGATGGCCTTGACCTTACATCGGCTTGGACGAAAACGTGCCATCGTCTTACACGGAGCGTGTGGGATGGATGAAGCATCACTCGCAGGAACAAATCAATTGGTGCTGCTCGATCAAGGCGAGTTGATCCGGTTCAGTCTTCACCCGGAAGAAGTTGGACTGGCGGTCGCGCCACTCGAAGCCATCCGTGGCGGTACGGCTGCAGAAAATGCGGAAATCCTCTTGCGGGTCCTCCGCGGGGAAGCGGGTCCATACCGGGATACCGTCTTACTCAATGCCGGAATCGCTTTGTTTGCGGAAGGGCGGGTCGAGACGATTCGCGAAGGAATCGAACGGTCGGCGGAAAGCATCGATTCCGGTCGGGCACTTGAAAAATTACATTATTTACAACGGATGAAACAACAGGAGGCAATCGGATGAATATATTAGACCGCATCATCGAGACGAAACGACAGGAAGTCGACCGTCTGAAAATCGACGGGGTCAGAGCGGCGGAACCCCGGAAGCTCAACCAGTCGATTCATCAATCACTTGGAGGGACGGATTTGTCCGTCATCGGCGAAATCAAACGGGCTTCACCGTCAAAGGGTGATATTTCATTGCATGTCGATCCTGTTGAACAGGCGAAACGGTATGCGGCAAGTGGGGCAACGGTCATCTCGGTCTTGACCGATCAAACGTATTTTAAAGGAAGCATGGAAGATTTAGCGGCCGTCACGAAAGCAGTCAACGTTCCGGTGCTGTGTAAAGACTTTATGATCGACCGGATCCAGATTGATCTCGCGAAAGCTCATGGTGCCAGTTTGATTCTGTTGATCGTTGCGGCGCTTGACGACGAAACCTTACACGATCTATACGCCTATGCTTATGCGAGTGGCCTCGAAGTATTGGTCGAAGTGCACGATGCGGCGGAGCTGGAACGGGCGGAACGGTTGCAGGCGAAAATTATCGGCATCAACAACCGGAACCTGAAGAAATTCGAAGTCAGTCTCGACACGTCAATCGAGTTACTCAAAACGAAATCAACGGATGTCCGCTATATCAGTGAGAGCGGCATCAAGACCGTTGCTGAAGCGCAGATGCTTCACGCGGCAGGTGCAGATGGAATTTTAATCGGGGAAACGTTAATGCGGGCGGAAGATCCGGCAACTTTCATTCAAGCCGTCAACGGAGTGAAACATGACACGTATTAAGTTCTGTGGGCTGAAGCGGCAAGAAGACGTCCATTTCGCCGTTGAACGGGCGGACTATATCGGATTCGTCTTTGCTCCGAGCAAGCGGCAGGTCACATTGACGGAAGCAGCACGGCTTCGGGCAGAAATTCCGGAGACGGTCCAGGTCGTCGGTGTCTTCGTCTCTCCGACGAAACAGGAAGTCGAGGAAGCGATTGAGCAGGTCGGATTGGATTTAATTCAGCTTCACGGGCAGGTCCCGGATGAGCTGTACCGGGAGAAGCGGGTGCCGGTCATTCAGGCGCTCGCAGCCGGAACACAGATTACGGTTCATCCGGACGCCGATTATGTGTTATTTGATGCACTGGAAGCGGGAAGCGGTCAAACCTTTGATTGGACAACCGATCTACGGGTCGATCAACCGATGTTCGTCGCAGGTGGTCTGCAGGCAGATAACGTCGGACAAGTGATTGAACGGTATCAGCCGTTTGCTGTTGATGTCTCAAGCGGTATTGAAACGAATGGTCAAAAAGATACGAAAAAAATGCAGGCATTTCATGATGCCGTAAAGGAGACTTTTAAATGACACGTTATTCACAACCTGATGCACTGGGACAATACGGAATCTACGGAGGACGTTACATTCCGGAAACATTGATGCAGGCCGTTCTTGAGCTCGAACAAGCCTATGCCGAAGTGAAGGAAGATCCGGCGTTTCATGAACGGATGAATGATTTACTCGAAAATTATGTCGGACGAAAAACACCGCTTTATTACGCGGAACATTTGACGCGGGCGATCGGCGGCGCAAAAATCTACTTGAAACGCGAAGATTTGAACCATACCGGTGCCCATAAAATCAACAATACGATTGGGCAAGCACTACTCGCCGAACGGATGGGAAAACGGAAAATTGTTGCCGAGACCGGTGCCGGACAACACGGTGTCGCGACGGCGACCGTCTGTGCGCTACTTGATCTCGAATGCGTCATCTTTATGGGAGAAGAAGACATCCGGCGCCAGGAATTAAACGTCTTCCGGATGGAGTTGCTCGGCGCGAAAGTCGTTTCGGTAACGCAAGGAAGCCGGACGTTAAAAGATGCTGTCAATGAAGCGTTACGTTACTGGGTCAAACACGTCGACGATACGCATTACTTGATGGGATCGGTCCTCGGCCCCCACCCGTTCCCGGAAATCGTCCGTGATTTCCAAGCGATCATCGGTAAGGAAACACGGGCGCAGATTCTTGAAAAAGAAGGCAAGTTACCGGAAGCCATCGTTGCCTGTGTCGGAGGCGGAAGCAACGCAATTGGCATGTTCCATCCGTTTATCGACGATGAAGAAGTCGCATTGTACGGCATCGAAGCAGCCGGAAACGGACTCGAGACGGAGAAACATGCCGCCACGATGTCTAAAGGTGAGGTCGGTGTCCTGCACGGCTCAATGATGTATCTCTTACAGGATGAGCATGGTCAAGTCACGGAAGCACACTCGATTTCAGCCGGACTGGACTATCCGGGAGTCGGACCGGAACACAGCCTGCTAAAAGACATCGGCCGTGTTCAGTACGAAGCAGTAACGGATCAACAGGCACTCGATGCCTTGCAACTGCTCTGTCAAAAAGAAGGCATCATTCCGGCACTGGAGTCGGCTCATGCCGTCGCACAGGCGACGGAACTCGCAAAAGGGATGCAACCGGAAGAAGTTGTCGTCATCTGTCTTTCAGGACGCGGCGATAAAGATGTCATGACCGTCAGAAATGCCTTGAAGGGGGAAGCATGATGCGATTAGAAGAAGCAATCCGAACAGTTAATGCACGTGGTGAAAAAGCGTTTATCCCGTATGTCATGGGAGGAGACGGAGGCATCGATCGTCTGCCGGATATTTTAGCGTTTCTTGAACGATCCGGTGCGACGGCGATTGAAGTCGGGGTGCCGTTTTCCGATCCGGTTGCCGATGGTCCGGTCATTCAGGAAGCAGGACTACGGGCACTGGCAGAGAAAATCAGTTTGAAGGATGTCCTTGAGGCGATCCGGATTGCGCGTCAGTCAACTAGCGTGCCAATCGTCGTCATGACGTACTTGAATCCAATCTTCCGCTTCGGTATTGATTCCTTTTTATCGACGTGCCGTGAAGTCGGTGTCGACGGGTTGATCATTCCCGATCTGCCACTCGAACAAAGCGATCAGTTTTTTGCCGGACGCAATAAAACAGACATCGCACTCGTTCAACTGGTCTCGCTGACAAGTCCGATTGAACGAATTGAAAAACTTGCGACGCGCAGCGAAGGGTTCCTTTACGCCGTGACCGTTAACGGGACGACAGGGGGACAAACCAACTTCGGGGATTCACTTGAACAGCATTTGGCGAAAGTGGCGCAACTGAGTCCGGTTCCGGTCATGGCTGGCTTCGGGATCAGTACACCGGAACACGTCCGTCAGCTCAGTACAAGTGTCGCTGGTGTCATCGTTGGCAGTAAAATCGTCGAATTGTTGCAGCAAGGGGATGAAACGGCAATTGAACAATTGATGGCAGCCCGCCTGCCGGACGTGACGGTGTAAAAATAGGAGCATGACAAAACGAGGGTACCGGATTTCATTCCGGCACCCTCGTTTGCTGTAGTATCACTTTTCATTTGTTGGCATGACTTTTTAAAACGTCTGCGACAAGACCCGATACATACGGGCTGCCCCGGTCTTCCTTCTCGACCGATTCAATCATGATCGCAACGAGCAAATCTTTCTTGTCATTGTCATAGCCGACGAAAAAGCCGTTTTCCTGACCGTTTTCTTCACCGGACTTCTTTAGTTCAGCTGTGCCGGTTTTGCCGGCAACTTTAATTTCAGGAATATCAGCCGGTAAGGAGTAGCCCGCATGAACGACATCATACAGATCGTCGCGGATCATTGCAGCATCTTTTGCGTCGAGCACGTCTTTTTTCCAAACCTGCTTCGTTTTTTCTTCGGCCAGCAACGTCGGTCGATAAATTGTCCCGTCTGTCAGGAAGATTTCGTACATCGAAGCAAGGTGCAGGATGTTTGTCAGCATCTGTCCTTGTCCGTAAGATGTATCCATCAGCTGACCGTCGGAAGCAATCGAACCGTCGTTTGAAATTTGTGATGCCCGCATCGGATAAGTGAAGGGAATTTTTTCTCCGTACCCGAGTGCTTCAAGACCGGAAGTAAACGTTTTGGTTCCGATTTGTTCGAGTGTTGATTTGGCGAAGTAGATATTATCCGAGTAGACCAAGGCATTATGGAGATTGACCGGATCCGGTGTCTCGTGAATCCGTGTGACGTTGAACCCGTCGACTTTTGTCTTTAACCCGTCAATCGTATACGCTTTTTCCGGATCGAGCGTTTGACTTTTTAAGCCGACCGCTGCCGTCAACGGTTTTTGGGTCGAGCCGGGAGCAAAGGCACTCGTAAACCGGTTTAACAGCGGTTGATCGGGATCGTTCGTCAACGTATCGAGACGGGCCTGTGAAATACCCGTTGTAAATTCCGACGGATCGAATCCGGGAGAACTTAGCAGGACACGGGTCTCACCGGTCCGGGGATCAATCGCGGTCGCAGTCCCCGGATCATCGTTCATCGTCGCATAGGTCGTTTGTTGTAACTTCCCGTCGATCGTCAGCTCGATATCCTGTCCATCCTTTGCTTCCGTCTCAGCGACGGTAACCGTTGTTTTATCCGGCTTAACGATGTTGATTTGGGCACCGGACTTCCCGCGTAATGTTTCGTCGAGTACCTGCTCGAGACCGCGTTTTCCGACTTGTTCGCCTGCTTGGATCGTTTGTTTTGATTGTTTGATGTCATCCGCTGTTGCGGAACCGGTATAGCCGATCAAATGGGAAGTCGCTTTCCCGAACGGATATGTCCGGACTTCCGTTTCCTTGACGCTGATACCGTCGAGTTGCTTGAGGCGGTCGATTTTTGATTTGTCGTTTGCTGTATACGTCTTCAGCGGAACGAATTGTCCGTCCTTGACCCAACTGGCGCCGAGTGCATCTTCGATTGCAGAGACAGGACGGTCGAGCAGTTTGGCAAGCGCAGTAAGATCTTTGACTTTACCTGCAACGGCACCGACTTGGTAACCGGTGCCTGTCGTGGCGAGAGGCTGATTTTTGACATCAAGTAAATCACCACGTTTGGCATCGAGCGTCGTCAACTGGACTTGATCCTCTTTCTTGAAATCCTTTAAAACAAACGAAGAATTCCAGTCAATGTACCAGTTTTCCGTATCTTGTTGTTTCTCGAACGTTAACGGGATGTCCTTTTTATAGGAAACCGGTCCGGCCAGTGTCTCAAAAGAGATTTTCACCGGTAAACTTGTCTGTTCCTTCTCTTCGTTTTCTGTGGTTTTCATTCGTTCGACAGAGATCTTTTCAATGGCAAGAGAATCAGCTAATTTTTTTGTCCGATCGACAAACTCTTTTTTACCGTATGTTTTTTGAGTTTCCTTGCTGGCATAATCAGCATACATTTTATCGTAATCTTGTTTTTCCCATAATTTGATATAGGCATCTAATCGTTCTTCAGGTGTCGGTTGATCTTGGCAACCGGCAAGGATGGTCAGTACGAAGCTTGTCGAAAGCAGAAGCGGGAGCGTATTCTTCAAGGGAAATCCTCCTTTACGGAAAGTTTGTCCTATAACCGTATCATTCTTTGCAAAGGATTTCATCTCGAACGAACGACAAAAAAAACTCACGCGAAGATAAACATTCGCGTGAGAGGAGATCAGGTCTTAATTAAAATAGTTCAGCGGGTTGACGCTGTTTGCTGCAGAAGAAGCGCTGTAAACATAGTTTCCACGGTGCATTTCGAAATGAAGGTGTGAGCCGAATGAGTTGCCGGTGTTGCCGATATTACCGATGCGTGAACCCTTGGCAACAGTTTGTCCAACAGAAACAGCTCGACTGCTTAAGTGTGCATATACCGTCGTATAGGAAATTCCATTGACGGTATGCTTCATCATGATGTGGTTACCGTAAGCGCCGTAATACCGGGAAGTGATGACTGTACCGGCAGCAGAAGCATAAACTGGTGTACCCGTTGGGGCAGCGATATCAATCCCGTTATGGAACGTGTAACCGTAAGTACCGCTAGCGGCACCATACCCTTGGGCAATCCGTCCGCTGGCTGGTCGTGAAAATCCGCTAGACGCTTTTGTAGATGTCGTAACACTGTATTTTTTAGCATATGTAGAAGAGATGTAACGGGATGTGCCGCCGTAAGAAATTTTTGTCCAAGATCCGGACACGCCTAAATAATTGAAAGTTTGACCAGAATTGACACTACCGACGACTTTGTAAGCAGTCGAAGGACCCGTTCGAACCCGCAACCCGTCTGCGGTTACTTTTACTTTGTACGTTGTTGCTGCTTCAACTTTTTCTATACCCGTTGTAGCGAAACCAGAAACCATCAGTGCTGTCATTGTCATAGTTGTAATCATGCGTTTCATGTAGAAGTTCCTCCTAAAGTGTGAAAGACGACGGACGATTATGTAAGGGAACAAGACCCTTTCAAAGTTGTAAGATACAAAGCATATGTATTTAATATGTATAAATATTTTCTTGATAGAATGATTATAGCATCGCAAATAACACAAAAATATTTCAGTTTCATTGCAAGATTATAGTTGTATAACATATATTGTAATGGAATATTTTTCATTTATTATCTGAATTTGTTTTAAATAAAATAGAATGTATAGCTCTTTTTATGAAAAAATTTAAAAACCCGTGACGATGCGAGAGACACATCATCACGGGGTATAGGCAAAAAGAATTAGTTGGAAACGGGTGCGAAAACAGTTAAATGCTGGCTTAAGACCTGAACCGTAACAGGAAGATGACCCGCTGTGTCGCCGTCAGCATTAATCGGGAGACGTTCCTTTGAATCGATATGAACTTCTTTTGTCGTAAAATATTCCACTTGATCAGCGTCAGAAATTTTTCCGGTTAATAGTTTCGGTAAGGCCTGTAAGGCATCAAAGAAACCAAGCTGTTTGACGATGAAGACATGCAACAGACCATCGTCGACACGGGCTTCTTTCGCAAACGATTCGAAACCGCCGACAGAATTGGTCAAGGAAATGATCAGGAGAGGCGTTTCACCATCAAACGATTTTTCTTTCGCCGTCAGTTGGATCGGATAGGGACTATGGTCTTTAAAGGCTTTTAGTCCTTCAATGAAGTAGGCGACGGAACCAAGCGATGTTTTTTGTTCGACACTTACTTCTTCGACCGCTTCTGCAATCAAACCGACAGCGATGACGTTCATGAAATAATGATCATCATACTTACCGATGTCGAGCGGGCGGGACGGAGCATCCTCTAAAACGCTGATAGCTTCCTGCGGATCTGTCGGAATGTTCAATGCACGCGCTAAGTCATTGACCGTTCCGAGCGGCACGATGCCAAGCGTCGGTCGATGTTCTTGTTCCGCGATGCCGGTGATGACCTCATTAACCGTTCCATCCCCACCCATAGCGACGACGGCATCATAATGCCCGACTGCAGCTTGTTTGGCAAATTCGGTTGCATCGCGTTCTTTTTCCGTAAAACGGACATCGACTTCCGTAAACCGTTGCGCCAATGTTCCTTCCGCAAATTCAGCGTGTTTCTTTCCAAGTTCTTTACCGGATGACGGATTGATGATGAGCATGACTTTTGACACAAATGATTCCTCCTTTGATTCTACCTGTTCCTATTTTCCCAAGATTCCATAAACATAATCCTGGACAGAAAAAAACCTTGGACATCACGAAGATTCGTCATGTCCAAGGAAACGATGAAATTAGCGACGGGCGATTGGAGGAGGGGATGCTTCTCCTGCTGCCGGACGAACGGTTTCTTCTTCGTCCCAACACTCTGTATTTTCGATACCGAGTGCTTTCGCCGAGAAGACCGGATCGAGTCCTTTTTTCCGTTGTTCCTGGTAATCGTTGATGACTTTGAGGGCGATACCGCCTAAGAGTGAGATGGCCGTCAAGTTGATCAACGTCATACCTGCCATGAAGAGGTCAGCGAAGCTCCAAACCATTCCCAGACTGAGGACGGAACCGATGAAAACAAAGGCCATTGTCGCAATCCGGAATCCGAAGACAGCAGCCGGACTGTTTTTGATGAATTCGATGTTTGTTTCACCGTAGTAGTAACTGCCGACGATTGAACTGAAAGCGAACAAGAAGACACAGATTGCGATGAAGGCAGGAGCGACGGCACCCAGTTGTTCACCTAATGCGTTCTGTAACATCGCGATTCCTTCCCCGTTACCTGTCGCATAACTGTCACTGAGAAGAACGATGGCAGCTGTTGCTGTACAAACGATCAACGTATCAAGGAAAACACCAAGTGTTTGTAGGAATCCTTGTTTGGCCGGGTGAGAAACTTCGGCCGCCGCGGCAGCGTTCGGTGCAGAACCCATACCGGCTTCGTTTGAGAACAGACCCCGTTTGACACCAAGCGAAATCGCAGCTCCGACCGATCCGCCGAAAGCTTGCTCGATGCCGAAAGCGCTCTTGAAGATCATAGCGAAGACGCCGGGAAGTTCCGTCAGGTTCGTGACGACGACGAACAGAGCAGCAATCAGGTAAAGACCGGCCATGACAGGGACGACGATGGCTGAGAACTTCGCTACCCGGTGAACACCACCGAAGATGACCAGTCCTGTCAAGACAACGAGTACACCGCCGACGACAGCTTTATTGATACCAAAGGCATTATCAAATGCGGCCGCAATCGTGTTCGATTGAACGGAATTGAAGATTAAGCCGAACGTGACGGCGATTAAGATGGCGAAGACAACACCGAGCGCACGGTTTTTTAAACCCTTTTCGATGTAGTAGGCGGGACCGCCGCGGTAGGCATTCGTTTTACTGTCGCGGACTTTATAGACTTGAGCAAGCGTACTTTCAATTAAAGCAGTTGCGCCTCCGAGTAATGCAACCATCCACATCCAGAAGACGGCACCGGGTCCGCCGAGCGTAAGGGCAATCGTAACACCGGCGAGGTTACCAGTTCCGATTCGTGTAGCGGCACCGATGAAGAAGGACTGTAAAGAGGTAATGCTTTGTCCTTCATCGTCCGTTGTTTTCTCGTTTTTATCGAGTGTGACACGGAACATTTCTTTTAAGTACCGGAACTGAATGAATTTTGTCCGAATCGTAAAGTAGATGCCGACTCCGATCAGTGCCGCGATTAAAACATAAGACCATAATAAGTTGTTGGCAAAATCGACTCCTGATTGTACTGCTTGTTGAAAGGCATCCATCTGAAAAATTCCTCCTAATGTGTTGTAGCAAAATGGCTATACGCTAAATTATACGAATTTTCAGATAATATGCAAGGTGAATTTTGAAACTTTTTTTCATAAATTAACACGGTTAACTATTTAAAAAGTAGAGAATTTGAACTGTTTTTGAAAAATAAAAGAGACCTGTCGACTAAATCGACAGGTCATAAAATCACATAATTTAGGAGGAATGACTCATTCCGAAGCTAAAAATTGTTCGTATTGCGCATCGAGCTGTTGGACAAGTTCTTCACGGATAGAAAAAAGTTTCACCGTCTCTTCATAATCCGTCGTTTCAGCAAGTTGCCGATCAAGCATCTTCAGTTCCTGTTCCAATCGTTCGATCGTCTCTTCTACTTGACGTGTTGTCTGTACTGGAATAGAAGGAGATGGTCGTTTTTTAGCAGAGACGACGTTCTTCGGTATTTTGGCGTCAGGCGACTGTGTTTGCCGTTTGGTTGACGCATAGACATAGGGACCGGGAAACAGCTCCATCGTCTGATCAAGCCAAAGGGTCTTCGTAAACAGCCGGTTCAAGAAATAGCGGTCGTGCGAAACGGCGATCAACGTTCCGTCAAACGATTCGAGTGCCTCTTCAAGCGCATCACGTGATTCGATGTCGAGATGATTGGTCGGCTCATCCAAAATCAGTACGTTCAAATCGGAGTGGACCAGAACCGCGAGCATCAGCCGCATGCGTTCGCCACCACTTAACGCCTCGACCGGTAAGAAGACCCGGGGGCCAAAAAACAAGAACTGGGCGAGACGCTGCCGCGCCGTTCCTTCATCGAGATCAACGGTCGTGCGAAAAACGTCAATCAAACGTTCACCGGGCGGGAAGTCAACTCGTTGCGACAGGTAGCCGATTTTCACTGACGGTCCACGCGTAATCAGACCGCTTGTCGGTTCGAGATGGCCTAACAGGAGATGCAATAGTGTGGATTTTCCGCTTCCGTTTGCGCCGACGATGGCGATTCGATCTTTTGCCGAAATCTCAAAGTTTAATGAATGAAACAACGGTTGTTTAGAGAAGGCAATACTGACATCCTCGACGCGGTAAACCATCCGGCTCGTTTTTCCATGTGCTGCAAACGCAAGATCGGGGGTCTCGGCGTCAAGCCTTGGGCGTTTGATCCGTTCGATCCGTGCGAGTGCCCGTTCCATCGATTTTGCTTTTCGGAATAGTTTTTCGCTTGGTGGTGACGCTTCGTTTGCCCATTGCCGCAGACGGCGGATCGCTTCCTTCATCTGCTTGATCTTCTTCTGTTGTTCCTGGTAAGCATGGAATTGCTCAAGTAGAAGGCGTTCCTTTTCCTTCACGTAAAACGTGTAATTTCCCTGGTACAGCTGAATCTGCCCCTCCTCCAGTTCAGCGATGCGCGTCACGACCGCATCAAGAAACACACGATCGTGGGAGACGATCAGGACAGCCCCGGCATAATCGGCTAAAAAGGATTCCAGCCACTCGACGGCGTCTAAATCCAGATGGTTCGTCGGTTCGTCGAGGATCAACAACTCCGGCTCGGTCAACAACATCCTTCCGAGGCAGATTTTGGTCTGTTCGCCGCCGCTGAGCTGCTCAAACGGACGGTCCAAAAGGGCATGCAACTGCAAGCCGTTAATCATCCGGTCGATTTTGGAATCCAGCAAATACCCGCCTTGGCGCTCAAAAGCTTCGGTCTCTTGCGTGTAGCGTTCGAGCAACTGATCGATTTGATCCGTTTTTGTCGCCATGTCCCGTTCGATTTGTTGCAGGGAGCGTTGTAAATCGACAAGCGTGGCGAAGGCAGTCCACAGGACATCACGCCCCGTCATTACGTTGTCGAACACGGGAAGTTGTGCCAAATAACCGATGGAGAGCCCGCTTTTTTGATAAATCGTTCCGCTGTCTTCGGAATCAAGACGGGCAATCAAACGTAAGAGCGTCGTTTTACCGCTTCCGTTTCGGCCGATCAAGCCGATGCGGTCTTGGTGCTCGATAAAGAGGGAGACGTCCGTTAAGATATCGTCGCCTCCGAATTGTTTTGTCAGGTGTTGGATGTCGCAGATCATCATATGAAATGTCCTCTCTGGCGCATCAAAAAAAGGAGAGCGCAAACAGCACTCTCCTTGACTCGTGGAAGATGCGCTTTGCTTTATTTTTCAGGTATGAGGTTCGTTAAAAAAGGGCAGACTAGTCCCTTAGAACGCCATTCCATGAAAAATCGCGCGCAACAGATACAGTTGTTCCATCAACCAATGCTTACACGCAGCAAAACCCATGTCTCCACACCACCTTTTCCGATTCAATACATCTATTTTACCATGCCTGACAGAAAAGAAAACGTTAATCTTTATTTAAATAAGCCGGCAATCGAGTTGAAGAATGCACTGAGACCATCAAACAACTTCGCAAAAAATCCTTTTGTCTCTTCTGAGGTCGCGAAGGCCTGGATATCTTGTCCGGCATCTTTTAGACCACTCTCGATTTGACCCCAGTTCAGGTCCGCTTGTTCCATTTGATTAAACAGTCCGGTCAACCGGTCCATCTGAGCATCGGATAAATTGATGTTATTGTTTTGGATGACTTGGACGATGACGTTTTCAATCTCGACCTTCGTTTCCGGCTGTTGTTTCGCGATTTCCGCTTTGATTTCATTCATCAAGTCGGCGACTTTATCCGTCCCGACCGTTTTCCCGACATCGGATGTCACAGAGAGTTCTTGCTGGGCAAGGTCTTTTCGTTCATCCGTCAGTTTGATGCCGGTCTCGGCAGATGTTTGATCATACGCTTTCATGATCCCGGTCAAAGCCGAAGTTCCGGTTACCTTGTACGGGGACGTGATCGTAATGTCCGCATCCGTTACACCCGCTGTGACGAGGGCGTTGAGGTACATGTCTTTTGTGACCCAGGTGATGTTTTCGGTCGCGACAGATAATCCATCACCTTTTTCAGCCAACTCAATTTTAGCGGAAGAGTACATGCCGCCACCCCGTTGTGATTGGGGAATGTTTTTCCCGAGATATTTTTCTTCATCCGCAGATGTTGCAATAATCGGAGTAATGCCTTCCGGTGCATTCAGACGGGACAAGACCCACGATTTATCCTTTGCCCCAAGTGATTCGCCAAGGGTGACGATTGTTTTGTCGACCACTTGTTCAGCAGATGCGGTCGTCGGTAGCAGTAAGGTAGTAGCAAGTAATGCCGAAGCGGTCCATGTCATGGTTTTATTCATAAAAGTTCCTCCATAAGTTAAGTATCAGGTACTAAATTTAGTCTAATCGACCGGCGACAGAAGAGAATCGGTCTCAAGGACGAGCCGTCATCCACCTTCCGTCATGTTCCATTGTACAAAAAAATGGAGTGAAATGACGAGAATGGGTCAATTCCACATCAAATCATGATAAACTCAAAACAAATCAAATAGCGACCACTAGGGGAGTCAGTAGGCTGACTGAGACGACGGAGACGTTCGGACCCTTTGAACCTGATTAAGTTTGGACTTACGGAGGGAAGTGGCGTGGACGATCCTCTTTTTATGGTCTTTTCACGTCATGCCTGACATCAGGTGTGGCGTTTTTTGATTACAAAAGGGGGAACCAACATGACATTCAGTGAAGAAATCCGGCAAGCGGCAAAACGGTATTGGGACAGCAGCTTTACCCATCCATTCGTGACAGGGATTGCGGATGGAACACTACCAGAAGCAAAATTTCGCCATTACGTCCTACAGGATGCCTATTACTTAAAACATTTCGCGAAAATTCAGGCGCGGGCCGCGTCGAAGGCACAGGACTTCGCGACGATTGCCGAACTCGCGGAACATGCGACGTCGACCTATGCTGCAGAACTCAGTCTGCATCAATCGTTTTTTGAACCGCTTGGGATTTCGGACAAGACACTGGCAGAGTTTGAACCAGCACCGACCGCATATGCGTATATTTCGCATATGCACCATGCAAGTGAAGGGACGCTTGGGGAGACCATCGCTGCGATTTTACCGTGTTACTGGCTTTACTATGAGATTGGACAACAGTTACAGGCAGCGACACCGGCTTCACCGATTTATCAGCAATGGATTGCGACATACAGTTCCGAATGGTTCGAGCGGGTGGTCTTTGAACAGATTGACCGGTTAAATGAGTTGGCAGAGAAGGCGAGTGAACAAGAACGCGTCCGGATGAAACAACATTTCGTCAGAAGCTGTTATTACGAATTGATGTTTTGGCAGATGGGCTGGGCGGAAGAAACGTTTGAACGGCAGTACGAACAGACGATGGAAATGACATCATCCAAGTAAGGAAGGAAATACAAACACCGGATCCGACGATAAGCGGATCCGGTGTTTGTTCTATAGAAAACATCAATCAACTGTGGTGTTCAATCAAATCGGCGAGACGTTGTTTCACGAGTGACGGATTCGTTAAGTCCTGGTTCGATAATGAAAGTTTCGTCATCGTCTCATCGGTTCCTGCCATTTCACTGAACAGCGAACCGAGACTGTGGGCACGGCGGTCGATTTGGACGACGATGTCGATGCCGAACCGGTCTTGCAACAGGATAACTTCGATTTCGTCCAGCTTGTGAGCATAATGAGTACCGCGGGCAGAATACTCAAGTTCCTGCGCGATCGGCAAATCTTTCCGGAAGCGGCCCGGCAATTTCTCTGTATCAGCTTTCTTGAGGCGGAATCCGAGGTTTTCCATCGCTTCAAGGATGACCGATTGGTAGTCATTCGCTTTGACGACGACAGCATCGTGGTCAGAAGGGTCAACCGCCTGCGCGATATCAAGACCCGTCTCGATCCACGACTTCGATTGGCTGACGGAAAGTGGTGTATTAAAAGGGACTTGAAGCGTAAACGGTATTTCCCGTTCGACGTCTGCTTCAATCGTAAACGGGGCTTCATTTAATGCAAACCGGTCCAGTGTGAACGTCGTGAATGCCGTGCTGTCCCCGACTTCTTGTTTGTACTGGGTATTGAAGGCGAGATAAATCCGGGCGATTTCCTGATCGACGTTACCGCCCTTAATATGAACGACTCCTTGAATCGTTCCACCGGGTTCACAGTGATCTTGTTCGAGTCGTGTATCGACCGTTGCGGCACCAATGCCGATTTGTGAAAGAATTTTTTTGAACATGTTGTGTTCCTCCTTTAAATTAAGTATGACGACTAAAAATAAAGCTTGCTTGCTTGTCGAACGCGGGTGAATTTGCTACAGTTTCGAAAGACCAAACAAAAAAAGGACGGGACGATACGTGGAACTAGACCAATTAAAAGACCTGCTCACTGAAAAACTGCAGGCAACTTCACTCATACACGCGACGATTAGTGGTCCGCGCCAAAAATCAAACGATCTGCGTCGAATCAAGTTAAAACCGATTCTACTTAGAGATACGTATGCAATCCAGTTAGAGTTTCAACATGAACGGATCATTAAGCATGAGAATTTAAGTATAGAAGAATTTATTTTGCGAATGGACGACTATTTTAACGAATTTCGTCAATTTTTATTCCGTTTCGAGACGGAAGAAGTCCAGTTCCAACTCTCGAAGAAAATGAAAGTTTCACTGAAGACGACAGGCAAGGAACCGGTAAAGGCCGAACTGTCTCACAATCGAAAGAAAAGCCATTTGTTAGAAGACGGCGTGCCGGTACCGTTTTTGATTCGTCTTGGTGTAATGACGGAAGAAGGACAGGTCAAGCGTCAAAAATATGATAAGTTTAAACAAATCAATCGTTTTCTTGAATTCGTCGAAGACAGTATCGCAGTATTGCCGCAAGGGCGTACGTTACGGATTTTGGATTTTGGATGCGGTAAATCGTATCTGACGTTTGCTCTCTATCATTACTTGAAAATCGTCAAGGGATTTGATTTAAACGTCACCGGTCTTGATCTCAAAAAAGAAGTCATCGAGGATTGTACAGCCATCGCTGCTGATTTAGGGTATGATGATTTATCGTTCCGTGTCGGTGATGTCCATGATTACGACCAGGATACGGAAGTTGATTTAATGGTGACGCTACATGCTTGTGACGTTGCGACGGATGTCGCGCTTGCCCGGGCAGTCGACTGGAATGCATCGGTCATTCTCAGTGTCCCGTGTTGTCAGAAGGAGTTGAACCGTCAGCTGGACTGTTCACCGCTTGACGTCATGCTGCAACATGGATTGATTCAAGAAAAGTTTGCTTCGCTCGCAACGGATTCCATCCGGGCAGAGTTGTTGACATTGGTCGGCTACGATACGCAACTGCTTGAGTTCATTGATTTAGAAAACACGCCGAAAAATATCTTGATTCGGGCTTATAAAAATCCGAAGCAGCCAACGGAAGAAAAAATTGACCGGTATATCGCTTTCCGAGACCTGTTACACGCTAAACCGTATTTAGAACGTGAATTGAGCGGCAGACTTGGACAGATTTCACCGAAACTCGTACAATAAAGAAGACAACGATTTAAAGGGGGAAACAAATACAATGGATTTCCAAATGTATTTTGAAGATGTCGTTCAAACGGCACGTAAAGAAGCAGCAGCTGCTGGTTTTGAAGAATTAACGACGGTCGAGAGCGTCGATGAAGCGATGAAGCGTGACGGTTTGACGCTTGTCCTCGTCAATTCGGTGTGCGGATGTGCCGGTGGGATTGCTCGTCCGGCTGCCGCTTACATCAACCGGATGGAAGGTGTAAAACCGGATCATTTCGTGACGGTATTTGCAGGGCAAGACCGGGAAGCAACAGATCGGGCGCGTGAATACTTCGAAGGATATCCGCCATCATCGCCATCATTCGCATTGATGCAAGATGGAAACATCCTGTCGATGGTCGAACGGTTTGACATCGAATCGTTTACTGCAGAAGAAGTCGTCGAAAAGTTAGAGTCATTGATTGAAATCTACGCGTAACAGTGAAAAAGAGGCTAACGTGAAAACGTTGGTCTTTTTTTGTTTGAACAGAAATAAAACAAAAATAAATGTAAGCGATAACAAAAAAGTATTGATCAAAGAAAGCGAATAAATTCAGGTTTTATGCACTATTTTCATATTTTTATGCTTTACAATGAATAAATATTCGTATATTCTAAAAGCAATAAATCAGGTCGAACTTTTTAGTATTGAATTAGAAAAAAACATAAGTCATACTATTGTTAAAGTTCTGACAATTGAGCGTTGGAAGGGGAATTTATTGATGAAGAAACTAGTAGCAACGGCAATGGCAGGAATTCTCGCAGTCACGATGGCAGCATGTGGGGCCTCGGAGGAATCAAAAGGCGACACGACGAAGAAGAACGATAAAGTATTGACGATGGGAACATCAGCGGATTACTTCCCGTTCGAGTATATCGATACAGCGAAAGGTGATGACATCGTCGGGTTTGATGTAGCAATCGCCAAAGAAGTCACAAAAAATCTCGGTTACGAGTTGAAAATCGAAGACATGGAGTTCGGAAGCCTGCTCGGAGCACTCAGTGCAGGACGTGTTGATTTCGTCATGGCAGGTATGACGCCGACAGACGAGCGGAAGAAAAATGCCGATTTTACGGATATCTACTTCCAGTCAAAAAACCTTGTCATGACGAAGGATAAAGCGATCGCGGCAGATGATGAATTAAAAGGCAAGAAAGTAGGTGTCCAGCTCGGATCAATCCAGGAAGCATTAGCGAAAGACCGGTACAAAGACAGTGAAGCGGTCTCGTTAAACAAGATTCCAGAAATCATTCAAGAATTGAACACAGGCCGGATCGACGCGCTGATCATTGAAGACGCCGTCGCCGTCAAATATATGGATCAAGACGAGTCATTGAAGACATACGAAATCAAGGAAGACGGACCAACCGGTTCTGCTGTCGCCTTCAAAAAAGGAGACAAGATGCGTGACGACTTCAACAAAGAGTTGAAGAAGATGATCGACAACGGAGACATCGACAAACTCGCAGAAGAATGGTTCCAAAAAGAAGCAAAATAAGAGTAGTGCATAGGGGTGGGGGTAACCTCATCCCTTTTGTGCGACGTTAGGAGATTGGTTATGATAGACTTTACAAAGATTCAAGATTCAATCCCATATATTCTGCAAGGAATTCCGGTTCTGTTTCAAGTCGTCATCGTCGCAGCAATTGCCGGGATGCTGATCGGAATCGTAGTCGCAGCGCTGAAGATTACAAAAAGTATGTTTCTTCGATTCCTAGGTCATGCCTATACGGCAGTCTTCCGCGGAACACCATTGATCTTGCAACTGGCGATCATTCATTTTGGATTGCCGCAGTTGACAGGGTATGTAACAACAGGCTATCAATCCGCCATCATCGCCTTTTCCCTAAACTCCGGTGCCTATATCTCGGAGATTATCCGGGCCGGAATTCAAGCGGTCGACCGGGGACAATGGGAAGCTGCGGATGCCCTCGGGATTCCTTACATGAAACAGTTACGGTCGATCATCTTGCCGCAAGCATTTAAAAACATCTTACCGGCCATCATGAATGAATTGATCACCTTAACAAAAGAATCCGCTTTGATTTCGACGGTTGGTGTACTCGATGTCATGCGCCGGGCACAGGTCGTCGGTGGAGAAAAAGCCTTGTATTTTGAACCGTTATTGTTTGCGGGGTTCGTCTATTTCGTACTTGTCATGGGATTGTCCTTGATTGGTCAACAAGTCGAAAAAGCTATGAGAAAGAGTGGTTAATCAGATGGAACCTATGATTCAAGTGACTGATCTGTATAAGCAGTTTGGAAAATTAGAAGTCTTAAAAGGGATCACGACGACGGTCGGACGCGGAGAAGTGGTTGCCGTCATCGGTCCGTCGGGATCCGGTAAATCAACGTTTTTACGTTGTATCAATCTGTTGGAACAGCCTACAAGCGGGACGATTAATGTCGATGGATTTGAACTGACGAAACCAAAAGCGAATATCGCGAAAGCGCGTCAAAACATCGGTATGGTCTTCCAACAGTTTAATCTTTTCCCGCATAAGTCTGTGCTCGATAACCTGATTTACGCACCAATCAACGTGTTAGGTCTTTCAAAAGACGCGGCTGTCAAGCGGGCGGAAGTGTTGCTTGATCGGGTCGGTTTGGCCGAAAAACGGGACAACTTCCCGAACCAGCTGTCAGGCGGTCAAAAACAACGGGTCGCCATTGCCCGGGCGCTGGCGATGGAACCAAATGTCATGCTGTTTGACGAGCCGACATCGGCCCTTGATCCGGAAATGGTCAACGAAGTACTGGATGTCATGAAACAGCTCGCCGAAAGCGGAATGACGATGGTCATCGTTACGCACGAAATGGGCTTCGCAAAAGAAGTCGCAGATCGTGTCCTGTTCCTGGATGAGGGTATTTTGATGGAAGAGGGCAGTCCGGTGGAACTGTTTGACCATCCGAAAACGGATCGGGCAAAAAAATTCCTCGAAAAAGTATTATGATGAAAAGCGTCGACTCGATTAAACGAGTCGGCGTTTTTTGAAAGGGTGATGTTACGTTGTATGAAGAAACCAAAAAATTTGTCGAGAGATTCCATGCAAATGATTTTTCCGGTCATGACTTTGCCCACATCGAACGGGTCCGGACGATGGCGTTACGGATTGCCGAAATCGAAGGAGGCGATGTTCAGATTATTGAACTCGCCGCCCTACTGCACGATGTAGCCGACAGTAAGCTCGGCGGAACGAGTGACAGCGTCGATCAGCATCTACGGCCACTCGTATCGGAACAGGACCGCCTGTATATTCTCGACATCATCAACAGCTTGTCATTTAAAAGGGGTGACCGTCCGCCGATGAAGACGATTGAAGGGAAGATTGTCCAGGATGCAGACCGATTGGATGCGATTGGCGCCATCGGTATCGCCCGGACATTTCAATTTGCCGGTCAATTCAAGGAACCGATGTATGTGCCGGGACTCGTTCCCCGCGAGCCGGGTGACCGGACGGGAAAGACGAGTGCCTTACACCATTTCGATGAAAAATTATTCCGCTTAAAAGAGTTGATGAACACGAAGACGGCGAAAATCATCGCTGAAGATCGTCACCAGTATATGCTGGAATTCGTCGAACGGTTCAAACAGGAATGGGAAGGTCGGTAACTAGAACGAAACAGGGATCCGCTCCAAATGGAACGGATCCCTGTTCGTTAACTTAAGATGACAGCTGTAATCAGACCAAGTGAAGCGAACAGACCTACAATCGCACCGCCCTCTTCATGGGCTTCCGGCATCATCGTCGAAGCGAGCATGGCAATGATACCGCCGCTTGCAAAGGCACCGATCATCGCAAACTGCATATCCGGTAATTCCGCTAAAATGGAATAACCGGCAAGGGAGGCAAGTGCGGAAATCAACCAGACGATTCCCCACATGACAAGAATTTTCTTCTTCGAGAAGCCGTCTTTTTGTAAGCCGGTTGTACTCGACAGACCTTCCGGGATGTTACTGACAAAAATCGCTGCGACAAGAGCGGCGCTGACATTTCCGGATAACAAACTGGCACCGATCATGATCGATTCCGGAATCGCATCCAGAATCGTCCCGAAGAAGATGGCCGTTCCTGTACCTTCGTTACCGCCGGACGATCGTTTTCGTTTACTGGCACCACGGGAGGAAACGAACATGTCAAAACCGGTGAACACGAGTGAACCGACGATAAAGGACACACCGACAACCATCGTCGTGGATTTGTTTAAGGCTTCATCCAATAATTCAAACGTCGCCGCCCCGATTAAAATGCCCGTTCCAAACGACATCACATACCCGATCAACCGTTGTTTAAGAGGGATGAACAAACCGATTAATGCCCCGATGACGACAGCCCCTCCTGCGATTGCCCCCCACATAAAAGCGATTCCCATTTCTATATCCTCCTTACTCATAACTATCTGTATTACTATTTTCCTAAAAAAATGATTGATAAACATAGCTAAATGGAAAAATAAGAAGGGGCGGACAGAAAATAATTTAAAAAGTCTCCCGTCGTGGAGACGGAAGACTGAGAAAAGCATCAAAACGGTTGTTTATTTAACCAATGTCCACCGTCGAGGGCGATACATTCCCCATTTAAGTAGCTCGCCTGATCGGACAGCATCCAAGTCGCAAGACCGGCGATTTCTTCCGGTGTCCCGAATCGTCCGAGCGGGACGTTCCGCCGAATCCGTTCCGCATGTTCCGGAGACATGGCGAGTTTATCGGCTCCACCGGTCCGTTCAATCGGTCCGGGACTGATGGCATTGATCCGGGCCCCGTATTTGTAACCCCATTCGACAGCAAGTGTCCGCGTCAGGTTCAGGACGCCGGCTTTTGCAGCGGCACTCGGTGCGACACCTGGACCTGCCTGCCAAGCATATGAGGCGACGATATTCAAGATTTGTCCGCCTGATACATTGTCCTCCTGCCAGCCTTTGACGAGGGCATGCGAACAGTTGAATGTCCCGTTCAAGACGATATCAATGACTGTTTTCCATCCATTTGGCGAAAGTTCATCAGTCGGACAGATGAAATTGCCGGCAGCGTTATTGATCAGTGCTTCAAGTTGTCCGTATTGTTGCCGGGTTTGATTGACAGCAGCGAGGCAAGCGTCCGGATCCCGAACGTCCATTTGAATGACACTGTGTTTTCCGTCAATCGCCTGTAAGTCCTGATCGGTTTGTTGCAACCGTTCGGCATTCCGTCCGGTCACGACGACATTCCAGCCGGCTTCTTTTAAAGCGATGGCCATCGCTTTCCCCATACCGCTCGTGCCGCCGGTGACAAGTACTGTTTTTGTCATGTATAAAACCCCCTTATAAACTGAATGAATAACCATTCAATATAAGTATTCAAAAAAGAAGGAGTAAACTCCTTCTTTTAAACGGAAATTATTCGACTGCTGCTGCTGTATTCGTCAAGACCGGAACAACTTGTTTTTTCCGTGAAACGACACCTTCAAGATAGAGGAGATGATTTGTTGCATCAAGTCCGAAGGCCCGTTCGACCAGTGATGCTTCAGGTCCGAGAACAAGCGCGACCGAGTTGTTCGTCAAGATATCGGTGACGAGCAACATGTACAAGTCCAATTCTTTTTCAGCAATCAAGGATTCGATCCGTGTTTCGAGTTCTGCTTGACGAAGCAAAACTTCTGCCGTATCAACTGTGTTTGCTTGTGCGATTTCGACTTTGAATGGTCCCATCGAAAACTCTTTTGCATCAAGTGCGATCAACTCATCAACCGTTTTCATTGATAAATCAGCACCGGCTTTTAACATATCGAGACCATAGACGTTGGCATCGACGCCGGCAATCGTCGCGAGTTCACGTGCTGCGATGACGTCTTGCTCCGTACATGTCGGCGACTTGAACAGTAACGAGTCGGAAACGATGGCTGACAACATCAGACCGGCGATTTCCGGTTTAATCGCAACACCGTGTTCTTTGTACATTTTGTTTAGGATCGTCGTCGTACAACCAACCGGTTCTGCCCGGTAATAAAGCGGATCAGACGTCTCGAAGTTGGCAATCCGGTGATGATCGATGACTTCCATCACTTTGACGGCATCGATATCATCGGCACTTTGTTGACGTTCATTGTGGTCAACGAGAATGACGTGTTGTGCTTCTTTTGATACTTCTGTCACGAGGCGGGGACGAGCGACTTTGAAGTAATCGAGCGCAAATTGTGTTTCTCCGTTAATTTCACCAAGACGAACGGCTTCAGCATGAACACCGAGCTCTTTTTTTAATTCGGCATAGGCGATGGCCGATGCAATCGTATCCGTGTCCGGATTTTTATGACCAAATACTAAAACTTTTTCCATGTGTATTCACTCCTAAATGATTGATGTCTCGCCCATTAGTGTACCATAAGTCAGTTTTAGACGGCGTTCATTTTCAAGAGGATTCCGGCGATTTTTTCGCTCCAGTACGGATCGGAGGCATAAAAAACGTTCATTCCGCGTGCCTTGTTTCCAAGAAACGGACCGCGGTAATATTTCCCGTCTTTAGCAAGGTAGTCACGGGCGATGAAGCGACCTGTTTGACGGATCGAGTCTTCAAAGGAAGTATAGGCCGTCGCATTTTGACCGGGAGCGATATCCGTTGCATTGACTCCAAAGAGATTAAACTTATCTTTTGCGATGTCGGACCGTCCGTAATCCGATTCATGAATCGCATGGGCGAGTAAATAGGCCGCATTGATTTGATAGGTACGTTCGACTTGCTTAAACGTCTTGCCCGTACCGATCAAAGGACTGTCGGGAGCATTTTTTTTAATGTAGGCATCCAGTTGCTTTGCTGTCAGGGCGGTCGGTTTCCGTAAATCCTGCGTCAACGTTTTGGATTCGACATACTGCATCGTTCGGTCGTCTAACGATGCCGGTGCTTCACCGGCCGTAATTAAACCACCGAGACCGGCATCGGCGACGATATAATGCAAGAGACGCGCGCCTTGTTTTTCATAATAGGACCGATTACTGGATTGTTCGAGCGGATAAAGAGTCAACCGGTCCGAAGCGACATAACCGGTCAGACCGGCAATCTCGACCCGACTGACCGAATCCGTATAGGCAAGTAAAGCGAGTCGGCTGCCGGGCGCGACATACGTATGTCGTTTTTTCAACGCCCGGTCCGAATAAATACTTAAGGTCTGATTTGAATTGACGATTCCAATCCCGCTTCCGGTCAAATAGAGATACCGTTCATCGGACGTCCGTTTGATGGCGCCACGGCGTCCGTTGATAAATGCTTTCGCTTCGGTGACGGAATCGAATTCTTCTTCCTGGATGACTTTTCCGTCCCGGTAGAGTTCCGCGACGTATGGGGAAGCCGGAGGAAGAATGGTTTGAGGTTTATCCCGTAACAACAGGAACAATCCGCAACCGAGTAAGAAAAAAAGGACAAGCCCCTTGAAGGAGCCCGTTCGACGGACCGGGCGAGTAGGGCGAATCGTACGTTTAGTCAAAAAATCACGTCCTTCAAAAAAATCAATCGACAACCTGGGTAAAGAATAGGTAACCTAACAAAGAATGGGGGGAAGTCTGTGTTTATCGGATATCGAACGTTAAAGACCGCTGTCGCAGCGGCACTGGCGATGTGGATTGCGGAAACGATGCAACTGGATTACTACGTTTTTGCAGCCATCATCGCTATTTTGAGCATTCAGGCGACAAGAAAAAAATCATTCCGTTCGTCTTATGAACGGATTATGGCTTCGGTTCTCGCGATCGGACTTGGTTTTGTGATCTTCGAAGTCATCGGATACCGTCCGATTTCCATTGCACTCTATTTCATTTTATTTCTTCCACTGACACAACGCCTCCGCCTACAGGACGGTTTTATCACAAGTGTCGTCATCCTGACCCATCTGTATGTCGCACGCCAATTAAACCTCAGCATCTTTTTAAACGAATTGTATTTGTTGCTGATTGGTGTCGGGGTCGGATTACTCGTTAATATGTACATGCCGAGTCTCGACCGGACGATTGCCGAGCGGCGACTGCAAATCGATCAACGGATTGCCGCCTTGTTCTTCGAAGTGGCCGCAGCGATCGAGACGGGGCGGATCAACCAACATTCGCTGACGCTACATGAGACGGAACGGCTGTTGAAAGAGGGGAAGGATGCTTCCTTGAAACGGATGGGGAATGCCATCGGTCGGCGAAATGATGATGAAGACTATCTGTATTTCCGAATGCGCGAACAACAGTTTGAATTGTTAAGTGGAATCGTCCGCAACGTCGATGATTTAGTCCTTGTCGTAGAAGAAGGAAAAAAAGTCGCCGACCTGTTCCGGACGATTGGCGACAATGTCCGCCCCGATGCCGACGCGACACTATTTTTGATGGAACTCAAACGTCTACTCGAAGAATTTCGCGAGTCACCGTTACCGAAGACACGCGATGAGTTCGAAGTCCGGTCCGCTCTGTTGCACATGTTGCAGGAAGCGGAACAGTATTTGAAACTGAAGCAACGATTCGTCGATCAGAAGAGGTAGAACATCGTCGACGCAAAAGTACCGAGTAAGAAAATTGCTAAAATCGTAATCGTGGTCCATTTGATGATCCGTTGTTGTTTTGATGGTTTTGCCATAATAAAACGACTCCTTTCATAGAACGATTGATTATAGCCATTGTACAAACAACGCTTGCGAAGTGCAAATCTGCCTATAGATGGTATACTAAAAAAGCGCTAGTCGAACTGAAAAAATGAGGAGGAATGCAACATGGTGAATGAGCAACGTGTACTTGATACCTTTTTAGAACTGGTCCAGATTGACTCGGAATCAAAAGAGGAAGCACAAATCTGTGCCCACTTAAAAGAAACGTTTACGACACTCGGCTGTGACGTATTCGAAGATGACGCTTCATCCAAAACCGAACATAAAGGAAACAACTTGATCATCACGCTTCCGGCAACAAAAGACGGAGTCGATAAGATTTATTTCACTTCCCATATGGATACGGTTTTTCCGGGACAGGGAATCAAACCAATCATCGAAGACGGATATGTTAAAACCGATGGAACAACGATTCTTGGGGCAGATGATAAAGCGGGACTCGCTTCATTAATCGAACTGGTCCATGTCTTGAACGAAACGAATCAACCGCATGGGAAAATTCAATTCGTCATCACGGTCGGCGAAGAGTCCGGTTTAGTGGGTGCGATGGTTTTGGATCCATCGAAGATTGATGCAGACTACGGTTTTGCTTTGGATTCAGACGGTAAAGTCGGCGATATCATTACGGCTGCACCAACTCAAGCGAAAGTAAATGCAAAAATTTACGGCAAAACAGCTCATGCTGGTGTTGCACCTGAAAAAGGAATCTCTGCCATCACGATTGCAGCAAAAGCAATCGCTAAAATGCCGCTCGGCCGGATCGATGAAGAGACAACGGCGAATATCGGACGCTTCAGCGGTGGTGGTCCATCGACCAATATCGTCTGTGACTACGTCGAAATCTTTGCGGAAGCACGCTCACTCGTTGCACCTAAAATGGAAGCCCAAACGGCGAAGATGAAAGCGGCGTTCGAAGACGTTGCTGCTGAATTCGGAGGGCGTGCGGAAGTCGAAGTCAAAGTCATGTATCCTGGTTTCAAATTCGAAGACGGCGATCAAGTCGTCGAAGTGGCAAAAGCCGCGATTACACAACTCGGTCGGACACCACGTCTCTTGCATTCTGGTGGGGGATCAGATGCAAACGTGATTGCCGGTTTCGGGATTCCAACCGTCAATTTGGCTGTTGGTTACGAAGATATTCATACGACAAATGAAAAAATGCCGATTGAAGAACTTGTTAAAACGGCAGAATTATGCGTAACGTTAGTCGATTACATCACAAATAAATGATGACAGACTAAAAAGAGTGTACCGCAACGTTGCGGTACACTCTTTGTCGTTGTACGATTAAGTTAATTGTGGACGTTCGAAATATTCCATTGACTCAAGAACAAGTTCTTCCGTACATAGTAAGGTTGTTGCAATATCTTGAATTTGGATTGATTTCCCATACTGTTGCCGATAGTTCTCGTTTAACATCCGGGCACTTTGTACGATTCGTGCATAAGTCCGTTCGATTTTGGTCATGGAAAAACCACCTTTCGAATCAGTATGGGTACAGTTTATCATGCTTCCACTCGAGAAAGGTGTATTTTGTGTATAAAAATTGCTAATTTTACGAAAAGGGGAAAAAGATGGAATTTTATTTTTTAGGAACAGGTGCCGGGATGCCGTCCAAACAACGGAATGTTTCATCCATCGCACTGTTACATCCGAAGATGACCTGGTTATTTGATTGCGGTGAAGCAACGCAACATCAGATGTTGCACAGTCCGATCAAACCGCGTAAGGTCAGTACGATTTTCATCACACATCTGCACGGTGATCATATCTTTGGACTACCGGGTTTTATCAGTACCCGGGCTGCACTCGAAGGTACGACGTTGTTGACGATCTATGGACCAAAAGGATTAAAGGAGTGGTTGGAGGCGACATTACGGGTCACCGGGACGTATCTGCGTTATCCGCTCGATATCATTGAAGTCGAAGCCGGTCAGACATATGAGCAGGAAGGATTTCAAATTCACGTCGAAGCGTTGGAACATCGCTTTTTGGCGTACGGTTACCGGATTGAAGGTCAGGAAGAAAAGGGGGCCTTACGCGTCGAAGCGTTACAACAACTAGGCATTCCTTCTGGACCACTCTATCGGCAAATCAAACAGCAGGAAACGTTTGTATTTGAGGGGATCGAACACCGGTCGACTGATTTTCTTGGAGACCCGAAGCCGGGCATTAAGTTGGCGGTGTTAGGAGATACGGTGCCGTGCGACGGGAGTATCCGTTTGGCACAAGAAGTAGATGTCCTTGTGCATGAGGCGACATTTGCTGACTCGGAACAAGACCATGCCGGACGCTTCGGTCATTCGACAGCAAGGCAAGCTGCTGAGATTGCCTTGAAAGCACAGGCTAAAAAACTGTTGTTGACGCATATTTCTGCACGGTATGTCGATCAAGAACAACGGTTGGAAGCGGAGGCGCGGGAAGTATTTGAAGAGTCATACCTCATGACGGATCATCAATCTGTCGTGATTAAGGGGTAAACAACATGGACTTTCTCATCCAATGGTCACTGTTTCTGTTAGCAAGTATCATTCTTGGTTTCTTTTTAGAAAAACGGACGGAAAAGGAACAATATCTTTATTTGAAATTCGTTTTTTATGCATGTTTAGGAGCGGTATCGTTCCCTGTCTATGATATTCAGTTGCCGCTGGGAATTATCTTATTTCTAATTGTTCTGCATCCGAAAAAAAATTCCCGGTACAAACGCTATATGGCCTTATTCGGTTTTCTTTTTTTCCTGCTTCAGCTCATCCTGGGACCGTTCGATACGTTTACGCTCCGGGAAGAGACGCAACAAATGGGTCAGGTCACGATTACGGACGAATCTTTTGATACGCTGATGACGCACATCGACCGTCGGATCGGAGACGACTCGCTGCGACTGGAACAAAGTCAATTGTTGTTTGACCAGGGTGGCAACCTGCGGAATGCAACATTTGAGTTGATCGCGAAAAGTCCGAAGCGTTTCATCCGGTACGAAGTGACCTATCAGGAAGTGACCGGTACATTGACGTACCGTCCCCGGGAAGAAGTATTGACCCGTTCGCTCGAGTCCTACTATCAAAAATTGATCGATGCCTCGACCTCGTTTCAAATGTTGAAGACTTTATCCATCAAGCAGATTCTCCATGAATCGAAGACACCGTATGCCGAGATGGATTTGGATGGTCTGTACGAAACGTTCAGCTTACAGGATGCTACGGTCCTGTTGATTAACGATCAAGGCGAATTGATCCCGTATGTCAATACCGGAGAAGATGTGTTAGCCAACGCGATTCGGTTGACATATCTTCGCTCCGATGGACAATCGTTACGGGAGAAAAAAATACTTTTATACAATTACAGTTTTGAGACCTCAAGACGCAAAGGAGTCGTACGATGAAAAAATGGATATTGATGAGTGGCATTTTCCTGCTTGCAGGATGTGCGGAACAACCGACAGACCAAACTGCTGAAACTAAGGCATGTGAACGTTCGGTCGAAGTATCGGTCGTCAATCATGCGAATGATAAGACATTATATGAAAAAGACATGTGTCTCAAAGCATCTGAGACGGCGCTTGATGCGCTAGAAGAAACGGATCTTCCGGTCGTCAAAACCGGTAAGGGTGAAATGGCATACGTAACGGCCGTTGACGGTATCCGTGAAAAATCAGCCGGAGCAAGCAGTGGCTGGGTATTTGGCGTCAATGACAAACCGGCACAAGTCGGGGCAGGGGCGTACGAACTAAAAGACGGCGACCGTCTGGAATGGCGATTTGAAAAAGATGCAATGGCTTATTTTCAGTAAGGCGGAACGGGAGCGACTTCATCCACTGAATGTCGCTCTTTTTTTAGTGGCGATGTTATCGGTCCCGTTCTTTTTACAGACGCATGTCAGCATGCTGATTGTTTTGACCGGACAATTATTGTTTTTTGCATGGATTCGGCAATGGAGCGTCCTGCGTTACCTGACGTTACCTCTGATTTATATCGGAATGATGTATGCCCCTCTGCTCGTCGGTGCGTCCGTTGATCCATACGGGATTTGGCTGACCGGTCTGACGGTTGCCCTATTCGTGACATCGAGTCAACTGACTTTTACCTTGGTCCGGCTCGAGCAAATGGGTCCGTTATTCCGAATTTTACCGCGACTGACGCGCTTAACGGGGATGGTCCTGGCTATCATCCCCTCGTTGCTCCGTACGTGGCCGGAAGTGAAGATGAGCCACGCCAAACAACCAGTGGCAGAAAAGATGGAACGGGTTGCGTTGTATCATCTGTTACCTGTTGAAGCAGTCCCAAGTCCGTTACGTCGCTTGACGCGTTCTGATCTGTTGATCGGACTTGTGATTACAGGCATGTACATCGCATTCTGGTCTCCTGTTGCGGTCGTGTCAGCGTTAGTTTTACCCGGATTAGTGATGTTCTCAAAAGGAGGAATACGGGATGCCTACCATCATTACCGACGAAGAAAGTTCACTTGAACGGTTGGAACAACTGGCTCAGGCAGTTGGAGCCGAAGTGATTCATCCGGACCGTCTGTTGCATGGGCGTGTCCGCGATATGTTAGCGACAACCAGTTTATTTGTCGCAGGTGAACTGGCGACATTACTTGGCTTAGAAGCTTTTTTTGACCGGGAGACAAGTGAACTGTCATCGGGAGAACAGCAACTCGTTTCGCTCGGCTATACATTGTCTGGTTTACCGGAACGGATTTTCTTGGCGGAACCATTTTTATTTTTAGATCAAGTCCGTAAAAACCGCTTGATGCTGTTGTTTGAGGAAATCGAGCGCCGTTTTTCCTGTCACATCACTTATTCCATGGTACACCAACCACGACTAAAACAGCAGAGCGGAACGGGACCGGTCAAAGGAAGGGTCATCGACGAGATGTCACGCATCCGGCACCGCTATCCGTTGCAGTCAAAATACGCTTTGCTGGTCGAACAGATGTCGTTTCGGTTAGGAGAACGGGTAGCCTTGATTGGGGCCAACGGAAGTGGGAAATCAACTTTGTTACGTCTGTTACTCGGTGTTGACCGGCCGCTTTACGGCAAGGTCAAGCGAACCGGGGAAAAATGTTATGTTCCGGCACATCCGGCCTTGGCACCTGTCCTCGACAAGCCGGCCGCTACTTTTTCCGAGCAAAAACAACAATTGATGGAACGGCTTGCCTGGACGGAAGAAGCCTGTTATTTTGATGAACCGACGGCGGGTTTAACCAATCAGCAACGCTCTGATTTTATTCAAACCATGCTACATCATCCGGACAAGTTGATTATTCTTGCTACACACGATCCCGACCTGATTTTTTGTGCGACCCGTGTCGTGTATCTTGTCCAGGGCGAGATTGCCTTTGATGGTCCGGCGTCGCTGTTCATCGAGCAAAGCAGGTTGTACGAATGGAACTGATCGGCGCAGCAGTCCTCCTCATCAGTTTAATTGTTCTTTGTTTCGAGAAACGTCCGATTTCAGAGTCGATGCTTCGGTTCATCGCACTGGTCACGGCAGCGGCGATTGTCGGAAGGCTGATTTTTGCAAGTATTCCGAATGTCCAGCCGGCGACTGCACTGATTCTCTTGGTTGCAGCCTGTATAGGACCGATTTCCGGTACAATCGTCGGGATGCTCGTTGTCGTCTTGACGAGTTTATTTTTAGGAAGCGGTCCCTTTGTGTTATTCCAAATCGTGGCGTACATGGTCGTCAGTCTTCTCTGTGTCTTACCGGGTATGCGAACGAGATGGGTCTTAACCATCTATGGACTGGCGGCAGGTTTTTTTTATGGCTGGATCAGCAATTTAGGTTTTCTGATTTTTACCGATTTTTCGCGAGAAGCGTTTTGGACACTGCTCTTGACGGGAGGTCTGTTTGATTTAGTACACGGCGTTTCAAATGCCGTCTTCATCTGGTTGTTGTATCCGATTTTTTTGCGGATTTTGCACTCGTTTGATGGAAATGAGGGTACATGATAAGTAATCCCATTCGATTGGAGTGAAGCGTGATGCTTAGTTCGCCGCTGTCCATAACGTATCTCGTCGGGTTGTTACTTATTGCGGGTTTGGGTCTGGCATTTGGAAGTATCTTATTGTTGAAGGGAACGGTTCGGGGGCGTTATGCAGGATTTTATTTACTGGCAGCAGCCATTTTCCCCGGAGCGATGCTGATTACTTCCGTCGAAGGCGGACTGGTCGGACATCTCTTTTTTGAGAAAGAATTGTTCCTGTCGATCGTCGCCTGGTTGTTAGTCCTGTCGAGTGGTTACCTCGTCATGGTGACGGGCGCTGTCACGCTTCGGTACGTGTACCGTTATACCTCCATTCCGAAAAACGTTCAAAAATGGATGACGGACCATTTTCATCGTCCGAAACCAAATTAAACGAAACAAGACGTCCATCGCTTTCCGGAAAGGAAAGGATGGACGTCTTTTCTGTGTTCGGATTAGTTGGAAACAGCGAATTCTTCGACCGGTGTCTCTTGTTGTTGCTGATCCGGATTTTGAATTCGTCCAGTCACTTCCGTTAGGAGACGGCGGGGCAACAGTTTAGCGAACGTCACCATGGCGCGGTTACTTGCTCCCGGTACGACGACACGTTTTCCTTTTAACGTTCCCCGGTATCCGGCAAAGGCGACGAGGTGAGACGGCATGCTTTTAAAAGGTAATGTGATTTGGGCACGATCAAAGAAGTTCGTATCCGTTGGTCCCGGGCAAAGGCAGGTGACCGTGACACCTGAACCGTCGAGCTCGGAAGCGAGTGCTTCGGACAACGATAAGACATACGCTTTAGTGGCATAGTAGACGCTCATATACGGTCCCGGCATGAAGGCGGCAACAGAGGCAACGTTCAGGATACGGCCGAATCCGCGATCAAGCATGCCCGGTACTAAACGTTTTGTCAGTTCCGTCAAGGCGACGACGTTGACGTGAATCGAATTTAAATCTTCTGACGGATCGATTTCCGCGAAACGGCCTGATGTCGCAAAGCCGGCATTGTTGAACAATAAATCAACCGTCAGTTCATGTTCCTCGAGGAAACTGAGCACACGGGAGACGCTGTCTGCTTGTGAGAGATCGACAGCGAATGTGTACGCCTTGATTTGGTAACGTTTTTCAAGAACATGTTTCAGCTCGGTCAGTTTCTTTTCGTTGCGGGCAATCAACACACAATCAAACCCGTCGCGTGCCGCCAATACGGCCAAATCAAGACCGATCCCACCGGAAGCACCTGTAATCAAAGCAGTTTTTCGTAACATGTCATACTCCTCCATTCAATTGATGACTCATTCTCTAATCTTTATCATTCCCTATTGTTCCCTTGATTCCTGCTTGATAAGCATCTCCTTTTAGAAGTCCGGTCATTCACTGTATGATAAGAGAATGGTACAAACACAGAAAGCGAGCTGAGTGTCTTGAGGAAAAATGTCACGATTGCCTTATTATTAGCTACATTTTTGGCAGCGATTGAAGGAACGATTGTTGCGACGGCAACGCCCGTCATGGCGAGTGAGTTAAACGGTGCTAAACTCGTCAGTTGGATTTTTGCCGGATTCTTACTGTTCATGGCGGTATCGACACCGATTTACGGAAAGATGGCAGATTTGTACGGAAGAAAACGAGTCCTGTTGTTTGGAATCGGAGTTTTCACGGTCGCATCGCTTGCGTGTGGACTGGCGCAAACGATGGAAACGCTGATTCTGTTCCGTGCCGCGCAAGGAATTGGGGCCGGAGCCGTCCTGCCGATTGCGATGACGATTATCGGGGATTTGTATACATACGAGGAACGCGGGAAAATCCAAGGCGTTTTAAGTGCAGTTTGGGGAATCTCCGGTGTTGCCGGTCCGCTGGTCGGCGGGTTTTTAGTCGAGACGTTATCATGGCGCTATATCTTTTTGTTGAATGTTCCGTTTGCTTTGATTTCCTTTATTATGATTGTCCTGTTTTATAAAGAAAATGTTACCGAAACGTCACGTAAGATTGATTACCGGGGAGCGATTTTATTTGCGACCGGGATGAGTGCCTTACTGTACGGGTTACTTTCGGGAAGTGAAACTGAATCCTTTGCCGAACCGCTGATTTTAATCAGTTTTGCGGTCAGTCTGGTCCTGTTGTTTTGGTTTTACCGGGTCGAGAAAAAAGCAGCTGACCCATTATTGCCACCTGCGGTCATCCGTCACCCCGTCATTCTCGTCATCAATCTGGCCGTCTTCTTTTCTGCCTGGGTACTTGTCTCGATGTCGGCATATATCCCGATTTTTGCGCAAGGCGTTCTCGGGAAAAGTCCGACCGAAGCCGGCTTCATGCTGATGCCCTTATCGTTGTTTTGGACACTGACGGCAATCGTTGGCGGACGTACGATTGGCATCGCCTCACCACGCTACCGGACGATGACCGGAATGGGATTACTCGTCATCGGAATGGCAATTTTAATCGGAATCGGACGGGAATCAAGTGACGTTTTCATTTATTTGGCTGTTTCGTTGATTGGAATCGGTTTTGGACTGGCGCAACCGGTCTTCATGGTTGTCTTGCAGACATCGGTCGACTGGTCACTCCGTGGATCGGCGACTGCCGTCAACTCATTTTTGAGTACGACCGGTCAAACGCTTGGTGTGGCGATCTTCGGGACGTTATTTAACGTCTCGATCATCCAGGCCTTTTCCGACTCAAAACTATTGAACGGCTATTCGATTGATCCGTTTTTTCAATCCGGTACCGCATCGCGTTATGGAACGGATGTTCAGACAGCAGCGGAGCAGGCACTGGCAAATGGGTTGCATCTCGTCTTCATTGGCGGACTTATCTGCGCCATCCTCGCCTTTTTCATGACATTCCGTCTGCCGAAAGTCCGTCCGGAAGATCCGACGAATTAAAAAATACCAGTCAGACAATCTTCTAACAGAAGACTGCTGACTGGTATTTATTTTTTATTCCGCCGTCGTCGCGGCATTTTGTTTGGCGAATTGTTCCCGGATATCCCGTTCATTCCGCCGGAGGAACAGACCGATTCCGATGAGAAGTAAGGCGGCACCGGTAATTTGAATCCAAGTCAACGATTCCTGGAACAGGAAATAACCGAAAATCATGCCCCAGACGGCTTCACCGAGAATCGTAATGCTGACGATACTGGCACTGACACGCGACAAGGCCCAGTTAAACAGGTTGTGACCAAGCAGCGTCGGGAAGACAGCGAGTAAAATATAGATGCGCCAATCGATTTGGAAAGAAGCGACCAGATTGACGGACTGAATGAGCGAGAACAGTAACAAGACGACGGAAGACACGGCATAGACACCGAACGAATACGTATTCGTCGAGACACTCGTCCGGACGTGCTGACCGAGCAGCCAGTAACCGGCGACAAGGATCGTCGCGAGCAGGGCCAGTCCGTCTCCAATCAGCGCTCTTGGACCGACCGCGATATCACCATAAGCGACAAGTCCGCCGCCGAGCAACGCGACACCGACGAAAAAGAGGGCTTTTCGTGACGGGTGTTGTTTAAAGAAGACAGCGTTCCCGATCAAAACGAAAATCGGACTCGCGGTTACGAAGAGCGTCGAGCTGGCAACTGTCGTATAATCAAGGGACAGGAACCACAGCCAAAAATGACCGGCTAAGAGAATTCCGCTTAAAATCATATGTCGGATTGTCGTTGAACTGAGACTAAGTAATTCTTTCAGATGAATCAACGGTAACAGCAAGAGCGTCGAAAACAACATCCGGAAAAAAGCGACGGCTTCGATCGGGGTTTCGGCCCATTTAACAAAAATTGCAGATGTCGAGATAAAAAAGAGAGCCATGAATAAAGTGAAATAGGGCATGTTAACCTCCGCGTGTCTGAAGTAAGGAAAAGAGGGTGAATCAATGCAATTAATCATTGCGGAAAAACCGAAACAAGCTGAAAAACTGGCAGCACCGTATCCATCGGTCAAACGGGACGGATATATTGAAATCAAACCATGTGACCGGTTTCCGGCAGGAGCGAAACTGGCGTATGCCGTCGGACATTTATGTGAGCTGCAGGAACCGGCGCATTATGACGCCAAATGGAAACGATGGAACTATGATCATCTCCCGATTATTCCGGAACGGTTTGACTACCGGTTATCCCGCGGAAAAAGCAAAGCGTTCCAAGTCATCAAGAAATTACTGAACGAACGGACGACGACTTCCATCATTATAGCATCGGATGCCGAGCGAGAGGGAGAGGCAATCGTCCGATTGATTCTCCGGCTGGCGAACAATGCGAAACCGATTCAACGTCTTTGGATTTCCAGTCTGACACCGCAGGCCGTCGATCACGGTTTTGCTCATCTACTGGATGGTAAGGAAACCGAAAATCTGTTTCATGAAGCGATGAGCCGTGCCTGTGCCGATTGGTTGATCGGGATGAATGCTTCCCGTGCCTATACGACGCTGCTCAAGAAAAAAGGCATCGTTGACGTCTTTTCACTGGGGCGGGTCCAGACGCCGACATTATCCTTGATCGTCGAACGGGAAAAGCAGATTGAGAATTTCCGTCCGGAAACGTTTTTTGAAGTCGAGGCGGACTTTACCCGGTATAAAGGGAAGTACATCAATGCTAAAAAACAAACGAAGCTTACAGAACGGAGCCTCGCAGAAGCAATTGTCGCCCGAACAACAGGAAACGGTACCGTAGCAGCGGTCGAAAAGACGGAACAAGTCGAAAAACCGCCGTTCTGGTTCAGTTTGTCATTGTTGCAAACGGAAGCGAGCCGGCGTTTCGGACTCGGCGCAAAGGAAACGCTTGATATTGCGCAAAAACTGTATATCCGGGGCTGGATCAGTTATCCGCGGACGGATTCATCCTTTGTCTCAAAAGATGAAGCCGGTCAGTTCCCGACGATTTTAAAACGACTTCTGAAACAGCCGGAGTATACCGAACTGACGGATATCGTGACGAACAACATTACGAACAATAAACGGTACGTCAATTCAGCGAAGGTCAGCGATCATTATGCGATCATCCCGACGGAAGAAGCGGGAGCTGTTGCGAAACTGACAGGACGTGATGCACAAGTCTACGATTTGATCGTCCGTCGTTTCCTGGCGGCGTTTGCCCCGGATGCCCGGTCGGAAAAAACGGAAATCATCACGGAACGGGAACAGGACCGCTTCATCACAAAAGGCAGCCGGTCGCTTGAGTTAGGATTCAAGAAAGTCTTGAAGATTGAAGCGAAAGAGCAGGAACTGCCGGCACTTGAAATCGGACAAAAGATGCCGATTAAAAGCGCGAAGTTACTCGAGAAACAAACGGAACCGCCAAAACGCTACACGGAAGGAACTTTGATTCTCGGGATGAAAACGGCCGGAAAAGTGCTTGAAAATGAACTTCAAGCCATCATGAAGGAAATCGAGGGACTGGGAACGGAGGCGACCCGAGCCGGTATCATTGACGGGTTGAAACGACGTGAATACATTCAAGTGAAGAAAAAAGAACTGTATCCGACAGCGAAAGGCCGGATTCTGATTGAAGCTGTCAGCGGAAGTATTCTCGCCTCGCCGGAGATGACGGCGAAATGGGAAAGCCGGCTCGACCAAATCGGGAAGGGTGAGGCTTCAGCGGCCCAGTTCGTTGATCAAGCGAAGAAGCTGTCGCAACATTTAGTCCAGGATGCGAAAACACGGGTCGAACAATTGGAAGTCGATCCGACCCAGGTACCGGCAAAACGGGCGCGGGGCGCAACGAACCGGCCGGTTGGCATCTGTCCGGTCTGTCAGGCAGAGTTGCTCGATCGGGGCAAGTTTTACGGGTGTAGTGCCTATCAGAAGAACAATTGCGGGTTTACCCTGCCGAAGACGATTCTCGGGGCGCGCCTGACGCAAACCGAACTGAAAAAAATGCTCGCGAACGGCAAAACAAAGCCGCTTGAGATGAAAAAAAACGGTCGGACCTTCCAGGCGATGCTGTATTTGGAACAACACCAATTGAAATTCGAGTTTGTGAAGGGAGAAGCTTGATGCATTACGATTTGATGGAAAATAGAACCTTTATACCGATGTTTGAACAATTTTTAAAAGAAGGGACAAAACTGACGGTCTGGTTTCCGAACGAAGTGACGATTGGACAAGCGGATGCCTTGATCGAGGAAGCGGAGGAATTATTCGGAGTGACGGCAGAAGTCATCGATGATCCCCAATCGTTTGGGAAATCATTATTGTTACCGTATTTGACGGAACGGGAAACCCGGGAAGACGATTTCGTCCGCTATGAAACGGTCATGACGGAAGAAGTGAAGGCCATCTTACGGGAAATCACCTTACCGATGATGGCGGACGGTGACTTTGCCGTCCTGTATTCTTACCGGATTGATGCCCCGAACGGTTTTTTGTTTGTTGAAGATTGGTTTAATGCGGAAGTTTCCTTAGAAACTTAACAAAAAACGGAAACCCTTCTTGTTCGTGTTGCGTAAAAGTAACTATCACACGAAACGAGGAGGGTTTGTATGTCGTTATCAGGAATCGCTTCATTGCTTAACGGCAACCGACTGTTGCTGTACATCGAAGGTGACGGCTTTTTTTCCGGAATGCCGGTTTTTATGATGCTTTTTTTTGGGATCATCGTATGTATTTTCGTAATCGGTCTGTTTTCGATGATCACACAGGGGGCCTCGACACACAGTCTGACCCAGTCGCTTCGTCACCACGCGTCGGAACTCGTGACACCATCGCAAGACGGTGCCGAACGATATCTTGACTATCTCCGTTCGTTGCCGTCGTTTCCAGTCGAAAAAACGAATCTGGAGCCGTTCCGGTTGGCGAAAGGAATTGCATCGTTGATTCATCAGACGGATCAAGTGCAGGCGACGACGAAACAAGCTGTTTCGGCCCAATATGCGCGGCTTGGCATTTTGGACGGGGATCCACTTGCAGATGAAGAACCTGTCCGGCGTCATTCGAGTACGCATCATCATCAGATGTATGTCAATCAACAAAATACAGAGATTACGAACCATTCTAATTTTTAAATGGCTGTCCGTTCCGTCTATCGGAGCGGGCTTTTTTTGTAAAAATCTCCAAATGAACGAAATTTTCTCCTGTTTTGTGACATCTGTTTGTAACATACAACCGTTTAGATTAAAGTTAGATGAAAAGTGGTCTTTTTTGAGCATATTTAGTGGTTTTGCTTAAAAAAGCTTTAGAATGAGGTTTAGAAACGATTAATTTAAGTTTTTACAGTAGAGGGGGATGAATAGATGAAGTCATGGCTTAATCGAACGATTGGACGCCAAATTATGTCTGCCTTCTATATGATTATATTGACACTCGTGCTGACCTCAGCCGGCGTTTATTTTTATACGAAAAGTCAGGTTCAGACATCACGTCAGGAACTGCTGACATTAAACGATCATCGGACACGCGCGACGAACTTATATGAATCATGGCAAAGTCTTCAGTATGAAATGCGCGGATTCGTCTTATTAGGCGATGAAGCAATGCTGGAAGAAATTGAACGTAAAAAAACGAACATCAATCAACAAACAACGTGGTTTGAGAAAAATGCCCGTTTTAAAGAAGAAAAACAGTATGCAAAAGATGCCCGATCGCTTTATACGGCGTATACGCAACGCGTCATGCCGAGTCTGACGAACTACGTCGCTGCTAAAAAAGACGGGGACGTAACCGAACCGTTCTTGCAGATGGCAACGCTCGGAAAAGTCACGAAAGCACCGACACTCGATCCAAAACGGAAGTTCAATATCAAAACGAAAAGTGCAGCGGATATGAGTTCAAGCATCGTCGATATGGAAACAGTATTCACGAAGTACCGCAACTCATTAAACAAACAAGAGCTCGCGGCGCAAGAAAAGCTGGGAAAACAGGTTAACGCTTCACAGGTGCTGGGGTTCATTAATTTGGCTGTTCTCCTGCTGATCATTGCGTTGCTTGTCCGTCCATTTGTCTCGCGTTTGACCGGACAATTGCGTCAGTTGAATCGGGAAAGCAGCCGTCTCGCACAAGGCGAGGATGCGACACCAATCAAAGTTGTGAATCCACAGGATGAAGTCGGTGAATTAACGACAACTTTCAATCAGATGGCAGCATCGATTTCTTCCCAAAAGATGCAACTCGTTTCAAGTAACGATGAGTTGCAAAGTCAGCAGGAAGAACTCGTCGCGCAGCAAGAAGAATTACAGATGCAGCAAGAAGAACTCGAGGAAGCACTTGATATTACATTGCGGAACGAAACCCATCTGCGATACCGCAATGAATTGACGGAAACACTCGCTTCCCGTGAAACATTGACGGCTTACCCCGCAATCATTGAAAAATTAATTACGATCACCGATGCCGAGCTTGGTGCCATCGTCTTCCTTGACGACGACCGTTATACGGATATCGTGTCGTACGGGATGACACCGGATCAGGAACATCAGTTGTTACACTCTTCGATTTCGTTACTTGAACGGGCACGGATGCACAAACATGCCGTCCGTTCGACGAAACAAGTGACGAGTGATCATCCGCTGCCTTACCCGTACAGCATGTATGAAACGGTGGTTCCTGTCATGGATCCGTCAACTAACACGATGATTGCCAGCATTTATCTAGTCCGTTATCGGGATCAGTTCAATGAAGATCAAACGGAAGAAATCTGGTCGTTCTCGCGTCAACTGGCCTTGTCATTGCTTCGGATGCGGGTCTTTGATGAGATTGAGCGGGAACGCGAGAAAACATCGAAACTGTTGCATTCGATCCGTGAAGCTGTCATTTATATCGAAGGCGACAAGATTTTTGCCAATAAACCATTGCTTGCTTTGTTCCATCATCCGTCTCACGATCAATTTGATGAGGGATTGATGACGCTCGATGTCAAGATTGAAGAATTGGCCGTCCAGGTCGATCAACATGAAGCGTTCCTCGAATATATGAGTCGGGTCTGTCGTCATGAGATTCCGACTGAAGGCTTGTCCTTATCCTTAAACAAAGAGGAACGGTTCGTTCAAGTGTACGCGGAAGGAATTCAGTACGGCGGCCGTTTCCGCGGAACGATGCTCGTACTGCGGGATGTGACGATTGAGACCGGTATCGACCGGATGAAGTCGGAGTTCGTCTCGACGGTGTCTCATGAGTTGCGGACGCCGCTTGCGTCAATCTTCGGGTATACCGAGCTGATGCTGGCGAAAGACTTACCGGTCGATCGTCAACAGCGGTATTTGACGACGATTCATTCGGAGACACAGCGTCTGACGAGTCTCGTCAACGACTTCCTGGATGTTCAGCGGATGGAATCGAGTCAGCAACACTATCAGTTCGAAAAACTCGATCTTGGAAACTTGATTCAGGAAGTCGCGGAATTTCATGCCGGTTCAACGAGCAACCATCAACTGACGCTTGAAACCGGGGATCAGCCGCTTCGTTGGATTGAAGCGGACGAACCGAAAATGCGGCAGTTGTTTGGGAATTTAATTAATAATGCCATCAAGTATTCACCGGATGGCGGGGAGATTGAGCTTAAGCTCGAAGCATTGGATGACCGGTTACGGATTCAGGTTATCGATGAAGGAATCGGGATTCCGCAACACGCGTTGCCTGAACTGTTTAGTAAATTTTACCGGGTCGATAATTCAGACAGTCGGAAAATTGGCGGTACCGGTCTCGGCCTCGCGATTTGTCAGGAAATCGTCCGTGCCCACGAGGGTTTGATCCATGTGGAATCAACAGAAGGACGCGGCTCGATCTTTACGATCGAATTGCCGTTCGTGCAGGTGAGTTCACTTGAAACAATTACTGGAATGGAACATGCGAAAGACCATAAAAGATAAGCAGACTGAAACAGAAGCAGACAACGGACTATCCGTCGTCTGCTTTTTTGTGTAATCCGATTCGGAAGAAACAGAAACGGGAAAAGTAAAAAACAGGGTGCATGATATCATTCAAAAAGGAGGAATTCACCATGAAAAATATACGGCCGCCTTGTTAGGTTCGACTTCGCCGGAATATCCGTCTGCTGTACCTGATTCGCTTTTTGACAGCCTGTCTGCCCGCGTATGTCATCGAGCGCTTGTTTTGGGAACAACGTGGAATGACGGTGGAGGACGTCGTGTATGCTGAAATCGTATTTGCGTTGACGATGGTTGTTCTCGAAGTGCCGTTTGGTCTGGTCGCTGACCGGTTGGGACGAAAAATCAGCTTCGTAACGGGTGTGCTGTTTGAAACATTATCGTTTTGGATATTGCTTCAGGCATATGAACTGTCGTCCTTTTTACTTGCCATGGTGCTGGCTGGAATCGGAAGTGCTGCTGTCAGCGGAGCGGAAGAGGCCTTGATTTACGAAACGATGAAGCAACTTTTACAAAAGGAACGTTTTGAGAAAACGATTAGCCGTCTGAATGCGACAAGTCTTGCAGCAGCCGGTGTTGCAGCGCTGATTGGAGCTTGGCTTGCGACATCGTATGAGCTGACAGTGCATTATGACCTCTCTCTTGGCTGTTTGATGCTGGCTTTCTTCGCCAGTTGCCTGTTGATTGAACCGGACACGTCCGGACGAACAGTGGTTCCTGTTACGCGTCGCGACCGGTGTCGGTGGCAGGTATTTCCTTCTTTTGCCCGGATTACGTTGTTCAGCATTTCATTTGGTACGACGATCACTTTCTTGGATGAGTTTTGGCAATTGTATGTCCGGGATCGAGAAATTGCGGTCTCCTGGTTTGGCACGATTTTGATTGGACTGATGGTTGCCCAAGCACTCGGTAATCTTTTGCCGAAACCGAACCGTCCGTTTGTTCCTCTCAGCGTTCTCTTGCTCGTGTATGCTGGCGGATTCATATTACTTTCCCTGATCGATAGTCCATGGTCGGTGCTTGTCTTATTTGGTTTGTTTCTAATTTATGGCTGGTCCGAACCGGTCCTGACAACGTGGTTGCAGGGCAATTTGACAGATGACTCGCGGGCGACAGGGAGCTCGATGGTCTCGATGCTTGAGAGCCTTGTGACAATCGGCGTTGGACTGGGTTTCGGACAAATTAGTCAAGACGCCGGTCTTGACGGAGCCTATTTCTATCTCGGACTCGTCTGTGGAGCAATCGGGGCAGGACTCTTGATACGATATCGAAAAAGTCGAAATGTGTAAGGAAAAAGAAGTATTTCCGGTATGAAGTCCGGAAATACTTCTTTTTGGTTATGTCTTGTCTTATGAAACATGCTGTTTATCCTGCACTGAAACAGTATGGCGCAAACGTCGGGCGGAAGAGAACATCAGCAGGGCGACCGCGGCCGCAATCCAGTAGACCGTCTCGATGCTTAACCGGTCTGCAAGCAGTCCGAATAACAAACTGCCGAGACAAAAGCTGAGCGTATATACTGTTTGTTGCATGCTGTAGACATACGGCAAACGGGCGGAAGGCGTCGCTTCCTGTAAACGTGTATTGAGCTCGATTGCCCGTAGTTGGCTCGAGGCCCCTTGCAACACACAGGCGACAATCGCAAAGACCACATGCGGTGCGAACGCAAACAAGACGGTTGCTCCGACCGATAATGCGACACTAAGCGTTAACAGGGAGGCGGACTTGGTCCGGCGGAGCATGTAATAACTACCACCGATCATGCTGAGCAGATAAAACGCATTTAAGATGCCCCACCAGCTGTCAGACACATGAAGATGCGTGTCGATATAGACGAGGAACAACGCTGAAATCCAAGCCGTACTGGCAAAGGCATCGATGCCGAGCAACGTTGTATTCAAGCGGGCCGGCTCAGTCGTCCACGTATAGCGGAAGCTAGAGCGGAACGACGGTGTTTCCTGCGTTTCTTGGACAGGATCCGCGAGTTCACGGACTTGATGACGAAACAGAGCAGTCCAGATGCTCGCTAGGACAAACAGGAAAAACGAAATCGTCAGGACCAGATCGGCAGAACCGAGACTGACAAAAATCGCGCCAAGCGGCCACATGACGAGTTGGACGACTTGATTTGTTCCCTGGACCAGACTGTTAGCTTTTTGAAGGTTGTCTGTGATCCGCGGCAGGAAAGCACTCTCAAGCGGCCGGGCAAACCCGTCGAGAAAGGCAATCCAGACGACGCATCCTAACAGATAACCGAACGGTAAATCAAGAAACACAATCAGACCGAGGCTGATCGTTTTTAAAAGCTGACTGTATAACAAGAGCGAAGCATGACGAAACCGTCTTGCGACATCGGCAAAGAAAAATCCACTGAGCGTCATGCCTGCCGTCACGGCAACCGGGAATAGGGCGGCAGTACTTGCTTGTCCGGTCTGAGCGTACAGGGTAGCAATGAGAGCGACGATGTAGAGCGCGTCTCCCGCATTTGCTACCCACTGGCTGACCAGTAAAGTTGTAAATCGGTTCATCTATAAAACCTCCACATCGTTCGTATTTAGTTAGTGGGTAGGTAATCTAGATGGATTTACATTGGTCGGCCTCATTTCGCTTTTTTTTGATTGTATAAGGAAAAAAATGGATTGTCAATGGAGTCCGGGAAATGAAGTCGATGTTCTTAGACCGGGCGTTGTTTTTTGAGAGCCCGCATATTGAGTGCGACGAACAGGAGGACAAAACCTGCCAATACGACAAGATCGAGCCAAATGTCTTGAAGCCCGTAGCCCCGAGTCATGATATTTTGCAGAGCATGCGCGGCATAAGTCAATGGCATCAACCGGTTAATGATTTCGACCCATACGGGCGCATCACCCAAATCAAACAACCCGCTGAAGAAAATCTGGGGCACGATTGCTAACGGAATGAACTGGATCAGTTGAAATTCAGTCCGGGAAAAACTCGACAGCAGTAAACCAAGCGACAAGGCGACACTTGCCGTCAGGAGATTGACGAACAAAAGTAAGAAGTAGTTTCCCTGTTGCGTCACGTCAAGCACGTTGACGATGAATAACTGAATAAGAATCGTCTGGATCGTGACGAATAAAAAGAAACCGACAAAATAACCGAAGACGATACTCGAGCGTTTGAGCGGCGTCGCAAGCGTCCGTTCGAGTGTACCGCTCGACCGCTCCCGTAAAAAGCTGACACCGGCAATGATGAAGACAAATAGGAAGATGAAAAACCCCATCAAGGCAGGAGCGATTTGATCAAATAATTCAGCATCCGGATTGCCGTATAAAAATTGGATGTCGGGTTTGGTAAGAGTGGGTGATGCAGGCTGCGGCGTATCGAATGTTTGATTCGTTAATTGCGTCAATTGTTGTTGCAACTGTTGAACGGTTGCCGAGAGTTTCGTGTTGGCTGTGAGTGCTTGTTTTCCTTGAATCGTGATCAAGGTTTCTTGAATGAGTTGGAGCGCTGCGGCGTTTTTTGAAATGTCGCCGCCTTCAATTAAAATTTTCGGCTGATTCTTTTGAAAGGTGATCAAGCCATCAATCTGTCGATCCTTCATGGCAGTGATACCAGCCGCTTTGCTTGAAAAGGTGCGGATATCTGTTTTGGTTTTCAGTGTATCTTGAAAGGTCACCGGTAAATCGACCGTACCGATTGTCACATCGTCCGAGCTCGAACCGAGAATCGTCGACAGTAAGAACAGAACAAATAAGGGAGCGAGAAACATCATGGCAATCGTCCGTTTATCCCGAAAAATTTGTGAAATGACACGTTCCGCTACCGTCAGAATTTGCATTATACTCGCTCCTTTTGAATGAAAGCTTCATCGATGGAACCAAAACGTTGAATCAAATCATTGGGGGTACCGGCTTCGATTAGACGACCATGTTGGATCAACAATAACCGGTCGCACCGCTCAGCTTCATCCATGACATGTGTCGTGACGAGTACCGTTACACCGGACTGGCGCAGTTGTTCAAACTCATGCCAAAATGTTTTCTTAAGCGCGGGATCAATCCCGACCGTCGGTTCATCGAGCAACAGAAGACTCGGTTCGTGGATCAAGGCGATGGCCAGACTGAGTCGTCGTTTCATTCCACCGGAAAATTGATGGATCGGACGATCGGCATCTTTCTTCAAATCGACGAATTCAAGGACGGTTTCGATACGTGCTCGAAGACGTGCTTTTTTTAAACCGTATAGTTTTCCGAAATATCGCAGATTTCCGCGCGCCGTTAAGTCTTCATAAAGCGCATCCGACTGTGCCATGTAGCCGATGTTCTCCGCTTGGGCGAGCGAGGGTTGTTTGGTGCCGAGAACCATGATCGTCCCGGTCGTTGGTTGTTGCAGACCAATCAACGACTTGATTAAAGTCGTTTTTCCGGAACCGCTCGGACCAATTAAACCGACAATTTCACCTTGACCAATTGAAAACTGGACATCGCTCAAGACCGTGCGTTTCCCGAACGTTTGGGAGTAATGGGTTACGTCAATCATACGATCACATCCCTTCTACTTCTTTATACCCGCTTCGACACCCGATGATGAATCTTCCGTATGTTTTTTCCTGAACGTGGACGGTCCCACAGTAAACGCAACGTTACATAAAAATAGACGGCAGAGATGATGTAAAACAGACTGCCGATCGTTAAAAAATCAATCAGATAACCGGCAGCTATGATTCCAAGTGCCGACCATAAGGACGTCTTGAAATGATAGCGGCCGATTGTCCGGCCAACCGTCGTTAAGGCAAGTTCCTGCCGGGCAAGGATTGTTTTTTCCGTGTTCTTTTGCAACGCACCAAGTATCCCCATGATGATTTGAATCAGGTAGACGTGACTGATGGACGTCACAATCGGTACGTACAATAAAACCAGTGCCATGCCAAACGTGTGGGTGACAAGCAATGAGCGGTCGCCGAACCGGTCACTCAGGCGGCCGATTCCGAGGTAAGCGAACGCTGAAGTCAGCGTGAAGAGACCGTAGGCAAGACCGAACTGGGCATAGGAATCTCCAATTTGCCGGACAAGCAATAAATAAAACGGGAAAATGATACTGCTGCTCATTAAAATCATGCTTTGAATACGAACAAAAAGTGAATAGTTCATCATCGTCTCCTTACTTAAAATAGTCGAGATAAAATTGGTTCATGAAAAGGCCATCGGGATCCTGCTTTTGTTTGGCTTCTTTAAAAGTAGCAGCATTCGGATAGGCGTCATGGAACTGCTTGCGTGTTGCGAACGGATAGTACGGCAGGTAGTAACTGCCCTGATGTGCGAGTGTCGCATCAATCAACTTTTGGACAATCCGTTTCGTTTCGTTGATTGATATCGGATCCGTTTCCGTATTGATCAGCCAGACGAGGGCAAACATATCCTGTTTCGCATAGGACAAGGCAGCTGTTTCATCCTGCTCGACATACCGGATCGTGATATTCAAGACATTCAGTTCCTCGGCTGTCAAAATCGACCGCAATTGATCGATGTAGGAAACAAACGAATCAACCGGCACGAAGTATTCCTGGAGTAATTCGGTTCGACCGGGACTCGTATATTCCATAAACGCACTGTCGGAACGCATGACATTGTTACGGGATTCGAACGTTCCACTCTGCTTCAGGAAATACGATTTCTGAAATGACCAAAGCTGATTTTTTCCGAAGTCGCTGTACCGGGAGATGCCGAGTAATGCTTTCGGCAAAGCGATGATGGTTTCTTGCTTGAGCGGTTCCTCTTCAATCGGAGTTGTCCGCTCTGTTTTACGATAGTTCGTGACATACATGTCTTTGAAAAATCCGTCCGGCGCGACAGAAATACGTCCGATGTGCATACGGACGTCATCGTCACCGAGGACATGTTGCCGGAAATAAGCCGGATAATCCTGATAATTCAAGGCGACAGTCTGCTCGGCGTACCATTCATCGTTTGTCAGTTTCAAAGTAACGTTCAAAATGATACCGAAGAGACCATATCCGCCGGGGACCAGGCGGAATAAATCCGCATGTTCCGTCCGGCTGACGTTGACGACGGAACCGTCCGCTTGCAACAGCCGAAACGAATCGACCGTATCAAGCAGGGAACCGTAACGGATATCCCGGCCGTGGACATTGACGCTGAGTGCGCCGCCTACTGTAAAGATATTCTGCGACTGCATGACTTGAATTGCTAGACCGTCCGGCTGAATCCGGTCTTGAATTTCACCCCAGGTGGCGCCGCTTTGGACGGTAATCCGTTTCGTTCTGGGAGTATAATCTAGAATCTGATCGTACTTGGTCATATCAAGGACTGTCGTGTCCGGCAGGTATGTCTGCCCGCCTTGACTGTGTTGCATACCGGCAATCGACACCGTCTCCTGGCGTTGTTTTGCTTGCTCAATCCAGGACTTCAGGTCATCCGTCGAAGTTGCCGACCGAATCTGTTTGACACGGGTCGGGAGTAAGTTCGACTGATCGGAACTGGTGAGGACCGGGTGTTGATAAGTCCAAATGGAAAAACTAAAAACCGTCACATAAATTACAATGACGGCACCAATGATTATTCGCTTCATATATCCTCCTGGGATTTGATTGAAATGTCGACCGGATCAAACGGGTGAAACAAATGGGCTGTCGCCGCTTCCGCTTCAGCGAGCAGAGTAGTTGAACTACTTATTTGCTGTCGGCGCAAGCGGTAAGCGCGCTCGAGGCGGCTGGTCAGTAAGTTGGCAAAGAACACGAGCAAAGCTAAAGCAATCGCCGGAACTAAAAACAGATGGTTGATCCACGAAACGGCTGAGAATTGCAGGAAATAGTAGCCGAACTGGGATGCCCATTCAAAAATGATCGGGGCCGCGCCACCTTCGAATAAGACGAGTGTTCCGCCAAAAAACAAGCCGAACAACGAGAGATGGATCAGGACCATTAATGTCTGAACGAACTGTTGCATGAAGACAATCGTTAGCGTCGGCAACAGATGCGGCCAAATATGTACCCGAAACTGATGTCCAGGACGTCCGCCGAGTGTGCGGGCGACAAGCATGAATTCTTGTGCAAGCAATTGCCGGGTCTCACCGATTAAATACAGCACCAATGCCGGTAAACCGAGTACCGTTAAGACACTGACTTCGAGGAAGACACGCGAGAACGCGGACGGAACCGAGGCGGGATCTATAAATAGGAAAGCCGGCAATAAAATAAACAAGGCGAGCAACGAAATCGGAATGATCAAGAAACCGTCCAGCAAAAGACGTAATGCCGTATACAGCCGTTTTCCCCGGAAAGCGAGCGGGACACCGATCAGCAAGGCGAGAACGATTCGGGCGAAGGCGACGCTGACACAAACACCAATCGTCCACTTGGCCCCTTCAATCATCACCTGAAACAAATCGTTTCCGGAACGGTCCGTCCCAAACCAACGATCCGTGGAGGGTTCGAGTGGTGAGGTGGCGATAAATGTTCCGTCTTTCGAATAGAGATTTTGAATTTGATCGACCTGTCCGTCACGAAACACGGCATTACCGAAACTGAGTAACAACAATGTTCCAAAGAACAACAGGCACATCCAAAAGATGAAGTCATATCTCAAAACACGTCTCATGAAATCTCTCCTTTCCACGAGCGGGGGATACAAAGTTCTGCCACCGTATCTAATATGAAAAAGGGCAGATAGATTAAAAGCAATAAAACAAGCAGTATCGAAAAATCCTGATTGATTAAGATAAAACGAAACAGTCCCTGGACGTTAAAAGTATACTCGATGACGACCAGACTCGAAAGAATCGTAATGATGTTCGTCCGGAAAAACAGATAAAAACGATAAAACAGATTTGGCATCAAATGTTGCCAAAACAGCCGGGACGAGTGGATACCTTTTGCGCGGGCCAACTCCAGGTAGCTTGCATGCTGTTCTTCCTGAATCCGACCGGTCAGCCATTTGATGAAGAAAAAAACGGTCGTTAAGGATAATGTCAAAATCGGCAGGAAACGGATTGAATCGCTAAATCCGCCGGCAATCTCGATTTGATCAAATCCGGTCGTCTTGAATAAAATGACGATGATGAATTGTGAAAAAATGATCCAAAATAAATCAGGAATCATTTCCAGGAGTCGGGCAGTTTGCGTCAAGACGGAACGGATTTTTGCTCCGGCCCGGTAAAATAAAAACGCATAAAGTAAAGCCGCAATCGATGAACAAAGCAGAGCGCTACTGAAGATGACGAGCGTCTCCTGAATGAACGGCTGAAGATCCGGAAGTAACAGTCTGTTTTCTCCAGCCGTTGCATTGTAATACGTTAATGGATGTGAAGACGTCAACAGACTGAGCTGTTGTTGCACTGCGTTGAAATACTTCGGGAAATCCGGTCGCATCTGAACAATCAGATGCGGTAAAGCACTGATGACGACCAGAACAAAGAAGGCGAACACGAGTTGAGTGGTTTTACGGATGAGAAATGACGGCATATTGTCCCTCCTGCAAGTACGGTTTAACCGATAGCTTGAATATGATCATTACCAATTTGAATCAATTGGCTATTTCGGTGTTTTCGACGTGTGACGTACCGTTCGAATTGACCGGTTGGAATATAGGTGTCCCGCGTCGACAGGGTCGATAACGTCAACAGGATTTGTTTCAGTTGAGGCTGCCCTTCCTGAAGCTTTAAATGGGTCATCCGGTTGTTTGCGTCGAGATGGTTTAAAAACAGTTCAACTTTACAGCCTTCTTTAATCAGCTCACTTGCGAGAAACGCTGTCTGATCAATGAACGTCTCAAAGTTCGTATGCAGTCCGTAACCGCTTGGTCCGGACAGATTCAAGGCGAGGCTGAACGTATCCTGATTGCTCGTCTCAAAGACCTTGGTCTGCAGACGGCCGGTCTTGGCTGTCGCATACCAGTCGATTTCTTTCGACGGCTCAGCCGTATACGGTTTTGCCCCCAGTTGAACGAGCTTATTTTTCAGTGGAGAGTACCGGTCGGCACGATCCCCGATCCGAAGCCGATGCAACAGGAGTGGTGTCGCCTGTGCCGTCAGCGAAGGTAAGACCGTGAAATGAGGAAATGCATCAAAGGTAAACAGATACACGCCCATCCGCCACGGCAGCCGGATTGTCAGGTTGAGTTCGTCAAAATGCGCCGGTCCCCGCCGCATCGCCTGAATCGGGATTTCAATTTGTTCGTCCGATCCGATGACGGCATGATACGTATGCGGGTGGAGCGGATCCATGTCAGGGAAAATGAGACCGTTATCCGTGTGCAGCCGAAGGGTGGTCTTCAGTCCTAATTTTTCAAGGGCTTCAAGACCGAACAGCTGCAAACGCAACGCAGTCGACTCCTGATTAAACATCAGCGGTTCGTAATGTTTCCATTCCAAGGCAACGTCGCGCTTCAATTGTTTTTCAGTCTGCCCGACAACGTAGTGAACGGTGGCGATTGCTGCGAATAAAAAACCGAGTAAGGACAATCCCGGGATGAATAAGAAAACGAACGTTAAAATGACATAAACGGAAAAGAGCCGGCGTTCCAGCCAAAATGGAACCGAACGTTCGATGTGCATGACATCACCCCATTTCAACCGGGACCGGAATGTCATCAAGCAGATGCAGTAATAAATCGGCTTTCGTCGTTTTGATGCCGCCTTCAAGCGTTAACATTAAACGATGGGACAAGACATGTTTCGCCAAGTATTTGATGTCTTCCGGAATGATGAAATCGCGTCCGTTGAGGAAGGCATAACTTTGTGATGCCCGAAGTAAAGCAATCGCACCACGGGGACTGACGCCGACTTCGACGAGAGCATGGTGACGGGTTGCCTGGACGATCGACAATAGATAATCGAGTACATCCTGAGACGCATGAACGCGCCGTGCTTCTTCCTGCCATGTAATCAAGTCGCCGCCTGTCGCGATACCGATGGCTTGTTTCCGGACGTTCGCCAATACTTCGTTCAACAGTTGGCGTTCGTGTTCAAGATCAGGATATCCGACTTCAATCGCCACCATGAAGCGGTCGAGCTGGGCATCCGGAAGCGGGAAGGTTCCGGCGGATTCAATTGGATTTTGCGTGGCGATGACAAAAAACGGAGCCGGCATCTGGTACGTTGTCCCGCCGATTGAGACTTGACGCTCTTCCATCGCTTCGAGCAAAGCAGACTGGGTCCGCGGAACAGCCCGGTTGATTTCGTCAATCAAAACGATGTTCGCAAACAGAGGACCGCGCTTATTCTCAAACTCCTGGGTTTTCATGTTAAAGAAGTCGGAACCGATGACGTCAGACGGCAGCAGGTCGGCCGTGAACTGAATCCGGGAGAAGGCACTGTCGAAACTGTTGGCCAGGGCTTTAGCGAGCATCGTTTTTCCGGTACCCGGTACATCTTCAAGGAGGATATGACCTTCGGCGATCAATGCCGTTAAACACAAATCGATGACATCAGACTTTCCGAGATAGATCGTATTGAGCTGGTCTTTTAATTGTTGTAATTTCAATATGTACGCCTCCGTCTAGTGGAATGAACTTCAAACAGCCGTTTTGAAAAGGATTTAAGAAACAAAGCAACTTAAGGAAAAAATACCCAATATTATTAACTGAATTTTAGCACAAATCGAAAACAAGAAGAAACTATTTCTGATTCACTATAAAATGCCAGACGATTACTGACTGAAAGGGAAGGGTACATGAGTAAAAGAACAGATAAAGGGAGGCCATTTTTATGAAACTGATTATTTTCGGAGCAACCGGACAAACCGGGCAGGAGTTGGTCAAACAGGCGATTGCCCATGGACATACGGTGACGGCATTCGTCCGTAATGCAGACAAACTCGAGTTGACGGACGAGAAACTGCGTGTCATGGAAGGAGACGTACTTAACCAGGACGCAGTGAATCAAGCGATGCAGGGACAAGAGGCAGTATTGACGGCCTTAGGGACCGAGAGTCTCGCATACAGTGGATTTTTAGAACGGAGCCTCTTGCGAATCGTGAATGCGATGAAGGTGAACGGGGTCGAACGGATCGGATACGTCGCTTCTGCGGGAGTCGACCAGGAACTGCCCGGTGCTCAGGGGTTACTTGCTCAACAGATTCTAAAAAATCCCTTAAAGGATCACCGGCAGGCGATTGAACTGTTGAAACAGGCGGACGTCGCCTATACGGTCGCCCGGCCGCTTCGTCTGATGAACGGTCCGTTGACCGGCTTGTATCGCCAAACAGAGAGCGGGGTCCCGGAGCAGGCAAAACAAATCAACCGGGCAGATGTCGCTCACTTTTTACTGGAAGCAATCGAACAGGACGAACATGTCCGCAGCAGCATCGGACTCGCCGAATAAAAAGAAACCGGTTGTTCAGTGGACGGAAACGTCCTGTGAACAACCGGTTTTTTTTTGAACTTATTGCTGGCGGTAGACAGAAACCGAGCCGCCGTTCACGAAGAATTGACCGTAACCGTCCTGATTGATCGTGACGGAAGCCGTGTTGTTGCCGGTGATGTCCGTCCAGACTTCGCCTTTGTTTTGTGTCCCGACGTACATCCATTTACTGCCGCCCGGACCGTCCGACAAAATCGTCGCAAGACCTGATTTTGTACGATCCGTCACACCTTCACGGGTCCAGCCGATGACGTCGGCGTTATCGAGATAATCGTTTTGTTTTCCGAAGGCAAAGTCTTTTCGCGCTTTTAACAGCGGATCGATTTTTGAGGCAAGCGCCGGGATTTCACGGTTCGACGTGCCCTTTGTTCCGTAGTAATCGCCGTAGAAGACCGACGGATATCCTTGTTCACGCGTCAAAATCATGGCGTAAGCAAGCGGTTTGAACCACGATTGTACGGTCGACTCAAGTGATTGCCCCGGCTGGGAATCATGATTCTCAACAAGTGTGACGGCTTGAACCGGATTCGTCTTGACGAGTGTGCCGTCGAAAATTGTCCGCATGTCATAGTAGCCGCCGCCTTTACTCGCCTGCTCGAACTTATAGTGGAGCGGAGCATCAAAGACCGATTGCTGATAGTTCGTTCGGCTCAAATAGTTTTGCAAAGTGCCGAGATCATTTTGCCAGTATTCAGCAACCGTGAATAACGGCTTTCCGGTCGTCTGACGGACGTTCGCGAGCCAGTCTGCGAGATAACCGTGTTTGATGTGTTTGACGGCATCAAGGCGGAATCCGTCGAGACCCAGTTCATTGACGTACCATTTGCCCCAGTTCTTCATTTCCTGCTGAACTTCCGGATGATCGAAATCGATATCCGCATACATCAAGTAGTCATAGTTTCCATTTTCGGTCGAGACGTCAGTATCCCATGCTTTTCCGGTCCCGCGGAATTTGTAGATGGCACTTTTCGAACGGGATTGATCCCAGTCCGTTCCGTCAAAGTGATACCATTTCCACTTAAAGTTCGAATACGTATTGTTTCGCGCCGCGAAATCAAAACCGGTCCAGGCTTGAATCTGGTAATCCCCCGAGATTTCCTGATTGCGGTTGCTGCCACTCACTTCGACCGCTGTCACGGCTTCTGTGAAATCGGCGCCGCCTTTATGATTCATGACGACATCGCCATATACATCGATGCCGGCTGTATGTAGTTGGCTGATTGCTGTTTTCAGTTGAGCTTTCGTTCCATATTTCGTCCGGACGGTTCCTTTTTGATTAAATTCCCCGAGATCGTATAAATCATAAGCGCCGTATCCGACATCGTTTTGGGTCGTCCCTTTGTAAGCGGGGGGTATCCAGACGGAGGTGATCCCGAGTTGATCGAGTTTTGTTGAATCACTGCCGAGGCGGTTCCAGTGGTTGCCGTCATTCGGAACATACCATTCAAAATACTGCATCATCGTGCCGTTATCTGCCGTCGCCCCTACTGCAATCGGTTGCACAAGTGGCGCTAAAAAAGTAGCGGTCGCGAGTGTCGCGACAATCAAGCGTTTTTGTTTCATGAAAAGACCTCCTATAATTTTATGAAAGCGTTTGCATTTATAGTATATCAAGTCTTGAAAGTTGCTGTATCAACCGTGGCGTTTATTTCTGAACATCTTGTTTTCGTGACTTTTGAACCTGGAATATTTTTTGTGGAGAAGAATAATCAGCCGGTTGACCTGTTCTCAAGAAAAAAACAGGACCATCGGACTCTTGAATAACTGAATGAATTTTGATTCAGTTTAGTTCGAGGGATTTTAAGGTCTTTTGTCCAGCTTCTCAGATGCGAAAGGAGGTGTAAAAATGAGGAGGTAAGACGAGCACATACATATGTAACCAAGGGGGAAACACAGTATGAATTGGAAGTCGAAAATCAGCGGGGCGCTTGTCGCTGCACTTGCACTCGGGTCAATTTCGTTTACACCAGTCATCGCTAAAACAGAACCAACGAAAATCGTTGCCGGACCTCAGATGGTCACGTCACAATCGACAATCGACGCGTACTACCTACCAGCGTCGGGTAAGACAGGAGCAGCATTAAAAGCCTCACTGCACGATATCATCGATAACCATACGCAAGTATCATACGATACGGTTTGGACTGCTCTGAAGGAAACGGATCAAGATCCGAACAATGCAAATAATGTCATCGAACTTTACACGGGTAAATCGATTGCCAAGAGCAGTAATGGTGGGAACGTCGGTCAATGGAACCGGGAGCATGTCTGGGCAAAGTCGCACGGTGATTTTGGAACAAGCAACGGACCGGGAACAGATCTGCATCATCTTCGGGCAGAAGACGTCGTCGTCAACAGCGCACGGGGGAATCTTGATTTTGATAACGGCGGAACGAAGTATGCCGGGTGTGACTGCTACCGCGACAGCGATTCATGGGAACCACCGACACGTGTCAAAGGCGATATCGCACGCATGATCTTCTACATGGCAGTACGCTATGAAGGCGGCGGTGAAATTGATTTAGAAGCATCAGAAAACGTCAGCAACGGCACGAATCCACTTCATGGCAAATTGTCGACGCTAAAAGCATGGAACAAACTTGATCCGGTCGATGCGACGGAAATCAGACGAAACGATATCATCTTTGAGAAGTGGCAGAAAAACCGGAATCCGTTTATCGATCACCCGGAATACGTGACATCAATTTGGGGAAATTAATGTCAGGCAGATAAGGAAGAGCGACACACCGATTTTTTGCGGAAGTGTCGCTCTTTTTGCTGAGAAAACGAGTTGAAACCTTTTGAGTGGTGAGGCGTATAGAAAGAGGTGATAAAAAGACAGCAGGATCTTACCACTGAGGGGACATAATTATGAAGAATACAGTTAAACATATCATACGCCGTTTTTATAAAACCGGTCTTGGATTACTCTTATTGCTCACCGTATTCTGGTTCAGTATCGGTTGGTTCGTCGCAAAGGGGGAACGACCGCTTGCGAACGGAAAACATCCTTACGTCATCGTGCTTGGAGCCGGTGTCAAAGGGGAGAAACCCTCGTTGATTTTAAGCAACCGGATTGAGGCAGCTGTCCGGTACGGAAAACAATTTCCGGATACAACATTCATCTTAAGCGGAGGACAAGGGGACGGAGAAGCGATTTCGGAAGCGGAAGCGATGCGACGGGGAATGCTTCAAGGTGGAATCAGTGAAGAACGGTTGTTGCTGGAAGATCAATCGACATCGACGACTGAAAATCTGACGTTTTCAAAACGACTGTTACCGGAATCGGAAAACCGTGTCTCGATCGTGACGTCGGACTTCCATTTGTACCGTGCCCGAAAAGAGGCGGAACAGATGGACTTAAAGACCGACGCCGTTCCGGCTGAGACACCACTGTCTGGCGTCTTGCGTTACGGAATGCGGGAACGTGTTGCGATTGTCGTAAAATACTTCCAATGAAAAAAAAACCTTCCCGGATTGTCCCGGAAAGGTTTCATTAAATTATTTATTTTGCTGTGACTGATCTTGTTTCGAATCATCGTGTTGCGTGTTGTTCGGTTGGTGCTCAGGAGGCGCCTCCTCTTTTCCGAGTGCCACATCTTTCGCTTCAACGACTTTACTGCTGATCGAGTTGAGATCTCCTTTAGCTTCAGTGACCGTATCTTTGACGGACGACGCATCAGTCTTGACGGTATCAAGCTCCGTGTTGACTTTGTCATACACGTTTTGGACGTCGGATGCGACTTCCTGGATGATGCTTGAAGCGCTTTTCACTTGGTTGATGACTTGTGATGCTTTGCCTGACGGATCTTCTTTAATCGATGAAGCGAGCGTTGAGACAGAGTCTTTAGCACCGCGCAGGCTTTGTTTCGTATTTTGACGGCTAGATGAGCTGAGTAACGTCAGAAGACCGCCGACGACTGCACCTAGCAGCATTCCTGTAAGTAAACTGACTTGACGACCAGATGAAGTTTCCTGATCGAACTGGCGATTCGGATTTTCGGCATGTACAGCATGAGGATCGTTTGGTAAGTTTGGTTGCATGATTGACACTCCCTTAAAGTATGATTTGACACCATGATAGGAATATACCCTTATCTCACAACTAAAAACATGCATTTGTAATACAACAAAAAGACCATCCAATGATATGATGGTCTGAGACGATTTGATGGTGTTACGGCCGGTGCTTGTCATCGTGCTTTTCAGTTAATTTACGGTTGATTTCATCGTAATCGATTTCGATGTCATCCTTGTTGCCTTTATAGCCGTAACCCTTTGAAATCACGAGGATTGAAGCGACTAAGACGAAGACAATGATTAGAATGGAGACGACATAAAGCCACATGATCCATTCCCCCTTTCATTCTTCTATAGTATGACGGAAAAAGCAGCTTTCGTCTAAACGAAAATGTAAATTGTATGCTAAACTATTTTCAATGAATATGTGGATAGAGCGAGGTGACGACATGAGTATACTGGTCGTAGATGATGAGTTTACGAATTTGATGATTTTAGAACGATTGCTTGAAAATGAAGGATACGATGTGGTCAAGGCGATGAGCGGGGAAGAAGCGCTAGAGCTGATGGAAGATCCGTTGTTCATTGAAACACTGGACGTTGTATTACTTGACGTCGAAATGCCTGGAATCAGTGGCATTGATGCGACACGTCTGATTCGTAAACGGTTTGGCCTGGATGAGTTACCGATCGTCATCGTATCAGGTCGATCGAATGAGGAAGATATTGCAGACGGACTTGATGCCGGTGCTTCCGATTACACGACGAAACCGATTCGGAAAACGGAACTGCTCGCCCGTGTCCGAAATGCGATGTCGCTCAAACAGGCGATTGACGCCCGAAAGCGCTACGAAAAAGTCTTGCAGGAAGACTTTGATTTAGCACAAAAGCTTCAGCAAAGCGTGTTAAGTGCAAACATCGAGGACGAAGACATCCGGATCATGGCGACATACATTCCGTCGAAAAAGCTGGCAGGCGATATGTATGCCTGGTACCGGATTTCGCCGAAAAAATACGGAATCATTTTATTTGATGTCATGGGACACGGTGTATCGTCTGCGTTGATTACGATGGGAATGAGTTCGATTTTATTTGAACTCGTGCACCGCATCGGAGATCCGGCGAAAGTTCTCGAGGAATTAAACAAACAGATGAGCCGCCTGTTCCCGGGCGATGAAACAGAAATTTACTTTACGGCCGTGTACTTGTACATCGAACTGGATGAGATGAAACTCAGTTATGCAAATGCCGGGCATCCACCGGGCTTGCTGCGGATGGGGAATCAAATCATTCCGCTTGAAAATACGGGATTACCAGTCGGGATGTTCGAAGATTCTGAGTATACGAGCCAGACGATTGACCTCGTTTCGCCAGGTTGTGTCTACTTGTATACAGATGGCTTCATGGAATTGTACAGTAAGGGAATCGATGAAGGAATCAGTGCGATTCGTGAATTGATTCAGGAACAGGGACCGGCGATTCATCAATTGATTCAACCGGATCAAAGTGATGATGCGGACGATTTATGTCTCGTGACCATCGAAATCAACTAATCTGCAAAAAAACCACTTTCCTTTTGATGGACTTAGGTAGAGGGCCGAAGAGACAGTCGTCTCAACACGCGTTTCTAGGCTAAGGCATTCAAAAGTAAGTGGTTTTTTGTCCATCCATTCATACGCACTAAAAGAAACGGCGGCGCCATAAAATAAAGGCGGCTAAGCCAGAGAAGAAAATCATCATGCCGAAGACAATCCAAAAGCCCATGACTTCGCCTTCCCACGGCACATGAACGTTCATCCCGAACATTCCGGAAATCATGGTCGGGATCGAGATGACAATCGTGATCGACGCGAGAAACTTCATGACGAAGTTGACATTGTTTGAGATGACGGAACCAAACGTATCCATCGTTGAGCTGATAATATCTTTATAGATTTGGGCCATTTCCATGGCCTGGCGGTGTTCAACGAACACATCTTCGAGCAGGTCTTCATCGTCTTCGTGTTTTTCAAGACTCGGTGTTTTGATGATCCGGTCGAGTACTCCGTCGTTTGACTTCAAGGAAGTCATGAAATACACAAGTGATTTTTGTAAATTCATTAATTGGAAAATTTCTTGATTTCGCATCGAACGTTGTAATTCTTCCTCGAGCTCATCCATCCGGCGGTCGATTTGCCGCAGGAACCGGAGATACGAAGAACTGACTTTATATAAGATTTGAAAGACGAATCGGGAACGGTAATTCGTCCGGAACGCGCGGAGTTTTCCGCTTGAGAATAACGTCAGGACATCCAACTGTTGCGAACAGACGGTGATGAAGTGTCTTGACGTCACGATGATACCGAGTGGAATCGTATTGTAACGGCGTCCGGATGATTCTTCTTCAATGTAAGGAACGTCGACAATCATCAACAAACCTTCATCATCTTTCTCGAAACGAGGTTTTTCCTCGACATCAAGTGGGTCATAAATAAAATCCTCAGGAATTTTCGTAGCAGCGATGACTTGATCGGCTTCGTCTTTTGTCGGATTGACAAGATGAATCCAGGAACCTTTCGTAAACTCCTGAATTTCGTTGACTGCCCCCGTCACATCACTTCGATAAATCGTCAACATTGTCTATCCCTCCTGCTCTTCACTTTTTTATTATAGGAATACTATATCGACCGTGTAAATGATTCTCAGATTTTTTTTTAAAACGAATAGTGATAATATAGAAAAGAGGAGGGGAAAAGATGCCTTTTTTTAATGAAAAGAAGTTAGAAGAACTACGTCTGATTGCAGGCGGTGATGATGTATTCTTGCAAAAAATCGGTGAGACGTATATTGCCCAGTTTGATCGGAAGTTTCCGGAATTGAAGGATGCGGTCGAAGCAAACGATGCCGAACAGACGGAAAAATTAGCTCATTTACTTAAGGGTGCCTCCTATTCCGTTGCGGCGGATGACTTAGCGGATGACTTTGAATTGCTGGAAAAAGAGGCGGAGACAGGCTCAGTCGAGAATGCGGCCGGTGTTTTGACCCGGATTGAAGACTGCATGGTAGATTTCAGAAAAATTTGGCTGAATGTATTTCTCGGAAAAAACAGTGATTTCGTTTAATAAAATACGTCTAAACAAATAACCGTTTCCTGATTAGTCAGGAGACGGTTATTTGTTTAGGAAACTATTAGTCAGAGCACGTATGTATCGACGGTTTCAATCAGTCGACCGATTTCTGGTTTTGTAATCTGTGCGTTCACACCGACAGATTCGCCTTTATGACGGAGGTCATCCGAAATCAAGGATGAGAAGACGACGATTGGTAACTCCGCATAACGATCATCTTCACGCAATCGTTTCGTCAAATGCAGTCCATCCATCTTCGGCATCTCGATGTCGGTAATCAAGAGATCGCAGTCGCTGCCTGCCTCAAACGCGTCCAATGCATCTTTACCATTGATGAACCATTTCAAGCCATGATAACCGGCTTCCTCCAGCGTTTCAATAATGAGAGTCCGGAGCATTTCCGAATCTTCCGCAATCCAAATCGTTTTGTTCGACCGGTTGCGGGGTGAAACACGGCGGCCTTCTTCGCGGGCAAAGATGTCTTTGCGGGAAAGTTCCAGCGCAATTTTCTCATAATCAAGCAAGATAATCATCTTGTCTCCCGTCTTGACGACACCATTCGTCAATCCTTCGATGCCGCGGGCAAGTTCGTTTGGTGTATCAATCTGTTCCCATGAAATACGACGGATTTCCGTTACGGAATCGACACGGAGGACACTCTTCTCGCCGTTAAACTCACAGATGATCAAGCGATCATCCGTTGTTTCTTCGTGGGCCACACCAATGACAGTCGGTAAATCGATGACCGTCATGACTTCACCCCGAAGCTCGATCAACCCTTTGACGGCGTCCGGTGTTCCGGGTAATGGTGTCATCGGTAACGGAACGATGATTTCCCGGACTTTCATGACATTGATGCCGAACGTATACGGTCCGCAATGAAAAATAACGATTTCCAATTCATTTGTTCCAGCTTCTAATAAAATATCGTGTTGATTGTACACGTAATTGAGCCCCTTTCCATCCTGCACTGCACTTCTGACTAGTTATCGGCAGAAAGAAGCGATTCTTCCACATCAAAAAGAATAAAAAAGTTATTGAAATCGCTTTCATTTTATGTTAAGCAAAAAGTTTGGCATTTGTCTGACCAATTGATTACAATAGGCTATGCAGCCACACACTGAAGTGAGAGAGAAAAAATAAATGGAGGTCGAGTGGAATGACTACAGCAACAACATACACATACTTATTAGACGGGCAATGGCAGGAAAGTGAATCCAATGAAACCATTGAAATTTCTTCCCCTTATAAAGAAGATACAGTCGGTCGCGTTCAAGCGATGACAAAATCAGAAGTAGACCGGGCTATTTCGTCTGCTAAAACAGCACAAGCGCAGTGGGCGAAAGTCCCTGCCAACAAACGGGCCGAATTGCTTCATGCCTGGGCAACGGAGTTAGAAAAACGTGCGGACGAAATTGGTAAAGTCATCATGCGTGAAGTTGGTAAAGGGCTTGCTGACGGAATCAAAGAAGTCAAACGGACGGCGGAAATCATCCGTTATACAGCAGAAGAAGGCCTTCGTTTTGACGGTCAAATGATGCAAGGAGACTCATTCCCGGGTGGAAGTGCTAAAAAAATCGCAATCATTAAAAAAGCACCGCTCGGCGTCGTACTGGCGATTTCACCGTTTAACTATCCAGTCAATCTTGCGGCTGCGAAACTTGCACCGGCTTTGATGACAGGAAACGCCGTCGTCTTCAAACCGGCAACACAAGGTTCAATCAGTGGTACGTTGATGGTTGAAGCACTTGTCGCGGCAGGATTGCCGTCAGGTCTTGTTAACCTCGTGACAGGACGCGGTTCAGTCATCGGAGATTATTTGACAGCGCATCCGGGCATCAACATGATTACTTTTACAGGTGGTACAGCAACAGGACAACACTTGTCACGTCAATCAGCGATGATTCCACTCGTTCTCGAACTTGGTGGGAAAGACCCGGCCCTCGTTCTTGAGGATGCGGATCTCTCGCTAGCGGCAGATCACATCATCAGCGGTGCGTTTTCGTATTCCGGACAACGTTGCACAGCCATCAAACGAGTATTTGTTCTTGAAGAACAGGCAGATGCGCTTGTCGCAGAATTGTCTGCCCGGATCGCGAAATTGACAGTCGGTTCGCCGGAAGACGAAAGTGTTGTCGTCCCGTTGATCGATGCGAAATCAGCTGATTTCGTCGAAGGATTGATTACAGATGCAAAAGAAAAAGGGGCAACGCTCGTTACAGGCGGAAACCGGACGGCGAACCTGATTGAGCCGACACTGTTTGACCACGTGACACGCGATATGCGGATTGCATGGGAAGAACCATTCGGACCGGTCTTACCCGTCATCCGTGTCAACTCGGTCGAGGAAATGATTGCCTATGCGAACGAATCGGAATACGGTCTTCAAGCAAGTGTCTTCACGGAAAACATCGACGTAGCATTCAGTGTCGCAGATGCGCTTGAAACGGGTTCTGTCCAAATTAACGGTCGGACGGAACGTGGTCCCGATCATTTCCCATTCATCGGTGTAAAATCATCGGGTCTTGGTGTACAGGGTGTCGGACGAAGCCTCGCTTCGATGACACGCGATAAAGTAACAGTGCTCAACTTAAAATAAGAACAATTTTTATGGAAGCGACCTTTCAATCTGCGGAAAGGTCGCTTCTTTTTGCATCCAAATGCTATCGTCAGCCGTATTCTTTTTAGAACTTTAGTGATTTGAGGGCGACAAAGTTTGCCGCTGTCGCTTCTTTCTCTCTATAATGAAGGAAACCATCCAGAGAGAAGAGGGGTTTACCGATGCGACAAGAAGATGAAATCTTTACGTTACCGATTCCGACACCATTTCCTGTCGGAGATATCAATTGTTATCTGCTACGGACCGATACGGAAACCATTTTAATCGATTGTGGTCCGGATACGGATCAAGCCTGGCAAGCCATGCAAGATGGTCTCGGGAAAATCGGAGTGACGGTTTCGATGCTCGATAAAGTGATCGTGACGCACCACCATGCGGATCATGCCGGGCTTGCCTATCGTTTTTCCGAACAGGGGATTCCGATTTATGGACATGCCCGACTAAGACCCTACTTAGAACAAGATCAAGCGTTTTTGAGCAGGGGGGATGATTTCCTGCAACGATTGGCCTTGTCGTTTGGTGTGCCGGACGAAATACGGGCGCTTTTACCAAGTTATTTATCCGCTTTGAAATGGCTCGGGAAGGGACAACTGGATCATGTCCTGCAAGAAGGGGACGCGATTACGACGTCAGGCGCCTATCGAGTCATTGAACTGCCGGGACATGCGAGCGATCAAATCGGTATTCTCGGTCAGTCGGGAGTTCTGTTTGCAGCAGATCATCTGCTGGCGCGTGTCGAACCGAATCCGTTGCTCGAGCAACCGCAACCCGGAGATGAATCGGACATGAAACGGCCGGTTCTCGCTTATATGCGCTCTTTGCGCAAACTGCAGGGAGAACGGATCGAGATTGCCTACACCGGACACGGTGAGCCGATTCGCGATGTTCCGTCCTTGATTGAAGAACGTTTGTTGCAACGTAAAGCGCGCGGCGAACAGTTGCTGAAGCATATCGTAGGTACGAAAACGCTGTTTGAACTCGCACAAGTGACGTACGGAAACCGTTTAAAGAAATCGTTCCCGCTCGTCATGAGTGAGATGAAAGCCCGCCTCGACTACCTCGTGGCCAGTGGACAGATCCTTGTCGAAAAACAGGACGGAATTTTACGGTATACGCGAAAGGGCAGTGAACATGAATCTCATGAATAAAACGGTCGTCTTGACCGGTGCCTCCAGTGGACTCGGGGAAGCTCTTGCATACGAGCTGAACCGGCAGGGGGCGAACTTAATCTTAGTCGCCCGGCGGGAAAATCGGTTGCAACAGATTGCAAAGACACTTCAAGCGGAATACGTGGTTTATGATTTAGAACATTCACCGGAGCATCTGGCTGATCAAATAGCTGAACGATATGGCATGATTGATGTATTAATCAACAATGCCGGGTTCGGGGAGTTCAGTTTTTTAGAGGAGACGACGATTGAGACCATCGAATCAATGAACCGGGTCAATGTCCTGACGCCGATTCGATTGACGAAAGCCTGTCTCCCGCTGTTTCGTCCACATGGCATGATTGTCAACGTGGCAAGTCAGGCAGGGAAGTTACCTACACCTAAGTCGACGATTTATTGTATGACAAAAGCCGCCTTATATCAGTTTTCCAATGCTTTGCGTCTTGAACTGAGGCCGAAGGGGCTTCATGTCATGACCGTTAATCCTGGCCCGATTGCGACGGAATTTTTTGTTCGGGCGGATCTCAGCCGGAAATACGAAAATAACGTTGCGAGCATCGTGTTGTCGAAAGAAAAATTAGCACGAACGGTTACCCGGGCCATCATCCGCGAAAAACGCGAGGTCAATGCACCTTTGTGGATGGAAGGTTCGGCAAAAGCCTACGGATTGTTTCCGCGGGTCATTGAATGGCTTGGTAAGTCAGGCTTTGATAAAAAATAAAGGGGATTTTCACACATGATAAAACAAATGACTGCAATCGCAGCAACAGGCCTGCTTCTTGCCGGATGTGCGTCTCCAACAGCACCGGTTCAGGAAAAAGTATTAGGTTCTTCCTATACATCGATTGAAAAGGACGCAAACGCAACGACTGTCCGGATGTATATGTGGGGCGGCGATGAGGGGATCAATACCTATATCGATGAATACGTGGCACCAAAAGTAAAAAAAGAGCACAACATTACGCTGAAGCGGGTTCCGATTGAAACAGCCGATTTGATTCAAAAGCTCCGGGCGGAAAAGAAAGCCGGGAAAGAAACGGGCGTCATTGATGTCGTCTGGATTAACGGCGACAACTTCCGGAATGCGAAAAAGGACGGCTTGTTATACGGTGAGATCACGAAAGTGTTGCCAAACATGAAATATGTCGATCCACAGGCACAAGGGTCAGACAGCGGGACGCCGACCGATCATTTGGAAGCGGCATGGGGAAAAGTTCAATATACGTTCCATTACGACAAGGCGAGTGTCGCGAACCCACCGAAGGACCTCCAGGAACTCAAAAGTTGGGTGAAAGAAAATCCGGGCAAATTCACGTATCCGGAAGTGACGGACTTTACGGGGAATGCGTTCGTCCGCCATGTCATGTACGGGGTGGAGTCAAAAGAAACGTTAAAAGATCCGAAAGCAGACTTTAAGAAGACCTGGGCGTATTTAAACGAACTGAAGCCTTATTTATGGAAAGAGGGCAAAACGTATCCGAAAACACTGGCACAGCTTGACCAGTTGTACGCTAAAGGAAGTGTTGCGTTCACGATGGGCTTCAACGAACGCCGGGCGGAACAGGAAGTGAAGTCAGGGACATTCCCGAAAGAGACACGTCCGCTCGTCTTGACCGACGGTTCGATCGCTTCGACCCATTTCCTGTCGATTCCGTTTAATGCGCCGAATCCGAATGGAGCACTCGTTACGATCAACACGTTGTTGTCGCCGGATGCTCAACTCAAGAAATTCGATGGCACGTATTGGGGAGACGGAACAAGTTTAGATTTGACGACAGTAAGCTCAACGGAACGACAGGCATTTGAAGACGTTCCGGTAGCTGCGTCAACACCGAAACCGGCAGCATTCGACGGCAAAGTCCGTGCGGAACTGGATCCGGCATTCTTTGATGTGATCCGGAAAGACTGGCCGGAACGTGTGGCGCGGTAATGCCTGGCCAGCCACCTTGCTGATTACCGGTATGGTCGTTTATGGTCTTTTCGTCAGTCTGTCGATGACGACTTGGGAAGATTACAGCCGATTGTTCCGAGACCCGGTATTTTTGGAAAGTATCGGGATCAGTTTATACGTGGCAGTCAGCAGTACGGTACTGTCTGTATTGATCGGGGCCTGGCTGGCTGGATTTTTCGCCAAACAAACGGGGTGGACGGCGCAGGTTTTGGCCGTTCCGTTATTTTTACCCCATCTTGGCGCCGCCTATTTGGCCATTCTTTATTTGAGCGATTTACCGGTCATCGGTCCGCATGAAGTGAATCAATTCAGTATCATCCTGACGTATCTCTACAAAGAAATTCCGTTTGTCTTTTTTTATTTGTTACCGGTTTACCGGCGCCTTGATCACCGGTATGAAGAACTCGGATTAATGCTCGGACTGTCGCGACTGAAACGGTTTTGGCATGGAAAAGGCGTATTTTTACTGTTTCCCGTCCTCGAGGCAGCGTTCATTGTTTTTGCCTTTACCTTATTTGCTTACGAAGTCCCGGCGCTGCTCGGTGTGACGTATCCGAAGCTGATTGGCGTCTATACGTTTGATTTATATACGCAAGGGGATTTATCCCGTCAACCGGAAGCCTTTGCCATCAGTGTTCTTTTGACCGGAATCTTATTTTTGCTGTTAGTGATCTTTACACGTACGATTCGTCCGTTAACGGAGCGGATCAGTAAGGGGCGGGTAGAATGAAGAGAAGGGCAATAACAGCAGTAATCGGATTGCTAGTACTCGTTCCGTTACTCGGATTGATTCCGTCGACCTGGACCTGGAACCCGCGATTATTGGAAACGTTGACGACAACGGTTTCAATGATTGCGGTCTTGACATTGCTCAATCATTTGATTGGTTATGTCACAGGAAAGGCGATTGCGTTTCGGGCGGGACGACTCATCCGGTATATGGAACTGTTGATCAGTTTGCCGCTTTTCCTGCCGGTGTTATTATTGTCGTTTGGTCTCTATCTGACGTGGATCCGGTTAGGGCTCGCCGATCAATTTATCGGTGTACTGTTGGTTTTACTGCTTCCGACGTTACCGTACACGATCCGGATGTATACGAATGCGTTTCAAGCACTGGGTGAACAGATGATGGAGCAAATGGTGTTGATTGAACCAAGCCGGTTGAAACGGTTTCTTTTTTTGACAGGACCGATGATGCGTTCTGCGATCCAGTCCGTCACGTTACTTGTAACGGTCATCGCCTTGAGTCAGTATGCGCTCGTTACCTTAATCGGGGGCGGAGTCGTTCAAATGATTGCCCTTGAAGCGTTTCCGCTCTATTCCGGCAATTCCTTGGTTGCCGCTAAAGAAGCGACGATTTGGTTATTGGTTTTACCTTTTTTGATTTATTTTGTGCAACTCATTTTATTAGAAGGATGGGTGCAAGTAGTTCGGAGGCTGTTAGATGGACGTTACGATTCAGCACGTCAATAAACGATTTGGCCAAAAACAAGTCCTGCAGGCGATTGATTTACACATTCCGTCCGGTCAATGTGTTGCACTTGTTGGTCCGAGTGGAAGCGGGAAAACGACGCTGCTGCGATTGATTGCAGGTCTTGAGAAAGTATCAGGCGGTATCATTCGTTTCGGTGAAACCGACATGACGCACGTTGCTCCAAATCAACGGGGGGTGACGATGTTGTTCCAACGTCCGTTACTGTTCCCTCATTTGACGGTCGGACAAAATATCCGGATTGGTATGGCGACAGGTCGTCAACAGGACGTCCAAGAGTGGTTGACCAAAGTCGGATTAACAGGGCGGGCCGATGCCTATGTCCATGAATTATCCGGCGGAGAGCAACAACGGGCCAGTCTTGCACGGGCTTTGGCAAGCGGACCGAATTTCCTGTTGCTTGACGAACCATTCTCAAGTCTTGATTTACCACGCCGCCGTGAACTGCGGACGCTGATTCGGCGCTTAACGGTCGCAGAAGGTGTGACGACGTTACTTGTCACGCATGACCGTGAGGAAGCGATGGCGATGGCGGATTATGTTTACGTCATGGAACAGGGACAAATCATTGATCAGGGACATCCGATTGAATTAGCGCAAAAAAGTCCATTTTTTGGTGACGGATTGTATCTGGACGGAGAGTGGTATCCGTTATCCGAAGTGAAGTTGGTCTTAAGACCGACGAACGGATCACAGGAACGTGTTACGATTACGAAAGAGCTGACACAGTACGGTGTTCGATTTTATGAAGTTGAACGCCAGACGGGAGAGCGGCTTGTCGTTCAAACGACAGAGACGTTCAGTGAGAAAGTGACAGCTTATCTTGTGAGGAAGGAGGGGTAGCATGTTAGATACGCGCGCCAGAAAAGTCGTCCAGCCCCTTTTTGAGCAAATGGCGACATTATTGAAGAAGATGGGGCTTTCAGCCAACCAAGTGACAATCATTTCCGGCATCATCGGTGCTTCGACCGGTTTCTTTGTCTATAACGATATGATGGGAATTGCAATTTTATTATTATGGCTGTCGGGAGCGCTTGATGTCGTCGATGGCACGATGGCACGACGGGAAAAAACAACGCCGATCGGAACGATTCTTGATTTAGTCCTCGACCGGATCGTGGAATTATCCGTCCTGATTGGTATTGCCCTGCGCTTTCCGGAGACGCAGGTCGTTATTTTATTACTCGTCGCTTCATTCGTCATCGGTATGACGATGTTTCTTGCAATCGGTGCAGTCAGCGATAATTACGGATTCAAATCATTTCAGTATCAGCCGGGTCTTGTCGAACGGACGGAAGGATTTCTTTTCCTGACTGCAATGTTACTGTTCCCAAGCGCCATCATTTGGATTGCCGTCATCTTTTTGATTGCTGAATTGTACACAGTCGGCGAACGGTTTTATCAAGCGTCGAAGGTGTTGCGATGAGTGAATCGGAACAGTTGATGGTCGTCGATTCATCCGGTCAGCGGCTGTATCCGGAGACCCGGGAAACGGTACACCGGGATGGATTATGGCATGAAACGTTTCATTGCTTTGTCATTGATCTCGACAAAGGACACGTTTTGTTACAGCAACGGGCGAAGCAGAAAAAGGATTTTCCGGATTTGATTGATATCACGGCTGCCGGACATCTGCTCGCAGGTGAGACGCCAAGGGATGGAATCCGCGAACTCAAAGAAGAGATTGGGCTTGTCCGGCAGTTTAATCAGTTGTTCCCCCTTGGCGTTTTCCTGGAAGAGTTGATAGTAGGGGACTTGAAAGATCGTGAACGAGTCCATCTGTTCCTGGCGGATTCACCAATGCCGCTCGAACATTATGTCCTGCAAACAGAAGAGGTCAGTCGATTGATCGCCTTACCATTTTCTGAATTTGTACGACTGGCAGACGGGACAGCAGAAACGTTTGAGACAGTTGATCAAGAAATCCTCCGGCGAAATCAATTCGTCCCGCATCCGCTTGCATACTTTAGACGTGTGAGCGAAGGGATTCAAGCATATCGTGTACAACAAATGTAACGAAAGGACGGTCACGCTATTTTCTGCGGAAGTCCTTTCGTCTTTTTTTTGTGGTAAAGCTAGGCAAAAAGTAGCATAATGGACATTTCTTTGAGATAATTAACAATATATACATTTGATGAAAGAAGGTGCAGCCAGTGGCGTTACGATTTGCATTGCTCGGACTGCTAACTCAAGGAGAAGCGACCGGATATGATTTAAGTACGACGTTCAAAAAACAGATGACACACTTTTGGACGGCGCATCATACACAAATTTACCGTGAATTATTGAAGATGGAAGACGATCAGCTTGTGACGAGCGTCTATATCGTCCAAGAAGACTTACCGGATAAAAAAGTCTATTCGATTACGGAAGCCGGTCAAACGGCACTTGTCGCCTGGTTGCGTGCACCAAGCGAATTCAAGCCGAAGATGAAAGATGAAAATTTGATGCGGGTGTCATTATTGCATCTCTTGCCGCCGGATGAAGCGATTCTGTATTTGGAGGAATCGAAGCGACATCATCAGTTTGCCGTCGATATGATGAAGGTCTGGCGGAAAGATCATTTAGAAAACGGGGCAACGCTCGGGGAAACCTTGACGAGTGAATACGGCTTACGCATGATGCTGAATTATCTCGACTGGTGTGACTGGGCGATGGAGGAAATAAAGAAAAGTCAGACGAATGTCTGAACCATACAGTGATGTCATCAATCCTTTGTCAAAACAGGGGATTGTTTTTTTGCGTCGTCAAAAGAGCATTCGAGACAGACGATATGGTACAGTAAATGAATTGTAAAGGGATTAGAGGAGGACTACGAACGTGAGTGTATTTACAGATTATGAAGAATGGTTGGATGAAGTCACGGATGAGATGATTGAACATCAAGTGCATTACGCCGTCGCAGAACTGAAATTAGGCGGAGAGATCGGTGACTATTATGAAGAATCCGGATTGATTGACCGGTTTGTCACGCAACAGTTGGTCTGGTTATCGTTTGAGGAAATGGAACAGATTTTAGATGAAGCGGGAGAGCTGAATCTTGAAATCGTAGCAGACGAAGCAGAATCAGATGTACAACGGTCACAAGTCAAACAGATTCTGAAGCAATCGATTAAACAACAGCTGGTGCTGAAGTCGCAACCGTTCGTCGCGACACGCCTCGAACAATTGCGTCAGGAGCATCCATCTGTCAAAGATCAGTTTGAAGAAGTCCGGTCGGCATACAATCAGGTCGGTCATCTCCTGAAGACGGGGCCGGAACCGACGATTATCCCAAAACGGTGGTACCGGCGGGAACGGGTTGTTCCCCGTGCGTTCACTCCGGCGGAACAAACGAGTTTAGAGCAGGAACATCTCGAGCTGACACCACAATACGAAACACAAAAACAGAAACTTGAAGAACTGAGTCGTGAAATCGCAGCGTATGAGCGGGTTTTACTATAAAGTAAAAACAACAAACCCCTTTTCGGTGCAGACACCGGAAAGGGGTTTTCACTTGCAGGATTGAGTTAGACGGTTGCGAGTTTAGCAATGACGAGTTTAGCGACAGCTTCACTTGATGCAGGATTTTGACCTGTGATGACGTTACCGTCGATGACAGCAAATTCTTTTCCGGCATCGGAAGTCAGGAAGGTTGCCCCTTCACCGCGTAATGTAGTTTCAAGTAAGAACGGAACTTTGTCTTCGAGTCCTGTTGATTTTTCTTCTTCATCCGTGAAGCCGTTGATTTGACGACCTGATACGAATGGTTTGCCATCAATCGTAACGTGGGCAAAGGCAGCAGGACCGTGGCAAACGGATGCGACGATACCGTCTTTTTTGACCATCGCTTCGATTGCACCTGCGACGAGCGGATTATTCGGGAAATCGACGACTGCCCCGTGACCGCCTGGGAAGTAAACAGCATCAAATGATGCAGCATCTACATCCGCAAGTGGCGTCGTGTCGTGTAAGGCACGGCGTGCTTCCTGGAATTTAGGCAGGATTTCTTTCACCATTGATGCCTTATCGATCGGAACGTCGCCGCCTTTGACCGAAACGACCGTGACATCATGACCGGCTTCTTTGAACAGGTTATATGGTGCAGCAAACTCCTCGAACCATAAACCGGTTTTATGGCCGTTCATTTCGTCAGCACTTGTAGATACGATTAAAATTTTTGACATGATAAAAACTCCTCCTCTGTAATAACGTTACAAAGAAGAAGTTTCCCTGCTGTTGAAAAAATCAAACCTCACCGGTGTTCTGTATACGTATGGACGGGAAGAAGTGATAAGACATGCGCAATCTGTTCAGCCGTCAACGGTTCCCGCATCGCGTGCAGATTCGACTGCAGTTGCGACACGCTTGACGCACCCGGCAGCACGATATCAGCTTGTTGATCAATGGCTTGCAGTGCCATGGCCGGGAGGGGATAGTCTTGTAACGTCGATAAAATGTGTTCCAGCTGTTCCTTATCGTACTGTTCGAACCGGTCGACCGATTGAAGACGAGACGTGCTCTCTGTAGTCAGAAGACCTTTGGCGAGCGGTCCGCGGGCAACGAGTTTAATGTTTCGCTCTTGAAGTCGCGGCAACAACTCTTCAATCCGTCGGTCGAGCAGAGAATAAGGTGTCATCAAATAACTGAAATCACTATGGTCAAGCCAATAGTTGATGACGTTTGGACGGAGTGACGAGAGGCCGTATTCTTTGATCCGTCCTTCTTCCTGCAAGTCTTTCATGGCACGAATTGAAGCGTCCAAATCATCGTCCATCGTTCCGCCATGGACATAATAGAGGTCGAGATACGGTGTTTCGAGACGGTTCAGACTCTCAATACACGCTTTTTTCAGGTAGTCGTAGCTCGGGTCCCATGTCCAGCCGGTCCCCGTATCATTCATCCGGTTGCCGCCTTTTGAGGCCAAAAACATCCGGCTGCGATCTTCCGGTGAAAAAGTCTGTCCAATCAGTGACTCGACTGCGCCGTTGGCATAGACATCTGCTGTATCGAAGTGGACGATGCCTTCGTCGAGCGCTGTCCGAAGTATCTCGGTTGCTTCCTCTTGACCCCGTTTTAAAATCGTCATCGTACCTAAACCTAGTGTCATATCAATCCCTCATTTCTTTCGACTAGTGCTACTGTGTATCAGTTTAGCATATTTGATACAGGATGTTCCCGGATGGATTTGTAAGGAATGGGCATTCCGTAGGAAAAGGAAACAGACTTGCAACGGGAATCAAAAAACAGGCATACTGTGAAAGAGAAGAAATTCGATTAGAAGAGGTGTCTATGATGGAAGAAAAAACATTAGAGCGGGAAGTTATTTATGAAGGAAAAGTCTTTAACGTCGAGAAACATGTCGTCAGTCTTCCGAACGGTAATACATCTGTCCGTGAATTGGTCTATCATAACGGCGCAGTCGCAATCATTGCGTTTGACGAAAAGGGAGATTTGTTAGTCGTCGAGCAATACCGGAAAGCGTTTGAACAATTATCGATTGAAATCCCGGCCGGAAAACTGGAAAAAGGGGAAAATCCGGAAGAGTGCGCAGGACGTGAATTGAAGGAAGAGACCGGATACGCGGCAGATGAGCTGACGCATGTGTTTGATTTTTACGGAGCACCCGGTTTTTGCAGCGAACGCGTACATATTTATGAAGCAACGGGTTTGACTGCGGGACAACGCCAACTCGATCCGGATGAATTCTTGGAGAACCAAACGTTGGCGCTTGAACGGGCACTTGAACTTGTCGCAGACGGGACGATTGTCGATGCCAAAACGATCATGGCGATTCAGCATTGGCACATTCGTACATTAAAATCATTCTAAAACGAATGATTTTCAGTTGATAATCATTTTAATTTGAAAAACAGTAGATTATCGGCTATGATAAAACCATCAGTTTCGACCAAAGGGGGCGCTATGATGGAAAGTCGTGTTGAACGCATTAAAAAACAGCTGAGCGGTAAAGGATATAAGCTGACTCCCCAACGTGAAGCGACCGTACGGATCTTACTGGAGCATGAGTCGGACCACTTAAGTGCAGAGAATGTCTTTTTATTGGTCAAAGAAAAAAACTCAGACATTGGACTTGCGACGGTCTACCGGACACTTGAATTATTAACGGAGCTTGAAGTCGTTGATAAAGTCAATTTCGGAGACGGCGTATCCCGATTTGATTTACGGCAGGAAGGTGCGAGCCATTCGCATCATCATCTCGTCTGTATCGAATGCGGATCTGTCGAGGAAATCCTAGATGATATGTTAGAAGAAGTCGAAAAAGAAATCGTCACGCGTTTCCAATTTAAAATCAAAGATCACCGCTTGACGTTCCATGGTGTATGTCGCGTTTGCCAGGAGCGGCATGCACGCGAAGCACTGGAACAATCACAAACACAAACCGTCTGACTGTCCTCATCAAAAAGGGGACGGTTTTTCTTTTTGAAAAATATAGGTCAGACCTCTTCACAACGGTTTACACCTTTGATATGATTGGAAAGTAAGCGATTTCTTAATGATAGAGGATGAGTTCAGTGAGGCAACAACTGGAGACATTTATCGACTATTTAGTGATTGAGCGGCAGATGTCAGCGAACACGGCAGCTGCTTATCGAAATGATTTAAACCAGTATTTGACGACGCTTGAACAGCAAGGGATTTCGTCCGCGGAAGAAGTCACACGCCACCATATTGTCCTTCATATTGAATCCTTGTTACAGGCGCAAAAATCACGGTCGACGGTCCGGCGGTCGACGAGCTCGATTCGATCGTTCCATCAGTTTTTAGTGGAACGTCAAATTGTCCGCCATGATCCGTCACGTCATCTTGATTTGCCGAAACCGGATAAAAAACTGCCGGTCGTTTGGAGTCAAACCGATATCGTCCGTTTGCTTGATTCGGTCGTCGGAAATGATCCGCTTGTCCGACGGGATGCAGCAATGCTTGAATTGCTCTACGGAACCGGTATGCGTGTCAGTGAATTGTTACAGTTGACACTGAGTGATCTGCAACTTGAACTTGGTTACTTGTCCTGTCTTGGAAAAGGTAACAAAACCCGGATTATCCCGATCAGTCAGACAGCGATTGACAGCGTCTCGACTTATCTTGAGCTGGCCCGCAACAGTCTCGGTGGACGGCAAACGGATTATGTGTTCCTCAACAGTCGCGGCGATCGTTTATCGCGGCAGGGTTTTTGGAAGATGATTAAACGCCGGGCAAAAGAAGCGGGAATTGAAAAAGACATCACTCCCCACGTCTTGCGTCATTCGTTTGCGACCCATCTTCTTGAGAACGGAGCAGACTTGCGTGTCGTTCAGGAAATGTTAGGGCATGCCGATTTATCGACGACGCAAATGTACACACATGTCAATAAAGCCAGGCTGCATGATGTCTATAAGAACCATCATCCCCGTGCATGATGGTTTTACGCTTAAAAGGTCTGACTTCAGACAAATAGGGTGTTTTGTCTAGTCCATTTACGGGAAAATTCTAACGGGATTTATATTTAGTAATAAGCATATAGGAGGAATTTTAATATGGCTCAACCATTCAAACGCGTATTTTTAGTCGTCATGGATTCGGTAGGAATCGGAGAAGCACCGGATGCAGAACAATTCGGTGACCTTGGTGCGCACACACTCGGGCATATTGCGGAACAACGTGACGGTCTGAATATGCCGCATCTCGCTCAGCTTGGTCTGTCGCATATCGAACCTGTTCAAGGTATATCAGCAGATGCTGCGCCACTTGCTTCTTACGGGAAGATGGAAGAAGTTTCAGCCGGAAAAGATACGATGACTGGTCACTGGGAAATCATGGGCTTGCGGATCGACACGCCGTTCCGCGTCTTTGAGAAATTCCCGGAAGATTTAATCGGTCGCCTGGAAACATTCTCGGGCCGAAAAATCATCGGGAACAAACCGGCATCCGGAACAGAAATTCTCGATGAACTTGGACAGGAACATGTCGAGACCGGTGCTTTGATTGTTTATACATCAGCAGACTCCGTGCTTCAAATCGCAGCGCATGAAGAAGTTGTTCCGCTTGAAGAACTCTACCGGATTTGCGAGTATGCCCGTGATATTACACGCGACGACCCGTATATGCTCGGTCGAATCATTGCCCGTCCGTTCCTCGGTGAGCAGGGAGCATGGGTCCGGACTTCAAACCGTCATGACTATGCGCTGAAGCCGTTTGACCGGACTGTCATGAATGAACTCGAAACAGCGGGTCTTGATGTCATCTCGCTCGGTAAAATTGCAGATATCTTTGATGGTGAAGGTGTCACGGACGCGATTCGGACAAAATCGAACATGGACGGTATGGATCAACTCGTCAACCAGCTCGATCGTGACTTTACAGGACTTTGCTTCTTGAACCTCGTCGATTTTGATGCGTTGTTCGGTCACCGTCGCGACCCGCAAGGATACGGTCAGGCATTAGAAGAGTTTGATGCCCGTCTGCCGGAAGTCTTTGACCGCCTGCAGGAAGATGATTTATTGATCATCACAGCAGACCACGGCAATGATCCGGTCCATCCGGGAACAGATCATACCCGTGAGTACGTTCCGCTGTTGGTCTATTCGAAAAACGGGGCTGCAAAAGATCTTGGTATCCGTTCGACGTTTGCCGACCTTGGAGCAACAGTTGCCGATAACTTCAACGTGAAGCTGCCGGCGCACGGTACGAGTTTCTTGTCAGAACTTTAATTTAAGGGAGCGATTCAGATGACAGTCAATTGGAATGAAACACGGTCGTATTTAGAAAGCAAAATGCAGGCGAAACCGGAAATCGGTTTGATTCTCGGTTCAGGACTCGGTGTCCTGGCGGATGACATCGAAAATCCGATTGCGATTCCTTACAGCGATATCCCGAACTTCCCGGTCTCGACAGTAGAAGGTCATGCCGGGCAGCTCGTCTTCGGAACGCTCGAAGGCAAACAAGTCGTTGCCATGCAAGGACGTTTTCATTTCTATGAAGGCTATTCGATGGAAATGGTTACCTTCCCGGTCCGTGTCATGAAAGCAATCGGTGTCGAAACACTGATTGTCACGAATGCAGCCGGTGCGTGTAACGAAGCATTTGAACCGGGAGATTTGATGCTGATCACGGATCACATCAACTTCTTCGGCACAAACCCGTTAATCGGCAAAAACGTTGATGAGATGGGACCACGGTTCCCGGATATGTCGAAGCCGTATGACGCTGAATTGTTGCGTCTTGCCCAAGAAACAGCAGACGAACTTGGTATTCAAGTGCGTCAAGGCGTTTACTTCGGCAATACAGGTCCAACCTACGAAACACCGGCAGAAGTAAAACTCGCCCGGTTGCTCGGTGGAGATGTCGTCGGTATGTCGACAGTTCCGGAAGTCATCGTCGCCCGTCACTCGGATATGCGCGTGCTTGGTATTTCGTGTGTCTCGAACATGGCAGCCGGCATTCTCGATCAACCGCTTCACCACGACGAAGTCATGGAAACGACGGAACGTGTCCGTGCGCACTTCCTGTCACTTGTCCGCGGTTCGATCAAAAAAATGTAAGATTAAGAATTGAAGCCCGATAAAATACGAACGACCCCCTGAGGAGGAACTTATTATGCGTATGGTAGATTTGATTGCAACGAAACGAGACGGCGGCGAGTTACCAACAGCCGATATTAAAGCGATGGTTGAAGGATTCACGAACGGTGACATCCCGGATTACCAAATGTCAGCGATGTCGATGGCGATTTTCTATCAAGGCATGTCAGACCGCGAAATCGCGGATTTAACGATGGCGATGGTCGAATCAGGTGACGTGATTGATTTATCACGCATCCACGGTAAAAAAGTCGACAAACACTCAACAGGCGGTGTCGGCGATAAAATCAGTCTGATCGTCGCGCCACTCGTCGCGTCAATCGGAATTCCTGTCGCGAAGATGAGCGGACGTGGTCTTGGTCACACAGGCGGAACAATCGATAAGCTCGAAGCGTTCCCTGGATTTGATGTCGAGTTATCGGAAGAAGCTTTCGTGACACAAGTCAATGACATCAAGATGGCGATCATCGGACAAACGGGCAACCTGACACCTGCTGACAAGAAATTATATGCGTTACGTGATGTAACAGCGACGGTCAACTCGATTCCATTGATCGCAAGCTCAATCATGTCGAAAAAAATCGCAGCCGGTGCGGACAGCATCGTCCTTGACGTTAAAACGGGTTCAGGTGCTTTCATGAAATCATTTGAAGACGCGAAAGCACTTGCAACAGAAATGGTATCAATCGGGAAAAGTGTTAACCGGAAGACGATTGCCGTCATCACGGACATGGATCAGCCGCTCGGAAACGAAATCGGAAATGCGAACGAAGTCAAGGAAGCGATTGAAGTGCTCCAAGGGAAAGGTGTGCGCGATTTGAAAGTCATCGCCTTGACGATTGCATCACACATGGCAGTCCTTGGTGAGTTCTACCCGACGTTTGACGAAGCATACGCGGATCTCGAGACACGTCTCGCAAACGGAGCAGCTCTCGACGTCTTCAAGAAGTTCATCGCAGCGCAAGGCGGCGACGCCTCACTCGTCGATGATATGTCAAAAGCACTCGAAACGAAGTTCGAAAAAGATTTCGTCGCGTCGAAAGCCGGATACGTTTCAGAAATCATTGCCGATGAAGTTGGTGTCGCAGCAATGATTCTCGGTGCAGGCCGGGCAACGAAAACGGATGTCATCGATCACGCAGCAAGCGTTACATTGTTCAAAAAAGTCGGCGACAAAGTCGAAGTCGGCGATGTCATCGCGACACTCCGTTCGAACAAAGAAACACTCGATCAAGCGATCGAAAAAATGGATCATGCCTATCATATTAGTGATACGAAGCCGGAAGCACGTCCGCTCGTTCACGCGGTCATTCAATAAGGTGTTTTCTGACAACCGTCTGGGTTTCTTTCCCAGTCGGTTGTTTTTTGGTATAGTAAAAACAATAACGTGAGGGGGAAAACAGATGAAACCAGCTCAATTAAATGTCGGGGATACGATTGCGATTCTTTCACCGGCTTCTGCTGTCGCAGCGTACGTACCGCGTCGTCTGCAACGGGGAATCGAGACGCTTGAACGGATGGGCTTTCAAGTCCTCGTGATGCCGAACACGACAGCAATCTACAGTCATACGGCAGGAACAATCGGGGAAAGGCTTCAAGATTTACATATGGCATTCCGAAATCCGGATGTCAAAGCGATCATTGCGACGATCGGCGGCTTTAACTCACATCAATTGCTCGATGAACTCGATTACGACTTGATTCGGAATAATCCGAAAATCTTCATGGGGTACAGTGACATTACGGCTCTGCTTTCCGGCATCCAGACGAAAACCGGTTTGACGACGTTCGTCGGGCCCGCGATCTTACCGCAGTTTGGTCAACTGCACGGACTGGATGCATATACGCAGAAGTGGTTTGAAAAAACGTTGATGCAGACCGGACCGATTGGTCAAATCGAAGCATCGGATGAATGGACGGATGAAGGCTTGCGCTGGGACATCAACGATGACCGGAAACGGACGCATGTCGTCAACGACGGATACGTCGTCGCCCGCGCAGGAGAAGGGACAGGACCGATCATCGCCGGCAATCTCGGGACGCTGCTGTTGCTTGCCGGGACACCGTATATGCCGTCGTTCGACGGTGCTGTTTTAATGCTTGAGGATGATGAAAGTGAGACACCGGCGACGATCGACCGGTACTTTACGCAACTGCGTCATCTCGGGGCGTATGAAAAGATTTCGGCGATTGTCGTCGGACGTTTTCACGGAAAAGTCGAGTTTGATCCGGATTTCACGCTGAAGGACATCCTCCTGCGGGCGACCCGTGGATATGACTTCCCGATTGTGCTTGAGGCAGACTTCGGACATACGGATCCGGTCTTCCCGTTACCGAACGGCATTCAGGCATCGGTTACTGCCGGTGAAACGGTTGTGCTCGAAATTCTCGAATCCGCGGTCGAGTGAGTAAAAAACCTGCGTTTTTTGTAAAGATTTGATACACTAGGTAACGGAGCCGCGAATGTCGTGGCGAACACCACAGCTGAAAAGCGCGAAAGGTTGGTATACGATGCAAAAAACTGGATATATCTTATTGGAAGACGGAAATAAAATTGAGTTTGAACTGTTTAACGACGATGCACCGATCACAACAGAAAACTTCGAGAACCTTGCGAACTCGAACTTCTATGATGGATTGAACTTCCACCGTGTCATCCCTGGTTTCGTCTCACAAGGCGGTTGCCCGATCGGAAACGGTACAGGCGGATCAGGTAAGACGATTCCGTGTGAAACGTCAACATCATACCCGCACAAGCATAAAGCCGGTTCACTTTCAATGGCACATGCAGGTCGTAACACAGGATCAAGCCAATTCTTCGTTGTTCATGAGCCGCAACCACACCTCGACGGCGTGCACACAGTTTTCGGACAAGTGACATCAGGTCTTGAACATGCGACAAAAATGAAGCAAGGCGCTGGCATTAAAGAAATTCGTGTCGAAGCGTAAGTGATTTCTTCCCTTCTTTGATGAAAGAAGGGGAGTTTTTTTTTCGTTCAATACGGGAAGTGACAACAGAACCGAAAAACGAAGGAGCGATGCATCATGCGTTTAGCAGGAAAAAAGATCATCCAACTTGTCAGTAATGATTTTGAAGATTTAGAGCTGTGGTATCCGGTCCACCGGTTACGCGAAGAGGGCGCCACGGTCGACATCGTTGGTGAGAAGGCCGATGAAAAATACATCGGAAAATATGGTGTCCCGATTGTGTCGGACAAAACGTTTGACGAAATCAATCCGGCAGATTACGATGCGATTTTAGTACCGGGTGGCTGGTCACCCGATCTATTGCGCCGGTTTGATTCCGTCCTCGCCATGGTCCGTCATTTTGACCAAACGAAACAACCAATCGGTCAGATTTGTCACGCCGGATGGGTTCTGATTTCAGCAGGTGTCTTGAATGGTGTCAATGTCACGAGTACACCGGGAATCAAAGATGATATGACAAATGCCGGAGCAACGTGGCATGATGAACCGGTCGTCGTTGACGGACACATCATTTCAAGCCGTCGTCCACCGGATTTACCGGACTATATGCGCGAATTCATTAAAGTACTGGAAGATTCGAAGTAAAACAGTATCGTCTAAAAAGCGCGCCTCCCTGTCACCGGACAGGGAGGTCTTGTTTGAAATGGGGCAGAGGCATTTGTTTTACAGGAGTCCGCTTTTTTGATGGATTTGACGAAAAGTGAAGCATTTCAGGTCGAGAAGGTGTAGAATAAATAAGTCTCAGTTGATCATGTTCCTGAGAGTTGTTGAAACTAGGAAGGTGTAGAATCAGATGCTAGTAAAATATAAAAAGTTGAATGAACGGACCGCGATGGGGTTAATCGCTTTTTCGTGCGAAGTGAAGGATCCGAAGTATTTGCTTGAAACGGTTCAAACCTATGAACAAGACGAGAATCAACAGTTGTATCTCTATAAACAGGATGAAGATTTTATCGGCATCATCGGATTTCAATTAGTGGATGGCCACGCTGAATTGAAACATATCGCCTTGTCGCCATCGTTCCGCGGGGAACGGATGTCGTATATGTTACTGGATGCAGCCGAAAAGATGTTGCGGACAGAAATCACGGGTGCAACGGACGAAACGAGTCGACTTGTTGAGAAATGGAAAAATCAATAAAAACCGGTCCATGTAGTTACGGACCGGTTTTTCATTTTTTCTGCCGCGCGGCAAGTGCCGCTTGTCGTGCCGTGATGACATCCTGCCGGTCCCGCAGGACGTGTTTATGTCGCAAGAACGACAGGTCCTGCAACTGTTCAATCGGCAGACTGTTGATCCGTTGGTCCAAGTCATGTGCGAGGGGTAACGGAATATGCTCGTAGTCCGGCTGCATGAACACTGGTTGTAAGGCAAGCAGACGGGGGACGTCGATTCCTTGGGCGGACAGTGATCCGGCATGCCGTTCGAGTTTTTGGAAAGCTTTCGGGTAGGTCCGCATCGCTCCCTGTACATTGCCGCGGCGATGATGATAGCGGGCGACGGCGAGCTGAATCAAGGCGACGAGGGATTCATCTTGCCGTTGCCCGGCCTGCCACAGCTCTTCAAGTACTTCGTGGCATTCGAAATAGTCATGTTGGACGTTGAATTCAAAGGCAAATTGTTCGATTGGATGCATGGATGGATCTCCTTTCCTTTTAATATAGCATAGTCGAAATCAGGTGATGTGTGGTATACTAAGGCGCAAAAAACGTTGATGGGCAGGGAGAATCATGGAATCATACAGTGTAAAGATGGATGCGTTTGAAGGCCCGTTGGATTTGTTGTTACATTTGATTGGTAAACTGGAGATTGACCTGTATGACATTTCCGTCTCAATCGTGACGGATCAGTATGTGTCCTATATTCGGGCCATGCAACATCTCGAACTGGATGTTGCGAGTGAATACCTTGTCATGGCAGCGACGCTCCTGCAATTAAAAAGTAAACAACTGTTACCTGTCGAACAGACGGATTTCGAAGAAGTTCCGGATTTTGAAGAGGATCCGACACGTGAAGGGTTGATTCAGCAACTGATCGAATATAAAGCATACAAAGAAGCTGCACTTGTCTTAAAGGAAAAGGAAGAAGCGCGGCTCGAACTGTTTTCAAAACAGCCGGAAGACTTGATGACGTATCTGGATGCGGACAATCAGGATTACAGTGGAAACCTGTCTTTTAGTGACTTGTTGCGCGCTTATGAGAAAATGCGTCAACGCGTCGCCTGGAAAGTACGCCGTTCAAAAACCGTCAAACGGGAAGAACGGACACTTGAACAACAGATGGTTCACGTTTCGGAATATGTTTTTGCCAATGAAGGAACGACGTTTTTTGGTTTTTTCACGGAACAACCGACCGTTGAAGAATTGGTCGTCAGCTTTTTGGCCGTACTCGAACTGGTCAAACAACGGGTCGTCGCCTGTGAGCAAATGAACGATGATATCCTGTTGCGTGCCTTAGTGAAGGAGGAGAATCAGATTGGCGTATGAGCGAATCATTGAAAGTTTGTTATTCGTCGTCGGAGACGACGGAATCGATCCGCGTGGTCTGAGTCAAGTCCTTGAAATCAGTGAGGCAGCGGCTCGGGAACAGCTACATGCTCTTCAGACGGCATTTGAAGCGGACGAACGGGTGTTGCAAATCGTCGAATCCGGCGGTGTCTTCAAGATGGTCACCCGGAAAGAGATGTCACCGTATGTGCAGGCATATGCCGGTTCTCTTGCAGAGGACAGCCTGTCACGCGCTGCGATGGAGACACTCGTCATCATCGCCTACAAACAGCCGGTTACCCGGGCGGACATTGAAGTCATTCGTGGTGTGAAGACGGAACGTGTCATCCACACGTTAAGTGCAAAAGGATTAATTGATGAAGCCGGACGTGCCAAAGGCGTCGGGCGTGCCAAATTGTATAAGACGACGGATCATTTTTTGGATCACTTCGGACTGAACAGTATCGAAGAATTGCCGCCGCTTGAGTTTGAAGAAACACTTGAAGCGGACGGGGATTTGTTTTTCCGGAATGAACCGTCACTAGAGGAGAGAATAAATTAATGGAACGTCTACAAAAAATTATTGCCCAGGCCGGTGTCGCATCACGACGCAAGGCAGAAGAACTAATCACAGAAGGTCGCGTCAAAGTCAACGGGAAAGTCATCACGGAACTCGGGACGAAAGTCGGCGGACGTGCAGAAGTCGAAGTCGACGGAGTGAAGCTGGAACGGGAAGAACACGTTTACTACATGCTGTATAAACCAACAGGTGTCGTTTCGACGGTAGAAGATGATAAAGGCCGTAAAACGGTCGTCGATCTTGTTCCCCCGGGTCACCGCGTCTTCCCGGTCGGTCGTCTTGACTACAACACAAGCGGATTACTGCTGTTGACAAACGACGGCGAGTTTTCGAATCTCCTGCTCCACCCGAAATACAAAGTACCGAAACGTTACATCGTCAAAATCAAAGGCGTGCCGGACTACTATCATGTCAAAGGTCTTGAAAAAGGTGTCGTCTTGCCGGACGGATTCAAGACCGGTAAAGCACGCGTCGAGATGCGCGATGTCGATAAGAAAAAAAATACCGCGATTTTAGAAATGGTCATCTATGAAGGCCATAACCGTCAAGTCCGTCAAATGGTCGAAACACTCGGCGCAGAAGTCATCAAGTTGAAACGGGAACAGTTTGGTTTCCTGACGCTTGCTGGATTAACATCAGGCGACTGGCGTGAACTTTCGAAAAAAGAAGTCAATCAATTGCGTGAGCTGGCGGATCCGGTTGCTCCCCCTACGAAAAGACGTAAGAACACAAAAAAACGTTAATTTGTAAAGCGAGAAGCTCAGCCTGCGGGTTGAGTTTTCTTTGTTTGTGACAAAACGATTAACGTATTTCACATTCTGTCAACAATTAAGCGATTTCAAGTACAATATGGGTGGAGGCGGTGCAACATGAAAAAAACGAATCAGAACCCGGACGAGCGGCTAGCAGCCGCGAAGCAAAAGAAGAAAAAACGTTCATTTTGGCGGTTAATGATCATGACGATGGTATTATTCGCCGGTGCGGTCGTTATCATGCAGTTTGTCGATCAGGCGACACGGGATAAAGACGGTCGTGTCCTTGCCGGAGATGACGCGCCAGGATTTGCACTTGTCGATTTGTATGGAGAAAAACAACATACGATGGACGAGTACAAAGGCAAAGGACTTTTACTCAATTTTTGGGGGACATTCTGTGAGCCCTGTAAAAAAGAAATGCCGTTGATCAACGACAATTACGACATGATGCAAAAAGAAGGTGTTAATTTTGCGGCAGTAAACGTCGGTGAGACACCGGTCCGAGTATCCAGTTTCATCAAGGAAATCGGAGGAACCGACTATCCGGTCCTGATGGATACGAACAGTGCCGTCGAGAAGGCGTACGGGATCTACAACCTGCCTGTGACCTTCATCATCAACAAAGAAGGTAAGGTCGTTGAAAAGTATGAAGGTGAAATTGACCAAGCGAAGTTAGAGGAAATGATCAAAAAAGCAAACGAGTAACGCATCGAGGGGGAATTTATGATGCAGCAGGAATATAAGCAACTGGATATGCGTTATGAGGAAGCCGAGCTTCGTTCAAAACGAAAAAATCAATCATGGATCGACCGGACATGGACATTCTTTTCATCCGTTAAAGTCGGTTTGTGGTTGATCGGCTTAATCATCATTGCAAGCGGCGTCGGAACCATCTTCCCGCAGGAGATGTACATTCCGCAAGCGATTCCGCCGGAAGAATTTTACGGAAAAGAATACGGGACGGCCGGGGAGATTTATTATGCCCTCGGCTTCCATAATTTGTTTGAATCCTGGTGGTACATCGGCTTAATCACATTATTACTGTTATCCATCATCATCGTATCGATCGACCGTTTCTTCCCGCTGTATCGTGCGTTGAAGAAACAACCGGTCATCCAGTCCGACCGTTTTATGGGCGGTCAGCGATTTGGCGCTGAAGCGACTGGAACGGTCAAACAGATTGATGCCATTGAACCGTTACTGAAGAAAAAAGGCTACAAGGTCCGTCGTCAAGACAGTTCCTTGCTCGCGGAGAAACAACGATTCGGGCGCTGGGGTCCGTATATCAACCATATCGGGCTTGTCCTGTTCTTCGGTGGAGCGATGTTACGCATCGTTCCCGGCATGCACGAAGATGAGCTGATGTGGATCCGTGAAGGCGAAACGTTGCCGGTCGAAGCGACGGACAATAAGTATTATCTCGAGAATAACTCGTTTAACATTGAGTTTTATGATCCGGCAAAAGAACCCGAGAAATTCAGAGAAGCTCTGAAACGGGCCGGTGGAAGTGTTCCGAAAAACTATGACACCCAGATGACGTTGTATAAAAAAACCGGCATGACGGACGACTTTAAACCGAAACTTGAGAAAGTCAAAACCGGTGAAACAGCCGTCAACCAACCGTTCGAGTTCGGTAATTATCAAGTTTTCCAAGAGCAGTATGCAGCGGATCCGGAATTCAAGACGATGTCATTCAACATCGAGAATCAAAAAACGGGTAAAGTCGTCGATACGATTAAAGTCGACTTGCGCAATCCGCAGGAAACTTACAAATTAAAGAACGGTTATGACGTCGAACTGAAAGACTTCTTGCCGGACTTCGTCGTCAAGGATGGAAAACCGACAACGAACTCGTCCCGTCCCGTCAATCCGGCGTTTGTCTTTACGATCAAATCACCGGAACATCCAAAAGGGGAACGGAGTCTGATCGGAATTAAGCTGAATGTCGGCGGCGATGAAAACCAGTATAAGATGGGCTTCGCCGGTACGGAACTGTCGAACATTTCCGGCGTCCGGATTAAAAAAGATCTGACGCTGCCGTTCCTGTTCGCTGGCGGTGTGATATTCATGATCGGGTTGCTGCTCGGCATGTACTGGCCGCACCGCAGACTCTGGTTGAAAGAAACAAACGGGCAGATCAACATTGCCGGATTTACGAATAAAAATGCACTTGGACTTCAAAAAGAAGTCAATCTCGCCTTGACTGAAGTGGGACTTCCGCAACTGGAAGACCGGCAGAAGTTGCGGGAAGAGGGGGAATCGAAATGAATCTGCTTAGTTTAAGCGGTAATTTACTGCTTACGTCGTTCATCTTATATCTGATCAGTACCGGTTTCTTTGCCGTCGCAACAAGTGGTAAAAAGGGACCAAGCCGTTCCGGGAAAATTGCTTTCTCACTTGCTCTTTTGGGATTTGTGGCCCAGCTCGGCTACTTCTTCACACGCTGGGCAGGAGCTGGACACGTTCCGGTTTCGAATCTTTATGAGTACACGACATTCTTCGGAATGATGATGGTACTCGGCTTCCTGATCGTCTACGGGATTTATCGCAACAATGTCCTCGGACTTGTGGCGATGCCGGTCGCGTTGCTTGTCATCGCTTACGCGTCGATGTTCCCGGATGAAGTTCAACCGTTGATTCCGGCACTTCAAAGTGTCTGGTTGAAAATCCACGTGACGACGGCAGCACTCGGAGAAGGGATTCTTGCAGTCAGCTTCGCAACCGGATTGCTGTATCTGATCCATGCGACAGACTTCAACAAAGAATCGAAAACACGGACATGGCTTGAAGTTGTCATGTTTTCACTCGCATGTGTCGTCGGTTATATCATCGTCGGTTTATTGTTCAATGCACTCGGAACGAACTCGACGATCGAGTATGTCGCGAAAAACGGTGCGACGATGCAACATGACTACACGATGCCAGTTTTGACTGGTCCTGAAAACGGAAAGATCATTTCCGGTTCTGGTGCTGTCGTTGAATTACCGAATTTCCTCAATGCCAATAAAGTCAATACGGTCTTATGGTCATTGATCGGCGGTTTAGTCTTGTATATTCTGCTTCGCTTCGTCATTTTACGGAAACGTTTGGCGGAGAGCCTGAAACCGATCGCCCGTAAGATTGATCTCGAGACAGCAGATGAAATCAGCTACCGTGCGATTGCGATTGGTTTGCCGGTCTTCATTCTCGGTGGATTGATCTTCGCGATGATTTGGGCACAGATGGCTTGGAGCCGTTATTGGGGTTGGGACCCGAAAGAAGTATGGGCCTTGATCACGATGCTGTTCTATGTCTTCTACCTGCACATGCGGATCCAGCGCGGCTGGATTGGTAAAAAATCAGCGTGGTTGTGTGTCGGCGGATTTGCCGTCATCATGTTCAACCTCGTTTTCGTCAACTTGGTCGTTGCAGGTCTTCACTCTTACGCGTAAGTAACGAAATCAATTACTGGAATCATCAGTCAAGGATGGACGGTGGAAGGAAACTTCCGCTGTCCATCCTTTTTTAGGCGAGACGATTGATTTCCACGGTCAGAGACGCTATTTCTTTTGTTTCATAGTATACTAGAAGAGTAGTAGGATAGAGTGAGACAGATTAGTTTATGGGAGGAATCAACTGATGTCAGAAGAAGCGCGTATTTTAGTCGTCGATGACGAAGAACGGATTCGACGTTTATTAAAAATGTATCTCGAACGTGAGAACTTTACGATTGAAGAAGCCGACAATGGAGAAACGGCTCTCGAGATGGCACTTGAAACGGAATATGATGTGATTCTACTTGATTTGATGATGCCGAAGCTCGATGGCATGCAGGTCTGTGAAGAACTGCGGAAAACGAAAGCGACACCAATCGTCATGCTGACGGCAAAAGGCGAAGAGACGAACCGGGTCCACGGTTTTGAAATGGGGGCGGACGATTATATCGTCAAACCATTCAGTCCCCGCGAAGTCGTCTTACGTGTCAAGGCAATCCTGCGCCGGGCAAGCGCAACGAAGTTCCTGCATACGGATGCGAAAACAAAAGATGTCATCGTCTTCCCGCACTTGACGATTGATAATGATGCCCACCGTGTCACAGTCGAATCGCAGGAAGTCAATTTGACACCAAAAGAATATGAATTGCTGTATTTCCTGGCGAAGCAGACGGACAAAGTCTTTTCGCGGGAACAGTTATTAAAAGAAGTCTGGAACTATGAGTTTTTCGGCGACTTACGGACCGTTGACACACATGTCAAACGACTGCGTGAAAAACTGAACCGTCTGTCACCAAATGCAGCCCAAATGATTACGACGGTTTGGGGTGTCGGTTACAAGTTCGAGAATAATCCCGCCTGACGATGAAATGGTTACAGAGCGTCGTCATTAAATTGTGGGGAACGATTTTATTACTCGTTTCCGTCGTCTTGATTGCCTTGACGATTTTATTACTCGAATTTTTCAACTCGTTCCATATCGAACAGGAACGGGGCCATTTGGCAAAACTCGGGCAACAGGTCGAAACGGTCTTCCAGGCCCACAGCGGTCTCGAAGAAGGATCTGCGACCGCGATCGAGATTACCGATATTTACGGGGCGACCTTGATTGCGACGACGAAGGATAATACGGTCGAAACGAATATCTCGGAAACAAAAGCAAAGCGGATCATCAAGGAACTCGAACGTCAGAACTGGAAAGCCGTTGACGGTGAAGAAGGGGAGACCGCGATCGGGAACTACGAGACGTTTAACGGAAAAGCAGCTCTTGCTTACCGTGCTCCGTTCATCACGGAAAGCGGAAGCGGGACGATGTATCTGATCGAACAGTTGACGAACATCGAACAGGCCAATGAAGGAGCGCGTCAAATCATTCAGCTTTGTGTCCTGCTGGCCATCATCGGAACGACCGTCTTTGCCTTCTTCCTGTCGACCCGGATTACGGCTCCGCTCCGAACGATTCGTCAAGCGGTCGTCGAGGCCGGTGAAGGAAAGTTTGATCAGAGTCTGACCCAGCGCTCGCGCGACGAAATTGGGGATTTGGCGCTTGCGTTTAATGAGATGAGCAGTCAGCTCAATCAGTACGTCACGGATCTTGATAAGGAACGTCATTTGTTATCGTCCATCTTAAGGTGTATGGCGGACGGTGTCTTGACCTTCTCGGAATCAGGTGAGTTACTGGCTACTAATCCGCCGGCCGAAGCGTTCCTGGCAGGTGGACCGGTTCCGGATGAGTTGATTGAGTTGTTCCAGACGGTCATGCGCAAAGAAAAAGAAATGACGGTTTCCTTTGAACGGGAAGGCCGCTTTTATATCATCATCGTCAGTCCGTTGCTTGAGCAGGAAGAACAAATCGGAGCAGTTGCTGTCCTGCGTGATATGACGGAAGCGCAGCAACTCGAGAAGATGCGTGCCGACTTCGTCGCAAACGTCAGCCACGAACTGCGGACACCGCTTGTCATGCTGCAAGGTTATTCGGAAGCGATTGTCGACGGTATGACCGAAAGTGATGAAGCGACAAAAGAGTTTGCGTCCATCATATACGATGAGTCGCAACGGTTGTCCCGCCTCGTCAATGATTTGCTCGATCTGGCACGGATGGAAGCCGGATATCAGGAAAAACGGGTTGAACCGATTGATGCCGTTCCGTTCGCGAACCGGATGATCAAGAAGTTTAAGCAGATGGGACTTGAAAAGCGGGTATCGTTTGAAGTGACCGGTCCCGACGTGCAGTTTGAAGCTGATCCGGATCAAATGGATCAGGTGATGACAAATCTGCTTGGAAATGCGTTACGGTATACGGAAGATGGACAAATCAAGATTGAAATCACAGAAGATAGGGAAACTATATCTTTATCTGTAATTGATTCAGGGGACGGTATTCCGGAAGAGGATGTCCCGTTTGTCTTTGACCGTTTTTACAAGGCGGACAAAGCCCGGACACGCGGCAAGACAGGGACCGGAATCGGTCTCGCGATTGTTGCAAACGTCGTCCGGTCGCACGATGGAGAAGTCCAGGTCGAAAGTGAACTGGGCAAAGGATCCGTTTTCCGAATTCAATTACCAAAAAAACAAAGGAAGCGAACTTTATGATTCGCTTCCTTTCGCTATAGGAGTGAGTCGTTTGAAAATCTATACTAAATCAGGTGATGAGGGAGATACGTCACTCGTCGGTGGACGTGTCAAAAAAAATGATGTGCGGATTACGCTGATGGGCGAACTGGACGAACTGAACAGTTTTGTCGGACTGGCCCGGACAAAAGCGACATCAATCGAAGTCAAAGAACAATTGACGGTCATCCAGCATGTCCTGTTCGATTGCGGGAGTGACTTGATGTACGTCGAACCGAAAGCATCCCGTCTGAGCACGACTGCGACGGAAGATCTCGAAAGCTGGATTGACAGTCTGACGGAATTGTCGCCGCCGCTCGATAAATTCATCTTACCGGGAGGCACGGAAGCAGCGGCTTGCCTGCACGTTGCCCGTACGGTCTGCCGGCGTGTCGAACGGGCGATGATAGATGTCGAACAGGCACATCATTTGTTACCGTTCATCAACCGTCTAAGCGATTTCTTCTTTACAGCGGCCCGTTATGAAAATGCGGTCAATGAAAAAGCGGACATCGAATATTTACGCAGTGCCCATGTGTTTAAACGAAAGGATGGAGAAGCATGAGTCAGTCATTTCAAACGTGGAACAAACAAGGAACGACCTTTCATCTCGTTCCAACCGATAAATTCAAGACGACGACGGTCCTCGTGACGTTTTCAGCACCACTCGAAGAGAAGACACTGACGAGCCGCGCCTTATTGCCCTACATCATGGAAAAGTCGACAGCTGCCTATCCTTCGATGAAGGCATTACGTGAGCCGCTCGAAACATTATATGACGCAGGTCTGTATGCCGATGCTTCGAAATTCGGGGAAGAACACGTCATCTCGTTCCAGCTCGATGTCGTCCGCGGTGACCTTGTACGTCATGAGACGCTGCTTGAAGAAGCGCTCGATTTACTGGAGCAGATGATTTTTTATCCGGACTTGACAGAGGGTGGATTCCGGGAACAGTTCGTCAAACAAGAAAAACGGTTGCATGTTCTCCGGATCAGCTCGTTATACGATGATAAGATGCGTTTTGCCCAGCAGCGTTTGCTCGAGCTGATGGCACCGGGAGAAGCGGTTTCATTATCTTCACTTGGTACACTTGAAGCACTCGAACAAATCACGCCGGTTTCCTTACGTGATACATACCGCTCGATGGTCGAACAGGACCGGATTGATGTATTTGTCGTCGGTCATGTCACGCAAAATGAGATGGAAGATGCCTTATCGTTCTTACCTTCCCATGATGAAAAGGCGAGTCACTACATTCCGGCTCAAAAACAGGTGGCAGGTGTCAAACGTTCGTCAGAGACGCAACCGATCAAACAAGGTAAATTGCATTTAGGATATCGTGTCAGTGTCGATCCGACGTCCGTCGATTCGATTCGGATGCAAATCGTGAACGGCCTATTCGGAGGATTCCCGCATTCGAAGCTGTTCATGAATGTCCGTGAAAAAGAAAGTCTCGCCTATTACGCGGCATCCCGTTATGCCGCACTGAACAGTGCATTGTATGTCTATGCCGGCGTAGAGACGAAACAGGCGGAACGGGCCGAGACGATTATCGGCGAACAACTGAAGGATCTCAAGGCAGGGCAGTTCACGGATCAGGAACTGACGCAGACGAAGGCGATGTTAATCAATGCCCGTCGGCAAATTCTGGATCAGCCGGGACAATTAATCGGCTGGTTGAATGGATCAAAGATGCGCGGACTGACGCTTGAAGATGAGATTCATCTCATCGAGACGGCAACACGTGAGGATGTCGTCCGTTTAGCGGCAACGATCGAGCTTGAGGCAGTTTATCTATTGCGAGGTGAAGAATAATGGAACAGTTGACGTATCACGATACAGACGAAACAGTATTTTTTGAACAGCTCGATAACGGACTTGCTGTCTATTTACTTCAGAAAAAAGGCTACGAAAAGACGTATGCGACGTTTACGACGCGTTACGGATCAATCGATAACCGCTTTAAAAAGGATGGACAGTGGGTCAATGTTCCGGACGGTATCGCGCATTTTCTCGAGCACAAGATGTTTGAGTCGGAGCAAGGGGATGTTTTCCAAGAATTCGGACGCCTCGGTGCATCGGCAAACGCCTTTACATCGTTCTCGCGGACTGCGTATCTGTTCTCGGCGACATCGTTGATTGAACAAAATCTTGAAACGCTGATTGATTTCGTCCAGGATCCGTATTTCACGGAAGAGAGTGTCGAAAAAGAAAAAGGCATCATCACTCAGGAAATTCAGATGTATCAGGATAATCCGGGATGGCGCTTATTCTTCGGTCTGATCGAATCGATGTATGCGAAACATCCGGTCCGGATCGATATCGCCGGGACACCGGAATCAATCGATCAGATTACAGCGGATGATCTCTATACGTGTTACCGGACGTTCTATCATCCGTCCAATATGGTGCTGTTCGTCGTCGGTAATATCGATCCTGCCGAGACGCTTGCCTTGATCAAAGCGAACCAGGCGAAAAAAGATTATGCGGATCGTCCGGCGATCGAACGCGATTACGGCGTCGAACCAGACAATGTCTTCCATAAACGATTTGAACTTGAGCTGGACGTCAAGACACCAAAAGTCTTGATCGGTTATAAAGACAGTTCACTCGGCGGACAGGAACAATTGCGTCGTGAACTGACAAGCGAATTGTTGTTACACCTGTTATTTGACCAGACGTCATCCACATATCTCGAGTTGTACGAAGACGGTTTGATCGACGATACGTTCAGCTTTGATTATTCGAGTGAAGAAGAATTTGCCTTCGCGACATTCGGAATGGAGACGGAAGATCCGGACCGTTTCATCACAGCCTATGAAAAACTGTTGGCTGTCCGTCCCGACTTTGAAGAAACAGAAGTCGTCCGGAAGCGGAACATGATGCAAGGGAAGTTCCTCCGTTCGTTGAACTCACCGGAATTCATCGCAAATCAATTCTCACGTCATGCTCTTGCCGGAACGAATCTGTTTACGTTACCGACTTTGATTGCATCGATTACAAAAGAAGAAATCGAAGCCCGGTTCGATGAATTGTTCGCGCTTGAAAATCGTGCGATTTCCATCGTTAAACCGTATGCTTGACCGATGCGGATTTTAATTACGGGGGCAAGCGGAGCAATTGGTCGGGCGACAGTCTTCCGCTTAGCGGCGGAAGGGCATGAACTCGTCCTCCACACCCACCAAAAACAACATGAGCTCGAACAGATGGTGAAGCAGTTGCCTGTGACGGCGGAGATCGTCACAGGCGATCTGTCTGACCGGAGGAACTTGACGGCATTTTGTGAAAAATTACCGTCCGTTGAAGGATTCGTTCACATTGCCGGAACGAGTTTCAGTGGTCTGCTCGTTGATCAGTCCCGTTCCTCGATCGAGGCGATGATGACTTTGCATGTCGAATCCCTGATTCGGATTGCCCAGACTTTGACGAGCCGAAAAGCTTTTTCAGCATCACTTTCGATCGTCGTCGTCAGCAGTGTATTAGGTGAATTCGGTGCCGCCGGTGAAGTCGTCTATTCGACCTGTAAGGCGGCACAACTCGGTTTCGTCAAGTCATACAGTAAGGAGCTCGGTGCGATGAATGGACGGGTGAATGCCGTTACGCCGGGCTGGATCGAGACCCCGATGAATGCCGTCTTTTCCGCAGAAGACCGGGACCTGGCACTCGCTGAAATACCTGCCGGTCGCTTTGGACGGGTCGAGGAAGTGGCATCCGCCATAACGTATTTAATGGGACAAGATACGGCGTATATGAATGGTGCCGTTCTCAAAATTGACGGAGGTTGGATGTAATCCGGTGAAATTTGCTTAGGGGAATGCTTTTCATTTTTCAAAAAATCATTTAACATGAGGGATGGATAATCGATTTGAAGAGGAGGCTGGGCGCGTGAGTGAATTCGAACAGTGGTATCTGGAGTACGAACTGAACGTCAATCGTCCTGGTATATTAGGGGACATCGCGTCACTCATGGGGATGCTACATATTTCGATTGTCACGATTAACGGTGTCGATCACCAGCGTCGGGGCATGTTGCTTCAAACCAAGCAACCGGATCAAATCCCGCGACTCGCAGCCATCCTGAAGACGATGACGACGATTGACGTGATCAAACTTCGTAAACCGAAACTCCGGGACCGGATTGCGATTCGCCATGGTCGTTACATCGACCACAGCAGCGGCGAAATCAAGACGTTCCGTTTTGTCCGGGAAGATTTAGGGATTCTCGTCGATTTCATGGCCGAACTCTGCAAACAGGATGGACATCTGTTGATTGGCGTTCGCGGTATGCCGCGTGTCGGGAAAACCGAATCAATCGTTGCGGCGAGTGTCAGTGCCAATAAAAAATGGTTATTTCTTTCATCGACGTTAATCAAACAGACGGTCCGGACTTCGTTGTTCGATGATGAACGGACAGGCGATTATGTTTATATCATCGATGCGCTTGTCTCACAGCGCCATTTCGACGAGCGGCATTGGCAGATTTTACGTGAAGTCATGCGACTTCCCGCTACAAAAATCGTTGAACATCCAGATGCTTTTGTTAAATCGAGCGAATACACGTGGGATGATTTTGATTACATCATTGAATTACGCAACTCGACAGAAGAAATCATTGTCACCGAACCACCTCGTGCCCATGGCGGGAACGATTGGTTCAATTTCGAATAAGTATTGAAAATGGAAGGTGTGTTACCGATGACTGAGCTCGGAACCTACTTAAAGGAACAACGGGAGACGCTAGGAATCTCTCTTGAACAAATTCAAAGTACAACAAAAATTCAAAAACGTTACATTGTTGCGATTGAAGAGGGCGACTATAAACAATTGCCGGGTGCGTTTTATGCACGTGCCTTTATCAAGACATACGCGGAAGCACTCGGTCTTGATGTCGATGAAGTGTTTACGACTTACAAACGTGATTTGCCGGAACCGGAAGCGCAACCTGTCGTTGAGCTGTCCCGGCGTGCGACGTATTCGAAATCAACGGCACCGAAGAAAAGTGTCGCCAAACGGTGGATTCCGAATATCATCATCATTGCCTTGATTTTTGCAATCGGGGTAGCCTTGTATTACGGATTCCAGGCGTTCCAGGATGGTGACGGAACGAAAACGGCGACACCGAAACAAAGTGAGGTCACGATTGATGAAGGTGACGCACCGAGTGAGGAAGCAGACGCGCCGGTAGCGGAAGAACCGAAAGACGAACCGGCGAAAAAAGAAGAACCTGTAAAAAAAGAAACGAAAAAACCATTGGCAGTCAAGACGACAGTCGGTCAAGACATCACCTATGAAGTCCCGACAGATGGTACAATGAGTGTATCCATCCGGATCAAAAAAGATGCATCACCGTCACCGTTCGTCGGTGTACGGGATACTTCTTTAGAAGGACAAGCACTCGCACCTGACCATATCAATGCGTCAGATCCAAACCCGATCGTCGTCAAAAATGCCAAAACGGACGTGATTCGGATTCGGGTCGGCTCCATCAAAGGAATCGACCGGATTCTCGTCAACAATCAGGAGCTTAAGCTTAACCGCTCCCTCCTCGTTCAAAATATTTACTTGAAGAAAGTAGCCACGCCATAAGGCGTGTCTTCTTCATGTCAGCCGTTTTGCTGACATACATAACCCGAAAAGGAGGGATACGAGAATGAACTTGCCCAATCAATTGACGGTCTTACGCGTGTTACTGATTCCCGTGTTCGTTGCCGTCTTAGCCATCAATCCAGACTGGGGACAGTGGGATGTCTTAGGAGCGGAACTCCCGGTTTCCCACTTCGTCGCCGCGATGATCTTTTCCGTCGCCGCCATCACCGATTGGCTCGACGGGTATATTGCCCGGAAAAACAAATTGGTCACGAACTTCGGTAAATTTATGGATCCACTCGCCGACAAGATGCTTGTCGCTGCGGCACTCGTCTATTTAGTCGAACTCGGATTCGTAGCTGCCTGGGTCGTCGTCATCATCTTATGCCGTGAATTTGCTGTGACAGGACTCCGTCTTGTCGCTTCAGATGAAGGGATCGTCCTTGCGGCCGGAAATTCCGGAAAAGCAAAGACCTGGGTCCAGTTGACATCCATCATCGCCTTTTTACTGCACGATATCGGATTTGCGTTATTCAACATTCCTTTTGCGGAAATCACGATGTGGTTGGCGTTGATTTTAACAATTTATTCAGGTCTCGAGTATTTCTCGAAAAATATCAAATTAATTACGAAATCCATGTAAGGTGGATCAAACAAGACTGTTCGTCAAACCGAACAGTCTTTTCGTATAGTTAAGAAAGCGGGGATGTAGGATGAAAGCAGAAATCATTGCTGTCGGAAGTGAATTGTTGTTAGGGGAAATTGCGAATACGAATGCCCAGTATTTATCGGAGTGGCTTGCGACATGCGGCATTGACGTGCATTACCATACGGTCGTCGGAGATAACCGGGACCGGATGGTCGAAGTCGTCACACGGGCCCAGGAACGGGCGGAATTGATTGTCATTACCGGAGGACTTGGACCGACGGAAGATGACTTGACGAAAGAGGTCGTGGCGGACCTGCTCGGACGTACGCTTCATGTGGATCAACCGGCCTACGACCGGATTGAGGCATTTTTAAAAACGCGGGGACGCACGATGACGGAGAACGAAAAAAAACAGGCTCTTGTCATCGATCAAGCCGATGTTTTGACGAACCAGGCGGGACTTGCACCGGGTATGTCCGTTCATACACCGGACCATCAATACATTCTGCTACCGGGTGTTCCGCGGGAAATGAAACGGATCATTGCGGACCATTTCGATCATCTTTTAGGCAAGGAAACGATTAAATCGAGAACATTACGTTTCTTCGGCATCGGAGAGTCGGCATTAAACGATCAGTTGGCGAATCTCATCCGGACCGCCCGTAATCCTTCCGTCGCACCGTATGCCGAATTAGCAGAAGTCCGTCTTCGTTTGACGGCAAAGGCGCTTGATGAACAAGTCGCCCTTGGTATGCTTGACACGCTGGAGCAGCAGATACTTGCCGAAGTCGGGAGTCACTTTTACGGTTACGGCGAAACGAGTTTACCCGAGGTCGTCCTCGACCGCTGCCGGAAATCCGGTCTGACCCTGTCTGCAGCGGAGTCACTGACCGGAGGTGCTTTTGCGAGCGGTTTGACCGATATTCAAGGCGCAAGTGATGTTTTCCGCGGCAGTGCCGTCGTCTATGCGGATACCGCTAAAGTGAATGTCTTAGGTGTACCGCAGACCTTACTTGATGAACAGACTGCCGTCAGCAGAGACGTTGCCGTTGCAATGGCGGAAGGGGCACGCAAACTGTATCAAACGGATCTCGCGATCGCTTTAACCGGTGAAGCAGGTCCGACGAGCAACAGCGGACGAGCGGTTGGGACGGTCTATTGTGCCTTGGCACATTCAGGCGGTACGGAAGTACTTGAACTGACGTATCCCGCCTTCGACCGTGGTATGATTAGATTACGTTCTGTCAAAGATGCGTACTTCATGCTCATTCAAAATATCAGCCTGACGGACGAAATAGGCAAAAGATGATTTCTTTCAACTATGCGAATAAATGTTCGTAAAAAGCTTGTTATTCGGTCTCAAAAGAAGTACAATAATCTCAGTAAGATAAATAAAAGGAGGCCTGCTACGTGAGTGATCGTAAAGCAGCACTTGAGATGGCATTACGCCAGATTGAGAAACAATTTGGTAAAGGTTCAATCATGAAACTAGGTGAAAGTCCAGATCAGAGAGTATCCGTAATCTCTTCTGGATCCATCACATTAGATATAGCGCTCGGTGCAGGTGGATATCCACGTGGACGGGTAATCGAAGTCTATGGTCCGGAATCTTCTGGTAAAACGACAGTCTCGCTTCATGCGATTGCTGAAGTTCAAAAACAAGGCGGGCAGGCAGCATTCATCGATGCCGAACATGCACTGGATCCTGCTTATGCCAGCAAACTCGGTGTCAACATCGATGAGTTACTGTTATCACAACCGGATACAGGAGAACAGGCACTTGAAATCGCGGAAGCTTTAGTCCGTTCAGGAGCTGTCGATATCCTCGTTGTCGACTCAGTAGCTGCACTTGTTCCGAAAGCCGAGATCGAAGGCGAAATGGGTGACTCGCATATGGGTCTGCAAGCCCGTTTGATGAGTCAGGCGTTACGTAAATTGTCGGGTGCGACAAACAAATCAAAAACAATCGTCATCTTCATCAACCAGATTCGTGAAAAAATTGGTGTTATGTTCGGTAACCCGGAAACGACTCCAGGTGGACGTGCCTTGAAGTTCTACTCATCTGTCCGTCTTGAAGTCCGTCGTGCAGAAGCCTTGAAAAACGGTACAGATATCGTCGGAAACCGGACGAAACTGAAAGTCGTTAAAAACAAAATCGCTCCGCCGTTCAAACAAGCGGAAGTCGATATCATGTATGGACAAGGTATCTCGAAATTTGGTGAATTGATTGATCTTGGAACAGAACTTGATATCGTCCAAAAAAGTGGTGCTTGGTATTCATACAATTCAGAGCGTCTTGGTCAAGGACGTGAAAATGCAAAACAATACATGATCGAACATCCGGATGTTGCGGATGAGGTCGAACGATTGATTCGTGAACATCACGGTCTCGTCGATCGGAAAGAACCGGTTGACTTTGAAGAAGGTCAAGACGAAGATCTGTTTGCAGAATAAGCCGAAAGAGAGTGGAATCGATTCAGATTCTGCTCTTTTTTTGTTGAAAAGAGGAAAACATAGGAATTCTTTCCCGCCCGTTCGTTGACAATGAACGAGTGCTATCCTTACAATATAGATGTACGTTTTTTAGACAGCTTCGATGAATAACCGAAATGAACTAAGAAACACCTTGTAAAGGGGAGGTGAACCCATGGGTACAACAACTTGGATTGTCATACTTCTCCTCGCAATACTGATCGCATTCATCGTAGGCTACTTCTTGCGGAAATCGATTGCAGAAGCAAAGATTCAAGGCGCGGAAACAGAAGCGACGAAAATCGTGGAACGTGCACAAGTATCAGCGGAAGCAACGAAAAAAGAAGCATTGCTCGAAGCGAAAGATGAAGCCTTTAAACTTCGGAATGAAGTCGAAAAAGAGCTTCGTGAACGTCGTCAAGAGTTAACGAAACAAGAAGGACGATTGCTCCAAAAAGAAGAGACACTCGATCGCCGTGTTGATTCCATCGACCGCAAGGAAGAACAAATCAATACGCGTGATGCAGAGATCGCGAAACGGAAGCATCAAGCTGAAGAGTTAGAACGCAAAGTAGAGGACCTGTATGAACAGGGACGCCAAGAGCTCGTACGTGTTGCGAATCTTTCGCAAGACGAAGCCAGAGCTATCATCATGGATGAGACGAAACAAGCTGCCATGCACGATGCAGCCATTCTTCAAAAAGAAATCGAACAAAAAGCAAAAGAAGAAGCAGACAAAAAAGCACGCAACATCCTTTCACTTGCGATTCAACGGTTCGCCGCGGAACATATCGCAGAGACGACGGTTTCGGTCGTCAACTTGCCGAATGACGAGATGAAAGGCCGGATCATCGGTCGTGAAGGCCGTAACATCCGGACCCTCGAAACGTTAACGGGTATCGATTTAATCATCGATGACACACCGGAAGCGGTCATCTTGTCCGGATTTGATCCGATTCGCCGGGAAGTGGCGAAGATGGCCCTTGAAAAACTCGTTCAAGACGGTCGGATTCACCCGGCACGAATTGAAGAGATGGTCGACAAATCACGTCGGGAAGTCGACGAACGGATTCGTGAAATCGGTGAAGAAGCGACATATGATGTCGGGATTCACGGGATTCATCCGGATCTCGTCAAAATTCTCGGCCGCTTGAAGTATCGGACAAGTTACGGTCAAAACGTATTGTTCCACTCACTCGAAGTCGCTCATCTTGCCGGTATGATGGCAGCAGAGCTCGGTGAGGATGTAACACTTGCGAAACGCGCTGGTCTCCTTCACGATATCGGGAAAGCGATTGACCACGAAGTGGAAGGAAGTCACGTTGAAATCGGAGTGGAACTTGGTACGAAGTACAAAGAACATCCAACCGTCATCAATGCGATTGCTTCCCACCACGGGGATACGGAAGCGACATCTGTCATTTCCGTTCTGGTCGCAGCAGCAGATGCCTTATCTGCCGCCCGTCCAGGTGCACGTCAAGAAACACTCGAGAGTTACATCCGACGTCTCGAACGTCTGGAAGAAATCTCAGAATCATTTGACGGGGTAGAGAAGTCCTTTGCGATTCAAGCAGGTCGTGAAGTACGGATTATCGTTCGTCCTGATGTCGTCGACGATGTCCTTGCCCATAAGATGGCAAGCGATATCCGGAAAAAAATCGAAGAAGAACTTGATTATCCGGGTCATATCAAAGTCACGGTCATTCGGGAAACACGAGCGGTCGAATACGCAAAATAAGCAAAGTGGCGGGCGACCGCCACTTTTTTTAATTACTTGGAGGAATGTTTCATGAAAATCTTATTTATCGGAGATGTCGTCGGAGCACCCGGCCGTCATATCTTACAGCAGTTTACAGCACGCATTAAATCCAAATATAATCCGACTGTCATGCTCGTCAATGGAGAAAATGCAGCGCATGGCCGCGGGATCACGAAATCGATTTATCATCAGTTACTTGAACTTGGATTCCATGGTGTGACGATGGGGAACCATACGTTTGATAACCGGGACATCTTTGACTGGATCGATGACGCGGATCGGATCGTCCGTCCGGCGAACTATCCGGAAGGTACACCGGGTCGTGGCATGATGGTCTTAAAAGTCGGCAACAAGAAAATCGCCGTCATCAACGTTCAAGGGACGGTCTTCTTACCGCCGCTCGGCGATCCATTCCGGACAGTCGATGAACTGATTGCTGAAGTCGAGGGTGAAGTCGATGCAATCTTCGTTGACGTTCATGCGGAAGCAACGAGTGAAAAAATCGCGATGGGCTATCACTTGGCAGGTCGTGTCCAGGCGGTTGTCGGGACACATACGCACGTCCAGACGGCGGATGAACGGATTCTTGAAGGTGGAACGGCTTACATCACGGATGTCGGCATGACAGGTCCACTCGACGGTGTTCTCGGGATGCGCAAAGAAGATGTCTTGCGAAAATTTAAAACACAGCTCCCAACCCGGTTTGAAGTTGCTGAAGGACGGGAACAATTAAATGGAGTCTTGATTCATATTAATGATGTATCAAAAAAAGCAACGAAGATTGAACGCATCCATTTAACGGATCAATCGATTTTCTTTGATTGAGTTTTGATTTTTGATTGGGAGGTACATGCATGGACGTCCTGAAAGTATCAGCTAAATCGAATCCGAATGCGGTCGCCGGAGCGCTCGCAGGTGTACTTCGAGAGAAAGGTTCTGTCGAAATTCAGGCAATCGGAGCAGGTGCACTCAATCAATCCGTCAAAGCGGTTGCAATCGCAAGAGGATTTGTCGCACCGTCAGGCATGGATTTGATCTGTATTCCGGCATTTACCGACATCATGATTGATGGCGAGGAACGGACGGCAATCAAATTAATCATTGAACCACGATGATGCATCATTGGACATAGGTCCTACGTTAAACCAGACCATTTACTCGTTGGAGTAGATGGCCTTTTTTTATGACGGATTACAGGAAAAAATCAACGGATTCGTCAGCGGAGCATTGTACAAGCATCGGGAAATCGGTATCATGGGGGAGGATAGTGAAGCAGACAGCTTCAATCATTTCAGGGGATTAAAGGAGCGAACGTCGATGTACAATCAATTGTCATGGAAAGTAGGCGGTCAGCAGGGGGAAGGGATCGAATCGACGGGTGAGATCTTTGCCATTGCCTTGAACCGCCTTGGTTATTACTTATACGGATACCGTCATTTTTCTTCACGCATCAAAGGTGGACATACGAACAACAAAATCCGGGTCGCGACACACGAAGTCCGGACCGTCGCCGACGATCTCGATATTCTGGTTGCCTTTGACCAGGAAACGATCGATGTCAATTTCCATGAGTTGCGTCAAGGGGCAATCATCATTGCCGATGCGAAGTTCAATCCGACCAACCCGGATCAGACACGTGCCGTCCTGTATCCGATTCCTTTTACGGAAATTGCGTCCGGACTCGGAACGTCGTTGATGAAAAACATGGTTGCCATCGGGGCATCGAGTGCGATTCTCGGGATTGCACCGGAACGTTTCCAGGCGGTCGTGGAACAGATTTTTGGCCGCAAAGGACCGGAAATGGTCGAGAAAAACTTATCGGCGATTCGCGAAGGGGCAGCGGCATTTGAAGCGATGGCTGGAACAGCGGAACGTTTCGTCCTCGATCCGGCAGACGGACAGCAACGGATGTTTATGATCGGCAATGATGCGATTGCGCTTGGTGCAGTTGCAGGGGGTGCCCGTCTGATGGCAGCTTATCCGATTACTCCGTCGTCGGAAATCATGGAGTACTTAATTAAAAAATTACCGCAGTTCGGCGGAACCGTCGTTCAGACGGAAGATGAGCTGGCCGCAGTTACGATGGCAATTGGTGCCAACTACGCCGGCGTCCGGGCCTTGACGGCATCAGCCGGACCCGGTCTGTCGCTGATGGCAGAAGCAATCGGTTTGTCCGGAATGACGGAAACGCCGCTTGTCATCATTGATACACAACGGGGGGGGCCTTCGACCGGACTGCCGACGAAACAGGAACAGTCCGACTTGATGGCGATGATTTACAGCACACACGGTGAGATTCCGAAAGTCGTCTTGGCGCCGTCGACAGTCGAGGAAGCTTTTTATGATGCAGCGGAAGCATTCAACATCGCGGAAGAATACCAATGTCCGGTCATTCTCTTGACGGATTTGATGTTATCGCTCGGGAAACAGTCTGTCGAACCGCTTGATGTCAACCGCGTTGAAATCCGCCGCGGGAAATTGATGCTTGATGAACTGCCGGAACTTGAAGGAAAAGCGTACTTCAAACGCTATGAAGTGACGGAAGACGGAATCAGTCCGCGTGTCGTCCCGGGTACGAAACACGGTATTCATCATGTGACGGGAGTCGAACATAACGAAGAAGGCCGTCCGTCGGAAGCGACGAAGAATCGGGTCGATCAAATGACGAAACGTCTCCGCAAGTTAAACCGGTTCCGGATGAAGGATGCCGTCCTTGTCACAGAACAGCATGCCACACCGGATATTCTGTTTGTCGGTTTTAACTCGACGCGCGGAACGATTGAAGAAGTGATGCCGCGTCTTGAAGAACAGGGCATTCATGTCGATCATCTCCATATCCGGCAGATGCATCCGTTTCCGAGTGAACTCGTCCGTCCGCACCTCGAGCGGGCCAAACAGGTCGTCGTCGTCGAATACAATGCGACGGGACAACTGGCGAAACTGATTCAGATGAACTGCGGTTTTGCAGAAAAAATTGAACATATTTTAAAATTCAACGGCGATCCGTTCTATCCGGCGGAAGTGGTGGAACAAGTCGTTGCAGGAGGGGTTTTCCATGGCAACCTTTAAAGATTTCAGAAACGATGTCAAACCGAACTGGTGTCCCGGCTGCGGTGACTTTTCGATTCAGGCGGCCATTCAACGGGCGGTCGCAAACGTCGGACTGGAGCCGGAGGAACTGGCTTTGATTTCCGGTATCGGCTGTTCGGGACGGATTTCCGGTTATATCAATACGTACGGATTTCATGGTGTCCACGGCCGGTCGTTACCGATTGCCCAGGGCGTCAAGATGGCGAACCGTGAGTTGACGGTCATCGCGTCCGGCGGTGACGGGGACGGATTCGCCATCGGGATGGGACATACGATTCATGCATTCAAACGAAATGTCGATATGACGTACATCGTCATGGACAATCAAATCTATGGTTTGACAAAAGGACAGACATCCCCGACGTCGGCGCTCGGTTTTAAGACGAAGTCGACACCGAAAGGATCTATCGAAAAAAGTGTCTCACCGGTCGAACTGGCATTGACGGCAGGCGCAACATTCGTTGCCCAAAGCTTTTCGAATGACTTGAAAGGATTGACGAGCCTGATTGAACAGGCGACGCAACATAAAGGATTTGCCTTTATCAACGTGTTCAGTCCGTGTGTGACGTTCAATAAAGTCAACACGTACGACTGGTTCAAACAGAATCTGACGAAACTGGATGATCTCGATGACTATGATGCGACGAATCTTGATCTTGCGAAACGGGTCGTCCACGAACATAACGGTCTCGTCATGGGCTTGATTTATCAGGACGATTCGCGTCCGGATTATCAGTCCCAAATCGACGGGTATGCCAATCAGGGGCTGACTTTTGCAAATCTCGACATGAATGAAGAAACATTTGGTAAACTTGCGGCTGAATTCATGTAAACTAGAAGTGAATGATTGTTTGGTTAGTTGGGGATGCTCAATACTTGGTCTTGACCGATTAGAGAAAGAGGCAAGGACCACGAAGGAGTCGGGGAATGATGACAAAACTAGTGACAGCTGTAGAAGACACGACGAAAGTAAAAACGATGCGGGCACTCGTCAAAGAAGAACGGGGATTTGGCGCCGTTTTAAAAGAAGTGGCGGTACCGTCACCAAAACGCGGTGAAGTCTTGATCCGCGTCGAGGCGACTTCAATTTGCGGGACGGATGTCCATATTTACGAATGGGATGCCTGGGCAGCGTCCCGTGTCAATCCACCGTACGTCTTCGGACATGAGTTTTCAGGCGAAGTCGTGGAACTCGGGGAAGGGACAAAACGTCTGAAGCTCGGGGACCACGTCTCGGCGGAAACACATATCGTCTGTCATCAATGTAAACAATGTTTACGTGGTCAATATCATATTTGTAAAAACACAAAAATCATCGGGGTCGACACGCAAGGCTGTTTCGCGGAGTACGTCGTCATGCCGGAAGAAAATCTCTGGGTCAATCCGGACGACATGCCGGCCAGCATCGCATCGATTCAAGAGCCGATGGGCAATGCCGTCCATACGGTTCTTGCAAGTGATGTCAGTGCGAAAACGGTGGCAGTCGTCGGCTGTGGTCCGATCGGTCTGATGGCCGTATCCGTCGCGAAAGCGGCAGGCGCTGCGGAAGTCATCGCAATCGATGTCAATCCGTACCGCTTGGAACTTGCAAAGACGATGGGTGCAGATGTCGTCATCGATTCGCGTCATGAAGATGTCCTAGAACGGGTCCGTTTGATGACGGACGGAGACGGCATTGATGTCGTCTGCGAAATGAGCGGTCATCCGGTCGCGATCGGTCAAGCATTCGAGATGGTGACAGCAGGAGGAGACGTTAACATCTTGAGTCTGCCGGTCAAACCGGTTGAAATCGATTTGACGAACCATGTCGTCTTCAAAGGAGTCCGCGTTCAGGGGATTACCGGGCGGAAGATGTATGAGACATGGAGTCAGGTGTCCGCTTTCCTGTCGAGCGGAAAAGTCGATGTGAAACCGTTGATTACGCATACGTTACCACTCGAACGGTTTGAAGAAGGATTCGAATTGATGCGACAAGGGAAATGTGGAAAGGTCGTACTACAACCAAGGGGGACAAATTAATGGGTTTTGAGCATTTACGGACAGAATTAGAAGAGATGAAACAAGCGGGAACGTTCCGCGAACTCGTCGCACTTGAGAGTGCCCAGCACAACCGGGTGACGGTCGACGGGAAAGAATTGATTCAACTGTCGTCGAACAACTATCTCGGACTCGCAGCGCACCCGCGTCTCGCGAAGCGGGCAGCGGACGCAGCACTTGAATTCGGTGCCGGAACAGGATCGGTCCGGACGATTGCCGGAACACTCGAAATGCACCAGGCGTTCGAACGGGAACTGGCGACCTTTAAACATACGGAAGCGGCACTTGTCTTCCAATCCGGATTCGCAACAAACCTCGGTGTGTTGTCAGCCTTGCTCGGACCGGAAGACGTCGTCATTTCTGATGCCTTGAACCATGCGTCAATCATCGACGGAATTCGTCTGACAAAAGCGAAACGCCGTATTTATAATCATGTTGATCTTGCGGACCTGGAAGCGGCGCTGCAGGAAACACAAGATGCGCGGACACGTCTCGTCGTAACGGACGGCGTCTTCTCAATGGACGGTAACATTGCGCCACTCCCGGAAATCGTCGAACTGGCTGAAAAATACGATGCCCTCGTCATGGTCGATGATGCCCATGCATCCGGTGTTCTCGGAAAAAGTGGTCGTGGAACCGTCAATCACTTCGGTCTCGACGGACGTGTCGCCTTACAAGTCGGGACCCTCTCAAAAGCGATTGGTGTTCTCGGGGGATATGTTGCGTGTGAACAACACGTCAAAGACTATCTGATTCATAAAGGCCGTCCGTTCCTGTTCTCGACGTCGCATCCACCGGCAGTCGTCGAAGCGAACCGGGAAGCGCTCCGCGTCATGGAAGAAGAAACGGAGCTGTTTGACCGTCTCTGGGAAAACACGGAATTCTTCAAACATGGTTTGCGTGAACTCGGCTTTAATATCGGCACGTCAACGACGCCGATCACACCGGTCATCGTCGGTGATGAAGCATTATGTCATCAGCTGTCAGACCGTCTGCGTCAACACGGTGTCTTTGCACAAGGGATTGCTTTCCCGACGGTCGCGAAAGGCAAAGCGCGTGTCCGGACGATTGTCACAGCGGAACACACACGCGAAGATTTAGAGCAGGCACTCGAAGCATTTAAGCAAGTCGGACAAGAGTTAGAATTGATTAAATAAGAAAGTCTGAAACTAAAAAGAAGGACGGCCATCACTCGATGCGCCGTCCTTCTTTTTGATATGTTTCCTGCTGGATTATCTCAGTAAACGGCAATCGGTCCGTATGGTCCATCCATGATTTCGAGATCGGTCTCAAAAATATCGGATAGCGTGTCCGCGACCATGATTTCCTGTACCGTACCGAACGCAGCAATCTGTCCATGTTTCATGGCACAAATATGGTCGGCATATTTCGCTGCAAAATTGATGTCGTGTAAGACGGTAATGATTGTTCGTCCGAGCTCATCCGCGACATGACGAAGATACCCCATCATTTGGACGGACCGGGCGATATCGAGATTGTTGAGCGGTTCATCCAGCAACACGTAATCCGTCTCCTGACATAAGACCATTGCGACATAAGCCCGTTGACGTTGTCCGCCTGACAGTTCGTCGAGATAACGGTTCTCGAGTGGTGTCAGGTCAAGAAAGTCGATGTATTTTGATGTGATGGCTTCGTCGTCTGGCGTCATGCGCCCCTGGGAGTAGGGGAAACGGCCGAACCCGACCAGTTGGCGAACCGTCAACCGGGTTACAAAATGATTTTCCTGACGAAGAATCGTCAGGATTTTTGCCAGATCCTTGGACTTCGTACTTGAGACATCGAGTCCTGCGACCTGGATCTGTCCTTCGTCGAGATGCAACAGACGACCGATCATCATCAGTGTCGTCGATTTACCGGCGCCGTTCGGTCCGATCAGTGCGGTCAGCCCGGCTTGCGGGATTTCAAGTTCAAGCGGACCGATTTGGACATGATCCGAATACGTTTTTTTGACTTGCGTTAATTTAATCATAGGGACCTCTTTCGTAATAACACCGTTAAGAAAATCAGACCGCCAAAGAGTTCAATGATGACGGAGACGACGCTCGGTGCATTGAAAATATGATACATGAAGAAATAGGCACTCGTCAGAACGAGAAAGCCGATCGAAAATGCCATCGGTAAGACGTATTTATGGTCGTATGTAGAAGCGACCTGATAACTGAGTGTGGCAACGAGAAAACCGAAAAACGTCAGTGGTCCAATCAGTGCCGTCGACATCGACATGAGTAAGGAAATGAGGATGAGGACATAGATGACACTTCGGCGGTGATTGACGCCGAACGAGGTCGCGACGTCTTTTCCAAGGGCGATGACATTCAGACGGTTCGCCGACAGAAACAACAAGATACTGACGATCAGAACGACCGGAATAACGATTGGAAAATAGGCAGCATCGGCATTTGTGACTGAACCGAACAGTCGCGCCTGCAGAATATCGAATTCAGACGGATCGAGCATTCGTCTCATGAAGCTTGCGAGAGAATTCAGTCCGGTGCCGAGGATGATGCCGATCAGCAACATGAGCTGTAAATCGGCATATTTTCCGGATAATAGCCATCCATAGAGGAGCAGACTCATCACGAGCATGAGACCGACTTGGGTCAAAAATGCTCCCGTCCCTGAAAAACCGATCAGAGCCCCTGCACCAAAGAAAAAGATCATCGACGTTTGAATCGTCGAGTACAGCGCATCGAATCCAAGCAGGGACGGTGTGATAATCCGGTTATTCGTGACCGAATGAAAGGCGACGGTGGCAAGGCTTTGGCAGAGTGCGGCAATCGCCATTGTCACGATGGCTGTGATCCGGCGTTCGACGACCGGCCAAAAGGACGGTGATTGAACGGGAACCGGATTGTTGTAGAGCAGGAGACCAAGCGAACAGAGCAGTCCACCTGACAAAAACAGGGACAATAAAATCCAGTAGCGGCGCGCAAGTCGCTTAGAAGGGAAGGCCGAAGCATTCCGGCTGCTCTTATGAGCGGTCGTTCGTTCAGCTGGGGAAGGTTTCGGTTTTCTGTGCATGACTGTACTCATCGAATACCTCCTCTTTTTCGTTGCCGCAACAGGATGAGAATGAAGACGGCTGCACCAACCGTTCCGAGAATCAGTGAGACCGGCAATTCAAAGGGTTGAATCAACGTCCGCGAAATTAAATCACTGACGAGAACCGTCCCCATCCCGATGATACAGACCCACGGCAAGTTACTGCGCAAGTCATCCCCGCGCATCATCGAGACGAGATTCGGCACGATCAGACCGAGAAACGGTAAGTTTCCGATAACCGTCGCGACGATGCCGACGGACAAGGCGATCAGACCCGTTGCAATGATCATCAGACGGTTGTAATGAATGCCGAGACTCGTCGCGATATCCTCGCCGAGACCGACTACTGTCAAACGATTGGCGAGAAAGAAAATACACATCGTGACCCCGACAATAATCCATAAGTATTCATAGCGCCCGATCTGGACGGATGAAAACGATCCGACAAACCATCCCTCCAGCGCCTGGCTCGCCCGGAAATATAAACCTAAGAAGGTGGAAATGGCTGAGATGACAGCGCCGAGCATGAGTCCGATGATCGGTACGATCAATGAAGAACGGAGCTGGACTGAACGCAGGAACCAAAAGAACACCATCGTGCCGGCGAAAGCGAACACGATCGCACCGGTCATCCGCATCATCAATGTCGGTGCCGGAACAAGCAGATAGACGGTCAATAGTCCAAGTCCCGCCCATTCAATCGTGCCGGTCGTCGTCGGTTCGACGAGCCGGTTCTGTGTAATCAGTTGCATGACGAGTCCCGCCATCGCCATGGCTGCACCTGTCAGCATCAGGGCAATCGTCCTCGGGACACGTGTAATCCAAAACATAGAAAAGTCATTTGCCGTGTTCCCGAGATCATAGACTCCGGTAAACAGGGAAGTAACGGCAAGGAGACCGATGATCAGCAGGGCGATGATAAACGGTGGCGTCCAAACGACAGAAAAGGAAGGTCGAGCAATCGGCTCAACACTTCCATTCACTTGTTGCGGCTTGATCTGGTCCATTTACTTCACAAATGCTTTCGACACACTTTGAAAAAATTCTGAATAGGTCTGAATTGATTCGTTTAAGTACATGTCCTTTGGTGTATACACAATCCGGTCTTCTTTGACGGCTGTCGTCTTTTGAAGCGCCGGAGCACGATCGATGACATCTTCCGCCGGAACAGCATCTTTGGCGTTTCCGAGCGGAGCGTCACGGTCTAAGACAAGCAAACGGTCCGGATTGCTTTGCGCGATGGCTTCGACCGACACTTCGTCTCCTTGATCGTTACCTGATTTCTGCTTGACTTCAAGTGCCGGTTTCCAGCCGAAGATGTCATACATCGGTCCAAAGACACGACCGCTCATCGGAGCGGAGAAACCGATGTCTCCACCCGAGACGATGACCGACATGACGCTGTCTTTTCCGTTATAGGATTTTTTCACATCCTGAATCGACTGTTCGAAGGTCGAGACGAGTTGGTCGGCTTCTTTTTTCTTGGCAAAGATTTGACCGAGAGTGTGTGTCGTATCTTCAAGACCTTTGACTAACAGTTCACCCGGTGTTCCGGATGTTTCAGGCAATTCGATGTCCAAATCGATGACGGCAGCTTCCGGGACTAACTTTTTGATCTCGTCGTAGTAATCCGCAAAACGTTGACCGACGATGACGACATCCGGATTGACACCGGCGATGGCTTCGAGGTTTGGTTCGAAGTGCATGCCGACGTCGACGATTTCCTTGTCTTTGGCGTACGGCGATTCAGCCGGCAACAGTCCGACCGGAGCGGCAGCGAGCTCGACGTCCCAGGCAGCGAGTGTCTCGAATGTCCGGTTATCGAGTGCAACGACTTTCTTTGGTTGTACGGGTACCTTGACCGTACCGTGTGCATCCGTGATTTCGACCGTTTTTGTAGCAGATTGTTTACTGTCTGTAGTCGTTTCGTTCGCTGTGCCGCAAGCGGCAAGTAAGACGGCGAGTGAGCTCATCACCATCGATGTTTTGAGTGTCCCCATTTTAATTCATCTCCTTTTGGTTTTAGACAATGCATCAAACGTGAATATGTATGTGTTTTTCTTTCACGAATTAACTGATAATGATTATCATTGTCATCTTCAAGTTGAATGATAGCAAACAAAAATTGGAGATGCAATGACAATTTTTGTTTGCTGAACTTTCCGATTTTTTATTTCTATAAACTATACGGAAATAAAAATCTCGAAGTATTTTACAAAATTCATATGTTAATAAAGCAGCAATCACTTGCTGATAACGGTCAAATCAGCTGATATAATCATAAAAACAACAGAATTTAAATGATTAGAAGTTGAATGAATGTATTTGTTCACAACAGATACAAGCGTCGGATATTTTTCTGGAAAAGTAGAAGGACAAAGACTGAAGTGACTTCTTCATGTATAAACAACTAGAGCGTGACGGCTTAAAGTCTGTTACATTTTTTTGGACATTCTCATTTTGAAGCATGAGGACTTCCGAGTTAGGGAAAAGAAAAACGAGCTGATAGCAGAGAGAAAGGGCGTGTGACGATTTGATCAGCAAACGAAAAAAACTTATTGTCCTGTCGTTCGCGTTGATGGCAATGGTACTTGGCGGATGTATCCGGATCCAATACGATGCGACGGTCCATACCGACAAAAGTGTCACCTTGAAAACGACATACGCGGCAAAAGAGCATCCTGTAGCGCGATTACTTAATCTGAACCCGGACTGGAATACGTATGTCAAACAGGCTCAGAAGAACGGGTACGCGGCAAAGACGTTCAAGACGCAGGATGATTACGAAGGCATCCGGATGGAAAAGAAATTTGCCAAATTCGAAGATTTGGCAACGATTAAAGATGAATGGAAAACAGGGATCGGCGGTATCCTCATCCCGCCGGATACGACGTATGAAGTCAAACAGGAAAAAGGATTTTGGTTTAATACGTATCGACTGGATACGAACATTGATTTAAGTATCGACCGGTTGAACATCAAAGGCTATCAGCCGACCGGACAGGTTAAAAAATTAGCCGATCGTTATCTCCGGCAGGCAGATATTGAAATCAATCTTCATGGACCGAAAGTGATTGGTCTGCAAAATGGGGAAAAAATCGACTGGTCGAATCATAATAATGTCTCGTGGAAACTGTACGGGACAAAGGCTAACGAGTTACAGCTGATCGCCTATGTTCCGAATCCGACCGGCTGGATCGTCACGGGAATCGTTTTGTTGATCGGGGTTTGTCTGCTTATCTTTTGGATTGTTCATCACGTCCGGAAATTACGCCGCAAACAACTGCAGACCATAGGTATCTCGGTACTCGTCTGTCTGCTTGTCGGTGGCAGTGCCTGGTGGTTCTTTGCCGACGAGACGTCGAGTGCACCACCGCCGACAAAACAGATTGTCGCGCAACAGGTCGGCGAAATCACGCCGACATTCATGGTTCACGGTCTGTTCGGGACAGAGCGGACCTTCCTGCCGATGATGGAGAACTTCACGAAAAAGAAGCTGGCAGATGACGGCGGACGATGTGATGTGTCACGAAATGGGAAAGTAGTTTGTGACGTCAAACCGTCTACGACCGGTTATCCGCTTGTCCGGATTGTCTTTGAAGACGATGAAGCAAGTCTTGCTAATCAACAAAAATGGCTCAGTACAGCAATTGAACAATATGACCAAAAGCAACAGGCGACGTTTACGGACATCCAACTCGTCGGTCACAGTATGGGCGGAGTCGATGTCGTCGCCTATATACTGAAAGAAGATATCCCGTACCATGTCCGAAAAGTCGTGACGCTCGATGCACCAATCAGCGGCTCGGATTATGCGACGCTCGGGCTGACGCTTGCTCCGTTCGGTACGAATACAAACAGTCCGGCGATTCAGGATTTGGCTGAAAACTCGGCGGCGATGAAAAATCTGAAGGATCGTTTGGAGACATGGCCCCGGGATGTGCTGGTCTATTCTTTTGGAGCGAAAGGTGGAGACTTCAATTTGATTCCGCTCAAAAGCTCGTTTGCGCTTGATGCGTATACGGATAACATTCAAACGAAATCCTATAAGTATGATCATTTTACGATCCATCGCCGGGAACCGGTTTTCAAAGAAGTCCGCAATTTTTTGTTTAAAGAAAATCTGGTCACAGAGACAGAGGAGGAACCGTCATGAAACGGATTGTCATCATCGGAGGCGGAATAGCGGGAGTCACCGCTGCGGCGTTACTCGCTCGAAACGGGCATGATGTGACTTTGTGCGAAGGAAGCCGTGAATGGGGCGGGTCAGCGGGTAAGTTTACCCGCAAAGACTTTACCTATCCGGTCGGTGCGACACTCGGAATGGGTTTTGAGTCCGGCGGTATTCATGACCGGGTGCTGCAGCACCTGCAAATCGACCAGCCTGTCGAATTGCTCGAAACCGTCATGACAATCAAGTTGGACGGGCATGATATCTTCTATTATCGGGAACGGGACCGTTTCATTGCGCATTTAAAGGACCAGTTTCCTGAGCAGGCAGATGCGATTCAACACTTTTTTGATGAACTGGACCGGATCCAGCGACACGTCCGACCGTTAATGCAGGCCTTACCGGCGTTACCGCTCAAAACGTTGCGTGATGCGCGGATGATTGTCCGGGAAACAAAAGCAAGTCTGCCGCTACTCCCCTATCTGGCGCGGACGGTTGGTGACATTCTCCGGAAACATCAGTTGGACGGGACGGTTTTTGCACAACTGATCGACGGGATTTTACTCGATAGCATGCAGACGGGAAAAGAAGCTTCGGCGTTGCTTGGAGCCGTTGCATTGTCGATTTATCATGACGGCGCGTATTACGTTCCGGGTGGACTGTATCAAGTCGCAGAACGTCTGAAAGCTGCTGCTGAAGCGGACGGAGCAACAGTATTGCTCGGTCGTAAAATCACCTCTGTCCGTCAAACGGCGGATGGCTTTTTAATCGAAGATCGGCGGGGACGACTTTTACTGGCCGATGCCGTCATCGGTGCCGTGCCGATCGAAGCGATGCAGAAACTGGTCGAACCGTCATTGCGACTTGCATTGGGCCGGACGTACAAGCGACAAGCTGACTTAACGCAGTGGGCAACATTTACGTATTACGCAGCGATTCCTGAGACAATCATTCAAGAGGATCACGCCTTTCGGCAAATTCACGATCCGCTTCTACCGTCGGGTCATGCGTTCATCTCCTTATCTCGGACGGGAGACATCGAGCGGGCACCAATCGGGTGTCGGACGTTGACGATGTCCTGCCATATTCCGATCGGTCAGTTCGCACGCGACGCCCGCGCGCAATATGACCGGCAAGTCGAAGCCATGCAGGAAAAGTTCGAAACGATTTTAGAACAAGAATTCCCCGGTTTTCAAGATCAAGTCATTGAACGCCATCCCGGTGGACCGGGTGCCTGGGTCCGCTATACATCACGTCCGGATGGCGGTGTCGGCGGATATCCGCAATTGCCGTCGACAAGTTTGTTTCGCGCTGCCTCGTTTCGGACGGGTGTCCCGGGACTTTATATCATCGGCGATACTGTATTTCCGGGTGCCGGAACAATCGGAGCGACGACTTCCGCCATTCATGTGGCCCGGGAGTTCGGTGTGAAGATTTAGAAAAGAGTTTGGGAAATAATGAAAGAAGCGGCCGGATGGTCGCTTTTTTTTGAGAACAGGATTATGATTGAGGCGAGACGGGAAGTAGTTATTCATGAGCGAAAAAAGAGAGAGAAGGAGTGAACGAGATTGAATCAGTTTGAAGACAAGTGTCAAGATTTCATTCAAGAACGTCGCCCGGAAGTCGGTCCGTTGATTTTTACAAACGCCCGCACCTTCATCAATGCCCGGGGATTAAGCGTATATGAACGAATTTATCAAGGAAAAGAAGAAGTCCGATTGGCGTTCGTCGAACAGACAGCCGGTCATCAAATCGTTTCATTGATGGAAAATACATTTGGAAACGGACTCGTCTACTTTGTGTCGACAGCGACAGCAACATGGGACGGCGAAAATTTCGGTGAATTTACGTTTTAACTACATAATGAGTCCCAGTCCGGTTGAGGCTGGGACTCTTTCATGTCGAAACTTGGATGCGTTTTTGAACGTATACGAAGTATGACAAAACATGCAGCGAGAAGGAGGAACCATCTTGCAACAACAATTAAAACCAAAATCATCGACCCGGCGTCTAGCGACCGTGTCCTTGATTTTCATGGCAGTCGGCTTTATCGCCTCATTGCCGTTTAAAGAAAACGATTGGGTATTTTGGTTGCAGAGCGGTTTTGAAGCAGGGCTTGTCGGCGGAATTGCAGACTGGTTTGCCATCACGGCATTATTCCGGCACCCGCTCGGATTGAAAATTCCCCATACGAACCTATTGCCGAAAAACCGGGAGCGGGTCATCGAGTCGATCGTCCAGATGCTCGAAAAAGACTTGCTCAATAAAGAGAGTATCGTTGAAAAGTTACGGCATATGACGCTCGCCGACCGTTTCATCAAATTGTTGCGCTCAATTGTCCTGTTACCGGCGTTTCGTTCGACGGTCACGGAACTGTTGGCCGGTATTCTACACAAACTGCCGAAAGAAGCGATCCTGAAGGTCGTCGATGAACGGATTTCCGACACGGTCAAAGCGTATCCATCCAAACGATTGGCAGAACGGCTGATGGGATTAAACGAGGAACGGCGTCTTGATGAACTCGCCATCGACCAATTGCTCGGGTACGGGCAACGGTTGCTCGAAGATCCCGTGATCCGTGATCAAATTGGCCGTTTGGCGTATCACGCCATGATTGATCAGGAAAAAAACACCTTTTTACGCGTTACGGCGAAGACGGTACAAAAAGTCTACTCGGAAGAACGGTTGAGCCTTGTCATTCAATCCGTCCTGCTGAGTGTGATTGAAGATATGAAGCAGGTGCATCACCCGAACCGTCTGGCGATTCTTGATCATGTACGCCGGAATTTGGCGCAATTGACGCAAGATGAAGAGCGGCTTGCAAAAATTGATCAATGGAAAGCAGCAGAAGTTGATCGTTTTGATTTGCAACCGGTCTTGAACCGGGCCTACACGGCAGGAATCGAGGAGCTGAAAACGTACTTGGCATCTGATTCTTTCTGGGAAAATCGTGCTTTACCGTTGATGAACCAAGCGCTGAACGAGTGGGATCAGCATCCGACGTTCAAAGAAGAAAGTGACCGCTGGATGAAAGATCAGCTCGTACGGTTCGTGGATCAAAACCACAAAAAAATCGGCGGCCTGGTCCGGGAAAACTTAAACCGTTTTGATACGGAAACGTTGATTCATATGATTGAAGACAAGGTGGGGAACGATTTGCAATGGATTCGCGTCAACGGCGCGATTTGCGGATTTTTCATTGGTCTGATTCTTGGTGGGATCAAACTATTCATTGGTTGAGGGAGCGATTGTATGTGGCAGGAACAGTTACTGTTAGAAGACGACTATGACTTTGCCGGTATCCGGAAACGCCTTCGGGGTGACCGGTTACAGGTCGAACAGGACGGTCGGTTGTTTGTTCCGCTCTTGTTGCCGGAAGGAAACTTCATCGGTCAGATGGAAGCATCCGGTCCGCGGACACTGCTCTTGTCCGGAAACGGTCCACAGAAACCGATGGTGCAGCAATTGCGCCGCCGGTTTCGTCTGGATACGACGAATCCAAGCCAGCACTTATCAAACACCTCGCTTTCAGAAGTCGTGGCCACGTTCGGAGCGGAGCGGCTTGTGCTGGATATTAGTCCGTTCACTGCACTCATCCGGTCAATCATCCATCAACAAATCAATCTGGCCTTTGCGCAAGTCCTGATGGAACGGTTTTGCCGGACATTCGGAACGGAACAGGACGGGGTGATTTTCCCCCCGACGGCAGACCGGTTACGGAAGCTTGAACCGGAACAGCTTCGGGTACTGCAACTGTCCGGACGAAAAGTCGAGTACCTCCTGGGAGCAGCGCGGGCCGGGATTGATTTTGACCGGTTGACGGAAGCATCCGACGCAACGATCGCGGAGACATTGATTGCCTTAAAAGGAGTCGGTCCCTGGACGGTACAAAACGTTTTGATGTTCGGATACGGACGGGAGGACCTGTTTCCAGCGTCGGACATCGGCATTTTACGGGCGTTTGAGCACTTGCACGGGACCCGGCCGAGTGTTGAAGAGGCAGTTTCACTGGCGGAAGAATTTGCCCCATACCGTAGTCACGCCGCCTATCTGCTGTGGCGCTCGATTGAATAAGGAACTATTCTTGTCACCCCTCTAAGAGAACGGTATAATAAATGCGTTAAGAACGAGTCATCGTTTGTAGATATGATAAGCGTAGCGGGATCACCGCTTCCGATAGAGGGGACGAATGTTTATGTACACAGATGAACAAATCATCGAAAAGGCCAATGAGATCGCGAAAATGATTTCTGAGACATCAGAAGTAGAACGATTCAAAGCTGCTGAAGCAAACATCAACGGGAACGAAAAAGTTCAAAAGATGATGAAACAAATCAAGTTCCTGCAAAAAGAAGCTGTTAACTGCCAGCATTACGGTAAAACGGAAGCCTTGGCACGTGTCGAAGCAAAACTGGATAAATTATTCGCTGAACTCGACGAAATGCCCGTCGTGCAACAATTCCAGGAATCACAGGAAGAAGTAAACGGACTTCTTCAATACGTGACGGTGACGATTTCAAACGGCATCACGGATCAAATCATCGAAGCGACTGACGGCGATGTCTTGGCGGGGAAAACAGGCAGCGGCATGGATGCAGAAAATAAAAGCGGCGGTTGCGGCTATTAATCAATGAATTGAATTGGAAAAGCCGACGGATTCCCGTCGGCTTTTTACGCGAATGAGGTGAACAGCATGGAAGCAGTCCATAACACGCCGATGATGAAACAATATTTTTCGATTAAGGCCGACTATCCGGATGCCTTCTTGTTTTATCGGTTAGGTGATTTTTACGAATTATTTTTCGAAGATGCGAAACAAGTCGCACATGAACTCGAATTGACGCTGACAGCGAAAAACGGCAAAAATGCCGAACATCCGATTCCGATGTGCGGTGTCCCGCATCACGCAGCGAACGGTTACATCGAACAATTGATTGAACGGGGATACAAGGTGGCGCTGTGTGACCAGGTCGAAGATCCGAAGTTGACGAAAGGGCTCGTCAAACGCGAAGTCGTCCAAGTCATCACACCGGGAACCTTGATGTCATCGTTGACGGAAAAAGAAAACCGCTACCTGGTCGCCGTCGTCGAGCAGGATGGACGGTTCGGTATTGCCCGCGGAGACGTCTCGACCGGCGAAAGTGCCTTGACGAGCGTTGCGACGCTTGATGCGGTCGCGAAGGAGCTGAGCATCATCCTGCCGCGAGAAATCATCGTGACGACAAGTGAACATGAGGCAGCACTCAGCCATTTACAGATTCCATTGACGCAGAGTGCACGCCGGGAAAACCATCCTCACGGTGACCGGGCGATTGATACGGCACAAGCAGACGCCTTTGCTGTGCTCTATGCCTACATGCATGATACGCAAAAACGGTCGCTTGCCCACTTGCAACCGGCCATCGTTTACGAAGCGGCCGACTTCATGCAGCTCGAACCGAATACGGTCAAAAATCTGGAGCTGGTCCGGTCTGCCCGGACCGGCGATAAAAAGGGATCGTTACTGGGACTGCTTGACGTCACGGGTACGGCAATGGGCGGCCGGATGCTGAAGCGTTGGCTCGAAAAACCGTTGCTGTCACAACACACGATTGCCGAGCGGCTGGACGCCGTCGAAGAACTGCTGGCACATTATTTCGAGCGACAACAGTTGAAGGATACATTGCGGGAAGTTTATGACTTGGAACGATTGGTCGCAAAAGTCGGGTACGGGACCGCTTCCGCCCGCGATCTTGTCCAGTTGAAGTCAACGCTGCGTCTGATTCCGCGGATTCAAGCGGCACTTGAAGAATTACTCAGTGACCGGCTCGGACAGCTTGCACTTGGACTTGATCCGCACGATGAATTAACCGATCTGCTCGACCGTGCTTTTGTCGAGGCTCCACCGATTTCGACGAAAGATGGCGGAATGATCCGGACAGGATTTGATCCGGCGCTAGACGAATTACTGGTGGCGTCAAAAGACGGGAAGACGTGGCTGGCGACGCTTGAAGCAAGCGAACGGCAAGCGACGGGGATTAAGACGTTGAAAATCGGATACAACCGCGTCTTCGGTTATTACATCGAAGTATCACGGGCCAATGCCAAACTGTTGCCGGAAGGGCGTTATGAACGGAAACAGACACTTGCGAATGCGGAACGGTATGTGACGCCGGAACTGAAAGAGAAGGAAGCACTGATTCTCGGAGCTGAGGAAAAAAGTATCACGTTGGAATACGAACTGTTCTGTCAGGTCCGTGATCAGGTGAAGACACACATCGAAAGTCTGCAACGGGTCAGCCGGCGGATTGCCGAACTCGATGTTCTCGTCGCTTTGGCGGAAACCGCCGAACGGTATGATTACGTCCGACCAATCACGTTGACCGGCCGGAACGTAACGATCGAAAACGGGCGACATCCCGTCATCGAGACGGTATTGCCACGCGGGGAGTATGTTGCGAACGGCATCAATCTGAATGAAGACCGGGAAATGCTGTTAATCACAGGACCGAACATGTCCGGTAAATCGACGTATATGCGCCAGTTTGCCTTGATTGCCTTACTGCATCAAATCGGATCATTCGTCCCGGCAAGCCGGGCCGAGTTACCGATTTTCGATCAAATCTTCACGCGAATCGGGGCAGCGGACGATTTAGTCAGCGGTCAATCGACCTTCATGGTCGAGATGGTCGAAACGCAAGAAGCGTTGACACGGGCAACCGATAAATCGTTGATTCTCCTGGACGAGATTGGCCGAGGAACGTCGACGTACGATGGAATGGCGCTCGCACAGGCCATCGTCGAACATATTGCAGAGCACGTCGGCGCAAAAACCTTGTTCTCGACCCATTATCATGAACTGACGGTCCTTGAGGACTCGATGCCGCGTCTCGCGAATGTCCATGTCCGGGCTGTCGAACAGGATGGACGGGTCGTATTCTTACACGAAGTCCGGGACGGGAAAGCCGATCAATCGTACGGTATCCATGTCGCGCGCTTAGCCGATTTACCGGATGCCTTGATTGCCCGGGCGGAAGTACTGTTATCTGAATTTGAACAAGCCGATGAAAGGATGGTCGTACCACCCAAACAAACGACAGTTCAGGCGGAACCCGTTGATCAACTGAGTCTCTTTGCTGAGACGGATCCGGTCCGGGAGACGGTACAGACACTGGATTTAATCAATATGACACCACTTGAAGCATTAAACACGCTGTACCGTCTGCAGGCGGAAGCGAGAAAATAAGGAGGACGTCAGGCATGGGAATCATTCGGGAACTATCCGATTCGCTTGCGAACCGGATTGCGGCAGGTGAGGTCGTCGAACGCCCTGCCTCCGTCGTCAAGGAACTGGTTGAAAATGCGCTCGATGCGGGTGCGACACAAATCGATGTCGAACTGGAAGAAGCGGGAATGAAGCGGATGACGATCCGCGACAACGGACACGGTTTTTATCCGGAAGACGCGGAACTGGCGTTTGTCCGGCACGCGACAAGCAAAATAAAGGATGAACACGATTTATTCCGCATCAAGACGCTTGGATTCCGCGGCGAAGCCTTGGCGTCGATTGCATCTGTCAGTAAAGTCACCTTAAAGACGAAACGGGAAGAGCAGGAAGGGATTCAGCTGACACTTGACTGCGGACGGCTGACGAATCGGTCGGCGATTGCCATGAACCGGGGGACGGAGCTGACGGTCGAGCAACTGTTCTTTAATACACCGGCCCGACTGAAGTATTTGAAGACGACACATACGGAACTGGCCGCCATCACGGACATTTTGAACCGGGTCGCTTTTGCCCATCCGGAAGTCAAACTGTACGCGGTTCACGAAGGAAAAGTCTTGATTCAGACCAATGGTTCGGGTGACGTCCGGCAGGCACTTGCCAGTGTCTACGGGCATCAGACGATTCAGGGAACGCTTGTCGCAACCGGTACGACGGCTGATTATCAGTTGACGTGTCATCTTGTGAAGCCGGAAGTGACCCGGGCATCGAAAAATTACATCACCTTGATCTTAAACGGACGTTCGGTCAAAAACTTTGCCCTGACGCAAGCCGTTTTAAACGGCTATCACACGTTGTTGCCGATTGGGCGTTTTCCGATTGCTGTCATCGAAGTGACGATGGATCCGTTGTTGATTGATGTCAATGTCCACCCGGCGAAACGGGAAGTCCGTCTGTCAAAGGAGGCGGAACTCTGTCAATTGATTCAGGAGACAATCCGCTTAACGCTCAGCCGGCAGACGTTGATTCCGAAAGTGACACCGCCGAAACCTAAAAAAGATCCGAGTACGCAGGAAAAATTAGAATTTTCCTATGTGGCGGAGCCGGTCGAGGAATTGTCTTCCCGGTCTGTGTGGAATTATCCGATTCCGAAACGGACCGAAGCCGGGAACGAGCCTGTCCCGTCAGGCAGCCGGATTCAAAAACCGGACCAATCAATCGAAGTACTGCATGAACCAGTCCCGGAACAAGTGGAACAGCCGGCCGCGACGGGTCCGAAGTTTCCGCATCTCGATGTCATCGGACAGCTCCATTCGTCTTATATCGTCTGTTCGGGAGCGGACGGGATGTATCTGATTGATCAGCATGCCGCGCAGGAACGGATTAAATATGAGACCTATAAGGTCATGTTCGGTCGTCCGCTTGAGCAGAAGCAACAGTTGTTGTTGCCGTATACTTTTGAGATTGCGAGTGACGATATGCGGCGGATGGAGGAAGTTTTGCCGCTACTGCGTGATGTCGGGATCGAACTCGAAGCTTTTGGTCCACAAAGCTTCATCGTCCGGGAAGTCCCGACCTGGTTCCCGTCGCACCGGCAGGAAGAGACAATCCAGGAATTGATGGATGAAGCCCTGATGAAACGAAAAGTCGACCTGGAAACGTACCGGGAAGATGCGGCGATCATGATGGCATGTAAAAAATCGATCAAAGCCAATCATCCGCTGAATCATGAGATGATGCGGCAGTTGATCGTCGACCTCGCTAAAACCGAGATGCCGTTCACTTGTCCGCACGGCCGACCGGTCATCATCGAATGGACGACGTATGAACTCGAAAAACTGTTTAAACGGATTATGTGACGAAAGAAGAGGCATCTGTCTTAAGACAGGAGGCTCTTCTTTTTTTGTGCTAGGACAGAAAAAGAAGGGAACTGCTGTGAGAACGGTTACTTATATAAATCCGGGTAATTTCATTGATTGTTCACAAACTGAGGCGGATAATAGTACCCGAATACGTTAAACAAGGGGAAATCATTATGCGTTCAAAATTATTATTGAGTGTGACAATCCTACTGCAGATTGTCCTCATTTCCTGTTTCGCCATGATCGGGGATGTTGTGAGTACAGGACTGCAGTTGCCGTTACCCGGAAATATCATCGGCTTGATTTTATTGTATCTGGCATTAAAAAGCCGGCTGCTCAAAATCAGCTACGTCGAGCACGGGGGACGGGTCCTGTTGCTCGTCATGCCGCTATTTTTTGTACCGGCCTTATCCGGTATCATGGATTACACGGTTTTCATGCGTCAATCCGGCCTTCAGGTCCTGATCATCCTGATCATCAGCAGTCTGTTGACATTAACCGGATCCGCTTTTCTCGTCGATCGATTGGCCCGACGCAAAGAGGGGGTCGATGCCCATGAGTGAAGGACTATTTTGGCTGGTATTGACGACTTTGCTGTTTGGCGGCGCGTTTTGGTTGTACCGGGCGTTTCCGTTTGTCTGGACGCTGCCGATTTTGACCGTGACGGCGGCCGTGATTGTCATCTTATCGCTCAGCGGTACGACGCACGCTGTATACATGTCAGGCGGACAGTATTTATCACGGATGCTCGGACCGGCCATTACAGCATTTGCGATTCCGTTGTATCAGGTCCGGCATCATGTCCGGAAGTTTTTACCGGAAATCGCACTTGGTGTCGGGATTGGAACCATCATTGCCCTGACATCCGACTTACTGCTTGGTCTGTTATTGCATCTTGGCCGGACGACCAATCTTGCTTTGTTACCAAAGTCGGTGACATTGCCTGTTGCTTTGGCGATTTCGGAACGATCCGGCGGCACGCTTGCTTTAACCGCGACCTTTGTTCTTGTGACAGGGCTTGTCGGTTCGATTGTCGGTCCGTGCCTGATGACAGGGCTCCGGATCCGTCATTTTGTCGGACGCGGTGTCGGACTGGCATCGATTGCCCATGTCATGGGAGCGACGAAATCAATGAGTCTCGATCAGCGGGAAGGGGCGGTTGGTTTACTGACGATGATTTTGACGGCAATTCTCGCCAGCGTCCTTGCACCGTGGATCATTCAAATTGTATATTAAAGGAAACTCCTGCCGAGGAAAGATAAAGGTGGTATATCCGGACAATGATTATTTGGGTCAATGGTACATTCGGTGTCGGTAAAACGACGGCTGCCCGAGGATTACAGCAACGAATCACAGGCTCGTATTTATTTGACCCTGAGTTGACAGGTCAACTGTTACGCCAACAGCTTCCGCAAGAGAACCAGGCTGATGATTTTCAAGATGAGCCGCTTTGGCGCCGGTTGAATTTGTTAATGCTCGAACAACTGGATCAAGGTTCTGCCGTCATCATCGTACCGATGACGTTAACAAATAGTACGTATTTTGAAGAAATCATCGGGACGTTAAGAAAAAACGGACACCATGTTCACCATGTAGCATTGATGGCGAGTCCGAAAACCGTCAGACGACGGTTGCGAAGCCGGTTTGAACGCGGACAGTCCTGGGGCGGGAAACAAGCCGAGGACCGGTTGCGTGAGCTTTCCCATCCGCTCTTCTCGCATCATCTCCAGACGGACGGGATGTCGAAACAGCAAATCGTTGATGCCATCGGATTAGTCTGTAATCTCCGGTTATTGCCGCCACGGAGCGTAAGAGACAGGATTGAAACGGCAGGATTGAGGGAAATAAAGGTGTGATGCGAAACGAAAGTCTCGCATCACACCTTTATTTTTATAGTTTTAGTAGGAGGCTTTAGCAATATGAAACAATGGATGACTGAAAAACTAGGGAGACAGCTGATGGCGGTATTTTACAGCGTGTTTGCCTGGAGTGTACTCACATCTGTCGCCAGTTATCTTTATATCGACAATTCGGCTGGTCAGACGAAGGAACAAGTACTTGCTCAACTGCAACAAACCCAGTGGTTCTGGTTTTTGAACTTATTGATTTTTCTTTTATGCTTATTATTCATCGTCCGACCGTTGATTGGCCGGCTGACGATGCAGTTACATGAACTGAATATCAAAAGTCAGCGACTCGCGGAAGGAAAATCAATTTCGCTCGAACACGATGTACTGGTGGAGAACGAAGTCGGACAGCTGACGGAATCCTTTTATCGGATGGCCCGTTCAATCTCCTCGCAACACACGGAGCTGTCACGAAAAAATCAGTTGATGGAACAGAATCAAGAAGCCCTTAAAAGTAAACAAACGGAACTGGAACAGGCACTCGAAGTCACACGTTCGAACGAACTGCATCTGCAGGACCGCAATGAACTGATTGAAACACTTGCTTCGAAGGAAAGTTTGTTTGATTATTCATCGGTCATCAGTACGATTGTCCGTTTGACGAAAACCGAGTTTGGAGCCCTGTTATTGATTAAAAACAATGTGATCTCATCCGTCGTCCCAAAAGAAATGACGGAAGAACAGCAGGAGAGCCTGAAAACCGAATCGTTACTGCTCAAACGGGTCATGATTTCGAAAGAACGTGCCAATTCTTCGAAAAAAGTCGCCAATGACAGTTTGATTGGTTTCCCGTATTACATTTATGAAGCCGTCATCCCCGTCATGGATCAGGCGAAAGATGAACTGATTGCCTGTCTCTATCTGGCACGGTTCGATCAATCCTTTAACATAAAAGAATTGAATGAACTGGAATCGTTTTCGAAACAGATTGCAATTTCCTTGATGCGGATGTCACTGTATGAACAAATGGAATACGAACGAAAAGAGACAGCCCAACTGCTGAATTCAGTCCGGGAAGCCATCCTCTATATCAAACATGACGAAAAAACGATTCTTGGAAATCAGGCGTTATTTGATATCTTCGAATCGTTACAGATCGAAGAAGACAACGATTCGATGACATTCCTCGAAGTACGGCCGGAGACGATGTTTGAGCAGGTCGATCAAAAAGAGGCATTTGAAGCGTATTTTGAAGAAGTCTTATCGGGTCAGATTCCGGAAGGGATGTTTTCGTTATCGATTGATCAAGGGGAATACTTCATTCAGGTCTACGCGGAAGAAATCATGCTTAGTGAACAAGCGAAAGGAACGATTCTTGTGTTCCGGGACGTGACGGCGGAAACGGAAGTTGACCGGATGAAGTCGGAACTTGTCTCGACCGTCTCACATGAACTGCGGACACCGCTCTCTTCCATTTACGGGTTCACGGAACTGATGCTGAAACGGAAGTTGGATCCGGAACGGAACAAACGCTACCTGCAGACGATTCATGATGAATCGAAACGATTGACGGATCTTGTCAGCGATTTCTTAAATGTTCAACGGATGGAGTCCGGGAAACAGTCCTACGATAAAGAAGTGTTTGATCTGATTGATACGGTCCGGGAACAGACACGTTTTTATCAGGCGTCAACCGAACAACATCGTCTGCAGCTGGATGTCGATGAGAACCATGAGTTTTTGATTCATGCGGATAAAAACAGCATGAAACAACTGCTCGGTAATTTACTTCATAATGCAATCAAATATTCACCGGACGGCGGCGATGTCGTCATCTCGCTGACGCATCACCACAATCAGATTGAGTTAAGTGTCCGTGACTTTGGATTAGGGATTCCAAGCAGTGCGATGCCACATCTGTTCAGCAAGTTTTACCGGGTCGACAATTCCGACAGCCGTAAAATCGGCGGAACGGGCTTAGGTCTCTCGATCTGTAAAGAAATTGTCCGGGCACATGACGGCAATATTGATGTCGAATCCATTTTAGGGGAAGGTACCGTGTTTAAGGTGTTGTTACCAAGTGTCTCCGATACATTGATTGAAATGAATTAAATCAAATAGGACAGGAAGTGCGGAAAAGAATCATCCGCGTATCCTGTCCTGTTTTTCGTGAACAGTGAGGTTTCTCATACCGGGAGAGGATAGAAGAAAAGTGGATGAGAGCAAATTCCATGCGATTTTCTGAAAACATTTGGTGACGAAACGGCTGTTTTCCTTGCAAATCGTTTCAGATATGCAGGGATTGTCGGTCTTGGAAAGCTCTCGCTATAGTGGGGATACAGATAGAAACCACACGATTTAGGGAGAGATGAAGATGGACATACAGACGTTATATGAACAAATCGTTCAGGATCCGTCAACGGATGAGATGCAGGAAAATGCGAATGTCGATGGGAAATCGCCGCTCGGAAAGCTGAACCGTCTTGCCGGTGTCGCGGCAAAACAGATGATGCAGGACATGTTGTTATCAGCAGAAGCGAAACAGGCACTTGTTGAAAATATCATCTATGTCCACGATGCCGACTATTATGTGACCGGGACGACGACCTGTGTTCAACTGCCGCTCGGGCGATTGTTAACGGACGGTTTTACGATGACCCACGGATCGATCCGTCCGGCACAGGATATCCGGTCGGCCCTGGCACTCGCTGCCATCATCATGCAGGCGAATCAAAATATGCAACACGGCGGACAGTCCTATCCGATGTTTGATTATGATCTGGCTCCGTTTGTCGAAAAAACCTTTCAGCGGCAACTGAAGAAAATCCGGGAACTGGTTCCGAAATGGTCAAATCGACGCAAGCGGGCCTATGCGATGTCTGAAACATATGAGATGACCTATCAAGCATGTGAAGCGTTTATTCATAATACGAATTCGATGCATTCACGCGGTGGCGGCCAAGTGCCGTTCATTTCCATCAATTACGGAACAGATACCTCAACGTTCGGCCGGCTGTTGATTCGGGCACTGCTTGAAGCCACTCGGGCAGGACTTGGAAAAGGGGAGACGCCGATTTTTCCGATCCAGATTTTTAAGGTTAAAACAGGAGTCAATTTTCAGTCGGAGGACCCGAACTATGATTTGTTTCAACTGGCGACGGAAGTGACCGGGAAACGTCTGTTTCCGAACTTTGCTTTTCTCGATGCGCCGTTTAACCAATCGACTGGTACACCGGACGAAGAAGTGGCCTACATGGGGTGCCGGACACGTGTGCTTGAGAACCGGCAAGGTCGAGCTTCTGTCGTCGGACGGGGAAATCTGTCATTTACGAGTCTGAATCTTGTACGCCTTGCCTTGATGACGCAGAGTCTCGATCGGATGTTTGAAGCGGTCTCCGCTTATACGGCAGTGATTTGCGAACAATTACTGGAACGCTATCATTACCAAGCCAACCGGACGGCAGACGAATTTACCTTTTTATATCGGCATATCTGGCGGGACGGACAGACGCTGGCTGAATCAGACCGGGTCGAACCGGTCTTACGGCAAGGAACGTTATCCGTCGGGTTCATCGGTTTGGCGGAAGCGTTGATCGTCCTGACGGGGCAACATCACGGGGAGTCGAAACTTGCCCACGAAATCGGTCAAGCCTTGATTCGATTGATGCGGACGGTTGTCGATCAGTACGGGGAAAAAACCGGACTGAATTTTTCTCTGCTCGCAACACCGGCGGAAGGACTATCCGGAAAATTCACGGCCGCGGATGCCGAGCGATTTGGTGTAATGGAACGTGTGACCGATAAACCGTATTATACGAACTCATTTCATCTGCCGGTCGATACGACGGTGACCATCCGTGAAAAAATTCGTTTGGAAGCACCATTTCATGCCTTATGCAACGGTGGACATATCACGTATGTCGAGACGGACGGGGCTCTCGCGGAAAATCCAAAAGCAATCGAAGACATCGTCCGCCTGATGGCAGAAGCCGGTATCGGATACGGGTCGATCAATCATCCGATTGACCGCTGTCTGACGTGCCGGACGGAGCAGACGATTGAAACCTCCTGTCCGGTGTGCGGCGGAACAGAGATTGAACGGATTCGCCGGATTACCGGATACCTGGTCGGAACGATGGACCGGTGGAATCCTGCGAAGCGTGCGGAAGAACGGGATCGGGTGAAACATGCGACTACTCCACATTCTCGCTGATTCCGTCGTCGACGGACCCGGCCTCCGGACGGTAATCTTTTTTGCCGGTTGTCCCCACCAGTGTGCGGGGTGCCATAATCCGGAGTCTTGGGCGATGGATGGCGGCGCAGACTACACGGTTCGCCAAGTCCTGGAACAGATTGAAGGCATCGGTTCACGCCGGATTACGATTTCCGGCGGGGAACCGTTTTTGCAACGTACTGCCCTGGCAGAACTGGTTCACGCGTTAGCCGGCTGCGACATCTATCTGTTTACCGGTTACCGGATTGAACAGTTGCTGGAAGATACGCAAGCCCGACAGATTCTGTCACAGATTGATGGTTTAGTTGACGGGCGGTATATCAAAACCCTTCATGATTCTTCCCTGTCGATTCGTGGCAGTACGAATCAACGTATCTTGACGAGGGAACAGCTTCAGACTTTTCTAGGATAAAAAACAGGTCGTTTCTTCTCATGATAGAGAGGAAACGACCTGTTTGAGGTTTAAGCATATTTCTTTTCACGTGCTTCATCAATGTGAACGACGTCTTGCTCGACTTTCCGTTTCTTAATGAAGAACGATAATCCTAAAGCCAGTAAGGCGAGCAACGTGGCGATGAAGAACGTATCATTGATGCCTTCGACCATCGATTGTGTGATGATCGTTTGCGGATTCGTCCCGGGCGTTGCATTTGCCGTCAGTTCTTTGGCATAGTCAGCGGTCCGTGATGTCATGACCGTAACGAGCAGTCCTGAACCGATCGCACCGGATACTTGCGACAACGTATTGTTAAGTGCCGTTCCGTGCGGTGTCAAATGTTGCGGGATATGGTTCAATCCGTTTGTCATAACCGGCATCATGACCATTGAGATCCCGAGGAAGCGTAATGTGTACATGATGACGAGGAACGAATACGCTGTATCCGCCGTCAGACGACTGAAGAAGAAAGTTGTCAGGACGGTCAAAGACAGACCGATCATGGCAAGGACCCGGGCACCAAAGCGGTCAAACAGACGACCGGTAATTGGTGACATGAATGCCATGACGAGTGCACCCGGCAACATCAAGAGACCGGAATGGAACGGTGAAATACCGCGAATCGTCTGGACGTAAATCGGCATCAGGATCATGGCGGAGAACATCGACATGTTCAAGACCATTGAAATGCCTTGCGATAGAGCGAACATCGGGTATTTAAAGATTCGGAACTCAAGCATCGGTTCATCGAGCCGGAATTGGCGTATAATGAACGAAGCGAGACTGATCACACCAATGGCGAGAGCACCGATGACGGTCCAAGATCCCCAACCGGCAGACCCGGCTGAACTGAAACCGTACAGTAATCCGCCGAAGCCGAAGCTTGATAAGACCAGTGAAAGTTTTTCAAGACGCAGTGTACTCGTGACGACTTCTTTCTTTAATAAGAAGAATCCGATGACGAGGACCAGCAGGGAAATCGGTGTAACGATATGGAACAGCATCCGCCATTCGTAATGTTCAAGCACCCAGCCGGACAACGTCGGGCCAATGGCGGGAGCAAACGTGATGACAAGACCGAAGATGCCCATCGCTTGTCCACGTTTCTCAATCGGGAAGCCGTTTAACAGAACGTTCATGAGAAGCGGCATCATGATGGCGGAACCGGATGCTTGCAACATCCGCGAACCAAGCAGGACCGGAAACAGATCGGCTTGACCGGCGACGATTGTGCCGATCGAGAACAATCCCATTGCCGTTAAGAACAATTGGCGTGTCGAAAACTTTTGAACGAGAAAGGCGGACGTCGGAATCATGATTCCGTTGACGAGCATGTAACCCGTTGTCAGCCATTGAGCGGTGCTTGCTTCAATGTTGAATGATTTCATGATGGATGGTAAAGCGATATTTAACAGCGTCGAGTTCAGGACAGCGACGAAGGCGCCGGCCATCAAGACCGCTAAAATTAAATAAAGACGAGATGATTGCTTCGTTGATTGCATTTCGTTATGCTCCTTTTGTACAGTAAGTCTAGTTTGTTATACACTGATTCTACAACTTAGCTATCTTACCGTCTCAAGCAAAACATTACAAATTATTTGCTTTATACACTAAAGTAAATGAGTGGTTTTTGAAAAACAGATCATTTAAAGAAAAGGATAATGTTATGAACCCGAAAAAGAAACAGCTCCTTGATGCTGCCTACCAACTGTTCGTCGAAAAAGGTTACCAGTCGACTTCGATCCAGGACATACTCGATCAAAGTGTCGTCTCCAAAGGAACGTTCTATAATTACTTTTCATCAAAAAATGAATTGTTCATTGATGTCTTCAATACGGTTTTCGAAAAGATGCGTAATGCCCGCAAAGAAATTTTAGTCGGCCGTGACGTCTCGGATTATGAAACGTTTATCCGGCAAGGGAACTGTTACCTCGAATTGATGCAGAAATATAAACTGTATACGTTGTTTGAAGAAGCGATTGCTTCTAATGAAAAAGAATTAAAAGCATTCATGGAAAATAACCGGTTGCTTGAAATCGAATGGACGTACCATCGTCTGCGTGATTTATTCGGGGAAGCGAAAACACCGTATCTGCTCGATTTAGCTGTCATCTATACCGGAATGTTACAGTATGCGATGTACTTCTTCCGGCAATCGGAACCAAACACGCAACCGGAACGGGTCGTCCGGTATGTCTTTAACCGGTTGACCCATCTCGTCGAAGATGTCAGCCGGACGGAAGAACAATTGATTCCGCCGCGGTTTTTATCGGTCTGGCTCGATCGTCCGCAAGATGAGGTCGTCATCCGGAAAGATTTATTCGAAAAGACGAATGCCCATATGAAGCGGCTGATCACGCTGTCCGCGATTTCAGACGAATCAAAAGAAGCGCATGATGAAGTGCTCGATTTCATTTATGAAGAATTACTGGAACGGAAAAAACCGAAGATCCATCTGTTGAAGCGGGCACTCGAAACGTTGCAGGAAGATCCGATCTTCACCGGTCAGGAAATCATGGTCCGTTATCAGGACATGGTCGACGAAATCGTCCGGATCCGGACACTGTTACAATAAGGGCTTATCGCTTCAGGTGAAACGTCTTATAATGAAAAAATATGTTCAAACCAAGAAATGAGGAATTAGATGTTATCACAATGGAGAAAAGAATGGGTCCTGCAACCGAAGGCGGATTTGTTATCCGGAATCGTGGTTGCCTTGGCACTGGTTCCGGAAGCCATCGCGTTTTCTTTGATTGCCGGCGTCAACCCGATGGTCGGCTTATATGCGTCCGTCATCATTGCCATCATCATCTCGATTGCCGGCGGCCGCCCGGGGATGATCTCGGCAGCGACCGGTGCGATGGCACTTGTCGTCGTCCAACTCGTCAAAGATCATGGTGTGGATTATTTACTGGCAGCAGGAATTCTCGCCGGAATCTTCCAGATTCTTTTAGGCGTCGCCGGTGTCGCCAAGTTATTGCGTTTTATTCCCCGCGCCGTCATGGTCGGATTCGTCAATGCCTTGGCGATCTTAATTTTTTCGGCACAATTGCCGCAGTTTGAAGGACAGAACTGGATCATGTATGCGATGGTCGCGGCATCTCTCGCCATCATCCTGATTTTCCCGCGGTTTACGAAAGTGATTCCGGCACCGCTCGTCGCGATTACAATCATGACGATCCTGACGGTTGCCTTTTCGCTGGATACCCGCGTCATCGGCGACATGGGACAAATTTCAGCTTCACTCCCAAGTTTCTTCCTGCCGAATGTTCCGTTTTCGCTTGAGACACTGCAAATCATCTTCCCGTATGCCTTGTCACTCGCATTCGTCGGTCTGATTGAATCGTTGTTGACGGCGCGGATTGTCGATGAGATGACTGATACGATATCGAATAAAGCGACCGAGTCACGCGGACAAGGAATCGCCAACATCGTGGCCGGATTCTTTGGCGGTATGCCGGGCTGTGCAATGATCGGTCAATCGGTCATCAATGTCACGTCAGGCGGACGGGGCCGATTGTCGACGTTTACGGCAGGGGCTTTCCTGATGCTGTTGATGGTGACGATGAATGATTTACTGATGACGATTCCGATGGGGGCACTCGTTGGTGTCATGTTCTTCGTGTCCTATGCGACATTTGACTGGGGATCCTTTAAAATGCTGAAAAATTCTCCGAAAAGTGACTCTGCCGTCATGCTGGCGACGGTCCTCGTGACCGTCCTGACACATGATTTGTCGATGGGTGTGCTGGTCGGGATTCTGCTCGCCGCGATTCTGTTCGCGTCGAAAATTTCGCGGATTGATGTGAAACGACATGCCGAAGAGAAAAACGTCGTCTACCGGATCAACGGACCGATCTTCTTTGCGTCGACGACGGCGTTCGTCGGACAATTCGATTTGCCGGCAGATCGCGACTTCGAACAGATTACGCTTGATTTTACGCAAGCCCATCTGTTTGATGATTCGGCAACGGAGGCGATTGAAACGGTCGTCTTGAAATATCAGGCGGCAGGTGTGTCAGTCGACTTGGTTTCCTTAAATGAAGAATCACAGGCGCTTGTTGACCGGTTAGCCCGTCGCATCGCCTGAAGAGGAACCGTCCGAGACGTATTTCGGATGGTTCTTTTTTCGTGAAAGCAGACGATTGGAGAGACTTTTCGGTATACTGGAAAAAAAGGGGGAATAGTCATGAAATGGTTTCGGTTTGAGCAAGAAGGAGAGTCACGGATTGGGATCGAGGAAGCAGGTTACCGGTATGACGTGACAGCGCAGGTCTATACGGATTCGTTGCTTGAAGTCATCGCACGGGGCTTCGAGATGGATCTTGATTTGGATGTCGCACCGCGGCTGAACCATGAGATCCGGTTACTCGCACCGTACATACCGCCTCGTAATGTGATTTGTGTCGGGAAGAACTATGCCGATCATATCAAGGAGATGGATACGGCAGGTGCCGGGAAGTTCGTTTTATTTACGAAAGCACCGAGTTCCATCGTCGGTCCGTTTGAGGCAATCGAACGGCATGCTGATCTGACACAGCAACTCGACTATGAAGGAGAGCTCGCAATCATCATCGGGACAACCGGTCGTGACCTGACACCGGAAAATGCATTGGATCATGTCTTCGGCTACAGTATCGTCAATGATGTGACGGCACGTGATCTGCAAAAAGAGCATGTTCAATTTTTCCGCGGTAAATCACTCGACGGTTTTTGTCCGTTCGGGCCGGTCATCGTGACGGAAGACAGTTTTGATCCGGCCGATGTAATGGTTGAGACGCGCGTCAACGGTCAACTGCGGCAATCGGGTTCGACGAAGCTGATGCTCCGGGATGTCGTGACGATTTTAACGGAAGTTTCCCGCGGGATGACCCTTGAAGCAGGGGATATCATTGCAACAGGAACACCGGCCGGCGTTGGACACGGGATGAAGCCGCCGACGTATCTTCAGGATGGGGACGTCGTGGATGTTTCGATTGAAGGAATCGGTCATCTGCAAAATCACGTCAAAGCCTAAAAGTGAATACTTGATGACCGTCTTGTTTAAAACCGCTCAGAGAATGAGCGGTTTTTTTGCGTAAACGGTCATATTATGACCGTTTTTGATGTATAATAGACGTATAACAAGATGTTATTGTCGAATAAAGTCATATTTTGAAGGTTTTTTAACGAAAAACATAAAAAAGTGAATGTTTTTGATTGATTTTTGAATGTAAACGCTTTATATTAAGGATGTGGAGGGAAACTCATGTTAACGAAAAAACGCCATCAACTGATTCTCGAGCTGCTCGCCCGGGAAGAAGTCGTCAAAATGCAAACCATTGTTGATCAGACGGGAGCCAGTGAATCAACGATTCGCCGCGACTTATCACAACTTGAATCGGCTGGTCACTTACGGCGGGTTCACGGCGGGGCAACCGCCAACCATATGCAGATTGATGAACCGAGTTATTTCGAGAAAAGTGACCGTTTCGTCGAAGAGAAGGACCGGATCGCAAAAGCAGCGGCCGACCTGATCGAAGACGGAATGTACGTGTATCTCGATGCAGGAACGACGACACTAGCCATCGTCCCTTATCTCGAACAAAAGGCGATTACAGTCGTGACGAACAGTCTTCCTCTAGCGAACACGTTACTCTATCACCGTATCCCGACGTTCGTCGTCGGAGGGCAACTCAAGCATTCGACCCAAGCACTTGTTGGTTACAATGCGCGTGAAGGAATGTTGATTTACCATTTTGATGTCGCTTTCCTTGGGATGAACGGTGTTCATCCGACTCAAGGTTTCACGACACCAGATCCGGAAGAGGCACTCGTTAAGAAGACCGCGATTGAGTTAGCGAAAAAGTCTTATGTATTAGTCGATGAGACGAAACTGGATGACATCAGTTTCAGCCGGGTCGCGTCACTGCGGGCGGCAACGATTATCACGATGACATCCAGTGAACAGGAAGCGAAATACAGTCAATATACAGAGGTGGTGAACGCGAAATGATTTATACACTGACACTCAACCCATCAATCGATTATTACGTCACGTTGCCCGTATTTGAGGCCGGACAAGTCAATCGTGTGGAAAAAGCGGAAAAAGTAGCAGGCGGTAAAGGAATCAATGTCTCATTGGTCTTAAGAAATTACGACGTCGAGACGGAAGCTCTTGGATTTTTAGGTGGCAGTACGGGACAGTTCATTCGTGACGAACTGGAAAAACAAGGCGTCTTGACAGCCTTCACACCGATTGCCGATGAAACGCGGATCAACGTTAAGATCCGTGCCGATCAGGAATCGGAACTTAATGCGGCAGGTCCTCAAATCAAGGATGAAGAATTGCAGGAGTTACTGGCAGCGTTCGAAACGATGCAGCCGGGTGACATCGTCGTCTTCGCCGGCAGCATTCCAAGCAGTCTGCCGCAGGATTTATACCGGAAGATTGCGCAAGTTCTGACGGAACGAGGTGTGAAATTCGCTGTCGATACGACGAAGGAAGCCATGCTTGAAGTCTTACCGCTCGGTCCGTTCATGATCAAGCCGAACCATCATGAACTCGGTGAAATTTTTGATGTCGACATCACGTCAAAAGAAATGGCTGTCCCGTATGCGCAACAACTCGTTGAACGCGGTGCGGAAAATGTCATCATCTCTTTTGCAGGTGACGGAGCGTTACTTGTCAACAAGCAAGGGGCCTACACGGCGAACACACCGGCCGGTAAGCTGATTAATTCAGTCGGTGCCGGAGATTCACTCGTCGCAGGATTCGTCGCCAGTTACGCCCTCGGGCGATTGCCGGAAGAAGCTTTTCGCTATGCGGTCACGACAGGCAGTGCGTCCGCTTACTCATTTGGTTTATGTACAAAAGAAGATATTGACCGTTTATTGACCGATGTCCAAGTCGTTGAACTCATTCAATCCTAAAAGGAGTGACAAACTCATGAAAATTACAGATCTGTTAACCCGTGATACGATCCAACTCGATTTACGTTCGTCGAATAAAGCAGCTGTCATCGATGAATTGGTGGATGTACTCGATCGTGCCGGGAAATTAAATGACCGCTCGGCTTACCGCGAAGCCATCCTGGCCCGGGAAGCACAAAGTACGACCGGACTCGGTGAAGGAATCGCGATTCCGCATGCGAAGACGGCAGCCGTCAAATCACCGGCCATCGCTTTTGGACGTTCGACAGGAATCGATTACGAAGCACTCGACGGACAACCAAGCCGCTTGTTCTTCATGATTGCTGCCGGCGAAAATGCCGACAACGCGCACCTTGAAACATTATCAAAACTTTCTGTCTACCTGATGGACATGAAGTTCCGTGATACGATTCTTTCCGCCCGTTCGGAAGATGAAGTCATCGCTGCGATCGAAGCAAAAGAACGGGAAGAAGAAGGTCCGGTCGACGTCTCATCGCCAAACGTCGCACAGGACGCACCATACATTCTTGCCGTCACAGCGTGTCCGACCGGTATCGCCCATACGTATATGGCAGCAGATGCTCTCCGTCAAAAAGCGGAAGAAATGGGTGTCCGCATCAAAGTCGAGACAAACGGTTCGACCGGCGTGAAAAACGGTCTGACAAGTCAAGATATTCAAGAAGCGACAGCAATCATCGTCGCTGCGGATAAAGCTGTCGAGATGGATCGTTTCAACGGGAAACACGTTGTTGAAGTTCCGGTCGCTCAGGGAATCCGGAAACCAAAAGAACTGATTGACCGTGCCGTTAAACAGGATGCACCGGTGTATAAAGGCAGTGGATCAAGCGATAGCTCGAAACCAGCCCGCGGCGGTTTCTACAAACACCTGATGAGCGGGGTTTCCGCCATGTTGCCACTCGTCGTTGCCGGCGGACTCTTAATCGCAATCAGCTTCTTCTGGGGCATCAACTCAGCGAACCCGGAAGATCCATCATACAACGAATTTGCCGCTCAATTGATGTCGATCGGTAAAGCAGCCTTTGGTCTCCTGATTCCGATTCTTGCCGGATTCATCGCGATGTCGATCGCCGATAAACCGGGTCTTGCACCAGGTTTGATTGCCGGTTTCCTCGCAAGCCAAGGGAATGCCGGATTCCTCGGTGGATTGATCGCCGGTTTCCTTGCCGGTTATGTTGTTCTCTTACTGATCAAAGTCTTGCAAGGTCTTCCGAAAGCTCTTGAAGGGATCAAACCGGTCTTGCTTTACCCGCTGTTCGGTTCATTCATCACAGGTATGATCATGTTGCTTGTCATCAACGAGCCAATCGCTGCTTTCATGACATGGTTAACAGATTCACTCAACGGTCTAAGTGGCGGTAACGCCATCCTGCTCGGTATGCTCGTCGCAGCAATGATGGCAATCGATATGGGTGGTCCAATCAACAAAACGGCCTACGTCTTCGGAACAGCCGCTTTAACAGCAGGAAACACGGAAGTCATGGCAGCCGTCATGGCAGGTGGTATGGTTCCACCGCTTCTCGTCGCTTTCTCTTCCACATTGTTCGCACGTAAGAAATTTACACCGCAAGAACGCGAAGCGGGTATCGCTGCTTACGCAATGGGTGCGTCATTCGTCACAGAAGGTGCGATTCCATTCGCAGCAGCCGATCCACTTCGTGTCATCCCGGCAAGCGTCATCGGTTCAGCAATCGCCGGTGCATTGACAATCGTCTTCGGTGTGTTGCTTCCGGCACCACACGGCGGTGTGTTCGTCTTCCCATTACTTGACGGACCATCAGGCACATGGATGGCCGTTCTCAGCTACGCAGGTGCCATCTTAATCGGATCACTTGTCGGAGCTGCTATCCTCTCGATCTTGAAAAAACCGCTCGTCGATCAAGAAGTTGCGAAAAAAGAAATGACTTCTGGTACGGGAACAAAAGCTTCATAAGAAAAAAAGATTCGATAAAAATCACTCCAAGACTTCTTGGAGTGATTTTTTAATTGCCTTTTTCGGGTATTAGAGCAAGAATAGGGGGCGTATCCCCACTATGAAGGAGGTTTGTATATGGGCGGTCAGTCTTTACAAATCGGACCACGTACCATCAAGACCGGACTTGCGGTCATCTTGGCGCTGATTATCAGTAACCTGTTTAATCTAAGCCCGATCCTACCTGCGATTTCGGCAGCTACAACGTTATTACCGTCCGTGTATCAGACATGGAAACAATTCCTCGAGGAAGCGGAAGCCAACCTGATCGGAGCCTTCCTGACACTCGTCTCGTTATGGATTCTAGGTGACAACCCGGCCAATCCACTGGCAATCGGAATCGTCATCATGGCTGCCATCTCGATTTTACTGGCATTTGGTTTCGGCCGGACGATTCCCCACGTCGTCTTGATGATCATCGTCATCCTGGAAAGTGTTGAAGGGGCGACGGATCCGTTGTGGCAAATCGTCCTGATCCGTTACTTACTCGTCATGCTCGGGATCGGTTGTGCCCTCGGTGTCAATGCGCTGATTTTCCCGCCGCGTTACGGGAACGTCTATTATCAGAAAGCCTCGAAACTGTTCGAGAAGCTGCTTGTCGTGACCCGGGCAATTGCCTTTGAAGGGAAAGTCACACCGTACCGGTCAGCGATCGACAAAATGAGCCGTTCGATGCTCGAGACAAAGACGTTATTTAATCTGCACCGGGAAGAAATTCGCGGATCCCGGCAACGGCACGTCTCGTTATTGCGGAATTTGATCATTTTGCAACATATGCAGTCGTGTCTGGAACGGGGGGTTGCGACCGCTGAACGGTTCCGGGAGCGGGAGAAGGCGTTGAATTCGATTGCTGACGAGTTACGGAGCGAATTGTTCTATCACCTGATGCATATCGCCCAGCGTCAGGAAAAAGTCTTGCTGACGTACGATCTGTTACTGACGGAAGAACCACTCGCGATGGAAGACCTCGTCAAAGAAAATATCGCTTTCGTCAAACACTCGTTTCTCGACCGGGATGAACTGGAAGAAGAAATCATCATGGAAATCCTGCCGATCGTCGTTGCGATGAACGAATGGATTCAGGAACTGGAATTGTTTGAGAAACGGCTGAACGGGGCGCTTCGTCGCCATGTGACGTCGCTGTCGATCGAACAGAAATCAGTCCGTGATAAAACCTTTAACCGCTTTAAACGAAAAAAAGCGATTGACGAAAGTCAAAAGTAAGCGTATAGTCCTTCTTAACAACACTTTAGTTGCTAACAGCATAACAGCATAACAGAACAAAAGAAGTTGGACGAAGACGAAACCGAAGTAGAAACAATCTCCCTGTTTCAGAGAGCACGTGGCGCTGCGAACGTGTACACAGATTGAATCGAATTACAGTTTCCGAGTCTCTTGCCATGCAAGCGGAGAAAACCGTTATCCCGTAATGAAGCGATCTATGTCTACGTAGATTATCAGGGTGGTACCGCGGCCTTTTGTCGTCCCTGTCGAACATCTTTGTTCGGCAGGGACTTTTTGTTGTTCATCTACTTTCAAGGGGGAATTCATATGTCTACACCAATCATTCCAAGTCACTTACAACCACACGTTGCACCGCAACACTACGACGATTACACGCCGACGGATCACGCGGTCTGGCGTTACGTCATGCGACTGAATTTAAAGACGTTACAAGATACAGCCCATCCGGCATACCTCGAAGGACTCGCTGCATCCGGCATCAGTCCGGAACGGATTCCGGATGTCCGGGAGATGACGGCCAACTTGAGCCGGGGCGGCTGGGGAACGGTCGCCGTTGACGGTCTGATACCGGGCGTCGCATTCTTTGACTTCCAGGGACACGGCTTGTTACCGATCGCAACGGATATCCGCAAGGTCGATAACATTCTCTACACACCGGCACCGGACATCTTGCACGAAGCAGCGGGACATGCACCAATCCTGATGAATCCGACGTACGCAGAATTCGTTCGCCGGTTCGGTGAGATCGGTGCCCATGCCTTTAACCATAAAGCGGAGCACGACGTCTTCAAAGCGTTAAAAAAATTGACGATTGTCAAAGAAAGCCCGTTTTCGACACCGGCTGACATCGAGCAGGCGGAAATCGCCCTTGCTGAAACCCGGACCCATGTGACGGGAATCTCGGAAGCGAATGAAATTTCACGTCTGTTCTGGTGGACGGTCGAATTCGGTCTGATTGGCGATATCGACAATCCACAAATCTACGGAGCTGGTCTCCTGTCATCGGTCGGCGAGAGCCGTCACTGTCTGACAGACGCGGTCGTCAAACATCCGTTTTCACTTGAAAAAGCACTGGCGACGAAACATGACGTCACGAGCATGCAAAAAGAACTGTTTGTCTGCGAATCATTCGAACAGCTCCGGGAAGCCCTGGAAGAGTTCGCGCAGACGATGTCATACGTCCGCGGCGGCATCCACGGATTAACGAAAGCCGTCGATTCAGGCAACCTTTCGACGCTTGTCTTTGACAGCGGCGTCTCGCTCGTCGGTGTACCGGCAACACAGGAAATCCATGAAACCCTGCACATCGTCAAGCTGACCGGTCCGACGGCGCTGGCTGCGAAAGGTGAAGTCATGACAGGTCAAGGGCTGGCTGATCATCCAGAAGGATTTACACTCCTTCACGGACCGGAGCTGAACGAAGTCTTGCTCCAGGTCAAAGTCGGGGAAGAGCTGGACTGGACAGAAGGTGCAGTTCACGTCACAGGACAAATTTCAGCGATTCAAAACGTCAACGGTCACCGGGCACTCGTCGTCTTGGAAGACGCTCAATTAACGAACGACGGTCAAACGACGGCAATGGACCGGATGGAGTTAGTCGTCGGAGACATCACGTCGGCTTTCCCGGGAACAGAAGTCGAAGCGTTAAAACCGATTCCGGAGACAGTCGAATTCGAACGGATCGAACGTCCGTTGACAGCTGCTGATCCGATTTTTGAAGCCATTCGGGAAATGCGGGAAGGACGGGCCGATCGTCAACTGTTGCCGCAACTGATTGACCGGACGTTGACTCAATTACCGGATGCCTGGTTGTTGCGTCTTGAATTACTGGAACTGGCGGATGAAGTCGATCAGCCCCGGTTAATCGCGGATTTAGACCGTCTGAAGCAGACGTCGGCCGAACGGGACGAGCTGATCAGCCGCGGCATGCGCCTGCTGGATCTTGTCCGGTAATTCAGGCATCGAGAAATCACCTGAAACCTGTTAGAATGGAAACCGTGTGAAAGTGATACGGAACAGGGGAGTGATCGATATGAAACAACCGAATTATTATCAGGACGTCAAACAATTTCATCAGACGTTCCGTCATCCGGGTGCTGAACAGCCGACAGCGATTCCGCTCGAACGGGGTGTCAAACGGGCGACCTGGACAGCGGAAGAAGCAGTCGTTGAGTTTCTCCACCAGTCGTCGCAAAACGAAACCGATTTTTTGGCAGCCATCGAGACGTTTAAGACAGGACTTGATCAGGCGGTTCAAAAATCATTGAAGGAAACCTACCCGACGACGGAAGTCGAACGGTTGGTCGGTCAAGGCGATGCGTTGACGGATGCCCTGTACTTCATCATGGGCAGTTTTGTTGAAGCAGGTCTTGAACCGGGTCCGTTGTTTGAAATCGTCCAACAGGCGAACATGGCGAAACTGGGTCCGGACGGTCAGCCGATTTTCCGGGAATCCGATCAAAAGGTCATGAAACCGGACGGCTGGTTGCCGCCGGAACCGCAGCTCGAGGCAGAAGTAGTACGCCAAATGAAGGAAAAAGCATAAAAAAAGGAAGTAAGCCGCATCGATGCGGTTTACTTCCTTTTTGTTAGACCTGATAACGGGATAATGATAGTTTCCCGGGATGCTCAAAGACGACGCCTTCCGCCTCGAGTGCCAGTTGCTGTTCGTCACCGTCGAGTGAAATCTCACCTTTCGCATTCAAGACGCGGTGCCAGGGCAACTGTTCCGTCCGGCTGAGGCTGTGAAGAATCCGGGCCACTTGTCGGGCAGCCCGCGGATTTCCGGCAAGGCGGGCGATTTGACCGTACGTCATGACGCGTCCTGCCGGAATTGAACGAATGACCTCAACGACTTCTTGTGTGAACGGAATCAAGGGGTTTCGTTGGTCGAGACGATGTATTGTTGAATCTTGTCATCTTCGTCAAATCCAATCGTGACATCAGTGATTCCTTGCTGAAGCCGGATTTGCAGTTCGAGCCGGTCTTTGATGTCATCGGCCTGGGCAATCGTCAACGCCGGATCGACTTCAATCTCGACTTCGACATGGAAATGATCGCCTTCCTTGATGACTTCGAGTTTGCTGATGTCCCGGACATCGGCATCTTGCATGATAAGCCCGCCGAGCCGTGCTGCCATCGTTTCGTCTGCTTCTCCGAGGGCGCCGGCTGCATTTTGTAAAAAGACGTTGCCGACGACATAAAACATCATCAGTCCGATGATGATCGAGGCAATGCCTTCCGCCTGATGAAACGGTGTCAGATGCGAGATGATGACGGCGATCATTGCGACAAGTCCGCCGGCCGTTGCGACTAAATCTTCGAGGAAGACAAGGCGTGTCGCCGGTTTTGCCTGCTTTAAGGCACGGAAACTGTCGAGAATCAATTTCGGACCTTTTGTCGTGATACGGGCATCATGTGCGATTTCCTGCATCGCTTTATAAAAGACACCACTTTCAAGGACGACACCGACGAATAAGACGGACAAGGTAATCCAGAAACCGGTTGATTCGGTTGGTTGGATGATGTGAGCAATTCCTTCATGAATCGTTTCGTAGGCCATGATGCCGACGAATAAAATCGCGCCGAGCAACACGAGGTTGACGAGACGGCCAAACCCGTTCGGGAACCGTTTCGTCGGTGCCTTTTTACTGAGGGCGGAACCGATGAAAACAAAAAATTGGTTGGCGGCGTCCCCAATCGTGTGCATCATTTCCGCAAACATCGCGACGTTGCCGGTTAAGACATAAGCGACGGCTTTGATGATGGCGATGACCGAGTTGACGATGCCGGCCGTCAGAGCAGAACGATTGCCCCGTTTTAATAATGTAATGAATTCTCCCATGATGCGTCTCCTTTAGCTAATAAACTTGATTACTAATAGTAGTATGTTACACCAGATGGTCCCGATAAAACCAATTCAAACAAAAAAAGACCAAATCGCCGAAAGACGATTTGGTCTAAAAGAGACTTATGTCAAATCTACTTTTTTGTTGATTTCGTTCGAGTCATCGTTGCCGACTGCTTTTTTCAACAGTTGCTTAACGGATTTTGTTGTGTTGCCGGTTTCCCAATATTCAGCGCCTTCCGTGTTGACCTTGATCAAGACGACTTTTGGATCTTCATATGTCGTTCCGAGATACGCTTCATAACGCGGGCTCCATAATTCTTTTTTACGGGCCACGTCTTCGACGAATTCTGCTTTCCCGCGAATCGAAACGTAAGATTTATCAACGTAGGCGACGTTGACGTTCGGATTTTTAAGAATTTCATTATATTTGCCTGTATCTTTTGATGTAAGGAACCAGAGATCGCCATCGAACTCGATATCCTGAGTTTGCATCGGACGTGAGACAAGACCTTCATCAGAGATCGTCGTCAGCATGGCTGTTTCGATTTTATCGATTAATTTTTTGACCGTTTCAACGGCTTCTTGATTTGATGTATGGTTCGTTGACATGAAAAACACCTCATCCTCTAAGTTTTAATTGCTGCTACTTTAAGAATGTTCCCTGAATTTCAAATTGAAAACGTCGCCATCGGGTAAACAGGCAGTTTAATTGCATTCGATTATCAGACAGGCGTACAGTTTAGACATGAAGTCAACATCAGAGGAGAGATTATATTGAAATTAAGTATTTTAGACCAATCACCGGTCTCAAAAGGACAGACCCCGTCAGAAGCTTTACATGAAACAGTTGAACTTGCGAAGATTGCCGATGAACTCGGATATACACGATTATGGGTATCGGAACACCACTTTGCCAAAACACTTGCCGGATCAAGCCCGGAAGTCTTAATCGCTTACATGGCAGCGGTCACGAAACAGATTCGTCTCGGTTCAGGGGGCGTCATGTTACCACATTACAGTCCGTACAAAGTCGCAGAAAACTTCCGTGTCCTCGAAGGACTGGCACCAAACCGGATTGATTTAGGACTAGGCCGGGCACCGGGCGGTATGCCGCTCGCAACCCGTGCACTCCAGGAAGGATCGTCCCCACGATTCGGCGGAGCAGACTACGGGGCACAACTCGATGATCTCGTCGATTATTTAAAAGACGGGGCACCGGCTGATCACCGGTTTGCAGGACTCGTCGCAACACCGGAAGTCGATACGACACCGGAAGCCTGGTTGCTCGGATCAAGCGGCGGCAGCGCCTTGAATGCGGCGCAACGCGGATTCGGATTCGCCTTTGCCCACTTCATCAACGGACAGGGCGGTCAGGAAGTAATGGATTACTACCGTCATAACTTCATGGCGACGTCGTTCAATGAGACACCGCAAACGCTCGTCTCGATTTTCGTGACATGTGCGGAGACAACGGAAGAAGCGGAACGATTGGCTTCGAGTCTTGATTTGTCATTGCTCCTGCTTGAGAAAGGTATCTCGTCAACAGGCACACCGACTCCGGAAGAAGCAGCCGCTTACCAGTACTCGTTCCAAGACCAGTTCCGGATTGCCGAAAACCGGAAACGGATGATCGTCGGAAATCCGGAAGACGTCGCGCGTCAGTTGCAGAATCTCGCCGATTCGTACGGAACAGATGAAGTGATGATTGCTTCGATGATTGCCGATAAAAAAGCGAAACAAGACTCACTCCGTCTGATCATGGACGCAGTCAAAGCAAAGGTTTAAACGAATAATGATCAAGGACGTTCATCTCAGTTCGCTGAGGTGGACGTTTTTTTTGTTTCAAGCGACGTGAGTTCTTCTGAGCGTTCTGCCCGAACATCATGCCGCAAATGAAAGAATCCGATACTGACGGTCACGAGTAAACCGAATGAACTGATCCCGAGTATCAGAGTGAGCGAGACGTGATCACTTAAGAAGCCGAATAACAACATACCGAGCGGAATGATCCCCATCGCGAGTGATTCCATGACACCCATGACACGACCTAAGTATGCAGGGTCTGTTTGACGTTGAACGAGCAGTTGAATCGGAATGTTTGAGCGGAGGATGATGAACCCTACCGTGAAGGAGAAAATGAGAAAATAACCAAATGTCCAGTTCGATGGAACGATGTCGAGTAACGGCAACAGAGGTGAAAGAAACAGCATACCGACTAAAGCGATTGACTGAAATAAAGTCATCAACGGACGTTTGATCGTAAAGCGAGGCAGAGCAAGCATCAGTGAACTAAGTAAGAGACCAGCACCTAAAGCGGCTTCAATTGTTCCGAACTGGAAGGGTGTAAATTTGAGATGATCGAGTAAAATGATCGGATAGATGACTTCCAAGGCGATGAAAAAGAAATTCAAAACAAGGGCCATTAAGATGAGCGTCGTCAGGACACGTTGTTTGAACAAATAACGGTAGCCTGATTGAAAGTCTGTCCAGAGTGAAGGCGTACTTTCTTCACGGGCAAATGGGATGACCCGGAACGTCAGCCGCATGTTCCAAAGTGCGGCGAAGGAAAACAAGCTTAACGGTAAGAGGGTGAAGAGATGAATCGGTGCAAAGGCTAACAGGAAACCGGCAAGCATCGGAGCAACAATTGATGAAAGGGAACTGATACTTGAAATGAGGGAATTACCACGCTGTAATTCCGCATCATCAAGCAATCGTGTCAACGAACTCATTAAGGTGACGGAAAGGAAAGTTGAAAGAGCAGTCAAAAGGGCGCTGACGATCATGTAATGCATCGTGTGGACAGGGAAAAAGGTCGCGTAACCTGCAAATATGGCAAGTATGAAGGCACTTGATACCTCGGTCGTGACGATGATTTTTTTCCGGTTCCAGCGATCAGACAGAACGCCGGCAACGGGAGATAGCAGAATCCGCGGCAGTGTCCCTGCGAGTAAGACAAGTGCGAATTGAAGCCCGGATGACGTTTCCCGTAAAACAGTCAGACCGGCAACGAACGTAAACAGACTGGCGGCGAACAATGAACAAAACTTACCGAATAATAACCTTTGTAAATTTTTAGACATCATAATTCCTCCTTTTTGTTCAATTAAATTGAACTTTCCTTTATACTAGAGGAATAGGGAAAGATTGTAAATGTAAAAGTTAAATTTAATTTAACTTATTTAATAAATTGAGGTGACAACGATGCTGGGAAAACGCATTAAAAGTTTACGGAAAGCAAAAAAAATGACACAGTCTGATGTCGCAGACGGCATCATGACGAAGTCGATGCTCAGTATGATCGAGAACGGAAAGGCGACACCGTCCTTACCGGCCTTACAGTCGATTGCCAATCGTCTGCATGTCTCAATCGACGAGTTATTGATTGATCCGCGCGCCGTTGAAATGAAGCAAGTGATTGAAAAAATCAATTCGACCGCAAGCGGTTATTATGCAGAGGGACAGATTACGATGATGCTCGCACCGTATTTGGAGCCCGCCATCAATTCTTACTGGCAAGGACAAATATATTACGAGTATGGAAGTGCTTTACGTTTTTCCGATACGGAAAAAGGCTTACATTACTTCGATCTGGCAGAAGACGTATTTAAACAGCTCGGATTGCGGGATGAACAGATTAAAGTACAGATTTCAAAAGTCTATTTTTTATTTTTCCTGCGCCGTTATGAAGAAGCGTACCGAAAGATTGACGGGATGATGATTTTTCAGGATGTCCCGCTCGCGCACGAAACGTTTTTGGACTATCAAATGTTACAGGCGATTCGTGTCAGTGTGATTAACGATAACTGGAGTCAGTCAATCGTTTTCTTACGGGAAGGGATCAGCTATATGCGGGAAAAGGGCGTCTACAGTGATGTCAGTAACTACCACCGGCTCCTCGCCTTATTTTTAAGCTTAGAAGAGGACTATGAAGCAGCAGAATTTGAACTCGAAAAATTGCGGCACTTCTTTTTATTTACGGAAGCGACAGCGTTTGATCAAATCCTTGTCGACCTGACAAAAGGATCCATCGCGGTCCACCGGAAGGATTACGCCGGAATTCGTGAGGCACGGGAACGGCTGATCGAAGTCGAGATTGAAGCCTGCCTTCATTACATCGGGTATTTCGAAGTCTACCTTTGTTTGTGGAATGATTCAAAAGAGGAACTCACATTTGACCTGCAAAGCGCCGTTTCTAAAATTTGGAGGAATGCACACTTATGGCGGGCTGGTGGTGAGTACGATCATGCGATGATGTTATATGCGCTCGCGTTTGCCATGCGGGCCGGAGTTGGACTGGACCGTCAAGCAGAAGTAGAAGAATTGACAACACAACTTTCATCCGGTCATTTCAAACAAAAAATTGAACAAACCTTGACAGCATTAACGTAAAAAAACAGGACCAACCAGGTATCATCCCGATTGGTCCTGTTGGATTAAAGTGCTTTAAAACCAAGTAACTTTTGTGTCCAGTATTTTTCAGACAGGCGACTGATCCCGAGTGACGGTGTATTGGCATGAATAAACTGATCGTTGTTCAACATGATGCCAATGTGAGTCGGACCGGCTGCATACGTATTTTCGAAGAAAATGATATCGCCGCGGACCGGTTGGCGTAATTTCGATAACTTTTGACCAAGGTAGCCGTCGTTGTTCCAGTAACCGTTGACATTGGTCCGGGCCACTTTGTAGCCGGCCGTATTCAACGCATAGTTGATGAAACCGGAGCAATCAAAACCACCGTTAACGGGACTGCTTGAACCCCAAACGTACGGAGTACCGAGATATTGTTGTCCGATGGAGATGGCTTTTTCCATGATGCCGGACGCTGGAATTGTCGTCATTGGCGGCGTGACCGGTGGTGTCACAGGAGCCGTGACGGATCCTGTCGTAATGTAAGTTTTGGCGACGTAGTAATACGCAGTGCCGATTTTAATCTGGTACCAGCCCGCAGATACTCCCGTCGTTTCACCGGAGACTTGAACAGTTGATCCGTGTGCGAGTTGCGTAAAGACCGTCGAAGTTGTACTTGGAGCCGTCCGGACATTTAAGCCGGTCGGCGCATCCACTTTATACGTCTTCGATTGATCGACCGGTGTGACCGAGACACCCGGTGTAGGCGGTGGTGTCTCCTTGGCCGTCGCTGAAACATAACTCGAAGCGACATACAGATCTTTTCCATCGAGCTGGATTTGATACCATTTATCAAGCGATCCAGTTACTTTTAAAACGGTTTTATGTGCTAACGTCTTGTAAATTTTAGCGGTCGTTGACGCTGACAGACGGGCATTTAACCCTTCTTTTGCATTGACTTCATATTGTTTGGACGAATCGACTGCTTTGACGGCAGTGGAAACAGGCGGTGTCACCGGCTTCGTGACCGGAGGTTTTGATCCTGTCGTCACTGTCGATGTTTTAGCTGTGACGAGTGTCGTATGGACATAAGCGGACTTATTTTTGTAATTGATTTCGTACCATTCACCGGTTTTCTTTTTAACGGAAAGACTGACATTCTTCGCAAGTTTACCAAGCGATTTCGAAGTGGTCGTTGCTTTCTCGCGCACGTTGACGGATGAGGTGTTCGTTATGTAGGTCGTGGTTGTCGGTGCTTTTGCTGGAACGGTTTTGACGTAAGCGGCAGTGATAAAGGCTTTTTTGGATTGATGACGAATCTCGTACCAGGAACCGGTCTTCTTGACTGCGGTGACCGTCGTTCCTTTTTTGAGAGTCGTAATGACAGGAGCGGAAGTAGTGGCAGCAGTCCGGATATTGACGTTGTCTGTCAAGATGAGTGTCGTTGATGCGGCTTCGACGCCAGTGGCTGAACTGATCAGCGCAAGTGTCGTCAAAGTGAGAAAAGTCTTTTTCACGTAGTGTGGCTCCCTTCCAAATGATGAATCTAGTCCGATCATGGATCGAATCGTTGTTACCATTTTGTCATAAGAAGCCGGGAATTCACCTGATTTTAAAATATATTTTTTGAGAAAGAAATTCGATTCGTTTTCAAAAAAAGAACGACGGTTTGTAAACGAGAATTATTTTCAGTAATCCTGTACACTAAAGGTAATTTGAAAGGAGGACTCGCATGTTAAAACGGTTTTATCATTATTACATACCGCACAAACGGTTGTTTTGGCTTGATTTTTCGTCCGCCTTATTCGTCGGCCTGCTCGAGTTGGCTTTTCCGCTTGCTGTCAAATGGTTCATCGACTCATTGCTACCAAAAGGGGAGTTGAACTGGATTATTTTAGTTAGTGTCGGATTACTCGGATTGTATGTCATCAGTACGCTGATGCAGTTCGTCGTCAACTACTTCGGGCATAAGCTCGGCATCAATATCGAGACCGACATGCGGCGGCAATTGTTTGGTCACGTCCAAAAGCAATCATTCCGTTTTTTTGACAACACCAAAACGGGGCATATCATGAGCCGGATTACGAACGATTTGTTTGATATCGGTGAACTGGCTCACCATGGTCCGGAAGATGCTTTCATTGCCGTCATGACACTGCTCGGTGCCTTTTCGATCATGATGACGATCAATGTGCCTCTCGCACTCGTCACGATCATTGCCGTACCGTTCCTAATCTGGCTGATCAGTTATGCCAATGTCCGGATGAACCGGTCATGGGACCGGATGTACGGTAACATTGCCGAAGTCAATTCGCGGGTTGAGGACAGTGTGTCCGGAATCCGTGTCGTTCAATCGTTTACGAATGAAGCCCATGAGGTCGCACGGTTCGAAAAAGATAATGCGACGTTCCGGCAATCAAAGATCAATGCCTATAAAGTGATGAGTACAAGTTTATCCGGCATTTATCTGACGACACGTCTGATGACGCTTGCTGTCCTCGTCGTCGGTGCCTATCTCAGCTATACAGAGAAACTCACTTACGGGGAACTCGTTGGATTCATTCTTTATATGAATATCCTGCTGAAACCGATTGATAAAATTACGGCACTTTTGGAACTTTATCCGAAAGGGATGGCCGGCTTCAAACGTTTTCTCGAGATGATTGATCATGACGAAGAACTGAAGGATGCACCGGATGCCATTCATGTGTCGGCATTACGTGGGGCGATTCGGTTTGATGACGTCAGCTTCGGTTATGAAGCCGAACGGTTGATTTTAAAAGACATCAGCCTGTCCATCGAACCGGGACAGACGATTGCCTTCGTCGGGACGTCGGGTGCGGGGAAAACAACGATCTGTTCGTTAATTCCGCGGTTTTATGATGTCACGGACGGTGCGATTACGATTGACGGAATCGACATCCGCCAGATGACGAAGTCGTCGTTGCGGCAACAAATCGGAATCGTTCAACAGGATGTCTTCCTGTTTTCGGGGACGATTGCTGACAATATCGCCTACGGGGATTTGACGGCAAGCCGGACGGACATCATCCAGGCGGCAGAACGGGCGCATCTTGGACAGATGATTGCCGATTTACCGGATGGATACGATACCGAGATTGGTGAGCGGGGGTTGAAGCTGTCCGGTGGACAAAAACAACGGCTGGCGATTGCGCGGATGTTCTTGAAAAATCCGCCAATCCTGATTCTTGATGAGGCGACGTCAGCTCTTGATACCGAGACGGAAGCCATTATCCAGGAGTCACTTGCTGAATTATCTAAAAATCGGACGACGCTGATCATCGCGCACCGCCTGGCGACGATTCGTCAAGCAGACCGCATCCTGGTCGTGACGAAAGATGGAATCGTCGAAGACGGGACACATGAAGAATTGGTCGAAAACGGAGGATATTTCTCACGACTCCTTGACCGGCAACGCGTCTGAAAAACCGGAAGTCAACTCATCATCAGGATGATCATGGCTTCCGGTTTTGTCATCTTTTTAATTAGCGTGGAAGAAAGGCGGAATGATTTCACAAGAACCGGGAACATATAAGGGAAGGGAGGATGGGAAGATGTATGGTTTGTTTTGCGAAAACTATGATGAGACCTATTCGACGTTACACGGGGAATCTTCACATGATTTCCACCGTTTTTTTGCCTTATCTTATACGATTCATGATACAGTCTTTGACAAAACCGCGTTTGATCGGATGATGCAGATCGTCAAACAAAAGACGACCCGGTTTTCAGCCTTACGCAGCCGGTACACGCCGCTCTTGATCTCACATATCCAGTTAAACAGTCCTGAATCGGAGCGATTGCTAGAACGGGTCATCGAGGCGGAGCGACACATCAAACGACGCTTCATTAAAGAAAAGGCAGTCCGACCGTTCTTTGCACTTGGTGAAGTCTTAAACCGTGAGCAGGGAATCGACGCCTTTCCGATCGTGGAACAACTGCGACAGACACGTCCCGTCCTCAATCTGGCAAAACAATATGTGGTGACTTCGACACTGATGGAGACAGGGCAATTACCTGACTCTTTCGTTGAAACCGTCGAACAGGCCGAAAAATGGCTGGAGCGATGGATGAACCCTTCAAGCGAACGTTTGATGACAGCTCAGATTTTAGCTGCATCCGACGCAATTGACAGTCAAAAAAAACGGATTCAGGTCTGGTGCGAAATGATGGAAGAACGGGAGCTCCGGATTTGGGATCGGATTTTTCCGTTACTGGCGTTACTTGAGACGACCGAACGGGTTGATATGATTTATGTGACGCGTGTCGTCGACCGGGAGCGGTCCCGCAATCGCTTTTCAGATGAGGTCAACTGGTTGATTGCGTTTCATCTGTTGCTCGCGAAAAGCGGCAAAAGTCGTCTGCAATCGGCCTTACTGATTTTAGCGACGCTGGAACTGACGAAAAAACCATGAAAATAACAGCCCAAAAGGATCCTCGGAAAATCAACCGAGGATCCTTTGGTGTGTCTGCTGATTAATCAAACGTCGTGAAGGTGGCATGTTGTTCCACCGGATACAATTCTTTGCCGGCGACATCATTTAAGATGAGTTGATTGCGCGAAACGGACATGCCGAGGTTATCGGCTGCCGGACCGTGTGACAGTTCGAGGTTCGTTGTCGCATACAAGTGATGATTCGCCGAAACGCTTCGGCTGATCCGGTAGTTGGCATCGACCTTCCACGCTTGTTCCCCTTCAAACTCGATCTCGAGTCGGTTGATGAAGCGGGGGAGAGACGGGACGAAGCCGGTCGCAGCGACGACGGCACCGGTTGTTGAAGTCCGTTGGTCATTCAGTTCAGTATGCCGCATCGTGATGGTAAAGTCGTTCTCGTACGAAATCTGATCGACTTCCAGATTGGCACGGATCTTTACGCGATTCTGTTCTTCATTTGATAGATCATACAAATGTTCATAGATAGCTTGCAACGTTTCCGGGCTAATCCCGTTTTGCGACCGAGCGAATTTTGTGACGGCTTCTTGTCTGACAGCTAACGGCAGACTGTTGAAATAACGGACGTAACTCGGAGAGAAGATTTCTTCACCCAGTTTACCGGTTTCGAGCGTTTCAAAAATCGTCGAGCGGGAAATCCATTCGAGTTCGAATGTCTTTTTCCGGTCACTCGTTAACAGATCAAGGAAGATTTCGGCGGCACTTTGACCGGAACCGACGATACTTACTTTATCCTGTTGCAGGATGGTCTCTTTTTCCATGACGTATTGGGTGTTATGAATGACACCTTTATCGAAGCTCTCCGGAATCGACGGTTTTGAACCGGTTCCAAGCACGACGTTGCGTGTTTCATAAGTCGTCCGTTTCCCGGTGGCGACTTCTTCCACCAATACTTCGTAACTGTCCCCTGTATCCTGGATGTCGATGACACGGGTCGAAAAATGTAAATCATCGAGCTGCGTTGAAACCCATTTCAAGTACGCATTATATTCTTGTCGGGAAATAAGTAGTTTTTCATAAAAATAAAACGTATGCAACCGGTTGATGGATCGTAAGTAGTTGAGATACGTAAAAGGACTGGTCGGATCAGCCAGTGTGACGAGATCGGAAATGAAGCTCGTCTGCATCATTGAATCCTTAATCATCATCCCGGGATGCCAGGAAAATTGTTCGCTTTCATCAAAAAATAATGTCCGTAAAGGTGTCGGATGAGCCAGGGCACTTAAGCCTAAATTCATCGGTCCGATACCTACGCCAATCAAATCATACATAAAAAAAGCCTCCCAATCGATATTGTTATAAAACAATACCCGATATGGGAGGGTGTTGAAACGTATCTTGTCAGTTCTTTACAGTTGATCCGTCGTTGTCGTTTGCGTCGACACTGTCATTTGTTTGCCGTCACGGATGATGGTCAAGGTGACGTTACCGTCAGATTTGATGAGTGCCGTCTTGATATCAACAAAACTTTTAATCTCTTCCTTGTTGATTTTCGTGATGACGTCTCCGGTTTTTAATTTAGCGGAAGCAGCAGGGCTGTTCGGTTCAACCGACATGATGACGACACCTGTTTTTTGGGACTCCGGTAATTTAACTTGATCAAGCAGATAGCCGGCCGGGAAAGCCGAGACGTCCTGCAGGGACACACCCAGCGTCGGGTGTTTCACTTCACCGTTTGTTTCGAGCTGTTTCAAAATCGGCAGAGCGTCATCAATCGGGATGCTGAAACCGACTCCTTCGACACCGGTCTCGGCAATCTTCATCGAGTTGATTCCGACCAGTTGCCCCTGTTCATTGATCAGGGCACCACCGGAGTTCCCCGGATTGATAGCGGCGTCGGTCTGGATGACCGTCGTATTGAAATCATCCTGTCCATCCTTGTTCGTATCGACGGGAACGGTCCGGTCGTTTGAGCTCACGATTCCGCGGGTGACGGAGTTTTGGAACTCACCGAGCGGATTCCCGATCGCAAGGACGGTTTGACCGGCTTTTAAGTCAGCCGATTTTCCGAGGGTGATGACGGACGGGACGTCACTGGCGTTGACTTCCAACACGGCTAAATCATATGTTTCGTCACTACCCAATAATTTGGAACTGAGTGTTTTTCCGTTGTTTAACGTGACTTCGAGTTTGGACGCACCGTCGACGACATGGTGATTCGTAATGATGTAGGCTTTGCCGTCTGCTTTTTTATAGATGACACCTGAGCCGGAACCTGCGGCTGCTTCTTCCTGACTCATCGCATTACCCGCCTGATAGTTCGTGACCGTAACGACGGCTTTTTGCGCTGTCGCTACAGCGTTCGTCACCGGATCGCTTGTTGTCGTCGAAACTTGTTTTGGCATGCCGTTTGAGAGTGGTGTATCGGCGACTTGCTGTTCTTGGTCCATTAAAATCGGAAAGGCGACCGTCGCGGTAAGTACAGCACCGATGATGCCTCCGGTAAGTCCTGGTAAGAGTTGTCTTGTTTTTCCTGCCATCGAAATCCATCCCTTCATGTGGTGTTTTTTCTAAGATTAATGTATCAGATTTCACCGAACGGAATGAAATTACGGTGGTTTTTCCAAAATGCCTCATCATTCCCCATAATTCGACAACAATCTCAAACAGTTGAGTCGAGCCGGTCAGTTCGGTACACTGAGTGTGTTTCGTACTTAAGCAACCGACTTAGTCGCAAAGGGAGAGATTCAGATGAAGTATGTACTGCGTATTTTATATGGTGCCGGTTTATTGTTCGCCGGAATCGGTCATTTCCGGAATGAAAAGGGATTTGTTAAGATTATGCCCGCTTTCATCCCGTTCAAACGTTTTTTCGTCCAGGTGACGGGGGTCATCGAAATTCTGTACGGTTTGATGTTGCTGTCCGGACGTGGCGTTGATCTCGTCCGGAAGACGTTACCGGCGTTTTTATATGCCGTTTTACCGGCAAATATCAACATGGCGGTCAATCCGAAACCGATTAACGGGAAAACATTGCCGGCTTGGGGATTATGGGGCCGTTTGCCGTTACAGTGGGTCTTGATTGCTTTTGCTAAACGCTTAAAATGAAGAGACAAAAGGGTTACCGGGAGCAGTTGAATCGCACCGGGTAACCCTTTTTTGTTGTTCCATTAAAACCGTTTTTCGACGGCGAGGATGGCTGCATTCGCAATGTCTTCGTATGTCGAGTCGTTCGGGTGGAACTGGTCGCTTGAAAGATCACGTTTGACGTCACGGACGAGGTTAAACGTATCGATGATTTCGATATCATGTTTTAGACCAAGTGTCCGGGATTTAGCGTTCCACTCTTGAACGATTGCGTCAAATGCTTCTCCGTTTTCGCTGGCGCGGAACGGATTATAGAGTCCGACATAGAAAATGACGGCATCCGGATTTTCTTCACGTAAAATGCGGAACGTTTTTGCCAGATTGTCTTGAGCCTTTTCAATCGTGGCGGCCGTTTTTTTTGCATTAAAGTTTGCGACACCTTCGCCACGGTTAAACAAATCGTTTCCGCCAATCGTCACGGAAATGACTTTTGCTTGGGACAACGTACGACGGACTTCTTTTTGTTCCAATTGTTTTAAGAGATTTTCCGTCCGTGCACCGCTGACGGCAAGATTTTGGAAACGTTCGACGCGGTCGTTTTTGACAAGGTCGCGACCAACGATGGCTGCATAACTGTTTCCGTTTGAGGCACCGACACCACGCGTCAATGAATCACCGAGCGCGACATACGTCCCGCCTTTTTTGACGGGTTCTTCCTTTGTCGGCGTCAAGACGGCCCGTTTCGGTGGATTGACGACATCGTTATAGGCACTGGCGAAACCGTACCCGAAGACTGCCGTTAAAATTAGAGAAACTACTAAAAAAAGTGGCCAAAGATATCGTTTCATGAACCGTTCCTCCTTTTGCTGTTACTATGATTGTAGCAAACCTTTTTGGAATGTGCGGTTTTGAAGTGTTCCGATAAGGTAAATCATTCATTATTCCGCTAGAATGGATACTAAGAGGTGAGAGACGTGAAACCAACTGTAAAATTAGAATCAGTCACAAAAGTCATTGGAAAAAAGACAATCATCGACAATATTTCATTTGAAATCTTCCCCGGTGAAGTATTCGGATTCCTCGGCCCGAACGGTGCCGGGAAAACGACGACGATCCGGATGCTTGTCGGGTTAATTAAACCGACATCCGGTAAAATTACGGTCTGCGACTTTGATGTCCGGAAACAGTTTGTCCAAGCGATGCAACGAATCGGCTCGATCGTTGAAAATCCCGAGCTGTATAAATATTTGACGGGACGTGAAAATTTACAAGTGTTTTCACGGATGTTGCCAGGTGTTGACGATGCCCGGATTCAAGAAGTCATTGATCTGGTCGATTTGACAGCACGGGTCGATGATCAAGTCCGGACGTATTCGCTCGGGATGCGTCAGCGTCTCGGGATTGCCCAAGCCCTGCTCGGACGTCCCGATGTCCTGATTCTCGATGAACCGACGAATGGGCTGGATCCGATGGGAATTCGTGATTTACGACAATTCATCCGGAAGCTGGTTGATGAGACCGGTTTATCCGTGCTCGTCTCGAGTCATATCCTGGCGGAGATCGAAATGCTGGCGGATCGTGTCGCCATCATGAGTTACGGAAAAATCGTCCAGGTCGGAACGGTCAAGGAACTGGTCGAGTCGCTCGCACCTGGTGTCGACTGGCGTGTCGACGATGCGTTCAAAGCAAACGAAATCCTGTCGGCGTCGCCTGACGTCCAGGTCTCGGAAATCGTCGATGCCAATACGGTCCATACATTGATGGATGCCAGCAAGACACCATCCTTAAATAAACAGCTGTTCGAAGCGGGTGTCGAAGTGTGGACGATCGAACGTAAAGTCCAGACACTCGAAGATCTCTTCATCACACTGACAGGAGGAGATCATATTGCGTAATCCGAACATGCTCGGCTTGATTCAAAACGAAGTCATGAAGATTGCTTCGAAAAAACGTTTTGCCGTCGTTGCGATCATCCTGGTCGTCCTCGTTTCAATGTTTACGTATGCCCAGTACCGTGATATTCAGGAGCAAATCAAGAAACAGGGCACACTCGACTGGCGGGTCGAACTGCAACAGGATATCGTCGACACACAAAACCGTTTGGCATCAAGCAGTATTCAAGACGAATTCCGACAATTTTTGGAGTTTGATTTAAAACAAAACCAGTATTATCTCGATAATGATATCAATCCGAACTATCCGGGGGCACCGACCTTCATCCGGATTTTCTTCTCGCAAGGATTGACGTTGATTCTGCCGCTGTTCATCATCGTCATCATGGCCGATATCGTCAGCGGGGAGCAAAATGACGGAACGATTAAGACGTTGCTGTCCCGTCCCGTAAGGCGCTGGAAAATCTTAATGGCGAAATGGCTGACGACGTTGCTGTATACGTCGATGCTGATGGCGTTGACTGCCGCCGTCTGTTATGCGATTTCCGGTATCGTCCTCGGATATGACGGATGGACCGCACCGATTCTGACCGGGTTCCAAGCGTCACCGAGCGGAACGTTCTCGACCGAATTCGTGCATACGATTCCGATGTGGGAGTATCTGTTGATGGCGATTGGCCTTGCCTGGATTGTGACCGCAGTCGTTGCGACGATTGCCTTGATGGTGTCCGTATTGGTCAAAAACACGGCAACCGGGATCGGCATCATGATGGCTGTCCTGATTTCCGGTACCTTGTTGACGACACTCGGTTCTAGTTGGACGAGTTCGAAATATCTCGTTAACGTCAACTTCGGATTAATCAACTACCTGGATGGACAAGCACCACCAATCGAAGGGATGACGTTACCGTTCTCGCTCGCCGTTCTCCTCTGCTGGACGATTGGAGCATTGGTCGTCGCGTTTTGGAACTTTACGCAAAAAGATATGTACTGATTTTAACCTGAATGAAAAAAAGTCCCTTCTCCGTAATGGAAAAGGGACTTTTTGCAGATGTCGGGCATCTGCGTGGAATCAAGAGGGGAATCCCTCTTAAAAGAAGCCGATGCAGGTCAGCTTCTGCGCTACGTAACAATCGTACTTTTATCATAGCGATTCCAGTAATTGGTGTCAAACCTGCTTGAAAGGGTTTACGAAATCCCGGATTTGTCAAAAGGTATCTAAAGACAACGAGGAGGTGCCCGACATGACAGATTGGGGAATCATGCTGACCGGTTTAGTGATTTGCGGATGGTGTGTATTTAGTGCAGTATATGACGACTTTATTCGTCGGGTCTAACAGAAGCAACTGAGTCGTCTTCCTTAGTGGGAGACGTTTTTTTGTCCTGTCGTCCGCTTGTCCGGATATGATACACTGACTACAAAAATGTATGAACTAGGAATGGTGATGTCATTGAGTAAACAGCCCGTCATTGTCATCGTTGGACCGACTGCCGTCGGAAAAACCAAGACAGGAATTGAATTAGCAAAACGGTTAAACGGAGAAATCATTTCAGGAGATTCCGTTCAGGTCTATAAACAGATGAATATCGGATCCGCGAAGGTGACCCATGAAGAAATGGACGGGATACCGCACCATCTGCTCGATCTGGTTGATCCGGACGACGAGATGAGTGTCGCCCGTTTTCAGACGTTAGCCCGGACGGCGATCGATGAGATTGCGGCAAAAGGCAAGTTACCGATCATCGTCGGCGGAACCGGACTTTATATCCGTGCGATCCTGTATGATTATCAATTTACCGTTCAGGCAGAAAATAAGGTCTTGCGCGAGGAACTGGAACAGTTTGCACAAGCGGAAGGAGCTGCAGCTCTTCATGACCGCCTGCGGCAACTGGACGCGAAACGGGCGGACGAGATCCACCCGAACAATATTCAACGGGTCGTCCGGGCAATTGAGGTCGCAATGAGCGGACAAACGCAGACGTCCGGCAGTGAACCGAGTTTGTATGACAGTCTGTTGTTCGTCTTACATATGGAAGACCGGGAACAGCTGTACACGCGGATCGATCAACGGGTCGATCTGATGCTCGATCAAGGGCTCGTCCCTGAAGTCGGACAGTTAGTCGCAGCTGGTTATAAAGAAACCAAAGCGATGCAGGCAATCGGCTACAAGGAAATCGTCCCGGTTCTTGAAGGAGCGCCGCTCGAACCGGCTGTTGAGCAATTGAAACGGAATACCCGACGCTTCGCAAAACGGCAGTTAACATGGTTCCGCCATCAATTTGACGGAAATTGGATTGAAATGGGAAGGCTTTCATTTGAAGAAAACTTCAAAATTATCTATGATAGAACAGTAGGGTTTCTGAAAGCGGTTAAATCGGAATAGCCTGAAGTAAAAAAAACAGATAAAAATAGAGGGGGCACGGGGGCTTATGAAGGCAACGTACAACATTCAAGACTATTTCCTAAATCAATTGCGTAAAGATTCAGTTCCGACGACAGTATTTTTAATCAGCGGGTATCAGTTACGGGGATTGATCAAGTCGTTTGATAACTTCACCGTCATTTTGGAATCAGAAGGCAAACAACAATTGATTTACAAGCATGCCATCTCGACATTCGCACCGGCACGGAATGTGACGCTGTATGAACAAGAGGCGGAAACGGAAGAAGTCACACGTTAAAAAAAGACGGCCGGGGGGCCGCCTACTCGATGGGACAACGCCATGGCGTTGTTCCTTTTTTTGTTACAGTAAATCTTTCAGTTCGTCGACTGCTTCCGCATACCGACGGAGGGAGACTTCCTTATACAGACAGGTCTTCGTCAACCGTTCCTCTTTCGTCAACTCTTCGAGATACGTTCCGAGAATGAAACTGTTCCGCAACATCGATGGGGTGATGATCCGCTTATTGTCCGACCGTTCGTTTAACTGACGCATCATCTTCGTGATCATGACGATCGACAATTGTTTCGGGGCATTTTTGCTGTAGACCCAGCGGAACGTCATCCGTGAGAAATCAAAAGCGACAAAAAATGGATCGGTCGAATGATACCGCGGACGAACCGGTTCCGGGATTGTCTTTAAATACGCGAGCATCAGATCCTGATCGTCCCGCTCGAGGTGAAGCAGGTAGGCATTACCGAGCCGGTCATGAACCGTCATCTCCCGTTGGGCAAAGTTCAAGTCCTGCATCTTCAGACCAATGATATGGTGGACGCGAAGACCATACCGGTAAAAGAGTCGTAAAATCAATTCATTGCGGTCGATCAGATACGGCCGCGCAACGAGCTGATGGTCCGTCAAACCCCGGTCGGACCGGTTCGTCCGGATCAGTTGCTCATATTCGGCAAGGGACGCAACATGCTGCGGCGTCAACTCATGCGTCGGCTGGGCATACTCGATCAGCTTCGATTTTGTCTGACGAATCTGGTAGTTCAGCTGATTGAGGACGGTGACAATCCGGGCGACCGTCGCCTGTTGGTACAATTTTTCCTCGATCAGATAGTCGTTGATGAACGTTTTCCACGTTTCGAGCGGAATCGCCTTGAAATCGTCGATCGTCTCGAGCGGCTGATCGACTTCCGTCATATAACGATGAATTTCAATTAAATCGTAGCGGTACCGTCGGATCGTCGAGTCCTGTCTGCCGCTCGCGCTCAGGAAAAACAGATACCGTTCGATGAATTCCGGCAAGGTATAGTCGAGTCGTTCTCGTGCCATCACGGACCTCCTGTGTAAAGTACTTTTCTTTATGATAAACCGAACGGATGTTTCCTGTCCAAAAATGTTCAGACGGCAGGTCCGTGTGGTATGATTAGGGACGCAGAAGGTTTGTTATTTTGAAAGGAATGATTCTATGTCAGAACGCGTTATCGTCGTCGGTTGTCAGCTCCCCGGTGTACCGGATCATATTTATGAAGAATCGGTCGCGGAGCTCGAAGCACTCGTTACGACTGCGCACGCCGTCGTGGTAGGACGACTCGATCAAAAACGTCAATCGATCGACCGCCGCACGTTTATTGGAAAAGGGAAGGTTGAGGAACTGGTTGCATTGGCACAGGAACTCGAACCGGATTTGATTATTTTTAATGCCGAAGTCACGCCGGGGCAGATGAAAAACATCCGGATTGCCCTCGAAGATCCGGAATCGATCAAATTGATCGACCGGACCCAGTTGATTCTCGACATCTTCGCCGGCCGTGCCCAGTCGCGGGAAGGGAAGCTCCAGGTCGAACTCGCCCAGATGAGTTACCTGTTGCCGCGCTTAAGCGGACAAGGAACACAATTGTCCCGCCTCGGCGGCGGGATCGGGACTCGTGGTCCCGGTGAATCAAAACTTGAGACAGACCGCCGGCACATCCGCCGCCGTGTCGACGAAATCAAGAAACAGCTCGAAACGTCGGTTGCCCACCGTGCTCGCTACCGCGAACGCCGGAAGGAAAACCAGACGTTCCAAATCGCCCTTGTCGGATATACGAATGCCGGGAAGTCCACCATCTTCAACCGGTTGACCAATGCCGACACGTACGAAAAAAATGAATTATTCGCGACACTCGATCCGTTGACGCGTCAGTTCGACTTACCGGAAGGTGGACAGATCCTCCTGACCGATACCGTCGGATTCATTCAGGATTTGCCGACGAAACTAATTGCCGCATTCCGGTCGACACTCGAAGAAGTGCTTGAGGCAGACCTGATCATTCATGTCATCGATGCGTCAAGCGAACATTATCTCAATCAGATGCAGACGACCAATGATGTTCTCGATGAGCTCGGTGCCGGGGATATCCCGCAACTTGAAGTCTTCAATAAAAAAGACCGGTTAACGAAATTGTTCACAGGTGGAAAACTGTTGATTTCGGCACTCGATCCGGCAGATATCGAACGCCTGACCGTCGAAATCGAAAAAGCGATCAGTGAGATTCTCGAATATCTCGAGATCCGAATTCCGGTCAACGCATTTGCCCATTACAATCCGGCAAAAGAAGTCATGATGAATTTAACAGAACAATATGAAGAGGACGGCTCCGTGACCTTGAAAGGCTACTTGCGCAAAGATACACGTCTGTACTCGACATTGAAACAATACGAGGTGTAAGCATGTTTACAGAGTTAACGCATTATGAAACAATCCGTCCGTTCGTCGAGCGGGCGGAAGAAAAAATCGCACCCGGTATTCGCAAGGCACAACAAGTCGCGGAACAGAATCAGTTCCGTGTCCTGAATGCCTTCCGTGAGCATAAAGTGAGTGACTTTCACTTCATGCCGTCGACAGGTTACGGCTACAACGATGAGGGCCGCGATAATCTCGAACGGATTTACGCAGCGGTCTTCGGAGCGGAAGCCGGACTCTGCCGGGCGCAGATCATCAGCGGGACCCACGCGATCGGCATCGCGTTGTTCGGTTTGCTGTTACCGGGAGACGAACTGCTGTACATCACCGGTAAACCGTACGATACACTCGAAGAAATCGTCGGTATCCGCGGTGACGGCCGCGGCTCGTTAAAAGAACTCGGTGTCACGTATGACGTCGTCGAGATGAAACAGGCAGAGACGATTGATCTGGATGCTGTCCTCGCCCGAATCACGGACAAGACAAAAGTCGTCGGGATCCAGCGTTCAAAAGGGTATGCGACACGCCGGAGCTTGCCTGTCGCAGAAATCGGTCAAGCGATTGAAGCCATCAAGGCGCAACATCCGCACGTTATCGTCTTCGTCGACAACTGTTACGGCGAATTCGTTGAAACGATCGAACCGACCCATGTCGGAGCGGATTTGATGGCCGGCTCACTGATCAAGAATCCGGGTGGCGGTCTCGCGAAGACAGGCGGTTATCTCGTCGGACGCCGCGATTTGATTGAACGGGCGTCGTTCCGAATGACGACACCGGGAATCGGTGCCGAGGCCGGTCCGTCGCTTTATTCGCTGCAGGACATGTATCAAGGGTTCTTCATGGCCCCGCATACGGTCAGTCAGGCACTGATGGGGGCGATGTTCACCTCGAGCATGATGGAACAGTTCGGATTCGATACAGCACCGCACTATGCAGCAGAACGGACGGATTTGATCCAGTCGGTCTCTTTCCATGCACCTGAGCCGATGATTGCCTTTTGTCAGGCGATTCAAGCGGCGTCTCCCGTCAATGCGCAAGCCTTGCCGATTCCGGATTATATGCCGGGATATGCAGATGATGTCATCATGGCTGCCGGAACGTTCATTCAAGGATCATCGATCGAGTTATCGGCAGATGGTCCGATCCGGGCACCGTACACGGCCTATGTCCAGGGCGGACTGACTTACAGTCACGTCAGAATCGCGATTGTCTCGGCCGTCAATCAATTAATGGAACAACAATTGATTCAACCGCAACAGGTTTAAAAAAATAGCTTGATGTGAAAAGACCTCTGTTACGCAGGACGTCTGACTTGTAAGAAAGTCATGTTAACTTTCCTTACATCTCTTGACAACTTGCCTCACAGAGGTTTATTCTCATGAGGTAAGGAAAAAGGAGGAACGAAATGGCAGACTTATCACGACAGTCCAAGCCACTATTCCCCATCGGAGTCGTTCAAGAGTTGACCGCGTTATCTGCCCGACAAATCCGATATTACGAAGAACAAGGATTGATCAAGCCGGAGCGGACAGAGACGAAACGTCGCCTCTATTCGTTCAACGATGTCGATCGCTTGTTATCGATCAAGGAATATCTGGACCAGGGACTGAATATCGCAGGGATTAAAATGATTTTTGACAATGATCTTGTCAAGCGCGAACGAGTTGCGGAGAAGGTCGTTACGGCCCGTCCGGAATTATCAGATGGCGAATTGTATAAACTCCTGAAAAATGAATTGCAGGAAGCAGGGCGACATGGGAAAACGTCACTCATCCAAGGTGAGCTCGGACGATTTTTCAAGTAAGCACCTGTTACCATATAAAAAAGAGCCGGAGAGGGGATTTGTCACATGACACGTCGCAACATTACACGAGAAGACATTATGAAAATCGCTAAAGCTGAGGATGTACGTTTTATTCGTTTACAGTTCACAGATATCCTCGGTACGATCAAGAACGTTGAAATTCCAGTGAGCCAATTGGAAAAAGCACTTGATAACAAAATGATGTTCGATGGTTCGTCAATCGAAGGATTCGTCCGCATTGAAGAATCAGATATGTATCTCTTCCCAGACCTCAACACATGGGTGGTCTTCCCATGGACAGAAGACGGAACGGGTAAAGTCGCACGTCTCATCTGTGACATCTACAATCCGGATGGCACACCGTTTGCTGGAGATCCGCGTGGTCAACTCAAACGTGTACTTAAAGAAATGGAAGAGCTTGGCTTCACTTCATTCAACGTTGGTCCAGAACCAGAATTCTTCTTGTTCAAGAAGGATGCTAACGGCCGTCCGACACTTGAACTCAATGACCAAGGCGGTTACTTTGACTTAGCACCAGTCGATCTCGGTGAAAACTGCCGTAAGGAAATCGTCATCGAGCTTGAAAACATGGGCTTTGAAATCGAAGCATCTCACCATGAAGTCGCACCGGGACAACACGAAATCGACTTCAAATACGCTGACGCGATCACAACGGCGGATAACATCCAAACGTTCAAACTCGTTGTTAAGACGATTGCAGCGAAACATAACTTACACGCGACATTCATGCCAAAACCGCTTTACGGTGTCAACGGTTCAGGAATGCACGCCAACATGTCTCTCTTTAAAGGCAACGAAAACGTCTTCTTCGACGAAGCGAACAGCAACATGCAATTGTCGGATGATGCCCGTGCGTTCACAGCCGGTATCCTGAAGCACGCCCGTGCCTTCACAGCTGTCTGTAACCCGACAGTTAACTCGTATAAACGTCTTGTGCCTGGTTATGAAGCACCTTGCTACGTCGCATGGTCAGCGCGTAACCGTTCACCGCTCGTACGTGTACCGGCAGCCCGCGGTCTCTCGACACGAATCGAAGTCCGTTCAGTCGACCCGGCAGCAAACCCGTACTTGGCACTTGCGACCTTGCTCGCTTCAGGTCTTGACGGAATCAAAAACAACTTGAAAGCACCGGCTCCAATCGACCGTAACATCTACGTGATGGACAAACCGGAACGTGTGGCAAACGGCATTGACGATCTTCCGTCAACACTCAGCCACGCACTCGAAGTCTTGAAAGCGGATGACGTCGTCATGCACGCACTTGGCGAGCACATCGCAGAGCACTTCGTTGAACTTAAAGAAATCGAATGGGATATGTTCCGGACGCAAGTCACGGAATGGGAACGCGATCAGTACATGGTCTTGTTCTAATCTAAATGATGAAAAATGAATGAAAAACAGGCTAAGAATAGTCAATACGCTTTTGTATTGCTTTTCTTAGCCTTATTTTTTTAGGGAGGGATTGCAATGACTAAGCGTATTTCTATTTATGAACAGCTTAAAGAGATGTTAAAGCATAAAAAAGAAGAAGTTGTAACTCCGAGTGAAATGAAAGAAGCCTTGTTTCACAAATATGGAACAAATAAAGATAGTGTGATACTTTCTGACTATTGTTACAATCGTTCAAACCGTGGAATTTCTTTTAATAAGCATTTATTTGTATATCTAAATTATGGAATGTATAAATATATTGGCGAAAATGCTGATTATAACGGATTAATTTATGCGCGAACACGAAATTCTCCTGATGATCAAGTAGTAGGGATATGGACAGACGGAAAAAAACAACTATCTATAAATAAGTTATTAGAAAATCAGGAATTTCTTAAAGGTAATTACATAATCCAACTATTTGAAGAGTATATGGACATTTTGAAATTTGAAATGAACGTTCTTGGTTGTAAAGCCACAGAGTTGCGTCATTTAATAGGTCGATTGGGAGAGTTTTTTTGTGCTATATATACGAAAGGGAAATTAGCTCATGTGACCAACCAACACGGTTTTGATGTAATTAGTAATGGAAGACGGATTAGTGTAAAAACAACGGCTCAAAAATCTGGTTTCATCTCATTGAATATAAGAACTTTAGATCAATTTGATGATATCTTCATAGTCCAGTTCCTAAATAATGAATTTCACTTATTATTTTATGCATCAAAAGATCAACTACCTAAGGGACGGATTTACAAACAGCGGTTAGAAGTTGATTTATCTTCTTTAAAACAAGAGCAACTCCTATGACTGAATAAAGCTTTAGATTTTAAGTATAGGAAAGTACAAATCATCTTAAAAAGGGGTATGTATATATGATGTAAAACAGCAAGACTGCACTCTTAATCTACTTTGTAAGGAGGCGTTTTAAATGAAAAAGGCGTATGAAGGAAAAGGGATCACCGTTTATTTTGATGCCGAAGTCTGTATCCATTCCGGTCATTGTGTGAAGAGTTTACCGGCCGTCTTTGATGTTAAAAAGCGTCCATGGATTGAAACGGACGGGGCCCCGGCCGAAGATGTCATGCGGGTCATCGATGGCTGTCCGAGCGGCGCCTTATCGTATGAACGGAGGGAAGCATGATGGAATTTAAACGAGCGGATCAAAAGATTGAAGCCTATCAAGAGGGGCAAGTTGTCGGGGAAATCACGTACAGTGACACAAAAGGCGGCAAGTGGATCATTGATCATACGTATGTCGACCCGAATCATCGGAATCAACAAATCGGCGAACAACTGGTCAAAGCCATGGTCGAGTGGGCACGCGAAGAAAACGTCAAGCTGTTGCCGCTCTGTCCGTTCGCGAAACGGGAGTTCGAGCAGACGCCGGACTATGCAGATGTATCGGCTTAATCGAAAGCGTGTAATTATCAAAAGACGAGGAGAGCGGATCATCGGATCCGCTCTCCTCGTCTTTTTGATTTATTGTGAACAAGTTTTACAGAAACAAACGAAGCAACGCCATCGACAGGACACCGGTGATGACAGTGTAGGAAAGGCTTTTGCTGCTGACGGCGACGAGGACGGTCGGAACGGATGCTGCGAGGTTTAGAAGGGAGAGTGTCGGATAGTCTCCGTTTCGTGCCACTAGTAAGTTTTGAAAAAATAAAGCACTTAACAAACAAACCGGGATAAACGACAACCAATCGGTCAGCAGACGGGGTAACGTCAGACCATGCATCAACAAAAACGGCAGTATCCGCGGAATCAACGTGACGAGACCGCAGGCAGCAAAAAGGACGAATAGTTCTAAGCGGATTTCCATCGTGAGATTACAACTCCTATACTGGCAGCTATCATCGTCGCGAATAAAACGGCGAGTTCCGGTGACAGATAGCGCATTGATATGTACAACAACAGGAAAACAAGGACGAGCAACAGACCATTTAGAGCGATGCGGGACCGCTCGCTTTCAAACTGCAGGTACAATAACCCGATGAACATCGCGGTTAAAGCAAAATCCAGTCCGAATCGTTCCGGATCCGGGAACCAACTGCCGACGAGTGCTCCGAGGACTGTCGAGGCAATCCAGCTCAGATAAGCGGTTATGTTCAATCCATGCATGAATGGTGCATCAAGCGGCCGTTTTAAGGAAGTATTCATGGCTACGGCAAACGACTCATCTGTCAAGAGAGCGCCGATTCCAAACCGATCGAAGAAATGCCGGCTTTTAACACGCGGTGCGAGCGTCATACTCATCAGAAGATGCCGGGAATTGACGATGAACGTCGTCAAGATGATGGCAGAAAACGGACTGTTTAGTAACAGTAGACTCGTAATGATGAATTGAGCAGCGCCGGCATAAATCAAGATGGACATCAATCCGATTTCAAGCGGACTGAGTCCGGCGGCGCGTCCGACGATGCCGGCAGAAAATCCGATGCCGAGATAACCGAGGACGGTCGGCAGACAGGCTTTGATACCTGCTTGAAACGAAGCGTTCATAGAAGGTGACTCCTCTCGCGATGATGTGTTATCAGCATAGCATCATCAAAACGGATTGGAAATGAACTGGTCAATATTTTCATATGTTTCCTTGACATAAGTCGTCTCGATTTGTGGTAAAGAGTAAGTGGTACGGCAAAATTCGTTAGACGAAGGAGCGTTCAAGATGGATAAATTAATGCAAGATGCGAACCGGTTTGTCTCAGATATGGTGGAAGGTCTCGTTTTAGCACATCCTGATCTTTATGCAAAAGTCGGCGGAGTCAATGTCATTAAACGAAAAGAACCGTTGAACGGGAAAGTGGCCCTTGTATCCGGTGGGGGAAGCGGCCATGAGCCGGCGCATGCCGGATTTATCGGGGACGGTATGCTCGCAGCTGCTGTCTGTGGTGAAGTCTTTACTTCTCCGACACCTGACATGGTGCTTGAAGGAATCAAGGCGGCAGACGGTGGGAAAGGGGTGCTGCTCGTCGTCAAAAACTATTCTGGAGATGTCATGAACTTCGACATGGCGAAAGAATTGGCCGAACTCGAAGACATCGAAGTCGAGACGGTCATCGTCCGGGATGATATCGCCATCAAAAAAGAAGAAGACCGCCGCGGAGTCGCTGGCACGATTTTTGTCCACAAGATTGCCGGAGCTGCGGCAGCAGAGGGCAAATCACTTGCTGAAGTCAAAGCAGTCGCTGAGAAAGTCATTGCCGGCGTCCGGTCAATCGGAATGGCGTTGTCCCCATGTTATATGCCGGAGAGCGGTAAACCCGGTTTTGATTTGCACGAGGATGAAATGGAAATCGGAATTGGGATTCACGGTGAAAAGGGTCTGGAGCGGAAACCGATTGCCTCCGTCGAAGCCATCGTGACGGAATTACTCGATCGATTGACAGCGGAAGTAACCGATAAAAAAGTAGCGGTCATGGTCAACGGAATGGGCGGAACGCCTGAATCGGAATTGTACATCACCTATAAATATGTCGCGGAACAATTGCAGGCAAAAGGATACGAGATTGTTCGTCCGTTCGTCGGCAACTATATGACATCACTCGAAATGCACGGTTTCTCAATTACGCTGCTTCCGGTTGACGATGAACTGGTCGGCTACTTGGATGCAAAAACGAACGCAATCGGATTCTAATTAAAAGAGGGTGAGATAGATGAAGTTATCGACTGAAGAATTCCGCAAAGCATTGCTTAAAGCGGCTGCCGATCTCGAACACCATAAAGATGAATTGACGGATCTTGACCGGGAAATCGGTGACGGCGACCACGGCATCAATTTGTCGCGCGGTTTCCAGGCTGTACAAAAAGAACTTGAGGCGCAAGAAGAGTATGAAGATCTAGGTGTCTTATCAAAACAAGTCGGAATGACCTTGATTAAAACCGTTGGAGGTGCATCCGGTCCGCTCTACGGTACGGCATTCGTTAAATTTGCCGGAGCGTTTAAAGGGAAAAGAGAAGTTGAAGGGGCGGAACTGGCAGCGGCGTTTAAAGAAGCGACGGATGGGATTAAAATGCGCGGGAAATCAGAGTTTGGACAAAAAACGATGGTCGATATTTGGACACCGTTTTACGAAGCACTGGAACAAGAGAGTGATTTGAACGCAGCACTCGATCAAGCATTGGCAGATACAAAAGAGCGTGTGGCGACAAAAGGACGGGCTTCTTATTTTGGGGATGCAACGGTCGGTGTCCAGGATCCCGGTGCGTTATCAAGTTCACTGTTATTACGTTCGATTGGGGAGGTCTTGTCATGATTAATTTGATTTTAGTCTCCCATAGTGAAAAGCTTGCGACCGGACTAAAGGAACTATTGGCTGAAATGGCTCCGGACACACCCGTGTTACTCGCAGCTGGGCTTGCGGACGGCAGTATCGGGACCGATGCGTCCCGAATTGAAGAGACGATGAATGAGTTGAACGATGACGGCTTAATTTTGACCGACATCGGATCGGCGACGATGAACGCGGAACTGGCCTTAGAATTATACAGTGGGGACCGGAACGTTCAGTTCGTCGAAGCACCGCTGGTAGAGGGCGCTTTTTTGGCAGCGGTCTTAAGTGGTCAATCAAAAACGCTGGATGATATCGTAACAGGCGTCAAAGCAGAATTTTCGTAAAACAGGTAATCCGACTAACAGGTTCGTTTCCGAAGAGGAAGCGAACCTGTTTTTTTAGGGAAAACAAAAAAACTGGTATTCCGCGAGGGAATACCAGTAAAGAAATCAGGCGTTGACTTCTTTTTTGTTCGGTTTAAACGCCATTGTCGCTTCGACCGCTTTTTGCCATCCGGCATAACGCTGTTCGCGATCGTCTTCTTTCATTTCTGGTTTGAACTGACGGTTGAGTTTCCATTGTTTTTTGATTTCAGCTTTGTCTTTCCAGTAACCGACTGCGAGACCAGCAAGATATGCAGCACCGAGAGCTGTTGTCTCATTGATTTCCGGACGGTCAACCGGTACACCTAAGATATCCGACTGGAACTGCATCAAGAAGTCATTCGAAACCGCACCACCATCAACACGCAACGTTTTTAGTTCGATGCCTGAATCTTTTTCCATTGCCGTCAAGACATCACGTGTCTGATAAGCAAGGGATTCGAGAGTCGCGCGGACGAAATGTTCTTTCTCCGTTCCGCGTGTTAAGCCGAAAATCGCGCCACGAACGTCACTATCCCAGTACGGGGCACCGAGTCCGACGAAGGCAGGAACGACGTAAACGCCTTCTGTCGAATCGACTTTTAACGCATAACCTTCTGAATCCTTCGCGTTTTTCAACATCCGTAAGCCGTCACGCAACCACTGAATCGCGGATCCGGCAACGAAGATTGATCCTTCGAGTGCATATTCGACTTTTCCGTCGACACCCCAGGCGATTGTCGTCAGTAGACCGTGGTCAGACGAAACGGCTTTTTCACCAGTGTTCATGAGCATGAAGCAACCTGTACCATACGTGTTCTTTCCTTCACCCGGTTCGAAACATGTTTGACCGAAGAGAGCAGCTTGCTGGTCACCGGCAATTCCGGCAATCGGAATTTCGAAGCCGAAGAAGTGATACGGAACGGTATTGTCATACACTTCACTTGATTGACGGACTTCCGGTAACATTGATTTTGGAACTGTCAGGATTTCAAGCAACTCATCATCCCATTTTTGTTCGTAAATGTTGTACATCAATGTCCGGGAAGCGTTTGTATAGTCTGTGATATGCGTTTTTCCACCAGACAGCTTCCAAACGAGCCATGTGTCGATTGTTCCGAATAGAAGTTCTCCGTTTTCTGCCTGTTCCCGTGCCCCTTCAACGTTATCCAAAATCCACTTCACTTTTGTCCCTGAGAAGTAGGCGTCAATCAGAAGACCTGTTTTATCACGGAATGTTTGGTTCAGACCCTGTGCATTCAGCTCATCACAGATACCGGATGTTTGACGGGATTGCCAGACAAGCGCGTGATAGACAGGTTTACCTGTTTCTTTGTTCCAGACGACCGTCGTCTCACGTTGGTTCGTAATTCCGATACTTGCGATTTGGCTCGGTTTGATATCAGCCGTTCCGAGAGCATCCGCCATGACAGCGAGGATTGATCCCCAAATTTCATTGGCATCATGCTCGACCCAGCCCGGTTGCGGGAAGTATTGTTTGAATTCACGTTGCGCAGAGTTCACGATTTGACCATCGTGGTCAAAAATAATGGCGCGTGAGCTTGTTGTTCCTTGGTCGAGTGCTAAGATGTACTTGTTTTCCATGCTGAAATCCCCCTTGAGATGTAGGTGTCAAACAAAATCAGTTTTGCAGCAGTTGATACAGCAAGACGGCTACTCCACCACCGATAATCGGACCAACGATTGGAATCCACGAGTAACCCCAGTCAGATGAACCTTTTCCTTTAATCGGTAAGATAGCGTGTGCAATCCGCGGACCAAGGTCACGGGCCGGGTTGATGGCATATCCTGTTGTACCACCGAGCGAGAGACCGATGACGACGACAAGAAGACCGACGATGAATGGTTTCAGTCCGTCACCAAATGTTGTCAGACCAAATGACAGGATTCCGAATACCAAGACAAACGTCCCGATGATTTCTGAAATCAGGTTTGACGGTGTATGGCGAATCGCCGGACCTGTTGCGAACACACCCAGTTTTGCTGCTTGATCATCAGTCGCTTCAAAGTGTTTCATATAATGAAGCCAAACGAGTACTGCACCGATGAATGCTCCGATTAATTGACCGGCGATATAGACAGGTACGTCTGCCCACGGTAAATCGGAATTCATGGCAAGCGCCAATGTCAATGCAGGATTGAGATGTGCACCACTCGAGGCAGCAATGTATGCTCCCGTCATGACGGCGAGACCCCAAGCGAATGTAATGACAATCCAGCCGCCGTTCTCAGATTTCGTCTTTCTCAAGACAACCCCTGCAACGACTCCGTCGCCGAGCAAAATCAGAATCATTGTTCCAATCAGCTCACTTGTAAAGTTACTCATGCAAAAACCCTCCCTTTGGATTAAAGCAAATAATGGCCTTTCCATTTAAACCTACATCTAATTGAGAACGTTTTCAATACAATTAATTCAAATCTTTGAATTAAAATTTCCTTAATTTATGTTTAAAAAAATGAATAATGGATACTAAAAAAATCCTTCGTTCATTTTTACAATGAACGAAGGATTTTCAACGACGCTTTTTCCGCTTCTTTTTTGTTCGAAAGAAGCTGCTGGAGTGATCAAGGACAATATGTATCGTACTGGCAACCATGACGCCGATGATGAAAGCAGGCATGGACGCGAACCAGGAATCGACCGTACTCGATTCAATGATTTTCAGGTACAGCGCCAAAAATAAAAGCGGAATCAGAAAAGCGGCGCTGTACATCAGGCGAATGAGATCGCCGATGATCAAACCGTGCGACCAGATGGAGCGGTGGGGCATGATTTTGACATAAGGCATCCAAAGGACCCGTAAAGGACCGTGCCGGTAGTAAGGTTCGGACTTCAAGTCGAGGTCTGGTGAAAGCCAAAGGGTGCCGACGGCGATGCCGACAGCGGTTGGAAGCCAATCCGTCTGCTGGGTTGCGACCGAATACGCAACATAGCCGGTTAAAGCAACGGTATTGACTGTATCGTGTACATTTCCAGAAGGCATAAAAAAAGACCAGCTGTGCTGGTCCCTCGCTTAGTGGATCGTCCGATATACGCCGATGACCTTGCCAAGAATCGAGACGTTATCGAAATACATCGGGTCCATCGAATCATTTTCTGGTTGGAGACGTACTTGTTGATCTTCTAAGAAGAACCGTTTGACAGTCGCTTCGCTATCTTCGGTCATAGCAACGACGATTTCACCATTCTCTGCTGTGTTTTGCTGACGAACGATGACCCGGTCACCGTCTAGAATACCTGCGTTGATCATCGACTCACCATCAATCGTCAACATAAAGACATTTTCGTTCCCGACGTAATGGGCAGGAAGCGGGAAATGTTCTTCAATGTTTTCGATGGCCGTGATTGGAAAACCAGCCGTTACTTTCCCGATGACGGGAATATGAACGATGGCTTCGTGATCTTCATCAGTTTTATCAAGCAATATCTCAATCGCACGTGGCTTAGTTGGGTCACGGCGAATCAGTCCGCGTTTTTCTAGACGATCCAAATGACCGTGTACCGTTGAGCTTGAAGCAAGACCAACAGCCTCACCGATTTCACGAACTGATGGGGGATACCCTTTCAGTTTCACTTGAGCAACGATGTAGTCAAGGATTTCTTGTTGTCGTTTCGACATTTTCCGCATATGAATTGCCACCTCTTTCCGGATTGGTTTTTTGAAGGTTATAGGAATACATGTTTCTAAAATCACTATAACATAGAACAAATGAGCGTACAAACAATTGTTCGACATTTTGTGTTGACCGAACACCGGTTCTTGGTTTAAGATGAGTTATGCGAACAATTGTTCCGAGAACATCTATTCTAAAAACATTTTTAACTGGAGGGATTTATCATGATGCATACGATTCGTACCCATGCCTTTTCCATTGTTTTTTATACGCTCAGCCTGGCTTTCATTCTTTTCCTTTTAACACCTCGACCGGACGAGAAGGTCGAGCAACTCTTGACGGCTTCTGTCACAGTCGATCAAAACGCGACCGTCGAACAGGTCGCCGAAGTCTATAATGACGGATCGATGACAGATCAGGAATATGTCGAGTGGTTGATCGAGAATAATGAACTGAAGACGACTCATGTCATTTCGAAAAACAAAATCGTTGTACCAATCGCGCAACAATGACAAACTGTAAAGGTTGTCAAAGAACGAACAGGGGTGTGAAGTACAGTGAAAGTAGTAATCTACTGTCGCGTCTCGACGGAAAAAGAAGCACAGGACAGCTCGCTTGAGCGGCAAAGATCGGAACTGTCGGGACTCGCTGCAACAAAAGGATTTGAAGTCGTGGAGATCATCACGGAAAAGGAAAGTGGTTATGACGTTGATCGGGAAGGGATGTTATCCGTTCTCGATTACGTCACACGTCAAGCCGTGGATGCCGTTCTCGTGACGGATGATACGCGGATCGGACGCGGGAATGCCAAAATCGCCATTTTACATACGTTCCAAAAACATCAGGTTCAACTGATGACGATGGAATCGGATGGCGAGTATAAACTGGCAGACGCCGAAGCGATGGTTCTTGAAATTGTATCGCTCGTCGAAGAGTATCAACGGAAACTGCATAATGCGAAAATTGCCCGCGGGATGCGACGGGCTGTCGAAAATGGATTTCGTCCCGAGCAGAACCTCAACCGTCAAGGTGAAAATGCCGGTCGGAGCCGAAAGGAAGTCCCGATTGAAGAAATCGTCCGGTTACGTGAGTTAGGACTGACATTCGCCGACATCGCGGTGACATTAAGAGGGATGGGACACGACATTTCGAAAGCGACCGTCAACCGGCGTTATCTGGAATATAAAGAAGTAGTCAGTACGTACGAATAAGGAAGTAAGTTTGATGCCTCAGCGGCGCATCAAACTTGCTTTTTTTTTTCGTGTCTTTTACAGTAAGGTTACTATTGAAAGCTCAACTTTGAGTCAACAGAAAGAGGGATATCATGTTATCACAAGAACAACTGGACCGGATTAACGAATTAGCCAATAAATCAAAAGTCGAACCACTGACTGATGCAGAAACAGCGGAACAAAAAGAATTACGGACTGCCTATCTGGAAGCATTCCGTGGTTCGTTCAAAAATCAGATGATGGGCATCAAAATCGTCGATGAAGAAGGAACCGACGTAACACCTGAAAAACTAAAGCAAGCGCAGGAAGAAGAACGGAACAAACAATAATGACAAAAGCTATGTCACTCATTGGGATGAGTGGCGTAGCTTTTTTTGGTGAAACGTTCGTAATATGTATCACGAAAGTGCCAAGAAAACGGCAATAGAGAGCGCATTCATTTCAATGTGACATACTATTTAGAAAAGTTGTATCACATTTGTGGGTATGCTAAAATGAGGAGGAATTTGTGAAAAAGAGAGAGGATGATTGTTTTGACGAACATGACAACAGTAGAATTATTAGCAGTAAATACGATTCGTACCTTATCAATTGATGCAGTACAAAAAGCGAACTCGGGTCACCCGGGAATGCCGATGGGTGCAGCACCGATGGCATTTACATTATGGGCGGATCATATGAACCATAACCCTAAAAATCCAGAATGGTTCAACCGTGACCGTTTTGTACTTTCAGCAGGACACGGTTCAATGCTTCTCTACTCACTCCTCCATTTATCAGGTTATGATCTCGCGATGGATGACTTGAAGTCATTCCGTCAATGGAACTCAAAAACACCGGGTCACCCGGAATACCGTCACACAGCAGGTGTCGATGCGACGACTGGTCCACTCGGACAAGGCATTGCGATGGCTGTCGGTATGGCGATGGCAGAACGTCACTTGGAAGCAAAATACAACCGTGACGAGTTAAACGTCGTCGATCACTTCACATACGGGATTTGCGGAGACGGTGACTTAATGGAAGGTGTTTCGGCAGAAGCGGCATCACTTGCAGGACATTTAGGTCTTGGCAAATTGGTTGTTCTGTATGATTCAAACGATATCTCGCTCGATGGCGATCTCGATAAATCATTCTCAGAAAACGTTCAACAACGTTTTGAAGCATACAACTGGCAAGTCATCCGTGTCGAAGACGGAACGGATCTTGATTCGATTTCAAAAGCAATCGAAGCAGCAAAAGCTGAAACAACAAAACCGACATTGATTGAAGTGAAAACAGTCATCGGATTTGGTTCACCAAACAAATCAGGTAAATCGGCTTCACACGGTGCACCACTCGGAGATGCGGAAATCAAGTTGACGAAAGCAAGCTACGTTTGGGATCACGAAGAATTCTACGTCCCGGAAGAAGTCAAAGACTTGTTCGAAGAACGCATTGTCAAACGTGGTGCTGATACAGAAGCAGCATGGACTGAGAAAATGGAACAATACAAAGCGGCGCATCCAGAATTGCATGCTGAACTTGTTCAAGCCATCAACAACGAATTGCCAAGCAACTGGGAAGCAGACCTGCCAACATATGATCTGACATCGAAAAAAGCGACACGTCAGACAAGTGGTGAAGTCTTGAACGCTCTTGCGAAAAACATCCCGTCAATCTTCGGTGGTTCAGCTGACTTAGCAGGATCAAACAACACGATGCTCAAAGGCGAAGCTGACTTCGACATCGATCCAAGCGGCCGTAACATCTGGTTTGGTGTGCGTGAGTTTGCGATGGCAGCAGCTGTCAACGGTATGGCGTTACACGGTGGTGTCATTCCTTACGGTGCGACATTCTTCGTATTCTCGGATTACCTCCGTCCTGCAGTTCGTTTAGCAGCGTTGATGGGTATCCAGTCGATTTTCGTCCTGACACATGACTCGATTGCTGTTGGTGAAGATGGTCCAACACACGAGCCGGTTGAACACTTGATGAGTTTCCGTGCGATGCCGAACTTGACAGTTTACCGTCCGGCAGATGGGAAAGAAACGATTGCCGCATGGAAAACAGCCGTTCAATCAACAAACAAACCGACACTTCTCGTCATGACACGTCAAGGATTACCTGAACTTGAAGGTACGACGGTTGAAGGCGCTGAAAAAGGCGGATACGTCATTGCGGGTGACATCAACAAAGCGGATACAATCTTAATGGGAACAGGTTCTGAAGTGCATCTGTTAGTCGAAGCACAAAAAGAACTTGGCGAAACGGCAGCAGTCGTTTCACTTCCATCATGGGAATTGTTTGAAGCGCAATCAGCAGAATACAAAGAATCAGTTTTACCAAAACGCATCACGAAGCGTCTTGCGATTGAAGCCGGTGCTTCACTCGGTTGGTATAAATATGTAGGAACAGAAGGACAAGTCATCGGAATCGATCGCTTTGGTGCTTCGGCTCCTGGAGATCTTCTGTTAAAAGAGTACGGCATGTCTGTCGAAAATGTCTTGAACACAGTCAAGCAACTCGGTTAATGAAGAAAGGTGCGCAAACGCGCGCACCTTTTTTTTGCATTATCTATGCAAAGGCTTTAAATTATAGTATAGTAAAAAGCGACGTTTGAAGTTAGAGGAGGAAGCAACTTGGCTACATGGATTTGGATTTTAATTGCCCTTCTTTGCTTGGTAGCTGGTGTCGCCCTTGGTTTTTATATCGCTCGTCGATACATGATGAACTATTTGGAGCAAAACCCACCAATCAACGAAGATATGATTAAGACATTGATGATGCAAATGGGTCAAAAGCCATCACAAAAGAAAGTCAACCAAGTGATGCGTTCAATGAGTGGTTCAATGAAATCACCGAAAAAATAACGACTTGTAAAAGGAGACCAATTTGGTCTCCTTTTGTTTGCTATTTTTTAGGAAGATGGCTAATCTAAAATGTGAGACTATTAGAAATACTCAATCGATTTAAAAAGGGGGGACTTGTATGGGAGTCTTCAGGAAACTGAGTTGGTTTTTCCGACTCGAATGGAAAGCATACAGTTTAGGCATCATTGCTTTAATTTTTGTTGCCGGACTGGAACTGATTCCGCCGAAAGTAATCGGTTCGACGGTCAACGGACTGAGCGAAGGCAGTTTGACGAAAAATGATTTATGGAAACTGGTCGCGACACTGGTGTTGATCGGGGTATCGACCTATGTGATTCGTTATTTTTGGCGGTTTTACATCTTCGGAGCGTCGATCCGGCTCGGCCGGTTGTTGCGAAGTCAGCTATATGGTCATTTTTCGGACCTGGATCAATCATTTTACAAGAAGTACCGCAGCGGGGATTTGATGGCTCATGCGACGAATGATGTACAAGCCGTCTCGATGACGGCAGGAGCCGGTATTTTGACACTCGTCGATTCCGTGACGATGGGCAGTTTCGTCATCATCACGATGATTACGACGATCAGTTGGAAACTGACGCTTGTTTCGTTGTTACCGATGCCGCTGATGGTTTATTTGACGTCACGGTACGGGAAGATGCTGCACTCCCGATTCCACGATGCGCAGGAAGCTTTTTCGGATTTGAATGACAAGGTCGCAGAAAGCGTCAGCGGAGTCCGCGTCTTGAAAGCAACAGGGGAAGTTGAATCGGATGTCGGAACGTTTACTTCGTTATCTGATGATGTCGTTCAAAAAAACCGCCGGGTCGCGAAAATCGATGCCTTATTTGATCCGACGATTTTCGGTTTGGTCGGCTTATCTTATATCATTGCCGTCGGATACGGCGCGTATTTATTACAGCAAGGGGAAATTCGGATCGGGGACATCGTGTCCTTCACTACATATTTGGGATTACTGACGTGGCCGATGCTTGCGTTCGGCTGGTTGTTTAATATCGTCGAACGGGGACGGGCTTCGTACGACCGGATTGAACGGATGCTTGCAATCGAACCGGAAATCAAGGATGCGAAAGAAGCGGCGACGACGGTTTCGTCCGCTGATTTACAAGTCGCGATTGATCGGTTTGTATATGAGACACAACCTGTGCTTGTGAACATTCACGTGACATTGACACCCGGACGGACACTTGGAATCGTTGGTCGGACCGGTGCCGGAAAATCGACGTTCGTTCGTCTGTTATCACGCGAATACGATGTCAAATACGGTTCGATTGCGATTGGCGGACAGGACGTCAAACAATTGACGCGGGAAACGGTCCGCAAGCAGGTTGCAATCGTTCCGCAGGATCATTTCCTGTTCTCTGCTTCGATTGCTGATAATATCGCCTTTGCGAAACCGGATGCATCGATGGAAGAAATCATGGAAGCTGCACGGATTGCTGCCGTTCACGAGGATATTCTCGGCTTTACGGAAGGCTATGCGACGATGGTCGGGGAACGGGGTGTCACATTATCCGGCGGTCAGAAACAACGGATTTCGATTGCCAGGGCGTTACTCGCGGATTGTCCGATTCTGGTATTGGATGATGCCTTGTCGGCGGTTGATGCCAAGACGGAGGAAGCGATCATCGAACACTTCCGGACAGCGGATAACGAACAGTCACAAATCATTGTCGCCCACCGTCTGTCGGCGGTTTCGCATACCGATGAGATCATCGTCCTCGATGCGGGTCGAATCATTGAACGGGGAACACACGATGAACTGCTTGCCCGTGACGGTTGGTATAAAGAAACCTACGACCGTCAGCAACTCGAATCACTCGTCGAACAGGGAGGTGGAACGCTTGAATCATGATATTAATGAAAAAGCGGTCTTACGACGATTGCTGGGATTCGTCAAACCGTTTAAAAAACAGGTGTTAGTCGCCTTTTTACTGTTGCTTGTGACGACCGGAGCAAAGCTCGGAGGTCCCTATCTCGTTAAAATCTTCATCGATGATTATGTCGCGGTCGGCAACTATCCGGTGCAGGAAGTGGCGTTATTGTTCGGCGTGTACTTACTGTTGCATACGACAGGGATCGTCGTCGATTATCTGCAGGCGTTTGAGTTCCAAAAAATCGCCTTGAAAGTCATTCAACGGCTTCGGATCGATGTGTTTCGCCACGTCATGCACTTACGGCTCGGTTATTTTGACCGGACACCGGCTGGCGTACTTGTTTCACGGATCACAAACGATACGGAAGCCATCAAAGAACTGTATATCGGTGTCTTGTCGACGTTCGTCCAAAGCGGGGTGCAACTGATTGGAACCTATCTGTTCCTTTACTTACTGGAACCGCGCCTCGCGACGATTGCGTTAGTCCTGTTACCGCTGTTTTATTTCATCATCTGGATTTACCGCCGTTATTCAACGAAATATTACGCTGAAGTCCGGGATTTGTTGTCGAAGATTAACGGACAGCTGAATGAATCGATCAACGGGATGGCAATCATTCAACAATTTCGCCAGGAAAAACGGTTGATGGCGGAATTTGAAGAGACGAACATCGCCCATCAGAACGGCCGTTACAAGAACTTGAAGCTCGACAGCTGGCTGCTTCGGCCAATCATCGAGTTGATGTTAGCGCTGACGATTGCGTCCTTGATTACGTACTTCGGTGTCCTGTCATTTTCACAAACGGTCCAGGTCGGGGTCGTATATGCCTTTATCAGTTACATGGAGCGGATTTTCCAACCGGTTCAGCAAATCATGCAACGTCTGTCTGAATTCCAACAGGCTGTCGTCTCGGCGGACCGTGTCTTTAAAGTACTCGATACGGATGAGCCGGAACCTGCGAAGACGATTGCGGGTGACGCTGATATTACAGAAGGACATATCGTCTTTGATAACGTCCGCTTCAGTTATGACGGAGAGAAGGAAGTTTTAAAAGGAATTTCGTTTGAAGCGAAGAAGGGTCAGACGATTGCCCTGGTCGGTCAGACGGGCAGCGGGAAGAGTTCGATCATCAATATCCTGATGCGTTTTTATTCCTATCAGTCGGGTCGAATCTTGATTGACGGGCAACCGCTCGAACAATTGCCGGAAGACGAACTGCGGCGCCATGTCGGACTGGTGTTACAGGATTCATTCCTGTTTACTGGAAGTGTCGCCGATAACATCCGGTTATTCGATCCCTCGATTCCATTCCAAAAAGTCGAGGAAGCAGCCCGTTTTGTCCAAGCAGATGGCTTCATCAATCAGTTGGACGAGCAATATGACAGTCCGGTCGCAGAGCGGGGAGCGACGTTTTCTGCCGGGGAACGCCAGTTGGTCTCGTTTGCCCGGACGATGGCGCGGGATCCGAAAGTCCTGATTCTCGACGAAGCGACAAGTTCAATCGATACGGAAACGGAAGAAAAAGTTCAAGTCGCCTTAAAACGCATGCGACAAGGGCGAACGACGATTGCGATTGCCCACCGGTTGTCGACAATCCAGGATGCGGATTTGATTTTAGTCCTGCACCAAGGGGAAGTCGTGGAACAAGGGAATCATCAGACGTTGATTGAAAAGAACGGATTGTATAAAAAAATGTATGAATTACAATCCGGACACGTTTCATCCGTTTCGTAAGACATAAAAAAGCCTGCCAGGCGATCTCGCCCGGCAGGTTGTTTGTGTTTAAAATTAGTAGACAGTAACAGTGACGTTTTGACGTCCCCAGTTGAGTGCTTCTTGTTGTGAACCAACGAGAAGGTCAAGTTTGTTACCTTGGATAGCGCCGCCACGGTCAAGTACGATGGCTTCACCGATACCAGAGATGTGCATGCGTGTACCAATTGGGTATTGAGCTGATGCTGCAACGATACGCATACCATTGTACGTGATCGTGTTTGTAACATCATAACCGCTGGCAGTCAATGCGCGACCGTTGTAAAGGCGGCTACCGTTATTTGATGGATCAGTTGTGTACGCTGTAACGTTCATTGTTACTTTCGTACCTGATTTTGCTGCTGTTGTTTGTTTTGTTGCTACAGCTGGTTGAGCTGCTGCTTTTGGAGCTGCTTTAGCAACAGGTGCTGCTGGAGCTTTAACAGCTGGAGCTTTTGCTGTTGAACCTGCTAAAGTTGTATAATCGCTGTGTACGTAACGAGTTTTTCCGTCGATTGTTGTTTTGATCCAAGCACCGACTTTGCTTTCTACGTTAACGGACTGGCCTTTATACAAGTTGCCAACGTCTTTAGAGTTTGTAGTAGGTTGCGTACGAACGTTTAATACTGCCGTAGTGACTGTAGCTTTTTTAAAGTCGAATGAAGAACCGGCTGAAGTGTAAGCACCGTGTACATAACGTTTTTGGCCATTGATGTTTGTTTGAATCCATGCACCAGAACGTCCTTCGACATTTAATTTTTGACCTTTATATACGTTACCTACATCCGCTGATGCCGTAGTAGGTGCTGTCCGTACATTTAATACCGCTGTATTTACTGTTACCGTCTCTGAGGCAGCCTCTGTCTCTTGGGCGAATCCTACTGATAGAGCCGTTGCTGCAAGACCTGCAGCGAAAACTGCTTTTTTCATTATTGATGTCCTCCTGACATATGCTGTGTTTACTGTTCCTACTTTACACGGCAATTCAGGGTTGTGCGTTTACAGGTCAGAGTCATTCAAGTTACAAACCGGGCTAGTATGACAAACAGATTGCAAAAATGCATGTTTTGTCACGTCTAGGTCATAATGCTTGGAAAATTAAAGTGGAAGTAGGACTTTAGGCATGGTAAAGAGGAAATATTCTAATTATTCACCTAACTAAAGACTCAAAAAAAGAATCGGATGAAGAAAGTAAAGAAAGAATTAAAGATTTTTTAAAACATAAAACAAAAAAACGCATTATATAGAAGAAACACGAAAAAGCCGCTGACGAATACCATACGTCAACGGCTTTTACATCAGGCTATATGGACGACTGTCGTGTTGTTGCGACAACAAAACAATGTTTTATCCTAAAACAGATTCGTTCGTACGGGAAGGATACGTGTACTTCTGAACGAAACGGGAGTATTCCAGTAATAATAAATCCAGTTCATGACTCAGTTTCAACACATGAGGGGAGGTGAAACTAGACCGATCCGCTTGATGATACAGTTCACTTCGTTTTGCCTCGATTGCTAAAGTCAATAGATGTTGGCTTGTCATAGGATCCTCCCTTACATTGATGTCATATCCATATTCTAGCAAGTGGTTTCTGGCAGTGCAACGACATTTCATCTGTTTTGAGGAAATGTAATTTTTTTGTAATTTCAGTTGTCATGAATCTTTTTAATCTTTCGGAAGATAATAGGTGCTAAATGTCGATTAGTTTGGCAAAATAGAGAAGGAACTTCTTCTTAATTAGAAAGGAGCTGCTGAAATGGAGCTCTCGCTTTGGTTAGCGTTTGGTGCAGGGTTATTGTCATTTGTCTCACCTTGTACGCTTCCGTTATATCCGGTGTTCCTCTCATACATTACCGGTGTTTCTGTAACGGACTTAAAAGAAAAAGGGGTCAGAGAAAAACGGTCACTGTTGCATACAGTAGCGTTTTTGGTTGGATTTGCAATGGTCTTTGCTGTTCTTGGCCTATCGACTTCCTTATTAGCGGATGTTTTCATTACCTACCGTGACACATTGCGGATGGTCGGCGCGCTCGTGATTTTCGTATTTGGTGTGGTATTGCTTGGATTGTGGCAACCGACATTCTTGATGCGTGAGAAAAAACTCAATTTAGGTGAACGAAAGGGCGGGTACATCGGTACGATCCTTGTCGGAATCGGTTTTGCTGCCGGATGGACACCATGTACGGGTCCGATTTTGGCAGGTGTCATCGGACTGGCAGCGACGAACCCGAGTCAAGGCATGTTGTATATGCTGTTTTATGTGCTCGGATTCTCGATTCCATTTTTATTGATGGCCTTTTTCGTCGGTCGTTCGAGATTATTCGTTCAATACAGTTTAAAGATGACAAAATTCGGTGGAGCATTGATGATGTTGTTCGGAATCGTCCTGTATTTTGACGGACTCAGCGCATTTGCTGCATGGATGAGTGATATCGTAGGATTCACTGGATTTTAACAAGGAAGTGATGGGATGATTTGGGTATCAACAGGGGTTGCGCTCGTCATGGGTTTACTGATCAGCTTCATTCGTGTCAAAGCTTCGGCTAAACCGACGAACGCTAAAAAAATCTTAATCCCGCCCTTCGCCATGTCGACCGGGATGCTGCAGTTTTTATATCCGGCATCACGTCTGACCTGGACGGAAGTGGCAGAAGCGTTATTGATCGGGATGATCTTCAGTATTTTTTTGATCAAGACGTCTAATTTTTACGAAGCCGAAGGACAAATTTATTTGCAACGGTCGAAAGCCTTTTTCATCGTCCTGTTCGGGATTCTGATTGTCCGGACCGTCGCGAAGTTTGTCATCGGCGGGCAAATTGATATTTTTGAGACGGGCGGAATTTTTTATCTCGTCGCCTTTGGGATGATTGTGCCTTGGCGGATTGCGATGTACCTGAAGTATAAGCAGGTTAAGTCGGGAATCGTTCCGGTCAAACATTTACCGCAAAACTAAAAGGAAGGATTCTCGCGAGAGAGTCCTTCCTTTTAGTTTTGGAAATAAAGTTCGTAATCCCGCCAATCGATGGCGTGTTCGCGTAAGGCTTTTTTCAAGAATTTATGATCCCGTTTCGGTGTCGCAGAAATATAGCCTTTGACGACCAGTTCGGACGTCATTACAGATGCGCGTTCTTCCAGTGCGAACTGACCGATCCGTCCCGCGATCTTTCGGCGTGCCACATCCCGAAAAGCAGCCGGAACAGGCATAACCAGTGCATTTAATAAATCAAGTGTTTCATCCGTCCATAAATGGCGGGTCTGATCGATGTATTCATCTTCCCAGTCCATCATCGATTTGCCGTCTTCTTTCGGAAGTTTCTTTAGGAACTTCCGAAACATGAAGAAACCGCCAATCGCCATCAATGTGATCATGATAAAGCCCCAGAGCAAAATTCCATTCATGAACCATGCCATCCGTGACTCATCCCCCTTTCAACATCACTTATACATTAGCATAATTTTTTTTGTCATGCTATGATAAATGACGGAGAAAGTGAGGCGGAACGATGTTACAACCTTATGTACAATTGGATGAGTCCGGACGACCTCAAAAAGGTCTGTTGCCGGAGACAGCGGACGGTCGTGTCGTCGAATTTTATTACGATACGAACGGAACGGACATCACGGTCGTATTCGTGACGATTCCGGTTCAGGATACGAGCCGGAAGCGGGCGTTCACGGTCGGAAAAACGTTTAAGACGATTTCGACGCTCGAGGACTTTACATTGGTACGATACGACTTGACGGACCATAAAATCCTCGCGACACTCGAGATGTTTGCCGATGGATCGAAGCGTCAAATTGATGCTTCGAGATTGCTCGACTATTAAAGAAGGAGGAGACGCGGATCGCCGCGACTCCTCCCTTTTTTAATGTTGAATCGAAATCATGTCGTCTTCCATCGAGACCTTCCCGCCGATCGGGAAGGTGAAGAGCGGCATCGTATGACCGAAGTCTGCTCCGGAGATGACCGGAATCGATGAGAGAGCAGGGTACAGGCTGACCAGATAACGCAGGTGTTCATCTGTCATCTGAGTTGCGAGCTGAAAACGACCAAAGACGATTCCTCGAATTTGATCTGCCCCGGGCTGTGCCATCAAAGAAGTAAAATCACGGGCAAATGTCGCCGGATGGACTTCGTAATCATCTTCAAGGAACAGGATACTGTCACGTAAGTCCGGGAAGTACGATGTACCTTGTAACAGATTTAACGTACAGAGGTTTCCGCCAAGCAGACGTCCTGTCGCAGAACCGGACGACAGGACGACAGGTCCCGGATTCGAAAGCGTTACATTTTTTCCTTCGTACTGATCATGCCAATTGACACTCGGCTCAATCAGCGTCGTTCCGCTTTCGAATAAAACCTTCACGAACGACTGTAACGTATAGGCATCGCGGGAGGCGAGTGCGCGTAACATCGGTCCGGAATAGGTAACGAGTCCGCTTTGCGTCAGGAGTGCCTGACTAAGCGCCGTAATGTCGGAAAAACCGCAGAGAATCTTTGGATTGTTCCGGATTAAATCGTAGTCCAGCCCGTCCAGCAATTCATTGGAACTAAATCCACCGCGGACACATAAAATCGCATCAATCGATGGATCGGCGAACGCGGTGTGGAGATCGTCCAGGCGGCATGCAGGATCACTCGAACCAAACGGATTCAAGGCCCGGGCATGTTGACTGATCGAAACCCGTAAGCCAAACGATTCCAAAACCGTAATTGCCTGATCGAGGATATTTGACTCGACTGTCGCGAGACTTGAGGCCGGTGCGAGCAAACGAACGTGGGAACCGTTCGTCAGCCGTTTCGGGACGATAACGGGAATTTGCTGTTCAATGCATTCAATCCGGTTACCGAACGGGTCATTTGTAAACAAACGTCGGCGTGGTGCCAGGCGGTCATCAAACTGAACAGGGTATCCGTCAGTCTGTAACCGGTTTGCCAAGTCATCCAGATGCGAAAAGGTCAGACCCGGATGCGCTTTTGTGGCAGGATGAAACGGCTCTTCGATACCGAGGTGAAGCAAGGCAGCGTGCGATTCAAACCAGACACCACCGCTTGCTTTGACACCGGACGGTTTGTCAACTTCCTTCATATGTAAAAGCCCGGCATAAAAAGCCCGAGCCTGTTCTTCCGAGTTTCTTGGGGCAGCTAACTGTACATGATCTAACATTCTGACACGTCCTCTCAAGAAAATTAAACGATGAATTCTGTGACCCGTTTGAGTTCCCGTTCGACGAAATTCAAATAAAAATGTCCGTCAATCCGTCGATCCAGTTCCTGGGCGACTTCGTAAATATTGGAGCGCAGTACTCCGAGATAGGCAACTTCGGCATGACGCGCAGCACGGTAGGACGCTGCATAGTGGGCGAGCAGGAATTGCAGGTAACCACGGTCCGTCAATAATGGAATCAACTGTTTTTTCTCTTCCATCGACCAGACGTACTTGTCGTCGTAATACATTGCGGCATAGAGGTGGTACGGTTCATCGCCGCCCGTAAAGAGCGGTTTAACCCGTTTGACTTCTTGGATCAATCGTTCCGTCCAATCAAACCGGTCTTTCTTCCGACTGATGAATAACGGAAGGATAAACGGATGGGCTTGATCGGGCATACGCGAACAGCCACGCTCATGGCGGATTGCGGCATACAGTAACAAGGCCCGGTCTTCGTAACCGCGTTCAATCGCATATGTCATCCGGCTGAAACCTTCGCAAGACGGGCAGTCACTTAATTCATCGGACGGAGCGTCAATCCATTCGGAAAGATAGTGGTCCGCCTGTTCTTCGTCACCGAGTTTGCTGTAAATCATAAAGCCGATATAATCCCGTGTCCGGGCAAAGCCGTGAGTGTCACAAAAATCAACGAACCGGTCAAAGTCTTCTTCTAACAAGGCAACAGGCATATCCTCCTGTTCGGCTGCATAAATTAAATAGGATTTATAATTCCAGTACAGGTCAAGTTCCTGTTTAGGGGTTAATGTCAATTCGTCTTTTCGGACCCAATCCATCAAAAGGGAAAAGGAAACTAAAAAAGAGCGGAAGTGACCCAAATCGAATTGGTTTTGAGAAAACGTCCATAAGGCAAGGGGACGGAGTGTCGCATCAGTCGTGTCTTCAAAAATGGTCCAAAGTGATTCACCACGTTCGAGTGACGGATCTGCCTCTTTTAAACGGAGATATAAAGTGTTGAGTTCTTCGTGAGGGTTCATCTGTACCCCTCCTTTCTTATATGAGTATACCACGCACGGATTCAGATGACGTCACGGATGTCTGTCGACAAAAAAATGATTCCGCCCACGATTAGTCGCGGCTCGGAATCATTTCAAGGATTTGTCGATGTGTGGAACTCGTTGGATGAAGTAAATCATTTATCGTGTAACTGTTCAAGACTTGATGAAACGCAGCAATCGCGTCATCAAAAGCGTCGCGTGCAGGGTCTAAAGAAGGGAGCTCGGACATCCCCTCGAGTGGATCTAAAAAGTGAGTTGTTGGTTCAAACAATTGCACTACGTCACCGATATAAATTTCATCCGGCGGGCTTGCCAAACGGAATCCGCCACCTCGACCTCGAACAGAATGAATCAATCCATTTTGTCCTAACCGATAGACGACTTTCATCAGATGATTTTTTGAAATGTCGTAACAGTCCGCTACTTCCTGAATTCGGACCAATCGATCAGAGTTTGCCCCGGCAAATAACAGGGATCTGATTGCATAATCCGTATAACGTGTCATGCGCATTTTCCTCACCTACTTACCTACACATCTTAGAGAAGTTTAATAGGAAGTACAAGTTTGAATGTGCATATCTAAAGATGCATTTTAGAGATTGAATTTAAAGAAAAGGTCGGGCATAATATACGAGGAAAGGTAGGTCATGTCATGCATTTTGATCAGGCATTACATTTATTACAATCGATCGGACCACAAGTGGATCAAAACGGCTTACGAATTGCCAGCCGTTTTTATAAACAGTTGGAAAATAAGTATAGCGCAGAACTGCAGGAAATAGGAAGTCTCGAGCTTCCATCGCAAAGTTTTGAGCTCCGGATCCTCCGATTGGCTCAACTTTTAAAACATGTCACGCATCAACATGAATCCAGTGAACTGTTTAAAATGGTCTTATTAAATGAAATCAGGCAAACCAAATCTTTTATCCTGACCTATCCGGATATCGTCAGTACCGAGATTGTCGATGCGGTCAGAGTGGAGCTTGGATTGTCATCGACGGACCCGGTGCTTGAAGCCTGGCAGATTGTCCATCATCAATTAGTCGAGACGTGCCGCCATTTTTGCAAATATAAGCAACAAGGTGACTGGTCTCGTCTTGGTGTCCTGCTCGTCGCGGAAGGGCATCATCTGGGTGCTATCATCGATGAGGCGCAATATGCGCTGATGAGTGGACGGACAACGACGATTTTACATGTCCGGACAACAAAACCGTCTTCAAAGAAGATGTTGTCAGATCTTAATTCACTCACAAAACAGGGCTTAATTTTTCATAGCATTCAGAATGAGGGATGGGACGAAGAAATTGAAAGTTTCCTGGAACTCATTTCAATAGACGATCCAATCGTTTTCGTGAGCGGCTCGAGTCGATTCATTGCCGAAGTACAACGAACGTTAGAACCTCTGCCCGTTATATTTGGTCCATTTGTTGCGGACGGTGTGTTGCCATCTTGATAGTGTTCGAAAATCAAGTCTGTCTTTTGGAACATTCGAAGCAGAAGCCATTTCCTACATGAGCTGTTTCGGGTTCCGGAATGCTTTGAATGTATAATCAATTTTTTCTCAGATAGGAACAGACCACCTATTTTGTCAAACGATCAGGAGGCAATAACGTGTCAGGGAAGTGAACGGGGCTTTTGTCATATAAACATGCGTATAGGAATCATCAAATGTAATCAAGGCAGAGACAAGATGAGACCGGATATGGCGACAAGAATGGCTTCGTCGTTGTGGTGTAATCAATTCGTCCCGATTGGAATCGAAGTCTAATAACAGTTGGAGCGGCTGCTCCGTAAAAATCGTCACCTGACAGCGGATCCCGACTCGTTGATAGTAATCGAAGATGCACTGGCGAACGGATAGCGCTCTTTTATGGGGAATCATCTGCATCGTCTCTCCCTTAAACCGGAACTGAAGCATCGCGATTCCTACGTTAATGTCCCGATCCTGACACTCCCACTCCCACCACGGAAGTAGTGGGCTTTCTGGCCTTAAATTCTGTAAAGGAGTTCATTTCCTGCTGTGGAGAGTAAATATCTCCACGGAAAACTTGTAAAATAAATACTACTATTTAATCATCAATACCCTTTCTCCTCCTCGAATATCATATAGGACGAAATTCCTTATTAAATCATATACATACGAAAACCCCAAACCGGATACTTTTGACGAGTGTCTGGTTTGGGGTTTCTATATTAAATGAGTAAAAAAAATCTACTTTAATTTATGCGGATTGAGACAACCGTTTCGCGCGTTGGATCGAGCGATCAAGCGCGAGATAAACAAGTCCGGACAGACAACAGGCGAGTCCGACACCGGCAAGTGCATATTGTCCGTTTCCGGAGTCAAGGAACAGGGATCCGAGGAGCGGCGCCGTCACACCACCGATTAGCCACTGGATACTGGCGGCACCGTTATACGTTCCGCGCAAATGTTCCGGTGCAATCAATGCGATGAATGTCATCTGGACCGGTGACATGATCATCTCACCGAGTGTATAGAGGGCGTAGATGACCAGTAAAATCGTGACGAGCACGATATAGCCGGTTCCGAGTGAAAACAGATAAGACGGAATGAACGCGAGTAAAATCATCCCGAGTCCGAAGATGCTAGCCCCGAGCAGCATGACTTTACCGAATGCTTTACCGGACAGGCGGGCAGCGACCGGGAACTGGAACAGGACGACCATGATGCCGTTCAGTCCCATCAGGTACGGGAACGGATTTTTATCGTTCGGCAGTCCCGGTAACGCTTCCTTCAGGAAAACCGGCAACATGCTTTCGACGAGAGCGAAGCCCATCGAGATGAAAACACCGGCGGCGATAAAAATCACGAAAACATGATCTTTGCGCAGGACGGTGAAGGCTGACAGTTTCGGCTCATCCTGCGTGTGTTCGATCTGATCCGGCTTTGTTTCCTGGATGAAGATCAACAAGACGAGTGCATACAGGAAAAACACGGCTGCAGCGGCATAAAAGATCAGCGACCGGTCGACGAACAGAACAGCACTTCCGATCAACGGACCAAACGCAGCCCCGACATTATGTCCCATCCGGAGTAGTCCGAATGATTCGTTGAGCCGCTCCGGCGGCGTGACATCAGCGACCATGGCGCTCGCTGCCGGGTGGAACAAGGAGTTCGTCAGACCGAGCAAGGCGTTCATCAGTAGTAACGGCCAAAACGAATCGGCGAACGAGAAGCCGATCAATGCGATGACATCGCCGACGATCGAAATGACCATCAGCGGTTTACGTCCGTACAGGTCGGCGAGATAGCCGCCAAGGAACGAACCGAACAGGGACGTGATTGGACCGGTCGCCATGATGAGACCGACTAAAAAATACGAATCGAGCTGTTCCGAGTAATAAAGAACAAGAAATGGTGCAATCATGAACATCATGACTCCGGTAATCGTTTCCCCGACGAACCGGATCCAAATGTTACGGTCAAGCTGTTTTAGTGCAGTAAACATAAACAAAACCCCTTATATTTCCGTTTTTAGACCATGAAAAAGACGGATACGCACAAATATGGGCATACCCGTCCTGATATAAGAGGGCAGCATGTACGTATACGCATACGTACACCCTGCTTAATTAAAAATTAAACGATTGGGTGACGTACAGTTGTAGCCAATACGTGAATCGATGGTTGCTGATTAAATGATTGTGACATTGTACGTCTCCTCCTTTTTGTAATAGTAACTTCCTCGTCATCGTATAGAACATGAGGCAGGATTGTCAATATGAAATCTGAAAATTAAGTCAACAAAGTGAAATGGACGAGACTGCGAAAATTCGGTATGATAGACTAGTTGCGAAAAAGTATCTGTATCGAGGTTGAATATATAGGTGAAAGGAATTAATATACATGACAAAACTACTTCAAACCGAAGTCGAGAAACGCCGGATCTTCGGCATCATCTCCCACCCGGATGCCGGGAAAACGACATTAACTGAAAAATTCTTGCTCCACGGTGGAGCAATTCGGGAAGCCGGATCCGTCAAGGCACGGAAAAACTCGAAATTTGCGAAATCCGACTGGATGGAGATCGAAAAACAACGGGGAATCTCCGTTACGTCCTCGGTCATGCAGTTCGAATACGATAAAAAAATCGTCTCGATCATGGATACACCGGGTCACTCCGATTTCGGGGAAGATACGTACCGGATCCTGACAGCCGTCGACTCGGCGATCATGGTCATCGATGCCGCGAAAGGGATTGAGTCCCAAACGAAAAAACTGTTCCAAGTCTGCCGGATGCGCGGAATTCCGATCTTTACGTTTATCAACAAGATGGACCGTCAAGCACGTGATCCGCTTGAATTAATGGAAGAACTCGAAGAAGTCCTCGGCATTCCATCGGTTGCCGTCACATGGCCTGCGGGATCTGGACAACAGTTCGAGGGTGTCTATGACCGTGTCAACGAGAAGTTCCACTGCTTCAAGAACGACCGTCTGACGATTGATCTCGGTGAAGAAGGACTGGCAAACGATCAGTTGGCATCGACGATCAACAATGAAATGTACGATACGTTAGTGGATGAAGTCGATTTACTCGACGGAGCGGGAAATGAGTACAATGAAGAACTGATTGCAAAAGGTGAATTGACACCGGTATTCTTCGGTTCTGCCTTAGTCGACTTCGGAATCACACCATTGCTTGAGCATTACCTCAACTTGTCCCCGTCACCGACACCACGTGAGTCGAACAAAGGACAAATCGAGCCGGCACAAGAGTTCTTCAGTGGTTTCGTCTTCAAGATCCAAGCGAACATGAACCCGAACCACCGTGACCGGATCGCCTTCGTCCGGATTTGTACCGGAAAATTCGACCGCGGGATGGAAGTCGTCCTGACGCGGACCGGCAAAAAGATGAAGCTGTCGCAATCGACACAGTTTATGGCGGATGAGCGGGAAACGGTCAACGAAGCGTTTGCCGGCGATGTCATCGGATTGTACGATTCCGGTAACTATCAAATCGGTGATACGATTACGAACGGTGATCCGAGCCTGCAGTACGAGGCCTTGCCGACGTTCGCACCGGAACTGTTCCTGAAAGTCTTTACGAAAAACGCACTAAAGTCCAAACAGTTCCAAAAAGGTGTCGAACAGCTCGCACAAGAAGGAGCCATTCAAGTCTATAAGACGGAATACAACGAAATCATCCTCGGCGCGATCGGACAACTTCAATTCGAAGTCTTCGAACACCGTCTCAAAGGGGAATACGGCGTAGACATCTTAAAAGATGCGGCCAACTTCCAAGTTGCGAAATGGGTCAAGGTGACGGAAATCAGTGAAGTCAAGAAGTTGACGGATTCGCGGACGGTGCTTGTCTATGACCGTTGGGAAAACCCGGTTCTCTTGTTTGCCAACGATTTCGTCTACGAACGGTTCGTTCAGAAAAACGACGGTGTCATCACACTCGTCGACTCACCACAATTACTCAAAGACTAATCTGTTAAAACGTATCTTCCGGTTCACTGGAAGATACGTTTTTTTCGTTTGGAGATGCAAAAAGAAGGGTAAAAATGGAGGTCTGTGAATTCATATCTCTGTGAGAGGAATGGTGTTGACGATGGCGAAAAAATTTGTTGGTATTTTTCATGATGAATCGAGTTTACATCAAAAAATGCAAGCACTAAAACAGCAAGGACATAAGGATTCTGATTTTTCAGTAGTGGGACGGGACGATGCAACAGATGAGACATCTGGTGCGTCCTGGATCGATCAAGTCAAATCGAAGTTCAGCCATGAGCCGCCGCTTCGGGAAACACTAAAGCGGGTCGGTCATTCCGATGATGAAGCGGAACGCCATTACCAGGAAGTCGAGCGGGGAGGAATCGCATTGTTCGCAAAAGACCGGCACGATGAACATGACCATACACATGATCACAATCACGACCATGATCACGACCATTTACATGATCATTCTAACGATGAGAACGACCGTCACGGCGGGAAAGTCGCAAATCCGGGCATCAATGATTATGAATCAGATCGTACAGATGATCATGACAAGAGTGACCGTTCAAAATGGAAGGCTGACGATGTAGATTAATCGAACTGGACGTGAAGCTGAGTTTTTCAGCTTTGCGTCCTTTTTTGTGAAAGTGAAGTTTGTTCATTACCGTTTTGAAAATCACCGGTGCTATACTGAACGTATCAAAGAGGTGAAGAAAAATGAAAAAAACAGTAGCAGCACTAGCCGGTCTCGGCGTTCTCGGAGCGGTCTTCATGACCCGTTATCCGTTGTTCGGCCGCCGACCATCGAAAACAGATCAACAGCGTTATGCCCGTTCGACTCAGTTTTCGAACGGAAAATTTCAAAATGAACTGCCGTTCCAATTAAAAATGGAATGGGAGACGATGAAAAGTATTTTAAAAGATTACGGACGGGAATTGCCGTCGTTAAAACCGGTCAAACCGTTGCCGGTCGTTCCGTTTGAACGCCGGACGGACGGAACCGAACCGCGCGTGACGTGGTTTGGTCACTCGGCCTTTTTACTGGAGCTCGATCAGCAGACGATTTTCTTTGATCCGATGCTCGGTCGCGCCCCGTCACCGTTCCCGAAATTCGGAGGCGGACGGTTCCAGACGACGGCTCCGGTCGATCTCGATGCCTTACCGCCGATCGATCTCGTCATCTATTCGCATGACCATTATGACCACTTGGACTATCATTCGGTCCTGGCGTTAAAAGACCGGGTCGGGCAATTTATCGTCCCGCTTGGTGTCGCAAGCCGTTTAAAAGGATGGGGTGTGGATCCGGACCGGATTACCGAACTCGATTGGCATGAATCCATTGAGATGAACGGTCTTCGCTTAACGGCAACACCGGCCCGGCACTATTCGGGACGAAACGGTCTCGATCAATTTTCGACACTTTGGGCATCATGGGTGCTTGAAGGGTCGAAGAAAGTCTTTTTCAGCGGAGACAGCGGTTACGGGCCCCATTTCAAGGCAATCGGAGAACAATATGGTCCGTTTGACTTAACGATCATGGAATGCGGGCAATACGATACCCGTTGGTCGAACTCACATATGTTGCCGGAGCAGACACTTGCTGCGCATCTCGACGTTAAGGGAGACGTGATGATTCCTGTTCACTGGTCGGCCTTTACGCTGGCGTTCCACCCGTGGTTCGAACCGGTCGAACGGGTGTTGAAGGAAGCGAAAAAACACGACGTGCCGGTCGTAACACCGATGATCGGCGAAAGTGTCACCGCTGCAAGTGAGACCCGCAGATGGTGGCGTGAGGTACGGTGAAGTTAAGTTAAGTGAAACTCGTCTTATTTTCCCGTGCTTTCCTCAGTTTGGTTTGTCTCTGACAGCGCAAAAAGCAAGCGCTCTTTCCCATAGGAGTCACGTGAAAAAGCCGGTGCTAAAAGAGATAGATCGTGTCTGAAAAAATAAATTACCGTGTTCTGAAATGATCAGGAAGAAAAAATCCCCACTTTGTCGCATTTTGCGAGAAAGTGGGGATTTTACTTTGAGATATAGATTAACTGGCAAGCCGTTCTGATTTAGCATCACGTCGTGAACGCAAACGTTCGATGACTTCAAAACCGAGCACAAGCATCGTGCCGATCAATAAGCCGTTACTGAAGAACGGACGTAACGTCAACGGCAGGATTTCCGCCAGGACCGTTGATTGTAACAAAATACTGATTCCGATGACGGCACAAATCGCAAAAGCATGTTTCCGGCGGCTCGTCGTCATGCTGCTTTCAGCGGACTGCCACGCAATCAGGAACATGTGCGGTAACGTCGCAAGCAGAGCGGCGCTGGCCACACTGCGCGGCAACGTCGCGATAATCCCGATGATACTCGGGAAAAAGCCGATCAGGGCAATGACAAGGGAGGCAATCAAAAACGGTCGGCGTTCCTTACTTCCCGTCTGAGCGATGAAACCACTCGTAATCGGCAATGGAACCGGGACGAGCGTCGAGAACGTCGCCGCAATCAAGTGAATGATCCCTTCGACCGTCAGCCCCTGATTCAAGGCCCCTTTTTTCTGAATCGTCGCTTCGACGGCGCTGAGCGCAGCAATTAAGTTGACGATTAAAAGAATCGCAAATGGAATCGCAACCAAAAAAGCACTGCCGTCAAATTGCGGCATCCCGAACGGTAAAGCCGTCGGAACGGCGAAGATACCGGACGCTGCCGGTAACGACGGACGGCTGACCAACCAGCCGACGACAATTCCGATCATCAAGGCGAATGGCCGGAGACGTGCCGGACCAAACTGGCTGAGTCCGAGCACAAGCAGGAACGTCAGCATTCCGGCGAAGCGTGTTGCTTCAACGGCGAGAACGGCACCGAGCATGACGCCGGTCAGTTGAATACATAATAAAAGCAAAAACGTTCCGCTGACGAGCGGCGTAAAGACCGGTAATAAAAAGCGGGTCCATCCCGTCAACCCGAGGAAAATCAAGACAACGCCGGCAATGACGACCGCGGCCATCGCAATCGTGAAGGCGGTCTTTGAATCGACCGGCAACGCGGCGATGACAACAAAGATACTGACCCATGAACCGGCCGGACCGGATACGATCGGTAACCGGTGACCAAACGTTCCGTGAAGGAAACAGGCGATTCCTCCAACAAAGAAGGATCGTTGAACAAGTGCGGCCGTCTCGACGCTTGAGAGGTCAAACAGGCTCGCGACGACGATTGGCAAGGCAATCGTGTTGGCTAATAAAAAAATGATCCACTGGACCGTGGACGTCGTACGTTTCACAAAAATCGTCTCCTTTGAAAATCGCTGATTTCAGCATCATATCATATGATTGATGTTATGATTAATACATATTTATGACTGAAAACATATGAAAGAGATGATGAAGATGGATTTACGCCAATATCGGTATTTTTGTGCAGTTGTCGAAGAACAATCCGTCACACGGGCGGCGGAACGACTGCGGATGGCCCAGCCCGCTTTGACGCAACAAATTCGGAAGATGGAAGAGTTACTAGGAGTCCGATTGATTGAACGGGCAGGACGCGGCATCCGGATCACGGCAAGCGGCGAGCGGCTGTATGAACGGGCCGTCTCCTTGTTGCGTTACGAAGCGGAAACCCGGATTGAAGTCAGTGACATTAAGGAAGGACGAGCCGGGATTTTACGGATTGGTGTCAATACGTTGTCTGCCGGTCGACTGACTGGCTGGGTTCAAGAGATGAAACGACGGCATCCCCGGATTACGCTTCAAATTCATCAGGGAGAGTCGGGTGTATTAATTGACCGTCTGAAGGATCATGCGATTGACGTGGCACTTGTCCGACTGCCGATCGATGCACAAGGCGTCACGATCGAATGGATGGAGGAAGAACCGTTTTATCAAGTTCGTCATCCGGAATTTGCGGACGCCGACATCATCATTCCGAGTCAGGAAGGACTTGGTGTCTTTCAGACGCTCAGCCAGCAGTTCGGAGTCGTCTCGCAGGAAACCTGTTCCGACGTCTTGACCTTGATTGGACTTGTTCGTTGCGGGCAGGCGGTGACGCTGTTGCCGGAAAGTACACTTCGCGAGCTTGATATGACAGGACTGGTTCAAGAACGGTTACCGGACGCGACGAGTACGACGGCTATTGTCTGGTTGACGGAAGATGGTCAGTCGGCACTGATGCAACAGTTCCTGAAGATTGTTCACGAACGAGAATAAATTGTTAAAAAAGGGATTTTGTAGGATAATTAAAAAGGAATACATAGGGGGATGACGATATGAAGACGATTCGCGGAAAATACGGTGAAGCGAAGATTTTTACCCACAACGTCGATGACATGACGATTGAGCAGGTGACAGGCATGCTGAATGAAAATATTGCCGTCGACGGGAATGTCCGGATTATGCCCGATTGTCACGCCGGCAAGGGGTCGGTCATTGGAACAACGATGCGGATTCACGATAAAGTTGTCCCGAATCTCGTCGGTGTGGATATCGGTTGCGGGATGTTATGTACACAGATTACACGAAACGACACAGCCGGCATCGACTATGACAAACTGGATGCGACGATTCAGGAACTGGTGCCGAGTGGCATGTCGGTCCGTAATCAGCCGCACCGCTTGTCGGAACAGATTCCATTTGATCAAGTATTGGCACCGTTTAACGAAACACGCGCCCGGTTATCGATCGGCACGTTAGGCGGAGGAAATCACTTTATCGAGCTAAATACGGACGAGGAAAACAATCTGTATCTCGTCATTCATTCCGGCAGCCGGAACCTCGGGAAAACGATTGCCGAGCATTATCAAAAGCTGGCGGAAAGCTCACAATTCACTGTCGATACAGAAACAATCGTCACATCGCTGAAAGAACAGGGACGTGAACAAGATATCCAATCGACTTTGGTCGAGTTGAAGAGTCAGTTCAATGAAACAAATAAAGATTTGGCGTACGTGTCCGGTTCCGATATGGACAACTACCTGCATGACTTAAAAATCGCCCAACGCTACGCGGCATTGAACCGTCAAGCGATGACCGACGTCATTGTTGAAGCGATGGGCTGGTCGGTCACGGAACAGTTCGATACGATCCATAACTACATCGATCTCGAGCAGATGATTCTCCGGAAAGGTGCGATTTCAGCGCAAGCCGGTGAAGTCGCCATCATTCCGATGAACATGCGCGACGGTTCACTGATTGTCAAAGGAAAAGGCAATCCGGACTGGAACTATTCGGCGCCACACGGAGCAGGACGTATCATGTCCCGCTCAAAAGCCTTCAAATCAGTGGACTTGAAGGAATTTGAGGAGACGATGCAGGAGGTCTGGTCGAGTTCGGTCGTCGAATCGACGCGCGATGAGTCACCGTTTGTCTACAAACCGATGGAAGAAATCATCCGAAACACAGAGGACACGGTTGAGTTATTAAAAGTCATCAAGCCGCTTTATAATTTTAAAGCGAAATGATGGGACGAAGTACGAATAATATTACTGGCAGATGAACTGATGACTGTCTTGGTCGCAAATCCCTGTCGTGAACCCGGCTGTTAAGAGAACGGACTGTGAGGCAAGGTTATCAGGTGCGGTATAGGCACAGACCTGTCTGACCTTCATGTCCTGCAGTCCAAAGCGGGTAACTGTTTTGACGGCTTCCGTCATGTAGCCGTGGCCCCGAAAGTCCGCTTTGAGTACATAACCAATCTCGGCGATGTTGTTTTGGTAGCCTCTGCAAAAACAACAATTGCCGATGAATTCGCCGGTCGACTTTAAATACAGTCCCCACGTGATGCCATCCCCGTTGAGGTAATTAAGAGCAATTTGACTCAAAATCCGGACGACGTCGCGACTATTTTCTGCCTGTTGCCCGTCATAGGCCGTAATCTCAATCATTTGGTTTGCTTCGCTTAACCGGATTTCCCTTAACAGGAGCCGTTCGCTCGTCAGTTCAGGAAAGACGTCAAAATAGTATTTTTCTTTCACGGGGCATGCCTCCTTTAATTTGTTTCTTATCTCAAGTGTACGTTATTCGATTGGAACCGGAAACATTCATCAGAACGAAAAATCCGTTTATTCATCAGGAGGAACTCACATGTCCAAAAAAGCTTTAGTCGTCATCGATATTCAAAATGACATGACAAAAAACTACAAAGAAGTCATCGGGACCATTAATCAGTCGATTGACTGGGCAGTCGAACAAAACATGCATGTGGTCTATATCCGGCATGAGAATTTATCGGCTGGAACCAGAACGTTTAAGACCGGAACACGCGGTGCCGAGTTGGCACCTGATTTAAAGATTGTGTCGGATCACATTTTTACAAAATATAAGGGGAACGCCTTAACAAGCGAAGATTTCGCAGCATTCATTGCGCAACATGACATCACCGGCTTTTATCTGACCGGCGGAGATGCGACGGCTTGCGTCAAATCGACGTGCTTTAATTTACGTAAACTGGATTATGACGTGACGGTGATCACGGACGGCATCACAAGTTATGACAAAAAGAAACTGCCGGAAATGATTGAATACTACGCGAAAAAGGGCAGTGACATTGTTCAATTCAATGACTTAGCTCGTAATTGACTGGTACTTTTGAACAGAAAGCATCATGAATCAGCTTGAGAGGAATGGAGTAACGTGAAATTAATTTTGATGGGAATCAGCATTATTTTGTTTGGAATTGCGCTGATGGTCGGCTTTAGCTCGATAGGATTAAATGACGTGTTGGGTATTAAAATTGGAATGACAGTATCGTTTGTTGGGTTACTCGTTACGTTCATGGACTTTTTTATCAGCGTGAAGCAATAAGCTAGAGGTGTGCATAGCAAAGTAAAGGAGGTTTTTAACATGAGAAACGTAGTTAAAGTATTGACTGTGTTATCTGTATCGTTATGTCTGTTATTGACAAGTTATCCACCAAATGAAGTCGCGGCAAAAACTAAAAAAGAAACGCAGCACGATATCTTTAAAAAGCTGAAATTGAATGCCTCGATGACGAGTGTTGCGGAAGTCATGTATGGCAAGAACTATAAAAAACATCTGTGTGACCGCTCGGAGGATGAGGTGAAAGTTAATCTTTTATGCAGTGGTGAATTGAACGATTCCAATACATACGATAAAAGCGGGAAGCTAAAATATTTGAAGTATGAATTTTATCTTTACCCAGATTCAAAGGTACCGAATGAATCGGACAATCCGGATGAAATGACGTTCCAAACCGTTCGCATGTTGCTTGTATTTAAGTCGAAAGAGCAAAGTAAGCAGTTAAAGCTCGTTGAAAAACATTGGTTTGACTCATCCGCTGTCAATTCCAAACGTGTCTATAACGATCAAAAGATTAAAAAAGGCATGACGAAAAAACAGTTGGATGCGGTGATGACGGGAACAGGAATCGGGAAACATGAAAGAGTCTCGTATATCGACTATTCGAAAGTCGGGAAGCAATCCGGTAAACAACAACCTGTTTTTCCAAAGGCGTACAAGACGTACTCGTATTCCATTTTGAATCAGAAAGAGAATGTCCTGTATTACTTCGAGACAAAGTACAGTCAAACGAAAAAAGAGTACGTCGTTTCGTATGTTGATACGTGGACGGAAGATAACGAATAAAACCAATGAGAGAACTCCCGAATGAAGGAGTTCTCTCATTTTTAATCTCTATTTCAAACGTTTTTTAAGGGAAATGGAATAATCAGCGGATCGTTTTTAAAGCACCGGCCCAAGGAATGACCTGGTCGAGCATTTGGTTGACGGAATCTGCCTGAACGGGTGCTGCTTTTAATACAGCTCCATTCTCAAAGTCAGTGAACAGCGAGAGGGCAGGGTGGACGCGGACGTCTGCAATCAACAATTCGCCCAAAATCCCGCGTAAATGTTCTGCTGCCCGGGCACCGCCGACTGAACCATACGAGACGATACCGGCTGCTTTGTTATTCCACTCAACACGAAGGTAATCGAGAGCATTTTTTAAGGACGCGGAAATCGAGTGGTTGTATTCCTGTGTGATGAACACAAATCCATCCTGAGCGGCAATCGCTTCAGACCAGGCAGCTGCACCGGATGCATCGCCGTCTTTTTCACCGAGCAACGGTAATTTGTAATCGGCGATGTCAATGATTGTATAGTTGGCATCTCCGCGTTTGTCCGCGAGCTCTTTCACCCAATTTCCGACTTGTGGGCTTAAGCGGCCTTCACGTGTTGATCCCAAAATGATTCCAATGTTTAACTTTGTCATGTTCGTTTCCTCCTCTTGTTGTGGTGTTTCCTTTGAACCAAATAATTTACTGAATAGACTCAAGTGAATTCCTCCGTTTTATAGGTATTCTTTTTCGATGGTCCGCGTGCTGCGGACGGTATCAATCGGACGGACCGTTTGTTCGATTTGCTGGCGTTGCGACTCGAGGAACGGTGGCAAGGACAATTTCTCTCCGACTGTTTCATACGGTTCATCGCCCAGGAAGCCGGGACCATCCGTTGCCCATTCGAACAGAATACCTTGGGCGACGCGTGCATACAACGACTCGAAGAAGAAGCGGTCCACGTAGCCGGATGTGTTGAATCGTAAGTTTTGCATGCGGCTGATCCATTCATTTAAAGCGGCTGTATCTTCGACTCGGAACGCAACATGGTGAACGGTACCAAATCCTTGCTGTCCACTTGGAAGGAGGAGGTTATGTTCGACGATGACTTGCGCGCCGTTTCCGCCTTCGCCCATTTCAAACAGATGCAGGGATCCGGCTTTATCGATTTCCCGCATCAGCATCGCTTTTTCCAACACTTCTTTTAACCGGTCAAATTCGGCAATCCGGATGTGAATCGGACCTAAGCCGGTGATCGCAAATTCTAATGGAACCGGACCGTTTTGCCACGGAATGCCGGATGCAATGCCTTCGTTGTGTTCATCCGAAATCAGCATGTACTGTTGATCATCAAAATCAACGAACGAGAGGGTCTTTTTACCGAATTGTTCTTTAATGCCGCGATGCTTAACGTCATATTTGTCAAAACGTTTGATCCAGTAGGCAAGTGCTTCGTCCGTCGGCACGCGGAAAGCGGTTTTGTAGATTTCGTTTGTGCCGTGGGTTCCTCTCGGGATGCCCGGGAAATCAAAGAATGTCATATCGGTACCGGCGGATCCTTTGTCGTCGGCGAAGAATAAATGGTACGTCTGAATGTCATCCTGATTAACTGTTTTCTTGACTAAACGCATGCCTAATACGTTTGTGAAGAATGCATAATTTTTCTCTGCACTGCTCGTGATGGCTGTTACGTGGTGGATTCCTTTTAATTCGTTCATATAAATCTCTCCCTTAGTCTTTTTTTATCTCGAATTCGAGATATATCGTTAAAATTTTTTAATGGTTTTGTGCCTGATAGCCTATTTTTTTAGCGGTCTTAATAAACGATTCGATTTCCGATGGATCAATACCTTGGAAAACCTGATTAATTGCTTTTTCATGTTCCGGAAAAATCGTATCCATTAAGCTTTGACCTTCTGTGGTGAGTTCCGCAAATGTCACACGCCGATCCTCCGGACATGCTTTGCGGGCGACGTAATTTTTTTTTTCGAGCTTATCGATGACATAGGTGATGCTGCCGCTCGTAATCAATACTTTTTTCCCGATTAGTTGAATTGGCTGCCTTCCTTTGTGATACAGCAACTCGAGTACGGAAAAATCTGTCGGATTTAGTCCGGACTTCGCAACATCCTGTTTAATGACTTCATGAAGCGCGTCGACTGCACGTACCATGACAGTCAATGCTTTTAGGTTCGGATTCGGCTGTTCCATTTCGTTCACCTCTTTTTATCTTCAGTTCATATATCTTTAATTCGAGATAAATATATCATCTAAATTTTGGTACGTCAATCGTTTTGATTGGTTTCTGATTGCAGGCAGTTCATTTGTCTAATGCCTGATATGGATTGGATTAATGCAGCAGTATGAAAAGAGGCAACCCGCAAAGTCCGGGCTGCCTTTAGAGTGGGTAAACGTTTTACCAGTTCAGTTTATTTAAAAACGCAAGAATGTCTTGATTGACTGCGTTCATGTCTTTTCCTAACGTCATTAAATGTTTTGAATTCGCATATCCTTTTATCGTCTTTTGATCCGAAGCTACGCTTTCGAAAATCGTTTCGGCACTCGTCTTGTATGAGGAATCATCCATTTCCCCGTACATCACGCAAACAGGAGATACTACGGAGGCTAAATGGTCTCGCGTCCGGTTAATGAGTTGTTCGAAGTCGGTCAGCGATTCAAAAGGCAGGAGATCCAGTTCAGCCATTTCAGAGGCAATCTGCTGGTCCTCTTTTCCTTCGATCTGTTTATAGCGCTTGGCGTAATAAACGATTCGTTTCTTTAGGACGGCTGCTTCTTTATCCATCGGTACGGACAGGGTGACTACACCGTTTATCTTTAACTCCTGTCCCATTTTTAAAGCAAGAACACCACCCAGTGAGAGACCGACGACCGCTATACGTTCGAACCCTTTGTCTTTCAACAGTTGATAACCGTCGAGTGCATCCTGCCACCAGTCGGATGGTCCATACGACAAAAGGTCTTCTGCTGGCAGACCGTGTCCACTGAGTGTCGGAGCGTAGCAGGAGTACTGATTTTGTTGCAAGTAGCGGCCGAGCTTTTTCATGTCGTTTGGATTGCTGGTGAAAGAATGTAAAAGCAGAACAGCTCGTTCACCGCTCTCGTAATAAAAGGGCTTCGGGGGTAATAATTTCATAAAAAAGAATTCCTCATTTCATCGTAGTTCTCATTTTTATGGATGTACGTCAGTTCGCCTTCACTTCATAGTCAGTTAAGATGGTATTACCGATAGCAGTAAGCATCTCTGAGTTAACAAAAGACTTTACTAGAAAAAGCAAGTTATCTGTGCTGAGAACGGGATTAATCATCAGTGCTTTTTGTTCAAAAACAAAGCGATTTCGATCATAATGTATGATCAAGTCTTTTAACTCGCGTAAGTCATTCTTTGAGAGATCAAACAGGATGACCGCTTCGTGTATCGTCGTATTTTCGAGTGCATCTGGATTTAAATTTCCGAGTAGAGTCAGTAACGTACGATTGTGAAATTTGAGCTTTTCAATTTCCTCTATCAAATAGGTATATTTTTTATCAGACATATCTGAGATCATTCTCCTTGGATTACATATGATAATATTGTATCAATTTATCAATGATTATCGTAGGCGATGTTGAATTTTGCTGAATAGAATTGAGTTGAAGTTGTCGATCAAATGCAGTTACCTACACGACTTGGCACCGATGAGGCCGGCTATATTATTAATCAAACAAGTAGACTGCGTGGATTGTCTAGTTTAGTGTAGACCATCCAAGTAACTTCTCGGCAAAGATCTTGCTCTGCTTCTGTTCACGTGTCGACATAGGGTACACCTCCTCCTTGAAATCGATGCGCAGTAGCACATCCTTACTTAAGGATAGTTGGAGTCAAGCAAGGCGGTGGGTTTGAATCACGTTTCCAAACGAACTCTGACATTCGATATTGGACGTCTGTTTAGATTTTTCGATGATCCACAATTAATAGGTGACCTGTGGGCGAGTTTCAGGCGAATCTCGCCAAACCATTTCTGCGTATATCCCGCTCATCCGGTCACACATGAGGGACACGCAGGTATGTTATTGGAGAGACTGTCCTCAGCGATATGCTGCTACGGTCATCATTTCCTCTTATCATTGATTAAAGAATTTCATAAGTAAATATGCATTCATAGATGGTTTACTGATGGGCGAGTCTGCGACGAGAGACATGAATCAGTTCATCATTCGGATTCTTCCGTTTTGCGATGACTTGGTTCTCCCCGACGACGGTTCGGATCCGGTAATAGAGTTGAGAAATCTCTTGTGTCTCCTTGCTTTCTTGTTCGATGGCAATCCGACCGTGTAGCTGATAGATTTTGCCGTCGAACGTACGGACAGAATCCGCGTGTGGGAGTTCTGCTAGATCAAAGCGTTCTTGCTTCAAGTTCAACCAATTCCGTTTTTTCTCCATACTTAAGTCGAAGTCATCCCAAGGGATGGATCCGAGCCTTTGCTCACAGGCTGTTGCAAGGATTTGGACATCAAGTATGGAAGGAAGTGAACGATTCCGCTCATAAGCGCTGATCGCCGCCTGTGAGATCTCTCCATATGTCTTTTCAGCCAACTCCACTTGACTCCAACCATGTTCTAGACGTTCCCGTCGTAACCACTCTCCAAATCGGTACATAGTACATGCTCCTTTCCTTCGAGAACCTCTGTATGACAATGTTTTCCTGTTGATAGTTAGAATATAGCAGATTATTCTGTCAATTAAACCGTTATTTTGATGTTTCAAAAAGGTTACGTTTATCGAATTTTGACGGTGCAAGGTGTATCAATATTTGAAAGACAAAGAAAATAGAAGAAAAATAAGATTGTATTAAAATTGTAAAAAATCATAGCGATTATTTTTTATAACCTTTCAATCAATGCAGTTTTTACTGACATTACTAATTTGTTTTTCATTACTTAATTCCCTCTTTTTTAATATTTTATAAAAAAGGATTATACTAAAAATAAGTCTATAATTTTGGTTCGAACGAAATTGAATACACGATTACAGGGAAAGGTGAACGACTCATTAAACGAAAAAAAGTAACGGGAAGTCTAACTTAGAGCATCGAACACGTTCACACTATAAAAATACATTAGTTGTCCAAAGTGACAAAAATGTCACTTCAGAAAACCAATTTGTAATGTAATTCGAACGACATAATTATTTTTTCTTGGTAGAGTATCTATACTAGAAATAAATAGACAAACATTTCAAATATATATAGAAAGAATAAAATTTCTTGATTTTCAATATATCGATTGTAATTTTCAGTAGCTTTTTATTTTTTAAATGCTATGTTAAATAGCTTGTAAAAATTAAAAAAGAAAGGAAGCGTAAAAATGGAAATGAAAATTTTCATCGTAGAGGACGATTTAGCCATTTTTAATTCATTAAAAGAAACATTGACTAAATGGGGGATGCAAGTTTCAGGACCACTAAATTTCAAAGACGTTTTAGAACATTTTAAGTCCGACGAGCCACATTTAATCATTATGGATATACAATTACCGATATATGATGGTTTTCATTGGTGTCGTGAAATTCGATTGATTTCGAAAGTTCCAATCATTTTCCTATCATCACGTGATCACCCAATGGATATGGTCATGGCAATGCATATGGGCGCAGACGATTACATACCAAAACCTTTTCATTCAGATGTCCTGCTTGCAAAAGTTCAGGCTACATTGAGAAGAGTGTATGCTTACGGAGAAAAATCTCCTGATTTCATAAAATGGAACGGAGCATTAATTGATTTAAAGCGGGGAATAATTCGCATGAATGAAATAGAAACAGAATTGACAAAAAATGAATTTTTTATTTTGATTGTATTGGTAAAAGCCAATAATGAGATTGTTTCTCGCGATGAATTAATTCGGAGTTTATGGGATGATGAGCGCTTTGTAAATGATAATACATTAACTGTGAATATCACACGACTCCGCCATAAATTAGAAAATTTAGGTTTGCAAGAAGCAATTCTTACCAAAAAAGGTTTAGGATACGTGGCTGTTACTTTATGAGGGAGGGGTTTTATGTTTCTTAGCTATTTAAAAGATATGAGAAGTTGGATTTTGTTTTTTTTCCTATCCCTTTTTTCAACAGACTTACTTCTTTGGCTTGATCGAGGGATTAATGTCCATATTAATTCGTTGATGTACGTAAATGTATTCTTACTAACTTTCTTTATGGTATTTATTTGTTGGCGGTATTATCGAGAGACAGCATACATACGTCAGCTAGAAATATTAGAAGAAAAACTAGAAACCGATTGGCATGAAGCATTACCAGAACCATTATTTGAATGTGATGAACGTATAAATAGAGTATTGCAAAGTGCAGGGGTTTCTTTCTCTAATCAATTAAATAAAGATCGACAAAACACGATTATACAAGATGATTATATTGCTGCCTGGGTCCACGAAGCAAAAGCTCCGCTTACTGCAATGAAACTCATGATTGATGCTAACAAATCTAGTCCATCTATATTCAAAATCGAAGCAGAATGGTTACGTATCTTTTTATTGATTGACCAGCAATTATACATATCACGACTGCCTTCACTAGAATCAGATTATGTGTTGGACGAAGTGCTGGTTCAAGACATCGTATCTGTTGAAATACGTGAACTGATGTCTTGGTGTCGGGAAAAGAACTTGGCCATAGAAACGGAAGGATTGGAAACGGTCATAGTAACAGACAAAAAGTGGTGTCGTTTTATTGTTCGACAGATTTTATCGAATGCCATTAAATATAGTCCTAGAGATGGAATAATCTATATTACGGCACATACAGAAGCAACCGGACGTTGTATTTTGTCTATAGAAGATGAAGGACCAGGCATTCCAGATCATGATTTGCCTCGTATTTTTGATAAGGGTTTTACAGGCGGTATGGGAAGATTAAGCAATAGTGCAACTGGTCTTGGCCTCTATTTAGCAAAAAAAGTATCTAATCAAATTGGTATTCAGCTTTCAGCGATCTCAAAAAAAGATAATGGTACGATTTTAAAGATGAATTTCTCATTAGAAAACGATTTTGATCAAATCCGTAGATAACAATATTGTCATCTTATACTCTCTTTTTGTCATATAAATCAAACGACTGTCGAATTTTTAGACCGTAGTATTAAAGATATAAGAAGAAAGGGAGGTTAAACACATGACACTTTTAAAAAGGAATTCAAAAATCATTGATGAATCAACCAAAAAAACAGTATTATATGCCCAAAATATTCGAAAATCATTCGGTTCAAAAGGAAATGTTCAACAAGTACTAAAAGGAATTGATTTACGTGTAGAAGAAGGTGAATTTGTTGGAATCATGGGCGCTTCAGGTGCTGGTAAAACAACGTTGCTCAATATTCTTGCGACAATCGACCGGTCTACGGAAGGAACAGTCCTGATCAGTGGATCAGATATCTCTCAGATGAAAGATGCTGCTATGGCCGATTTCCGGAGAAATCAGCTGGGATTTATCTTCCAGGACTACAATCTTCTTGATACATTAACCGCTAAGGAGAACATCTTGTTACCATTATCACTTGGGAAAATAAACAAAAAGTCGGCAGAAGCAGAATTTCGTACCATTGCCGATATCCTAGGGATCTCCGATTTAATTGATAAATACCCGCATGAACTTTCAGGAGGACAAAAGCAACGTACTTCTGCAGCCCGTGCATTGATTAATCAGCCTTCTATGGTCTTTGCAGATGAACCGACTGGAGCGCTGGATTCAAAATCAGCTTCCTCGTTGCTTAGGACCATAACAAATATTAACGAGAAAAGAAAAGTAACAATCATGATGGTAACCCATGATCCACTCGCCTCAAGTTACTGTAGCCGTGTTATTTTCCTGAAAGATGGTAAAATTTATACAGAGATCTATAAAGGAGATAAAACGAGACAAGCCTTTTTCCAGGAAGTTTTAAATATTCAAGCTGTGCTTGGAGGTGAAAACGTTGACGTTCTTTGATCTCGTCTTCCGTAGCATGCGCAAAAACATCAAACATTATTACTTATACTTTTTTGCTCTCATTTTCAGTGTTGTGCTGTACTTCGTTTTTGCTACTTTGCAGCATGACCCAGTCGTCTATACACAGAGCGACCAAATGAGTACAGCGTTTCTAGCAGCAGGAATTCTATTAATTTTTATTATTGGCATATTTGTAGTCTACGCCAATTCGATTTTTCTAAAAAAAAGGAGCCGAGAAATCGGACTCTATCAATTAATTGGATTGAAAAAAAGTATAATTGCACGACTATTAGTTTTTGAGAATTTACTTCTTGGCATCGGAGCACTTGTTGTCGGAATTGCTATCGGAATGTTAGTATCACGTATTTTCTTATTACTGCTCATGAAATTAATCGGGTACGAAATGATAATCAATATTTCATTTTCAATGGTTGCCGTCATTCAAACAATTTTTGTGTTTTTCGGGCTTCTTATCTTTACTACCATCCAAATGATTACTACAGTGTATCGGAACACCTTATTGTCCTTGTTTAATACAGAAAAAACTGGAGAACAGCCTAAAAAACCAAAAGCAAAAACTGAAGCCTTTTTGGCCCTTCTTGGTGTAATCTTGATCTGCTTAGGATATATCATTTCGAATAATATGATAAATGATTTATTTCTTTTCAATATACTGGCTGTGTTAGCTTCTATAGGGATAGGAACGTATCTCATTTTCCGGGTAACTATTGGTTGGTTATTTTATCAAATTCGTAATCGAAAAGCAGGTCATCTAGGTTTATCCAATAGTTTGTCGATTGCTCCATTAATGCATCGATTAAAAGAGAACGCTAATTCGTTAACACTCATCACTATCCTTTCAGCCATGACATTGACGATGCTTTCTGGAGCGTACTCTTTCTATTATGCTACTGAACATGAAACCCGTTCGCAAATGCCATTCGACATCATATTTGAAGAAAATGAATCAGTAGCAACTCAATTGAGCAACGAGTTAAATGAAAAAGGCATATCTTTTTCACATGGGGGGATTGATTTGCTTGTGCTATCGGGTCAATTGGAAGAAGGCACAATGCCTGTACCAAGTAACGAATTATACATTGCCATTACAAGTGATAAGCAATTGCAGCAAGCAGGAAATGATATAAAAGCTCCTACTGACGGCTCAGCATATTTTTACAGCACCTCGTCCATTTCCTTATTCAGAGACGCGATGAAAATGCCGGTAACTCTGGAATTAGATGGTAAAACAAAGACTAAAATTAAAATCACCGATTACCGAGAGGGAAACAGTATCAATGGATCGATGCTCTACTCTCAAATTGTAGTTAACGATAAGAAATTTCAAACCCTTAAAAATCAATTTATAGCGAATAGTTCAGCCAAATTCAAGCGAATCGATGGATTCAAAATTACTGACTCTAACGATTTAAAATTAGCATCCGAGATTTATAACAATCACTATGCGAGCGAAAATTCACATATTGACTACTATTCAGCCTACCAACAAGCTATCCAAAAAAATGGATTATTGATTTTCATATCAGGATTTTTAGGTCTTGTCTTCTTAATCTCAACCGGTAGCATTTTGTACTTCAAACAAATGACAGAAGCTGAACAGGAAAAGAAAAGTTACGGTACCTTGCGCCAGCTTGGGTTTAGTGTGAATGAAATTATGCGTGGAATTATCCGGAAACAAATTTTTATTTATGGTCTTCCACTTATTATTGGATTGCTACATGCTATTTTTGCCATCCATGTTCTTTCTGCTTTCTTCCAATCAAACATTGCTTTCGCAGCTTCTATAGCAATGATGGTTTACACAATCATTTATATATTTTTTGCGTTCTTAACAATCGGTTACTATCGAAAGACGGTAAAAGCAGCATTATAGAAAAAAAGTAATAAAATCAGTTCTTCACTTTTGGGAGATGAGAACAATAATTTGACTTACTGATAATTTACATCTTCACAAAATTGGTTATACATTCAATATTATGTATTATCTAAAAAATTATAAACATTGAAAGGAAGTGTATGTAATGAAAATTAATTTAATCATTTTTCTAACATCCATAAAAGCACAAAAAGAAAATAGTCGTACTGAAATTGTAGTGAAAACAGTCGAATCAGGTATACGTCCAACTATTGGAGACATAATTGATGATCCTGGATTTGATTCAAGATTTCATAATGGATATGAAGTGGTTAAAGTAACTTTAAATTATGAGTTCAACGAATGTAATGTCTCTCTCCAACCACTTGCAATAGAACTAGAAGAAATTAGTATTGATAGCTATTTAGAAAAACTTGTAGCAAATAGATGGCGTTTATTTACAAAAGAAGAATTTTTAGCGTCTTTATAAAAAATTCTTGAAGCATGAAGGAGCTAGAAGGTGAACTGAACCCTGAATGGTGGACAATTGATAAAAGACCCCATTCGGGTTTTTTTATGTTTAAAGATATCGATATACTGTACCTCTTCAATTTAGACGGGAGAACTATTCATGAACAGCTGCACCTTCAATCCAGATCAAATCAGACAACTTGAAGCGAATCTTCACGTAGCCTCGATATCAGATCGTACGATTCAATACAAAGGAGAATTTAGCTGGTAAGCGACCGATACAAATCTTTGAGGAAAGTGGCTTTGACCTGGACGTGATCGATAAGCAAACAACGAGCGAAGCGTTAAAACGACGGCGGAAAACATATCGTATTTATAGAGAAGAAGGACTCTTAAATGAGAGATGTGGAAAATCAAATCTTGAAGGTCAACCGAAAAAAGGTGATTCCGTCGAACGACACCTTGCGAAAGCTGAAGCACGAATCAAGTACCTCACAGCAGAGAACGAATGACCAAAAAAGCTCGGTGCTTTCCAAAGAGAGGCGAAGTACCGAAACTCACCACATCTGAGCGCTATCAGTCATCAATATTGTCTTACGTTCAATCACCTAGCTGATGTGGATAATGGTCTCTTCAAAAAAAATCGACTGTAATTCATTCAAGTCCAATTGAAATCCTACGTCTCGAGATAGCTATAATCAACTGATTTTATCATGTTGTCACGTTAGTTGAAATATAACTTCATTATTTCATGCGTTGGCAGACTCTTTGACTCCTGAATTTCAACAAAGTACTTCACTTGCCATTTTTGCGTAGCAATCGCTTGTTTACTAGTCGGATACTCCCAACTCGGATAAACTCGAATGGCCATTTTCCCTTTTATAGTATTCGTACTCAGTATTTTCTGCTTAATAAGGACCTCTTTAGGAAAAATGAACTGACCGAATTTATTATCCTTGGTAAAGGTATTTACTACCAACAAATCAGTAGCTGTCTTATCTGAAAAGGATTGATTCTTATTCTTATCATCTTTTTCCCAAAATGCCACAAATTGTCCTAGTTTTGTAGGTGTAGTCTTTGCAACTCGAAATCGAATGGACTTTGAGTGTATATAAAATAAACCAGCTCCATAATCCGAATTCTGAACTTCTTCTTGTATGGATTGAGGGTATAGATTATATGGCGTATACATTGTTTTTTGTACATATGCTAAGGCATCGAAAAAATTATTCATGCTATACACTTCCTTTTCATTAGTCAAATTTTTTGACGGATTTCTTAGTAAATCTTGACCTTAATAGATGTGTGACTATAGGTCTAAATTTAAAAACTTATCTTCTATCTGTAAATAAGACGGATGATTATTTGGAAAGAGATTTAAGTTTATCCGGATTTCTAATAATATATATGTTGCCTATCAATTCCTGTTCGATATGCACTAATGCTACAGCTTGGATTCTTTTAGCTGAGCGGATTACAATTCCGTTTTGACCATTTATCCCGAGAATTTCGATGTCGAGGATTTCGCCATCTTGATTAGACTTACGGATCAAGCCAAACAGGAATCGGATAACTGCCTGGCGTGACTCAATAGGGTGGACAGCAGCAATTGCTTTACCTCCTCCATCAGACACCAGTATAACGTCTTCTGACAGCATCGAGACTACCCGGTCAACATCGTCCTGTTCGAGAGCCTGCATAAACCCCAAAATCCACTCTTTGCTTGCTGAGGAGCGGTATGACTTGGGTGAGGTAAGCGGTAATTTACCCTTAGCGCGCTTAAAAATTTGGCGGCAATTTACTTCGCTTTTCCCTACAATATCGGCAATTTCTTCATACTCAAAACCAAATGCTTCACGCATTACAAACACAGCCCTTTCTGAAGGCGACAACTTTTCGAGCAAAACGAGCAGGGCATATGATACCATTTCACCTTGAATGACCAGCTCAGGCAATTCGTCAGTTGAAGTGATAACAGGTTCCGGAAGCCATTCTCCAAAATATTGTTCGCGTTGCTTGCGGGCTGATTTCAAAAAATCTAAACAGTTATTTGTCACCATTTTACACAAGTAAGCTTTGGGTTCCGCCAGCTTCTCCGGTTTAACATCATATAGTTTTACGAATACATCTTGCACAGCGTCTTCAGCATCAGAAACGGAGCCAGTTATTTGGTAAGCAAGCGTAAATAGAAGCCCTTTGTATTGCTCGAATAGTTCTTGCAAATTCAAACTCCTCCTTCTTATTCTAATTTTTTGTTAGTTTACTTTATCAAGCTTGCTGAGTTCCATGTGAATTTTCTTAACTTCCAACCTAGTTTTCCTTTTACTACAATGTCGAGTCCCCCAACGCCAATCCATGCCATTCCTTTATCTGGACCTAAACTAAAACAAAAGAAATCCATGAATCCCTTATGCAAAGGTGCCTTCTGGCCGTGAATATCGGCTACTACCACTTTCATCAATCGTGTTGCTTGCGCAGTTGCTTCCTTGCAAGTTTTACCGTCTTCTTGACCGTTGGACGGATCTATAATTCGGGCGCAATCACCGATACTATAAACACCAGGTGCATCTTTTACCCGATAACTTGAATCCACTATCAGATAGCCTTCAGAGGTGACAGGTAAACCAACAGTGCGCAATTGGGGGTTGGGCAACAGCCCAAGTGTCCATATACACAGACTTACCAACAGGTTTTCACCGTTAGTTAATAAGAGCACACCATCTTTTTCTTGAACAGCTCTTCTTTCGTGGAGAATGGTTATGCCAGCAGTGCTTAATCCGTGCTCCAACTGAGCGCTCACTTTGGTCGGACCTATTGAAAAAAGTCTTTTTTCAGTGTTAATCAAAATTATTTTCACTGATTTTGGATTCAATCCCATTTGCTTTGCATCTTCCTGAACCCAGTAGGCAAGTTCAGCCGACGTTTCGATGCCACTAATTCCTGCTCCTGCAACAGCAATCGTCATAAGTCTTTGGCGCTCTTTCTCATCTTTTTCCTGGCTAGCTTTTTGTAAATTTTCGTGCCAGAATGTTCGAATCGTATTTGCATCTTCAAAATTAGCCAAAGGGATTCCGCCTTGTAATTGATCCGGTTGACGTACAATACTGCCCATAGCCACAACAAGGATATCGTAATTCATTGATATCTGGTCACCTTGGACTTTTTGATAAAAGAGCGTTTTTGTCTTAGATTCCACTTTTGTTACCTCGGCCTGGATGATTTCCACATTCTCAGGAAACAAAGTGCTCAAAGAGATGGTAATATCCGTTTTACTGGCTGCTGGCTTAAAAAGCAAAACTTTTCGTAAATGGTAAAGATTTTTATCTAGTAGAAATATTTTCAGTTTTTTCTTATTTTTCAATTGTTTTGAGTAGTGAAGCATTTCTTTTACTGCATTAATTCCTGCATATCCTCCGCCAACAACGACACAAGTTAATTCTGTCATAATTCTTTGCCTCCAATCCGTTATTTATGTATAGAACGATTTAGAAGCCTACTTTGTGACATCTGAGAGCTCTTTTTTGAAAATGCTCACGCTTAGCATACTTTTGAATGAGGACTTGAAACTAAAAGGACTAGCTCTTCAATCACAATACTATTTTTTGATTGATTCAAAAGTAAATTCTTTTTATATAAAACGGTCGATAAATATTGTTTGACAGTAGATTTTCATGATGATATGTTTAGTAGGCTAAATATATTATCACTAGTGGAGGGGAAATCTATGAAGGTCTCCGTAGATTGTGATATCCGTGAGTCATTAGATAAAGTATCATCCCAGATGCGTCGGGATTATAGTGAAAGCTTAAGAGAAATTAATCTCTACGTTGGGCAGGATAACCTGCTCGCCCGTTTATGGACAGGAGATGGAATTACTCAAATGCAATTGTGTGATCATTTAAAATGCGAACCACCTACGGTCACCAATATGGTTAAATCGCTTGAACAAAATGGCTTCATAATGCGTAAACGCGATGAAAAAGATGGCAGGGTTATGAGGATTTATTTAACGGACGAAGGAAAAAAGTTAGAAAAACCGGTGGATTTCAAATGGAAGCAACAACAAGAAAAATTACTGAATGGAATTTCCAAGGAAGAAAGGATGATGTTAAGAGATTTAATGAAACGGATGGAGAGAAATTTATTTTAAGTTCTCTCTAGTTATTTGTTTAGCAAGCTAAATAAAAGCAATTAGTATTAGTCATGTAGAACCATTATTTTGAATGACTAGAAAACATTTGTTTAGCAGGCTAAATAAATTCGGGTAGTTAAAGAGTAAGTCCGAAAAATTTTTTAAGGTATATACACTCAAAAAGAGTACCCGATTACCTGCGGCAGAACTTACTTCAGAAGTTTGTATCTATCAGCAACTTCAGACCTCGAAACGAAATGGCAGAGGACATAATTAAGGGAATGTTTTGTCCAATAAAGCTTATTCAACTAGCTTATACAGAAAGAAATGAACGTAAGATTTAAGTGCAGGATAATTAAAGATAATCAAAAAACAAAGGAGAATACCAGTATGACAAAACATAAAGAAATGCAATTAGCACTACAAATGGTTTCTGGTTATGGGGCTGAATTTAGTGCCTGGAGAACACCAGGAACGGATCCGGCAGCCTATACCAATCTGGACAATTATGTAGAGCGGGCGAAGATAGCTGAAAAAGGAAAATTTCAGATGATTTTCATAGCAGATACACCTGCCTTGACTGTTGATTTGGGTCCACAGACACCCAGTTTCCCGATGGACCCCATGCTGGCCCTCATGGCTGTAGCAAGGGAAACAACGCATATCGGACTTGTGGCAACCTATTCCACGACGTTCAATTATCCCTATAATATAGCTCGCCAGTTCAAGGCACTGGATGTCATTAGTCATGGACGCGTAGGTTGGAATGCTGTGACATCATCCACTCCCGCAGCGGCAGCGAACTTTGGTATGCAGGTTGCCAATCGAAAAGAACGATATGACAAAGCGCATGAATCGATTCAAATTGTCCAGGCACTCTGGGGAAGTTGGCAACCAGACGCTTGGACATTGGATCCAAAAGGTGGCGAATTTGCTAACATGGATAAGATTCAGCCAATTAATCTCAAAGGTCAGTATTATGCCTCTCGTGGTCCATTACCCATTCCGCCATCGGAACAGGGACAGCCAGTGATTTTCCAAGCCGGTGGTGGAACTGAAGGCTTGGAGTTAGCGGGGAAATATGCATCCGGTGTCTATGCGAACCCTTATGATATCGAGTCGGCACGGCAACACAGACAAGCCCTTCGACAAAGTGCGGTTCGTTTTGGTAGAAACCCGGATGACGTTAAAATGTATACCGGTTTTATGTTCTCTTTAGGCGCCACGGAAGAAGAAGGATTAGAACGCCGAAGACAATTGATGAGTTTTAATCCGGAGGAAATTCCAAGCCGGGTGAGCTATCTAGGCTCCATGGTGGGGTTGCGACTATCGGTAGATACAATAGATATCGACCAACCCTTGCCAATTGACTTGCTACATCGAGCCTATGCTAACCCACAGGATCCAAGATCTCCTAGAGCTGTGCAGTTGCTGAAACAAGGATTGTCCATTCGAGATGTTTTGGCACATGGTGTCATCAATTATCATCCGGTAGTGGCAGGTACAGCGTTACAAGTGGCTGATTTCTTAGAAGAATGGTTCTTGGCCGGTGCTTGTGACGGATTCTCGGTTGTTCCAGATATCGCTCACGATGGCGTAGCGGATTTCGTGGAGCAGGTTGTACCAATCTTACAGGAACGAGGATTGTTCCATAAGGATTACGAAGGAAATACATTGCGCGAAAATATGGGTGTCCCTTATCAGTATGGAAGTATGGAAAATAAATAATTTAGTAAAGAAGAAAGTTCTAAGAAATCCTTCTTGATAGTTGTTTCAGGTATTGAAAATACATGAAAATTAATAACTAGCTGATTAAGATTTTCTATTTCTAATGAAGAATGAGTTGTAAAAAATATTAAATTAATAGGAGATAAAAATGAAGAAACAATACAATACGCGTGCCATCATGGCATCGCTTCTCATGGTCGGTTTTGTGGGTATGTTCAGTGAAACCGCCTTAAATATCGCAATGGTAAATTTAATGGACGTCTTTCAAATTTCAGCGGCAACGGCACAGTGGCTTACGACTGGATTCTTGCTAACACTCGGTATTTTGATGCCAATCAGCGGCTTGTTATTACAAATGTTTACGACAAGACAACTATTCGTATATTCATTGATCAGTTTAATAGCAGGCACATTGATTGGGGCCCTTGCTTTCAGTTTTGAAATGCTTATGATTGCCCGCGTCCTACAGGCTGTGGGTATGGGTATGCTTCTCCCACTTATGTTTAATACTATTTTGGTCATCTATCCACCTGAAAAACGGGGAGCGGCTATGGGGTTTGTCGGACTAGTCATCATGTTTGCACCGGCAACGGGACCTACTATTGGTGGACTTTTAATCGAATACTTAGCTTGGAATTACATCTTCTGGATATCCCTTCCCTTCCTAGTCGTTGGGCTTTTAATCGGCCTTAAGTTTTTAGAAAATGTGACTGAAGTAACGAAACCGCACATCGATTTGCTATCTGTTTTATTATCAACGGTAGGTTTTGGAGGAGTGGTTTTTGGTTTCAGTAAAGCTGGGGAAGGGGAAGAAGGATGGAGCAGTATGATCGTTGTCACATCTATCGTCATTGGGCTTATTTCCTTATTCTTCTTTGTGCTACGCCAGAACTCGATGAAAGAACCGATGCTGAATTTGAAAGTTTTCAAGTATCCAATGTATGTGTTAGGACTACTTCTGGTAATGATGAGTATGTTGATTATTATGTCTAGCATGATTATTCTGCCTATGTTCCTGCAAACAGGAGCTGGACTTTCTGTTTTTATTGCGGGGCTTATGCTACTACCTGGCAGTGCGTTAAACGGGCTACTTTCCCCATTTATCGGTCGGTTGTTTGATAAATTCGGACCGAAATGGCTCGTCATCCCAGGGCTTCTTCTTGTCACGACGATGTTATGGTTTTTTACTACGTTAACCATTGCTTCATCCGTAATATTTATTGTAGCTTTACATGTCGGTTTAATGGTTGGGATTGCAATGATCTGGATGCCTTCTCAAACGAACGGATTAAATCAATTGCCACCGGAATTATATGCTCACGGTACAGCAATTATGAATACGCTCCAACAAGTTATTGGGGCAGTAGGTACGGCAGTAGCCGTTAGTATTTTGACAGGTGGTATGGATAATTATCTACACAGTTCTTCAGAACCAACTCATCCAGTAGAAATCGCCAATGCGATGGTTTCAGGATTGCACAATGTCTTTATATTTGCGACAGTAGTTGCATTGGTGGGTCTGCTTTTAGGATTCTTTATCCGTCGTGTCGTAATTCGACGTCAATTAACAAATTCGTCACATTGATAGAGGAGAATGTAAGGGCTCGGAATATGGAATATTAAATTGTGCTTAAGAAAAGTGTTAAGTTACAGCAAATTGATTTTATTCAGTCAAGCATTTAAGTAATTGATTTTTAGTGAGAAATTCACTTTAAAAAAAGGAAAATACAAAAAATGAAGGTCTGTAGCTGTCGTTTAAGCTACAGACCTTCATTTTCCACTCATATTGAGGAATAAATGAAACGTGATCAACTAAGGGTGTTAAGGTCAGTTGAAAAAACCTTAGATTCATTCATTAGTTAGCACACGATGACTTTGATTTAATTGAAAGGACAATTAAGGGTACTTGAATTAGAGGGTATATGTTTCGCGATTCATCCTCACAATGTCCTCATGTGTCATCCCCATTGAGAATTTCTCCATTACTTTATCTCGTTGAATAGCTGCTAGTTCTTTATCAGCTTTTTTCAATGCTTCTGTTAATTCTTCTTTTGTTAATTCGGTGCAATAGGCAGGAGTTCCCGGTTGCTCTCTCCAAGACTCATTTAAGGAGCCGGCATCGACTGTGTCAAAACCAAGTTCATTCACTACGTCAAAAATCAATTGCTTTTGTTCTAGATTATCACCGGCAATTGCCATAGCAATGCGACCATTAGTTCCTTCAGGTGTTCCTTTATTTTCTAAAGTATATGCTAACTGATTGCTGAAAGCTTTGACTATGGGTCTTCCTAATTGCTTCGAAACCCAAACGCTCTCAACCATTCCATTCTCAATTTCTCCAATTGCATTATCTCTAAAGGGATAGTAATTGGACGTATCTACTATGATGACTTCCTCCCTAACTTGATCGATGATGGAACGAATGCTTGGAACAACATGGAGAGGGAGAGCAAGTAAAAGAACATCAATATTGGTGATGACCTCTTGTATATTTACAGGCACTCCTGCAAGATCCTTTCCTTCCAAATGTTTTATGTCTCGAGCATCGGCAATTTTAACATCGTGTCCTTGTTCAACTAACTTTCTAGAAATACTTGCCCCGATAGGGCCCGCACCTATAATTCCAAATTTCATAATTTCTCCTCCTAATGTGATTTCATATATAGTAGTCGTTCTATAGTTGAAATTTCTCCACTTCCGTTTTTTCTATATGTTCTTTACCGAAAGCTTTCATCATTTCTAATACAGAAAGTAACTTTATACCTTTTTCAGTAAGGCCGTACTCTACTTTAGGTGGAACGGTTGGATATACTTTCCGATGGAGTACTCCGTCTTGTTCCGACTTCCGAAGTTGGTTAGTGAGGGAACCTTAAGAAATTCCTTCCAGATAATGTTTAATATCCGGAAAACAGCGTCTCATATCTTTTAAATACCAAAGAATAAAATATTTTCAACGCTCTGATAGAATGTTTTGGGTTAAGGCAATCGCATACATATTTTTTTCTTTAGTTAATAAAATCTTTATTAAATCCAATCTATACAAACTTTCGTTAAATGTCCTTTTGTACTAAGTGCATTTACATGGCCTTCTTCACCACCTATAAAGAAACTTGTATGATTTAAATTAATAAAAAAACTAATCGAATAAATAATCATCCAAGAATCAGTATTTACGAGTTATTTATTTAGCAAGCTAAGTAAATTATAACACAGGAGCAGAATAATGAAAATGAGATGGATTTGGACTATTTAGGATGTGGCACCATTCGATATGTTTGCCGATGAATGTAGAAAATATGTATCTATTAAAATCTTTGAAATCAAAAACGTCCCCGAAAAAGCGGGGACGAAACGTACACCTTATATTGTTAGTTCACACCGTCTCATCCGTAAACGTTTCACCTGTCCGGCGCACGGTCGCTCCGAGTTCCGCGGCAATCGCATTGATCGCTTCCGAATCCTCGTTGACTTCGCTGATGATGATGACGCCGTAGTGGTCGGGATTGATCTGGTTGAGTGTCCGGTTAAACAAATCAAACGAATCGCGTTCGTTTTTTTCGTCACGGTTTGCCCCAATCAGGTATCCGGCGACGGAGCCGACGAGCATGCCGAACGGTCCACCGACAACGCCGACTGCCATCCCGATCAACGAACCTTTAAACGATTGATCCTGTTGCGTGAAGTCAATCGCATCGATGAAGGAGAAGCCGTCCGTCTCATTGCGTTCGGCGAGCACCATCTGTTCCATTTCAATCTCTTTGATCGCTTCGAGGTCCTTGATCATTTCAAAACCGGTTTTTGCTTTTTCCAAATCATCGAAAATAATCGTCGTGACGACGTGAGTTGCATCATTTTTATATTGTGCCATAATTTCCGCCTCCAGAAAGTTCTGATGTCGTTCTACAATTTACTTGTACCCGTAACAGAACCATTAAAAACTATAAAGCGAGTGTCATCATAAGCATATGATTGATATAGTTTCTCAATTAGGTGATAAGTAAAACTTATTGAAGGTCTTTTGTTCTTTCAAATTGTAACGGGGCTCATATTATACTATGATAGAGCTGTACAAGTAAGCGGTATCAGGGGCTTGATGTCGTCAACACTTAAAGGGGGAATCAGCATGAAGCAAACGCAACCAACGCAAGACGTGTTTGGTGCACGCCGTTCGTTTGAAGCTAACGGTAAAAATTACAACTATTACAGCCTTGAAAAATTGGAAGAACTCGGTCTGACGGAAGTCAAACGCCTTCCGTATTCAATCCGTGTGCTGCTTGAATCCGTCCTTCGTCAACAAGACGGTCGTTCGATTACACAAGAGCATGTCGAAAACTTGGCGAAATGGGGAACTGCCCAAGTATCGAATGATATCGATGTGCCGTTCAAACCGTCACGCGTCATCTTACAGGATTTCACGGGTGTTCCGACCGTCGTCGATCTCGCGTCACTCCGTAAAGCGATGCAGGACCTCGGTGGAGATCCGTCGGTCATCAATCCGGAAGTTCCGGTTGATCTCGTCGTCGACCACTCGGTTCAAGTCGATTCTTACGGATTTGCCGGAGCACTTGCTGAAAACATGGACCTTGAGTTCGAACGGAACGAAGAGCGTTACAAATTGTTGCGCTGGGCAACAACCGCTTTCGATAACTACCGTGCTGTCCCGCCTGCAACAGGAATCGTCCACCAAGTAAACCTCGAGTACTTGGCATCTGTCGTTCTTGAAAAAGAAACAGCAGACGGTTCGGTTGATGTCTACCCGGATACACTCGTCGGAACAGATTCGCACACAACGATGATCAACGGACTCGGTGTCCTTGGTTGGGGTGTCGGTGGAATCGAAGCAGAAGCAGGAATGCTCGGACAACCTTCATTCTTCCCGGTTCCTGAAGTTATCGGTGTCCGCATCACAGGTGAAATGCACCCTGGAACAACAGCAACGGACGTTGCGCTCCGCGTGACGGAAATGTTACGTCAACAAAACGTTGTCGGTAAATTCGTTGAGTTCTTCGGACCATCACTTCACTTGATGTCATTGTCTGACCGCGCGACAATCGCCAACATGGCGCCTGAATACGGTGCGACATGCGGATTCTTCCCGGTTGATACGGAAACGTTGACGTACCTCCGTTTGACAGGCCGCGACGAAGCATTAATCGAAAAAGTCGAAAATTACTCAAAAGCAAACGGCTTGTTCTACACGCCGCAAAACGAAGATCCTACGTTCACGAAGACGGTTGAACTTGATCTGTCGACAATCGTTCCTGCACTTGCCGGACCGAAACGTCCACAAGACCGGATTGATTTGACGGACGTGCACACGTCGTTCCAAAAAGCGTTGACAGCACCACAAGGAAACGCCGGTTTTGGTCTTGCTGAAGAAGAAGCAAGCAAAGTCGCTGTCGTTCAATACGAAGACGAAGCGGTTGAGATGCGTACGGGAGACCTTGCAATCGCAGCGATCACGAGCTGTACGAATACATCGAACCCGTACGTCATGATCGGTGCCGGACTCGTTGCGAAAAAAGCAATCGATCTCGGATTGACGGTTCCGAAATACGTCAAGACATCCCTTGCGCCGGGATCGAAAGTCGTAACGGATTATCTTGAGAAATCAGGACTTCAACCGTACCTCGATCAACTCGGCTTCAACACAGTCGGTTACGGTTGTACGACATGTATCGGAAACTCAGGTCCGCTTGACCTTGCCGTCGAAAACGCAATCCTCGGATCAGACCTGCTCGTCTCGTCTGTCCTCTCAGGAAACCGTAACTTCGAAGGACGGGTTCATCCGCTCGTCAAAGCCAACTACCTGGCATCACCACCACTCGTCGTCGCGTACGCGATTGCCGGAACGGTCGACGTCGACATCATGAACGCGTCACTCGGAACAGGCAAAGACGGACAAGAAGTCTTCTTCGCGGACATCTGGCCGTCACGTGACGAAATCCAAACGATCATCAACACGGTCGTCACACCGGAAAGCTTCCGTGCCGAGTACGATTCGGTCTTCACAGGAAACGAACGTTGGAACAACCTTGATGTGCCAACGGGCGATCAGTATGACTTCGACGAAGAGTCGACATACATCCAAAACCCGCCGTTCTTCGAGAACTTGGCGAAAGAAGCCGGTCACGTCGAAGCATTGAACGATCTCCGTGTCTTCGGTAAGTTTGCGGATTCTGTCACGACAGACCACATCTCACCAGCCGGTTCATTCTCGAAAACAACACCAGCCGGACAATACCTTGTCAGCAAAGGTGTCGCACCAAAAGACTTCAACTCATACGGTTCACGTCGTGGTAACCATGAGATCATGATGCGCGGAACATTCGCGAACATCCGGATCCGTAACCAGGTCGCTCCAGGTACGGAAGGCGGCTTCACGACGTACTGGCCGACAGGCGAAACGATGGCGATGTACGACGCTGCGATGAAGTACAAAGAAGATGGTACAGGTCTTGTCATCCTCGCCGGTAAAGATTACGGAATGGGTTCATCACGTGACTGGGCAGCGAAAGGGACAAACCTTCTTGGTGTCAAAGCCGTCATCGCCGAGAGCTTTGAGCGGATTCACCGTTCGAACCTCGTCATGATGGGTGTCCTGCCGCTTCAATACGCAGCCGGCACATCAGCTGAATCGCTTGGCTTAACAGGTGAGGAATCAATCAGTATCGCGATCGACGAGTCGGTTCGTCCACGTGACGTCGTCGAAGTTACAGCGACAGCTGCAGACGGAAAAGTCACGAAGTTCGAAGCAATCGCTCGTTTTGATTCGGAAGTCGATATCGATTACTACCGTCACGGCGGAATCTTACCAATGGTTCTCCGCGAACGCTTGCAAAACTAAACCGTTTACATTAACGTTTGAGGTGGGGGTAAACCCCACCTTTTTTGATGCAGAAAGGGGCGAGACCGTGAACCGATTCAAGAAATGGTTTCAAGCAAAAGAAGAACCCGAGCTGCCGGTTCGCGACGTCACGCTCGATGAAGTCAAACGGGCGACGCACGATTTTGAACTGGCGTTGCCGAAAGGGACGAACCGGACGATTCTGCTCGATGAAGAACAACGGATTGATTTAACGCAACTTGCGCCCTATCTCGGTGCCTGCTCGACGCAGGTCTTCTATATGTCACGGGAAACGTTTACGATCATGGAAGCGAAAGATCATTTGAAGGTCTATGAGATGGATCACGTCCAGGTCGCGGTCGACCGGTATTTTGACAAAGAACGGAAATTACCCCTCAAACCGTACTCGAAGACGTTCCAGGTCGATTGTGCGAAGCTGTTTGAGCAAGGCTATTTACGGGAGTTGCCCCATCAAACGTATTACCTCGTCGATGAGTCGATGATTGTCTCACTCGAACCGAAAACAGATTAAATCAAGGTGGGCTGCCGGATCGACGGGCAGTTCACCTTTTGTGTTTCGTCAAGGAAGGGATCAGAACGATTCGAAACAGAATCAATTGTTCAAAAGTCTGACGCATTTCTTCAGAAATGCGGGAATCTTGGACAAACCCTTTGTATTCTATGCCTAAAACCGATACCATTAACATGAAACGAGACAAATTTAGGATGGTGTACATGGCATGACGAAACGAACGAGCACATGGATTGCAGTCGCAATCGTGGCAATGGCGATACTCCTTGCCTATAATTTTTACCTTTTGAATAAGACACAGACCGCTAATGAAGATAAAGCTGCTCCGGTCAAACCGTTTTACACGATGTCGCGGATTCAGTACGTCGAAAAGAAACTGTCGACGACGGAAGATGCTCTCGAGACGCGGACATATGAAGTCGTTTTTGATGATAAAGGCCACTTCCGGACAGAAGTCATCGACGGACCATCTAAAGGAACGATGGCGATTTGGGACGGGAAGATGTTCCGCGAATACGCTGCCGACGGAAAATTGTTGAATGAGACGAAAGCGTCGAAGAGTGTCAGTGCACCGCGTCCGTTCTTGTCACGCGGCTTTAACGAACAGATCATCAAGTTCATCGAAAATGGTGATTTTGGTCAAGTCGAAGGCGAAGCCGATATCGCCGGAAATGCGGCTGACGTTTACGTCAAAAAAGAGCCGGCAAGCACAGTCCCGAAAGAATGGATTAAACAGTATCCATCGTTCTTCGATAAGGACGACAATGCGGAAGAAGCGACCTACTATGTCGCGTCCGACCGGTCGAAAGTACTTGGAGCCGAGTCACGTAACAATGGAAAACTTTTTTATTCGGTCAAGATGAAAAAAATCGAGACACTGGATAAATTCGATCCAAACTGGTTAAAAGCTAAATGAGGACAGACCGACTGGAGCGTCACACCGTGACGACCACAGTCGGTTTTTTCGAGAAGCGGGAGGAATCAAGATAACATGGAGACGTTCTCAAAAGAGGAGATGTTCAAACAAATTACGGCTTGGGAAAACGGGGCGAAGGTCGAAGAAGTTCTCGCCTTACGTTATGCCCAAAGCAGTCGACTATTACAGGAAACAGAAGCATTAGTCCGGATTTTAGCTTTACTCGTCGAACACCGTTACATCATGACGGGACGGATCGATGCCCTGGCCGAAAGCTGGATGCAGGAAATCCGCCAGCACGACCGGCTGCCGGAACGGCTTGAACAGTTGCTGATCGAACAGCAGCTCCAGAGCAGTTACCAATTGCTCGTCGCTAACACTTTTCCGACGATCCGCGAGACGGACAATGCCAATGCCAAACGGTCAGCGACAAAGGAACTGATTCAACAAGCGGGTCAAATCCTGCACGAGACGGAACAGGTCGTCGAACAGACGGAACGGTTGCGCCGGCTGGATGCTGCGCGCTGGTCAGAATTGTTCGAAGCCGGAAAAGCCTTATTGTTGTCGAGTGCGACGCTTGAGCAGATTGCGACGGAGTTCCTTAACAGTCTGCAGGAACGATTTTATTCGCGTGACGCGTTCCGGGAGATGACGGAACTGAAAGCGACGGCACTGCAGGATTTACGCCGGGTCGTTGCGCTGCTTCCGGCAGAAATCAAACAGGTCGAACGGTCGGCGCTCGAGGAACTCGATGCGATGATCGGACTGGAAGACATTAAGTTGCGTGTCCATCAGATGTACCGGTTCTTGAAGTATCAGCAAAAACGGACGTCGGACGGGTACCGCTCGAGCGATCAGCCGTCCCTCCACATGATTTTCATGGGGAATCCCGGGACCGGTAAAACGACGCTTGCCCGGTTGATGGCGAAAATCTATCACGAACTCGGTCTGTTGGAACGGCCGGAAGTCGTCGAGACGGACCGCTCGTCGCTCGTTGGTGCGTTTGTCGGTCAGACGGAAGAACAGGTCATGAGTAAAGTCCGCGAAGCGGTCGGAGGTGTCCTGTTCATCGATGAGGCCTACGCCTTAAAACGGGCCGGTCAAAGCGGCAATGATTACGGCCAAGCCGCGATTGATACTCTCGTTGCAGCGATGACGAGCGGAGAATACGCCGGTCGGTTTGCCGTCGTGCTTGCCGGTTATCCGGAAGAAATGCGTGATTTCCTGAAAGCGAATCCTGGACTGCGGAGCCGTTTCCCGGAATCGAATCATTACCTGCTTGCGGACTATACGGATACGGAACTGCTTGAAATCGGCCGTTCGATTGCGACCGTCAACGATTATGTCCTGACGGAGCAGGCAGAGCGGGCGTTGTTGTCCCGGCTCGAACGGGAACGGGTCGACGCGAGTTTCGGGAACGGGCGCGCCGTCCGCAATATCGTTCTCGATGCGATCTTTAAAAAAGGGGCGAGTCTCGGGGAAAGTGCCAGTCACGAAGATTTTGCGTTGCTCGAACAAACGGATTTTGAACTCGTCGCTTCAGACGATAATACGGTCGAAGAACGACTCAAACAGCTTGTCGGATTACAGCCGTTGAAAGCGGAAATCAAACAAATCCAGGCATTATTATCGATGCAGAAGCGTCGACAGGAGGCAGGCTTTAAAGTCTTGCCGGTTGAACTGCATGCTGTCTTCAGCGGGAACAGCGGGACCGGAAAAACGACGGTCGCAGCTCTCTATGCGGATGTCCTCCGTCAGTGCGGTTACTTGAAGCGGGGGCACTTAAAAGTCGTCAGCCGGGCCGATCTCGTGTCCGGATACGTCGGACAAACGGCGCAACAGACCCGCGACGTGATCCGGGATGCCCTCGGCGGTGTCTTGTTCATCGACGAGGCCTATGCGCTGAACGGGGGTGCCAACGACTTCGGGAAAGAAGCAATCGATACGCTGGTCGATGAGATGACGAAACATGCCGATAATCTCGTCGTTGTCCTCGCCGGTTACGAACAGCCGATGCAGGCCTTGCTTGCAAGCAATCCCGGACTGAAGTCACGTTTTAAACGGGAGTTCCATTTCCCGAACTATGTGAAGGAAGAACTGATTGAAATCATCATCAATTATGCTGCCCAATACGGGTATCAATTGACGGATGAAGCGAAACAGACGCTTGAGCAGATGATTGAGACGGTTCCGAACGGCAATGCCCGTGCCGCGATTACGATTGTCGAACGGGCAATCGCGAAGCAATCCGTCAGATTAATTGACAAACTTAGCTTAAGCGGTTCAGAATGGTCCTATCTTGAAAAAGAGGATTTTTAAGGGGGAAGCTTCATGTACACGATTGAAATACCAGTCCGTTACGCTGAAACCGATATGATGGGCATCGTTTATCATTCGAATTATCTCGTTTATTTTGAGATTGCACGGACGGAACTGATCAAGTCACTTGGACTTGATTACAAGGAAATGGAAGAAGCCGGATATGTTTCGCCGGTCACGAATGTGAATCTCGATTACAAACGGTCGTTAACATACGGTGACGTGGCACAGGTTTCCGTCTGGGTTGATCATTACGACGGTCTGCGGACGATTTACGGTTATGAAGTCAAGAATGCCGACGGTCAACTGGCGGTCGCAGGAAAAACGTCGCATGTCGTCGTCAAAAAAGAGAACTTCCGTCCGATCCGTTTACCAAAAGTCTTTCCGAACTGGCACGCGATTTACGAACAAATGCGTACCGAAGATGCTGCACTCATCTCAAATTAAGCCTCCGCCCTCAGCAGGATTTCTTGCGTGAGGGCTTTTCTAATCAGTCGATTAGAGGTAACATAGAATAGCACCAAGGAAGCGGGGAATTAAAAATGAAAAAAATCGTAGCAGTCAGTACATTGGCGCTCCTCCTTGCAGGATGTAACCCTGGGGATCAGGAAGCGGAAGACAACTCAAAAACCGAACAGGCGAATAAAAGCGCAGACGAAAAGGCCACTTCAGATTCTGAAAAAAGTGATGCCGAAGTAGCAAAAGAAAAAGAAACAGCAGAAGCGAAAAAAGAAGCCGATGCGAAAGCGGAAGCTGAGAAAAAAGCAGAAGAACAGGCAGCGGCCGATCAAAAAGCAGCCGATGAAAAAGCGGCCGAAGAGAAAACAGCGGCCGATAAAGCAGCTGAAGAGAAAACGACGGAAGAGAAGTCATCGGACGAATCTTCGACAGAAGACAAATCGGCCGATAAAAAAGACGATGGGAAAACCGATTCCGCTCAGGATCCGGAACCTGCCAAACCGTCTAAACCGGAGTCCGAAACACCGGACGTCGATAAATCGGATACAAAAGCCGATTTATCACTGGGTGAGTTAGTCGTCGTCAATAAAAAATACAGCTTACCGATTGATTACAAACCGTCGGACTTAGTCGTACCAAACGTCAGCTTCTCGTATTCAGGTGTCCTTGAACAAAGTTATATGCGGGCACCGGCAGCGAAACAGATGGAAAAAATGTTTGCTGATGCGAAAACCGACGGCGTGACACTAAATGCCGTCAGTGGATTCCGTTCTGGTTCACGTCAGACGGTCCTTTATAACAACTACGTCGCCCGTGACGGAAAAGCGGCAGCCGATCAATATTCTGCCCGTCCTGGTCACAGTGAGCACCAGACCGGACTTGTGTTTGATATCTCGGCACCGAGTGTCGGGAATGGATTGACGGCAGAACTTGGAGATACAAAAGAAGGAAAATGGATTGCGAACAACGCAGCGAAGTATGGATTTATCGTCCGGTACGACCGTGGGTTCCAGTCACGGACTGGGTACACGTATGAGCCATGGCACATCCGGTATGTTGGTGTCGGTCCAGCCACACAAATTAAAAATAATGGACAGACTCTCGAAGAATATATGAAGGTCGGTCACTAATACGTTGGAGGTTGACCATGATTGAAATCATCGGGATTTTAATTTTAGGCTATTTACTCGGCTCGATTCCGTTTGCTCTGCTTGTCGGAAAATGGGGACATGGCATTGATATTCGGCAGCACGGCAGTGGGAATCTCGGGACGACGAATACGTTCCGGGTTTTAGGAAAAAAGGCAGGGATTATCGTCTTGATTGGTGATCTCGGTAAAGGTGCAGTCGCCAGTCTCGTCCCGATCCTGCTCGCTTCCGAACTGCATCCGCTGTTTGCTGGTCTAGCGGCCGTCATCGGACATATTTATCCGGTCTTTGCCAAGTTCAAAGGCGGAAAAGCGGTCGCGACTTCCGGCGGGATGCTGCTCGTGACGAGTCCGATTTTGTTCCTCTTTTTGCTCGTCTCGTTTTTAACGACATTACGACTGAGCCGGATGGTTTCACTCAGCTCAATCGTTGCGGCAAGCATCGGCATCGTTGTTTCGATTACGATCGGCATCATCGAGCAGGACTGGATCGTCCCGACGTTCTTTACGATTCTTGCACTGTTCGTCATCTTTAAACACCGCGAAAACATCAGCCGGATCCGTCAAGGGACGGAATCAAAGATTGGTATGTTTGTGAAAGATAAAAAAGACACCGACTGATTTCAACCGGATGCTGTTGTTCTTCTATAAAAGAAGGACAGGAGGATCCGGTTTTTTTTGTGAATATCTTGTTAATCTGAAAAATGAACGAATTCAACAACATTTCATAGGAATTACACGTTTTTTTACACCGGATTTACAAGACCTTTACAGACGTTCGCTACACTAGAAGTAGTACTTGTCTGTGAAGGGGGAAGGTCATGTGTCGTTATTAGGAGAGGAACGGAAATCACAAATCATGCAATGGCTCGAAGAAGAAGGGAAAGTCATGACGAAAGATTTGATCGATCGTTTAGACGTCTCCGGTGAGACGGTCCGGCGCTATCTTGAGGAACTCGAACGGGAACGGCAACTGAAGCGGGTGTATGGTGGGGCAATCTATCACGGCGGAAAACAAGAGTCGTCGATTTCACGACGGACAGACCAATTATCACGGCGCCTGGCCCGGTATGCCAAAGGTTGGCTCAGTGACTATTCCTGCATCTTTTTAGGAAAAGGGGAACCGGTCGAACATCTGTTGCCGTACCTCAGTGGGGGAGCGACCATCGTGACGAATTCTTTATCGATTGCCAGTCATCTGGAACAATGCCGGGAAACCGGACCGTTTCATGGTGAAATTCGCTTGCTCGGCGGAACCGTCGATTCATTCGGACAGACGGTCGGTGTCGAAGTGTTACAAGCGCTTGATGCTTACGCCTTTGATGCATCGTTTTTGACATTTGACGGCGCCGAAATCGAGCGGGGATTCGTCAGCGATGACATCGAATCGTCCCTGATTCAAAAAGCGATCATCGGACGGACGAAGGACGTGTATGCCTTTTTGGCATGTGACGAGTTTGAAGGAAACCGGAAGTACAAAGTCGCCGAATTCCGGCGGGCTAAAATCGTCCTCAGTCCCTCGACCTATCCGCCGTCATGGGAAATGAAACTGTTCAACGAACGGGTGAATTGGACAGTCGTCTCGTGATACACTAGGGCGGGAGGGATGTATCATGTTAGAAATCATTGCAGCAACAGTCGAAGAAGCAACAGCAGCCGAGCGGGCGGGAGCTGACCGGTTGGAACTCGTATCCGCCTTATCGGAAGGCGGGCTGACACCGAGTTACGGCTTGATCCGGCAAGTCTTGTCCTCGGTCGAGATTCCGGTCCACGTCCTCGTGCGTCCGCACAGCAAATCGTTTGTCTATTCGAAAGCCGATCAGGAAACGATTATCACCGATATCGATTTAGTCCGGGAACTCGGAGCAGCGGGCATCGTCGTCGGATCCTTGACGCCGGACGGTCGTGTCGATGAAGGATTCCTCGGACGGATTATTAAACATAAAGGCGACTTGTCGTTGACGTTCCACCGGGCCATCGACAGTAGTCGGGACATCCTGGAAGCGGCGGAAGTCCTGGCTGATTTTCCGGAAGTCGACCGGATTTTGACGTCCGGGGCACAACCGACGGCACTGGAAGGTCAGGCTGTTATCGCCGAACTGATCGAACAGCATCCGGACCTGATTGTCTTGCCGGGTTCCGGTATCACAGTTGAGCGGGCGGAAGAATTACTTAATGCAACGAACGCAACCGAGTTACATGTCGGATCCGCTGTCCTCGTCGACGGTCAAGTCGATCCGGAGAAGGTCACAGCGTTAAAACAATTGCTGGCACGTTAATCAAAGTTATTCGTTGGCGTAACAGTTAACCTTATGAGAAAAGAGGGCAGATTTGAATCTGTTCCTCTTTTTTTTATTTTGGAGAAACCATTTCATTCACGAGACTCCTACAGGAAAAAGCGCAATTCTTTGCGCTGTCAGAGACAAACAAGACCCGTTTTCCTGCCTTCAAAGGCAGGGAAACTGGCTTGTGTCTCGTCTGAGGAAGCGGGTGAAGAAAAAGTGGTTTCGGTTGCGTCGCTCTTTTTAAGAAGAGAAAGGAAACCAATCGTCAAAGCTGTCCAAAAATCGTCACATCTTCAGCCTTGTGAGGAGATGATTGCTATTTTTTCAAAGCAGACTACGGTACACTAAAACAGGAATGTTGAAAGATAAAGGAGTTCATTATGACAAATTTACAGTACAAACAAGCTGCACTTGCGACATTAAAAGGGAAGTGGCTGACAGCGCTCAGCATCTCAATCATCTACTTCGTCATCTTTGCACTTGCTGCCAGCCGGATGTCGTTTGACCAGGATAATCTCGACAGCATGTTACGGTTCGTCGCCTTGAACATCGTCGTGACGATTGTGCTGTCCCCCGTCACGCTTGGACGGACAATTGCCTACTTACGATTCGTCCGCGGAGAATCAGCCGGTATCGGGACGTTATTTGAAGGGTTTGCGTCGATCCGTTTCTACCTGAAGACGATGGCAGCCTATACACTGGTAACGTTACTCGTTTACATCGGTTCTTTTTTGATCCTTCCGGCAATTTACTTTTATCTGATGTACCGATTGGTGCCGTTTTTATTGGTCGACCGACCGGATCTGTCGTTTATACAGGTCCTTGGTGAAAGCCGCCGGATGATGCATGGGCATAAGTGGCGGCTGGCGAAACTTTATCTCAGTTTCATCCTTTGGGGGATTCTTGCGCTGCTCAGTACCGTCGGAGTTGTTCTGCTGACGCCGTATTTTGATACGACGATGGCGCACTTCTATGAACAATTAAAAAAAGAGCAACAGACAGCAACGCGTTCAGCGTAAAAAAACGAGTCTGACTTCCCCCTGTGCGGAAGCGTCAGACTCGTTTTTGTTGTTTTTAATCCTTTAACGGGACGGTGTTTTCTCTTTTAACAACAAGTAGAGGGCCTGTGTCCCGGATTCGGCATGACCGGATGCTGCCAGCTCGTCATATAAGTCTTTGACGAGCGCAAGTCCCGGTGTTGCAATCCCCATCTCTTCGGCCCGTTCGAGCGCCAGGTTCATGTCTTTGATGAAATGTTTGACGAAGAAGCCCGGCGAATAGTTTTCCGCAATGACACGCGGAATCAGGTTTTCAAGTGACCAGCTGCCGGCGGAGCCGCTTTTGATCGTCTCGACGAACTGTGTCGGATCGATTCCCGATTTCGTGACGAACAGCAACATCTCGGCTGTCCCGATCATCGATCCGGCAATCGCAATCTGATTGGCGAGCTTGGCCGATTGTCCTTGTCCCGGACCTCCGAAACGGGCGATTGATTTTCCCATTGCTTCAAATAACGGTTGAACCGTGTTAAATGCTTTTTCGTCGCCGCCGGCGAGAATCGCGAGCGTCCCGTTTTTTGCTCCGAGATCGCCGCCCGTGACCGGTGCATCAAGCGCAGAAAGACCGTTTTGAGCAGCCTGTTCGGCAATCCGGATGGCGAGCGCAGGACTCGATGTCGTCATGTCGATGACGATTGTCCCTGGGTTAGCGGATGCTAAAATCCCGTCGTCCGCCAAGTAAATCTGTTCGACGTCCTGCGGATAGCCGACAATCGAGATGACGACATCGACATCCGTCACGGCTTCCTGAATCGTATCGACGATCACAGCGCCGTCCTGTTCGAGCGGCAAGCCTTTTTCTTTCGTCCGGTTATAACCTTTGACGGAAAAACCGGCTTTTAACAAGTTGCGGACCATGCCTTGCCCCATGACGCCGAGTCCGATGAAACCAATTGTTTTTGTCATGTGTTACTCCCCCTGGTCGTTTCGGTGTGACCGATGAATTGTTGCGTTACGAGTTTATTATACAAAACATTTGTCTCAACGAGGGTATCATGTGTCCCGATACCGGAAACACGTCCCTGTTCGAGGACGACGATTTGATCGGCGTGACGGACCGTCGCTAAGCGATGGGCAATGACGAATGTCGTCCGTCCTTCCATCAGGCGTTCGAGCGCTTCCTGGACGACCCGTTCCGATTCCGAGTCAAGGCTCGAAGTTGCTTCGTCGAGCAATAACAATTCCGGATCCCGCAGGAGGGCGCGGGCAATCGCAATCCGTTGCCGTTGACCGCCGGACAGTTTAACACCGCGTTCGCCAATTTCCGTGTCATATCCGAGTGTAAACGAAGAAATGAATTCATCGGCATTCGCCATCTCGGCGGCGTCGCGGATTTGTTGTTCCGTGACATCTTGCGTCAAGCCGTATAACAGATTGTCGCGGATTGTTCCCGACAAGACGGGTGAGTCCTGGGCGACATAACCGATCGCATTACGCCAGCTGGCCAGTTCAAACTGATCAATTGCATGAGGACCGAGCTCGATTTGACCGTTCGTCGGCAGATAAAAGCGTTCGAGCAGAGCGAACAAGGTCGATTTACCGGAGCCGCTCGGACCGACGATTGCCGTGGTTTGACCACGCGGCAAGGAGAAGGTGACGTCGTGCAACAGTGTCGTGTCGTCATAGCCGAACGACAAATGATTAAAGTGAACGGCTGCGAACGGACGCTCAACCTGTCGGGTACCGTCCTGTTCCGGTCGTTCTTCGAGCAGTTCCGAAATCCGTTCCGTTGCCCCGCGCGCTTTTTGTAATTTCGAGACGAACTCGGTCATCGTCACGAGCGGCGTCATGATTTGAAACAGATATAACGAAAAGGCGACGAGTTCGCCCGCTGTAATCTGATTCGTCGAGACGCGGTAAGCACCGAAACTGATGATGACAATCAACATCGAGGTCAGGGCGACGTTGAAGACGGGCAGTAAGATTGCCTGAATCTTCCCTTCTTTGACACCGAAGCCAAACAGATGTTCAATCCGCGTTTTTCCGCGTTCCATTTCATAGGTTTCTGTCGCCTGTGATTTGACCAAGCGGACTTCACCGAGCATCTCTGCAAAAAATCCCGATAAGCCGGCGAGCTCTTTTTGCGTCTCCCGTGAAATCTGATGCAGTTTCCGAACGAGCGGAATGATGATCAATAATGTCAACGGGACGGCGATGACCATGACGAGCGTCATTTGCCAGTCGAGGAAAAATAAAATCGTAATCGCACCGACAATCGAGACGATTGAGGTCAACAGACGAACGAGTTGCTCCGATAATAATTGTTGTAAGGTCGTCGCATCGTTGTTGAGACGTGAGACGAGTTCGCCTGACTTCGTTTCGTCATAGAACGGAATGGGTAAAGCTAGCAAGTGTTTCCACAACATCGTCCGCAAGTTGGCGACAATCCGTTGCCCGGCGACTTGCAGCCAGTAGATGGAAAAAGCATTGCTGATCATCTGGACGATGAAGACCGTGATGAAGAGGGCGACCAAGCCCGGTGTGACCTGATCGATGGAGAAGTTGTCGATCAGGGATTTCAAAAACCAGGGAATCATCAAAGCAGCGAGTGCCTGAATGATTGAAACCGTCACGGCAGCTGACAGCAGTCCGACCGGTGGTTCACTTTTCTTTAGTAAGGATAAAAATGAGGTAAATGTTGCAGGTTTCAATTCGGCACATCCTTTCCTTTCTATTGTCGGTTCTACGGCAGTTACGGTCAACTTCGAGTGATGGACTTGACAGTGATTCCGGTCGTCACGGACACTTAATGAAAGCGAAGTAAAGGAAGGAGTGACGTGATATGAAAATATGGATTGATGCAGACGGTTGTCCGGTCGTCGATTTGACGATTCGATTGAGCAAAGGATACGAGGTTTTTTTAGTCTGTGATACAGCACATCAGTTTAATCGGGAAGGGGCGACGACGATCACGATTGGTCAAGGAGCGGACGCCGTCGACTTTGCCATCGTCAACCGGATGGCGCCGGGAGACATCGTTGTGACCCAGGATTACGGTCTGGCTGCCCTCGCCCTCGCACGCAATGGACGAGCCGTCGATCAGAATGGTCGGATTTTTACAAACGAAAACATAGATTTTCTTCTACATACACGACATGTCGGTCAAGAAATCCGGCGGGCAGGTGGACGGACGAAGGGACCCAAAAAACGGACGCGTCAGGAAGATGTTGCGTTCGAACAGGCATTTAAACGTTTGTTGGCAGAAACGGCAGCACGTTCTTAAGTCGAATGAGCGACGAAAAATTAAAATCTCGTGTTATAATTTTAAACATGAATGCATGAATCGGAAGGAGGAAGCCCATTGAAAAAAATCGTACGATATCGTCCTGAAAAGAAGACGAGACCGTATCGTCTGAAGACCAGTCCATTTCCAGTCAAGACGTTACAGACGACCGACCGTCAACGGATCGGTCAACTGACACAGGATTTGGCGGAAGTTGAACATAAATTGAAACACCGCAACGAAATCATGGAAGCATTGGCAACCCAAAACGTCGAGTCAGCATGTGAGACATTACTCGTTAAGTTGCTGAAACTCATCAATCTTGAGGCGGGGGCCATCCTGTTATATCGCCGTGAACAATTGAGTCACCTTGTGACGCAAGGGGTGGAAGACATTGAATTGATCGAAAAAGATTTGGATCAATATTCTGTGTTACGCCGTGCTTTTGTCATGCGAAAATCGGTTCAGCTCCCTGTAGCAGAAAACATGTATGAATCGGCGATTCCTGTCCAGTCACCAAGCAATGGCGGTGTCGTCGGTGTCATCTATCTCAAACATCCATTCGAGCAGTTCAACTTGGAACAGGTCGGGGATATTTTGGATTTGTCACGTAAACTCGGGATGACGCTTGAACGTCACCTGTTGTTCCATCAAATGGAGCATGAAAAAATCAAAACGTATCAATTACTCGATTCGATTCGGGAAGCGGTCTTATATATCGAAAGCAGCGGGGAACAGATTTATGCCAATCAGGCATTGTTGAACATGTTCCCGCCAAAGCTCGTCAGTCAATCTCAAGGCTTCCGCCATGCGTACGAACGGGCGACTTCCTTATTCGAACACGTTGATCAGCCGGATGCGCTGCATGACTATATCGGTCAATTGATGAACGGGGAGATTCCCGGAGAGACGATTGAACTATCGGCTTTTCGCGGGAATCTGTTGCTGAATGCCTATGCCGAACGAATCGCCATCGCCAATGTCGAGTGGGGAATGATGCTCGTCTTGCGAGATGTCACGAAAGAAAAAGAACTGGATTTGAAACAGTCGGAGTTCGTCTCGATTGTTTCGCATGAATTAAGAACACCGCTCTCGTCGATTATGGGCTTTACGGAACTGTTGATGCGTCGTTCACTCGATGGTCCGCGTCAAAAAAAATACCTCGAGACGATCCACTCCGAGACCGTTCGTTTGGCAGAGCTGATTGATGATATTCTGGAAATCCAAAAAGGTGAGGATGTCTCACAAGGCACCGTCAAAAAACGGCTGGACCTTAAACGATTGGTATATGAGATGCGACCGATGTTCGAGCTTGCGAGCAGTAAACACCGGATTCGGGTTCTGTTTGAAGCGGGCGATTATCAGATGACGGCGAGCGAAGAGAAGATGAAACAGCTCTTCACGAACTTGATCATGAATGCCATCAAATATTCACCGGACGGAGGAACGATTCAAGTTCGAGGGCACATGAAGGGATCACACATGGTCTTGACGGTTGAAGATGAAGGAATCGGAATTCCGGAAAAAGCACTACCATTTGTATTTGATAAATTTTACCGGGCTGATAACTCGGACACGCGGAAAATTGGCGGAACCGGTCTTGGTTTAGCGATCTGCCGGATGATTGTCATGGATCATGGCGGATCGATTGCCGTGCAGTCAGAAGAAGGAAAAGGCAGTACGTTTACGCTTCAATTTTCGACTGAAATGACAGAGGACTAACGAAGAAAGGAGGGACGGGACCGTGGATAACTCGCAAATGCGATATGAAGCCTTACACCCGCTTGTCGAAGATATCTTAAATCAATTGAGTGAAAAAATCGGAGTCAATACACTGTTTTTCGCATTAAATGACTCAAACAGTAACTTTATCGTCAAGGCAATCAATCATGGAAAGGAACTGATTGGAGAGGGAACGACACACATCTTCCAACATGTCCTCTGTAAACTCGTCATCGATGAAACAGACGGTAAGATTCAAATTAATGAATTATTGACGAATCCAATGACAAGTCATCATCCGGTCACCCAAACACTGGGTAACGGCAGTTTTCTTGGCGTCGCGATTAAAAATGCCAATAACGAGAAAATCGGGACGTTATGCGCTTTTGATGATCAACCGTACGAATTCAGTAAAACCGAATTAGAGATGATTGAAAATTACGCGAACATCATCAGTAAATCAATCAGCGTCGAGACCTATGTCATCAAAGATGCATTGACAGATGTCTATAACGAACGATATATGAACCGATTGATTTCGAGTGTCTCGAGCCAGCCGACCTTTTTGATGGTCCTCAATCTCGATAACTTTCATGCGATTAATGCGAAGTACGGATACCGGATTGGAAATCAGGTGCTTCAGGAAATTGCGTCACGCTTAAAGTATGTCGCGATTCCGGAACACGTCGTCGGACGGATGGAGGGGAACGAGTTCATTGTTCTCGCACCTCTGGAACAAGCTGATTTTACAGATCAAGGCCGGACATTCGCTGAATCCATCATTCAGACGATTGAGGAGCCAATCAATAACCTTGCGGACGAACCGATTCGTTTGACGGCTTCGTCAGGTGTCAGTCTGTTAACGGGCGATCACATGAACCGCCAGACACAGGTCTATGCAGCAGAAGCCCTGATGCAACAGGTCAAACTGGACGGAAAAGCGGGTATATCATTTGTCGATCAGCAACGCGAGGTCGAACAACATCCGTTTAACCGTGTATTGGAACAGGAATTGGAGCAAGCATTGGAACGTGGTCAGTTCGAATTGTATTATCAACGGATTTTAAATGCCAAACTGGGACAGACGGTTGCCGTCGAAGCACTACTCCGCTGGAATCATCCGGTCTTAGGATTCGTCAGTCCAGCCGATTTCATTCCGATTGCGGAACGGACAGGGAAGTTTAGTCAAATCGGTCACTTTACGATTGCACAGGCGATTTCGGATAGTGTCCGGTTAGAGACAGAATTGGGACGTCCCGTGACAATTTCGATTAATCTCTCCGCCAGTCAATTCAAATCGGATGCGATGCTTGCCGATCTGTTACAGTTCGCAAACTGTGCATCCTTCAAGAAAGAGCGGATTGTGCTTGAAATCCGGGAAGAAGTCTTACAAATCGGAAAACGGAAAGCCATCGAGCGTCTGGAAATGTTACGCCGGGCAGGTTATCGACTGAGTGTCGACCATTTTGGGAGTCATTATGCTTCGCTCAATTCCTTGCTCCGTTTACCGGTCCAATCCGTTAAGTTGGATCCGATCTTTACACGGCGTCTCGTTCAAAACCAGCTCGAACAGTCGATGGTCCAGTCTGTTTATTCGTTGACACAGGCACTTGGAATTTCGCTTGTCATTCAGGAAGTCGAAACAAGCGCTCAGTTCCAGCATATCGTTGCGGTGGGAAATCCCCTGTATGTACAAGGACATTATCTGCATCATCCGCAACCGATCACGAACTTGATTGCCGATTTTGCAAAGATCACGCATACCCAGGATGTTTAACCGTCTCTCGTAAGGGAATACTTTAATCATCATGATTCGAGGGGGATGTTACCATGTCAGAGCAACACGAAAAAGAAACGGATCCGATTACATCGGGAAATCGCATGACAAACGACGATATCGCAGGTCGTGATCAATCCGGTACAGCAGCACAAAACGAGTCGGATTCAAAATCCGAGCACCACGAAAAAGAGCCGCAGTCCGACAATCAAGACAAGAAGTCAGCGGACTCAGAATCAACAGATCAACCGGATTCTGAACCATCATCTGACGAAGCACCTGATTTGTCTCACGAAGCCGATGAAGACGGCGATGTGACACCGTCTGATGCAGACGATCAACAAAAATAATCGGGCACTTGTGCCGGAATTTATACCAATGGGTCTGACTCAAAAGTCACTCTCTACAAAGATCAGGGTGGCGGAATGATAATCTGCCACCCTGATTTCGTAAAAAAAAGAATCACTCGCTTCACGCAACTCCTACAGGAAAAAGCGCATTTTTGCGCTGTCAGAGACAAACAAGACCCGATTTCCTGCCTAAATGAGGCAGGAAAACTGGCTTGTGTCTTGCCTGAGGAAAGGGCATGAAAGAACGAGTGATTCTTTTTTGAGTCAGCCGCGTTTTGTTTTTTTAGAAAATTTTATACGGAAACAGGCACTGGATGGGCGAGTTCAATCGCCACCGCCACCGCCATCGCCGCCGTCAAATCCACCGTCCGCCATTCCGCCGTCTGTCGCATGGGAGGTATCCGTCAAGTCGACCGGGAACAGGAAAACGGGAATGAAATCAGTCGAATTCGTCCAGTCAGCCGGGCTGTACGGAGCAAACAATTGGTGCAACGTCGGATGATCCGCAAGATACAGCCGGACCGCCGTCAGGAAAATTAAATCCTTCCGGTATTTAAAGTGAGGATTTTGCCGCAAACGGTCTGATATCTGTTCAAGTGCCGCGCGGTGTACTTCCGGTTGACCGAGTAGCGCAAGCAACGCATGAAACGACAGTGGAATCCCGTGTTTACGGTAAGCGTTCCGGGACTGGACGAGCTGACCGAGATAGAGGTGATGGTCCTCGTCCGGTAATAAGGCAAATAAGAGTGCCGTGACATACGTTTGCTGAGACCGCCCGAACCGCTTTTTCAACATGTCATACAGCGATTCGATCTGATCATGGATTGTTGATAACTCGCCCCGGCGGAGACTGTTTAAAAACAGAAACGAGATCAGCAGGGGAGAGACGATGAACCGGTGTGAGGTTTTGCAAAGGCGGTATAACGAGACGGTCCGCTCAAGTTGGACATCCGTCGGCTGTAAGCGGCTGATCAATAAAGCGGTGGAATAAGCATTGAGCGGATGGACGAGCCGATGTGTTGCAAAAAAACTATAGATTGACATCATCGGAGCAATCCGTTCAGCCGGTTCCATGTCGTATGCCTGAATTTTTGAAGCAAGCAATAACGCTTGTGTCTGGTGGGAGCGGAGATGCTCTTCCAAAAACCGAGCCGTCTTCTCCAACTCCGGAAAAGGTGCGGGATGTCGGCCGACGACAGCATCAAAAGCAAGTTCGATTAAAATACCATCCTGGTAAGTGACGAAATAATGTCCTGTTTCATCTAAACGTTGTAAAAAACGTTGTTCGAGTTCCATTTCCTGCACCTCATCCTTTTTCCCCTATTTTACCATGACACACAAAAGAAAGACGGTTACTTTTCTAATCGGTCAATCAATCGTTCGGCTGCCCGGCGGTACAAGTTGCTCATATGGGCGAGCGATAAAATCAGTTGCAACTGTTCGAGATGATCCAAGTCATCCGTCGGAGGCTGCTGCTCCTCGAACAAGGTCTGATTGACCGCTGTCGCATCGAGATACGTTTGATAAAAATCTTCCAAATCAATTGTTTGTTCCGTAACACCGGTATTCAAGTCCGTCAAAATCGTTTTGATGTCATTGATGGAGAACGTTCCTTTCAATTGGTAGATCAAACTGATTAAGATCAGATGGTTTTTCGTATATTTTTTATTCGTGACCGGGAAAAACAATTTTTTCTTGGCGTAGTTGTTAATCATCGTCTTCGTTAAAATCGTTTCGCCTTCGGTTCGCGTCGTCTCTTCAAACGTCCGTTCAAACAATTGAATGACTTGGTCCATGTAGAGATCGATGTTCGGGATATCCGTTAACTCCAACTGGCGATCGAGTGATGGTTTCGGGTGTTCTGACTGTGTCATGAAAATACCTCCAAAAAAATAATGCGGAATGACTTCCTATTTCTCTAGTGTATGATAGAATGTTCATATAACGCCATGTAGTATTTAAAACTACATAAAAATGGAGGGAAATTATGAAAACGTATATGAGAGAACCGATCAATGGTCTGACCCACCTTGGCGGAGCCGTCTTCGCCTTTATCGGATTGCTCGCCTTGGTCATCAAAGCGTCACTGGAGCGGGGAGCCGGACTACCGATTGTCGCGGCGATCATCTTTGGTGTCAGTATGATTGCCTTGTACGCAGTCTCGGCGACATATCATATGGTACTTGCGAGTGACCGGGCCATTGCGACGTGGAGACGTCTTGATCATTCGATGATTTATCTGCTGATTGCCGGCTCGTATGCCCCGTTTTGTCTGATCAGTCTGAACGGACCGACCGGCTGGGTATTGTTCAGTATCGTCATGCTGATTGCGGTCTTCGGTATCACCTTTAAACTCGTCTGGTTCAACAGTCCGCGCTGGTTGTCGACGACGCTGTACATCGGAATGGGCTGGATCATGGTCTTTGCGATCACACCGCTCGCAGAAGTTCTGTCGCCGGTCGGAATCGGTTTACTGTTCCTCGGCGGGATTTTTTACACGATCGGTGGCATTATCTACGGCTTAAAACCGCGTGTGCTTTCGTTCAAACACCTCGGTTTTCACGAGATTTTCCATGTATTCGTCCTGCTCGGCAGCTTAGCGCATTTCCTTTGTGTCTATTTCTTCGTCATCTAAATGTTTCGGTTCACACATCCTTCCGCTCGCGGAAGGATGTTTTTTGCCGGTAAAGGAGTGGACTGGCAGGTCTCGCGGGAAGGGAAGCCGAAGGAAATGAAAGGACAGGATTAAAGGGGGAAAAACAATGGCGATCACGACATCCCGTTGGCAGCTCGAAAAACTGTATTCGATTGGAAACGTGGGACAGACGATTAACAGGTTACAACGGGAATTGGATCAGCTTCAAACCGACCAACCTCCTGTGTCTTCTTATTTGACGAATCTTGAGCGAATCAAATGCCACGTCGAAGAACTGGCTGATTTTGTGTATTGTCTGTACGCGGAAGATGTTTCACGTCATGAAGTGGGCCGGCTGCTTGAGCAGACCGAGATATTGCAGGCGAGTCTCCGGATGGGTGAAACGGTCTTCGAGGAACGATTGCGGAAACTGTCCGAAGCAGAATGGGAAACGCTGCAATCGGACACGCCGTCTTATTATCTGACGGAACGCCGCGCCATCATGGAACGGCGTCTGTCGGCTGAACAGGAACAATTGATTCAGGCACTGGCAATCGACGGTTTTTCCGGATGGGAACAGTTGTATGAACAGCGTTTGACCGGTTTACGGATTCCGCTTGAAGAAGAAGAAGTCACAATCGGACACGCCCTGCATCAGGCTTTTCATGGGGCAACACGCAACGACCGGCAAGCGGCGGCGACAGTTTTCGCAAAGACGTGTGCTGCTGAACGTGACGACTTTGCGATGATTTTGAACCGGATTGCCGGATTTCGGTTGCAAGTTTACACAAAACGCGGATGGGAGGACCCGTTAACGGAACTGTGTGAACAAAACCGGATGCAACGGACGACAATTAAAGCGATGCTTGCGGCGATTGATCAAAATCGTCCGCTGTTCCAGTCTTATTACGAACGAAAATTGCGTCTGGCACATGTCACGGAACCGGAATGGCATGATTTAGAGGCGAATACCTTCACCTCGCGCGGTTATGTTTCCTATATTGAGGCGCAATCGATCATTCTGCATCAATTTGACCGGCTCCATCCGCGGTTGGCAAACTTTACGAAAACCGTGTTTGAAAAAGGCTGGATCGATGCGGAAAACCGGCCGTCTAAAGCAGAAGGCGGTTTCTGTGCCTCGTTCCCGGTCGCTAAAGAAAGCCGGATCTTCATGACGTACCGTGAAGCGTATCCGGATGTCGTTACGCTTGCCCATGAACTGGGTCACGCGTACCATAATTTGCTGTTGCACGATTTGCCGTTCCTTGATCAGATTAAAGGGACGAGCAGTGCCGAGACGGCTTCGACATTCATGGAAAACCTGGTCCTTGACGCCGTGATCGAACAATCGGCGAGCGAAGAAAAACTGGCGATGCTTGAAATCAAAATCAGCGAAGGCTTAAAATACGTCGGAACCATTCCGAACATGTTCCGGTTTGAACAACGTTTTTATTCGGAGCGACGGCAGGGGCCGGTTTCAAGCGACCGGATTGCTGAACTGATGCGGGAGGAAGATGCCCGCTTTTACGGCGATGTACTGACGGAACCGGATCCGTACAAATGGATTTTTGTCGGTCATTTCTATGATACAGAAAAGCCGTTCTACAATATTCCCTACACGGTCGGTTACTTACTGAGCAATCACTTATATACGGAGGTCAAGCAATCAAATGAGGCGTTCACCGGACAATTCGAACCGTTGTTACGCGCATCGGGACAGGCGACAATCGAGGAGCTGATTGAGCAGTATGTAGACGGCGAACCGGACTCAATTACTTTTTGGCAACAGGCACTTGAACCGCTCCTGTCGGCGATTGAAATGTACTTACAAGAGACGGCTGGACTCATCGATTGAAGTCGCCAGCAATCGGGAATAGATAACTAACGAAGGAGGGGTGCGGATGTACGAACAGGATAAAAGGGTGTTGGCGGAAGCCGCCATCAAGCATGTTAAGAACGGAATGATTCTTGGTCTTGGGACAGGTTCGACGACCCGGAGTTTCATCGATGTCCTTGGTAAGTGGGTCGAAGCAGGCGGTCAGGTGCAGGGAGTGGCGACATCAGCCGAGACAGCGGAACAAGCCAAACGATTAAACATTCCGTTGCTGTCACTCGAGGAAGCGACGCATATCGATCTTGTCATCGACGGCATCGATCAGATCGATGCGCAGTTCCGGGTGCTCAAGGGCGGTGGTGGAGCGCTGTTCCGTGAAAAAGTCGTTGCTTTGATGAGCCGGGAAGTGCTCTACTTAGCGGACGCCTCGAAGTTCGTCCATCACCTGAGCGGTCCGTTACCGGTTGAAATCGATGCGTTTGCGAGACCGTATGTCGAACGTTTTTTGCAGGATAAGCATGTCGATGTGACGCTACGGGAGCAGGATGGAGAACCATTCGTGACGAACGGGGGGCATCTGATTTTGGATGTCGATCTCAAGCGGGTCCAGGATGTCCCTCACTTTGCCCGGGAACTGAAAAGTTTGACGGGAGTGCTCGAAACCGGCTATTTTGAGCGGCAACCGGATCACGTCCTGACGGTCGAGCAAGGACAAGTCAGACAGCTGGCTCATCCTGATTTACGGGATGGAGGTGGACTTGTCTAACTGGCGTTTTGAGAGAAAGAAGGGAAACCGATGCGGTTACGAAAACGGTATGTGTTCGGAGCAAGTGTATTGGCGGGGGCGGGTCTTCTTTTATTGAAGAACAAAGAGCAAAAAAATACGGATCCGCTAAAAGAGTATTTAACGCATCTCGATCAGGACTCAAGTCCAGATGCCGACAAAGATCCGGATGAAGTCGGATTGACGAAACTCGATTCGATTTACCGGGCGGAGTGGCAGGCGAACGGCTATCCCCGTTCGCAAAAAGAACTCGAAGATTTGGAAAAATGAAAAGCGCCGACAATCCACGAGCGGATTGTTGGCGCTTTTTTTAGTATGTAAGGGAACCGGCGATGATCAGACCAATCGAAATTGAAAGAAACAGCAATAATAAACCAACGGCTTCATTATTGGCATCGATTTCTTTCGTCATACTGATCCGCGGAATGATCAAGTCTGCCAAATAGAACAGGACGATTTGGAAGACGATTGCTAAAGCTCCCCATAAGACCATATCGAGGATGCTGACCGAGTTCGTGATACTGGAGTAGAGAACGATCGCAAGACCAAGGATTCGTCCGCCGAATGCATAAACGGCCGCTTTTTTTCCTTGACGGATTAGCTCCATCTCTTTTGATTTGGTCGTCACTTCAAACAGGACGACGCCGATAGCAAGTAAAAGTGTAGCCACTCCGATATACGCAAGTGTCGAGACGAACAGTTCACTGAAGCCCATCTTAATTCCTCCTTAGGAATGATTGGATTTGTTTCGTTCTTTTCGTTGTTGCCAGGCAACGTACCCTTCGAGCATCGCTCCGACTAAAATCCCGGCGGAGACATACAGGTAAAAATTATCCCCGATGAAGCCGAAGAGCAGTCCGAGCAGCAGACCAATGATAATGTAAGGTCCTTTTGTTAATTTCATGATGAATCACCTTCCTCATCATCAAACGTAGCCGATTTTTCCGGATTCGTCCATCCCTAATCGACAGAATGAGTCACAGCTACTTCGAGTTCGCGTGTAAAAAGTGTCACCCGGTTGCGTCCGTTTTGTTTGGAATGATAAAGTGCGACGTCCGCATCCGTCACAAGTTGCTGAATCTCTGATGTTGATTTCGGGAAAAGTGCGACTCCGAACGAAGCTGTCAACGGCAGTTGCGTCCCATTCGACAATTGAAACGGAGACGTCGCAATCCGTTCCCGCAACTGTTCAGCCAGCGCCAGGACTTTTGCATCCGTCAACTGTTCGACGAGAATGGAAAATTCCTCACCCCCGTTACGGGAGATGAATCCGGCATCCGTCACACCGTCCCGCAAACGGGAGGCGAATTGACGCAGGACCTCGTCACCGGCTTCGTGACCGAACGTATCATTGACATGTTTGAAATGATCGATATCGATCGTAATCAACGCTACTTCATGTTGCTGTAAAATCGTTTGTTGCTTTAAATCATCAAAATGATCCGTAAACGCACGGAAATTATGTAAGCCGGTCAAAAAATCACGTTGTGCCGTTTGTTGCCATGTCCGCATCGACTGTTTCGTCAAACGGATGTCACGGATGATGACGAGTGCAAGCCAACTGCTGATGAAGGAAGCGGGCAGGACGACACTGAGGATATCGAAGAGGAGACCCGTGTCAGCTAAGACAAATATCAAAACGATTCCATGCAGGACAGTCGCATAGACAGTGACCATTGTAAAGGTCCGCTTGGAATAGATCGGCAACCACTTGACGAGAAGCGACGTCCCGACAGCAATCAGGATGATGAACAGTGCTGCCGCATACGCTGAGCTGTTCAGATTAATGCTGAACCGGTAAAGAATGATGACACTTGTCACAATCATCGTCGGCAACGGACCGGCAAAATAAGCGGCAACGATGACAGGAATGTGCCGCAAGTCGACTAAAACACCGGGAACGGGCTCAATCGTCAGTTGCATCAGCAACCAAGATAAGATACTCAGGCTGATTCCGTACAAAATGCGGACTGAGCGTTTGGAATCGACGGTAATCGGATGCGGTGACAGCTTTCCGAGCAGGTAAAAACCGCTCATCAATAGGGTCAGGTTATGGAGAAGATCATACAAAATGGTTTTCAAATTCAGGCACCTTGCTTTCGTTTGACAAATCGTTCTACCGTTTAGAATACGCTATTGACGTCAAATAGTCCTCCATCTGGTCAAAAGATTTCCGAAAAAGACATCAAAAAATAAATGTGTCTATAATGTGAAGTTATAGAACCTATAAGCTGTACTTATAGGTTTAGGGTTTTTGATTGACCATCCGGTGATTCAATTGTTAAATGATGAAGAAGCAATTGAAAGCGCTTACTAAATTTTAAAGGAGATCCATCATGGAACTGATTATCATTCTTCTTGCCTTATCTTTATTAATGTTCGTAGCGTACCGTGGCTTTTCAGTCATCTTATTTGCTCCGATCTGTGCTCTGTTCGCTGTCTTACTGACGAATCCGGATTGGGTCTTGCCGTTCTTCTCCAACATCTTCATGGAAAAAATGGTGGGATTCATTAAAGCCTACTTCCCGGTCTTCCTGCTCGGAGCGATTTTCGGGAAAGTCGTCGAAATGTCAGGAATCGCTGAATCGATCGCGAAGTCGATCATTCGGATGATCGGAGCGAAACGGGCGATTCTTGCCATCGTGTTGCTTGGCGCGATTTTGACGTATAGCGGTGTCAGCCTGTTCGTCGTCGTCTTTGCCGTCTATCCGTTCGCAGCGAACTTGTTCCGCGAAGCGAATATCCCGAAACGCTTGATTCCGGGAACGATTGCCCTTGGTGCGTTTACGTTTACGATGGATGCCTTGCCGGGGACACCGCAAATCCAGAACGTCATTCCGACGACGTTCTTTAAAACGGATATCTATGCGGCACCAATCATGGGATCAATCGGCGGCTTGATCATCCTGACGGTCGGGATGTTCTATCTTGAATCCCGTAAACGTAAAGCTCATCAAGCTGGGGAAGGGTATGCCGGATTTGAAGCGACGGCAGCCAGTACGGCTCCGCAGATGGAATTGAAAAATGAACCGGAACTGACGCTCGAGACGGCACAACAACCGGTTTACCGCCAAGTCCTGGCATTTGTGCCGTTGATTTTAGTCGCTGTCATGAACAAATACTTTACGCTCGCGATTCCGGCATGGTATCCGGAAGGTTTTGATTTCGCCGCGATCGGTCTTGAAGCATTCGGGAAAATCGAGACGCCGGCCGTTCTTGCCATCTGGTCCGTCCAAATGGCCTTGATCATCGGGATTATCTCCGCGATGCTGTATGACTTCAAAAAAGTCCGGACGAACTTCCAGGCCGGATTGAACCTCAGTATCGGTGGTGCCTTACTTGCTGTCATGAATACCGGAGCCGAGTACGGATTCGGCGGTGTCATCGCCGCTTTACCGGGCTTCAAGACGGTCTCGAACGGGATTTCATCGACGTTCACCGATCCGCTCGTCAACGGAGCGGTCACGACGACGGCACTTGCCGGGGTAACCGGTTCTGCGTCCGGCGGAATGGGCATCGCGCTCAGTGCGATGTCGGATAAATATACACAAGCGATCACGTCAGGCGGCGTCCCGCCGGAAGTCATGCACCGGGTCATCTCGATGGCGTCCGGCGGCATGGATACGTTACCGCACAACGGAGCCGTCATCACGTTGCTTGCCGTCACCGGCTTGACGCACCGTCAGTCGTACCGTGACATCTTTATGATTACGATTTTAAAGACAGTGACGGTCTTCCTGATGATCGGACTTTACAATCTGACAGGTCTTTATTAAGCATTTGGGTTTAAAAAAGGGGGAAATGAACGATGCAACAGGGGAAAATCTACGATTCATTTACAGAAGCGACAGCTGATATTTTTGACGGGGCGACACTCGTCGTCGGGGGATTCGGTTTATGCGGGATTCCGGAGAAATCGATTGCTGCCTTGCAGGAAAAAGGGGTCAAGGACTTGACGGTCGTCAGCAACAACTGTGGCGTCGATGACTTCGGACTCGGCATCTTATTACAATCACGTCAAATCAAAAAGATGGTCTCGTCCTACGTCGGGGAAAACAAGACGTTTGAGCAACAGTACTTAAGCGGAGAGATTGAGGTCGATCTCGTGCCGCAGGGGACACTGGCAGAACGGATCCGGGCCGGCGGAGCGGGCATTCCCGGCTTTTATACACCAACTGGCGTCGGGACACCGATTGCGGAAGGCAAGGAACAAAAAGAGTTCGACGGGAAAACCTATCTGCTCGAAGAAGGGATCGTCGGTGATTTTGCGCTCGTCAAAGCCTGGAAAGCGGACAAGCTCGGTAATCTCGTTTTCCGGAAAACATCGCGGAACTTCAATCCGCTCGTCGCGACAGCCGGCAAAGTGACGATCGTCGAAGTCGAAGAACTGGTTGAAGTCGGTGAACTCGATCCAAATGAAATCCATACACCGGCCGTTTACGTCCAGCGCATCATCGTCGGGACGGACTACGAAAAACGCATCGAACGCCGGACATTCCGGGAAGCATAAGGGGGAGATACTATGGCAACGTCAAGAGAAATCATTATCAACCGCGCGCTGCAGGAAATCGAGGACGGCATGTACGTCAATCTCGGAATCGGGATTCCGACACTAATCGCCAATGCGATTCCGGATGATGTCCACGTCATGCTGCAATCGGAAAACGGGTTGCTCGGCATCGGACCGTATCCGCTCGAACATGAAGTCGACGCCGACGAAATCAATGCCGGCAAAGAGACGGTTACGGCACAAAAAGGCGCGTCCTATTTCGACAGTGCCGAATCGTTTGCGATGATCCGCGGTGGTCACATTGATCTTGCGATTCTAGGCGGGATGGAGGTCGCCGAAAACGGTGACCTCGCGAACTGGATGATTCCCGGCAAGATGGTCAAGGGAATGGGCGGGGCAATGGATCTCGTCAACGGCGCGAAACGGGTTGTCATCATCATGGAACACGTCAATAAGTACGGCGAGTCGAAGGTCAAGACACGTTGTACGTTACCGTTGACCGGCAGTCAAGTCGTCAACCGGTTGATCACGGATAAAGCGGTCTTTGATTTCACGGAAGCCGGGATGGTCTTGATTGAGACATTGGACGGACTCACAGTCGAAGACATCCGCAACGTGACGGAAGCGGACTTCACTGTCAGTCCGGAACTTGAACGCATCAGCATAGGGGAGTGAGTCGAATGGTCAATGGAGATATCGTCCTTGTGACGGGAGCAGGAAGCGGGATCGGGCTTGAAATCTCGACAGCCTTCGCAGAGGCAGGCGCGAAGGTCGTCATTACGGACGTCAATACGGAAGCAGCTGAAAAAGCAGCGAAGTCGTTACAGGGAGCGGGACATGATGTCATCGGACTGACGTTGAACGTGACGGATGAAGCGCAAGTTCAGTCAGTTTTTGCCGAGACAATCAAGCGGTACGGCCGACTTGATGTCCTGATCAATAATGCCGGTTTACAGCACGTCTCACCAATCGAAGACTTCCCGACAGAGAAGTTCGAACTGATGATTAAAATCATGCTGACGGCTCCGTTCATTGCGATTAAACATGCGTTTCCGCTCATGAAGGAGCAAGGATACGGCCGGATCATCAACATGGCATCGATCAACGGCTTGATCGGCTTTGCCGGAAAAGCGGCCTATAACTCGGCAAAACACGGTCTGCTCGGTCTGACGAAAGTCGCGGCACTGGAAGGGGCGGAACACGGCATCACAGTCAACGCCTTATGTCCGGGGTACGTCGATACACCGCTCGTTCGCAATCAGATGGCGGATCTCGCGAAAACACGACAGGTCGAATTGGAAAAAGTCCTCGAAGACGTCATCTATCCGCTCGTTCCGCAAAAACGATTGCTTGCCGTCGAGGAAATCGCCGATTATGCGTTATTCCTCGCAAGCCGCAAAGCAAAAGGGATTACGGGACAGGCCAATGTCTTAGACGGCGGTTATACGATTCAATAAGGGGGAAATCAGCATGAGCGAGCAAGTTGTCATCGTCAGCGCGACACGAACGGCAATCGGCAGTTTTAACGGCAGTTTAAAGGATGTCCCGGCAACGAAGCTCGGCGCAACGGTCATCCAAGCGGCGCTCGAACAAGCGAATGTCGCACCGGACCTCGTCGAGGAGGTCATCATGGGCAACGTTCTTCAGGCGGGACTCGGACAAAATCCGGCCCGTCAGGCGAGTCTCCTCGCAGGTCTTCCGGAAACGGTTCCGGCCATGACGATCAATAAAGTCTGCGGCTCCGGGCTGAAGGCGATTCACCTCGCGTTCCAAGCTATCAAGTCCGGCGAGGCCGACATCATCGTCGCCGGCGGGATGGAAAACATGAGTCAGGCACCGTACGTGTTAAGCGGTGCCCGGACCGGCTTACGGATGGGAGACCAGCCGCTTGTCGATACGATCATCAAAGACGGACTCGAATGTGCCTTCAATGACTATCATATGGGAATCACGGCGGAAAACTTAGCCGAGCAATATACGATTTCCCGTGAAGCACAGGATCAGTTCGCAGCGTCAAGTCAACAAAAAGCGGGACAGGCCATCGAAGCGGACCGGTTCCAAGCGGAAATTACACCAGTCGAGATTCCGCAGCGCAAAGGCGAACCGGTCGTGTTTGCACAAGACGAGTTCCCGCGTGCCGGAACGACAGCGGAATCACTTGCCCGCTTGCGTCCGGCCTTCAAAAAAGGCGGTACAGTGACAGCCGGCAATGCATCGGGTATCAATGACGGAGCGGCAGCAGTCGTCGTCATGTCGGCCCGGAAGGCGAAAGAACTCGGCCTGACACCACTTGTCGAAATCGTTGCGAACGGTACGTCCGGTGTTGACCCGAGCATTATGGGAATCGGTCCCGTCAAGGCCGTCGGACAGGCGTTACGAAAAGCGGGTCTCGAACTGGATGCCATCGACGTCATCGAGGCGAACGAAGCGTTTGCTGCCCAATCGCTTGCAGTTGACGCAGAACTCCAGTTTGATCCGGCAAAGTTGAACCGAAACGGCGGGGCGATTGCGCTCGGTCACCCGATCGGCGCCAGTGGAACACGGATCATGGTGACGTTGATCCACGAGATGTTACGGACCGGAGAAAGCCATGGTCTCGCGACACTTTGCATCGGGGGCGGCCAAGGAATTGCGACGATCGTCAAGAAGTATGAAGGATAATCAAAGCTATTGAATGCTGGAAATACGACCCTGGACTTTACGTTCAGGGTTTTTCTGTTTTACTTTCTGAATGATTTACTTAATTAGAGAAGTGACGCGGGAAAGAAAAAAAGCACACGACATGACAAAAACAGATAGCTTACGGTAAAATGAAACACGTTGCAAGGGAGGGTGTCAGATGATTTCATTACAGAATGTCAGTAAAAGTTTTTCCGGACAACCGGTCATCCAGTCCGTCGCCCTCTCGATTGAACAGGGCGAGATGCATGGCATCATCGGTGCGAGCGGTGCCGGGAAATCGACGTTACTCCGGCTGATGAACCTGCTCGAACGGCCGGATACCGGGCGGGTCGAATTTGACGGAATGGATTTAACAAACCTGTCGAACCGACAGCTGCGGCAGACCCGGCAAAATATCGGGATGATTTTTCAAGACTTTAATCTGATCGAAAACAAGACGGTCGAACAAAACATTGGTGTTTCACTTGAACTCGCCCGTGTCAAAAAACGAGAGCGGGCGGACCGGATTCAGGAGTGTCTCCGGTTTGTCGGACTGGAATCCTTTGCCCGGAAGTATCCGTCCGAACTGAGCGGAGGGCAGAAGCAGCGTGTGGCGATTGCCCGGGCGCTCGCCAACCGCCCGCGCGTTTTGCTGTGTGACGAACCGACGTCTTCGCTCGATCCGAGTACGACGTCGGAAATCTTACGCGTGTTGCAGGATATCAATCAGACACTCGGGGTGACGATCGTACTTGTCAGTCATGAGATGCAGGTGATTCAAAGCATTTGCAACCGGGTCACGATCATGGCAGACGGGCGGATTGAAACGACGATCGCGACCGAACCGGCGGGAATCACGGAAATTACGAGTGATGCCGGTTGGTTCCTGACCCAATTGACGGAGCGGAGGGATTCACATGCCTGATATCGTGCTCGAATATGCGGCGGAAATCAGACTGGCGATCGGACAAACGTTCGTGATGGTCGGAATTTCGATTCTCGCGGCAGTTCTCGTTGGTTTACCGCTCGGAACCTGGCTCTATCTGTCACGTAAAGGGCAGTTGCTGTCGAACCGGTTCGTCTTTTCAAGTTTGAATTTACTTGTCAACACGATCCGCTCGTTTCCGTTTTTATTGCTCATTGTCTTCCTGATTCCGTTTACGCGGTTCATCATCGGGACGGCGATCGGAACGGCAGCAGCGACCGTCCCGCTTGCTGTCATTGCGATCGCCCATTATTCACGGCTCGTCGAACAGTCGCTGCTTGAAGTGCCGAAAGGTGTCGTCGAGGCCGCCGTCTCGATGGGGGCTTCGACACGTGAAGTCGTCCTGAAGTTTTTATTCGTTGAAGCCCGGTCCGGTCTTGTGCTTGGACTGACGACGTCGATCGTCAGCTTCATTTCGTATTCGACGATCATGGGGGTTGTCGGGGGCGGAGGAATCGGCGACTTTGCTGTCCGATACGGTTACCAACAGTTTCAGACGGAATTGATGCTCTATATGATTTTGATTATGGTCATCCTGGTGCAATTGATTCAATTTACCGGGACGACCGTAGCACGCTTGCTCGATAAACGTTAACCGAAAGTAGGAATTCAAGATGAAAAAAATCATGGTATTACTCAGCGTTTTTGTGTTGGCCTTAGCCGGATGCGGCAACGCCGATAAAAAGGATGAACAAGAATCGGCGTCAAAAACAGAGACGTTAAAAGTCGCGTCACTGATCAAACCGATGACGGAAATTCTCGATCTCGTTAAACCGGAACTCAAAAAAGAGGGCGTTAATCTGGAAGTCGTTGTCCTCAGTGACAACGTGCAGCCGAACAGTGCCCTCGCAGCAAAAGAAGTCGATGCGAACTTCTTCCAACACGTCCCGTACATGGAAGAGTTCAACCGCAACAACAAAGCCAATCTTGTTCCGATTCAACCGATTTACTTTGCGAACTACGGTTTGTACTCAAAAGAGTATAAAAAGATGGACCAATTGCCGAAAGGTGCTGTTATTGCCGTCGCAAATGACGTCTCGAACATCGACCGGTCGCTCGCTCTGCTCGCACAGCATGATGCGATCAAGTTGAAAAAGAAAACCGGTCCGTACTACACGATGAAAGACATCACGGAAAACAAACGTAACTTTAAGTTCAAGGAAGTGGATTTGCTGATGCTCGCCCGCCTTTATGATGATGCGGATGCGGTCATCATGACGCCGGCCTATGCTTCACCGCTCGGTCTGACTCCGAAGAAAGATGCCCTTGTGACGGAAGGCGTCGAAAATGACTTTGCGATCACGCTCGTTGCCCGGAAGGACAATCAGGATTCAGAAGCGATTCAAAAGCTTGCGAAAGCAATGACAAGTCCGAAAGTCAAAAAGTTCCTCGAGGACAATTATGACGAAACGGCGATTCCTGCCTTTAAATAAGTGTTCGGATGATAATATCAAAAACCACGGTTCGTATGTCTGTTTCAAAGACACGCGATCCGTGGTTTTTTTAGCATCAGTTTATCGGAATTTTGCCTAACGGATCGTCAACTTCTTCGCATAGCCGGTTTTCTCCAAAATATCAGTTGTCGGCATCTTGGTCCACTTGGCAACGGGAACATCAGGATTTTTCTGGATGAAGTCCGTCATGATCATATAGCCGAGCGTATATTGAGCAAGCGGCGGAATGTCTTTGTCATAGTTGCCGTATCGTAAATCGTACGCATTCACGTTATGGTTGTTGATCTGTGTCAACAGATTTTCCAGCGTATGATCGAGAAACGGTTCGGTCGCTTCCGATTTCCCTTTTGGATAGACCTGCGCAGCAAACATGTCCGCTTCACCTTCCAAAAGGATACCGTTGAACACCGAGTCATGAGTGTTGCTTTCAAAAGCGACAGTATGGTGGTATTCGTGGGCGATGGTATTCGCCAGTGTGTCTTTTGAAAAATCTTTTGCTAAGTAAAGGGTGAACATGTTTGTCCCGGAGGCAAAACCGGTAGCACCGCCGTGACGTTGAATATCAGCCGCATTATGAATCTCATAAGGCGCGACGAAGACTGTCAGCTTATCTGTTCTTGGCAGTGCTTTGATTGAGGTCTGAAGGCTTTTTTTAATCTGTTGATGAATGGAATCCTGATGTTTTTTTTAATAGGCAATCGTTTTGTTCAGTTCTTCTGCATTGTCGGTAGGAATTTCTAAAATGCGTCTGTCCTGATAGGTAGGTGTCAGTTTTTCCTTCTCAATCCACTTATCTTTCACGTCTAAAACGTGTTTTTCAAACAGGGCACCGTTCTCGGTCGGCTCTTTGAGCGTTGCATCGACATATGACTGATATGCATCGTAAAGCGGAATGATTTTTATCGTCTGTTCATCCTGCTTGAATGTCAGTCCCGGTGGTTTTGTTTTTTCGGCTTCCGGTGTGTTGGAACAGCCGGCGAGCAGACTTGCTAACGTCATGCCAATCAACAATCGTTTCATAAAACCCCTCCTATCAACCAAATATACCACAATTATCCATACGGGAATCAGAGACAAAAGATTCCTCTTTTCTGAACTTAGTCAGATGAACTTATGTTACCGATTACATCGTTCAAGCGCATCAGCAGTCATTTTTTAAGAAAAGAGTGAAACAGCAAGGTTTTTTGAGAAATGTCAGAATATTCACCAGATAAACTCCTGGCACGAGGTCACAGACCTGTGTTATCCTTTCGAACGAAGTACCTGATTCGTTGATAAAACATGAATCAGGTCGTAATTAAATCGTGGGGGTTTCTTATGTCTAAAACAGTTCCAACATCCTTTATCGTCGTCATCGGTATGATGCTGTTTGCCTTGTTTTTCGGAGCAGGCAATCTGATTTTTCCACCGATGCTCGGACAAATGGCGGGAGAAAATGTCTGGATTGCCAATGCCGGGTTCCTGGTTACAGGCGTCGGCTTACCGCTGCTTGCGATCTTAGCGTTTGCTTATTCCGGAGAAGCGGATTTACGGGCGATGGCGTCGCGGGTCCACCCGGTCTTCGGTCTTGTCTTTGCCATCATCTTGTACTTAGCGATTGGTCCATTTTTTGCGATTCCGCGCGCTGGAACCGTTTCCTATGAAATCGGGATCAAACCATTTTTCGGGGAAGGCGCATCGTCGACACCGTTGCTGATTTTTTCGATTCTGTTTTATACGCTTGCCTGCCTGTTGTCGCTGAATCCGACAAAAATCGTGGATGTCGTCGGGAAAATTTTGACACCGATCAAGATTACATTCATCGGGCTGTTGATTCTCGTTGCCGTCATTAAGCCAATCGGAAGTTTTCAGAATCCTTTGACGACGTATCAGCACAACGCTTTTTTTAATGGTTTCCAGGAAGGCTATTTGACACTGGATGCCCTCGGAGCGTTTGTCTTCGGTATTATCATCATCTCGGCAATCAAGGAAAAAGGGGTCACGTCGAAAAAACAATTGCTCATTATTTGTTCGAAAGCAGCCCTGATTGCGGCGAGTTTACTTGCCATCACGTATTCGGCCCTTGCCTTCATGGGGGCTTCCAGTGTCTCCAAAATTGGTCCGCTGACGAACGGAGCGGAAATCCTCTCAGCGGTGTCCGACTATTACTTCGGCGCATACGGCTCGATTTTACTCGGTCTGATGATTACGGTCGCATGTCTGACGACGAGTGTCGGTCTGATTACGGCCTGCGCCTCGTTCTTCGCGCTATTGTTACCAAAGATTTCGTACGTCAAGTGGACGATTGGACTGTCGATCTTCAGCGCGCTCGTTGCCAACATCGGTCTGACCCAGTTGATCGCGATTTCAAAACCGGTTCTGCTGACGCTTTATCCACTGGCAATCTGTCTGATTTTCCTGACGTTCCTGCATTCCGTTTTTAAAGGAAAACCGGCGGTCTACCAGGGAGCGATGTGGATGACGTTTGCCGTCAGTTTGTTTGATGGACTGAAAGTGGCAGAAGCACCGGTCGGACCGGTCTTGCGCGTTTTTGAAAACGTGTTGCCGTTCTTCTCCGTCGGACTCGGTTGGGTCGTTCCGGCCATCATCGGAGCCATCTTAGGCGGATTATTCGGGCGGAAAAAAGCCTACCGGCCGGAACAGTCACGCGTTGCTTGAGCAAAGATATTAATCCTATGGATGTTAAGCTGTTTCGATCTTGAATCGAAGCAGCTTTTTTGCTGTCTGTCACATCATCATCGATGGAAACAAATTGGAATGGTATTGACAAAAGGAGGAGGAACGATGATATAGTATTGTTGCAAATGAGATTCATTATCAATTAAAAGGGAGTGGTTTTTCTGTTCATCCAACTTAAAACAATTCGGGTGGAAACCGGTCATGCGGAGTCGATGATTGAACGATTCGCAGGCGAAGGCATCATCGAACAACAACCCGGCTTCATCGATCTCAGTGTCCTGCAAAAAAAGCGGACGCGGGGCGAAGAAGAAGTCATCGTACTGATTCGCTGGGAGTCGGAACAGGACTGGAAAGCGTGGGAGACGAGTGACGTCCATCTTGCAGGTCACCGTGCACGTCGTGGTCAACCGGTGCCGTCGTTCATTTTAGGAAGTGACCAGCAGTATTACGATGTTCTGGGTCAAAAAGGCAAACGCTGAGAAAAAGACCGATCCGTCCACTTGCGGCGAATCGGTCTGCCTTTATTTTCGGAACAATAACACGATGAAATAAGGTGCGCCAAGGATTGCGATGACAATCCCGACCGGAATGTCGGCCGGAGCAAGCAGGTTTTTCCCGATCAAGTCTGCGAGCAACACCAGCAGGCTGCCGAGCAGGGCAGCGACCGGAATCAGACTGTAATGGTTCGGTCCGACAAGACGCCGGGCAATGTGCGGGGCGAGCAGACCGATAAAGGAAATTCCGCCACCGGCAGCGACGCAGGAACCGGCAAGTGCGGCAGCGATCAATAAGATCCGTTTCCGTGTCTGTTCGACTCGGAGTCCTAACGTTTGCGGGAGCGAGCCGCTCAGTTGCAACAGATTCAACGGCCGGCTGTGTAAAAAGGCAAGCGGCACCAAACAGACGATCCAGGGTGCAAGCGTCAAAACGGATGACCAATCCGCCTGCCAGATGCTTCCGGTCAACCAGACCGTCGCCTGCTGAAAATCGCGCGGATCCATCTTCAACTGAAAAATGATCAGGAGGGCGCCGCACAGGGCGTTGATTCCGACGCCGATCAACAACAGACGTCCCGGTTGGACCGCTTTTCCCGCTAATCGGTAAATCGTCCAGGCGACAAGCGTCGCACCGACAAAAGCGACGAACGGCAGAATCGGAAGTTGATGTGTAGCGGAGCGAAAGAAAAACAGTGTCAAGACAACGAACAATCCGGCACCGGCATTGATTCCGAGAATGCCGGGATCGGCGAGGGCATTGCGTGACATCCCTTGAAGTAGTGTCCCGGACACTGCTAGTCCGGCACCGATCAACAATGCGAGTAACATCCGCGGTAACCGGAGATCGATGAGAATCAGCCGTTCAGATTCCGTTCCTTGTCCGATCAACGTTCGGCCGATCGCGCTAAACGAAACGGGAAGAATCCCGGTCGACAGACTGTACACAAATGTCAAAATGAGCAGACTACATAAACAAAACAGCGTCAATCGCGCCTGTTTTACCGCATGCCAGACATCCATCAGACGGACAACTCCTTTCGGCGGGCGAGATAAAGGAAGTAGGGTACTCCGACCAGGGCGGTGACAGCTCCAAGCGGAGTTTCGAACGGCGGATTGATCATTCGTGCCAGCAGGTCGGAAGCAATCAACAACGTCATGCCGAGCAGGGCGCTGACCGGCAGCAACAGGTAATAGTTCGTCCCGACTAAAAAGCGACTGATATGGGGAATGATCAAGCCGACAAAGCCGATGACACCGGCGACCGACACGGCAACACCGGCAAGCAGGACGATGCTGCAAAATCCAAGCAGCCGGACTTTCGTCAACGAGGACCCCAGCCCGGTCGCAACATCTTCTCCGAGCGAGAGGACTGTCATGCTGCGGGCGATATGTAAGGAAATGAGGAGTCCAAGCAGGACGACCGGAAGCAAGACCAACACGTGCGCCCATTTTGCCCCGGATAACCCGCCGGCATACCAAAAGCTGAGATCTTGGGCGACTTGGTGAAACAGGGTGATGCCGGTCGACAGAGCGCTGAATAAAGCACTCAGTGCCGAACCGGCTACGGTCAACGTGACCGGTGAAAAGCGTCCGCGGGCAAATACTGTGATCAGCAAAATGACAGCTGTCCCAAGTGCGGCGCCACCAAACGAAAAGGCAAGCGAAGTCACAAATGAATGCTCCGAGACAAAGGCCAGCGACAAGGCGACTCCAAGTCCTGCTCCGTGGGTGATGCCAAGCAGGGAGGGGTCAGCCAGCGCATTCCGGGTCAACCCTTGCATCATCGTCCCCGACAGCGCCAAAGCAATACCGACAAGCCCGGCGCAAATCAGACGCGGAAGCCGGACTTCTTGAACGAGTTGATGCTGCAGATTACCGGCGTCAAAGGAATGAAACGAGGCAAGGACGGTCGCCCGGGAAATCGGCACGGCACCGTAAAACAAGGACAGTGTACTTAGTAGCGTGAGCAGTCCAACCGTGAGAGCAACAATCGTCAGGATTGAGCGTGGTCGAACGGATGTAGTCATAGACGTCTCTCCTTTTTAATTGAGAATCAGATTCATTATCAACGCGATTAAACGTACATCGAAGACCAATTTTTTGTCAAATGTTTTTTTAGGGAGTGGGCAGGATGGAGTTACAGATCAAACCGTTACCAATCAAGAAGCACTGGTTGCTTGAAGGCGATCGGCGATCAGTCAAGCCGGGACTGGTTATCGTTGTTGCAGGGAGCGGATTTTTATACAGCAACCGGCACCGGTTATACCCGGGCGATGCCGTCTGGATCGAACAAATCGACGAAGTATTGCCGGCTGCAAAAGAGACTTGTTTGTTCTACCACCTGACGTTGACGGGACACCGGTGTGCCCTGTATCGGCAAGATGCAGACATCCTGCATGACTGGTTACGGCAACTGCATGTCAGCCCGACTTCGGAACAGGAAGGGTTGACTCAACTACGAATTCTGTATCAACTGCTTGAGACATTGAACCGCGAACAGGAGAATCATGTGTTTGAGGAAGTGGTCGCTTCGTGGCTGAAGGACTTGTCGATGAAAAGGTCCGTCCATGAGCTGGCGCTTGATCTCGGAATGTCGGTACCGACATTTAACCGGCTGTTCAAAGAGCGGTATCACGCCACACCAAAAGAATATGTGACGCAACTGCGGATTCGCACGGCAAAAGAGTGGATGCTCGCTTCACACGAGATGACGTTGGCGCAAATCGCACAAAAAGTGGGGCTGCAGGACGAATTTTACTTCAGCCGCCTCTTCAAAAAACGGACCGGTCTGTCGCCGACCCATTTTTTACAACGGATTACGCCCCGGATCGGCATTGCCAGCCGCCTCTTGTTGCAGGATCATCTGTTGGCACTTGGTCTGCAACCGATTTTGGCACCGAGTTATCCGACGGAATACGGAGCAAGCGGATTACCCGTGTTTTTGACCGGACTGGACGGAACCCGGTTGTACGACGCGAATCAACCGCTTCAGCGGGAATGGTTCGAGACGACGGCACTGGATTTGATTATCAAGACACCGAGTTTAGAGAAGGGACAGGATATCAGCTGGTTGCCGGCTGACCATGTCCTTGAACTGCCGCATCAAACCTGCTGGAGTGAATATCTCCGACTGATTGCCGTAGCGACGAATCGGGAAGACCGGCTCGAGCCGATCGTCGCGCAGATTACAGCGCTCGAACAAACGGTCAAGGAACGTTTGGCGTGGAACAAGACCGGAACATGGGCTGTCGTCTGGATTCGACCGGACGAGGTGCGTTTATACGGGATGAAGCAACATACGATGCTTGATTTTTTATTTCATGATTTGGGTCTGAAACCGGCACCGGGATTACCTGAAGCCATTTATGAGATTGTCACGCTGGAGACGTTACAACGAGTTGATCCCGAAAACCTGTTGATCTTATGGAGTCAACCGGTTGATGTCGAGCGGATTCAGCAAGAATCGACATGGCAGACCTTGCAGGCGGTCAGGCGCCATCAAGTCTATTATCCGGACAGCGTTGATTGGGATCCTTGGGGACCACTCGGACGCACCCACATGCTGAAGCAATTGTTAGACTATATTGAAAATGAACCACGCTTGATTTGTCCATGAAAGTTGATTGGTTCGTCCATGTTGCTCTTTAGTGATAATGATTATCATTACTAATGAAGAACGAGAGTGAGAGGGGAAAAGAACCACATGAAAAAAATCATCAGTGTCACATCCGTCCTCGCGACGTGTGTTGTATTAGCCGCCTGTGGAGGCGAGGCCAGCGAACAACCGACAAAAAAAGCAGCTGCCGTCCACACTGTTGAACATATTTTTGGAAAGACAGAAGTTCCGAATGATCCGAAAAAAGTGGTTGTCCTGTCGCACGTCTCGTGGGAAGGATCGCTCGTCTCCGTCGGCGTCAAACCGTATGCGGTGATGGCATACGATAATGAGTTTCCACCACACTTGACGAAAGAACTCAAAGGGACAAAGGCATTGCCGTACGCGGACGAAATCAATCCGGAAGAAATCGTCAAACTGGATCCGGACTTGTTGATCATCAGTGACCGGTACAAACCGCTGTATGACAAACTGGCGAAAACGATCCCGACAGTCGCCGTCGAGGTGGGTGGTGACTGGAAAGAAGATCACCTGAAAGTCGCGGAAGCGGTCAACAAGAAAGAAGAAGGACAAGCAGTCATCGATGACTTGGCGAAAGAAGCAAAAGACATCGGTCAACAGATCAAGGAAAACGTCAAGGACGAGACCTTCATGGCGGTCTCGGTCAACAAAAAAGATATTCGGGTCTACGGTCTGACGAACCACGCGACGAACTCGCTGTTGTTTGATGATATCGGGCTGACACCGACGAAAGGTCTCCCAAAAGACTTCGGGGAAAACATTTCGATCGAAGGACTGGCGAAATATAATCCCGACCACATCATTGATCTGTCGTACTTCAACAGTGGACCGTACTACGATGAAGTGACGAACGGAAAGGTCTGGAAAGGGCTGACAGCAGTCAAAAAAAATCAAGTCCACCAATTGTCGACGACGTGGGGCTTCTGGGATCCAATCGAACGCCAAAAAGGATTAACAGAACTTGAAGACGTCTTATTGAAATGACCAGATGAAGAGCAGGAGAAAGAACGGGGAAACCCGTTTTTCTCTTTTTTGACAGTGAGAATGATTATCAATTGTTAGAAGGAGTGTGACAGTCATGACGACACGTACAGAACGAACTGAAGAGATTGCAACCCATGCAACGCTCCAAGCTTTCGGCAACAGCTACCTCCGTGAAGTCGACATGATCGAGTGGTTCATTCCAACAGATGAGGAGAACATCTGGTTCGGTGAGACGGCCTGCCGGATCGACGTCGGGATCATCTATGTCCTAGAAATCCGACGCCGTTCAAGGATCGGGCGTCACGAAATCGGACGGATTTACCGGCAAACGAGCTGCGGATGGACGGAGGAAGCACCATTGACCTTCATCATTGCCTGTTGCCAACATCTGCAACGGCATGCTCCCGGCGTAACAGATTTATTGTACCGGGTCCTCGACAGTCACCGGTGTATGTGTCACGTCATCGCGCATGAGCTGAATGAGCCGATTTGCCCTGAGACGTTTCTTGAACACGAGCAGACGGTCCGGTTCGGACATTGGTTCCACCCGACACCGAAAAGCCGGGTCGGAATGCATGACTGGGAGCAAGTCGCGTATGCACCGGAATTCAGGAACGGGTTCCAACTCGATTATTTTGCGGTTGATGAATCCCTGCTGACGGAAGCCAGTGCGACGAATCAACGGATCAGCGAACAGATGCGGAAGCAACTCGGATCAGCAGTAGCACTGTCAGCGTCAGAACGCCTGTTACCCGCGCATCCTTTGCAGGCGCAACATCTTTTGTTGCAACCGACTGTGCAACAGTTGATCGCGACGAACGAACTTCGCCATCTCGGCCGACTGGGTCCGACGTACTTCGCGACATCTTCAATCCGGACGATCCTGCAAGCGGATCGGTCGCATATGCTGAAGTTTTCGATTCCGGTCCAGGTCACCAATTCGCGTCGCGTCAATAAACGGCATGAACTGACTGCGGGACTCGTCATGCGGCGTCTCGCCGAACAAATTTCGTTTCCGGACGGCTTTTCGATTACCCATGATCCGGCATACGCAACGGTTCAGACCGGTGCAGACGAGTCCGGTTTTGAAGTCATCTACCGCGAAGCCCAAGGAGATGCAATCAACGTCGCGGCACTCGTTCAGGAACCGCTCGATCAAGAACAGTCCGTCCTAGCATCGCTCGTCTTGAAGTCAAAGCGAGCGGATCAATCGCTGCCTCAAGCGGCCCGGGACTGGTTCGAGACGTATATCGAACTGACACTCGGGACCTTGGTCGAGTTGTATGAACACTACGGGATTGCGCTCGAAGCGCACCAGCAAAACAGTCTGATCCGGTTTGAACACGGACGTCCTGTCAGCTACCAGTTTCGCGATAATCAGGGGTATTATCTCGCCCGTTCGAACAAAAACCAGCTAATCCACCTCGAAGCCTCACTGGCAGACGCACCGGAATTGTTCTACGACGAAACGACGATCAAGGAGCGGTTGACGTATTACATGATCTGGAATCACTTGGCCGGTCTGATCCATCGGTTTGACCGCGACGGCTTGCTTGCGGAATCAACGATGCTCGAGTGGGTCGGAACGTGGTGCGATCAAAAAATTCAGATCTTATCGGGACGTGGCAAGGATTGGCTCGAATATGTCCGTTCACGGCCGACGTTACCGTATAAAGCGAACTTGTTGACACGGCTCCATGCGCTCGACGAACTCGAAGTCAGCGGCGAGCGGGTGATCTTCATCGAAATCGACAATCCATTACACCGGGAGGTCCGCCATGCGAACGACGAACGAACGACGTGTCTGCAAACAACTTCTTGAAGCCATCCTGTTTGAACGGATCGAACCGTTCATCGAACACCGGCGACAGGGACAGACAACGTTTCGTTTTGTCCGTCCGCCGTATGAACTGACAGTCGACGGCAGACGGGGAGCGTTTGACCGCGTTTGGCTCGACATCGAGACGGTCGTCTTGACGCGGAGAAATCACGAGCAATCGCCGACGCTTGAGCACATCATGGACTGTTTTCAACTCGCGGAGCCGCTGCGGTTGGAACTGAGGCAGACGGTTCAGTTTGCCGACGTGTGTCCGACATATCCCGAGCTGCGGACGCATCTGTCCTACGAACAACTGGAACAAGCATTGGTCGAAGGGCATCCGTACCATCCGTGTTTTAAGTCCCGGATTGGCTTTTCGCGTGACGACCACTCGCGCTATGGACCGGAAGCAGGACAACGTTTCCGGTTACACTTTGTTGCCCTCCCGGTATCAATCGTTCATCAACAACGCATGGAAGGTGTGATGGAGCAGACGTTTGGTCGCAAGACGTATCTCCGGTTGCAGGAAAAGCTGGCCTCTGCGGTCGACGATCCGACCGGTTATCACGTTCTGCCGGTCCACCCGTGGCAATGGCAACACGTCGAAGCGGATGTCCGCGCGTCCGGCGGCATTGATCTGGGGGAAGCCGGACCTCTGTTTCAAGCGACCCAATCGATCCGGACCATTTTTCAACCGGATGCGCCGACGGTTCCGCACATCAAGCTCCCGCTCGATTTGATGCAGACTTCCTCGCGACGGACGTTCACCGTTCCGAACATTGTCGCAGCACCTGTTTTGTCCGACTGGTTGATCGACCGGACGCAAGAACTGCCGGTGACTATACTCCGGGAATTCGCCAGTCAAGTCGTCGAGACGACAGACGGAGACCTGTCGGGACGAATCGGCTGTTTGTACCGGGACAATGTCTTGGCGGCCGTGTCACCGGACGAAACGGTCATCCCGTTGACGGCACTCGCTCTCCGTGAAGGGAACGAGACTCTGTTTCTGGAACCGTGGTTCAAGACCTACGGACGCGAGCGCTGGCTCAAACAGTTTCTGACCGTCTATCTGGAACCGGTTTTCCGGCTGCTTGTTGAAGAAGGAATCGCAGTGGAGGCGCATGCCCAAAATGCTTTGTTGGTCTTGAAGAACGGTTGGCCGACGCGGCTGATGTTGCGGGATTTTCATGACAGCGTTGAATTTGTCCGCTCGTTTGTCGAACGTCCGGAAAAGATTCCGACGTTCGATACGCTGCATCCGGCATTTCGCTCAACGACTAATCTGTACTACGAGATGGGCCAGGTCGAAGCGTTACGCGAGCTCGTCGTCGATACGGTGTTTGTCTTTCATTTGACGGAGTTGTCGCATCAGCTGAAAGAGATACATCAGCTCGACGAGACCACCTTTTTTAACTGGACCGCCGACATACTCGCTGGACTGAATCTGACGCCGGCTCGTTTGGCAACGTTACAACTCGATACGCCGACAATCTATACGGAGTCGCTCGTTGCACGGAAATTCAACACGACGCAGTGCCGGCATCTGGTCCGTAATCCTCTGCAATCCCAAACACCGAAAGGAAGCGAAATGCATGTTATACATTGAAGACACGTTTTATACGAAACAGATGCTGACCGATCATCCGGTCTGTCGACTCAATTGGCTCACGGATCCCGCACAGACCGTCGTTGCCGTCTGCGTCAAGGACACAGCGGCATGGATCGCGTTTTGTCTCTATATGAAACAGATGCACGGGACGGTCGTACCGCTCCATCCGGATTTGCCGGAAGCCGGGGCAAGACGTCTGGCGGAACAAGCGGGATGTGATTATTTAGTGTATGCCGATTTTCAACAGCCGATCCGTTTGGCAGCGTCAACGGTTCGACCGGGAGGATTGATTCAGTTCAGCTCCGGCACGACCGGCGACGCGAAAGTCATTCATCGGACGTGGGCCTCGATTGACGAGGAACTGGCAGCCTATGGTCAACGTTTTCCGTTAACAGTGACGACCGGCACCATCGTTGCCTGCCCGACGTCGCATTCATTCGGATTGATTTGCGGGGTCTTGGCGACACTTGAGCGCGGAGCGACACCGATTATCTTGGAAAACCTGTCACCGAAGCATATTTTACACGTCTGTCAGGCACGTCCGACTGCCATTTTGTATGCCGGACCGGGACTCGTCTATTTACTCAGCCAATTTAAGCAACGGCTGTTTGCGGTGATGATTTCCGGGATGACCGTGCCGACCGTCTGGTTTGAAGCGATTCGGGACGTAACGGATCATCTTTTGCAACAGTACGGCTGTTCGGAAATCGGCTGCATCGCCTTACATCCTGCTCCGAAATCAGCTCAAGCGATCGGCTATCCGTTGCCACATCTGACAATCCAGACCGGTACCATCGACGAGCCGGCTGAGTTGAAAGTGAAGGCAGGAGACCAGTGGATCGGAACCAAAGATTTAATGGGGCAGACGAGTACCGGCGAATTGCTGTTCTTCAGCCGTCTCGACGAAATGATCAATGTGTCCGGACTGTCGGTTTATCCGGCGGATGTCGAGGATGTGTTGCTCCGTCACGATGATGTCGAAGAGGCCGTCGTCTTCAAACGGACAGACCGTCTGCAGGGTGAACGCGTCTGTGTCCAAGTCGTCAGCTCGGCGAAGGAAGCCGCATTGCGGACCTATTGTCGGGAACAGCTTGCGCCCCATCAATGTCCGTCGGATTGGACGTTTGTACCGGCCATTGAAAAGCTGCCGAACGGGAAAGTCAGTCGCGTACGTCTGGGGGTGACGTCATGAATCTGCTCCTTGATTACACGTCATTTCGTCAGATTGTCGAGGAACAGCTGGAGGTCACCTTGCGACAAGCAGTGATGGGAGGCGAACGGCTTCGGGACGACTTGCAGCTGGATTCGATGCGGCTGTTGCAATTGCTCGTTCATCTGGAACTCGAACACGGGTATGTCCTCGCTGATGAGCAGCTTGCTCAACTGCCGCAGATGACGGTCGATCAGTTGCTGCAATCGTTGGCACGAAAGGAGGTCGTCTGATGATTAAAGTTCACTGTCTCGTCAGTTGTGTGTGTGAAGTAATCAAACGATCGGACGCCGACCATCGTCCGTACTACTTTGGTATCTGGGACGCTGACTTTGCGTTGACGTCTGAGTTTGTCCTGTCCCACCATGCGGCGCATATCAGTCATGAAGCAATGCTCGATTGGTACCGCTTGCTGTATGGAATCACCGTTCAGTCCTGGTACGATCCGTCCCGCTCTAAAGCAGCGAACCTCACCGTTCTGGAACAGTTCATGAAAACAAAACGACCTGAACAGTCTGTCATCGTCATGCTCGACCTCGCCCGGTTACCGGAGCGGGAAAACAAGTTTCATCACGAGGTCTTTCCGCATTACGTGATGCTCGAACCAACGGATGATGAAGACAGGTGGCGGATGCTCGATCCGGACTTCCGGTATGAAGGAGAATTTGATCGGACACGGATTCTCCAGGCCGTCAATCAGCCGACCGTCTCCGGTGGGTTTTGGTTTGACGGGAGTCAGGTCAAACTGCCGGACACGGAAACCGTCTCCGCTTATTTCATGAGTGGTCTCAAGCGGCACCATCCGTTGACGGAAGCGGTCGAACAGGTCATCTTACACCATGCGTCGAGCCCGGAAAGGTTGCCGGAGGCGTTAAAGCAACTGCCTGTCATCGCCATCCGCAAATACGCCTATGAGCACGCCTTTGCCTATTTTTATGAACGCTTGGGAATTGATTTAGTGGCGTCCGATTTTGACGACTGGTGTGACAAAATCGAGCGATTGGTCAATCAATATACCATCATTCAACACCGGTCGATTAAATACAGCATGACCCGCGACCGGACAGATTTACTGGATATCCAACAATGGCTCGTCGCACAAACGACGCTGGAAGATGACATCAAACGGCAGCTTGTTGATTTGTTCAGCCGATTTCAACAGAAAGAAGGGGAAACGGATGCAACTCGCACTTTGTACGATCAGCTACCGGCATCATCTACGGTCATTCGATGAATTGGTGAGGTTTGCCGCAGCAAACGAGTTTGAGGCGATGGATGTCTGGGGTGTTCATGCGAAGCATCTGGAGGAAGCAGACCTTGCCTTGTTACAAAACAGCGGAGTTCATGTCAGTATGCTCAGCCATTACCTGTCGTTTGACGCTGCGCTGTCGGTCTTGCTTGAACAAACGAAAGCCTTGTCTCGTCTCGCCCAGCGGCTCGGAACCCGGCGGATCCGGATTTTTGCCGGCCACAAGGCGAGCCATCAACTAACGGAGGCGGAACGGGCGCGACTTGTCTATCAATTGAGCGGCATCTGTAAAGTCTTGGATCAGGCAAAACAGTTGGTGTTGCTTGAAATTCATCCGAATACGGCGGCGGATACAATCGAATCGACGGAGCGGTTATTGCACGAGGTCAACCATCCGGCCTGCCGTGTGAATTTCGATGTTCTCCATGTCGCTGAATCCGGTGCCGATCCGGTCGCAGCCTATCGCCGGATTGAGCCCGTCGTTGAACATCTTCATCTAAAAACGGTGGCGCGAACGGATCAATTTAGCGTTTTTGAACCGGCGAATGTGTATGCAGCAAGCGGCTCACGGGACGGTATGGTGCCGTTGTTTGATGGAATCGTCGACTACGACAGGTTCTTTGAAGAACTCAGGCTGGCGTTAACGACAAAAACAGCGAGTCTCGAATGGTTCGGGGAGAACCCGGATGACCGCTTGGTGACAGACGGACGATTGGTACGTCAGAGTTTGGCACGACAGGTTCTGCAATTCACCTAATGTTCACGGCTCGATGTGTTTAGAGCACGGGGCGAAAAGGAAAGCAATATAATGTAAGTCATTGTTGATGGTCTCATTGAAAAAGAAAGGATGTTGAACATGTCAGAACGTGTTTTCATTAGTCCGGCAAAGTACGTCCAAGGAAAAAATGTCATTGATCGGCTCGGTACATACGTGAGCCCGATTGGTGATGTGGCCCTCGTCATCGCGGATGATGTCGTTTGGGGGATTGTCGAGGAACGTGTCCAAGCTTCATTTTCAACTGAAGGAATCAAAATCGAAAAAGCGGATTTCAGCGGAGAAGCCTCAAAACATGAGGTCGAACGAATTGCGACGCAAGCGAAAGACGCCGCTGTCAAGTTCGTCATGGGTGTAGGCGGCGGGAAAACGCTGGATACAGCCAAAGCCGTCTCCGACGAACTGCATCTGCCGGTTGTCATCGTTCCGACCATCGCGTCGACCGATGCACCGACCAGTGCCTTATCGGTCATTTATTCCGAAGACGGAATTTTTGAAAGTTATCGATTCTACAACAAAAATCCCGATCTTGTTTTGGTCGACACGAAGTTGATCTCGGAAGCACCGGCCCGCTTCTTTGCCTCAGGTATCGCCGACGCACTGGCAACTTGGGTCGAAGTACGGAGTGTCATTGCCTTCGGCGGATCGACGATGGCCGGCGGACGACCGACGATTGCGGCGGAAGCGATCGCGAAACGCTGCGAGGAAGTCCTGTTTGAGCACGGACGCCTCGCCTATGAGTCGGTCCAGGCAAAGGTCGTTACGCCGGCCCTCGAAGCCGTCGTCGAAGCGAACACCTTGCTCAGTGGTCTTGGTTTTGAGAGCGGTGGTCTTGCGGCAGCACACGCCATTCATAACGGGTTCACGGCACTCGACGGGGACATCCATCACCTGACGCACGGTGAAAAGGTTGCGTTCGGGACGCTCGTGCAACTGGCGCTGGAAGAACATCCGCAAGAAGAGATTGAGCGGTACATCGCTTTTTATATGGACCTTGGTCTACCGGTCACACTGGAAGACGTTAAACTGAAAGATGCCTCACGGGAAGACATATTAAAAGTCGGACAGGCGGCAACAGCAGAAGGGGAGACGATTCACAGCGGTTTTGATGTCACGGCCGATGAAGTGGCGGATGCAATCATTGCAGCGGACCGCTATTCGAAAGCGTATCAGGCAAAGTTAAAGAACTGACGATACGTTGTATGGACAGTAAGTAAAAAAGACGATGCCCCATTAAAGGGATGCATCGTCTTTTACTCTTTTAATTTAGAAGAACAGCCAACCTTAGTGAACGTGCGGCTTTTGTTCACCGTGACAGTAAAGTTGATCTTCATGGTCATGTTGCGCGGTCTCGACTTGAATCGTCGCATGGGTGATACCGACATGTTTTAAGTCGTGATCGAGTTGTTCACGGATTGACTCCGATTCGCGGACGGTCATATCGTCTTTGACGACGACGTGGCAGGATAACGCATTGTAACCGCTCGTAATCGACCAAATATGAAGATCATGCAGACCGAGGATCGCTTCATTTGTCTGAATCGTCGAAACTACTTGATCGATGTCGACATCGCTCGGTGTTCCTTCCATCAGGACGTGGACGGCGGCTTTCGTTACATAATAGCCGCTGCGCAGAACGAGGATCGCGACGATGATACTTGCGAGCGGATCTGCCCAGCCCCAGCCGAAGAACATGATCAACAGGGCGGCAACGATGGCACCGATCGAGCCGAGCATGTCACTTAAGACATGCAAGTAGGCACCACGCATGTTCAGATTGTCTTCATGGCCACCGCCGCGCGTCATGATCCAAGCTACAAGCAGATTCACAAGAAGTCCGAGTATACTGATGATCAACATCCCGGTCGTTGCGACAGCCGGTGGATTAACAAAGCGTTGTACGGCTTCGACGAAAATATAAAGCGAAATACCGATCAGTGCGACGCCGTTGAAAATCGCCGCGAGAATTTCGAACCGCTTTGATCCGAACGTCTTATTCGCATCCGGTTTCTGGGTCGAAAAGTGAAAGGCGGCGAGCGCAATCGCAAGCGAAATCGAGTCACTCAGCATATGTCCTGCGTCCGATAACAAAGCCAGACTGTTCGTCCAAAATCCGCCGATCACCTCGACGATCATAAACAGCGTGATGATCATGAAGGACAGAAGTAATACTTTTTTATTGTCGGTGTGATGATGCTCATGATTATGATTATGCGGCATAATGATACCTCCTGATACATTCAAATGTCTATTTGAATTATAGAATGCGAAACGTCTATGGTCAATCGACGTATGTTTCATTTCCCACTGATAGAAGAGAATGAAACGCGATCGTTGGACGTTATACGGTTGTATGAGACATCTGAAAAAACAAAACATCCCCTTACTTCGTGAGAAATAAGGGGATGTTCGAGTTGTTACAGGTAGTTCAACGGATTGACGCTGCTTGCCGCCGATGTCGCACTGTAGACGTATGTTCCGCGATGCAGTTCAAAATGAAGATGCGTTCCGAACGCATTTCCTGTTTGACCGACCGTACCGAGAAGCTGTCCTTTTGAGACCGATTGTCCGACTGAGACCGATCGGCTGTTCATGTGGGCATAGAGACTCGTGAAGGAAGCGCCGTCGATCGAATGCTTGACCATGACATAATTGCCATAGGCACCTTTTAATTGAGAAGTGATGACTTTCCCGGCTGCCGTCGCATAAACCGGTGTGCCTTTCGGGGCACCGTAATCGATTCCGTTATGGAACGTATAGCCGTAGACACCGCTTGCTTGACCATATCCTTGCGTAATCGGTCCACTGGTCGGCGTGATGAAATCGTTTGAGGCTTTTGTTGCCCCACCCGAATTGGTTAAGCTCGTAACCGTATATTTTTTGACGTAATCGGCATGGACAAATCGTTTGTTACCGTTATATAAGAATTTAATCCAGTCTCCCGTCCGACCGAGGTAACGGAAGGTTTGTCCGCTGTTGACGGTCCCGACCTGGGAACTGCTTGTGGACGAACTGCTTCTGACGCGGAGATTATCGACCATGATTTTGATTTTATATGATGTCGTGACAGAATATTTTTTGACATATGTAGAAGAGACGTAGACTTTACGTGATCCGTACAGAATTTTTGTCCAATTTCCGGTCCGGCCCAAGTATTTGTATGTATCGCCTTTATCAAGACCTGTGATGATGCCGTATGTCGTCGCGGGACCGGTGCGGGCACGCAATCCGTCGTTCATGACTTTAACCTTATAAAACGTTGCCGCATCAGCTTTTGGAACGGCATATGTCGAGAAACCGGCGATGGCAATAGCAGACACCGTCAGCGTAGTAAATAATTTTTTCAAATCAGTAAATCCTCCTTTGAATCTGTCGGACCTTGTCCGTGCATGTGGGTGGTGTAATATGTAATGTTGTTCTATGGAATTCTTAGATGAGTGTACCATTAGTAAAAATGTTTAAATATTACAATATTATTTCTATAATGTTTCGTTATTTTATATTATAGAGAATAGAAATTATTTTTTGCCTTATTTTAGGTTATTTATTTTCGAACTGTCTTTGCCCAATTCATTGATTTGAATTGATTGAACGGGGCTTTTTTGAAATTATTCGGAAATCAGAACAATCAGTATGTTATGATAGTTTTTCCAATAATTAGAATGAATTTATTTCAGGGGACTTATTTTTAAAAAGGTTTAAAAAAACGGACACCCGTAAGAGGGTGTCCGAAGTAATCATAAAACGCTGAGCGGGTTGATCGTGTTGGCTGCTGATGATCCGCTATAGATGTAACCGCCGCGGTGAAGTTCGAAGTGAAGGTGTGAACCGGTTGAGTTCCCGGTACTGCCGACGTTACCGATTTTCGTTCCTTTGGCGATTGACTGACCTGAATAGACCGAACGGCTGCTCAAGTGGGCATAGACACTTGTGTAGGTCAAACCATTCACTTTATGTGTCATCATGACATAGTTGCCGTATGCACCTTGGTAGCCAGATTTGATGACCTTACCGGAAGCAGTCGCACGGACCGTTGTCCCTGTTGCTGCTGCGATGTCGATGCCGTTATGGAACGTGTATCCGTAGCGGCCGCTTGCACTTCCGTATCCTTGCGAGACGCGTCCGCTTGTCGGACGGAGGAAACCTGTTGAGAAGGAAGCTTTTTTAGCTGTAGCCTGTTTGCCTGTGCTATATCGTTTTACATAACTGGAATAGACGTAGCGTTTTTTACCGCCGTACGAAATTTTCGTCCAGTTGCCTTTTTTACCATAGTATTTAAAGGTTTGTCCGGCATTGACGCCAGCGACGATTTTATATTTCGTGGAAGGACCGGTCCGGACACGTAATCCATCGGCCGTGACTTTGACTTTATAAGAAGAAGAGCTTGCAGCTTCAACTTTTCCTGTACCCGTGCTGGCAAATCCTGAAACGACGAGTGCGCTCATCGTGACGGTTGTTAAAATACGTTTCATGTAGTAGTTCCTCCTGATGTGAAAACAATTGACGGTCGATGATTGGTGACAGATCGTTGCTGTCTTGCTTAAAGTATAAGGCTGTATATGAATACTGCGTCGAAGTAGTAAATTTGATAAACCGAGTATAGCATCGGTCGTTTTGAAAATAACATTTCAGTTTGATTGCTTAAATATAGGAAATTAATATGTATTGTAATATATCGTTTTAAATAATTCTGAAATGCTGTCATACCAGCGAAAATTTTATTACAGGTTATCGGTTTTTTGACATAATTCTGATTGTGGGAAACTGTGAAAAAGTATGGGTCGATAACAAAAAGGAGGAAGATCACAAGATGGATATTAAATTTACCGTGGGACAGCAGCGGTTTAACCACCGGGCCGCAGCAGTGATCGTCAAAGAAGGTCATCTGTTGATTCACAGAAATGTCCGGGATGATTTTTGGGCATTGCCGGGCGGACGGATACGTTTGATGGAATCAGGAGCAGAGGCTGTCATCCGCGAAATCAAAGAAGAGTTGGGTCTTGCGGCAGAGGTCAGCCGTTTTCTATCGGTTCACGAAAACTTTTTTACATATGATGAAATTTCTTTTCATGAAGTCGGATTTTATTATGAAGTAACCGTGTTGCATGAGATGACGGTCATGACTGAAGAATTTTTTGGGGTGGAGGGACAAGAATTAATGTACCGGTTTATTCCGCTTGAGGAGTTATCGACGGTCACCCTCTATCCCGTTCAGTTGCAGACGATGATTGAAGCAGGGAAGTGGGATCGGTTGTTCCGGGACAATGAGAAAACGTCTTAATAGAAAGAAGAGCTGGCGCACACTATAGCGTCAGCTCTTCTTTTAGTTTCCGAGATCACGTGATGCTCTGCATCCGACCGTCAGTCGTTTGCGGATAGTAGTTCAATCGGTTGCTTAAAAATCTTTTGAAGCAGTGCAGAGAGAGCCTCCGACTGACATGTATAGTCATTTGAATAGATCGAAAAGGACCAGGCGTAAACTTCGGGCACAAAAAGTGTGACCGATCGGTCGTCCCGGTGATCCACTGTGAACGTTCTGGAATCGCCTAAACTGTCTGCAACTAAAGCAACGACTTGAAGATTTGGGGCAGTCGAAAATAACGTAAGGTCGTCCATATTATGTGTGATCAATTCGATTAAGGGAAACGTATGAATCAAGTCATGGACGTCGCGTATATCGATCTGAACGTACAAATCGCCGTCTATGTCGGCTAAATAGTTGAGTGTTAAATGAGTATTCCGGCAATGGGTTGTCACATTTTCCTCCATTAATCTATGGAACCGCATATAGAAGTAGAGAAAATCGATGTTCACTTCCTCAAGTGTCGTCTGTAAAACATCTTCAAGAAATAAGAACTTTTTCGGGAAATCAACGAAGTAACAGTGTGTTAAAGGTTTTTGGCAATCGAACGGTACCCCTTTTTCTACTTCGGCATCATTCATTTTTTGTAAGCGGACAGGCATCAGGTGAACCTCCTTCTTTTCATCGCGATATCAACGATCGGATGACGTGCTCTGAAACCATTATTCGATGTTCAGTCGATTTGACCTGCTTTTAAAATATTTGAGATTATTTCTCGGAAAACGTTTATTGCGGTATGGCAAGGGAATGTTAATGAAGGTAGTCATTAAATATTGAAAAGGGGTTGGGTCATATGCGTGAGGAAGAATTAGAGCAGATGCATCAACAAGCACGGGGACAAACACAGGATCAACAACCCGGAATCGAAGCCGAAATGAATCCGGAACCGGTGTACGACGACCCGGAATACGTCGGATCAGGTAAGTTGAAAGGCAAAGTGGCGTTGATAACGGGCGGAGACAGCGGCATTGGGCGTGCCGTCGCGATTGCTTATGCCAAAGAGGGCGCAAACGTCGCCATCGTGTACTTAAATGAGGGACGGGATGCAGAAAAAACGAAACAATTGATTGAAGGGTATGGTGTCAAGGCACTGGCGCTTGCGAAAGATGTCAGTCAACCGGAGAACGCCCAACCGATCATTGATCAGGTCATTCAAGAGTTTGGTCAATTGAATATCCTGGTCAACAATGCCGGAAAACAGTTCCCGCAAGACGATTTCTTGGCAATCACACCGGATCAGTTAAAAGAGACGTTCGAAACGAATCTCTTTTCAATGTTTTATCTGACGCAGGCTGCGTTACCGCATTTGAACAAGGAAGATTCGATCATCAATACATCGTCCGTCACGGCGTATCGCGGGGCACCATCACTGATCGATTACTCGGCAACCAAAGGGGCAATCACGACGTTGACGCGTTCGCTGGCGTCAAACTTGATTGAAAAAGGGATTCGCGTCAATGCCGTTGCACCCGGTCCGATTTGGACGCCGCTCATCCCGGCAACGTTCACAAAAGAAAAGGTGGAAGCACACGGGGAAGACACACCGATGAAACGACGCGGCCAACCGTCGGAAAACGCACCGGCGTATGTCTACCTGGCGTCACGCGACTCCAGTTACGTCACCGGTCAAACGATTCATATCAACGGCGGCGATTACATTACATCATAAGGAGGAACTCATCATGAAGAAAAATCCGAATGAAGTGCCGGAACACGAACCGAATCAACAACCGGACGAGATTCCGACGACACCTCCGTCAGAAATTCCGGAGACACCGCAGGAAGATCCAATCCGTCAACCGGAGCCAGACACGTTTCCGGAACCAACGGAAATTCCGGATACACCGCAAGAAGATCCGAATCCTTACTAAACCGATGCAACTGATTTCGGAAATAGTCCGGAATCAGTTTTTTTGTCGGAAAAGTAAAAATATGCATTTTAATGGGAACCTTTACATAAAATGATACGTATAAAAAAGTATACAAAAAGGGGGAGTCACATATGCAATTTCTGTTAGCACTGGTAGCAGTAGGGGCAGCGTTTTGGTTTTTCTTCAGTTACTTACTCGGATTCCGAAATAAAAACATCACGATGACTTTTGACGACCGATTTTATGCACTCGAGGATCACGTCAAAGCAATCGAAGAAAAGTTGAAGCAGGACGGGAAACTTGTGGAGTACCTAGGGAACCGTCGCTTTTTGGTCAACGGAAAACGGTACCTGTTTGTCGAACGTACAGTACCGATGTCGGGGATTCCGGTTCAACAGACGATTTTGGAATATCAAAAGTAATGGAACTCAAGATGTTGTCTCTATTTTAGAGACAGCATCTTTTTTTTTGGAAAGTAATTGACAGCCAACTGTATTACCCGTATGATACAGAAAGAAAGTGTATTACTGTTTTAATACAATGAACGGAAGAAGGAGGTCAAGGACCTGATGCAATTTGACCAAAGAAGCCCGGTGTATCTTCAAGTCGTCCGTTGGTTCAAGGAACAAATCGCAACGGAAGAACTGAAGTGCGGACAGGAAATCCCATCGCGCCGGGAAATCGCCGCGCAGCTGGGAATCAATCCAAATACAGCGCAGAAAGCCTATAAAGAGATGGAGGAACAAAATTTGATCACGACAGAACGAAACGTCCCGAGTAAAATCACGATGGATCAGGAAATCGTCAAAAAAGTCCGGACGGAGATGCTCGATGAAGCCGTCGCCCAGTTCATCGAGGCCGTCCAAGCGATTCAGATTCCGCTTGGTGAAGTCGTCACGAAAGTCGAAACCGTCTATCAATCAACGGAACGGAGGAAGGTCGATGCTTGAAGTCCATGGCTTAAAAAAACGATACGGTCGGAAAAAACCGATTCTTGAAGGTGTCTCCTTTTCGGTGCGTCCGGACAGCATCACCTGTCTGATCGGCTTAAACGGGGAAGGGAAATCAACGATCTTAAAAGCGATCATGGGACTTGTCCCGGTTGATGCCGGAACCGTCCTCGTCGATGGCGAAGTCTCACGTGACAAAATTGCCTTCGTTCCAGACCTGCAGACGATGCCCGGCTATATGACGATCGGGGATGCTCTTCTTTACATGGGCGACTATTATCCGGACTGGAATCCAAAGGTCGCCGAAGAGCTGATGGGGTTGTTCAAGTTACTGACGACCGACAAAATTTTGGAATTGTCAAAAGGAAATCAGGCGAAGTTCAGTCTCGTGCTTGGTTTTGCACTCGACCGTCCGTATTTGTTACTCGACGAACCGTTTGCCGGAATCGATTTATTTACGAAGGAACAGATTGCCTGGATCTTTTCGAGTCATTACATGGAAGGACGCGGCATCCTGATGACGACACATGAAATCATCGAAATCGAACACTTGATTGACCGGGTTGTCTTTTTGCAGGACGGTCGGATCATCGATGAACACGATACAGAAGAGATGCGTGAAGTATACGGAAAATCGGTCCAGGACCGGATGCGGGAGGTTTATCAGCGATGAAACAGTACCTGATGTTAACGAACGAAGAGTTAAAACGAAGCTGGAAAATGATTATATCTATCATCCTCGCGATGGCGGGTATTGAAATCCTGACCGTCGTCGGACGGGTCATCTATCATGAACGTCAGGTGCAGGAGTATATGAGTTACGCCAAAGTAAGCGAATCCGATGCTATCCGCACGATTGAAAAGTTATCGTTTGAACAAGCTAGCTCGTATTTCAGCTATATTATCTTGATCGGAGTAGCTCTTGTGTTGCTGTATGCCGTCCAGATTTGGTACCGGGACTGGCTTGGAGAGTCCAAGTACATATACCGTTTACTGTTGTTACCGGGCAACCGGGCAAAAATCTTTTTTGCTAAATTTACCTCGCTGGCTCTTGTCATCATTAGCTTCATTGGTTTGCAGTGGGTAGTCATTCAGCTCAGTTTTGTCATATTCAACTGGATGATTAAGGATGACTACCGTGCAACTTCTACTCTTGGATTGTCGCGGACTTTAAAACAGTTATATACGATGAATCTTGTAGATGTACTCGTCATTGTAACGCTCGCCCTGTTTACCGTCAGCTTTTTGTTTATGCTCATACTGCTGGAGCGGTCGTATCGAAAAACAAAAGGACTATTGTTCATCGTCCTTGAAGTCATTGCTATTGTCGTGATCATGATGGGCGGTATGTACATCATTGAAACGCTCGATATCTTTTTATCACAGGAAATATCAGCAATCATGATAGCGATTTTTGTTCTCTATTTTATTTATACGATTTGGAAAAGCCTGCGCTTGTTAAAATGGAAAATTTCGGTCTGAGGAGGACGTCATGCGAAAATTTAAATTTGTAGTTATTCTGGCAGTCGTCAGTGTTTTGACGCTCGGCATTTATACCGTCTTTATTCAATCGATCGAGGAATCGGATTTTACCGTGGAGACGATCAAAGGGAATCCGAAACAACCGGAAGTCCGGTCCATTCAAGCGGAACTATACGATAACGGTTTAAAAGATGTGGATTATAACGTTGAATTAGACGGTCATGTTCAAAAAAAGACCAATAATTTTATCAGCGATCTGTTTGAGAATCCGTCTGAGGAAAAGCGGGCTCCGGCTGACTTTCGGCGCTTCATCCGTTCTGATTACGTCACTATGCTGAAACAGGACGGCATTTCATATGCGATGGGTGCGCCGGACAATACTAAGTGGGAACTTCAGTACTGGGAAGAAGGCAAGCAGCGTGTTGTTAAAAAAATCTTTCCGGCACCTGTTGAAGCTCGGAAATTAGGGGAAACTCAAATCACGCCGTATAAGAAAATCGGGGACAGTTTATATGTCACGATCTACGATCTGCAAACGGAAGTCGGCACGCAGTTATACAAAATCGATTTAAAAGGAGATAGCATTCAAAAAATTAATTTATCTGTTTCTTCTCAAGATGAAATCTCGCTCTTAGGAATTCATAATGAAGTGATTGTCTATTACGTGATGGAAAATATTAATGGAACAGATATAAGTAAAGAAAAATTATACATGAGCAACGGAAAAACAACAAAGCGCTTAAAAGGCTTAAAATCATTCAGCAACGGGCAAACGGAACTCAGTGCAGATGGCTCGAAGCTGATTGTACTTGAACGTGAAATGAACGATTTCAACTGGACTGTGTATGACATAAAAACAAAGCAAGTAGAAAAACATTCAATGGATATCCCGTTAGTGACGGATGAGTTTGGATTGGGTGAGTATACTACGCTTAAGGATGGTTTGATTTATACGGCGAATCGGTTGAATGATGGGATTTACAATGTTCGAGTCATCGATCCATTATCCGACCGCATTTTGTATGAAGGAAACATTAAAGACAAACTGAAGCGCGAAGAGACATCCCTAAACGGGCTGGTCTTGAAATAATAATGATACTTTTGACATTACAGCAAAAAACGCAATCTGAAACTCTCGAGGAGTTCCGGATTGCGTTTTTCAATCTTATTGATACGATTTGATGATGATATCCTGTTTCGCATAGTAACTCCACGTCAGGTCCTGCGATTCGACCTTTTTCGTTGTCACGGCAACGAATTTATTTTTACCGGTATAGATTCCGACGAAGTTCGGCGCTTTCGCCTTTTTCGCCTGAACGAATAACAAGTCGCCCGGCATCGCTTTTTTGAGTGTGACGGTTTTAAGAGGCATCGTAGCTTGTTTTGCAATCGTCCGTTCGAGTTTCAGATCACTTTTTTGATACACGTATTGCGTGAAGCCGGATGCATCAAATCCTTTTGTTGTCGTGCCACCTTCTTTATACGGAGTCCCAATCAATGATGTAGCAAGTTTTGTAATCGCGGCTTTCTTTTTCGCAAGTGCTTTTTCCGATAATGGTTTTGGTGTCTCGGCTTTAGTCGGTGTTGCAGCAAATGTCGCGACCGGACTAACCGTCGCTGTCAGTAAGAGGGCTGTTAATGGAAGGGCATAATACGATTTCATAGTAGAATCTCCTTTTTCGTAAGTGGGATGAACAACTGATTTTACCGTACCATGCCGATTGGAAAATAAAGCAACAAATTAGATACGTTCACCTAACAGTGTTGTAAGGTTCGGTCTGAGTCTCCGGAATAAAAAACGCCTGTTCCGTGTGCCTCACGAGAGGACACCATGGAAACAGACGCTTTTTTTATGAACGCTGATCGAGGCGATGACTGACAGCCGTCAACGCAGCTGCGAGTATAGCGACGGCACCACCAACAAGCGCGATATTCATGATCGGACCGTTCGCATAGACGAGTCCACCTAAAGCAGAACCGAAGGCAATCCCGACATTGCTTGCGACCGGCATCAGGGAAGCGGCAAGTCCTTTCGCTTCCGGATTAAACTTTTCCGCTAAATCGATCAGATAAATTTGTGTCGAAGTCGTCAATAAAATCGACATCAATGACATCAAAGCAATATTGATCAGTCCAAGCGAAACGGACGCTGTCGTCACGTACAGGGCAGCGAGCACGATTGCCTGGACGATGAAGACGAACCGGAGACGCCCGATCGGATTCCGGCTGGCGATTTTTCCGGCCAGTATATTACTGAAGATTGAGACGACACCGTAGGCGAGTAAAATCGGACTGATCCAGGCCGACGGCAATTTCAGTTCCAACTCAAGCACGGGGACGAGATACGTATAGACGACGTATGTCGCACCAAATCCGAACGACGGAATGAAAAAGGCAATCATGATCCGTGGATTGGCGAGTAAACTGAGCTGTTCGCGGATCGAGCCGGACGATTCCGATTGCTGGACCGGAACGACTTTCAAGACAGCAAGCAGGGCGATGACACCAAGACTGCTTGTCAGCCAAAACGAGGCGGCGTAACCGGCATGTTGTCCGATAAATGTACCGATCGGCACACCGAGAACGTTTGCCATCGTAAATCCGCCAAAGATGAACGAGACGGCGACGCCGCGTTTTGCGATCGGTACACTATCGCTTGCGACGACCATCGCCAGTGAAATCAGGACACCCGTCAGAACAGCCGTCACGATCCGAGACAACAGCAACAGTTCATAATTCGGTGCGATCCCGCTGCAGATATTCAGAATAATCCAGACAAAAATCAGACTGAGCATTAACTTCCGCCGCTCAAGGTGTCCGGTCAAGGACATCGTAATCGGTGTTCCGATGGCGAAGGCGATCGCAAAGGCGGAGACGAGCGTGCCGGCTTTCGCAATTGTGATGTTCAGACCGTCCGCAATTTCAGATAAAATACCGACGATGACGAATTCGCTTGTTCCAAGGACAAAAGTCAACATGGATAACGTCGCGATTAACAGCCAGTCGGCTTGACTCAAACGAGTCGATGATGATGACATATACAATTCCCCACTTCTGGCGCCTGTGCGCAAAAAAACTATCGTTTATCAGAATAGCATGATTTAAGAAGGGCGGAAACCGGATTTACCTGACCCGGAAAAAGAAGCATTATTGTGAATAGACAGTCAATTTCACTTGTCATTGATTCGGGTATACTAACAGAGTAGGAAACATCACCTAAATCAGAAAAGGACGTGATCTTGATGCAAGCAACAGTCACTTGGAATCAAAAGATGGGCTTCAGCGGGGAAACCGAATCCGGACATCACTTAGCGATGGATGCAGCTCCGGAAAACGGTGGGGACAATCAGGCACCCCGGCCGACGGAGCTCTTGCTTCATGCCGTTGCCGGCTGTACCGGCATCGATATCGTCTCGATTTTAGAAAAGATGCGCTTGACGCTGACGTCATTTGAAATGGATATCGAAGGCGAACGGGCGGATGATCATCCCCGGCGTTTCACGACGATCTCGATTCATTACCGGCTCGAAGGTGATTTACCGGACGATAAAGTCCGCCGGGCGATTGCCTTATCAAAAGACAAATACTGCTCGGTCTCGCAATCGCTGAACGCGGAGATTGAAGTTTATTACTCGATCAACGGCGTCCGGAACGAGGAACCGATTTGAAACGGATGGTCCCTGTTCTGTTGGCAAGCGTCCTCCTTGCCGGTTGTGCTGACGAGCCCGTACAACCCGCTGACCCGCAACCGAAGCCGGCAAAGAAAACAAAGCCGCCGCAGCCGGATCGACCTTCTGCTGCTGAACGGGCAGAGAAACAACTCAAGCAAACCGTTTCGAACATGTCGACGGCGGAAAAAGTCGATCAGTTGCTGTATATCGGGGTAACGGGAACAGCTTTGACACAAGCGGATCGTCAATTATTGCAGGACCATGCGCTCGGTGGTGTCCTGCTGCTTGGTGGCAATATCACTTCAACCGATCAACTGAAAACCTTTACAACAGCGATTGCCAAGGCGCAAACCGCTGATTCAAAAGCGTTCCTTGGCTTTGACGAGGAAGGCGGACGGGTCAGCCGGGTCCCGGACGCACAGCTCAAATTACCACCGAGCCTCTCGTTTGGTCATAAAAATGATCCGGCATTGATGAAGGAAGTCGGACAGACACTTGGTTCGATTTCCCGTTTTTACGGCTTTAATATGGATTTCGCACCGGTCCTTGATGTGAACAGTAATCCGGCGAATCCAATCATCGGCGACCGGGCGCTCAGTGCGGATCCGCAACAAGTCGCCCGGCTTGGTGTGCCATTGATGCAGGGCATGAAAGAAGAAGACATCGTTCCGGTCGTCAAACATTTTCCGGGACACGGGGATACGACCGTCGACTCACATGTCGGTCTACCGCGGGTCGATGCGACGAAAGCGGAACTCGAGCAGACGGAGCTGGTCCCGTTCAAACGGGCGATTCAGGAAGGGGCCGAGATGGTCATGGTCGCGCATATCCTGTTTCCGGCACTCGACAAAACCCGTCCGTCTTCGTTGTCGAAACCCGTCATGACCGGGGTGTTACGGGATGAGCTGAAGTTTGACGGTGTCATCATCACGGACGATTTGGTCATGGGAGCCATCACAGAACGGTACGGACTTGCCCAGGCGGCAAGTCTTGCCCTCGAAAATGGTGCGGATATGGCGATGTTCTCATCGCCCGGCGCATACGCGTCTGTTCACAAGGAAATCATGACACGGATCAAACAAGGTAAATTGTCGAGAGCAGACCTTGATCAGAAAGTCATGAGGGTATTACGCTTAAAACAAACGTATGACTTGTCGGAAACGAAACGCGTCGACGCGTATGAAAAGCTAATCGAGCAGGTCAAAGCGCTCGAATCGGACATACGACACTAATCAAGGGTAGAACAAATCGGACTACCCGTGGTAAACTACAGGCGTACCACACAAATCAATATCTACACTAGGGGAGTCTCGCAGCAGACTGAGACGGAAGTATCCGGACCCTTTGAACCTGATCTAGTTCGTACTAGCGGAGGGAAGTGGATTCCGATCATTCATAGAGGATGCGACAACTGTCGCCCTTTTTTGTAGGACCACTCCATCAGTTCATGGGGTGGTCCTTTTTCGTGTGGAAAGGGGGAAATGATGAGCCAGTTACATCTGATGACAACCGGCAAGCGGCGTCCGGACATACTCGAACAGCTGTTGCCGAAACTCGCACTATCCGTCGACCGGATTCATCTGCGGGAGCCGTTATGGTCAGCGAAGGAACTGGTCGTGTGCATCGAAACACTCGTGCGACGAGGCGTAAAGGCAGAGCAATTAATTGTCCATGACCGGCTGGACGTGGCAGTCGTCACCGGCACCGGAGTTCAGCTGACAACACGCAGCATTCCGGTCGACCTCGTCCGTCACCGTTTTCCGGAACTGGTGATCGGTCAATCGGTTCACTCGTTAACGGAAGCGATAGCGGCGGAACAAGCCGGTGCTGATTACGTCCTGTATGGCCATATTTTTGAGACGGGATCAAAACCGGGTGTACCGCCCCGGGGACTCGACGCCTTGAAACAAGTTGTCGACTGGACATCGATTCCTGTCATTGCAATTGGTGGCATTACACCGGACAATCTGCCGGATATCCTGGCGACCGGCTGCGCAGGCGGGGCCGTCTTGTCGGGCATTCTCGGTCAGGCGTCTCCGGTCGAAGCAGCCAACCGGTTCCGGGCGGTGATGCAACGATGACACGCCCGGATGTTTTAATCATCGGAGCCGGCATCATTGGTTTGACGCTCGGCTATGAGCTCCTGCAGCGCGGGAAAACCGTTCATTTGCTTGAACAGTCAACTGTCGGTCAGGGAGCGACGCAAGCAGCAGCGGGAATGCTCGCGACAGATGAAGAATTGCTGGCACCGTTACATGAACTGGCCCGGCTGAGCCGGACGCTGTATCCGGAATTCGTGCAACAATTGTTTGACGAGACCGGTCTCGGAAGCGGGTATCTGGAACAACCGTTTCATATGCAACAGGCACATCACTGGCGGACGTTTGATTCGGTCGGACAGGTTGATCCGCGGTTGCTTGCACAAGCATTACGCAGTGCGATCGAACGACGGGGCGGGGGAATCGAAGAGGCAACGGTCGTAGCACGTCTCGTACGGGACGGACAAACGGTGACCGGCGCCGAGACGAACCGGGGGCTACGGGCGGGCAGACAAATTATTGTCGCCGGTGGTCGCGGATCGGAAGAATTGTTACAGACGGTCGGAGTGACGATTAACACACTTCCGGTCAAGGGCGAGTGTCTGTCTGTCCGGCTGACGACCGGACAACTCAATCGGACGCTGTTTGGTGATGCGGTCTATTTAGTCCCGAAAGCAGACGGACGGATCATCATCGGGGCGACGGAACGGGTTGGTGATGAATCAACGACCGTCAGTCTGAACAGTATTCGTTTGTTATTGAATGCAGCAGTAAAGCTCTATCCGCCGCTTGCAGAGGCCGTGTTCGTGGAAGCTTGGTCCGGTGTTCGACCGCAAACCGGGGACGGTCTGCCGTATCTCGGAGCAGTGGACGGAATCGATGGGTTGTTCGTCGCGTCAGGCCATCACCGGCATGGCATCTTACTGGCCCCTGCGACGGCCAACGTCTTGGCCGATTGTCTCATGGGGCAAACGCCAAGAGTGACACTGGATGGTTTTAACAGCCGACGACAGGAGGAAAGCAGATGACTATCCGATTGAATGGGAAAAACTATGCTTTGACAGAGGAAATCAAGACGTTACACGACTTGTTAGAAAAACTGGAGATTCAGGGACAAGTCGTCATCATCGAGCAGAATCATCAAATCATCGACCGGTCGAGCTATCCGGATACGGACGTTACGTCCGGAGATGTCATTGAAATCGTTCATTTTGTAGGAGGCGGATAACATGTTAGAAATTGGCGGAAAAACATTTGCATCACGATTGTTACTGGGGACAGGAAAATATTCGGATAATGAGAAGCAACAGCAAGCGGTCGAAGCATCGGAAACAAACATTTTAACGTTTTCCGTCCGGCGTCTCGACGTCTTTGCAAAGGAACAGAACGATCCGCTCGCAGCGCTTGACTTAAGCTGCTATGATCTCTTGCCGAACACTGCGGGTGCGAAGACGGCGGAGGAAGCGGTCCGCCTTGCCCGCCTTGCCCGGGCCTCAGGGATGTGCGATATGGTCAAGGTCGAGGTAATCGGTTGTGACAAGACACTGCTGCCGGATCCGATTGAAACATTACGAGCAGCAGAGGAATTAATCAAGGATGGCTTCATCGTCTTGCCGTATACATCAGACGATTTGTTGCTTGCCCGTCGGCTCGAAGAACTCGGCTGTCATGCGATTATGCCGGCAGCATCACCAATCGGTTCCGGACAGGGCATCTTAAATCCGCTCGCGCTCAGCTTCATCATCGAACAAATGTCAGTACCGGTCATCGTCGACGCCGGCATCGGTTCACCGGCTGACGCGGCGTACGCGATGGAGCTCGGAGCTGATGGTGTCCTGTTGAATTCAGCCGTCGCGCATGCGAAAGACCCGGTCAAGATGGCACGTGCAATGAAGCTTGCGGTTGAAGCGGGACGACTCGGCTTTGAAGCAGGACGGATTGAGAAAAAACGGTATGCGACGGCGAGCAGTCCGACGACCGGGATCAGTCGCCCATGATGGACCGGTATAGCCGACAAATCCGCTTTCGTCCAATCGGACAGGAGGGGCAGGATCAACTGGGACAGCGGCACGTCGTCATCATCGGTCTCGGTGCACTCGGGACAGCGAGTGCGGAACAGCTTGTCCGGGCAGGAATCGGACGAGTGACTCTGATCGACCGGGATTACGTCGAGTGGAGCAATTTACAACGGCAACAACTCTATACGGAACAGGATGTCAGGAACCATTTGCCAAAGGCGGTTGCGGCGAAACGCCGGCTCGGTGCCGTCAATTCGACGGTGACGATCGAGGCGATTGTCGAAGATGTGACGGCAATGAATATTACACGGCTTGTCGGACAAGCAGATTTGCTTGTGGATGGGACCGATAACTTCGTTGTCCGGATGCTGATGAATGATGTTGCGGCAAAATTTCGGATTCCTTGGATTTACGGTGCATGTGTCGGCAGTTACGGCATGACCTATACAATCCGTCCGGGACAGACCCCTTGTCTGCATTGTTTGCTCAATCATTTGCCGAAACAGCAGGAGACATGTGATACGTCAGGCGTTATCAGTCCGGTCGTCCAGCTGGTTGCGGCGCATCAAGTGACGGAAGCATTAAAATACTTGACCGGAGCGGAAGCTGCATTACGGCAGACGGTGCTGTCATTTGATGTCTGGAACAATCAACAGAGCCAAATCAATGTTGTGTCCTTAAAGCAATCTTCTTGTCCGTCCTGCGGCGATAACCCGGTCTATCCTTACCTCAATGCTCAGCCACTTCACTTCGTGACATTATGCGGCCGGGATACCGTTCAAATCCGCGGGGAAGGGACCCGTGATTTAATTCGGCTTGAACAGGAGATGAGTGGCCGTGGGATCAGCTGTCTACGCAATCCGTATCTGTTGATGTTCGAGACGGAACAACATCGGATTACCGCCTTTGCCGATGGGCGGATCCTGCTTCACGGCGAAGCGGATCTTGCGCAAGCGAAACGGATTTACGAGACCTATTTCGAAGGGACGTTCACAAAAAAATAAAACATTTTTTTGAATACATGTTTTAGATGTTTAAAAAAGAGGTAAATAAGACTTCAGACGTAAGTCGGAGATTTTTGGTGAAATTGAATGTGAAGAGGAGTGATTACGATGAAACAAGAATTCGATCAATCGATCCAGTCATTGGATCAGACGAAGCGGACAGACCATGCAGCTGAAGCCGTTCAGCAAGCGAATTGGAATCCAGACCGGTATCGGACGAACCTGAATCCGTTCTATCTGTCACCTTGCAGCGTCGAACGCCGGGAAGACCGTCAACAGGAAGTTGACCGGATTGTCGAAGTCGAGCCTACATCCTCCCCTCTCCAACAGTTATTCGAGCAGAAGCAGGAAGAACATATAACAGCAATTGAACCAGGTTCTGCGAAGAATCCCGGAGGAAAATTTACGACCGGGATTGTCGTCGGGGCAATCATCGGAGGATCAGTGTCCATCTTCACGTCGGTCAAACGATTTCGTCAAAAGCGCCACACCCACTGAAGATGACAAATAAGCCGTCCGAAAAACCGCCTTCCAGCTAAACAGGAAGGCGGTTTTTGTCTATTGTCAGGAGGAAGCTATAATGAATTCAGACAAACCTGAGGTGAATCCTTTTGAGGTTCTCGCAAAGCCGGCACAACGGGCCCTGAGTGAACACGGCGTGACATCATTGGAATTGTTAGCGATGTATCATGAACATGATATTCTGCAGTGGCACGGAATCGGACCTTCTTCGATACCGAAGTTAAAACAGTTGCTTGCTGAACGTGGACTGACCTTTAATACATGATGCATCATAAAACCCATTGCTTGACCGGGAGACTATCGGTCAAGCAATGGGTTTTACTTGGTTTGGAATCGGTCAGATCATCGTCAGAACCATTCAAGTCATGCTAAAATAAGGATATTATAGAGGAAAAGTGAGCGTGATGAGAGATGAAATGGATTCATACTGCCGATTGGCATTTAGGAAAAATCGTTCATGGCGAATCGATGCTCGACAATCAGCGGACTGTTCTCCAGGAATTTCTACAATTGCTTGACCGGGAACAGCCGGACGCGGTCATCATTGCCGGTGATCTGTATGACCGTGCCGTCCCGCCGACGGAAGCGGTCGAACTGCTTGATACGGTGTTAGCCGACATTGTTCTGGAACGGAAGATTCCGGTCGTCGCGATCAGCGGCAACCATGATTCAGCGGAACGGCTGAGTTTCGGTACACCGTTATTACAACGGGCGGGTCTTCACCTGGCAGGTAAATTGACGGAGGCGATCGAACCGGTTCAGATCAACGGCGTCCGTTTTTATCCGGTGCCGTTCGCAGATCCGGCGACCGTCCGCTATGTCTATCAGGATGAAACAATCCGGACGCATGATGACGCGATGCGAAAAATCATCGAAACGCTGGACATCGATGGACCAAGTGTCCTCGTTGGGCATGCCTTTGTCATCGGCGGGCTTGAGACCGATTCCGAACGCCAATTGTCGGTCGGGACAGCGGGACAGGTCAGCGCAAGTGCGTTTGCTCCGTTCACCTATACGGCGCTCGGACATTTGCATAATCCACTTGCGATCAAGTCGGAGACAATCCGGTACAGCGGTTCGTTGTTGAAATATTCGTTTTCGGAAGCCAGTCATGTCAAAGGCGTCGATATTTTGACACTGAACGAAAACGGGACGTTTGACCGTCGCTTCGAACCGTTGACGGCCAAGCGCGATTTGCGTGAACTGACAGGCAGTCTTGCCGAACTGACGGATCCGGCATTTGTCGCAACACAAGCGACGGACGATTACATTAAAATCAACCTGACGGATGCCGAAGCCTTGATTGATCCGATGGGGAAACTAAAGAAACTGTACCCGAACATCCTCCATCTCGAGCGGACCGGCTTCACCCGCGAAAGTACCCGGGCGGTCCAGGCATCACGCGATCAGGTGCAGGCGGCGACGCTGACGGATCTGTTCCGGGAGTTTTATGAAGCAGTCCGGGAAAAACAACCGACGGATGCAATGCAGGCCGTCTTAGAGGAGGAAGCTGCATGCGTCCAGAACGATTAACCTTACGTGCGTTCGGACCGTTTGCCGACGAACAGACAATTGATTTTCGCGCACTCGGCGGTCGGACGATGTTCGTCATCTCGGGGAATACCGGTGCCGGGAAAACGACGATTTTTGATGCGCTGACGTTTGCTTTATATGGCGAGACGTCAGGCGGGGAACGGGAAATGAGCGATTTGCGCAGTCATTTCGCGAAACCGGAAGACAAGACGGAAGTTGAACTCGAATTTCTGTTAAAAGGCGAACGCTACCGAATTATCCGGCAACCGAGTCAGCCGCATCCGGTCAATAAGACGGATTACGGCCATGAGGCGGAACTCGCCCGGCATGACGGGACGGCCTGGAAGCCGCTTGCGCTGAAAATCCCGGAAATCCGCCAACAGGTGCAGGAACTGTTACAACTCGATCACAAACAGTTTTCGCAAATCTTATTGCTTCCGCAAAATAAGTTCCGGGAACTGTTAATGGCGGAGTCGAAGGACAAACTGCAGATTCTTAAACAATTGTTCAAGACGGAACATTACGGCGAGTTTCAACAGCGTCTTCACCGGAAAGCACTTGATCTTGCAGCGACCATCAAAGAAACGAAAACGAAACAGCTTGCGAAACTCGAAGAATTACCGCTTGACCTCAACTGGTCGGAAGCGACGGAAACGACGATTCGTCACCAGACCGATATATTGCTTGCGACACTCGATGAAAAAATTGAGCAGGCGAAAACGGTGGAGCAGGCGGGACGTCAAACGCTCGAACAATTGACGGAACGGTTGCGTCAGGCGGAACAACTCGAGCAGACATTCACCGAGTACGATCAATTGTTACATCTCGAAAAACAGCTTGCTTTAACGTTGCCGGAAACGATGCGTCAAAAAGAACAATACGACGCCGCTTCCCGGGCGGCGGCGATTCAAGGGGTGTACGAAACGTTTCAGTCGGAGGAACAAACGGTCCGGCAATTAGCCGGGACGAAACAAACGGTCGAATCGGAACTGGAACACTTACAACAGCAACTTGACCAGGTCAACCGGACCGTCGAACGATTGACGGTGCAGGAGCCGGAGATACGTGAAGCGTCACGGCGTCTCGAGCAGATTGCGGACGAGCTGAAACGACTGCAGGACCAGGAACAATTGATTCGGCAACAACAGGATCTGCAACGTGCCGTCGCACAGTTGAATCCGGACGCATTACGCGAACAGCGGACCCGGCAACGAAGTGATCGGACCCGGTTGCAGGCGGAAATCGCGACGCTGTCCGATGATTCGAGTACCCGTCTGTCCTTGCAGGAACGCCGGTTCGTTCTGCAATCGATCGAACAAAAACAGCAGGAATGGCAACGCAATGAATCGGAGCGGTTCCGGCTGATCGAGCAGGGAACACGCGTCAAAGCGGAAAAAGAACAGGCAGAACGGATATATACGGCCGGACGCCAACATGAACGCCGGCAATTGGCAGCAGAGCTGGCGGCGCATCTGCATGACGGGGAAGCCTGTCCGGTCTGTGGTAGTGCGACGCATCCGCAACTCGCTGTCAAGACGGAAGCGCTTGATGTCGAAGCGTTGCACCAGGCCTACTTAACCGCACAATCGGCGCATCAGGAGTTACAGGCGACGTACCGGACAGTCGCGGAACGGAAACGGCAACTCGAACAGGAACTGGCGACACTTGCAGACGGACAGCCGGTTCCGACTGATGTGACCGCGATTCGTACAGAAATCAACGACTTGAAAAATCAAGAGAGCCGCCTGCAAAAGCAACAGGAACGGAAACTGCAGCTGGAACAACAGCTCCGGACCATCGAAACGGCATTGGAACAGGCAGACCGGAAAATCGAGGAAGAGACGGACCGGCAGTCGAAACTGCAGCTGGAACTCGCACGCCTCGAAGGGATACTGAACCGAAATCCGGACGCACCGTCCCGTCGCAATCTGGAAACCGAACAACAGACACTGACAAAACGGTTGGCGGAGTTTGAAGCGGCACAGACGGCAGGACAGCATCAAAAACAACGGCTTGATCAAGATATCGCCGCACGACGCGGACGTCTGCACCACGTGGAAGAAGAATTGACGATTCATATGGCGAAGCGCACGGACGCGGAAGCCGCTTTAGCACGCAGTCTACAGGAAGAACGGTTTGAGACGGTCGAACAATTCAATCAGGCGCGGATGTCGCGGCAAGCGATGGAACAGTTGGCGGAACGCCTCGAAGCCGACCGGCGGAAACGGCAGGATGTCGAATCGGGTCTTGAACGGATCCGACAACTGATTCAGCAACAGGATCGTCCTGATCTGACGGCTCTTCGTCCGCTCGTCAGACAAGCAGAAGCGGAACTGGTGACAGCGACGGATGGCCGGATCGGTGTGGAGAAAGAACGGTTGCACATCCAACAACTGGTTGATGCCTGGTCGGGTCTCCAGCAACAAATCGAGGCAGAAGATGCACGGTACGGCATCATCGGCGAACTGGCAAGGGTCGGGGTTGGCGAAAACGCCCAGCGGATGACGTTTGAGACATATGTTCAAACCGCCTATTTCGATGAAATCCTGCAAGCGGCGAACCGGCATCTGCACGGGATGACATCCGGACGGTTCCTGCTCGAACGGAAGACGGAAGCCGGTAAAGGCTTGAAGAAATACGGGCTTGATTTAAACGTCTTTGATGCCTATACGTCGCAAACACGTCACGTCAAGACGCTGTCCGGCGGGGAAAGCTTTAAGGCGTCACTTGCTTTGGCGCTCGGATTATCGGAAGTGGTACAGGAAGCGAGCGGCGGTGTGTCGCTTGAAACGATGTTCATCGATGAAGGATTCGGCACACTCGATCCGGAATCGCTCGAGCAGGCAATCGAAACGTTGTTATCGATTCAGGCAAGCGGTCGGATGGTTGGAATCATCAGTCATGTGCAGGAACTGAAATCACGGGTCGATGCGAAAATTGAAGTGACGCAAGGCAAAACAGGATCGACGATTCGCCTTGTCGTCGAGTGAGGGGTGCGAAATGGAAACGAGACAAATGGTCACGAAATCAAAACTGATCGCAGATTTAAAACAGCTGGGGGTCACGCCCGGTATGAAAGTGTTCGTCCACAGCGCGATGAAACAGATCGGCTGGATTCCCGGCGGGGCACAAGCGCTGATCGAAGCGTTGCAGGAAGTCATCACGCCGGACGGTCTGATCATGATGGCGGCACAGAGTACGGATAATTCGGATCCGAAAAACTGGAGCCGTCCCGCCGTTCCGGAAGATTGGTGGGAAACGATCCGTCAGGAAATGCCGGCGTATGATCCGGCGAAGACACCAACCCGGAGTATCGGCAAGGTACCGGAACTGTTCCGGGCGTTCCCGGGCGTCAAACGCAGTGCCCATCCGATGTGGTCAGTGACAGCCTGGGGGAAAGAGGCGGAATTCTTCGTTTCCGGTCATACGATTGACAACGGATTCGGTCCCGGCTCACCGCTTGAAAAATTCATTGAAGCGGACGGACAGATTCTGCATATCGGGTCACCGTGGGATTCGACAACCGTTTGGCATTATGCCGAATACGGAATCGACCGGCCGCTCGAGGAATCGGGATGCAAGATGCGGCAAGGAGATAAAGACGTCTTCATTCGTTATCAGCATCGCATCATCGACAGTGATCCGTTTGGACCGATCGGTGAAGGCATGATGGACGAACCGTTCGTCACGACAGGGAAAGTCGGACAGGCGACGTCGCACCTTGTTTCAGCCAAAGCTTCGATTCCGGTCGTGATGCTGCAACTGAATGCGTTAAATAGCTGGTTAAGCTGAAACTTTTCCGGGAAACAACCGTAATAGTGAATAGAAAAACAGAAGGAGTGAACGCAAGATGGCAACACGTTTTAAAGTGAATCCAGCCTTACGCCGCGGTTTTGAGACGGCGCGTGCTGGCGAACGGCCGATGACGAAGGCCGGGACGATGAGTAAGATTTTCCTCTTACTTGCGCTCGTCACGGCAGCAGCGGGAGGAACCTGGTTCTTCTTAGCCGCGAATCCGCAATTTTTAGTACCGGCCTTGATTGGAGGAGTCGTCCTCGGATTGATTCTTGCGCTGATCATCACGTTTAAACCACGAACGGCACCGGTCCTCTCACCGGTTTATGCAATCGTTGAAGGGGTCGCCGTCGGAGCGATTTCACTGATGTTCGAAAGTATGTACCCGGGACTTGTTGGGAAGGCAGTCCTCGCGACATTTGTCGTCTCGTTTGCGATGTGGTTCGTCTATTCGACGGGCATGATTAAAGTCACGCAACGGTTCCGCTCAGCTGTTACGGCAGCGATACTGTCGATTCTTGTCTTGTACGCGGTCAACTTGTTACTCGCGTTATTCGGTGTTGATCTGCCGTTCATGACCGGCAGTTCGCCGCTTGCGATCGGCATTCAGTTTGTCATCGTCATCGTCGCTTCACTGTCGCTCGTGATGGACTTTGATTTTATCTCGCAACAAGTCCAGGCCCGTGCGCCGAAATCGATGGAGTGGGTGGCCGCGTTCGGATTAATCGTAACGATCATCTGGCTCTACATCGAGTTGCTTGATCTGCTGTACCGTTTGGCAGCACGGGACTGATTATTACGAAAAGACATTGCGAAAACGCAATGTCTTTTTTTGATGGAAGAAGCACATAAATGCATTCGGATAAAAAAGGTAGAACCGGAAACCCTCAATTCGATTGTAAAATCCAAGAAAATATTTTATATTTGATTATATTATGTGCAAGTGCACGCTAACAAGATAAACATAATCTCATGTAATTGTTTGATTAGAACGGCAAGAACTCAAGAAGGTGAAAAGAATGAAAATGACACGGTCGACGGATTATGCAATTCGCGTTCTGCTCTATGCCACTTTAAATCCCAACCGGCTTGTTCAAATCCAAGAAGTAGCGGATCATTACGCCATTTCCAAAAATCATTTGATGAAAATTATCCATTCATTGAGTAAGTTCGGGTTAATTACGTCTTATCAGGGACGGAATGGGGGATTTAAGTTAGCCAAAGCACCGAATGAAATCACGCTGGGTCAAGTGGTGGCTTTATTTGAAGAAGTTTCGTATTTGAAAGAAGTATTGCCAACACACGAGAAAGAATCGCTTCGAAATACGCGGCAAGCTTTTGATAATGCTTTTTTATTATTTTCAAATGCTTTGCAAGCGTACACATTAGAAGATTTAACAAAAGTGCAGATTGGATGAAACGAATAAGCACGGTCTTCTTTTTATCAAAAGAAAAAGTGGACCGCTTTTCGTTTTTTTTATGGCTTCGGATTCGGTCTGAAAAGACGAAATATGTTAAACTAAAAAAGGCTAAGCAAATCAGGTTTCTTTGGAATTAAACATACGATATTCTTATATGTTTAATGTTTTGGCTGGATCTTGGCGCAACAAAAGAAAAATCTTCGAACATTTGGTATCGAGGTTAGAAAAGAGGTTTTTGATGTCTGAGATAAGCATTGAACGCATCATTCGTTTTATTCAAAAATTAATTCACCCTCCGTTTTTCCTTACGACGCGGCGGGGAAGAAATCATGAAGTTCACCTTGAAGTCCGGTATTTGGACGTGTCAGAACGTATGAAATCGTCCCTTCTTCATGAAACCATCCATCTCTTACATATGCATACAAGTGAAGAAGTGAGAGAACGACTACATGAGGAATTGCTGGCGGTTGCCGTCTATACACAAAAACATTCGACCTTGCTTTTTGCGTTCAGCTTGATCAACGAACCGCCTGTTCGAATCAAATTGATTCAGAATGAGCAGGTGACCTGTCAGACTCTTATCCGGACGCAGGATGATTTAAAAGCATTCGTTCAGAGCCTAGATACGCGATGGATGAGACAGGATTGATCGTCTCTAAAACATGTATAAAAATGGTATGGATTGATCATCGATAGCAATAAGAAGCGAAATACAGGTTTGCTTTATGGATTTGAGCTAAACTAGAAAAAAGGAAATCATTGATAGAGGGAGGACACAAACGTGAAGCCAATCATTTTATTTGATGGGGAATGCAATTTGTGTGATGCCAGTGTGCAGTTTATCCTGAAACGGGATCAAGGGTACTATGATTTTGCTTCATTGCAGGGCGCGACTGGACAGGAACTCATTCAAAAACATCGTTTACCATCTGATTTAAACAGTGTTGTGGTTATCGAGCAGGGAGTTCCTTATATCAAATCGGATGCAGCGCTACGGATTACCAGACACTTAAACGGCGCATGGCCATTCGCTTCGTTTTTCCGCTTCTTACCGCGTGTCGGAAGAGATTTTGTATATGATATTGTCGCGAAACACCGGCATGAATGGTTCGGAGAAAAGCAACAATGTATGCTTCCTTCTAAAGAAACACGCGCCCGATTCCATGACTGATACGGGTTCGGCATATGTTTCATCAAAAAAGCCAGACGATGAACATCGTCTGGCTTTTTTGATGAGGTAATGAATATCATCTGGCCTCCATGAACAGCCAATGGCAGCTCGGTAAAGGGTCAGCTAAAAAACTGAGACCGAGGTCATGTGTTTGATGAATCGGCTGGAAAGCACAGGATTCTGTTTGCAGATAAATTTCATGGTGAGGGGAACGAAGATGAGTTCCGCACAACCGCCATCTTCCGTGACCATACGCGGTATGGACCGTATAGTTGATGTCGGGAGCGATCACCAACGGATTGCCGACTGAATGCCGGGTCGTAAACTGGAGAAAGTCTCGGTCCTTTTCAATATCTTCCAGATAAACCTTCCGTGTCGATGCTACGTCTTCACTCCGTAGGCGTCCCGTCGAGGTCAGAGAACGTGTCGGATTGGCCTGCTTAGCAAGGTGAACATGAGGAACATCCTGTAAGCCTGTCATGGCAATCTCAGTCAACGTCCGGTATTCCGTCGCATGGGGATCAAAGGTCCGGTCATCGCCCTCAAAATAAATATGAGGAGAAAGCAGATTCGGATTTTTTAAAATCGGTGGAGCAATAAACGTCATGATTCGCAGTCGTGCGCGGACGGCTTCGGGTTCTTTATTCGGTGCAAGGGGCTCAGATACAAACGGATGGAGAAGGATATAAAGAATAAACGATTCAAACTCCCGTTCCCGATCTGGTTCGTGTTTTAAATGATTCAAAAGTTTTAACGCTCCCTCCATGACGGAGGAGAGTGGTACATTCTGACGAGACGATGGTCGGAGGGCACGGATTTCGTAACGGGCAGACTCGTCTTGCGATGATGCTTCGTACCACGTATGATCATCCGTATCGCCCAAGCGTTTTCCATCTCGGAAGATACTGTAGGATTCGACATCCGGGATAGCCCCCCATACCAAAAGTAATTCCTGGTCTGAACGGATGATGACGGTGGATTTTTGATTCCAAAACAATGTTCCCTCATCGGCGACAACGGCTGTATCGATTGTGATACGGACGTGATTGGTCCGCAGTTCATATTGCACGGGAGAGAGGGGAGCAAGCGTCGTATCGATGAATTCGTGTGCCGCGCCATCACTGAGGATCTCACCGTCACGGAGAAGCTGAACGGGAGAATCCGCTTGCCACGAAAGATGTAAATCTTGACCAAGTTGCTTGACTGTAATGTTTTTAACGGATAGCATAACGGCGTCCTCCGATCAGTCTTTTAATCCCTTTCGCTTCCCATAATAGGCGGAAGTTACGAAACCCTCTCTTCTCGACCGAAGAGAGGGAAATGTTTACTTGCTCTGAACCAATTCCTGAATCAGGTTCATCTTTTCTTCATCATGCTTCAACTGCTTTTTTAAATCGTATGCCAGGTACATATCATTTTCAATCATGTAAGTCGCAATATCAGCATGTGTCTGAATGGCATGATTCAACTGCTTCGTCAGGATTTTTCTGACATCGGGAGAAGCAGCTTCCGTAACGGCCACGGCATAGGCGCGGACGAGTGATTTGGCACTGACGAGATGGTCGATGGCGATCAGTTCGTCTCTTTTCTTGCTGGCACGGTTCATCTGTTTTTGAATGGTCACAAAAAGCACCTCCGGTCGTTCGTCTGGTGGAATCAATGGAATAAAGATTGTAGCTCTTTTAGTGCACGTTCTGATTCTTTGATGTCCTGTTCAATCAGTTTTTTTAACTTTTTATCTTTGACGAGCGGGCTAAGTGCATAAGATTTGACAAGACAGGATTGCTTCATCGTCATAATTTCATGGATTTCCAACGTCTCGTGCAACGCCAGTTGTTTCGCCATCCTGCCTCACTCCTTGTCCTTTAGAATGCGTTTGACTGTATCCGCGACGCCTCGTTTTTGCGGCGGTTCATTCAAATCATGGTGCAGATTGTGTGCCGGAACTTCAGGATTTGGAATTTGACCCTGCGGTGCCGGATTTTCGAGATACACGAATTCACCGGTTCCATCCTGTGCGCTTCCTTGCGCCCAGCGTCCTTCTTTTGAAGCCGTTCCTTCCGACAAGTCCCAAAATTCATAAGCATGCGGCTGGGCTTCCATTTCATCTTCCGGCGCAAACGTGGCCGGGACGACGATGCCGTTTTTCTCTTCCAGCTCTTCAATGGCTGCCATCCATTGATATTGATGATACCGGTCGCGGGCCAGCATTTTCCGGAGTGTTGTCCGGACTGCTTCATCGTTCGTCATGTGATAGAGACGTGCGACCTGAAGTCGCCCCTGCGATTCCGCATGGAGGTTGGATCGCATATCCGCCAAGAGATTACCACTCGCGACAATGTAGGAACCGTTCCACGGCACCCCGTTTGAATTGGAAGGAAGTCCGCCGAGTCCACTGACAAGAAGGTGTTGCGGATTCATTCCACCGAGAATTGCGGCGATGGCAGGATCCTTGGCCGCCTCAGCTTGGTCGTCGGGTGAAGCACCGTCGAGCAATTGCGAAATTAAAGAACATAACATTTCGACGTGACCGATTTCTTCCGTGCCGATATCCATCAGCATATCCTTGTACTTTTCATTTCCCCGACAGTTGAATCCTTGGAACAGATACTGCATCATGACGGTCATTTCCCCAAATTGTCCGCCTAATACTTCCTGGACAGCCCGTGCAAGTTTCGGATCCGGCCGGTCGACCTTAACTTCGAACTGTAATTCCTTTTGGTGTCTGAACATGATTCATTCCTCCCTCAGATTAAAAACATATATAAAACGTACATGATATATATACCTGTTTAAGAAAAACGAAAACCAAAGGGGAAGGATTGTCATCAAAATGTAATGTTTTAGAAAATGATTTGGACCGGTGATGCAGGCAGTTATCAGGAGGACGACCAAGTCAGATTCCGCTTGAGCAACGGATAGTTCAACGGATCATTCATTAATTCCACCATATGCGAAAAGAGCAAATCCGTTTCGTTCATGACATGCTGACGCCAAAGCCGGTTTTCGGTAAAGATCGCTTGTAGAGGCAGTCGAAAACCGGATGAGTCTTTAGCTGTTCCGCATTCGATGATCAGTCCAAGGAAACCAATCTGCTTTTCATGCGTCCACTGATACAGTGAGTTCAACCATTCACCTTCAAAGAGATAAAGTGGATGTTCGACAATCGGATAACGGGTGAATTCTTTTAAATGATCCGGTGTGCGGCAATCAGCGGAAGGCAGGACCAGTTGAACTTCTGTCTGGAGGCCGTGACCCGTGTGACAGTCAAGAAACAAAACGTGCGAGTAGGGAGTGATGAGGTCGGAAACTGCAGAAAGGACGTCATGAATATACGGGTCAGGCGGCTGTCCGTCAAAATGAATACTTATCGGTTGAGGAACTGGTACGGTTGTGGCGCTTTTGAACAAACGACCGGGACCGATTGGAAGTAACCGGCTTACTGTTTGGAACGAAAACGGGAAGTGTCCGAATCGACTACCGGAGCCCGCCTTCGGGATGAAAACACCACGAAACGGTGCATAAGTGTGATGGTCCATGGTGTCTACATTCATAGCGTGAATGAATAAAAGATCGACTTCGCTGCTGTTAAGCCGGGCGAGATGTTCTTCTAAAAATCGCAATTGCATCGCGCTCCCCGTAAACCCTTCGATTCCATGCAGACCGCTGCTGAGAATGAGCAACGCATGATTTCCCTCACGTTTCGCATGAATCAAGTCGCAGCTGGCATTTTGTGCCTGGTTGATCGGCAGGTGTGAAATAGACGGGTATTTTGTCGGCAAATGATGCAGTGCGGTTTCGAGGAGTCGTTTTCGTGCCGTCTCACATGTTCCTGAAAAGTATTGCAACATGATGCTGTCCTCCTTTTAGTCGAACGATACGTCACTGCTGCTGGAACAATCAATGGATAATGTCGTGTGGAGAATTTCCAATGCGTGCTCTTTCGCATCTTGCGTCTCGGCTGCGGTACAGTCTTTTGGCACCCAGATTTCGTATTCCCGCATATAAGCGTCGTTTGCCGTAAACAGGATACACATGTCGGTCGTGATGCCCGTAATGATCAGGCGTGAGATATTGAGATGCTTTAAGAGAATATCCAACTGTGTCCCGTAAAAACCGGAATGTTTCGGCTTGATGATGAAATAATCATCTTCTTGCGGATGCAACGCTTGAACGAAGACATCGCCGAGCCCGCCGCGGCACTCTTCGACAATCTGATCAACGTTTTCTTGCCATAAACCAAAATTGTCATTTACATAAATGACCGGTATATCATGTTCTTTACATATATGTTTAAGGTCGATCAAAGACTTCAATATGGGGCGTGTCTCAGCAAGCAGATTTTCTGCGCCTTCAAAATCCATTTTATTGATGATATCAACGATTAACAAGGCGGTTCCGGTTATTTTCATACTGCAGTCCACTCCTTACAAAAATGTGATGAGGTAATGATAGGGAGAATATAACTGGGCTTTAGCAATAAAGATTTCCGTTGGATCTTCCGATTCTTTTTCCCCCCGGACATCGATGAGACACCGGAAAATCGTCTCTTCGATTTCAGAGACGAATTCCGGATATTGATATAAGGCATACGCTAAATGCCGCCGGACATGATCCTCAATTAAGATAATGGCCGGCGAGGTATCTTTCAAAATCGTGCCTGAGAATGATCCGAGATGATTGCGAAAATCTCGGTTCAAGTAATAAATGATACGATCTAACTCATAATCCATACGTATTCACTTCCTCTGTCTTTAAATCAATTTATGGTTTTCCGTCTTTGGTCCGTTGCACCATCGGCAGCCGGACTAGGAAATCCGTTCCGACATCCAGTTCGGATGAAACAGAAATTTGTCCGGAATGAGCTTCGACGATTTCCTTACAAATCATCAGCCCGAGTCCGGTTCCTTGAATCCGCTTATGGTCGTTGCGCTCCACACGGTAAAAGGACTCGAACAAATACGGTAGGTCTTGTTTCGGAATGCCGAGTCCGTTATCGCTGATTGTCAGGACAACCTCTTCCTCACTGCAGTCGAGCAGGACCTCGATCTTCGGACTCGACGGCGAGTATTTGATTGCATTACCCAAAAGGTTCGTCAGCAGTTGACGTATTTTTCCACGGTCCGCTTCAATCGTACAGGTCGTATGAGCCGAATCAAACAGGACCTGATGGGAGGTGTTGGAGACATTCATCCAGTCGGCTACTTCCTGTACCAAAGCTGCTATGTCAAAGGATTCAAACGAATAGACTTCCTTTTGGTGACTCAAGCGTTGATAGTCCAAGAAAGCGGTGACAAGCTTACCTAAGCGTTGGGCTTCACTGCGGACAGTTTTTAAATATTTCAATTGTTTTTCACCGGAGACGTTGCGGTGAATCATCAGCTCACTGAATCCTTCAATCGAGGCTAGGGGCGTCCGGAGTTCATGTGAAATCATTGAAATGAAGGCATGCTCCTTTTGTACCGCTTCGACTTCAGCCGTCCGTTCACTTAAGACAAAGATGATACCTTTGCTGTCCGGCAGAAATTCCGTATACAGACGGACGTGACGATTCCTGCTGACTTCGAAATCTTGGGCGTCCATGGCATGGCCGTTCGCTAAATGAATTTTTAATTGTTTCATATAGTCGGTAAGGGCCTCTTTTTCAGTAAAGACCCGGCGAAGGATGGCCATGATGGATTCAAAATCATGCAAAGTATCCGGCAGGTCTCGTAATTCGGGGAACATAGTGACCAACGTCCCATTGTGAATCAATCGTGAATCGGGAAAATTGACGTACATGACGGCTTCTCGAAGGCTGTCCAAAATCCGTTGGACGTGCTGTTTATCTTCTTTCAGTGCCCGCATATGCTCGATTCGCAAAATCCCGAGTGACAGAATATCGCTGACTGCCGAAAGCTTTTCATATACTTCTGCCGTCGGGTCAGTGAATGTCAACAAGGCAAACGGTTCAGCTTCACGCGAATTCAGCAATGGAATAATCCGTTCAACAAGGTATTGATCCTCTCTGACAGGCTGCGCCAGCCGGGGGATGCTGCCTTCAGACAAAGGATTTTGCCGGTAAATGACTTCTTCTTGCCTCGAAACCAGAGTCAGCTTCAACTCCGGTAAGCCGAACGATCGGGCCACATCCCGTAGCAAATCTTGCGTGCAGTGAAACGTCTCGTATTCCAATAAGTGACGGGCAAGATCCGTCTGAAGTTGTAGCTTGATTTCCGTTTTGTTTTTTTCCGACAGGCTGTCAGAAAGTTCACGGTTCCGGCTTGATAATTGCTGATTGGCACGATCTGTTTCGGATTGTTGAAACGCAAGCATCGTCATCATGTTCTGCATGGCTTTGGCGAGGACGCCGATTTCATCCTGTCGTTTGATCAGAGGCATCGAAGAATAAGCATATGGATTTTTTGTTTGCTTGACCAGACGAACGAGATCATTTGTCAACCGTTGCATGAATCGGAACGTCCAGCTGTTTAAAAGGAAAAAGACAGCAACAAGAACTGTCAACGTTTTCCAAAGGGTCGTTCGCATCTGATCGGCAAGTGTCTGCTGTGCTCTTTTTTCCAGTGTATGAATAGAGTTGATATATTGATCCGCTGCTTGTCGGGTCGTCGAAAAAAAATACATGGTATCGAGTGAAGAACGTTCTGTCCCGCTCATAGTCGATTGCAACGGGATGACGAAGGACGCATCCTTTAACATCCGTCGCATGGCGGTAAAATCGGTATATCGGTTGGCGGACTGTCGATTTTCCGTCAATGGAATCAATATTTTTTCGTAGTACTGTATTAAAATCATTGCCGTTTTTGAGTAAGAATCTGTTTCTGGGGACGGGTAAGTATGCGCCAAATGTTCAAGATCCTGCTTTGTCCGCTTTAAGTCATTCGACAGTCCGAGAGAAGCCGGTGTTTCATTTAATAAGGCTTCCTGAATCTCAATATTCGTCTCCTGCAAATCATTCCAAATCTCACGTGCAGCAGTTTTTTGATTGGTCAAACGCAACAGCATGACATTATTCTCTTCTAGTTGCTGAATGGAATAGGAATAGGCACCCATCGTCACGCACACTAAAATCATAAAATTTAATAGTAGCAGTCCTGAAAAGGTCCGGGTAATTTTACTGAATATCCATTTCATCATGACCTCTTTCTACAGCGGACAACGGAGATACGTAGTTCGTGTCCCTGATAATCGCTGTGTGAATAACATACTATGATTATACATGTTATGGGAGAGGTTTTGACCCGTTTCATCAATGGAACTTCTATTAAATTTTTGATGGTAGTATACAGACGATCAGTCTGGACTTTATTCTATTAAGTGATGAATGGATCCAATTAATTCATCAAGAGGCTCAAAACTCTCTAGAAAAAATTGATAATTGGATGGATGCCGAATGCCGTGAATGAAAATTCGTTTTTCGAGTGTCGGTAAAAACAGCAGATATTCGATATCCATGATCCGCTCTTCAGAAAATTCGCGACGGAAAACGGAAATTTTAGCTGAATTAGCAGTTAAATACGTCGGATCGACCCGGTAGCGTTCTTCAGAGAATTGTCTTTTGATAAATACTAAAAAGTCCGAACCACTAAAAAATTTCATATGAGTGAACTCCTTCCTATAATCGTTCTTTATATATTAAGTATTTCCTGTACATGTTTAAAGGAAACGTATTTCAGCAAAAAAATAGATACATTTCATAACACTTAAAACTATATCTTATGTCGTTTTTTTTGTACTATAAGTGATATAGAGAACAAAGTAGGTGGAAATAATGAAAATGACTCGATCGACGGATTATGCGATTCGAGTACTATTGTATACGACTCTTCACCCGACTCGACTCGTTCAAATTCAAGAAGTAGCCGATTATTATGATATTTCGAAAAATCATTTAATGAAAATTGTTCATGCACTAAGCCGATTCGGACTCATCACATCCTATCAGGGACGTAACGGAGGTTTTAAGTTGGCGAAAGATCCGTTGGACATCACGTTGGGTGAAATCGTACAGCTTTTTGAAAAGGTCTCTTATCTTGAAAGTATTCCAGCCGTCCATGAAGATGAAAATCTGGGAAATATGAAAGAAGCGTTTGATGATGCATTTTTTCAATTTTCGGAAGCACTCAAGGCATACTCACTGCAAGATTTGATTCAAACGGATTGACGGTGTGTAAAAAAAAGAGTTTAAAACACGTGGCAGATTGGTAAAATTCTGTAGCGTGTTTTTTTGTCATGAACAGAAGATAAAATTCCCTAATAAAACTGGTAAATGTTATACTTAATTTCGGATGAAAATAGGGAACTAAAGTGGTTTCTTTCGTTGCATGTCCTCATCCGGAATAATCATAACTTGAATTCTGTCAGAAAGGAGTTTCCAGAATGTCTGAGATCACCATTGACACATTCACATCCTTTATCAAGACCATAATCAGACCTCCCTTATTTCTTGTAGAGAAAAAAGAACAGCCTGAAAACATAACGGTTGAGATTCGATACGCACAGTTGCGTTCTACAACCAAAGCTCAATTGTTAGAACCCCTTGTCCGTTTGTTCGAGGAAGAGGCGACGGATGAAGCAAGGGAAGTGTTAACGAAGGAATTGATTCATTTAGCTGCACATACACTACATCATTCGAATCATCTTTTAACCGCTTGCTTGACGAAAGAGACAAACTCAAATCGTCATTATGCTTATTTGTATATTGAAGGAAAAGAAGTACTACACCGAATTATGACGGATGAGAAAGATATCCTGCCGTTTGTTCGCCAGATCGATCAATTGATTCAGAAATTTGAATCAGACTAACGCTGACTGAAAATGGTGCAAGCCATTTTATATATAAGGATCACGTTCGAAAAACTGAAATGTACAGTAATCATGTAGGATTGCTGGAACAAGTCCGTTGAACATGACAACAGGCAAGCCTTCCGAAATAACGGAGGACTTGCCTGTTGTTCATTTAACGATTCTCGGACGAGGTATCTTTGAACGCATCGACATATTGTTTCGCTTCAAGTAACGGATAACCAAGCGTTTCCCGGACAAGCTTGATGGCTTCGACCGTTTGATGCTCATTAATAAGACGTTGGATTTGTTCATTGAGTAAGGTATGACTGCTTGCGGCATCCGTCATGCCGAGATGTTCCTGAATCCGGGTCAGTTCGCGCAGGAGCTGTTGCTGCATGACCCTTTGTTTTACAAGTTGTTGCGAGACGAATTGCCAAAACAGAATCAATAGAATAAAGGGCAACCAAATCGAAAAAAATGAGTCCAGCATAAAATCCCTCCTTTCCCTCACCGTACCATAACAAGAATGATGTAACAATTAGTGGAAATTGAAAAGAATACCGTTTATTCTGAAATAGTGGAAAATTAAGGATTTAAAAAAGAAAGGAATGAAAAGTGTGGAAGATTTGTTAGAAACGCTGATTCCGACGTTGCTTCTGATGGGTAGTGTCCTATTGGTCGGGTTCGGGGTTACGCTCGGCAGTTTATTTTATTTCCGCCGGCGGTCGTTTGAAAAGAGTACATATAAGCAGGTTACGCAAGAGCGGTTTCTGAAGGCCGTCCGTGACAAAGGGATTTGGGGAGAATATTTAACGACCCGGCAACTTGAAAAAGTCGGCGGCTACGGGAAATTTGTCATGAATACGTATGTCCCGAAAGCGCGCGGAAAAGGATTGACGGAAATCGACGTGACGTTTATCCATGAGAGTGGCATTTACGTGCTCGAGTCGAAAAATTACAGCGGCTGGATTTTTGGAAAAGAAGCGGACCGGCAGTGGACTCAGATGTTTAAAAACCGGTACAAACAAAAGTTCTATAATCCGATTAAACAAAATGAGCAACACCTCAAAAGTATGGAGCAGTTTTTAGCAGGCACGATCGGAGAAGAAGTGTTCCATTCGGTCATCGTCTTCAGCGAGCGCTGTGAACTAAAAAAAATCAAGGTGGATTCGAGTCATGTCCACGTCATCAAACGGAATGAGTTACACCGGACAATTAAGAAACTGGCGACCGTCAACCGTTTAACACCAGCGCAAGTTGATGCTGTCTATAAGCAGCTCAAGCAACAATCGCAGGTTGAACAAGAAATCAAGGATGCCCATATCGAATCGGTTAAATCGTTTACGTCTTAAATTAAACAATCAGAAGGAAGTGGAAACATGGCCATTCATAAAAAGCCGATTGATTACATTGATATTCCTGCTCCGCAACATAGTGAAGGCGCCTATTACCGGGTTGTCTACGGGGATGTCGACTGGGAGGAAAATGAAAACTTTCATCGGGCGATCTACGTGTTAATGGGATACGAGGAAAAAATCATGTATCGCCGAGTCGCGCACATCTTAACGACACCGAATCACCCGAATGATTTGTCGGACTTCGATAAAGTGATGGCTGCAATGACCCGATTGAAAGACCGCAATGCTGTCTATAACGATAAAAAGAGAGAAAATCAGACATCTGTTTGACAATCCACCGATTCCGGCATATAGTAAATAAGTTCAATTAATAAGTAGTGCAACTATTATGCCGAAAGTGGGGAGTCTTAATGAAAGAAGCGGATTGGTCACTTGGTATGCAATTGTCACGCAGCTATCTTTCCTTTAAACGGGCTGCCACGAAACGGATGGAACAACATGGCCTGACACCGGAACAATTTTCAGTGTTGAGTGAGCTGCATAAGCAGGAAGGCATCTCACAAAAACAGTTGGCGTTGACGACCGAGCGGGATCAGACGACAGTGGGAAAAATCCTAGATAAGCTCGTGAAGAAAGGTCTTGTCATTCGTTCAGCGGATCCGAGAGACCGGAGGGCTTTCATTTTGTTGACGACGAAAGAAGGCATACAGACGATTCAGCTGCTCGAACCGACGCTCGATGAACTCCAGCAGCAGGCGTTTTCTGGTCTGTCGAAAAAAGAGATTAAACAATTCATCAAAACACTCGAGACCATTTACAAAAATGTGACGTAAGTGGTTTCTCTTTTTAAACTAATAGTTGCACATGCTATTATAAGTAATGCATATAAAAAGGAGAGTACATTACATGAAGAGTTTTAAAGAAGTATGGTCCATCACACAAACGAAAGTCGGGTTAATGTTTGCCTTGATTGTTCCGGTCTTGTTCCTTGTCGTCTGGATGACCGGTTACCACGGCGCGACGGACCGGTTGGATCAGTTACGCGTCGCCGTCGTCAAAGATGCAACGACGGAAGGACTATATCAAAACCTCAAAGCCGATAGTCCGTTTACCGTCAAAGCCGTTTCGTCCGAAGCGGAAGGAATGAAACAACTCGATGCCGGAAACGTCGAGATGGTGCTTGCGGCAGACTTGACCGATGCAAAACAAATGACGTTTCATGTCAACCAGGCAAATGCCGAGTTCGCGAACGGTATTCTGAAACAGGCGACAGCTGAAATCGCCAAAGGAATCAACGGTCAACCGGCTATCCAATCGGACATCATCATCGAACACGAGGTATCCGATTTCTCAATGTCGATGTTGCCGTTGTTGCTTGGATTCGTGATTTATATTGCCGTCATGACGATGGGAATTCAATTTAATCTCGTGACACAAATTCTCCAAAAACGTTTTCCGAAATGGTCACTCTTTTGGAGCAAACAACTGTTACACGGGATCGTCCTGCTGGTTGTTCCGCTCGTCATGGTATCGCTTGCGTTTGCCTTTGCCGATATCGAGACATCATTCTTGAAAGTATGGGCGTTCCAACTGTTGCTGACAGCAACGTGTATCAGTGTCACGCAGATGAACTTCACAATTTTTGGTCCGATTGCCCCGCTTGTGAATGTCGCATTGATTCCGTTCCAACTGATGACGGCGGGCAATATCGTTCCGTCTTCGATGCTGGCTCCGTTTTACCAAACGATTGGTCATTATCTGCCGGTTCCGAATGCCGTCGGCGGTTTGACCCGGTTGCTGTATTTTGACGGTGATATCTCGACCTATCTCTTACGATTGGCGGTTATTCTGCTCGTGACGCTTGTGGTCACATTGATTTTGACAGCAGTTCGCCGGGAACAGGCACATATCGTCGAAGTCAAACAGGCTTCCTGAATCAAAAAAACGAGCTTGATCCAATGGATCAGCTCGTTTTTTAGTTAAGCAAACAGTTCAGCAATCGCGGTTTGACCCGTCAATAACGGAATCGTTTGGTGGAATGCCGACTGTTGTCCGATTGATGCGACGACGACACGTGCGACATCCTCGCGGGCAATCGTCGTTTCGTCCGTTGATGCCGGATCCGTCGTCACCGCTCCCATTCCCGCCTCGTCCGTCAGGCCGCCCGGGCGCAGAATCGTATAGGCAAGAGAACTTTCACGCAACAGACGATCCGCATAATGTTTCGCGACATAATACGGTTTCATGCTGTCGGACCACGTTTCCGGCGAATCGGCATTTAACGCACTGACCATGATGAACTGGCCTGCCTGAATCCCTTCTGCTGCCGCAACCGATTTTGCCGCTCCGTCGAGATCAATCAAAATGGTTTTGTCGGCACCGGTGTGACCGCCGGATCCTGCTGTGAAGATGACGATGTCACTGCCTTGGATCGCATCTTGAATCGACGCGACATCCTGCTCCAAATCGAGAAAAACCGGTGTTGCCCCGAGGGCTTCAAAATCGGCATACTGTTCTTTTGAACGTAATCCGACGCGGACGTCGTGACTCGATCCGCTTAATTGTTTCGCCACCTGACGACCGACTTTTCCGTTTGCTCCAATAATGAATACGTTACTCATCTTCCATTCCTCCCATTCGTTGATTCGTTCTCTGTCAGTATGGAAGAAAGTAAGTGTATCCTGCAATCAAGAGGACTTGATGAAAGAACATTGCCTCTTTTTGACGAAATAATCAAAAAATTGTTGGAACCGTTAGAACAATATGGTACTGTTTTGAGTATTATACAAAACAGAGTGTCAGACAGAGAGAGGAAGCGGGCAGAGTGAATAAACGAGGATTGGCACTTGGAGGAAGTCTGTTGCTTTCCGGTCTCATGGTAGCGACACGATTAAAGAATGCGATGGGTTCATTCAGCGTTAGTAAACAAAATGTATTCACCAAGAAGAAGATTGTCGTCGGAACGACCGGAGATTATAAACCGTTTACGTACCTGAACCGTCAGACCAACCAATATGAAGGGTTTGACATCGATGTCATCCGTTCGTTTGCGGAAGGAGCCGGTCTTGAAGTCGAGTTTGTTCCAACGACATGGGGAACACTGACCCGTGATCTGCGTGCCGGAAAATTTCATATGGTCGTCGGTGGTGTCACGAAAAACATCGAACGCGAAATCGTCGGTGACTTCACGAAAAGTTACCTGTCGTTTCAAAAGACACCGCTCGTCCGGACAACGGATCTCGACCTGTTGACGTCAATCGAGGCAATCAATCGACCGGACGTGACAATCGGCTTAAACCCAGGAGGAACGAACGAACAATTCGTCCGGCAGACTTTTGATCAAGCCCATATCGTCATGTATGCCGATAATTTGGCTATCCCGGTAGCTGTCGCGACCGGCGAAGTCGATGTCATGATCACGGATACGGTTGAAGCGATTTATTATGCGTCGCTGGATACGCGGCTAGGGGCTCCGAAAATCACTGAAAAGTGGATTCCGGCCGAAAAAAGTTATCTGATTCAGGATCGACAGACCGAAGTCCTGGATGTCATGAATCTATGGATGAATTCCTATGAAGGACAGGAACAGATTCGAGCCTTAAAAGAAAAGTGGTCTGTCGCTTCTGTCGTGCATGATGTCATCTAACTGAAGAAACCGAGGGACAAATCCAATTTGGGATTTGTCCTTTTTTGTGCAACCGATAAAAAAACGGGTAATGATAAAAATAAGGAAGTGACTGAACGATTGTCTGACCAATGGAAGGGCGGATGAACATGATTGAAGTAGACCGGTTGACGAAGGAATATAACGGGAAAAAAGTCGTGGATCAGATTTCCTTTCATGTCGACAAGGGAGAGATTTTTGCCTTTCTCGGTCCGAACGGTGCCGGTAAATCGACGACGGTTCAAATGCTGACGACATTGATTGCCGTCTCGTCCGGCAGTGCAACGATCAACCAGTACGACATTCAGCGAAACCAAAAAGACGTCCGGCTGCAGATTGGTGTTGCCCTGCAGGAAACTGGAATCGACAATGATTTGACAGGTGAGGAGTTACTCGTGCTGCAAGGAAAACTGTTTGGTTTTTCACACGACAAAGCCGTCGGGCGGGCCGTTGAATTGCTTGAACTCGTCGGATTATCGGCAGACGGGAAACGCCGCGCCGGCACGTATTCCGGCGGGATGAAACGCCGGCTGGATCTCGCATTGACACTTGTCCATCAGCCGACCGTACTGTTTTTGGATGAACCGACGACCGGACTGGATCCGGCAAGCCGTCAGCAAATCTGGACGGAAGTTCGGCGTCTGAATGAAGAATACGGAACGACGATTTTTTTGACGACACAGTACTTGGAAGAAGCCGATCAGCTGGCAGACCGGATCGCCATCATCAATGACGGGAAGCTGATTGCCGAGGGGACAGCGGCAGAGCTGAAAGCGCTGAACGGAACAGAACGGATCGAGGTCGTCCTTGAAGGGGAACAGTCGAGCGAGGCTTTCCGGCAGGCGTTTGATGGTCGGATCGAGAAGGGTCTGATCATTTTGCCGTCCAACGGGACAGAGACGCTGAAGCAGGTCGTCCGCTATCTCGATGAACAGCACGTGACAGCCCGTTCGCTTGTCGTTAAACAGCCGTCGCTCGATGATGTCTTCATTCAATTAACGGGTCAGGCCTATAAGGAGGAGAGCTGATATGTGGCGGGAAACCTTGATTTTAACGAAACGCAGTCTGCTCGTGACCTTACGGAATCCGTTTTCGTTCATCCCGAACTTAATCATCAGTGTCTTTTTCCTGCTTGTTTATACGAGCGGTTTGTCCGGCATCTCGAGTCTGCCCCAGTTCGGCGGCGTCGACTACTTGAACTTCATCCTGCCCGTCTCAATCGTGTCCGGTGCCGTCGGCGGAGCCGGGGGAGCGGGGCAGGCACTCGTCAAAGATATTGAGAGCGGTTATTTTGCCCGCTTGCTGTTGACGCCGGTCTCACGGACGGCAATCGTTCTCGGACCGATGCTCGCCGGGATGTTGCAATTATTCGTTCAGACATTATTGATTTTCGGAATGGGCTTTTTGCTCGGACTGTCGATTCCGGCAGGCATTGGCGGATTTTTCCTGACGATTGTCCTCGCGCTCGGCTTCGGTCTCGCGTTCGCCGGCTATTCCGTCGGTGTCGCCTTGAAGACGCGGAACGCCCAGGCGGCACAAGCCGGGACATTGCTGTTTTTCCCGTTGATTTTCTTATCGACGACGTTCGTCCCGAAAGAGTTGATTGAGGCGGAGTGGCTAAAAATTGCCGCGACGCTCAATCCGACGACATATATCATGGAAGGGATGCGGGCCGTCCTGTTACGCGAGACGATTGATTGGAGTGTTTATACGCAGGGTGTCATCGTCGCTGCCGTTTTGAGTATTGCGATGGTCGTATTTGCCGCACTCAACGCGCGCGGAGCCTTGAAGAAATGACAAAACGCTGTCTCCGGATTTTTCAGCCGGAGACAGCGCTTTTTTTAAGAAGATTTAGGTGTGCGTACGACGTAGTAGATGCCAGATACAATCAGGAACACGATTCCGATCAAAATTGAGACACGTGTCTCATCGTTAAACAACATGCCGACGAGAACGATCAGCAGCATCACAATCGTGATGTAGTTCGTGTACGGTGCGCCGGGCATTTTAAACGGATGGGCGGCACTCCGGTCGGCTTCGATTTTCCGGTACTGGATGTGGCTGATCAGGATGGCGAACCAGGGTACCATTCCCGGTAAGACCGACGCACTGTAAACATAGACAAAGATGTTCGTGTCTTTCCCGAGGAACAGCGGCAGGACGATGTCGAGAATGACACCGACGAAGATTCCGGCTGAGACGGCAAGCACCGTATACAGGGGAATCCCGTTTTTGTTGACCTTCAGGAAAAGCGACGGCATTTGTCCTTTTTCCGCGAGCGTATAAATCATCCGGCTCGAGCTGAAGATGCCGGAGTTACAACCGGACATCGCAGCCGTGATGACGACGACATTGATGACGGCTGCTGCGGCTGTAATCCCGACTTTAGCAAACGTCGCAACAAACGGGCTGCCGAGATCTGCCAGCTGATCCCATGGATAGACGGTGACGATGATGAAAATTGCTCCAACGTAGAAAATCAGGATCCGCCAGATGACGCCGTTGATGGCACGGGTGATGTTCGTTTCCGGATCCTTCGTCTCCCCGGCTGTCACACCGATTAGTTCAACGCCGATATAAGACGCGAAGACAATCGAGAGGGCGAAGAAGAAGCCGCTGACGCCGTTGGTGAAGAAGCCACCGTGTGACCACAGGTTTGAGAAGCCGATCGGCGTCCCGTCGTTTCCGAAACCAAACAGAATGATGCCGAGACCGGCGATGATCATCAGGATAATTGTGATAACTTTGACGGAGGCAAACCAAAATTCGAGTTCACCAAACATTTTGACCGAGGCGAGGTTCGCAAGCGTCAGGATGACGATGACGACGACACCCGGAATCCAGGTCGGTAGATCCGGCCACCAAAACCGCATGTAGGTCCCGACGGCAATGACTTCACTCATCCCGACAATGACCCAGTTGAAAATGTTGCTGCTCGCCGTCATGAAGCCGGCTGCCGGATGAATGTAATCATTCGCGAACTTTGCATACGATCCGGTGTGTGGATGGGTGTAGACCATCTCACCTAAGGCGCGCATGATTAAAAAGATGAAGGCCCCTGCCAACATGTAGGCAAGAATGACAGATGGACCGGTCCAGGCAATCGTACTTGACGATCCAAGAAATAGACCGACGCCGATGGTCCCCCCTAAGGCAATCATTTGTACTTGTCGTGCTGTTAATTCCCGCTTTAAGTTCGATTCCATAAGTACCCCCATGTACCAAAAAATGATTACTCTTGAACTTGTCAGACAAGTCCGAAACACTATAACCATGAGTATACTATCTTAAAAAAGAGAATTGAAAGCTTTTTCTGAAAACATTTTCGTTTTTCCTAATATAAATGAAAAGAAATGAAAAAAAGCCGAACCCCTTCAAAATGAAGGGATTCGGCAACTTGTCATTTTGGAATGAAATCTGTAAACGTTCCCGCATAAAGACGGGTATCCGTAGAGAGGACGATTCGGTTTTGGCGCATTTTGATGGTTCCTTGCAGCGGAGAGCCTTTTTCCGACTCGAATAAAATCCGTGCCATCTCGACATACCTATCGCCTTCCCGCTTTAGCAAATACGTATGTTCATTGTCCGTTGAAATCAAATACCCGCCTTGGACGACGAAATCTGAAAAGTGCCGACGCGGGACTTGATAGCTTGTACTGTTTCCTTGATGAAAGTGGACGACCCGGTAATCCGGATGATAAAAGAACCAGGCATCGTCCGACGCACAGACGTTCAGCGCATAACAGTCATCAATCGGATAATCCTTGTTCTTAAAAACGGCTTGTCCAAATTCATCGAAGACTACTAATCCAAAGGAACCAACCGAATTGGTCACGGCATCGGCAAAGACGCCCTCATCGAAGTAACTGACCCAAATTTGGTTTTTTTCATCAATATGGACGTTTTGAATCCCGTCATCAAGACAAAAACTATCGAGGAGATGTCCCGCTGAATCGTAAATAAAAGCATTCGGCAGCCACAAACCGTCGATATCATCGTCGCATCGTGAAGCGACAAGGAGAATCCGTCCGTCAGAAAATGAGTCGACATAACTGAAATCTGTTTCGGCCTGAGCGATGATCGTCGTTGTCCGCCATTGGTCATGCAGACGATGGACATGCAGTACGTTCCGATGTCGTTTTGTATCATAAATTTCTTCAATCATCATGATTTGTCCTGAAATCGTCAATCCCGTGGCAATGTGTTTACCGGTAACTTGAGACGCCGTAACGCGGTCGAGGTGAATTTTTAATGTGTTGGAAGTATCCAAGATAAGTCGCTCCTTTTTAAAAACAGTCTGCCGCGGGGACAGACTGCAAAACTTGAATTAGGTTGTACGTTGACGCTTTTTCAGGAAGACATATAAGAGAATCATAACGACAGCAGCAATCAGGACACCGTTCGTATAAGGTGCGGCCACTTCTTTAATCGAGCGCCAGTTCGTTCCGAGCGTCTCACCGAGGTAGAGGAAAAGAATCGACCAGGGAATGATGGCGAGGACAGTGTAGAATGAGAATTTCGTCTGATCCATTTTTGCAAGACCGGCTGGAATCGAAATCGCATGACGGACGACTGGAATGAAGCGGGCTCCGAAAATGACGCCTTGTCCGTATTTCAGGAACCAGCGTTCTGCGAGATCGAGATGGTGTTCCGTAATCAGCAGGTACTTTCCGTATTTTAAAATCAATGGTCGACCGCCGTAACGGGCAAACCAGTATAAAAATAATTGCGAAAACAAACCGCCGATGACAGCAGCAACAACGGCAAGCGGCCAACCGATCGTTCCTTGGGAAATCATGAATCCACCGTAAGACAAGACGATTTCGCTCGGAATGATCTCAATCATCAATCCTAAGGCAATACCGAAATACCCTAGATCAGCGAGGTATAATAAAACGTTATTAACAACTTGAGATAACACATCGAACACTCCTTCAGCTTCACTTCATTCCTTTATATTAGAGAAGAAAGCCGGAAAATGAAAGAAAAAATCTTTAATCTGACGAAGCAAATATTTACTAAGCATCTTTAAGTAGAAGGTACAGCCCGTTTAATGAAGCAAAATGATTCAAAAAAAAGAACCAATACCGATTACGGCATTGGTTCCTGAAAACATACTTTTTATAACACCATCGCGGCAATCGTTCCGAAAACGAGCAGCGGCAGATTGTAGTGCAGGAATGTCGGGATGACGGTTTCCCGCATGTGATCATGCTGTCCGTCAGCGTTCAGTCCACTTGTTGGACCGAGCGTCGAATCGGATGCCGGGCTTCCGGCGTCCCCAAGGGCACCGGCCGTCCCGATGATAGCAATCGTCGCTTCCAGACTGAATCCGTACTGGACACAAAGCGGGACGAAAATCGCAGCGATGACAGGAACCGTCGAGAAACTCGAGCCGATCCCCATTGTGACGAGCAGTCCGATCAATAGCATGACGAAAGCGGCAACGAGTTGGGAATCGCCCATCAAGGCTTTTGAATTCTCAACGAGCGGATCGATGTCACCGGTTTTCCGGATGACGTTCGAAAATCCATTCGCTGAAATCATGACGAATCCGATGAACGACATCATTCGCATACCTCGGGTGATGACATCGTCTGCTTCACTGAAGCGGACGAGACGAAGAAGGAGAAACAGGACGAGACCTGTTGTCGCAGCAAAAATCATCGATTCGGTCGTCAGCTGGACAGCGAGTGTCGCGAGGACGACGAGTCCGCTGAGGAACAATTTTGTTTTCGTGATGACGGGAATCTCATAGTCGTCCGGTGCGATGTTCCTCATTTCGTATTCCCGTGGTTTCCGGTAAACGTAAAGACCAATCAACAGACCAACGAGCATTCCGAGTGCCGGAATCGCCATTGCCTGAATGACGGAAGCACCAGCCGTGTCCATTCCGTTTTTCGAAATGTTCGGCAAAAGGATCTGGTTCAAGTAGATATCCCCGAAGCCGACCGGCAGGAACATGTACGGTGTGACGAGACCAAACGTCATGACGATGGCAATCAGGCGACGGTCAATCTTCATCTCATTAAACAGACCGAGGAGCGGTGGAATGATGATCGGGATGAAGGCGATGTGAATCGGCAAGACGTTTTGTGAGCTGATCGCGAGCAACAAGATTGCAAAGACGATAAAGCCTTTTAACTTCTTGACTGACGCCGCGTCAGCGGATCCTTTTGAACGGTTGATCAGAGCATGTGCCAACGCATCCGGAAGTCCGGTTTTCGACAAGGCGACAGCAAACGCACCGAGTAAGGCATAACTGAGGGCGATTTCGGCCCCGGCGCCAAGTCCTTCAGCAAACGTCGCGATCGTCTTGTTGATGCCGAGACCGCCGATCAGTCCGCCGGCGACGGCACTGAGAACCATCGCGAGGACGATATGGACCCGGAAGATGGCTAAAAGAAATAATAGAGCAACGGCAATAATGACTGCATTAAACATGAACTAAAACCACACTTTCTTTTGGTATCACTGTACTATACTAAAGTATCATACAGACCGATCTTTTGACTGTCAAGAAAAAAACACAAAAAAGGTATGACCGACGTCAAATTGAGGTTGGCCATACCTTTCTTCTTCATTAAAACGTGATTCAGCAATCGACTTGGTCGAGTTTACCTGTTCCCGGATCGATGACAAGTCCGTGGACTTCCGTGCCCGGTGGCAACAATGGATGGTTTTTGATCAGTCCGACCGAGTGGCTGACATTTTCTTCGACCGATGTGAAGCCGCGTAACCATTGCTTCAAATCGACGCCGGAAGCATCCAGCGTGTGCAGAACCTGTTCATTGATGCCACGATCCTGCATCTCGGCGATCATCTTCGCCGGGTCAATCGTGCTCATGCCGCAGTCATGATGTCCGATGACAATGACTTCCTCTGCTCCAAGAGCATAGAGCGCGACGAGAATCGACCGCATGACAGATCCGAATGGATGGGACAGGACGGCTCCGGCATTTTTGATGATTTTCGCATCACCGTTTTTCAGACCAAGTGCGTGGGGAAGGAGCTCCGTCAAACGTGCATCCATACAGGTCAGAATCACAACCTTCTTATCCGGGAACTTATCCGAGATGAATGGTTCGTATTGTTTTTCTTCAACGAACTGTTGATTAAACGCAAGCATTTGATTAACGACTGACATTGAAACTTCCTCCTTTAAGACAAATGAATGATGGAACTATTCCTAGCGTACACGATGAACGATTGGTCAGACAAGCAGATTCATCGATTGCTGTGACAGTTATCACAGGAGCGGTACAAAAAAGCGAATCCTTACGTCAGAACAGGTTGTTTCTTTGAAAACGCTATCATTCATGTGAAATAGTTCACAGGATAGCCATGCACAAATGTAACAAAAGGCGGTATGATTGATTTGTGAAGGAAAGCACAAACTATTGAAAATCAGCTTGGCATTCCTAACATCTAATAGGGAATTGCAGACTCAGATTCGTTCCAAAATAGGGAGGAAACCTAACATGGCTGTCAAAGAAAAAATCAAACAAGATGTCTCACCTGTCGAACAAGCAATCAATCAAATCGTCGCGAAAGGTCAAACAGCACTTCAAGAATTACTGACATTTGATCAAACGAAAATCGATACGATCGTGCGGGACATGGCGCTCGCCGGTCTTGAACGTCACGTCGAACTGGCGCGTCTCGCGGTTGAAGAGACAGGACGCGGTGTCTTTGAAGATAAAATGATCAAAAACATGTTCGCAACAGAATACATCTACAATAGTCTCCGGAATGAAAAAACGGTCGGGATTTTAGAAGAAGACGTCCAAAACGGTATCACGTACATCGCGGAACCGGTCGGTGTCGTCTGTGGCGTCACACCGGTGACGAATCCGACGTCAACGACGATGTTCAAAGCGTTGATCGCGATCAAGACGCGTAACCCGATTGTGTTCGCCTTCCATCCATCAGCACAAAACTGTTCCCTCGAAGCAGCGAAAACATTACGCGATGCGGCCGTCAAAGCGGGTGCACCGAAAGATTGTATCCAGTGGGTCGAACAACCGTCACTTGAAGCAACAAAAGTTTTGATGAACCATACCGACATCGCGATGGTCCTCGCGACAGGCGGAGCCGGCATGGTCAAATCCGCTTACTCAACCGGTAAACCAGCACTTGGTGTCGGGCCGGGTAATGTACCGTGTTACATCGAAAAATCAGCTAAAATCAAACGCGCCGTCAGTGATTTGGTTCTCTCCAAAACATTTGATAACGGAATGATTTGTGCGTCCGAGCAAGCCGTCATCGTCGACCAGGAAATTTATGCGGAAGTCCGGGCAGAGATGGAAGCACTCGGTTGTTACTTCTGTACACCGGATGAGAAAAAACGTCTCGAAGCACTCGTCATCAAAACCGATACATGTGCCGTCAATGCGGATATCGTCGGAAAACCTGCGACATGGATTGCAGCAAAAGCCGGCATCGATGTTCCGGGCAACACCGTCATGCTCGTCGCGGAACTCGAAAAAGTCGGGGCTGAAGAACCGTTATCACACGAAAAACTAAGTCCGGTTCTCGGTGCGTACAGCGTTGCGTCAACGAATGACGCCTTCCATGTCGCGGAACGGATGCTTGAAATCGGCGGACTCGGTCATACGGCGGTTATTCACACAACAGATGATGAGTTGATGACAGCGTTTGGTCTCCGGATGAAAGCCTGCCGGATTCTCGTCAACAGTCCGTCAGCACACGGCGGAATCGGCGATCTCTACAATGAATTGACACCGTCACTCACACTCGGTTGCGGATCATACGGGAAAAACTCGGTCTCAGAAAACGTAACGGCGAAACATCTACTCAATGTCAAAAAGGTGGCGAGACGACGCGTGAACATGCAGTGGTTCAAAGTACCGGAAAAGATTTTCTTTGAGAAAAACTCGGTTCAATACTTGAAATCGATTCAAAATGTCTCACGAGCATTGATCGTCACCGACCAATCGATGGTTGAGTTCGGTTATGCCGACAAAGTCATCCGTAACTTGCCTGCAGGCGTCAGCTACCGGATCTTTGACCAAGTCGAACCGGATCCATCCGTGACGACCGTTCAAGTCGGTGCCCAGGCGATGCGTGACTTTAAACCGGACCTGATCATCGCCCTCGGTGGCGGATCGGCGATGGATGCTGCGAAAGGGATGTGGTTGTTCTACGAGCAGCCAAACGAAACGTTCTCGAACCTCCGTCAAAAATTCATGGATATCCGGAAACGGGCCTATAAATTCCCGGAACTCGGTAATAAAGCGAAGTTCGTCGCCATTCCGACGACATCCGGTACGGGATCAGAAGTCACACCGTTCACTGTCATCACCGATAAAGAGAAAAACGTTAAGTATCCGATTGCTGACTATGCGTTGACACCAGACGTCGCCATTGTTGATCCGGAGTTCGTCATGACGGTGCCTGCCTCTATCACGGCCGATACAGGGATGGATGTCCTGACCCACGCGACGGAAGCTTTCGTCTCTGTCCTTGCGAACGACTACACGGATGGATTGGCATTAAAAGCAATCAAGATGATTTTTGAGTACTTGCCACGCGCTTACGATAACGGTTCAGACGCCGAAGCACGCGAAAAAGTCCACAATGCGTCCACGATGGCCGGAATGGCGTTTGCCAATGCCTTCCTCGGCATCAACCACTCGATCGCACACAAAATCGGTGGGGAGTTCCACACACCACACGGTCGGACGAATGCGATCCTGATGCCGCACGTCATCCGTTACAATGCAACAAAACCAACAAAACTGGCCGCTTTCCCGAAATACGAATCGTTTATTGCAGATGAACGGTATGCGGAAATCGCCCGTTACCTCGGTCTGCCGGCAGCGACGACAGAACAAGGTGTCGAATCATTCATCCAAGCTGTCAGTGAACTCGGACAACGCCTCAACATCAAGATGTCGTTCAAAGCCCAAGGAATCAAAAAAGCCGACTTTGAAGCGAAACTCGACAAGATGGCCGTCGATGCGTTTGAGGATCAATGTACGACTGCGAATCCGAAAATGCCGCTCGTGACGGAACTCCGTCAAATCATGGAACTCGCTTACGAAGGTATCTAATAGAGAGAAAAACATCATGGCAATTCAAAAGAGCCTTGCTTCCGGTTAACGGAGGCAAGGCTCTCGTGTGTTCATAATCGTGAAGTAAAGTTTACTCATTTGTTAATCACGATCGATAACTGATAATTCACATGCTCATTTAATTCAGTTAAAAACGAATCCAGTTCCTTGTTCGATGGAAAACGACACTCCAATAGATAACAACTGTCCCCACTGATTTTATAATTATTCAGAACATATAATGGATGTTTTTTGAGAAACGAGAGATACGGCTGGTGATGGGTATCTTTCGTATAGATACTAATCATCGCATGAATCGTATAACCCATCTTTACGGGGTTGAGAAGAATCGTATACCCTTCGATGATGCCTTGCTCTTCTAATTTCAAGACCCGGGCCGATGTTGCGGGTCCACTTAAGTGAATTTTTTGACCCAATTCTTTCATCGTGATCCGGCTGTTTTGTGACAGCTCGTTGATGATTTGTAAGTCCGTTTGATCCAACACGATTTCAAATCCCTTCATAAGTAAAGTAAAACGGCAAAAATACCTTCAGTAAGCTCTGTATCGGGATGACGTTCAAATTATATACTAGGCTCCTAACAACGAAAAGGAGTGGTACACATGAACATCCAACATATCCGCAATGCAACGTTAAAACTGGACTATGCCGGCAAAACGTTTTTGATTGACCCGTTTTTAGCAAATAAGGGAGCCTATCCGGCATTTCCGAATTCGGCACGACAAGATCAAAAAAATCCGTTAAACGACTTGCCGGTTTCACTTGACTCTATTATTGATGCAGATGCGGTCATTGTCACACATTTGCACCTCGATCATTGGGACGACGTGGCGAAAGAAGTACTATCAAAAGACATGCCGTTGTTCACTCAGAATGAACAGGATGCCCAAGAAATCAGAAACAGCGGCTTCCAAAACGTCGAAGTGTTACAAGAAGATACCGTTTTTGAAGGGATTCAATTGATTCAAACAAAAGGTGAACATGGCAGAGGACCCATTTTGGAAATCGCCGGTTCGGTATGCGGAGTCGTCTTTAAACATGAGGATGAAAAGACAGTATACATCGCTGGCGATACGGTCTGGTATGAAGAAGTGGAGAAAGTGATCAAGCAGCATCAACCGAAAGTCATCGTCGTCAACGCGGGCGATAACCAGTTTGTTGAAGGTGGATCCCTGGTGATGGGAGCGGAAGACGTCTTAGCTGTCCATCAGGCAGCTCCAGCGGCTATGATTTTATCCGTGCATATGGAAGCTGTGAATCACTGGGCATTGTCTCGGACGGATTTAAGAACGTTTGCCGATGAACATCACTTTTCTTCTCAACTGATCGTGCCGGAAGATGGCGAGCGTTTTGTGTTTTAAGTTTAACTGGAGTTGCCGTGATTTTTGGAGGCACTCATCTTGAAGCAGATGGAGAAACGGTCTTTATGGACAAAAGAATTCGTGATGTTATCAAGTATCAACTTTTTCTTGATTTTTATGTATCTGTTGCTAAATTCCATCATCACACTGTATGCACTTAATGAATTGGGTACGACGACTGGTCAGGCGGGGGTAGTCGCAGGTATTTTTATCATCGGTGCGTTGGTGGGGCGTCTCGTGACAGGGATGCTTTTGTCGAAAGTGAACGGTCAGTCCTTGTTACGCTTTGGATTACTGTTCTTTGCCCTGACGATGGCTCTCTATATTTTGGATTTTGGATTTGTTTTTTTGGCCTTAACCCGTTTATTAAATGGTTTTGCGATGGGGATTGCAACAACTATCATCGGAACGATCGTCGTCTTGACAATTCCGGAAGAAAGAAGCGGAGAGGGCATCGGCTACTTTGCAGTAAGTACAGCGTTGGCCACCGGAATCGGTCCGTTCGTTGGACTGTTTTTGATGCCCCGGACAGGGTTTACGACAATCTTTCTATTCTGTTTGCTGCTGGCAGTCCTGAGTATGATGTGTGGATGGTTCCTTTCGGTTCCATCGAAGAAAATAAATACTCCGACTTCGTATTTGAAGTGGACGCATGTGTTTGAACGAAAAGCATTACCCATCAGCTTGCTTATTTTAGTGATGACTTTTTGTTTTTCCAGTATCCTCTCGTATATCAGTTTATTTGCCATCGAGCGTAATCTAATCACTGCTGCCAGTTATTTCTTTATCGTCTACACATTGACGGTTTTGGTTTCACGTCCTGTTACGGGACGTTTGATGGATCAGCGCGGACCCGACGTCGTCATGTATCCTGCCTTTCTCCTGTTTGCCGTCGGACTGTTTTTCCTGAGTAGTGCAACTGATGCCGTTGTCTTTCTATTCGCTAGCCTGTTGATTGGACTCGGATTCGGCAATCTCTCTTCGATCAGTCAGACGATGGCTGTGAAAGCTGTCCCGCGCGAAGGAAAAGCACGTGCAACGGCGACGTTTCTTATTTTTTTTGATATCGGAAATGGACTCGGTCCGGTTGTACTCGGCTTGATGTTGCCGGTTATTGGATACACTGTCATGTATGTACTGCTTGGAATCATCGTGCTGTTGACGAGTCTTCTTTACCGGCGTTTGTCTCTGCGATGAATGGGACATAGTACGCACGTCATGCAAAAAACGAAATTCAAAAAACAACTAAAAAACTCAATGTGGTCGGGGAAGACTTTTGTTCTTCGACCGGATTGAGTTTTCTTTTTACCAAAGGAGTAGTGAACATGTTTTTGGAAACAGAACACTTGACGAAAGACCATCGGGATATCGACCGGGTAAATCAATTATACCTGGAAGCATTCCCGGATCATGAACGGATGCCGATGAACATATTGTTAAGAAAAGCCAACAAGCGCTCTGTGGATTTTTGGGCGCTGTATGATCAAAACATTTTTGTTGGTTTTACCTATGTGATCACGCATCAAGATTTAACGTATGTGTTATATGTGGCTGTTGACGGTCAGGCAAGATCCAGCGGCTACGGCAGTCAACTCTTAAAGAAGATTGAAGAACACCGGCCGGGAAATCGTATAATATTAAATATCGAGAATCTGGATGAGAGTGCTGAAAATTATCAACAGCGGGTGACACGGAAAAAGTTCTATGTGCGGAACGGCTATCGAGATTCCGGTCTGGTGTATGAAGACCGATGGGCAAAATATGAAGTACTCTTGAACGGAACGAACGTAGAAACACATGAGTTTTATCGGTTGCTGCGAAAGTTTGCGGGAAACCTTCTATTCCTTCTCTTTAAACCGCGTATTACAAAAACAAATTTGAATCGTTAAACAGTATTACCGAAACCAGTCCCAATACATCGTCCCTTGCGCAACAATCAGATAATCAAGCCACTTATCGAAGGAGAACGGGAGTCGTTCGAAGTCAGGATCTTCGTACGTCAGGAATTCACCGGTCCAGATCCGATTGTCACCTTCACTGATCGATTCGCAAACGAGCCATTCGCCGTCAGGTCCGTTACCAATCGGGATGAAGCCCGGTGGACATTCCCAAATCGGGAGGTAAGTCAAAATAGCATCAATCGAAAACAACTCGAAACCCCCGCCGCCGTCCAGCGTGAAATAAAGACGGGCACCATTATGAACACTTAAAAAATGTACGATTTCTTTTGGTGTGTCTTTTGGGAGTCGAGCCAATTCTTCCTGGCTGGCGCCTGAGTTGAAGCTGAACGACTCGACCTCGACATATCCTTCTTCCTTTTGCACTTCGAGCTGACTGTTGATTAAGCGGTCCTGTAATTGAAGTAATGTTTCCATCCCTGCTTGATACATGTGTTTATTTCATCCCCTTCAAAAAGTCTTTTGCGACTCGATTCTTTGGTTCCATCCGTAAGATTTCATTCGCCACAGCAAGGGCTTCCTGTGTTGGTGTGACTCGATCGGGCACTTCCGTTAAGAACAACAAATACTCCAGGAAAGCGACGTCTTGGCGATGGGTCAGGGCAACTATTCGCTGAACATGGTCATACGCTCGGTAGTAGGCGCGGTCATAATGACAAAAAGGATGGATCAATAGACCAAACGCTAACTCGTGCAGTTTGACTGTTTCTTTTTGTTCAATCAGATAACAGACGAACTGATACAAAATGTCTGTCTCGTGATCAAAGGCGTCCCCAATGAATTTATCACTGATTTCATCGATGTCATACGTCTCAAATAAGATTTTTGCCTTGCTGAATTGATTCATTTTAATCAGTGTCATGAGGTAAGTGTAATCGATGGACATTTAAATCCAGCTCCTTACTAAAAAGTACTAATCGTGTTCTTTTGACTGTCACGCCACAACTTTCTAATCACTGGACAAAGCGCTTCGTAGTCTTTGAGCGCTTTTAACGTCTCAAGCACCTGTTGAACGGCAACTTGTTGCTCTTTTTCAGTTACGGGTTCAAGGTGAAGAGCTTTGGATAGACTATAAGCAAGCCATCCGAGTTTACTCGCGTATCCAGCGGACAGAGCGGGCTCAAGAGGATAGTCAAGTCGACCGCCTGCCGCGTGATACCCTTTGACGAATGCCTCGAAATGGTCTCGTCGCACACGATTTTGCTCATCGAGCGACCAATAAAGGACCGTTTCTAAAAAATCGTGCATCGGATGAATCGGACCGGCTGATTCCCAGTCGATAAGAATCGGTGCACCGGACTTCCATAACACGTTTTTGGCATCCAAATCGCGGTGACTGAGGACCGATGTTCCTTGCCATTGTTTTAGGGTAGAAGACGCTTCGCTATCCCAACGCTTGATTCGTTTTAAGTCCGTCCAATAAGGTTCTAGCACTGTGAGTCCTTGCTGACGGATTTTTTCAGCGAATGTGTCCCATGGAAGCGGAGACTTTGTTGACGCAGGGGTTTGTTGAATCGTCAGCGAGGACAGGTCCGCAGCGTGGATCTGCGCCAACTGTTCGCCGATCAGTTCAGCGTGGCTCGGTGTGACTTGGCTAATCAGGAAGATCGAACCGTCCACCCACGGGAAGACAAGGTAATAGTGTGTACCGATTTGTTGCAAGGCAGATCCATCAATCGTCAAGGCAGGCAGAGCGGACACTTTGCCTGCTAAAGCGTTGACAATCCGTTCCGAATCGATGAAGTTTTGCCGTGCGGTCGGACGAGAAAGAATGGATGGATTCAGCAACTTTACTGCATATGTCCCGGTCGTTGTCTGAATTTGATTCATCTGATGCAGGAGACCACCGGACAGCGCTGTCGGTTCCGTAAGCAGCTGACCAAGTTTTGCCTGTTTGCTGATGTTCTCAAAAAGCGTTTGATTGGGTTCTGTTGTCGTCACGTCGTTCCTCCTCATGGAATCAAAATCCCTCTTCCATACAATTTTGGTTATAATTAGAGTATATCGTACAAAAATGACCAGAAGTCATTGAAATTAGGCGACCGGCGTTTCTGAACGGCATAGAACAGGAATAATCAAACAAAGGAAAAGGAGGGATTGACGATGGAGCAACGACAAGAGCGGCGCAACCGGCGCTTTTCGATTATGGATCTCGTGTTCGGGATTGGGTTTGGTCTAATTTTCTTTGCCGTCTTATATGGTCTGATGTCACTCGTGACCGGACAAATCGAATCCTCGGGTGATTACCAGTCGCTCGTCGAGCAAATGCAGGATGCAGGCGTCACCTGGGGAAGCAGCGACGTGACGGTCACGCTGATGCTGTTATTCGTCGGCGGACTGGACGTGACGATGCCGGGTGCCGTCCGGGAAGCAATCATCAATCAAGCGCTCGGGGCGAGTTCGGCCGGAGATGTGTTATCGATCTTTGGGATAGATTTGAATCAAGTCTTGTCCCCGCTGACATTCGACGCCACTTATGGATCGCTGTTGTTGTCGGTGTTTGGGATCGTATTTGTTTTTATTCTCTTTTTAATGATGCGGATCAAAGCAAACCGGCTCGGGTGGACAGTTCGATCCGTCAGTTTTTTGGTGACGGTCTGGATCGGTTGGTTCTTTCTTGTCCAGCGCAGTGATTCGGTTCCCTTTTTATCGTTCCAAGGCGGTGTATTGACACAAGGTTTGCTGGCACTTGGGATCGTAATCGGTTTAAGTTATCTGGCGCTCTATCCGCAAGGGTTATCGGCGGCAGCCCGGGGCAGCCTGCTCGTATTGGTATTTGCGAGTTGTCTCCAGCTGTATCTCGTCGTGACGGATGAAACCAAATACAACGGAGATTCGATGCTTCGGACGGCCTTGACGGTCGCGAGTCTCGATGCCGGAAGCGGCGGCATGTACGACTTGTTGCACGGCGGACAGATTTCCTATAAAGCGAACGTTCTCGGAGCAGACGTCGACGTACCGGTGACGATGCTAAACGGGGAGACATCGACCGGGAAATTAAATCAATCGATTGAGGATGTCCTGGCAGAAGTGGACACTGATCGGGTGACGGAACAGCTGTTGACGATTCTCGGGGGCGAACGACCTGATTTGTCGGATACCCGGTTGAATCTCGAACCGATCGATTACGGCATCGCCCGGCAGACGATTCAGGCACTCGATGCGGAATCAGCCGGATCCGTACCGGAGCCGATTGACTCGGAAAGTGCCTACTGGGTCTTGATTCTGATTCCGTTTGTTCTGTATCTGCTCGTCAGTATCCGTGCGTTCCGGACGATTCTTGATCCGATCGTCTTTGCAGTTTTAGTCGGCGTGACGAGTTTCCTTGTCGCTCAAGCGACGACGGCAAACTTTACCGTTGCTTGGCGGAATGAAGCCTTACTGCAGTTTGCGCAACAACCGGTTGGGCTGACACCGCTCTATGCAGCCGGCATGGCCTTGTTGGCGGGATTAATCGGCTTTGTCATCAAACGAAAACCAACTGTTTCATAAATAAAAAATGATCGGTTTAAGAATAGCTATGTAATGAGAAGGGCACAGTCGAAAGAATCTGTGCTCTTTTTTCGTTTCGACCTATTGATTGTTCAGAATTTTTTCTCCGACATCAAATACTCCTGATTTCAACTTCTCATGAATCAGTTGTTTTGAAATCTCAATCGGATAGTTCTCTTGTTCCTTTTCATCAATCGATAAAGTGGTTAGCAACTCAGAATGGAAATGTGCCAAGGTGGGAATGATGCCTGAAAATTGATAGTCTTTTTGAATCCGTATTAAAAACAAAGGAAGCTGTAAAACTGCTGTGGAAGAAGCGTTGCGTTTGAGCATCACATAGTCAATAGAGGTGAGTAGATCCGGAGTATATGCTTTTTGCTCGATCATCCTCATTAAAAGATTTTCCAGCGTCTCTATGTGCGCGGTCAAATCAAGGATATGTTGATCCATACGTTCGATATCCCGTTCTAATTGGGGAATGGATGGATGAAGCTGATTATTTTTCATAATGGAAATCTCCTTCGCCAAGAATCTTGATATGTCTGATATGTACTAAAGTGAGTTGCCATTTCCTAACAGAAGTATGGCGTAAGTTGTTTTATTTTTCAAATAGAGAGGTGAACTGCTGTTCACTGCAAAAAAATACGGTGATTTCTTTGAAAAGATTAAGTAGAAATGAAGTTTGTAAAGCCAGTATTTGGAATTAGTTAAGCAGGTTAAATAAGACGGATGTCCGACCTATACAAAGTCACTATAAGCTACAATGAAAGCGTGTTAAATTAGTTGAGCAGTCATTTATACTTAGGGGGAAATCAGATGAAACAAGTCACAAAAATCGTCATTGCCAGCACGTTGATCGCACCGATGCTTGCACCCGTCATTCAAGTCAAGACACTCGCCGCCGATAACAGCGTCGTCAAACTTCGTTTTTTAGAGACCACTGATTTACATACAAACTCAATGAACTACGATTACTTCAAGGATGTGCAAGATGAGACGATTGGTCTTGTCAAAGCGGCAACCGTCATTAAGCAGGAACAAAACGTCGTCGGCGAAGCCAACAGCTTCGTATTCGATAACGGGGATACGTTACAAGGGACACCGTTTGGCGATTACGTCAAAAATCAGTACGACAAAGGCAACAAAGGGAAACACCCGATGTACGAACTGATGGAATACATCGGTTATGACGCCGTGACACTCGGCAACCACGAGTTTAACTTCGGGCTCGATTTCCTGAAGTCAGCGATGAAAGCATCAAGCGGCGAAATCAAGTTCGTGAACTCGAATGTGCTCGATGCCGTTACGAAAAAACCGATCGTTTCCGAATTCAATACGGACGGGAAAGATTATCAAATCATCGAACGTCAAGTCAAAGACCAAAACGGTCAGATGAAAACGGTCAAAGTCGGTGTCTTTGGTGTCGTCACTCCACAAATCATGGCGTGGGATGCCGGAAACCTGACAGGAAAAGTGACAGCGGAAGATATCGTACCGGTCGCTAAAGCAACGGCGAAGAAACTAAAAGATGCCGGTGCAGACGTCGTCGTCGCACTCGCGCACACAGGAATCGGTGATACAGCGGATCAAAAAGACGGCGATGAAAATGTCGGGTACGCGTTGACAAAAATCGCGGACATCGATGTCTTGATGACGGGTCACCAGCACGGAAAATTCCCGGACAAGACATCGGCGTTCAATAACTTACCGAACGTCGACGCAGCAAACGGTCTCATCAACGGCAAACCGGTTGTCATGGCCAACACACAAGGGAAAAACGTCGGCGTGATTGACTTGCAATTGAAGCAGGACGGCGAGAAATGGGTCGTCGATACAGCCGGCTCAAAACTGGCAGACGTCACAAAAGACACGGCGGCTGATGCCGGTGCCGTCAAATTGATCGAAAAAGCACACGAAGGCACACTTGCCTACATCCGCCAGCAAGTCGGAACAATCAATGATGATATCCAAAGCTTCTTTGCGCTCGTTCAGGATGACGATTCCGTCCAGTTCGTCACGAACGCGCAAAAATGGTACGTCGAGAAACAACTGAAAGAAAATGCCGATCTCGCCCAATATAAAGATTTACCGCTCCTGTCTGCCGGTGCACCGTTCAAGACAGGCGGACGCAACCAAGTGAACGCGTCAGACTACACGTTGATCAAAAAAGGACCGATCGCGCTGAAAAACGTCGCTGATCTGTATGTTTATCCGAACACACTCGAAGTCGTCAAAGTGACAGGAGCTGACGTCAAAAACTGGCTCGAGATGTCAGCCGGTCAATTCAACGAAGTGACGGATGCGCAGACAGATTTGCTGAACAAAGAGTTCCGCAGCTACAACTTCGATATTCTGGACGGTTTGACGTACGATATCGACATCACGAAACCGGCGAAGTTTGATTTCAACGGGGTGGTCGTCAAAGAAGACGCAAGCCGTGTTCAAAACATCAAATACCAAGGCAAGGAAATCACGGATGATCAGGAGTTCCTCGTCGCAACGAACAACTACCGTGCCGGCAGCGCAAGCTTCCCTGGTCTCGGCGGCGGAAAGAAAATCGTCTACAAATCGGCTTACGAAACACGCAACGTCATCTCGGATTTCATCAAAGCAAAACAGCCTGTTGATTATCAAGCGGACAACAACTGGTCACTCGTCGCAAGCAAACCGATCACGGTTGATTTTGATTCAGCCGAAGCCGCAGCGGACTACACGAAACGTTACGAAGGCATCACGAACACGGGCGTCAAACGCGCCGGTGAGACCGGTACGTTCCTGAAGTTTAAACTCGACGTCCCGATGAAAGACTTTAACGTCAGCGTCAGCGCTGTGAAACCAGGAGCGAAGCTCGTCACGGGAACAGCGGTTGCTGGAGCAAAAGTTACAGTCAAACGCGGCACGACGGTCCTTGGCACGACGACAGCCGACGAAACCGGCAAGTATGCCGTGACGGTCCGTCCGGTCAAACTGCGTGACAAGTTGACGGTCGTCTCGGAGCTCGGTTTCATGAAAAAAGAAACGACGGTGACAGTCGGGACAGGTGTCGTCGCGACACCGGCCATCGATAAGAAATCAGCCGTCTACGGTTCGACGGTCTTGACAGGAAAAGCAACGGAAGGACTCGATGTCACGCTCTATAAAGGGTCGACGAAAATCGCGAAAGCGAAAACGACGGCAAGCGGCTTCAAGATTCCGGTCAAAAATGGTCTGATGACGGGCACGTACACAGTCAAGTCGACGGACATCTCAAATAAAATCACGAAAAAGGCGTTATTTACGATTAAAAATACGTATCCGGTCAAAAAATGGGCGGGTAAAAAGACCTTGACGGGCAAAGTCGAAAAACGTCAAATCGTCCGCTTATTCGAAAAAACAAGCAGCGGCTACAAATTGATTGCGCAGGACGTTGCCGACAACCACGGCAACTACGTCCTGAAGATGCGGACCGGTCTTGCGACAGGGTCATACAAGATGAACATCTATACAGCATCTGATCGTCTCGATCAATCGCGTTACTTCATCACGAAAAAATAAGGCAGGAAAACGGCTTCTCATCTGAGGAGTCGTTTTAGTTTTGCGGAAAAAACTGGCATACTAATAACGAGGGGAGCGGATAGCATGCGGCAAGTCATCGTCACACCATATCAAACATCGTGGCCGGAGGCATTTGAACAGGAAGCGGATCGATTAAGAGCCATTTTCGGAGACCGTCTGCTGGCGGTTCATCATATCGGCAGTACATCGGTCCCGGGATTATCGGCTAAACCGATTCTTGATATTCTGCCGGTCGTCGATTCACTCGACGGGATTGAAGCGTTTGACGCAGCGATGGAAAAAATCGGCTATGAAGCGAAAGGGGAGTTCGGGATGCCCGGGCGCCGCTATTACCGGAAGGGCGGAGACGCGCGGACGCATCACATTCATCTTTATGCAAGCGGCAACCCGGAAATCACCCGTCACGTCGTCTTTCGGGATTACTTGCGGGAACATCCGCACGAAGTCGAAGCTTACAGTACAATCAAAGAGCAACTGGCGAACCGGTATCCGGAAGACATCAGCGCCTACATTGCCGGAAAGGACAGCTTCGTTAAAGCGATGGAACAACGGGCACTGGCCTGGCGGTCGCATGACTGATTGGCAACAGGCACTTGACCGGCACGTTGGTGTCGGCGTCCGGACGACACGTGAGCTGATCCGGTTGATTCAGCCGGAGGATTGGGACAAACGTCCGATTTCCGGCAAACGGTCCGTCTATGAAATGGCGGTTCATCTCGCTGTGTTGCTCGAAGCCGATCTGCGGATTGCGACAGGGACGACGGCGGACGAGATGGCACAGTTCTATGCCGTTCCGGTGCGGCCGGAGCAACTTGTCGACCGGCTAGAGCAGTCGTGGCGGTATTATCAAGATCGGCTTACGGCCGATTTTTCGACGGAGACGACCTACTGGGGCGTCACCGATAATTCGACCGGTTGGCTGCTGGAAGCAGCTGTCCACTTGTATCATCACCGGTCACAGTTATTTGATTACTTGAACCTGCTTGGGTATGACATCAAGCTGGATTTGTTTGAATAGGAGAGGATTTATAATGGAACGGATTGTCGATACAGCAGACGGCCGCTTTGATACACGCTTGACGGGGACGGGCAATGTGACATTCATTCTTGATCACGGGATGATGTCGAGTCATTACCAATGGGGCTGGCTCCGCGGAGAATTGTTGAAACAGGGACGGGTCTTTGAATACTCCCGACTCGGTTACGGTCGATCGACCCGTGGCAAAACGAAACGGTTGTTTACGCAACAAGCGGACGAACTGGAACGGGTCCTCGCGTTGCTTGGGATTAAAGGACCGTTCGTCTTCATCGGGCATTCACTCGGCGCCTACATCTCGCTTGAACTCGGACGCCGCCGTCCGGACGAGACGGCCGGAATCGTTCTGCTCGATCCGTCGCATCCGGAAGTCGATGCCGAACTGCCGAACTGGTACGAACGGACGCAGGAGGAATGGAACCGCTTTTTGTATGTTTTAAGTCATGTCCGGCCACTCGCCTGGCTGATTCCGGATGATCTCGGCGCGCGGATGTTTACGAGTCTGCCGGAAGCCGACCGCATTCCGATGTGGCGGAATATGGCACGGAAAAACCACTGGCGGGGGACGCTCGATGAGTGGCAGGCAGTCGAAGCGAATAATCAGCACGTCTTGGAAGTCGTCGAGCATATCACGCCTCCGGTCCTCGTGTTATCCGCATCGGACTGGGCCGGCGGAATGCCTGAGAACTGGCTGAACCCGGAACTGACGAAGCGAATCAATGCGGCGCATGAACGGTTTGCTGCGAGTCTGCCGGACGCGGAATTTCACGTCATTCCGGACACGAATCATTATACGATTGCCGGTTTTTCGGAAGAGGCTGCGACAACGATCGTCCGCTTGATCCGCAACGCCTTTTTTAAATAAGTTTGATTCCTGGATCCCGTTTCCATGACGCCTTGAGGATTGTCATGGAAGCGGGAATTTTTTAATGGTGTAAAACAGCAGTTGACAGGCTAAACCGGAACGATTACTATTTAAAACGTAATGATTCCGATTTAAAAAGGAGACTGTGTATGAATCCGATTCCGATCACCGTCTTGTCCGGCTACCTGGGTGCCGGCAAGACAACTGTATTAAATCATCTGTTGAACAACCGGCAAGGACGCAAGCTTGCCATCATCGTCAACGATATGAGTGAAGTCAATATCGATGCCGTGTTGATTGAACAAGGCGGCTTTTCACGGACGGAAGAATCATTCGTGACGCTATCGAACGGTTGCATCTGCTGTACGCTGCGGGACGATTTATTACTCGAAGTCCGGCGCCTCGTTGATCAAGGCGATATCGACGGCATCGTCATCGAATCGAGCGGAATTTCGGAACCGATTCCGGTCGCCCAGACGTTTACATACCTGGATGAAGACAGTCGGATCGATTTGACGGAGACGACGAAAATCAATGCGATGGTGACGGTCATCGACGGCTATCGTTTTCTGAAAGACTTTGAATCCGGTGAATCGTTGATTGAGCGGCAACAGGCGGTCGACGAGACCGACGTCCGGGAAGTCGTCGATCTCCTCGTCGATCAGGTCGAGTTCGCGGATATCATTTTGCTGAACAAGATCGACCGGTTGACCGAGTCGGAAAAACATGATGTCACAAGCTACTTAAAGGCGCTCAATCCGATCGCCAAACTGATTGAGACGACCCACGGGCAAGTCGATCCGGCTGAGATTCTTGACGTTGATCTGTTTGACTTCGAACAGGCGGCAGCAAGTGCCGGCTGGATCCGTGAGCTGAACGCCGAGGAACACGTCCCGGAAACGGAAGAATACGGCATCAGCTCGTTCGTCTATAAGCGCGATGTCCCGTTTCATCCCGAACGGTTGATGGCGTTGATTGAAGCCTGGCCGGAAGAAATCGTTCGCGCGAAGGGCTTTGTTTACCTTGCGACCCGTCCGGAAATCGCCTTGCTGTTCCATCAGGCGGGATATGCGTCGAATATGGAATATGCCGGACGCTTCGAGTCAGTCGCGGATCGCCGGACGGAACTCGTTTTGATCGGGATTGGTTTCGATCAGGTAACGCTTGAAGCAGAGTTCGACACCTGTCTTGTTCAAGAGGACGAAACGGATTGGGCCAGCCTGAGTGATCCGATTCCGGGACGCGAGCTGTACGATCTGAATTTTTCAAAATAGGTCAACTTTTCAAGAAATCACATCTGTGGTTTCTTTTTTTGCTATATTTTTAGAGAAGAAAGGGAATTAGAAGAACAGAGTACGTTACAGAGGAGGAAGTCTAGTGCGCAATCGGATTTTACAGTTCGCGCTCGTGTTTTTAGTCGCAGGCGGAATCATTTGGGGACTATACCAATTGGGCTACCTGTTTTATGTTTTGACGATTTCCGCGACCGTTGTACCCTTGGCCGTCATCATGATTATCTTCATCGAGAACCGGACGGCGGAGTCGACGATTGCCTGGTTTTTAGTTTTGATCTTCTTACCGATTCTCGGTGTCATCATCTGGATGATGTTCGGGCGCAATCCGCGCCGCCGTCGCCGGAACCGGCGGTCGCACGATGAACGGATGTTGCTTAAACAGGCAATCCGTCCCGTCCGGTCGCTCGCGGTCAGTGAGTTGCCGCCGAACCACCTGAAGCTTGCCAATACGATCCGTAACTTTGGCGGTGGTGGGGTCGACGTCCATACAGCCAGTCAAATCCTGACGAACGGCAACGAGACGTTCCCGGAAATTCTACGGATGATCCGCTCCGCCAAGCATCATGTTCACATCCAGTATTACATTTACCGGAACGACGAGACCGGGCAGGCGATCCGCGAAGCATTGATTGACCGGTTGAACGACGGAGTCGAAGTCCGGTTCATGTTTGACGGTCTTGGCAGTTACATGCTCGGCGAAGGATTTTTGAAACCGCTCCGGGAAGCCGGGGCGAAGATTGCCGCCTACGATCCGATTTCCAGTCCGTTGTTCATCTTTACGGCGAACTTCCGCAATCACCGGAAAATCGTTGTCGTCGATGGAAAAATCGGTTTTACCGGGGGGCTGAACGTCGGCGACGAGTATGACGGAAAAAGTAAGAAGTTCGGCTTTTGGCGCGATACCCACCTCCGGCTCGAAGGACGGGCCGTCAAGGAACTGCAGGCGACGTTCCTTGACGATTGGCTCTACGCCCATTTAGAAGGCAGTGATACGTGGGAGACGTTTGCCGGCGAAGGGGCAATCGATCAGTACTTCCCGAAACACGATGTCGAGACCGACGGCGCGGTCCAAGTGGTGACGAGTGGACCGACGTCAAAAGATCCGGCGATCCGGAACGCTTTGATTGCCGCCATCATTTCGGCTCAGCGGTCAATTTGGATTTCAACACCGTATTTGATTCCCGATAACGAGACGATGACACTGCTCCGTCTCGCGGCCCGTGCCGGACTCGATGTTCGGATTCTGACACCGGGTAAGGGGGACAGTTTTACGTCCTACTATGGAACACGGTCTTATTTCGGACCCTTGCTAAAAGACGGAGTCAAAATTTATACGTACAACCGTCATTTCATCCATGCCAAACTGTTTCTCGTCGACGGAAAGATTGCCGTCGTCGGAACGGCGAACATGGATATCCGGAGTTTCGTCTTGAACTACGAACTGATGGCCTTCATGTATGATTCCGAGAGTGCGGCCCGGCTCGAGCGCGATTTCATCGATGATTTCGACGTCTCGATTCAGTTGTCCTCGGCGGATTATCTCAAACGGCCGATGCGGTTCCGGATCTTTGAATCGTTCTCCCGTTTGATTTCGCCATTGTTATGATGACAAACGCACCATCCTTGATTTTCAGAGGACTGGTGCGTTTTTTGATTAGTTGTGACTTGAAACGGGAACAACAACTCTTATACACTATTAGTGTAATCGGTTGCACATTCATTTTTGGAAGGAAGTGACAAGGACGTTCGCGTCCTGATCCCGTATGCGCACAATTGACGAATCCCATTTCTATACCCGAGACATGAAACCATTGGCACGACCGGAAGCGATTGTTCAAGGAGACACTTACCGCTTCACCGTTCTCACCAGTCGTCTGATTCGACTCGAGTACGCAGCAGACGGTCGATTTGAAGATCGTCCGACCCAAACCGTCTGGAACCGCGATTTTCCGGTCCCCTCGTATCGAATTGTCGAGGACGAGACGGAACTGCAAATCATCACGGAACACGTCCATTTGCATTATACGAAAGGACCTTTTGCGTCGAACACCCTCTACATCGACGTCCTTGGAAACTTCAGTACGTATTACAGCCGCTACACGTTCGGCGGACCCCTCCGGACTCTTAAGGGGACGGCGCGGACGCTTGACCATGCCGACGGTGAGATTCCGCTCGAAGAAGGAATCATCTCCCGCCAAGGCTACGCGGCAATCGATGACTCGGCGTCATTCGTCCTGACGGAAGACCACTTCGTCGAACCGCGTCAGGAAGGGGCGCAGGACATCTATTACTTCGGTTACGGCCATGATTATAAACAAGCCCTAAAGGACTTTTACCGTCTGACCGGTCCGACGCCGATGTTGCCGCGGCAAGTGCTCGGAAACTGGTGGAGCCGGTACTGGAGGTACAACGAAAAAGAATACAAAGATTTGATGACCCGCTTCAAGGCGGAGGATGTTCCATTCTCAGTCAGCGTCATCGACATGGACTGGCATGTGACGGATATTCCGGAGAAATACGGCAGCGGCTGGACGGGCTATACGTGGAACCGTGATTTGTTCCCGGATCCGAAAGGCTTCCTGCAGTGGCTGAAAGCGGACGACCGGATGGTGACGCTCAACCTTCACCCGGCGGACGGAGTCCGTGGTTTTGAAGAGTCTTATGAAGCAATGGCCGTTGCGTTGGGTGTCGACCCGGATACGGAAGACCGGATTCCGTTTGACTTCTCGGACCGCGACTTCATTGAACATTACTTCACGAAACTCCATCATCCGCACGAAGAGGATGGTGTCGACTTCTGGTGGATCGACTGGCAACAGGGGGCGAACTCAAAGATGAAAGGGCTCGATCCGCTTTGGATGCTCAATCATTACCATGCGCTCGATATCGCGCGTGACGGCAATCGTCCGCTGATTTTCTCACGCTATGCCGGACCCGGCAGTCATCGCTATCCGGTCGGTTTCTCAGGCGATACGTTAATTTCCTGGGCATCACTCAAGTTCCAACCGTACTTCACGGCGACGGCATCAAACATCGGTTACGGCTGGTGGAGTCATGATATCGGCGGTCACCAGCGCGGGGAAAAGGACGATGAACTGTCGACCCGCTGGCTACAGTACGGCGTATTCAGCCCGATTATGCGTCTGCACAGTACGATGAGTATCTTTAACGGGAAAGAACCGTGGCGGTATTCGGTCGAATCGGAACAAGTGATGAAGAAGTATTTACGACTTCGTCATCAGCTCGTGCCGTACATCTATACGATGAACGCCCGCAATCACTTTGACGGCTTACCACTCGTCTCTCCGATGTATTATGAACATCCGGAAGAAGAACTCGCCTACGCGGTGCCGAACCAGTACTATTTCGGGACGGAACTGATGGTCACGCCGATCGTCGAACCGATGAATCCGAAGCTGCACGTCGCGGCGACAACGGCCTGGTTACCGGAAGGGGAATGGTTTGATTTCTTCACCGGTCACCGCTACTCGGGCGGCAAACAGATGCGTCTGTTCCGTAAGCTCGAGGATCAAGGCGTCCTCGCGAAAGCCGGAGCCATCGTTCCGCTCGGTCAACACCTCGAACATTCGAACGCGCTCCACAATCCGGAGCATCTCGAACTGCTTGTCTTCCCGGGGGCGTCGAACCGCTTCACGTTATTTGAGGATGATAACGTCGGTGTCGCGCACCGCGACGGGGAAAATGTCGAGACGGCCTTTGAACTCGACTGGGCGGCCCGGACGTTGACGATTGCAACGCCGTTCGGTAAACGGGAACTGTTGCCGGAAAAACGTGAAGTGACACTGATCCTGCGTGGTGTCAACGAAGGACACGTCTCACGGGACGGAGAAGTGCTGCCGAGCCGTTATGATCATCAGACCCAATCGTTGTCGGTTGATCTTGGTGAACTCGGTGAGACGCAAGTCCTGTCGCTGCAGGTCGACATGTCGACGAACGATAACCGGATGGAGCGGCTCTATACCTTCCTCGACCAGGCGGAAATCGGTTATGATCTGAAAGACCGCCTGTACCGTTTGTTGTCCCAACGACTCGATCCGGTCAATATGATGCATCAGTTGCAGGCCCTGGATCTTGAGAAGGATCTGGTCGACTGTCTGCTTGAAATCATGTTGTTCTAAGACTGAATGTAATAAGAGTTGAATGAAGACCACTGAGATTTGCAAACATCAAAAAGAAGCGATGGACACGTCCGTCGCTTCTTTTTTGTGCAGACAATCAGTCTGTACGTGTATGGTATGCCGTAGTGGACAACGAGTGAGCCGGGCAAAAAAAGTCTGCCAAAAAGGTGTTCTTTCGCAACCTGCGGAAAGAACACCTTTAAAATCATTTACGTTTTAATTTCTTCGCCTTCAACTTCATATCCTGATAAGTGATCATCGGGCTGTCGTCGACGGTCAACCGGAGATGGTTCGGTTCACCTTTTGATGTGATACCGGAACAATACAGAATGTCGGCATACTGGTCAAACAGCTTTTCATAAGCCGGCAAATGGTGCATCAGGCGGCCGGGTGAACCCCAACCGCACAAGACGACACCATTCGTTTCCTTGACCCGGCGTAACGTCTGTTCGATGAACTCGTAATTGATTTCGTCGAAACTGGCTTGAGCGAACGGTAAATCTTCACTGACAAGCAGGTCCGGCATCAGGCTGATGATATCGTATTGTTTGATTGGATCTTCAATGTGTTTCTTCATCAAATTATACGCACGCTGCGTCGTCGTTCCGGATAAAAAAGCATCCGTCGTCCGCGGTGTGTAAATCAGGGCGGCCACGTACGCGCCGTCCGTCACATCATCAAAGATGTAACTCCGGAGATAGCGTTTTGTTTTTGCTTCGTCAAACGTCGTCTTGACGCGGATTGACGATTCCTCAATCGTCAATGACGAACGATCGGGTTGTGTCATGGTGGTGCCTCCTTTTAGTTGGTCAAACGTAAGCTGATGCGAAGGAGTTGGGCAAGTGTCTGTTGTTTGAAATCGAGATCGTTCGCATCAATCAATTCGATTTTTTGTTGATAGGCATCGTATTGGTCGAGGACGTCAATGACATACTGTTCACTGCGATTGTATTCAAACAGGGCAGTTTCAAGCGTTCCTCGGTCAGACCGTTTCGTGACGTCATGCTGATTGAGGTACTTTGCTGCCGTGTGGGCGCTGTCCGTCAAATCTGTCGGATCGGCTTTACCGTCTCCGTTTGCATCGACGCCAAGGCCACCATATTGTTTGATGGCTTCTGGATCGGTCAAATCAATTCCGTCATGCTCGATGTCGCCAAGTGACGTTCCACCTTCATACCCCCAACCGACCCACGTTTTCGGCATGAACTGAAAAGGGCCGATTGCGCCGACAGAAGACTGCATCGCGGACGATTTCGAGAAGATGGTCTCGACGCGGTGAATCGCGGCAAGTAACTTCCAATCGACCTCGTACCGGTCACCGGCTTGTTCGTAGATGTCGATATTCTCGGCTGGGACACCGTACTGTCCATAATAGGTGCGATACAGCTCATTTTGGACGCGTTCCCGGTTTTGCCAGTAGATGATGCTACTACCGATGAGGACGATCAGTACGAACAAGATGCTTAATCGAAAAACTTTTCGCATATTGTTCTCTCCTCTTTCTGTGATTCCACTGAATGGTATCATATTTCGCAAGGCGCTAATAGTTTTTTTATGAACTCCGTTCCCGGGCAACGGTGAGAGCGGTCACACCTTCGATGGATCATGTCCGATTTTTAACATGAAACAAGAGCAGAGTGGATTTAAAAAACAGCTAAATGGGAATGAGGATGTTAATTACTGACATCGTCAACACAACGAAAATTTGTTAGACTAAACGTCAGATGAAGTCATCGTTCATTTTTAAGAAATTGACGGTTGCAGGAACTGTTGATGGGCTTGTAAAATGAAGAGGTAAACGCTTACACATCAAAGGAGATGGACGAAACCATGCGAACGATCACTTCCACTGGCGAACGAAAGAAAACAAGTTGGACTCTAAATATCGGGAGTCAACCGAAGTTGATGATGGATGGACTGACGGAGAAAGAAACAGATCAAGAACAACGGATCATCTTCGATCACTTTTACATTCCGACGACGGCTACACTGATTTTTCGGTTCAAGGAGCGTTTCCCGAACCATCTCTGCGAGAACGGGTATGATGTGTATGGAGCAGCAGCATTTGATGAACAGGTCGTGGAACTGATTTCGAACTGGTTCATCGAACTGGTCACCGTCTTGACGGCCATTCAACGCACAAAAGGCATCCAGCACTTTTTGATTGAGGGTGGGGTCGCCAAACGGACGGATTTCCTTCCGACCGTGCGCCGGACCTGCCGGGCACTTGAATCAACGGTTGATATCGCATAATTCCTTTTGACCGACGGCATACGCCGTCGGTTTTTTTTGTGAACAGCAAAACGATCCCCTTCATCGCCGAAACAGATGGGGGGACCGTCATTGAAAAATGATTTTAAAACTAACGAGGAAAAGACTTCCCCGTAGTCGAATGCCTTACATAGGGTTCGAGAAGCTTTTTTCAGCCGCCCGACATGCCCGGAGCAAGGCATCTTTGAAGAACCGGTCTTCCTGCGAGGCGAGCAAACGTGTCGCTTCCTCGTCACCGCGTAACGACTTACCGAGCATCTGGATGACTTTGACCCAGCGCCGGACGTGATCGAGCTGTGGACGACCCATTGCGACGTAGACCGTAAACCAGTCGTTCTGATCACGGCGGATCATCCGTTGGAAGAGTGATTTCGCGAGATCGACTTCTTCCGTTGACGGGACCGTCATCGTCTCGAAGTACTGGCGAAGCGAAGCGATGGCCGTAACATAGGCTTCTTTTACGTCAGCGGACGGTTGGTGTTTTCCGTAGTCGGACGTCGACAGGTGAATCAAGGCCGGTTTCTTTTCAATTCCGGTGATCCAGGCGGACATCGTCTTGCTACTTTTGATGGCTTGACGGTTCGCGACGGGCAGTTTCGCCGTCACTTGGCCGACCTTGCCGATGACGTTGACTTTTCCGTTACGTTCCTGGACTTCCGTCACGGTCATTTCGACCGTGTCGCCCATCTCGAACGGGATGGCTTTCGGTTGCAGTTTTTCACCGGCCGTCAACGGCGCGCGTTTGCGGATCATCCGTAACGCTTCCTGCTCCATCCGGTCGTCGAGCGACCAAAGATGTTCCGGAGGGACGTTTCGGAACCGGCGGCGGCGCACTTTGATGTATTGATCGAGGGCGTCGGCAGCCTGATCCCGGGACATCTCGCCGGTAGCGACCGGTCCGATGATGTCGCGCAATGTGATGGATTCGAGTCGTTCCATGATTCCTTCGAATGGAATCAGCTCCATCACGTAGAGGCTGCTGACGACGAGTTCACATTCGCGGGGCGTAAGAGGGCGTTTGGCCATAAATTGACTTCCTTTCCAGTTGCTTGATGTTTCTAGTATACCAAAAAAAAGTCACCATCACCTTTATTGGTGATGATGACGGAAGAAGTTTTTCAGCTTAAATGACGTAAGGCGATTCCGAACTGTTTTGCAGCTCGGCTTGGCTCAACTTGACGAGCCCGTCATGAAACGGATCGTGGTCGACCATCAATTGTCCGAGCGCCTTGATCTCGGCGACCGACGTGTCTGGTTTCGCACCCGTCAGACGTAAGCGGTACGGTTTTTTAAGTAACGTATCGAATGTCAAAACAATCGTGTGTTCCATCCAATTCCTCCTTCATTAGTGTAGTGAGAGTGAATTAAGCGTTAAGTAAAGCGAAGTCACGGCTGATTTCCGTGTGTGTGTACGAACCGGCAAGCATATTGCCGATGGCTTGACCGATGGATGCGACGACTTGCGGTTCGAGATCCGACCGCAGACCGTTAAAGCGGCGACGGGCGAGAACAGCGTCCCCGTTTGGTGTCACCTTGTCGTTTCGTTCGAAGACGACGACTAGACTGGTTTTGATTTCCTCAGCTTGTGTCATGTGTATCACCTCCTTCGCCCTTATTGACAGGACGAAAACAGCAAATGTTCGGAAAGGGTGAAAAAAAGTATGGTCTGGTTACGATTTTTACGACGGATGTCTTTTTTAAAGATGCGAACGCTCGCCTATGCGTCGTTTCTGTTTGTATTCGGTGTCGCCCTGATCATGTATCTGGCGGAGCCGGACACGTTCGGAACTTACTTCCGGGCTGTCTACTGGACGATGACGACGGTCGTGACGGTCGGGTACGGGGACTTTTTCCCGAATACGGATTTCGGACGTTTCATGACGATTTTCGTCTTCATCTTCGGGATCGGGATCGTCGGGGGTTTGATTTCGAAACTCGTCGATGGTGTCCAACTGATTCGCAATCAAAAGGAAAGAGGGTTATTGCAAGTGAAAGAGACGGGACATACGTTAGTATTCGGCTACAGCCGGCGTTCGAAACACGTCATCGACGAGTTGCTTGAAACGACGGACGTCATCCTGATTGACGATCTTGAGCGGGAACCATTCAGTCATCCGCGGTTCCATTATGTCAGTGGTGATCCGGCGCTTGACGCGACATTACAGCGGGCGAACATCAAAAAAGCGACCCGGGCGATCATTCTCGCCGATCATTCGATTCCACCGGCACTTGCCGACGGCCGGACATTGTTGATTGCCGCGAGCATCGAACGGGCGAATCCAAACATCTATACGATCGTCGAGATGATGCTTGAGGAACATCTTGACAGCTTTGAACAGGTCAAAGTCGATGAAGTGCTGCTCGGTGACGAGACGGTCGCCCGTATGGCGATTCTTGCCGCGTATCATCCCGGCGTCTCGAAAGTCGTGACGAACCTGTTGACGAAGGACGGGGACGGCATGTTTTCGATTCCTGCGAAACCGGAGTGGCAAACGTTTCGGGACGCATTCCACGTCCTGCTCGAAGACGGGGTGACAATTTTGTCGGACGGTAAACGACTCGACTTGAACCGGCGGCTGAACGAACCGATTCCTCCGAATACGACGTTGATTGTCTTATGCAGTGAAGAGACGGCGCAGCGAATCGGGGCTTTATAAGGAAAAGGATTACATTAATTCTTTTTCGGGTATAGTAAATACATTTACTATGCAGAGGAGAAAAGTGTATGACAAACCCACAACCAGAATGGATTCAGGAATTATTTGAGACGGTCGATCAAGGGGAATTAAAAGATGTCCCGAAATTACTCTATATGGCGTTGACATTAGAGCCAAGTTATTTCACAAAAGCAGTTAGTCGGTTAAATCAGCGACTCGAAGTGGAGCAGCTTCAGGAAGTCTCGGAACTGTTGACGGTCTATCGTCAATTCTTCATTTCCGCCAATCCGTCGGAAGAATACTGGTCGATTGCCTGGAACGAATTGATTCAGACGATGCACCATTTCATCGACCGCAATGAAGCACAACAGTTGTTTAAAGAACATATTGATTTAATCGATTGGTGGTCAAGTGAATCGTTATTATCGTTGCCGAGTTGGTTGACGGTACTTGATCTTGCAGAACGAATTGACGCACTTGATCAATTTTCCAGTTACTTACCAGACATTTTTGAAAGTTATGCGCTCGAGACAGCGAAGGATGAACCGTTTGCCCGCCTCGCGTGGTACGCGCTTGCGAGCGGTCAGCAGGATTTACTGACACCGTTCCGGTCACGGATTGAGCAGTCGGACGCACCGGTCATCCGTTCGCTCGCAGAAGCGGATTTACTTGATCAAATTGATACGACAAGGGTTCGTATGTTAAAGTCAAAGGATAACGAACCGATAGAATTGATGTTTGATCGAAAATGGACATTATAAATTAACCCATAGAAAGTGACATCTAGATACTGCATGAATTTAATTCAAGGGGTGTAGGGATGATACACGTCAATTTGCCGCAAGGTGATTATGTCGTTTTGGTTGAAATCAACCGGGAAGTCTTATTGTGCCACTCACTCGAAGAGGCCGAGCAGGCGGAACGGGATCGATATGAACTGGTTGGTCGGATGAGCGAACGGTTGCCGTCTGAAGTAATCGGTCCGTCGATTGCTGATTTTGTTCGGTTTTCCACCGGTTTCATCGGGGAGGCCGTGACGTGGAGCGAGGCAGAGGAAGCATTCTTCTGCCAACAGTTCGAAACGTTTGACGGCTCACCACTCGGTGAAGATTTGACCGGGATTGATGCCAAGCGTTGGCGTGCCGTTCTCGTCCGTTATTACTCCTATGTCACGATCGGAAAAATCATTCCATTTGAAGTCAGCGAAGAATCCGATGGGACGGTACCATTTTTTTAGTCTGTTTGGATCAGCACATCAATAGAATCGGCGTGTCAAAAGAGAAGGGCAGGGTCCACAATGAAAAAGAAACTTGCACTACTCACATTTGCTGTCGTCGTAGGGTTACCTACTTCTGCGTTCGCTAATTCTCAATATGTGCAGTATGATCCGACATTTAACGAGCAACAAAAACAAACGTGGCTTGCGGAACAGGGGCTGCAGGAAGTCCGGGAGTTGAAGCAGGACGGGTTCTCACTCGTCGAACCGTTGCCGCATGTCGACAAAGAAGATGTCGATGCCGACCTGATTCCAGTCAGTGTCGTTGAAAAGGCGACGGATTCCGCGCAATTGCAGCAGACATATCTCGATCAATCGCGTATTCCTACTTACTGGAAGTACAGTCGCGGTAAATCCGATGTTCGTGTTGCGGTCATCGATGATGCGATTGATGTCAATCATTCCGAGTTTAAAAACGTCATCTATAAGACGACGACGATTTCCGGCATCCGGAAACCGGACGATCACGGGACGCATGTCGCGGGAATCGTTGCGGCGGCGGAAGACGGCAAAGGAACGGTCGGTGTCGCATCCGGTGTCAAACTGATCGGCGCCGACGTCTTTGATGGCGACTTCGCCAGTTCAATCGATATCGGGGACGGCGTATTGTATGCCATTTCCCAAGGCGCCGACGTAATCAACCTGTCGCTTGGTCAATACGAATACGATCCGTACATGGAAGCCGCGATTAAAAAGGCGGAAGCGAAAAATATCGTCGTCGTCAGTGCGGCCGGGAACGACGGACGCAATAAACTGTTATTCCCTGCTTCGATGAAATCCGTAATTGCCGTCGGTTCGGTCGGGACGCTCGGACGTGCCTCGACCTTCTCGAACTACGGTAGAGGGCTGAACATCATGGCACCGGGAGAAGGCGTTTATTCGACGATGGTCGGCAACAAGTACGGTTATCTCGACGGCACATCGATGGCGACACCGATCGTCAGCGGTGTCATTGCGCTTGCGAAATCGAAGAATCCGTTCATTACGAACAGTACGCTCCGCAGCAAGCTGTATGTGGCAGCGGCGAAAAAGACGGGAGATACGTCGCTGCATTACGGGACAGGCCGTCTGAATGCCGGGATGCTCGCAACGATTCCGTCACCGGTCTCGAAAGTGTCCGTCCCGTCCGTCTTAAAGCCTAATCAGCCGTTCGCGCTTTATTTTGATGAGTATTCAAACGCGAAGACGCTGACCCGCCTGTATAAGGACGGGAAAATCGTCAAGACGTTCACAAGTGAGTATTTGCGCAACGGCACGCATAAGTATACGTATGCCTTAAAAGAAGCAGGGACGTATAAACTCGTCTTTGCGACATCGAGCGGGCGTCATACACGTGTGACGGAGCGGGTCATCACCGTCAAATAACAACAAAAAAGCCGTCTCACCTGAGGAGAGACAGCTCGTTAAGGACTCAAAGTATTTACTTTGGGTCTTTTCCTTTTTTATAGATGGGCGTCGGAACGTCTAGCGTTTCGCCGGTCCACTGAATCGTTGCTTCCATTTTGTAGCCGGTATCGTCTTCATGGATGAACGACAGGCGTCCTGAATCGATTAGCTGATACAAGCCGTATTCGACCTGATTCGCCCACGACCGTAACGTCATCGCTTCATCGTACAGCGGAATCTGTTGTGGGAACCGTTCATTCATCAATAAGATGTCATGCTGGTCAAAATGGTAACTCCGTTTCGAAAATGCATCAGGTTGTTTTACATTAAATGGCTCGAACGCATGGATGAGTTCACCCTTGCGGTAAAAGGCAAAAATGCCGTTCCGGAGATGAAGGGCCTTGATTTCATCAATCTCGATCAAGAACGTCAACTTCCGTACGGTACGCTGGTTCGTACCAGAGCGTCTTTTTTTCATGGTATATGCCCCTTTCTGAACCATTGTACTATACCGTAAAATCAGGAAGAATTGCAACTTTTCCGCCCACTAAACGTGAAATACCTCTTGCTAGAAACGCTCGCGTGCGCTACACTGTTAAGCAGTGACTATGTTGGTTCGGACAATTGCGGGGCACTCCGGTGCTTTGAGGAAAGTCCATGCTCGCACAACCTGCGATGGTTGTAGTGATCGTGCTACACGAAAAGATAAGTGTAGGCAGCGTCGTGCTGACGGCAGAAGGAACGCCTAAGTCTTCTGATATGGCCGAAACTTCTTGAAAGTGCCACAGTGACGGAGCCTTACTGGAAACAGTAAGGGTGGAACGAGGTAAACCCCACGAGCGAGAAACCCAAATTTGGTAGGGGAATTTCCGGAGCGGAACTGAACGCGAAGGAGAGCGTATGTAAATACGGAGATAGATGATTGTCGCCCGCGTGTGAGGGTCAAACCGTTTGCAACACTAGGGAACAGAACATGGCTTACAGGACCACATAGGCTGTTATTTTTACTTTGAACGAGAGTCCAGGTCCAACTGGGCTCTTTTTTTATTGAAATGATTTTTGGAAATTTTAGAAACAGGTAGGAGCGTGAACAATCATGGCAAAACGTTTAGTCATCGCGACGGCGGCAATGGGAATCGAATCCCTCGTCGCCAAGGAAGTCCGCGATTTAGGATACGAGTGTACGGTCGAGGACGGAAAAGTCTACATCGATTGTGAGCTTGAGGACATTCCCCGTCTCAACCTTTGGTTACGGACAGCGGACCGTGTCAAACTCGTCGTCGCGGAATTTAAGGCGACATCATTCGAAAAATTATTTGATCAGGTCAAAGACCTCCCGTGGAGCGAACTGTTGCCGTGGGAAGCGAACTACGTCGTCAACGGCCGCTCGGTCAAATCGAAGTTGTTCTCGATCCGGGACTGTCAGAAGATCACGGAAAAAGCAATCGTCTCGCACATGCAGGAAGCCTACAACATGGGCGATGAGTGGTTACCGAAAACCGGTGCCAGCTTCCCGATCGAAGTCGCGCTTCTAAAAGACATCGCGACGCTGACGATCGATACGTCAGGCGATGCCCTCCATAAACGCGGTTACCGCGAGTTTCATTCGGCGGCACCGCTGAAAGAAACGATGGCGGCAGCGATGCTGATGCTGACGAACTGGAAGCCGGACATGCCGCTGTACGACGTCTTTACGGGATCCGGGACACTGGCGATCGAAGCAGCCATGATCGGCCGTAACATCGCACCGGGGATCAACCGCGAATTCGCGTCGCAGGAATGGGCCTGTATTCCGAAAAAAGCCTGGTTCGATGCAATCAAGGAAGCAAACGACAAAGCCGAGTGGGACAAGCCACTCAAAATCTATGCCAATGATACGGATCCGGAGATGGTCAAGCTCGCGAAACAAAACGCCGAGCTCGCAGACGTCCGCGACGCGATCAATGTCATGCAACGCGACGCGGCCGACTTCAAGCCGAAGGAAGACTTTGGTGTCATCATCGGGAACCCGCCGTACGGGGAACGTCTGGAGGACGCACGTGAAGTCCATCAGCTGTACCGGAAGATCGGCAATGCGTTCCGTGAATTCCCGTACTACAGTGTCTATATGATCACGTCGTACGTCGAGTTCGAAAAAGCATTCGGCCGCCCGGCGACAAAACGCCGTAAGCTGTATAACGGAAATATCGAAGTTCAGTTCTACCAGTATTATGGTTTACGTCGGAAAAGACCACAGTCTTAAGCGGTTTTCAAGGGTAGGGAAGTCGCTAGTTCCCATTCAGTTCCCACTTTTTTTATTTTTCTGCCGAATATTCACGAACCGCTCTGTTGAGCGGTTTTTTGTCGTCCAATGAAGATGCGAACTGAGAAGCCATATTTCTCTTGTTGAATTCGTGTCAGTTCCTTGACGCTTTCACTCAATTTCGTCATCTTTGAGAATGGGTTCAGGTGATGGTCCGTGAAGTCCCATCCGTTTCATCCAAGAAAACAGAACGATCATGATGGCCCGGTAGGAGTTGATGGTCGATGCCTTGAGTCCTTTTTTGTCCCGCTCGATGAGTACACGCTGGGTATACGGTGGTGTGTGACTTTCTTCGATTAGAGTTCTTGAACTAAAGTAGCGGTATTCCCTTGACGATGTTTTGATACGAATGATAGGTCTTTTTCACTTTGCTCAGGCGAATGTGTTTTTCCAAACAAACGACGAACAGGTCTTCCATACGACGCTTATTGATCATCTGACGGATGAAACCCTCTCGTCGTTTTCGGAGTTGGTCTGCCACCAAAAACTCGACTTTCTTCTTATGTTCAGACGAGTAGGCGAGTTGAACGCGTTTCCTAGTCTTGTCAAATCCCGGATTGATTCGTACTTTCCATCGGCCGTTTGGTTGCTTGGTGATTTTTATATTCTTATTCTTATCCTTTGACGTACATATGTTCTATTCTTAGTTATAAAAAAGGCACTTGGGTGCCTTCAGTGTAATACGGTTAGTTCCTTTGTTCATCTGCGTTTTCTTTAAAATATTTGCTGTATGCCGAAACGTCAGGATGAGTGAGTTTCTCCATCATACTAAAGTTCTGTTTGATGGCACTCACGAGTTGTGCAGCATCCGGATAATCCTGTTTGTCGATGCTATAAAACTGTTGTTGAAGTTCCTCATAAATCTGATTCATTTCAGCTTGGTTAGTGGCAAGTTGTTCTGTCGTGGCGCCAATATCAGACGGTGTACTTGTTTGTTGTAACTTTGTGATTTCTTGACCAGTGTGATCCATCATTTCTTTCAAGCTGAATAGCGAAGACGATAGTGGGGCGGTGATGAGGTCCCCCTTCGTACCAACCATGACGCTAAGTTCTTCGATTTTGAAAGAGAGTTGATCGAATCCTTGCGTAATGATGAATGTACTATTGACGATGGCGGGAGCATCATATGAAATAGATTGTTCAGCTTCTGTTTGCGGTTCTTCCACTGCGTCTTCCGTGACTGGTTCCGCAACGATCGGTTTCTCTTTTTTCACGGAATCAGGTTGTTCTACTACATCATTCGTAGCACCATCTCGCATGTTGTAACGGGATTCATCCATGTTGTCGAAGTTGATAGGGGAGCGAATACCTTCACGTAACTTCTTATCGACATTCAAGAAGATGCCAGGATGTAGCCAGTACCCGTCTGCTTTTTGAAAATAACGCTTCCTATCAACGAGAACCATGTCCGTGAAGTTATCAAGATTCATCTGATCCAGTGTATTGCGGGTATAAAAAGATTTGAATACCGTATCTAACTTCTCATTCCCGTTATCGTCTGTCATCACGGTAGGGCGTTCAAAAGCGAATAAATCAAAGTTTTGGTTCGAATAAAGATCCTCAATCAGGTTGATTGAATCATAGGCGTATTCTTCCAAAAGAGAATTGTCACTCCAAAATGCCGAATCTTTATAGGTCACAATCAATGCTTTATCTCGCACGACGACCTTATCAATATTCTCATCATACAATTTCAAGTCGTTCTCGATTGTGTCCGGCGCCGAGTTTTTCAAATCTGTACTTTTGATTTCTGGCTGCTTTTCAGCAGTTGTTTTTTTCTCATCAGCCACTTTGATTTCCTTCTTAGGTTCATCTGCGATTTTGCTTTGATTGTTTATAGCCCCTAAAAATGCACCAATCATCAGCACGACAAAGATTGCGATCAAAGTCAATTTCCCGCTAAGTGTAGAACGTTGCTTATCTAAACGTCTTTTCACGAAGTCCCTCCTTGTTCCATAAAATTAATTGAGTTAATTGTAAAATTGTTGTTTCTGAAAATAGAGACACTTTGTTCAATGAGTTTATACAGATTTATCTGTTCTTTAATTTAATAAGATAAATTTACTTCATATTTTTGTATTCATCATCGTTGATTTAGTTGACGTTTTCTAATGAAGTTCGTAATCACTATTACAAGACCGACAATAAAATAAAGGATTCCGTTACCAACGATAACGAATCCAATAAAAGCTGCTGAAAAAGCAGCCCCAAAACCCTCTCCGTCCGCACTGTAGTCTATCTTTAAAAAGATAGAACCTGATATTAAAGCAATGATTGGTCCAAGAAATCCGATTATTAAACCGGATCCCCATAAGGGCATTTTACCTTTCCTGTATAAAAGAACAGCCGACAAATTTAATACGATTAAGCTTGATATTAGAACACTCCAAACTAGTCCATCACCACTCATTCAAAAACCTCCTTCCTTTTAAAAAAGGTAATATATGTATTTTTTATTGAGTTGATCATATCATAAACGCGAGAAGTTGGTATCTTTATTTCCAATTAAAGGTATAGAATGAAGAGAATGCTTTTATGTAGGAGCAGTTCGAAAATTGAGGAGGATATAAGATGAAACCGATTGAAAGAACCTTGACTTTGCTCAAACAAATGTTTAAAGATGAGCCGAGATTTATTATGGGAAGATACGGTAGAAACGGATGGGCAACTTGTAGTTTTAATAAACCTTTAACTTCTCAAGAAATTGAATCCTGCTTGTCTGAAGATAATTTTTCTTTACCGAATGACTATAAACATTTTTTAACGTTGCATGATGGATGTGGCTTATTTAGAACTGAATCTGATCTAATCCTAGAATTGTTTTCTATTAAGGAAATGCTGGAAATGTCGGAAGAACACCATTCAGAAGACGGTCTCCTTTCAGAAGGAAACTACTGGATCATAGGTCAAATAGATGAGAATTGGATTTTAATTGATAAAAATCAATGTACGGATGCAGAAGAATCCTTTAAAAAACCATATATCACAGTTGTGCATCCATCAGATGGTCTCGATATGGCGGTTCCATTAAATTTAAATTTCGAATGTTTTTTAGAACGCGCTATTATTGCCCAAGGCGAATACTTTTGGGAGTGGTTAGAAGACACTGAGCTAACTGTAATATACGATGATGCTTCTACATATGAAGAAGTTGACGAAACACTTTACCTTGAAAATAAAAAATAAAGCATTCTGAGTGATTTTAAAAAAGGAGAATGTATGATGACCTATACCTTTTTACCGCTGACGCAAAATCAGGCGGAACAGATTGCCTATGACTGGACATACGAGGGTGACTTTGCCTTCTACGATATGCCGAACGACCAAGAAGACTTGGCGGAATTTCTCGATCCCAATCAACGGACGGAACATTATTATGCGGTGATGAATGGAACACAACTAATCGGATTTTTTGTATTTGAGCTCGGACAGGACAGCCTTGATGTGGCACTGGGGATGCGTCCGGATTTGACGGGGCAGGGGAACGGTACAACGTTTTTAGAAAGCGGTCTTGCCTTTGCGATCGAGAAATATCAACCACATCAAATCGAATTAGCCGTCGCGACGTTTAACGAACGGGCAATCCGGCTGTACACAAAAAGCGGTTTTGAGCCGGTCGAACGGTTTCAGCAGGAAACGAACGGCGAAAGTTATGAATTCGTCAAAATGCGTCTACACACAGGAATGATGAAATAAAATCAAACAGCTGATGATTTTTTATGATGCCGCGGGTTTTGATTTTGTTGGGAACTTTACGGAGCATTCTTTTCAAGAGATAGAAATCATCGATGACTAAAACTGATTCAAATACGATCAATTGAGGTCAGGAAGTATCGTGGGTAGTCTGATTGCTTTTGCATTCTATAGTTCGAAGAAGATGTTGAAGAACTGAACTACCAAATGCATTCACTGCCATAACAAAGGAAAATTCAGTCTACATATTTCCTAAAAGAGGAGCCTTCACATGAAATTGATGTGCAGGCTCCTCTTTTTTAGATTCCTAAATAAAAACAATCAGCGAAAGTTCTAATAAAGAGGACATCTTTGAGATGAAAAAGTCTGTGGGGTAGTGGACGAATTAATCGATATATGCCGCCCCGATGACTCCTGCATGACCCTCCAGCGTCGCGAGACGAATGTCGATAGTTGATCGGAGCGCCGGATAAACCAGTCCGCTGACTGCTTCAAGCAACTCTTCCCAATACAAATCGGCTGATCCGGTAACACCGCCGCCGATGACGATGACATCTGGATCAATCGTGTGGATGATATTGGCGAGTCCTGTCGCCAGGTGGTTGATGAAACGAGTCCGTTCCTGTGGGTCCTCGAGTAACAGTTCGATGGACGACGCCCGCTTTTCTAAAGCACGTGATTGAAGAGCTGTGCCGCTGGCTAGTCCTTCAAGCGAACCGGCATTAAGCACAGGATGAACCGGACCGGATGAATCGATGATCGTATTGCCGATTTCTCCAGCATACCCATGTGCCCCGCGGATGAGTTTTTTCTCATAAACATATCCGCCTCCGATCCCTGTGCTGACCGTCACGTAATAGACAGAAGAGTACGGTTGACCCGCTCCGAACAATGCTTCGCCGAGTGCTGCGGCATTCGCATCATTCTCAAGCGACACCGGGATGTCGAACATCGAGGATAGAGGGGTGACGAGATCGACGTCATCCCAACCCGGCAGATTCGGAGGAGACAGGAGATGGCCGGTCTTGGTATCGAGCGGACCAGGTGCGGCGATACCGATTGTCGTCAGCTGGAATTCGTCCGAGAACAGTTGAATGGCTTGTTTGATGTGAGAGATAGTTTGTTCCGGACCGGCTGCCGGACGTGTCGGAAATGACAGCTGTTTGATGATGGTATCTTGATCGACGACGGCGACCCGTGTTTGAGTGCCACCTAAATCGATACCGATCCGGAGCGGACGAGTTATTTTTAGTGCGGGACCGGTGACGATCAGAAGTCCTGTTCCAGAGACGGTATGCTCGCTGTTGGCGGGTAAGAGGACCGTTGTGCCGACCGATAATTTGATACCATTCAATTCGATCGTTCCTTCAATGACCGTAATGATCTGGAACAAAGGGGATGACTCCAAGGTATGTGTCTGGCGGATGGTCCATTCTTCGACGAAGAAATCAGGTGTCTGCGTCAGTCTTTTGCGGAAGGGAGACAAGAAAACAGGAGATTCCACATAGTGAAAATGCGGGAAACGGATGACACGTCGGGCTTGCTCGAGATGAAGAGGACGTTTCACTCCTGTCACAGGATCAAGACGATCATAATCATACAGCCGGTATGTCGTATCTGAACTTTGTTGGATTTCAAGGACGACGCAGCCTTTCGTCAAAGCATGGACCGTTCCGGCCGGGACATAGAAGAAGTCACCTTTTGAGATCGGGACGTGTTTCAGCGATTGGACTAAGGTTCCCTGGTCGATTGCCGTATCAAACTCGGATGGTGAGGACAGGGAATGACCATAGATGAGCGTGGCATTCTCTGGACAATCGATGATGTACCAACATTCATTCTTACCGAACGGCTGGTCTTCATAGCGTCTGGCATCTGAATCGGTCGGATGGACTTGGACGGATAAATCCGTCGAGGCATCAATCCACTTCAACAAAAGCGGGAAGTCGGAGTCCGTCTCCCTTCCGAATATTTCAGGGTGGTTTGACCATAATTCTTCCAGTGTCATGCCTGCCATCGGACCGGAGCGGACGGTCGTCATACCGTTCGGATGACTGGCGAGCGTCCAGACTTCGCCTGTCCGTTGCTCATCTGAAATGGAAAACCCATACTGTTGAAGCTTCTGACCACCCCATATCCGCTCTTTTACGATGGGTTCAAAAAAAATCGGTTTCTGCATGCTTCATTCCTCCTTCAATCTGTTTTCAATGACAACTCTACACTTTTGATAAATAAAAATAAACAAAATAATTATCAAGTATAGACATGGGTTTGAAAATCCGTATAATCAAATGTGTAAGCGATTTCAAAAAAGGAGGAAATATCAAATGAAAAAAATTATGTTGGCGTGCAGCTCGGGAATGTCGACGAGTATCCTGGTATCGAAAATGCAGGAACATGCGAAGGGAATCGGAGAAGAAGCCAAGATTTGGGCAGTGGGTCAAGATCAGGCATTGAAGGAGATCGACGGTGCTGATGTCATTCTGATCGGACCTCAAATGCGCTTTTTATTATCGAAATTTCAAAAGGCGACAGATAAGCCGGTCGAAGTGATCGATATGATGGCATATGGAATGGCTGACGGAAAAGCGGCGTACGAACAAGCCGTAAAATTAATGGGGTGAACAATATGCCGACAAATGAACAGACGATCGAACAAGTAGCGTTCATGATGATTTTGCACAGCGGAAATGCACGAAGCACAATCCGCGAAGCCATCGAAGTATACAAAGAGGGCACTTTTGAAGAGTTTGATCAATTACTGACCAGTGCACGTTCGCAACTGCAGGAAGCGCACCAGGTTCACTTCAGCCAAGTCCAAAAGGAAGCAAATGGTGAACCGACGACGTTATCTCTTCTCTTGTTGCATGCAGAAGACCATTTGATGTCGACACAGACGATGCTTGATTTAACCTCAGGGCTCATTGAGCTCATGGAACATAAGTTTTCTAAAAAATAATAAGGAGTGTTTGAGATGACTGAGAATAGTAAGTGGTTCGACCTGTTGAGTCGTTTCCTGATGCCGATGGCGGCATTTTTGAATAACAGTCGTTACCTGCAAACGTTACGTGATGCGTTCATGCTTGCTTTTCCGATTACGATGTTCGGTTCGTTGATCGTCGTCGTCGCCAATCTGCCGTTTCTTGATAAGTTCATGTCTCCCGGCGTACTCGATGCCTTCAAGACGTCACTCGGAAATGCACCGTCCGCGACGATGGGAATCATGTCATTGTTTGTGGTGTTTGGAATTGGCTATTATCTTTCTAAAAGTTACGAAGTTGAAGCCGTATTCGGTGGTGTCATCGCTTTAGTCTCGTTCTTATTACTTACTCCGTTTTTTGTTTCAGTTGAAAATGTCACAGGTCCGGTCGGAAACGTCATTCCACTCGACCGTTTAGGTGCGAAAGGCATGTTCCTTGCCATGATCACCGGATTCTTGTCAGGAGAAATCTACCGCTTCGTCGTCCAAAAGAACTGGACGATCAAAATGCCGGCCGGCGTACCGACCGCGGTCGCCAAATCGTTTTCGGCCCTCGTTCCAGCCTTGTTGACCCTCACGATTTTCCTCGGGATCAACATTGCAGTCACTTCTATTTTGAACACGAACTTACATGACCTTATCTTTGATCTCGTTCAAAAGCCGCTCGTCAATCTAGGAAATGGACTCGTCCCGACCTTGATCGCGATTTTCTTTGTCCAGCTGTTTTGGTTTTTCGGTCTGCATGGTCAGGTCATCGTCAACTCGGTGATGGACCCGATTTGGAACACGCTGTCTCTCGAAAACCTGAACGCCTACACATCGAACGGAGAAATTCCGAACATCATCAGCAAACAGTTTATCGAGATCTATACCGTCGGGATCGGCGGATCAGGTTCGACATTGGCTGTTGTCGTCGCCATCCTGTTGTTCATGCGCTCCAAACAATTGAAACAAATCGGGAAGCTGTCGATTGGACCGGGTGTCTTCAACGTCAATGAACCGATGATTTTCGGACTCCCGATCGTCATGAATCCACTCATCATGATTCCGTGGATCGTCGCACCGCTGATTACTGTCACCGTGACGTACTTCGCCATGTCATCCGGTCTCGTTCCTCCTCCGACCGGTGTCGCCGTTCCGTGGACCGTTCCGATGTTCATCAGTGGAATGATGGCGACGAATTCCCTTGCCGGCGGGTTATTACAGCTCGTCAACTTCGCCATCATCATGGCCGTATGGTTCCCGTTCCTCGTTTTCATCGATCGTCTGAACCTGAAGAAGGAAAGAGAAGAAGAAAAGGCTGCACAAGAGAAGGACCAACAAATCGGTTAAGTGAAAACTACAGATGGGATGTGCATACGATGAATCAGATTGAAAATATGACCGGACGGACAAAAAAATATACCTTCCCGACTGACTTTTGGTGGGGAACGGCTGCTTCCGCAACGCAAATGGAAGGTGCCGCTGATGAAGCGGGGAAAGGCCCGAACATTTGGGACTATTGGTACGAACAGGAACCGAATCGCTTCTTTGACGGCGTTGGGGCCACGGTAGCTTCGAACTTCTATCATCAGTATGAGGAAGACATCGCCCTGATGAAGGAACTGGGACACAACTCTTTCCGTATGTCGATCTCCTGGTCCCGGCTGTTCCCGACAGGTGAAGGGGACATCAATCCGTTGGCCGTGGATTTCTATAATCGTGTCATCGATGAGCTGATCGAGGCAGGGATTGAACCTTTCGTCAATCTCTATCATTTCGATATGCCGCTTGCGTTACAGCAGAAAGGTGGCTGGGAGAGCCGGGACGTCGTCCTGCATTTTGTCGACTATGCTAAGAAATGCTTTGATTTGTTCGGGGATCGCGTGGCGAAATGGTTCACACATAACGAACCGATCGTCCCGGTCGAGGGTGGATATTTATATGATTTCCACTATCCGAACGTGGTGGACTTCAAAAGAGCCGTTCAGGTCGCGTATCATTCGATCCTGTCAAGTGCGCTGGCGATCAAGGCGTATAAGGATTCAGATCAGGCGGGCAAGATTGGTATCATTCTGAACCTGACGCCTTCTTATCCGAGAAGTCAGAATGAGGCGGACGTCCAAGCTGCTCATTTGGCGGACATCCTGTTCAACCGCTCCTTCCTGGATCCGTCCGTCTTAGGCAGCTTCCCGCAGGAATTGGTCAAACTGTTAGAAGAACAGGACGCTTTACCGGTCATGGAAGAAACGGACCGGCAGATGATTGCGACGTATACGGTCGACCTGCTCGGTATCAACTATTACCAGCCAAGACGCATCAAAGTGAAGGAGCATCTTCCGAATCCGGCGGCTCCATTCATGCCGGAGCATCTGTTCGATTATTATGAGATGCCGGGACGTAAAATGAACCGTCACCGGGGATGGGAAATCTACGAGAAGGGTGTCTATGACATCTTGACGAACTTGCGTGAGAACTATGGAAACATCGAGTGCTTCATTTCGGAGAACGGCATGGGCGTCGAGGGGGAAGAACGGTATCGTGATGCGGACGGAAGCATTCAGGATGATTACCGGATTGATTTCATCGCGGAGCATCTCAAGTGGGTGCATCTTGCCTTACAGGAAGGTTCGAACGTCAAAGGGTATCATCTCTGGACGTTCATGGACAACTGGTCATGGAGCAACGCCTATAAAAACCGCTATGGTTTTGTCGGGGTAGATCTGTCCAGTCAGACGAGAACGGTCAAAAAGAGTGGGCATTGGTTCAAGCATTTGATTGAAGAGAACGGATTCGTAAAATGAGGAAAGATAATCAGGGTATATCTAGCCCTGATTATCTTTTTTTGTTATATTGTTCTTATATGTCTATACATGGGGTGGAATCATGTCTACAAAAAAGAAACCAAAATATGAAAAAATCGCAGATGAGTTACGCAAACGGATTCTTAACGGAGGTTATGATGTCGAAGAGGCGATGCCGGACGAGATTCAATTAGCCGAGGAATTCGAGGTCAGCCGGATGACGATGAAACGCGCCTTGGAGATCTTAGTACTCGAAGGCATCATCTACCGGCAACGAGGACAAGGAACGTTCATCCTGCCGTCGAGCTTTTCGCAGGGAAGAATCAATGTATTGAACAAAGAATCGCAGGGCTTGACGAAGCTGCTTGGCGAACGGGCAGTCAAGAGTGAGGTCTTGCAGTTCGAGGTCCGTTTTCCGGAAGCGGAAGTTGCACGTCACCTGATGATCGAAAAGACGGATCCGGTCTACGAAATTCGACGTGTCCGTTACGTAGAAGAAGAACCATATGTCATTGAACATACGTTCATGCCATCTTCCCTGATCACCGGATTGACGAAAGAAATTCTGGATACTTCAATTTACCGGTACATTCAGGAAGAGCTTGGGTATACGATCACCAGCTCACACAAGATGATTCGCGCGGACAAACCGAATCAGTGGGACCGTGAATACCTCGGGAACGAAGAAACTGATCCTGTGATTGAAGTCGAACAAGTGGTGTTCCTCGGAAACGGAAAACCGTTCGAGTATTCATTTTCGAGGCACCGGTATGACAAGTTTGTCTTTACGTCTGTTCACATCGGTCGATAAAAATAAAAACACAAATGTATTGTGAAAAATTTAATTCTTATTTGAGGGTTATTAGAAAAATAACGGTAGGAATTAATAATGAAGTGATTATATTTTTCGGGTGGAACATAATTACCCCCTCCTTCCTGATTGATGAACTGAACCTTGAATGGTGGACACTTGATAAAAGCCCCCATTCAGTGTTCAGTTCAGAATGGGGCTGAGCTGGGGAAAAAATGATATTTGGTGAAAATGAAGGGAATTATTCTTGGTATTTTGATTTTTGATGAAAACTTGAAAATTCAAAAGTATGGTGTTTAGAAATCTCTGACGAGACTGCACATTTTGTAACAGAATCTTTTGAAGAACTACTACCAAATCTCGAAAAACGAGATAACGATGTTGAGCTATTATACGACGATGTATTTGCGGACTATCCTAGTATGGATGAAATTCGAGAAACAATTAAAGGAAATGATGAGGATGCACGATTCGAAGCGAACAATAAACGCTTTTTCTTGATAAAGAAAAGAATGACTACTTTGTCTTCAATCTGAAACACCTCCGATACTAGTACTTTTAAAAGTACTAGTATCGGAGGTGTTTTATGTTATCTCATAAATTTAGATTATCCTAATTGCAATAAAAAGGGAATTTTTCTTTTCTCTTCGTTAAAATTTAAAAATACATTTTTTATGTTTTCGATAATGTACAATTTAATTGATGAAGATACAACTTTGTTGTAAAAAACATAATAAAAGAGAAACCAAACAATAGGTAGAGAGGTGATTGATAAGCCAGGACAGCTAATGTTGCTAGTAAGAGGAAAGCAAGCAATAAAACGTGCACGTAACGAATAGTGCTAAAGAAAGCTAACTTCAAGACATCGATTTTTTTCATTTCAAAATGTGACAAAATCGGGAAAAGAAATAGAGAAAGAGCACAAAAGACCAAGCTAACGACGATGAGACCCGTAAATAGAATAGTCTGACCCGAGTCAATCTGACGAATGATCAAGAAATCGAATATCAAGAACAACACTATACACGTCCATACGATTCCGAATTTAAAATGCTGTTGCGTCGCTTCTTTAAAAAAATGAACGTATGAACGAAACACACTATAATCTTGATGAATGGACCACTGCCGAGCTACTGAGGTCAGAGCATACAGAGCTGGAAATATCGTAAAGACGGGTAATAGGGTTAACAGAAAAATGAAATTTAATTGTACGAGCCCAGTGACGAATTCAAGCAACTGAAATAATTTACTTTGTTCATGTTTTAAATTCATAATGGCCTCCTTGAAATTTCCATAAAATTAACCTAATTTGGATTCGAGACGATTGAAGGGTGCTGTCGAATTCCGAATGATAAGCTCAGGTTCATAGATGTGAGAGGGTGGAGCCTCCTGTTTTTCGACTGCAGCGATAATCCATTCTGCTGCTGCGCGGCCTAATTCTTGCTTAGGATGAAGGACTGACGTGAGCTTTACTTCTGTCGCGACCGCAAGAATCGAGTCATCATATCCGACGAGCGAGATATCTTGTGGCACTGATAAATGTAACTTTCGTAACTGATCCAATACGCTTAATGCAAGTTGATCATTGTAGCAAACAACAGCACTCGGTCTTTCTTCCGCATTCTCAAAAAAATATCCAATCGAGTCATAGAAACTCGGAACCATGTCTTCTGTTGTATAGGTAACGATCAGCTCTGGTTCTAAAGGAAGACCGTATTCACGAAATGCTCGGATGAAACCACTCATTCGATGGACACCCTGTAAATCATCTGTTTTGAATAGACCTAGGATTCGTTCATGTCCGAGTTTAATCAAATGTTCCGCCGCTAAAAATCCACCTTTTTCGTCATCCATTATGAGGTGAGCAGGTACCAATTGTGAATAGAACTGGTTGATCATGAGGTAAGGTATATGTTGCTGTTCTAGTTCCAAATAATACTTAATATTTGGATTATAGTTACTACTCTTCGTTGGTTCGACAATCAAACCGTCGATTTGACGATCAATCATCATTTCAAGGCATTGACGTTCTCTTTCTACATCATTATCTGTACACGATAAGGTTAACGTATAACCTTTAGAGGCTAAGTGTGATTCTATCCCACGGATGATGGAGGGAAAAATATAATCTGACATATAGGTCGTGATGACGCCGATGTTTTTTCCATTACTTATTCGTTCAATGGTTTCCGGAATGGGATTCGGTAACACATGGGAACAATAAGTTCCTGAACCTTGTTCGCGATAAAGATAGCCTTCATTGACAAGCTCACCGACAGCTTGTCGAATCGTATGTCGACTTACTCCGAAAGAGTGGACCAGTTCACTTTCCGGAGGAATTTTTTCGCCTGGTTTTACTGTTCCATCATTTATCCAATTAAGAATATGATCTTTGACCATACTGTACTTTGTACGTTGTGCCATGAGGCGTCCCTGCTTTCTTTCTTGTACCGGTATCAACTCATCCGTACAAGACATGATATTAACTTCATAGTAGCAAATAATTGTATGGTTTGCTACGAATATAAAGAAATAAACCAGATTTGTTGAATATATGTACGTACAAAAAAGGAAAAAATGACAAAAATCAAATTGACATGTTCAAATCCATGTAATAGACTCAAGTTGTGTAGAAAACGCTTTCATTACCGTTATGAAAGCTTTTTAGTCGATTTAAGTATAATGTTGTGTGGGCTTCGTTATACATCTATTACTTTTTATTAATTAAATATGTACGTACATCTTAGTTTTTTTGAATCCGAAAAATTAATCAATGGAGGAATTGACGATGAATCGTAAATCAAAAAAGATGTTTGCGTTAACGATGACTGCCCTCATGACAACTTCTATCGCACTTGCTGGTTGTTCAGGAGACGGAAAGAGCGCCGATGGAAAAGTGGAACTGACATTCATGTTCCGTGGAAATCCTGAAGAATTAAAAGCCTATAAAGCGACAGTTAAGCGATTTGAAGAAGCACATAAAGATGTCAAAGTAACGATGGTTCAGACGGCCCCCGATCAATATGATACAAAATTAAAATCTGCTATTGCGGGACGCAAAGTACCTGACGTCTTCTTCTATAATCCAGCGCAAGTCAAAGCGTATGTGAACTCGGGTGTGCTATTAGATATTACAAAAGACGTCGAAGGTTCAAAAGACATCAAATTAGAAGACATCTGGCAAAAAGGTGTTGATAAGTATCGTTATGATGGAAAAGCCCTTGGTAAAGGTGCGATTTACGGGCTACCGAAGGACTTAGGACCTTTTGCACTTGGTTATAACAAGACGATGTTTGAGAAAGAGAATGTTCCACTTCCGGATAAAGATAAACCCTATACATGGGATGAATTTGTGAAAGTAGCTAAAAAATTGACGAAAGATACGAATGGCGACGGAAAGATGGATCAGTATGGTACTGGTTTTAACGCGAACTGGGCACTACAACCGTTCGTTTGGAGCAACGGTGCAGATTGGATCAATGAAGAGGGAACAAAGGTGACGATCGACGACCCGAAATTTATCGAAGCCTTGCAATTCTTCGTCGACCAACAAGTGAAACATAAAATTACGCCTTCTATCGGTGAGACGCAAACACTGGATACGTATCAACGTTGGATGAAGGGGCAACTCGCGTTCTTCCCAGTCGGGCCGTGGGATATGGCAGCGTTCAAAGATCAATTGAAATTTGAGTATGATCTACTTCCTTGGCCAGCGGGATCAACGGGTAAGCCATCTGGTTGGGTCGGATCGCTCGGTATCGGTGTCGGATCTACGACGAAACACCAAAAAGAAGCGGCTGAATTAGCCATGTACTTATCGGCTGATCAGGAAGGACAACAGGAATTAGTCGATGCACAAGTCCAGTTGCCAAATAGCATGGAGATTGCAAAAGACTGGGTGGAGGACACATCCATCCAACCAAAGAACAAAGAAGAGTTCTTAGACTTGATCAATGATTACGGTCGTGGTTTCCCAGCCGAGAAAACGTACACAGCAGAATGGTACGACGAGTTCTTTAAAAACATCCAACCTGTCCTTGATGGTAAAACATCAGTCGAAGACTATGTAAAGAAAGAGCAACCAAAAATGCAGAAGTTGCTGGATGCTGCCATCGCACAAGAGAAACAGGCGAACTGATCAAAGGTTTTAGAAAGGGTGGTGTTTATCACCACCTGACCCTTTGACGTGGAAAGGATGGAAGAACGATGAAAACAAAAACGATTTCTAAGTTATATCGAACCGAGCAACGTTATGCCTACTTGTTTGTTGCAGCGCCAGTCATTGGATTCTTTCTTTTCGCATTATTGCCATTGATGTACTCCTTCTATGGCGCATTCACCAATTGGAATGGACTTGGACAAATGAAATTCATTGGTCTAGAGAACTTCATTAATTTGTTCCAAGATGAGTATTTCTATAAGTCGATGTATAACACGCTCTTCATGATGCTTGGTATTCCAATCGGGATCGTACTCGCTCTCATGCTCGCTTTAGCACTGAATCGCGGAATTTTTGGCACGAATACCTTCCGAGTCATTTACTACATCCCCGTCATTTCCTCTATTGCTGCTGTTTCGATTTTATGGCAGTGGGCGTATAACGGAGATTACGGTCTAGTAAATCAGTTCTTAGATCTGATTGGTATTGACGGTCCGAATTGGCTACAAAATACAAATACGGTCAAACCAGCATTGATTGTCATGGCCATCTGGAAAGGGTTAGGGTATACGATGCTCCTTTATTTGGCGGCATTGCAAAGTGTACCTAAATCCTACTATGAAGCAGCGAAATTAGATGGTGCGAATGCGTGGCACTGTTTTTGGTACATCACTCTCCCGATGGTCAAGCCTGTGACATTCTTCATTATCGTGACAAACATTATCGGTGGTGCTCAAATCTTTACGGAAATTAACGTCATGACGCCAACGGGTGGACCGGAGTATTCTTCTGCTTCTGCTGTCTTTTATATTTGGCAAAAGTCGTTCGGGAACTTCCAGTTGGGATATGCTTCGGCGATGGCACTTGTGCTAGGTCTCTTTATCTTCATCATCACGCTACTTCAATTCCGGATGAACGAAAAATCATCATTCGACATCGATTAAGCAACTAGCACCTTGGAAAGGAGAATAACCATGCAGTTAGCTCTTACGCGTAAAAAAGAAAACGTGGAGAAGATGTCAGTAAAGAAAAAGGATCGGATTACGGATGTCTTTGTCTTTGTCTTCTTAACGATGGGAGCGGTCGTCATGATCGCACCGTTACTTTGGATGGTATCGACATCCTTGAAGTCGAAAGAAGAGGTATTTTCGCTTCCACCGGTATGGATTCCGACTGACATATCGTTTAATAAGTATTTTGAGATTTGGAATATGGGTCCACTCTTATCAGGGATATCAAACAGTTTAATTGTTGCGTTGTCTGTCACGATCGTAGGAACATTTACTTCAAGCTTAGCAGCGTTCGCTTTTGCTAAATTGAATTTTAGAGGGAAAAATAAAATCTTTCTACTTTTGTTCGCCTCAGTCATGATTCCATACCCGGTCCTGATGATTCCACAGTTTATGATGTTCTCGAATATTGGATGGGTCGATACATTACTGCCGCTGATTGTACCTGGATTGTTTGGAAACATCTTCATGATTTTCTTCTTGCGTCAATTCTTGAACAGCATTCCGAACTCAATTATCGAAGCAGCTAAAATCGATGGTTGTTCGTATTTCCAAATCTTCTATAAAATCATCTTTCCACTGATCAAGCCCGCTGTAGCGGCACAATTGATTCTTTGGTTTATGGCCATTTGGAATGATTATCTAGGTCCAATTCTATATCTGAATTCACCTGAGAAACAAACGCTTCAACTGGTTATTGCAAATTTCAATGCATCTTATGCAATTCAAAGTGATTATCCATTAATCATGGCTGCATCCGTTGTGGCATTACTCCCGATGTTAATCGTCTTCATGATATTTCAAAAACAGATCATCGAGTCGATTGCCATTTCTGGTGTGAAGGGCTGAGGTGTATAGAGAGAAGAACACCCGTCTTGATTAAAGGCGGGTGCTTTTGATTGAAGGAGGAAACATGTATGAGAAAAATCATGATAGGAATAACAATGTTAATCCTTGTGATTGGCAGTTTTTTGTTTTGGTGGTCTACGAGTGCATCTATCAAAGATTTGGCACTACCAAAAGCACCTTTTGAAAAACAGATTTCAGATGTACGACCTGAAATACTCCATCAAGAGAACAAATGGACGACCAACTTTACGCATGATGGTGCCATTCTAAAGGAAGCGGATACCTATTACGTCTTTTCAACAGATTATATGGTAGGAAGTCCACCAAAACCTGGGATTCAAATACGAAAATCAAAAGACCTTATTCATTGGCAATTCGCGGGTCGTGTATTTGATCAAGTAACAGAAGAAGCCTTTGATTGGACAGGTGGAAACACATTCTGGGCTCCAGCCATTACGAAAATAGCAGGGAAGTTTTACTTGTACTATTCTGTCTCCAAAGTCGGGAGTCGTACTTCTTATATTGGATTAGCGACCGCTGCGCACATTGATGGACCATGGGAAGATAAAGGAGTCGTCGTAGCATCGAAAGACGGAGATGGAAAGACGGTGAACGCCATTGATCCACACGTTCTTCAAGATGAGCACGGTAAGTGGTGGATGACGTACGGTTCGTACTTTGGTGGTATTTTCTTGACGGAGATTGATCCGAAGGACGGTAAGCTCATGAAGGAATCCTACGAAGGTATGTTGCTCGCCAAAAGAAAAGATATGACGATGGGAATCGAAGGGCCGGAAATTCTCTACAATGCTAAAACAGGTTATTACTATTTGATGGTTTCATATGGATGGTTAGAAGATACATATAACGTTCGAATCGGCCGTTCGAAATCGATAAAGGGTCCTTATGTGGACTCCCGTGGGCGTGATTTACGTGATACATCAGATGAATCGTTTGATACTGGCGTGAAGATTATAGGTGGTTATCAATTTAGAGGAGATGATGGATACGTCGGCACAGGCCACGCTGCATTCTTAAAGGATGGGAAAGATACGTTCATCATTCACCAAGCGCGGCCTAATGAAGATATTTACTGGTCCCAATTGCAAGTTCGAAAAGTGTACTGGACAAAAGACGGTTGGCCCGTCGTCTCACCTGAACGCTATGCGGGAGAATCTGAAATTAAAATTAAAGACGCGCATATGGTCGGTGAATGGGACATCCTTACATTTCCCCGCTTTGATGATGGACAACAGAAATCGGAAAAAGTGACGTTGAAAAAGAATGGAAAGTTACTAAATGAAAAGGGATCATGGCGTCTGAAAAACCATATGCTTACACTTCGTGTAGGGCAAGAAACGTATGATATGCAAATGGGTGCAGCATGGGATTGGGAGAACTGGAAGTCGACGATAATTATGACCGGTATGAGTAAGGATGGAACTACTATTTGGGCAAAACGCTTATGAAAAATAAGAATGCAATGCTGAATAAGAGAAGCATATATTGAAACGAATACCTGATGTAAGAAGGGTCAACTAATCAAATGCGGATTCAAAAGCAACCTATCTTACTGTGTGCTTTGGTTTGAATTCTAATCTAGTCTCTGAATAATTAGACAAAAACAAATGGTGTTCATCATTAAATTAGTCATCTGAATGAACTAAAACTATTGAACGCAATTCAACATGTACGTACCAATAGTGATAAAATAGACATGAAAGAGTCTTGAAACAACCTTAAAAGTCTTTTTGAACAAAAAAATAGCCTTATTTACGAAAAAATAGTTGATTAATTGGAAATAATTGATACAATCATAGTGTAAGTTATACGTACAAATTTTAGTTTTTATTTTATTTTTCTACACATTTCTATCAATTGTCCGGATGAAAAAAAGGAGTGCCCACACACTTTATTTTTTATTCCGAAATGTAAGCGTATTCTTTTTGGAAGTAGGGTGATGAAATGTCTAAGTATACAATTGGAATTGACTATGGGACACAATCAGGTAGAGCGGTCTTGATCGACGTAGAAACAGGTTGCGAAGTAGCGACTGCTGTCAAAACGTATACACATGGTGTCATGGATAAATTTTTACCAGATGGAAAAACGCGTTTGGAACATGATTGGGCACTCCAGCATCCGCGAGATTACCTTGAAGTGTTAGAAGTCACCATACCATCCGTTGTAAAAAAAGCAGGTGTCCTGGCGGATCAAGTGATTGGTCTTGGTATTGATTTTACGGCATGTACGATTTTACCGATTGATAAAGACTTGAATCCGTTATGTTTCCGTGATGAACATCAACAAAACCCACATAGCTATGTAAAGTTGTGGAAGCATCATGCAGCCCAAGATGAAGCAGATGCTTTGAACCGGATTGCTAGTGAACGTGGAGAAAGCTTCTTGCAACGTTACGGTGGGAAAATTTCATCAGAGTGGATGATACCGAAAGTCTGGCAAATCTTAAATGAGGCACCGACTATTTATGCGGAAGCACATGAAATTTTAGAAGCGACAGACTGGGTGGTCTCTCAGTTAACAGGAAAAGTTGTACGTAATAGTTGTACGGCTGGATATAAAGCAATGTGGCATAAACAAGAAGGCTATCCTTCAAAATCATTCTTTAAAGCGCTGGATCCCCGACTAGAGAACGTGGTGGAAGAGAAACTCTCCAACGACATCTCGCCTATCGGAGCAAAAGCAGGTGAACTAACGAAAGCTTTCGCCGCTCGGATTGGACTTCTTCCAGGAACAGCCGTTGCGGTAGGGAATGTAGATGCGCATGTAGCCGTACCAGCCGTTGGGATTACCGAACCGGGTAAATTGTTGATGGTGATGGGCACATCCACCTGTCATATCTTGCTTGGTGAAGACGAACAAGTCGTACCGGGTATGTGTGGAATCGTAGAAGATGGCGTTCTACCCGGATTAATGGGCTATGAGGCGGGTCAGTCCTGTGTCGGAGATCATTTTGAATGGTTCACTGAAAATTGTGTGCCAAGCAACTATATAGAAGAAGCAGCTCTAAAAGGAATGAGTATCCATCAACTCCTGACGGACAAGGCGGCAGCACAGCGTGTCGGAGAGAACGGTCTGATTGCTCTAGATTGGTGGAATGGGAACCGCTCTACGCTTGTCGATACGAATCTGACAGGAATACTGCTTGGAGCCACCTTGCTCACAAAAACGGAGGATATGTATCGAGCGCTGATTGAAGCAACTGCCTATGGAACACGAACCATCGTCGAAGCGTTTCGGACAAGTGGCGTTCCGGTACACGAAGTCTATGCAGCAGGTGGAATCGCAGAGAAGAACACACTGATGATGCAAATTTACGCGGACGTATTGAATATGGAAATCAAAATTTCAGCCTCTTCTCAAACGCCAGCGTTAGGATCTGCAATGTTCGGTGCCGTCGCAGCAGGAGCAGAGCGAGGAGGATATGCCACGATCACAGAAGCAGCGACGAAAATGGGACGCGTGAAGGACAAGACCTATGTTCCGATTCCAGAAAATGTCGAGGTGTACGATGCCTTATTCGCTGAGTATACGAAACTGTATGATTATTTCGGTCGTGGAGAGAACGATGTGATGAAGCGTTTGAAAAAAATTAAAGCTGAAGCGTCACGTCAGAAGGGGGAACCCGTATGGTAAGTCGTCAATTGAAAGAAGAAGTACTAAAAGCCAATCTAGCTTTACCTCAACATGATTTGGTTACGTTCACGTGGGGCAACGTCAGTGGAATCGATCGCAATACAGGTTTGGTTGTCATCAAACCGAGCGGGGTGCCCTATGAGCAATTGACGATAGAAGATTTAGTCGTCGTTGATTTAGAAGGAAATATTGTAGAAGGTGAACTGCGTCCATCCTCAGATACACCGACTCATCTTGCATTGTATCGTGCTCTTCCAGAGATTGGGGGCATTGTTCACACGCACTCACCGTGGGCGACGAGCTGGGCCCAAGCAAAACGATCGATTCCTGCTTTTGGGACGACGCATGCTGATTACTTCTATGGAGAAATTCCTTGTACGCGGGAGTTATCAGATGAAGAAATCGAGGCAGCTTATGAGTTAGAGACGGGACATGTCATTATTGAAACATTGAGCGAACTCCACTTAGAAGCCGTTGCTGTACCTGGTGTGCTTGTCGCCAATCATGCTCCCTTCTGTTGGGGAAAGGATGCGGATGAAGCAGTGCATAATGCCGTCGTACTTGAAGAAGTAGCAAAGATGGGAATCCATGCCTTGAACTTGAATCCGAATTTGACACCAATCAAACAAAGCATATTAGACAAACACTATCTGCGGAAGCATGGAGCGAACGCATATTACGGTCAGAAATAATACCTGCTCATAGCTAGATTAGGGGGACTTTAGATGTTGACAGCAAATACGCATGAATTTTGGTTTATAACAGGAAGCCAGATGCTTTATGGAAAGGATGTTCTGCGCCAAGTCGAAACGCATTCAAAAGAAATGGTTTCAGGGTTAGACGGAGCCGACGTCTTTCGTGATCGGATTGTCTTTAAAGGAGTCGTCAAAAATGCCGAGGAAATTCGGCAGATGATGCTCCAAGCCAATGCAGATGATACGTGTGCTGGTGTCATTACATGGATGCATACCTTCTCTCCATCCAAAATGTGGATCAGTGGGATGCGCGTTCTACAAAAACCATTGCTTCATTTTGGTACACAATTCAACCGTGACATTCCATGGGATGCCATCGATATGGATTTCATGAACCTCAATCAGTCGGCACACGGGGATCGAGAACATGGCTTCATCACAAGCCGGATGAATGTGAAACGCAAAGTGCTAGTCGGGCATTGGGAAGATACAGGTACTCGCCAAAAGATGGCGTCTTGGATGAGTGTCGCCCATGCTTTAGCGGAAAGTAAAGTCTTGAAGGTAGCGCGTTTTGGTGACAACATGCGTAATGTTGCCGTGACGGAAGGCGATAAAGTTGAGGCACAGATTCGGCTTGGCTGGACGGTTGACGGTTATGGCGTTGGGGATCTCGTCACATACATGGATGCAGTGACGGAGACAGCGTTGGATGAGCTGATGGAAGAATATCAAACACGATATGAATTGACGAATAAAGGAATGAAAGAAGAAGCATTCCTCGCCTCAGTTCGCTACCAAGGACGCATCGAACTCGGGATGAAAGCTTTCTTGGAAGCGGGAGAATACACAGCTTTCACTACAACTTTCGAAGATTTACATGGAATCAAGCAATTACCCGGTCTAGCTGTTCAACGTTTAATGGAACAAGGCTACGGATTTGCGGGAGAAGGGGACTGGAAGACAGCGGCTTTAGTGCGTCTTATGAAGATCATGGCCAGCAACGAGCGCACCTCCTTCATGGAAGATTATACGTACCACTTTGAGCCTGGAAACGAGATGGTCCTCGGTGCACATATGCTCGAGATCTGTCCGACGATTGCTGTAGACAAGCCACGAATCGAGGTACATCCGCTCGGCATCGGAGATCGGGAGGCACCGGCGCGAATGGTATTCGAAGGACAGAACGGTAAGGCACTTAATGCCAGTCTGATTGATCTAGGACATCGCTTCCGCCTTCTAGTCAACACGGTGGAAGGAATCCAACCTGATGAAGAAATGTCGAACTTACCAGTTGCACGTGTTCTTTGGAAAACACAACCGTCGATGGCTCAGGCCGTTGAAAACTGGATTCAAGCTGGAGGCGCTCATCATACTTGTTACTCTTATGAAGTCACAACAGACCAACTGCGCGACTTTGCGGAACTTCTCAATGTCGAAATTGCTGTCATCGACGAACAAACGGAGACAGTCAGGTTCAATAATGAATTACGCTGGAACGAGCTGTATTATCGACCATAATCTATCGGGACCTGATCAGGTCCCTTTTCATGGAGGAGATATTATGAATAACCAACTCATTAAATCAACACTGAAGACAAAAGAAGCGACAACACAACTGATCGTCAATGCGGATCTACCGAGAGGCAAAATCAGCAAGCATATCTATGGGCACTTCGCGGAACACCTCGGACGTTGCATCTATGAAGGTCTCTGGGTCGGTCCGGAATCGCACATCCCAAACACGGATGGCATTCGGAATGACGTGTTAGCGGCGCTGAAGAAATTGAGTATTCCTGTCTTGCGTTGGCCTGGCGGTTGCTTTGCTGATGAATACCATTGGAAAGATGGAATCGGACCGAACGAGAACCGAAAACGGATGGTCAACACGCATTGGGGTGGCGTTGTCGAAAACAATCATTTTGGGACACATGAATTCATGCGTCTCTGTGAACTACTCGAATGCGAGCCATATATCTGTGGGAACGTCGGAAGTGGAACGGTTCAAGAAATGTCTGAGTGGGTCGAATACATGACATTCAACGGAGAGTCACCGATGGCGAACTGGCGTCAGGAGAATGGTCGCACGGAACCGTGGTCGCTTACATACTTCGGCGTCGGCAACGAGAACTGGGGTTGTGGTGGAAACATGCGTCCTGAGTATTACGCAGACCTGTATCGCCGCTATCAGACTTATGTACGAAACTATGATGGCAATCAGCTCTACAAGATTGCTGGTGGCGCCAATATTGATGACTACAAATGGACAGAGGTTCTCATGCGTGAAGCAGGTACGATGATGGACGGACTCAGCCTTCACTATTACACGATCCCGGGTGATTTCTGGTTAGGTAAAGGATCGGCGTTAGATTTCACAGAAGACGAGTGGTTCATCACATTAAAACGTGCTTATTATATGGATGAATTGATCACGAAGCACGGTCAAATTATGGACCAATATGATCCGGAGAAGCGAGTCGGCCTGATCGTCGATGAGTGGGGAACATGGTTCGATGTAGAACCAGGAACGAACCCAGGCTTCTTGTATCAACAAAATTCAATCCGTGATGCACTCGTAGCAGCGATTCACTTCAATATCTTCCATAAGCACAATGATCGTGTTCACATGGCGAACATTGCACAAATGGTCAACGTGCTTCAGGCGATGATATTGACGGAAGGTGATCAGTTCATTCTTACTCCGACGTATCACGTGTTTGAAATGTATCGTGTCCATCAAGATGCTGAACGTGTCGAACTAGCAGCCATTACACGTGACTATGTCACTAAACAGGAAGCCATTCCCGCGATAAATGCAACAGCTTCTCGTGACGCAGAAGGTGTGTTGCATATCAGTCTTTGTCAGCTCGATCACGAGAACGGCGATAAGGTAGAAATTGATTTGCGTGGTATCGGGATAATTTCTGAAGTATCGGCACGTATTTTAACAGCAGATCATCTCAATGCCCATAATACGTTCGAACAACCTGATTTGGTTTCTCCACGCGATCATGAAGTGCAGCTGACGGAAGAAGGAAAACTTATTTTTGATGTACCCGCAATGAGCGTCATTACGCTTACGGTTAGCTGAGATGAAGGTCGCAGAGACACGACGTTGTCGGACTTGTTCTCCCACAGCGCTAGAGACAGATTGGTTGTTGACGATTGATGCAGAAGTGATGCAACAAGTTACGGATGCCGAGTATCAAGAACGACTTCGTCAGTGTTCGACCTGTCCGTTTCATCAGGACGATACCTGTTTAAAGTGTGGATGTTATATCTCTTACCGAGCACGTCTTGCAACGAAGCATTGTCCTATGAAGGTTTGGTGAGAAAGGAGCAACAATATGGAACGACAGACAGAAGTAGTGGATCAGACGGCAATCATGCTTGAGAATGAGACGTGTCGTTTGCGTATCTTGACATATGGAGCTACGCTTCAAGAATTTTCGATACAAGATGAAGGATGGAAAAATCTTATCCTGTCTTACGATACGTTGGAAGAGTATATGGCAGATACCTATTACTTAGGAGCGACCATCGGGCGCGTCGCAGGTCGAATCGAAAACGGCGCATTTGATCTAGAGAAAATGACGTATCAGTTACCGCAAAACGAAGGGAATCATCATTTACATGGTGGAGACGGTCTGCACTGTCAGTTTTGGAAAGTAGAAGACGTGTCAGCAGATTTCCTAACCCTTCGTTACGTAAGTCCTGATGGTGAGAATGGCTATAAAGGAATGCTTGATATTCGGGCTTCTTTTGAGTTACTTTCTGATGGTGTGAGGATTAGCTATGAGGCAACCAGTGATACTGATACGGTGTGTGATCTGACGAACCATACGTACTTTAATCTGAGTGCAGGTAAACGTGATATTTTACAACATGAATTGACATTATCTGCTGATCGCTTTGCTGAGCTACGTGAGGATTTGATACCTACAGGAAAATTACTAGAGGTAGACCAAACACCATTCGACTTCCGATTAGGCCGAACCTTATCGGAAGGTTCTGCTTCGCATCATCCTCAAAACCAATTGGTCGGTGGTTATGATCATCCGTTTGTGTTCGCCGATCAACGAAAAGCGAAGCTCTATGATCCTGAAAGCCAACGCACATTGACATTGTTTACATCTACTCCCGCACTCGTTTTGTACTCAGGAAATCAGATGAATGAGGAGACGATGTTACGTGAAGGACAATCAAGAAAACATTACGGTGTATGTTTAGAGCCGCAGCATCTTCCTGACGCGGTCCATCATGAAGAGTTCCCTTCTATCCTATTAGCAGCAGGACAGACATATCGATGGGAAACGGTGTATCGAGTCGAGAAAGGAGTCAGTCGATGAACCTCGAACAGATTCAGGAACAGGTAGCCGCGTGCACATGTGGAAATCCGCATCACACCATTACAATAGAACAGATTAGTGCTTCAGAAAATGTTTGGCAATCGTTAGCCGAGTTTGTACAGAAAAAAGAATGGCGGCACCTTCTCGTCATCGCAGATGCAAATACGCAGGCTGTCGGTTATTCTCCATTGAAAAAAGTATTAGAAGAAGCGGGCATCGACGTATCATTCGTCTCACTTTCCTTGAACGAACAAGGGGATGTCTTAGCTGGTGAATTATCAGTTGTTCAAGTGTTGTTAGAGCAAGATGCGAGTGTAGATGCATTGATTGCACTAGGAACAGGTACGATTCATGATGTGACACGATTCTGTGCTGCAAAAACAAAAGTGCCATTTCTCTCGGTGCCAACTGCTCCTTCAGTGGATGGTTTTACATCGAAAGGGGCACCATTGATTGTAAGAGGTAAAAAGATCACCTATCAACTTGTTTCGCCGATTGCTGTATTTGTACCGAATGATATTATTCGCAACGCACCACAAGCTTTAGTGGCAGCAGGTGTAGGTGATATGCTCGGAAAATATACATCCTTATTGGATTGGCACTTTGGCGCTTTTGATGGAAATGAACCGTTTTGTCCTATTGTCGCTCGATTAACAGAACGAGCATTGTTTGCCTGTATGGAGGTTCTACCAGAGATCTACGAAGGAAAAGCGAAAGGTTTGGATCAACTCATGGACTCGCTACTCCTATCTGGAATTGCCATGTTGATCTTTGGTCATTCGCATCCCGCTTCTGGTGGGGAACATCACCTGTCTCATTACTGGGAGATGGATTTCATTACGCACCATCGCCCGGCAGTCTTACATGGTACAAAGGTGGCTGTCGCCACAATGGAGCTCATTGATCTCTACAGAACAATGATCCAGGAACGTTCTGATACGCCAGTGAAGCTGAACGATTGGGCACAACATATGCCGACTCGACAGGAGATGGAGTATATCTTTGGTGCTTTAAAAGCACCTCTTCGACCGGAAGAAATTGGTGTCTCACCCCTTCTGCTAGCAAGTAGTAAACAAGAAGCTTACCGATTGCGAGAACGGCATACACTTTTAAAACAGATGAGCCTACAGTCTACTCATTCTGAGGCAGAGGAGAATTCTTTATGAGAGAAGCAATTATAAACCCTATCGTTGAACAACGCGCAGATCCATGGATAATGCGTCACACAGACGGCTATTATTATTTCACAGCTTCCTTACCTGATTTTAGTGGGATTCCCCTCCGTCGAGCTCAGACCATTAAAGAGTTAACAGAAGCAGAGGAACAAATCATATGGACGAAACGTCCGACAGGTATCATGAGTGCTAACATTTGGGCGCCTGAACTGCATCATATTCAAGGGAAATGGTATCTCTATTTCGCAGCAGCACGTGAGGATGCTATTTTTGATCATCGTATGTATGTTCTTGAAAATAGCGCAGCTAATCCTTTGGAAGGTGACTGGATAGAAAAAGGGCAGATCAAAACGTGGCGAGAATCGTTTGCACTCGATGCGACAACGTTCGAACATGAAGGACATCTGTATTACATCTGGGCACAGAAAGATCCTGAAATTGAAGGGAACTCTAATCTGTACATTTCAGAAATGAAAAATCCTTGGACTTTAATCGGACCACAAACGATGATTGCTAGTCCGGAGCATCCATGGGAAAAGATTGGTTTTCTTGTAAACGAGGGTCCGGCTGTTTTGAAGCGACACGGCCGTATATACGTAACATTTTCAGCAAGTGCGACCGATCATAATTACTGTATGGGTCTTCTTAGTATTGATGAGACGGAGAATGTTCTGGACGTAACCCGTTGGAAGAAGCATCCGAAGCCTGTTCTTACAACAAATGAAGCGATCAGCGAATACGGACCGGGTCACAATAGTTTTACGACGCTTACAGATGGGACGGATATTTTGGTTTATCATGCCCGTAGCTATAAAGAAATCGATGGCGATCCACTATGGGATCCAAATCGTCATACGTATATACGACCGTTTACTTGGCAGGGAGAACTACCTGTATTCGAGAAGAGTTTAGCAAACGAGGAGGTAATACGATGAATCAGACAGAGGATCAGCATCTTATAGTAGAGCAACGAGCAGATCCGTGGGTGTATTTACATTCTGATAACTACTATTATTTCACGGCGTCCGTTCCTGAATATGACCGAATTGAATTACGTCGTGCCACATCGCTTCAAGAATTAAGTGATGCAACACCTGTAACAGCCTGGGTCAAACACGAAACAGGTCCGATGAGTGATTTGATTTGGGCTCCAGAGTTACATTATATTGATGGGAAATGGTATATCTATTTCGCAGCTGCAAAATCACGTGAGATTGTGAATGGACTCTTTGATCATCGGATGTTCGTACTGGAAAGTAGTTCTACGAATCCTCTTGAAGGCGAGTGGGTAGAAAAAGGACAAATCGAAACGGAATGGGATTCATTTGCGCTTGATGCGACTGTATTTGAGCATCGAGATGTTCATTATTTAGTCTGGGCACAAAAAGATCCAGCTATTGAAGGAAATTCTAATCTCTATATTGCAGAGTTAGAAAATCCGTGGACCATCAAATTACCACAAATTATGCTTACAAAACCCGAGTTAGAATGGGAAACAAAAGGGTTTCTCGTCAATGAAGGTGCGGCAGTATTAAAACGCGATGGTCAGATTTTTATAACGTACTCTGCTAGTGCAACAGATGAAAACTATTGCATAGGTATGTTAAGTGTTTCTGAAGAAGGAGATATACTCAATCCTTCCATATGGAAAAAAGTACTTAAGCCAGTATTTAAAACAAATATAGAGGCCGGCCAATATGGTCCTGGGCACAATAGTTTTACTGTGAACGAGTATGGTGAAGATGTCATTGTCTATCATGCCCGCACTTATACGAACATTGAGGGCGATCCATTGTATGATCCTAATAGGCATACGCGCGCACAAGTGTTTACATGGGATAGAGATATGCGACCCATCTTTGGTAAACCTTCTGAATAAGTAATAGAAATCATAAAAGGTATACATTTCGACGTCGAAATGTATACCTTTTATGATTTCTTGATTGTATAAGAAAGAGTAACACTGTTTTATACTTAATTCCTCATACTAGTTTTTAATCTTTAAGAAAGAAAATGATCTTTAAGAATGTATTGAAAACATCTAAATATAGCGCTTACTGCTAACGGTACTACAACAAGAATTATGCCCACTAGTACCAAACCTGGAGCATCGTCCATTTGCCCAATATAAAAAAATATCGGTAAAATACAAAGAGCTAAAAAGGCAATAAATAAAAACGACTTTCTTATCATTTGAGCCGATAAAAAAATCAAATCGATTGATTTAGAGCTTTTTGATATGAATTGTAATATACGAAGGCCATGAAAAATAGAGAATATTAAAGGTATTAAAGCCATATAAGCAACTAGCAATACTATATATCCGGGTTTTTCAAATATTAAAGAACTTGTTATTCCTTTCATCAGTGCAGAAACTCCATATCCTGCTAATCCAATTAAAAGAAGTAATAGTATGATAAGACATGTTTTTAAAAAAAGAATACTTTTTTGAGGTAACTCCATTTAATTTACTCCTTTCCTTGTTAGAATAAGCCTTACCTTCAAATCAAACTATACAACTAAAGTATAAAAGTTACATTGCACTTAAGACTGACTTTCTCAAAATAGTTAATGAAAATTACTGAGGGATTTTTTTCTACAAATGTCTATTTATTATGTTGAGTTTTTAAAAAATTTTTTTGTTATTCACTGTACTAATTCTTATTAAAAGAGTCGTAGAAAGTAAATAAATTATAAAATTAAAAATGGAGCAAAAAAGTATACTTTCTATTAAAGAAATAGATGAAATAAATAGAAAGCTCCATAATAAAAACATCTTTTATTTGTGTAGATACTCCATAAATAAAAGATGTTTTATGATGATGTATAAATTAACTCATTATTATTCAACTTGAAACCGAAACGAGTGAAACATTCAATAGATATTTTCCCCGAATCAGAGATGTGGTTGAAATTTCCATGAATGCTGAATTTGTCATATCGATTCTTGAAATCACAAATCAATGCTTCGAGCAAAAGTCCTCTCTCTCCGATTCCTTCTTTTCGAACATGAAGATCTAACAACTCAAACTCAGAAGAAGTAGAAGAATTTTCGATTCCTGTACTTATCAGCTGAACACTCATGCAAGACTGTGTATTTAATATAAAAGAGGGTTCAAGTGGGCCCTCGAGAAGAGTTATATAAAAAATGGATGCCGTGTATAAAGAATTTTTTGTGATTTGAACCAGTTGCTTTTCTTTATTAAAAGCCAGTCCAATCAACGTTTCGTGAGGAAGACAATTTAATTTTACCCTTCGGCTATCACATGTTTGTTGCCACTCGGATTGAGGGATCCAAGAATGTTCAAAGACAAGTAGACCTCTTCGAAAAAAACGCAAATCAAGTACCTCCAATATTTGTACATGTGTAAATTATACATGTTTATTAAAGTAATAAAAAGTAATTATTATATAAAATGTAGAAAAAAACTCATTTATAGAATGGTTGGTAGTAAAACAGTAGATAACTAGTTGACCGTGTATGGGTGGCTAACAATGATGTTGTAAACCGTATCTTAGGAAAATCTACTTTTCCACTGCGAGATTTTTAAATTACCTTCTCTACTCATGATCTCATCCTCCTTTTTTAAATGAGAGCGCTCTATAAATAGGCATTTAAAATTTCCCTTCCTTTTTTTCGAATTAAACATCCTCGATATAAATTTTCAGATAATACAAAAGGTACATGTGAACCTGTCTTTTAATAAAGGTTTAAGTAAGGTATAGGAATATGTAAATAAACATTTGAGTTTTTCTAATGAAAAATCGTAAGCGAGAATTATGAGCTGAAAACTGACTAATAGGGAAAAGAAATAAAAAGGAATAACATTTGCATACAACTAAGGAGGTATAGTAATGCACAAAAAAACCTACAAAAATTCGAAAAGAGAAAATATCTTTGAACGAATTTTCAAGGGAGAATTAAGTAAATTTTCAATTCTATTTGTTGCATGTCTAATAATTTTCTTTGTTTTAATCTCCTATTTTTAAACACCAAAAAGAACTGATTATTTTTTGGTATAAAAGTGAGTACACGTGCTCTCCGTGAGGCTAAAAATATCTTTCATATCGAATGTTTAAATACTTATCATTTGGGAAAATCAATACTATTCCATTTGATTAGATGACTTGTTTGGTACCGCATTATTAAATGAGCATCGGTATAATCAATCTCCTTTAAAAACGAGTATCAGTTCTTGAACTGATACTCGTTTTTTATTTGTTTCATTGAGAGTGATTTTCGAAGAAGTGGTGAAGTAGGGTAACAATTTTTTCTATAGGTTCATATGATAGAAGAACGATTTGGTGTTTGCTCCCGTTCGAGAATTCTATATCAAAACGTTTTTCGAGTGTTGATAAATTTAGATAATAGTGTATTTCACCTACGACAGACCGTGAAATATCAAATTGTTGAAGATTAGTAGAATACAATGAAACCGGATGATTGGAATAGATTTTTATTTTTGCAACATTAGCGGTACTGATAACTTCTTCAAAAACGAAATCTTGCGGAAAGTCTTGTTTTTCTAGATACTTTTTAAGTTGTTCTCCTTTGAGAAGTTTCACAATTGTTTACCTCCTCACCGTAAGTAAAAGGACATTAATAAATAATGTCCTTTTTAGTTACAAAAAATTCTTCGAATTTTCACCTACAACTTTATAATTGATCGTAGTCTGATGGAGGATTGTTCAATTCACGACGAGTATTCGAACGATTAATGTTTGGACCGAGAGGATCATTCGGATCGATTGGATAATCGTCTTGTTGTGCTAAATCATTTTCAGGAAGTGCCCCTTTTGGTGTACCGTGTGTCGGGTTCACGTTCGTAGAAGATGATGGTTTAGAAGCTTTTGGTGCTTGATCTGGTGTGACGTCATCTGCTGCTTTTGACGCGGCACCTTTTGCTGCTTCTTTTAAGCTTGGCTTCGTCGAAGCAGACGAGGTGTGGTTTGACGGCAGGTTCGATGTGTCGATATCTGCATTCTCTGCTTTTTTCTGGAGACGGTCGAGATAACGTGATGCATTATCACGGCCACCTAAGCCAAACGCGAGTCCGAAAGCAAGAGCAACAGCACCGAGGATCAAGATGAACGCTGAGTTAACGATTGTAGCGGCAACACCAAGTTGATCAAGTGCCATGAAGACAGCAAGAGCAAGGATGGCATATTTCGCGACGCTTGAAAGAACTTTTAAATCCGAGTTAGCAAACAGGCTGTCCATCGTGCGTTTCACCAAGTTGCTGATGATGATACCGATGGCCAAGATGATGATCGCTGTCAAGACGCTTGGAAGGAAAGCAAGAACCGCGCGACCGAGATCAACCATGAAGTTGAGACCGATCAGATTGAATGCTTCAACGACGAACAAGACGACGATGACGATTTCAACGAGTGATCCAACGATGGATGATGGGGATGTCGAGGCATTGTTTGCATCCCAGTTACCGATTTTCAAGTGGCGTGTTAAGTTATTGAAACCGAGGCGTGACAAGAGGTCTGCGACGAATTTCTTAACGAAACGACCGACATAAAGACCGACAAGGATCAAGACGACACCGATAATGATGTTCGGAATCATACCAAGAACATCATTTAACATGTTGATGGCTGGTCCTGTAATCCCTTTGATGTTGAGCTGGTCAAGTGCCGAAATCGTGATCGGGATTAAGATCAGGATGAAGACGACTGTACCTAAGATGGAAGAAAGTGATTTTGTATCTTTTTGTTCGTTTGTACCGATGTTGAAGCGTGAAGCAAATTTGTCTGTACCGACTGCATGCAGGAAGTTCGTGACGATATCGCGAACGATTTTCGCAACGAGGAATCCGACGAAGAAGATCGCTGCTGCAGCAATCAGACGTGGGATGAAAGCAAGGAACGACGAGAGTAATTGGCTGAACGGCTCAGAAACACTTTCAATGTTGAGCGCACCCAGTACACCCGGTAGGAACAATAACAAGACAAGATAGAAGACGATTTCGCCTGCAATCTTCGGATAGTTCGAAAGATCCGTTTGACCTTGAAGCATTTTGTTCGAACGGACTTTTTCGTTCGACATCAATTTCGTTCCGCCTTTGACGATAACCATGCGCAGTACGACCGCGATGACGTAAGCAAGAAGAAGAATCAATGCTGCTTTCAGGATGTTCGGGATCGCTGCGAGCAATGTGCTCATCGTATCCGCAAGCGGTCCTGCGATGATGTTCAAGTTCAAGATGTTAAAGACGAGGATGAGAACGAAAACCATCAAGACCCAGAAAATGACTGTCCCGATAATTTTTTCAGGCGTCCACTTTTTCTTTTGTGGTGGTGTACCTTCTTTTTGTGGTGACAATTTGTTGACGACACCCGATTTTTCCAATGCCTTTTGAATACCGTTTGCGATCAGTTTCGCAATCAGCCATCCAATCAAGAAGACGATAAGTGCTCCTAAAATGTTTCCGAGAGTTCCTAGAATCCCGTTGACGTCAAATGACGTCGTGTTCCAAAAGTTGTTCATCATTGCACCTCCATATAAGTTTAAGGTATCCAATACATACATGTTTATTTATTCCCTGTTTTAATCAAAAATAGTATAAATATTTATATTTAAGTTCTACTATTTTTTCAATTGATATGATTAAGTAAAAAACGTTCTCTTTAGATTTTTTACTTCATCGATCTCTTAAGGAATAAATATTTTTCTAAAGACTTTACGGATCATATATATTTTAAACTTTATAAATCTTAGATTGGTATATTGGAAGGACTTATAATTTTTTTAACCAAAGGTATGATTATCGCCATACAAAAAGGCTCCCTAATAGGAAAACAGATTTTTTATTTCATCTGTCTACAAATTTGGAAGCACATCATGATAAATGATTTTTTTATTTTTCAGTCAGTCAGTATAGTTTATACAGTTCAAGCCCATAAAGAACCAATTAAATCAACTGCTCCTGTTATGAATACAAAGGCTAAATTGATTATGAGAGTGATTAGAACTCCAATAGTTGCTTTTTTATCATTAAATGAACTGGTTTTTATGATTAGCATGATTGAACAAATACAAGTAATGAAACTAAACGCTAGACAAAAATGTATAGGTTTTGTTGAAGAAAGAGAGAAAATAAATTTAAAAAAATCATAATTGAAAAAAGAATTGTAAATAAATAAAAATAATAAAAAAGTAATAATATATAACAAGTATCTTATGTTTTTCATAAATTCTCCTTTTTGGAAAGATATCCAAAAAAGTACTGAAAAGGATATAGATGCATGTGTCAGATACATCATCATATGTTGCTCTTCTACTACAATAATAATTAGAAAGGCGACTTCATAGTGCGTACCTCTATATTCCTATTTATTGCTCTATAAAACATGGAGCGCTTTAGAAATTTAGAAAAATTGATTTGAAATAGTTCAATAACCGTATTTTGTACAGTCTATTCGAGATATTCGATACGTCCATGGAAACGAAAGAGTTTCAGTAGAATGGGGTGCGCTTATAGTGGCATATGTTGAAGTTCACTGTAAAAAACATAGCTTCCTGTTTTGGTTTGTTTCGCATGATACATCGCGAGATCCGCGTGCTTCATCATTTCTAGCATAGTCAAAGCATCATTCGGGTGACAAGAAATTCCGATACTAGGTGGACAAGTGATGATATGATGATCGATTTGATAGGGTTCCTGTAATGCCGTCAACAATCGGTCTGCTAAATGAAGCAACTGTTCATACGTGGCAACATCTCTCAACAAAAGCGTGAACTCGTCGCCTCCCTGTCGCGCCATCATGTCGAAAAGATCTTCGAATGTTTTTAATCGTGTAGCAACGCCTTTGAGTAATTGATCTCCGACATCGTGTCCGAGTGTATCGTTGACATGTTTAAACTGATTTAAATCCATAAAAAACAAAGAAACGTTTGAGTCATTTTTCGAGGGGCGGTGTTTAATAAGTCCAGACAGACGCTCCTCGAAAGCAGGACGATTGAAAAGTCCCGTAAGTGCATCGTGGTAAGCGAGGTAATGAATCTCTTGTTCAATTCGTCTCGCTTCGGTTACATCCTTACCGATGCCAAAAATTCCGACCAATTCGTTTCGGACGATGATCGGGACGTTCGTGATGTTCACATGTAGTGCGGAGCCAGCCACGTTTTGGACGACCGTCTCATAACTACGGGGCATGCCATTAAAGACTTCTTTTAATTCTTGCGATACACGCTTTCGGTGAGAGTCCTTGACGTACCGCAAACTGTTTTGGCCGATCAAATCAACCTTGGATATGCCGAGTAGATGAGTACACGCTGTATTGGCACTATCGAATTTCCCGCTGAGATCCGTGGAATAGACAGGGTCCGGATGGTATTCGAATAACGATTTATAGCGCTCCTCACTCATTTCGAGAATCTGAGCTTGATGATAATAACGCCGGACTAATTTGTGATTTTCGAAAATGATTAAAATTTGCCGGATGATGACCAATAAAATCGAAAGACCAGAACCCATCGTCACGATATCAAAGTTTGTAGAGTGAAATCCCATGAAGACGAACAGGATCAACACGCCGCCATAAGGCGTCAGCATTTGAAACACGTTTAGTCTTTCGATTTCTTTAGGAAAATCTATATTTTTTTGGTCTAAGTTACTTTGAAGACCAGCGAAGCTTAAGAGAATCATTCCAACAATGAACAAAGGATCAATCCAACTACCTGTAATATAAGTGTCTTGCGCGATTAAGTACAGATAGACGGAGTCGGCAATGGCTTGCAATGCCACCGCTACGATAATGAGATACATTGAATGATTTTTGTCTTTAGTCGATAAATTGAAAAATAGAAAGGAAACAGCGACCAGCATGCCTAGGTCTCCAATCGGATAGATCAAAGAAACGACTAAAGCCTCCATAGAAGCAACACTTGTAGTCAGGATAGGTGCAATCAAAAAGTGCCATGAGAACGTACTGGCCACGACTAGAATAATCATGACATCAAACAAAAAAGAAATCCGTTGTTGGATAGCTGCTTCCTTTAAAATTTTATGGATCAAAGCATAGAGGAGGCAAAGAGCCTGTAAAATGTAAAAAATATCTGGTGATCCTGGAAATGACACGTCTTCGTTTAAGACACTCTCTGAAAAAAACCAAATCAATTCAGCGATTAAATAAAAAAAGGTTCCGAGTCCGATGAAGGACCAAAACTTACGGTCTTTGGAATTCGCTTGACTGACGGCTAATTTTAGATAGAAGAGCGCAATCAAGAGTCCGACGATCGAAAAGAGACTTCCTCCTACTATTTGTAGAGAGGCTGAATCAGGGAAGGTGAATATCCAGCCGTAATATCCTAAAACATATAGGAGAATGATCAGGATAAAAATCTTAGGTCGTTTAGACATGCTATTCATATACTCCTTTTAATCATATTTTCTAAGTATACAATGAGTTCTTCTTTCATAAAATATGGTTTATAAAACAGGTCTATGATTTTATAAAGTGAACTCTAGGTATTCCTGTCATATAACTGAATTCATCATACGATTAACAAATCATGAAATGCATGATAGAGACAGTCAAGCATCGTCTCCATCATGCACTTCAATTTCAATAGGACATTTCTTTAGGAATAGGATGATTTTGTAGTAGATGAATGAACGAGTCAAAATCGATGGGCCGAGAAAATAGATAGCCTTGGCCAATCATACATCCATAGGATTCCAGCTGCGATTTTTGCTCAATCGTTTCGATTCCTTCCGCTACGACGGTTAAATTGAGATTTAATCCAAGATCGATAATCGTTTTCACCATGGGGGAAGACGTATTTTGAGTCAAGCGGTCGATGAATGACTTATCAATTTTCAACGTATCAATGGGTAATTGTTCTAATACATTCAAAGAGGAATATCCCGTCCCAAAATCATCGATGGATGTCTTGATGTTTAAAGACCTCAGTTGTTGCAAGATGGAGACACTTTCCTGAATGTTTTGAACGATACTCTCTGTAATCTCCAGTTCAAGCCATTGAGGATCTAACTGTGTTTCTTGAATGATCTGATGGATCATTTTGCAGAAGTACGGATTTTGGAATTGAAGTGCCGATACGTTCACAGACAGGAGTAACGGATCAAATCCAATCAGTTGGAGTTGCTTACTTTGATAGGCCGCAGTTCGAATCACCCATTCGCCGATTTCGTTAATCAAACCAGATTCTTCAGCGATTGGAATAAATTCTATAGGCGATATCCATCCATGTTTTGGATGATACCAACGGAGTAGAGCTTCCATTCCGACAATCCGTCCCGACTTCAAATCAATTTTAGATTGATAGTAGACAGTCAATTGATTTTGGCTGATGGCATGACGTAAATGAGATTCCATTTCGAGTTTACGCACAACGTTTGATTTTAGTTCGGAATCATAAAATACGAAAGAATGATTTCCATGTTGTTTCGCTTGAGATAGAGCTTCCGCTGTTTGTAACTGCACTTCCTCAATGGTTTGACTTTGATCAGGGAATGTCGTGATGCCACCGTGCGCGATGATATTTAATTCAAAGTCCTTTAATTTAAATGAATCTTCTAAAGACATCAGGATATGTTCCTTTACTTTTCCAATAGCTGATTTCGAACTATTCTTGAGAACAAGTAAAAACTCATCTTCACTGAAACGATAGATCGTAACCTTCATCGTATCTAACTCTTTCAGTCGTGAAGAAACTTCCTGAATGAGTTGTTCGCCGACCTGATGACCAAAGGCGTCGTTGAATATCTTTATCCGGTCAATTTGTAACAATATGAAAGAAAGAGATCGTTCTTTATTGTTGAACAAGGATGCTGTTTCTTGTTTAAACGCAGAACGATTACCTAGTCCTGTCAATACATCTATATAAGCAGTCTTTTTTAATTCAAGTAACAACGTATTATTTTTAAGGACAGTAAAAGCTTGTCTGACTATGACGAGAAGAAAAATGATGATCCAACCGGCACTCAATGCATTTAAATTCCATTCGTAACTCTGCATCATCAAGATAGAGAGAATAAGGATGCTCGTGTAAGGAAAGATAAATTCTTTTTTTAAGTAAGGTCCTGTCGCAGGAGGAACATCTCTCTCATTCTGTTCATCTTTGTAAAAAAGAGCAGTGAATCCAATGAAGAGCAATGCGATTGTCCAAATGAAATCCACAATCCCGCCGGTTTTATAACCGCTCTCCATATTCATCTGTGCAAAAAGAACATCGCCTAGAACTTGAAGGGATAATCCAGTAACAAGAAAGAGGAGTGAATGGTTTTTTTTATTGAATTGAATCAGATAAAAAAGTGTGATGACAAAAAATAAAATGCCTAAATCGGCAAGTTGAAAAAGAAATGTGAAGGCTATATTCCATATCGAATGTTGCTCGATCCGATAAAGCGGATAAAGTAGATAGTAATAACTGATTGAGCTGGCTGTAATCATATAGATCATGGTATTAAAAAGGTAGGTGGCGTTCGATACTCCAAGCGAGCTTTTTTTTAGTCTGTTTAAAAGTGCTGCAAAATAAAAGAGATAGGACCCTGTCCATGCAAGATAGGATGTAGTAGGGAAACTCATCGTCTGTTCGAAATAAAGTAAAATGATCCATATGAAGGTACCTGTAGCGGACATGCTAGTTGCTAGGCTCAAAAAAAGCCAAAATTGCTTGAGTGATGGATGAGAGCGATAGTAAGCTCTTGCAATCCAAAAAGTGCTTAATAGACCAACTAGAAACTGAATAATATTTAGTAAAACCAATTCATTCCATTGAGATGCTTCAAAAAAGTTGTTACCATACCAAAATAACAAACCAATTCCAGTGGTTAAAAGAAAAGGATAACTTTTATTTTTGGGCAAAATAGTTCCTCTCCTTTTAAAAATAAGTAAAGTATGTCTTAAAGTAATATCGGATATTTTAGATTGATTTTTAATAGAAAAATGATTTTTATAAAATATTGTTGATAATCTAAATTTCTATGTAGATAAAGGTGAACAAGATAGACGAACTGTTCTAGGGTAGATTTGAAAGAAAAAAAGTCCACATCTGAGGAATGATGTGGACTTCTTTCTATAGTAACTATGCTGTTTGCTAGGTTAATTATTTAATTATTCTTCACAACAATCATTTATAAACATCACGACGATGCCCGATATCGAGAATCAAGATGACGAATTTTGTAAGCGATCAAACGATAGTCCGATGCGATACCGCCATTCACCCGAACGATTCGAAACAAGTCCCTTTCCATGACAACGCGAATCATCCGTCCTGACCATATTCTTCTTGATCCAGGACATGATGATCCGCGGATCTATCTTGTTAAGAGACTTTTGAGCTCCGCGCTCAAACTATACCGTGTATACTGTCATTCTAAAACAAGTTCCTTCATCATATCGTCAAATGAGATTGCTTTTGATTTTTTGCGGTGTGCTGCCATGGAATCATGATAGAGTTGTAAATCGATCTCATCTTCAATACGATCGAGGACGGCATCGCGAACAAGTGTAGAAATCGTGATGTTTTTCGCTTTCGCATATTCTTTGATCAATTGTGCATCCTGATCATCGAGTCAGACAGAAATTGTACTCATACTTATCATCTCCTTTGCAATACATTGTAATACGTATTTAGATGTATAGACACAAGATCTATTCGTTCTTCCTTCAATCTACTTTGATTAAGAAAGCAAACTGACCGTCACCATTCTCCGACCATCCTGCTTGAAGTTCATAGGCATATGTGCCGGCTTTTTTCGGTGTTACGAGTTGATTATTTTTTAACGTAACCGGGTTACCGGTCTCCTTATTAAATCGAAGGATTTTGATTGTATCAGGTTCCGGATCGAAGGAAATCTGGATTTTCTCGTTCGGCATGACGGTGACCGGTTTACTTTTTTCAGTCATGTGTAAACCGTCTACATAGATTTTGTCTACGCATTGGCCGCTAAACAGGCCACTCCAGCAAAATGTCCCTTGGACCGTCGGAATACTTTTTCCCTGTATCTCGACACGGGGATCGGGTGGTTCATCACGGAAGGGTTTGAAATGAACAAAAAAAGCAATGATGATAATCACGGAGCCGATTAATAAAAATTTCCGCATCTGAAACTGTCCTCCTTTGAAAGTGGCATTCTTCTGTGTCACAAATCTTTTCATTCAATGAGCTTTTGATACTTATATCCTTCCAAAACAGCGTGATTCTCTTCATACGTCCATTTTTTGATGGAAAGATCAGGATTGGCTTTCGAATGATGGCTTAAGATATCACGTCCCAGAGAATATCTGCTCCAAATCGGGATATCTTTTTGTTCGTTCCCGATGGCAACATCCTGATAATCGGCTTCACCATTCCCAATCAGACGCGCCACATGTTTTTTTGTTGTATCATTCATCGGTATATTCCAAGGAGGCGAGACGTCCGTGACGATCTGATCGGCAAAGGCATCTGCTTTTCCTTCGAAGATGACCGAATCAAGAGATGTGTCAATTCTGCTTAACTCGGGGGTATCATTTAAAACCAGGTGATGATATTCATGCGCGATTGTATAGGCCAAAACTTCTTTATCGAAGTTTGGATTTAGTTGAATGATAATCGAGTCTTGAAAAGCTGCTCCTGACACTCCGGCCAAAGGATCCGTCATTGACCAAAATTCCGGGTTGGACGGTGCGATGAAAATCGTAGCTTTCTTTTTAGGCAGCGCTTCATAGGAAGCGATATAGTTTTTTGTAATGATATCTTTGATTTCGTCATGCTGTTTCATCAATTCATTCGTTTGGTTCAGTAGATCCTGCTCGTAAGCTGTCGCCTTCAACATGAAGAAAGTCTCTAGGGTGGTCGGATCAAAGTTTTCCTTCTCTCCAATCTTATCTATGTAACGAAGGACGTATTCTGCGTAATTTTTTGTATCCGTTTCTGAAGTATCTGCTTTAAGCGATGCTTTCAAATAAGTTTGATAGGGCGCATAAAGTGGGACGATGTTTAATTCACCACCCTCGCCGATTTTCACAGTTTCTAGTTTAAATTCTTTACTTTCGGAGTGCGTCACTGTTTTTTCTGTTTCGTCTGTACAGGCTGCTAACAGCAGGAACGGGATGCAGAGTAAAGGAGCAATTGCTTTTTTCAACAGAAATGACCTCCATTTCGAATTCGTTAGGCTGATGAACGTTCTCGTTGATTGATGAGCAGGAAGTTCAGAACTTCATATGTAAAATTATACCATGAAAATTAAAGGGTTTAATGCCTGAATTATTCATATGATTATTAAGTTAGGAGATACTGACATGACAACTATTCAAATCGATGAAGTAATAAAAAAACTGGAACAGGTCCTGGAAAAACAGCTGACACGAGAGGAAGTATCCGAGTGGGCATATGAACGAATGGCGGATTTGGAGTGGATGGAAGAGAAAGAAGGCAGGTCGTTGACGAAGAAGGAATTGGCTGTTTTTCGTTGTCTGACGACAGTCTGTGGAATGGATTTGCAAAATAGTCCGGACGAGTATTTTCATGTAGACGACGATTTTCGGGATTGGATCAAAGCATTTCAGGAAGTGGAGAGAAGCTTTAAAGCTAGAGGATGAGCCCGTTTCGCTAATTGAATTTTCTCAACCAATTATCATATTCATGAAACCTTTGTTTAAAAAAACAGGTAAAAAGAGGAAAGGGGATGATGAGATGGTACGATGCACGAATTGTGATTATAAGTGGAAGACGAAGGATGTGCTTGCTGTCACTATTGCAAACCACGGCAAAACATGTCCGAACTGCGGGAAGAAGCAATATCTTTCAAAAGATACCCAACATTATCTGTCACTCGGATACATCAGTCTGTTTTTTCTGTTGATCATGCCGTTTGTCATCAAGCTGAGTGACCGGGAAGAACACATCTGGTAAGCGAGTTGACGTGTGTTCAAAAAAGATGGCGCTTTTTCAGCGATGTATACTGATGATAAAGGGGGAATGAAAATGAATACATCGCTCTACGAAATCGAGGTACAGGACGCAACCGGTCAGACGGTTTCACTTAACGACTACGCCGGAAAGGTTCTTGTCATCGTCAATACAGCAAGTAAGTGCGGGCTCGTCAAGCAACTCGGAGACTTACAGCGGCTACACGACAAGTATGCGGATCAAGGCGTCAAAGTGCTCGGATTCCCGTGTGACCAATTCAACAATCAGGAGTTTGCCGATCAGCAGGAAACGATGCAGTTTTGTCAGTTGAATTACGGTGTGACATTCCCGATGTTTCAGAAGATTGACGTCAATGGACCGACGGAACACCAGTTGTATACGTACTTGAAACAGCAACAGGGAGGACTGCTGTCGTCAAACATCAAGTGGAATTTCACGAAGTTTCTTGTTGATCGTCAAGGGCAGGTCGTCAAACGATTTGCCCCGGTCGACTCGATTCAGACGATTGAAAAAACACTGGCGAGGTATGTATAATGAAACTACGTCCCGTCCGGCGCAAGCCGTCGGGCGGGACGAGTCGCATCATCCTACCTTTGGCGAGGTAGGACTTTTTTATGTCAATTCTCTTTCGGCAGATTAAAAGAATGTCTGACGATAAAATCACTCATCTTATGACCAAGATCCGTAAAGACCGGCGGGCGCGGAGACAGGACATGAAAATCCTGCTCGAATGCCCGGATGGCATAGTGCGTCCAGTCGCGCGACGAATCCCGCTTCAAGCTCATCCAGGCCGTCGCAAAAGTCAGAAGTGCCGAATCCTGATACAAGGCGAGCGGAACCGTACTGAATTCCAGCCCGTCATCCAGTTCATGCAAATCCGACGAGCGGAGCAGGACGCAATCTGCTTCAAACAACAGTTCAAAATAATTGCAGGAATAGTCGCCGATGAGCACCATGACTTCGTCCGTATGACCGCGAAAATAGAGTGCCAGCCGATTGCCGTTTTCCTCGTCCATGACAATGTGATCGAGTTTAATCTGATAGTCTTCCCGGTACAACAGTTTCTCGAATGTGATATGCATGACTGATGCCCTCCTTAAGAGTGTTTTTCCTTGGCGAGTTCGAGGATGTCCGGCTGTCGTGTCGAACGCGACAACCAGACGAGCAGACCGATGCCGAAAAATAAAAGCGAAATGCCGACCCACGATAACAGGCTGAGCGTTTCCCCGAGGACCAAAACGCCGAGCAAGGCAGCGGTCAACGGTTCACCAAGAGAGAGTGTGACGGCTGTCGAAGACGAGACGTGCGCAAGACCTCGTGCGAACAACAGATAGGCAACACCTGTTGCGAGAACACCAAGATGGAGACTGATGCCGGCGCCGCGCAGACTGAAGACCCATGACAGATCAAACAGGAATAAGAGTGGTGATAACAAGAGAGCGCTGAGTGTAAAGACGACCGCGACGACGGATAGCGGAGGGTGTGTTTTCACTAAGTCCCGGCTGACAAACGTGTAGACGGCAAAGGACATTCCGGCACCGAGTGCGAGCACGATCCCGAACGGATCGACTGAAACGGATGCCTGATTCATGACCAACAGTAAACAACCGGCAATCGAAAACAATGTCGACAGCCACCAAATGGTACCCGGTCGATTTCTTAAGACAAGCCATTCAATCACTCCGGAAAAAATCGGCGCACTGCCGATCGCGACGACGGTTCCGACGGCGACTCCGGTCATAAGGACAGCGGAAAAGAACAATGGCTGATAGGCGGCCATGCTGAGGGCAGCGAGGAAAATCGTAGGTAGCGGCCAATCTTTTAAGGTCAGCTTGCCGGTCAATAAGACGAGACTGAGTAAAAAGAAGCCGCCGACCGCCAAACGAACGGCGCCGATCGCAATTGGGTGGGCCGTTTCCGGCGCAAAGGCTTGCGACGTTCCGGTTGTTCCCCAAAGCATTGCTGCCAGTAAAATCAGCAGCATCGAAGACTGTTTGTGCATGGTTCACCTCCGGATTAATAGACATAGATGCTGTTTAAAGATCATTTTTGATTAGAAAAAGAATACCACAGAAAGAGGAAGTTGAGTTCACCCAAATTATTGGTAAAATGGTAGACTAAAGGAAGATGAGGCCAGGTGGCTCATACATAGAAAAATAAGAGGGTGGATCCAATGAATCAAATCGCAGCAGTACTCGGTGGGCTTCAGCAGAAAATCAGTCATGGTTCAACGTTCATTCAACGGAAGTACAATGAAATCGGTCAGGCGAAATTTAATCTCCCGGAACCGGTGACGGCAGCATCGCTTGCGGCATTCGAAGCCGAATTCAATCAAAAATTACCGATTGAATACCAAACGTTCTTTGAACTGCATGACGGAGCGGATCTGTTTATTCTTGATGATGGTTTGGGGCTGGTATTGCATTCCTTGGAGCGGGTGATTGAAGCGACGAATGAGGCAATCGAATATGAATTGATTCATGAGGACTTCGATCATTACTGGGTGATTGGGGAAATCAATGAGGGTTATCTGTTGATTAACCGTGAGTTTGCAAAAACGGAGGATACACCATATATGTATTGGGTGTTCCATGAATTATCGACCGAGGACGCCGATCCAATCGGTCAAAATTTCGGAACGTTCCTTGAGTATTCAATCATTGCCCAAGGAGACGTGTTTTGGGAGTTCAAGGACTTCAGTATTGAAAAGGATAATTATTTCATCGACGAAGAGACTCTGGAAGAGAAGGTTAAGCCGCCAATCTCGATCCGGTTTGTCGATTCGGTTCGCGTCGAAATTGAATACCCGATTTCGAAAACCAATTCATATTTCACGATTTCGATTTATGAGGGCAAGTTTGAACAGGAGAAACTAGGGATGCGTTATAACGAAGGCCGGGGTTTTGAGAAGGTCATCCAATCCCTCCGTGATCATTTGTCTTATGAACAATATCATTTTTCGTCAATTCAAGTGTTCCAAAGAGAACATTTGTTACAGACGAACGAAGATCAATCAGGAGACCCTTTAGTCCGAAACGAAAACCTACAACGACAAGGATTCAGATACGACGGCTACCGGGCCTTTGCGGACCAATTACCGCGTCCGTTACCGGGCTGGGAATAAGCCAAGCATTACATTCAAGGAGCACCTTCATTTCTTAGACTCTTTTGTAACGAATGATCGAAAGGAGAAATGGAAATGCAAAAACTGCTGATTATCCCATTGTTATTCAGTTTAGCCGGGTGTATGTCCCTCGACATGAAACCGAGTAGTCAGTCGGTCGAAACGGGTTATACAGGAAGTGTCAAAGACGGGTTTGTATTTGAATACAAACTGACCAATACCGGCGATTATCCGGTAAAAGTCGCCTCCCGGGCCGGTCATCTGCTCAACGTTAAGGTCCGCAAACATGGTTCTCAAAAAGTCGTCTATGATTCGTACGAAGAGGTGGAGCCGAAACGGTTGTCGAAAGAAGTACAACCGCATACCACGGTGACGCTGAAGAAAACAGTCAAAGCCGGTGTCATTCCAGCGGGTGTGTTTGACATTGACTATATCGTCCGTGACGATACAGGTGAAAGCGCAGGTGGCGATAAAGAAATCAAATTAAACTAATTCAATCCAGGAGGAATAAAAATGTGGAAGAATCCAAGTTACCGTTACGGAATATGGTCATTGATTGTCAGCTTTTTCTTATTCTTAATCGTTCAAATGTATAGTGCTTATATCGAACTGTCACCCAAGTTTGATGGAGGGGCACTCGAAGAATATCATTTGATTTACTTCCCGGTTATCGCATTGATTGTGGGATGTACGTTCCTGATTGGCGGTTGGTGGAATGAGGACTTCAAACAGGAAGCACAAAAACGAGCAGCACTAGAAGCTGAAAAGCCGACAGAGTGAAGATGGCTTTTAAAGGAGTGAAACAAAATGATTAAGAATTTTCCTGCTTTACTGATGCTGACAGTGGCGGGCATCGTCTTCATGCGTTTCTTATCGGATACGGAAATGGTGCCATTTTTGAAGATTATTTTAACGCTCGTCGGACTCGTCATGATATTATCGGGAATCATCGGAATGATGTTACACGGCTGGGTCATAGGTTATGAGCGAAACCGAAAACGGATGTAAACAGGATCTATGCTTTGAAACCAACTGACGTGAACTCTTCCCGACGCTAAATACAGCGTCGGGAAGAGTTCACGTTTTGTAATGTAAGAAGAAAAAAGCAAAAGCTAGACGTATGTTAAGTGTTGGCGATTAAACGTTTTAACTTTTGTTCCGTCGTCGTGCCCTCCATCGGTGTATAGATACTGCATCTTAAATCAATCTCTCCCTGAACTTGTAGCGAGGTCAGATCAAACAGCATCTTTCCGGCTTTTGCATGCCGAAATTCAATCATGATTTCGGGTGCTTTGCTGACCTGGCTTTGAGTCCATAGTTCCAGGAAATCGGGATATGTGCGACTCATCTCCTCGATAAAGGCGGTATACCATTCGTCTCCGGAATATTGACCGTAATAGGTGCGGAAAATGGACAGAAAACCTTTTGCGAAATGTTCCCAGTTAACAGCCAGCACCTTAAATTCCTTTTGGGAAAAAACAAGCCGGATTAAATTTCGTTGAGATTCCGGGATGTTTGCAAAATCTACGAATACGTGGGCCGCTGCCGTATTCCAACCGACAATCTGACAATAGCGGTCCGTGACAATCGTCGGACAATAAGTCAGGTCCGATAAAATTTTTTTGAGCGATGAACTGATCGGGGACGGATCTTTTTTTAAGGGTGGAGTGACGGAGTTCGCATCAATCGTTAAATCGTACAGGTACTCCCGCTCATCCTTGTTCAAACACAATGCCTGCGCTACACAATCCAGTACACTTCTCGAGACTTTGATGTCTCTTCCTTGCTCGAGCCAGGTATACCATGTCGTGCTGACGCCTGCTAATTGTGCGACTTCTTCCCGGCGTAACCCCGGGGTGCGTCTTCTTGTGCCGGACGGGAAGCCGAGGGATTCCGGTTTAAGCTCAGCTCTTTTGGTTTTTAAAAACGTCGAAAGGGCGTCGAGTCTGTTTTTATCATTCATATCTTGTCCTCCAATCGAAATCACCATCCAAGTATAATTTATACTAGGATAAACAGCCACTTGTAATAGGATAGTAAACGGATATGATTACCTTATACGATAACGAGGAGTGAGGAATTTGGAGCGAGTGGTTATTACAGGTGTTGGTGTGATTTCTCCTATTGGAAATGATGTCGATACATTTTGGAAGCATTTAATTGGAGGAAAGTCTGGTATTTCAATGATTGATACGTTTGATACATCGCAGCATAAAGCAAAGATTGCTGGGATCGTCCGGGATTTTGATGCGGAACAGGTCATTGGGAAAAAAGAGGCACAGCGACTGGATCGGTTCACACAGTTTGCACTCGCAGCAGCAACCCAAGCCTGGGAAGATGCGGAATTAGAAGGCGTTCCCATCGATCTAGAGAAGACGGGTGTGTACGTCGGTTCAGGAATAGGCGGAATCGAGACCCTGATTCAGAACGTGGATGTCCTGGATAAGCGGGGACCGAGAAGAGTAAGTCCGAGTTTAGTACCGTCCATCATGTCAAATGCGGCTGCGGCTCATATCAGCATCAAATGGAAAACTATGGGCCCGACGATGTCGCCTGTATCGGCATGTGCCATTGGAAATACGGCAATCGGAGAAGCATTCCGGCTGATTCGTATGGGAGAAGCGGATGTCATGTTTGCAGGAGGGACGGAAGCCGCAATCACGGATTTATCTTTAGCAAGTTTCGGAAACGCGACTGCCTTATCTACACGAAACGATGCCCCCACTCAAGCCAGCCGTCCGTTTGATGCAGGACGGGACGGGTTTGTGATGGCCGAGGGGGCGAGCATCTTAATAGTCGAATCACTGACACATGCTTTAGCAAGAGAGGCAAAAATTTATGCTGAGATTGCAGGATATGGCGCGAGTTCTGATGCGTATCATATCGTGGCCACTCACCCGGAAGGTCAGGGCGCATACCTGGCCATGAAAAAGGCATTGCAGAGTGCTGGAATCGAAGCCGGTCAAATTGACGTGATTAGTGCGCATGCAACCAGTACCTTGGTGGGCGACCAGTCAGAAACGCTGGCGATTAAAAAACTGTTTCAGGAACATGCCTACACGATTCCCGTTACAGCAAACAAGTCTATGCTTGGCCATATGCTCGGAGCGGCAGGAGGAGCGGAAGCGATCGCCTTGGCGAAGAGTTTACAGGAGGGGGTCATCCCGCCGACAATCAATCTCGAAACGGCAGATCCTGTATGTGATTTGGATTATGTTCCAGGAGTGGCCCGAACCGCAGATATGATATTCGGATTATCCAATTCCTTTGGGTTTGGCGGTCATAACGCGGCGATTGTCTTAAAAAAATACGAAGGCTAACGGATTGATTTCTTAAATGAGATGGACGCAACGGAAAGCAATTCGTCATAATGACTTTACAAATGATTCAGCGAACCATCGAAGAGCAGGCGGGAGACAAGATAATGATGCACTGAAAAGTGAGAAATCAAAACAGCCGAATTGAAATGTCATTGTTCTTCAGTTAGAAAGCCTTCTGATTGATCCAGTCTATATTTTTCATTTAGATATTGAAATGTGTTTTCCTCATTGAGTAGAATAAAACAACCCCGGTCGTCAAAAATATACAGGATGATGTCTTTGTCCGGGTTCACAAAATAAATCACGGGATAGTACGTCTGTCTTGATTTAAAGCGGGGATACAACTCAGGAAAGTCCTGATTACAGATTGCTTGAAGCAATTTTTTATAACGAAGGGACTTTCTGCTCGGCAATAAGCGGGCATATTGGTAAATGATTTCTTCCTCATCGCGAACATCCTTTTTTTCAAACTCAAGCGCGTATCGATTCTTTTTATTTTTGAGATAGCGCTCAAAGATCTCCGTACTTTTCGCCGGAGGAGAATGGAGTTCTTTTCGGACACGTACAATGAGGTACAAACGGTCGTTTTCATGAAACAGATCTTCAAACAAAGTGAGTGATTTTTGATAGACCTTATCGAAATATGCCATATTCAGTTCGTCGGAATCCGATTGAATCTGATAAAGTTCCTTTTGCAAGTCGAGACTGAGTGTCAGCGGACGCTCCGCAAAAGATTCTTCCAAAATATCTGGATTGTCAAAGTGAGTGCGGAAATAATCTTTTAGTTTCATAAAGTGCTCCTTCCTTGATGATTGTTATGTACTTTCCTAATGGGTTCAAGAGCGTCTCCGGATGAATGAAGATTTCCGGTTAAGGGTATCGAATATAGAAACAAACTAAAACGATCCACTTAAAAAGGAAGTGAACGCATGGCGAATCAGCATGTTACACCACATCTGGATGGCGGCTATCAGGTCATTGCGGAAGGGGCATCGAGAGCAACGAAGCGATTTCCGACACAAAAAGAAGCTATCGCAGCCGGACGGGAAATTGCGAAAAAGCAACAGGTCGAGCTGATCATTCATAATAAGGAAGGTCAGATCCGCGATAAAGATTCATACGGCAATGATCCGTTCCCGCCGCGCGGATAAACGCAAAAACACGTCGCTCTTATAAGAACGTGTTTTTATTATGGACTGAGCCGTCCTGCCATTCCGTCTTCAACAAGGAATACATATACAGATCATCGAACTGTCCGCGTGTCTTCTCGTATTGACGCAACAGTCCTTCCCGCTGGAAACCAAGCCGTTCGAGCAACCGTTGAGAGGCTGTGTTGTCCGGCAGAACAAGCGCTTCGATCCGGTTTAAGTCCCATTCATTAAAACCATGTGCAAGTACGGCCCGAACGGCTTCTTGTGCCAGTCCTTTGCCCCAGTGACCAGGACTCAGTTCAAAGCCGAGTTCCGCCCGCTGATGCCGGGAAGAACGGTTCAGGAAACCGCAACTGCCAATGATATCAGGAGTTGCATGTTCGGTGATGCCCCAGCGGAGACCGGTCTGTTCTGTTCGGATGGAGTGATACCAGTTGATTTCGTCCAACGCATCGGCTTCCGTTTGGAACGGATCGAGTCCCATTTGTGTGACGACCTGTTCGTCAGCGAGATACGTCAGCAGACTCGGAGCGTCAAGCGGCGTGACTTCGCGTAAGGTCAGCCTTTTTGTTGTGAGTACAGGAAATGCAAGTGTCGTCAAAGTCATCCCTTCTTTCTAAACATTTAATAGAGTCCGGTCATCGTCAGTTTCAACAGCATCGAGATGATGTAGGTTTTTGCCGTTCGCGTATCTGTAAACTGTTGCTCGTCAAACGTTTTCCCCCGTTCACGGAAGAATGTATGCCATACACCCTGTTCCTGGTAGTAATAGAATCCGTCCGCCAGCCGGTCGCCTGAGGGTGAATCTGGAAAACCGTGTTTTTCGGTATAAGCGAAGACATCTGCTTCGGTGACGGTAAACACATCCAAATAGGAATGATTCCGCATGTCAGAGACATTCAGTGTGTCGCAGGCAAACTGATACGGATTGCCGTACAGGAGAACTCTGATTTGTGTATCGTGGTCAATCATATCCTTCGACTCCTGTCCTTGAAAAATGGTGATATCGACGTTCGAAATGTATTTCCATCATTTTAACATTTGGATTATTGTAAAACCAGATGATGGTAAAATAGAAGGAGAAAGTTGGCATTCGTTCAGAAGCTTCAAGGTTGTTATAGCACCGTCTCTGGATAGGTTATGTACGATATAAAATGGAAAGCAGGAACAAAATAATGAACTATATCATGGAACTCCGAAAATTTGTCGGTACACGTCCGCTCGTCGTACCCGGCGCTTGTGTCATCGTCCTGAATGAACAAAAGGAAGTGTTATTACAACTGCGCCGCGATAATCACTGTTGGGGACTTGCCGGCGGAGCACTCGATCCGGGTGAAACGCTGGAGCAGGCAGCGGCCCGTGAACTGTTTGAAGAAACCGGACTGACGGCAAATCGGCTTGAGTTATTCAACGTCTACTCCGGCAACGACTTTTACTATAAATATCCGCACGGGGATGAGGTCTACAATGTCATCTCGGCCTATATCTGCCGCGACTATCAGGGGACATTGGTACAGGACGATAAAGAAGTCGCGGACTTACGGTTCTTCCGTTTAGACGACTTACCGGACAAAATCAATCCGCCGGAACATCCGATTTTGCTCGAGTTCATTGCAACGTATCAATCATAAAGCGGCAACGCGACACGAGACACGTTCACAAGTTCTGTCTCTGTAAAGAAAGTAGCCGGAAGGAGAGAGCTCATGAAGAGCATTGAAATAGTCGTCACCACGGTTCAATCAGCAGGCGAACTGCATCGTCTCTTAAAACAGAAACTGGACTTTCCGGCATATTACGGTGAGAACTGGGATGCATTTTGGGATCTTATCAGCGATCCGGAGGATTACGGTTTACCGGACGAAATCATATGGATTGGTTTTGCAGCACTCCAACGAAAGCTGCCGAAAGAAGCAGGGCAATTATTAGCGTGTCTGGATGATTATCATCAGGAAATGGAACTTCAGCCATGTATGTCGACTTTCTTGGAAAATACGGATTGAGGTCGATTACCCGTAATAGGGGGTTGCTCTGGGATGCGTTTCAGAATCTATACTGAAGATGAACAGTACATTATCCCGTGAGGAGGAACACCATGCGCTTATTTGCCATTGATTTAGACGGCACCTTGTTACACTCAACTCATATGATTTCAGAACGAAATGTCACAGCCGTCAAGCGATGTCAGGAGAACGGAGATATCGTCGTGATCGCGACAGGGCGAGCGGCGTTTGATGCAGCGCATTTGTTACGGCTCCACCGGTTGGATTGTCCAATTATCGGTTCAAACGGAGCAGAAATCCGGGCAGAATGCGAAGGGATAACGATACGGAAAAATACTTATGTCCCCTCTGATGAGAGTGAAGCCATCTTGAACTGCTTGCTGAAGAAGAACGTTTATCTTCAAATTTACTTGGAAGACGAAATTCTGTTGACGTTTGATGCGACGGATCGACTGATGAAACAAATCAATGACGAACAGAGGATTAATCCATCGTTTCAAGCTGACGCATTTCTTCAATCCGTGCAACCACAATTGAAACAATACGGTGTCCGGGAAGTAACGGGTTTCTTAAATGTCGATTTCGCGAAAGTCATGAAATATATGGTCGTCAGTCCGAACGCAACCGTACTGAAACAAATTCAAAACGACTTATCATCGCAAAACTGTACCGTTACCAGTTCCGGCCCATTTAACCTCGAGGTAACGGCGAACGGAAGAGATAAAGGCATGGCATTGCAACAATTTGCTGAACGGTTGGGGATTTCACTGACAGCAACGATAGCGATTGGCGATCATCACAATGACCTGCCGATGTTTCGGGTCGCCGGGACAAGTATTGCAATGGGGAATGCGGAAGACATCGTTAAACGACTGGCGACTTACAAGACAGGACATCATGATGAAGACGGGGTTGCCATGGCGTTGGAAATGTTTTGTTCGATTCCGTTCGATTTGGGAGGAGGACAGGATGGCAAATATTACTGAAATTGCAAAAACCGCCGGCGTTTCCCGCTCGACGGTTTCCCGTGTATTGAACAATCAACCGTATGTCGTCGCGGAAAAGCGTGCGGCGGTTCTCCGGGCGATGGAGCAACTGGATTACCGGCCGAACCAAAACGCGGTTCATTTATCGCGTGGCAAAACAAATGTCATCGGTGTGATGGTCCCGCAAATCAATCATCCGTTTTTTAGTCAACTGATCGAGGGCATCGGTATTGCCTGTGCCGAACAGAACATTTCGATGCTGATCCATCAAACGTTTAATGACAGGCAACAGGAACAGCTGTCGTTTACACAACTGAGGCGTAAACAAATCGACGGACTGATCATCGGCTCGTCGGTCAGTCCGCCTGACGTGCTCGAGCGTGTCCGACGCGATGGTCCGGTCGTAATCTGCGAACAGCGGGAAGAAAGTCTCGCGCAGGTCGCTGTTGATCATCAAAGTGGAGTCTTAGCAGTGTTATCTCATTTAGTGGAACGGGGACATTCTTCTCTTGGACTGTGTCTCGGAAATCCGGCGAGCGGTGTTGGACTAATTCGTCGCAACACCTTCGATGCGTTCGTTCAAGAACACGATATATCCGTTTCGCCGGACTGGTATTTTGAGGAGAACTATTCCTTTGTGGATGGACAGGACGTGATGAAACGCTTGCTGAAACTGACGGACAGACCAACTGCCATCATCGTCGGGAATGATTACGTTGCTGCCGGCATCATTCATCAGGCGAAACAAGGAGGGATTAACATTCCGGAGATGCTTGCTGTGACCGGTTTTGACAATCATCCGATTGCTGAAGCGATGGGGATGACGACCGTTGCTCAACCGATTGAACGTCTCGGGAAAGAAGCAGTCCAACTGCTCGATCGATTGGCTGCGGGAAAAGAGCTTCCCATCTGTCAGCCGATTCCACTCGAGCTGATTGTGCGTGAAACGACATGATACTTGAAAGTTGTAAAGCTTGTAAACGTAGCGGTTTATCTTCGCAAAGCGGTTGGTCAGGAGAGGATTATATGGAAATCTATCAATTTAAAAAAGAAGTGGGTAAGAAAATTACAAAGTTCGACTCAGATTTTGTGATGTCACGTATTACACAGACAGACAAAGTAGCACATATAGGATGTGTGCATTTAGATGAGGATGGGTTAATTGGTTATCATCCAGCTGTTGTTCCTCAACTTCTTTTAGTTGTAAGCGGAGAAGGCTGGGTCAGAGGTGAAACGGATGAATACATCAAAGTTCATAGTGGGGAAGCAGTGTTCTGGGATAAAGATGAATGGCATGAAACCAAAACAGATACGGGATTGACTGCAATCGTTATAGAAAGCGAAGAGCTGACCACTTCATCATTAATATCTTTGGAAAAATTTTAAGTGTTAATACATATGAGAAACTAAAAAAATATCCTAATTAAGCTGCCGTTACAGCTTATTCATTCGGTGCAATAATTGTAAAGAGGATTTCTTTGTCTTGCCAGATTTGATATAGATAGCCTGCTTTCAGGTGCGAACGAAAAAACGCAGATGCTCTGTTCTTCCGTGAACAGGAGGATCTGCGTTTTTCACATGAAAGTCTTTCGTTTGTACATTTTCTCTTCGATTCGATTCCAAATACGTGTTGCGATATAAATATTACATACTGAAACGATAGCTGCGATGACAATCATACTGATACCGGTATCATCTGCTAAAACAAGCGGTTTAAAGATCGTGAACACGATAGACAGAAGAATCGGAATGGTAATGCCGATCCATACAGAAAAGAATAATAGTGCTTTCCACATCAAGCTCATCCTTTCAAGGTGAATCTATAATGTAGTATATCAAACAATAGACTTTATATTAGAAAAAATGGAAAACTTAGACATATTCCGTTATTCTTTATAGGTAGCACAACATTATTTTCCGGTAAGGAGCATAAAATGACAGAAGTCCTGATTATAGAAGAACCTGTTACCACAAAGTTCATAGAAGATTTAGTGCATCCCCATCGGTTTGACGGAGGTTTACCTGTTGTGCATCGTTTAAGCGGAGAAGGACACGTCGAAGAAGGTCGAGAATTTTTAATGGCATTCTTAACACATCAAGCGGTCTTCCCGTTGTATGTGCATTTTGTCGACGAGTATGAACTGTCTGAAGACTTTACGACCTTTTTTCAACAACATCAGATTGACTATACGGTTGACGACTGTGGCGGCAACTTGAAATCTTACGGGTATAAACGGTACAACTATTATTCTTGTATTACGGCAAAAATCCAAAATATTGCTGACTTGCGGCTTGTATTAAACAAAACGTACTGGCTCGCATCTGAAAATGTATTCTACTGCATCAGTCATTCAGATTCTTTAACGTTTGAATGGGGAGAGTTCTTAGAATGGGGAGTCAAAAGAAGACGATCCATCGCTGTATTTGATTTTAATGCTTCAAAGACCTACATCACCACTGATTATGACGGGTTAGGATTTTGTATCCTCAGCCGGGATACGCAGTATGCTTCTCTTGCTGGCATGATCGCCAGTTTGCCGGACCAGATGGTCGTTACGCAAATTAATGATGAAGTCATAGAGGAAGACGATGACTTCTCTCTTCTATAATACTTATGATGTTTGCTGCGTTAGGACCGTTGTGATGAATGATTAAAAAATACTTAATCGTACGATGCAATAGCTTCTCGTAAAAATTCCAAGTAGTTGTCTATGAAATGTTGTGGACTTAGAATTTTAACCATGTTTCCCAAACCGGCTAAGAACTGATAGGAAAACGGGCTCTCAGGTAATTCAATGTTCGCCAAATAGTGATGGATCGTCACTTCCGTAACAGATTTTTTTCCATATCTCTCGATGAATTGATCTCGTACGCGAGCATCAATTAATAGTTGCACCGTGACCATATCTAATTTTGCTGCCTTGTCATGGCTTTTTATTAGGTCTTCTTCAGATCTTGGTTTAAAAAAACCTGCTTTTTGAATGTCTAACATTCTTGTCAACTTAAACGTACGGTAGTCGTTTCGTTCCCGGCTGTAACCAACCAGATACCAATGCCTCTCGATGAATTGCAGTTTATATGGTTCTACGATCCGACACGTTCTTTGTCCAACCTGATCGATATAGTCAAACTTCAACAACCAATGCTGTTCGATTGCCTGATTGATGAATGCAATGTCTTCTTTGATTTCTTCTCTTCCCGACCAATCATAGAAGGACAGGTCAAGCTTTGATGGGATATGTGTTTTAGACATGGCTTTGATTTTTTGAATCGTCATCTGAATGTTGGGATTCGTTATTAATTGATCGTATCCGGCCAACGAAATCAGGATATTTTCTAAATCATTGTGATTTACTAACCGTTTATCGAACTTGTATTCGTCCATCAATGCATATCCACCTTCAGCACCATGTTGCGCATAGATAGGGATGTTTGCATAACTCAATGCCTCCATGTCTCGTTGAATCGTCCGTTTCGAGACATTGAATAGCCGGCTGAATTCTGAAGCGGAGATTATTTCTTTTTGCAGTAGAATCATTACGATGGAGATAAGTCGTTCAATTTTTTTCATGGAGTCCTCCTATATACGACACCTAGTTGTCACCTATAGCCTATTATACTTGGATTAAACAAAGGAGGAGATAAAAAATGAAAACGGTAGCTTATTTACAATTCGATGGTCAAGCAGAAGAAGCATTGACGTTCTATGAAAAAGCGTTACAGGCAACAGATGTTAAGAAAGTACGATTCAATGCTTTAGGAGAGAACCCTAATATGCCGCTTGGAAAAGAGGATCAAGAGTTAATCATGGAGTCACGTATTGAATTTGCGGGGAATACCTTAATGCTTTCAGATGTTCCTTCTGCAATGCAAACGGTGACAGGAGGAATTCATAAAGGGAATTCTCTTCTGATCAGTATTGTCGATGCGACACCGGAAGTGAATTCCTCTCTTTTTAACGGTCTCTCTGAAGGAGGCACTGTCATCATGCCTTTATCAAACACCCCTTGGTCGGCCAGTTTCGGAATGCTGATTGATCAATTTGGTGTGACATGGAAATTTAACAGTGAAGCGAGTAAGTTTCTTGAGAGCTTTACAAAGTAAAAATGAGAAGAGTCATCAAAAAAGGAATGTATGACATGCAAAGAGCTGGTTCTCCAGATTTATGGAGGCTGGCTTTTTCTATATTCACAAATTAATGACGACCGGTTGTTTGAAGGCGAAACCGATTAACCTCAATTTACGTAAAAGAGATATCGAACGGAAGATGGAGGAATGCAAGTGGAACTTGTTTTATATAATTTGTGTCTGATTGCCTGTATCGGAACAGTCACGGCACTTCTGTTTAATCGGTTGCAACCGGGTAGTCGTATTCGGACGATCAGTGTCAGTGTGACCGTCTTGTTGCTGGTTTTGGTCAGTGTAACCGCGTTGCTTGGATGGAATGCTGCAGAGGAAAAGCTGTACCGATCATTTTATTTATTAGTCATGAATATCTTTTCGCTCTGGTCTGTACGAATTGAAGGAAACAATAGGAAAACCATTGTCTGGTCGCTGACGCTGGCCTTGGTCGTATTGGTGTTCGGACAATTTTAGGATGACATATGATAGAAATCGTACATAGATGTTAAAAAAGAGCTGTTCATATTGAAGAAAAAAATATTGAGTATCTCCATTTTGCTGATGATAGGCGGTGTATTTGGAAACATACTTTTTACCCGCCTCGGTTATTTTCCGAATGCAGACTTTCGGATTATGAGTATTCCGTTAGCAGCGGGAGCGCATTACTTTAATCTAGGACTGGTGTTATTCCCATGGTTTCTGGAGAAAAAACAATTTTCGAAAACGTTGCTGGCACTTATACTAATTATTTGGTTGCCTGAAGCCGTCTAAACAACATGGACAGGAGCGAAGATGTCGTGAGTAAACTCATTAAACGTCTACACCCCGATTCAAGGGTGCCCGGGGCATCAGCTGTTGACCTGAAAAAAGCAGAACGTGCCTTAGGTGTTTTGTTTCCGGATGAATACAAAGACCTTTTTTTACAGACGAATGGTGCACAGTTTGGCGAATGGAGCCTGTATCCTGTACCAACGAGACAAGAAGTCTTACAGGATATCGTTCGTCACAATGAGAAGCGTCCGGCTAGCTTGCCCGATGACTTGATTTGTATCGGTGAAAATCTAACGGGTGACAAGCTGTGTTACCGGATCCGGAAACGTTTCCTGCAAGAGCTCGTCTTTAGATGGAACGAAAAAACGGGAATCGCAAAATATCCGTCGTCTTCTTTGGAACAGTTCGTCGATTGGCATGTCCCGAAACGAAAAACGAATCAGGCCTACCGACTTGGCCGTTTCATGGTAGAGGGCAACGAACTAATCGTGACGGATCCTTACTATGGACTAGAGGAAGAAACAGATCTACAGCTGATTTTGTCGAATGTGAAATCAGGCAGCTGGACCGCAGCTATCATTTACACGGAAGACGAATGGGTTAAGCAATTACTTGTTTTTGAAGGGGGCAAAAAGCGGAGCGGCAAATGGCACCGGCAGGATCAACCAATCGGCGTGGACTCGGCACTGGCTGGCATTTTTGATGGGACAGCTTATCGTCAGCATCAAGCGATGGAGTTCGAGACTGTTGTTTCTGCCGACGATCAAGCCGGTATCGTCTCATTTGGTGCCGTCTCAACGTCGGGTTTCGGAGACGGACTGTACGATGTGGACGTACAGTATGATGTCTCGAGGCAAATCGTCGGCGTACGGGTCAACTTCGCAGATGATGAATGAAGGAGTTGGGATAATGGAGTTGGATGGTATGTTGGTCGGTGAAGGAACTGCTTTTATCTTTCCATCCGAGGACAAAGGAAAAGTTCGTTTTCACTGTCATGAGGATGATGAAGAATACGCAGATGTTGATATGGATCAGTTGTTGAAAGAGTCGTGGCAGGAAGGGATGGATCTTTACAGCAAGAACATTCAAGAATTTTTACTTGAATTGGGCCACTATCCTTTGTACGTCCATAGTATGAGTGGTTCGGACAAAATCAATCTTTCACCTGACGCTGACAGCAGAACAAGATTTGACCGGTGGAATATCTATCATCGATTGACCATCACTTCAGAAGAAGCATTTCTTCATTATTTTCCTAAAGTCTATCAAGATGCATACAATAACGAGAGTATATTGTTTTCAAGCGAGAAGACGGTTAAAATCGATGAAACAAAAAATGACTTTTATTTTAAAAAGTTCATGTTGAACTTCTCGGATGATGAGCGGAATTGTTTCTTCCTATGGTTAAATCATGACGGCAATGGATTTGACTTTATTTCAAATTTTTCAAATCATCCGTATCAACACGAAACGATTGAAATCGAGGACGCTGAATGAGCGGATATGGTAAAAGGAGTGCAACCAGGCGATGGAAACAGATCCGGTTACACTCTTTTTGTTATTCTTTCACTTCTGCAATTGTCTCGAAGATTCGTGAATAGACATCTTTGACATTTTTATCGTTCTTTTGATTGTTATTGATTCCGTATTCCCAGTAGCGATAGCTGTCCTTTTTCTCTAGCAGATAACCGGATGCATAAGCATCATTTACCTCGCTCGCATTGTCATACGTCAAGTTTTCAAAAACAAAGGGAAGGAACCCTTTTGTCGTCTCTAAGAAGAAAATCGGAACATCGAGTTTCCGGTACACCTTGATGTACTTCTCTTCATCTGCCTGTTTTAGAATATCTTTTGTGATGAACACTGCATCAAATTTTGAGGAAACGCGGTTCGTGTCCTCTAATTCTTCAAATGAGAGTGTCATGAACTTTACATTGTTCTCATGGAGATCAGGCTGTTCTCCGATCACACCGATGTTTAAGTATGTTCCATCATAGGAAGAAGCTTTTACTTCTTTTGATATGTCTGAACCACAACCAGCTAGTGCAGTAGCGACAATGAGTGAACCAAATAACAATTTTTTCATGTACAAACTCCTTTCACATTCATTTAATAATGATGTTATCATACCAGTAATTTGGAAAATATAGCTGAGGTGAAGATAGAAAAACAGAAGTTAACAATTAAAAATAAAAATTCCCAATAATGTTATCTGATTATATAATATGAAGTGTAAATGGAAATTCATTTAGACATTGTTTAGACGGTGAAGAAAGAAAATGAAAATTACATATGAATTATATTGTGAATTTGTAAAAATAACGTAGTGATTACTTCAGAAAATAAACGACATGCTCGACAGGAACTGATGGTTTCGGTCAAGAAGCTGAAAACGATTATTTCAAAGAAATATACGCGCAATCATACGTTGCTGAAGAGAGGGAGAAAGCAACATGCTAGTCGATTACTACAAACAGGTTGATTATTTAAAAGTCAATCTACCGAAAGATGAACGTTTTCAGCAGTATGAACATCTCAATATTTATTTTGAATGGGGATTTGCAATCAACCAATCAACTGAAACAGTTGCCAGTGAGGATGCAGTGTGGTTACTTGGACAAACGAATACGTTCCCGATTTACATGGTCTTTGATGTGTTTGATTTTTCTATGGAGGAAACGATTGCGGTTCTAACATCCTTCGACATACCGTATCAGACGTCAAGCAATAACGGAACAGAGCTCGTTGATGGAGGAGAATCTTCACATGAGATCAGCATACGGCTCATCGTTAATCAGGAAAAAACGTTACGGGAAATGATTCCATTTCTATACGCGTGTGGATGTCACGGTCAGAAAAATTATCTCTATTCCGTAATGACTGATGGAGAGGATGCATTATTAGCCACAGAAGATTTTCCGGCAATCGATGTCTCGTACGCCGTCGTTGCGGTCGGACCGGATGGAGAAGGTGTAGATGTCATCGGACCGAGAGAACGGATCATTCCCCTGTATGGGCAAGTCTGAAACAGGTAGATGCAGGACGGATCATGATCCTTGCCAATTTTATTATGATCGACGAAAGGTCAGGTCAAGAAGATTGATTGAGGGAATACAGGATTCAAAACAGAAAAATCTCACTTCTAAGAAATAGAGCGAACGTGAAGGAGAGGGCGACAGGATGCAAGTCATTCGAACGAAAGATGGTCGTGATCATTACTGGATGTATGTTAAGGATGGCCGGACGCTGTACACGTTACAGGGCATCGTCGGAGAGATAATGGAAGAACCGGAAAGTGAACAGAAATTCTCCCGTTTTTTCAACATGGATGGCTATATCCGGGAGCTGGTGGAGGCAAAGGTTGCAGACGGCTACCGGTTAATCCATGAACAGGACTTTAAGGAAGTCGTCGTTCAGCTGACCTGCAACGAGGAACAGTATGATGCCGTTTGGAAGAGTCGTACGAAAATCGAGGAAGATCTCGAAGAATTTCTTGGAGTAACCGGGAACGGTTATTTCTTAGAAGATGACTATGGAGCGGAAGCAATCGAATTCGTCCTCCATGTCCTCGACCCGTCTCATATCGTCGAGGCAGTCGTTGAATATTTTAAGGAACAATATGACGTAACTCAGATCCGGATGGGTCAAGCAAAAGTTCATTACGGCAGGCACTTGATTGGACTTTATCCTGCAGGAAAGAACTTTAATCGGTAAAATTGAGAAGTGACGAATCTAAAGGGAGTAAAAGGCATGAATGAGCTGACAATCTTCGAAATCCCTTTTCAGAAACAAAGTATCCAGCGGACATTTCAGGAGTATGAGATCAACGTGATTGGTCAAACGCAAACCGTATATGAAGTCATGTGTTATGACCATGCAGTAGACAGCTACATGAGTGAACTGACAGAAAAAGTGTTATGTGACGTGCTAGTGCGTTATGATCGTTTTCCCTTATACATTACGACCAGTTTTAATGAATTGAGAGAAGATGATCTGCATATTCTGGATCGTTTAAAGCTGCGACCACTAAATTGTCACGAACATCCACGATATGAAGACAATCAGCGTCGCACGGATTTTTATTGTTGTATCGAGGTGTTGAATGCGAATGATTTACATTTCGTGTTAGCCGAGACATTTTTTCGAGCCGCTTGGAGTGAAACGTTTATCATCACATTTACGCGACCCATGTATCAATTAAAGATCTCTGGAAAATGGATTTTCAAAGAAGCGGAATATACGCATGTACTCGATGCACGTGATGGGTTGCCGTTCATTCTTACTTCGCATGACGCGCTTGGTTTCATGTGGTTCGCAAACGGAGATTCTTTCAGGACAGTAGATCAGCTAAATACGATATTACCGGAAAATTATAAGGTGGATCATATGATTGATATAGAGACGTAAATGGAAGAAACGAATTTGTACATAAAGGAGTAGTGAAAATGGAACATCAGATCGGATTACCGGGCATTACTGAAGAACGGTTGCAGGAAGTCGAGGCCGAACTCAGGTTTTCGCTGCCTGCTGAGTTGCGGGCGTACTATAAAAAAGAAAACAAGTTCGAAGCCGGTGAGTGGCAATTTCATCCGATCAAGGACGAAAAGCATATCAAGCGGACGTGGGAAGACATTGTCCGTGTTAACTCGACAGATGTGGAAGACTATCCGAGTAGTTTCTTCCGAATTGCCACGGACGGTTCCGGGGATGAGCTTGGTTACTTATTGCCGGATACAAAAACGATTGTTTTGTGGAACCATGAGGAAGAGGAAGTATTTCCGGTCGCCCTGACCCTTAGAGCATTCATGAAACAAGAACAACAAATTGATGAGAGTGCCATGCGGTCGGAAGACTTTATTCAGACGGTACTCGAGACAGGATCTGTCTACGGATTATCGAAACTAAAACAGTCGGGTTGGGCCTATTGTCCGTCAAACCAAGATGAATCGGATGTGTTATTGTTCTTCTCGACGGAAGAAGGAGCGCGTGCCTGCCAGACAGACGGATGGGAGAACTATCACTTGATTCGCCTCGATCTCGATGTCTTTAGAGACGGCTGGTTGCCGAACATGATTCAGGATGGTTTGTATTGCGGACTGAACTGGGATGCTAGTCTGCAAGGACTCGAACTGGATCCGGAGAATATTCTGGAGGAACTCGAAGGGTAACGATAGAGTAAGCACCACTTTTCCTCCGGACGAGCGGTATACGTTACGGTTTTACCGTTCGAGCGGCGGGGCGACGACGGGATTTGCGATGCTCGGCATCATGAAAGATCAAAAAACTAAAGAACAGCGGCGCATCTACTGGGAATATCCGTGTAGAGAGGTAAGTGTGAAATGGCGACGGGACGTTGTCATTATTAATGACACCCGCTTAAACATCTAGACTGAGGTGTATGATTTCAGATTGGATCAACCGGTTTATCCCGCAAAATAGAGTTCCTGAAGGGAAGAGGAAATATCCTGATGATCATACTTAGAAAGCAAATCGGCAGCTTGATGTATTCCTGGACCATTTATCGCGATGGCCGGGCGGTTCAGGCATCTTTTGGAGCCGATGAACCATGGATGCTGGATGAAGATATTGATGAAAAAACAGAAGAACGGTTTACGTTTCGTTTTCAAGCCCGACGTCGCGTGAAGGAACTGATTGCCGAGAAGCAGGCAGACGGGTATCAACAGGAAATCACACCGGATCCGCTGCCGAGTCAAGAAGAACAGTTGACGTTTCACAAGAGGGCGACATGGTTTGCATATGTACTTTTCGGAGTGGGATTGATTCCGCTTATAACACCCTGGTCTTTATCTCCGTACGTGATGGTCATCCTTGCAGTACCCTTCCTCATCATGTCGACGAGCGGAAAAATGCTGCCGTTTTGGGTCAAGTCGATGTGCTTTATCAGTTATTTCCTGATTAACATCAGTTACAGACAGGTACCGGACATAAAATATCTGGACGCCGGTCTGTTACTCATAACGGGCGTGTTCCTGTGGAGCTACATGACTAAAAGCAGACAACGTTTTAACGCGTAAGCTGACAAGGAACAGGAGGGTCAGGTATGCCGACAACATTTTTAAAGCAGTTGTTGCAAGAGGGTAACCGTTCGGATTTCGCATCATTACGTTCCGCTTATCTTGCGAAACAACAGGGATTGCGAAACGTGTTTTTACAGCAGATGAACAAATTCATAGCGGAAGCACTCGTATGGGACATTCAGCAACAACGGCAGTTCACGGACTGGTTGCTGACCGCATGTGAACGAGAAGAAGATGTGCATGAACTGCTGATTCATCCCTTGAATGAGCGGTTATTGAAACCTGTCCTCAAGCAGTGGATGAATGATCTGCCGGAAGACGTACGACCGTATCGGTGGTTTGGGATTTTCTTTTTTGAAGAAGACAACAGACTTGAATATCTGCAGACGGCGATTGACCGCGGCGGTCGGCAGGAACAACTGGCAATCGAGACGATGATTCGTCATCTGTTGAATTGGCTTTGGTACGCCTTCCATCATCTCAATGAAGATTTGTATTTAAGTGAGACGGAGGACGATGCGGAGACGCTGCAGGAAACCCGTTTGTTGATTGATCAACTCGATGATTCCGTTCAAAAGACCGAGTTCATGGAGGAATGGCAGGAACACGTCCGGACGTATGAACTTTGGCTGCGCTTTTTAGAAGAGAAGACGGAAGGGTTCATGGAGTGGCGGGAGCGACAAGAAAAGCGGGGAGAGGATAAACAATGAATACCCCATACGATCGATACAAGAATACGGAACTGTGGAACGTGGTTTCGGAAGCGATTGACGAATTGGTTGAAAACGATGACTTGGAGGAAAGGACGACCCATGATCATATCGTCGGATACCTCTGTCAAAAAGTATCGTCTAGCCTAACAGAGAAGGAAAACTGAGGAAATGGGAATCGTGCCGGTAGGAAATCGAAAGATGATGACTCAAGCTATTAAAAAAATTATTGTCCCTGAATTGAGGAAACAAGGATTTAAAGGGAGCTATCCACATTTCAGACGGAAACAAGATACCCATCAGGAACTCTTGATGTTTTATATTACAAAGTACAGTGAAAATTTTTATATCGAGACAGGAGTCATCCCGTTAATCGGTTATCTTAACTCTGAAGGAGACCTCATTCCTCCAAATAAAGTGACAGTCTTTTCTTTAAAAGGTAATGAACGATTTATAGTCGGGTCAGACGTTGTAGCCAATCATGATGGAATGTATTTTTTAATGAAAGGACTATCTTCTGAAGAAGAACACGAACAACTGGCTGAAGAAGCTTTTACATATCTAAAAACGAGTGAACCTGACTGGATAGCCCGTTGCTCCGAATGGAATAAGAAATTGTATGAATCGTTTGATGAGGAAGACGCGTAAAAAGAAAACAGCTATGTTTAATTCTAAGTAGAAAAATCAATTTATTGAATAATGAGGAGTGACATACGATGAAAAAACTAGGTACTTTTCATAATCAACAAGGCGATATGATCGTTTCGGACCCAGCTTTTCTTGAACCGGATCCGGAATTTAACATCACGATTCCGGTTGCACCTGATTCGACATGGACTGTCTGGTATAACGAGGACGACCAGCCGGAAATTAATTTAGTGTACTTGACGATTGATGATCACGCAGATATTGCAGCGGATGACTTTGACATTCTTGAAGGTTATGCAGTGGTGGATTCCTCACAGCTCGTCGTCATGAATACAGCAGATTACGGAAAACGCGAGGCCATTGATTGGGAGATTCGGAACACGCTTGAGTTCGACGATGAGATCGATCCATTTTATGTCGCCATCTCAGATGAGATGATGGAGGAGGAAATCTTTCTGTTTCCGTTTGGCGTTGCCGTCCAGTTGATGGGAGACGGCCACTACAAGGTTCGCGTACGACGAGATGCGGATCAGGTCACCGGTATTTTGCTGGTCATCGGGGAACATGAAGATTTTGAAGAGGACTTCGAATAATTCAATACCAGCGATTGAAAGCATCTCACCTAAACTTGTTGAAGTAGCAATTCAAGTAGAAGGTGAGATGTTTTAGTATCCATATCCAAAAACTTGATCACAGGATGTTAAAGAGCATTTAAAAGACGAGCTGATGAAAGGAGGACTATTTCCATGAAGACAACGTATTCCCGGGCAGAGCTTCTAAAAATCGACGACCCGTTTGAATATGAATTTGGTCTCCCGTTGAAGATCAACGACCTGCCCTCATCCGTGATGGAAGAGGATATCCCGGACAGTAAAACGAAACTACTTGAGAAGCTGGCGGAAGGTTACTCCTTAATCATTCAAAAACCGCGGATTCCAAACGAAAAGGTGTTTTCCGCGTTTCAACTGTTGGATGAAAATGAGTTCATGAAACTGTATGCGGTAAACGAAACGACCTTTACTGAAGCATTGTGGAATCTTTTGTATGAGAGTGAATACAATCTTCACTGGTCATTCTTTTTACTAAAAGAGATGAAAGGTGTCGTTTTCGAATTGCCCTATACGGGTGGAGGGACTCGTTCTCTGACTCTCTCAGGTTTGAACGCAAATACCCTGATTCATCTACGGCTTGAAGTAGACGAGAGCGTGACCTGTCGGTGGGATTAAATAGATGGAAAAATCACAACGATCATCCAAGGAAGAACTTAACGGTATGACCTGAGTAGTCGAACGATGCGATTGGTGAATGGGGTTTTGGATTTGCAACGTACTAAGGAATGAGGTAAGCCAAGGTTTAGGAGGAGCAAAAGTGGAATTTCAGAGTGGTGAATGGGTTGATGTCTACCGGGAGCTGTTACCGCATGACGATTGGCAAGAGCTCGTCCGAATTCAAGTGACTCAGCATAGCTATCCTTTTGAAGTCAAGTTGTTGGAACATCCGGTGAAACAGAACCGCAATACTTATGATTTATCGGACTGGACGGTCTTATCGCATGTCATTATGACAGAAACGTCGCAACTAAAGACATTTCTAGATCGACTCGAAATCGAACAGATAGGGATGTCAGCCGAGCCGAAGACGATTCTCAGCATTCGGAAACACGGGCAGGAAATCGTTCGCGTTACTAACGATAGTGTCTCGATGTATGGTGTCTTCTATGAGGAACTAAGCGAGTCGGGTACGGAGTACGAAAACTTTTTTGATGCTGTCTTACCGTATGCGACGTTCCCGGTTGAGGTCGTCTTTTGCGGCCGTGGCGTTTTAAATGATGAGGACTCGATCCATGCGATGACATTAACCGATATGAATTGGCAAGCGGTCTTCGAAGATCGTTTGTTGCATTTGCTGAACCGAAAAGAAATCACTTCTGGATTCCTGCCAACGAATTACTCAGAGCCCTCTCGACGAACGCTCGAGAACTTCATGACAGAGTTCATGTTGTGCATGCCGTATAACTTCATTGTGACACGTGATGCAAATGGACGGTTTGGTATGTTCGATCATTTTTGTACCAATGAAAAGATTGCGCATTTTGGAAGTATAGATGATGAAGAGACAAATCCAGGTCAACACAGATAAAAAAGAAGAAGGAGGAAAAAGCGATGAGCTTAGCTTCGTATATTTGTATGGATAGGCAGATACCTGATAAGTATCTAGATTTGGATGACGAAGATGAAACACTTCCATTTTATATAGGGCGGTGTTTTGCAGATGAAAATTGTCTATACAATGTTAAAACTTCACAGTTTCATAAATGGTATGTGTATGAGATTTCAAGTCACTGGGGCATCGAAATCGTAGAACCTTTCGATTCCGTTGTTTCAGTGAAGTCAAAAGAAAAATTGCATTATTTATTTACGCTCATGAACGAGTTCTTAGACGAGGGGGAATCCTTTGAACTATATACATGTTGGCTTGGAGAAGAGTCCTATCCAAAAGAAAAAAGTATGACAGTCTCTTTAGAACTTGAACAGCTGGAGGATATTCAGATTCCTGAAAGAACTCATATCTTAATCACAAAAACTCGTGGGAACTAAAACTGCTGATTAACAGAGATGATGATTCAAGTGATTCGCTTTCCCGTAAAGACGATGTTTGTAATGGGATGGGATGGATTGTCTCATCGTAGCTACTTCTTAAACGAAATAGATATGTCTCACTGTCAAACATAAGTGAAATTTATAGATGTAGTCCCCATCACCGTTTAGCAAACAATCCAGCGAAAGTTAGAGAAGCAACATGCAAATCTATATCGAAGAAAAACCGGATCACGCGAAAACGATCAAAGAGTACCATATAGTGATGAAAGGACAGGACCGATTGAAAACCATTTTTTCAGTCGAGTATTATAACGAGGACTCGAATGAAGATGAAATCATCACGGATGAGGAAGTTTTAACGCAATTATTCACGCGTTTGAATCGTTTTCCCGTCTATCTATCCTTTGGGTTGCATGAACTGACTGATTCAGGAATAGAAGATGTGATATCTACGGTTAAGCAAAGAAAGTTACTTTATACGCAGACTTCGATTAATAAACGTGAGACTTATATGATGATTGAAGTAAATCAACCAGAAGACTTGCTTCAAGTGCTAGAGAAGTCACTTTCATTGGCTAGTTACAATGGCTACTATTTGATTTCTTTGACGAAGCTATTGAAATTTGAAACGCGGAGTACAAGACGGTGGTTCGTCAAAAAAGAAAGACTCGTACCAGTGGTCGATATGACGGAACCGACGACGTTTTTGAAAATCGGATTTGATTTCGAGAATGTCCTGATCTTCTCAAACGAAGCATGGTTCGATGCATTAGAAAAGATAGAAGCATTCTTTCCTGAAGATGAAATCGAACAGTAGGCAGATGGATTGATTGAGAAAGAGGAGGAAAAATCATGCTGAATGTCTATTTTGAGAAACATATAGATCACACAAAAGTCATCAAAGACAGATACTTGTACATCGATCAACCAGAGCGTATCGACTTCATCTATTCGATGGACGGTATTCCGGATGAGGAGGTCGAACCGTTTTTTCAAAAGAACAACTTATCGTATACAAAGTTTCGACCAAACAAGCACCCTTATTATAGCGTTCAAGTGAATCATGCTAGAGAGCTTGAGCTTTTGCTAGACGAGACCTATTGGTATGCGGCTGCGAACGATTTTTACTTCCTATCCTTTACGCATCTCCTGACGTTTGAGCAGAGAATGATAAAAGAGTGGTTTTTCAAAAAAGAACGCATCGTTCCTGTCATTCATACAACGGAAGAGATGTCCTTCATCACGATCGCTCATGATTTCTCGGGTTATTACCTATTTACGAATGAAGACTGCTTTGATACCGAGGAAAAGGTAAAATCGGTCTTTCCTGACGACGGTACCATTGAATTCTATATCTGAAAAAGTAGCAACTGTATTCATAATTAGACCATGATTCATAGGGAAGTTTCGTTTAGTGAATGTGGCACAAGTAGGATACGTGGAGGGAGACTTATGCTATATATCTATCTCGAGGAGCATACCAATCATACGAAAGTGATCAAGGACCGCTATCTAGATATTGAGGAACCAGATCGCATCAAGTCGATCTATTCGATGGGGTGCATCCCGAATGATGAGAAAAGAGATTACCAAGGTGACTCGAACACTGTATTGAAGCACTTTTTGATGCGCTTGAATAGTTATCCAGTCTTCTTGACGTTTGGTGGCGGGTTTACAGATGAGGATGTAGAGGCGTTCTTTCAGCAGGAGAAGTTGTCTTACACGAAGTTTCAACCGCATAAGCGCAGACCTTATTACAGCGTTCAAGTGAACGATGCAGGCGAACTGGAACGTCTGTTGGACGAAACGTACTGGTATGCCGCTGCTAACAATTTTTACTTCCTTTCGTTTAAGAATCTCCTGACTTTTGAATCGAGGATGATCAGACGATGGTTCTTTAAAAGGGAAATGATTGTTCCTGTTGTTAATACGACGGAAGAGATGTCCTTCATTACGATTGAGCATGATTTCATGGGCTATTATCTGTTTTCGAATGAAGCCTGTTTTGATACAGAGGACAAGGTGAAAGCGTTTCTGCCTGAAGGTGACGGCATCGATTACTATGAGTAAGAGAAAGCAAAGCCGGAAAACCTTAAAGAAAGGAGAGACGAAAATATGTTTGGTATCAGTACGAGCTTAAAAGAAGTTCCGGAAGAAGAAAAGGATATTCTCCGTTACCCGATTCGCGTCCACATTTTTTTGATTCAAGACTTCTCCAGCGTTTCTGATTGTTGTGATTTACTGATTCATTTGGATTCCTATTCTGATAAATTGTTTTTAGCAAGAGAAGTAAACGAGCTGATTGGAATTTGTGAACTACTTATTCAACGGTATTGTACGCCGAAGGAAGCATGGTTAGTGAATCAGGCACATTATTATCCAAACGAACCTTGGATGATCCATCAATCAAATGAGTTAATAATGGAGCTACATCAATTTTTAGAATTGCTTAAGCGAATGTGCATCGAGTCTGTATACCAGAACGCGTTGATTTGTTTTTGGGGTGACTGATTCACTAAATTGTAATCCGTTAATTTATTGCTTAAAAATCACTCTCAGGATAATCCTAGGAATAAAATCAGTCGATCTTGATAAACAGCCTGTATACACATACCTTTTAATTTTTGCAAAAAATAATGCAAATCTTGAATGAGAGGGTCTGCTGACTTCAACCTCCATGGTTCATGAGGGAAACAATGTCGATGAGAAAGAACCTCACAAATACCAAGGAGTTCAAGGACTTCAGTTGGCTTGAATAATTTATCTTCGTATTCATCCAGTTGGATGAGTAAAGCACAGCGGTGTTTAATGACCTCAGCATCCCGATATAAAAAAATCTGTAGGTGATCAGGATAAATTAACGTCTCCTCTTGATCTGAAATATCGATTAAATCGTTTCTAATCAAAAACATCTGCAAATCCTCCTTCGTATTTTAGTTATATGTAGGTTTCAATAGTAAATAACGAGGTGGTGCCCCAAATGATTGTTCTGCCTCGAAGTAAGCCAGTTCACCAGGGATGCAGGAAATGATGGAGGAAAAGCCAAATCCGACGGCATGTTCAAGTGCTTCTTTCAAAGATAATTCTTTTCCATTAATCCATTCATTCTCTGACAAACAGTAACAGGTATCTGGTGCACCATGTTGTTTTAATAAGTCATAAATATCTTCATGCCACGAATTGGGTGGGGGGATTTCAATCAAGTAGTCATTTTTGAGCATATTTTTATACAAGTGGTCCAGTCGATAAAGAGCTTGATCTCGTTTTTTAGGCGAAAACAGTTCATGGAGTACACGTTCTTGCACCCGTTTGACGAAGAATGATTTAACGATAATCGTTTCCTGTTCTTTATTCATGTGATGATTTCCTTTCTATTCAAACACTTCAGCATGAAGATTCATTAAAAGTTCAAATACTTTGTGAGTATCATAGTAATCTCGTATGAGAAGGAGACGAAAATTTGAATTACATATCAGCAGGATATTTTCTTGTTATGCCAACACCCCGTAAAGATTATATGGATGAAAAGGTTGTTCCCGAAACCGTGCTATCAGTGAGTGATTGTCTCTGTAATCAATATCCTAATACCAGTATCTTATGGGGGAATTCTGAAGTGAATAGAGAACGCTAAATGGATCAACTTGGTCTTTCGCTTAACAACTTTCAGTTATTCGAACATTGGATAGAAGAACATAGGAATACTGGTGATGTTTTGTTTCCTCAAGTCTTTTCTGATTTACATACTGCGGAAGAATTTTTAAAGCGTTTTTTGATTCATCTACCTGGTATACGCATCATCAGCATCGGATTACCTGAACAGTATATAGTAGATTTTCTTAAAGATGTAGAATTATTCAGCAGTAAAAATCCTGAACCATATGGAGTGGAAAAAATGTTGTCACAGCACCACCCACCTGGGATAGAGGGAGCAAAAAAAGTAGGATACGAAGTTTTGGGATTTGACTCTGGCTCGTTTCATTCCTATTTATGTAATGGATTAGAGCGTGATTTGCATCAGCATTTTAATTTTTCACTAAATCGTTATGGGTTGATTGATTCGATAGAAGAAGCTGATCGTTATTCAGATTATTGTAATGCATTGGGTGAGGACACAGAATCCGTACTATGGTCTCCGTGAGCTATTTTTGAATACAAGAAAAGAAGAGCAAATAAGAATTAACGATTGATATAACTAAGGAGATAATATGAATCAGTCAATATTAATTAGATATTTCATCGCAGCATTTGTGATTAACATAAGTTTGTGGGTTATGATAAGATTTTCAATCGATGAGTTAGTTTCTGATAAACGTATTTTATCTGCTTTTTTTATGATTACCATTTGGTCAATATTTTTCTTGCCGATCAAGAGACTGGATGTTTATAAGAACCAAACGATACCTTATTGGACGTTTAACCTATTTATGACGCTTGGGATGATTTTAATCACCATTATCTGTTTTTCTGTACTTATAGTCGTATTCCCGTGAAAATATTTAAATTCGAAAAAAATATATCGAACAGCATCGAGCGAATCAATTCGAAAATCTATTATTCGACACGGATGAATTAGTAGACTTCAATCGTAAGCCTTTCGTGTAAGAGGCTTTAAAATTTCATAATTAATTGTTGCGATCAAGAGAAGTACGGTCAATCCATTAAAACTCACGATAATCAAACGAAGCCTACATATAATCAGCGATGTCGGCTTTTTCTGTATGTAGTATTCCTAAGCATCTTGTCGATAACCGACTGGGAGAATCACGTTCCTTGAATACGATCTCTAAATATTTAATTTGGGATTTTTTTCATGAGTGAAACTTAATAAAGGAAAATATCGTATTTAGTATATAATATCTTTATCAAAATAAACTTGCTATCTAATGAAAATGAATACATATCTTGGAGGAACCGCTCGTGATCTTACCATTCATCGGTCTTGCCGCCGGACTCTTTTTGTTGATGTTAGGAACGTACTTCATCCGATGTAAGCATGCGAACAAAACGCCGCTATCCGGGCATGGAGACGGGGTCGATCATGTCGATTCGTTTTTGCTCAGTCTTCTCTTATCAATTGGTGTCATCCTCTTTAGTTCATTATCCGTCAGACAATACGGTTATTTCTGTTTAGCAGGAGGGGTACTTTTACTGTATGGTGTCAACGAAGTTTGGTAAGGAAAAGAGAAGAAATAATAGGCGGGCATCATTCATCACACACGACTGAAGGTGTAGGATGCAGTCTTAAAAAATTATATATACAGCAATGTAAAGGGAGCTACCAGCATGGTGCAATTATTGAAGCAAATTGACGATGAAGTCTATCATGTCGTCTATCACCAAGAAGGACGCACGTTATTCGTCAGGGAAGGTGTTGCCCGGAAAGAACCGGCCCTGAATAGTGAGGACATGATTGAAATTAACGAGGAGACGGCGACTGTTCGAATTCCTTTTAAAAATACATTTGCCGCCTATCGTCAGAAAAAAGAATGGATGCGTCAAAAGATGGAGGAGGGGTACTTGAAAGCACCTTTTTCTCAATCTGAGGCGATGAACTACCGCGCAGATCGGCGCAACATCAAATTACGTCTCCTGAGTGCTCTCTTGCTCATGCTGTGCGGATTATCGACATTGACCGGTCTGTTACCGATCCCGGGATATATTCCGCTTGTGTTCTTATCTTTCTTTTATCCGATCTATATTGAAGGGAAAACAGCCCGTGCCCGTTTTTATCGTTGGTCGGGAGGCGTATTCTTTTTTGTATTGGCCGGTTCATCAAAAGATTATTTAGAACCATTTAATCTTTCTGCCAACGGAACCGTCTGCCTTATCGCAGGATTCATCCTCTTGCTGTACACGACTCAACAATTAAAGGAACTTACGACGAAGGAGATCACACCGCATGAAGGATAAACAAGAATCACTGATTCAATTAAAACGAGAGATCAGTCAAACCGTCGATTACTGGGTCTGTTACCGGGTGGGGCGGACGCTTTATCAGGTCTCCGTCCAAGAGCAGGCCAATGGTCAAACGAACGAAGGGGAGGTCACGACAGAGCGGTTCCCGTTCTATTTTGGCATGAAACAGCGGATGCGTCAGTTGGCCGAAGAAAAAGAAGCACTCGGCTTTCGACCGCTGACAGAGGCAGAACAGGCAGCGCACGTCATTGATGAACCGGAAGAACCACCTCTTGATCCTGGCTTTTTTGAGCCGGCCATTCGTTTGGCGTGGCTGCTCCTTGGACTCGGGATTCTCTTGTTCGTCCTTCCTTACGAGAGGCTTAATAATTTTGCATTCGGTTTAGGACTTTACGTCTGGTATGAGACATTTGGTCAGGTTGGTCTGCCGAAATTTTTCCGGCGGTATTTTCACGGAATGTTTGGTGCATTGATGGTATTGCAAGTCTTGTCCGCTTTTGAACTGGAGCGGGAAGTACAGCCATACTACGCCAGTTTATCTGTTTTGTCCGCGGTCATGTTGGTGTTACTTGTCGTGCAGTACCATTTGAAAGAAACGGATCAAATCGGACAAGATAAACGTGTCAGTAGACGCAAAATTACAGAGTATCCGGATTTCGATGAGTGAAACTGAAAATCCCATGCACTCAACTTTCGGAAGACTGGTGGATGGAACAATCCTGTAAAATATAGGTAGCACATTAATATGCACGATTCATGAACTGAATCAGTCTATCGAAAAAGGGAGTGATGTCATGGACGTACAACGGAATTCTGATTTTATCTTTGAGCTTTTGTTGGTCATCTGGGTAATAGGAGCGATCGTTGTCATCACTAGTCAAGCTCGGAACACGAAAACCTTAAAAGAAAGTCTGTTCAGAGGAACACTTGTCAACTTTATCTATACACTGATTATCTCCCTAATCTGGTTTTTTGAAGTCGCGATTGATGGAGTCAGTCAGGTTCTGGTCGTTTATTTCTTCGTTGGTATCTTTCTGATTCTTGAGGCGTTTCTCCTGATTGTTCTCTTGCTGGTTAAACGTAAAAAACTAACGAACTTTTAACACATAATGGAGTTAAGCGTGAATCGATATACCTGGGTCACCCATAATGCTACACAACTGTCCATGCTCGATATGAGACGACGGGCGATTTCATTATTAGTGAAACACATCGTGCGTCTGGAAGAACCGAGAGCAAAATCGAGTATGTTGCTCCATATCGGTATGTTGTATCTTGTCGGGACAGTCAAGAGGCTCTAGTTCAGATGGAAACGTTTATTGATCCGACGTATAGAAAAAGAAGAAAACGAGTAAAATCGTTTTCTTCTTTTTCTATACGTCACGATATCATTCGCTTTGACGACAGTCGAAAAAGGAGAGACGACATGACTAAAAAATCCATTCAAGATTATGCTTTTTTCGGAAATATCAAAAAGGTGAAGACCTGTATCGAGCGCGGAGATGATTTGAATACGCTCGATGAAGAAGGATCTTCCGCACTGCACTGGGCAGTCGAGGAAGGGTATGACGAAATCGTCACGCTGTTGCTTAATAATGGGGCGGATATCAACCAACGCGATAAGGATGGTCTGACACCGTTGCATCTCGCCTTGTATGAAAAGCAGGGTGAAATCGCAATCCAACTGATTGACCGCGGTGCTGCCCTTGATTTTGACGGGGACGGCTTTACGGCACTGCATTTTATCGCTGCCCGTTCCGGGAATAAACGGGTTCTCCGGCGATTACTGGAAGACCGGACACATGTGGATTGGCAGACAGATAGTGGAGAAGGGCATACGCCGCTGCATTATGCGGCTCAAGAAGGAAAGACAAAGAAAATTCGTATGCTGGTGGAAGCGGGAGCCGATGTCAACCGGATGGAAATGAACGGCTTTGCACCACTCCATTTGGCGACCGGGGAGGGGCATGTCAAAGCGCTACAGGCATTACTGGCAGCAGGAGCCGACATGGAAATCGAAAATCCGTTAAATGAGAACAATACCCCGTTGATGCTGGCGAGTCAGTACGGCTTAACCGAAATCACCAAATTATTGTTGGAGCATGGTGCAGATCGACAGCATCCAGACGCGGAAGGAAGAACGGCACTCGACTTTGCCGTCAAACACCGTTATCCGGAAATCGTAGCTTTATTACAAACTTAAGCAGGAGGAAATCGATGTGAAGAAATGGATTGGGGTCTTGATTATCGTCCAGACGGTTTTGTTTAGTATGCTGATCATCCAGCTCAATAAAATGACGGAGACGATTGCGGCTGTGGGATCAATGATTGCTACGAAAGAAGGGGATCTTGCCTGGGGAGGGGGATTACCGGTAACGGATTATATCCTATTCGGAATCTTGATTTGCTTAGGTATTTTTCTTCTTATACCGGAAGAGAAAATAAAGCGGTAATCCACATGAATTCTGTTCAACAACGGCATCCGGACGTGATAAACTGAAGGCATGGAATATATTTACTTATTTCCTTGGGATAAAAAATGACTGAAGCATAATCCACATAAAAAAGGACGTGAACGTATGAAAAAGGTAACGGTTCGAAAAGCGATGGCGAGTACGCTTGTAACGGCTCTTGTATTGACGGGAGTCGGAGTTAACAGCAATGTAGCGGACGCGGCGACCAAGACAACCCAAGTCGCCAAGAAAAAATTCGACTACAAAAAGTATCGCGCCAAACAAACGAAAGTTGTGGCATCGTACGGCAGCACACTCTTCCATATGGGGAATCTGGGCGGAATCAAAGTACCGGACTACATCACGGATTCTGTGTACCGCACCAAATTGGAAGCGTATAACAAAAAATCAATACAGTATATGACGGATCGGAAGAAGGCACGAAAAGAAGCGGAAGCCTTGAAAAAGCTGATTAAAGAAGTGAACACTCAGAAGGAAAGAAAGGCTGCGGACAAACGAATTGCGGCGTTGAAAAAAGAAACCATTCGTTTGACGAAGGCGGAAAAGGTGTTGACCAAAGAAGGACAGGCGCTGTACAAAGTGATCGTTGACTACGAAAATAAGCAAATCAAGTTATTTGAAGGTCAGTACGGATCCATTACAAAAGCCTTAACGGTTCTCGACTATAAGGACTACGCCAATCGTTTGAAAGCTTACCTGGATGCCAATAACTTCAGTGCAGACGAGAAAATCGAAATCATGGATCAAGTATATGATCGATTACTTTACGCACGGGAAGACGCATCGGAAATCGTCGGAGACAAACGCGGTGCAATCAGACTGCTGGTTTACGCCGGGAAATTTGAAGAAGCGAATCAACTGTTTGTGAATACAAAAGAAACAATCCTGGTACAAGAGAATGCCCGATTGGATGCGTTATACACAAAAATCATTGAAGTCTACATGACGAAAAAGTAAAAAAAAGTCTGACTTTACAACAAAAAGCATCTTTTTGGGATGCTTTTTTTATTTATTTTCATTGAGACGATTTATCGTAAAAAAGGAAGGTGCGTTTTTTGAAATTGGTCAGTCCATTTTTATTACTTATCAAGCGATTTCGTGAAAATTATAAGAAAAAACAGGCCTCTAATTTCTTATTTATGCAATCGATTGCATCTTGAAATTTTTAACACCTAGTCTTAAACGAATCAGGTTTCTTGCAAAAAACTAGTTTTTATTTCACCGGATTTATGTAAAAATAGAACACAACAAACTGAAAGAATTTTTAGAAAAGTAAACGAGTAAACTATCTGTCTTTTGGATAGGAGAGAGAATCGTTATTTTTCAAATTCTAAATAACTTATTCGTTTTGAACCTGGAGGGGAACGTATGAAAGTTTTGAAGATGTGGAACCAAATCAGTTTAGTGAAACAAATTGCAGTCGGTTTGATTATTGGTATTATTTTAGCTGTATCGATTCCTGAAGCTGCCCAGTCCATCACTATCTTTGGAACACTGTTTGTTTCCGCGCTGAAGGCCGTCGCGCCGGTTTTAGTATTTTTCCTGGTCATGGCAGCGATCGTCCAGCATAAAAAAGGACAACAGACGAACATGAAGTCGATTGTCTTCCTGTATCTCCTCGGGACATTCTTGGCGGGAGCCGTTGCAGTTGTATTCAGTTTCCTGTTCCCTGTCAGCATAACGCTGACGGAAAGTACGGAGAAATTAGCTGCGCCGGGTAATGCGATTGAAGTCATCCGGACACTTGTCTTGAATATGGTGGACAATCCGGTCAATGCGTTAGTCCAAGGCAATTACATTGGGATCTTAACGTGGGCCATCGTGTTAGGGTTGGCACTGAAAAATGCTTCCGATTCAACGAAAACGTTCATTTCAAATTTTTCGGATGCGATCGCGAAGATGGTCGGGTGGATCATTAAACTCGCACCACTCGGAATCATGGGGATTGTCATTGAGTCGATTACGAAAAACGGTCTCGGATCCCTTCTCAACTATGGTCAACTGCTTGTGCTGTTGATCGGGACGATGTTGTTTGTTGCGCTTGTCGTCAATCCACTGATCGTCTTCATCAACGTTCGTCAAAATCCTTATCCGCTCGTTTTCAAATGTATCCGTGAGAGCGGAATTACAGCCTTCTTCACACGGAGTTCGGCTGCCAATATTCCGGTTAACATGGAGCTGTGTAAAAAACTGGGTCTCGATAAAGAGACGTATGCAATTTCGATTCCGCTCGGTGCGACCGTCAACATGGCGGGGGCGGCCGTAACGATTTCCGTCCTGACACTTGCTGCGGTCAATACGCTTAACATCCCGGTCGATCTTCCGACAGCTATCATCTTAAGTGTCCTGGCTGCTGTCTGTGCCTGTGGTGCTTCCGGTGTTGCGGGCGGATCACTCCTGTTGATTCCGCTTGCCTGCAGCCTATTCGGAATTCCGAATGAGATTGCGATGCAAGTCATCGCTGTCGGATTCATCATCAGTGTCTTACAAGATTCGTTTGAAACAGGACTCAACTCTTCGACCGATGTTCTGTTTACAGCGACAGCTGAATTCAAAAAACGGTTAAAAGACGGCGAACAACTGTCAATCAATCGACCGATCATGGTTGAAGAACCAACTGAACAAGTCGTCAACAGCTGATTTGCGTTGATGCTGTCAAAAAAGAGATGAAAGACATCCGGTAAGAAGAGATGTCTTTCATCTTTTTTGTCGTCATGGATGGAACGGAAAACAAGGAGAGAATCATGTGATTCCCTCCTTGCCTGAAGTTACTTTTGTTTTTTTGTCTTTTTAAAGCTATAAATGACACTGATCAGGATGACAAGGACGATTGTTCCGAGTGACATCCAGATTGGCATTTTGTAGACATCGCTGAAAATCATCTTCGCTCCGATGAAGACGAGCATGAAGCTGAGACCGTGTTTCAGGTAGTAGAAGCGGTCAATCAGGTTTGCGAGGACGAAGTAGAGACTCCGGAGTCCAAGGATTGCCATGATGTTCGCATAGAAGATGATGAACGGATCACGCGAGTACGCGAAGCTGGCTGCGACCGAGTCGACGGCGAAGACGATATCCGAAATCTCGATGAAGATCAACGCGATTAACAGTGGTGTAAAGAACAATTTACCGTTGATCCGTTGCGTAAATTTACCGGACGAGATGTCTTGTGTGATCGGCAAGCGCTTCTCAAGCCAACGTATCGTTTTGTTTTCTTCAAGCGACGTTTCCTGACCGATGTTCTTGAACATCATGTAACCCGTGTAGACGAGGAATGCCCCGAAGATGTAGTACACCCATGCGAAGTTCTCAAGAAGCGATACCCCTGCGACGATGAAGATGACACGGAAGAGAATGGCACCGAGAATTCCCCAGAACAGGACTTTGTGCTGGTACTTCAACGGAATCGCAAAGTACGCAAAGACGAGTGAGAAGACGAAGACGTTGTCAATCGCGAGTGCCTTCTCGATGAAATACACGCTCGTGTATTCAATTGCAGCGTCGCTGCCTTGCGCATAGAATAACCAACCGCCAAAGGCGACGGCGAGTCCGATCCAGACGAACGTCCACGTCCAGGCTTCGCGAAGCGAGACCTCATGGGCTTTCCTGTGAAATACGCCAAGGTCCAGTGCGAGCATGATGAAGACGATCGCTAAAAATACAATCAATAGTGTCAACAGCGCTTCCTCCTTTTAAGTTGTGTTCGGTTTATATTTTGATTATAAGTTCATAAGAACTCAAAGTAAAGGGGCGAGTATGCTGTTTATTTACAAAAACGGAATCAGACACTTTTTCGACTTAAAATCAAAATGAAGGGTAAAAGGAGGTAATTGTATGGAAAAATCAAGTGCCATCAACAAAACCGCTTGGGAATACCGGGCCTATGAATTTTGGAATCAACGCGACGGGGCGCCGGCGGACAAGGCAAAAGATATTATGTTAAATCCGATGGCTAGTCTCAAGAAACATCAGAACTATTTTGAAGAAGTTGTCGGAAAACGAATTGCCAATCTCTGTGGATCGAACGGACGGAAGGCGGTTCCACTGGCGTTGCTTGGAGCAGACGTCACCGTCTTTGATATCTCGGAAGAAAACCGGCGCTATGCCCTTGAGCTTGCCGCCTGTGCCGGGACGCAGATTGACTATATCGTCGGTGATATTTAGGACATCGATTTGCATACCTATCAGCACCAATTCGATGTCCTGTATCTTGAAGGCGGGATATTGCATTATTTTCATGACCTGGAGGCATTCACGGCGATTTTGTTTGCCTTGCTCAAGCCGGGCGGGAAACTGATTTTGAGTGATTATCATCCGATCAAACATTGTATTCATGAAGACAAGTACATCCCGCGTTATTTTGATCAGGATACATATGAAGCTGATATTGCCCATCAAAATCATTTTGATCCGGTCGAGCAAACGGATTTTCCGAAGGTGCTGTTGCGGCACTATACGATGAGTGAAATTGTGAACACCGTCATCCGGAGCGGCTTTACCCTCTTGCAACTGGACGAACATCCGGGGTGGAAGGGCGAAAACATCCCCTGGGAGTTCACGCTTGTCGCGATGAACTAAAACCCAGCGTCCATGAGGACGCTGGGTTTGTTGTTCGATTACTCGAAAGATTGGTTATAAACTTTCACCGGTTGGCGTCAGCTGGTAAATGCTTGACGACCGTTCGATGACTCCGCGTTGTTCGAGTTTTGCGAGACAAACGGTCAAATCACGTGGTGAAGGATACAGTCGGATCGATAACATTTGGTCGAATGAACAAGGCGTTTGTAACAAGACACTAATGACTTGCATCTCGAACACCATTCCGAGTATCCGGACGGTGTAGTCAAGTGCACGCAGATCCGTCGTCAAGATTATAGACGTTCCAGACGACGGGAAACGGCAGTCAGGATGACGGCTAAGATGACCATGATGCCTCCGACCCACGGTGTGTGGACGAGCCCGATCGTGTCGGCAACAATTCCGCCGATCGTTGCACCGAGGGCAATTCCGATATTAAAAGCAGAGATGTTTAACGCCGAAGCGACATCAACGGCTGCCGGGACATATTTTTCCGCCAGTTGGACGATATAGAGTTGAAGCCCCGGGACATTCATGAAGGCGAGTAAGCCCGTCAGGATGATGCCGATGATACCGGCGACTTTAAATGGAATCATGAACGACAGGGCAATCATGATGATCGCATGCAGAATGAACATATAGAATAACGCTTTGATTGGATTACCGTTGGCGAGCTTTCCGCCGACTGCGTTACCGATGGCGACAGCAATTCCGTAGACGAGCAGGATGATACTGATCAGGCTCGGGCTGATTTTCGTGACGTCCTGCATGATCGGTGTCAGGTAGGTGAAGGCGACGAACGTTCCGCCGTAACCGAGCGCTGTAATCAGGAATCCGAGAATCAAGCGTCCATTCGTCAACAGTTTAAACATGTCGGAAAATTTCGCCGGTGGAGATTGTTTTAAGTCTTTTGGAATCAGGAAGAAACTGGCGATGATCGAGACAAGACCAAGTGCCGCGACGGCGAAGAATGTCGCGCGCCAGCCGAATGCTTGACCGATGAATGTGCCGAGCGGAACTCCGGTCACGGTTGCAACCGTCAGTCCGGTAAACATCAAAGCGATGGCACTGGCTTTTTTATCGGCCGGTACGAGCTGGACGGCAATCGTTGCGCCGATCGAGAAGAAGACGCCGTGCGAGAACGCCGTGATGAAGCGGGCGACGATCAACAGTTCAAAACTCGGAGCGACGGCAGAGACGAGATTACCGGCGATAAAGACGACCATCAACGACATGAGAAGCGTTTTCCGGTTCATCCGGTTCGTCAGAGCGGTTAAGATCGGCGCACCGACGGCGACGCCGATCGCATATCCGGAAATAATCAGTCCGGCCAGAGTGATACCGATATTTAAATCACCGGCAATCGCTGCGAGCAAGCCGACGGGGACAAATTCGGTTGTTCCGATTCCAAAGGCGCTGATGGCAAGTGCGAGCAGGGCAAGGCGGCCGTTTTGCGGGACCTGTTCCTGTTCGGCACGCGGGTTTAATTGATTCATGATGATTCCTCCTGAATTAGTGAAATAGATAATAGTAGACAACGCAACGGCTGCTCTGAACGACCGGGCCCCGATCGTTTGGATGAAGGGAGAACACTTCTGCGTGATCCCATCATAGAGCGGCGTTGCTTTTCATGGAAGTACGCACTTTCAAGTACCATAGGCACTAAAAAGTACCTTACCCTCGAAGATCGAAGTAACAGACGAAGGTGGCTTGTACTTTCTATTGACAGTTGTTATCATAAACCCATCAAATCTACCTGAGAAGTACGCACTTTCAAGTGCGATAGGCACTAAAAAGTACCTGTCCCCGTACTTCGGGAAACGAAAGGAAGAATCAGCATGGCCTATAACATTCCGGTCGAAGCAACCCTGCAAGTCATCGGAGGCAAATGGAAAGTCGTCATCATGTGTCACCTCATCAAAGGCGAACGCCGGACGAGCGAATTGAAAAAGCTGATGCCGAACATTACACAGAAAATGTTGACGCAGCAACTGCGGGAACTCGAACAGGACGGTGTCATCATCCGGACGGTCTACGAACAGGTTCCGCCGAAAGTCATCTATTCCTTGTCGGATTACGGTTGGTCATTGCGCCCAATCTTAGACGCCATGTGTGCCTGGGGCGAAGGGCATATCGATCTGACGGGCGAGGAAGTCGTGTCTTCTTAAATCGTAACAATCGAATAGCACAGCAAAACGACCGCCTGTCATCAGGACGGTCGTCTTTCGTGTATTCATTATTTAACGAAGGAAGCGGCTTCGCGGAGGAAGAATTGTTTGATGGCATCGTAAACAGTCTGCTGTTCTTCGGTCAGGCCACGGCTTAAGCGTGACAGATAGATTTTTGAGACAATCGTCAGGTTAGCCTTGGAGACGTACGGAAGCTGCAGTTCACGGCAGACGGAGACGGGAACGAAACTGAAATACCGTTGCTGGCGCAAAGCAATTTGTAACGAGACGTCATCGATGTAACGAATCGAGTCGGCGTACAGACTGAATTCCGTCATCTTTAATTTAATGAAGTTGTTGTAATCCTTATTGTGTGAAGGGAACAGGAAAGATTTTGTCGTCTCGCTGTCATAGAGCACACGCAGGACGTCCTGTTCCGTGCAGTGGCCGGGATACGTCAGGACAATGTCTTCTTCAATGACGGGTTCACTCGTGATCTCCGGATGTTTGATTTCCATGAAACTGATTGAGAAATGGACTTCGTCCGACAAAAGTTGCGACAGAATTTCGCGGTTTGACAGGATTTCCGTATTAAACAAAGTGGATGACGGATTCATTAAAAATTCCGCAAGCAGCAGCTGGATGAATCGACCGTGCGAACTGGCGAGGCTGATCGTTACGTCCTGTTGCGGATTCGCCAGCCGTTCTTTGACCAGTTCCAATTCAGTCTCAATTTTTTCGACGGACCGCAGTAAAATCAATCCTTGATTCGTCAAAGTAATCGTCCGCCCATTGCGGTGAAACAGTTCCGTCTGTAACTCGCGTTCGAGTTTTTTAATCGTCATGCTGAGTGCCGGTTGACTGATGAACAGACGTTTCGCAGCATGGGTGAAGTTCAAATCTTCCGCGACGGTTCGAAAGTATTTTAAATGCAACAGTTCCATGTCTTAAATCCTCCTATATAACTAATGGTTTATAGTAGTATATATCATTATATATTTTCGTTTATGTAAAAACAGGTATATGCTCATAACAGAGGTGATGGAAATGAATATCGCAATATATGGAGCAGGATCGCTCGGTACCATCATGGGTGCGTATTTGAGTGAAACATATCCTGTCGTTGACTTGATTGATACGAACTTAGAACACGTAACGGCACTGAACACGAAAGGGGCACGCGTTGTCGGACCGGAGTTCACGCAACCCGTGACGGCGATGCTGCCGCAAGAAATTGATAAAACGTACGATGTCGTGCTGCTGCTGACGAAACAGCTCTACAATCCGCAAGTCTTACCGGCCGTCAAAGCCATTTTAAAAGAAGACGGCATCCTCGTTTCCTTGCAAAACGGAGTGCCGGAAGAAATCATCCGTCAGCATATTCCGAGCGAACGGATTATCGCCGGGTCCGTGGAGTTCGGGGCGACATATGTCGGACCGGGACAATCCCGTCTGACAACAGACTACGCGTTCTTTAAAAAATATGCCTTACAAATCGGTGAACTCGACGGGGCGACGACAGACCGGATTGTTCAGTTAAAAGAAGTCCTGGATACGATCGGCGGAACGGAGATTTCCGATAACCTGCCGGGCACGAAATGGTCGAAACTGATTATTAACAGTGCGTTCAGCGGATTGTCTGCTGCGTGTAACGGGACGTATGGCGACGTGCTTGACCATCCGGTCCTGTTGCGGGCCGCGATTCACGCGATGAAGGAAGTCCTTGATGTCGGTCATGCGCATGGAATCGAATTTGCGCGGATGGGGGAAGCGGATTTGACGGTGTACAGCGAGCTCGATGATATTGATCAAAAGATGATCGAACTGCCGCAGCTGATGAACAGCTCGCGAAATCTTGAAGCGAGCATGTTGCAGGATTTACGGAAACACCAGCCGACCGAAATCGACTACATTAACGGTGTCGTCACGATGTACGGGGAAACTTACGGCATTCCGACACCGGTCAACTCCATGATTCAGGCACTCGTCCGAAATGCACAGGACAAACAGGAAGTAACCGACTTTGAACAGAGTGTCGAGCAGTTCAAGACACTTCTCGAAGTTAAATAAGGGGGATGATCAGATGAAAAAAGAGGATGTCCAAAATATCGTCGCGACACCAGTTAACGCGCCGGTCTTTCCAGCGGTCGATATTTTCTTCCGGAACCGGGAATACTTGAATATCGTCTATGAAACGGACCTGGAACAATTGCGAGCCGTCGTACCGGAACCGCTTGAGCTGATCGGTAACCAAATCAAGTTCGAAGTCATCAATATGCCGGACAGTACGGGACTCGGATCGTATCTGGAATGCGGACATGTCATCCCGGTGCGGTATAACGGAGAAATCGGGGAGTTCTACCTGTCGATGTATGTCAACAATCAGGCGGCGATCGCTTCCGGACGGGAAGTCGCCTCGTTCCCGAAAAAATATGGTTCACCGAAGCTATTTTTAGACAACGACGTTCTCGTTGGAACACTCGATTATCATTCGCTTCGTGTCGCCCAGGCGACGATGGGTTATAAGTACTATCCGATCAAGGAAGAAGAGGCGAAAGCCATCATCGGGACGCCGCAATTCATGCTGAAGCAACACCGCGGCTACGAAGGGGAGCTGATCATTTCTGAATTGACGCGCAGTCAAATCACGGATATTCAGGTGAAGGAAGCCTATCGTGGCCCGGCCCGCCTGGAATTGTTCCATCATGTCGTGGCACCACTGGCCGACTTCCCGGTCGGAAAAATCATGGATGCGCAACACATTATCGCCGATTTACGACTCGGCGGTCCGAAGAAGATGTTTGATTATATGAAGTAAGAAATGTTTGAAATCATCTTCATTTTACGATTAAACGAGAGCCCATCCGTCATGTCCTTCCAGGACCGTGATGAATGGGCTTTTTTTTTACGGACTCACCGAACGGATGATGTCTTTCTTTTCAATAACGAGTATGTGATCAAAGCTTTCTTCCGGTTCGTCATCAAATTCATCGAAAGTGCACCGTTCGTATGAACGAATATGATACTGCTCGAGGTCAGCGATATCCTGTAGATAGGCTGGAAGTGGTTCAGGATTTTTCGTTAAGGTCGGGAGTACGAACGGGAAATTGTTTCCGTTCGGATTGTTCGTATGAACAAAAACGGCGTCCGCCCCTGCGTCCAACCGTGACAGTTCAATCCACAGCTGATAAGAGTGTCCCCATGCCTTAAGAGCGTCATCAAGCTCATTCATCAGCTGAAATAGTCCCTGAACATGCGCTTTTCGGACTTTAAGATGACCATTTCCGCGTCCGTGAAAATCAAGATGAACGTGCCAAAAATCAAACCAGCTGTCGGGACTGAAATCTAGATGGTGAGCCGTCAGGTGCTGCTCAGCTTGAAGTTGTCGGAAGTAGCGGCGTTTGCCGCGGAATTTTTTCATGCAATGATTGTCTCCTTTTTAGATGTGACGATGTATTAATTGTACCGGAATTCCTATCTTTAGTCTTAAAGAGAAAAGATGATTAAAGAAACTTTGTTTCAAAATGTTTACGCTTTCAAATAAAATATTGTTTCTGATTGTTAGGCTTGTTATACTAACAGTGAACACGGGGAAGCAACAGCAATCAGACAGGGGTCAAAACAAAAGGGGAGCTGAGCATATGGGACAGAAACTCAACTGGACGGCGACACTCGGATTGACGACGGCGTTACTTGCCGCGTCTCTGCCGGTGCAACCGGTCGCGGCTGAAACGTCATCTTCCGTCACGCAACAGGTCGACGCGCAACTGGAACAGATGACACTTGAACAAAAAATCGGTCAAATGATTATGCCGGATTTCCGGTTATGGGACGGGGTCAATCATACGCAACTGGCACCGGAAGTCGGACGGGTCATCGACCGGTTTGATTTAGGCGGTGTCATCCTGTTTGCGGAAAACGTCAGCGAGACGGAACAGACGACGAAACTCGTCCATGATCTGCAGGAAGTCGTCGAGCAGGATCCAAGCAACGACATTCCGTTGTTCGTAACAATCGACCAGGAAGGCGGAATCGTGACGCGACTCGGAACGGGAACGAACTTACCGGGCAACATGGCACTCGGGGCGACCCGCAGTCCGGCTTATGCGGAAGCTGCAGGCGGAATTATCGGTTCCGAACTGCATGCGCTCGGCATCAACGTCAACTTTGGTCCGGTCCTGGACGTCAACAACAATCCGGGCAATCCCGTCATCGGGGTCCGCTCATTTTCCAGTGATCCGAACCTGGTTGGGGAACTGGGTTCGGCCATGACGCGCGGTATCCAGGAACAAGGGGTCGTTGCGACGGCGAAACACTTCCCGGGACACGGCGATACGGCGGTCGATTCGCATTACGGTCTGCCGGTCGTCGATAAATCACTGGCGGAACTGAAACAGCTCGAACTGATTCCGTTCAAGCGGGCAGTGGTGGAAGGAATCGACATGGTCATGACAGGACACATCGGGATGCCGCAGATCGAGGATGAGGTCGTCGAGTCTAAACAAGGAACATTCCCGTTACCGGCGACATTGTCGGATGACGTCATTACCGGTGTCTTACGGGAAGAGCTCGGGTATCAGGGACTTGTCGTCACCGATGCGTTGAACATGCAGGCGATTGCCGACAATTTCACGGAGTCGGAAGCCGTCATCAAAACGTTTAAAGCCGGTGTCGATATCGCGTTGATGCCGACGATCCTCCGGTCCGTGAACGATGTGACGAAACTGGAGTCGATTTTTGACGACGTAATCGAAGCGGTTGAAATCGGGGAGCTTTCGGAAGCGGACATTGATCGTTCGGTCGAACGGATTCTGACACTCAAAGCGAAACGCGGTATTTGGAGTGAAGCAACTTCGAATGTGACGCTTGAGGAAAAACTGGTCGAGGCGAAGTCGATCGTCGGCAGTCCTGAGCACAGGACGCTTGAGCGGCAGATGACGGAAGCGGCAGTCACGCTCGTCAAAAATGACCGGAAGACATTGCCGTTCAAACTGAAAAAAGGGCAGACGGTCCTTGTCCTGTCACCAACAAAAGATCAGACGGACAGCATGGTCAAGACGATCCGGTCGCTTGAGAAAAATGCCGGGAACCTGAAGCAGGTCAACGTGCTGACGGAAAATTATGGAGCCTCGACGCCGCATCTCGATCAAAATCCGGCGCTTCAGGAGAAAATTAGTCAAGCAGACTATCTGATTGTCGGCTCGAACGTCAATAACAGTGCGAAGCTCGGAACATTTTCCGCAGATCATTATGTGCCGGCTGAAGTATTCCGTCAGGCAAACCGAACGGGTAAAAAATCCGTCCTGCTCAGTCTGCGGAATCCGTATGACGTCGCCGTCCAACCGGATGCTGACGCCCAATTACTCGTTTACGGCTTCAAAGGTGATCCGAACGGACCGGATTCGGAAGCGGGAAACACAAAATCAGCCGGACCGAATTTACCGGCAGGAATCCGCGCCATTTTTGGTGAATTCGTACCACAAGGGAAATTACCGGTTGATGTACCGAAGTTTAAGGACGGTACGTTCCAAACCGGCTTGTACCGCGAGTTCGGGGACGGATTCCGCAACTGGAATAAATAACAGGCTCGTTTGAGGGAGTCCAATCGACTCGATTGGGCTTTCCCTATTGACTTCTTCTGAAATTTTATTTCTAATATATAAATTTATTTTTGGATTAATGTTTCGTTATGATCAGGAAAAAAGGAGCTGTTGAGAGAGGATGAAAGTTATGTTAGAGAAATTGGCGACAGAACGCCGCAATGAACGAACGATGAGTCTAGACGATATGTCAGTCGAAGACATCCTGACGGTCATGAACGAGGAAGATCAGACGGTCGCGAGTGTCATCCGGCAGGAAATTCCGGTCATCAAACAAGTCGTCGATCGAGTCGTTCAATCGTTTCAATCAGGTGGACGGCTGATTTATATCGGAGCCGGCACGAGCGGACGACTGGGTGTGCTCGATGCGGCAGAATGTGTGCCGACGTTCGGGGTCTCACCGGACATGGTCGTCGGACTGATTGCCGGGGGCGAAAGGGCACTGATCAAAGCCGTCGAAGGGGCGGAGGACAGCAAGACGCTGGCCGTCGAAGATTTACAAGCCCTGCAGTTAAAGGCAAACGATACAGTCATCGGCATTGCGGCAAGCGGCCGGACCCCATACGTCATCGGCGGTCTCGACTATGCACGTGAAGTCGGTGCGGTAACGGCTGCCTTATCCTGTAATAAAGAAGCCATCATCAGCCAGCATGCCGACCTCCAGATTGAAGTCGAGACAGGTCCGGAAGTCTTGACCGGCTCGACCCGGCTCAAAGCCGGGACGGCACAAAAGCTCGTGTTGAACATGATTTCGACGGCGGCGATGATCGGCGTTGGGAAAGTCTACCAAAACTTGATGGTCGATGTCCAATCGACGAATGAAAAACTCGAAATTCGGGCCAAACGGATGATTGTGGAAGCGACAGGGGTTGAGCTTGAGACAGCCGCGCGTTATTTCACATCGGCGAACGGCCACGTCAAGACGGCGATCGTCATGATTTTAGCGGACGTTTCGTATACTGATGCAGTCGAACGATTACAACGTGCGCACGGATTCGTCCGCGACGCGCTTTAAGGGGGGACGAACATGAAGAAAGAAGAAGTGTTGGCATCCGCCATCCTCGAACATGTCGGGGGAAAAGACAACCTCCGGCAACTGGCCCACTGTATGACACGTGTCCGGTTGTCGCTGAAGGATCCGACGAAAGCCGATATACCGGCACTGAAACAAATTGACGGTGTCATGGGCGTCATCGATGACGAGACGCTGCAAATCGTCGTCGGACCGGGAACGGTCAACCGGGTCGCCGACCACTTGAGCCGCGAGACAGGGCTTGCGATCGGTGAAGAGTCGGTCGAAGAGAATTTGACGTTTGAAGAACGGGCCGCAATTGAACGGCAAAAAGTGAAGGACAAACAAAAATCACCGTTCAAACGCTTTTTACGACGCTTAGGTAATATCTTCATCCCGCTCATTCCGGGACTGGTCGCGTCAGGAATCATTAACGGCGCGGCAAACTTTGCGAAAAATGCCGGGGTCGATGCGACAGAAACGTGGATGCAGATTCTGTTATTGATTGGTAGTACCGTTTTCGCCTACTTAGCGATTCTCGTCGGTTGGAATACGGCGAAGGAATTTGGCGGCACGCCGGTCCTCGGGGCGATTGCCGGCGGAATTCTGTTTAATCCGCTGCTTGTCGATATCGTCATTTACGGGGAACCGCTTGTCGTCGGTCGGGGTGGTTTGTTTGGGGTCATCTTTGCCGCCTGGTTGATGACGTATCTCGAAAAACACATCCGCCGGTTCATGCCGGTCTCAATTGATATTATCTTTACCCCACTCTTCACCGTCTTGATTGTCGGCTTTACGGCGCTGTATGCCATCATGCCGGTCGCCGGCGTTTTATCAGACGGTATCATGAAAGCGATTAACGTGATTCTTGAAGTCGGTGGTCCGCTTGCTGGTGCCGTCCTCGCCGGATTTTTCCTGCCGCTCGTCATGGTCGGTCTTCATCACGGACTGACCCCGATTCATCTGGAACTGCTGAACACGGTCGGAAATACGGCACTCTTGCCGATTCTTGCGATGGCGGGAGCCGGACAAGTCGGAGCAGCGATGGCGATTTTCGTCAAGACACGGAATCAACGGTTGCGCAACATTATCAAGGGAGCGATTCCGGTCGGGTTCCTCGGTATCGGTGAACCGTTGCTGTACGGGGTCACGTTACCACTTGGTCGTCCGTTCTTGACGGCTTGTATGGGAGCCGCAGTCGGCGGTGCCTTCCAAGCGACGATGAAAACGGCGGCGCTTGGGGTCGGTGTATCCGGTCTGTCGTTGACACCGTTGATCGATAACGGGATGTACTTGACGTATATCGGCGGTCTCGTCATCTCGTACGTCTTCGGTTTCCTGTTTACATTCTGGTTTGGATTTAAGGAAGAAATGGCGGACGGAATTTAACGTCAGCAGAAGAACTGTGCACAACAAAAAGATGGAAGATCACATGACCGTGATATTCCATCTTTTTTTGACGCGTTGTCAGTCCTGCATCAGTCGGCGAAAAACTGGTTGATCTTGTCTTCAGACTTCAAATGACGCTGAATCAATTTTGTGACTGCTTGTTCCTGTTCGATTGTGCTGAGTTGCGTGTTGTACCAGCCATCCAGTTTATCGCGGGTCACGGTAAAGGTATAATCCGGGAAGGTAAATGTAATCCGGTCCACGTTATCGATGAGGACAAACAGGTAGGTCGCGTTGAACAGGACCGTTTCTTTGATCTCCTGTTCGACTTGTTCCGTCTCGATGTCCATGTAAGTCAAATGGATTCCATACGGTGTTTGTTTCGTTTCGAGGGCAATCTGATGCAACTCTTGATGGTGTGCCAGTTCTTTGACGATATTCGCGACGGCGCTGTTGTCGCCGACATAGGAATGTTTATAGTGGAACAGGTCCGTCTTTGAATCGGCATGCTGGCTGTAGCCGTTCCAGATCAATACCAGACAGGCAATCGACAGGAATGGAATCAAAATTCGTTTCATACAATCTCTCCTTTATGGATCTCGTACTAATGGTATCATAATTCATGAAGTATCTCCTAAAAAATTCTTATATTGGAACTTTAGTAACAATTGATGGTCTTTGAACACTACGCTGACAAGAAGGAGTGGAACAGATGAAAGGACTTGCCGTTTATTTAAGTGAACCACTGACAGATGAGGCGAAAGACAGCATCCGACAGATGCGGACGATTGGTTTTACATCGATCTTTACGTCGTTACATATTCCGGAAGACGATCCGTCATTGTATACGGAACGATTGCGGAATTTAGGTGAGTTGGCCGGAGAACTCAAGATGGAGCTTGTCGCGGATATCGCCCCGACGTCACTTGCTGCGCTCGGTAAGACATGGGATGATGCCGGAACGTTAACCGAGTGGGGCGTGACCGGATTACGTGTCGATTACGGGGTGACGCCGAAGCAGGTCGCGAATTTGTCAAAACAGATGATGATCGCCTTGAACGCCAGTACGGTAACAGCGGATGAACTCGACGCGATGAAAGCGGAGGGACTTATCTTGGAGCACGTTGAAGCGTGGCATAACTTTTATCCCCGTCCGGAAACGGGACTCGACCGGAACTGGTTCAACGATAAAAATACGTGGCTTCACGGGCAAGGAATCCGGGTTCAGGCGTTCATCCCGGGAGACGGGCCATTACGCGGTCCGTTGCATGCCACGTTACCGACGCTCGAAGATCACCGGGGACAGTCACCATTTGCCTGCTATCTCGAGTTGGAATCGTCCGTCGACCGGATTCTGATTGGCGATCCCGGTATTTCGGAAAGAACGATGCACCAGTTCGCCGCGTATCAGGAGGGCGTCATTGTTCTCCGGGCAACCGGTACCGGTGATGATCCGCTTTTAAAGAGTATCCAGACAAACCGGATGGATCCGGCGCGGGACGTCATCCGGTCGGTGGAGTCACGTGCTTACGGCCGACCTGGAAACGGATTACTTGAATCCGTCGTCCTGGCAGACCGACTGGTTGGATCAATCACGATCGACAATCTGAATTACGGACGGTATGCCGGTGAATTACAAATCACAAAACGGGATCTAACGGCCGACGAACGGGTCAACGTCATCGGTCGTGTGATTGAAGCAGACCGGCCGTTGGTGCAACAGATTGGTCCCGGCGGGCGGTTCCTGCTGGAGTGGGTGAAAGCGCAGGAAGAAACGGAATGAAAAAAATCATGCTGATCGGTTCCGGAGGGTCGGGCAAGTCGACGTTAGCCCGTCAACTCGGTCAACGACTGGGCATTCGCGTTCACCATCTCGACAGTTTATTATGGCGGGCAGACTGGCAGGCGGTGCCGCGCGAGGAACAACGACAGATTCAAACGAATTTGATCAGCCGGGATGACTGGATCATTGACGGGAACTACGGCGGGACGATGGATCTCCGGTTGAACGCTACGGATACGATCATCTTTCTTGATCTGTCGCGAACGACCTGCGTCTATCGTATTCTGAAACGGTCGATCCGGTATCGGCACAAGTCACGACCGGATATGGCAGCCGGGTGTCCGGAAAAAATTGATTTTGCTTTTTTGAAGTGGGTGTGGCGTTATCCGGATGAACAGCGGCCAGGCATTCAAGCGAGACTCGCTCAAGTTGCAGGAACGAAGACGATTATCGTATTAAAGTCACGGAAAGAAGTCCGGCGCTTCATCGAAAACGTCGCCTGATTGAAGAATAGACAAAGCAAACGACTCCCTCCTCATGAGTAGGGAGTCGTTTTTTAATCAGTCCATCTTTTCAAATGTTAGTGTGTTGTTCGTTGACGGCAAGGGAGTTCGTCCAGTATTCCTGAATAACCTGCAGTACGAATTCCGGATCATCCCAGTGAATGATATGGGACGTCGATGGAGCAGACACGACGCTTCCACCGGTTTTCCCCTGCCATAGGGTAATCGCTTCTTGCCGGAACGGCTCATCGGAGACGGGTAACGTCGCACGGAGTAACACCAGGTTGTCACCGGGGACGTCGTCGAGGAAATCGAGAATTTCGTCTCGATACATTGCCTTCAGAATCGCACGCGCCGTCTTTGCCCGGGCATGCCAGTAGTATCGTCCGTCCTGCATCCGGACGAAATCCTTTCCGGCTAAGTCAAGCAGCGGTGACCGGCGCATCTTGGGTCCGTAAACGGCAACGTCCCGGAATTCTTCCCAGGTCGCGACGGATTCTTCAAAATCCGTCTCGTAAAACGCAGATTCCTGTTCGAATGGTGTCCCGCGTAACCGTTTGCTCTGATATCCACCGTCAAGCAGGATGGATCCGAGGACCCGCTCTGGCTGTTCCTTCTGATAAAAAAGTGCGATGAAGCTGCCCCAAGAGTGCGAGAGGAAATAAAAGTCCTCGATGTGCAGCTGGTCAAACAGCCGGTTCAGCCAATCGGAGAACCGGGCGAACCGATAGTCGCGCTCGTCCGGAAACGGTTCGGTTTTTCCATGACCGGGTGCATCAATCGAGACGATCCGGTACGTATCTTGTAAGGCGTCCGCTAGTTCAATGAAGCTGAGGCTCGTTCCGCCGAGACCATGCAGGCAAAAAATGACCGGGCGGTCCGCTTCGCCCCATTCGGTAATCTGTGTTGAAATACCGCCGCATTCCAGTGTATAACGTTTCATCTTTCTGCCTCCGTTTCTAAATAGGTATGTACTTACTTTTTAACCAGTATTATACATCATTTATTGTATACTAAAGCTAATCAATTTAAAGCAATGACGAAGGAGAAGGAAGATGAAAATTACAGTAGCGACACTTTGGACGAATGAGTTAAAACCGATGCAGGACTTTTACACGACGACACTCGGTTTTCCACTCGTCGAAGAGACGAAAACGACATTTGCGGTGCAAATCGGAACGAGTCAGCTTCGCTTCGAGCTCGATACGACACAGCAACCGAAACAATACCACTTTGCGTTTAATGTTCCGGGGGATGCCTTCCAACTTGCGAAAGATTGGTTGAAACACCAAGTCCCGTTACTGATCGAGGATGGGGAAGACGAAATCTATTTTGAAAATATCAATGCCCATTCCGTTTACTTTTATGATCCGGACGAAAACGTCGTCGAACTGATTGCCCGGCATGATGTCAATTCGGACAAGTCGCTTGAAACGTTAACCGAACAGAACATTCTTGACATCGGTGAAATGAACGTCACGACGCCGGACGTCGCTGGTGTCGGAGCAAAATTCGCCGAGCTCGGTGTCTTTCACCGCTACCATCAACCGATTAACATCGACTTCCTGAACTTCCTCGGAGCACCGGAAGACGGGACCCATCTGTTGCTCGGGCGAGAAGACCGGACATGGTTGTTCTCACCGAAACCGGCCATTACGAGTCCGCTCATTCTCGAACTTGACGGAAATCTGCACGTCCGGCTGGATGCAGAGGGGATCTTGCACCACGAAAAATAAACCCGTTCGGAGACGGGTTAAGGGGTTAAGCGATGAGTTGTAAAATCCCGAACGTCGTCAAGACGACATAAGAAACCGAGACAAAAATCAAGACGGGCTGAAACAGCGAGTCTTTGGCTTGACGCGTGATTCCTTCGACGAAACAGCTGAGGAGGAAGACAAAAATCGCCAGGCCGATGTACATCAGGACAATCGTCAGGACACTTTGGATGATTCCGAACGTGACGAGCGAAAAGACGGTGAAGAACAGATAGCCGAACGCTGCCAGGAGAACGAGACCAAGCAAGATACCAAGCGCCGGATGAATCCTGTTGACGCGGGCCGTCCAGTTCGGAATACGTGGGCTGAGTAACGTCCAGGCCGTATGTAGTGACAGACAGATTGAGATGAATAACATCAGGAAAAAGAGTGCCTGTAAGAGCGGCGAAAGTTGACCGGCCCAAAGCGGAACGATTAAAAAGACGACCGGGAAACAGAGGCTCAGAAGATGTTTTTTCAAGTGAATCACTTCTTTCGTAAGAGTAGGAACTTGCATTAACAATATCTTCCTTATTCGTACCGTATCATACGTAGAGACAGGAGGAAAGAAGAGCCGATGACGAACTTTTGGAAAGCAAAGGGCAAGTGGCGGATGGGGCGGTTGATCTTACTTAGCATTCTTCTTGCTATTATATCTTGCTTTTTGTTTATCTATCATCAAAAGGTGTTGCACCAACTGTATTTAGAAGGCCAGCTGAAACAAGAATTTGGTTTAGAAAAAGAAGATTATCAAATAAAAGGTCAGTTTTGGAAATTCGGATACGCATATGACATAATTTTAGAGGACGAACCAAAAACATCTTATCTATTCAATGTAAAGAAAAAAGACGGCAAATACACAGCCGCATATTGGGGACACGGTTTTTTGGATTCATCCAATGATGGGTCGTCTGAGCATCTAGAGTTCGAACGTATGAGAAATGACTAGCGAGTTATAGCGCGCTAACCTGTAAAAATAGGAGGAATCACCATGTGGCAAGATTACCAATGGCTCAACCAACCGTCTGCAATCGACAATCAACAACAATTGAAGTTCACGACAGAGGGCGATACCGACTTTTGGCGCAACACGTACTATCAATTTAACCGGATGACGGGACATGCCTTACTTAAACCGATTCCGGCAGCGTCTTTTTCCTGCCGGATCGAAGTGAAGCTGCACCCGCGTCTAACGTATGATCAGGCGGGGATTCTTCTCTATTTAAACGATGACAACTGGTTAAAAGTTTCAGCGGAATTCATTCCGGATGGAAAATCGCATCTCGGAGCCGTTGTCACATCATTCGGTTATTCCGACTGGTCATCGCGGGATATCGAAAACACGGTCTTTGATCATCCGTTGACGTTTGAGTTGGTCTGCAATCAACAGGACGTCGAACTGTACTTCGTCGACGGTGAGACGAAGGAGCAGCTACGGATAGCCCATCTGCATGCGGAAGGAGATTGGAAAGTCGGACCATATGCCTGCAGTCCGAATCTCGAAGGTCAGGGATGTGACGTCGAAGTGTTGACGTTTGACTTCAAGACAAAATAAAAGGAATCGGATTTTTGAGCACTCATGCAGTTTGATGGGTGCTTTCTTTTATGGATGATCAGATTAAAACGTCTTAAAACACAGCAAAATCAACACTTTCACCGATTATCCATTGACAATTCTTAGCACGGACTCTTACAATTGAAAATGATTATCAATACGAATGGGAGTCCTGTCTACTATGAACGTTTCACGCCGTAAGAAATCCATTATTCAAGCTGTTTCCATCCTCTCGATTACGACACTGTTGTTCGGTTGTTCGAACCCGAACGAAGGTTCTGACAATAAGAAAAATAAAGATACGTTAACGATGGCCTGGCCGCGTGATATCGGCGAGATGAATCCGCATGTCTATAACCCGTCGCAACTGTTTGCCCAGTCGATGGTCTATGAGCCGCTCGTCCATTACGCGGAAGGCGGAAAGCTCGAACCGTTCCTCGCGAAATCATGGGACATTTCAAAAGACGGCAAAACGTATACGTTCACGTTGCGTGACGATGTGAAGTTCTCGGACGGTTCGACGTTTGATGCGACGATCGTCAAAAAGAACTTTGATGCAGTCCTTAAAAACAAAGCCTTACATAGCTGGCTTGGCTTCATCTCCAAAATCGAAAAAACGGAAGCCGTCGACAAGCAGACGTTCCGGATGACCTTATCGGAAGCGTACTATCCGACGATTCAGGAACTGGCGGTCGTCCGTCCGGTCCGATTCCTCGGCGAAGCGGGCTTCCCGAAAAACGGCGACACGTCAAAAGGTGTCGAACAAGAAGTCGGAACCGGTCCCTGGGTGCTCGACGAGTATAAGGCGGATCAATATGCGACGTTTAAGGTCAACAAAAACTACTGGGGACCGAAGCCGAAAGTGAAAAAAATCAAGGTAGACATCATTCCGGATGCCGAAAGCCGCGTACTCGCTTTTGAAAAAGGCGACATCGATTTGATTTTCGGAGAAGGGGCGATCAGTGTTGACGCCTATAATCAACTGAAAGCAACAAAATCTTACAAGACGACGATGTCGGAGCCGGTTGCGACACGTCTGTTGATCATGAACACGAAGAAAAAACAGCTGGCAGACGAACGCGTCCGTCAAGCCCTGCAATACGGTTTTGATAAAAAGACACTCGTTGAAGGTATCACATCCGGTCTTGAAGCACCGGCTGACTTCATCCTGCCGCCGAACCTGCCGTATACATCAAAACTGAACGTTGAAAAACGGGACTTTGATGTCGAAAAGGCTAAAACGCTACTCGACGAAGCCGGCTGGAAACTGCCGGACGGGAAAAAGGTCCGCGAAAAAGACGGTCAACCGTTACAGGTCGAGATGATGTACGATGCAGCGGAACTTGTCCAAAAAGCGATGGCGGAGACGTTACAATCGGAGTGGGCGAATATCGGCGTCGATCTGAAGATCGTCGGTGTTGAGCTACCGGATCAGGTCCAGCGTTTCAAAGACAATAAGTTTGACATCAACATGTACAGTAACTTCGGTGCACCATATGATCCGCACACGTTCGTTAATATCATCGGGACTGACGGATTCGGCTTCAAAGAAGCGATTTCCGCTTACCCGAACAAGGATCAGTTATTGAAAGAGATGAAAGATGTCCTAAAAACGACGGATGAAACGAAACGTCAGGCGATGTATGCCGAAATTCTGCCGTCGCTGCAAGATCAAGGTGCTCTCGTCCCGATCTCGTATTTGAAGAAGATGGCGATTTACCAGTCGGATGTCACGAACTTCAAGTTTGCGGCAAACCGCGATGAAAGTCCGTTCGCACAAATCGGTATTAAATAAGGGAGGTGAACGGAATGGGAGTCTATATTCTCAAACGAGTCGGGTCGATCATTCCGATCCTGCTCCTCGCGATTTTACTGCTGACGGCAATGATTCATTTGTCACCGGTTGATCCGGCAGAAGCCTATCTGTCTGCCGCCCATATTCAACCGACAGAAGAAGTGCTCGCCCAGAAACGGGCCGAGTTCGGACTCGATCAATCCTTTTTGACACAATACGTGACGACAGTCGCCCGGCTGGCCCGGTTTGATTTCGGAACGTCCTATGTCTCGGGAAAACCGGTCCTGGACGAAGTGTTGCTCCGTCTGCCGGCGACCTTACAACTGGCGATGACCAGTCTGTTTCTGGCGATCATCGTCAGCATTCCGCTCGGCTTTCTCGCCGGGATTCGCAAAAACGGCTTTTTTGATCATCTCAGCCGGGTGATTGCCTTCATCGGTGCGTCGATTCCATCATTTTGGCTCGGCTATCTGCTGATTTTCTTTTTTGCCGTCCAGCTCGATTTGTTACCGGTCGGCGGCATCGGCAGTCCGAGTCACGTCATCTTGCCGGCGATCACGCTTGCGTTACCGTTGATTGCCCTTTACACACGGCTGTTGCGGACAAGTGTCATCGAGACAATGCGCGAACCGTACGTCCAGTTTGCCCGGACACGCGGAATCCGTGAAACGGTCATCCTCGGGAAACACGTCTTGCGGGTCGCGATTCCACCGATGATTACCGGACTCGGCATGAATCTCGGGAAATTGTTGACCGGAACGATCATCGTCGAGACCGTCTTCTCCTGGCCAGGATTTGGCCGTTATTTCATCGAAGCGATTTTTGACCGGGATATGCCGATCATTCAAGGGTATGTGTTCCTGGCTGCTTTATTATTTATCGGCAGCAGTCTGCTCGTTGATTTGTTGCAACTGGCAATCGATCCGCGGATTGCCCGGAAAGGAGGGAACAGACGATGAATGTGCCGCTCGGACGACCACGTCTGCTGGACCGCCTGTCGAACCAACGGCTGATTTTGATAGGCTGTTCTGTTTTTTTAGGTCTGCTGTTTCTCGCGGCACTGGCCGCACCGTGGCTTGCGCCGCATGATCCGTATCTCGTCAATCTGGCGGTGAAACTGCAGGACGCGTCCTGGACGTATCCGCTCGGGACCGACCACCTCGGACGCTGTACGTTATCGCGTCTGTTATACGGCGCCCGGGTATCGCTCGGATTTGCCGTTCTGATTTTTGCGTCGTCGCTGTTAATCGGCTTGTTGATCGGCACGCTCGCCGGCTACATCGGCGGCTGGGTCGACCAACTGCTGATGCGGTTTTGTGACGGTGTGATGGCGTTCCCGAGTCTGATTCTCGTACTCGGTCTCGTCGGAATTTTCGGACCGGGACTGAAACAAGTCATCATCGCCCTGATGCTTGTCCAGTGGGTTTACTATGCCCGGATGTTCCGTGGGCTTGTCATGACGCTGAAGGAAAAGAACTTCATCGCTGCGGCACGCGTCAACGGCTCCTCGCACTGGAGAATCTTCCGGATGCACCTGTTGCCGAATATCCTGCCTCCTTTGCTTGTCATCGGCACCCTCGAGATGGGCTGGGCCATCATGGACATCTCGGCGATGTCGTTCCTTGGTCTTGGCGTCCAGTCCCCCGGAGCAGAATGGGGAGCGATGATTCACGAAGGAAAATCGTATATCCGGACGAATCCGGAACTGATGATTTATCCGGGTGTGATGATCATGCTCGTCATTGCGAGCTTTAACCTGCTCGGAGAATCATTATCGGAACGGTTCGGTGTGAACAAATAATCAAAATGAAAGGAGGCACCCGGATGAAACCTGTATTATCCGTCGAACATCTGACGATTGAGACGATCGCGGCCGGTCAGCCGCTTGTCCAAAATATCTCGTTTCAGCTCGCGGCCGGACAAATCACCGGACTGGTCGGTGAGAGCGGTTGCGGGAAGACCGTGACGAGTCTCGCGCTGTTGCGGCTGCTCGATGAAAAGGTCATCCGTCAATCAGGACGGATTCTGCTCGATGCGACCGATTTGATGACATTGTCCGACCGGACGCTTCGTCGTGTCCGCGGCGGTCAAATCGCCTTCATCATGCAAAATCCGATGAGTGCCTTCACACCGGTCTTCACGATTGGTCATCAATTGATGGAAACGATCCGGACACACGACCGGTGCAGTAAACGCGAAGCGAAGGAGCAGGCGATTGAAGCGCTGCTTGAAGTCAATCTTGAACAGCCGGACCGGATTTTAAAAGCCTATCCGTTCGAACTGAGCGGTGGGATGTTACAACGGGTCATGATTGCGCTTGCGGTTTGCCTGCGTCCGCATGTCCTGATTGCCGACGAACCGACGACGGCGCTTGACGTCTACAATCAAAAGCTGGTGCTGTATTATCTGGAGAAAGTCCGGGCGACATACGACACGGCGATTCTGTTGATATCGCACGACTTGAGCGTCATCGCTGAAATGGCGGATCACGTTCTCGTCATGCGGGAAGGGGAAATCGTCGAACAGGCGGATGTCTTTGATTTGTTCGACCGGCCGCAACATCCGTATACACGACGGTTGCTAGAACAGCACGGTCTTCAGGCGGGAGGAATGAACGCATGAGTCTTCTGCAGATCAAACACGTCTCGCACCGGTACGGCAATCAGCGTTTTTTGTCGCGGCAGCCGGAGCAGACCGTCTTACAGGATGTCTCGCTGACACTTGAAGCCGGGACGTGCCTCGGCCTACTCGGCCGGAGCGGTGCCGGTAAAAGTACGCTCGGACGGATTCTGCTCGGACTTGAGCGGCCGAAAGAGGGACAGGTGCTGTTTGAAGGAAAGGATATCTATCAGAATCTGTCTTCACGGCAGGACATCCAGGTCGTCTTTCAGGATTCATTTGCTGCCGTCAATCCGAAACTCACAGCAGGACAAATCATTGCCGAGCCGTTGACGAACTTCCTGCGTTTGACGCCGGATGCACTCGAGCAACGGCTCATCACCTTGCTGGAACAGGTCGGACTGACTGAAGCGGATTTGACGAAATATCCGCATCAGTTCAGCGGCGGACAGTTGCAACGGATCTGCATCGCCCGCGCGATTGCGACGAATCCGAAGCTGATTATCCTGGATGAAGCCGTCAGCAGTCTCGACATGGTCAACAAGGCGATGATTCTCGACTTGTTACGGGAGTTAAAAGCGACGCTTGGTCTCGCCTACGTCTTCATCACGCATGATGTCCAGGCGGCGCAGACGCTGAGCGACCGGTTCGTGATTTTGGATCACGGTCAGCTGGTCGGTGATTATCCGACGCTCCAATCGTTTACGGAAGCGACGGATGGACATGTCGAAGCGATCCGACATGCGGTGCTCGCGACACATCCACGGTACCGGACGATCCGGAAATAGGATTTCTGATGTGTCATTGACCATTCAATCGAGACGGTTGAGTGGTTTTTCTTTTATCTTGCCTGTAAAGGAAACTTGACACAAGGATTCACTTTACCTATTATTGGAAGCGAGAGGTGACAGGAATGAAGAATAGCGTGAAGGTATTACGGGAAGCCCGTCAGTGGTCGCAAGGCGAACTCGCTAAAGCACTGGGTGTATCAAGGCAGACGATTATCTCCATCGAAAAAGAGCGTTATAATCCGTCGCTCGAGCTGGCGTTTTCAATCGCTGCTCTGTTTGATTGTCCGATCGAAACGATTTTCAGACCAGAAGCAAAGAAAAAAGGAGATGATGTTAAATGAAACGAATGCCTTTGATTAATCGGGTACTGTTCGCCATTCTACTTGTCTACGGTACCTATCTGACTCTTGTTGATGGACCGAGCCCGCACAGTATCATCCTCATCCTCGTCGGAATCAGTCAATTGGCGATTGAATTCGTCTTTCCTTCCGCTGATACGTATGACGAGCGGCAAGAAGCGATTAAGATGAAAAGTGGTCAGGTGTCATATGCGTTGAGTATCCTCTATGTGTTTGCGGTAGTCATGCTCGTGCAGTGGGGAATCATCGAAGATGTCCTAACTGCACTATTGTGTGTGCTGTTCATTCAAGTCATGACGTTCCCGGTGACGCTGTTTATGTACAGTCGACGAAGCTGAAGGTGAACCAAAAAAGAACAGATCAAGTGACCTGTTCTTCAGTAGTATTCGGATAACTGTTCTCGTGATTCTTCCGTCAAGTAGCCGAGCGATAAAAAGCTTTTGACGAAGCGGGAGGGACCGACGCTTGAGTCAGGGTCGACGTTCCATATAACATCCTTTACTTGCTCAAGGACTTCAATGTCTGCCGCCTGCATCTTGACGAAATCGAAGTCAAGCGCAACGGTATCCGTCTCGTCCCACGTCAGTTCACCGGAAGAGCGCATGTCATGCATCGTCTGTAACAACCGGTCACTCGGAGGGTTCCATTCGAATTGTAAGTAGTGTCCACCTGTATCCTTTACGGACAGCCCGCCGCGGGCGACGATGGCCGGTAAAAAGCGGCGGTGTGTAAAATGTCGAAGAATCATTGGAAGAGCTCCTTCCGGATTAAAAATGATTGCTTTGCATCTTATGGAGAAGACGGTCAAACGACTCATGGTCATCCATCGTAAACTGTTTGAAGTACTGTTCATGAATGACTTCGACGACAGGGGACGATTCCTGGACGATCGTTTCGCCTGACGGTGTCAAGACCAACCGTTTTTCCCGATCGATTCGTTTGCGGGTGATGAGGTGAAGTTCGAATAGTTTTTTTAAGGTTTGGGAGATGGCACCACTCGACAGTTCAAGTGTCGTCTCGAGTGATTTTTGTGTCGCACTTTGTTCCCGGTATAACGTATCAAGCATATCGAACTGTGATTTCGATAAGCCCCAATCTTTCAGGACCGCGTTGACTTCCTTCATATAGCGGTGATGCAGTTTTTGGATGGCCTGCCAATGACGGTAGGATGGAGTAGACAGGTGTGAAGTCATCAGATCCCTCTTTTCTGTCACCGAATAAACGGTAAAATAATGAAAGCCGCTGTTGATTATCAAGCGGTTTCATATATTCAAATTAACACAAAATCGGTTGATCTCCTACCACTTGCGCCTGATAAAAAAGCATCCTTCGTTTGACCCGACAACCGGGTGGACGAAAGATGCTTTTTTAGTTGACACGCGATGCTATTTTCGGTGTCGGGACATGCCGTCCCCAAACCAAATAGAAAATCGGTCCAAGATAATTAACGAGAAAAATCAGGATGCCCCAAAGCCATTTGGGACCGCGTGTCTTCGGACGTTTCCATAAGTCGCGATAAGCCGTGACCATTAAAAAGAATCCAAGCATGTGGACGATATTGTTGAACCACTTTCGGTTGATTAAATCCAAACCAGTTACCTCCTGAGCCATGATTAGCTGACGAACAGTCGGTCATGAAAATTTTTTAAAATCAACCGATCCTGTTCAATCGTAAAGCCGTAACGGGTAAAGCATTCGGCAGAGACGCGTCCACCGTAAGAAATGGCGGTAAAGTCTCCGCTGACCCGGTAATGGGTATATTTATGTTGAATATCATGAATTAGCGATTCGAGCAGTAAACCACGTTCGCCAAGACCTTCCTCGCGGACATGGATGTCGAGCAAGCTGAATTCAGCAAATTCATTCGAGTTGAATAGACGTGTCGACAAGTGTTGAATCGTCATATGCGAACGTTTCGATAAAACCGTTTTATGCGTGTGACGATTTTCCAGTAACGTCACGTAATAACTGAACAGCGGTGCATGAATGTTACGTGTCACTTGAACGACCTGCTGTTGATTATTGTAAGCAAGACCGACGAGTTGTTCGTTCGGATGCTGCTGAATTTGAATGGATCGTTTGGCGCAGACGGTTTGCCATTCCTGCTCCGGAATCCATGACAACTCTTTGGTCCGGTTTGTTCTAAAGAATTTCACGGGGTAGGTAGATCCTCCTTTAAACGAATAGATGATTTTAATATACACTTTTTGTCAATTGGATAAAAGGGTTTTTAACAAAATCATACAAATTAAAAAAATGTTGCATTTGCAACAAAAAACAATATAATAAAGTTATATAATTCTTCAGACAAAAAAAGGAGACGATATGGGAGAAATATTACGTGAAATTGGAATGATTGCGCGGGCACTCGATTCCATCAGCAATGTTGAATTCAAAGAGCTGGAACTGACAAAAGGACAATACATTTATCTTGTCCGGATTTGTGAAAATCCAGGAATCATTCAGGAAAAACTGGCTGAACTGATTCTCGTGGACCGGACGACAGCCGCCCGATCGATTCAAAAATTAGAAAAAGCCGGATTCATCGAAAAACGACCGGATGTCGTGAACAAAAAAATCAAAAAACTGTATGCAACTGCAAAAGGACAGGCAACGTGTCCGGTGATTCTTCAGGAACACGCTTATTCGAAAGGGGTTGCTTTAGCTGGTTTGAGTGAAGAAGAACAAGCCCGGTTACTGGAGTTGACGGAGCGCGTCCGTGAAAATATCGAGCGGGAATGGGACTTTGTCAAAAAAGGTGGAACTCGACATTATTTGAAGGAGTGAATAGGGTGAAAGAAACGATTGAGTTTGTCCGCTGTGACGTCAAGGATGTCAGAACGTTACAGGCGATTAGCATAGAAACCTTTTCGGAGACGTTTGGTTCCCAAAATGATCCGCAGCATCTAGAGGATTATCTCAACCAATCCTATAATCTCGAAAAATTAACAGGGGAGCTTGAACGTACAGATTCGTTTTTCTATTTTATTAAAAGTGATGAGGAAATTGCCGGCTATTTAAAGCTGAACATCGGAAAAGCTCAAACTGAGCCGACGGAAGGGAAGTCGTTGGAACTCGAACGGATTTATATCCGTTCAGCATATCAGGGGACAGGTCTTGGAAAGCAGTTGCTTGAGAAAACATTCGAGATTGCTCAAGCACAGGGGATGGAGCAAGTCTGGTTAGGGGTGTGGGAAGAAAATCACCGGGCGTTACGCTTTTATCGACGTTTTGGTTTTGTACAAACCGGAGCACACGCATTCTATATGGGAGAAGATAAACAAATCGATTTGGTCCTGACAAAGACATTGTAAAACGAAACGAACTCATATCAGTCAAAAATAGCAAGCCCTCAAAAACCCCTCCCGGATCATGGCATCGGGAGGTTTTAGTATAAGACATAGTATTTATCTGACACTCCCACCACTGAAGCAGTGGGCTTCCTGGCCTTAAATACTGTGATATAACAGTCAGCTTAGAAGAATTTGTTCCAGCTCTTTTTTCTGCCGGAAATGGTGCCGGGTATGCATTTCGATCAGTTGATACCATTCCTGCGCATTCAACGAACCGAAACCACCGTGTCTTGTTTTCCGTTGCGGTTCGATGTGATCGAGCCGTTTCGACCAGTCTTCCATCCGTTCAATCAGTTCAAGCAGACGTTCTTTTAAGCGATTCCGGCTGTCCGTATTGTCCGGCGGGGCGTTCATCTCGTCCGGCAGTCTGATTTTGACGGATGGAAAGGCATTTTGACGGAATAATTCTTCTCCGAACGGTGTTTTACCGTCCGCTGTATCGGTCGTCAGCGAAGCACAGATTTCGACTTCGTCCATATATTCATGGGCGACAAGTAAAATATGATCATACATTTGACTAAGCGACCAGACACCGGGTTGCGAAATGTAATGTAATTCGGTTTCGGTATACCGGTCCAGTTCGTGATGCAGATACAACAGGCAGTCGATTCCCGTCATGTAAATCCCTCCTTCAGCGGATACCCATTTTCTTGACTATAACATGTCCGCTTGTCGCCTGGACGAAAAAAAAACAGGGCAACAAGGAATCATTCCCCGTTGACCTGTCCGGTTCAAGATGCTTTGATTTCGTCGTCGACCGTCATCGCATACAGCGCTTGTTTGGTCCGTTTAAAGACGATCGGTAACGACACGAGACTAATCAGTAAAAAGCCGAGCGAGCAGACGATATAGGTTGACCGGATTGAAAACGTTTCGGCTAAAAGACCGATTGACAACGTCAGTCCGATGATCAAGATGGATTCCGCGACATTGATGACGCCGGAGAACCGTCCCATGATCGAAACGGGAACATTGTTTTGATAAAACGACAAGAATCCGGTATTCGCGAACGATAACGCAAACGTCAGCAGGAAAAAACCGATTGCCGCGAAACTGAAATCGGTCGCTGTCGCAAAGATGAGATAGCCGACCGGTGTCGTGATGGCTCCGAAGCCGATCAAGAATCGTAGGCTGAGCCATTTCGTACACATCGCGTTAATGGTTGAACCGGCAATGATGCCGAGCCCGGCGATACTGACGAGAAAGCCGTATGTACTCTCGGAAAAATCAAGAACCTGGGTCGCGAACGTTGCTTCGAGTGAATCGAGCCCGGACATGAAAATCGTCATCACACAGAACAGGGCATAAACGAGTGTGATGTAGCGGTGTTTGCGCGCATAACGGAACGTTTCTTTCCAGTCGGCGACGATCATGCTGAAACTGAGCCGCTCGGCACCGGAAATCATTGCTTGTTTTTCGATATCCGGCAGGGAAAACAGAATCAGTGCCGACAGACCAAGTACACCGGCATTCAGATAGATGGCGAACGTCGGGGAGCCGACGAGGAACAAGAGACCGGCAATCGTCGGTCCAAGAATGAAGCCGCAGGATTGGATGAAATTTTTTAAGGCATTAAACCGTTGACGGTTGGTTTTCGAGACGAGTTTCGTCATGTAGATCAGAGAAGCCGATTCAAACAACGAGCTGCCGATATTGATGAAGAAAACCAGTGTATACAAGACGAATAACGAGTCGATCCACGGTAAGACGGCAATCAAGATGGCCCGGGACACATCAAGCAGCACCATCAGATTTCGTTTATCGACGCGATCGATGACCGTGCCGGACCAAAAACTTGATAACAGGGCGGCAATCGGGACAAGCATGTAGAGAATCGAGACAGCGAACGCTGAATTCGTCCGTTCGAGGACAATCAGGTTCAAGGCAATGAAATAGACCCATGCCCCGAGATTGGAGATGCCGACGCTTGATAACAACAAAGCAGGGTGTTTCCACGTTCCACGCATGCGCCATCACTCCTTCTGAATGTTTTTTGAATATATAGAAAATGATTACAGTTGATATTACGAGAAGCAAAGAAAGAAAGCAAGAAGAAAATGGAAAAAGCCATCCGGAAGATGGCTCGAGGTAAATCTGTTAAGTAAGAAAATAATCGAGTGTCGCAAACAAGCTTGTTAACAGAAAACAAATCAGCAACAGACCGGATAAGACGACCAAGTCGAGATGACGGCGGAGTCCGTTCACAAAAATAAAGAACAGGGTCCAGTATCCGACAAATACAGTAAGAATGACAGCGAGGACAGGGGCCGCAATCGGTAACGATCCTGCGATATCAGCGCGAAAGGATGGATTCGTGATGGCATAAAAGGAAAAAATGAACGTCGGAAGTGCACCGAGGTAAAGGAGCCATTTGGGGAATTTCATAGTCAGCATTACTCCTTTGTATAAGCATTCAGATTAGCTTTAGTATAAGAGAGTGGAATTGTAATTGAAACGTACAAAATTGTAAGGAAGTGTCATTTTTGATTTAACCTCGTATATAGTGAATGAAAAGCATGTCCTACTTAATCGAAAAGGAGCAATCTGATTATGAATTTAACGGTTAAACCCGTCTTAAGGGGAAAAGCGGTCCTTCTCCGACCGTTTACAGCGAATGATCTCCCTTTGATCGAACGGTGTCTGAAGGATCCGGAAGTCCTTAAACTGACAGGAAGTGAAGCGGATTTTGATCGGGAGACACTTAAAGCCTGGTACGGAACGAGGCACGATCAGTCGGACCGATTGGATTTAGCGGTCATCGACAGAGTATCTGATACGCTCGTCGGTGAAGTCGTCGTCAACGACTATAAGTTACACGACCACAGTATGAACTTCCGGATTCTGATTGGAAAAACCGGCAGAAACCGCGGTCTTGGAACGGAAGCAACCCGCATACTGATCGATTACCTGTTCCAACAGACATCGCTTGCCCGCTTGACGTTAAGCGTCTTTGACTTTAATCCTCGGGCACAGCACGTGTATGAAAAACTGGGGTTTCAAGTGATTGGTGTAGAACAGGATGATCTCAAAGTTGATGGACGATGTGTCGATTCCATCCTGATGGCCTTGACCCGGGAACATTATTTAAAAAAGTGAATGAACAACAGCCCGGTCTTCCTCTTGAACAAGCGGAGAAGCCGGGCTGTTATTTGATTCGTTTTATTTTTGTTCGGACTTTCGTGCTTCTTCTTCCTCGACCCAGTTAAAACTCAAATCAACCCGTCTGCCAATAAACGAACGCAAGAAGAGCAGGAAGCACAGTAGTGGAAAAATCCACCATGCGGAATCGATCGTCCCGAAAAAGCGAACGATATACAACCACATGAACAGGCTGCTGACAAAAAGAATTGTTTCCGAAGTCGTGATGAATTCCCGTTTCGGTTCATACATAAGTAAAACCTCCGATGATATGTCATTAAGTAGTTGTTTCCGTTGAAGTGTGCGATACGGCAACGTCCGGCTGATCGAGCTGATTGAACAGGATCGCCCGATTTCTTCCTTGCTGTTTCGCCGTATATAAGGCTTCGTCCGCTAGTCCGTTCATGTGCTGGATGTGAATCTGTTTTCCGTGAGCAATTCCGATGGAAGCTGTGACCGTGATGGCAGGAAATCCGTCCAGTTGGAACCGTTCATTCGCAATTCGTTCCCGAATCCGGTTCGCGACTTTGATGACTTTGGACGGAGTCAGGTCATAGACCAGAAGCATGAATTCCTCTCCGCCGATCCGTGCCGTGATATCGTGGGGACGCGTTTCCTCCATTAGGATATTCGCGAACTGTTGCAACACGAGATCCCCGTTTCCATGACCGTATGTATCGTTGACATGTTTAAAGTGGTCGATGTCGAGGGCAAGCACGTTATAAATGCGACCTTCCTGTTCCAGTCCTGCTGTCCTGCTGTCCCAGACCCGTCGGTTATACAGTCCAGTCAGATGATCAAGTTCTGAAGACTGTTTGTACAGTTCGACTTGGCGGTTCAGCGTCTGGAAATCAAGCGTCAGCATACTCGACAGGACACCAACGGCAAGACCGATCGTCCAGGTCGCAAGTAACAGACGAAGCGAGGCATCGTTAAAGCCCAAATTAATCAGAACGGCGAATGTAATCATCAACAGCGCCCAGACATTGAGGGCGAGATTCTGCCGAAACGGCTGATTCAGGAGTTGGCGATGAATCCAAATCATCCCGGTACTGATGGCAATGATGGCGATAAAGGCAATAAATGCTTGCGGGGTCACACCAAACAAAAAACGGGAACCGGCGATGATCAAGGTGGCAATGACAAGCGGGAAGCGGCTGCCGTAAAAAGCGAGCAGGACGAGCGGCAAATGACGTAAATCCATCCGTAACGACTCATTGACCTGGATGCCCTTGAACATCAGTATTACCCCGAGTAATCCGGTCGCAAGACCAATGATCAGCGACTTAACGGTATAGGATGAGAATCGGGTGGAATGAATGATTTTTGATATCATATAAAACCCGGTAAACGCGATGCAGGCGTTGACGAGCAGCTCGACGATGAATATGATTTTCCACATCCTTGAACGTGATACTTTTACGATACCATTTTGACAAAAGTTGTCAATCTGGAAGGGAGCCGGGCTTTCTATTGTGAAAGGAAACAGAAACGAAGATTGAGTAGTTGTACGAAATCATGTACAATAAAAATAGAGAAAACCACGTAAGGAGGAACTAATGATGTCGATTGTCACATACAGTGATGCCCGGAAAAATTTTAAACAGATTTTAGATCAAGTGCATGATGATAAGGAAGCTGTCATCATTTCACGAAAAAATAACGAAAATGCCGTTTTACTTTCTGAAGAAGAATATAATCGTTTGATGGAGACCATCTATTTAATGCGAAGTCCTCAAAATTCAGTCCGTCTACTGGAGTCAATCGAACAGCTGGAACAAAAAAAGCTGACAGAAAGAACGTTGATTGATGAGTAAAGTCCGTCTACTTTTTACGGATCATGGATGGGAAGATTATCTGTATTGGAAACAAGAAGACAGAAAAAAATTGAAGCGGATCAATACACTGATTGAAGACGTAAAACGAAACGGCAATTTGACTGGCATAGGCAAACCGGAAGCATTAAAAGGAAATTTACAAGGCTTTTACAGCCGGCGAATTGACTCGGAACATCGTCTCGTTTACAGGTCGACGAGTGAACAAGTGGAAATCCTTCAATGCCGTTATCATTATTAAACGAAAAACTCCCGAACAAAACGCACCGCTCCAACCGGAACGTGACGTATGTCGGGAGTTTTTCATTCTTCTCTACTGGAATTATACCGCGAATCTGTAGACGAAAACAGACTACTTTTACGTTTCGTTCTGTTCTACACTACAAACAAGATTGTAGTAAAGGATGTGAACAGTAATGACCGGACAAACCAAAGTGCTCGACCAGGGACCGTTTCTGCATGGGACAAAAGCCGTATTACGAGTCGGAGATGAATTACAAATTAATTACCTGTCTAACTATCAGGAAAAACGCTCGAATTATATTTATTTCACCGCAACACTTGAAGCTGCAAAGTGGGGAGCCGAGCTTGCCAAAGGTGACGAACGGGAACGGATTTATCTCGTCGAACCGCTTGGACCGTTTGAAGATGATCCGAACTTAACGGATCAGCGCTTTTCCGGCAATCGTACAAGGTCCTACCGGTCGAAGGAACCGCTTCTCGTCGTCGCAGAGCTCGGCGTTTGGGAGCGGCATTCGGAAGAGACGATTCTTCAAATGAAGGATTCCTTAGCCCGGTTAACGAAGGAAGGAAAAAATGTCATTTTGGATTGAGAAGATTTTAAAAGGAAATGGAAATACCTGTTAGAATATGTTTTGAAAAAAGGGGAATGAATCAACCGATATGCCATCATTTAAGCTGTTCAAGTTTAGAAAAGGGGACAGCTTATGCCAATACGAACGATTCTCATCATCGAAGACGAGGTCGAAATTGCCGAACTCGTCTCGATTCATTTACGAAACGAAGGATTTCAGACATTGCTCGCCTATGACGGTATGTCAGGTCTAGAACGCTTCCGGCAACATCCGGTTGATCTCGTCATCCTGGACATTATGATGCCGAACATGAACGGGCACGAAGTCTTGACACAAATCCGGCAAATCGATCAGACGCCGGTCATCTTTTTAAGCGCCAAACAGTCGGATTTTGATAAAATCAGCGGGCTTGTGATCGGAGCAGATGATTATATGACGAAACCTTTTAATCCGCTTGAACTGGTCGCCCGGGTCAACGCCCAGTTACGGCGTGCCTTTCAATGGACGGGACAGTCGAAACCATTTGAGAGTAATTTGATTCGACTGCAAAACGTGATTCTCGATGCCGACCAAAGGAAAGTCCTTGTTAATGAACAGCCTGTCAATTTGACGCCAAAGGAATTTGATATTTTTTGGTTGCTTGCCGGTTCTCCGAATCAGGTCTTCAGTACGGAAAAAATCTTTGAGCGGGTTTGGAAGGAAGATTACTTTGACGGGGCCAACACGGTCATGGTCCACATTCGGACATTAAGGAAAAAGATTTCCGACACCAATAAGACCAAACGGTTGATCGAGACCGTTTGGGGCGTCGGGTATAAAGTCAATGCGTAAGTTCATCAATGGCTTCCGGACCAGAATCATCTATCTGTTTATCAAAAGTCTGTTGATGGCTGCGGTCATCACATTCGCAATCTATAAGGCGCTACAATATTATTACCATCATCACGTCTTTTACGGGGACACGTATATGCGATACCGGTTTTGGATGCGCGAAGTCGGTGACATCTATGTCTTTTTAGCGCTGTACATTCCATTTTCGATTCTCATCTTTTATCTGCTGACGCGGACATATACCAAATATTTTGAGGACATTTCAAGCGGTATTCGTCAGTTGGCAGCGGGTGATTTTTCACATCGTATCGAGATTGCATCGAAAGATGAGTTCCGCCAAATCGCAAACGACTTGAATGCGGCAAGCTCAGGCTTACGGACGGCCATTCAGGCAGAGACGTTGGCGCAACGCAGTAAAGAAACGCTGATTGCCAATTTGGCCCATGATTTACGGACGCCGTTGACATCGGTGACCGGATATTTGGATTTACTGAATCAACCGACGACAACCCCGGAAGAACGGGCTGTCTACATAAAAATCGCCTATAAAAAATCCCGGGATCTCGAACAACTCCTTGAAACCTTGTTTGATATCTCAAAACTTGATTTATCACTGAAGACAACGGAACAGACAGAGGTCGATTTGTATCATCTCCTGCTCCAACTCCTGGATGAAATGTATCCGTTGATCAGTCGTGTCAACGCCCGTCTGAATCAGCAGATTAGTCCGTCCTTGAACATGACGGGAAACGGAAAAGAACTGGCCCGGGTGTTTGAGAATTTGCTTAATAACGCGATACGTTACGGCAATCTAGATTATCCGATTGACATCAGTGCATTCCGCCGCGGCGCGGAAATTGTGATTCAGATCACGAATGCCGGTCCGACGATTCAAACGGCGGATGTGCCGTACCTGTTTGATATGTTTTATACAGTCGATCAAGTCCGGAACATACCGACGAAACAAACCGGTCTTGGCCTGTTCATAGCAAAGACGATTGTCGAAAGACATGAAGGGACGATTGACTTACAGCAAAGCGCAGGACAGATTCGATTTGAAATCGTTTTTCCGGCTGATTTAAGAAATTCTTAAGAATTTTCCCGACTTTCATTTAAACCCTTTTCTTTATGCTGTCTGTAATGAAGAAAAGGAGAGGGTTTAACATGAAAAAACTAATCGGCGTGCTTTTGATTGTACTTATTCTATTTCAATTTTATCTGACACGAACACCGGCTTTGACGAACAAAATTTCATTGAAGGATGCATCGTTGTATCAAGGAGATTTAGTATTGATCAATAAACAAACGGAGATTCAGGAAGATCCGCGCAATCTTGGCAAAATCCCGAAGGCGGCAACGGAGACACATATCGAAGCGGGTTTATTAGTACAACAGCATGTCGGGACAGCTTTACGACAGATGATACGTCGTGCGGAAAAAGTGGGAGTCAGACATTTTCAAATCAATAGTGCCTACCGAAGCGGGAAGCTGCAACAGCGGCTGTATGAAGAATATGGTGCGGACTTTGCGTTGCCTGCTGGTCACAGCGAGCACCAAACGGGTCTGTCGGTCGATCTCGGTTCGACAAGCGGGAAGATGAGTCAATCCAAAGAAGGCAGATGGCTTGCGAAAAATGCCCATAAGTTCGGTTTTATCATCCGGTATCCAAAAGGAAAGGAAGCAGTAACGGGAATTTCGTTTGAACCGTGGCATATTCGTTATGTCGGCTTACCGCACAGCAGCAAGATGTACGAGGAAGATTTGGTGCTGGAGGAATACATACGCTATGTCGAACAAGAGAACGCGTACAAGATGAAAATAGGAAATCAAACATATTTTGTTCAATACACGAAAATGCGGTCAATCCGTATTCCGGATACACCGCATTTTCAAGTGTCCGGTACGAATGAACACGGTTTTATCGTCACGTCCCGCTTGAAAAAAGACTGAGGAGGAACCAAATTCATTCGTCTATTCATTCAAATATTCAAGTCCAAGCCGTGAAATATGACGGGTCGCTTCACTGCAACTGGGAAACGACTTTGTTACAGGAAACCAATCAGCATGTGCTGGTCTACGGACAACGTCCGGTCTCCGGTTCGTTGATCTTGACCTGGATCTCATCCGGGATACAACCGGTCAGTGGACGGTCGTCGACGAAGAAGAGTTTTTAGAAAATCAACTGACATATCACTATGCGGTTGACGTCATCGAAGTAGCGGAACGGACGTTACGCCGGCTGCAAGACAAGATTCAACGACAGGTCTTTCCGTTTGACGGGTTTTTGGAAAGTTGGCTGAATCGAGTACGGCACGACAGTAAGACAACTCCACTTCCTTAAAACGGCTCTGAGTCTGCTTTCAATTAGGGTGTTTCGTTTGACACTCCGCAGCCAGCCGCCGAATTTCAGCAGCCATCGAGGAATTGACCGGCAGAATCTGTTCGAGCCAGTCAAGCAGTGCAAGCGCCGATTCCGGGACGCGGGCGTATCCTTGCAGGACATCGGTGAACCGTTCCTGCGCCTGGGGGAACCGTTGCTCGGCCCGGCGTTCATTGCCGTAGGCGTCGGGATAATAGACGACTTCCGGCTCGATTAAATGCAGAATCGACAACAAGTTTGAAAAAGCATGCTGTTCGACCAGCTGGAGACCGGACAACCGTTCGCCGCGGGCATAGCGGCACAGTCCAACATAGAGATTCGTCAAGGCTTCGTTCAGTGCAAAGTCGAGTGTATCGCGCCGGATCGGTGGAGGTGATTGTTTTGAAACCGTCAAGTCGACGCCCGGAAATGTTGGATCCTGCCAGACAATCCGTCCCGGGGAAAAAGCGATGTCCGGCATCTCATCGAGTTCGAAAATCGCACACTCCCCGTAGATCCCGTCCGCGAACAATAACTTAAACCCGTCGACGGTATTTTGAAAGATAAAGCTGAGCGGATGAACGGATTCCAGCCAGTCGAGCCGGTCGAGGAACCGTTGTTTTTGACCCGGTTTCGTAATGACGAAAAAATCGAGGTCGGAATAGGCATCAAGCCGTTCCAGCTCCCGACCGACGGAACCGAGTCCGAGCAATAACCAGGCGTCATTTGTTTGTTCCAGCTGTTGGCCAATCTGGTCGAGACGTGTGAGCAGGGTCTGTTGGCGTGACATTAGAAAAACTCCTTTTATATGGTGTAAGCGTTCTCTTGTTCAGTCTAGCAAGCTTAAACGGTCCGTCAAGGAAAAATCGTCTAATTCAAGATAAAATAATTACTTAGAACAGGAAAGGGTGATTGATATGGAAGTGCTGATTCTCCTGATAGGCTCATGTCTCTTGAGTGGATTAATGATCTGGACGATTGTCAAAGCTGTCATGTTGTCTTATCGAAAACAACAGCTATCAATCTCAAAAGCAATCTTCGTCATCCTGGGTATGGTCGTCTTCAGCATCCTGCTCGCCGGTGTACTGCCGTATTTGTATTTCAGATTCCTCTAACCGTCAGGCACGATTTTTTCGGAACAGTCGCTTCCGATCAAGTCGTGCCTGTTTGTTGTCTAAAAAAATCCGAACAACCAAGTGATTCGTCCTGTTATTTCTTGATAGAAAGGAGGAAATTCCTCCTGAATCTAAAGGGGGACAAATTTATGCAACCTTACTTACGTGTCGAGCATCAATTGTTACGCGACGGAGCCGCTTTTTCCTCCGTCCATGAAAAAATGGTCTATCTGCTGCTGCAAAGTTATGCCGGACGGGACGGACTCGCGTTCCCGTCGCATCAGACGCTCGCGGACGCCGTTCCGTGCGGCAAGACGACCGTCAAAAACTGTCTCCAGACACTCGTCGAAAAAGGATGGATTGAAAAGGTCGAACGGTTTGACCGGCACGGCGGACAAACGTCAAACGGCTACCGGATCCGGGCGGGGTCCCCGGGTGCTTCCGGACAGGTCCCTAGTCATGAGACGACTTCCGGGGAGACATCTGTCGCCTCCAAAGAAAAAGGGGTTAAAAAACCGTCTTTAAAAAAAGAACCACCATCACCCGGAGTCAAGGAAATCATCACTCATTTTGAGAGGGAAATCGGACGTGTCACCCCGTCGATTGGCAGGCAACTTGAGCGTTTGTTAAAAGAAACGAGTCCGGTTGTCCTGCACCATGCGATCGAACAGGCATCGGCGGCGAACATCCGCAACTTCAACTACATTAAGGTCATCATCGACAGTCTGAAACAGCGGAATTTGTTGACGCAGGAACAGATTGACCGTCATGAACAACACCGCCGTGCATCTTCCCGGAAGCGAACGTCCCGCCTGACAGACCGCGGTCGGTTGCCGGATTGGGTCGAACGGGAACGCCGGCAACAGCAGCAGGCAGAAGCGGAGCAAAAACAATGGCTTGAACAAGCTGTCCCCGATCAAGGGGAACTGGCATTACTGCTCGCAGAACTTATCTGATCAAGGAGGACTTTATGACACCATCACTTGACTGGCTACTCGTACAAGCGAACCGAAAACTGACAAGAGAAATGGATCCGGACGTCGTCGCGATTACCCGCGCCGTCATTACGGAACTGGCGGCAGAAGGACTGCCGATCGGTATTGCACAAGCTTACCGGACAAAACAGGAACAGGATGCCTTGTATGCCAACGGGCGGACCCGTCCGGGAAAAATCGTCACTTATGCGAAAGGGGGAAGATCAAACCATAACTTCGGGGTGGCCGTTGATCTTTTTGTCTATGCGGACGGCGGCAAACGGGCGGAGTTTCTCGCACCGCCAGATCCGCGGCTGAAACGGCTCGTCGCCGCGATGAAACGTTATCAGATGCAGTGGGGCGGTGACTGGGGCAATTTTCCCGATTATCCGCATTTTCAATTGTATGATGCGGTCAACGGTCAAGCGAAACCGTTACTCGGACCGCGTTATCCCGGTCGACCGCTATATGCAGGAGCAAAGCGGATGGACCGGACGCTGATCCGGCTGATTCAAAAACGGCTCCGGTTGCCGTTGACCGGTCAATTCGATCGGAAATTAACGCAATTCATTGAGCAGTTTCAACGGCAGCACCGGTTAACGGCAGACGGTGTCATTGGTCCGGTCACGTGGCGTCATCTGTTTGGACTTCAACGATGAAGGAACGTTCAATCGCCCTGATCCGACTGATCGTGCCGCTCTACAGTTTCGTGAATTTGACGTTACTTGCACTCGGCTATACACCGCTGCCGTTTGAGACGAATCAAATCGAAACCGCTCTGACGGCGCTCCTCGGAGCAGGCGGTCTGATGTATGCGTGGTGGAAAAATAACAATATGACCGAGGCGGCGCAACATGCGCAAGTCGTTTTAACGGAATGGAAAAATCATGTCCAGCGAGACGGACAGGAAAAACCAGGATGAATGTGCAACTTGAACTGGTAATTTGTTTGAAATGTGCAGGCAACGGGCAATATTTCGAGTAGAGCGCTAATGGTTTGATCCCAAGATACCGATAATAAGGTAGCGTCCCGTATCGCCAGCATTCCTCAGTTGCTGCCGACGGAAAAGAAAGAGGTCAGACTGAACTTGAAATTATCGACGTTACAATTTTACCTGTTACTCGCATTGTTTTCATTGATGTTTACAAGTATCTGGAGTTACAATGCTTTCCTGAAAGTTGAACAAGAAAACAATCGGATTATGATGGAAGCGATCCCGATTTCGAATGCTGCTTCGCAACTGTTCCCATTGCTGCTCGATCAGGAGTTGACAGTGCGCAGTTATTTGCTTGACCAAAATGATCAGACGTTCCAGCAATTCAAAAATACGAATGCCGAACTGAAAGAGACGATTGTCACATTGAAGATGCTCGATCAACGCCATCCGATTCTCAAGCAATTGCTGGCAGATGAGGCGATTCCACTGATTTTACGAACGGACGGTTTTTATGAACAGCAGATTCAATGGATCCAAAGCAATCAAATCGAACGGGCGACACTGAAACGTTACAGCGGCATGGACTATATCAATCAGTTCCGGCCGATCAATGCAAAAATCAATCAGGACATCGATAAAATCATCCAGGAAGCGACGGACCGTTCCAAACAGGCGTCGGCGTCTGCCAAGTGGGTCATCGTCATCGTCGTCAGTGTCGCTGTCCTGCTGTTGATGGCCTTCCTGCAGACGTTCCGCCTCGAGCGGAGTCAACAGGCGTTGATCCACCGCTCGTTACATGATGCCTTAACCTCGATTCCCAACCGGCGCGCGTTCGATGAGCATCTGGAAGCATGCTTTACGACCGCCCGGGAACAGCAGACGGACGTCGGCTTGATTTTGATTGATGTCGACGAGTTCAAACTGTACAACGATACGTACGGTCACTTGAAAGGCGACTGGTGTCTGCAGAAAGTCGCCGCTACATTAAAAAAACAGGCGGGTGAGTTTGGACTGGTCTCGCGGTACGGAGGAGAAGAATTCGCCGTCATCTTGACGGAGCATGTCGAGCAGATTACGCATGTCGCCGAACGGATCCGCAGTGAAATCCTCCGGTTGAAGATTGAACACAGTGCGTACGAACCGCTTTGCCAGCTCAGTGTCAGTATCGGACTTGCCGTCGTCCGGCCGAGCGAGACGTTGACGGAAGGCGACTTGATCGTCCTGGCCGACCAAGCCCTGTACCGGGCGAAGTCAAGCGGACGCAATCAAATTTCAAGCCATGAGGCCAGCTGATATGCTCTCCCAAAAAAGCTCCGACTCCATTCGAAAATGGAGTCGGAGCTTTTTTTTTCAATCAATAAATAGTCTGCCAGATCATTGCAAAATCACACAATAGGAACGGTCGGAAATCAATGGCGCAGAAATGACGAACACCGTCTTGACGGGTGTACCGCCGACTTTCGCGTCTAATTGATGCAGCTGAGACCGAATCTTTCGACTTAGGACATACCTCGTTTCCGTACTCAATTCATCGACCTCGTCATCATGTACATGTAACAAGAGTTGAAACGGTTCGAGCGAGAAAATGGAAAAGTCGCAGTCGATTCGAGGGTCTTCAAACTGTTCGTTCAGACCATTTTTTATGAAGTACGCTTCTTGTGCTGTAATCATCTCGTTTCGCCTCGCTCTCTTTCAAAAACAGTTCAAAAAATTATAAGCTGTTAGTTAACTATATAGTCTATAATACCCAATTTTTTTGAAAAATATCAGTTTCTGTCCGGAAATGGACCGAATACTGGTGAATTAGGGAATCTTTTAACGAACACAAAAAAATCACCTGATTCAGCAGTGCCTGGTCTGGAATCAGGCGCTGCTGGATCAAATGATCGTCGAGCCGACATGACGCAAAAAGTCTTCGGTCGTTTGCTTAAAAAAGGTTAACTGGTGGACCGGAATCGAGACGTGTCCGCCATAACGGACTTCTAAGTAATGGGGATTGACCGGCGATGGAAACTTGATCCGTGCGAACCACTCGGTCATCGTCTCCTGTTCGCGCCGTTGCATCGATTGCGGAAGCCGGCGGTTAAACAGCAGCATATGTTGGCGAATATCTTCTGCCGGTAATTCATGGTGAGGATAATGAAGCACCTCGACGCGACTTTGCGTTAACAGCAGCGGTTGGAAGCGGGACGGTCGGATGAACTTGATATAGTAAGCTAGCAATCCGATTGACGCAAACATCAGGAAAATGAAGATGAACAGATACGGTGGTGCGACGACAGAGGAATCGAAGCCCGTCCGAAATAACAGCGGGTCTGGTTCCGTCGCGACGGTATCGACAAGCGGTTCAAAGTCGACCACAAGGGAATCGGACGGAAGTGAAAGATTGTATGCATCACTACAGCGTGTTGTACAGGAGCTGGTCGTCCGACTGTCGAAAAAAGAAACGAACGACGTCAGAAAACGAGGCAAAACGGACTGGATGGCGAACACGGCCAGTAAAATGCCGGAAAGAAACAAACCGATTTTTAATCGGAACGAAGTTTGCATGAGACCACCTCTTTGATACCGTCAAAACGGTTGATAAACAAGTCTGAACTGAGTATAGCAAATAAGACAGGAAAACGTTCTGGTTTTTTCAAAAATTAGTCATTATTTCCTAAAAAAATGGAGGTTACCAGATGAATCGCTTACGCACCAGTTTTCAACAAGCAACGGGACAAATCAGCGGGCACGGGAAACGGAATGTCGGCGTGTTAAAAACAGCATTTGAAGAAACCGCGGACGAGACGGCAAGTGATCAATACGGGACGGGATCCATCATCCAACCGTTCGAAGAAAAGTTTGCCGATGTACTCGGGATGGAGGACGCCGTCTTTTTCCCGAGCGGTACGATGGCGCAACAGGTGGCCATACGGATTTGGTCGGATGAGACGGATAACCGGATCGTCGCCTATCATCCGCTCTGTCATCTCGAAATTCATGAGCAAGACGGATTAAAGGAACTGCATCCGATTAAAACGATTCTTGTCGGAGAAGCCGACCGGTTGATGACACTCGACGAAATCAAAGCGTTGCCGGAGATTGCCTGTCTGTTGCTCGAATTACCGCAACGGGAAATCGGCGGGGTCGCTCCGGCCTTCAGTGAACTGGAAGCGATCAGCCGGTATTGCCGGGAACAGGGAATCCGTCTGCATCTTGACGGCGCCCGTCTGTTTGAACTAATGCCGTATTACGAGAAGACGGCAGCTGACATCGCCGGTCTGTTCGACAGTGTCTACATTTCATTTTATAAAGGACTCGGCGGAATTGCCGGGGCGATTCTTGCAGGACCGGCAGCGTTTTGTAAGACGGCCCGGATCTGGAAACGGCGGTATGGCGGGGACTTGATCAGCTTGTATCCGTATATCGTTTCGGCCGATTATTATTATGAACTGCGAAAGGACCGGATGGGGCAGTACTATGCGGATGCGAAACAACTGGCGGAACGGTTCAATGCGTTGCCGGGTGTGCATACGACACCGGAAGTCCCGGTCTCGAACATGTTCCACCTGCACTTTGAAGGTCAGGCGGCGAATGTGTCCCCGAAACTGGAACAGGTTCAGGAAGAAACGGGACTCGGCTTCGTGGGTTATCTCGTCGACAAAGACGGGTATTGTTCAACAGAAATCAGTGTCGGCGATGCTTACGGGGAGCTGGATCCGGAAACACTCGAAACCGGATTTACCCGGCTTTGGCAAGCCTTTTCTTAAAGTGGTTCTTTAACCGTCGGATGGAGTTGTTGGTAAACGGCGATTTTTTCCGTAATCATCTGTTCCGTCCGGATGAGTTCCGCGAGCTGATTGCGGACGTTTTGCTGGTGTACTTCGAGCAGACGCAGCCGCTCAAGCGACGTGTCGTGCGTTTCGGATGAGGCGAGAAACAGTTCGACATATTCCCGGATCTGATCGATCGGCATATGTGTCGCCCGGAGGCGGAGGACAAAACGGAGCCAGGCCAGCTGGGCTTCATCATAACGTCGGACTCCGCTTGCGGTCCGGGTCGGGAACAACAATCCTTCTTTTTCGTAATAGCGGATTGTATGGGCCGTCGTTTTGGTCAGTTGGCTGATTTCTGAAATCGTATACATCGTGTCAGACCTTTCTTGCTTGACTTAGAGTTCACTCTAACTTGTAGACTTTTACTATACCAAACAGAAATGGGGAATTACAGATGAAATACACGGTCATTACAGGAGCCAGCTCAGGCATCGGATACGAAACAGCGAAAGTACTCGCACAAAAAGGGAAGTCATTGGTCCTCGTTGCCCGCCGGACGGATGAACTGGAAAAATTATGCGACGAAGTCAAAGCCCTGGCACCGGACAGTGACGTCATTCTCCGTTCCGTTGATTTGACGGAATCGGCGAATGTCCATGAACTGTATGATTCCTTACAAGACCTCGACATCGAGACGTGGATCAACAATGCCGGGTTCGGTGACTTCGACAACGTCAAGGATGTGTCAGTCCCGAAAGTAGAAAAGATGCTCCGACTGAACATCGAAGCACTGACCGTCTTAACGAGCCGTTATGTCCATGATTATCATGACGTCGAAGGAGCGACGGTCCTCAACGTCTCGTCCGGAGGCGGCTACCGGATCGTTCCTAACGCGGTCACGTATTGCGCGACGAAGTTTTATGTCAGCGCCTATACGGAAGGACTCGCACAGGAACTGAAAAATGCCGGCGCGAAACTGCGGGCGAAAGTCCTGGCACCGGCTGCGACGGAAACGGAATTCGCCGACCGGTCACGCGGGGAACAAGGATTTGATTACAGCAAAAACGTCGCCAAATACCATACGGCGGCGGAAATAGCGACATTCCTCGACCAACTGCTCGACAGTGACCAAATCGTCGGCATCGTCAATGCGGAAGATTATTCGTTTGAACTGCGCGGACCACTCTTTACGTATGTCGGTGCAAACAACTAAATTCGACAAAAAGCCAGTTTCCGGATAGCGGAAACTGGCTTTTTTTGTCTGAAGCGGATGAAACGTATATGTAGTTCATCTCAAATCAGCGGCATGACAAACGTCGACGTTAAGCTGACGACTAAAAACAGCGCGTAGCTGAAGAATGTAGTTTTAGGGCTACCATCCGTCCGGCTTCCGAGAATCGAAAACAGACTGATCGCGCAAATCGTAAGCGTGGACAATAAAAACGATTGATGGGAATCGACTGACGGAATGAGCGACTGGGCGAGATGCGCCAGACCTAGCGGCAAGACAATCAGTAAAAAGTAATAGCCGAGCCGTGCTTCCGATGGATGATCCGTCGATTCGTGCTGGGTAACTGTTCGTGTATGCATTCTCATGGCTCTTCACTTCCTTCTGCTTTCAGTATAGAGGACTGACGACGAAATCTTCGTTACAGTCCGATGAGAAGTCGATAACAAGATGAACTAATTATGACGAACAGATGTCGGGAACATGGAAGACTGTAAAATATGGAAAGGTCTTTGTCCGGATTATGTAAAAAAGTGTAAAATGAGAAGAGAGAAAACGACGGGGAAATCCGTCTGGAGAGGAGAAGTTGGCATGAACCGGCTGTTTCGTTATTTTTATGTGTCCGATCTGATTGCGGTCGTTGGCGCCAGTATCTCCTATATTGCGATTTACTGGACGTGTGCCCAGCTGTTGTCGCCGGCAGCCGTCTCGTTAGTGATCGGCGCCGTGTTTGTGATTCGTTTCATCAGTTCGAGTCTGGTCGGACCGTGGATTGACCGGATTGAACCGGTCCGCCTGCTGAAAGCGACCGTCCTGATCCGTTGTTTCCTGCTTGTTGCCGTCTGGTATATCCTGACGCAGACGGATGCCCAGCTTGTGCCGTTGCTGTTTTTGCTTGCCGTTCAGACGTTCCTGCAAGTCATCGGCGGCAATACCGCGTTTAAAGTCGTCACCCGGATTGTCGCGTCCGAACAGCTGCCGGTCGCCAATGCTTACTTGAGTACGCTCGACCGGGTCGGAACGCTTGCCGGGTTACTGGCGGGTGGGCTGTTGATCACCGGATTTTCAATTACAGTGATTTTAGGGATGGAGGCTGTCTTGCACCTGCTTGCCTGGTGCCTGTTGTTCCCGTTACGGTCCGGGGAGAAAACAACGGACAAACCGAAATGGACCTATTGGGTGGATTTACGGGAAGGGTTGACGTATCTCACCCGTGACACCCGTTTGATCCGGATTTTAGTGTTCGGGATTCTCGCAAACTGGATGATTACACCGGTCAACGCGTTACTCGCGCCGTTTGTAAAAGACGTCATCCGAGGCGGAGCGAATACGTTTTCGCTGCTCGAACTGGCACTTGTCATTGGCGGAATCGGCATGTCGCTCATCTATGCCAAATTGGCGGACCGGCTTAACCTGATGCAGATGTTTTACCTGTCGATGGTGTTACAGGGAGGATTCACGTTGCTGATCGGACTGACGACGACGTTGCCGTTTGCGTTCAGCGGCATGTTATTACTCGGGATGGCACTCAGTCTGTTCGGAATCCCGTTCTCGACGTTACTGCAACAGACGACACCGGACGCCCTGCTCGGACGGATCCGTTCGGCGATGGTCGCCGCTTCAACCTTCAGTTCAGCGCTGTTTTTCGGATTATCGGCATATTTGACGACCGTATTTGCAATCGACACCGTGTTTCTATTCTTTTCCGGAAGCGGTCTGCTCATCCTGCTGCTCCTACGACTTCAGCGTAAATCACCGGCTGTGGAAGTGCGACAGGATGAGGTCGGATGACAAATCGGCCTTCAGGCGGAGGGCAGGAGAAACGGGAGGCGTTATACTTAAAAAAAACGCTTACAGAGGAGAATGTGCAGGATGGATGGAATGACGATGCTTGCCTTGATGTTTTTGATTCCAATTGGTGGAATGACGGTCATGTTGAATGTTTTGTGGCGCCGGATTACACCGGAGCTCGAAAAGTAAGCCTGTACATACAACCGGTTCGAACGGAACCGCGCTAAAAGTAAACGACGCTGCCCGCAAGAACGGGCAGCGTCGTTTTTTTCTGACTAGACTAAAGGAAAGTTACGAAACGGCAGTCGGTGCTTCGAGCGCGAGACTTGGTCCGAAGACTTCAAAATGCAGCTTGTCCGGCTGACCGCTCCAGTGGCGGCGGACGAACTGAATCATCGCTTCCGGTCCGCAGACGAATGCGTCCGCTGTCCGGTTGATCTGCGTTACATCGTCAATCGACAAGCGTCCCGGTGTCGTGCCCGGCAACGCATTTCGTTCTGCAAAACGGAGGATTGTTGCGCCTTGTTCTTCAAATCGTGCCAATTGTTCGGCGAACGGCCGGTCAAGGTCGTCCTGGACGGCAACGTATAACGTCGTGTCGCGACCTGCCGCAAGCGCTGCTTCAGTCATTGCGAGCAGTGGCGTCAAACCGATACCGCCGGCGAGACCGACGAATGGAGTAGGCGCGTCCGGTAACGTGAACGAACCGGCCGGCGCGCTGAGCAACACGCTGTCGCCGACGGACAAACCGTGCATTTGGTTCGAGACGGACCCGTCCTGTTTGACACCGATCGTATATGACGTGCCGTTTGCGACCGTCGTTAAACTGTATTGACGGTTTTGCCAAAGACCATCCGGTGCCTGGAGGCGGACCGTAACGTATTGACCGGTTTGATACGGTGCGAGCTGTCGTCCGTCAGCCGGACGTAACGTAAACGATTGGATGTCGCTTGACTGACGTGTGATCTGTTCGATGACGAACGGCTGATAGCCTTCAAAGGCAGTCGCTTGTTCATCCTGCTGATAGAGCTCCGCTTCGAGCGAAATGAACAGCTTGGCGATTTCCCCGTAGCCAATCGTCCAGGCTTCGATGATCTCCGGTGTCGCCGCGTCTCCGAGGACATCCTGGATTGCCCCGATCAGTTCCGTTCCGACGATGTCATACATGAAAGGTTTGATTTGCAGACTGCGGTGCTTATGGAGGACCGGCAATAACGTCGGTTTGAGCGTTTCGAGCTGATCAATGTAAGCAGCTGCCGCATAGACCGCTGTCGCTAAAGCTTGCGACTGGCGGTCATTTTTTTGATTCGATTGATTAAAGATATGTTTCATTTCCGGATGATTTTCAAACAGTCGTTGATAGAAGACACGTGTAATGCTGTGACCGTGTTCAGCGAGCACCGGGACGGTTGATTTGATGATGGCGATTGTCGATGACGTTAACATAAAGACACTTCCTTTTCGGATAATGGATGTCAGATCAGGTTCGATTTCAGTATCCGTCAAGACTTGTTTTAATGCAATAGATGAAATACTAGATTTAAAATAGTACGTGATATTTGTCACAAGTATGCCATCAATTCGTCAAGCAACCGACAAAAAACCTCCGAGGAAGGTCGGAGGTCAAGAGGAAATCCACAGTTTTGAGAAGTCCAAATAGCCGAACGAATCAATCGTAATATTTTGCAGCTCAATCGGAAACGGAATGATCCGCGTATCATCATACAACGGAATAAAGTAGGACGAGTCGATCAAATGCCGTTCGACCGCCTGGTGCAGAACTATCCAATCTTCGAACGGGGTTTCATCATATTGGGTCAGCCAGGTCTCCATGTCCGGCATCCGGTGAAACAGCTTCGCAGGCGGTGAAAAATCATTCGTCAAAAACTGATGGAAGGCGACCGGTAAGTTCCGTTCGAATACTTCCGCATGGACGGCGAGGTCGATCGTCTCAAAGGCATGGAAATTGGTGATACTCTCCTTAAAGCCGACCGGTACAAACTCATAAGGAATACCGTGCGCATCGAGCGTCTCGCATAACCAGCGGGTCACCTTATCCGTAAAGTCGGTCAATTTTATCCGGAGCGGTTGCGTAAACGTAACGGCAGGACCATCCGGAAGCGGGTGGACAGAGCTGAACTGTTCGAGGAACCCGCGGTCGTTCGGAAAACTCCGTTCACTGACCGACTGAATCGACGGACGGATCGCGGCAATCAACCGGTGAAGGTAGTGCCGGGCTTCCGGGTGCTCGAACGGGCCGCCGGGACGCGGATTCAAAAAGACGAGGCCGAAACCGGACTGGGTCGAAATCGTATCCGTTTCACCGGAGTCCGACCGTGATGTCCGGTAGACGGGATCATAGGCATCGGGCATCTGAATGAACTCAATCCGGTCGAGCAGGGCGCGGATGCCGTAATAATTCGGGAAGGCAGATAACACCGTCTTTTTCGGATCGTTTCGGGTCAGCTGGAACGGTCCTGTTCCGACGTTGTCCTTGCCGATGCTCGTATGAATCGTCGCCAGTTTCGGTAACAGCGAATGCCGCCGTTGATCGAGTGTCAAATCGACCTGATAAGGACCGTTCGACTGAATATGTAAGACGTGCCGGTATGACTTGGCATAGGCCGGATAAGCGACTAGTTTGCGGAGACTTTTCGTGACGTCCTTACTCGTTAAGAGTGATCCGTCATGGAAGCGGACGTCTTTTCGTAAATAGAGCGATAAGGTAGAGCCGTTCCAGGCGTAATGGTGGGCCAGTTCCCCTTGCAGTTTACCGTCGGCGTCAATTGCGAACAGCCGACTGAAGACGTTTTGAACAAGGTGGGCACTGTGGATATCGGCGGCTTCGAGCGGATCGGTCGTTAAAAAAGGACGTCGGCGCGGAATCAGCAGCGCATCGGACGATTCCTGCGTATAGCCGAACTTTTGTTCAAGCTTTCGCATGAACCGTCCCGTTTGCGCCGGCGACCAGTCCCAGCTCAGTTCTTCCGTGACGGCGTCAACCGACTCGCGTTCAATCCGTTCGAGCATCTGCTTCGCATATTCGCGCTCGACATGACGCAGCCAGACAAGTACCGTCAGATGCCCGCGGCCACGGCCGCTTGTATAGTCGAGCCAACCGTCTTCCTGCCAGCGGTTCAAATACCGTTTCGTTTGTTTGGGGCTTAAATGGATCGTGTCGGCGAGTTCGGCAATCGAGTACGATCCTTCCCGGCAGGATTTCCATAACGTGAACAGATAAGCGTCCATCTCATTCCTCCGTTCTAAAAGGGGACATCTTTTCTTGATGATGTCCATTTTTTAGTGACTGTGTCTTGTTTATCATACAGGTAGAGAATGGAAGGTGACAATATGAAATGGAAAGAAATGCCTCGGCCAATTAAAGTCAGATTGGTCACATCGTTTATCAACCGGACGATTTCGTTCGCCATCATGCCGTTTATGGCCCTGTTATTTGTTCAGGCGTACAGCAAAGTATTTGCCGGGATCTTTTTAATCGGGACAGTGATTATCAGCTTCCTGATCGGCTTGATTGGTGGTTACCTCGCGGATCGCTTTCCGCGGAAACGCCTGCTCGTCCTGTCGACGACGGCGACCGGATTAATGTTTTTAGTCATGACGATCAGTCTCGCCGCCAATCAAATGCTGCTCTTTACGATTGCCTATGCCGTATTTACCGTGACGAGCAACATCGGACGGCCGGCGATGAGTGCAATCATCATCGACGCAACGACACCGGAAAACCGGCGGGCCGTTTATGCGATCGATTACTGGCTGATCAATCTGTCGATCGCCCTCGGAACGGCGCTTGGTGGTTGGCTTTACGTCAGCAACCGGCTATTTTTGTTCAGCCTGCTGACGTGTACATCGCTGTTACTGCCGGTCGCCTATCATTTCCTGCTCGACGAGTCGAAACACGTCTGGCAGAAACAACCTCTCCGGAATGTGTTCCGGGATCTCGGGAAAAGTTATCAGATTGCCTGGCGTGACCGGCCGTTTGTCAAGGTTGTCTTCGGTTCGATGTGTATTCTCGCCGCCGAGTTTTCGATGGGCAGTTATGTCGCCGTCCGATTAGCGGACGAATTTGATACGGTGACAATCGGCGATCTGAGTGTCAATGGTGTCCGGATGCTCAGTTTGATCAATATCGAAAATACGATTCTTGTCGTCTGTCTGACGTTTTTCATCCAGCGTTTGTCCAACCGCTTTACAAATAAGCAGGCGCTCGTCGGCGGACTGGCCCTTTACATCATCGGTTACGCGACGGTGACGAGTGCGAATTCATTGACGCTGTTACTGACGTTCATTTTCATCGCGACGATGGGGGAGCTGCTCTATTCACCGACACTGAACGCGGAAAAAGCAAATATGATGCCGGCCGACCAACGCGGCGCCTACTCGGCCTTTGCCGGCACGTCTCACGCCGGAGCCGATTTATTGTCGCGGTCGACGCTCATCCTCGGAGCGGTCCTTGCGCCGTTCATGATGAGTGTCTACATCGGACTGATCGTCTGTCTCGGCCTCGGACTGGTTTACCTTGGCTTGTTCCGAAAAGAAAAAATCGCTGAAAAACAGCAGGCTTCATAAAAGCGAAAGGGGATAGAAAAGTGGAAATCATTGAAACAGAACGGCACCGGTTACGGCGCTGGCAGAAAAGTGACGCCGACAGTCTTTATGCCTATGCGAAGGATCCGCGTGTCGGACCAAACGCCGGCTGGGCACCGCATGCGTCGCTCGCTGAAAGTCAGGACGTCATCAACATCTTTTAAGAGGTGAACGACGGCTATGCAATCGTCGACAAGGCGACGGGACGGGTCATCGGCAGCTTCGGTTTTCATGACCGGCGTCCGGTCAAGGAACTGGCCGACTTGAAGCAGGTCGAGTTCGGATTTGTCCTTCATCCCGACTACTGGGGGCAGGGACGGATGCCGGAAATCGTCCGGACCGCCCTCGCAGTGGCATTTGAGACGATGAAAGTCGATCTTGTCTGGTGTGCGCATTTTGACTTTAACAGTCCGTCACGCCGGGTCGTCGAAAAACTGGGATTTGAACATGTGTTGGACCGACCGTTCGTCATGGAACGGATTGACGGGCGGACCGTGACGAGCCGGCTGTACCGCTGGACACGGGAACGGTATGAAGCACAGTCGAGCAGCATCACATAAAACAGTAACAGACGTCCTTCTCGAAAGAGGGACGTCTTGTTTTTTTGGGAAAATCGTTGGAAAGGAAGCAGGTGTCCCGTCAGCGTCCTGTACGGACCCTGTATTTAAAGAACAACAGGCTTACGGACAGACTGATGATTGTAGCAAGGATACTTTTAATCAGAGTGTGACGCGTCAGACCTTCAATCACGATTCCGGTGAATTTTTGAACAAAAGTTGCTTCCAGGACCCAGTCTATCCTGTCGTGTTTTGAACACAGTTCTTCTCATCAGACGGCTGTCATGGCTGTACAAGCGCAATGATTAAAATAATCGTAGAGATTGATCCGGCGGTCAATAAGGTCAGCATTTTGGGACGGTTAAAATCTTGAGATGATTTAGATACTTCTTTTGACAGGCTGATCCAAATGGTCAGAGAAGCGATAATGATCAAAAACAAAAAGGTTTCAGACATGATGTAGACCTCCCGGAATGAATGTTAATCTTCAGCGCGTAACCAGTTGATGTAAACATTTAAATCGGAATCAACTCCTTTTGATTCCAGGAGTCTTGCCAATTGTTCATTGGAAACGTAAACGTCCGCCCCTGTATTCAACACTAAATTCGTCAAACTTTGGGCGAAGAAGTCAAGGAGGTCCGGATCCGTCGTCGTGTTAATTCGTTTCATCATTTCGTGGACTAACCGTTCTTGTTCCAAACCAATCGTCATCCAACTACCGAATGCATATAAGACGGTATCGATATCCTCACTTTGAATAGAAAGATTAATTTCTTCCATCGAAGGATAACTGGCATAAAACGCCTCTAAATCAAGTGGTTCTAAGTCTGGTTCTTGAATCATCCACCGGGACAGAAAATCTTGAAAGGTTGGAGCCACTTCGCGTGTGGATTCATCGGAAGTGTCAAGGTACCACACGGACGGATTATTATCCTGTTGATCAAAGTTTAAGTAGTAAATATAGATTCCTTCACCGTCACCGATAGTGACATGTTTCCCTGTGATGCCCCATTCCGGCAAAACAAGTTTAGTCGACTCGGTGAACGAGTCGTAGCTGAGACCTTCGAGGTACCGAATGGGTAAGTAACTGGCTTCTCCAGGTTCCGACCACGTATTTTCAAAATCTACCGAGACAGCGTTATACAAGAGACAACCCCCGTTCTGCTTTCTTAATACGCTGAGAAAACTTTCAGGAAATGTAATCTGCAGTTCATGCTCGATTTGTTGGATGTCCTGTTCTGATAAGGGCGCGAGAATGCCATAATCGTCTTCTTGATCCCAAATATTCAATGTTCCATCTCCGATCTGTTTGGTAAACGATTCAAGTCTGATTCGTTTTTTTGGATTTTTTTTCGTAAAAAAATAGTCCGGTCATCAAAATAGAACCGCAGATATAGCCGACACCGACAGCGGATAAAGCGGACCAATCGAGCTGATAACGCAGGAAAAATTGCGGCAACAAATAAGCCAGGAGCCCAAGTGGCAAGATCCAGGTCTTCGCCCGGTACGCACTGTATCCGATGAGGAGGAAGGCGCTGAGACCAATGATCGAACTGGTCAACCAGGAAAAGTGAATCGTCGGTGACGTGACCTGTGAGTCGGTTAAAAACAGTCCCATCAGCAACAAGAAGATTACGCCTGTGGACAGACCAAACACCAGGAATGGACGTTTCGAAGGAGTGTGCGTCGCGCTGTAGCGTAAACATCGACTCAAAACGATCAGCAAAGAACTGATCAAGATGATGAAGCCGACTAAAAAGTACAGACTGTAGGACAACGGTCCGTCGAGCAAGTCTTGAAACAACAGAAAACTGAAGACGCCTGCGAGAATTTGAAACAGCAGCCAAAACGATTCGCGGTAATCGGTCGTCATCTCTGAGGCAATGGATTGAATATAGGCGGCCGGACTGTCACCGGTGATGGCCGCAACCGACTTACCGTCCGCCTCGGCTTCCTGTAAATGATCCTCGAGTTCGGTAACGATGTCTTGCGTCGCCTGTTCGTTTTTTCCGGAGGCGAGCAAGTAGAGTGTTAAATCTTCTAGAAACCGTCTTGATTCGTCAGATAACGTCTGCATTCAGGAGTCCTCCTTTAAAATATGCTGTACGCTCGCCGCCAGTTGCTGCCAGCGCGTCGTGAACGCTACCAGTTCCTCGCGTCCGGTGTGGGTGATGGCATAATACTTTCGTTTTGGTCCGCTCGGTGAGACCCGTTGCGTCGCTTCAATCCAACCCCGTTTTTGCATCCGCATCAACAACGGATAGATCGTCCCTTCACTGACGTCCGCAAAACCGTGGGCGGCGAGTTTTGTTGCCAGTTCATAACCATATACTTCTTCCTCGGCAATCAAGGCGAGGAGACAACCGTCAAGAATGCCTTTTAACATTTGGGTTGATGACATCGCTATTCCTCGTTTCACTATCATGTAATACAAGGTAATTGTACGTCATGCTATCATGCATTGCAAGGTAATGAGGAAAGTCAGGATTATGTTTACGGGAACGAGGTAAATAAAAGGTAAAAGGAGCGGAAAACCAGTCACTCATGTAAGGAGGGGACAAAGGTGGAAAAACGGACGATCATCATCTCGGCAGCCGTCGTCTTTTTGATCATGGCGCTTGTCATGGCCGTCTCGGCATTTGGGTTCGGCATCTACTACGGGGATCCGGAATTGTTGCGGATTGCGATTTTTGGTGAAATCTTGACCGCAGTTTTTTTAGTTTGGTTCATCCGTCGCAACAGTTCGTTTGCAGCCGTCGGTTTCTCCCCGTTAAAAATCCGGGGACTCGTCTGGTACATTCCGATTTTGTTGATCGTGTTGTATCAAGTCGTGCTCGTCGTTTCATCTCTTGAATTTGATTGCTTTCATTCCGGTAAGTGCGATGATTTTTCAACTCGGCAATACGTTTTTGTTCGGATTGTTTTTTGCCTTGATTGCACTGAAGCTCAACAATCTGTGGCCGTTGATCTTTTTCCACACCTTGTGGGATTTTTCAAGTATCGCCGCGGATGTTCTGAATGTGAATCTCGCGATCCCGAATCTCGTGACGCAAGTGTTTGTTGCCTTGGCGATTCTGATTCAGCTGCTGCTTAAGCGGCATGATCTCAGTCATTTGAAACGACCGCTTGCGGCATAAGAAACAGAGCACGCCTTTAGAATGCAACTGATTTTGGTTGCTTCATTTTTTTGGGAAAAAAGACTATACAGCCGGAATTGATATGTAATATATTAGTTGTATGAAAACTCAACCGATTAAACGACTCTCGTTAAGTGAAGAAGTGTATCAACGACTGCAACAGCAAATCATTACCTTGACGCTTGTACCGGGTCAAAAGCTGAACGACCAGGAGCTTGCGGAAGCGTTTGGCGTCAGCCGGACACCGGTCCGCGAAGCGCTGAAAAAACTGGAGGAGGAGGGACTGGTCGCGATGAAACGCGGCTCGCGGACGAACGTCACGCTACTTGATGCGACACAAACCCGCCAGACGTTTCCGATTGTCGCGACGCTTCATGCGTTGGCGGCACGCCTGGCATTCCCGTTGATGCAAGCAACAGACATCGAACAATTGATTGAGATCGAGAAAACATTTGAAGAAGCGATTGAACGTCAGGACGCGGAGTCGGCCCTTCGACTGGATGATGCCTTTCATGGTCTGTTCCTCGAACGGAGTCAAAACGATCAACTGACGGAAACACTGAACCGTCTGACGCCGCTGATCCGCCGGCTCGAGTATGCCCAGTTCAGCCGCCACGGTCATGATTCGGTCACGGATCACCAAACAATCATTGAAGCCTGTCAAAGCGCGAATATCGAAGCACTCGTCCGCGCAACGGAACAAAATTGGAATGGTCTCGGGCGCCATCTGATTGCTTCTTTAGAGGAGGACACGCCATGCGACCCATCATAATCGGGATTTTGGCGGCGATGTTTTTTGCCGTCACCTTCATCCTGAACCAGTCGATGCAAGGGAGCGGGGGGCACTGGATCTACAGCGCCGCCTTACGGTTTTATCTGATGTTGCCGCTGCTCGTCGTGATTGTCGCCTACCGGCGCCGGCTAGGTCGTGTCTGGTCGGCACTTCGGGAAGCACCGTACTTTTGGCTGACGTACGGGACGATCGGCTTTGGGATATTTTACAGCGGGATTTGCCTCGCCGCCGATTATTCGCCGGGCTGGCTGATTGCCGGAACCTGGCAGGTGACGATTCTAGCAGGACCGTTGCTGGCGCCACTCTTTAAGCAATCGATTCCCTGGGCGTCACTGCGCTATTCGTTGTTGATCGTCGTCGGTGTCTTCCTGATGCAACTGTCAGTCGCGGAAGGACTGTCGCTTAAGACGCTGTTGCTTGGGATTATTCCGGTCCTTTGTGCTGCGATTGCCTATCCGCTCGGCAACCGGAAGATGATGGAACGGTACGGCAACGAGCTGGATGTCTTTGACCGGATTCTCGGGATGACGGTGGCCAGTCTGCCGTTTTGGCTCGTGTTATCTGCGATCGCCTACGTGCAGGTCGGCTTACCGTCCGCGGGGCAAGTCGGACAGTCGGGGCTGGTCGCCTTATTCTCCGGCGTCATCGCGACATCATTGTTCTTTTATGCGACGACACTCGTCCGGACGGAACCGGTCCGTCTTGCAGCGGTCGAAGCGACACAGTCGTTTGAAATCCTGTTCACCGTCCTCGGGGAGATGCTGTTTTTACACGCCGTCTTTCCGACCGGTCTCGCGTTGTTCGGGATGATGCTTGTCATGCTCGGAATGACGATTCACAGTTTAAAGCAAGCCCAGTCAAAAGAAGTACCGGATATATAATTATTTCAAATACCATATGTAAATATGGTTACTTAGAAAAGAGGACACAGGATGGTCTTAACCGGCACACTTGTCAATACAGGATTAATCGTCATCGGTACATTACTCGGTCTGCTGTTTCATAAAATTCCCGAACGGACGAAGGAAACGGTTGTTCAGGCAATCGGACTCGCTGTCGTCGTGCTTGGTGTTCAGATGGGGCTGAAGAGTGAGAACTTCCTGATCGTCATCGGCAGTCTCGTCTTAGGCGGGGCAATCGGTGAATGGTTACGAATTGATGAAAAGCTGAACCGAGTTGGCGAATGGCTTGAACTAAAAATCGGACGGGGTCATCCATCGAATATCGCAGAAGGTTTCGTCACAGCCACGTTGATTTTCGTCATCGGAGCAATGGGCGTACTCGGGGCGCTTGACGGCGGTTTACGTCAGGACCATGACGTCCTCTATACAAAAGGATTGATTGACGGCTTCACGGCACTTGTCCTCAGCTCGACTCTCGGGATCGGCGTCATCTTTTCGGCGATTCCGGTTCTCGTTTATCAAGGAGCAATTGCTCTCAGCGCAGTGGCGATTACGCAATTTGTTCCGGACGCTATCCTTCAGCAATTCATCGTGGAGATGACGGCGACCGGCGGTGTGATGATTTTAGCAATCGGCTTGAATCTAGCCGGCATCACCAAAATCCGGGTCGCGAACTTGTTACCCGGAATCGTAATGGTCGGATTGATCGTGACCGGTTTGGAACTGCTTGGTTTTAACTGAAACTTAAAAGACATCCGTTTGCACTGTTGATTTCGGTCAGCAGCAGGCAAACGGATGTCTTTTTTAACGGATGGTTTGTTCCAGTTCAGAAATATGGTGCTCAAGCAGCCGGTGCCCGTCATAGTGAAACGTGTGGAGCTGTGGTGTCGTCTGTTTTAAGACGTGCGGCAGGTAAGTCTTCAGATTACTGATGACACCGGTATTGTCCGGGTCGAGGATCCAGTCGAGTTGTTTCCAGTCGAGAATGCCTTCCCGGGTCGCGAGCGGTGTCACGAGGAGCTGATCAGGCGGAAGTTCGGCAAGGAACAAATAAATCCCGACCGTCTCGTCCGCCTGCAAAAGAATCGTCCCCGAAAACTGGACATCGGTCAGAGTCAGACCGGTTTCTTCAAACGTTTCCCGGGTGACGGATTCCGCCGGTGACTCACCAGCTTCGATTTTACCGCCGACCCCGTTCCACATCCCCATCGCCGGTTGTTTTTGCCGGTTCAGCAGCAACCACTGATCGTTCTTGCGAATCAAACAGAGTGTATAGCGATACAAGTCTCCTCATCTCCTTAAAAGAAGTCGTGTTTAAAGGCCGCGTACTGGTCGTCGGATGTTACCGGTTGAATCGTTTTCTTGCCGTCGGTCCAGGTCGTCAACGCCTGTCGTGTCAGAATACGGTGTCCATCGGCCTTACGGATGGCGAGCAGACTGCGTTTGTTGAAGGGGGAAGCCTGATGCTCCTGGATGATCTGTTCCATGTCGGATAGAGCAGCCGGTTCGATCGTCTGTTGCGTGTAGAAATGGTACCCGATGACAAACTCGTCATCCTGACCGGTCCGTAACATCTCCAGCTGATAACCGGCGCCGTTCGGGGCAATCCGGTAGTTGCCGCTCGGTGATGTGATTGTTTCTCCGGTCAGAGGAATCGGGCGTAGGGCGAGATTGACACCGAATCCCGTATCGACGAGATAGGTCTGCTCCTGGTGCGACAGCAGGACGGCGACGTGGGTCGGACCGGTCGCGGACCAGACGTCATTTTCCTGATCGAAGACAGTCGCCTTGAGAAGTGAAACGTCAAACCCTTTGATTCGTAACACTTCGTACAGCAAATGGTTGAGATCATAGCAGACACCGCCCGCCTGACGTTCGATGAAGGTCTGTCGTAGTCGGTTCTGGTCAAACGGAACCGACTCTTTTTCAAGAACCGCTGCATTGTCAAACGGCAGGTGATAGGCAAAGGCTTCAAGCAGCGCGGGTAAATCGGCAAATGTTAACGTATGGCCGAGCGGATAATGGATCCGGCCGGCTACGTCTTTAATAAATGTAGACAAGACAATTCCTCCTTTAATCGATGATTCCATTATCGCATATTCCTGTTCATGACAGGATACATGTTATCTGAAAATAAGATTTGGTCTTTTGTTTCGTGATGAACTTTGTTATGCTGAAACAGGATTAATTAAGAATGATTCTCATTCCGGATGAAGAAGGAGGCTCCTCATGTTACGAAAACGAATGACCGGCGCATTAGCGCTTTTAGTAATGAGTTGTCTGATGCTTGCGGCGTGTGCCGGACAAGCGAAAGAAGAGACGACGAAAAAGACGCACGCTGTCACGCATGAAGCAGGAACAACGAACGTGCCGGACCATCCGAAACGGATCGTGGCCCTTGAGTTCTCGTTCGTCGACGCGCTCGACGAACTGGGTATTGAACCGGTCGGCATCGCACAGGAAAACAAGGATGATGTATCGGGGCTGCTCGATAAGAAGATTTCCTTTACGGAAGTCGGGACACGCCAGCAACCGAATCTCGAAGTCATCAGCTCGCTGAAACCGGACTTGATCATCGGAGATTTCAACCGGCATAAAGGCATCTACAAACAATTGCAGCAAATCGCACCGACGATCATCTTAAAAAGCCGGAATGCGACCTATCAGGAAAACCTTGCATCATTCAAGAGCATCGCGGAAGCCGTCGGGCAGACCGATCAAATGGAGCAACGTCTGAAATTGCATGACAAGCGACTCGCAGTTGCCAAACAAAAAGTCGATCCGGACGATCAACGCAAAATCATGGTTGGTGTCTTCCGGTCCGATTCATTGACGGCACACGGAGAGACATCGTTTGACGGGGAACTGCTTGAAAAACTCGGCATCGATAATGCCATCACGAAAACAGTAGAACCAACCGTGACGATTACGCTGGAGCAGATTGTCAAATGGGATCCGGACGTCATCTTCATGGCGGAAGCCGACCCGAAACTGCTCAACGAGTGGAAAAAGAATCCGCTCTGGAATCAAATCACGGCTGTGAAAAAAGGTGAAGTCTACGAAGTCAATCGTGACTTGTGGACCCGTTACCGCGGACTGGACGCAGCGGAACAAATCGTCGACGAAGCGATTCAACTGCTATATCCGAAAAAATCATAAACGACGACACGAGCCAGAGCAATCTGGCTTTTGTTGATGAAAGGGGAAGCCGTTGATGATTCGGAAAACACGATTGATCCGTTTGCTCGTTCTACTTATTGTGCTGATTGGACTCAGCTCCTATCTCAGTCTGTTTCTCGGCGTGACGACGATCCGGCCGCTCGAAGCCATCCGGGAATGGTCATCCGGTGATTTGTCAAAAGAAACATTGGTCCTGACGACACTTCGATTACCACGATTAGTACTGGGACTGATACTCGGGGCAAACCTAGCCGTCGCCGGAGCATTGATGCAGGCCGTCACCCGGAATCCGCTCGCCTCGCCGCAGGTATTTGGTGTCAACGCCGGAGCCTCGTTGTTCGTGGTTCTCGCGTTATTGCTGTTCCCGGCGCTCGGGACGGCCAATCTCGTGTACTTCGCTTTCTTTGGTGCAATGATTGGCGGGTTGCTCGTCTTTTCGTTTGCTTCCGTCCGCGGTATGACGAGTCTGAAACTGGCCCTCGTTGGGATGGCGATCCACTTGTTGCTGACGTCTTTGACGAAAGGGTTGATTTTGTTCAATGACCGGATCACGAATGTCTTGTACTGGTTATCCGGATCGATCAGTGACAGCGGCTGGCTTGAAGTCCGGTTGATTGTGCCGTGGTCGATCATCGGCTTGATCTTAGCCTTCAGCCTGGCCAAATCGCTGGCGATTTTCCAACTCGGTCAGGACGTCGCCGTCGGACTGGGGCAAAACATCACCCGGATCCGGATGCTGGCAGCCGTCGCTGTTGTCTTGCTGGCCGGTGTGACGGTTGCCGTCGCCGGAGCCATCGGCTTCATCGGTCTGATGGTCCCGCACATCGTCCGGCGCCTGGTCGGGGAGGATTACCGGTATGTCCTGCCGGTGTCCGCGTTATGCGGCGGACTGTTGCTGACGTCTGCCGATGTCCTCGCCCGGTTCATCGCTTATCCCTATGAATCACCGGTCGGGATCGTGACGGCATTACTCGGGGCGCCGTTCTTCTTGTATTTAGCGAAACGTCAGACGAAAGGGGTGGCGTAAATGAACAGACTCCGTCAACAACCATGGCTTGGTCTCGTCCTCATGTCGCTCCTTGTCACTGTGCTCAGTTTTCTGTTGCTCGGCGTCGGTTCCGTCTACTTGAAACCGGGTGAAATCGTCGCAGCCTTGCAAGGAGATGGAAGTGCCTTCATCGTCTTGAACTACCGGTTGCCGCGGACACTTCTCGCGTTACTCGCCGGCGGTTGTTTTGCCCTATCCGGTGTTTTGTTGCAGGCGATCATCCGGAATCCGCTCGTCTCCCCGGACGTCATCGGCGTGACGAACGGAGCGGCCTTGTTTACCGTTTTGACAATTGCGTTACTTCCGGACGGTCCGCTCGTTTTGACGCCGCTTGCAGCGATGGGCGGAGCGGCACTCGTGATGATTGCCCTGATGCTACTTGCCGATCACGGCAAGCTGCAACACAGTTCCTTTGCTTTGCTCGGCATCGCCGTCAGTGCGATTTGTGCGTCGGGAACGGAATATCTGTTGATCAAGTTTCCGCTCCAGACGAATGATTCACTCGTTTGGCTTGCCGGCAGTCTGTTCGGCAAAGGCTGGACGGAAGTGTATGTCCTGGCGCCGGTCTTTCTGATTCTCGGACTCGCCATCTGGTCTGGACACCGGCAACTCGATATTCTGTCACTCAGTGAAGACGCGGCGATCGGTCTCGGGTTACGGATGAAACGAACCCGGTATGTCTTTCTCGCGCTTGCTGTTGTTCTCGCTGGTGTGGCCGTCGCGATGGTCGGATCAATCGGGTTCCTTGGACTCGTTGCCCCGCATATGGCCCGACGTTTGATCGGTCACCGGCACCACCTGTTGATTCCGATGGCCGTCCTCGTCGGCGGCGGACTGTTGGTCGTCGCCGATGCGATTGGGCGCGGGATTCATCCGCCGCTTGAAATTCCGGCCGGATTGATCACAGCAATCATTGGTGTACCGTACTTCTTGTATCTGCTGCGGAAAAACCGCGCGTGAATGCGACCAAAACACACTGCCTTGTACCCGTTTCTCTGTTGAGAGACTGTGCGACAAGGCGGTGTTTTTTTGAGTTGAACAGTAAATCAATATCCGATATATGGTAAAATGAAATAGATTAGCAGATGCTGTCCATAAAAAAACTCAGACGAAGTGTTTAAAAACTATGACGTGTCGAGGTGCTGAATGAACATACACTTTGAAGAACTGAAAATGTACACGAAATTTGATGATTTAGCAGATGATTTACTGGATCTTGCAAAAGAGATTCTGCCGGAACAGCTGTTTTATTTATCAGCCATCAATGAGACCGAGCAATTGATCATTAAACTGTCCGAAGAGCAGACCCGGATGCCGGTCACAGAAGGAATGGTCATTGATTTGAATTACTCGCTCTGCCAACGAATCGATTTTCAAACGAAACAACCGCTTATATACGAAGATGTCACAAAAGACCGCAGTCTCGACGGCATGAGGGAAGTACTGGAAGGGGCGAATGTTCAGTCCTATTTAGGGATTCCGATTTCGCTTGCGAACGGAGAAAAGTTCGGTACATTGTGCGCCATCAATGATGAAGTCAGTTTGTTCGAGAGCAAGAGTATCGAGTTACTGCAACGGATCGTCCGCCTGTTTTCGTATTATCTGGAACTCGAGCGGTTTGCCTGGCGTGACATGTTGACGGATCTGTACAATCGGCGGTATTTGACACATCAATTCGACCAACATCCTCAGACGGAAGGCGCTTTGTTCTTCCTTGATTTGGACGGCTTCAAAAATGTCAACGATCTGTACGGGCACGATGCCGGGGACGCTGTTCTGCAGGAGGTCGCAAGACGATTGAAGACACTGATTGCAGGACAAAAAGAAGCCTATGCCGTCCGCTTGGGCGGAGACGAATTTGTCATTCGGTTTACGCACTTTGATTCTCAGCAAGCATTGATCGATCAAGCAGATGAAATTCTTGTCCGGTTGAGTACGTGGGACACATATGAACTGTCGACCAGCATCGGAATCGTCGCCTACAAAGACGCTGACATCAGTCTGAAAACGCTGCTCCGCCAAGCGGATATCGCGTTATACGAAGCAAAATCATCAGGAAAAAACAGGTACAAACTGTTTACAGAATGATTGGCCGAACACATACAAAAGAAAACACCATGAAGTTCGACGTCTCCTTGACCGGAAGCGTACGAAACAGCATGGTGTTTTTGAATTGGCGTCAGACGGTCAATTCAATCGTCAGTCCTTCCGGATCAAGAAAGACACTTTCGTAGTAACCGTCGCCTGTCAGACGCGGGCCGTCAAGCCGGGTATAGCCGTCCCGCTCGAGCCGTGCCGTCAGTTGATCGACAGCGAAGCGGCTGCCGAGCGAAAAAGCAATGTGGGCATAACCGAACCGGTCGCGCGGGGCATCGTGGTCGATATCCGTCCGGTGCATCAATTCGAGCCGTGGACCTGACTTAAAGTGGAGAAAGTAGGACGAAAATCCTTTGAGCGGATTATGGTACAACGCATTGGCCTGCGCCTCGAAGTACGTTTCGTAAAAGTGTTTCGTCCGTTCAAGATCCTTGACCCAGATGGCGATATGTTCAATTTTCATGAGAGGAGACTCCTATTTCAGTGATTTAGGAAGCGCGGGACAATGCCCGTTTCGCAAGGACACGGTTCAGCCGTTCGGAACAGAGCAACAGGAACAGAATCATCAGGAAACCTGTCACCGGGAACAGCTGTAACGTCAGGAACGAGGCGAGAACACCGAACAACGGCGGCAAAAACGTACTGCCGCTGTAGGCGAAGGCCATCTGAACCCCCATCAGCCGTTTCGCCGCGTCCTGGCCGAACCGGACCGGCGTCTCATGTAACATGGCCGGATAAATCGGCGCGAGTCCGAGTCCGATCAGGATAAATCCGGTCAGCATCAAACCGTCGAGCGGCAGGAAGAACAGCAGACTGCCGAGCAGAGCCGTCCCTTGCCCCAACCGAATCAACTGGCGGTTCGTCATCCGGAGCGATAAAAAGCCACTCAAAAACCGGCCGACGGTGATGCTGCCGTAATAGACGGAAATCCAGGTGGCCGCTGTTTCGACGGAAAAAGATTTGACCTGGACGAGATAACTGCTGCCCCATAAACCGATCAGTGCTTCAGCACCGCAATAGAGAACAAACGAGGCTAACGCAAACGGTAGTCCGACTAACCGTTTCGACGGCGTATCAGTTAACGACAAATCGTCCGGTACGTCCGAGACAGCGACCGGTGCCTGTTTCCAAAGCGGTAGACTGAGAAGGAGCAGGAGAGCGAGACCAAACTGTGTCAGGGCGACGGTCAAATATCCGCTGCGCCATTCGCCGGATCCGCTCATCATCGCCGCCATGATCAACGGTCCGGTCGTCGCACCGACTCCCCAAAAACAATGGAGCCAGTTCATATGATGGGCTTTGTAACGGGTCGCGACAAAATGATTCAGGGCCGCATCGACGACTCCGGCACCGAGACCGAGCGGAACCGCAAGCAGAAACAGCCACAGTAACGAAGGGGCAAAATAAAATCCGAGCAGGCTGCCGGCTGTGATCGCGGCACAAAAGGCTGTGACATGACTCGTCTCGAACCGGTTGAGAATCTTGCCGCTGAACAGACTCGAGATGATCGTTCCGCCGGCAATCGTCATGAACAACCAGCCGGCGACTTCGAGATCGGCCCCGAAATCCGTCCGCATGACGGGCCAGGCGACCCCGAGCAACGAGTCCGGTAACCCTAAACTGATGAATGCCAGATAGATAATGCTGAGTAATAAGACACCACTCATGAAGAATTCCTCCTGTTCGCTGATAAAGGTTGTTCGGTCAGAAGCTGTAATCCGATTCGGGTCAAACCGTTCAGGTAATCGGTTTCCCAGTTACTCCGGATCAAGAGCGGGATATGTGCTTCCGGGATGTATTCGGTTGTCTTGAACCGGATTTGTTCCAAATCGTGCTCCGTCAGTTCCTCCCCGTTAAAAATCAACAGACGCGGATTCAATGTCGCGGCAAACGTCGCCGTCAAGCGGCTGATCGCATCAATCGTCCGGGCATCCAAGGCGGTTTGCCGCTTGGCAATCGCTTGTCCGAATGTCATCTTGTCGTATTGCGGGACGACGGAGATTTCACCGGCAAAATGACTGCTTCCGCGCACGAGCTGACCGTTGATCAAAATCCCGGAACCGGGACCGTTTTTTCCTAAGTACAAATAAATCAATGATTGTTGACGGTTCTGATCTGCTTCGTGGAATCCGACCACAGCCGCATTCATGTCGTTTTCGACGACGACCGGTAACCGGAACTCGGATTCGAGCGTCTGTTTCAGATCGATCTGTTGCAGGGACGGATAGTCCGGTGCAAAAAAGACTTTCCCGTCTTCGACCGATGCGGCAACCCCGACGCTCAAGAAGGTGATCCGCGTATTCTCTTCCAGCAGTCGCTGAATCAGACGGATCAAAGCCGGGACGTGCGGCTCATCTGCCCCGACCGGTTCGGTGCCAAACGACAGAACCGTTCCGAGTGCATCGAATATCCGAAAGCCGATCGCATCGAGTTCAAGGTAGAGGGCAAGTCCATGGGTATGATCGGCCCGATACCGGTACTGTTTTGCCGGGCGGCCGCCATTTGACGATTCCGACATCTGTTCGTCGATTTCTCCATGTGCGATCAAGATGTCCACGTGCTTTTTGACCGTCGGAAAACTGGCCGACAACATCCGGCTCAGTTCCGGAATCGTATTGATTTGTTGAAACAGGATGGCTTGACGGAGTTGTTTTAATAAATCAGTATTGGTTCCAGCCATAAGCAATCTCCTTTACACTTTTTAAAATATTTTAATAAGTAGTCGGATTGAGTGTAGCAAGCAAAGACTCAAATGGCAAATGGTTTTAAAAGATTTCTAAACAAAAAATACGCTAAGGCAATCGATTTGATCGAAGACCTTGGCGTATTTTCAAAAGCGGGGTTTGTCATCTGCTCATGAAGGTCATGTCGTCAGGCAACGTAAGTCTTGTTAATAATGCGAGTTCTTCCTCCCGTTGTGTCGTATACGAACTGACGTCTTGAAGATCGGCATCGACATAAGCCGGGTGGACCATGATTTCGACCGAATCGCTATCGAGTGAACGCAGTTCCTGCCACAAGTCGAGATAAATTCCTTCGCCATAAAAACCGGTATACAGTGTGTCCGTCAACAGATAGTCCGTATGAGCGGCAAGCGTCGGGGCAAAACGGACAGGCACCCCGTAACGCCGGGCCAACTCTAACACGACTTCCTGCAACGGATTCCACCCGTGAATATGATGATGACTGTCGATATGATGCAATGGCAAACCGGTTGCTAAAAAAGCTTCGATTTGGGCGGTCCATTCCGTCAAGACGTCTTCTTGAGAAGGGGGGACCTGTTCCGCATATTGGTTGGTAAAGCGGAAGTGACCGGACGCGTCCGTTAATGTCGTGGTCGTCGTCGTCAATGGACGTCCGTAAGTCAAGACGAGGTGAATACCAACCTGTAACTGTGGAAAACGTTTTGCTTGTTGCACGGCATAGGGGACGGCCAGCCCGTTCATCATCAGCGTTGTCGCATGGACGATGCCCTGTTCGTGTGCCCGGACGATGCCGTCTGTCACACCGCGTGTCAAACCAAAATCATCGGCATTAATGAAAATGTTCATAAGACGTCACCCGCGGCATAGTGCCGTTCGATGACGAAGTTTGTCTTGTCACCTCTGAAATAAGACCGCGAATATTCAATCGGCTCACCGGCAGTGTTTTCAGCAACCGTTTCGATATAAAAACACGGCATGCCGAGTTCACAGTTTAAATGTTCACTGATTCGTTCGTCTGCCAACGTGATTTCAAGGGACTCAGTCGTTTTGGCGACGGAAATTGAAAAGGTTTCGCGGAGCGTCGTGTACAGGGAATGTTCCGCTTGTTTTTTCGTGATGCCAGGCGCAATGTGCCAGGGGATATAGGAGATTTCGTATTGCGTCGGTTCGTCATTGGCCCGGCGAATCCGTTCGATCCGTTGAATCGGATCATTGAGTTTGACATTTAACTTGGCGACGATTGCCGCGTTTGCCGGGACGACCGTCAAATCAACGGCGGCGACATGCCCCCGTTTGCCTTGGACAGCGAGCTGTTCGGTATAGGTGTCAGGTGTATCCGATAAGGTTTGGCGTACCTTTTGATCGGCGACGAACGTCCCTTTGCCTTGTTGCCGAATCAGGTACCCTTCGAGCGTCAATTGATTCAAGGCGGCCCGGACGGTCGTCCGGCTGACATCAAAATCTTCACAGAGCTCATATTCGGTCGGTAATTGTTGACCGGCTTGATAGAGTCCCGATTTAATACGTTCTAACAACTCTTCTTTGATATAGGAGTGTAACGATTGGTTGGTTTCCATGACGGACCTTCCTTCACGATTTTTCTTTTATTGTAGCGATAAAAGACAACTAAATGCAAATGTTATAACAAGTTACGAAAATTTGTATTAATACATTTGATATTTGTATTTACATTTGTTCTTTTTGTATGATACATTACAATCAAGAAAAAGAGGAAGCGGTTACAAAAAAAGAGGAGGTTTTTATCATGGGCATCAAAGTTGTCATCATCGGAGGTGGATCAAGCTATACACCTGAATTAATCGAAGGGTTCATCAAACGGTATGAATCCTTTCCGGTTTCTGAAATCGTCTTATGTGATATCGAATCCGGAACAGACAAGTTAGACATCATTACCCGGCTTGCAGAGCGGATGATTCACCGGTCCGGTTTGCCGATTCGTGTCAGTTCAACATTAAATCGCCTTCATGCCCTGGAAGGAGCAGACTTCGTATCGACACAAATCCGCGTCGGAGGGTTGCAGGCACGGGCACTCGATGAACAGATTCCTTTGAAACACGGTTTTATCGGTCAGGAAACGAATGGCGCAGGCGGGATTTTCAAAGCGTTCCGGACGATTCCCGTCCTGCTCGAACTGTCAAAAGAGATGCACGAAATCTGTCCCGATGCCTGGCTGATTAACTTTACGAATCCAGCCGGTATCGTGACGGAAGCGTTATTGAAGCACGGTCCCCACCAAAAAGTCATCGGTGTCTGCAACATACCGTTTAACATGCGGAACTCGACTGCCGAAGTCTTGCACGTCGATGTGGAACGCGTCTCGATCGAGTTTATCGGTTTAAACCATTTTGTCTTTGGTCGCCGGGTCTTTGTCGACGGAAGCGATCGAACGCAAGAGGTGATGCAGCGTCTAATGTCGAATCAGCTTGATTTTTCACCGGCGAATATCGTCAGCCTCGGTTGGTCCGACTCCTTCTTGCAAGCCGTCAACATGTTGCCGAATCCGTACCACCAGTACTATTTCCAAACCGCGGAGACGCTTAAGAAAGATATCGCTACCTACAACACGAACGGCACCCGGGCTGAGATTGTCCAGGAAGTCGAACGGACATTGTTCGAAGCCTATCAGGATGAACAGTTAGACGAAAAACCGGCTGAACTCGAATTACGCGGTGGCGCGTATTACAGTGATGCTGCCTGCTCTTTGATGGATTCGATTCACAACAATCGCGGAGACATCCAGACCGTCAATACATTAAACCGCGGGGCGATTTCCGACTTACCGGTTGATGCCGTCATCGAAGTCAACGCCGTCATTACGAAAGACGGTCCACTCCCGATTGCGGTCGGACCAATACCATTATCCGTCAAAGGATTGATTTTGCAGATGAAGCAGATGGAAGAATTGACGATTCAAGCCGCGTTAAGCGGATCCGTCAAAGATGCTTACTTAGCCTTTTTGATGAATCCATTGATTCAAGATGAAAAACGGGCGCAACCGTTACTCGAGGAGATGCTGCTTGCGCACGCAGCATGGTTACCACAATTTCAATCCAAGGAGGCGCAACGGACATGAATAAATTCATTGAAATCGCAGGAAGAATCGGGGCCCAACGCCATCTCGTCGCGATACGGGATGGATTCGTCGCCATTATGCCTCTGATCATCGTCGGGTCTCTCGCGATACTGATCAATAACTTCCCCGCCATCGGCAGTCTTGACTTCGTCGGTTGGATGAACGGGTTGTTTGGGGAAGGAAACTGGCAGGGGTTAGGGGGAAACATCTGGAACGGATCGTTTGCGATTTTAGGATTGCTGGTGGCTTTTTCGATCGCTTACAGCCTGGCTAAAAGTTACGATGTCGATCCGTTGTCGGCAGGGTTGATTTCCGTCGCCTCCTATATCATTCTCGTTCCGGTCACGAAAGACTGGGGACTCAGTTTTGCCTGGCTCGGCGCGCAAGGACTATTCGTCGCCATCATTCTTTCTCTTTTGACGACCGAGCTGTTTCGCATCTTACTGAAGACACGGTTGACGATCTCGATGCCGGATGGGGTTCCGGATGGTGTCGTCCGCTCGTTCCAGGCGTTGATTCCGGCCACATTGATTTTGATCCTCGTCGGAGGTTTCCAATTATTCATGACGCTTGCCATTGAGTCGAGTCTGTTTGAAGTCATCTTCAACAGTATTCAAAAACCGTTGCAAGGGTTCGGGGATACACTTCCGGCTGCAATCGCGATTGCCTTTTTAAATCATGTTCTCTGGTTCTTCGGTTTACATGGGACAAACATCATCGGAGCCGTCATCGAACCGATTTATCTGCCGTTGATTCAGCAGAACCTGGAAGCATTCCAAGCCGGGACTTCTGCTTACGATGTCCCGAATACGGTGACGAAACCTTTCCTCGACTCCTTCGTATTCATAGGGGGTTCCGGTACGACGCTTGCTCTTCTCTTTGCCATTTTCTTTGTCATCCGCGAACAGAAAAATCATCCGTACCGCGAAGTCGCCAAGTTATCGACACCCGCTGGATTATTCAACATCAACGAACCGGTGATTTTCGGCTTACCGATCGTCTTGAACCCGATCATGTTGATTCCATTCATCCTGGTGCCGGTCACATTAACGATCGTGTCCTATGTCGCGCTGTCGACCGGACTGGTGCCAAAAACCGTCGCGATTTTACCATGGACGACACCGCCTTTAATCAGCGGATATCTCGTAACAGGCGGGAGTTGGCGCGGAATCGCACTACAAGTCGTCAATTTGACGCTCGCGACAGCGATTTATGTCCCGTTCGTCGCAGCCGGCGTCCGGGCGATGAAAAAACAAACAGAAGGGAAGATGGCAAGCTGATGACAGAAGAACTGCAAATCCTATCATTTACGATGATTCTTCATGCAGGCAATGCCCGTTCGGCAGCAATGGAATCGATTCAGGCTGCTAAAAAAGGAGACCTTGCGTTAGCCCAATCTAAACTGGAAGAAGCCAATCAGGAAAGTCTGCAGGCGCATCGTGCCCAGACGACTTTACTGCAGGACGAAGCAAAAGGTCTTGAAACGCCGTTATCGATTCTGTTGATTCATGCCCAAGACCATTTGATGACGGCGATGACCGTCAGAGATCTAGCTGTCGAGATGGTTGAACTGTATACACGACTCACACGACTGGAGGAAAAATCATGAACATTTTACTCGTTTGCTCGGCCGGCATGTCGACGTCGATCTTAGTTCGGAAAATGCGTGAACAGGCGGTGATACAAGGACTTGATGTGACAATCGAAGCCATTCCCGAAAGTGAATTATCGCATCATCTGGATCAGACGGACGTGATTTTAATCGGACCACAAGTCCGGTATTTAGAAACAAAGATCCGTCAAGTAGCAGAACCAAAAGGGGTTCGGGTCGCGATCATCAATCAGATGGCCTATGGTCTGATGAAAGGGGACTTGGTCCTCGAACAGGCTCAATCCTTATTAACAGAAGCTTGATGAATTTACGCTAACAGGTAAAAACGGTTGATTCTGCCGATTTTACCTGTTAGCGTTTTTCTGTCTGAAAATTAATCGGTAAAGCGACGGAAACAGGAAAACTAGTAAACATGAAGAAGTAGTTAACATCGGAGACCGATGCCGCAGGACCATCGATGCAATTGATGATTAAAGGTCAATGGACATGGTCGTTCGCGGAGGGGAAGTGAGTTCGAGACGAAACTGAAAATGATTTGATTGAAGTAAGGGGCGACCAATGGACATCACAACACGGCTTTATATCGAACATATTGAACAGTGGCATAGTTGGTTGGAGAATCATCATTTAACGGAGACCGAAGTTTGGCTTATATTTGATAAAAAGGATGCAGAAAAATATCAGTTGGATTATATCGAAACCGTCGAAGAAGCTCTTTGTTTTGGTTGGATCGACGGGATTAAAAAAAGGGACGGGGACCTACTGCTTCAGCGATTTACGCCACGTCGGACAAACAGTCACTGGACTGAACTGAATAAAGAACGGGTCCGCCGACTGACAGCACTCGGAAAGATGCAGGAACAGGGGTTAAAGGTGACACCTGACTTGACGATACCGTTCGACATCGATCAATCCATTATCAGGGAACTGAAAAAAGATCCGGACACCTATCAATTTTTCCGGACGTTGCCGGAGCTCTACATCCGTGTCCGGATCAGTTATATCCAGGTCAGCAAGCGAGACAGCCCGGAGTATGAAAAACGTCTAGCAAAGTTTTTGGCGTATACGGCGCAACGTCGATTGTTCGGTCGCTATGACGATGGAGGAAAATTGACGGGGAACTATCAGGTGAAGTCGAGAAACTAAATTGACCGCTCGGTTAGGAGCAAATCATCGTCATCGGCGAACGATTACAAGCAAACTTCCTCGAGCGGGCGTTAACGACGAAACCGAAACAAGTCATCCATAAAAATTTGTCACAATCGAGTCAACACCATATTCTAAAGCAGGTATTTTGAGCGTCGACGTCTAAAGTATAGCTTTAGACGTACATAAGGAGTGAAATCAGATGTTCATGCATCATATTACCGATCAATTGAGCTTAAAATTAATCGAACGACAGGACGCCGACGAGCTGTATGCGTTGATCGACGCCAACCGGGACCACTTGCGGCAATGGCTCCGCTGGGTCGACGGGGCGACCGGACCCGACATCTACCGGAACGAAATCATTCCGGCCTGGTTGACGGACTATGCGAACGGCAACGGCTTTGCCTGCGGCATTTACTTCAAAGGTGAGCTCGTCGGGACGATTGCCTTACACGAAATCAATCAGATGTTACGGCAAACGTCGATCGGGTATTATTTGACCGGGAACGGGCGCGGCAAAGGATTGATGACACCTGTCGTCGCTTTTATCACAGACTATTGTTTTACGACATTACAACTGAACCGGGTCGTCATCGAATGTGCGGTCGGCAATACACGAAGCCGGAAGATACCGGAACGTTTAGGTTTTCAGCAGGAAGGAATCCTTCGTGATGCGGAGAAATTGTACGACGCGTATCATGATGTTGCGGTTTATGCGATGCTTGCACAGGACTGGTCCAATACCTTGGTGTCTGATCAACGCGTAAGCTACCGTTCAAACTGACGGGAAAGAGAAAGGAAGAGGGACGATGGTTAAATTTGAAAAAATGTCGGAAACGGCATACGCAGCGTATCTACCGGAAGCCATCAAAGAATATGCCGAGGAGAAGGTCAAGGCCGGAACATGGGCAGAAGTGGAAGCTGTTGACCGTTCGGCAGCTGAGTACGGGCAATTGTTGCCGGACGGGATTCATACAAAACAGCATTATCTGTTTTCGATTTTGGACGACATCGAACAGACAGACGTCGGCATGATCTGGTTTCAAGTAAGCGAATCGACGCACGGACGGACCGCCTTTATCTTCGACTTTAAAATCGATGACGTTCATCAAGGAAAAGGCTATGGCCGGCAAGCGATGGAGATGCTCGAACAGGTCGCCCGGAGGATGAACATCAAAAAAATCAAATTACACGTTTTTGCGCATAACACGCGTGCGATTCATCTCTATGAAACGACGGGATTTCTCACAACGGATTTACATATGACAAAAACGCTGAACTGACAACCAAACTCCTCTGCTGTCCCAATGGGATGACAGAGGAGTTTGGTTGTTTTCAGCGCCACGTTTGAAGCGTATTGGCGAACTGGATATCGGTTTCAAGTTCACCATGAATGTGGGTTGAGGTAAAGTCATTTCCGGCAAGCCAGTCTTTAAAATTGAACTCAACCGGCTCCTGATCGCCGCCGAGCGCAAACCAGACTTTCATGTCGGACGGGAAATAGGCCGATGTATGAATCGTCCCTGCCCAGTGACTGTACAGGTCGGAGAAAACTCCTTTATCGGAATCGTTCAACAGCCGGAACGCCGATTCCGCATCCTGAATCAAATGCTGATGCGTCTTCAGTTCCATCATCCGGCGTTTTGAATCGTCGAGATGAAACCGGTTTTCGTGTTGCAACAGATCAAAATGATTTGTACAGAGATTCGTCTCGCGGACTTCGATATCACGGGCTGTCGCTTCGATGACGAATGACCGGTTCGACCGGTCATGGACGACATAACTGAAAGATCCCCGGTGCGGCATCTCTTTGACGAGCGAAATCGCATCTTCGACCGACGTACATGTCTCGAGGATGATCCGTCCAATCATGAAACTGACGAAGCCGTCTCCCGGACGACGGCGGTTGATGAAGTTGTACCCCATCGCGAGACCATGTTCGTTCATTCCGTCCATTCGTCCGGTGACGCGGGACGCCGGTCCGATGATGGCGGAACCGCCGTCCATCGGTTGAAAGACGGAGAACCGTCCGTCGTACGTCATCGGATGATAATCATAATTGCGGACGAGGAAGTTATCGCCCGTCATGATCGAACAGCCGCTGCTCGGTCCTTCGACCCGGTAGTGACCAAAATGAAGCAGTGTATCGGCGAGCGATAATTCGAGTTCATCCTGTAACCCGAGCAACTCATCCCAAATATACGGGGCATAGCGGAGAAACATCTCTTTCGTTTCGACAGGGTCGACCTGAAAACGGGGAACCCGGATTTTCCAATTGTCTTCGCGGTTATGCAACAGTTGGTTGCGTTTGACGTAACGGCCCTGTTCGCGGCCGAAGTCATAGTGTGTTCCGCGGAACTGCGTGATTTCATTCGAGACAGACTGCACAGACTTCACTCCTTTTGTTTCTGTATGATTCTGATTATATCGAATCCGGTACCCGCTGTCGTAATCAAGGGCTCAGGACAACACATTGCTCACGCCAATCATGAAAAAACACTGAATAATTTGAACAAGTTACCGATAAAGGAGATGGAGGGATGAGAACATGAAAAATTTAACGGTACGTAAAAAGATTCAACTATTGATTGCGACAGCAATCATCGCCATGATTTTACTGGCAAGCGCCGGGCTTTATTTCCTGAATCAGATGTCAAAGGCATCGGAAGCGATGTATCAGGAAAATCTGTTGCCGGTCCAGGAAGTCGCTCAAATCCGGATTGATACCCGGGCGCTTGATTCATTTCTGGTCGAAATGATTCTAACGACGGATCCGAAGCGGATTGAAGAATTGGGAGGCGAAATTGATACACGTCAAGCGCAAATCCGGTCGTCTTTAGATACATACGAACGTACAGCCAAGATGACGGAACAATCAAGTAAGCAATTGGAAACATTAAAGGACAATGTACTGGCATATGATAATGGTATGAGTATGGTCCAAGACTTTGCGTCACGAAATGAAAATGAAGACGCGTATAAGAGTTATTCAGAAAACCTGGAGCAAGTTCGGGAGAACGTCGCGAACTCGGCAAAAAGTCTGATGAAGACGATGACGAAACAAGCGAAAGACATCAACGCGTTGAACCAGCAGGAACAACAAACTGCGTTCTACATCATGCTTGGTATTTTCGTCATCGCCCTGATGTTGTTTGCAGGTCTCGCCATTTACATCACACGTCTGATCACACAACCGATTCGTTCGTTGCAAGGGTGGATGAAGCAGTCGGGTGAAGGTGATTTAACGGTCCGAGGTGATTACGTCTCAAAAGACGAACTTGGTCAATTGACGACATCATTCAACACGATGACGGAGCAACTTCACCAGGTCATCATTGAGATGACGGATACATCAAAACACGTTGCGACAGCATCGGATGAGCTAAGCACGAATGCGGAAGCGACGACGAAAGCGACGGAAATGGTCGCCGTGACGATGGAAGAAATCGCGAGTGGTGCAAGCCAGCAATTGAACCAAGTCTCCGGTGCATCACGGACTGTTCAGGACTTAACGTCCGGCGTCAGTCAAGTCGCCGGTAACGCGCAACAGATGACAGATGCGACAGGTGACGCGATGGATAAAGTCACGCACGGCGGACAAGTCGTCCGGCAACTCGGTCAACAGATGGAGCGGATCAACACCGATTTCACGGAACTCGGTCAAGTCATCGTCGGTCTCGGAAACCGGTCGCAGGAAATCGGACAGATTACCGATTCGATCACGGGAATTGCCGCACAGACGAATCTGTTGGCACTGAACGCGGCGATCGAAGCGGCGCGTGCCGGTGAACAGGGACGCGGATTTGCGGTCGTTGCAGCGGAAGTCAAGACGCTTGCCGAGCAATCTGCTCTTGCGGCGAAGCAGATCGAGAGCTTGATCCAAGTTATCCGACAGGAAACAGAACAATCCGTTGTTTCGATGGAAAAGGTGACGACTGAGATGACGAACGGAATTCAAGTGGCCGGTGAAGCGAGTGCTTCATTCCAGGCGATCGAACGTTCGATTAGCGAAGTGACAGGGCAAGTCGAGGAAGTGTCCGGCGCTGTGCAGGAAATGGCAGCCGGAAGCGAACAGATTTCTGCGATCATGCGCGAGATTCAAGGCGTGACGGAAAGTACGGCCGCCGGAACGGAAAACATCTCGGCTTCGACGGAAGAACAGATGGCATCGATGCAGGAAATCTCGTCAGCGTCACAATCACTGGCGACGATGGCGGAAGATTTAAAACGATTGTCGAGCCGTTTTAACGTGTAATGAATCAAGCAGGTACCTAAAATAGGTACCTGTTTTTTTATGGAAAAAGCAGGGATTTTGAAAAAGGAACGATAATAAGTAGCAATAGAGAAAAGGAGGTTACGGATATGGGACCACATGAACTCATTGAATGGATTCTTTACGAGATATTCGGTTTGATTGTGCTTCCGATTGTAGTGTTCGGCTTAGTGAAGACGGGAAAAAAGCGTATGCTGGCTTTGATGACTGCAGGAGTGCTCTGTCTGATGTTCGGCAGTTTTTTAATGAATCAGCCGGATGAGGAAGACATCAAGGCGCAGATTCAGAAAAACGTGACAGTCGTCAAACCATATCTCGCGAAGGAATTTCCGGGCGAAAAGTGGACCATCTCGACCGTACCCTTTCAAAACGAACCGGATGCTGCGTATGAGTATAAGGTCAATCTCGAAGGACGTGTGGAATTGAGTGGATTTCACAATAAAAACGACACGCATGAATTCAAGCACTTAAAGCATGACTAGGATACAAATATTAAACAGTTAAGTATCAGTACATAACTTACAAATTTAAATACTGGAGGAATCCCCTATGCCTTTTCCAATACTAAAAACTGCACGACTGCAACTGATTGAAGTCACAGACGAACACGCGCCGGCCATCTTTTGCATTCTGTCGAACGAGGACGTCACCCGCTTTTACGGGATGGATTCGCTTCAGAAACAAGACGATGCTTTGAACATCATCGGTTCGTTTAAACACACCTTTGCCAGCCGGCAAGGCATCCGCTGGGGGATCGTCACCCGTGACAGTGGAACGTTCATCGGCACCATCGGACTGAATCATCTCAGTCTGTACAGTAAAAAGGCGGAAATCGGCTTTGAACTTGATCCGGCACACTGGCGGCGCGGCTACGCGGCGGAAGCGATTGAAGCTGTCTTGACATACGCGTTCGAGACACTCGGTTTGTACCGGATGGGGGCGGTGACCTTTGTAGAAAATGAAGCATCAGTCTAGCTGTTGACGCGAATCGGATTTGAAGAAGAAGGGGTGTTGCGTGGCTACCTGTTTCAAGGCGGAACGTCGCATGACGGACGGATCTTCTCATTATTAAAACCGGTCTATCAGGCGAGCCGGCAAGAACGTAAACAGGAAAACCGGGTATGAACATCAACCGGATGGATCATGTCAGCATTAACGTCTTGGACCTTGTAGAGGCAACACGTTTTTTCGTCAGCCTGGGATTCGTCGTCAAAGGTGAATGGGAGGCGTCCGGACCGCAACTCGACCGGGTGACGGGTCTGCATGAAGCGAAAACAACGTGTGTCGCACTCGGTATTCCGAATGGAGAGACCTGGCTTGAACTCGTTCACTATCAGTCACCGGTTGATTCTCATCCGTCATCTAACGAAGTCTACTCAAGGGGTCTTCGTCATCTTTGCCTCAACGTCGAGTCGCTTGACGAAATGATCCGGCTTGTAGAACAGCAGGGATATACAGCCATTCATCCGGTCAAACAGTTTGGAGAAACATACCGTCTTTGTTATGTGCGGGGACCGGATGGGATTTTACTGGAACTGGCTGAAACGATTCCAAAATAAAGGAGGGATTGGATGTTTCATAATCCAAAAGGCAGCACCCAAGTCTGGCTCAATGATCTTGGTGTTTGCTTATTCGTCCTGATTGGTCTGACGCTTGCGACGCATCCTGTCGTCATCACGGCATCGGGACGGTTGATGTACGATGAATCAATCTGGCTGAGTACCGAAGAAATGAAAAAATTCATCAATTTTTACTTCACTGTCTTTTTTGTCTACTTTTTGACAGTCAATCAGCTGTATCCGCGTTTTGTCCGGCGCCAGTCAAAAAAAGGATTGCATAACAAAAAGGTTATATAATAAAGTGGTTATATATAAATCGTCCGTCTGCAACTGTCGACTGACGATTTTCTTATTGTTTACTCTAAAAAAAGGAGGTCTTCCCATGACTCTAACCGTGACACCGGTCGATGAGATGAGTCAGTTCCTGAAATTGCTTAGTGATGGAACACGTCTTGAAATCCTGCGTCGTTTGGCAGTCCGCGAACATTGTGTCTGTGATTTTGTTGAACTGTTTGCCATTTCACAACCGGCCGTGAGCCGGCACTTAAAATTGTTACGGCAGGCGCATTTGATTTTGGAACGTCGTGAACGGCAGTGGACGTATTTTCGTCTCAATCCGGATCATCCCCGGTATGCATTGCTGCTGACCATCTTAACGACAACTCCTTTACCGGATGTTCAACGGAAACAGTGTTAAGTCAGAAATAAAGCGATTTTGAACATAACAGATTGGTTATGTACAGAAAAAGAAAAATTAACAGAGAAATGAAGTGAACGCATTGACCGGCACACATCTACTTGCGATCGGAATTTTCCTGATCACGTTATTCTTAATCATCAAACAACCAAAAGGTCTCGGCATCGGCTACTCCGCCATGGGGATGGCATTGATTGCCTTACTGACCGGCGTTGTGAACCTGGATGATGTCTCGACTGTCTGGGGTATCATCTGGAACGCGACATTTACCTTTATCGCTCTGATCATCATCTCGTTGATTTTAGACGAAATCGGCTTCTTCGAATGGGCGGCGCTTCATATGGCACGGATCGCCAAAGGCGGCGGTGTCAAACTGTTTGTCTATCTGACACTGCTTGGTGCCATTGTGGCGGCCTTGTTTGCGAATGACGGCGCAGCGTTGATTTTGACGCCGATCGTTCTCGCAATTGTCCGCTACTTAAAATTACCGGATTATGTCGTTTTGGCGTACGTCTTTGCTTCCGGCTTCATTGCGGACACGGCGAGTCTGCCGTTCGTCGTCTCAAACCTCGTCAATATCGTCTCGGCCGACTTCTTTGACATCGGCTTTACGGAATATGCGTCGCGTATGGTGTTCGTCAACGTCTTTTCCGTCATCGGCAGTCTGCTTGTGTTGTATTTGTACTTCCGCAAAAGTATTCCGAAGACCTATGATGTGACGCAACTCGTCGCCCCACATACAGCAATCAAGGATCAGCGGATGTTCAAGTTATCGTGGCTGGTACTCGTATTGCTTGTCGTCGGCTATTTCACAAGTGACTTGATCGGCATTCCGGTCAGTCTCGTTGCCGGTGTCATCGCCCTGTTCTTCCTCTTGATGGCACGTCGTTCACCAAGCGTACCGACGAAAAAAGTCATCGCCGGCGCACCGTGGGCGATCGTCTTCTTCTCGCTTGGGATGTATATCGTTGTCTATGGTCTGCAAAATGCTGGATTGACGCAAGTTCTCGCAGATGTCATCGACAGTTTTGCGACGACGATTGCCGGTGCGACATTCGGGATGGGCTTCCTTGCCGCTGTTCTGTCGTCGATCATGAACAATATGCCGACCGTGATGATTGATGCACTGGCGATCGATCTCAGTCAAACGACCGGAATCATCCGGGAAGCCTTGATTTATGCCAACGTCATCGGATCCGACTTAGGTCCAAAAATTACACCGATCGGAAGTTTGGCGACCTTACTCTGGTTGCACGTTTTGCGCTCAAAAGGTGTCAAGATCGGCTGGGGACAATACTTTAAAATCGGTACGATTCTGACGATTCCAACGCTTGCGATTACGTTGCTCGGATTGTACATCAGTTTGTTACTTTATTAATTTTCAGGAGGACACTTACATGAAATTGTTGATCATTGGTTCAGTTGCTGCCGGGACATCGGTTGGTGCAAAAGCACGTCGGAACAGTGAAGATTTACAGATTACGATTTATGACCGCGATCATGACATCTCCTATTCCGGTTGTGGAATTCCATACTTCGTCGGCGGGGAAATTGCCGACATCGACGAATTGACACCACGCGATGCGGCATTTTTCAAAAAACGCTATAACATCGACATCCATACGCGGCACGAAGTCGAATCGATTGATCACGCAACGAAGACGGCAACCATCGTTAATCTGGCGACCGGTGACAAGTTTACCGATACGTACGATACACTGGTGCTTGCGACCGGTGCGTCAAGCATCGTCCCACCGCTCCCGGGTGTTGATCACGACAACGTCTTTACGGTTCGCAATGTCCGGAATGCCGATGCGATCCGCTCGTACATCGAACAGCATGATCCAAAGACGGCAACGATCGTCGGTGGCGGCTTCATCGGTCTTGAAATGGCGGAGCAACTGACGTACCGCGGGATTCAGGTGACGCTCGTCGAACGCCTGCCGCAAGTCATGCCGCCGCTTGACCGCGATATGGCGGAGCGGGTTGCTGATCATTTAGAAGATAAAGGTGTCGAGTTGATGCTTGGTGAATCGGTGACGGCATTCAACGGGACGGAGCGTGTAACGGAAGTGGCGCTCGAGAGCGGCAAGTCGATTGCAACAGATCTCGTCATCCTGTCGGTCGGAGTGAAACCGAATACCGAACTCGCGAAACAGATTGGTGTTGAAATCGGGCAGACGGGTGCGATTGCCGTCAACCGGAAGATGCAGACGAGTCTGACCGATGTTTATGCCGTCGGCGACGTCGCGGAAAGTTTCTCCGTCATTACCGGAGAAGCGATTTACCGCCCACTTGGTTCGACCGCCAACAAAATGGGCCGGATTGCCGGGATGGTCATCACCGGGGAAGCAGCGGAACACCGAGGGATTCTTGGAACCGGCATCTTCAAAGCGTTTGATCTGACGGTCGCGCAGACCGGTTTGACGGAAAAAGAAGCGCGGGAAGCCGGATATGACATTGAAGTCCTCCATAATATTAAACCGGATCGTCCGGAATACATGGGCGGAAAAGAGATGGTCATCAAGGCGATTGCTGACCGGGCAACGGGCCGTGTCCTCGGGGCACAAATCGTTGGTCCGCAAGGGGTCGACAAACGGATTGATGTCCTCGCGACGGCGATTACATTCAAGGCAAAGGCGGAGGATCTGTTCCATCTCGATCTCGCCTATGCGCCACCGTTTGCGACGACAAAGGATCCGGTGCTCTATACCGGGATGGCACTCGACAATGCCATTAAAAAAACAGCCCGTTTGATGACACCAAATGAGTTGATCGAACAAGTCGCCGGCGGCAAGTCGTTCCAAATCATCGACACCCGTTCGAAAACACAGTTCGAAAAAAATCACGTCGACGGTGCGATTCATATTCCGCTCGGCGAGTTGCGGACACGGGCGAAAGAACTTGATGCGACGTTGCCGACAATCGTTTACTGCAACAAGGGGGTAACCGGGAACGCCGCGCAAAACGTGCTCAAGAACCTTGGGTTTACGGATGTCTGTAACTTATCCGGCGGCAACAAAAATTACCAACACTGCAAGAAATGTCTGGCGGACTGACGCAACTAAATAAGATACGCGAAAAGGAGTTCATCGATTCGGATGAACTCCTTTTTCATACGGTTAAGTTGATTGTTGCAAAATAAATGAGACCAAAATTGTTCCTTTTTGAAACTAATGGTGCTAGACTGTGGATATTCAAAACAGGACAGGATGTTGAGAAAGAAACAGTTCTCAACAGAAAGGTGGAAGAAATAAATGAAAATGAGTCTACGAGAACAGTGGTTCTCAAATATCAGAGGTGATGTGTTGGCAGGCATCGTCGTCGCCCTGGCGTTAATTCCGGAGGCGATTGCCTTTTCGATCATCGCCGGAGTCGATCCGATGGTCGGATTATACGCTTCGTTTTGTATCGCTGTCATCATTGCCTTTGTTGGTGGCCGGCCGGGGATGATTTCAGCAGCGACCGGTGCGATGGCCCTGTTGATGGTTCCGCTCGTCAAGGAGCACGGACTCGATTATCTGCTTGCTGCAACGATCTTAACCGGAGTCATTCAAATTCTCTTTGGGGTCTTCAAGATTGCACGGGTCATGAAATTCATTCCGCGTGCCGTCATGATCGGGTTCGTCAATGCACTGGCGATTCTGATTTTTATGGCCCAAGTCCCGCATTTCATCGGGATTTCCACGATGACGTACGTCTTCGTCGCCATTACGCTGGCGATTGTCTATCTGTTACCGCGTTTTCTTAAAACGATCCCGGCACCGCTGATCGCAATCATCGTGCTGACGATTGCGGCGATCTACTTGAATATTGATTTGCGGACGGTCGGTGATCTCGGAACGATTCAACGGTCATTACCGTCGTTTTTCTTACCGGACGTCCCGTTGAACATCGAGACGCTTCAAATCATTTTCCCGTACTCACTGGCACTCGCGATTGTCGGTTTGCTGGAATCATTGCTGACGGCGACGATCGTCGACGATATGACGGGCACGGAAAGCGAAAAAAACAAGGAAGCCCGCGGGCAGGGGATTGCGAACTTCATCACCGGTTTCTTCGGCGGAATGGCGGGTTGCGCGATGATCGGTCAATCGGTCATCAACGTCAAGTCAGGAGGACGTGGGCGGCTGTCGACACTTATCGCCGGGCTGTTCCTGATGTTTTTGATCATCGTCCTCGGAAACTGGGTCGTTCAAATTCCGATGCCGGTTCTTGTCGGAATCATGATCATGGTCTCAATTGGCACGTTTGACTGGTCGTCGTTTACGTATCTCCGTAAAGCTCCGAAAGCCGATGCCTTCGTGATGCTCGCGACAGTCAGCATCGTCGTTGCCACACATGATCTGTCAATCGGCGTCATGGCAGGTGTCGTGTTAAGTGCCCTGTTCTTTGTCGCCAAAGTCTCGAAAATCAAGATCAAGCAACAGATAACGTCCGGAAAAACGGTATATACCGTCAAAGGTCCGTTATTCTTCGCGTCGGTTGATCATTTCATCGCTTCGTTTGATTATGAGGGGACGAACCAACAAATCCGGATTGATTTCAGCAGCACCCAAATTTGGGATGATTCGGCCGTCGGAACGATTGACAAGGTGATGCTCCGCTTGATGGCGAATCAAAACAAAGTCGAACTGATTGGATTGAATCCGGAAAGTAAGAAACTGATTGATCGGTTGGCGGTTCATCAGGATCCGATCCCGAAAATTTCCACACATTGAGTTAAGGGGGAACGGTTATGTATCAACATATCTTATTAGCCGTCGACGGTTCGGACCATTCCGTCCGGGCGGCGGAAGAAGCAATTAAGATTGCCCAGCTCAGTCCGGACAGTCAGGTGGAAGTCGTTTTCGTCGCCGATTTTGGAAAAATTAAAGACGATGTCCTGCATACGGAAGGAACGGCAGGGCTTGAAGTGGCCCGCAGAAAAAGACTGGCACCGGTCGAAGAAAAGCTCGAAGCAGCGGATGTCTCCTATTACGTGACGATTCTTCGCGGTGAGCCGGGTCCGACAATTGTGGATCACGCCAATCAAAAGCAGGTCGATTTAACGATTATCGGCAGCCGGGGGTTAAACAGTCTGTAGGAGATGATGCTCGGTAGTGTCAGTCATAAGATTGCCAAACGCGTCAAAGGTCCGGTTTTGATTGTGAAGTGACGAGTGAATCTTTTTCTGAAATCGCACATTAAAATGATTTATGTGTCTTGACCCAGGGGATAGTCAAAAAAAGAGGGGGTCATTCTAATGAAGAAGACATATTTGGTACCGGTTCTTGGTCTTGCCCTGTTTGCCGCAGGATGCGGCAATTCGGACAATCAGGAAACTGAAAAAGTCGAGGAAACGACAACGACAAATGATAATTCGATGACGGATGACAGCACGATGAACGACGATACGTCAGGTACACAAGATCAGGATACAGTGACGGACAATGCCGACAAAGATTACGGATTCGTCAGTCTGTCAGTCGAGGCAGATACTTCGGACATGATGGACGCCGTCGACATTAGTTATGACCGTGATAACGACGGGACGGAAGCCGATTACAAGATGAACGGTGAGCAGGCGCAAGGCAATGAAGCGATGAAGACGCTGGATGCCAAGCTCGACGAACTGAACCTTGATGCCGATACGTCAAATGATGACGCGATTGCTCAAGTCGAGAAAGTCTTTGGCATCAATGACGCGACCCGTCTTGAAATCGAGATCGAGTTTGCCGATGGTACAGAAAAAGAATTTAAGAAGTAAAAAAAAGAGGTGCCAAGCGGCGCCTCTTTTTCTTTTCTCTCCATGATATGATGAGAACGTATTGTAAAACATTTCAATCGGGGGTTTTGAATGATGGAAATCACAAGCGGTACGACGGAAGATGGGCAATGGATCCGGGAGCAACTGATTGCTTATAACCGACAACACGTTCCGGCAACGCTCTTTACGGAAACGGAATCATATTGCTTTTTGGCATGGGATGAAGACGAGCAACTCCTCGGCGGTGTTACGGCAAGTTATGTGTGGAATCATCTGCAGGTGCACTTTTTGTGGGTCGACCCGGAAAACCGAATCGGCGGTACCGGAAAACAGCTGATGGCAAAAATCGAATCGATTGCCGAAGAAAAATCATGCAGTAAGATCTTGCTTGATACGTTCAGCTTTCAGGCACCGGGCTTTTATGAAAAACTCGGATTCGAGGAATACGGTCGTCTGCCCGATCATCCGGCGGAAGGACAGACCCAGTACTTTTTCGTAAAGCATTTATGAGTGTTTAGCGTTGGTAATGATAGACCCAGGCCGCCATATAGGAAAGCGTTCCTGCTGTTAAGACGAGCGCAATGGCGTAAAATGAAAAGTTTGGAAAAATCGACATCAGCGGAACATCAAATAAAAAGCAAATCATTAGAGCGGGTAAAGTAATTAAAAAAGTCACATAGGCGGCGCGTGTTGCCTTTCCTGTGATCACTTCTTCCCGTTCATCTTGATCAGAAAACTCTGTAGTCGACGACGACCACTTGGAAAAAGAACTCTTCTTATCTGTTCGCATCCAGTAGCCGGTGACCGAAAGACCAATTGCGATCAGTATGACAGGAAGAATAATGGAAAGGTCCAGTGTCAGATTGAAGCCGGTTCCTTTGACCGGATCATTTTGAAAAACATTTAGTTGATCGTGAATAGAACTAATGAAAACAGCTGCCAGAAAATACATACAAATGTTTAAACACGATTGAATGATGACACGTTTCATTCCGATTCCTCCTCCAAGTAGAAAATCGATTCGACCGGACGCTCGAACACCCGTGCAATCTGCATCGCAAGCAACAGAGATGGGGTGTAACTGCCTTTTTCAAGCGAAATGATGGTTTGACGTGTAACACCGATCATCTGAGCAAATTGTTCCTGCGTCCATCCGTTGCTGCTGCGCAACGATTTAACCCGGTTCGTCAGCTTCATCACAGTTTCTCCTTCATTAATTGATACTTGAATTGTAAAGTGTGTTTTACTTTTTGTAAAGTCTGTTTTACATTTAAACGAAAAACATACTGTTACTTTTTTGAGACTCTTTATCAAAAATCATCGAACCTCTTGAATTATCGGAATATTCAACCGATAAACGGGTAACTTAGACAAAACGATGACGGTTGGCTTAAAGAGAGAAAGGAGGCGCCGACATGATGCCGGAATTGTTACCTGACGAGCGTGAACTCGAGCGAAGGATTCGAATCGTCCATTTGCTACGTAAACTCGGGAAATCCGACGAAGCCATCGCCAAATCATTATATGTTTCCACCGAATGGGTCCAGTCGATCTTTGATGAAGACGACTGGCAACATATGCAATCATCCTAAGGAACGACGAACAGAGTGTCGGATGACGCTCTGTTTTTTTTGTTTGCTTATGTTAAAGAGTAGGCGGTCGAATTGTTTTTCGGTACACTGAGAAGGAAATCACTGGAAAGAAGGGATCAACATGCCACGAATCGCTGTCGTCGGTGCCGGTCTGACCGGCTTGTACACCGCTTCGCGTCTGCAGGAAAGGGGAGATGAGGTCACGATTTTTGAAGCACGTGACCGGATCGGCGGCCGGGTCCTGACGAAAACGGTGACGCTTAAAGATCAGTCCTATGCGTTTGATCTCGGACCGACCTGGTATTGGCCGGAAACAGAACGGTTGATGACGACGCTGATTGAGAGTCTGCAACTGCCGGTCCTTGTTCAGGCGATCGAAGGGACGATGATGCTCGAACGGTCACCGGGGCAAGTCGAACAACACCGGTTACCGGACGGTCAAACGGTTTTATCGCACAGACTGGTAAACGGAATGCACAGCGTGACGGAGGCGCTGGCGGAACGGCTGCATCCCGGAACGATTCAACTGGCGCACCGTGTGACGGCGATTGAGGCAACGGATCAGGTTGAACTGACGATGGAGCAGAGTGGGAGCCGAATCCGGCAAACGTTTGATCACGTTATCGTGACACTCCCGCCGCGACTCAGCGGACTGATCCAATGGCGTCCCGCTTTACCAGAATCCGTGCACGATCAACTGAGGACAACACCAACCTGGATGGCCGGGCAAGCGAAGGTGGTCGCCGTGTACGATACCCCATTTTGGCGGCAAAGCGGTCGATCCGGTTTCGCCATCAGCTGGTCCGGTGTGCTGCAGGAAATCCATGATGCGTCACCGCCGACCGGCCCCGGAGCCCTATTCGGATTTTTCCGCCTGACGGCAACGGAGCGTGCAACGCTTGGAGAAACAGCAGTAAAGCGGCAGGTCATCGAACAGTTGATCCGTTTATTCGGAGAGGAAGCCGGTCATCCGATTGCCGTTTTGTATCAGGATTGGGCAAAGGAACCGGAGACGGCAGTGAAAGCAGATGCTGAACCGTTAACCGATTTTCCGGACTATCGACCGATTCGACTGGAAGATGCGTTGCAGGACAAGGTCACGCTGCTTGGAACGGAAAGTGATCCTACGTTCGGCGGCCATTTAGAAGGGACGTTACAATCGGTCGAGCGATGGTTAACAACGTATATGAGGGAGGATGAATCATGAATACAAACGAACCGACATTTCACCGGGCATTCGGTACATACGGCATCTATTATAATGAAGGAAAACTGCTCGTCATTCATAAGCAGGGTGGACCGTACACGTACCGGTATGATTTGCCGGGTGGGAGTCTGGAAGATTTCGAGACGTTGCCGGACGCGCTGGACCGTGAATTCCAAGAGGAAACCGGGCTGACGGTCCGTTCCAAACAGTTGCTTGGAACGTTTGAATTTTTCCTTCAGTCCGACTGGCACCGGGCGTCGCATCTGCATCATATCGGCGTATTTTTCCGCGTGTTAGAAGCAGTTGGGGAACGGTCTGTACCAAAGACATTTGACGGGCAGGATTCGACCGGTTCGTCCTGGGTCAGCCGGACGGACGTCGAAGCGTCGAACGCGTCACCGCTTGTCTTAAAAGCCTTCGACTATTTGAAAAATCCGGAAACGGATAAACTGACCCGAGTACAGGACTGGATTGTCCGGCAGGAGGCGATTCCATGTACCGGCATGTAATTTGGGATTTTGACGGGACGCTGTTTGATACCTATCCGGTCATGGCTACTGTCTTGCAGGAGACGTTACGCAGGCAGGGACAGAATGTTGCGATTGAGTCGATTTTTGAAGCGATGAAAATCTCGGCGAAAACGGCCTATGAAAAGTATGGCCTTGATGCGGACACGATTTCACAGTTCAAAGAACAAAAAGCACAGGCAGAACTTAAATCGGCTCAACCGTTTACCGACATATCGCAGCTCTGCCGCTCCATTCAAAAACATGACGGACACAACTACATCCTGACGCATCGCGGAGCATCGACGTTTAAACTGTTACAGGCGAACGGATTGACCGGGGTCTTCCGGGATGTAGTGACGGCCGAGCGGGGATTTGCCCGAAAGCCGGATCCGGCCGCAATTCAGTATCTGATGAAACACTATCAGATGGAACCAGCTGAAACCATCATGATTGGTGACCGAGAACTTGACGTACTATCGGGACATCAAGCTGGAATTGACTCCTGCCTGATTGCGGACATGCCGGCGGATCAAACTGTCGCAACGTATGTTGTTTCCGATCTGAAAAATCTGGCTAATCTGCTTGTTTGACAATCACAATTCAAAAAAGGCCCGAACGGACACGAATTCCTTTAAGAATACGTAACACGTGCGGGCCTTTTGTCATGATGTTTTTTCTTCAGCCGTCAGATCAGCCGGCTGTTGTTCCCGCCAGACGAACGTCAGGGCGATGCCGATGGCAAGCATGACGGTCGCGAAATAAAACGGATAGTTGAGATCGACGTCAAACAGGATCCCACCGATGATTGGTCCGAGAATATTTCCGATACTCGTAAACATCGAGTTCATTCCGCCGACGAAACCTTGTTCGTTTCCGGCAATCTTCGACAGATACGTCGTGACGGCAGGGCGCATCAAGTCAAAGCCGACGAAGACGACCATCGTCACGAGAATAATCGCAAGGTAACTCGTTACGTAGGTCATGACGAGGACGAGCAGGGTCGAACCAATCAGGCTGTAGCGGATCAGACGAATCTCACCGAACCAGCGCGTCAGTCGCTCAAATAACCCGACCTGGACGATGACACCGACGATTGCTCCGAGTGAAATCGCGAGCGCGATATCTTTTGCCGTGAAGCCAAACTTCCGGTCGACGAACAGGGCAAACAGTGACTCAAACGACGCGAGTCCGAATGAAGAAATCAGCAGCACCATAAAAGCGATGAAGTAGAGCGGTGAAAAGACTTTCCGGAAACCGGTCTTCTGCTGGGGAATCGTTGTCTGTTCATAATGCCGTTCCGGTTCGCGTAATGTAAAGACGGACAAGATCATTGCCGTGAGTCCAAATGCGGCGGCAAAGAAAAACGGCATCCGCGTTCCGATGTCGGCCAGGAAACCGCCGATGCCCGGTCCGATGATGAATCCGGTCGAAATCGCCGCCGACATATAGCCGAGGGCTTTCGGACGGGTTTCGTTTGTCGTAATATCAGCGATGAACGCCGTGACGGCCGGCATGATGAAGGCGGCACTGACACCGCCCAAAATCCGCGACGCAAATAAGACTTCGACCGATTGACCAAGACCAAACAGCAGTTCCGACATGCTGAAGATGAACAGACCGATGATGATCATCGGCTTGCGGCCGTACTTGTCGACGGCCCGGCCGGCGAGCGGAGATAATACAAGCTGGGCAAAGGCGAATGCCGAGACCATGTAACCGACGGTCGAACCGGAAATGTTCAGCTCGTTCATGATGGTCGGCGTGACGGGAATGACAAGACCAATCCCTAGAAAGGCGATAAACAGGTTAAGCAACAGGGTGCCTAAGATCAATTTGTTGTTTTGCATGGTGAATTCCTCTGTTTCTGTAGTTTAAATCATCAGCGGACAAGTCCGCGCCAAAAAATCGGCCAAACGGCGGTGAAACGCCGTTCATACGCGGCGACGCCATTGAACACGAACTCGGTCATCGTCCCTTCCGTCACCGTCAAATAGGCGAGGGCGGCACTGGCATAATCATCCGAATATAAAATCTGTTCCGTCCGATTGCGTTCCCGTAACAAACGCGTCAAATGGCGTTGCATCGTATCAAAAAACGGATTAATCAAATCCGTCACTTCCCGTTCGAGTTTGACGGGCGGAAAATAAGCAATCCGTAAAATGAACTTCAGCTGATCATTTTGGGTGCTCTCCTCGAGGAACCAGTCAAAAAAACCTTTCAGACTCTGCTCGAGTGACAGATGACGGGTCGAGATAAAGTACGTGGCGAGATGCGTTTTTTGTGTGTCGAGGGCGTAACGCATCGCTGTCAAAAATAAATCATCTTTTCCGCGGTAATGCGCGTAAATCGATGGTTTCTTGATGCCGACGTCCTGCGCGATCTCCTGTAAGGACGCTCCTTCATAACCATGCTGGGCAAAGTGCCGCAGGGCCGTTTGTAATAATAATGAAGCTTTCATTTCGTCACCTTCCTAACGGTCGTTAGTTAACAGCCTAACAGATTTAAAACGATTGTCAAACAAAAAAGCCGAAGGTCGCTAGGACCTTCGGCTGCAAACATTTAATTATTTGTTGGCGATACGACCGCGTGAAGCAACACGTGAACCTGTGATGCCGGCGATTGATGTCACGATCATCGTTAAGATGAGAGCGACGAAGCCCCAGATTGAAACTTTAGATGCTGTTTGTGTCGCTTGTTCTGTTTGAACACGAACATCTTCAACTGTTTTCTTGAGATCAGCTGATGTTTCATCAAGTGTTTGTTTTGCGTTTTCGATTTGTTTGCTTGTTTCGCTTGTTGCCTGGTTTAAACCGTCAACGATATTTTTCGTTGCTTTGTCAGCCTCTGCTTGTGAAAGGTCTGTGTTTTGAGCAACGGCTTCAGCGATTTTATCTTCATCGACTGATTTTTGGATTTTTTCTGAACGTGCTGTCAATTTGTCACCGAGATCGCTGACGATTTTGTCGAAGTCATCCGGTTTTGTTAAAACGTCTTTACCGGCTGCTGTTGCGTCATCTTTGACGGCATCGAGCTGCCCTTGCAAGTAGTTCGGTTGTAATTCCGGAATGTCTGTATCTTTCAGAATCTCATCGACATTTCCTTCAAGTTCTTTTGTATCGACGTTTGAGACGTTATCCGTCACTGAGCTGAATCCTTTTGAGACAGCGTCTGATGTTGTGCTGGCGATGGCGCCGACACCTTGACCTGCTGCACCACCGACTGTACCAAGCACAGAACCGACTGTTTGGAACGTGTTGATTGTCGTGAATGTCAACAAAGCGAACAAGAGAATGACACTTGTCGACCATGTGAGGAACCCGTGAACGAGTCCGGCACGCGATGATGTCACACCGGAAACGAAGCCGGCGACGAACAATGAGATCAAGAGTGAGAGAATCGCCCAGATGGCTAACCCGATGCCGACGCCGTCAAACGGTTTATCGGACGTGACGTCCGTGACACCAAAGCCGATGGCTGAACCGATTAAACTGAATGTAATTAAAAGTGCGAAAAATGATACGACTCCGGCGATGATTGAGCTCCAGGAAATGTTTCGACCTGCACCATCTGCTTCCGGTCGCAAGTACGACGAGAAACCTTTTCTTGTTTTTTCCATAAAAATCCACTACCTCTCCACTTACGATTTTACGTACATCACTTGACTTCAAGAAACTTTGATTTGAACTGTTTAAACTTGAGATGTTGATGTGCATAGCTCTTATATTGCCGCTATCCGGACAAAAGAAACCTAGTATCAAAAGTACTCCTTTTAGAAACTGTAATCCGATTATTCTGATAATTAATCGAAAAATACGATTCAAAACAGTTGCCAATTTGAAGGTCATCCGATACTATAATAACCATAACGTTTTACTGTACGGTTCAAATGCAGGAATCATTTTACGATTCAAACTATTTTACCGGAGGTGACCCCCTGTCTCAGGGGAATGGATTGGACATATTGTTGGTATTGAATTTGGCGTTGCTTGTATTGTTGATTGTCTTAACGGCGTTTTTCGTCGGCTCGGAGTTTGCGGTCGTCAAGGTTCGGATGTCGCGGCTTGATCAAATGATTCAGGAAGGAAATAAGGGCGCGGTCCTGGCAAAAAAAGTCGCCAGTGATTTGGACTACTATCTGTCCGCCTGTCAGCTCGGAATCACAATTACGGCACTCGGTCTTGGAGCACTCGGGAAACCGACCGTCGAAAAGTTGCTCGGACCGGTGTTCGATGAATTTGGTGTCGCTGCGGCGCTGTCGACGATCCTGTCGTACACGATTGCTTTCGTTTCGGTCACATTCCTGCACGTCGTCATCGGAGAGCTCGCACCAAAGACACTGGCGATCCAGTATGCAGAACGGATGACATTACTCCTTGCGCCGGCGTTATATGTGTTCGGTAAAATCATGTACCCGTTCATCTGGGTCATGAACGGTTCGGCCCGGATTTTCTTACGTCTGTTCGGCGTTCAGCCGGCAGGACACGAACAAGCCCACTCGGAAGAAGAGTTGAAAATCATCATGTCGCAAAGCTTTAAGAGCGGTGAAATCAATCAGACGGAACTCGCCTTGATGCAAAACGTGTTTGCGTTTGATGAGCGGGTGACGAAAGACATCATGGTGCCGCGGATGAACGTGACGACGCTCTCGCTCAGCATGACGTGGACGGAAATCCTGCAGGTCATGACCGACAATCAGTACACGCGTTATCCGGTCATTGAAGATTTCGATAAAGACAAAATCATCGGCTACGTCAACGTCAAGGAAGTCCTGACGGATCAGGCAAACGATCAACAGCGGGATTTACGAAAGTATCTGAAAGACATTCCCGCTGTATCGGAAATCACACCGCTTCAGGAAACGTTGCTGAAGATGAAGGTGACGCGTTCCCACATCGCGCTCGTCATCGACGAATACGGCGGGACTGCCGGCATGATTGCGATGGAGGACTTGCTTGAAGAAATCGTCGGTGAGATCCGCGATGAGTTTGATGAAGATGAACAGGCTGATATCGAAACGATTTCAAAGACGGAATACCAACTGTCGGGAACAGTTCTCCTCGCAGATTTAGTTGAGCGCTTTAACCTGACGTTTCCTGATGCGGACGAAATCGATACGATTGCCGGGTTCATCCAGGCAAAAGGAACGGACTATCAGGTCGGGGAACGGTATGAGACAGAGGCGTACGATCTCGAACTGTTACACGTCGAGAACTACCAAATCCAGCAAGTGAAACTGATCTTGAAACAGTTGTCCTAACAGTTGAAGCAAGCGCTCTGTGTCTCAAGGAGTGCTTGTTTTTTCTGTTTCAAAATATATTTTGAAAGCGCTTCATAAAAAGGATTGACGCAGCATCCATTCCATCGTATTCTAGTAATGAAAAGAATAAACCAATCAGGATTGTTACTGCGAAAGCAGGCAAAACCTAAATTGATATCTGTTGCGTGTTGCGGCGATGGATATGAATTTAGGTTTTTTCTTTTCAATACGATGCTCTAAGGGTGGAGGTGAGGGGTTCCGTGCAAATCGTGAAAGTCTTCAATAACAATGTCGTGGCGATTGAATCGAACGGACAGGAACATGTGGTCATGGGGCGGGGAATCGCATTTCAAAAACGAATGGGCGATGTAATTGACGAATCGAGAATCGAAAAAGTCTTTACGCTCGAGAGTAAAGAGAGCCGGGAACGATTCATCGATTTTTTGAACGAGATGCCGCAGGCTGAAATCGAGACGGTCAAGGAAATCGTCAAGATGGCCGAAGCCAGACTCAATAAATCGCTGCATGATACGGTGTACGTGACACTGGCCGATCATATCCACTACGCACTGTCACGATATGCAGACGGAATCATGATCCGGAATCCGCTCGTCTGGGAAGTCAAACGGTTTTATGGTCCGGAGTTTGCGGCCGGCAAAGAAGCGGTCCGGCTGATCAATGAACGGCATGGCGTCAATCTCGACGAAGAGGAGGCGGTCTCGATTGCGTTGCATCTGGTCAATGCCTCGATGTCCGGCGTCAAAGGCGAAAGTTTACACATCGTCACCGAGATGACGAAGGCGACGCAAGCAATCATGACGATCATCACCTATCATTTCCAGGTCGAACTGGATGAAGAGTCTCACGCGTACGGCCGCTTTTTAACCCATCTCAAGTTTTTTGTTCAGCGAATCGTCTCCAAGAAGAAGCTGAACCCGGGCGGAGATGAAGAATTGTATGAAATGGTCAAATCCCGTTATCCGAAAGCGTTTGAGTGTGTCGAAAAAATCGCTAATCTGATTACTGGGAAGTATGACTACACGGTTTCAAAAGATGAACGGCTTTACTTGATGATTCATATCGAAAATCTCATGAAACAGAATCAATCCTAAGGATGGTTACCGCAGCAGCGGGCCAAACCTAAATGATTACAGGTGGTTTTCACTTGTCGTCGTTTAGGTTTTTTTATTCCAAAAAATCATGAATGGAGTGAGTCAGGTGGGCAAATATCAAACACTTGCACAAGTTATCGTCCGATTGGTCGGGGGCGAAGACAACGTCAAGACCGTCTTCCATTGCGCGACACGGTTACGTTTCAAACTAAAGGATGAACAAAAAGCTGATGCCGAAGCGTTAAAACAGGTCGACGGTATCATCACCGTCGTCAAGAGCGGCGGTCAGTTCCAGGTCGTCATAGGCAACCATGTCGGCGACGTCTACAACGAACTGCACGGAATCGGTCAGGAAACGTCGGAAGAGACGGAAAAGACCAGTTTATTCAACCGCTTCATCGATACGATTGCCGGTATCTTTACACCGATCCTCGGACCGATGGCAGGAAGCGGATTATTAAAAGGATTGCTCGCGATTCTTGTTGCGACCGGCTTATTGACACCGACGATGGGCACGTACATCGTCTTGAACGCGACGGCGGATGCTCTGTTTTACTTCCTGCCGGTCGTTCTCGGACATTCGGCGGCGAAAAAATTCGGCGGCAATCCGTATATCGGAATGATTATCGGGGGAGCGCTCGTCTATCCGTCGATCGTCGCCCTGCAAGCTTCCGGTGAGAGTCTGACCTTCCTGACGATTCCGGTTGTTCTGATGAGTTATGCTTCATCCGTCATTCCGATTATCTTGGCGACGCTTGTCTCATCAAAACTTGAAAAATTCTTTAACCGTCACTCGCATGAAGCGGTCAAAAACTTTACGACACCGATGCTCGTCCTGATGATCGTCGTTCCGGTAACGTTCCTTGCGATTGGACCACTTGCGACATACGCGAGCCAAGGGCTTGCAGCCGGTTACTCGTTCCTCTACAACTTGAGTCCGGTCATCGCGATTGCCTTCATCGGAGCCTTTTGGCAAATCTTCGTCATGTTTGGTCTCCACTGGGGACTGGTGCCGATCATTATCAATAACCTGGCAGTCAACGGTTTTGACACGATTACAGTCGGTGTCCTGATGGCGACATTTGGTCAGGTCGGAGCCGTCTTCGCCATCACGATGCGGGCGAAAGATCCGAAAATCAAAGGACTCGGTACATCTTCGACGATTGCCGGCATCTTCGGGATCACGGAACCGGCGATGTACGGGTTGACGTTACCGCGGAAAAAACCATTCATTTTTGGTGTTATCGGTGGAGCGGTCGGCGGACTGGTCGGCGGCGGGCTCGGAACAGCTTCCTACGCGATGGGCGGACTCGGGATTTTCGGTATTCCGGTCATGATTCCGCAGGACGGTCTCAACTTGACGTTCTGGGGTGCACTGATTGGTCTTGCTGTCGCGACACTCGTGTCGTTCGGACTGACATACTTCTTTGCCCGCGACAACGAACAGGTTACGCAAGAAATACCGACGATCAGCGAACAGGTTGGCTTACCGGTCCTCGCACCGGTCAAAGGTGAAATCATTTCACTTGAACAAGTCGATGATGCCGTCTTCTCAAGCGGCGCAATGGGAAAAGGATTAGCGATCATTCCGGATGAAGGTGTCGTCTATGCCCCGTTTGACGGAGAAGTCGTCACGGTGTATCCATCGAAACATGCGATCGGTCTACGGTCGGACACCGGCGTTGAAATTTTGGTTCACATCGGTCTCGACACCGTCCAGCTGAACGGTCAACACTTTGAGTCGTTCGTCGAGAGTGGTCAGGCAATCCGGGTCGGTGATCCGTTGATCCGCTTCGATATCGAGCGGATCAAACAAGCCGGATATGACGTCATCACGCCGATCATCGTGACGAATACAGCGAGTTATCTCGACGTCTTACCGACGTATCAAGGAACGGTCGAACCGTCACGCGATGTCTTACGCATCTTAGTCTAAAACCAATCAGAGGAGGAATTATTCATGAAACAGATCAAATCCGATTTTCTATGGGGCGGCGCAACGGCTGCCAATCAACTCGAAGGGGCGTACGCAACAGACGGCAAAGGATTGTCGATTGCTGACGTTATGCCGGGTGGCAAACACCGGATGCAGGTCATCCATGATCCGCAGTTCGATTTCGAGTTAAAAGAAGAGTATACGTATCCGAATCATGACAGCATTGATTTTTACAGTCGCTATAAAGAAGACATTGCCCTGTTTGCCGAAATGGGCTTCAAAACGTACCGAATGTCGATCGCCTGGAGCCGGATCTTCCCGAACGGGAACGAAACGGAACCAAATGAAGCGGGTCTGCAGTTTTATGACAACGTCTTTGATGAATTGCTGAAACACGGCATTGAGCCGCTCGTCACGATTTCGCATTACGAACTGCCGCTCCATTTGGCAAAAGAATACGGCGGCTGGCGCGATCGCCGGCTCGTGACGTTCTTTGAACGCTACAGCCGGGTCTTGTTCGAGCGTTATCAAGGAAAGGTCAAATACTGGCTGACCTTTAACGAAATCAACGGCGCTCAGTTCATGCCGATGCTCAGCCTTGGGATGGCAGTCCGCGAAGAGGAAAACATGTTGCAGTCGACCTATCAAGGTTTGCATCATCAGTTCGTCGCGAGCAGTCTGGCGACGAAAGCTGCCCGGGAAATTGATCCGACGATGCAAATCGGCTGCATGCTGATTGCCGCTCCGGTTTATCCGTTCAGCTCAAACCCGGTCGACGTTCAGTTCGCCCTGGAAGAAGAACGGATGATGAACTATTTCTGCGGGGATGTTCACGTCCGCGGCGCCTATCCGGCGTTTGCCGACCGTTTCTTCACTGAAAACAATATCGAGCTGGTTGTCGAAGACGGCGATCTTGAATTGTTGCGTGACTACACCGTCGATTTCTTCTCGCTCAGCTACTACATGTCACGGACGGAAAAAGCAGAGAAAGACGGAGGTGAGGCCGGCGGCAACATCATGAGCGGCGTCAAGAATCCGTACTTGAAAGCAAGCGACTGGGGCTGGGAAATCGATCCGGACGGGTTGCGGATCATCTTAAATAAATTGTATGACCGGTATCAGATTCCGTTGTTCATCGTCGAAAACGGACTTGGTGCTTACGATAAAGTCGAAGCGGACGGTGCGGTTCATGACTCGTACCGGATCGCGTATCTTGAAGGGCACTTGAAAGCGATGATGGAAGCGATTGGGGACGGTGTCGAGATGATGGGGTATACAAGCTGGGGCTGCATCGACCTCGTCAGTGCGTCGACCGGGGAATACAGCAAACGCTACGGATTCATCTATGTCGACAAACATGATGACGGGTCGGGAACACTGGCGCGGTCGCGGAAAGATTCATTTTATTGGTACAAGGAAGTCATTGCCTCAAACGGTGTAACATTGACGCAGACGTCCGTTTCAAAATAAGCAAAAAGACCGGCATCGCAGAAGCGAAACCGGTCTTTTTTTAATCGATTATTCAGTCCACCATAAAGCATCATCCGGTTTTTTGGCAACGGCTTGCAGTTCTTTTTCCGTCGAGACGGTCGGGTGGGAACCTTTTAAGGCTTTACCCGATGTGCTCTTGAAAAAGAAGAAGAACGTGATGAAGCCGATCACGCTGACGGCTGTCAGGTAATACGCCGGTGCGAGCGGATTTTGTGTCGTATGGACGAGCCATGTCGAGACAAGTGGTGTCGTTCCGCCGAAAATCGAGACGGAAACGTTAAATGTGACAGACAATGTCCGGTAACGGACGTCTGTATAAAAGATACTCGGCAACAGACTTGGCATCGTTCCCTCGAAGATGGCGAGGAAGAATCCAAGAATGAAGATTCCGATTCCGACGAACAAGAGTGGCTTCAGACCAATCAGGTAGAACGAGAGAATCGACAGAATCGACAGACCGGCCAATGCAAACAGGACGATGTTACGATTCCCTTTTTTGTCGCTGAGTTTACCGAAAAAGTAGGCGAGCGGAATCATGATGAACATGACACCGGTAATCAAAATCGTACTCGTTGAGCTTGAGATGCCCATGACTTCATTCAGGTAAGACGGCATATACGACAGTAACATGTAGTTCGTAATGTTGAAGAACGCAACGGCGATGAAACAAACGATGATATCGCGTTTGTGGTCCCGGAGAATTTCGCGGAACGATGCCGGTTCTTCCGTATTTTCATTAATTTCATTTTCGAAAATTGGTGATTCATCGAGGTGGCGACGCAAGTACAGACCAAACAGTCCGAGCGGTGCTCCTAAGATAAACGGAATCCGCCAGCCCCACGATGCCATTTGATCGTCGGATAACGTGACGAACAGCACAGTCGCAAGAATCGAAGCTAAAATGTAACCACCGAGTGTCCCGATTTCAAGACCACTTCCGAGGGCGCTTCGTTTATTGTCCGGTGATGATTCCGCGATATAAACCATCGCGCCGGCATATTCACCGCCGGTTGAGAAACCTTGTAGAATCCGAGCCAGTAACAGTAGAATCGGTGCCCAAATCCCAATTTGATCATACGTTGGTAACAGACCGATGAGCAGGGTGGACGCTGCCATCATGACGATGGTCGTCGTCAGGACAACCTTTCGTCCAAGGCGATCTCCGATTCGTCCGAAAACGATTCCGCCGATTGGTCGCATTAAAAAAGCGATCGCAAACGTCGCAAAGGTAAAGACAAGCTTCAATTCATCATTTTCAACAGCACTAAAGAAGTTTTGACTGATGATGATTGCGAGATAGGAATAAAGACCAAAATCGAACCATTCCATCGCATTCCCAATTCCGGTCGCGTAGACACTTTTTTTGGTTTGCTTCATGTCGACGACATTGACTTTTTCTTTTCTGAATTTCATAAGTTCTGTTCACTCCCTTTAATAAGTTCGTATCGTAACATAGTAGGGAATGAAGTCAAGTCGCTAAGACGCTTAACGACTTGAGAATGACTGAAAACGGCTCTGTGCCGGGAGTTGTCAAACCGTTGAGACTGTAAGGAAGACGTCTTGTCGTCAAGATAAATGAAAAAATATTAATTTTTTTCATTTCTTTTCACAAAAATGACACGTTTCTCATTCGTTTTCATTTTGTTTGTTCGTTAAGAATCCGCCCTAAGCAGGAGGTCAAGTTAAGGAAATGATTGGTAAAATTAAGTAGATACATAGATGAGTGAAGAGGGGCTGGATGACATGAATACGAGACGCATGGGAAAGTGGCTGGCAGGTTTGTTAGGTGTGGTGATCATCAGCGGAACGGCTTGGTATTATCTGTTTGAGACGTCACAAGTGAACGGTTTTCCGATTCCACGGACGGGGACGGTCGAGGAAAAGCCGGAGGGCTTATTAGTCAAGACGCATCTCGTGTCGGAAGTCGAAGGACCCGGCGTATTATACGAAATGCGAATCCGGCAAGCCGGCTGGAAGTGGGTCGACCGTGAAGGACTGGCCGCCTGGTATGAAAAAGACGGTCGAATGATTGAACTGACGACATTTGATGATGAATTGTTTCTCGAACCGGCTGAACGTGCCGGCATCGAACAATAAGACAAGCGGAGTTCCTATTCACAGGGACTCCGCTTGTTTTGTCTGCTCAATTTGCATAGAGCAGCTTTTTCGTATCTTTTTCGTAGACCCGGTAATTAATTTCGAACGCCTGATTCCGAGTCGTCGTCATCCGGCAATAATACGGAACCTTTTTGCCGTAAGCCTCAAGATCCGGTGCGTCACGGAAAGAAAATGTGTCGTTGGTTTCCGTTAACGTGATATCGATGGATGTTCTTTTTGACTCAGACGGTTCTAAAACACAGGCACCTTCTAATACACGGTAATCACGAAACACCATCTCGGTGAAGCTCGGCATTGTCATCCACAGACACAGCAATCCGATTAATAGGATACCTGTCCATTTGAGTTTTTTGAAAAAGGAATGCTGTTTGTTGTCAAAATGAAGGACCAAAAGGTAACAGGCCGGTAAGAAAAATGAAACACCTAACAAGAAAATGAAAAAATAAGTGATGATTTCAGAATTCATTCATACACGTCCTTTTCAATTCGATCATTCAGATGAATACAATAACTTATCTGTCTTTAAATCGTAAATCCGATAAGAAATCTCGAATTCATGATCTTTTGTCGTCGTCACGTGACACGTATACGGGACATCCGGTCCGTATGCGCCGAGGTCTGCCCGATCCAAGAAACTGAAATAGTCGCCTGTTTTGTCGTAGTAAAGATCAATCGTCCGCGGTTTGGATTGATCATCGTACTCCACCGTACAGACTCCTTTAGTCGTCGCATAATCATGGTAGACGACGTATTTCAGGCTGGGAACGGTATACCAAATCAGTCCTACACCGCACAATAACATCAGAAAAGTCCCGATATAATGTTTAAATCTCGCCTCATTGTCATGACGAAACGAAAAAAATAGTAACACGCTCAGTATAAGTAATACAAAACCGCCAGCAAGTATGCCGTAATAAAAAAGCACTTCTTTATTCATGCGATCATCACCCTTATAAATACAAGCCGTTCGCCTGAACGACGAATTGCGAGTGCTCGTAATGATAGGTAATGACGGAGTAGTCGAACGGACGGCCGTTCGTCAGGTGGAAGATCGTCTCGACCGTCAATGCCGGATCACCGGCTGTGAGCTCCAAATGGGTTGCGATCGCGTCCGGCAACTTACCGACATGCATATACATATCCGAGAAGCCGATGTTCAGTCCGAGTGCCGTCTCGAGGTACTCAAAGATCGATTGTTCAACGATTTCCCGGTTTAAGTAAGGCACGATGGCTTGACGATAATAGGATTCCTCAAGACACATGATATGCCCGTCGATGTAGCGGATCCGTTTAATGTAATAAACTATCTCATCAGTCGTGCAGCCGAGATTTTCAGCGATCGCTTCCGGACACGGGATTAACTCAAACGACAGGACTTTGGATTTGATGTCATGTTCGACGAGATTCTGCTTAAAGCCTTGCGTCGAAAACAGCTCGATATAGCCTTTCCGATTGGTCTTGCGGACAAAAATTCCGCTGCCACGGACTTGAAAGATGATGCCTTTTCGCTCCAATAATTCCAGTGCTTTCGTCATCGTTGTCTTGCTGACTTCAAATTGACGGATCAATTGATCGAGAACCGGCAGTTTGTCGCCTTGCTGTAAGGCATGTTGTTCGATATAGGCTTCGATTTCCGTTGCCGTCTGTTGGTATTTCAGCATGGCTCACCCTCATTTTCCAGTAATTGTTCTGCTTTTTCACTATAGCATAAGACGATTTCGAACTAAATAATACAAATAATTAGATTAAATATGGATTGATAAATTGTACATGTACAATTATAATGAGAATGTACAGTTCGTGTTAGAAGAATAAAGGGGGTTCAGGGATGAGTAAAGTGCGGGATTATCAGCAGCTGGCGCATTCGATTTTGGAAGCGGTCGGCGGCGAGGACAATATCATCAGTGTCGCGCGGTGTGCGACACGGCTTCGTTTAGTCTTGAAACGATCGGATGCGAAGGCGAAAGACCAGGTCGCTGCTTTACCGGGTGTCATCACGGTCGTCGAATCAGGCGGTCAGTTCCAGGTCGTCATCGGACAACATGTCGGGGAAGTGTATGAAGCATTCCGGCCACTTGTTTCATTAGAGGACGGGAATTCGGATCAGGGAACCGAAGCACCGAAGGGAACGATCTTGAACCGGATCATCGCGACGATGTCCGCCGTCTTTGCACCGTTCGTCTATATTTTAGCGGCAGCCGGTATCCTGCAGGGGGCACTCATCTTAATTTCACTTGTGTTTAAAGACTTTGCCGCGACGGGAACATATGAAGTGTTCAGCTTTATCTCATGGGCACCGTTCACATTCCTGCCGATTTTCATTGCCATCACGGCAGCGAATCATTTTAAAGTCAATCAGTTCATCGCCGTCGCCTGTAGTGCGGCACTTGTCAGTCCGACCTGGGCCGAGATGGCGGGACGGATCACGTCAGGCGAGTCGATTTCATTCATCGGCATCGCGTTATCAGGAACGACCTACACGTCATCGGTCTTACCGCCGTTGTTCCTCGTCTGGTTGCTGTCCTATCTTGAGAAATTCCTGAACCGGACAATCAATGAAGTCATCAAACCGTTGTTCGTACCGTTCTTTTGTATGGTTATCATGGTGCCGCTGACGATTCTTGTCATCGGTCCGATCACGACGCTCGGAGCGGAAGGAATTGCAAACGGATACAACTATTTAGCGGAAAATGCGCCGGCACTTGCCGGATTGATTATCGGCGGCTTTTGGCAAATCATCGTCATCTTCGGCGTCCACTGGGGCGTCACGCCGATGGTCCTGGCGAACTTCGAACAGTATGGTCGGGATTCGTTCCAGGCGTATCAGACGATTGCCGTCATCGCCCAAGTCGGTGCCGTCATCGGTGTCATTTTAAAAACCCGCAACAAGGAAACGAAAAAGGTTGGTGTCTCAGCCGGTCTGACCGGAATCTTCGGGATTACGGAACCGGCCATCTACGGCGTGACGTTACGCTTTAAGAAACCGTTCATCTACGGCTGTATCTCGGGCGCGGTCGGAGCGGTCGTCGCCAGTTTCTTCAAACCGTATTACTTTGCTTACGCTGGTCTCCCGGGACCATTGACGCTCGTCAACGGCATCAGTTCCGACTATCCGTCGTCAATCGTCGGATTGCTGATCGGAACGGCGATTGCCTTGATTTTACCGATCGTTCTGATTCAAATTCTCGGCTTTGGTGAAGAGAAAGTCGTCCCGGTGGCAACTGCGCCGGCGACACCGGTGCCGGCGCAGGAAGTCAGTGCAACGTTGACGAACGAAGAAACGATTCAAGCACCACTGGCAGGACAACTCGTGCCACTGTCTGACGTACCAGACGAAGTTTTTGCATCAGGAGCAATGGGACAAGGTATCGCGATTCGCCCGACTTCAAACACGGTCGTCGCGCCATTCACCGGTACGATCGTCATGATTTCGCCGACAAAACACGCGATCGGTCTCCGCTCGACGAGCGGTGTCGAAGTCTTGATTCACGTCGGGCTCGAGACAGTCGAATTGGGCGGGACGCCATTTACCTTACATGTCGAGGACGGGGCAAGTGTCGAAGCCGGTCAAACGCTATTGACGTTTGACGCGGAAGCGATCGAACAGCACGGCTTACAGACAATTACACCCGTTATTGTCACGAACGCGTCGAGTTACGCCGAAGTTATTGCGACGCAAAACGGTACAGTCGAAGCAAACACAGAAATTTTGATCATCGTGAAATAAGAGAAAGAAACAAGGAGGAAATGAAGATGAAAACATTACCAAACGACTTTTTATGGGGCGGAGCACTCGCTGCCCATCAATTTGAAGGTGGCTGGAACGCCGGTGGTAAAGGACCAAGCGTCGTCGATGTCATGACGGCTGGTGAACACGGGGTTGCCCGCCGGATCACCGATACGATTGAAGAAGGAACTTTTTACCCGAACCATCAAGCAATCGATTTTTATCACCGCTATAAAGAAGACATCGCCCTGTTTGCCGAGATGGGTCTGAAGTGTCTCCGAACGTCGATCGGCTGGAGCCGGATTTTCCCGAACGGAGATGAAACGGAACCGAACGAAGCAGGACTGCAGTTTTACGATGACGTCTTTGACGAATTGTTGAAACACGGCATCGAACCGATCATCACCTTGTCACACTTCGAGATGCCGTTGCATCTGGCCCGTGAATACGGCGGTTTCCGCAATCGCAAAGTCGCCGAGTTCTTCGAACGGTTCGCCGAAGTCTGCTTCACGCGTTACAAAGACAAAGTAACGTACTGGATGACGTTCAACGAAATCAATAACAAGATGGATGTTGAGAATCCGTTGTTCCTCTGGACGAACTCCGGTGTCAAAGTCGAGCCGGGTGAAAACGCGATGGAAGTCATGTATCAGACCGGTCACCATGAGTTGATTGCCAGTGCTCTTGCCGTCGCGAAAGGGAAAGAAATCAATCCCGACTTCCAAATCGGAGCGATGATTTCGCACGTCCCGATTTATCCGTACTCGTCGCATCCGGAAGACGTCATGCTGGCGGAAAAATCGATGCGTCAGCGCTATTTCTTCCCGGATGTTCAGGCACGTGGTTATTATCCGAACTATGCTTTAAAAGAGTTCGAACGCGAAGGGTATCAGATTCCGATTCTCGACGGCGACGACGAGATCCTGAAAAACGGAACCGTTGACTACATCGGCTTCAGTTACTACATGTCGACGACCGTCAAACACGATGCGACTGTCAACAATACAGGCAACATCGTCAACGGGGGACTGGCGAACGGTGTCGAGAATCCGTACATCCAGTCGAGCGACTGGGGTTGGGCGATTGATCCGATTGGACTCCGCTACGTCCTGAACCGTCTCTATGACCGGTATCAACTCCCGCTCTTCATCGTCGAAAACGGTTTTGGGGCCGTCGATACGATTGAAGACGGCAAGATTCATGACGCCGCGCGGATTGATTATCTGAAGACACATATCGAGGCATTGACGGAAGCGGTCACGGAAGACGGCGTCGAACTGATGGGCTATACACCATGGGGCATCATCGACATCGTGTCGTTTACGACGGGTGAGATGAAAAAACGTTACGGGATGATTTATGTCGACCGCGACAACGAAGGCAACGGTTCGATGGAACGGATGAAAAAAGATTCGTTCGACTGGTACAAACAGGTCATCGCAACAAACGGACAAGACCTGGCATATGACAAAGCAGCACAACGTTAATCAGACAGACCTCCACCTGAAGCGGGTGGAGGTTATTTGTTGTCCCTAAAAAAGGCTTGCCTGAACAACGAAAAGACGTGATGATAAGAAGATGGTTATCCATTATTTGTATGTATAACCAGATATCATCCTAAATGCAGGATGATTCAAAATAGTAATGGAGGTTATAACCATGTTTACAGTTGATGAATATTTAGCTTCAATCAAAACGAATCTTGCGCAGCACACAGACGTGCTGGTCCACAATTTGAAGGTGATCGCAGAGGCAACCTTTGCATCGGATGTCGAGATTCTTGATTTTTCAGCATTTATCGAACCGTCGTGGCATGATCTATCAATCATGTTCTTTTCGATGGACCGGGAAGCCAATGAAGTGTTTGAAGAAGCCGGGACAACGGGGTTTGCCGGCAGTAAGTCGATGCTCGACGAAGCGGTGTATTATCACGTTAAACCGAAACAAGCGGATGACTTTGATGTGTTCCATGAGGAAAATGAAGAAATCTTGATTGAACAGGAGCGACAACTCTTTGCGGATTGGTTCAGCAGTTGTTGGCAACAGGCGGGCGGAGATCGGGTAAAGCTTCCAGCCTATTTTAATGTCCATGACGAAGGAGAAACGTTTGATTTGAAGCGGCGGATTTGGATGGATGAAGAGGAAAAATGGGATTGAGTTCGGAGACGGTTGGCAAACACCGCTTCATGGTTGGTATCAGCATCGCGACGGTTTGGGAATTCGAAGCGACGTTAGATTACTTTCACGTGAAAGAAACGGAACGGATGACGTATCCGTATGGAAAATATTTTTTCCGGGTAATCAACGGGACACTGGTCGTCTTTTACAGCACCAGTGTCCGCAAAGTAAACGGTGTCGGCGGGAATCAGTACATGTTGGCGCATTTTCCAATCACGAAAGTGCTCGTCGTCGGAACGTGTGCCGGCATCGATAAACGGTTTGACGTACTCGACATCATTATTCCGGATCGTGCCGTTCAATATGACTGTACGGTCAAGGAAATTGAACCGTTGCTAAAACCGTCGTTTGTCGTGCCAATCGATGTCACGAAATACGGCATCGACGAGAACGCTACAATCGGGACAGCTGACCGCGCTGTCGTCATGTGGCGCGATTATTTGGAACTGCAGGAAAACGGTATCACGGTCGCTGATACGGAAGCGGCGGCAATCGCTTATATCTGCCGGAAAAATGAGATCGAGTGCATCATCATCAAAGGCATCTCAGATTTTCCGACCGATGAGACGGGTCTTGACCCGCTTCAATCGAATCAGGAGCAGATTAATGTCTATATCGCAAATACACCAAAAGTCATGACACGGATTTTTGACGATTATCTTCAGTTATTTATTTAAGAGGAAAATGCCATCCCGGATTGAACTACCTCCACCTACGCTTCACTTGGAGGTGGAGGATTCCTGAGTTATCCGACCTGACGGTCGAAACCTGATCAGGCTAACCCCGTCGTTCCGACGGTTGAAGAAGCTAAGATGCGTTCTGCTTCTTGTTTGAGATTCAGTCCTGCGTTCACATCTCGGTCGTGATGGATGCCACAACTCGGGCATGTCCATTCACGCAAGCCGAGGTGTTGCACGTCTTTGTGTTGATGTCCGCAACTGGAGCACAGTTGACTGGAAGCAAAGGTCTTGCCGACTTTCACGACGGTCTTCCCGTACCATTCCGCCTTGTACTCCAGCATGCGGAAGAACGCCGACCAGCTGACGTCCGAGATGGCCTTGCTCAACTTGCGGTTCTTCTGCATGTTCTTCACCTGCAAGGTCTCGATGCCGATGACGTCGTGGTTTTTGACGATTTCGTTCGATACCTTGTGCAGGAAGTCTGTTCGCTTGTTGGCGATCTTCTCATGGATACGGGCAACCTTTCGCTTCTGCTTCTGATAGTTCCTCGCCTCGGAAAGCGTGACTTTCTTGTTCAAAGCGATGCGTTGACGGCGGGAGAGCTTGCGCTGTTCGCGCGCCAGTTTCTTCTCGAGCTTACGGAAGTAACGGTCGTTCTTATAGATCGTGCCGTCCGACAGGATGGCGAAGTTCTTGAGTCCGACGTCGACGCCGACAGATGAACCGGTCTTCGGCAGCTCGTTGATCTCCTGCTCGACGAGCAGGGAAACGAAGTGTTTTCCTGACGCGTTACCTCGGATTGTGGCGTTCAAGATACGGCCTGTGACCTGTTTCGAATGGGCGAAACGAACCCATTTCAGCTTCGGAAGTTTGAGCTTGTTGCATCCAATCGAGACTTCAGGAAGCTGGTTTTTGCCTTGGATGTTGGTCTTGTACGACTGGACGGGATGGCGCTTGGACTTGAATCGAGGGCGTTTATTCTGCTTCTTGAAGAAGCGGTCAAACGCATCAGCAAGATGTTTGACGCTGATCTGAACAGATGTACTATCGACTTCCTTCAACCAGTCGAACTCCTGCTTCAACAAAGGAATTTCTTTAGAACAAGAACCGTAGGACAGTCCTTTTCCAGTGGTCTTGTACATTTTCTCCCACTTCGCCAAGAAGTGGTTAAAAACGAAGCGCGAACACCCGATTGTCTTCGCAATCAGGATTTCCTGCTCTTTTGTGGGGTAGATTCTGAATTTGTAGGCCTTGTGCTTCAACACCATTTTTCACCTCCTTCAAGGGGAATATACCCGAAAGGCAGGCCAGCGATTCATCTCCCACTTTCACTTCGTTTAGAAGTGGGAGTATTCTCGCCTAATTTTGATAAAATCAGAATGGCGTTTTACGTATGAGATTGCGTCATGATGAGAAACGTGGCGTGCGTCGTCGAAAAAGTGGCTTGTCGTCGAAATCCAAGCTGTTCATACAGGTGAATCGCTCGTTCGTTAAACGAAGCGACGGTCAAACGGAGTGGTAACGCCGATTTGGCATTGACGGTCTCGAGGACAAACGAACAAAACGCGAAGCCCGTTCCTTGCCCGGTCAGTTCAGGCTGGCGTCCGAGTCCGATATCCAAATAATCATCTGGGTACAGTCCGAGCGGACGACCGGGTGGTACTTGAGCGGATCGGCCGGTACAGAAGAAGCCGACCAGTTGTGCTTGATCGATGACGGCCTGATAGGAACCGTCCAGCAGTTCGGCATATGCTTCCTCCGACGTCTCCATATTGTAAAAATCGTAAGGGGAAGAATATATCCAATTTAAAATGGTGGTCGCATAGTCAAATGTCATCGGGACAGCTTGAAAAGGCATCTTTTTACCTCCTTCAAAATTCTTTCTTTACTATATCGCATTCTCGATATTTTTTCCGTATAATGGTAAAAAGAAACGGGGGCAACTGATATGACGACAACGGGATTTTACCATAATTTACCTGTCCTTGAGACCAAACGATTGATCCTGCGGCCGCTTCAAGAAAGTGATCGTGATGACTTATTCGAATATACACAAGACGAGGAAACCGCCCGTTATGTGACCTGGAATGCCAATCAGACGATCGAACAGGCGGAACAGTTTTTGAACTATGTCCTGTCGAACTACGCGCAAGGGAAAGAAGCACCTTGGGCCATCGAATGGAAAGAAACCGGCAAAATGATCGGGACAATCGATTTCATTCATCTGTTGTTGGATGAGAATAAACAAGCAGAACTCGGTTATGCGTTATCGCGTCAGTTCTGGGGCAAAGGCATCGTCACGGAAGCGGTCGAATGCGTCATGACATTCGGTTTTGAAGAACTCAAGCTCGAGCGGATCCAGGTGCGGTGCATGGAAGGTAATATCGGTTCCGCCCGGGTGATGGAAAAAGTTGGCATGACGTACGAAGGAACGTTACGCCGGTTAATCTTTATTAAAGGAGCATTTCACGACGTCAAAATGTATTCGCTGTTACGTGATGAGTACGTTACGATGCGTCAAGGTTCGGAGTACAATACGAAACAGCATCAATGAGACGAACCCCCCCAAGCCGGTGAGCCGGATTGGGGGGTTTTTCTGATTAAAGTGTCTGCTCGAAGGAAAAAACATCTATGATTTCAACCGTTTTCGTCACGGTATCGAGAATCCGTGTCTGCGGATCATCTTTTGAAAGGAAAATGGCTTCGCCGGTCGCATCAAACGCAAATGCCGTCGGAATCGAGAAACCGCAATTGCGGTAAGAGCCGTCGGCGTGACTCGTTCCGATGAACAGCGCTCGCTGCTGGCGGCTGATTTTTTGAGCTTCCCCCGACCAGTCCGTGTATTGTTCCTCACTGAACATCCCGACACCGATCGGATTAAAGATGATATCAATGTTGTCGTTCTTCAGACCATCGAGTCCGAGAAAGATTTCACGACAAAGTAAATACCCGGCTGATTGTCCGGCAACGATAGCCGTCGACGGTGTATAGAGTGGACCCGCTTCCGGTGTTTTCGCCCGGTCGAGCAGGATGTCGCCGGCTGTATTGATGATCAGTGCCCGGTCTAATCGATCTGCATCGCGGTAACCGGTCACGATGATCGTTGCATACTGTTTTGCTAACTGACGCAACGTCGCGACATCCGTCTCGCGGCAATACCCTTCCGGATACAGCAGCATATCTATTTCAGGATGAGCAGCAATCTCACGTCGTAATTGTTCGAGTTGAGTTTCCTGTTTTGGTTGGTCGATCAGAATCTTCATTTAGTATTCACACCATCCTTAAGTAAAATTAATTTATGTAGTTTACATCCTATTTTAACATAAATTGTAAATATATTCACTCAGGATATTCATCTGTTTAGTTGAAAAGTAGTTTGACGAAACAAGAACGGATTTTAAAATCCGTCCTTTGTTCTAAATCCCTTGTTCTAAATCAGATATACTTTTTGTTCGGTTAAGGATTTGTAAGGTCAGTCCTCACGTAATTTCTGATAATTGATTGAAAAAGAGAACTGACTACGCTCAACGTAAAGGGAATCAAAATCAGTAAAAAGGCAAAAAGAATGAGACCGGGTGCATCATCACGGTCGGAGACAATGAACATAACAGGGAACAAACAGATCGCGACGGCACTGATGATATAACCACAAATTGTGATGATTCCGAATGAAGAAGCAACTGCAGCAGCGGTTGCGTTCGATTTGAGGGAATGAAGAATTTTCAAGATATGGATTAAGGCAATCAGACATGGGATGAATGCCAATAGTCCCGCCATCAAAATAAAATAGCCCGGCTTATCGAGTAAAAAGGGGATCGAAAATCCTTTTTGTGACCCTTTGATGAGCACTGAAATAGCGACTCCTGCTAATCCGAACAAACTAATCAGTATTCCGGTGAAAACCAGTTGCAAATAAACTAAACGCCATTTTTTCATGATCAATCTCTCCTTTCTTTCTGTCAGTATAGAACAACCCACATGAAAGATTGCCCGTCTGAAGGCGGATTTAAGCGAAGGAATCGATTCTTTTTTATTAATTCAAAGCAAAGTACTCGGAATTAAACTGGAAGTATGTTATGCTAGGAATAAGAAAAGTAAGGAAGTAAGGAAAATCAGAAAAAGAAAGAAGGAAGTTCGGAATGGAGCTATCCAAGTTGACGTCCAAAGGACAAATCACGATCCCGAAAAAAATCAGACAAGCGTTACAGGTGGAGGAAGGAGATCGCGTTGCATTCATCGAGGAAGACGGGTTTGTCATCATGGCGAAAGCGGATTTACAACAGCTGCATGACCTTCAAGATATTTTGAGTGACGAGAAATTCAAAGCACTCATCCAAAAAGCACATCATCATCTGTGAACTAATCGATTGACCAATTAAAAGGAGGAAATAGAAAAATGGATATGCGCGAAGTAGACTTACCAGGAATCGGACGGAAGTTCGAAGGAATTACAACACGAGGAGATAAGGTGGTCGTGATCGTCCATGATGACGGACGCCGGGAAATGCATCATTACGACGATGACGATTTCGATGAGAGCGTCTCAAGCGTGACATTCAACGATGCCGAAGCACGACAGATGGCAGGGATTTTGGGCGGACTGGCGTACAAACCGAAAGATCTCGAAAAAATTGAACTGGCGTTTGATGATCTCGTCATCGAATGGTTCAAGATTGGACAGGATTCCGCCGTCAATAACCGGACGATTGGTGAACTGGATGTCCGCAATCAATATGACATTTCGATCATTGCCGTCCTTAAACACGATAAATCAAAATCATTGAACCCGGGTCCGGAAACACGTCTTGAAGCAGGCGATACGATCGTCTTGTCCGGAGAACGTCAAAACGTCCGCCATATCACGAAAGCGTTATTCTCAATCGAAGGAGGCGGATGATAGATGGATCATTTAATATTTGAAGTTGGTACCGCGCTTATCTTAGTGGCGATCGCAGCATTGCTTGCGAATAAATTAAATTTTTCGATCATTCCGTTTTTAATTATTTTAGGAATGATCGTTGGGCCGCACGCTCCGACAATCGGGATACTAGACTTCAAGTTCATTGAAAGTGCCGAGTTCATCAGTTTCCTCGGACGCATCGGTGTCCTGTTCCTCTTATTTTATCTAGGACTGGAGTTTTCAATCGGTAAATTGATCCGGTCGGGCAAATCGATCGTCACGAGTGGAACGATTTATTTATCGATTAACTTTACCGGTGGTCTGCTTTACGGATTCATCGCTGGATTCCCCTTATACGAAGTGCTGATCATCGCCGGTATCATCACGATTTCGTCCAGTGCGATCGTCGCAAAAGTCCTCGTTGAATTACGCCGGACCGGCAATACGGAAACCGAGCTGATTCTCGGAATCATCATGTTCGAAGATATCTTTCTCGCCGTCTACCTGTCCGTCTTGTCAGGACTCCTGCTTGGTGACGGGACGAGCTTATTGTCTTCTGTCACATCGATTTTAATCGCCCTCGGTTACATGCTGCTGTTCTTCGTCATCGCAAGAAAAGCGACACCTCTCCTGAACCGGATGCTGAAGATTGCCTCGGACGAAGTATTTATCATCGTCGTCTTTGCCGCCTTGTTCTTCGTCGCCGGCTTCTCGGAAACGATTCATGTCGCGGAAGCGATCGGTGCCTTACTGCTCGGACTCGTCTTTTCGGAGACGGACCAAGGGGAGCGGATTGAACACCTCGTCGTTCCATTCCGTGATTTCTTCGGAGCAATCTTCTTCTTCAGCTTCGGACTGAGCATTGATCCGACAATGTTGCTCGATGCCGTTTGGCTTGCACTTGGTGCCGTCGTCATCACGATTGTCGGAAACTACGTCGCCGGGATGATTGCCGGACGCAGAGCCGGACTGTCGCACAAAGCATCCTCGAACATTGGACTGACAATCGTCTCCCGCGGTGAATTTTCGATTATCGTCGCAAATCTCGGGATCGCCGGCGGACTGATGGATATCCTGTCACCGTTTTCCGCCTTGTACGTCTTGATTCTCGCAATTCTCGGACCACTGATGACGAAGGAATCCAAACGGATTTATAACTTCATGAACGGCATCTTTAAATGGACGGAACCGAAACCGAAAAAGACAAAACCGAAAGCATGATAATGGCGTGTCTCAGGTAAAACGAACAGGCATCAAGCAGGCTTTCAAGGCTCCGCTGTCGTATTCCTTTAAGTAACAAATCTGCTTGAGGAGGGATACGATGAAAGCCGTCATTTGTACTGCCTATGGTCCACCGGATGTGTTGAAGTTGCAAGAGGTCGAAAAACCTGTCCCGAAAGCATTTGATCTGCTGATTCAGGTATATGCATCCGCTGTTCACTCAGGAGACCGGCGGATGCGGGCACTCGATGTCCCGGCAGCAGGAAAGCTTCCGATGCGTCTCGTCGTCGGATGGAAAGCACCGAGACAGCCGATTTTAGGAGTTGTCTTAGCAGGCGAAGTCGTTGCGACGGGCAACCGAGTGAAGGACTTCAAAGTCGGCGATCGGGTCTACGCCCTGACCGGGATGCGCTTTGGCGGCTACGCCGAGTATGCCTGCATCAAGGAAAACAAATGTGTGGAGCAGATGCCGCGCAACGCGAACTTCGCAGAAGCAGCCGGTCTTCCGTTTGGCGGAACGACCGTCCTCCATTTTTTCCGGAAACTGAACCTCGAGCAGGCAAAGTCGATCTTGATTTACGGGGCGTCCGGAGCCGTCGGTTCAATTGCCGTCCAGATTTCGAAACAATATGGTCTTCATGTGACGGCCGTCTGCAGCGGACGGAATGCTGAACTGGTCACACGTCTTGGCGCAGATGTCGTCGTCGACTATAGAACGGATGGTTACGACACTGAACTGACAACGTATGACGCGGTGTTTGATGCATCCGGGAAGGTGGAAAAACGGACGGCCCGGCAGCATGTCAAGGCGGACGGAGCGTTTCGTTCAGTCGCCGGACAAGGCGTCGCACGGGCGCTGAAGGAAGATTTGAGGCTGCTGAATGAGTGGTTTGAAGCAGGAGACCTGAAAGCGGTCATCGATAAGGTGTATCCGCTTGAGGAGATTGTCGCCGCCCACCGGTACGTCGATGCCGGACGGAAGTTTGGTAATGTCATCGTGTCGGTGGTCGATGACTACGACAGAACGGACTAAATAATCGACCGTCATCACAAGAAAAACCTTTGAAACGATGCAGGGATTAAATGCATCGTTTCAAAGGTTTTTTGCTTGTGCTGTAGATTACTTCAAGACATCATAGGTTGCCATGACGAATTGTCCGGACGGACGACAACCGGTCAGGCGGAAGCGGGTTTCAAGCGTCCCTTCCGGAAACAGCGGGATCCCGCTGCCGAGGACGACCGGTGCGATCGCCAGTTCGAGCTGATCAATCAGTTGCAACCGTAAGGCTTCCTGAATCAATTCACCACCGCCGATCAGCCAAATCTTCCCGTCGATCGTCGGACCGATCCGTTCGAGCAACACATCGAGCGATTCATTCGTGAAGGTCGCATGTTCCGACTGTTTACCGTTCTGTCGGGTCAAGACATAGTTGTCGATTGCGGGATAGGGGTACTCCTCGCTCAGCACCAAGACCTCGTCAAACGTCTTCCGACCCATGATGACGGCTCCGACGTCTTCCATGAACGCCGCGTAGCCATTGTCACCGTCTCCTTCGACGGCAAACAACCAATCAAGAGAATTGTCCAAACGCGCGATTTTTCCATCCAGACTGCAGGCAATATATAAAACGGTTTTGGTCATCGTAACTCCTCCTTATATTCAATCTATACTTAGTCTACGGTATAATCATGACAAAAGATGTCGTAATTAGAGGAGAAATATTTTATGAAAAGCCGACATTTAAAAGTCATGCGTCTGCTCAACCGGCAGCAGCTGTTGACGGCACGGGAACTGGCGGAAGCATGTGGTGTTTCTTTGCGGACGATTCAACGTGATTTGCTCGAACTCGAAGCGAACGGCTACCCGATTTACAGTGAACGCGGACCGGCCGGTGGATACCGGGTATTACCAAATCGTTTGTTGCCGCCGCTTGCCTTACGGGAACAGGAAGCCATCACGTTGTTTTTGATGATCGACTGGGTCGGTCAGATTCCGGATTTGCCGTTTGGGGCATTGCGGGGCAATCTTGCCGAATGGTATCTGCATGAACTGCCGTCCGATCTCGAAGCCAAGATGGACCGCCTGAAAGGAAGGGTCCGCTTTGCGCGACCGGATACACCGGCGTCTCCCTTGACGCGTAACCTATTGCGTTTAATGGAAGCAGAAGTGAAAGGAGAGATCGTCTATCGGACGACGAGCGGATGCCGGACGATTCTGATTGACCCGGTTGGTCTGACATTTGAGCGCAACCGCTGGTATCTGCTTGCGCAGACGGAGCGGGGATTGCGCCAGTACCGTGTTGACCGGATAGAACAGGTGACTGAGACGACGATCCCGTCGAAACGAATGACGTTCGAAGAAGCAGAACATTTAAATGAAGCAGGAGAACAGGTGACGGTCTTTCTCGAGTTGACACCGCTCGGAGAACAGTTGCTCGAAGGGATTTTACCGCTCAACGAGCAACGGACATGGTCGGTACCACGACTGGAACTCCCGTTTCTCGGCCGGCAGTTATTTGGACTCGGTCGGGAAGTCAAGGTCCTCGAACCGTTATCGTTACAGGAAGAAATCCGGCGCCATGCCAGTGAAGTGCTGGCAATCTATCAGGAATGACAAAGGGTCCTGTTCCTAAGTCAGTAAGAAACTATGTTACGATATAACCAGAGAAACATGGTAAAAACGGAAGGGGTTTTCTATGGAAACGTTATCACTTATTTTGTTAATGCTTGTCTTAATCATTTTGACGCAAGTCCTCGGACACTACATCCGCTTCATTCCGACTGCCTTGATTCAAATCCTCGTCGGAACGATTACGGCACTGTTAATCAGCGGACTGAAGATTGAAGTTGAATCAGAATGGTTCCTGTTATTATTCATCGCTCCATTGCTCTATAACGACAGTTCACATTTTCCGCGCGATGAGCTGTGGAAGATGCGCGCTGCCATTTTCGGTAATGCCATCGTCCTCGTCTTATTGACGACGGTCATCGGTGGATACTTCATCAACTGGCTCGTACCGGTCATTCCGGTTGCGGCGGCCTTTGCGCTCGCTGCAATCCTCTCACCGACCGATCCGATTGCCGTCAACGGGATTGCGAAACGGGTCCAGATACCGGAACAGATTTTAAATCTCGTCCGGGGAGAGTCGTTGATCAATGACGCGTCAGGACTTGTTGCCTTCAGTTACGCGGTCGCAGCCGTCGTCACCGGTTACTTTTCCATCCAGCAGGCGACGACGGAATTCGTCTACATGTTCGCCGTTGGAGCGGTCGTTGGTCTCGCCATTAGTGTCGCGATGAACTGGTTGAAGATGAAATTACGGCGGACAGGAATTGAAGATGTCGTTTTTTATGCGTTACTGCAAATCCTGACACCGTTCATCATCTTTTTTGTTGCAGAAGAAGTCTTGCATGCGTCCGGTGTCATTGCCGTCGTGACGGGCGGGATTCTCCACGCCTTGATCAAAGAACGGACGGAAACGTTTTTTGCCCAGGAGCAGACGTTGACCGACAACATCTGGACGATGATCGCCTACATCTTAAACGGGATCATCTTCTTGTTACTTGGTTTGACGTTACCGGAAGCGACACGCGAAATCTTTGCCGATGACGCGATTAACAACTGGCGTCTGATGTCATTTGTGATTGAAATTGGAACGGTCATTCTTTTAATTCGCTTGATTTGGACGATGTTCTTCAATTGGTTCGACCATCGCTTCCTGAAAAAAGCGGATCACCGCAAACCGTCGTTTAAGCAGGATGTCATCACGACACTCGTCGGCGTCCGCGGAACGATTACGATGGTCGGGGTCTTGTCATTACCGTTCGTGACCGAATCAGGAGAAGCGTTCCCGGAACGGTCGCTGATCATTTTCCTCGCGGCCGGTGTCATCATCTTCACACTGGTTCTCGCGACAATCCTTTTACCGTTGCTCAACCGTGGTGAGGCCGATGCCCAGCCGGAACTCGATTTGAATTCGTATAAACAGCGGATGGTCAAACGGGCGATCACGGAAATCAAACAGGTCGTCCAGGAAGAAAATTCGACCGTCGCCTTTGATTTATTAAATGAATATCATGTCATGCTGCGCCTGTTACGGGCACAGGAGAAAAGTGAGGAAGAACTGACGCACTTCAACCAACAGCTGAAAAAACTGCGGCTTGAGGCGGTCCAGTGGGAACGTGACTTGACGAAACAATTCCTGCAGGAACATAAAACACCGGACCAGCTGAAAAAAGAAGTCTTCCGGTCGATTGATAACCGCCGCGAAGCCATCGACAAGGAAGCCCGCTTCCGTCTGTTGCAACCGATCCGGAAAATCCTTTGGAAACGGAAACGGTCTAACATGTCGTCCGATCAATTGATCCGTCTGACACAGGTCGAACATGAACTGTACGAACAGGTCATGACAGGAGTCATCACCCGGCTTGAAGGATGCCGCGGCGATTATCCGGTCGATGTCGTTCAAAGCGTACTCGAATTCTATAAACGTTTACGCTTTAAACACACGCGCTGGTCATCACCGGTCGGCGGAAAAGCCGACGTCGATCAGCAAAAAGAAGAACTTTGTCTGCGGGCAATCGAAGTCCAGCGCCAGGAAATCGCTTCGATGTCAAACGAAGGCGATTTGTCCGGCGAGGAAGAAAAAGAATTGCGCCGCTTCATTCACTATATCGAAAGTGTCGTTCTCTATGAGTACGTCGAGTAAATGAAAAAAACAGCCCTTGTCCAGTGGACAGGGGCTGCTTTGTGATTAACCGAGTGAAAGGTATTTGACTTCGAGGTAATCCTCGATGCCGTAGACGCCGCCTTCACGGCCGAGTCCACTTTCTTTGTAGCCGCCAAATGGGGCTTGGGCAGCAGATGGTGCACCGTCATTCAAACCGACGATGCCGTACTCGAGTTTTTTACCGAGTTGAAGTGCTTCGTCGATTTTCTCCGAGAATGCATAGGCGGCAAGACCGTATGGTGTGTTGTTCGCCCGTTCGATGACTTCTTCAAGAGTATCGAAGACCGAGATCGGTGCGAGCGGACCGAACGTTTCTTCCTGCATGCAGATCATGTCTTCCGTGACATTACCGAGGACGGTTGGTTCAACAAAGTATCCGACTGAATCATCAATCGTACCGCCGGAAAGAATCGTTGCGCCTTTTGCGACGGCGTCGTCAATATGTGCTTTGACTTTGGCGACGGCTTTCGCATTGATCAACGGTCCGATCGTCGAATCAGCGTCGAGTCCGTTGCCGACTTTCAAGCGCGTGACTTCGGCGACGAATTTTTCAGTGAAGGCGTCGAGAACAGATGCCTGGACATAAAAGCGGTTCGTTGCGACACACGCTTGTCCGCCGTTGCGGAATTTCGAGCGGATGGCGCCTTGAACGGCTTTGTCGAGATCCGCATTTTCCGTGACGATGAACGGCGCATGACCACCGAGTTCAAGCGACAATTTTTTCATCGTATCAGCCGCTTGACGCATGATCAATTTACCGACCGCTGTTGAGCCGGTGAATGTGATTTTCCGGACACGGGAATCGGCTTGCCAGACACCGCTGATGGTTGCCGCGTCACCTGTCAGGACGTTGATGGCACCAGCCGGAATACCGGCTTCGATCGCGAGTTCAACCAGACGAAGTGCCGTATACGGTGTTTCTTCCGACGGTTTCAACACGACGGTACAGCCGGCAGCGAGCGCCGGAGCGAGTTTCCGTGTAATCATTGCTGCCGGGAAGTTCCATGGCGTGATTGCCGCAACGACACCAACCGGTTCTTTTTCGACGAAGAGTCGTTTCCCGGGAACGGATGCCGGAATTGTTTCTCCGTAGATCCGGCGCGCTTCTTCCGCATACCAGCGGACATATTGATTGCCGTAGTCGATTTCTCCGCGTGCTTCGACGAATGGTTTCCCTTGTTCGAGCGTCATGATTTCCGCGAGTTCATCACGGTGTTGTTGAATCAGGCGGTACCAGGCATCGATTTTATCGGCGCGGTCATCGGCTGTCCGTTCCGACCAGTCGACGAATGCTGTACTTGCTGCATCGACGGCACGCGCTGCATTGTCTGCTGTGCTGCTTGGGACGTGTCCGAGTAATTCTTTTGTTGCCGGGTTAAAGACGGGAATCGTTTCCTCTGTGTTATACCAAATATTATTAATGACGTTTTGTTCAATCATGTATTGCACCTCCGTGTGTTTTCATTACGTCCCTTATTAAACACCCATCCGGCCGGTTTGTGTACTTCCGCTTTGGATGGGGGGGCATAACGAACTGGAATGATGCAGGGAAAATCGTTAATCAACTGAATAATCGGGAATATAAAAAGTAAGCAGAGTAGAGTGTTGTTTGTCGGAGAAAGGACGGGATTCACATGAATAAAAAATGGATGGGCGTCAGTCTTGCCGGGATTGTGCTGATCAGTGGATGCGGTCAACAGTCGGTTGGATCGGAAACGAAAACGAAACAGGTCGAACATCAAGCAGCAGACCCGAGCTACATACGTCAGGAATTAAAACGCGCCGATTTCATCGCGTCCCAGTATGATTACGCCCGGGCGATCCGGATTGTCGACCGCTTGAAGACGACGGAAGCAAAACAAAAGGGGAAGGAATATGCGGCGAAACAGGCGAATCTCGGTACGATTAAAGCCGGGACATCTGTCCCGCACTTATTTTTCCACTCCTTGATTGCAGAACCAAAACGCGCCTTTGACGGGGACCGGAAACAGCAGGGCTATGATGATTATATGGTGACGCAAGGTGAATTCGAACGGATTTTGACCGCCTTGTATCAACGGAACTATGTCCTTGTCCGGCCGACCGATCTTGCGACGTGGAAAGACGGACGGATGACCGAAAAGGGACTTCCTTTTCCAAAAGGTAAGAAGCCGCTCGTTCTGTCGCAGGATGACGTCAACTACTATGAATACATGATCGGCGACGGTTTTGCGACGACATTGAAAGTCAAAAATGGACGAATCACCAATTCGATGACCGGAAAACCGGATGGTGCCTATGATCTCGTACCGCTCGTGGACGCGTTCGTCAACCGTCATCCGGATTTTTCTTACCATGGCGCGAAAGGATTACTGGGTATTACCGGCTATAACGGCGTCCTCGGATACCGGTCGTCGTATGCGCAGTACGGGCAATCTGCTAAAGTCGAGCAGGCGCGTCAACAGGCAAAAGCGACGGCGATCGCTCTGAAGAAGGACGGATGGCAGTTTGCCAGCCACACGTATGGTCACATCGCGATCGGGAAATTCAGTCTGGCGACGATTCAGGCGGATACGGCGCGCTATAAGCGTGATGTCGCCCCATTGATCGGAACGACCCGTCAGTTGATTTATCCGTTTGGCAGTGATATTCAGAATTGGCATGGGTATACGGGTGATAAATACCGCTATTTGACGCAACAGGGTTTTCATTATTTTTATAATGTTGATGCCTCGCAACATGCTTGGAAACAGTTGGGCAAAGACTATTACCGCCAGGCGCGGATTAATGTCGACGGGATCCGGCTCCGCCAGGCACTGGCGAAAAAAACAAATGTCTTGGATCCGTTCTTCGATTCAAAAGCCGTCTTTGATCCGATGCGGTCGGTTGTCAAAAAATAATTCCGTTCCTGAAAAACGAATTGACCCATTTAATGATTCACACCAGTTCGTGTGACATTAAATGGGTATTATTTGTATAGAGGAGTTATTTTCTCAATACTGCTTTGATAAAAAGGAGTTCAGGATATGCAGACAGGTTATAAGGTTTTACTGGCAGCTGCTGTTATCAGTAGCACAATTGGATTGAATCATCAGGTCTCTGCCCAAACCGATACATTTCAAGTCGTATCGACAAGTTATACAAAGCCGTTAACAAAGTTCGAGACTTATGTCGGAAATAAAAAGATTGAAATGGTACGCTATTCTCTCAAAGGCGCCGATCGTCTACATGACGGTTTGTTATACAGCTCCTACAGTGACCGTGTAATCGATTTGAAGAACAGCAATAAAGTAATCAAGCAGGTCGAACCGGGACCGATGCGGATTAAGAAATACAAAAATGCCTATTACGCAATGAGTTTATCGGCGATCAACCAATTTTCACTCTCGAAATATACATTGGATTTCAAGAAAATCGGTGCAACCAAACGTTATGCCGGATTCGGAAGAGACCTGGTCGTGACGGGTGAAAAATTGTATGTGCTGGCAGATCATATGAAAGGAATCGATTACTCCATCAAAATACATACCTTTGATACAACATCATTGAAGCCTCTCTATCATGAGACAATCGAAGAATTAATCCATGCCGATTACATTCGCCTAGCCGGTTCACAACTGAAGATTTACGGTACCTCACCTAAGAACGAGAATAAATTAACTGTACTGTCTTACGATGCAAAAAAACAACGTAGCACAAAAATGATGACGACGGACCAGTATGTAAAAGGCGGAGTAGAGAAAACACTAATGCTTTCAAGAAAAACCGAACTGATTTTTAATATGGACTGCATGTTTGAAATCAACCATCGGACGAAACAAGCCCGTCTCCTGTATGACAATGATCATGATTTGATCGACTACGCGTACGATGCCAAAACGAAAACCTATCATGTCCTTGAGCTAGTCACAGAAACAGGCGAGTACCAGGTCAAGACGCTGAACAGCCACTTTAAACCAATTGCTACATATCGTTTAAAACCATCCGACAGCGTCAGTCCGTTCCGTGTGTTGTGAAGAAACAAGTCCTGTGACTTGTTTTTTTTGTTAGGTTAACAGACCGACCAGTCGCTCGCCCCGAAGACGGTATGTCTGCAAGTGAAGCTGAAACTGATCATAATCGGTCGGATTGTTTTCTGCATCGAACGCAAGCTGTTTCGTCCGTTCGACGAAATGAAGATTCATGCAGCCCGAGAGCCAAAGCAACGAAGCCAGTCGCGGATCTTCTTCCGGTACGAGGACGGTCGGCGAATTATAGTGGGTCAGTAAACTTTTGGCTAAACGGCCGGACACGTCATGCGAGTCAATCCCTTCCGTCCGGGCATACCATTTGATCAGCCAGGCCAAATCCTGCACACGGTCGGTTGCACCGATGTGTTCGTGATCAACGATTCCAATGATTTGTTGATCCTGATTCCATAAGATGTTGAGCGAATTTAAATCAGTCGAAATGACCGGTTGAAGTGAAGAAGATTTTGGATGTCTTGCGGTGTCGAGATGTTGTTGTGCCAGAGTCAGGTACTCCTGAAATGAATTTTGGACCGGTTCCGGCATCCGTGAGATCGAAAGCCGTTGTAAATCACCAAGCCAACGTTGATAGGCAGTCGTATGGTCAATGTATGGAAAACAGATTTCGTGTTGATGCAACGAGACATCATGCAACTGACGCGCTAACATGCCTATCTGAGCGGCCGTATGTCTTGTATTCGCTGTCACATGTTGTCCGTCCATCCAGTGAAACAGACAACATGTCCACTTTTGTCCATTTGAATCGGTGATGTTCGTAAAAAGAGCATCTGGTTCCAACTTCACACGCTCCATGAACGGAATGCCGTTCACCCGTAGATAATCAGTGTATCGCAACTGTTGGGCAAGGATATCCGATGTAGATTGGGACAAATCAGAATTGACATAACGCTTTTTTTGTAACAGACGAATCGAATAAGGACGTTCATCGACCAGGATTTTGTAGTGTAAATCTCCGTGTTTGCCGTAGGTTGTTAAAGAGACGGGTTCAACTTCAAGGGATTGAAAGTCAAGACTGTAACTCAGGACTGCCTGATTGATTAAAGTAAATGGTTTTGTCTGTTCCATAGTCTGATCTCCTTTCTGCATACTTTCTCATTTGAATCCAAAGAATATCCATTATAGCAAAAACATTTATTTGGAATCCATTACACTGAAAGATACAAATTTTGTATAATGTGTAAGGTGCTAGATTAAATAATGAACGTAAGGAGTCAAATGGAATGAAGATTGAGATTCAAAACACCTCAAAAACATATCTAAATGGGAAAAAGGCATTGATGGATGCCAATATCACGTTAGAACCGGGCGTGTATGCATTGTTCGGAGAAAACGGGGCAGGTAAGTCAACGTTGATGAAGATTTTAGCAGGATTGCTTAAACCATCAACGGGTAAGATTTTTGTCGACGGGCAAGAAATGTCGCCGCTTGCTGACGCGTACCGCGAAAAAATCGGATATCTTCCGCAAGACACGCCAATCTACAGCAACTTTACCGCCGCTAAATTTTTAAGTTATCTCGCGACCGTCAAAGGGGTGCCAAAACAGGATGTCCAAACAAGCGTCATGTCCGCCCTCGAGGCGGTCAACATGACAGAGCACGCCAATAAGAAGTTGAAAAGCTTTTCCGGCGGCATGAAGCGTAGAATCGGGATTGCGCAATTGTTGCTGAATGATCCGGAACTCCTGATCATCGATGAGCCAACGGCAGGTCTTGATCCGAAAGAACGGATTCATTTCCGGAATCTGATTGCATCGATTGCCCGGAAGCGGATTGTCCTGCTGTCGACCCATATCGTCTCGGATGTCGGATCGATTGCCCGTGAAATCATTTTGATGAAGCAGGGACGTATCATTAAACAAGCCAATCCGTATGAGCTGTTGGATGAAATTGCGACGGAAATCTGGACCGTTGATGTCACGGATCAGGAATTACTCGATTTACAAGACACCTATCAAATCGGATCAATCCAACAGACGCGACAAGGTAAAAACCGGGTCCGCATCATTTCAAGCCAACTGCCGCATCCGAAGGCGGTTCAAGATGAGCCGCAACTGGAAGACTTATATTTGTATCATTTGGACGGACGGGGAAAAAGTGCATGAGCCGGTTGATACGCTTTGAATTATATAAACTCTGTACATCGATTCCTGCTATGCTGTTCGTCGTCGCCTTGCTGCTGTACTTGATGTCGTCCGTATTTTCAGAAGAGGAAGCAAGCGTCCGCGCAAAGTATGCAGCATGGGAAGGTCCGGCGACGGCAAAAACATTTAAGAAAATACAGGATCGTGCGGATAAAATCAATGATGGGACTTATGGCGATGATGATCAGTTTGATCCTACGATTACTTATGAAAATGAAGCATTCGCTCATCTGTTTAACATCAAAGAAGCACAAATTTTTAAAGCACAGACGCTGGAAGCGCTAGCGAACGAACGGACCGAACCGGGCTTTGACGAACGCGATCGTGCCTTACATACCAGCATGTTGAAACAAATCAATCTGGACACGATCCGGTATCATATCCCGGCAGAAAAAGCAGTAACGTTTACGACTCAAGCCGGCGTTGCTGTCCTGCTGTTCCCGTTGCTGTTGCTGATTACGTTCATCTATACCAAAGAGCGGGTTTCGGGCGTTGATCAATACCAACTGCCCGCTGTGAACGGTCGGACGAAGTTACTGACGGCGAAACTGCTTGCTGGATCGATCTTCCTGACAGGCGTCAATGTGATTTTACATCTAGGCATTCTCGGTCTTGCCTCGTATCGTTTCGGGACCATCGACTGGTCCGCTCCGATGAAAGTGATGGACGGCTTAACCGATTCGCCATATCCGTTTTCCATCGGACAATACTGGTTAGTATCGTTTGGTTATCAGACATTTGTATTAATCGTGCTTGGCATTTGGGTGCTGGCGATCTCGTTTTTCGCCAAAACGGCAGTTCAAGCGATTCTCTCGTCCAGCATTTTAATAGGTGTCCCACTTCTTTACCAGTTTGTGATTTCAGGCATCTTTTTTCCGGAAACAAAACTTTTTGAGCAAGGAATTTTATTTTTCCCGAGCCGTGCCTTGTTGACCGGAGAAGTGTTTAAGACGTATCAGACCATCAATCTCGGGATTCCATTGTTATTGCCGGTAGCCATCTTGCTTGTGCAAGTGCTCGTGACCCTGATTGTATTGAAGATTCTTTATCAAACCAGTCGAAAGAGGAAAGTCGTATGAAGAAATCAGACAGTACGTTGCGGGAACTCGTCCGCTTTGAGTGTTACAAGTTGTTTCAGCAACGTTTTTTATGGGTGTTGCTGCTCGTCATCTTGATTGCCGGATTGTATTTTTCCGTGCAACGGATGGAATGGCCGTGGGCGGATCGTGTCAACACAGGGTTTGAAGGGAATTTGACGTCAGAAATGATTGCGCGTGCGGAAGCCGGGAGTAAAGCCTATGTCAAAAAAACTGATCCGACGGCAGAAGAAAAGAAACAAAATGCTTCCTATCATAACGTGCTCGAGGCTGCATCGGCTAATGACCGGCAATCGAAAGTTGTCTCTTCGCTCCGTCAGGAAGGAGAGGAGGCGTCCACTGTATATGAAAAACGTCACTTCTCATTACAAGCTGATTTGACGGAAGCGATTGATTATCGTCCAGTCGGAAACTACCAAACGTTTGATCAATTGCTGACGTTTTCAGGAACCGGTGGATATGCCTTGTTGGCAGTAGTCCTGATTTTCGGAACAGCAGTCAGTTTCTCGAATGAATATCAGACCGGTGTTTCGGCATATCTGTATTCTTCCCGGCACGGGAGAAAACAATTGTTGACGGCCAAGTTGCTGGTATCCGTTGCACTGGTGACGGCGACGATTGTAATCTACAATCTGGTTCAACTGCTGTGTTTCTTCCGCGGACATTCCGGTTGGGATATTCCGATCCAAGCGGCTTACGGCCAGTCGCCGTACCCGTTGACGTTCGCTGAATTATACGGGATTTCCGTGTTGTATCAGTGGATGATTGCTGTTTCGCTTGTCATCGTCCTGCTGTTCCTGTCGATGTTGATCAAACAGACGGTGGTCGCTGTATTCCTCGGTGGACTCATCGTCGGCGGACCTTTCCTGATTGAAACGGTGCTGTTTAATACAGAAACCCCGGCGTTTATGTGGACCTTGGTGAAGTTCACACAGGGACAGGCACTAAGTGTTTATGTTTTGTTCCGGGAGTATGTGACGGTCAATCTTTTCGGTTATCCGGTCCTGTTGCCGGTTGCCGTACTTGTTATCACACTCGTCATGGCGCTTCTTGTCGTCAAACTGATGTACCAGGTAATCGGCCGGAAAATGGCGTGATGAAATCAAAGAAGGTTCGGCTGTCGTGAGACCAAGCCGAACCTTCTTGTGTAAACCGCTTACAAAACAAAAGACGCCGGTTGCGTTCCGTCCGTTAAGTAAAATGCAGATTCATGCAGCACGAGAGCTATAAAAAAGACTGTCAACCGTCTTCTTCCGGTACGAGGACGGTTGGTTAATTATAGCGGATCAGTAAATTTTTCGTGGTAGATTAAGTCACGAGTGTTTGAATGAAATATCGCGTTTCCTCCTTTGTATGTTTCTTTTTCTGCTTAGTTACGTATGTATACTATGAAAATCTGTTATAGAGAGGAGAAGGCATTATAAAAACGTTTTTGAAAATCAATGCAATAAGCATCATGTATGCGGTCACCTTACTTATTCCGTTAGAAGCGTTGCTCAACGTCTATCAGTTAAACCGTACGACAGGAATCTCAAGTGACTTATGAAGGGGATGCACCAGGTCCGATTGTCGGCTTTATTTTAATCGGCTCGCTCCTGGTCTACCCGTTTTTTTTGTTGATTACGAACTCAATCGTTAAAAGTGTAAGCGAATCAAATAAATCGCACGTAAAAGGAGCAAACCTCTGATGATGAAGCTAATTTGGATTTTAGCGATTACTGCCTATCCGGTTATTATGGCCATTCAAATGTCAAAGCGGAAAGCGTAAGTTAAGTTATAAACGTCGCCGGCTGCGTTCCGTCCTCGTCCGTGAAGCCGTAGTCGCGCGCGAGATCCGCCACGAACAAAGCTTGCCCGGTCCGTTGCAGAATATCCGAATCCTGTGCGAGGGCAACGACAGCCCGTCCGACGTAAGCGGTGGTTTCGGTCGCATTGTTGCTGAAGCCTGCATCGACGACCCGTTCTGTCCGCATGAAGCCGGGACAGAGCGCAATCGAAGCGACACGAGACGTTCGAAGTTCCTGACCCATCACAAATGTCATCCGGTTGATCGACTGCATCGCTAAGTCATAATACAAATTGCCAGCGGCTTGATCCGGCGTGAACGATGTTAAATTAACGATCAATGCAGCCGGACTTTGCTGAAGCAACGGAACAGCCGCCCGTGTCGTCAGTAAATAGGCTTTCGGACCGGCGATCATCATCGCGTCCCAGTGTTCCAGTGGCCGTTCCCAAAATCGTTTGCCTTGTCCCGCGGGAAGGGAAGCTTCCGAACCGCCAAACACACTGTTGACGAGCAGATCGATCCGCCCGTGCTGGTCTTGAATCTGTTGGAACAGGAAAGTTATCTCGTCCGGATCCGTATGGTCACAATAAAAATAGAGTACGACAGAAAAAAGGGACTTTCGATTAAAATCGGAAGTCCTTTTCTTGTCATGTTAAAACCCTTTAATCGTCATCCCGCCGTCAACGAATAACGTTTGACCAGTGACGTATGTTCCGGCATCAGACGAAAGAAAGACAGCCGGTCCAACGAGTTCCGTCAGTTCACCGACCCGGCCGAGCGGTGTCACGTCGACGATATCCTGTAAGTAGGTTGGATCGGCGAGCAACGCTTCTGTCAGAGGCGTCTTGAAATACCACGGACCAATCGCATTGACGCGAATATTTTTCGGACCCCATTCAAGCGCCAATACTTTTGTCATCTGAATCAAAGCCGCTTTGGTCGTCGCATAGACAACACCGGTCCGCAAGGCGACGTGCCCCGCAACCGAAGCGATGTTCAGGATGCTGCCGCCGGTGTCCTGCATCCGGCGCCCAACTTCCTGTGAGAATAGGAAGGCCGACTTTAAGTTCGTCTGTTGAATTGTTTCCCATTCGTCCTCCGTAACGTCGAGCGCTTTCGAGCGGATGTTCATCCCGGCGTTGTTGACGAGCACATCAATCTGGTCGACATATGTATAGGCACGCTCGACCATCGCCTGGACTTGCATCCGGTCGGTCACGTCGCACGTCAACACGAACGAACGTCGTCCAAGCTGTTCAATCTGTTTTGCGGTTTCCTGTAAATCGGATTCCGTCCGGGCGACCAGTAAGACATCCGCGCCAGCTTCCGCCATCCCAATCGCCAGGGCACGTCCAATTCCGCGTCCGGCACCGGTCACGAGAACCGTTTTTTGATCCAGTCGAAACGAAGGTAAATACAAACGATCACATCCCATCTGACAGTGTAGTTTCACTGTACGCTGAAATTGACTGAAAAGAAAGAAAAATGCTGATGAACCGATGAATATATGTTATTATTTGGTAAAAAAAGAAGGGCGACATGAAACGGAAGCTCGGACTGATGATCATCTCCGTTTTAGTACTGGCTGCAGCTCTCGTCGCGTTTGAACGGTATGTCTACACGACTTACATTTACAAACCGGCAGATTACACATTCAACTATAAGATTAAATCGCGCAAAGCCATGAGTCACCGGAATTTGGAGCAAAACCGTTCCCGAAAGGTCCGATGATCAAAGGAGCATCCTTATTCTTACCCGATATTCTGTTGCCCATCGGAGCACTGGTGACAGCCTTCTTATCTGTGTTTGTGTTCCGCCGGTTTCTCGGATACCGCCGGCGTAAACGAACGATTGAGCCGACGGAAGAAGGGGGTCCGCAAGTTCTGCGAGTGAAGCCGTCAACGTCTGCCTGGCGACCACCACAACAACAAACGGACTCCGTTTCCCAAGTCCGTCAATTGATTGCTTCCTTTGACCGGCAATTGCCGGACGGATCAAAACGCCGGCCGGAAGAAACCGTCCAGGACTGGCTCGACCGGATTGAGATGACGATTGATCCGGTGCTCTATCTAAATTAGGCGAGAGTACTCACACTTCTAAACGAAGTGAAAGTGGGAGGTGAATCACCCCCCCTCCCTTTCGGGTATAAACCTTTCAAGGAGGTGAAAATCATGTTGAAGCATAAGGCCTACAAATTCAGGATCTACCCGACAAAAGAGCAGGAAATCCTGATCGCGAAGACCATTGGTTGTTCGCGCTTCGTCTTCAATTACTTCTTATCGAAGTGGGATGAGACGTATAAAGCGACAGGCAAAGGACTGTCTTACGGTTCTTGTTCGAAAGAAATCCCGATGCTAAAGCAAGAGTTCGACTGGCTGAAAGAAGTCGATAGCCATTCGCTTCAATCGAGCGTCAAACACCTGACCGATGCGTATGACCGCTTCTTCAAGAAGCAGAACGAACGGCCTCGATTCAAGTCGAAGCGCAATCCCGTCCAATCCTACAAGACCAATATCGAGAAGAAGAACCAGCTTCCCGAGGTCTCAATCGTCGGCAGCAAGCTCAAACTTCCTAAGCTGAAGTGGGTGCGTTTCGCCAATTCGAGGCAGGTCGCAGGACGCATCTTGAACGCGACCATCCGGCGTAACGCTTCAGGAAAATACTTCGTCTCCCTGCTCGTCGAGCAGGAAAGCCACGAACTGTCGAAGACCGGTTCATCCGTCGGCGTAGACGTCGGGTTAAAGAACTTTGCCATCTTGTCGGACGGCACGGTGTACAAGAACGACCGCTACTTCCGTTCGCTCGAGAAAAAGCTGGCGCGCGAGCAACGCAAGCTCTCTCGTCGTCAGCGTATCGCCTTGGACAAGAAAGTGAAACTTTCCGAGTCGAAGAACTACCAGAAGCAGAAGCGAAAGGTCGCCCGCATCCATGAAAAGATTGCCAACAAGCGAACCGACTTCTTGCACAAGGTATCCACCGAGATCGTCAAAAACCACGACATCATCGGAATCGAGACCTTGCAGGTGAAGAACATGCAGAAGAACCGCAAGTTGAGCAAGCCCCTCTCTGACGTCAGCTGGTCGGAGTTCTTCCGCCTGCTCGAATACAAGGCAGATTGGTACGGGAAGACCGTCGTGAAAGTCGGGAAGACCTTCGCATCGAGCCAACTGTGCTCCAGTTGCGGATATCAACACAAAGACGTGAAGCATCTCAGCTTGCGTGAATGGACATGCCCGAGTTGCGGGATCCATCACGACCGAGATGTGAACGCAGGACTGAATCTCAAACAAGAAGCAGAACGCCTCTTAGCTTCTTCAACCGTCGGGACGACGGAGTTAGCCTGATCAGGTTTTGACCGTCAGGTCGAATAACTCAGGAATCTTCCACCTCTAAGCAAAGCGTAGGTGGAAGTAGTTCAACATGTGGTCCGTTACGGGGAAGTCGCGGATCAGACGCTCGACCGTTCCGAAATCGACACACTTCGGATCCGACTGGATCAACGGTTGCGCGGATGACCGATCAGGCGGAGTAACGTTGGATGGTGTATCGCGTCCCGTGTTACGAGAGATAATTCGCGTGTGACGTCAAAGCCGGTGATCGGCAGGGTCCGGATTTCCGGAGGAAGACCATCCTGGAAAATCGCCGGTAAAATCGCGATCCCGAGTTTTGCCCGGATGAAGCCAAGGACGCTTGAACCAAATTCCATTTCCGAGGCGACAGTATAGGTCGCTCCACGTTCCGCAAACGCGGCTTTCAGAATATTCGTCGAGTCACAGTCAATCGGCAACGATAGAAACGATGAAGCATCAATCTGATCAAAGCGGACATCGACACAGCCTTCGAACCGTTCGTCGGCTTCATGGAAGTAGAGTAAAAACGGTTCCGTATACAGATGCGTCGACGGATAAGGGTGATCAATCTGACGATCGTCGAGCAATACGGCATCGTACTGATGCTGCTCAAGACCGGCCATCAGTTCGATATATGTGTGTGCCGTCTTGATCTTCAGTTCCGGTCCATCCATTGTTGGATGGTTGGCGAAGTGTTGCGGCAAATAAGACATGGCGACACTCGGCCAGGAACCGAGGGTAAACGACGTCTGACCCTGCAATTGATCAATTTGCCGTTGCATATCGTCGAGCTGTTCGATGATCCGCTGTCCTTCTTTAAACACGATTTCTCCTGCCGGCGTCAACGAGACGCCGCTCGTCGTCCGTGTGAACAGGGGAGCGCCGACTGCCTGTTCGAGATTTTTGATTTGTTTGCTGAGCGCCGGTTGCGTCATATGCAAAAGTTCACTCGCTTTCGTCAGGCTGGATGTTTCCGCCGTGACGTGAAAGGCTTCGAGCCATTCGGTTTTCATCAGACTTCACACTCGCTCTCGCTTCTTGTGCTTTGACGATACTGTACGTTCGTTTCATCTGACAACTGTTTCGCTCAATTTTATATATTCTTTGTTTGGAATATTCCTTTAAGGGTATATATAAAATAAGAAGAGGTGAAAATCATGTCAGAGAGGCTTGCACGAACATTATTTGCTTTATCCGATGCCAATCGCCTGAACATCGTCGAACTGTTAAAGACAGGTCCGTTGCCGGTCGGTGAGATTGCCGCACAGTTAGCTCTCAACCAACCGCAGACATCGAAACATCTAAAGATTTTGCTCGAAGCGGATCTCGTCCGTATCGAACCGGCCGCCAATCGCCGGATTTATCACTTGCGGACAGAACCGTTTCAAGTCCTCACTGTGTGGAGCCAATCGTTTGAACAACAGATGGTCAGCCGGATGACACGACTTGAAGGCTATTTGGAGCAGATGCAGGACACAGTCAACCCAAAGGAGTGAACGATGATGCAAGAAAAACTAAAAACGAAAGTCGAAGGTTCCGTTTTACAAATGGAATGGACGTTTGATGCTCCGCGCGAAATGGTATTTGCCGCATTCACGGAAAAAGAGCAGCTCGAAGCCTGGTGGGGACCGGAAGGCTGGCAAACCGAAATCACGACCTTTGATTTCGTCGAAGGCGGTATTTGGCATTACTGTATGCGCTGTGAGGATCCAAATCAGGGCGAGTTTTTCGGGATGGAATCCTGGGGAAAAGCCATCTTCCGCCAGATCGATGCTCCGCATCGTTACGCCCATGCCGATTATTTTTCGGATGCGTCCGGTACGATCTCGGAAGAACTTCCCGGTAGTGAAAACGTGACGACGTTCGAAGCCGTCGGTGACCGGACCCGGGTAGTGTTCCGGTCGGACTTTAAGACCGAGGAAGCCGTAAAACAGGTCCTTGAGATGGGGATGAAAGAAGGGTTCACGTCACAATTGCATCGTCTCGACCAATGGCTTCTTCAACGAACCATATCCTAAAAGTTTCTGACAATCCGTCACGGACGGGTTGTTTTTTTCGAACAGTCATTCAGAACTGTCACTCTTTTGGAAAAAAGGTCTTTCATTTTGGGAATTCAAAGGGAAATACTTCATCTTTGGAAGGATGAAGCCGTTATACAAGATGAGATGATTGAAAAAGGGGATCGATAGTGTGAAATGGTGGTCGAAACAACAAGAGATGACGTTTTCAGAACGGATGCAACAAGAACGCGAACATGTTCGCCTGGAAGCGGGGGCGGCATTTGCGCAACAACTTCAGCTGATTGATTTGACGGTCGAGGATTTACAAATCGTCCGTTTGATCCGTCACGATGTCGCAGAGTGGATGCCGCAGATGGTTGATGCATTTTATGCGGAACTGCTCCGGGTGCCGGAGCTGAAACAACTGATTGAACGGCATTCGACACTCGAACGGTTAAAGGGAACGCTTGCCAAGCATATCCTCCAGATGTTTGACGGCCAGGTCACACCGGACTACATCAGCGTCCGGAAACGGATCGCCGACCGGCATGTCCGGATCGGCCTGCAAAATAAGTGGTACATTGCCGCTTTCCAAAAAGTATTAAACGTCTTCAGCCGAAAAATTGAGGAAAGTACGTTACCCGAGTCGGAACAGGTCCGGATCGTCCGTTCTGCCGGGAAACTGTTTAATCTTGAACAACAGATCGTCCTGACGATGTATGAGGAAATGGTCGAAGCTGAGCGGCAGACGGTCACGGATGCGAAACAGCGTGTCGGACAGACCGTTCAAAAGTCGACAGAGGAACTGGCCGCGATGAGCCAACAATCGTCCGCCAGTTTTCAGGAAATGGAGCGGCATGCCCAACAGGTGTCCGTGGCGACCGGGGCGATTGCCACACAATTGACCCAGGCCGCCAAAGAAGCGGCAGACGGTGTCGAATTGGTCGAGGCGGAAACGAAACGGTTTGAACAAGTTGTAGAAGAGATGACGCTGACGACGGAACAGATGACACAGCTCGCCTTTTTGTCACGCGAAATCGAACGGATTGCCGGGATGGTGACGGCGATTTCCGATCAGACGAACCTGTTGAGTCTCAACGCCTCGATCGAGGCCGCACGGGCCGGCGAGATGGGACGCGGCTTTACCGTCGTCGCCCAGGAAATCCGGAAACTGGCGGAAGAAAGTAAACGGTCCGCGTCAGAAGCATCAAGCATCGCCCAGGAAATCACTTCGAAAATGGGACAAGTCTCGGAGCGGATGAGCGGGACCGAGCAGTCAGTCGTGCAAACGACGGAAGAACTGACCCGTGTCGTCACCGCCTTTACGACGATTTCCCGCCAAACGGTCGATGTCTCGAAACAAATCATTACATTGTCGCAGGATACGGAACAGGTCGCCGGAACGATTGAAGGGATGCGCCATATCGCGGAATCGATTGCGGAGACGGCTGACGATTTACAGACCGTCGCGACGACACTCTGAAAGGGGAATAGGGATGAGAAAACGAATCCATCTGTTGTTTGGAGTTGGAATTCTGATGCTTGCCGGTTGTTCAAGTAACGATTACCCGTCAGAGGAAGCCGTCAAAAACGGTGACATCGTCACGACGCCGGAACGGCATAATCTTGACCGATTTGAGACGTTTTTAACGCGAGTCGGGCAACAGAAACAGGATACAATCCGGATTACGGGGTATACGACGGAAGGGGATGCAATCCTTGAAGATATCACGTATGACGGGAAACGCTTTACCTATTCCCTCGATTCGTCGCGTGATGAATATGGTTCCCAGACAGACGACCGGAACAAGGAAATCTGTCAAAACCTTGAGCAACAAACAACTGATGGAGGGAACACCTTTACCCTGACCGGCTGCAAAGAAGGACAGGATCATGAGATTTTCAAATCAAATCCAGGTGAACTTAAAAAATGAAAAACGGTTGATCCTCCGAATCATGCGAGGATCAACCGTTTTTTAGTCGAGTGTCTCTTCAAGAATCCGTAAGGCTTCCCGCCAACTCGTGAACCGTTCGATTAATAAGGTCAAGGAAGGAACCTGGTGCTTACGCGCAAACCGGACATACTCTTGGCTCGTTAAGTCAGGACCGAGCTCTTCGTATGCCTGGCGCAACGCGTTCAGGCAATCTGCGTCGGAATAAAAACCGTTTGACGACAACCGGAAATGTGCCAGTGCCTGTTTCCATGTCCCATAATGCCGGATGATGGTGTTTGCGCTCACCATCTGCGTATGTGTTTCCCGTAACTCCGAGTAAGAGCGGATGGTCACGCGCGAGCCACGCGTCTTGATATAAAAAGCGATGCTTTCATCCACACTCCAGCGTTTTTGGCTGGACGTACCGGGTTTTGCCCGATTCAGCATCAAATGGTCCTCGGTGGACAACTCGAACGGTTTGACGATGCCCGCTTGTTCCAATAGTTTGGTCCAAGAGCCAAACCGTTGTTCAATTTCCTGTAAAGAGGGATAGGGCAGGTAATGTGCTAATTTTTGGTAATGTGCTGCTTTCATCGGTGTTGTATGTAACTGGTGAAGACCTTGGATCAAGCGAATGATTTTTTCATTCGTCGTCAAGGTGGAAGTGGATGTGTGCGTGGTTTCTTTCATCAAGAAGTCTCCCTTAGTGGATCGTTGGAACGTAATGGGATTAGTGTACCATCTACCTCAAAGAGATTTAACTAACAAAATCGTAAGGTTCAATGGGACGGTCGTCTCGAACAGAGAAGGATTTCGCACCCATCAGCCTTCCGGAATGGCCGTATACCGGTAAGCGGTCGTTCCTTTGAAAACAAACAGCACACCGGTCGCGTCTTCACTCCGGTATAACTTCGTTCCGGATTGCCAGTCTGTCGCCGATTGGTCCGTCAACGGTTGTTTGGCGGTAAGTTGTTTCGTGACAGTCGAAAAGGAAATCACGTTCTTTTTTTTGATTGTCGCATCTTTTCCGTCGAGCCGATACACCCGGTCGTCTGCCCGGATTAAATCAGCTGCCGGATCTTGACGGGCTTCCGTCGCAATCGAATCCGTCGTCGAAGTCGTTATGTCAGTCGTACATCCTGCTGTAAAGAATAGACTGCTCATGACGAACAGTGTGATTCGTTTTTTCATGTTCTGTCCTCGCTTTCCTGGCTGTTTATTTATGTCGTAATTTACGATATAATCGGATATGTCGATATAAAAGGGAGTGAACGAGATGTCAGCGATTCATGAAGACTTTGCCCGGTTGTACTATCATCTGCATCCGAAATGGACGGAAAATTTGTCGCATCAAAGTGTCCGGATCTTGCAAACGATTCAAATGACAGGCGCCATGACAGTGAAGGAGATTGCAGCCCGGTTTAATTTGTCTCCGAATACCGCGTCGGAGCATGTAAAGAAACTAGAAGGGCTTGGGTATGTCGTCAAACAACGGTCATCTGTCGACCAGCGTGTCGTTCAAGTCAGTTTGACGCGTGAAGGACGGACGGCCGTCAAAACGCATACCGAACTCGACGCAAAGCGTGTCGAGCATGTTTTAAAACAATTATCTCCTGCAGAACAACACATGATTCAAACGGCATTTCAGCTGTTTCGCGAGGCGACCGATGACTGCTTTTCTGATTAAGATTCTGACCAGTACCGTCATTATCGGTTTTGTCACGGAATTGGCCCGACGTTCCCCGACGTACGGCGGGGTGATTGCGGCCCTGCCGCTCGTCAGTCTGATCAGCCTCATCTTGCTCGTCCGACAGAGTCAATCAAAAATGGAAGTGACGGCGTTTGTCAAAAGTGTCCTGTACGGCTTGCCGGCGACGTTTCTTCTGTTGCTTGTGTTGTACCTGTTATTGAGCCGGGGCGGATCGCTGATTGTCAGCGTCCTCTGCGCCGGAGCATGTTGGTGGGTTGTTTGGATGCTGCAGCAACAGCTGATGTTGTTCTGGAGTCGACAATAGCCCCGGATGTCATTCGCGCGGCCGGTAGAGAAAACAAGGCCAGCAATGCATCCATCGTTTCGTCAAACGATCGAACCGGCTCGTAGCCGAGCGACCTGATTTTGTCCGTTGCATACGTCGGGCGTTCAGCCGCACGGGCCGGAACCTGATACGGTTTGCTGGAGGCTTCAATCAGGTGCATCCGAAAGTCCGTTTCCGGAATATTGGCATCGACGGCATGGAACACGTCACCAGCTTTTCCACGTGTAAGGACGAGGACGACCATCTCGGCAATGTTATCGGCATGGACCCAGTTGACAAGATCAGCCGGGTGGACCCAGGTCACGCGATCCGCTTCCTGCATCCGTCTGACTTGCCGGTCCCCCCAGTGCGAATCGTGTTCAGCGCAAATGGCCCCGGGGCGCAGAATCCGGACGTCCAAGCCGCGGGCGGCATAATCGAGGAGAATCTGTTCCGACCGGATTTTGGTACGGATATAAGGGGCCGGATGATCAACCGCAAGTGGAGACGACTCCGTCATGTGACCATTTGCCGGTTCGCCATAGACGGATGTCGTCGAGATGTGGAGGACACGTGCTCCTGCATCTAACGCGGCCGTTGCTAAATGAATGACACCTTCAACATTCGACTGGTGGGCGAGATTTTCATCATCACCGAGATAGGCGGCGCAATGGACGACCCAGTCGATCTGATCCATCGCTTTTTCAAGTGACATTTGATTGGTCAAATCACCAAAAACCGGCGTGATCCCGAGTGATTCGAATTCATTGAACCGCTCCGCCTGTCGTATCAATCCCCGGACTTCAAGCGCCTCTGACAATAATCGTTTTGCGATGCGTAGTCCAAGCGTCCCGGTAACACCGGTGACGAGAATCCGTTTTCCGGACAGTTCCATCTGTTCAACCTTCTCTCTGGATTATTTGACCCGCTCAATCGTTGCGAGGAGCGGTTTTTTGTCGTTTCGGTATTCAAAGCGGATAACATCACCCTTTTGGAGAACGGATAATTGATTCGTCCGCCCATCAATTTTCGTCTCGCCGTCCAGCGTGACTTCGGTCAAGGCATACTGTTCCTCCGGATTTTGCTCATCCGGACCGAGCGAAAGCTGATTGCCGTTCATCTCTTCGATAACGTATGCCTGATCGGAACAACCGGATAAAATGGCTACGATAAATAGACTCAACAGCATCAGCCAAATGGTTCGACGCATGTTTCCACCACACTTTCATTGGTAGGATTCAGAGATTAATTGGTTATGTTCATTGTAGGGATAGGAAACGAAATGCGAAAGTGAAATATGGATGGATTTAGTCAATTTGATAAAAAGGATGGTAATATTAAGAAAAAAGGAGGGGCTTCATGAATACTTTTGCTAAAAAAGTACTAATCCTTTTCGGCGTCATAATCGTGATGTCCGGTCTGGTGATTTTCCTGTATGTCCAGTCGATGGAACCGGACCAACCGGAAGCGGATCGTGTCGTACGCGAGACAAAATCGTATATCACAAAACACTTCAAACAGGCAGAGCTGGAAGGCGTCTTTTACGACGCTGCGGGAAAATACTCTGATTTTGATTATGCCGTACAATTACAGGATCCAAAAACTGATACGGAATTTTTTGTCTACATCGATCAGCAGACAAAGCAGGTTACGGATACCTATTTGTCTGAACAGTGGTCGCAAAAACTGACGGAACAGATCCGTCCGCTTGTCGAAAATATCTTCGGTTCAGGGACAGCTTACAGGGCCGTCTATTATCCGGACGATGTTCAGCAGTTGAAGTTGGAGCCGACATCGTCAAGTGAGTATCAGAAAGCTAAAATTCCGCCATTCATTACGATTACACTGCAACGGGACCGGTTACCGACGGAAGAAAAAAATCTGACACGGCTGGCAACGGCTATAAAGAAAGAGAAATTACTCCGGCACGGAAATCTGACCACGGAATACATCAATGAAAAAGGTGTTCTGCGGGAAGATGAAATCGGATTTAATACGTACTTTTAACAAAAGAGCGGACCGCCTGACACGACAGGTGGTCCGCTCTTGTTCAGTTTCCAGTTACCATGCTTTGAAGGTAAACGATTCCCATGAACAAAATCCAGACACCAATCGGAATTTCTAGACTCATCAAGGCTTGCGTCAGCCGGTACGAAGCCCGTTTGTTTTGTAAGTAACGATCCGTCACGAAAAACAGGAATGCTGCAGCTAAGCTGAGGATACCGGCGTAAGGATTCAGGAGCAGGAAAAACCCGGCTCCGAATGCCAGGTGCAGCACACCCGACACAATGAATTCAGCTTTTTGATGTTTAGTGATCCGTCGGCTGATGATCTCACTGAGCAGTGAAGTAATCCCGCCGTAAATCAGGATGAACGGAAAACTGTACATCAGGTAGGCTGGAATGCTGATTAAAACACTTGAAAGATACTGCCAAATTGAGTTGTCAGGTAAGCTAGTCGGACCCGGAACAAACAGACCGAACAAAATGGCGAAGATAGGGCCGGAGATGGAAGCCGCGATTATTTTCCGGTAAATCATACGATGTGTCTCCCTTCTTGCTCTTGTACATGTTTCGCTTCCCGTACCGGAAACAACAGACCTACTCCGATAATCAGAGCACATCCGATAAAGATGGCCGGTAATCCGAGGGTCGCGACAAATGACATTGTTCCGAGAATGATTAAGTCGAACGCGGAATCGACGAGATTGAGCAGTGAGAGTGTCGTCGCCCGGCTGCCGGACGGGATGTGTTCGTTGATTATGCCGGAATAGAGCGGCTGGCGGATCGACCGGATCATTCGAAGGACAAAAAAGAGCACTAAGGCAATCCATAAACTGTCAAACAGGAAACTTGTCAGCGTAACGGCAAGCAGTGTCACGATTCCGGACAGTTGCATCAGCGTCGTTCGTTTAAACCGGAGGAGAAGCCACGCGAGATGACGAGTGATCAGCATGCTGAGTAGAGCGGCGCTTGCGTACAAAACACCGAGCCATGCAACTGGAAGTCCGGCTCCCGTCACATACGGTTGCTCAAACTTTCCGAAAATGACGACAGATGGAATCAACACAATCGTGAAGTTGAGAAAAACTTTAATCAGATCCGGTGATCGGCGGATGATCTGCCAACCATTTTTGACATGGGTATACGGGTTGTCCCGGAACTGATCAAACGATTTAGGATTGATCAGACTGAAAATCAACAAGAATTCGATGATTTTGAAGAGAATTCCAATGAGGATCAGAAATTGGAACTGGCTTTCCGCCAAATCGCGGACGAGATAGGCGCCGATCAGGCTGGTAAAAATCGTGACGAAAAACATAACGGACGAGATCTTTGCCATGACCTGACTCATCGTCTTTTCCTGTCCACTTTCCTTTAATGATTCATAAATCAAGGCATCGTCTGAACCGGAAAAGAAGGATGTTGATAATCCCCACAGCAGTCCCTGAATGGAAAACCACCAAAGGTCATCCGCAATCAGCAAGAGACTGGTTGAGAAAATACTGATCAAGCTGCCGGTTAAAAACGACGCTTTTGGTCCGAAGCGGTCGGCAAAGGCACCGGTCGGGATTTCCGATACTAATGTGGCGGCACAATACATGAAGAGGATGATCAGAATGTCAGATGCCGATAAGCCGCGATGAAAATAAAACAAGGTGATGACCGGATCCAGAAGATTGATCGTGCCGAACAAAGTAATGAAATAAAAGACACGGACATTATGGGTAGCTAAATTATGATGATTTCGTTTGATAAACATGCTGTTTCCTAACTTGACCTGTAGTGATGAATCGGTGATAAACTGTATCTTATATGATTATAATGATGAAATATGGAATTTGAAAGTAATAATTAGGGGGTTAGGAGGGGTGATATGAAAATTCAGTTGAAGGCCTGTACGGCACTGGACGCAGAAGAGTTATATGTATTTGAACTCGAGAACCGTCTGTATTTCGAACAGTCGATTCCGTCGCGAGGCGAAGACTATTACCTGCCTGAGATTTTTAAGCAACGGCATGCGTCACTCTTACAGGAACAGCGAGATGGCACTTCGTTCTTTTACCTGATTAAAGATGAAGGCGGAGAAATTATGGGTCGCATCAATCTCGTCAATCGGGATGTAACTACTAAACGGGCAGAACTTGGGTACCGGATCGGACAGAATCATACGGGAAAGGGGATTGCCAAAGAGGCCGTCCGGCTGTTGATTGGACAATGTCGGAAACTTGATATTAAGGAAATTCAAGCAAAAACGACGGACGGAAACATCGCTTCTCGAAAAATCCTGACAGGTAACGGATTCCAACAAGAAAGCAAAGCAGTAGAAGTCGAACTGAACGGTCAACGGATGATGCTCATTCAGTTCAAACGGACGATGCTCGACTGACGTCAAAAATGACTCCGGTAGTTTTAACCACGAGTCATTTTTTTAGGAGTGTTGTCCGTTTTTTTAGAATCCTTTGCGAAATCCAAAAATACAGAATCGCGGATGCACAAAAAAGCATAAGAAGAGATAACAGGCCAGACAGCTCACTTGAGCGAATAGCTCCATCATGAAGCAGTAAAAGAAGGACCAAGCCGATTAGAATGCCGGATACACCATATAGCAAAGGGACAGCCTTCCGGCGCGTAGGAAAGATTGAAATGAATCGTTTGTTCAGCCAGTCGACGAGGATTCCTGAAAAGAAGATGACCGGAAACGAATAGATCGTGTAAATGACGAAAAGATCGAAAGATGAGAAATAGACGTCATCTCCTAAATCTTCGAAAAATGCATAAACGGATAAAACCAACGTCAATAGACCGGAAGTGGCGATTGCGGTCAGAGCGGCCGCGAAAAATTTGTTCAACATACAGGAGTCTCCTTTTTATGAACACGCCGGAAGGCTCGTTCAATCAGCTGATTTACGAGATAGTAGAGCAGGGCGGAACCTCCGGCAATCGCAAGGGAAACCTGAACATCGAAATCATCTTTTGAAAGTGTCAGAATCAAAAGCATTCCAATCAAGACGCCGGACAGTCCATACAAAACAGCCAGCATGAAAAATCGTACCCGGGTGGAAAGATGTATTAATCTGTTTCTGATTAATACATCCGTCAAAAAACCGGAAATTAAAATAATTGGCAGGACATAAATCAAATAAAGAATGAAGAATGAAGACGCCGCTTGATGAAATATATATCGTGTCACGGGCTCGTTCCGACACGGGTGTGTAGTACCAGCAGGTTAAAACGCCGGAAATCAAAACGGAGGTGAATATACCGGCAATAATGCTTCGAAGCATGCTGATTTCTCCTGTTCTTAACGATTACGAATCGTCAGATAGTATTTTGCGTTACTGACAATCAAGATGAACGTGATGACAAAAATACTGAATAACTGAGAGCTCGACGTCGACAGCGAGTAGAAGAGCAATAATATGATTCCGACAATCAGCATCATATTAACAAGCGAATGTGTTTTATACAGACCTTCGAGCATGACATGTTTTTCCCCGTCATCTGATGCTGCGAGGAGCTTCTTTGCATAATCGCTCTCGCTGATGTCAGGAAGATTCCGTTCCGGGTACATCTGTTGGACCAACGTTTGAAAACGAAGAGAACCGAGAAGTCCGACAATCATGAAAAGAAAGCCGATTATCACAAGCGGAAGCTGCTGATCGAGCACTAAATTCAGACTGACGAGAACAAGGCTGAGTGGAAGGATTACGTTTAAGCTCAGCGTGCCATCGCTGAACCAGCGATACATCTGTTGATCGGCCAAGTCTTCAGCGTCTCCTGTCAACGGCTGATTCAAAAGCCGATGGATTTGCCGGTAACGAATAAACGAAAACAGAAGCAATCCTGTCAGGACAATCAGCAAGCATCCATTCACCCACACGCTGTACTCTGAAAAGGCGACTCCTTCAAGCGGACTGCTTAAAATCCAATACATCAAGAAAAATCCAATGGCACCGCCGACAAGCATCCGTAACGTTGATTGCAGATTTTTGTTCACAGTAACTCCTCCTCGTCGAATTGAAATATATCCTCGATTGTTGTCTCAAAGACGCGGGCAATTTTAGTGGCAATCAGAAGCGACGGCATGAACTCCTCCCGCTCAATCAAACTGACCGTCTGGCGTGAAATATTGGCGCGTTTTGCCAGTTCGGTCTGATTCCATCCGTGGCGTGCCCGCAATTCCTTTACTTTTGACTTCATGTTCTTCACCTCACTTGAAGTGTAAATGATGGTAGTCTAAATGACAATGATAATAGTCAAAATGATTAAGTTAATTGTCATCAAAACTAAGGTGCGTATTAAATTTATACGAGGAATAAACTATAGTGGCAGGGAGAGAAACATATTTCGTTCCTATAAAATAATCTTTAAAGAAACAGATGGAAAAAATCCGATTCTTCAAAGATAGAATGTAGATACATGTATCCGGATGATCGATTATGTAGGTATTGAGGGAAATGCTACATATTCTTTTACTCCTAGGTCATAATATTGTTTTTGATAATGGATCATCGTCGCTTTGGCGTTCAGCGGTTTACGGGCGCCAGTTTCGACGTAGCCCATCTTTTCGTACAACTGGCACGTCTTCGTCTCTTCGAGCAGACTGGACAGTTCCCATGTCTCAGCCTGCGGATAACGGACTTCCGCAAGCAGCATGGCTTTTTTGGCAAATCCTTTGCCTTGTGCATCCGGGGCCAGAAATAGCGGACTGATCCGGAAGTGAACGTCTTCTTTCCAACGAATACAGATTGCGCCGACGAGCTGTCCGTCCGCGATGATCTTTAAGAAACAGCTCGCTGGATGATGAATTCGCGTATAGACCCGGTCAATCGTTTCATTGGCCGGATTGGTATCATAATCTTGATACTTCTCAAGCAAGGGACTGAAGGCTGCGACTTGCAACTTCCATAAAGCGTCGGCATCGTTATCGATTGCCGGTTCCAAGTGAATCATCGTATCCATCCTTCCTATTTGTCCGGGATGGAATTATTTTACCATAAGGTCATTCGCATGGAATTATTTTTCCTTTTTTAGAGAAGACTGTCCCTGCCTGAAAAAGACTATGGTATAGTAGATAAGTTAAAAAATACCATCTATTGACTTGGGGGGATGAGCATGACGCGCCAAAAAAATATCGTCTATAACGTCTTGTTAAACGAGGCACGGGATCAGGTCCTGATGGTCAAAAACATTGGACCGTCGTATTCGTATTACACGTTGCCGGGGGGGACGGTCGAAGCGGGAGAGACGTTGCCGGAAGCAGCAGTCCGGGAAGCGAAAGAAGAGACTGGTTATGACGTCGCAGTCGGGGAACTGTTGCACGTCAGCGAAGCCTTTTTTCCGCAAGTCGATGAACATTGTCTGTTCTTCTTTTTCCAGTCCGAAATTCGCGGGGGCGAACTTGGCACGATTTTCCCCGATGAAATCGAGGAGATTTCGTGGGTCACGATTGCTGAGGCCGTTCAGTTCATGAATCTGTCAAAAGAATACGAACAGATTCTGACGACGCAACAGACGGTCCCGTATGTCTTCAACGGACAAATCACCCATTGAGTGGAGGGACACGCATGCAGATTGTCGAAACAACGGATCTCGATATACTGGCCCGGCTGAACCGCTACGTCCATGAGCCGCATGTCGCGCAGCAGCCGGACTTCTTTAAACCGTATGACTTTGCGATGGTCCGGGCGTTTTTTGCGAAAATCGTCGGAACCGGCAGTCATCAGTTTTTGATTGCCGAACTCGACGGCGAAGCAATCGGCTACGTCTGGATCGAATATCTCCGGCGTCCGGAAAGTGCCTTTCATTTTGCCAATTCGAAAGCCCGCGTCCATCATCTCTGTATCGTCGATGATAAACAGCAGCAGGGTTTCGGCCGTCAGTTGTTACTTGAAGTCGAGCGCCGGGCACTCGAACAGGACATACATAAAATCGACCTCGACTACTGGATGAGCAACGACGGGGTCGATGTCTTCTACGAACGGCTTGGCTTTGAAAAGATGCGCCAAGTCGTCGTAAAATCATTGCATTAAGAAAGAGGGAAGTACGAATGGATTATACAGACTTGAATTTTATCTTTGGACTGTTGCATTTGTTTGTTCAGTTCATGGCCGTCCCGGCAGCTATCTACGCGCTGTATTTGTTACGCAAAATTGCCAATAAATAAGCGACACCTTGTTTCCTCGACGGAGACAAGGTGTTTTGTATTATATCCATTAAAAACAGGGTACTTAAATAATGAACGACGTCTCAAGAAAGCCTTGGAACTAGGAGGGATCAGATGTTATTTTTATTCATCGGTTATTACGATGCAGAAAAGATGAATCAGTCCTCGCAGCAAGAGCTCGATGCCGTCATGGAACGCTGTAATGTACCGTTGGAAGATTTTTTTACAAAAACGAACGTCTTGTATGAGTGGCATCCGGGAGCGGAGACGAAACGGGCCCGGCTCCTCGACGGACAGATTCAGCATCAAGACGGACCGGACCCGGATAAAACGGAGCAGATCGGCAGTTTGGTCGTCTTTGAAGCGGTTGATTTGGAACAGGCGGTCGACTTGGCATTACTTCATCCAACGACCCAGTTACCGGAAGCACAGAAGTACGGCTGGCGGATGGAAGTGCGACCGCTGATTGATCCAAAAGAAGCAGAATAAGACGTTCATCACCATACAACGTATCGATGCGTTGTATGTTTTTGTGTTTTTCGGGTATACCTGTTTCATAGCGGATCAAAAGAAACCAGAAAGTCAGGTGAAGCAGACGTGTCGATCATTACCTTTGAAGACGTGCAGTACAAACATATACTCCGTGGCATCACGGGAGGATTCACGGAAGGCAAAATCACGACGCTCGTCGGACCAAGCGGTGCCGGCAAATCGACGTGCTTAAAACAAATCAACGGATTGATTTCCCCGGACAGCGGTCGGATTCGTTACCGCGGCGAGGACTTGGAACAGATGAACCTCGTCGAACTGCGGAAACAGATCGGGATGGCGTTCCAAAGTGCGCCGATGCTGCCGGGGTCCGTCATGGATAATCTCAGTTTGCCGAAAACAATTTTTCACGAGACATTGGCACCGGACGAAGCGAAGCGACTGCTGGAACAAGTCGATCTGCATGTCGACTTGAAGCAGCCGGTCAAAGAACTGTCGGGCGGTGAACGGAGCCGGCTCGCGATTGCCCGGACGCTCGTCAATCAACCGGATGTCTTGTTGCTCGACGAAATCACGGCCAGTCTTGATTTTCGGATGGTCAAGGAAATCGAACAGCTGATTCAGCGCCTGCAACGCGAGCTTCAGGTGACCGTCATCTGGATCACGCATGATCTCGATCAGGCACGCCGGGTCAGTGAAGAAGTCTGGTTCTTAAAAGACGGTCAATTGCTCGAGCAGGGGGACGTCTCGTTGCTTGAGCCGGACGGAACACGCCCGGACATCGAAGCGTTCTTGAAGGGGGAATAGTTATGAGTTACGTCCAACTGGCGACGTCGCTGATTTTCATTGCGATTCCGCTGATTCTGGCCTTTACGCTGAAGCTCGGTCTCGAAAAAGACATCCTGATCGCGACCGTCCGCTCGATCATTCAACTGCTGATCATCGGCTATATCCTGACGTTTGTGTTTGAGAGCGATAGTCCGATCTACATCCTGCTGATGATTCTCTTGATGATCGGCGCGGCGACACTTAACGTGATCCGTAAAGGTGACGGGATTCCCGGCATTCAGTGGATTGTCCTCGCGACCTTGGTCTCGGTCGAAGTGTTGACGATGGGACTGATGCTCGGACTGAACATCATTCCGTTTGAAGCCCAGCAAGTCATTCCAATCAGCGGGATGGTCATCGGAAACTGTATGATTCTGTCGCTGTTGTTCTTGAACAAGTTCAAGGATGAAGTTGAACGCAGCGACGAAGTGATCGAATTGATTTTATCCCTCGGCGGTGATACGAAAACGGCGATTGATACGAGTCTCAAAAGTGCCATCCGGACGAGTATGATTCCGACGATTGAGGCGCAGAAGACGATGGGACTCGTTCAGCTGCCAGGAATGATGAGTGGACTGATCATCGGCGGGGCCGATCCGATGGAAGCCGTCCTGTATCAGCTGCTGATTTTATTCCTGTTGCTGACGACAGCAGCGACGTCGGCTGTCCTCGTCGGTTACATGTCGTACCGGAAACTGTTTAATCAGAAATCCCAGTTCATCGGTCTGACGTACCGAAAAAACAAGCGGAACTAATCTGTATCCTCAAACAGCCTCTGAGACGCTCAGCGGGCTGTTTTTGGTTTTGGAAAATATTAGTTTGAAGATGTCGTCTTGTGTATAATGGTAAATGGAATTAAATTGTAAAATAGAGGTGTTGGAATGACCAGCTTATTACAGATCGAACGATTGACGAAGACATACATACGAGGAACCGAAACAATTCATGCACTGGACGACGTCTCGTTTTCGATGCAGGAAGGGGAATTTATTGCCATCATGGGAACGAGCGGATCCGGAAAAAGCACCTTGCTGAACATTCTCGGGGCACTCGATCAGCCGACCGGCGGGACACTGCGGCTGCGGGACGAACCGCAACGCGATATCTTTACCGAGCCGGCAGCGACGTTATACCGCCAACAAAATATCGGATTCATTTTTCAATCGTTTCATCTGCTCGACGATTTGACGGTTTCGGAAAATATCGCCTTGCCGTTGATGCTCAAAGGAGTGGACGCAACGACTATCCGGAAACGGACAGATCATCTGCTGGAGCACGTTGGTCTGTCACGGTGGGCGAAACACCGGCCGACCGAGTTGTCAGGCGGACAACAGCAACGCGTGGCAATTGCCAGGGCTTTGATTGCCGAGCCGCCAATCATTTTAGCAGATGAACCGACCGGTAATCTCGATTTCCGGACATCAACAGACATCATGACATTGCTGAAAGCCTTGAACAAAGACCAACAGACCAGCATCCTGCTCGTCACGCATGATGCGCAAGTTGCGTCTTACGCCGATCGGATCCTCTACTTCCACGACGGACGTATCGTGGCCGATCAACCGTCGACTGGAGAACTTGGCCCGATCATGGAGACGTTTGAGCGTTACGTGAGGTCGGTATGAAGCAGGAAAAACGGCATTTGTTCCGGTTGGCCCTGAAATTATACCGGAAAAGCCCGATGATCCTGCTGACGTCGATCGGAAGCGTCATGATTTCGATTTTGCTTGTCCTGTCGATGGTATTATTCGTCTCGCAAAGCCAGGCGTCCGTTCAAGCGGATATCGAGCGGCTCTATGGCAAGATGGATTTATCGGTCGGCTATCAAGATAAACGGACGGAAGTGATTGATCAATCCTTCCTCGACCGCTTAACGCAGGACAAACAGACCAGGCAGCTCTCACCGGTGTTGATTACTAATCTGACCGTGACTGGTCAAACGACAGCCGATGTGTATACGATCGGGATAAAAAACGATTCACTTGCGAAAAGCCGCTATCACATCAAACGATCCATCGACCGCGGTGATCTCATTCTGAATGCGGGATTAGCCGATGCATTTGAGGTAAAAGTCGGACAGGAACTGACCGTTTCAGGTTCTAAGTACGAGGTGATTGAGATTTTGCCGGATGCTGCGGCAAGCGGGGCGGCACCGGATACGCTTGTAATGAACTATGACGATTTGACACAGCTGAATGCCGGTGTCAGTCAGAAGAAGCGTGCGACGTATGTATTGGTTCAATTAAAACCGGATGCGGACGTCGTAGACTATGCCGACCGTTTAACTCAAAAAGTCCCGGGATTACGCGTGGATCTCGCAGAAACGGCCGCTTCTGACGTTAACGGTGTTTCGGCGATGCAGGTCTATGTCGCCATCATTGCCGGATTGATTTTAATCGTCTCCGCCTTTATCCTGATGACGAATTTTGATGTCTTTCTCCGCAAACACCGCTATCAATTCGCCATCATGCGAACGCTTGGAGCGACGACGCGGCAATTGTTCCAAATCTTCATGATCCAGTCGAGTCTGATTGTCTGTGCCGGAGCATTGATGGCTTTTTTATTAAGCGGGTTATTTTACAGAACGCTGCAGGAGCAGTGGCGGGAATTGTTTGCACTCAAGGGGACGGTGATTGCCTTTAACTGGCAGCTGGCCGGTCTCGTCACGGTCGGCAGCAGTCTGTTGATTCTGTTGTTGCTGAGTGGTTCCGCATACCGCAACCGACGGATTCTGCCGATTCACGTCATGCGTCAAAACCATGCCGGACCTAAAGTGTCGCGGCTTCGGGAACGGATGGCCAAGACGTTCGCGGCTCTTACTGTCGGTGCATTGTTATATGCGACGATTCTCGCACAAACCGAGAATCACCGGGCCGGCGGTTATCTCGGATCGACCATCAGTTTTCTCGTGCTGATGTACAGCGCAACGCCCTTATTGCTTCAACAGCTATTGGTTCGGATTGAGCCGTTGCTTCAAAAAGTAGCCGGGCCGACGACGTTTGTGGCGGTTCGGAGTGTATTACCGCAACTGCGTAAAAATGCGTTACTGATGCTGATTGTGCAGATTTTACTCGTCGTCGTTGTGCTAGGTTCGACGTTCCTCGAGACGATCAAACAACATGAGCTGACCTATCTGAAAGAACAGTATCCGACAGAACTTGTTCTGAAAAGCCGCTTGATTGAAGGGACAAAAGCTGATCCGCTAGAACTGACACAGACGATTGAAAAAGAACTGCCGAAAGTAAAAAGTACGTTCGTTTCACCGGCGAGTGGACTTGAAATTCTCAAGTCTGATCACACGATCACCTTAGATTATGCATTGACAGACCTTGAAAAACTTGATGCAATTGGGAAACCCGTTCGCTCTTTAAAAAACGATCAATTCATCGTCTCTAAAGCATTTGCGCAAGCGAATGCGTTGGAAGTTGGTGACCGTCTTGAGGTGGGGCGTTTTATAGATGGAGAAACGGGAACCGTCTCGATTGGTCAATTTGAAGTCGGACAGATTGACCCGGACTTACCAACGGACGCCTGGTTTGACTGGCGGTCGTCGATCCGTACTTCTGAAGATCGGATTGGTGCACTGTATATCGATGCAACCGACACGGAGCAGATACAGGGCATGTTGCAGGAACTGACGACTCGTTATCCGACGCTCCAGTTGAACCGGTATGAGACGTCCGTCAACCTAGCGAATCAGCAACTGCAAGAAAGATGGATTGTCTTCATCGTTGCGCTGGCTGTAATGAGTGTATCCGTCTGGTTTGGTCTCGCCAATTCGTTATTGAATTATTTGGCGACGAAACGACGCGAGTATGCGTTACTCCGGACGTTGGTCTTGACCCGGTCGTCCCTCCGGCGTTTGATTTTGATTCAAATGCTGATTTTCATCGGTAGCGGCATTGGATTCGGACTCGTCACCGGGATTGGAACCACCTTCCTGATCTCACGCGTCGATCGCGGAAACATCGCACTGGACTTGACGAGTATCAGCATGACGGTTACCGGACTTGTCGTGTTAGTGTTCGGACTGATCTGGTTCACGACAAGACAGAAACAGGAAAATCTGGTCGAAGAATTGAATCAGTGACGACAAAAACCGTGAACCCGATTCCTGAAAGAGGAATGGATTCACGGCTTTTTTTTGTTCTGCGAAGTTTTCAGCAAACGGACGAAAAAGAAGAATGCGACCAGCACAAGTAGAATATTTGTTACGAGCGTCAATCGCGGCAGATCGAGGACGGTGGTGTTCAGCAGGCTGACGAGAATCAATCCCGCCAATAACAAGCGAAACACTAAAGGAACAGTGCGAGAAGACAAATGAAGACCTCCTTTCTCCTCCTGCTTTTCTTCAATAAGCAGGAGGTCTGGAATGAACAGCGAATTCTGTCTAAAGAGAACAAAACGGAAACGGGGCGTTCGAAATGCGAAAGACGGTACTGGCACTACTCTTATTAGGAATGATTGGCGGCATCGGTTGGTTTTTTCTTGAGCAGGAACAGGATGAGACGTTTGAACAAATCGTGCGTGCCCGGGTGACGAAACATGTCGCCGAGCAATATGGCAAAGAGACGATCGTTGCGGTCCGGTCTGCTTATGACAAGACGGCATCTACGAAAGAAGCCCGGCATCAGGTTGCCGTCCAGCTGAACACCGATCCACGCGGTGAATACCAGGTCTTTCGACTGGCGAAGCAGCAGGTCGTCTTCATTGGACGCACCTGCTCCTTACCGGAACGAAAATGAACCGTACGCGTCAATCCTCCTGCATCCGTAAACGGAGGTAGGAGACAAGCGTCGGCACAGCGATCGCTAAAGCGACAGCCGTTGCGAGCAGGATGGGTACGGTATCGAGCGCAATGTACGAGACGAAGGCTGCTACAATCAGTCCGGTTCGAAGGACATTCAATCGAAATGGTGCAGTTGGAACATCCTGATCAGGTACGATATACGACATCCGGTACTGAAAGTAGAAGTGGATCAACAGTCCAAGTTGGATGACCAGCAGAAAAGTCGAATCGGATTGTTCGAAAAAGATGGCGTAAATCGTCATCATCATGACGAGCAGATACAAACTGGTCGCTAAAAACAGACGTTTCTTCAAAACAGGTCCTCCCTTTGGTTCTATAGATTATTCATAATATACGTCTGTTCCACCTAAATGTTCCCAGGAGTCTCGAATTAAATAGTCCGTCATTAGATATAATGAGGAGAGAACAATGTATTACGGATTACTCACGAAGTTCACGACACAATTAGGCGCGGGAAACCGATTGGCGGAATTGCTGTTAGAAGCCGCTTCGTCACTTGAGCATGTGACAGATTGCCGGCAGTATGTCGTCAGTATGAATGATGAACCTGATACCGTGATGGTCCGGGAGATATGGACGGATCAAGCGGCACATATGGCATCCTTACAGTTGCCAGCGACACAAAAATTGATTGAACAAGCGCGACCGATTCTGTTACATGTCGAACGGGTGCTTGAAGATCAGCCGCACGGGGGAAAGGGACTAAAATAACCTTTCCAAAAAGAGGGAACTTCTATAGGCAGAACGCGTATTACCGTAATGAGGTGAGAAGATGAACAAACAAGAACGGATCCAGACCATACAAACCATTCGCAAGCGGATGAAACCAGTGCGAATGGTATCTGCCTGCTTTGCGGCGATTGGATTCCTGATCCTATTTTTAACCGATCAGCCTATATGGTCGATTTTTCTGATCGTTTTCGCTTTGATTCTTTTCGGAATATCTTCACGAAAAGAGGGTCTCGAAATCTGTCGGATAACAAACATGAAACAAGCCAAACGGTGGATTCAACTGAGTTATGTTGCTAGTTTTGTCCTTATAAGTATAGCGATGACTCTTATCACGATCCCTCATGTGGCGGATGTTTCCGATTCGCACATGTTCTATTGGTATTTGGCTAGTTCGGTAATAATCATAATGATAGTCGCCGTCGAAACCAACTTAGATCACCGTGTTAGACAAGCCGACCCGGAACAGCCGTTAAGCAACGAATACCGGTAATGAAATTTCTTTGTTGCAAAAAGCATCCGCGATATGAACTGAACCAAAAAAGTTAGACAATAAATAATTCGTCAGGCGACCTTGAGGACCTGAGTCCGGTATTCCACCGGGCTCAGGTTTTTTAGTCGTCTCTTAATACGACGATGGTTATAGTACTCGATATAACGCTTGAGCTCACATTTGAAGTGGTCCATGTCATCGAACTCCTTGAGATATAGGAGCTCTGACTTGAGCACGGCGAAGAAGCTTTCGATGGCTGCGTTGTCGAGACAGTTTCCCTTACGGGACATACTTTGCGTGATGCCGTGCTCGTGGAGCGTATCGATGAACGCTCGGTATTGATAATGCCAACCTTGGTCGGAATGGAGGATTGGTTGGGCTTCTCCATCGAGCCTTCTGATTGCCTGGTCCAACATTTCGCCGACGAATTGGTATGTGGGACGGTCCGACATGGTATAGGCAATGATCTCACGGTTTCCCAAGTCCATCATCGGCGAGAGGTAGAGCTTCTCCCCGAAGAGGTGAAACTCAGTGACGTCGGTCACCCATTTCTGGTTCAGGCCGGAGGCCTTGAAGTCCCGTTGGAGAAGGTTAGGCGCGACCTTCCCGACTCGCCCCTTATAGGAGCGGTATCGCTTCATGCGGACGAGGCACTTAAGCCCGAGCTCTTTCATGAGACGGCGTATGGTCTTCGGGTCGTGCCGGAAGCCCTGGCGTTCGAGGAGTGCGTGGATGCGACGATAGCCACATCGCCCCTCGTGTTCGTGGAAGAGGGTATGGATGGCTGCCTTCACCTCCGCATACTTGTCTTCGCCCGTCAGGCGCGTCCGCCAGTAGTAGTAGACGCTTCGGGCCATACCGAGCACGCGGAGGAGTCCCGGGACGGGATAGATCGCCCGCAACTCGTCGATCACTTGCGCCTTGATCCGGTTCGTCGCGCGTTCTCTTCTTGAACCAAGGCTCTCAATTTTTTTAACGCAGCGTTCTCTATCTCTAGGTACTCGATTCGCTCCTTGAGCTTCTCAACCTCTGTCATCTCTTCAGGATTCTTTTTGCGTCTCGCCATCGGGGCACGTCCTTTCGGTCTGGCGACCAGACCCTCGACCCCTTCCCGTTCATACGTTGATCGCCAGTTCGAGATCATCCCTGGGGAGGAGATTCGGTATTTTATAGCCGCCTCTATGCGGGACAGCCCGTTGGTCGCCATGTCATTTAATACCTCCAGTTTAAATGTCGGCGAGTGGGTTGTATAGGAAGGATCGAAGATCGTCTCCCCCCAACTTTCATAGGGACGCGACCAGTCACGGATCAGTTGACGCGCTATCCCGAATTCTTTCGCCACACCTTGGTATCCGTCTCGTCCCGTCAGATAACGTTCAGCGACCTGGATTTTAAACGCCTTCGTATATTTGACCATAAAAAACACCCCATAAAAGTTGGATTTTCATGTCCAACTTTTATGGGGCAGTTCAATATCCGGATGCTTTTTCTTGTGTTCAACTGATGATATAAGCAGGCAAATCGCTTTCCCGTCCGTCTCTGACATATGATAGGGACGACTCGTACAAAAGGAGGGCTTCTTATTCTAGCCATTATCATTGGATTGATCATCGGGATTCTCGTTCCGGTTCAAACGAGTGTTAACACACGGCTGCGTGGAATCGTCGGTTCACCATTCCTTGCGTCCTTGCTGTCCTTCAGCATAGGGACGGTTTTTTTGATCGTACTGACACTCTTTGTCGAACGCAATTTCAGTCTGAATCCGGGCGTTTGGTCGGAACCCGGCTGGATTTGGATCGGCGGCGTGCTCGGTGTCATCTTTTTAACCGGAAACATTCTGCTCTTCCCGCGAATCGGCGGTGTCCAGACGGTGATCATGCCGATTTTTGGACAGGTGCTGATGGGACTGCTGATTGACAACTTCGGTTGGTTTTCTACAAATTCCACACCGCTTTCGTCCACAAGACTAATCGGTGCGGGATTTGTTTTACTTGGTGTCGTTGGAACGGTTGCGCTCGGCGATTGGCTCGCGAAACGCCGGCATCCGGAGCAGGCAAAGCCGGTCGATTCGACGATTTACGGTTGGCGAATTCTCGGTGTCGTCATGGGGATGATGAGTGCCGCCCAAGCCGCGATCAACGGCCATCTCGGAGTTGTGCTCGAGTCCGCTATTAAAGCAGCGTTGATTTCCTTTATCGTCGGCACGGTGACGTTGTTGCTCGTGAACGTGATCGTCCGGACGAAGTGGCAGTTCAACCGGTCGCTCCCGACTCCATGGTGGATTTGGATCGGCGGGTTGATCGGCGCCTTGTTTATCGCCGGGAATGCAGTTATCGTCCCGCTCGTTGGAACGGGCGTTGCCGTCGTCATCGTCACGATCGGTCTGTTGACCGGCAGTCTGTTGATTGACCGCTTCGGATGGTTTGGCGCAGCGAAAACGCCGGTCACCGGTGTTCAATTATTTAGCCTTGGTTTGATGATTGTCGGGATCATTTTGATTCGCTTGTAAAGAAATGTCTCCTTTTTGGATCTAATCAATCCGAAAAAGAGACATTTTTAGTTTTAAACACTCCATTCTTTCCATACTATGATTCATCATCTCCTATAAATTGTATAATGAAAGTGGAAGGAGCGAAGAACATGAAAAATAAACAAGAACGTACCCAGTTCATCCAAGAAGCGAAACGACATCTGGTGAAGCAACGGATGATGAGCGCATTATTATACGGAACAAGTATTGTCCTGATTGTCGCCAACCGCGGTGCCTACTGGCCGTTCGCCGTTCTCGTAATTGCGCTGGTACTGATTGCCCGGTTACATTCCAAAGAAGTCAACCGGGATATGGCGCTGACGCCTTATCCGGCAATGAAGCGGATCATCCAAATCCAGTACGTAATTGATTACTGTTTCATCGTCTTGGTCGGTCTTTTTCTGCCGGTCGTATTAAATCTGAGCTTGCCGTTCTTCACGAGCATCGGTGTGTATCTGTTGCTCGCCATCATGCTCTTGATGGCGGATACGATCCTTGAACGCCGTGGAAAAGTACTCGATCCCGAGCATCCGACAAAAAAAGAGTTGCGGACCTATCCGAAGACGTGGAAAAAGTTGAAGACTTAAATGGGGGCCAATCGATGCAAGAAACCAATGACATTTACCATGTCTTAAGTGAAAATGAAATACTGCACGAACAGTTAACTTTCGTCGACCGGCTCGGACTGCCGGATGCCTGGATTTGCACCGGTTACATCCGGTCGTTGATTTGGGGGCTGACTTTGACTGAGGAACAGGATATCGATGTCGTCTATTACGACGCGACCGATACATCGGAAGCGACGGAAAAACAGTATGAAGCGTTATTGAAATCTTGGCAACCGTTGCCGTGGTCCGTTAAAAATCAGGCGCGGATGCATCTGAAAAACGAGTTACCACCGTATCAATCGACCTGTGTCGCGATTGCGCATTTTCCGGAGACGGTGACGGCGATTGCGGCAAAGTTAACGGACGGACAATTTCAGTTGTACCTGGCATATGGCGCATCCGATTTACAGACCCGGACGATTCGTCCGACCCCGCTGTTCTCAAAAGGGTTACCGCATCATACCATCTTTCAAAAACGCGTAGCCGACAAGGGATGGGACAAGCGGCATGATTTACAGATAGTCAATCAGTTCTGAATAATTCATGATCGGCTGTAAAAGGAGGGTACAGATGAACTTTCAAAAGATGTTGCTTGTCAGTCTCGGAGCCTTGATTGTCTTTTACCTATTCCGGGAACCAGCACCGCCACCTGACTACAAAAAGAAGTTTAACGAATCCATCGATACCGTGATTAAACTGGAAAACGAAGAACTCGTACGACGGAACCACGATCCGATCGTCCGAAAAGAAACGGGAATTGAAGTCAGTGATGACGGGGACTGGATTGAATTGTCCTATGATGCACCTGTGCAGGGAGGTAAGAAGTCACTGCAAGAAAGTGTCTATCAAAAGCAGGGTGACCAGTACGTAAGGAAAGAATTGAAAAAGGTGTCGGATGAACTCGACAAGGCAAAAACGACGTATATCGAGAACTTGGGAATCAAATGACAAAATTTTTTATTGTAACGGAAAAACGCTTATGCCCTGAATATACGAGGCATAAGCGTTTGTTTGATTATTCTTTGATCGTCCACGTATCCCGTAGTTCGATGATCGTTCCTTCCGGTGCCTTCAGTTTACTGAGATGACCGTCGACGACGAAGTAAATATTACCGCCATGTTTCGGCAAAAACGGCATGCCGAGTTGTTCGAGCCGTGCGACTTCCGCCTGTAAATCATCGACATACAATGCGAAGTGGACGGGACCGGCCGCATGTTTCGTATAGGACTTCAATGTCTCGTCGACTTTGTTTGTCTGGAGTTCGATATAGAAGTCACCCAGCTTTAACCAACTGTTGAAGGCACGTGTATGGAAATTGGGTGATTCCTGGATCAGCTCGAAGCCGAGTTGTTCGTAAAAGGTTTTTGACGCGATGTAATCAGTCGTCTGGATACAGAGATGATGGATTTGTTTCAATGAAATAACGTCCTTTCCAGTCAGTCACAAAATAGATTATGTTCAGCGATTCCGGTTTAAATTTTAGCATAAACAAACGTCCGCTTCCTATGAGGAAACGGACGTTTTTCATGATTCCAGTTCAAACTTCTCTGTCTGATCAGTCAAGTAAGCCGATGTTTCATTCAACGTCTCAACCAGGACATGTAATCCGGTAATCGTTGCAATCATCTGTTCCGATGCTGCGGCGACTTCTTCATTACCGGCCGTATGTTCTTCGGCAACGGCGGCAATTTCTGTCAACGCACTGCGAATCCGGGCTTCCGTCCGGGCGACATCAAGCATTTGTCTGCGCATATCGGACGCCGACGCAGCGACAGTTCCAACTTGTCCCGCGATTTGCGAAAACGAGCTGTCCGTCGCTTGGATTTCCTGCTGCCCGAGTCGTGTCTCTTGGAGGGTCTCAACAAACCGGACTTCCATTTGTGTTGAATTCCCGGTGATATTTTGGACGATGGCAGCGATTTGATCGACACTGCTTGCGACATGGGTCGACAGTTTCTTGACTTCGGTCGCGACGACAGCAAATCCTTTTCCCTGTTCGCCGGCACGGGCGGCTTCGATGGCGGCGTTCAATGCCAGTAAATTCGTTTGCGCCGCGATGTCACGGATGATCGTCACGAGCGCCTGGATATCGTTCGATTGTTGTTTCAATTGTCGGACCTGCTCCGTGGCTTCGGCGACGTGCGTATGAATCGTGTTCATCCGGACAACGGATTGTTTCATCTGCGTTTGTCCTTCTTGCGACACGCTTCGCATCGTTTCGACCGTCTGTTCGATGTCTTGACTGTCGTCAGCCGTCTTTTGGACAAGCGCGGAGAAGCCGGTCATCTCGTCCGTCAAGGCGAGTGTCGTATGTGTCTGACTTTCGGTCCCCATCGCAATTTCCGACATCGTTTCGGCAATCTGCGTTGAACCGTCGAGCACTTCCGTCGTGCCGGCGTCGATGGCTTGACTGGTTTCTGTCACGAGCACCGTCGTCCGTTTGATGTCGACGATCATCAACCGAAGCGTTTCATTCATTTGCTGAATCGAGCGGGCGAGTGCGTAGATTTCATCTTTTGCCGGAATCGTCAAACGGTGCATCGTCTGATGGGCCAGCTCGAGTTTTCCATCGGCAATCATCTTCGCGACGGACTGCAGGGTCTCAAGCGGTTTCAGTTTCCGGCCGAGTATGTAATAGAGAAGCCCCAGCGTCACAGCGAGTAAACCGATCAACAGACCGATAAAAAGCGGCAACGTTTGTTTGAGCATCGCCGTCGTCAAGTTTTCGACGTCTTTCGCTGCGATGTCAGTTCCTAGAATACCGATGATGTTTCCGGTCGGACTTTTTAACGGAACATAGACGCTGATATATTTTCCGAACTTTGGATCATCGATGACATCGGTTGAGTGGGTCTCTCCGCGTAAGACGTCCTTCATGTCGGAGGCAACAGCACCGGTTGCCGGATCATTAATGTTTGCGGCCTCTGCAACCGGCAGACCGTCAATCAATAGTTTGACCTGATTTTGGTCCACTTTTGCCGTGTAGGCATACAACAATCCGTTTTGCTTGCGGAGTTGATCCAGTGATTCGCGTAATTCATCATAGATCGCGTCATTCGTAGGATTTTTTAAAAATTCTTGATAAGCAGCGGAATCGACGGAGGCTGAAATCCGGAGCGCATCCTGTTCCGCTGTTTTCTTGAGTGTCGATAGTGCAGTTTGTTTAGTTGTCAGGTAAAGTGAGAAGCTGCTGAAAACAAAGAACAGGATGAGAATCAAGCTGATGATGAGTAGTAAACGTGTTCTGATGGAATGAGTCCGTGTTGTGTCCATATAATCCTCCTGGTGATGTTTTGCGTGTTGCTTATCTATTTTATCGGCTGAAATTTTAAAAAGTTATAGCGAGCGTAGTAAATAAAGTACGAGGTGAACAAAAAAACGTGCGGGATATCCTGTTACTTAAAAAAGTTTACAGTTAAATAGTTTAGTGTTAAATTATTTAACGTGGTAAGTAAAAATGCTGGTTGGACAGAATACCGACCAAAAGGATGTGGGGACAATGGAACAAGATCAACTTTTTAAGATGATTCATACGGTGGAAGCTGTGACAAATGAAGCCATTATTGATTGGAACGCTCGTTTTCCGCACAAAATCGGCATCTCACCGATTTTGACATTAGGGGAGTTAAAACGAAAAGGACCTCAAAATCAAATGAAGTTAGCGGAAACACTTGGTTTTACGGGAGGGGCGATGACGAATATCGCCAAAAAACTGATCCAGCTTGAACTGGTCGAGCGGGTCTACAACGAACAGGACCGGCGGCAAGTCTTGCTTCAGATTACGCAGCAGGGCGAGCAAATCTTAAGTGAAGCTCAGGCGATCGGAAAACAACAGTATCTTGAACTGTATGACGTGTTGGATGAAGAAGAGATTCGGCTTTATTTGGCAATCAACGAAAAACTGTTGACCCATATCCGGGCAAAGCGTGAGAACGGAGTGAAACGATGAATCGAGTAGCGGGAAAAGTGGCATTGGTGACAGGAGGTGCGTCAGGTATCGGCTTATCGGCAGCAACATTGCTTGCGGAAGAAGGTGCTGCGGTCGTCATCGCAGATTACAACATCAAGGGTGCAAAAGACGTGGCGGCCGGTTTACGGAGACAAGGAAAATTGGCTCAGGCGGTCTTCCTGGATGCATCGGAAGCCGATTCGATCCAGAATGCCGTTACATTTACCGTCGAAGCCTATGGAAAACTCAACATCCTGTTTAACAACGTTGGTCTGACGAATCTTCAAAAAGATCTCGATGTCGTCGCGATGGACCTCGCGGAATGGGACCGCCTGATGAACGTTAACGTCAAAAGTGTCTTGCTCGGTGCCCGTTATGCGATTCCCTATATGAAACAGGCTGGTGGCGGCTCGATCATCAATACGGCTTCGATGTCGGCTTTTGCGGGCGACAGTATCCGCTCCGCGTACGGAACATCGAAAGCTGCCGTCGTTCAATTGACGAAGTATATCGCGACGCAGTACGGCAAGGATTTGATCCGCTGTAATGCGATTGCTCCCGGTTTAATTTTGACACCAGCAGCAAAAGACAACATGAGTCCCAGTCTGCTCGCGACCTTCGAAAAATACAATGCTCTTCCGTATCACGGTGAGGCCGATGATATCGGACATGCCGTCGTTTATCTTGCGTCAGACGAATCCAAGTTCATGACCGGGCAGACCCTACAAATTGAAGGCGGACATTATATCGGCAATCCGACCAGTCCCGATTTTTTAGCAATGCAACCTTAACATCAAGAAACGGAGTGGATGAAAATGAATCGATTAGCAGAAAAAATCGTGTTAGTGACCGGTGCCGGAAGCGGCATGGGAGAAGCAACGGCAATGATGACGGCGCGTGAAGGTGCCGTCGTCGTCGCGACCGACATCAATGAGGAGGCCGTCCGTGCGGTCGTCAAACAGATTCTGCTTGAAGGCGGTCAAGCGTATGCGTTACGCCACGACGTCTCTTCCCGTGAAAGTTGGCAAGGCGTCATGGACATGATTGAGCGGGAGTTTAATCGACTGGATGTTCTGGTCAACAATGCCGGCATTGCGTTGAGTACCCCGTTTTTAGAGCAGAACGAAACCGATTGGTCCCGAATTTTTAACATCAATGTCAACAGTGTTCTGCTCGGGATGCAACAGGCGATTCAGTTGATGCAGGAGACCGGGGGTTCAATCGTCAACATCGCCTCGATTTCTGCCATCAGCGGAATGGCAGGAGCCGGTGGTTATACGGCATCAAAAGGCGCCATCGATGCGGTGACACGGGCGGCGGCTGTCGATTACGGCAAGTACAACATCCGGGTCAATGCCGTTTACCCGGGTTACATCGAGACGAAGATGAGTGCCCCGTCGATGGCCGCGTATAAAGACTATTTTGAACAGGTAATTCCGCTTGGTCATGTCGGACAAGCCGAAGAAGTCGCGCACGCTGTTCTTTTCCTCGCAACAGATGAAGCGAGCCATATTTCGGGAATCGGTCTTCCGGTAGATGGTGGCGTCACAGCCAGATAACTGAAATGAAATGAAAGACGCTGTCCATCCGACAGTGTCTTTTTTATGGAACAACAGGTCAATTGGTAATGAAAATCCGTTTTCAAAGAATTTTTTTACAAAAAAAGCGGTACAATGGAAGGTGAAAATGACAAACGAAATGAGTGGATATTCATGCTTCAATCATGGAAAAAACGAATGCTGTACGGATCGGCGGGCCTGGTCGTTCTTGTCAGTGCAGGTGCTTTATATCTCGGATTGCGTCCGGAGGAACCAAAAGCCGTTTCCTATCCGGTCATTTCGAAGGATCTCACGACGATGACGTTTACACCGAAAGATGGTCAGGTCATCCTGCTGTATGGAAGCGATATTAACCGTTATAAAGAAACACAGGATGATCCGCAAGAACCGGGATTGATGACGACACTATCGAAAACGGGTAAAGAGCTGAAGACAGAAGCAATTGCTGACCCGGATTTCTATCTGATGATGCTGTCGCAAAAAGGAACCGACCCGCGCCACATCTATGCGCATCACCCGGATGGCATCGAAGCCGATCACTTTTTTACGTATGATTTAAAACGGGACACGTTTACAAAACATGAGGTGCCGAATACAGCGATCACATCCGTTGCCCATTACGGGAAAGATGTCTGGCTGGAATCGAATGCCTCGAAGCCAAAGGAAAAAATTCAGTTGATCAACGTCCGGACAGACAAACGGTATCCGATTGAAGACCGGCTGATGCCGGTCTTTGATTCACCGATTCTTGAACTGGATCAGACGATTGCTTATGCCAACAACGGTACCGAGGATGATAAAGAAGGGGCGGCCGGAATGGTCCTGCTCGACCAGACGACCGGAAAATCACGCGTCATTCGAAAAGCGGACGAACCGTATGCCTATACGGCGTTATACGGTGCGAAAGAGACCGCATATTTTGCAACGACCGACGGCGTGATGATCCGGCTGAAGACGGACGGAACGATGCAGCAAAAGTCATTTTCAGTATTGGATGATGTCAACTACTGGGCGACGGAACCGATGCGGATGATCAACAAACAGACCGGTTATCAAATCATCGGCACCGGTGAAAACGATACGGATCAACGGCTCGTTAAGTGGACGTTCGGACAAGCGTTCCGGGTTGAACCGGTCCGACCTGATTTTTGGAAGGAGGGAAACTATTACCGTTACCTCTACCGGAATCCATATAAGAAGACGTCATATTTCACGGAAAGTAAAACGTCATTTTCCGGAAAAGGCCGATTGATTATCACGGATGACAACTTAAAAACGTTACGGACGATACCGGTCGAAGGAGCAAATGGTGTGGACTTTGTGATGGATTAACAGCAAAGGGAGGAAATAAAATGGCTTTTGAAGAGGTGTATTTGACGGCAATTCAAGCACGGTTCCGGGCCGTCCGCGAACCGGCAGAGCAGGCACTCGGCTGGCTGAATGAGGAACAGTTCCATCAGATACTGGCACCGGATACGAACAGCGTCGCGTTGTTGATTCAGCATATGACGAACAATATGACCTCTCGTTGGACCGACTTTTTGACGACAGACGGGGAAAAGCCGGATCGTAACCGGGATGCCGAGTTTGTCGACCAGGGTCATGACAAAGGGACCTTGCTGACACTGTGGAACGACGGCTGGCAACTCGTCGAATCAACGCTTGCCTCCTTGACACCAAACGATCTGGAACGGACCGTTTTGATTCGCGGTGAACCGCATCTCGTCGTCGACGCGATTGAACGGCAGCTCGCGCATTATGCCTATCACACCGGACAGCTGATTTTTTTGATGAAAATCCTGCTTGGACCGGACTTCAAACCATTGACGATCCCCTTGCCGCATCAGCGGCACTGAACAAAACAGACCTGCCTCTTTTTACGAAGAGACAGGTCTGTTTTCATAGTGTACGTGCACTTGGGGTACCGAAGGATTTAGTCGATAATGAAATCGTAAAAGCATGCTCGCCCTTTTTAAGTTTGATGCCTTCAGGAGAATTGATACCAGCTAATGATCTTCCGACCATGGACTCATTAATGGTCGACTTTTCTAACATCAACAGGTCATATTCAGATGCGTGGAATGATTGGTTCTGAAACTCGACACCCGTCATCAAGGATTTTTTCAAATCATTTGATTCTTCGGACCACTCATTCATCGTATCCTCCAGCTCATATCTGTAGGACCGGTAGCCTTTTGTGCGATCAGACTGTTGACTGAGTTTCAGTGATTTTCCGTCATATTGACCGGGTTTGATGGTCTCGGAAAACTAGATTTTCTGCTTGCCCGACGCAAAATACTCGATTCCGGTCAGGTAAAGGGGTTGATCCGTTTGACCGGTCATGAGATAGGTCGCGCTATTTACAAAGGCATCTGCCGGTTTTTTGGACTCAACTAATTTAAGTGTCAACGGCAGTTCCGTTGGTTTGATGACTTTTTTCGGACCGGTTTCTTCCGTACTGCAACCGGCAAGTAAAAGTGCCGATAGTGAACAGACAAGCAGTTGTTTCAACATCCACGTCACGCCCCTCATATGTAAGTACATTCAGTGTAAGGGGAATGGATGATATTTACAATCGGATTAGGTTTCATAGGAAGGAAGGGTTATATGAAAAAACGTTTTATTCTCTTGCTGTCGCTCGGACTGTTTGGCTGTTCGACGACTTGGAATCAAGAACCGGCGGAGTCGACAGCAGCTAAACACATTCTGTATGTCGCTCCGACCGGCAAGGATACGAATTCCGGTTCGCTTAAGCAACCGCTGAAAACGCTGAAACGAGCCAGTCAGCTCGCGAAAGCCGGGACAACGGTCTATCTGCGTAAAGGAACATATCCGGAAGCGTTAACCGTCAAGTACAGCGGGACGAAACACGCACCGGTCGTCTTCCGGAACTATCAAAAGGAGAAAGTGGTGTTAAGTGGTAAGACGCTGAAGCAGAAAGACGGGGACACGGCACTCGTCCGGATCGAAAATCGACAGTACGTGACGATTCAAGGACTGGTGGTCGCCGACATCGCGACGACACGAACCAATGAGACACCGATCGGAATTTTTGTTACCGGCACCGGGCGGAACATTCAACTGATTGGCAACCAGGTCCGGCGAATTCAAACCAATGCGAAAGACGGCAACGCCCACGGGATTGCAATCTATGGAACCGGTCGTTTGAAGCAGATCACTGTCCGGGGTAACCGGATCGAAGATAACCGGCTCGGGGCCAGCGAAGCCTTGGTGCTGAATGGTAACATCAACGGTTTTTCCGTCACGGACAACACTGTTCGACGGAACGATAACATCGGCATCGACTTAATTGGCTATGAAGGGGTCGCAACGAATCCGGCCGAGGATTATGCACGGAGCGGGACGATTGCCGGGAATCACGTTTCCGACAGTTCAAGTTACGGAAATCCGGTCTATGGCAAGGAGTACAATGCAGCCGGCATTTACGTCGACGGCGGCAAACAGCTGACGATTGAAAACAATACCGTCGAGCGGAATGATATCGGGATTGAAGTAACAAGTGAACATGCAAAGCAGTATGCGGAAGACGTCACGGTCCGCGGCAATCTGATCCAACAAAACCGGTTTACCGGTATTTCGATTGGCGGCTATGACAAGAAGCGCGGCGGAACGAAGCAGGTCCGGATTACGGACAATCAAGTCACTGGCAATGATACGAAAGGTCTCGAAGGCGGACAACTGCTGGTCCAACACGATGTCCGCGATAACCGGATCGACCACAATACGTTTACGACGGGACGAGACAATCTGTTTGTCGCCCACTGCTTTAAGACGAGCTCCGGGAATCAATTCGAACAGAATACCTATCGTTTGGCGAAAGGAACAGCAAAGCGTTGGATTTGGCAGGATCAAGAATACCGTACTCAAACCGCTTTTGAGCGGGCAGTCATACGATGAATGAAAAACAGACGTCATTCTTCTCCTTGAGGGAAGGTGACGTCTGTTTGTTTACCGGACTCGTATTTTTTTAAGCGTTGTAGCCGACGAACAGTGTGAAAAGCATCAAACAGGCTGAACCGATGATACAGGTCAGGCAGATGACAGTCGTAAAAATACGCAACGGCAACGGCAAGCTGACCTGTTTTTTCCAAACAACATACACGACGACGGCACTCGCCATCATCAGTAAAGCCAAAATCGAGAACGGTAACGCCCGTTCCTGAATCAAATAAAAAATATCCAATGTCTCACGTCCTTTCTGTCAGATTCCGAATCAAAGGGGCTGTCCCCTGCAAAATTGAACTCCATTACGCTATACTAATTATTGTAACATATGGATGGATCACCCAAAATGAAATTAAAGAAAGAAGGGGAGACGATTGGCACAATCACTACGCAGATCAGCAACAGACCGCTCGATCCAGGGGGTATGCGGCGGACTCGCGGAACACTTCGGTATTTCGTCATTGGCCGTCCGTCTGATTTTCCTTGTCATTCCGCTTCCGATTAATTTAATCATTTACATGATTCTCGCTAACGCGATGGCGGATGCACCAAGAACGTTGTAAAACAAATGAACAAAAGGGGGCATGACGATGACGAACGGAAAGATTGCACTTCGTGTGTTAGGCATTTTGATTGGTGCGATCGTCGGTTTACTGATTGTTTACGAAGCGAAGGGGACCTTTGATGTCAGTGTCCTACTCGGATTCGTGGCCGGTGCTCTGATTTTTGCCCTGATCAACATCATTTGGTTACGCGTCAAAAGATCTTAAACAGCAGGGGGAAATAGGCATGACTTACTTAATTTGTACGACGTGCGGGGTCCAGATGGATGAGAACGTAACACAGGACGACATCTGTCCGATTTGTACGGACGAGCGGCAATATGTGAATCCAAACGGTCAATCGTGGACGACACTTCCGGATATGATTTCGTCCGATACATATCAGACGACCGTGACGGAGGAACAACCGGGACTTTCGAGTCTCGTCACGACACCGAAGTTCGGGATCGGGCAGACGGCTTATCTCGTCGCGGGAACCAAACGGATTCTTTGGGACTGCATCACCTATCTCGATCAGGCGGTCATCGATACAGTGGGTCAACTCGACGCGATGGCCTTGTCGCATCCGCACTATTACGCGACCCAGGTCGAGTGGGCGGAAACGTTTGAAATTCCACTGTACATTCATGAAGCAGATCAATAGTGGGTGACGCGACCAAGTGAACAGATTGTCTTTTGGTCCGATGACCGTTTGGAGTTAGCTGACGATGTAGTGTTACACCGGATCGGCGGTCACTTTGACGGGGCGACCGTGCTCGAATGGACGACGGGGGACGAAGGACGCGGGATTTTACTGACGGGGGATATCGTCCGTGTCGTTGCCGACCGGGCATGGGTCAGCTTCATGTACAGTTATCCGAACCTGATTCCGTTACCGGCGGCAACCGTCGCTGAGATGGCGTCTGCCCTAACAGACGTCCGCTTTAATCAAATCTACGATGCGTTCCATAAAATCGTCGTGACGGATGCCAAAGCCGCCGTCGCCCGTTCTGCCAGCCGCTACATCGAGGCGCTGAACGGACACGTTAAGGAACGTGAACGGCAATGATTCTTGGTCTGTACGAAGCACATCTGCCCATCCGCGACTTACAGCAGTCCATCGCGTTTTATACGGGACTTGGTTTGAAGGTCGATCACATCGTGGATCAGAAAATCGCCTTTCTCTGGATTGTTGAAGAGCAAAGTTGGCTTGGTCTCTGGCAAGCGGACCAAGTCGAACTGCCGTATCATCCGTCGATCCGGCATATCGCCTTTCACGTCTCGCTCGACGGCTTACGAGATTCGGTCCGTTGGCTGACGGAACGTGGTTATACGCCACGCAAGGCATTTGGTTTTGAAGGGACGGAACCGTTCGTCATGCCGATTGCCCAGCATGCTCATGCGAAGATCCATTTTAACGATCCGGACGGCAATAGTCTCGAGTTCATCACGAAGCTCGACAATCCGCTCGGGGCGCAGGAGTATATGTACTTAAGTGAATGGGAGACTCTTTTAAATGACCGTGGTTTCACTCTGAAATAAGCAAGTCCTCCTCGATTCTTCGTGAATCGGAGAGGGCTTTTTTGTGTATTGGATCTTCAAGAATCACTTCCAGCAGAAAGATGTTGTTGATTGGTATTAAGTTGTAAAGAAGGGAGAAGATATTCCCAAAAAAGACCTGTTTTGAGCGATGGGTCAATGTTTTGAGACGTATGAGCAGAATGATGTGCACGTCAATCATGGCTTGTTATGATAACAGCACACTAAAAAATGTTTCGATAAAAAATATCTTTCTACTCATTTTCTAAAAATCAAAGTACTATTCGACCCGAAGGAGATTAACCACGTGACGACACCGCTATCTAACAATCAAACACTTGCCTCTACAGATGTCCTTGAAGCCTTAAACACGAATGTTGCGATGATCCGTTTTGATACGCAACGCCGGGTCGTTGATGTCAACGACTTGTTTGCCAAGACCATGAAGTACAAACGCGACGAGATGATCGGTATGCACCACCATCTGTTTTGCCGAGCGGACTTTGTGAACAGTGAGGCATATCAAAAATTATGGAACAAACTACTGGCCGGTTTCAGCTCGGCTGATAAAATCGAACGGATTGACGCCCGCGGCGACTCGATATGGCTTGAAGCAACTTATATGCCGATTTATGAAGCAAACCAAGTCGTCGGCGTCGTCAAGATAGCTTCTGATGTCACGGACCGGCAAGAAACCATCCAAGAGTATGCGACGTCCTTTGCCGGCATCGCAACGGATCTTGATGACCGTTCCATGCAAGGTAAACAGGAGAGCCGTCAACTGAAACAAACGATCGAGAAGATGGCGGACGATGCCAAAGAAAATTTACGGACACTCGCGAATCTGCAGGAACAGTCTTCCGAGATCACAAAGATTACCGGGACGATCAAAGAGATTGCGGCGCAGACGAACTTACTGTCGTTGAACGCCTCGATTGAAGCAGCACGCGCCGGTGAGCATGGAAGCGGCTTTAACGTCGTTGCGACGGAAGTCCGTAATCTCTCGAAGCTTGTTGAACTGGCTGTCGTCAACGTCCGAAATACGACGGAACAGATGAACAAGGAGCTGGAGCGGATTCAACAGGGCATCACGCGGGCAAACGCTGATGCCTCGTCGAGTGTTTCCGTCATGGAAGAGACGTTGCAACGGTTTGAGACCGTCAGTGAGTCGGCCCATGAACTGAATGAAACGGCAAAGAAATTCACGACAGTCATTTAAATGGGAAGTCACGACCTAAGTTCCGACATGACTTGAGACTGAAGACGAAGTGGTTTTTCTCTTTTTCGAGAAGGACCGCTTTTTTGTCATTTTGAATCGTTTTCCTGAAACATACTTTGATCCGTCAAGTTGTTTTAGAGGATGACTCTTATATGTCCTGAGATAACCGAATCATATCGGTGCACCGGATACCGTTTTCAATAATGTCCCCTTCGTAGTGCCGCAAGAAGAAGTTCAGGTCGACTCCAACAATCCGAAATCCACATTTTTGATAAAGTGCCAACTGGCCAATGCTTGAATTTCCTGTCCCGATTTCGATGGTTCCGTATCCCATCGCTTGCGCGGTTTCGATGGCATGTTGTAAGAGATATTTTCCGATGCCGCTTCCTTGAGACTTCTCGTCTACTGCAATATTTACGATTTCGATCGTTTGCGGTCTCGTGGGTAGAAGCACATGCACCCCGACCAGCTGATCTCTTGTTTCAGCAACGAAACAACGGCTTCTTTGCAAATACTCTTCGACTATTTTCTGAGACGGGTCCGCTAATAGCAAAAGCTCTATCGGCGGATTCTCATGAGCTGACAGTTGACGGATGTTTATCTCCATAGATGCCACACTCCTCACAGTTAGTTTTGATGCACTCGTTCTTCAATGGGTCAAGATTCTGCACTCCTGTTTTTTCATTTCTACAAGTTAAAGTCATATCCCCTGAAACGGGATATGGCTTTTTTTTGATGCGTTCATCTGATCCGAACAAAGGCAGCACACACCACAAAAACGATACCGTAGCCGCAAAATAAAAGAATTTGTTCGAGACGGACCTCAAACGACAATGAGAGGGACAGGGCAGCGTAAGACAATGGAACCAGACCGTTGGACGCGGCATTGACAAGGCTCATGACCCGTCCCATCATTTGTGGTCGTGTCGTCGTTTGAATCGTCGTCAAAATCAGGACATTGATGATGGAGGAGATCCCTCCCATTGTCAGCAGCAGCAGAACGCCTTGCCAAACGTGTCCGATTTGTCCGAGTAACCCAAGACCGACTCCAAGCAGACCAATCAACGACAGCAACAGGCGAAACGACTGGTTGATCGAGTGGTTGAAGCCGATCCAAGCTGCCCCGAGCAACATGCCGAGCTGATACGCACCTTGAAGATAACTGAGATCAAGGGCTTGACCGCCTAAAACTCGATCGACTAGTAACGGTATCCCCATCAGCAACGGACCAAAAAAGAAGAAATTGATGATAATCAGCAGGAAGAGGATCCGTCTTAAGTATTGGTCGGCAAACACATAATGAAATCCTTGCACGAGCTCAAGCCAAGCGGAGGTACGAGTCGGATTGTCTACTGGATGTTCACGAATAAACAAGGTACCGAGCGATGCGAGCAGAAGAAACAGTGCAATCGTCAAAAATAAGAAGTGGAACGATGAGAAGGTAAGCAGTAACCCGCCAAGCAACGGTCCGGAGAACAATGCCATTTGATTGGAGGTTTGTAGAATTGAATTGGCCCGTGTCAGATCATCTTTTGAAACGAGGAGTGGCAACAGGGACGCACTGGCCGGGGAAAAAAAAGCATCGATGCAACCGAACGTAAAGGCAAATACAGCGAGTGGAACAATCGTCAACAGTTCAAGGTGATAGACGAACAGCAGGAACAACACAAAGGTGAGCCGTATCAGACTGGAATACCGTAAGATGATCGATTTCTTGAACCGATCGGCAATCACACCGCCGAACACCATTAAAAAAATCCGCGGCAACAACGTCAGCATCAAGACGAGACCTAAATACGCATCGAGTTTCAAGACACGGAGGATATACCACTGCTCGGCAAACAGGTAGGTTGATAGGGCGAGAAAGGAACAGGTACTGGCGAGCCACAGCGCTCGGAACGAACGGTTCTTTAACAGCGGTTGATGAAGTCCCGATTCAGTCGCCTGCATCTCGTCCCTCCTCATCCTCTTGAAATAACGGTGCATCAATCTCAAACGCCGTTGCCATTACGTAATATAATTTTTTGTCCGCTTCAGCCGTCGAAGGATCCTGTTCGATGTCCTGCAACAGTTCCCGGTATTGTTTCGTAAACATCAAGAATTGCTCAGGTGAAAGTCGGAGTTCTTGTTGGAACGACAGGCTTTCCCAGTCCTCTACGTCAGAGGAACGCGGGGCAAACGAACGTTCAGGCGCCGTCAAGACACGTGTTTTCGCCCTGTCGAGGACCTCGACATAAGACTGGCGTGTCGCTTGTTTCGTCTCAACAAGATTCAGGAGATGATCAGCCGGAATGAATCCGCGGGCGACCGCCTGATAAAACTTCAATACATTTCCGCCTCGGACTTCTTCCTCGACGAGTTGAATCAACTGATACTTTTCGAGTTCCCGCAGATGATACAAAATCTTTGCCCGGGAGACGTCAAGTTTTTGAGCCAATTGCTGACCGGTATGTGGCTGTTCAATCAGATGCATCAGCATTTTTGTCCGCATCGGATCACTGATGACTTTGAGTTGTTCATACTGTTCGAGAATCAAAATCGCCTGCTGTTCCATGACTAACACTCCTTTTTATTAACCGGTTAATTTTTATTAACTATAAAGTTAGTATACCTGAATGATTGACAAAATAAACCATTTTTCAAAAAGAAGGATTTGTTCAGTTAAAGCAGAACGTTAAACAAAGAACAGATTCTGAACTTACAGAGGAGTGATTCATATGAACCAAGCTCAAGAAATTCAGATCCAGACCGTAATCCAACGTCCTGTCGCCGAAGTCTGGACGTATTGGAGGGAACCGGAACACATCAAAGCATGGAATGCCGCTTCGGACGATTGGCATACGACAGAAGCGACGAACGATGTCCAGGCAGGCGGGCGTTTTTCCAGTCATATGGCGGCAAAAGACGGCAGTATGGGGTTTGACTTCTCCGGTGTCTACCAGGAAGTCATCTTATATGAAAAACTTGCCTATACGCTCGACGACGGACGGCATGTAACGGTACGGTTTACAGCGAACGGGGAGGAAACGGAAGTCGTTGAAACGTTTGAAGCGGAGTCGGTGAATCCTCCAGAAATGCAGCAGGCCGGTTGGCAGGCCATCCTCGACCGCTTCAAAGCATACGCGGAACAACACTGAATACGAGCAGACAGCAAAAAGCCCGTCCAATCTGGAACGGGTTTTTCTCATGTTCAGTTGTTGACTTGAATGATGCGGAAAGACACGGATCCATCATCCCGGACGACGCTGTAACCAAGTCGCCCGTTCGTGAAGACCGGTTTTGAATATTCGCCTTCCTGGTCCGTCAACGGGACGACGGTTCCATTCGACAGGTCCGTATACAGAAGTTGATTGCGTTCTTCCCGGAAGACGATATGATCCGGCGTCAGAAAACAAAACCCGTCAATCAGATAATACGGTTCGGAGGTCTTGTAACGATAGGATATATGGTTCGACACGTGAGCTTGAAATCCCGCAGAACCTTCCGCTCCCGTCGCCAGATAATGCTGTCCATAAGCGAAATCAAACGGCATCGTCGTCTTTTTGACGGCTTTTCCGGAAAGTGTCGTATAGGCGGTCGTCTTTTCGTCCGCTTTGTATGTTGTTTGATCGAGAAGAATTCCCGCATCACCGTCCCGTAAGTACTGGGCATAGTCACCACTCCGGGTTTCTGCTTCCTTCACTGTCAGTGTTTTTTGTGTCGTGACGTATCCGGTCGCCGCATCATATTTTTGGACGAGTGACCGGGTCTGATCTTTCTGACTGATGTGTTTGATCCAAGAGACATGTGCCGTCGTGGCTTGGAGATCCGGATAAAAACGAGACGATTCTATTCCGTGATCAAGTTGTTGAAGCGAACCGGTTGCTAAGTCCATCACTTCGAGTGTCCAGTTGCTGTCCTTCCCGTTGTCCTGATAACGGATCCAGAACAGTTGTCGTCCGACACCAACCAGCTTATAGATGGTTTGGCTCGTCGAATATAGTTTCTCCAGGTGCCGATCCGTCAGCGAGTAACGGAAAATCGAACTGTCTTTTTCGCTTGAGGCATAAAAGTACACGGCTGCTTCATCGATATAGCTTGGACCGGACAGGTAAGGGTAACGTTGATAGACATCTGTTAAGTCGTAACTCGTACTTGGTCCAAGTGTCGAAAAGCCCTCACTGCGGATTAATTCTGTTGGTGCCGGTACCGGCTGAATTGATTCCGTCTTCGGCTGACCGCATCCGGAAATAAGTAAGATAAGGCTGAATAAGCCCAATTTCATGAAAGTAGACATACACACAAAACTCCCATTCTGGTTTAAGAAAATGAAACTCTATCAGTGTAGAGGGAAAAACGTGCATTGCCCTAAAAAAGAAGGGAAGCTTACAGGAATGTAAGCTGATGTTTCCTTCATGAATATTCTGAATGTTCGTTTAGTAACTGAAAGACCGGGAATATATATATCTAAAAGATACTATCTAAAAGATATAGGAGCGACTTATGCCAAAAGAAAACATGACCCGGTATGCGATTTTAGGGCTACTGGCGAGCGGATGTACGTCAGGCTACGAAATGAAACATACGATTGATACGAGTCTCAACCACTTTTGGAAGATCAGCTTCGGGCAGGTCTATCCGATGTTGAAGACGTTGGTGCAGGAAGGGTTAATCGTCGAAGAAACCGGAGAGGGGGATGACCGGAAGACGTTTGTTCTGACACCGGACGGCGAGGCGGAACTCGAACGCTGGGTCCAGGAGCCGACGACCGAACTACCGGTCCAGCGGAATGAACTGTTACTGAAACTCTATTTTGCCCGTCATGAGTCAAAAGAAACTACGATTCAAAAAATCGATCAGCATGCCGTTCTGCTCCGGGAGCGATTGGAGACATACCAGATGATTGAACAATCGATTTTGGCCTACAACGAAGCGGATGACGCCATGTATTGGTTGCTGACGCTTGATTACGGCAAACGGAAAACACAAGCTTTGCTCGAATGGTGTGAAGCGTCCGTTCAGACACTCGAAGGAGGAACATCATCATGAAACGCGTGATCGCGACACCAAATGAAGACATCGTCGTATTCATCATCGGCTTACGGATCAACCGTCTGCGATCGGTCCGGAAATGGTGGCCGACCGTCCAGGCGATGACACCGATGATTGAGGAATGTTATGAGCAGCAGGTTGGTTTATTGTCGCATGAGATGCTCGTCGGTTGGCGGTCGGTTACGTTGATTCAGTATTGGCGTTCCTCCGACGCTCTGATTGCCTATTCGCACGGTAACCGTCACCTGAACGCGTGGAAAAAGTTTAATCAGTCGTCGCGGGCGAGTAACGCCGTCGGGATTTTCCATGAGACGTTTGAAATCAGCAACTATGAGACGATGTATGTCAATCTGCTGACGCGGGGACTGGCGAAAGCGGTCGGAGAGCGTCCGGTTCAGAAGCATCAGGAACAGGCGAAAGACCGCCTCGCGGAACGCAAGCCGGTGTCGACACGTGAATAACGAAAGTAGGGAGCGGACTCCAATGATCCGCTCCCTTGCTTATGTTTATCGCTCAACCCGGACCAATGTTTCCCCGCAATTTTGACAAATCGAATTCATCGTCTCGGTACACTCTTTACAAAAGATACAGTTGTGCGAACAGTGGTACGTTTCCTGACCGTCTTCAAATGTCTCCGCACAGCGGGTGCAATTTGTTGCCTGCATGTCGTTCACCTCACGTCTCGTTTGATCTGTCTTAATTGTACGAAACGAAACCGTGACCGGACAGCTGGTTTTGTTTGTTTTTCAGTAGCTTCACCTGAAAATGAATGGTAATTTTAAGATATGTCTTCATAATATTAGGAGGGTTGAAGAATGGACGAAATTGATTACGCAATTATTCGGGCATTGCAGGCAGACGGGCGGATGTCCTGGACGGAACTCGGCAAAACGGTGGGTCTTTCGACGCCTGCCGTCAACGAACGCGTCAAAAAACTCGAGGACCGCGGTGTCATCGAAGGATACCGGGCCGTCATCAATCCCGTTGCGCTTGAAAAAACAATCATGGCGATTTTGATGTTCGAAGACACAAGATGCGACGCGTTTATCGCATTTTGCAAGAGTCATCCGGATGTCGTCGAGTGTCACCGGCTCGCCGGAACGTTTAACTTCATGGTCAAACTGTACACACCGTCGGTCGAGACATTGGAAGCGTTTATCGATGCCTCGATGGAATACGGAAAACCGTCGACCTGGATTCGCTTGTCGTCACCGGTCGCGTTTAAGGCGTTTACGGTCGGAGATGGGATTTTGATATGAACGTTTCTATCAAACAACGAATCGAACAAAAAGTCGGTTTGATTCACTCGATCCATCCCGTAGCCAAGCAGGGGGGAACAGCCATCGTCTACCACGTGAAAACGTTAGGCGGCACCTATATCCTCAAACAGGCAAGTTTACCCCGATACCGCGAGTGGTTGGTGCAGGAAGCGACAGTGATGCAGACGTTCAAGTCACAACATATCATTATCCCGACTTATATTGATTATATGGAAGACGAGCAACAGGATTATTTACTGATGTCCTACATAGCAGGTGAGACGTTGACAACGGCACTGGCGGGTGCTTGCGAGTTGCAACGATTGGCATTGATCCGTTCATTCGGACGGTTCCTCAGACAGTTTCATACGAGCGAGACTATTTCTACCCATTCTTCACAAGACTGGCTGGACAAATGGTTCGCGCGAGTTGCTTCACACATTATCCATCAAGCAGCCGGAACCTGTTCCGGCGACGTGGATACACGGGGATTGTACGACGGATAATCTGTTGGTCCGAGACCACGCAATCGTTGCGTTTATTGATGTATCCGGAATGACAATCGGCGATCCACGCTACGATGAAGCCTTGGCGACACGGTCTTTTCGGTATAATGCCAAGATGCTCGATGCCTTCTACTCCGGATATGGATATTCACCAATATCAGAAGAAACATTTCACTATTTTGATGACGGATTATATGAATTTTATTGAACAATTTGGAAAGCAAAAACGGCTATCTCCTGAATATTAAAAGGAAATAGCCATCTTGATTATTTTTTCTATTAAGTACAACACCTTGTCGCTTGATCGACCTGATCTTGCGGAATCAGTAATTGGTCGCCCTCAACTTTAAACTCAATGTCATTGGCTTTTAGCCGTTCCATTTGAGCGGGTGTACTTTCACCCCACGGAACGGTTTTCGGTTGCTCGGAAGTACATCCGACGAGCAGTAGACTACTTGCCAACAGTAATAGTTTTAACATGAAATCATCTCCTGTCAGTCAGTCCGTGAGTTTTTGTTAAAGAACAACCGTTTTAATTGCAGTCCGTCGCTTGGAAAGCCACTAGTCAAGCGGATCGGAATCAGATTAAATAAAATGAAAATGATGGATATCTGTATAAATGGTGGAGCCAACAGATGCATGACCGGACTTGGAAAGAGCTGACTTAATCCGGCGACGAACAATCCGGCTATAAAATTCGCGAAAATCCCGCCGAGTAACAAGGCAGCTCTTTGTCCACGTCGAAGCGGGACTGTTGGAGGATATGGTTGATATAAGCCTTCCCATATCTGCTTTTTGGCGACGGAAAAATGACCGATTCGTAAGAATGGTTCACCTTTGCCGATGGAAACTGATTTTAGCCTCAGACCGATCAAACGACCGACGAGCGCATGACCGTATTCGTGCAGAATCAGACTCGGTAAGTAAAAGGCAAACATGATTAGATTGAACCATAGTAAACCCATGTTCTTCCTCCTCTCATTAACAAAAATAACAAAAAATGGATGTTGAAAGCAACTTACATAATTGTCATTTATTCATCTAGAGATTGAAAAAGGAGACTTATTATATGAACCTGTTAACTGATTCAACTTTGCCAATTCGCATATTTCCAGCTCAGCGTAAGGATTACCGCAAAATCATTTGTTTGTACCACGGCTGGGGATCGAGCGTGACAAAATATGAAGAATTCGCACGGATGCTCTCGGAACAAGGATTTACGGTCATTGTGCCGGAACTCCACCTGCATGACTGCCGCAATGCGCTAGGTGCGTATTTTGATCAAGGAATAGTCGAACGTCACTTTTGGGAAGTCGTGTTTCAAAGCATCGAGGAATCGAGCACACTCGTTCAGCAGCTGAACGTTCCAAGAGAGGACATTATTTGGCTTGGTGTCTCGATGGGAGGATTTATAGCCAGCGGTGCTGCTGCTAAACATGACGGTAGCGCAGGGGTGATTAACATCAACGGGTCCGGCTCCTTCCTCTTTTCGGAACAGCTTTTCCGAAGCCGTGACAAAAGAGACGATTTAACGGCGGAAGAAGAACGACACTTGCGGGCGTATGATCCTGTCCTGCAAGAACAGTCTACACCAACGTTATTCGTACATGGACAACGCGATGCGGTCATTCCGATTGAAACGCAGGAGCATTATGTACGACAAGTGGGCGAAATCCATCACGATTTAACGTTTCTGAAACATCCGTCGATCAACCATACCGTGTCGGATCAGATGATAGCGGACATCTTCATTTGGTTGAATGATCGTTTTTAACGAGAATAGACAGAAGAACCGGACACCTGCTTGAGGTGCCCGGTTTTTTAGTATTTAGTGATTAGATGGGACGCCGTACCGAAGATAATGATCAACGAGGTAAAAACCGTTCATTAACATCGTGACGAGAGCGAAGAGTGACGCGATGGTAGTCAGCATACGATTTTTCCTCCTTAGATTCTTACCGTAAGATTTTCTCGAACGCTTTTCCTTTTGCCAGTTCATCAATCAACTTGTCGAGATAGCGGATTTCCCGCATCAACGGATCCTCGACGTCTTCGACGCGGACGCCGCAGACGACACCTTTGATTAACAATCGACGTTCCTGCATCTGTGGGGCATCCGCAAAAAATGCTTCGAATGTCGTCTTATCTGCTGTCAGCGTTGCAAGTTGTTGTTCCGAGTAACCGGTCAGCCAGCAGATGATCGTATCGACTTCCTGTTTCGTCCGACCCTTGCGTTCAGCTTTTGTCACGTAAAGCGGATAGACACTCGAAAACGCTGTCGTATACAAACGGTGTTTCGTCATCGTATTTCCTCCTCATGACTAATTATTACAAAAAGTGTAGCATATCGAACGTTGGAAATGGGCCCCTCCAGATAAATCAAAGACCGTCCTTTTCGCACGAAAGGAACGGTCTTAACCAATCATTTTTTTAAATCGATGACATGGAATTCAATCTGTTCATCGTCCGATACCCCATATGCGAGCTTCCCGTTGGCATAAATCGGTTTGGACGTTGTATCGGCCATTTCCGTCAAGGGAGCAACGGTGCCGCGCGCAAGATCGGCGTACCAGAGTCGCGTCATACTCTCCCGGAAAATCACACGGTCAGCCGATAAAAAGCGGAATGCATCAACCGTCAAGCGATTGTCCGACGGTTTGAACTGGTACCCCGGTTGTCGTCCTTTCTTAGGCATGAAGAGGGCGGAGCCTTCTTCGCCGATCGAAACATACTTTTTGTTGTGTTCAAAATCAATCAGCCCGTTCATCCGTCGTTTGAACGTGCCGTCAAACGTCTCGAGTGTCGGCGTTTGATGACCGTTTTTGAAAGTACTTGTATGCAAAATCAGCCCGGCATCGCTCCGGCGGAAGTCAAATGGATACTGTCCATTCCGTTTTGCGCCTTCTTTTAAAATATACTGCTGATGGATGATGATGGCGTCTTCCGCGACATCAAACGACTTGAGGATTGTTTTCGTTCGGGTTGGTGTCGCTTCATGCGTCATCCAGGATACCCGTTTGGACGACGTATCCAGATAAGGAATCGCCGTGTCATAACGGCTGATCCCTTGATCAAGCGTATTGATTTTTTCCGTCTTCAAGTCCAGCAAGCGAATCGCCCATTTTTGTCCGGACTTGGTTTGATTGTATTCGACCCAAAACAGGTAATGCGACACTCCGGTCATCATACCGATGGTCCGGTTGACCGTATGCAATACTTGATTATCGTTCGACCCTTGGCTGTACCGGTAAATGTAGCTTTTACTGGTGGTGTCACTCGTTTGTTTGATGTGCGTATAGTAGATCGATTGCTGATACAGGTAGTCCGGCGCAATGACAACGGTTTGTCCGGTAAAGAACGGGGCCAGATTGTATGTCTGATGGTTTCCAAGCGTAACCGTTTCTGATTGTCGCTTCAGCGGCACGTATTTTCTATAGTCGGACAATGGAGCAGTGACGGGTTTAAGGGTTGGCGCAGCTTGAGCCTGCGTATCTGCCGGAACTTTCGAGTGTTGCTTCGTTGCAGTCGAATCGGTGCATCCTGCCGTGACGACAAGCGTCAACGTCAACGCCGCCGTAAAGAAAGTCTTCCGGGACATAGTATGTAGTCTCCTTTAAAGTGAAGTGTGGGAATCGAATTCAACGGCGGTTGTGTTTCATTCGCCAACGTATCGAGACCAAAAAAGCAGAAATGCCGGACAAGGTGAGCAAATAGAAACAGATGGCGAAAGCAAACTCGCCATAATCCTCAAGACTGGCGAACGGATTACCCATAATGAAAGGGTCAGGTAACGCACCAATCAAAAACAGCGGAATAAACAGCAGAAAAAACCGTTTCCAAAAATAATACTTGTACGGAGTGCCGGTACGTATGTCCATTGATTTCTTCCTTCCCATCTCCAGAATCGATTATCCTATTTTTAACATATTATATCATTTATTGTTTAAGTTGATGAATAAATTTAAAATAAGCCATCAATAAAAAGCGGTCCAGCAAACACCCCATCGTCGGGTGATTGCTGGACCGTTTTAGTCTCTTACTTGATCTTTAAAATGACCTTGCCTTTGGCACGACCAGACTCGGAATACTCGAGTGCCGCCTGTGCTTTTTCAAACGGATAAATTCGGTCGATGACCGGTTTGATTTGTCCCGTCTCAATCCACTCTGAGATGTGTTCCAGTTGGCGTCCGCTCGGTCGCATGAACAAAAACGTGTATGTAACACGATGTTTCCGTTCGAGCCATGTCTCGCGAAGAGTCAGCAGACGGAACAGATTGGTCTTCAGGAAACCGGACCGGTAGGACTTCCCGAACCGTCCGTTCGGCAGTCCGGAAATCGAGACGATGTGTCCGCCCGGACGGACGATTTTAAACGAACGCCGGAGCGTCTCGCCGCCGATCGTATCGTAGACGCCGTCATAATCATGCAGGACTTCGTCAAACGCTTCAGTCCGGTAATCGATGATTTCATCAGCGCCAAGTGACGCAACCAGATCATGTCCGGCGGGGCTTGCCGTCGTTGCGACGTACAAGCCCATCGCTTTCGCCAGTTGGATGGCAAAGGTTCCGACGCCGCCGGCACCTGCCTGGATCAGGATCTTTTGTCCCGGTGTCGCCTGCAAGACATCATGTAATGCTTGATAGGATGTCAAGCCGACGAGTGGGATGGAGGCCGCTTCCTCAAAGGAGAGCGAAGCCGGTTTTAAGGCAAGCATCTGTTCATCAATTGCGATGTATTCGGCAAAGGTGCCGATCCGGTTTTTCTCAGCCCGTCCGTAGACGGCATCACCGATTTGAAACTGTTTTACGGCATGACCGACCTCAATGATGATTCCAGCGAAGTCATTGCCGAGAATCAGCGGGAACTGATACGGAATCAACAGCTTGACGTCACCTTCCCGAATCTTAAAATCAACCGGATTGATGCTCGCTGCGTGAATTTCCACAAGAACATCATGCGGCCGGACGACCGGGCAGGGCTGTTTGGTTTGTTCGAGCGGGACCTGGCCGTATTTTGAAATCGTCATCGCTTTCATGAAAATCCTCTCCATTTCCTGGTTCTTCTGCTTTTAGTCTACCAGTTGATCCAGCGGGAGAACACTTTGAGTGATTCATTCGGACATGATAAGCTAAACAGGAACAGGGAAAAACTGGAGTTTGGGGTGAATGAGATGAACAAGACCGGAGAACGATTGTTACGGCTGTGGTTACGTGTGCCGCGGTTCGTTAAACGGATGGTGCCGCTCAGTCTGACATTGTACGTCCTCTTACTGGTTGTCACGAACGGAGTGGCAACGATCCTTCATTTTGATATCGGGTTAGTCTCATGGCGCGATCTCATCATCAGTTTAGCCGGAGCGGCGATTCTTGTTCCGGTATTCAATCAGTCAAAAGGGGAAGATAAAATATGAAACAATCGGAACAGGAAGAACCATTGACGGGCGGGAATGTCTCCGACGTCTCACGGATCGGGGATACGGTCAGACGGGAACAAAAACCGGAGAGTCTTCGAGTCCACCGGGTACTACAACATCTTGAGCAAAAAGGATTTGAAGGAAGCCCGCGCTATTTAGGAATGGATCCACAGGGGCGCGAAATTCTGTCGTTCATCGAAGGCGAAGCCGGGAATTATCCGCTTCAGCCGTATATGCGGTCAGACCGTGTCCTCGAGGAGACGGCCCGGTTGTTAAGGGGATACCATGATGCCATTGCTGATTTTCCGGTACCAAACGATTGGCAGCCGCTCGACGGAACACCGGAACCGCTCGAACTCATATGTCATAATGACTTTGCTGTCTATAATCTCATCTTCCGAAGCGAACGGCCTGTCGGAATCATCGATTTCGACGTTGCTGCCCCGGGACCGCGGATTTGGGATGTGGCCTACACGCTCTACACCTGTGTCCCGTTAAGCCGGCATCAAATGACGGCAGACGGTGAGCCGGCTCATTATAATCCGGTTAACGATCAGGAACGGATTCGGCACCGAATCAATCTGTTTTTGTCTTCCTACGGCAAAACGGAGCTGAAGGGCGAGATGTACGAAACCGTGCTGCTTCGTGTGGAAGCATTGATCAAAACGATTCACCGGAAAGCGGCGGAAGGTGACGAAGCGTTTCAACGGATGATCGAAGAGGGGCACGTCACGCATTACGAACAAGAACTCGATTTTCTCGAACGCGAGGAAGCCAACTGGTTCCGGTGAACCGGAAATGTTGAAAGGGTTCGCCGCCGGTTTAAACGGACGAAGAATGGAGAATCATCATGTTGGAAAAATTGAAGGATACCGCAAAAAAATTAAAAAAGCAGATTTTTATTTTGTATTTTGCCTACCACTACCAGGACGACCGGGTCGCCTGGTACACCAAATTATTTACGGCCTGTGTCGTCGCGTATGCGTTCAGTCCGATTGACTTGATTCCGGATTTTATCCCGGTGTTAGGATACCTGGACGACATCATTCTTGTCCCTTTAGGCATCTTGCTTGTATTAAGGATGTTACCGCAGGAAGTCATCGACGACTGTACCGTCAAGGCAGAACGACGGCTCGGAACGGATAAACCGAAAAATTGGTTTGTCGGCGCTTTGATCCTCTTGCTGTGGTGCACGCTAATCATGTGGATAGGTCTGCAGATTTACGATGCCGTCCGGTAGGCTCAGATTGTCAGTTTCTGATAGGCGGATTTGATTTGTTTGTACATCACATCCGTCGGCAACGCGGCATCGACTTCGATGACAGGGGACGCCGAACGAATTATTTGAAGTCGGTGCTCGGCTAACGTCCCAATCATGGCCGGATCGGTCGCGGTTCGGTACGTCCGGCACCAATCGAGAAATTCATTGGATCCGTCGAAATCAGGATAGCGTTCTTGTTCCCGTTTGATTAATCGTTGCATTCGTATGTCTTCGTCCAAAGTTAAAAAGACCAGCAATTCCCGGTTATGAAATCCGGTTTTATTCCAGGAAAAGATTGAACCGGAGACGACATACCGGTGATGCCGCTCGATATCCGGAGTAAATAACGCATAACGTTCGGCAATCGACCGTTTTTCGGTAAACGTCTGGTCTTTCCACAGATAATGATCCGTGTCGATCCAGTGAATCCCTTCCTGTTGTCCGATCCACCGGCCGAATGTACTTTTACCGGTGCCGGAACCACCGATGATTTGAATCCGCAATGGAAAACCTCCTTGATGTATGGGGCATAGTTTGTATGTATCATACCATGCGGGTCTTAAAACAGAATAGAGCGGACGGGAAGACGATAAAGGAATCGTCTTCCTTTTTTTCGGGTATTCCTCTAACAGATGAGCCGGCGGACAGTCGTGATTACCTGTGAAGGGAGCAACGAAGATGATTGCGTTTTTCATCTTGTTACGCAACATGTACCACGTGCTAAAAATTCTGTTCCGGCAGGACGAACAAAAAGCCGTCATGTTTTCCGTCGTATTTCTGCTGACGGTCGGGATGTTTTTTTACCACGGCGCAGAGGAACTGAGTTATCTCGATGCACTGTATTTTTCCGTCATGACGCTGACGACGGTCGGCTACGGCGATATTCATCCGGTCACGCCGATCGGCAAGATTTTTACGATCTGCTATGTCTTGCTTGGCATTGGTGTCATCAGTGCCCTGATCGTCAACTTCAACCGGGCGTTAAAGGAATTTCATTCCAAGCAGGATCAATCGAAGCGGAAGTGACGATTCCTTTGGAAAAAACTTGTTTGATGAACTGCACGAAGACCGGATCTCATATGTTGAGAGCCGGTCTTCGTTGTCTACTGATTATGGTTATCCGGCATCCTTCAGCTCCTGATATGGATTGACGCGGGCTGCGATTTGCGCCGGCAACAGGGAAGCAATCGTTCCGAACAACACCGGCAGAAGCAATGAAACGCCAATCAAAAGCGGCTCATTCCACGGGACGAGATCATACAAGACATAAATCGTGAGATAGGAAATACTCAGGCCGACGATTCCGGCGACAAATCCAATCAGCATACCTTCTAACACAATCAACTGACGGACGGAACCGTTCGTCCAACCGACGGCTTTGAGGATGGCGAGCGACGCCCGGCGAGCGGTGACATTCTGCCACATGATTTCCCCTGTTGTCAGGATCGCGATCGTAATCGCAACGCCCATCGTCACGTAATGCATCGGTCCGACCTGTAAGGCAACGAACTGACCGAGCCAGGACGTATAGAGGACCCCTTGCAGGTGGAATGTCACGAACAGGAAGAATGTCAGCAAGGCTGTTGGTAACGCGATTGACAGAATCGACAGCGCATTACGTTTCCATTTGCCGAAGATTTCTTTCAGTGCCAGTGTCCAGGTCGACCGGAGAGCGAGTTTGACGTGCGACGACGACGCATATTCGCCCGTCTTGATTGCTTCGTACGGCGAGATCTTCCGGATTGTAAACGACGACCAGGCCGCACCGGCAAAGTAAATCACGAGACTGAACAGTGTGATCCAGAGCAGACTCCAACCGTTCATCGTCTCACTTCGGACATACGAGAAAATGCTTTCGACAATTAAAGCGACGATAGAGACAAACCCGGCAAGCAAGGCCGCTTCAATCAGGACAATCCGGTACAGGTCTTTTGTCCGCCAACCGAGTGCTAGAAAGACGGCAAATTCTTTCCGCCGGGCTAGCATCGATACGTAACTTGTCGCGAGAACATAGACGATCGCGACAGCAAGCATCGCGAAGATGACACCGGAGAAGCCGACGCTCGTCTCGCGGAAGATTGTCATCGCAACACCGATATGGACCCATGGCTGTTCGATCCAGCCGAGTGTCTTGCCGTTATCGACGACTTTCGTCACGACCGGTTGCGGGGAAGAACCCTTGGTGATCGTTGCCAGTAGTCCGGTTTTCTGTTCGATTTGAGTCTTAACGTTTTGCAGGAGTTGTTCCGACTCCTCACTGACGGTCGTTTCACCTTTGATTTTTAGACGAATCGACGAAATCGCTTGTTCTCCCATAACGCCACGTGCACTGTCAAGTGTCGTCAGGATGTTTGGTGAACTCGTCAGCAAACCAACGGGATTGCCGGACGTATCGATTGATTTCGCCGGATTGACCGGCTCACCTTTCGCATCGAGGACGAGATCGGCAGAGGACGGACGATACGTTTCCATCGGCAGTTCATTAAGCGGATCTTTGGAAACTTTGATTTTGTTCGGATTATACAGACCAACGACCTTAAAAGCGAGATAAGGAAAGAGGACGTCCACTTCGCCGGGCTTTAGATTCTTTACTTTTTTACCGATAGATTTTACGGCGCGGTATCCTTTAGCAGGGAAGATACTTTTAGCATGTTCCCAGTTTTTCATGTCAAGCGGTGACGACGAAACTTCGTAAGCCGTATTCCAACGACTCGGGTAAGGGCTGGATGCCGACTTGAATTGAAGAGGACCAGTGTTATAAAGGAGCATTCCGCCGTCTTCTTCTTCCGAATCGGAATACGTCACGTTTGTATTATTGATCAACATTTGTAAATACGTTTCTTCCACTTTAGACGTCGGAATATTTACACGTTCGATGACCTTAGAAGGATATGTATTTAAAACCGATTGGTCAAGCGATCGCTTTGGTTGTTTTTTAATCAATTCATCAACCAGTTTTTGTTGATCTTGCTCTGTTTTGAAGGACGCATTTAATTTTTCGATTTTATAGGTGTAGTTTCCCTGATTGTAAGAGTTGGGATTAACTAAAACGGGAATCGTATTTTTTCTTGTACTTTTATCGTACTCATAGCGGTCAAGAGACGAGAAATAACGCGATTTATTTTTTGAATTGACACTTTTATCTAAACCGACAAGTCGTGCTTCTTCCTTCGGATCAATCGCAACTACAAGAACGGAATTAGTTGCGACTGCATCTTCAAAGGCTTCAATCGGTTCCGTCAAAAACGAAACATTTCCTGGGATTGAGATTTTACTTCCTTGTGCCACATGCAGAATAACTTGCGATTGACGTTCTTTGTTAAAACCGTTTTGAATATAGTTGGTTGTCGTGATGCGGTACAAACCTGGTGTTCTTGGAAACTTCAATTTTTTTTTGAAATTGACCGTCGTATTGACGTAGCCCATCACAGCTACTGGTGCGGCAATATCAATCTCTTTCATCTGTTTGATTGCTTCATATTGCTTAAAAGAAATCCCGCCATTGATACCGTTTAAATAATTAGGTTCGAGCAGGTCACTTGATTCGGTCGACATTTGACTGCCTTTTGGCCGGACGACGATATCGTAAGCGGACGACCATTTTTTCTGTAACGTCTGTTCGACCGTGCCTTGGCTGGAGTCGGTCAGGTTGAACATCAGACTGAGACCGGCACTGATGATGAGCGCGCCGACAAGCGTCAGGATGAATTTAAACCGTTGCCGGCGCCAGTGATTCAGGACAAAACGTAACATCTCAAACCTCCTCTATTGTTATTTTTTTACACACTCCGAACGGTTTGCTTCCGCCGGTCTTCGACAATCTGCCCGTCCTGCATGAATAGAATCCGGTCCGCCCGCTCCGCGAGTGCCAAATCGTGCGTGACGAACAGGATGCCGCATTGTTCTTCTTGATGCAGATCGAGCAACAGTTGAAAGATCATCTCCCCGTTGACCGAGTCGAGATTGCCGGTCGGTTCGTCGGCGAGAATCCAGCGCGGCCGATTGATCAGGGCTCGGGCAATCGCGACCCGTTGCTGTTGCCCGCCGGACAATTGCGCCGGCAAGGCATCCTGTTTCGCTGTCAGCCCGACTTTTTCCAAGATTTCCGCAATCCGGTCTTCTTTGTTGAAGTCGGTTTTTTGTTTTAGTAAGGGAACAAGCAGATTTTCTTTGACCGTCAACGCGGGCAACAGGTGAAACTGTTGGAAGACAAAACCGATTTCCTGCGCCCGGAACTTTGACAATTGCCGGTTCTTCCACTTCGTGATGTCTTGTCCGTCATAGTCGATTTGCCCCGATGTCGGACGGTCGAGCGAGCCGATCAGACTTAAAAACGTCGATTTCCCTGATCCGGACGGACCGACAAGGGCGGTGATGTCACTCGCGGAAAGCTGACAGGTCAACGCTTTTAAGACTTCACTCTGTAGTCCCGCCTGGTTGAATGTGTGCGAGACGTCTTTGACTAAGATATCCATCAAACCACTCCTTTTACAAATTAAGGTAAAATAAGTGTAATATTATTTGAAAATTTTGTCTATTTATAAAAGATGATTACATAGAGAATAGAAAATCGAAACAGAAGTTTCCGGTCGAATGAGAATAAAAAAATCAGCTAAACGTTGTGTTTAGCTGAGGCATATTAACACTTTGGCAGATTCGTTCTTTCAGCACAATCTCACCGGACAGTCTGCTCGTTCATTGCGTCTAGAATAGTCTGGACCCAGTCTTGGGGAGGGCCGATACACTTCATAATGCCATCAATATGATAAAACGTGCTCGCTTCCGGACCGGTCCAACAAGTTTCGTCCGTCATGCAAAGAAAAATCGGAATTTGAGAGGCAAGAGCAATCCCGAGCTCGACGTGACTGCCTTTTCCGGCAGGGAGGACTAAAATCATGCAATCGATCGCCCGGACGGCATCGAGTTCCAGCTGTCCAATCCGTTGCAGGGCAGCCGGTGTATCGACCCGTTCCGATTGCGTCCAGTCGTACGTCAAGTGATGACCTTGCTTAATCAGTTGGTCGTTTATGAAACGGACGTCTTCGATGTTGCGGAAGCTGCTAGCAGTATAAAAGTTCATCTAACGATCTCCTGTCGTATAATTTTTTACAGATTTTTGAAACTAAATCGGCTTTTAATCAGTCTAATGATTTAATCAGTCTAATGAATAGAGAAGAAAGGGGGGAGTGCTGTGTTTCGTAAAAAAATCGCCGGGAGTTGGACGGATGATGTGTTTCTCGCAGCGTTATATGCCGAAGAACGCTATATTTACCGGATGTCGTATCTGTATTTAAAACACGAGCAGGAAGCGCTCGAAAACGTGTAGGAAGTCGCTTTTCGCGCCTGGAAGTACCGAAAGTCACTGCAGGATGTCACCTATTTTAAGACTTGGCTGACCCGGATCACGATCAATGCAGCACTCGATCATCTTAAGAAATACCAAGTGCTGGTCTGGACAAACGATACGGCACAGGATAGGGGTGAGCCGCAAATCCCGTCGTTTGAACATGTGGTCGTTGATCAACTGTACCTGACTGATTTACTTGAACGACTCGATGTCAAGGAACGGTCGTTAGTCACGTTACGGTATCAAGCCGATTATTCCTTTCAGGAAATTGCTGGTTTACTCGACATTCCGATCAGTACGGTGAAAAGTACGTTATACCGGGCGATTCAAAAACTACAACGCCATCAAGCGAAAGGAGGAGAGTCCGGATGAAACAGCAACTGGAGACAGCATTAACCCACATTCCCGTACCGGATACCGTTCATGCCCGGATGGAGCAGGGCATCCGTCGGAACAGACGGAAACACCGAGTACCGCAACTGATGTTGGCAGCCGTCCTGCTGATCGGTCTGTTGCAGTATGATCGGATTGAGTCCTGGATCCAGCCGCCGATCGACCAATCGACCGCCTCGATGATTCCAGGACTTGTCTACCAGAAAGCGATATACCTGCAAAGTGATACGACAATCGCCGAAGAAACGGAGTTTCAGTTGCGTGGACAAAAGTTAGGTGTCTCCAAAAATACCTGGACCGAAGGCGCGGAAGCCGTTAACGTCAAGCAATCACTTGGATCGAATCTAGAGAATTATACGATTTACGTCGTAAAAGGATATGATCCCGCGATCCGACTGCTCGCGGTCGGACAGGAGGACGGGGCTGAAATCGTCCGCGTGCTGGACCGGTCGACATTCCGTCCGGATTATTTCCAACAGCTTCACCTGCAACAGACAATTCTTCGTGCTAATTATCAAACGTTCTCGACATGGGAATCGACCAACTCGGAACCGATTTCCGCAGGATTCCGGCTGCGTCAATTATTTGCTGAATTGAGCAAGGCGGTTCCGTTACGCGAGTCGGATCTTGCGGCGGATGTCGTCGAGTATCAAAATGACACCGATCTGCGGATTCTGAACGTGACGATGGCAGACGGGGTGACGAACCAATTCCGGTTGATTCGTGAAGGCTATGTTTATTATGAACCGCTCGACCGTTACTTTGCCGTCAACGGGCCAGTATTTGATGATGTCTGGGAGCAGTTGAACCAGTAACACCAATTACTCAAAGGACTTCCGAAAGCCGTAAAACGGGCGGAACGCCTGACCGCGGTAAAAACTTTCCGAGCTGCTTGACGCCAGGACCTCAATCCGGGTTGTCGGATACCAGTCATGAAGACGGGCGAACAGCTGTTGCGCAAGACCTTGGCCACGGAAATCGGCCTCAATCAGTAATTCACAGATGTACAACGTGACCTGAGTGTCTGTCATTCCGCGGACATAACCGATGACCTCCCCCGCATGTTCGACGACAAGCGCAGCGTTCGAGTGTTGCCAAGCGAGTTGGGTCCGTTCATGGAGACGGACGAGCTGGTTCCAGCCTTCCGCAGCATTTAAGCGCTGAATGGCGGGGAAGTCCTGATCTTGGTATGGTCGAATCTGGTAAGTAGTTGTCATGAGCGTGACCTTCTTTCTGAATTAAGTTTGATGAGAATGGGTTCGAGTTCCGACCAATCGTTCACAGTGTAGGAGGACGGACTATTGACGACCGGTTGATTACTTTTTAATACCGCCGTCATGCCAACTGCTTCTGCTCCTTTGATATCGTGCAGTGGATGATCCCCGATAAACAGGACCTGTTCCGGTGTGAGTCCCCAGTCTTGTACGGGACGGAGGAACAAAGCCGGTTCAGGTTTTGCAAGACCAACTTCTTCCGAAATCAGGATCGGATCAAAAAATGTCTGCAACTGATGGTGGGCGATGACCGATCGTTGCAAGTCACTCCGACCGTTCGTTATGAGCCCAAGGCGAGACGAGACCGTTTTGGTCAAAGGTCAGAAAGAGGGTTTGATAAGAGTCAAGTGGACAAGTTGGAACGGGCGCAATCAGACGAGCATGTTGAGGTTTCAAAAAGAGCTGCAAAGAAGTCGTACGATCAAGTAACGTCCCGTCGAGATCAAATAAAACAGCGGAGAGGGTCATGAAATAGCAACTCCTATTCATTATGTATATTTCAATTACCGTAATATTAACACAAAATTAATCGAAAACTTAAAAAGGATATCTCACATCTGTACAGAACATCAATATCTATATTCGTCTACTTCGTTAAACTGCTTGCACAAGGAGAGTCACATGCAAATAAAAACATCTTCATTTAACCCAGTACAGTATCTGGATACACAAACAGCCGGAACACCCATCCTGATTTTGACCGGAATGGGCTGTTCCTATCATGAATGGTATGAGATTGTCCAAACACTTCAAACAACCAACTGGGTGCTCAGCTTCCACCGGCATTCATGGCGGGAAAGGGACGGAGTTCACCGGACCAGTCACGCTGTTCAACAACTAAAGACACTATTGACCCATTGCAACGTAGACGAACCGATTCTCCTGGTCGGCCATTCCTACGGGGGACTGATTGCGCAAGAGTTTGCGATCCGTCATCCCGATCAATTAAAAGGGTTGCTTTTGGTCGATTCGACGTCGGTTGACTTACACGAACTGGATACTCTTGATACACCGGTGCTTGGCACCCTGTCATCCGATGCCACTTGGATCAAACAATGCCGGTATTATGCGACACAAACGAACGATTAGTCGCGTCGTTTGGTTCAACCGGTACTGACGCCGGCGCAACATCGATTACCGAAGACGATTCAGTCGGCATTGCTTGACTTCCAAACCGAACCGGCACTGTATGCGATGATGGCGACCGAAGTCACACACTGGAAAATGGATGCACAACGGATAAAAAGAAACACGTTTCCCGACTTGCCGCTGATTGTCATCGGACGGGACCAGAGGAAAGCCATTGCCGAAGGACTGCAGGACGGATTACCGGAAACGGAAGTTCGTCAGCTGGAAGAGACGTGGCATCAACTCATATTACGACAGGCGAACCTGACAAAAACGGCAACGATTCGGTTTGCTGAAGGAGCAGGCCATGCCGTTCACCTCGACCGGCCGGAACTTGTCATCGCGGCAATCCGACAGCTCGACCAAACTCCAGTAAAGGACGTGTTGCAATGAAACGGGGCATCTTAGTTCAGTCCAACCAGTGATTTAGTCCGCTGCTTCTCACTGTACATCGCTTGATCCGCTTTTTGAAACACGGTTACTACATCGGTTGTTGCTTCATCATACGCAAACCCAACGGCAATCGACAGGTCATGTTTGAGGAACTCGCTCCGTAATTGTTCCAGTAAATGGCGACACTGCTGTTCCGTGTACCCCTGGCAGACGATGACGAATTCATCTCCCCCGAGACGGAACGCTTCTTGGCTGAAACGGCTTAAGCAAAGGGCCGTCTGTTGGAGCAACGCATCACCTGCGATATGACCAAACCGGTCATTGACCCGTTTTAGATCGTTCAGATCCAGCGTGAGGATACCCAGCGGAATGGCCTCAGAGGATATCATCTCTTCGATCAAGCAGTCGAATGCATGGCGATTGTAGAGACCGGTCAACGTATCACGTTGACACAGTTGCTCGAGTTCCTGCTGTTTGGCCTTCGCTGCATTCATGTTCCGGATCACACCTTGAACGGCAACGATTTCGCCGTTCTCATAAATCGGAGTCGTATATTCTTCAAACCAAATATATGTACCGTCATTCGTCCGCCAGCGTTGCAGGAACGGTTCATCGTAGTTGCAGTTACCCGAGATTTTCGACATTAAAATCTCGAGATCATCCGGATGAATCCGGTCGAAACAATCGGACGGGTCGGCATAACTCGCTTCAACCGTTCCGACACCGATATGTTCATCGAGAGAAGGACTGATATAACGAAAGCGATAGACCGGTCTGACTTCAAAGATATACATGATGTCTTTGGAATGGTTCCCGAATGCGGCAATCGTCGAAGGTAGAGACAGCGGACGCATCTTTTTGAATATCCAACAACATAGGAGGGTCAATCCAATCCCAATTGTCATTCCAAACCACAACAAAAGCTTCACCTGCCTTATTTTTAATGCTTCAGCTCGTATCAAAACGTATGTATGCGTGATAATGTAGATGAGATGCTAATAGAACACACTAAATTATAGCAAATGCATTGAATAATACATACAAAAAATGACAATTCACATATTTACTTTCTTGATATTATACTGAGCGATAGGAGTATATTGATCAGCAAGGTGACGCTTTCTGGAAAGATAAAAGATTTTCTCATTCCACGACAAAAAAGTCAGCAAAATACGAACTGTTTGGCTGACCTTTTTGTGTTCATAGTCGATGCATTTTTGAGCATGTCGGAATCGTAAACGCGTCCGAGGCTCTATTACTAAACTCACGAAGATAGTGGAGATAGTTCTTACCGCCATAGTTATACCGTTTATTATACATCCTCACAACAACAAGCTGACTTTCGGGTACTACGAGTAAGAGTGGACCAGTGTTTCCAAGAATTTGATAAGAACCCTTTGGAACACGTTCTCCGATCTCACTTCTTTCCTTTGCTTCGTCTTGCACGTACCAAAACAATCCATTGGCAGGAAGTCGTCCATCATCGTACTGAAGACTTTGAATGGATGTACAGATTCGAATGACTTCTTCCGGAACAACTTGAATTCCGTCATGACGTCCCATATTTAAATGAAGATTTCCCCATAACGCAAATTCTTTTGCAGTCGTGTGCAGATTTGAACCCATTCCGTCATCATACGGGTACAACTGGAACACTGCCTTCTGCTCAGGGTCATCGATGACTTTGACCAAAGCTTCCGACTCCTCTGTTGACCATTCGGTAGATTTAAATCCTAATGGAGTGAAGACGCGCTCCTTCAATAATTGAGTGAAATCATAGCCATACAGATACTTAAACAGTTCCGTGATAATCCGGATATTGATTCCACGGTAGGCCCAACTTTCACCTGCAGCGAACTCCCTGTAAATTGATCCGTCATCTCGTTCATCTAAACCATGTGAGTGGGTGACCAGATGACGAATGGTCGTGCCTTGGAAAATCTGTTGATCATAGTTCCTCAAGTATTTCGAGACACAATCATCAAGACTGTGAATCTTTTTTTCATACAACGCATAACCAATTGCTAACGCTAAATAACTTTTACGAGCGGAAGCAATATTGAACATGGAATGTCTACCGATCGGGTTCGAATCTTCATTGGAATGAAATCCTTCGTAGTGTTCTAAAATGATTTGATCATTCTGTATGACAACTACCGCTGCGGCACTGCTATGATTTAGATGCTTAATCTCGCTTACGTAGGAAAGCAGCTTTTGATAGGAAGGGTGCAAATGAACAATGCTCCTTTCGTGTTTTGATGAATTGGTCTCCAAGTTTGTGTCTCTTAACAATTAGAATAAAGCTATAAAATCCATCTGCTCTAATCCACTTCTTAAGACTTAAAGCACTAGATACGTCCGAAACCCCCGATTGGCATAATAGGAGTCCGCTCCATTGTGATAGACAAAAATGTGATCATACCGCCGGTCGCAAAAAAGGGCGCCATCTTTTGTCCGAATCGATTCCAGCGTCTCGATTCAGCCGGATTTCTTCAAATCAAATTTACCTATGCCTTATGTATGTATTCTTTTGATTCAACAATGGAATGATCTGTAAAATGAGATACATTAAAGTATAGTAAACAACCGAATTTAAATATACAAAAAAATCCCATTTTAATTTATGGAAGTCCTAAAAATATCAAATACGGCACCTGCCAAAGCGGGTACCGTATTTTCGTAACCTTGAGACGACAGATAGGAAGACAGTCAATTTTTCAGCTTTTTGCTAGCCCATAGTAAGTTGCAAAAAATCAATACCAAACAAGAGACGATACTTAAATAGGAAACATCGTATGTTGCCACTAGTTGATGTTCCGCCACGTTTAAGATGGACGAGGGTAACAAATCGGAAAACGCAAGATCAACGTTCTTGATGAGCAGGAGGAAAAAGCTGATTCCGATGGCTGAAACAGCAATCAAAACCTGATGCTTTACATAGACGCTAATCACAATGACAAGACTGGTCAGGTAAAGAATCCATATGCTGTATAGAACAGAAAATAAAATCAGTTTTGTAATCGAGAACGAACCGAATAAGTATACCGTGCAGATATAGGATGTCAGGATTCCAAATCCGATACTGAACATACTGATGAACCAATGGGCGATCAGTTTGGCATATACATAACAATGTATGGATACCGGGCGTGTCAGAATAAAATCCTGCATCCCGTTTTGACGGTCCGTTGCAATCAGTCCCATGAAGCTGATCAGCAGGATGATCAGACCGATTTGATCAAATTGACCAGAGATCGTTGATAAAAAAATTTCACTCGGAGTGGGATCTAGCTTGTTCGGATCCAGGATGACTCCAATCGAACCGCCTAACTGTTGCAAAATGATGTCCATATACAGATTAATCAAAGGTTGGGTTAAACCAAGTAGAACAAAAAAAACCGTTAACCAAACGTATTTATATTCCTTTGCAGCCTCCGTTAATTCTACCCGCACAAGCGTCGCTAAATGGTTCATAAATCCGCCGCCAGTTCGAGAAACGCATCTTCTAGTCCTATTTCATGGAAACCAATTGATATCAGGTCAATGTGTTTTAGAGAACAGACGGTTAAGACTTTCTTTAGGTCAAACGGTTGTGTTCCTGTGATAAGGAATGTGGCGGCTGATAACTTTTCCACAATGACGGATGGGAAAAATTCCCGTATTTGATCTACATGTACAGCATCCCTGAACTTGATGCGTAACTGTTTAGGATTAATTGTTTGATCCTTTTGGAATAGGTGTTTGATGATACGACCGTTTTTCATGATGACATAACGGTCACAAATATCTTGGGTATCATGCAGTATATGCGTCGATAACAAAATCGTCATCCGTTGCTTCAAACGACCGATTAACTTTCGAATTTCATTTCGGCCGATTGGATCTAGGGAGGCGACAGGTTCGTCTAAAATTAAAAACCGGGGCTCATGCAAGATGGCTTGCGCAATTCCGAGACGTTGTTTCATCCCTCCCGATAATTGTTCCACCTGAACGTCTTGTTTGTCCTGAAGACCAACTTCCTTTAAAGTTTCTGAAATGCGATTCTTCAAGATATCTTTTTTTATGCCGGACAATTTTCCAAAAAAGAACAGTGACTCTTGGCAAGTCATCCACGGTTTGAAATCTGTGTATTGAGATAAGTAACCGATCTGTTTTTTATAAACTTCAATTGGCTGAGAATGAAATGTAATATCGCCTGATTCATACGAAAGGATTCCCATCAGACATTTGATCAGCGTTGTTTTGCCTGCGCCATTTGGGCCAAGCAATCCGATACATTCGTTATCCTCAATCGAAAGATTGATCCCATCGAGAATCTTTTGTTTATCAATCGTTTTATGCAGATTATGAATCGTAATCATGACGGGCGTTTCTCCTTCCTATCATCAAGTAGAGAATTGGACCAACCATTTGCATACTGACAATGATCCATAGCCACAAGTAAGGCAGAACAATTTGATTTTTTCTTTTATACCAATCGAAGAGGGTGATTCCAATCAACAATACATTTAGGAAAAGAATGGGGAGAATCAGAGGAAGTAGTTGAAGCCAATCGATTTCTAATAAAGGTGTGATACTTGTGTTCATTTAATCACCTCTTTCTATTATCATTATCAATAATGATAATTAATAAGTCAACTAGTTTTTTACTTTTTATGGACTCAATGAAATTTTAAACATCATGTAGACATATGGTATGTTCATGTAGCAGGGATAGCCAAAAACAGTTGGCACAATATGATATTTTAAAAAAGAGACTATCAGGACAAGGTGACGTAACAAATATACTGTTTAACGAAAGGATAGATAAAATGAATTTAGATTTATTTAAAAATCAAATCAGGTTCAAAATTGCATTGGAATTAATTGACCGTGATAATGGATTATCCATTATGCAACTGAATAAGTTACTCTCAGATGTTCCACAAGCTACGCTATATCGCCATGTGAACGCGATGCTTCAAGATTCTTTATTGAAAGTGGTTAGGCTTCAACGTGTCGGAAAAGTCGAAGAAAAAATTTATGCATTGAATACATCCGGATACAAAATTAAAGATGAGGACTGGGCTTCAGCGACATATGAGGAGAAGGTTAATTTTGTCTCGTTCTATTTTATGTACATTTTACAAAACTATAAAAATTATCATGAGAAGCTAATTACAACCGATTCAGCGGATAAAGCAACATTTTCATTGGTTAAGTTAAATTTACCAGATGAAACGTTTCATTCATTCCAGTCAGAACTTGCTACATTATTAGAAAAATACTATGCATTATCAATGGAAAAAGAAGACAATGAAAATAAAAGAACTGTCTCGCTAGTTATCATCCCGTAAACAAAAGCAGTACTCACTATCATAAGTGAGTACTGCTTTTTACCGTTCAAAGCGTGAAGTACGTCCGAAAACCGCGGTTGGCATAATACGAGTCGGCTCCATTGTGGTACACGAAAACATGATCATACCGCCGGTCGCAGTATAACGCGCCGCCTTGCGCCCGGATGGACTCCGGTGTCTCAATCCAGCTCGACGTCTTTACATCGAACGGTTGAATCGTTTGCAGATGACGATAGAGGACTTCTGTCAACAAGGCGACACCGTGTGCAGTGGCTTCCGCGACGGCATTGCCGACAGGCTTATTTTTCTTCCGCTTTTCCAGTGCAGCCTCGTCATAACATAAGCTGCGGCGACCCGATGGACTTTCCGCTGCACAATCAACGAAAACCCATTGGCCATTTGGCACTGTTACGATATCCGGTTCACCGCCGGTCTGTTCCATCCAGTCAAGGGAATGGAGCATTTCCGAGGATAACCGGGACACGATATCATCCCACTTCACAGCGGGATGCCGGTCAGGATGATCCGTGAACCGGTGATGGAGGATGTCAATCAACGTCGCTTGATCCATGTTCTTTCCGCCTTTCGATAGCTAGTTTATTTTCTCTAGAAGATGTATTAAATTTACATCATTTTTCCAAATAACGGTAGAGGGTACTTTTGCTGATGCCCGTTTGCTCCCGGATTTCGGACAGACTGTACTGTTTACTTTGATACATGTCGATTGCTCGTTTGACGTTTTCATCCGGCTTTCGCGGGCGTCCCGTCTGTTTGCCGAGCTCTTTTGCTTTCGACAGTCCTTCGCGGGTCGCCATGCTGACGACGTCACTTTGGAGGGCCACGAGATGCTGGACGATGTCACGGAACGACTGGTTCAGGGCCTGCCGGGTGTCAATGTCTTCCCGGATTGACAAGAGGTAGGCTTGCTTCGTATCCAAAGCGTTCAACACTTCGATCAGGTGACGCGTCGAATCCGCCAACACATACAAATGAGAGACAAGGATGATGTCACCCGGTCTGATATCTTCTAACAATTGATCAAGCACGTAACGTCGTTTCGAGGAACTGTGCTCCTCGATCCTTACTTGATCGGTTTCATAGGTCTTAAGTGCCTCGGCTTGCTTCTCACACGTTGGATCTTCAAAATAGGGGCGCATGTAACCAATAATCATAATGTTCTCCTCGCTCGAATCAAAATACCTGCTGCGATCAAAAGAATACGCGGATCTGTTCTAGATGAAACTCGTATTCAAGATTCATCCAGCCGATGTTTATCTGTCACTTCCTAGTATAAGGGAAACCTGGACGAGAAGAAAGGTGGGGTATTATACAGGAAGCGGTGGAGAAATAAACGACAAGAACACTTTCTGCATGACCTGATTTTTAATACAATAAAAACGTCCTCGTCAGACGAGAACGTCGGCAATCCATTAAGCGGATACAACAGAAATCCGTTCCTTATCATGACGATGATGCTCGACTTCATCCGCTAAAGCAACGGCATAATCGGCATAACTGATGTAACTGTCACCCGCAGCATTCAGCGTCAAGACATCCTGCGCCAATTGATACTTACCGGTCCGTGGCCCTTCCGGATCAAAGAAGGCGGCCGGGCTGATGAACGTCCAGTGTAGATCGACAGTCTGTTGCAAATCTTCCAGATTTTTCGCCTGATTTTTCGCTGTCGGCAGGTAAGCGGACGGAAAGTCCGGCGTATCTGCCAGACGGTCCGTTTTTTCTTGATCGACGTACAGACTGCCGGCTCCTCCGACAACAATCAGACGGGTCGAATTGCCGCGTAATTGATCAATCAAATGCCGTCCTAAATCAACATGCTGGTGCTCATTTCCGGGTGACGCTCCAAAGGCATTGATGACGACATCAAAATCCGCCAATTCCTCCGTCGTCAGCTCAAACGCATTGCGTTCCAGCACCGTATCATGTTTCGTCCGTGTCGCATCACGGACGATGGCCGTCAAGGCGTGACCCCGTTCTGCCAACTCCTCTAAGATAACCCGTCCTGCTTTTCCACTCGCTCCAATGATGGCAACCTTCACCAAAAACGCCTCCTTTATTTGTATGTAGCTGTACATGTAATTATTTTAGTTACAGAATCTATTATTGTCAAGGCAATTGACATTAAAGGGGATGCTCATTAAAATAAATGCATTGGTGGTGAAACAAATGATTAATAGCCGACTTGCGGTTTCTGTTCATATCCTGGCCTTGATCGCGACACATCCGGACCAAGCCTTGTCTTCTGACTATATCGCCGGAAGTGTCAATACCAATCCGGTCGTCATCCGTCGCTTGATCGGATCGTTACGCCAAGCCGGATTGCTTTCGACGGTCGCCGGAAAAACCGGGGCGACGTTGAAGAAAGATCCGCATGACATCACATTATTGATGATTTACCGGGCAGTCGAACCGAAAGAGACGTTATTCTCAATCCATGATCAGCCGAATCCTGCCTGTCCGGTCGGCCGCGACATCCAATCGGCCCTCAACCAGTCCTTCACACGTGCCCAACAGGCGCTTGAAGCCGAACTCGGGAACGAAACCTTATCCGATATCCTCCATCGTCTTGTCCAGGCAAGATGATGCTGGTCTGTCTTTTTATGAAAACGCCTTCACATTTGAAAGGAGAAATGTCAAGATGCGACTGATCAGTTATTCAGCCGTCAGTGCAATCGGATCCTTTTTATTGTTCACTGCGTACGCCTTTTTAACGAATGTCGAAAATGAGTTTTTATATCAGTTCGGTACGTTCGCGACGACCTTGTTTACATTTGCCGTCGGTCTGCCGATGCTCTTCATTACAAGGCAGTATCCGTTCTCCTTACGCTGTTTGATCTATTTGACGGCCGGTGTCTTTACGATTTTATTGTTCGTCGGATTTTATGATTATTTCGGTCAGGAGACTTTTGTCGAGTCCCGGCAAAACTTAAGCGGAATCGTCCGCTTCGCGACACTGGCCTGTCTGTTTTATATCGTCCCGTATGAATGGATGTACTTAAAAAAATCGTCGACGAATCACCCTTCGATGTCTTCTTGACGCTGACCTTCTGAAAAGAAGGTCTTTTTTGCAGGAATTCCCAATAAAAAGGAGAAACAGGTAGACAGCTACATTTAAAGGGGGAGAACACGCATGCAAGATACATTCATTTGCCGGCAACTCGGAAAATCCTTTACCGGTGACGGCATCGAGACCCATGCCTTGTCGGATATTAACCTGACACTTGATGGCGGGGACTTCATTTCGATCATCGGTCCGTCCGGCTCCGGAAAATCGACATTGCTCAGCTTGATCGGGACACTTGACCGTCCGACGAGCGGCATGCTGTCATACGGCGATCAAGCGATTCATCAGCTCAAGAGCAAAGAACTGTCCGATTTCCGGTTTGAGAACGTCGGCTTCATCTTTCAACAGTTCCATCTGATTCCGACACTGACCGCGCTCGAAAACGTCATGGCGCCGTTATTCGGGCGGAAAGTGACGTACGATAAAAAAGAGCGGGCCTTGTCGCTGCTCGAGAAAGTCGGACTGGCGGATAAAGCCGGTTCACTCCCGTCGCAGTTATCCGGCGGTCAGCAACAGCGGGTCGCCGTCGCCCGGGCCCTCGTCCACGAACCGAAATGGTTGCTGGCGGACGAACCGACCGGCAATCTCGATACCGAAACCGGTGAAATCATTTTTAGCCTGTTGCGCACTTTGAATGAAGAGAAGGGTTGCGGCGTCCTGTTCGTCACCCACGATCCGGCTCTCGCCGAACGGGCCGACCGCAAAATCGAAATGCGGGACGGTCTGATCATCGAAGACCGCCGGCTCGTCCGCGCCTGATCCCTTCTTTTTGAATTCACCGCAGCGACCGCGTACACTGAATGTGTAGAGGAGGCGAGCGTATGCGCTTAGGAATCTTGGATCAGGTCCCGCGTCACGAGGGGGATACGATCGAACAGACGATGGAGGCGACAAAACGACTGGTCGTCGAGGCGGAACGCCTTGGGTATGACCGGTACTGGTTTGCTGAACATCACAACACGAACGGGTTGCTCAGTGCGGCGCCAGAATTGTTCATTGCCCGGATGGGGGACGCGACCTCGAAAATTAAGCTCGGTTCCGGCGGGATCTTACTGCCGCAGTATCATCCGCTTCAAGTAGCCGAGACGTTTTCGACACTGGCTGCGTTTTATCCGAACCGGATTGAACTTGGAATCGGCAATTCGCCGGGCGGCAGTGAACGGACCCGGCGTGCATTGACAGACGGGGCAGATAACGCGGCTGCTGAATTTCCGCGGTTACTCGAAGAGGTTGAAGGTTTTTTGACAGATTCCTTGTCGTCGCGTCATCCGTACCGGATCGTCAAGACGACACCGCGGATCAAGGAACGGATCCCGTTATCCGTGCTCGGACTGTCGCCGCGCAGTGCGATACTCGCCGCTGAGCGGGGACACGGACTCGTGTTTGGTCATTTCATCAATCCCGACAAGTGGCAAGAAACGCTGCAGACGTACCGCGACGCATTCGTTCCGGTCGACGGACGAACACCGAACGTCATCGTCTGTGTTTTCGTCATCTGTGCCGAAACGATGGGAGAAGCAGAAGCCTTGGCACGGACGCAAGACGCCTGGATTCAAGGGATCCGGCTTGGCCATTCGATCGTGCCGTCGTTTGCGACCACAGAAAATAAGTCGTGGAATGCCGAGCAACAACAACGAATCCAGCACGACCGCCGGCGGACAATTGTCGGGACACCAGACGAAGTCGCCGAGGCACTGCAGGCGTTGTCCGACCGTTACCAGACCGATCAGTTTCTGTTGATCAATAATGCGTTTGATCAGGACAAGCGGCTCCGGTCCTATCAGTTGATTGCCGAACGATTGCTCCATTAAAAAACACCGCCTGCGTACAGGCGGTGTTCGTTTTGACTTATTGTTGGGCAGTCGGGCGGATCAGGATTTCATTGACCGCCACATCGTCCGGTTCATTGACGGCGTAAGCAATCGCACGGGCAATGGCGTCAGCGTCCATCGCTTTTAAGTCGCCGATGCCTTGTTTGATTTCTTCGTCCGTGATGTGATCTTTCAATTCGGTATCAACTGCTCCCGGTGAAATGATTGTCGCGCGGATCTTGTTTTCGACCGACTCTTCTTTTCGCAAACCTTCCGTAATCGCACGGACGGCAAATTTCGTCCCGCTGTAAACGGCACTAGACGGCATGACGTCGTGTCCTGCGACAGACGAGATGTTGATGATATGTCCGCGTTTCTGCTCGCGCATATAGGGCAGAACCGCACCGATGCCGTAGAGGACACCTTTGATGTTGACATCAACCATCGTGTTCCACTCATCCTGTTTGTTTTTGTTTAGTTTCGAAAGCGGCATCAAGCCCGCATTGTTGACGAGTACGTCGACCGAACCGAACGTATCTTGTGCAAGTTTCGCGAGTGCATCGACTTGCGACGCGTCCGTGACGTCCGTCACCTGATAGACGGCTTTACCGCCGAGTTGTTCGATTTCCTGTTGCAAAGTTTTCAAACGATCTTCCCGGCGCGCTGCGAGGACCAGTTGCGCACCTTGTTTAGCGAGTAACTTAGCAGTAGCTTCCCCGATGCCACTTGATGCTCCTGTAATGATGACGACTTTGTTTTCGATCATTTAGAAAACCTCCTGCATATTTTTTAACTCAACTTAGAAGTATTAACCTCTTTTAAACATCAGCAAACCTCGGACAGACAGTTCGAAGACCGAAAGGATGAATACGATGCGAAAAGGATTTTGGCTCGTTCTTATAGTAGCAGTCGGATTGGTTTTATACGTCGAACCGTTTCGCGGATCACTGCCGGAACCGGATGTTTCCGTCAACGGAACAGACATCGGTGTGACAAGCGGATCATCTTGCTGGCACAGCCTGTTGAACAGCAAATGTGTTGATCTTATTTATACGACTCCGTTCGACATGACAGCCGACTAGACACCAGCAGTCGTCAAACCCGGTGCAGTCGAGACGAACATCAATGAATTCGGGATGGCCGGACGATGCTCGGGATGGGATTGAATCTGCGAACCGCCCAACTAGAAGAAATTGCCAAGCTGCCCTGTTCCTTGTGTCGGAAGACAGAAGCTTCCTTTAAAACACTAATCGTCCAGCCCTGTCGAATCTTTCCTGAATCAGAAAGAGTCGACAGGGCTTTTTTAAGATTTACCTAAATACTATTGTTAAAACGTAATCATTACGATATGATATAAAACGTAATGATTACGAAATAGAGGTGAGAGAGCCAATGTTTACATATAAAAAATACTTACGACAGACCGTTCGGACGATTGCACTCGGAGCGGTACTACTCAGTGGTTGCAGCCCGGAAACGGAATCAACAGAAAGCGACCACTTGACGTTCGTTTATAATTTTTCAACGTTATCGCTCGATCCGCACCGCGACAGCAGTTACGTCCCACTGCGAGCAGGTGTAACAGAAACATTGGTCCGGCTGGATGATGAGAAACTGACTGTCGAGCCGTGGCTTGCGAAAAGCTGGAAAAATGAAACTGAAACGGTCTGGCGGCTTGAGTTACAGCAAGGCATCACCTTCCAAAACGGAAAAACAGTTGATGCGGATGCCATCAAATCTTCTCTTGAGCGATCAATCGCAGAGAATATGGGTGTCAAAAATGCATTGAAGATCAAGTCGATAAAAGTCGACGGAAACGATCTTTTGTTTGAAACGAATACAGTCTATCCGGAATTCATCTCGGAACTTGTCAATCCAAATACAGCTATCATCGATACAACGGCAAAAAAAATAGAGGCCCGACCAATCGGGACTGGACCGTTTACGGTGTCTGCTTTCTCACCCGGGACAAAAGTGGAATTAACACGGTTTGAGGGATACTGGGGACGACCGGCAAAACTTGAAACCGTCAACTTTTTATTTAATGAAGATGCTGGAGCCCGAACGATGTCACTACAATCCGGTCAGGCAGATATCGTGTACCGTCCTGAAGCCGAATCGGTCGATCGACTGAAGAAAAACGGATTTGCGATTGACGTGACGGAAACGTTTCGTGTCCACCAGTTGACGATGAACGTAACGGACGGACCGATGCAGTCCCTTCCTGTACGAAAAGCGATCGATGCATTGATTGACCGCAAACAGTTGGTCGATCATGTCCTGCAAGGGTATGCGACGGTCGCGACCGGACCATTCATTTCGTCGTTCCCTTTTGCTCCGGATTATGAGCAGCGGACGGACCAAACGGCGATATCTTATTTAAAGCAAGCCGGCTATATCTTACAGGACGGTCAGATGCAAAAGGACGGCCAGCCGTTGACGTTAACGTTGTTGACCTATTCCGCCCGTCCGGACTTACCTTTGATTGCTCAAGTCTTACAGGATGATGCCAAAAAAATCGGTATCACGATTAAAATCAGACAGATTGATGTTCCGGAAGAATATATGAGCAGTCACCGGGACTGGGATCTTGCGACATACAGCAATCTGACAGCACCGCGCGGCGACGCCGGCTATTATCTCAATGCGACCTATCATCCGCAAGGTGGACTGAACTTCAGCGGCGTCAACGATGGGGCGTTGACAAAACAACTGGATCAACTAAACCGGACAGTCAATCCGGCGAAACGGAATGCTCTTGCGGAACAGATTGCCCGAGACGTCGACCAAAAACAGTTCAACAGCTTTTTATTACATCCTGCGACACTCGTCGCTTATGACCAGTCCCGCGTCAAAGGATGGAAAACGGAAAAAAGTGAATATTATATGATTACGAATATGTTAGAGGTGAAATGAAATGGGACGGTTGCTCATCCGCCAGGCAGGGGAGGCCTTTCTCTTTCTATTTCTGATGACATTCGGAAGTTTTGCCTTAGTGCGTCTCCTTCCGGGAGATCCCGTACTCACCTTACTTAATGTCGATGAATTGAGCGCGACACCGGAGCAAATTCAGGATGTTCGGGAAAACCTTGGTTTTGACAAACCGTTATACACGCAGTATACGGATTGGCTGATTTCAATCAGCCGTCTTGATTTCGGTGAATCGTTTATGACGGGACGTCCGGTTTTTTCAATGTTGCAGGACAGTTACCAAGCGACGTTTGAAATCGCCGGCACCGGTTTACTGCTTGCGCTGTTGCTTGCCCTCCCTCTTGGCACATGGAGTGCCTATTCGAACCACCCGGCTGTCCGCTTCTTTACAGACATTGTGTCGTTACTAGGCGCAGCGGTTCCGAGTTTTTGGATCGGTCTGATCCTGACTGATTGGTTTGCTGTCCGACTGGTCTGGCTCCCGGTCATGGGACGTGACGGCATTGAATCCGTCATTTTACCCGCCGTTTCACTCAGTCTGGCATTAGCCAGTGTCTATATCCAACTGTTGCGTATCAACATCCAAAAGGAACTGGCCAAAGACTATATTCAGATTGCCCGAGCACGTGGAATCGCTGAAAAAACGATTTTTTGGAAGTATGCTGTTCGCGGCAGTCTGCCACCGGTGCTTGCTGTCTTCACCTTGACACTCGGAAGTCTTGCCGGCGGTGTCGTGATTCTTGAAGTCGTGTTTTCCTACCCCGGTGTCGGTAAGTTGATGGTTGAAGCCGTCTTACAACGGGATTACCCTTTGATTCAAGGATACATCCTGTTGACGACCGGTATCATCGTGACATTGAATCTCCTGATGCGTCTGTTGACACAGTGTCTCCGACCCGAATGGAAAGGGGGAAGACTATGAAACGTCTTTTTTATGGACTGTTGATCCTGATTCCACTGATGTACTTGATGATGCATTCCCCGTATACGACGGATATTTCCAACCGGTTGGCACCGGTCTCGAAGGCACATTGGCTCGGTACGGACGCCTTAGGACGTGACTTTCTCGCCCGATTGATTGTAGCCGGTTTGATTTCACTTTTATTCAGCGGTCTTACCGTCCTGTTGACGGCATGTATTGGGACCATCCTTGGACTGTTCGCCGGATATTACGGCGGACTGTTACAACGGATCATCCGACGAATCGAAGAAAGTCTGATTATTTTTCCCGACACGGTACTTGCATTAGTGTTAGCAGGCTTACTCGGAGCCGGCATGCATAGTCTCATTTGGGCGATTTTACTGATTAAATGGGTTTCCTATGCCCGCTTGACCGAAAGCATCGTCACGGCGACAAAACAATCCGAATATATTTGGATGGCACGTGTCAACGGATTATCGGACGGTATGATCATCCGGCAACACCTGTTAGCACCTGTTCTGCGACAAATCCGGAATGTGATGAGTGTTGATCTCGGTAAAATCATTTTGTTTTTATCTGCCTTCTCTTATATCGGGCTCGGAGTCCAAGCACCTGTACCTGAATGGGGCGCGCTGTTGAATGAAGGTCGACCGTATTTCCAGGTCGCCCCCCGGTTCATGCTTTGGCCGGGTCTCTGTATCGTCCTGACGGTCAGTTTCACGATGTGGTGGAACCGTCGTTTCCAACAAAAGGAAGGAGACTGCCGATGATTCAGATAAATCACGTGACAGTTAAAAAAGGATTAAATCTGTTGTTACAGCCGATTAACGTCAAGTTGCCAGTCAATCAGTTTGTGTGTTTCGTCGGAGCGAGCGGAAGCGGGAAGACACTTCTCCTGAAACGATTAATCGGTCTCTTACCATCCACGCTGTCTGCCGGGGGAACGGTGATATTCCCGGAAGGACGGAACTGGGTGTTAGGACGCGATATCGGTTACATTCCGCAACAGTATCACCAATCCTTTGTCCCGTTTCTAACTATCAAGCAGACGCTGCAAGATTTGTACCGGGCGCATCAACTCGAATACGATGCGTCATTTATCGACGGCTTGCTGCAATCGTTTCGGCTGGATGAAGAACTGCTCAATCGTCTTCCGAATCAGCTCAGTGGCGGGCAGCTTCAGCGAATGACGATTCTTACGGCTGTTTGCCTGAAACCGCGCCTGATTGTGGCGGATGAATTGACGACGGCACTTGATCCTGTTGCGACCCGTGAACTGTTGGATTGGTTAAAAAAGTATCAGCAACAAACTGCAGCAACCGTCCTGTTCGTCACTCATGAATTGAAAGCCGCCTTACATTATGCCGATACGTTGTATATTATGAAGGCAGGGCAACTCATCGATACTGTCACAAAAGAGACGATGGCGACTCGTTCGCATCCCTATACCCGTGCCTTGTTTGCGGGGATTCATTTAGAAAAGGAGGCATGAGGATGTCTGTACTTCTGACGGTCGAGCACGTCTCTGTCCGTTACAAAACTGAATACGTGTTGACCGATCTCTCATTTTCTTTAACGACCGGCCGTTCGCTTGGCATCATCGGTGAAAGCGGTAGTGGCAAGTCGACGTTAGGACGAGTTCTATTACAATTAGAACGGCAGGATGAAGGACAGGTCACCTTGCTCGGTCAACCGTTCTCCACGCGGTCCGAACGGTCGATGCGGCGCCAGATCCAAGCCGTTTTCCAACACCCACACGGCTCCTTTAATCCCGACTGGTCGATGCGCCGGTCGCTCCTTGAACCGTACCGGATTCATCAACCGGAATTGTATTATTTTCCGAATCAGTCGGAGCAGCAATTGGCACATGAATTAATGGCTGCCGTTGGTCTTGACGAACAGTTGCTTGAACGGCGACCGGCAGAACTCAGCGGCGGACAATTACAGCGGATGGCGATTGCCCGGGCGATTTCAATCGAACCGGCTGTATTGATTCTTGACGAGCCGACGACCGGCCTCGATGTTCTTGCCTTAAAAGAAATCGTAGTTTTACTACGCGAACTGAAGGACATTTTACAGATGTCGTACATTTTCATCTCTCACGACTTAAAGTCTGTTTCCGCACTATGTGACGATGTCCTCGTCCTGCACAAGGGACGGATTGTCGACCGGTTTCACGTATCGGATCAATCGTCTCCGATGCGGGCAACAGAGACGAAGGTTTTGATCGAGGCACAGACATGGTGACGCCGCCTGTTACAGCAAGCCAGTATGGACTGCTTGCCTATCCATTGATCTTGTCGAGTATATTGACGCCGTTACTCGGTGTCACCGATACAATCGTCATCGGACAAACCGGCGATGCAGTCGCCATCGGGGCGATTGCGATTGCTGCTGTGTTCTTTAATACGATTTACTGGCTGTTTGGATTTCTAAAAGTCAGCACGACCGGTTTCAGTGCGCAAGCCAGTGTCCATCATGACGAAACGGCTTTGCATTTCGCTTTATACCGTCCTGTGTTGCTCGGTTTGCTGATTGGTCTCGCACTAATGCTATTTCGTGTTCCGTTGACGGAAGGTGGTCTTTACTTACTGGCAGCACCCGAAACCTTGTTGCCGGATGTCACGACATACATCCATTACCGGATGTACGGAGCACCGTTCGTCCTGATCGGTTACGCCGTCCTCGGCTGGCTGATTGGTCAGGGACAGGTAAAACGCGCCTTGTTGATTCAAGTATTCAGTAACGTCATCAATATCGTGCTGGATATCGTCTTCGTCCTCGGACTGGGATACGGCGTCGCTGGCGTCGCGATCGCGACGCTTGTCGCTGAAATCAGTATCGTCGCTTTCGGATTCCTGTTTATGCTCCGGCAGTTAGCCTGGAAACCGGACTACCGCGGCCTTTTGTTCCATGTCCAGGCGTACCGGCAATTTTTTACGGTCAACGCCGATCTGTTCGTCCGGACGATCTTTCTTTTGATCGTGACCGGCTGGTTTACCCGGACAGGAGCAATTTTTGGACCTGATGTTCTCGCAGCCAACGCCATTTTGCTGCAAATCCAGTATTTGATTGCCTATTGGTTCGGGGGACTCGGCAGTGCTTCGACGATTCTCGTCGGACGGTCGCGCGGACGCCACGATGAAGCCGGTTACCGTCAAAGTGTCCGGTTAACCCGAAAGTTTGGTCTCGCTTCCATTCTTTTGATGATGATTCTGCTAGTTATTTTTCAGTACCCGTTATTGCGGTCATTCTCCACGGATCCGGACCTGCTTGATTTCGCCCGTCTGTATTATGGCTGGATTCTCATCTTTCCGTTAACCGGTGGCTTTGCGATGCTCTATGAAGGCGTTTTTTCCGGTCTGGCTCAGGCAAAACCGGTCCGGAACTCGATGATTCAGGCTTTTCTCGTCTTTGCACTGCTGTTGCTGTCGGTCTACTGGATCGGCAACCACGGCGTGTGGCTGGCGTTCATCGGTTTCGGTCTGATGCGATCCGTCTCCCTGCATTTGGCGGAGCGCCGGAGATCGTCTGTGTTTGAAACACATAACGAAAAAACGGATCTTCCTGTTTAACGATCAACAGTGAAGGTCCGTTCTTTTATCGTGTTACTTTTAACTTGTTTTCGTGCATCAATCGAATCCCGGATATGTATGATGTAACGGCGTCCCTTTTGATAACCCGAGCGGGGCGGCTTGATCCGGAGCTCCTTGCCGTCAATGACTTCAAGCTCCGTCTGCATCCGTTCGCCGGTCGAGTCCGTGATCGTAACCGTACGGTCCGAGACTTGATCCGGACGCAGTCCTTTCGAAAATTCGATATCAAACGTGTGATACTTCGAAATCGTCCGCGCACGAGACTTGAAGTGGGGGCCGTCCGTCTGCTCGTCGAGCGTACAGTAACACCCTGTAAAAAGTAAGCAAACAGTTAAGATAATGGAAAATAACGGTTTCACAATCAAGCTCCTTTCAGCATATTTTTCATTATAAGACAAATAATGGGAGGTTTCAATCGTTCTCAGGGCGGATTGTGAAATAACCCTTCAAGACATGGCGCAGGTGATGTATACTCAAGCGAGAGAAAGGCAGTGGTAGAATATGCAACAAACTGATCAACGTGAAATCATCGTCTCCATCCGGACGAGTTATGATTTCAAGGCCGATGAAGGACGTGCGGTCCGTGTCGTCGAATTCCATGGACGCCGGACGACGGTCATCGATACATTTAAAAAATCAACACCAAAACGGATGATTTTAGTTGAAATGATCCGCGCCGTCCAATCGTTCAAGGAACCGTTCCATATTATCTTTAACGTCGAATGCAACTTCGGTTTCAAGTATTTAAACGATGAACGCCAGTGGGAAAACCGCGATCTCGGAAACACGTTCAACGAATTGATCCAAGCAGGCGGACACACAATCGAACTCCGCGACTGTTCGTTTTATGAAGGCGGCAAAGACTTGCAGAAATGGTTGCTGAACATCCTGAAAAAAGCGAATTGATCTTTTAAGACAGATGACGTTCACCGGACGGTCATCTGTTTTTTTTTTTGTTCGTTCTCCCGTCCTCTGCTAATATGTGGTAAATTTATAAGAAAGAAAAATGACAACACGATTGACATCATCGTCAACTATTTTGTGAAGAGGTGGAATTATGAAGAAAGAAGATCATCAAATCGCCCGAAAGCTCGTGTCTACTTATTTGACCGGAACTCAAATTTCGACGATTCACCTGACAGGCTTCATCAGCATCGAACTGATCAATCTCTACGACGCCACGATTCCGGATATCACAATCCGGATCGAGACGGACCGTTTGTATTACGGGGATGTCGAATCGTCGAAGGACTGGGTCGTCCGCCATATGCCGAAAGAAGAGATGCTTCACCTGATCGTGACGTTACATACAGAACGAATCATTGCCGTCCGGATCGGAAAAGCCGCTCCACATCTGTTCATTACGTTCAGTTCGGGGAAAACTCTGGTCATCAACGGATCGGATACTTATTACGAATCCTGGGCTATCGATATGACATTACCGGATAAAGGTCTTGTCTCAATCGTCGCTGTACCGGGCGATGAACTGGCTGTTTTTGCTTCCGATAATACGATGTTACAGAACCAGACACATGAGTGATTTGCTGACGTATGCCAAGCAAACTGCCCGTTTAATCGTCGAGAGCCGTTATCCGGATTGTGACGCTGCGTTACTTGCCGGAAGTTTTGTCCGGGGACAGGCAACCGCGACATCTGACCTCGATCTGATCATATTTCGGGAATCCGTCCCGGCTTCTTACCGGGAATCGTTCACCTTCGATGAATATCCGGTCGAAGCATTTATTCATTCGAGTACGACCATCCGGGATTTTTTCCGGCAGGACCGGGAACGCGGACGTCCGTCGATGCAACGGATGGTCGCAGAAGGATTCGTCCTGCTCGATCATGATCTGCTCAGACCTTTGAAAGCACAGGCGGAATCAGAGCTGCTCGCCGGTCCACCGGTGCTGTCGCCTGTCGAAACGGACCGTGCGCGTTACTTTCTGACCGATTTGCTCGACGATTTCATCGGTGTGACGGAGCGGTCGGAAGGACTTGGAATCGCAGCCCGGTTGCTCGAGCAGGCGACGGATTTCCGCTTACGGACGTCGGGTCACTGGACAGGACAGGGGAAGTGGCTGATCCGCAGTCTCGAGACCATCCATCCGGTCGAGGCCGGACGATTGGTCGAGGCCTTTGAAGCCTATTTCCGGTCGGATGAAAAACAAGCTGTCATCGGTTTGCTGGAACAGTGGCTTGCCGAAAGCGGCGGTCGTTATTTTGACGGCTTTTCAATCGGAAAATGAAAGGGGGGCGAGCATCATGAAACGATCCATGCCGGACTGTCATCCGCTTCGTGATGTGGCGCTGTCATGAAACACCGGATGTTCGTATTGTTATTTTTCCTGCTCGGTCTCGGCGGGAGTCTGTTTTATTTCCAGACGAAAGAGGCTGCTCCTCAAGATGTGACACCGAAACGGATTGTCGAGACCGTCCGTCAACAGCAGCCGGAAGTGCGATTTTCGACGAAACAGGTCTACTGGATTGAACCGCTCGGCGACCGGCATTTAGTCGCATTCGTCAAAACACCGACGAGGCAGTATCTGATCCTGCTGAAACAAACGGATGCGTCCTATCAGCTCGTGAAGTTGCTCCGCCAAACGTCGCAGTCATCCGACTGGTTCGAAGGACGGTTACTGGAAGTCGATCAACATCGTTTCCTGGTCGTATACGGGGAAAACCCGTCGCAGAAACTGGATACGTTAATGTTTGATCCGTATAAAGTCACGTCCGTCGGGACACACGAGCGAACCGTACCGCTAACTGATATCAAACGGACGCTCGATGTCGGACAAAAGGATAGCTTCCATACGATTCAGGCCTTACCGAAAGCTTTTCCCCGTTCGCTCTTTTTTGATATTCATGCGGTCGACCGGCAAGGCGACGAACAGTTACGACGCTTGTCGAATACGCTCGATTGAAGACCTCTCAGTAGGAAGAAGATTTAGTTGTTCGGTATACTGAATATAGTTCAACAAGAGGGGGATTTAGTATGTGGATTGTAATGAATCAATTACGTGTGCAAAACGGGAAAGCCGATCAAGTCGCGGCACGTTTTCAAACGACTAAAGGCATCGAACAGATGGAAGGATTTATCCGGATGCAGGTCTTAGTCGATCTCAGTCAGGACGAGCATGATATCGTCACGATCATGACGACGTGGGAAAAACAAACGCATTTCCATGCCTGGCAGGAAAGCCAAGCCTATAAAGGCGTCCATAAGAAACGGGACGAGGGGACATCGGAAGTCAAACCGCTTGTCCTGTCAAACGCCGTGACAGAATATGCCGTCGTCGCCGATCATACACATGCCTAAACAAAACCGTCTTTTCCCGCGAGTGGGGAAGAGACGGTTTTTTCGCCTGGAATGGATAAACCGGAAAGCGGGTAAAAGGATTAAAACTGAACCTCGAGAGGTGACGGAAGATGACGACACGGAAAGGCATCGTTTCAGGTTTAACGGTCTTGTTCGGCATGATTTTCATCATCGGTTTTTTCCTGTCCGGCGGTTTTGTCTACCTGTACTTTTTTGCACTGCTGATTGCCTGTGCCTCTTTTTTACGAGAACAGTTGACCCGCGAGGAGTGGTTACACGAAGGGATCGCCTTCATCTTGTTTTGCTGTGTCATCTTCGCTGTCGAACATCTGGTATTTTAAGTCATTTGATGTGATACGTATCAAGAAACACGTCGCGTCCGGCAGCGGAAAGCTTAAAACCGACCTTCCGGTGGACATCTTCGAGATAAACATCGGTTTTTTTGATTCGCCGGTCGAGATAAATTTTGAACTGTTGCGCTTTCCCTTTATTCAGTAACGTCAAATACTGCCGCTCGGCCAATCGTCCTTTTGGCTCCGCCTCTTCACTGTCCTCGATCAGCCGGACCAACTGTTTTGACTCTTCGAGTGACGTCTCGATGTAGGCATCGGGTGAAAGCGGCTCCGCCATATCTAAATCGCCGTTCACAAATTTCATTTTTCCGAGCGACCGGTCATGAAAGAGGGCGAAGCGCGGTAAAGAATAGTCCGCATCGTACAGTTCGTCCGGCGGCACGTCAAGATTAGGCGGAAGTTGTTTTTCGTGCTTGACGCTCAGCTTGTAGCGGGTAGTCTTTCCGGTTTTTTCTTTGACCGTGACCGTACCGTAAGTACCGTCTGCATGCGGTGCCTCCTTGAACTGAATCGTACTTCGCTCCTTCGAAGAATGAATGGGCGCACGATATCGTGCTTGTCCCATCAGGTTCAACTGGACTTCGTACGGTTCTTGAATCTGAATATTTGATTCGAGGACGAGCGGGACGGGTCCGACAAACGGTGTCAGTTCCATGATGTTCGTGACGACCGTCTGCTTCGTTTGTTCATTTGTTGCCCGGACGACGAGATAGCCGGTCGTCGGGACCGTCAGCTGTCGCGCAGATTTCATCAGGGATCTGCCGGAGATGGGGACACTCTCTTCAAAGTTGGAAGATAACTTCTGAAACTCCACCTGATTTTCAGGCATGACGAGATGTTCCGATGAAAAGCGGTCCTGCTTTCGTGTCAACTTGTGATAACCCGGTTTTGACACATAATCATGGCAATACAAAAAACGATCCTGTTTTGTTTTCAGATAGACGGCCTGCTCGCCCATCGATTCCGGAAACTGGCTGACGAGATTCACGAAATATTGTTTGCCGATCGCATACTCTTTCGGTGCGGCAACCGGTTTCGTCGCGCACACCTGTTTAATGAGAACACCCAACTTCGGATCATCTTTCTTGAAGTCTGTCAGATTCAACGTATCGTACACTTCCGGTAAGTAGGTGTACTGGATCGGTTTTACATCCGGACTGCATCCGCTCAACAGGATGGTCGTCATTCCTAACAGCACTATTTTCCGCATCTTTAGTCCTCCAGTTCTGTCAGGAGATCAGTTGCGACTTCACCGGACAGTTTCGCTGTTTTTTTCGTTTTTGCATCTTTGACATAAATATCCGTTTTGTTGGCACGTGCTTTTAAGTAGACTTCAAACGATTGGCTTTTTCCATTTTGAATCAACGTCATATACCGGATATCTGCCCGCTTTCCTTGAAGTTTTTCTAGCGACACTTCCTTTAAATCATTTGAGATCCGCTTCGCCAGTTTGTCCGGTAACAGAGATAATTGCCGGAAGTTTCCGTCTTTGAGTGCAGCATCGTTCGGATGCAGAAATCCGTGGATTTCCTTGTTATCATTCCCAATCCCGTTAAAGCCGCGGGGACGAATGTCTTTGACTGTTGTCTCATAACGCAGAGAAATCGTCTTATTCAGCGGCTTTTCCGTGTCTTTTGATTGGAAGGTCACGTACGGAATCGTCTTGTTCACCGGTAAGACGTCAGGAAGCGGGTGATAGGTCAAATCAATGGATTGTTTGCCCATCCTGTTGATGATGTCTTCTTGATTAAAGTACTGGTCTGACTTGATCATCAGTGTATAGGTCATAGACGGCAGCCCATCCGTCGTCTTTTCAAATGACAGCTCAATTTCCGGATAGGAAAACGATGCCGGTAAGCCAAAAAGGGGTTTCTGTTTCCCGTCTTTTTCTTTTTCCAGGAACACGATCTGTCCTGTCACTGGAAACTCGATGGACAGACGTTGCACGTTTTTTGATACCCCTACAACCTCTTCCTTCCGTTTTGCTGCTTTGTTATATGTACGTACGGTTAAAGCCGGTTCTGTAATCGGTTTACGTTCTTGGCCTGAAGTTGGTTTCAGCCAAGGGTGGTTTTTCAATTGAATCGGATGTGCCGTCACCCGGTATGTTTTTGGCGAACGGCATGTTAAGTAATACGTATCTCCTGTTGCGATGTATTGTAATTCAATCGGCGGTGTATAGGTGCCGATTTGTTGTAAGTTAAAGTAAAGTCCGTATTCACCAAGCGTCCGGTATTGCTTCGGCAGGGGAGCCGTCTTTTTTGTATTTTCGCATGTTTGTAACAGGTAGGCTGACTGTTGTTTTGGTACCGGTTCAAATAAATCATCCGAGAAATTGATTGCTTCCCAGTAATTCGGATTACGTTCTAACTGTAATAAGGATTCTGTCCCGCATCCTGTCAGAAACAGGCTGCCAGTGAAACTGATTGCGAGTACGGATTTTTTAATAGTAATCACCCCTTCCTTCTTTTAACAATATTTTACCATGATAATACCCTTTTACTTCCAATGAAATTCAAAACTAAAAACCTTTTAATATTAAGATGTTAGTTTTCTGTTACAACCGGGTATCTTTTAATTGTGCACGGAAGCTAGACTAACTAAAAACAACGGGGGTTTTCACAGATGGGTACATTTATTCAAGCAGTCGATGGAACAAAGATTTATGTAGAAGATATCGGTTCAGGACAACCGGTCGTTATGTTACACGGATGGCCGGCCAACAATAACATGTTTGAATATCAGAAAAACCGCCTGCTCGAAGAAGGGTACCGCTATATCGGCGTCGATTACCGCGGCTACGGGAAATCGGATGCGCCTGCTACCGGATATGACTATACGACGATGGCGTCGGATATCAACGAAGTGATTCAGCAATTGGAATTAACGAATGTCACGTTGCTCGGTTTCTCGATGGGCGGCGGAATCGCGTTAAAATACCTCTTAAACCATGGGGAATCCAATGTCTCGAAATTGATCTTAGCAGGAGCAGCCGCACCGGTCTTCACGCAACGCGATGGTTATCCGTACGGCATGACGAAAGAGGAAGTCGATGCCTTGATTGAAGATACGAAACAGGACCGTCCATCGATGCTGAAAGGATTCGGGGAAATCTTTTTTGCGAAGGAGCATCCGGAACCGCTCCAGCAATGGTTCCATAACTTGAGTGTCGCGGCATCTTCCCACGGAACGATCCAATCGGCGATTGCCTTACGTGACGAAGATTTACGCGACGGTCTGCCGAAGATTTCGGTCGATACACTCATCATGCACGGTAAACAAGACAAAGTCTGTCCATTCGAATTTGCCGAAGTCATGCATGAAAACATCACGGGTTCACGCCTCGAAGTCTTTGAAGAGAGCGGACACGGGATGTTCCTCGACGAACGCGAGAAATTCACGGAAACACTTGTTTCATACGTCAAATCAAGCCAAGCGGTCTAACTGCAAAAGACACGTAACCCCATCTGCTTTTCCTTCGGGAGAAGCAGATGGGGTTTTTAAGCAGGCGCGTCTCACATCATAACTAGTGGAGCAGGAAACCGATTAGAATCACTGTTCTTCTAATTCTTGACTGACTTGCCGTGCCAACTCACCTGATAATCTGGTACTTTTTTTCGTCCGTTGATCTTGCAAGTAAAGATCTGTCTTGTTGGCACGTTTTTTCAGATACACCTGAAAGGTCTGGGTATTACCGTATTCAAGCAACGTCATGTACGAAAATGGTGATCGCGTTCCTTGTGGTTCTTCCAACGTCACAGCCTTTAACTCTTCGGCCACCGTCCGGGACAGCTTATCTGGCAGGATGACCATCTCACTTAGTTTCGCCTTTTCAAACGATTTCATTGTCGGATGGAAGTAGGCCGTGATTCCGCGCGTCGGCTCATCTTTGATTTGGTATTCCTTGACCGGACGGTAGACCGGCTGATAACGAATGGAAAGCGTCTTTTCTTCTACTACCCGTTCTTTTTTTATGAATTGAAAGGTCACGAAGGGAACGGTTTGATTGACCGGTAACGTTTTTGGCAAGGAATGTTGCTTCGTTTTGATCCGATTCGATTTGTATGCCGTCATGATTTGTCGATCTGCGAGGTCCCACCCGTCGCGTGAAAAGGTTAACGAGCGGGACGTCGATCCGTCAATATGACGGCGGCTCACCAGGTAAAACTCGCCTTGCTGATGAAGGGACGACATCGCAATGTTTCGAATGATGTGCTCTTTGCCCGATTCTGTCATGACGAACAACAGTTGTCCTGAAATCGGCAATTGAAACGCATGGAACGGTTTCAAATCCTTAGCAAATTCATTGTCTGCGCTCATTTCCTGATTGACGGATACATGCTGGTCCAATTGTTCTTCTTTCAGTGGAATAGAGACGGGTGCTTGAAGTGCAATCCGATCCGGACCCTCCGTCAAGTGGACCCACGGATGGTCCGACGCTTTAATCGGATGGACACGCAACTCCTGTGTCTTAGGCGAACGACAGGATAGGTACATCTGATTGCCGTGTGCCAAATAAACAATTTCGGTCGGAAACGGTGCTATTTCCAGATTATTTAACGTAAAAAATATACCGAATGACTGCAACGTCCGGTACGATTTCGGAAGTGACACCGTTTTATTCTGCATACAGGTCCGCAACAATTGTTTCTTTTGTTTAACGGGGACTTCCTGATCTGAGTATTCGTCGGAAGCAAATGAATGGGCAGACCAGTAGGAAGGTACCGGCTTGAGATCTAGCAATCGTTCTTGCCCACAGCCGGTTAACACGATGCTGGATAGCATAGCGAGAGTCAGTAATCTATTTTTGATGATAATTCCTCCTTAATTAATTATCCATCATATTACCATATTTTTAATAGAATCTTCTTTTTTTAAAAAATGTAATTTATAAATAAAACAGGCAGAAAGATGAACCATTCATCTTTCTGCCTGTTGATTCAGACCGTATATTTCTTGATAAATCGCTGGTCAATCGATTGTTTGAAATACCAGCTGAGCCGGTTGGTTCGGTAAAATCGTCCGTACAGCAGGGTGGCCTGGCGATGACCGAGCGCAAGAAGCGTCAAATAACACCGTTGGGGTCGAAACGCCCGTAACGGTTCTTCGTTCACGCATCGGATCAAATTCTGAAGCAACAGCGGAGCCTGTCGCACCGCCGTCACACCGTTTTTCGGTGTATCCGGATACGCGATCAGAGTCGCACAATCCCCAACGGCAAAGATGGACGGATCCTCGAACGACTGCAGCGTCTCGTGCACCAGTAAAAATCCGCGGTCATCACAATACAGACCGGATACCTGAAACAATTCATGCGCCGTTGCCCCTCCTAAAAACAAAACGGCATCCGTCTCGAGCAAGCGGCCGGATTGGAGCGTTGCTGTTTGACCATCCAGCGTTTCGAACCGGTCAATGATCCGGTTGACACCCAACTGATCGAGTCGCGCGGCCAGTTCCGGACCGGCCGGATGACCGCTGAGCAACGGTTCTTCATGAATCAGGGTGACCGGTGTACCGTTTGACTGAAATGACGCCGCCATCTCGACGGCCGCCGCACCACTGCCGACGATGACAGGGGAGACGGCACTCCTGAACGTCTTTAACGCTTGTTCTATACGATAGTTCGGTTTGATCGTAACGTGGTTCGGAGTGCTTGCTTCCCAGTCGTTTGATCCGATATTAAACGACACGATATCGTACGGCACGAACTGTCCGGACTGAACGATAACGTGTTTGTTGGCAGCATCGATTCGCACGACCCGGTCCTCCATCCACGTCTTACCGTATCGTTCACATAACGCTTTGACATCGATGCGTATCTCGTCGAGTGTATAGGTTCCGTCCGCCAGTCCGGAGAACATCCCGGAATAATACTGATAACGCGAGGGAGTGATGACAATCCAGTCGACATCCGAATGACTCCCTTGTTTGATACATTCTAAATGCGCATGACCTGCGCCGACTAACAGGATTCGTTTCACGACTCCACCCACTTTTTTGGATTCACTGTATCTATCCTGTTTATTCCCCCAAGTAGTGCCGCGTAATCGTCCGCTGTCAAACCACCAGGCGAAGTGACGTCGCGAGCGTGACGGTCATCAACAGAAAGGCAAGATCCCCTCGTGTTACGACCGGCTCGACATAATAGGTCCGATTGACCCGAAACTGACGGGCTTCCATCGCAATCGCAATCTGTTCCGAGCGGAGGATACTGGTCGTAAACAACGGCAGACTGATGTCAAAAAACGTTTGCCACGGCCAAAGTGACCGTTGTTGCCGGACACGACGCGCTTGACGGATCGTTCGAATCGACTGCCGAAAGATCGGAATGAAGCGGAGACCGGCTAAAAATCCATAGGCCAGGCGAACCGGCAGACGACATTGATGAATCAGACTCATGACGAACCGTGTCGCGTCCGTTGTTGCAACGAACGTTACACTCAACAGGACGAAGGCGAGCATCCGCGTCGCGACCAACCAGGCATGTGCAAGACTCTCTTCCGTGATCCGGAACCAGCCGAATGCCCACAATTCCGTTTCACCTTTTCCGAACGCGGCCATCATCCAAAACGTCAACAGAAACAACACACCATAAGGGACGAGACGAATGAGAAGCGTTGACAGCTGCCAGCCGGAGCAACATACGCCGACGGCGGAAAGGATGAGCAGTGCAAACGTCACTTCTAAACGGGATGTCGAAATCAGCAACAGCATGACATAGACCAGGGTCGCCAGTTTGACGGAAGGATTAATTTGAGCGAGCCATGAGTGGTTTTCCTGCATGACGGATCCCCTCCTTTTGTTGCTGATACTGATAGGACACCGGACGAATCAGCTGATTGTCGTGTAAAATCTTGGTTTCCTGAAACAATTCCTCCGGTGAACCGTCAAATTGAATGTTTCCCGAACCGAGGACGAGCACCCGGTCTGCCTGTTGGTACACCAGCTCCATATCATGCGTCACCATGATGAGCGTCGTCCCGGCTGCACGGGCTTGCCGCAAGACTTCAATCAGTTGTGCCGTCGTCTCGGCATCCTGTCCGAAAGTCGGCTCGTCCAGCAACAAGACAGCTTTTCGCTCAAGCAGCATTGTCGCGACGCTCAAACGCCGTTTTTGACCAAGACTGAGTGCGAGCGGCGACTGACCCGCGACGTCCGCCAAGCGATAGTACTGTAAGGCATCATCCATCTGACCGGACGACGGTGAGGTACAACTGATCGTCAGTTCGTCAAGAACCGTCTGTTTGAGAAACTGAAACTCAGGTTGCTGAAACACAAAGCCGACCTGCCGGTAAAATGTCCGGTCCCGCCATTTCTTCAACGCTGTCTGAAACAACTGAATCGTTCCGCCTTGCGCCGGTAACAGTTTGGCCAGCGTTTCGAGCAGGGTACTTTTGCCGGCTCCATTGCGTCCGACAAGCATGATCCATTCTCCGGCGTGGGCGGTCAGCGAGATCCGCTGGAGAACCGTCTGCTTTCCGTGCCGGACGGTCACGTCAACAAGTTCAAATGTCGGTTCGGTTGAAACGGGTTCGCGGACAGGGGGACGATCGAGTGCCCATTCTGCCGCGACCTCGGCCGGTATCGTTTCGAATGTATACGGGTAAAGGCGCGGTGTCGCAATCCCGAGTTCAGTCAAAACGGTCCGGCGTTCTGAAAAAATATCCCGCGGCGGTCCGTCAAGACGGATCCGTCCGGTTTGAAAGACCAGCACCCGGTCCGCAAACGTCACACACTGCTCCAGTTGGTGTTCAATCAGCACCAGCGTCACGTTCGGATCGTGGTGCAATTCCTCAATCAGCTCCATCATCAAACGTTGACCATGCGGATCAAGTTGCGCCGTCGGTTCGTCGAGCAACAGGATGTCCGGTTCGAGTGCCAATACACAGGCTAGAGCAAGCCGTTGTTTCATCCCGCCGGACAGCTCGGCAATCGGCGTCGTCAAGGCGAGGTCAAGTCCGACCCGTGCCAAGACACCTTTAATCCGCTCATCCATTTCAAATCGGGAGATGCTTCGGTTTTCCAGACTAAAGGCCATTTCGGCACCGACCGTCTGCATGCAAAACTGATCGTCCGGCTGTTGGAATAACATCCCGACCGTTCCCTCGGTCAACCAGTGACCGCTGACATCGGCTTCAATCGTCTCCGGCAACAGACCGGCGAGGACATGTAAAAAGGTCGTCTTTCCACTGCCGCTTGGACCGACGAGCAACGTCGTTTCTCCTTTATCAATCGTAACCGACAAATCCTGTAAGACCGGGTGATCCTGATCCGGATAGCGGACTGTCAGGTGCTCGCACTGCATCATACGGCACGTTGCTTTCGTTGTCGTCCGATCGCATACCCATTCAGTGTCCCTGCCTTAACGAGCGCATCGACGATGATTTTTGCGAGTAAGCCGCCGAGCAGAGCACCGCTGACAAGTTGTAAGGAAAACGTCAACAGGAGAGTCGTCGTCGTATAGTAGGCAAATCCGTTCACGATGAGGCTGTAGACCATACTTCCGACGGCAGCGAAGACACCGGACAACATCAAGGTAAACGTATTGAATTTCCGGTATCCGAACACGGCAAAGGCAATCTCGGCCCCGATCCCCTGTGCGAATCCAATCAACAGTGCCGATAAGCCGAAGTGACTCCCTGTAAACAATTCGACGGCAGCGGCGACGACTTCCGCAATCAATGCCGCGCCTGGTTTTTGAATGATGTAGGCGACAAGGGGACTGGCGATGACCCAGATGCCGAACATCCAGTTTGATCCGACCGGTCCGAAGATGGCCGAGATTGGTAACCATAACGTCGACCACCCTAAGTAGAGGACACCACACGCGACGGCGAGCATCATCATGACGATGATTTCTTTCATTTTCCAACTGTTCATAATCACTTCTCCTTTGAATGCACACCCACAAAGAAACCACAAAAAAGACCGCCCTCTATGAAAAGAGAGCGGTCGTGTAACCTGCAAGATGCAGAAAAAGAGCACGAGGATTCCGCTCCACTTTCCTACGCTAGTATGAACTAGATCAGGTTCAAAGGGTCCGAAGTGAATCGTCTCAGCCAAATGGCTCCCCTAGTGGATGTGTTAATGATGTGTACCTTCTTCACTGTACGGCTGTCGACCGGACTTGTCAATATGCATAAAAAAACCTCCCACGAGGGGAGGAGAGAAAAGATTACTCTTTATCTTCTTTGTTTTCTTCAGCTTGCTCTTCAGAAGTTTGTTCTGAATCGTCTGTCGCTGTATCCGCATCAGCTGCTTGTGCCTCAGCTTCTGCTTCTTCGATTTCTTCAAGTTCAGCTTCAAGTGTCGATTCAACGACCGCTGCGACTTGGATGTCACCTTCTGTGACGACACGGAAATCTTTTTCTTCCGGAAGATCAGCTACTGTGATTGAATCTCCGATTGCAAGATCCGTCACGTCGACTTCGATGCGTTCCGGTAATTTATCTGGTGTTGCGGCAACTGTTACTTTAAAGAGTGTTTGTGAAAGGAATCCGCCAAGTTTCGCACCGGCTGCTTCGCCGACGAGGACGATATCCGTTTCGACTTCTGTTTCTTCATCCATTTTAACAGCGATGAATTCAACGTGTTTGATGGTTGGTGTAAAGATATCCATATCGAGCTTGTTGATCAACGTGTTGACCTTTTTACCGCCGATTTGAAGAGCAACTAAGACGTTTTCGCCGTGATCACGGACAACCTTGACCAATTCTTTTTCGTCGAATGAAATCGGTGTGCTTTCCACTTTGTAGCCATACACGACACCAAGAGCTTTTCCTTCATGACGTAATTGCTTTCTAAGTGAGCGTGGGCGTACTTCGCGTTCTTCTACTTTTAATGTTACTGACATGTTCATTTCCCCCTTGAATTTGGTATAGCCCTCAAAAGGTAATGAATGTAGGAGTGGAACAATAGGTTCCAACAGAAATTCATGCGCTAAATGCTAGTTCAACTGGATTTCATTCAGAAATGAAAAACGAAGTGAGTAAGTAGCATTTCTCTCCCAGGTCATTACGCTGATATTGAGAAACAATAATTGAAAAGCGACCGTGTTGTACGGTGCTAATGTAGATATACCCCTGTCTTTCAAAAGTTAAAACCTTTTTTCTGAATTTGATTGTCGAAAGACCTTCAAACCTGTTGATAGACAACGGATTGAAGGTCTTTCATTTTTTTAAGATTTTCTTTGATTTGTATGGTTAATCACCTGATGAATCGATAAAAGAGGGGGAATCAAGCAGACGGACGAGTTCACGAATCGTTAAAATATCCGGTTTCTGATCCGATAAGACGGCATCAATCATCGTCGCTTTTCGATCTTGTAATTCCGCCATCTTTTCCTCGATCGTCCCGATCATCAATAACTTGATCACTTCGACCGGTGACTGTTGTCCCAATCGATGGGCCCGGTCAGCCGCTTGCTGCTCGACGGCCGGATTCCACCAGCTGTCGTATAAAATGACGGTATCTGCCGTCGCCAGATTCAGACCGGTCCCGCCGGCTTTCAAGGAAATCAGGAAGACATCGACTTCACCGGCATTAAAACGGTCACACAGTGCGACCCGGTTTTCAACCGGTGTCTCACCGGTTAGTAGAAGGTGGGCAAGTTGTCGTGCTGCCAGTCGTTCCCGGATGTGTCCGAGCATCTTCGTATACTGGGAAAAAATCAACAGCCGGTGTCCCGTTGCCAGTTTTTCTTCGATTAACGTCAACAATCGTTCCAGTTTCGTCGATTCACCGGTATATCCATCAATAAACAACGCCGGATCACAGCAAATCTGCCGTAAGCGGGTCAAACCGGCGAGCAGCTTAATCCGGTCTTCACGCTTCGTTTCGTCGAGATGCTGTAACGTTTCCAGTTGCAGTTTCGCCAAGTAGGAAGCATAAAGTTTTTTCTGCGTCGGACCGAGGTCTGTATAATGGTGAACAATCCGCTTCTTCGGTAAATCCTGCAACACCTCGCCTTTGGTCCGGCGCATCAGAAACGGTCGGATGAATCGTTTGATCTCGTCATGCGACCATGTTTGAAACGTCTGTAAGTCCGGCAGCAAGGAGGGGAAGATGACCCGGAAAATCGACCAGAGATCATCGGTCCGGTTTTCAAGCGGTGTTCCGGTCAAGGCAAACCGATGTTTCGCCCGAATACGGCGCAAGCGGACAGCGGTTTGTGACGCTGGATTCTTCAGATGTTGTGCCTCATCGAAAATTACGACGTCGTATTCGACGGTCTGGTGTGCCTCCATGTCGGCCCGTAACGACGGGTAGGAAATCAGAAAAATTCCGTCCGCTGGTACTGTCTCGATTTGATCCAACCGTTGTTTCCGTGCTCCGTTCAACAGATGAACGGTTCTTGACGGCGCAAACCGTGTAAGTTCCGCCTGCCAGTTATGGAGCAGGGAAGCCGGGGCGACAATCAACATTCGACCCGAAGGAAGCGTCTCGAGATAACCAATCGCCTGAATCGTCTTACCGAGTCCCATCTCGTCCGCTAAAATGCCGTGCCCGTCATGTCCGGCAAGATTCGCCATGAACTGGATGCCTGCCCGCTGGTACGGATACAAATGCCGATCGAGTACTTCCGGGAAGTTCAGGTAGACACCGGTTCCGTTTTTCAGCTCGAGCCACCGTTCCGTCAATTGTTTATGGATATGCAAGAAGGAGGCACCGACCAGGTGTTTAAGGTTCGGCAGAGCCGGCGCGCGCAAAACCGCTTCAAGTTGGTCCTGCTCTGCTGCTTCAAGTTGCCGAAAAACGCGTTGTAACTGTTCAAATGCCCGGGTCTCAAACGAGACAAACTGACCGTTCTTTAACCGGTGATACGTTTTCCGGGTGACAAGCGACTGCAAGACCTGTTTCAGTTCCATTTCCGGGATTCCATCCATAGAAAAGCGGAACGTCAACCAATCCAAGCGGTCCGTCGTCTCGACATCGATCCGTGGATGAAACGGTCCGTTCGGTAAGGATTGGCGGATACTCTCCGTCACTTGGACGATGAGTTTGCCGTAAACGACACGGGGGTCGAGCAAACCTTTCAAAAACTGATATTCCGCTTCCTCTTCTTCTAACCGATAGCGACCGTCCCGCTCCAAGAAACCACTCTCTGTCACGTAGCGGAGGACGGATCCTTCAAGCGATACATCGCGCCCGAGCCAATCCGTCTCCTGTAACGGATTGATCCGAACCCCCTGATAGCTAAACGTCACGAGCAGTTCAAGCCCACCTTGCTCGCGGTCGAGCGCCAGTTCGACTAACGGCGGACCGCTGACGAGCCGTTGTTTGAGCGAGGGACTGAGCCAGACGTCGGCCAAATTCCGTAAACGGTCACGCGTATGCAAAAGGCGGTCAAAATAAGCGGAACTGATCGTAAAACGTTGTTGGGCTGTGATACTTTCCATCACAATCGCCGAACCGTTGACATCAAACCTGATTTTTGCCCGTTCCGTTTTGCTTAATGTTTGCAAATAAGCCGTCACTGCTGCGTCTTCTGTCTGGCGCGTCGTCGCAAACGGACGGATCAACGATTGGTTTCCGGCAGGTGTGCCGTAGACTTGCACATGATGCATCGCTAACAACACGGCGACGATATGCCCGCAAAACGATTGATCCATTGCCAGCGACGGACAGTTGCAACCGGCATCCACGCCGTGTTCCTTGACGCGGACGGTGACAGTGAAGACAGATTCACCGTGAACAGCGGCTTCGACGAGCAAATCACCGGATTGGTAGTTCCGTAATGTAACTTTTTTGGCAGCAACGTAACGTTTCCCGCGACGAAAGGCATAGGTATCCGACATTTGTTTGATTTTCCGTTCACTTAAGCCATAATTCATCCAAGTTCTCCTTTCAGTGACACTCAGGTGACATAATACAATTATCGTTCACCATCAAATAATTCGATCGCCCGTTTTTTCTCCTGATCACCGATATGGGCGTAGACCTGTGTCGTTGCGACCGATTCGTGGCCAAGTAATTGTTGAATCGTCAAGACATCGATCCCGCCTGTCGCCAGGCGCGTCGCAAACGTGTGCCGTAATTTATGGGGTGTGATCTGTTTTCGCTCCAAAAACGGCAACACGGGGCGCAACCGGTCAACGTGCCGTTTTAAAATATGTTGAACAGCCCGGGGACTGAGCGCTTTGCCTTGCTTTTGGAAAATCGGATCCGGCCCCCGCATCGTTAGACTATAGTGTGCGGCGTATTTCCGTAAGGCGACCCGGACCGGCTTCGCAAGCGGAATGACCCGTTCCTTGTTGCCTTTCCCGATGACCCGAATCGTTCCTTCGTGAAAATCAATGGCACTCCAGGTCAATTGCGTCATTTCACTGAGCCGCATGCCACTGTAACCGAGCACCTGGAACAACGTGATATCCCGGACGCGATCCCGTTCATAATGTGCCGCTTCCCGGGCATTCATCTCGATATTCGACGGCAACAGTTGGATTAACTCATCCCATTCCCGTTTCGTTAAGTAAACCGGATCCCGTTTTGCCTGTTTCGGACGATTGATTTTTGCGACCGGGTTTTCCGACAGGACCCCGATATCGATCAAATGCCGGAACAAGGACTGCAGTGCTGACAGCTTCCGGTTGATGACACTTGGGGCATTTTGCTTTGTTAAGGCTAAGTATTCCGCATAAGCGGCAATCCCGGATCCGTCAATTTCAAGAAACGCTTCCTGCGTGATATCACGTGCTCGAATCGCTTCACCCGACGCTTCCGCGACAAACTGAAAAAATGAATCAAAATCATACACATACCGCCGCATCGTCGCCTTCGAGAAATTTTTCGACGCCAAATGGTCGATGTAAAACCGGATGAAATCCGGCATCCGGACATATCCCGGAAGATCGATCGTATGGGCGGGAAGGGGGGCCGTTTTCACGGTTTTTCCCAGGTTTTTAAACAAACTCATCATTCTATCCCCTCTCTGTCACTACTATACCAAACGTTGGTAGTTGGTACACTAGTTTGCGTGAAATAGTTATTTCACGCAACGTTAAATTGTCAGACAGGGAGCGCTCAGTTGCATCGAAATCACCAAAGACAGGTAACGGTTCGACTCGATGCAAATTAGATTTTCATCACTTTGTAAGCAAATTAATACAATAATTATATTATGTAAACAATTAAACAGACTATTTTTCACAAAAAATCATTTCGCTCTCAGTTGCATCGAAATCCAGTCCGACGGGTAGTTGGTCATCTCGTTTTCGTACAGACCGTTTTTGATTCTCACACTTCGAACACGTTCCTCCCTCCAGTTGAAAGGCTTAATCCAAATTGAATCGGGTATATAGACTAAGACTATCTTGTATTTAACATAAGGGGGAAATAACATGATTTCAGATCAACAAGCACGTCAGTTGTTAAAAGAAGCAAAACGGATCGCCGTTGTCGGGGTATCAAGCGATTCCGGAAAAACGGCGAACTGGATTGCCGATTATCTCGTCCAACACGGGTACGAAGTCATTCCGGTCAATCCAACCTTAAATGAATGGAATGGTCAGAAAGTGTATCCGAGTGTCGCCAGCATCCCGGGCCATATCGATATCGTCGATGTTTTCCGTCGCTCGGAGTTTTTGGCGGACGCTGCGAAGGATGCCGTCGCTCACGGTGACGTCGGCATGATTTGGAATCAGCTCGGATTATCGAGTGTCGAAGCGGAAAGTTTAGCCCTTGGGGCCGGGATTCCGTACATCGAAAACCGTTGCATTAAAATTGAACACCAGTACTTGTGATCGTGATTCAGCAAGACATCTACTCCTTGACAGTAGGTGTCTTTTTTTCTTGTTTTCTAGATTATCCTTGTCAGATAGCAAGAAGATGCCTACAATTAGATACAGACTACTAGAAAAACGAACGAACGTTTGGAATATTCGACGTTTTTCTATTTGAGGTGAAAAACATGGCGACAGATTTAAACAATTATAATGATGATGCCATACAGGTATTAGAAGGACTCGAAGCAGTCCGGAAACGCCCGGGTATGTATATCGGTTCGACCGATCATCGCGGACTCCACCATTTGGTGTATGAGATCGTCGATAACGCAATTGATGAGGCACTGGCCGGATTCGGGGAACAGATCGATGTCATCATCCATAAAGATAATGCAATTACGGTCCGTGACCATGGACGCGGTATGCCGACCGGGATGCATGCTTCCGGCAAACCGACGGCAGAAGTCATCTTCACGGTGCTTCATGCCGGTGGAAAATTTGGTCAAGGCGGTTATAAAACATCGGGCGGACTGCACGGTGTCGGGGCATCTGTTGTCAACGCCCTGTCGACGCAGTTAAAAGTCACGATTTATCGCGACGGGAAACAGTTTGAGCAAACGTTCGAAGACGGGGGAATTCCGAAAACGACGTTGCTTGAGACAGGCACGACGCGCCAAAAAGGAACAAGCGTCTATTTCAAGCCGGACGGAAAAATCTTCAGCACGTTGACATACAATTACGATACGTTAGCGGAACGCCTACGTGAATCGGCCTTCCTGCTGAAAGGTCTGAAAATCACACTGACCGACGAACGGTCGGAAAAAGCGGACACGTTCCAATATGAAGACGGAGTCAGCGAATTTGTCGGCTATTTGAACGACGACAAAGATACGTTACATCCGACAGTCGCCTTTGAAGGTACGGAAAATGACATCGAGGTCGATATCGCTTTCCAGTTCACGGATGCCTATTCGGAAAACGTCCTGTCGTTCGTCAACAACGTCCGGACACGCGACGGTGGAACCCACGAGGTCGGCGCTAAAACGGCGATGACACGGGTGATGAACGAGTATGCTCGTAAAAACACGCTGCTCAAAGAAAAAGACAAGAATTTAGACGGGAATGATATCCGTGAAGGGCTGACGATGATCGTGTCGATCCGGATTCCGGAAGAATTCCTGCAATTCGAAGGACAGACGAAATCAAAACTCGGTTCTCCGGAAGCCCGGACAAGCTGTGACGCCGTCATCACGCGCCGTTTATCGACGTATCTTGAGGAAAACCCGCAAACGGCGACCCTCCTGATCAAAAAAGCGATCCGCGCCGCTCAGGCCCGGGAAGCAGCGCGTAAAGCCCGCGAAGAAGCCCGCAATGGCAAGAAAAAGAAACGTTCGAGCATCCTGAACGGGAAACTGACACCTGCCGCGTCGAAAAACGCGGAGAAAAATGAATTGTTCCTCGTCGAAGGAGATTCAGCCGGCGGTTCAGCCAAACAAGGCCGTAACCGGACGTTCCAGGCGATTTTACCGTTACGCGGGAAAGTCCTGAACACGGAAAAAGCCAAACTTGCGGATATCATGAAAAACGAAGAAATCAATATGATTATCCACGCGATCGGCAGCGGCGTCGGGGCAGACTTCGATTTATCGGACTGTAACTTCGACAAAGTCATCATCATGACCGATGCCGATACCGATGGCGCGCATATTCAAGTCTTGCTGTTGACCTTCTTCTTCCGCTACATGCGCCCGTTGATTGATGCCGGGAAAGTCTTCGTCGCCTTGCCACCGCTCTACCGCGTCTCGAAAGGGAAGGGCAAGTCTGAGAAGTTTGAATACGTCTGGGATGAAGAAACCCTGGCGAAAACAACGAAAAAGTTCGGTAAAGGCTATATGATCCAGCGTTATAAAGGACTGGGGGAGATGAACGCTCCGCAATTATGGGAAACGACGATGGATCCCGAGACCCGGACATTGATCCGCGTCACGATCGATGATGCCGCTGTCGCCGAGAAACGAGTTTCCGTGCTGATGGGCGACAATGTCGGACACCGCCGGAGCTGGATTGAAGACAATGTAGCGTTCGGACTGACGGAAGACCTCTCGATCATTGAAAATGAACACGTGACGAAAGAGAGTGTGAACTGATATGTCTAACCTGCAAAACATTTTGAACCTGTCCCTTGAGCAAGTCGTCGGGGACCGGTTCGGTCGTTATTCGAAATATATCATCCAGGACCGGGCTTTACCGGACGCACGTGATGGATTAAAACCGGTTCAACGCCGTATCTTGTACGCGATGCATACGGAAGGTAACCTGTTCGACCGCGCTTACCGGAAATCCGCGAAAACGGTCGGCGTCGTCATCGGTAACTATCACCCACACGGCGATTCGTCGGTCTATGAAGCGATGGTCCGCCTGAGTCAGGAGTGGAAACTGCGTTATCCGTTAATTGACATGCAAGGGAATAACGGTTCGATTGACGGCGACAGTGCGGCAGCAATGCGGTATACAGAAGCCCGTTTGTCGAAAGTTTCGAGCCTGATTCTCGACGGCATCAACAAACAGACGGTTGACTATACATTGAATTTTGATGATACGACCGAAGAACCGCTCGTTCTGCCGTCATTGTTGCCAAACTTATTAATGAACGGATCGACTGGAATTTCAGCAGGTTATGCGACGGAAATCCCGCCGCACCATGCCGGTGAAGTCCTTGATGCCGCAATCGGCCGAATTTCCGGAACGGTTCATACCGTCGATGATTTATTGACCCACATGCAAGGCCCTGATTTCCCGACCGGCGGAGTCGTCCAAGGGCTTGACGGGATCAAAAAAGCGTTCGAAACCGGACGCGGCAAAGTCATCATCCGCTCGCGGGCAACGATTGAGACGTTACGCGGCGGACGCCAACAGATTCTGATTACGGAACTCCCGTATGAAGTCAATAAGGCAAACCTCGTCAAACGGATGGAAGAACTCCGTCTCGACCGCAAAGTCGAAGGGGTAGCGGAAGTCCGCGACGAGACGGACCGCGACGGTCTTCGTGTCGTCATCGAGCTGAAAAAAGAAGCGGACGCAGAAGGGGTGCTTCACTTCTACTTGAAGCAGACCGATCTGCAAGTTGCCTATAACTACAACATGGTCGCGATTCACGAGCGGACACCGCGTCAGATGGGCGTTCTTGCCCTGCTTGATGCTTACCTCAGCCACGTCAAGGATGTTGTCATCCGTCGGACGTCGTTTGATCTCGAGCAGGCGAAACGCCGCCAGGAGGTCGTTTCAGCCTTGATGACGGCGATTTCGGTCCTCGATGAAACACTCGCGTTGATTCGGTCTGCATCTAACAAATCGGAAGCGAAAGACAAGCTGGTTGAACGGTTCAGTTTCACGGACCGCCAGGCAGAAGCGGTCGTCATGCTTCAGTTGTACCGGTTAACGAACACCGATATCGTCGAATTACAGGACGAAGCGGCAAAACTCGAAAAAGAAATCACCCGTCTTGAGAAGATTCTAAACGACGAAAAAACGAGGAACCGATTGATCATCAAGGAATTGACGGTCTTAAAAGAGCAGGTTGCGGATAACCGGCGTTCGACGGTTGAAGCGGAAGTCGAAGAATTGAAACTGAAGACGGAAGTCATGATCGCGGTCGAGGAAACAATGGTTTTCGTCTCGAAAAACGGCTATATCAAGCGCTCTTCGATGCGTTCTTTCGGAGCGACCAACGATTTGCCGGAGATGAAAGAGCAGGATCGCCTGCTGTATCAAGGACAAGCGATGACGACGGATCATGTCATCGTCTGGACCGTTCAGGGGAATTATCTCTTGATTCCGGTCCATCAGTTGCCGGATACGAAATGGAAAGACGGCGGACAACACGTCGCCAATCTCGTGCCGCTTGATCCCGGCGACCGGATTTTATCGGTCGACCTCGTCCGGACGTTTGACGAGAACTCACACTGTCTGTTCGTGACCCGCCAAGGGATGGTCAAACGCTCGAAATTGAGCGACTACAATGCTCAGCGGAAATCAAAACCATTGCAGGGTGTCCGTTTACGAGCGGATGACGAAGTCCTGTATGCCAAGGTTTCTACCGGACAAGAGCAATTGTTCTTAACGACCCAGCATGGATTCGGTCTCTGGTTCACGGAAGATGATGTCCCGGTCGTCGGTGTCCGGGCAGCGGGTGTGAAAGCGATCAATCTTCGTGATCAGGATGTCGTGGCCGGTGCGATCGGCTTCAAACAAGCACCGAATATCGTCCTGTTGACACAACGTGGTGCCTTGAAGAAGATGCGCCTTGCGGATCAGTTCCAGGTCTCGAACCGCGCCTTGCGCGGTACACAACTGTTACGTGATTTAAAATCAAAACCGCATCAGGTCGCGGCATTGATCGACGTCACACAAGCAAAAGAGCTGACTTTGATCGGAAAAGAGCAGGAAAAGACAATTCAAGTCCAATCGTTGTCCTTCCTCGACCGGTTATCGAACGGTTCGTTTGCCTATGATGAAGAAAAATTCGGTCCGCTTCTCGATTGGTATACTGTTTGATGGTCAGATGCCCCTCATTTTGATAGAGGGGTGTCTTTTTTTATGAAATATGGCGTAAAGTCGCTGTTTCCCGTTCGTTTCTAGCTTTCTGACGCCTGTTTTGACCGCTTTATCAGACTTTTCTTCGAATTATCGGCAAATCGCCCGTTTACAAATTGAAACGACCGCCAATAACCGCTACAATAAAAGAAAATGGTCAGGCAAGATTACCACGAAGTATGTGGAGCGGGCAGTTCGGAGCTTTAGCTTATAGGATTCGTTTCATCAAGCAGCTACGGACATGTTCCTCGGCTGCTTTTGTGCCATCTGCCAACTGGAGAGGTGATGACGATGAAATTCAGAAGACGCGAAAAAGTAGCAATCTATATCACACGGGAGCAACCAGAGGGATGGGAACTACTTGTTTTTCATCCGCAATCTGCTCCAGACAGTGATTGGCAAATTCCTGCCGGCACAATCGAAGATGCCGAAATCGCCAAGGAAGCGGCAGTTCGGGAAACACTCGAGGAAAGCGGTTTATCGCTCGCGACCGTCCAGTACGTAGGTGAAGAAGAAATGCGTTATCCGGAACGCATGCGGGTGCATTACACGTATTTCTATCATGCTCATATCGAATGTCAGGAAAACAGATGGACGCATTGTGTTGCTGGTGACGGTCAAGATTGCGGTGATTTTTTCCATTTCGCCTGGTTACCGCTTGAACGAATCACGCAACTCGAACGCCGGCATCATATTTTCTTGGATCGTTTAATGAGCCGCTTGGAACGGACACATCATTACGATTGTCGGAAACACGGTTAATCCCGTGTTTTTTTGTTTTGTCTCACTATATTGAGTTTACCTTAATTATGAGACAATAATTATCAACTATTGATAATATATGTTATGTTAACTTAAAGAAAAAATAAAAAAAGATTTGAATCAGTCTTTGTTTTTTTACGCTTCCCTGTTACTCTAAATACAGTAACAAGTCTATTGTTACCCTTTAACCGGTAACAAATGATAAGTAACCGCATATTCGGTAACAAGGAGGATCTGTATGCAAGCTGTTGCAGTTTCATTTGATATTCAAAATTCCCGTGCGTATTCCAGTAAAGAACAACTGTTAACCGATCTGCATCAGTTGGCCGATCAGCTGAACCAAGCATTTCCGGCAGCACTCGTACCGTTTCAAATCAAGTCCGGTGACAGTCTGCTTGGCGTATTCAACGAATATGCCGTCAGTTATCCGCTCATGTTAATGCTGTTGAATCAACCGTTAAACGGCTATATCGGAATCGGATTCGGTCAATATGAGACGTTATCGACGACTCATGCCGATGAAGCCAACGGAAGTGCCATCATTTTCGCTTTTGAGGCCCAGGAAGCGGCAAAACAGACCGCAAACCGGATTTCCTTTGCCGGACCGCCTTATTTGCCGACCGCCCTGCTGAACGGTTATATCGAGATGCTGTATCCCGCTTATTTCGGTAAAACGGACCGGCAAATCGAATTGCACCGGCTGATGGATCAGCATCCGGACGCTACTTACGAAGAAATCGGTTTGAAGATGGGCTTTCACGAAAAAGATGCCCGGATGAATGTTGCGAAACTTGTCGCCCGTTCCCAACGTAAACAACGTAAACGTCTCGAACAGACATTGATCGATGCCTTAAAACAGTTACAGGTCTGGGAGGCGATCGGATGACTTTGCTGTTAAGCCTGCTTCTCATCCACCTGCTGGCGGACTTCCCGTTCCAGAGTCAACGGATGGCGAAGTTGAAACAACGCACGTTTCGGGTATTACTCGAACATATAACGATACATAGCATCGGCACAGCCGCCGTCCTCGGATTTTTTTACCAGATGAATGACGTGACTGGTCAGACGGCCTGGATGATCGGCGGCGGGATCATCGTCACACATGCCTTGCTGGACGGTTCGCCCTTAAAACGACTGTTGCCTCCGGCACTTGCCTTTTGGATCGATCAATTGCTCCATATCGGGATTCTGACCGGTATCGTCCTCTTTTTCACCCCTGTCGCTTGGCCGGCATCGTTTACGTTACCAAATCAGATCCTATGGATCAGCGTTTGGGGCTTGATTGCAACGGAGTTAATCGGACGCGGGATTGCCCCGCTGCTTGCCCCCTTTGCGCCCCGCTTGATTGAATCGCATTTTGAGCGGAAGGTCACACGAAAAGAGCAACTGGACGGTCTGAAACGGTCCGTCACGCATGAAGTCGAGGATTCCGCACGCAGTTATACGACGGAAATCAACGGCGTCGGCCGTTACATCGGACTCGTCGAACGGGCCATCATCGTCTCTTTGGTGGCAGTCAATGCAACGGGCGCCATTGGATTCATCATTGCCTTAAAGGCATTGGCCCGTTTTAAACAGTTTGACGACCGCCGTTTTGCGGAATATTATATCATCGGCAGTTTACTGAGCATTCTCGGTGCCTTGCTGTGCGGCATGGCGATCCGCCTTGCCCTGTAACGACAGCAAGACGATAGAGAGATGGAAAGAGAGGTGGACGGTTTCTTGATGCAAGCGACCGTCACAAACATATGAAACAGATTGGATTAGTCAGACACCACCGGGTAACGGAGGGTTACCCGACCAAAGGCTGGATCAGCGCAGCCGATATCGAGGCCTGGATCGAACGTTATGACGTCTCGACCATCGATGTCCAGCCGGTTGAACTCGGAAACATCGACTGGACGATTTGTTACGCCAGCAGTATGCCGCGTGCCGTTCAGACGGCGAAAAGTGTATATGGAAACGACATTATCATAACGGACCTGTTACGGGAAGTCCCGTTCCCGACCATTCGCTCGCGGATCCGCCTCCCGTTTCTCGCTTGGGCGTTGATCGGACGACTTGTCGCCCCCTTCAGCAAGCGGATTCAAGCGGAAATCAAGGATGCCAACGAGCGGATTACGGTTCTCTTAAACCAGTTGACGTTTGAACAACAAGAACATGACCGGGTCCTGCTCGTCGGACACGGCGGGATGATGATTCTGATGCGGTCTGCATTAAAAAAACGGGGGTATGTCGGTCCCCGCTTCGGTCATCCGCGTAACGGCATATTGTATCTGTTTGAGAAACGGGAGGGATAGACATGAAATGGGGTTCCGTTCTGTTTCTTGCCTTGTGTCTGATTGTCGTCTTTTATATGACACGCGACGACGAACCGTCACCTGGTGATCGTCCGGAATCAGGTTCCGTCATTCACGTCTACGGCTTTGATGTCGGTCAGGGTGACAGTACATTGATTCAGACGAAAAACGAAACGATTTTGATTGATGGTGGGAACAACGGGAAAGGGGACGATGTCGTCCGCTATCTGAAAAACCTGGGCATCACAAGCTTAACGGCCATCATCGCGACACATCCGGACGCAGATCATATCGGCGGGCTCGATACGATTCTCGATGCCCTACCTGTTGATCAAGTCTACGCACCACGCGTCAACCACACGACGGAAACATATCGGGACTTTTTACTCGCCGTCAAACGGCAAGGAATCACCATTAAAACGGCTAAGGCCGGTGTCTCGATTCCGAGTGACGAAGTAAAACTGAACTTACTCGCCCCGCTCCGCGACGGCACACGTGATTTAAATAGCTGGAGTACAGTTCTGCAACTCGTTTATGGCAATAATACCTTTCTCTTCATGGGAGACGCTCCGATTCGGACGGAACAGGATTTGCTCGAATCTGGAATGGATTTAAAAGCTGATGTATTAAAAGTCGGGCATCATGGTGCGGATACCTCGTCCTCGATTCCCTTTTTACAAGCAGTCCACCCTTCCCGCGCCTTGATTTCAGCCGGTGAAGGCAATGCTTACGGTCATCCGCGTCCGACCGTCATGAATGCGCTCGCGGCGGAAAGCATCCAGGTCGACCGGACGGACCGGATGGGAACCGTTCAGTACACGTCAGACGGGGAGACGATTCAAGTCAAAAGCCGGACCGACTTACGCCCTGAGTAAAGGAGAGGATTCACGATGAAAATGACCGTCACGGAATTTGAAGGGGATCAGGCGATTTGTGAGACGGAGAGCCGTGAAACGGTTCAAGTCCCCCGTTCTCGTCTGCCCCGTGCCGCAACGATCGGCGACTGGCTCGAATGGCACGGTCGTTCGATCCGGATTCTCCGGGACGAAACGAATAACCGCCGCCAGGAAATTGACGGCTTAATGGATGAACTGTTTGAAGACTAAATGCCGCTCCTTGACCTGTCCCGGGTCAAGGATTTTTTTGTTTCTCTCCTAGTAAAACCACTAAATCTGGAAAACAGACTTAAATCACTGGCAGTTTTATCTGAATTTTCGTAAACTTTAAGAATACGAAATAAAAAGGGGGATTTATCCATGTTCCAACAATTACGAACGAACTTAAAGCAAGCAGTCCTCGGACAAGAACATGTCATAGATCATCTGCTGATCGGCCTGTTGTCGGAAGGTCACATTTTGCTTGAGGACCGGCCGGGTACCGGTAAGACGACACTGGCCAAATCACTGGCCAATACACTGGATGCCAAGTTTTCCCGCGTCCAATGTACCGCGGATACGTTACCGACCGATCTGCTTGGGATGGAATTGTTTAATCCATTGACCGGTTCATTCGAACAACGGATTGGTCCGCTGTTCGCCAATATCGTCCTTGTCGACGAAATTAACCGGACGACGCCGCGGACACAGTCCGCCCTGCTCGAAGCGATGGGTGAAGCACAGGTCACGATCGGAGATACCTCTTATACGTTACCGCAACACTTTTTAGTCATCGCGACCCAAAACCCGTTTGACGGTCAGGGAACGTTTCCCCTCCCCCATGCACAACTCGACCGCTTTTTGTTTAAGCTATCGTTTGCTCCGCTTGATCGCCGGGTCGAAAAAGCCTTGTTGCAGGGAGCTCACTTACAACCGAATACATTCCAATTGCCGCTTGAGCAACTGAATACCTGGAAACAGGAAGTCCAGGCGATCACGATTGAAGATGCCGTCGAAGATTACCTGCTCGACGTCTGTGATGCCTTACGGGCGCACCGTGACGTGGAAATCGGTCCGAGTCCCCGTGCTACCTTGGCACTCCTGCAAGCCGCACGAGCACGGGCCTGGATGCACGACCGGACGTACATTACCCCGGAAGACATTAAGCAACTCGCAACGCCGCTGCTTGCCCACCGGCTTGTCCTGACACTTGAAGCGACATTGAAGATGACGAACGGTCGCTTAGTCCAGCAGATTTTGGAGTCATTGACTGTTCCGACCGAGGTGTAACATGCAATTGATTACACCGAAGTCCTTTCACCCGATGATTTTATTTTGGATTGCCGTCACTGCCGGCATCTGTACGCTGTACGGCTCTCTCCTGATTGCGACACTGCTCGTCGCGTACACATTATATGGTTACCTCTTACCAAAGTACCTCGAGTACCTCGGAGCACGTCTGAACGTCCGGCTCGTCGAAACCGTCCGCGCCTTCCGGGACGATACGCTACTCATCCCGTTTGAAATCCATAATCCGACACGGTTTTCCCTTGGTAAAGTGACGGTATCCGGTCTTCTCGGAGAACAAGTCCGGATCGAGGACGCGAGCAGCCAGTTTTGGCGTCAACATGTCTTTGTTCCGCGTCAGGCCAGCGTCCCGTTTCAAATTGACGTCATAGCAGCCAAACGGGGCACGATCCGGATTCAGTCGTTTGATATCATGATTTCCGACCCGTTCCATCTGATGACGCTCTACTTGACGTTGCCGATTCAACAACTCGGGCATGTCTTCCCGGATTTTGCACCGGCTTCGGTCGAATGGAACGAACGCCAGATTCCGGGCGAGACGATTGACCGGTCGAGTCCGTTCACGGATCGGTCGAGCTTTCACTCCGTCGTCCCTTACGCAGGTGATGCGAAGACGATCTATTGGTCTGCTTACGCCAAGACGGGCGAACTGTATTCCTATCAGTATGACCGGATGCGCAATCATGATTATGCCGTCATCATTGATGGGCTGTCCACGGACGGTTTAGCCTTACGCGGTGATTTTGAAAAGTTACTTTCGCGGGCGGCGACGATTATCCGAGAACTTGAAAAACAAGGCGCCTCGTACAGTCTCTGGATTTCAATGGTCAACCGGGATGGGCAGTGGTATCACGTTCCCTCGGGAAAAGGAAAAGACCAATTTTTACGGACGATGGAGTGTCTCGCCCGGATTTCAGAATATGATTTACCGCTCGAACGCCGCTATTTCACGAAACGTCTTCAACGGACCGTCCCCTCGACGACTGCGGAAATTCATCTTGGACACCGGCACAAGGGGGTGAGCGCATGATTCTCTGGTGGATTCTCGTCATCAGTCTCCTGCAGGCACCGCTCATTATTTTGATGTTCCCGCTGCTTGTAGCCATCCCGGCACGCAACATCCGGATTGGCCTGCAACTGGTCGCGGCAGTCTCGTTTCTTTTGATTTCTCCGCTAATCAGTATACTGTTGTTGCTTGCCATTGCTCTCGGGACATGGCTCGAGACTGTCGATCAGCCGTATAAATTTGCCATCAGTGCGACGGGGCTGACCGGACTGTTTCTGTTATTCCCGGGCCTTTCACCGCCGCTTGGCGCCTATCTGCTGCTTGGTCTGTTATGGGCAATCCCCTTCTTAAGACAGCATCTCGTAGAATGGCGCCGGATCACCACAGCTGTCTCGCTGTTTCTCGGGATCAGCCTTGTCCTCGTTACCGTGATCCGGTTGCTCAAAGAAGCGCTGTTTGGTTCTGTCGCAAACCTGACCCGTCCTGCACTTGAGGCATTCGGCTCTCTCTTTACCTGGACGTTACCGCTCGCGGAACAGATTGATCAAAAGACGGGAGCGAATGCGACGGATTTATCAAACATCGCCCCGCAAGAGAGTCTGAAGGCCGCAAGTATGAGTTCCGCTACGCTGTTTTATCTGAACACGGCAGGGATTGTCTTGGCGATTCTCGCTGTCGGGATCACCTTCTATTTGATTCGGAAACGACAGGTCGTTTCCACGGAAGCCGAACCCGTCGTCCGGATGACGGGGGCGAAGCAACCGGCACCGATTAAAAAGCATAGCCAGCACCCGCTTCTGAAAATCGCTTCACAACTCGAACAGGCATTCCCGCGCCGTCACGAGGAAACGACCGTCGAATGGTTAACGCGGATCGAGTTTCCGGAAGCCGTGGCCCACGCACACCTTCTCGACGGGATTGAATTCAGTCGCAGTGAACCGGCGTACGATCTCCAACTGTTCCGAAAGTATGTCCGGGAACAAATCGAACGTTAAATCAAAAAGAAGGTGCTCCGATACCGGAACACCTTCTTTTGGTTATTTAGAATCAATTTTAGACGCTTTACGCGCGATGATGACAATAAAGACGATGGCAGCAACCGGAAGCACGAGTGGCATCCAGTCCAGGATATACTGTGTATTCATCGTATCCCCTCCTCCAAAACATGCTAATACTCTATCCGTAGCATATTCCAAAAGACCGCACCATGCAAGCATCGTCAGATTCGCGGCAATATCGAGTAGACGACGGAGTAATAAATCAAGACACTGGTCGAGATACTGTAGATTACCAATATGTAAGGTCCGAATTTCGGCTGTGCATGCCGTTTCAGCACTTTCAGCGAAAACATCGTGATGCCTAATGCGAATAAAGGACTAAAGCCGAAGACCACAAGATCCATTGACATTAAGAGCTCTGTACTGAAAAGAAGATTAAATGCAAAAATCGATAATAAATACCAAGACGTGTACGACAGACAGATGAAAAAGAGGTATGACACGCCCGCAATAACGCTTCCCATCCGTGGTTTTTCCATATGTTGCATGATGCCCCTCCTGTAACAAAAATAAGATATCCTTAATGGTAATCGGAAAAAACGCTCAAAAATATTCAAATATGAATATACGACAAAAAAAATCTTCTGCCCCATTCGGCAAAAGATCTGCTTCTATCGTGTTAGACACTCTCATTCATCGGTTGACTGACCGCAATTCCTGTTTTATAGACTTTAGCAAGCTCAAGGACTTTGTTTTTAAAGGCTTCCCGACAAAAGGCCGGTTCAAGAATCTCCGCTTGTTCCGCGAACTGAATCAGCCACATCATGAAACCTTGAGAGAAAAGCGCTCCCACCTTGACTTCAAACCAGTCCCCTTCTAAACGCCGGCAACGAATGTCCGTCCCGAAGCGGTCGACGACGGTTGGCATGACACTCTCATGGAACTTCAACGTCAACTGTTCCTGTTCTCCCCCGTACATATTGAACATGCTGCTCAAGTAAGTGGATTCGACCTCGACCGGAGTCTGCGCCGGCTCAAAGACACTGCAATTGACGATGCGATCGACCCGGTACGTCCGAATCTCTTCGACACGTTCATCACGGCCGATCAGATAGTAGTTTCCATTATCGACAATCAAATGTGCCGGGGTAACGAGATAATAATCGCCGTCCCGTCGTAACTCAAACTTTCGTGTCCGTTCATTGAATTTTCCCTGATATTGAAAACTGATGATGTCCTGTTCGATGATAGCCTTTTGGATGGTGTCAATCGAAAAAGGAATGACGCCTTTCGGTTTCTTGACGGTATGTATGACCGGCGTCAACGTTTTCGCCAGACGTTTACTCGTCAAAGTATGAATATTGCGGACCAGGACCTCCGTTTCACTCTCAGAAATGAACTTCGCACTGGCAATCGCATCCACAAGTAAACGCAGGTGGTGGTATTCGAACGGACGGCTGACAAGATGATACGGAATCGCCAGACCGTTTTTAGTTTCTTCCGCATGGATGTCAAAACCTGATTTGGCAAGAGCCGCGATATCTTCTTTTAACGACTTCCGGGACAGCTTTTCAATCAGTCCTCTTTTCGACAATTCCGTACTTAATTCTTCCAATGTCAACGTCTCTTCTTCATCGGAATACTGTTCAAAAATTTCTCGAACCGCTAACAACCGATCCCGATTGGATAATTTTTCATTTGGCACGGGGCATCCTCATTTCCTATCCATAAGATGTTTGATTATACTTGGATTATACCTTAAACAGGTACGAAGATTAACAATAATATGGAAATATTTAAGAGATAGGAGAATTTGGATGCAACACATTGCCGATTGGGAAGGTTACCGATTTGATTACCGGGACAGTGGAACCGGACCCGTCATTTTACTGATTCATGGCACACAGTCCGATTACCGGGAAGTCTATCACGTAGAACGATTGATTGAAGCCGGTTACCGGGTCATCGTCCCGTCTCGTCCGGGATACGGGAAAACACCGCTCCGTGTCGCCTCATCCCCCGGTGAGTTGGCTGCTTTTTACAAAAGATGGCTTGCTTCGCGACACATCGAGCAATATACGGTCTACGGGATTTCTGCCGGCGGACCGACAGCAATTGCGTTGGCAAGTAATAATGCGTCTGTCTGTTCACTCGTCCTTGCCTGTGCGATGACACACGAAATCTCGCTTCCTTATCAGGCTTGGCTTGTCCAACCGCTCCTTCAACGTCCGTTGCAGCTCCTGCAATGGGTCTTATGGCATTACGTCAAAGATAAGTTGGTCAAGTTTCCGCAAGAAGCGTCTATGCGCATGGTCGAAATGACCAGTCTGTTGCAGCGTGACGAAATTCGACGTCAATTGAATGGAGTCGATCAACAATTGTTGTATCAAGTCGGACTGCAGAACGGACCGGGGCGGGGTGTCTTATTTGATTTGACGCAACAGATTGACCGACCGATCTTGCAAGCCATCCGCTGTCCGGTGCTGATCATCCATTCCAAGGCGGACCGGGCCGTTCCATTCGAACATGCCCTCTATGCCCGGCGTGCCATTGCCCATGCCCAGTTCATCGAGTCGGCAAGTCCCGGTCATTTGATTTGGATCGGTCCCTCCGCGCGTCACGATGAACGCATGATTGAACGTTTCATCTCCTTAAATCACTTGTAGACGAACACGAAGGTTCAGCTTTTCGTTCTCTTCCTCAATCGAGATGATGCCCCGTGCCGTCAGTTCTTCAATCGCCAGGCGTGTCCGTTCCAGGTTAAACCGTGCGTACCGGGCAATCTCTGATATGCCCATCCGGCAGGACAGCTGGTTGGCCTTGATCTTCGAAGACGGTTTGGCGACGGAGCGTTGCAACAGACGCCAAAAAACCTGCCGGGCATCATCGGATAACGCGTACGCGTTTTTTTTGATGACGGGCGGCACATAACGGATATCTTCCCGAATACGTCGAATCAGATAGAGACTCAACCAATCCTCCACGTCGGCTTGAATCCGGAAAAACTCAAACCACCATAACTGATCGAGTGCTTCTGCTTCGTCCTGCCGTAATGCCCAGGATGGCGGGATCTCATCAAACTCTTCATCGAGAAAATCTTCATAGTCCAGAGCGGTTTCATATAAAACCTGGGGCGGGATCCGGTCGAGTGTTTCCCGCTTTTGGTATAAATCAAAACTCATCCGCCGGAAGTGTTCGACTGAACCGGCGACCTGACTGAGTTGCATCAATTGTTTGGTAATCAGACGGGCGAGACCGTCCAGCTCAAGTTGAATGGCATATAAGTGTTTTTCAAGGGCAATTAACGTACTTCGTTCCATCAGACAGTTCCTCCTCTGTTCCTGGCATACTTCTAGTCTTTTTCCGCAAATCGGACATTCAAAACCAACCTCTATTTCTTTACTCCTCTACGGTGTCTTTCTCTTCTTCAACCGGGTTTATCTCCCAAATAAATGGGGAATATTTTGGGGCAGCGTATCGTCGACATGTAAACGATTCAATCGGAGGTGGAACAACGTGTTACAGTCTAAGAAACGAACGGAGCGAAAGTGGCGGCAACGCACGACACGGAATCATATTCTGCAATTGGAACACTTGTACAAAACGCATCCCGCCCGACCGACGACACAGACAAAGATTGTTTTTCCACAATTGTTAGAAGATGCCATTCGAAGCGGGCGGCTGGTGACGGTCCGTTATCTCGACCAGGGAACCGAGACCGCATTGATGGGAACGGTTACCGCTCTTTTTCACGCCCGCGGAATCATTGAAATCAAGACATCAACCGGTTTACAGCGTCATATTCCGTTCGATGAGGTAATGGATTTACGTGAATCGCTCCAATAGAAGATCCATAAAAAATGATCCTGTATAGACGAACAAAGGATGACGGATTCAAATCCGTCACCCTTTGTTCGTCGAAAAATTGACACTGTTGCCAGTCCCTGTTTAACCGACGCTTCTTATTTTTTATCCAACTTGACGTTTTGGTCAGCCGGTAAGGTCGTCGTCGTTTCTTCCTCTTCGAGTTTCGGAACACCTGCACCGTATTCTGTCGTCTCATCTTCGACATAAGAAGCGGCAAACGCCGGATTCAGTAAGTCAGATTTTGAGCCGACGATGACAATCCGGCCATGGCGAACTTCCTCTTCCAAATCTTCTGCTACATCCTTTGTCATTCCGAGTTCCGACAACTGGGCAATGCGGTCTTTTCGGTTGCTGCGGACTGTCGACATCAATGTCTCAAAAAATGATTTTTTTGTTACACGATACGCCAACGTCTGAGTGTCATTGGCAATCCGTTCCGCCAATTCTTCATCCTTCGCAAAGATGTAAATTTGTTTATTCGAATAGCCGCTTGACTTCAAGCTTGTCACTTCTGCGTCCACCGCCGTCATGTTTCGTACGATTCTTGTTTCAATCATCCTGTTTCCTCTCCTTCATGCGAGCCAACGATCTACTCTCGATATAAAGTTATTCCCGAAACATAATGAATAAAACATGAAACTGAAAAACGGCTTAAACAGCTTTCCGAAGACCCGAAGGAGAGCGACGTCTCAGATATATCAACAAACCAACTAAAACACATAGTCCGACTTGCGGAATGATCGTCTCATACGTCGGATAAATCCCTACCCAAGGCAATGACGGGATGTATGACATGACATGGATCGGCAAGAGGCCCGTAATTTGCAAGGCATGCAGACTGGCACCTAATATTTTGAACGCCATGAGATAAATCAATCCGGTCGCTCCTATAAAGAGCCGGTTGATTGGTAAACGTACCCCTAAATAAATGACAGCAAGCGAAAGAAGTCCGATGAGCGCAATTGCCAGCACGATCCCTCCAGCTAAAGCAGTCGATGTCATGGCGGGCGCCATGCCGACATAAAACAGCAGCGTCTCGGCCCCTTCCCGGAAAATCGTCAAAAAGCTGACGGCAAACAAAGACCGTCCCGCCAGATTCAGTGCCAGTTCCGTTTGCCGTGAAGCAACCGCCGTTTTCGAATGTAACCACGAACCGACGAGCAGCATCATCAATACTGCGGCCAGTCCGGTCCATCCTTCAATCTGCTCCCGTCCGACAGCAGCAAGTGCCGTTGAAAAGAACTGTTGGATGATCAGGGCCAGTGCTCCACTCGCGAATAAACCACATAATGCCCCACTCCAAATCATCCGTTCGCCTGTCACCTTGGCTTTTCGGGTAAAGGCAACGAGCGCGCTGATGATCAGCAAGGCTTCCAGCCCTTCCCGCAACATGACGAGCATCGCATCGACAAACGAATACGTCGTTTTCTGCGCTAACACTTCAAGTGACGTGATGATCGGGGCCAGGTCAGTCCGGGTGGAAGCCATCGTCGTTTCATCTAAACGCGACAACAGAACGGGTACATCCGATTCAATCGTCGTATACAGAGAACTGCTCCGGGTCCGGACTTCCCCTTCCCCGCTCGGCCAACGTTCGATAAAGGTCGTCAGCGTTTTCTCCGCCGCCGGGACGTCCTGATTCGCGAGTTGCTGATCCGCTTGTTTCAGTAACGCCGTCAACTCGACGAGACCCGTCTGTTTCGCGGCTTTCACCGTATCCCCTTTTAGAAAAGAACGGATACTGGCGTCAAACTGATCCAGTGCCTGATTCAGCTCCGACGGATCAAATGTTTCACGGGCCAAAGCAATCCGGATTGCGGACAGTCCCATCTCGACCTGACCGTAGTGCCCGATGCTCGTCTCCCGGACGACTGTTTCCCGGTCCGTCCAGGCTGTCAGCAATTCCGACTGCAACTGCTGACGCTCGGACATGTCAGTGGCCGTTCTCAGTTGCTTCGTTAGAGTGAACAGTTCTTTTAACCGTTTTTTAGCGGCTGAATCGTCCTTCGGCTGTTTGGTTTTTTCCAGCGCCCGGACCGCAGTCGACAATTCCGTCAATTGCTGCTTGACGGCAGGCAAAGCGGTTTGCTGCTTGACGGCTGTCAACTTCTGCTCGATGTTCTGTTGTTCGGCAGAAGCCGGCAACCGGTCGACCTGCTGTTCAAGCGTCGCGAGCGTTGTCTGTAAGCTGCTCCGGTCACCGTCGTTGACCGCTGACAAAGCTTGACCGATTAAAACATACAGGTCATCGGTTTTCGCATCGGCATGAACGACCGGCATCCCGATCGTCGTGCAGAGAAGCACCGGTAAAAAGAAATTAAGCAAAAAGCGCATCACCGATGTAGCCTCCTTTTTGAATTCCGCCGAAACAGGCGAAAACAGCACTGCCACGATGGGTAATGTATTCATTTAAACGGTCGGACGCTGCTAACCGTCTCTGAATGGTGATGAACTGCTCCGGTGACCGTTGATACGATAGAAACAGTAAGCCGGCATCGAGGGCACCGGTCGTTTCGTGAATCCCGGCCTGGTAGGAATAGGAGCGGCGTAACAGTTGTTCTTTTCCTGATCCGTGAGCGACTGCTGTGTGCGAGTCACTTGGAAGTTGTGCTTCACCGTGCGCCGTCCGTTTGCTTGGTGTCACCGCTGCAAATTCCTCTTTCGACCCAAGCGGGGCACCGGATGCGCGTTCGCGGCCAAACGTCCGCTCCTGTTCTTTCAGGATCGTCCGGTCCCATACCTCAAGATGCATCTGGATCCGGCGGACGACCAGGAAACTGCCGTTCGTCAACCAGGGTGAACCGTCCTGCCACTGGTAAAAGAGGTGTTGTTTTCGGACAGCGTCCTGCGTGCCGTCCGGATTACCGGTCCCGTCCTTGAATCCGAACAGATTCCTTGGTGTCCCCCCTGCCGCATCCGCGGCCTTGGAGCGTTGAAAACCGGCTTGCGTCCAGCGGATCTTAACGATACCGCGACCAATCCGGGTCAAATTCCGTAACGCATGAAACACGACTTGTTGATCGTCGGCACAAATCTGGACGACGAGGTCTCCGCCCGCCCATTGCGGGTCCAGTTGATCGAGATCAAAGACCGGCAACTCCCGGAGCAGCTTAGGACGTTTATGACCAATCCCGAATCGGTCCTTGGCAAATAAACTGTGACCGCAACCGAATGTAAACGTCAGGTGGCCCGCTGACAGCCCTTCCGCCTCTCCTGTATCTTCCGGAGGAACATAGGCACTGTCCGCGTCGCCGAGCGGTAATCCGGCTGTCAGTCGGGCGCATGCCCGCGTCCAACGTTTCAACAGATCAATCAATTCATCGCGCCGGGTCGTCTGGACATCAAAGGCGACCACCTGGACGTGGTTTTGAGGCGGTGTCAGGATACCCGCCTGATACTTGCCGTAGAACGGGACTTGATCTGTCGCCTGAGCCGTCAGGGCACGGGGTAAAAACCGTTCGAGTCCACTTGCGTAAAGAGCGGCTCCGAGCCCGGTCAGTCCCGCGACTTTCAGGACGTCACGCCGGGTGACCCCTGCTTCTAAAGTAGTCCGTGTCATCGATCAGCCCTCCAGTACGATACCCATCTTCGAGAGCGGTTCCGCCAGCTCGTTGATGGCTTGACTCAATTGTTTGACATCTGATTTGGACAACTCGGTATAGAGCACGTATCCGTCTTCTTTCTTTTTCGCTTCCAATAATCCGTTAACATCAGCAAAGCGGGCCGCAATCTCTTTCGACAGGGCAGCATCCTGTTTTTTCAGAGCCGGATTTAACAATTGATAAATTTTTTCCGCACCTTGGACGTTGGCTGCAAAGTCATACAGATCGGTATGCGAATACCGGTCTTCTTCCCCTGTGACTTTTGACGTCGAGACTTCGTTTAAAAGATCAGTCGCACCGGTAACCAACAGTTCCGGCGTCACCTCGACCGTCTCGACTTTCGCCCGGAGCAGATGGACATCTTTCATCAATTGGTCGGCATACTCTTCGTATCCTTTTGTCGTACCTTTTTCAAACAAGCCCTGTTCGATCCGGTGGTAGCCACCCCACTCCGACGTTTTGACGTCCCCTTCACGGGCATCGATTTTCGGATCGAGGTCTCCGAATACTTCCGCGATCGGTTCCGCCCGCTCATAATGCATCCGCGTTGGCGCATAAAGTGCTTTCGCCCGTTCCAAGTCCCCGTCTTTGACAGCTGTCGTGAACGCTTGCGTCTGCTTCGTGAACTGTTCCAGTTCCGCAATCGCATATGTCCGGTAATCAGCAACGACTTGCTCGAATTGATTCGGCTTGGCTGCTGCCGGTTTAGTCGTCGCGGGTTGTTCATTACAGGCTGCCAGTAAAGCCGTCATGGATAAGAGACCGATTGTCAGTGTTTTTTTATGTCGCATAAATGGTTCCCCCTGATGATTAAGTAAGTTCATCAATTAGTATAGTCGATAATGATAATCGTTATCAATATATTTCAATAAAAAAATCCTCCCCTCCAGACACGGTCCGCAGGCAGAAGATTTTAAATGATTCAAGACTCCCGTTTTTTGAAATACGTCCGCGAAATGATAAAGGCGACGATTCCGAAGCCGATGAACACAAACGCTTTTTGAATCAACGACAAGAATGACAAATCAAACAGCAACAGTTTGAAGGCACTGACCGACAGCAACAGCAGACCCGACAGACGCCAAGCCGCCGCTGCACGGATGCGGCCAATCGCTACAAGAACAAACGATAACAGGATGTAGGCGACAGACAACGTCGTACTCCGGTCCGTTTGATCAAGCATAGCGTAAAACGGCAGTTCCATCACGATCAGCGTATAGGTCACGAACACACCGGCCGCTGCAAAAAACAGAACGATTTGCCAATACTTTTTCCACATCGCTTCCCCGTGTGTCCGGACGAGCAAGACGATGAAGGCTGTCGTTGCGAGCGTCAGACCGAATACGGCGACGGCATACGACCGGTCGTTGAATCGATACGTCTCATACGTTCCAATCGTATACAGGACGAACATCACGTATACGACAATTCCGAAAAAGCGTTGATGCGGCACTTCCTGCCGCTTGATGAACCACAATCCGGCAATCATAAGAGCATAGAGGAGTGAACGGAATTGATCACCGAAACTCAGCGGATCGACCGGAATCTGCGAAATCGCAAACAGGATGGCAACATGTCCGACACCGTTTTGCCACGCCTCCTTCGTTTGATTCGCGACGGCGTAAGCGATGAGTGCAAACAGAACCGCGAGTCCGTAAGCAAACGGCCAGTCGACTACGGACAGGCTAAGCAGAACGAATCCGCCCGCTATCCAGCTCGGGTAATTGTAGGTGATCGGAAGTTTCGTCCCGACGTAAGCGAGACCAAGATAGGCGATGAAGGATGCCCCGAGTAAAGTGATTTCGTCAATCAAGGGACGTGTCTCAAAATTGACGGTGAGACTGCCGAAGATAAGGGCCAGGAAAAAGATCCCGGCAGTAACCGGGTACGCTTTGACCGCCTGCAGACGAAGGATAGCAAACACTAAAGCGGTAAATAACAGGACTTCGTACAGTAAAAATAAGAAGACGTTCGGCTCATCCGTTAACTGGAGAAACGGCAATAAAAAGCCGGTAATCGAGACTAACACGAGTAACGCCGTCGAGCGCATCCACAACATCAATCCGTAAGCGATGGCGAGCACGACGATTTCCAGGAAAAAAGCCAACAACGGCGGATAAAATTGATATAAGGCCATACCGGCAAATAAGGCGGACAAGGAAACGATTGTCCCGGTCGCGACCAGTCCGACGCCGAGATCCCGTCGTTTTTTCTCATACTGGAACTCTCCCAGTGCCATGACGAGTAAGCCGATGACGACTCCACTCCCAATCCGGACGGCTGGACTGATTAGTCCCGCTAACGACGCGTAGGAAAATAGAAAAATCGCTCCGATGGCGGCAAAAATCGCCCCGATTCGCGGCAGCCAGACCGTCGCCAGGACATTTTCCCACTCATCCCGCGTCCGCGCTTGTTTTATGACCGGTGACCGGGTCTTCTTGACGAAAGCAGGCCGGACGGCAGGTCGCGCGACGGAAGAGACCGGTTCCGGTTGTGATTCTTTCGCCGGCTGACGTTCCAACTGATCGACGCGTGCTTTTAATCGGACGATTTCCTGCTCCAGCTGTTCCAGTCGTTTTTCATCCATTTCTTTACCACTCCTTTCGAGAGAATGCATTCGAGGTTGTCATTATTTTACACGACTTTTTAATCGATTCCCAATTCTTTAAAATTTCGAACATTCCTCATTCTTTTATCACGTCCGTGCCATGAAAAAACCGATGAAGCGGAAGGCTTCACCGGTCAATCGATTAACGGACGGATAATGCGTACTGTCCTGTCGTATTGTAAACGGACGTAAATTGTGAACGGCTAACCGTGTATTTTCCACGGTATGGATCCGACACAGTAAACGCGCTGCTTGAGACACCTGTCACGAGCATGACGTGGTAGTTGCGGTAGCCGGTAAACGTTTTACCATCCGGCTTGATCCATGAGAAGTAGCCGTACGGATTTTTGAAATCAACGGTTGCCCAGACGATGACCGGGTTGCCGCTACGGATTTCACTTTCGATTTTGCTGACTCCTTGTTTGGAGATATCAACAGCGCCACTCCGGTATTTTTTCGCGAGCGGCAGGATGCCTTTCGGGTAAATGCCCCAGTTTTTATAGTAATCGAGCGTTCCTGCCGGATTACCGGTAAACATTTTTTCGGGATCTGCCCAGTAATACTTGCCGTTTTTATAAGTGGCGTTTGCCATGCTTTTCGGCATTTGGTTATATAAAGAAGAGGCAGAAACTGCTTTCTTTTTATATTCGAGTGCCATTTTCAGTGAAACGAACTCACAGCCTGACGGATATCCGAGTGTGTATTGATTGTAATACGGGACGTTTAATTGTTTCGATGAACTGCTTGGTGCTGTTTTCGTCAAATACTGTGTCGATACATAACGGTAACTGCCATTGTACAAAATACGTGTCCAGCTGCCGGTTGTCCCGTAAGATGCCACCTTTACGCCTTTATTCAATTGCGTGACGGTTTTTGCTGTTAAGCTTGGAGAAGTTCTGACATTCAGCGTGCCAACCGTCGTATAACGTGCACCGGTCGATGTATACTTCGATGTCGTAGAGGTACGGACATAATCTTTGTGTATGTAGCCCGGTTTTGATTTGTACGTGATTTTATACCAACTGCCGGACGTCCCGTTCGAAGTATAGACAGCTCCTTTAGTGATGTTCCCCAGGATTTTACTTGTTGTCGATGGTTTTTCACGAACGCGCAACACATCTGTCGTGACCGTCAACTTCGTGGCTGCTTCTGCAATGAGCGATGGACTGAACACACCGAACAAAACACCTGCCAGAATGATGGACGTAATGATTTTTTTCATGATAAACCCCCTTGTGTCTGTAGTATACACAATTTTTCCCATCTTTTTGAAATTTTAATCAATATTCCATAAGAAAATTCTGAAAAATTGTGATATCTTTTCCTTTATAACAAAAAATCTCAGCGCTGCATAGGCAGATCGCTGAGATGTAATTATATTGATATCTAAAGATTTTTAATTTCAGAGGTCTAAAATGAAAGGGGACGGCTTTGAAAATCCTTGTTCCATCAGGTGAGCGACCAGTTTCGTATCTTCTTCCGAGACCGGTAACGGTGTACCATGGACGATGCTTTCATAAAAGGCACGATACAGCTTGCCGTAATCTCCGACCGGGCTCGGAATCCGGACATCCTGTAAATGACCATGGTCGTCATGGTACAACAACCGACCGAAATCATCTTCGGAATCTTCCCCGAATCCTTCTTCTCCCGGGAAGTAGTTGGCTTTAAGATCCAGCTCCTGGCGGTCAACATGCTGCTTGATGAACGTTCCGTTCGTCCCGTGAAGCATCCAGCGCGGCGCTCCCGCCAACGCGATATGACTAGTCCGGACACTGACTTTTAACTCCGGATAGTAAAAGTCGAGGGCAAATGTATCATCCGGATTACCGGCAAGGCGAACCGTCCGGATATCATATCCGACCCGTTCCGGTTTCCCGAATAAAGCAACGATTTGATCAATCGTATGCACACCAAGACCATATAAGGCCCCGTTTTCCGGACGCGCAATCGCCGGGGCAGCATCCGGTCGATAGAGATCGAAGTGCGAGACGACTTCGACGAGGCGTCCGAGCTTACCGGATCGGATGACTTGCTCGATGACTTGGAAGTCACTGTCGAAACGCCGGTTTTGATATGCAAGCAACTTGACGCCTTGCCGGTGCGCTTCTTCGAACAATTGACGGGTTTCCTGCTCCGTCACCGTAAACGGTTTTTCGACCAGCACATGTTTTCCCTGTTGTAACGCTTGCAACGCATAGGCGAAGTGCGTCGCCGGCGGGGTATTGATGACGACGACCTGGAGCTCCGGGTCCTTCAACATCAGATCGAGATCTGTTGTGAACCGGACATGGGGCAATTTGGATTCGTAAGTTGCCTCTAATTCCGGTTTTGATTTCCGATTATAAATCCAGGTAATATCAAACTGGTCCTCAATCATGACATAGGGCAGATGATAACGGGTCGTACTTTTTCCAAAGCCGATAAAACCAATCTGAAGTCGCATCCGATCACTCCTCGAATAATTCTTTCTCTAACCATACCAAAGCCTGCATCGCTTGTCCTATCTAAATGCCGCTTTATTTTGGCACCGGCATCCCCACATGCTCATATGTCGCAAAACCGTCACGAACACCTCTAGGGACAAAACCGAATGACGTATAATAGGTGTTTAAAAAGTCATTGGATGCCACACAATCAAGTCGTAACGCTTCTTGTTCCGCTTGGGCAACGGCAATCACGTGCTGCAATAAACGTGTTCCGATTCCTAAACCTTTTGCGGATTCACTGACGACGATCCGGTGGATGTAAAGCCCCTCTCTGTCAGACCATAGTGTCTGATCCCATTCGAGCGACGGCAATAACGCAATCGAACCCAGTAAGTCCGGTCCCTGTTCATAAACAAACAGTCTTCCGGCATTCAGGTCGCGCTGCACGAGAGCTTCTAAATCGGTCTCGAGATACGCGGACCATTGGCGGCTTCCCCGTTTCTTAAACAGTTCAGCTTTTTCACGCAACAAGGTCGCAATCCGTTGGACATCGTGTGTAGCAGCTGATCGTATCATCGTGTTCCTCCCGTTTTTTAAAATTTACCTTCATCCTAACGAAAGTAACGCCAGAAGAAAACCGTTTTGCTTCAAGACATCAAAAAATCATCAAATCGCATGACTTTGTAAAATTTTTCATATTTCAAAATTCTATCTCGCCCTATTGTATAGTCAGGAGGTGAACAGACCCCCAGTCTGCACAACACAGGTCTACCGACTTTCCACGAGTCGGTAGACCTTTTTTTATCATTTAGACAAATCCGGCCCAACGTTTCGACAGGGCACGGGCCTGTTTGCGGTACGCCTCATCTTCAACGACCGGATTACTGAGACGCGGGGCGGAATCGGCATAATATCCCCCATTGTCGAGCACATCGTCCGTCGTCGCGAGGTACAGGGCGGTTTTCGCTCCGTATTCCGGTGTATAGAGTTTTCCAGTCCAATATCCGACTTGGGCAATCGGTTTCAGGACGGTCTTCAATACTTTTCCGTATTTCCCCCGGTAGAACAGGTCGGTGTTAACGATCCCCGGGTGGACACTGACGAACGTCGCCCGCGTCCCGTATTCCTCGGCCAACTCCCGCATATGGACCATTTGTAACAGCTTCGATTCCCGGTAAGACTTCATCGGATTATACTGTTCTTTTTTGACATGCGCGATCGCCTCGAGTTCGATATCGGTCCGGATCATGCCGCCTTCTCCTGCTAAGGAGGAGATCGAAATGACGCGGGGATCATGTCCCTGTTCAATCAATGGCAACAACCGTTCAATCAAATAAAAGTGACTGAGGTAGTTGACCTGAAACTGGGACTCAAACCCGTCCTTCGTCACATGGTACGGGGGAACCATGATGCCGGCATTTAAAATCAAGCGATCAATCCAGCCAATCCGGTCAAATAACACATCCGCAAAACGCCGGACGGAATCGAGTTGATCCAACTGTACGACCTCGACTTCTAGATTCTTGTCCGAAACCGCATGTTCCCGTAACAGTTGGATTAATAATGTCGCTTTTTTCTCCGATCGGACGGTCGCGATGACACGGTCACCACGTTCGAGCAATTCTTGAATCGTCACCATTCCCATACCGGAGTTTGCTCCTGTGACTACGCAGATGTTCATATAAGATGCCTCCTCTTTCATTATTCCATAATCCATTATGATACGTGTTTTCCTTTTTTTACGGATTTATACACATCTTCCGGCAAACTATTTTCTGAAGCTGCAACGAGGAATGACGTATACTAAAGAAAAGACGTCTTTCATCGAAGGAAGGGATCGCCTATGAACGAAGGGACCGTCCTGTTGCTTGCCGGTATTCTTTTGTTGCTCGCTATCGTCACTACGAAATTTTCTGTCCGTCTGAACGTCCCGACCCTGATTTTATTTGTGTTCGTCGGCATCCTGGCCGGGACGGATGTCTCTGGATTAATTGATTTTGCAGACTTCGAGCAGGCCCGTCTGTTCGGTACGATTGCACTCGTCATCATCTTATTTGACGGCGGCTTGAATACGAAGTGGCGTCATTTCAAAACGGTTCTTCCGGCAGCATTATCGCTTGCAACCGTCGGTGTCCTGGTCACGACCGGACTGATTGCAGCGGTGGCACATTACCTGCTGGATTTCAGCTGGCCGATGGCGTTACTCATCGGCGCGTTGATTGGCTCGACTGATGCGGCGGCGGTCTTTTCATTGCTGAACGGTCGACCGATTGACCAGAAAGTCAAACATACGCTGGAAGCAGAATCGGGAACGAATGATCCGATGGCTGTCTTCTTGACGATTCTGTTCACGGAGTTTGCGTTAAATCCGGAAGCCTTTTCTATCGTACAAGGGATTTTTCTGCTGTTTTACGAGATGGGAATCGGTCTTGTCATAGGGCTGTTTGTCGGCTGGCTGTTGACCTCCTTGATGAACCGGATCCAGTTGCAGTCGTCCGCTTTATATCCGACACTGCTGATCAGTGGAGCGCTCCTTTCCTACGGTGTCGCGACAAGCCTGCATGCGAGCGGCTTCTTAGCCGTTTACGTCACCGGGATTTGGCTCAGTAATCATGATTTGATTTACCGTGATATTCTCGTTCGGTTCAGCGGCAGTCTCTCCCACCTGGCAGAAGTCGGGATGTTCATCATGCTTGGACTGCTTGTGTTCCCAAGGCAATTGCTTGATCCCCAGACATTGTTCGTATCAGGCGTCATCGTCCTGACCTTGATTCTCATCGCCCGTCCGCTCGCCGTTTATTTGTCCTTGTTGCCTTTTCGGTACAATTTCCGCGAACAGAGTGTCATCACAGCGGCCGGTTTGCGTGGCGCCGTCCCGATTATTCTCGCGACCTATCCGTTATCGAGTGGTCTGCCGGATGCCTATCCGTTGTTCAATATCGTTTTTTTCACCGTCATGACGTCGGCGCTTCTGCAAGGAACGGCCTTACCATGGGTCGTCAAGCTGATGAAGCTCGATGCGAAACCGGCAATCGACATCGAACCGTTGATTCAATTCATGACGGTCGCGAATCCGAATGCCGAAATCGTCGAAGTCAGCGTTCCGTCCTTTTGCCGAATTGACGGAAAAACGCTGCAGGAGATTGAGATGCCTCAGGATTTGCTGGTCGTCGCTGTCATCCGGCACGACGCCATCATCACACCACGCGGGCAAACCCGGTTGATCGGAGGCGATCAATTGTTGATCTTGACGCCGAAACAATCGGAGGAACGCATCCGGAAGCTGATTGCGTCACTCGGAATTTAAGACCAAAAAGCGGACACCTGAGGGCGTCCGCTTTTTTGATCTGTTCTTTTCAAACCATCAGCTGCTTCCGGACACATCATCTGCCCGTTTAATCTGGACAACCCCCGGTGGACGATGCGGGAACGTGATAGTCAACCCTGCGAATCGGCAACTGTCATTACTGTTTTGCGCCTGGACGATCCATTCAATCGTTTCCTGTCGTGCCAAGGCATTACGGATCCGATTCTCGACCTGTTGTCTTGAAATTCCCTCACAGGTCACGTCCGTTAAATAGGTTGTCTCATCGGACTCAAATTGTTTCCAAATCCCTAACAGCAGCTGACCGACGGCACTGACAGGTGTTCCGTCCGGTTCGCCCGCCCCGACTGCTTGGTCGAGACGTTCGATTGCTTCCGGTGCCGTGTCACCAATCGCTAAAATCCGCCGTGATCCCTGTTGCATGATCCGGAACCTTTTTTGTCCGTCTTCCAGCCAGAGCCGCTGGGCAAACGGATTGACGGGAATGCCATGGAAAAACGTCACCGTCTCCCGCCAGGCAAAACCGAATGACGGATCGTAAGCTTGGATCGTCGCCATCGCTTGCGCGAGGAACGTTTGAACTTCCTGCTGCTCCGACTGCAGTTGTGTCCGAACATCCTCGAACTGATGGAGCGGGACGGTCAGTGGAATCCGGGTAAACAGCTCGCCTTCCGGGACACGATGCGGTGCGAGGACCGTTCCATCCAAACGGTAATCACTCGCCGGACGTCCCGTCCGTCCGACGAACATTTGCCAATCGTCTTCGACGGCAGCAAAGGCATACGTCTGATGGGCAAAGGACGGAGCGACGAACAGACCGGGAAACGGTTCGAACGTCGCAATCCGGAGCGGTTCGCCCGCATTCCATTCTTCTTCGATGATGCGGACCAGTTGTCCGGTCAACGACAGCGTATCTGTCAGATAACGTCCGGTATTGCTGTAGAACCCTAAGATGAATTCCCGTTCTTCCTCTTCAAAGGTCATCATCGTCATTTGAAATAAGGACTGGACCTGGGCTTCGGCAAACAAATCGTCGATGTCCTCCGGATGGTGCGACTCAATCGCCACCATCTGCCATCCCATCCGTTCATATAAATTGATCGTAATCGGGAAAAATAAGAAAGCACCATGGGTTGCCTCAAGTTTCAGGATATCCTGCATGGCAAGTCGTTCGATTCGTAAATCAAATCCCATCCGTTCCAGATGATCTTGCAAACGTCTTTTCCAGTGCGTGAACTCCATCTTTTTCCCTCCTTCTGCCTTATGCGCGTTTACGAAGCGGATTTTTGGACCAATAGAGATACAGTCCGACTAATCCGCCGATTCCAATCAGATATGCCGGGGTACCGCTGACTTGCATCAGAACGACCGGATTCGGCACGAATTGAATCAGGACTGCTTTATATGTGGCAAACAAGATGAAGCTGACTAAAAATTGGACCCACACCCGCTTTTTGACGTCGCGGATTTTCGGGGACGTGATTAAAATCGACATCGCATCAATCAAAAATAAGGCGATGATGGAAAATAAGATGTAATCCGCGAGGGCGAACTGGAAAATACCATCGATGCCTTCGATGAAAATAAACATCAAAATCGTTGAAATGTAATTCCGCGTCCAACGCTTTTGGGTCTCGACCCGTCGCAATTCCGGAATCTCGGCAATCATTTGATTCAGCCGTTCTTCCGGTGATTGGCCATGGACCGTTTCAAACGGTTTTTGTAAGCGTTGGGCTTCATAAAGATCCGCTTGGAGACGGCGTTCGATATCCGTCCGTTCCGGTTCTTCGACGTTCAGGTTCAAACGTGGTAACAGTGACTCTAAAATACGTGTGTTGGCTTTAGTAAGTTTCAAGCGAGATCCCCCTTTTTCACGTTTAAGTATACCGGTTTAACGGGAAAAAAGAATACTACGAAGATGGCGATTACTTGACGAATCACACATAAATATTCAGAATAGTTAAAAAGGTGACGCAATTTTAGGAAAGGATGGGTAACGAATGTACCAAACTTTAACGAATGCCACACTGATTGCTTTGTTGACAAGCGTCGGGATTGCCTTGCCGTTGACCCATGCAGAAGAAGACACACCGCATGAGCCGATCCCCTTACAAACAAATCAGACGGATGCTGAACCGGCCGCAACCGAATAAAAGCATGACCCCTTTCCCTTACATATGGAAAAGACGGGTCATGCTTTTATTTTGCGTTACCGGGCATCGTTACATTTTCTTCGATTTCGACTGCCCAGGCTAAGATGGTTGTGCTGTCCCGGACACCAAGCCGTTCAATCGTCGTCAGTAATGTCTTGACTCCGACATACGACGTCGTCAGGACTCTTTCCAGCTGTTTCCCGTCTTCGAACGGCGCTCCCGGACATTCAATCAATCCGTCCGTCGTCAACAACAGCTGATTGATCCCCTGTCGCAACTCACGAATTCCCCGGCTGTAGCAGGGAACGGGCAAATCAAACGTATTGACCCGGCCGATCCATTCAAAAAACTGCCGTTCGTTTAATTTGTATTGCAGATGGTTACTTAAATCGGGATGGAACAGATAGGCGAGAACATCGCCGACCGATAACCACCAGACGTATTTTCCCTTGCGGACAAGAAATAGACAGGCGGTCTCGCCTCGAACGGTTTGACAGGCGGTCCGAAACGTTTTATTTTCCAACAACGAGACGACATACCGTTCCAGTGAGGAAAACATCGATTCGACCGGTTCGTTCAGAATCCGTTCGATCTCTAAACGGTGCGACGTCAAGTAGCCGGTTAACAAGACGGCACTCTCGGCAGTGTCATGTGCATCGAGCAGCATCGTCCATTCCCAGTCCACCCCGACCCAAACGACACATCCGTCTTCATTTTTGGTCTGTCCGGAACGGCTGCAACCTCCGAATCGTCCCACCGTGATCGGTCCGACGGATTCCATCGAGATGACGTCGACGAACGGTGTTTCATTTCCTACCCAAACTAACTCGCTCATTTCTCTTGTTGCCCCTTTCAGTCCGTTTTTCCGAACACCCGTCAGCCCTTCTCTTTCCACCACAGGTTAAGGTGTCGTGACAAAGGGTTGAACGAATAAGCGAAGACGTTTTTCATAATTCTCAGGATGATCGGAATAGGTACTGCCGTGACCGGCTCCGCGAACCGGATACAATTGTTTGATGCCGGGTTTGGCTTGATACAGTTCATACACCATCCGGGGCGGAACCACCTTGTCCTCCATCCCCTGAATGAATAACGTCGGTACCATGATCCGACTCGTCTGTCGCGTGACCGAGACATCTCCATAGAAGAAGTCTTGCTCGACTTTATTAAAACTACTTGCGACAGCAAGAGATGGTCCGGCCGGATACGGCAGGTTGACTTTCGCAAGTGACTGGAACCAGTCATCCAGTCGGGCATAGGCGCCTTCAGAAATGACGGCCTTCACTTGTTTCGGGACGGTCGGTTCTCCTGCAGCGAGCAGTACCGTCGCCCCGCCAATCCCTACTCCGTGATATACGACTTGCCGGGTTCCGGTCTCTTCCATCAATTGGTTGGTCCAATCAATCAGATCCAACCGATCGAGCCAGCCATAATTCACTGTCCCATCGCTCGCTCCCTGACCACGCCGGTCCGGGACGAACACGTTATAGCCCAGCTGTTCCTGGTAAAAGCGGATCAGTGGTGCCGTCTGTGACGAACCGAAACGAACATCATCGGCAAGGAGTACAACCGTCTTGTCAGAAGAAGTTGTGGCCGGGAGATAACGCCCGATCCGTACTTCATCCGTCGTCGTCAATTGCAGTTGTTCCGTGTCCTGTTGTTTCATCCATGCTTGATCCGCTGTATCGTCCTTCTTCTCGGCAGGCAGGAGGCGGGAACGGTCGGACTGTCCGATTAACGTTTGTTGTATGCGGTATCCGTCATATCCGATCAGACTTCCAATCCCAAGCACAATCAGCAAGAGAACAAACATCCATTTCCGCACTAGTGTTCACTCCCTTTTTCCATCTGTTTCTACTACGAATCTATTCGTCACCGGACAATGGTGTCCCTGCCGGTGGAGTTGGCGGTTTAAGAAAAGTCTGTTGGTACCACGCTAAAACCTCTTCAAACTCCGCCTGTGTAAAGTAACCGGCATGAAACACGCTTGATCCGCGTAATGTGAGTTGAAACTTCAAAATATCTTTCTGTTCGAGAAAACGGGACACGTGGCCGGAGAAGGCTTCTATTTTCAGGCGGGGCGCATAAATCGTTTCCCGGTTGACGAGTTCTTTTCGTAAAATAAACAAATCGTCGTGATGTCCATAGCGGGTATTTTGATAGCCGGACCGGGCAACCGCATAGTACACCGGTAACAGCAGAATGAACGGTAAACCGAAGTAACGAAAAGGTTCCGGTAATCCATACAGCATCGCTCCGTTCAGCAGAACTAGTCCCAGGCTGTAACCGAACAGCGGCCAACGGACAACGTAAAAAAATCCCCGATCAACGGCCCGCTTGTGTGGATGCTGCAATTGAAAACGCGGTAAAAATTCCTTTAAAAAAGCATCGATTTCTCCGGTCCGGATGAACGGATGTAACAGCAACTTCTCTTCTTCGCCGCTTGCCGAGATGATGTGCAGCGAGAGATGGGCCCGCTTCAACCGCCGTTTGATCCAGCTTTCCTCTATGACGAGTGCCTGCACCTTATCCTGATGAAACACAACTTCCGTCCGGTTCAGGAAACCGTAGCCGATCGTCATCCGCTGTTTCTCGAGTGTTGCCCGAAACGATCCGTAGCGGAGGACGAATACTAAAATTGATCCAAGATAGATCAAGAGCAACAGCAGACCGCCGAGGATCAGTAACAAGACCAGTGATAAATGCAACAGCTCATCAAACGCCCGGCTGATGTATTGCTCAATGAACCGGTTGGCGAACTGATAGACGGCTCCGAACCCGACGAGCGCGAGACCCAGTCGGCCTGATAACGCGCCTGCCGTGATTAAATCCATCAAACCGACGGTATAGGTGGTGGCCGGAGCAGTATGTTCAGTTGGTTGCGACACCGTTGTTGCAATCGTCGACTTCAATTGTTTCGCAAACTCGAGCCGGACCCCTTTTAATTCGACTTCCGGTTTGCCGCTGTCGGACGAAGTCTCAACGGTCAGTGTCGCTAAACCAAGAATCCGTTCCAGCAGATTCTGATTGATCCCGATCGATTCAATTCGTTGGCGTTGCGTCGTCCGTTCACTTTTTCGAAAGATTCCTTTGTTGATCCGAATCGACTGTTCATCAATCGTAAACGTATAAAAGTACCACGAAATGATGCCGAACACGAGTAAGAGGAAACTGATGACCACGGCGCCGATCATCGTATACTTTCCGAATCCGTCATTCTTTAAATCATTGAACAAAATGACGGCAATCGGGATGACGAGTGACCGGAGCTGCGTCAACGTCGTCATTAAGATGAACAAAGGATGAACCCGTCGTGTCATAACGATTCCTCCTCCTGTTCCTCGAGTTTTGCGAATCGTTCAATCCGTTGTCGCAAGATGACCGCTTGTGTGACATCGAGTCCCGGCAATTCGATTTGACCGGACGCCGTATGAACGTTCATGTTCATCAAGTTCAATCGGCGAAGCAACGGACCGGACGACGTATCGATGATTTGTACTTTGACTAAAGGAGTCACGACATGGCGTAAAATAAAGATACCGAACTCAACGACTAAAAATTCATCATCCACCCGGTATTTAAAATACTTTTGCCGGATCTTCGGGATGTACACAAACTGGAGTAAAAAGAATACGATCCACACCCCGACGAGAATCCACATCCACCAGGGGGATAAATCCAGCCACTTGACCTGAACCACGGTTGCCGTTCCGATCAGTAGCAAATAAATGGTATACTTAATGCCGACGTATTGACGTTCGGCGGTCACCGAGGCACGTGGCAAACGTTGCCAGTCCTCGGTCGGTTGATTTGGTTGCATCCAATCGCCTGCCTTTCCTTTTTCCATACGGGAAGAGACTTGCTCAAGTTTCATTGTCATAAACAGACGTTGACATTTCGCTGCGAATCATCGCATATATAAGAGAGTAGAAATGTATTTCAAGGAGGAACCATGCTAACATTTGAAGAAAAATTAAACATCATCGAGACTTTCCCACAACTTGTCCGGAAAGAAGTCTCGCTTAACCGTGTCAATTTTCATTTCCCGGAAAGTCAGTTCGAGAAAAAAATCGTCGTCTATCATCTTCACCCGAACGGCAACGGTTTTGTCTACGCTGCAGGATTACCGGGATATGAAACGGATCGGAAAGGTTTCGTCAACATCCGTGAATTCTCCGAGCCTGCTTTAATTCTCTTATTACAAGATGCAATCAAAGCACTTGAGACGGTCGAGACCGTGGAAACACTGGAAGAAACATGGGTCAACGATAACCAGTTCGAATTGACATTGTTAAATGAAGACCTCGATACGTGGCTAGTGTACGCGGGCGACTTGCTTGACGGTGCGTTCAATTCGTATAAAGAAGCAGCGAATTATCTGGAAGAAGAAGGATTCCGCCGCAAATAAATAGTTAAAATGAACGGGACTGTCAATCAGTCCCGTTCATTTTTAGAGTCAACCGGTTTAAGGTCTGTTTGACCAGTTCCAAATCTTCTTCCGATACACCGAGTAACTCCTTTAAGGCCAGCGGAATTTGTTCGGCCTCGTTTCGGAGGGCCTGTCCGTCTGCTGTCAACGTGATTTGAATATGCCGTTCGTCAGTCGGATTTTTGACACGTTCCACTAAGCCCGAAGCTTCTAATTTTTTTAATAAGGGTGTTAACGTCCCTGAATCAAGATGCAACCGTTCGCCGACCGCTTTTAATGATTGTTGGTCCTCCTCCCACAAAACGAGCATGACAAGATATTGGGGATAGGTTAATCCAAGCGGCTCGAGCAAGGGACGGTATCGCTTCGTGATTTCACGGGAAATCGCATAAAACGGAAAACAGAGTTGTTCCTCCAGCAATAAGGGATTCGACATATATATCCTCCTTCAAGCAAAATAGTTGCGTTCTCATATAGATTGTATAAAATCTAATTGTAAGCTACTTAAATTAATCAGCCAACCCGAAAGGAAGTTATCATTATGAAACCAATGTTCACATCATCTGCTACAGCTGTCGGAGGCCGTGACGGCCGCGTCGTATCGGAAGACGGTATTTTAGACGTCGCTCTCGCTATGCCTGTACCGGGATCGAAGAAACAAGCGACAAACCCGGAACAATTATTTGCTGCCGGATACTCTGCTTGTTTTGATTCCGCTTTAAACCTGGTTGCCCGTAAGCAAGGAATCAAACATGACGGAAGTGAAGTCACTGCACACGTCACGTTGAATGAAGCAGCAGACGGATTTACACTTTCAGTTGAACTGGACGTTCTTGTCCGTGGTGTTTCAGAAGAACAAGCTGCTGAGCTTGGTAAACTCGCACACAGCGTTTGTCCGTACTCACGTGCAACAGCCGGAAACATCCAAGTCGACATCTTCACACGGACGACTGATTCAGAATAAGCATACCACTCCTCCTCTGGATTAGCGTATTTCGCTGAACCGGAGGAGTTTTTTGTTGTTTTTTTAAAGGGGCAATGTAAACTTCACTCTTTTCTTTGGATATTTTTATATCATAATTATGGTACATGAAATAAAGTATCCTTCAGTTTAAAAATCACACTGCCTTCTTCACAGTGTGATTCGACGATTTGTTCGATTATTTATTTTAATTGGTTGACGGACAGAATGACCAATTCCCCGGATACAATCATATAGTAGGCATCCTCGAACCGGTGACGAACCGCCTGTTCACCGTCGTATACCGTCACCATCGGCTCCGCGTCCGTGCCGATCGATTCATGCAGGTAGAACCGGTCACGTAACACCCGCTCAAACGGATCTCGGTCCAGATAACGGGCACCCGTCCGCAGATTCATCACTTCATGATGATGATTCGATCGGTCATTCACGATGAAAATCGTCGACTCGACATCGTCATACGTGAAGTCCAGCGGTTCGAAATCACTCCATCGGATTCGTTCCCGTTCCGTGATTGCCGATGGTTCCTTGATTTCATAAAAAACTTCTTCATTCAGACGTTCCGTATAGGCACTAAAGACGAGGTGTCCGTCCTGCTCCCCCAGATATTGAACGGTATCCCCTTCCCCGTCCAACCGTAACAAGGTCCGAAATGACAGATGTTCTACACCTTGTTCGATTTCAGCAACAATCGTCGATAGCTGGGCAATCAGTAAACTTTCCGAATGATCAATCGGATCTTCGGGTGAGATGACGCCACTTTCCAGGGCATCGTAAAAGGAAAATTCATCGAGCCGGGCATTGCAGACGATATAATCGATATCCGCCAACGTGACGAGGAAAAAGTACAGTTCGCGGTAGTTTTCCGTGATGCCGTACAATCGTTCATCCTTAATCGGATGCTCGCGAGTCGTCTCGACATCATATAAAAAGGCTGTCGTCGTTCCATCGACATGCAACAACACCATATACCGTTCATTCAACACCCAGTAGAGGGTCAAATCGCCTCCTAGACGCCACGTGGCGAGGTGCTCGCTTTTTCCGGAATGCAGGTCGATGGAAAGGAGTTGTGTTTCTCCGCCGTCTTCCCGGTCCTGTTCATTCAGACAATAGACTTTCCCCTTTTTGACGAATGGTCGTGTCGGTCCGTGGTCTTGCAATACATCAGGCGTCAGATCACTCTGTTCTTGATCCTCTAAATCAAACCGGCTGATATGAAATTGACTGCTGTTGAGTCGGCGTCGGAAATAAACCGATGATGGTGTGACATGTAAGATATCAGAATGATCAGCTGGTAACGCCCGCGCGTCCAAAATTTCCATTCTAGCACCCCTCCCAGATGTTCTACTCTTTCTTTCCCACGAAGCGGGCTCCTTGAAACAGGGTCCTGCCGTGCGTCCGTCGAAAACGAATGCTACAATAAAACAAGAAGAATTGATGAGGAAGGTGAATTCCGTGCAATCGCAGGACTTAAACACGATGATGCTCGAATATGTCAATGACAAGGAAGACTATGATGCCTTTGCCGATAAATTAAAAGTTTTATTATCGGAATTGCTCGATGCAGCCGGCATCAAATACCATTCGATCGTCGCCCGGACGAAAGAGTCCGACAGTCTGTACCAAAAAGTGTTACGGCAACCGAATAAATACCAATCGCTTCGCGATGTCCACGATTTGACGGGGATTCGGATCGTGACGTATTTTCACGATGATGTCCGGGAAGCTGCCCGGATCATCGAAAATGAATTTTCAATTGACCGGGATCAATCCGTCGACAAATCCACTTTGCTCGACACGACCGAGTTCGGTTATCTGTCAGTTCACTTCGTCGCTGCGTTGAATGAACAGCGGCTCGCCCTCAGCGAATACGGTCGTTTTAAGGAACATACCGCTGAAATCCAGATTCGTTCGATTCTGCAGCACGCCTGGGCCGAAATCGAACACGATTTAGGATACAAAAATCCGAACAGCGTACCAGCTGAAGTCCGCCGCAGTTTCAGCCGTGTCGCCGGACTCCTTGAAATCGCCGATCAGGAATTCGTCAACATCAAAAAACAGTTAAAACAATTTGAAGACGAGACGGTCCAACAAATTTTATCGGATCCTCATAAGGTTCGGATCACGTCGGACAACTTAAACTATTTCATTGATCACTCCGCCGTCATCAACGATCTCGACAAACAACTGGTCACGTCCCAGATGATGCTTGATTCCGATCAACAGTTGATCAATGAATTAATCCGGATGTTCCATTACGTCGATATCCGCAATTACGGTGAATTGATCGAAGCCGTCTCCGTCCATAGTCCGCTCGCCTTGAAATGTGCCCAGGTCATGCCAAACCCGTTCCTGCCCCGCCAAGGGATCGGCATCGCCTATATCTGTATGGCCGTAACGATTGCCGGGAACGATCCGCACCGGATTGACTATTTCTTCCGCCGGTTCTACCCGGAACTCCGAAATGTCGAGGACATCATCAAACAGGTCCAACCTTTAACTAAACAGATGATTCAAGAGAAAAATATTGATTAAACTAAAATTTTTCACTATACTAAATCTCGGAAGAAGAAACTACGGAACAGAAAGAGTGAAACTATGGCAACTACATTAGAAGTGGCAAACCGCGATCAGTTGATCGTCGATACAGAAAAAGGCTTACGCATGAACTACCGCGCCATCAAAAAAGATGTCCGGAGTATGTTCACGACTTACTTGACGCGAAACGAATTTTTTATCCTGAAGTCGCTTTGCACAAGCAGTCCTCAAATCGCATCGGCTTTATCCAACGAATTTCAGTTTTCAGCGAGTATGATTACGGCACTGGCCGATGAGTTGACGAAAAAAGGTTTGATTTCACGCGAGCGGAGCGAACTGGATCGTCGTGTCGTTGAACTCCGGGCAACAGAAGAAGGCATCGAATTATACGGGAAGCTCGAAGCGATGAAGATGGAATACCTGTCTGACGTCTTCGCTGACTTTTCGGATGCTGAACTGGATACGTTCCGGACACTCTTGACGAAACTCGAACAACAAAATTAATCTCGTTCCCTTCAGCCCCATTGGTTGAAGGGTTTTTGTATCGATTCCACATTCGAGGAGTGATTTCAGATGACAGCTTCCATGACGCTTGAGACCACACGGTTACGGATTCAAGGCGCCGTTAATCCATCCAGGCGAGACGAATATAGATTTGAGTTGTTTCGTGCAGACGACGAAACACTGCTCGGAACGATTATCGTCTCAGCCCTTCATCGTCCGGACATCCGGACGGCACACGTCCACTGCCAGATCAATCCGCTGTTTTTACGACAGGGCTATGCCACAGAAGCCCTTCCTGCCGTGCTGGCGTTTGTCTTCACGAGACTTGATTTCCAACAGATTGAAACTTCAATCCATCCGGACAACGAACCGGCGCTCGCTGTCGCTTCTCGGCTCGGTCTGCAGTTTCGCTACAGCGTATTACCGGATGAACAGCCGCGTCATCCCCTGACCTTCGTCTATCATCAATCAGACCGCATATCTTCTGAGGTTCATTTCGACTTTTCTGCCGTCTCACGTCTCCGTCAAGTGAAACAGTATCACGCAGCGAAAGCCTTGGTCGCTTCTTATCTGCACCAAAAACCGGACGATCCGGTGGTCCATTACCAGATGGCGTGGTGTCACGACAATCTGGGGGAAGAAGCAGCGGCTGTTCCTTATTATGTCACCGCTATCGAACTGGGTCTGGCTGCACCCGATTTGCAGGAAGCGTATGTCGGGCTCGGTAGTACATACCGCGCCCTCGGACGATACGACGAGGCGTATCAGACCCTATCGGAAGGACTCATTCACTTCCCGAATCATGCCGCCTTACAGACCTTTTTCGCATTGACGTTACATAATCTCGACCGGTCATCGGAAGCGATCGAACGGTTGATCGAAACGCTTGTTGATACGACGGAGAATCCCGAAATCCTCTCATATGCCAATGCCCTGCGTTTTTACGCATCCCGTGTCGACGAGACATGGGACAGCGAATAAACTGTACGGTAAAAAAATCCGTCTCTTGGACCGAACAACTCGGTGCAGGAGACGGATTTTTTTAGAAAGACCGGTACCATACGAGGACACCGGTCAAGGCCGGCTGAACGTTTCATACCACTCCGGAATCACACGCTCAAATCGCTGATGGTCGGATAAGACATGTTCCAGCCGCCCACGCATCTGCTCCATCTCTTCCGGTGCATGACGGCTCGTCCAGACGATGGATGAAAAACAGGCCATCGCCAGATAGACGCTGTATACATTCCAAAACTGTTTCGGAACATTTCCCTCAAAATAACCGTTGACTTGACCGACGGCAAACGGAATGCTGTTTTCGACCTGAAACAATCCCATTTTGACGAAATCATGCCACGGATCGCCACTATCGTGATTCGAAAAATCAATGATTCCCACGAGATGCTCCCCGTCCGTAATCAGATTGGCCAGATGAACATCGTCGTGTTGCAAACGATTCGGCCGATCTGCAATCCATCCGATGTTTTGTTCGATGAAGGACAAAATTGCTTGATCGCCGGTCAACGGTAACGCTTCCTGTTGATACAGCGCGACGTACCGGTTGTGTTTCGCCCGACATCGGACCGCCCACTTCGTTGCCAGCGGTCCTTCATAACGATGGATTTGGTTCAACAACCGTCCTGTCTCTTGACCGAGTCGATACTCGCCGGCTCGACCAAGCGGTACACAATCCTGGATCGTCGAACCGGTCAGGAAACGGTAACGGCTGTAACAGACAGATCCTTCCGGAAGCTGATTCAGGTCGAGTGGTTCCGGGACCGGCAGTCCGTCTTGTTTCAGTTGCCGTAAAATCTCAAACTCCCGTTCTTTCTGTCGAAATGATGTGAGCGGAGCCGTATGGAGAATTGATAGTCCGCTTTCGTCACGGGCTGTATATTTCGGTGAAGCGGAGTAGCGCGTTGGCAGACGGGTCCAGCCGGTCAGATGCCGGAGTTCCGGTTGCTGTTGCAATAGCTGAACGAGTACATCCATCGCAGGTTCTCCTTTCTTCCAGGCAAGCATCAAAAAACAGCAGGGAATCTTCCCTGCTGTTATGATTCGGACGGTTGTCCGGGAATATAAGCGGAAATGATTCCTAACAGATCGGCATAGGCTTGTTCAAAATCGATGTTTTCAATCATGTAATCATAATGATCCCGTTCTTTCCAGGCATCAGCATAATCGACGAGCCGTGCTTCAAATTCCGGGGTATCCCCCCGCATCAGCAACCGCTCCTTCATCAAATCCGGCGGAACGGAGACGAAAATCGTGATGACGTGGTCGGCATACAACGTCTTGAACGCTGTTGCCCCTTTCGGATCAATATCCTTGATGACGATTCCATCCGTCGCCAAAATTTCTTCATACGCCTTTCGTGGTGTACCGTACCATGCCCGGTGTACATGGGCATACTCAATGAATCCGTTCTCCTGGATCAATTGTTGGAACGTCTTGACGTCAACGAAATGATAACTTTCTCCGTCATGTTCCGTCGGACGTTTCGGTCGTGTCGTCACGGACGGAATAAAGCGGACCCGTTCATATTCCTGGCGTAAGCGTTTGATCAAGGAAGATTTCCCGCTGCCCGATCCACCAATCAACAGAATGATTTTACCTGACATCGTGATCCTCCTTTTGTTGTTGTACTGTCATGAAATAGCTTGAAAAGCGAAGCGCAAATTGTTCCAGTTCACTGTCTTCGATCACCCCGTAAATCGGGCGGATGACGACGAGGTACCGGTCATACGTTAAAATCCGGGATACGTCATTTCGGGTCATCTGAACATTTTTTTCGGGATAACTCGCGACGAAATACCAATCGACGGCAATACGGGTCGGTGTCGGACTGGAATAAATCCAGGTTTCGCTCGAACGATTGTGCTCGAGCGTGCTGGTACGGGCAAACCGTTGTACCATCTTTAATTCGGTTTTTGCGTCGCGGAGTCCTGCCTGAAAATCATCCGGTCGCGTCACTGATTCCTCGACCTGTTTCGGTTTTGGTGCCGGCAGACTGGCAAAACCAATCTGCAGACCGATGACGAGTGCGACCAATGACGCTAAAATGATGAACAGATGCTCCTTCCGCATGACGCTACCTCCTTATGGGATGGATAGACTTTTCTGAAATGCTTGTGGATCGTTGACGATGACGGCGTCAATCCCGATGTCGATCATCCGTCTGACATCGTCAGCCGATTTCGGCGTATAAACCCGGACCTCAATCCCGGCTTGATGGGCAAGGATGACATCTTCTCGCGTCACCCGGCGGTAATCCGGATGAATCGCCTTTGCCCCGAGCAGGATGGCTTGCTGCTCCGGATGGTACAACGGATACGGATAGAGAATCGCTGTCTCGATCGTCGGATCAAGTTCCCGGACGGTCGCGACCGAGTAATGATTAAACGAACTCAAAATCAGGCGGTCGTTCGAAATGCCGTGGGCGCGACACCGTTCGAGTGTGTATGCTTCGATTCCGGGATACCGGATCGTATCCGTCTTCAGCTCGATGTTGAGCAAAAGCTGTGTCGGTGCAAGCAGGGTCAGTACTTCATCAAGCGTCGGAATCGTCGTTTGAACCGGTCCGCCGTCTCCTTTGAACCGGGCTCCGGCGTTGAGCTGCTTCAGTTCAGCGAGCGTCAAATCGACGACCCGCCCTGTTCCGTTCGTCGTCCGGTTCACCGTCTCATCATGAATGATGACTCCGACTCCGTCACGTGAAAAGTGAACATCGAATTCAATACCGTCGACGTACGGGATTGCCGCTTCTATCGCTTCGAGCGTATTTTCCGGAAACCGGTCACTCGCTCCGCGATGGGCGAACCAGCGCATCATAATGCTTCGACGACCCGTGTATATTTTGCCGTCAAGTAGTTGATCAACGGCTGGACGGAAATCGATTGTCCGGTTGCCGCCTGAATCAGCTCCGCCGGTGTCTTCGCTTTTCCGTGCCGGTGAATGTTGATGTTCAACCATTCCTTGATGGGTGCCAGTGTTCCGTCGGCGATCAGTTGATCGACATCATTGACGTCATCGCGCAATGCTTCGTTCAGTTGAGCGCTGTAGACGAGACCGAGCGCATAACTCGGGAAGTAACCGAACGATCCGCCGGACCAGTGGACATCCTGCAGAACACCTTTTGCATTGGACGGGACATCGACTCCGAGGTATTCCTTGTACAGTCGGTTCCATTCCGCCGGTAAGTCTTTGACTTCGAGTTCGCCCGTAATCAGACGTTTTTCGAGTTCGTAGCGGATGATGATATGCAAAGCATACGTCAATTCGTCCGCTTCGATCCGGATTAGTGACGGTTTGACTTCGTTGACCGCGGCATAAAACGTCTCGAACGGCACGTCCGTCAATGAAGGAATCGCTCGTTGCAGACCGGCATAGCGGGCCGACAGGAATCCTTGATTCCGGCCGATGAAATTCTCAAAGAACAACGACTGCGATTCATGGATCCCCATCGAAGCCCCGTCCCCGAGTCCGAGCGTATCGAGATTCGGATCAATTCCTTGTTCATATGTTGCGTGTCCGGCTTCATGCATCGTTCCGAAAACCGAATTGCGGTAATCCGCTTCATCGTACTTTGTCGTGACGCGGGCATCTTTACGATTGATCGTCGTCTGGAACGGATGAACGGTCTCATCCAGTCGTCCCGCCGTGAAGTCATAACCGATGTCCTGCAGCCACTCGTGATTCAATCGAATCTGTGTCTCGCGGTCGGCTGACCAGTCGAGTGTCGGGAATGTTTTTCCGTCGAGTTGTTGCAGGAGTGTGATGATCGCTTGACGGAGTTCTGCAAACAACGGATCGAGTTCTGCGACCGTCATCCCCGGCTCGTAATCATGTAGCAACGCATCGTACGGATGGTTGTCATATCCCCAGTACTCGACGAACTTCCGTTCCATCGCGACAATCTTTTCCAGGTAAGGTGCAAACAAGTCCCAATCATCCGCGTCCTTCGCCTTCTCCCAGACACTTTCCGCTTCCGAAATTAACGTGATGAATGTCTGGTATTCCGCTTCCGGAATCTTCGAGTCCCGGTCGTACGCTTGTTTTGCTTTGGCATAGGAGACGGCTTCCACACCCGTCAACGCTTCTTGCCCCATCGCTTCAAGCAACGTTTGATATGCTGTTCCCGTCCGGCGGCGGAAACTTTCCGTCGATAAGAAGCCGATTGATTTCGAACGGTTGTCGGCGGATTGTTCCGGCATGTATGTCCGCATGTCCCAATAGAGTAAAGCAACAGCTTCATCGTATGCCCGAAGCGCCTCAAAATGGTCACGCCATTGTTGTAAAGTCGTCATTAAAATGCCCCCTTGAGCTAAGTAGTATCCGTACGTTTTCAGCATATCACAAAATGTTCAAAACTTTCACACAGGAGCCGTTTTATGAAACCATCCGCGGTCAAACGTCGTATAATATAAAAGAAGAGAAAGGAAGTGGCATGTGTGAAGATAGATTCCGAACTGGCTTTTGCCATCCATCTGGCCGAGACGCCGGAGGGATTTACGGTGACGTCCTATCCGGAACAACTCGAATGGATTGGAACAGGTCGCAGTGCCTTTGTATTTCGAGTCACTGGAACCGACCGGGTCATCAAAAAGTTTTTCCCCTCGCACCGACATCTTGCAGCAATCGAAGGGTCGATTTATGAACAATTAAGTCCCTTTGCGACGTATGCGAAACAGTATGAATACGGGACTGACTACCTCGTCATCGAATACATCGAAGGACAAACGTTGTTTGAGTGTTTGATCAGCGGGACACTCATCACGGACGATGTCATCCAAACGGTCGATCGGGCTTTAGCTGAAGCACGTTCCGTCGGTTTGAATCCATCTGACATTCATTTACGAAACATTCTCTTGACGCCGACCGGGACACGGATCATCGACGTCGCCCGATTCCGTCAGACCGATCCGTGCACGCAATGGGATGATTTAAAGCGCGCTTATCACTATTTTTATGCGAAGGCGTATTTCCCGAAACGTTTTTCCGAGTCTTTTTTGAATACAATCGCGGACGTCTACAAAGGACGATTGTTCGAATCGATGCGAAAGACGGGGTAAACCAAAACGACCGACAATCCAGTGACTGTCGGTCGTTGTTTTACATACAACTTCAATATTTTAACTGAAATGGAGTGATTTTCAAATGAAGCGTTGGCAAAAAGTCGGGCTGTGGATTGGTGGATCCGTACTCACCTTGTTAATCGTCTTATCCCTGCTGTCGCCGGTCGTATTTTCGAACGATACCGAGAGCGGCGCCATCCGCCATTATTTGTATGAACAGGGTCATCCGTATCAGAGTTACACCGTCATCCTCGACAAACGAATGGTCGATCCGAACTACGGTCGGATGTATGATGTCGTGTGGTACGACTATGACAGTGAAACCGGCATGACCCCGACGATCTGTTACAGTAAAAAACGGCGCAACACTATAGCGTCAGCTGCGGAACGGGTCCTTGAAGGATTCGTTTTTTTTTGAACATTTTTCTTTTTTTACCTGTTACGACAGCTGATGGTTTGGAAGGAGTAGAATCGATCGTGTCCGTATGAAATTATTTTATACAATCATTACGGGAATTGAAATAAAATTAACGGACTCGTCTCGCTCGGCAGAGGCTTGCAAGTAACGTCAAGACAACCAGCACCGCCGTTTTTGGAATTCCTCGTTTCATCGTCCAATCCCCCTTTTTAAAGAATCGCGTTCGCAATCAGCAAGTCAATTTTACGGACATCGACCTTTTTGTTGAGATTGATTTTGATCGTTCCGGCCCGTGTAAACAATTGGACTTCCGAATTGATGTCAAACATGCCGCCGGCGTTTTCCGTTGAATACATGTTAATTGATTTATAAGGAATCGAATAGACTTCGACCTTTTTGCCCGTCAATCCTTGCGCGTCCCGAATGATCAGCCGGTGTGTCGTAAAAATCGCGACGTCCCGGATCGTCTTATATGCGGACAACGCTTGTTCGCCTTGAATCAATAATCCTGTTACGTCTTGCGGGATGTCACACTCGGAGACGAAGGTCCATGCGAGTTGGCTCAGTGGATTACTCATCAAACATCGCCTGCTTTCTGCTTTTAATTTTGCTTACCTGTCTAGGATATCCGATTTCTCTACCTTTACCAAGTCATGTGAAATGTCCGGCTTCACTCGCGAAAATGCAGCCGAAACAAAATCATACCGGCGAGTAAAACGGCCTGTGTCTCAAGATCCGGGACATCAAACGTCAGCAGATGCCGTTTTCGGTGACTTGCCGCAATCGTTTTCTTATCGCGTCTCACTTCAATCCGTCGGGATAACCGGGGCGAGCGGATCTGATACGTCTCGCCACGGTACGTCATCCTCAGTACTTCAGTGAATTCGACGGCGTGCAGGACCGTATTTTCGGTTTTAATGTCGCCGACGGTTTCGCCGCCTTCTTCGATCGTCCATTCGGTCTGATTGCTCCACAGTCGTTGACCGGTTTTTTCCTCGAATCGGAGTTCACGCTGCGAAAGATCAAAAACGAGGTTCAGAAAAAAATTCTCCACTTTCGGAAAAGCGACGAACCAGCGGTGCCAGACCTGTTTAAACGTCCGACGGTAGGAACCGACGACCGTATCTGCCCGGTAGATTTGTTTGATCCCCGTCGATTGCCGGTCACTGAGACGCGACGTGTAACCGGTTCCGCTTCCGTTGAATGCCGCATCTTGTTTTTGTTGCCACCGTTCCACCCAAAAAAGCAACAGCGCTGCCGGGAGAAAAACGAAGACACTCCCCCACTCCGTTAAGCGGAAGATGTCAAAATACAGTCCCCGCGCCGTCAGAGCAACGACACCGAGCACAAACATGCCGATACAATAGATCATTTCCCTGCTCCTTTCCTGGTGAGACCTGATTTTCAGTCTTCTGACTTTATGCTAATCGAAGGAATCTGACGCAGCAACGTTTTTTCCTTTCTTCTTCCACCAAAAGAATTTTAACATCCATTTTTCAGTTAAAATGTAGGAGATGTAACCGATTGGTCGAAATAAATACAATAGAAGTTTTTCATCCCCACCGTTCACATTTTGCAAGGAGGTCGATCCATGTTATTCCTATTGCTCGTTAAAGCGTCAAACCGCTCTGAAGCCGATCTGTTTCCGGATCCACTCCTTCAGGAAGCGATGGCCGCCTTTAACCGGGACCTGGTCGAAGCCGGGGTCCGGGTCATGGCAAAAGGACTGCACCCGACGCGGGAAGCCGTTCGCTTTTCGTTTCACCAACCAAATGAAGAACCGGACGTCACATCCGGACCGTTTGAACCGTCGGCGGATCAATTGGCAGGATTTATTTTGATCGATGTGGCGTCAAGAGAGGAAGCGATCACTTGGGCCAGACGTATGCCGGATCCGCAAGGTCACGGCGAAGGACAAATCGAGTTACGCCAAGTTTTTGAATGAAGGGAAATGAATTCATGCTTAGTTATAAAAACAGTACGAAGGTTATTCAAGACAGTCAGACTGTCACCGCGATTCTCTCGGTCGGGGCAACCGAACAGTTCGGACCGTATCTGCCGATGCATCTTGATACATTGATTGCCGAGCACCAGGCCGCTGTTTTCGGTGAACGGTTAAACGCCTATGTCTTACCGACACTGCCGTTTAACACCTCCGAAGAACATGCCAATCAAATCGGGACCGTCACCGTCAGTCCGACGGTGATCTCAATGATGCTCGAAGAAATCATCGTCAATCTGTACCGGCAAGGGTTCACTCGATTCATCCTTTGCAACGGGCACGGAGGGGCATACTGGGAATCGGCATTCGTCAAACAGATTAACTTTAAATATCCGGAGCTCGTCGTCATCACGACGCACCGCTACCGGGCATTTGAGGAAGCGTTGGACGCGGCGGGACTTGCGGAATTAAACGAACGGCACGGCGGTCTGTTGTCCGTCGCAACCGGGATGTGGCTTTGTCCGAATCTCGTTGACCTGCAACCGATGGGCGGGGACGTTCCGCTGTCCCATTATCCGGTCGCCGATTATGTCTTTTGGGATCAACTGGCGACGGACGGTTGTTGGGGAAGCTTTGAACCCGGTGTCTATTCGCCGGACGAACTCGCAACCATCGGTGAGACGTTTTGGACTACCTTTACTGAAAAACGGGCGGAACACTTGAAAGAAACACTTACGACGGCGGTCCGCCTGCGAAACCTGCCGGGAAGAAATGAGGACTAATGATGAACGAAACGATTCGGACACACGACGTTCTGTTGCAGATGCTTGACGCTTTACTCCGGGAACCGACCGCCTTTTGGGACGGCTTTTATGCCGACCGGACGAAACGGACGAGAATCTGGTCCGCTACGTCGAACAACTTGAGATTCCGGTGAACCGGGTGCCTACGATTTTGTCTATGATTCCGGCTGCTTTCATCATATCGCCCCGCACCGCCGACCCAACTACATCCGGATCGTCTCGGATGCCCTGCGGCCGGGCGGCTGTTTTGCTTTGACCTGTTTCGTCGAAGGCGGACAGTACGGCGGATCCTATATGATGGACTGGGATGTTTACCAAGAACTGAGCCTGCACGGCGGTCTCGGCTTCACGGAAGAGAAACTGCGGTCAATTTTCGAACCGTTCGACATCCGTTTGATGCAGGAGGCCGCTCCGACCGCTTCCGTCTTCGGACTATCCGGCCTGTGGACCGCCCTGTTCCGGAAAAACTAATCGGGTACACCAAAACCGGTCATCCTTTCCACTGTTTGGAGAGGAGCCGGTTTTCGTCTGTTCTGTCACAATGTTATTGCTTTTAAATCGAGTTGAATCAGTTCCTGTAAGTCTTCAATGACGGCATCTGCCTGTTCCAGTTCTACTTCGTTCGAAAAATCGAACCGGCAACCGACGGCGGGTAATCCGTTAACCTTGGCCGCGGTAAAGTCGGAAATTCGGTCTCCGACGACAACCGCTTCCGTTAACTGGTGCCCAGACAAGATGTAGGCGACGAGATCACTTTTTTGTGACGACGCGACGTCTTCGATGCTATAAACGCCATCGAGCCAGCGGTCCAGTCCATACTGCCGGACGATGGCCGTTAAATACACTTTCCAGCCGTTGCTTGCGACATAGAGCCGATGCCCTGCTTCTTTTAAGGCGTGAAGTGTCGCTTCCGCTCCCGGATACAGGGCACCGTGTCCTTGTTCGATGTGACGGATCAACGCGTCTTGAAACGTCCGGTCAACGCACATCCTCTCTTCATCCGAATGCGCCGGCAGTAAGGTTTGCCAGACTTCCGGCAATGACACTCCCATGATGGCCTGATACTCAGCCAGCGGTGTTGCCCCGCTCCAGCGGCCATTCATGCGTAAGAAGTCGAATGCATCTTCTAACGCATGACCCAGAATCCGATTCGTTTGAAATAACGTGCCGTCCATATCAAAGATGTACGCCTGTTTCATGATGATTTCCTCCTTGACGGTTAAGAGACGACTTCTTATCAGTTGTCTCGATTTAGTAACAGATTTCTTCAGACAACTTACTCATTTTGTTGATTTTCGGGTAAAGATAACTAACGGAATTTATCGTGTTGCTGTAGAAAAAAGGAGATGAACCATCATGATGGTGCTCATCGTGGTCGGCTTAGCCGTCATCAGTATCGTTCTGTTTGTTCTCTACAATAACCATAACAAAATCGTTTAGCAGCATACCTTTGACTGCGATTATTTCAGATTCCCGCTATCCCGTTGATTTTCTTTATAATCAACGGGATATGCTTGTTCTAATCACACATTATCCAGTAAATCATGATGCACACGGGCAAGCGGCTGGAACAACAGCTTGTTAGTCCGGATTTGATCTTGCAATATCTTCGTTTCCTTCCATGCTGCCGCGTACTGGTCCTGACTGATCCCCCCTGTTTCCCGGGCCAACTCGAGTTCCTTCGCATCCAGCACAAAACATTCTCCGGACGGCAATAATACGAGATCGAGCATTAAATCGTCCCAAAAAATCCCTGTCGTATCCCGTCCATGCCGAAGACAAATATCGATGTACGATTGAACAATCTGTCCGTGTGCATTGAACATCGTCGTGATGACGTGCTTCTGCCCTGCCGGAAACTGCTGGAGCCAGGAATAACCGTCGCCAGCAATCTGAATCTCCTGCCCGGAATAACGAACCGACAACGGGTCTGTCACCCGAATCATATCGAGCCGTGTCACATAACCCGTAAACGATGTTGTCTCAAGATAAAGCTCCCGGTAATCGCGTTTTACGATCCGCTTCCATGAAGATCGAGCGGCATATTTACGTTCCACAACGGCTCCCTCCTTCTTTTTTCCATCCTATCATTTCCGTATCGACTGTTCCTATTGATTTTTGTAAAAAAATCCCTCTTTTTTCTGGACGTTGTTCCTTCGGGAGCGGTAAGATGAACAAGCACATACTTAATGGAACTGGAGGCGTTGTTATGTCGCATACTCCCCGAATTGCCCTTATCACCGGGGCAAGCCACCCCCGCGATATCGGCACAGCCATTTGCCGGAAGCTTGCGGCAGAAGGGATGACGATTTGTTTTACATACTGGAAAGCGGATCGTAAATGGATCAACACGTTTCAAGCAGAACTGGCGGTAAACGGTGTCCGAAGCGAGGCGCTCGAAATCGACTTGTCGGCGCCGGATGCGGCAGAACGTGTGCTTGCGCATACGTGCTCGACTCTCGGCACCCCGTCCGTCCTGATCAACAATGCGGCACATTCGACACAAACGGATCTCGCGACGCTTGACGCGACGGCACTCGATGCCCATTACGCCGTCAATGTACGGAGTACGCTTTTATTATCGACCTTGTTTGCCCGGGCTTTCGCAGAAGCCGGTTTGCAGGCCGGCCGGATCGTCAATTTGACGTCCGGCCAGGATCTTGGCGCGATGCCCGAAGAACTGGCCTATGCGGCAACGAAAGGGGCTGTCTCGTCTTTCACGACTTCCTTTGCGACAGCCGTCGCACCGCTCGGCATTACCGTCAATGCGCTTAATCCTGGACCGACCGATTCGACCTGGATGACGGACGACATCCGGACGCACCTGATACCGCAGTTTCCGCTCGGACGGATCGGGACACCGGAGGACGCCGCGCGGACGATTGCGTTTCTCGTCAGTGCAGACGCCGCCTGGATCACCGGACAGGTCATCCATGCCGAAGGCGGATTCGCACGGTAAACATCCATATTGTCAAAACGATGAAAAAGAAAGGATTGATTTAAATGGGATACATCTCAGAATTACGGCAACTCATCGGCAGTCGTCCAATCATCAGTGTCGGTGCTACCATCCTTGTGACAAATGACCAGCAGGAAGTTTTGTTCCAACACCGGTCCGATACGCTTGACTGGGGACTGCCTGGCGGATCGATGGAACTCGGCGAAACGCTCGAAGAAGTCGCCATCCGTGAACTGCAGGAAGAGACTGGATTACAGACAAGCGAACTGGAACTGATCGGCGTCTTTTCCGGTCCCCGCTTTTACTACCAGTATCCGAACGGCGATGAAGTGCATGGCGTCATTCATCTCTATCATGCGAAAAACGTCACGGGGACACTTGCGATGCTTGACGGAGAAAGTCTTGACCTGGCCTACTTTAGTCAAGCGACGTTACCGGAAAGCATTGAAAGTCGGGCCAACGAACTGATGCAGCAACTGGGAGATTCCTTTTGGACACTCGGAAGTTCGTTTTAATTTTTTTCCCTCCAAACGACAACGAGATCTACGCTTTGGTCCAGATGACGGACTGAAGGTAGATCTCGTTTTTCATTTATTTCTTCAGCAAGTTATATTCCCGTTCCGAAACCGGCTCCAGCCAGTCCGGAGTCCCTGCCGTGATAGTCAGGTGCGAAAACCAGCTGTCTGACGTCGCGCCATGCCAGTGCTTGACGCCGTCATATGTGACGACCGTATCTCCGCTTCGCAACAGACGGGCCGGTTTGCCCATCTCCTGATACCACCCTTCCCCATCTGTCACGAGTAGGATTTGATATCCGCCCCGATGGATATGCCAATGGTTGCGACAGCCCGGTTCGAATGTCACCTGACCGACTGAAATTTCGAGCGATGAATCATTGACTAACGGATGGAGGTAACTTTGTCCCGTGAAATACGCTTCAAAGGCTTCATTTTTTTCTCCCCGTTGAAAAGGATGTTCTACAGGTGTCTTCGATTTTGTCATAGTTGTCTTCCCTCTCCTTCATACCATTGCACGGAAACAGACTGGTTTCCGAACGACGCCTGGATTTCCTGAAAACGACTGATTTTTCCAATCCGTGTATACGGAACAATCGGTTCAGCCGCTTGATAAAAAATCACCAGGCAGTTATTTTGATACAGTAGCACGTCTCCGGCTTCAATCGTCTGAATCGGTTGGGGATTCGCCGGAAACGACTTATCGAAATAATAGTATTTCTCATTCTGGTGTAAATCATCCATCTGAATTGTAAACGGCATTTCCGCAAGTATAGCTTTTACCGTCGCGTTATCTTCCAGTTGTACGGAAGCAACCTGACCGTTGACGTTGATGTTCATCGTATCGCTCTCCTTGATTTCTTGTTTGACTTCGGTTGAAACCGAAACTGACGGACCGCAACCTGAAAGTCCGAGCGAGAGGAGAACGATGACAGTCCCGACTCGACGCTTCATGTCAGTCCTCCGATTCATCGATATAACGGATGATTCGCGCCGGAGTGCCGGCGACAATCGCCAAGTCCGGTACATCTGTTGTCACGGTCGCATTTGCTGCGACAATCGCATGTTTACCGACGGTCACGCCCGGCAGAATCGTTGCCCCTGCTCCGATCCAGGCATTTCGTTTCAGGTGAATCGGTTTCACCGACAGCCCCCGCCGTTTCGACGGACTGACCGGATGATTGACGGTCAACAACTTGGCAAACGGACCGATCAGCACATGATCATCAATTTGAATCGAACCGAGATCCGTCAACATGACTCCGCGGTTGATGAAGATGTCTTTCCCAAGTGAGATATGCCGTCCAAAGTCTGTATAAAACGGGGGTAAGACGACAACACTCTCATCCACCGGCTGACCGATCAGCTCGCCCAGCGTCTCGCGAAACTCGGCCGGAGACAACAGGTGCTGATTCAACCGGTGGAGCAGTCGTTCCCCGTCCCGCTGTACGGCATGAATTTGCTCGAATACGGCATCGTGTGACTCGACCAGCCGATTTTCGATTTGATGGTAGATCGATGAATGCTCCATCCGCATCACACTTGTTGTTGCGTCGGACGGATGATTAAGTTGCTGATTGAGACACGGTCCGGTGTATCGATGGCATACAGGACGGCTTGGGCGACATCTTCGCTCGTCAATCCCCACTCTTGTTGCGCTTGACGCAGTGACTCGCCTGTTGCTTGATCTCTGATCGTCGTATACAATTCCGTCTGCACGGCTCCCGGTGAAATGATTGTCGATTTGACATTATTTTCGCATTGCTCCTGACGTAATCCTTCCATAATTGCCCGGACGGCAAACTTCGTCCCGCAATAGACGGCGGATTCCGGATAGACGACATGTCCCGCAACCGAATCTGTCGCAATGATATGACCGGACTGTTGCTGTTCCATGATTGGCAGTGTCGCGGTAATTCCGTTCAAGACGCCCATCACGTTGATGTCGAGCATGTTTTTCCAGTCCTCCCGGTGTCCGGCCGCAAGCGGAGCGGTCGGCATGATGCCGGCATTGTTGAAGAGAACATCAATCCGTCCGTAGACGGCTTTTGCTTCCTCGACGACGGCTTCAACCTGATCGAATCGGGTGACGTCGGCCTGTTTGATTTGAATATACGCTTCAGGATAGGCTTCCTGAATGACTTGTAACCGCTCGATTCGACGGGCGGCGAGCATTAATTTGGCTCCGCGTGACGCGAGCAGTCGTGCCGTCGCTTCGCCGATTCCGCTTGACGCGCCCATGATGACGATGACTTTATCCAGTGGTGTGTTCATTTGTATTCCTCCTCTTAGTTGTTGCTTGTCTACAAGGTTACGAGTATTCACCTTTCATGTCTAATGCTAATATGAAATCATTATCCATAACTAAAACGCATAGGAGGACGTCATGGAAATTCAACAATTACGTTATTTTTTGGCAGTCGTCGAGGAAAAAAACATCACCCGGGCGGCCCGGATTCTCCGGATTTCCCAGCCCGCACTGTCCCGTCAACTCCAACGGTTAGAAGACGAATTGGCCGGTCCGTTGTTCGACCGGACTCCGGGAGGCATCGTCCTGACGGAAAGCGGGTACTATTTGGCGGAACGGGCGCGCGAACTTGTGACGCTGGCCGATAAAATCGTTATCAATCTTGTGACCGAGGAAACGTTGCGTGGCGAACTTTATATCGGCGGCGGTGAAACGGAAAGTCTGTTGCCGGTCATCCGGTCATTCAAACAAATGCAATCACAGCATCCGGACGTCACGATTCGGATTCACAGCGGGAACGGTCAGGATATTCTGGAAAAGCTCGATAAAGGAATTCTGGATTTCGGACTGGTCATTGAACCGTTTGACGTCAAGGCCTATCATTACCTGAAACTGAATCAGCCTGATCAATGGGGGATTTTGACACGGCGCGATCATCCGCTCGGGCAACAGGCGACGGTAACGGCAGACGATTTACGGGACCTCCCGTTAATCGTTTCGGAACAACTCCAAGGAAATCGGACGTTCGCGGAACGGACCGGTTTGGACTGGGACACGGTCCATATCGTCGGAACATACAACCTGCTGTTCAACGCTTCGCTCCTCGTCAAGGAAGGAGTCGGTCATGCTTTGTGTCTCGACCGCATCGTCAATACAAGCGGAAGTGAACTCATCTTCGTCCCGCTGACGCCGTCGCTCACCGCCAACACCTACTTGATTTGGAAAAAGCAAGCGGTCTTGTCGCGTCCGGCTAAAACACTGCTCGAATGGATGAGTTGTCCGCAAGAGGACACCGCCTTTTAACGGCCATACCAAAAAACGACTTTTCGGACAGAAGTTATTTCTGTCTGAAAAGCCGTTTTTGATTACATTCATATTTGATCGCGATTCTTCCGTTCAACGATCTTGACTTCATAGGGGGCAAGTATCAACTGACTGCTGATCTCCGTTTGTGTCGCAGATTCCAGCAACGGCTCGAACAGTTCAATCGATTGCTCGATTTCGGAAAAGTTCAGGATGAATCCGTAATCTTTCTCCTGACCGCGACGTACTTGAACGGATACTTCCGCACGGTGCGATGTCGCGAGCGGTGCCTCGATCCGTAAACGGTCCGTCAGTAATGTATACAGGTCACGCTGGAAGGCAGCCTCGAGTCGCCCGCCGATATACCAGGCCTCTCCTTGTCCCAGCCGATGTTTCGTCACAGCCGGCGTCTGTCGATAAAAGTCGTCCGTATAGCGGCCGACGACCTCCGCTTCGTCGACCTGAATGACCGTCGCATACTCCTGCAGTTCATACTGTTTCCCGTTGAACATCACGTGATTGCGGTCGCTCGGATACAACGTGTCCGTCTCCGCCGGTGTCAGCCCAAAGATTGTCTGCAGTTCTTCCGGCCATCCGGTGTACGCCAAATCATGCTCATCGACGAGACCCGTCATGTACGTCGTGACTAACGTCCCACCCTGTTCGACAAAACGCTGCAACCTCTCCAGGATCGTCGCACTGACTAAATACAGCATCGGCACGATCAACAGTTTGTAAGCATCAAACGGCTGTTCCTTCGTGATGACATCGACGGGAATATCCTGCTCGTAAAAAAAGCGGTAGTGTTCCTGAAGGGTTTGCGGATACTGTTTCGTGTCGTTTGCGAACCCTTGGGCATCATTTAAGGCCCAGTTGTTTTCCCAGTCGTAAAGAATCCCGACCTCTGCCGGACGCGTCGTTCCGACGACGGCATCCAGTTGCTCGAGGGTCCGTCCGACTTGGGCGACTTCTTGAAAGACACGGTTCTGCTCCGACCGGTCATGATCGACGACCGCCCCGTGGAACTTTTCTGATGATCCGCGGGATTTGCGCCACTGGAAATAAAGGACACTGTCGGAACCGTGGGCAATCATTTGCAGCGAGGACAACAGGTGCATGCCTGGACGTTTCGCTTTATTGACAGGATGCCAGTTGACGGCACTCGGCGTCGATTCCATCAAGAGAAACGGTTGCTGTTTTAAACTTCGGAACAAGTCATTGATGAACCCGACCTTCAGCGCTAAGTTGGCTGTTGTTTCCCAGTCATTGTGCCAGGTCGGATAGGCATCCCAACTGACGACATCGACGTGTTTGGCAAATCGACTGTAGTCGAGGGCCTGAAAAGGAATCAAGTCCTCTGTATCCGCCATGAAGTTGGTCGTAATCGGAAGTGCCGGCGTCAATTCGCGCAAGGGGACGCTTTCCTGTTCAAAAAAGGAAATCGTTTGATCCGTCACAAAGCGTTTCCAGTCCAGATTCAAGCCATGGACCATACTTTCACCGATCGGCGACGGCGATTCAATTTGCGACCAGTCGTCAAATGTATGGCTCCAAAAGGCACTCCACCACGAGGCATTCAACGCTTCGAGCGTCTCATACTTCACTTTCAGCCAGTCCCGAAAGGCTTCCTGGCAGAGCGGACAATGGCAGTCGCCCCCGTATTCATTTGAAACATGCCACATCAAAAGCGCCGGATGATTTCCGTACCGTTCGGCCAACAAACGGTTTATTTGCTGCGTTTTCTTTCGATACACGGGTGATGTCAGACAGTGATTATGACGACCGCCATGGAGCTGTTTGACACGCCTTTCATCGACACGCAGGACTTCCGGATAAGCTTGAGACAACCAGGCCGGACGCGCACCGCTTGGTGTTGCCAAGATGACCCGGCCCCCGTTCGCATCAATATCGTCGATGATCTGATCGAGCCACTCGAACGTGAACTGATTTTCGGTCGGTTCGAGCGCACTCCAGGCAAAGATACCAACCGAGTACGTATTCGTGTGCGCGAGACGCATCAACCGTAAATCGTCCTGCAAGACGTCCGGGACATCGAGCCACTGATCCGGATTATAGTCCCCGCCATGCAACAGATGCCTGGCCTTTGATGTATAGATTTTTCGTCCCATTATTAAACTCTCCCTCACTCACCAATTTAGCTGTTCTTTCTCTCTTACCCTTTTGTTCCCCCGGCCGTCAGTCCGGACACAAAATGTTTTTGCAGCAGGACAAACAGAACCGCGACCGGGATGCTGATCAAAATCGCTCCGGCAGCAAACGTCGTATAGCTCGCTCCCATCGCTTCGTTGACAAGATTAAACAGTCCAATCGGCAACGTATACGCTTCCTGCGTCCGTAAAATTGTCGAAGCCAGCACAAAATCCCCGAGTGGTCCCGTAAATCCATTCATCGCGACCACGGCAAGCATCGGACGACAGAGCGGTAAAATAATTTGGATGAAAATCCGGGTATGACCGGCGCCGTCGAGTTTGGCACTTTCATCGAGATCGACCGGAATTGAATCCATATATCCTTTCATCAAGTAGGTATTCATCGGAATTTGCCCGCCGATATATAACAGAATCAGCAGCCAATGACTATTCATCATGCCAAGTAGCTGGGCCAGCACGAACAGGGCAATCAAGGCTGAAAACTGCGGAATCATCTGTAACAGCAAGAACAACGTCAAGGCTTGCTGGCGTCCTTTGAAGCGAAACCTTGAAAAAGCATAGGCTGTAAAAGAAACACTGACAACCGTCCCGAGCATCGTAAAGAGACTGATTTTCAAAGAATTCATATACCAATGACCGTATTGCAGACTTTCTTTTCCGGCAAATAATTCCCGGTAATGATCAAGTGTTGGATTTTTCGGAATGATCGATGTGCTGACTAAACTGTTGCCCGGATTAAAGCTCGCACCAATCGTCCACAGGAGGGGATAGATGATGCAGGTCGCAACGAACAGCAGAATCAAATAGGTCAGCGTCAGACGAACCGTCCGTGTCTTGTTTCCAGTCGCCATCCCGATCACGCTCCTTCCTTAAAGGCGTTCGTACGTCTAAACTGCCATAACGCAATCGCGATGACAAAAATCGACAGTAAGATTGTCAAGGCGGCCGCTAACGCATATTGACCGGACTGCATCGTCAATTTATATATCCAGGAGACGAGAATATCCGTTCCGCCGGCATTGGAACCGGGTACGGACGGTCCGCCCCCGTTAAAGAGATAGATGATATTAAAGTTATTGAAATTAAACGTGAACTGGGTAATGATGATCGGCGACATTGCAATCAGTACCATCGGCATCGTAATATGTCGAAACTTCGCAAACATCGACGCCCCGTCAATCGTTGCTGCTTCGTATAAATCATCCGGAATTGATTGCAGGACACCTGTCGTCACTAAAAAGACGTACGGGAATCCGAGCCATCCCTGCATAAAAACGAGGGCAACACGTGTCCACTTCTCATCCGTTAACCACGGGACCGGATCAAGACCGAACAGAGACAAGATGTCCAGATTGATGGCACCGAAGCTGTCATTAAAGAGTCCGGCAAAGACAAGAATCGTCACAAAACCAGGAACCGCCCACGGCAAGACGAAAATCGTCCGAATGACACGTTTGAACTGGACCTCTTTTTGATTGACGAGTACTGCTAAAAAAATACCGAGCGACACTTGTAAGGTCGAGGCGACTAAGGTCCAGACAATTGTCCAAGACAACACATCAAAGAACGTCGACCGCCAAATATCAACTGTGAAGATTTGAGCAAAGGTAGAAAATCCGACCCAATCCGCCAGTTTGGCAGGCGGGGAATGGTACAAATCATAATTCGTGAACGCCAAGGCGAAACTGAACAAAATGGGAAAGATTACGGCAAAGATCAATAGAAACAACGAAGGTCCGCTGACTAAATAGGGATAACCCTGATCCATTAAATTCCGATAATCCGACCACAAAGAATCCGGTCGGACGCCTTGGTCACGTTTTTGCCCATTGCGGTAGGCGTCCCGTAAATTAAATACATACAGACCGATCCCAAATAACAGGACGATGATCGCGATGATGCCTTGTGCCAACAAAAAAATCGAGTTGTCGCGGGGTACTTCTGTTCCGAGCGTCACGATTCCCCATAGCCCCATGTTGAGCAGATCGGCGAACGCTATCCAAAAGGCAATGCTGACTGCGAGCAAGAGTCCGCCTTTCATCCATTGCCGGTGATACAATTGGCCAAGTCCTGGAATGATTGATAACATCAATCCAATTTTCCGGTGTTGCACGTCCTTCACCTCTTTACTAGAATCTCCGACTGTCAGGCATTGTCATATTAAACACGGTTATTTCGTTCCGTGTTTCGCCTTAATCTGACCGTCAATCGTCTTGACGGCTTGCTTCATCGCTGCTTCCGGTCCCGCTTTTCCGGTGGCAATCGTTTGAAGTGCGGCATCAACCGGCTTCCAGACTTCATTCATTTCGGGGACGTTCGGTGTTAACTCGGAAAATTTAGATTGTTCGGCTACCGCTTGTGCGGCTGGACTTTTTGTGACCGCAGGATCTTCTGCCAACGCACTGACGGCCGGAACTTCTTTTGTGATTACAAAACGTTTTTTAGAGTTTTCCGCATTCGTCAAATAAAGCGCCAGTTTGCTCGCAAGCTCCGATCGTTTGGAATAGGCACTGACATTATAACTTTTGACGCCGATGAAAGAACTCATATTTTTCCCGTTTTCAAGTTCCGGCAGTTTTGTGATACCGAAATCAATGCCGGCTTTCGTAAACGGCTCGACATTCCAGGGACCGGAGATGATGGCGGCCGCTTTCCCTTCCGTAAACAGGGACTCGAGGACATTGATGCCCTGCTCACCGATGATGCCTGCCGGGAATAATTTTTCCTTGTAAAACTTTTGAATATACGTCGCACCTTCGATTGCTCCGGTATTCCCAAGCCCGACTCGGTTCGTCTGATACTTCCCTTGGTCATCCAGCTTAAAAATGTAGCCGCCATATCCGCTCAGGACACTTTGGGCATAATAAATTTGATCAAATAAAGCGAGAAATCCAAATGATTGTCCCGTTGCCGTTTTTTTCGATAAGGCATACCACTCTTCCAATGTTTTCGGTAATTTCTCTTCTGACACCAGTTTTTTGTTGTAGTATAAAACGGTTGTTTCCACTGCTTTCGGGACACCATAGAGTTTCCCGTCCACTTTTTGCGAATCGAGCGCAACATCGGTATAAATCGACTGGACCTCTTTCGGAACATCCATCTCCTTGATGATTCCTTCTGTTACGGCAGTCCCAATCTGATCCCCCGGCATCGTCAATAAATCGGGACCGGTCCCTGCCGGACCATCTAATCGCAAATCCTCGATTTGCTTGGCATACGGTTTTTCAACGACTTTTACATCAACGCCGTTATCTTGTTCGAATTTCGAAACGATGTCTTTGATTCCTTCTCCTTTTTCAATGTCTTCCCAGACAACAAGCTTCGCTTCCTTACCCGAAGTTTCATCCTTCTTCTGCGACTCTTCCCCGGGGCCACATGCCGCGAGCGAAACCGTTAACGCCAGACTACTCAGGACCGTCATATATGTAATGGTTTTTTTCATCTACTTTTTCCTCCTGTGGATCATATTATGAAAAGATTAAAACACTTTTTGTAAGCGCTTTAATAATCAAAATATAGCACCACAAGAAAACTTTGTAAATAAATTTAGTAAAAAATTTTACTAAATTTATTTACAAAGTGCTTTTACGCGTAATCAATTCCGCACCGATATAGACCGTTTTGACGATATTTCGTTTCTTCAACACACGTTCCAGTAAAAGTTGAATCGCATTTTGACAAATCTCCTCGAGGTCAATATGGAATGTCGTCAGAGGCGGCGACACATATTTCGAAATACTTGTATCATTGACACTGATCAGACTGACCCGTTTCGGAATCTCGATCTGTTGCTCGTTCAAGACTTGTAAACAACCGACTGCAATCGGATCCGCCGCTACATAAAACGCTGTCGGCAACTCTTCCCCGAGTTGTTCGACCGCCTGATTCATTAAGTAATGTCCATTGTCGACCGAAAATCCTTGCCGGCAAAAGATGAAGTCTTCCCGCAACAAGTCACGTTCTTCCATCGTTTGACGAAATGCCCGCTCCCGTCCATCCATCTCTTCCGCGTCCGTATCGAGGTTATGGTACGTGCCGCCGATAAACCCGATCTTTTCATGACCTTGCTCCACCAGCACTTCAACTGCCTGACGGGTGATTTGCGCAAGATCCGGACGAACCGAATCGTAATGTGCGGGATCCGGTGTAGAGTCGATGAATACGCCATGCGGTGTCAATTCTCTCAAATATTCCAGCTCACGGTTCATGAATGAACCGACGGCAATGAATCCGTCGATATCCAACGGGATTTTTTCAATCCCGCCTTCGAGTTTGTAGGTCGTCAATTCGATGTTGTTTTCCCGTGCTTTTTTTTCGATTTCCACCCGCATCGTTTGAAAATAGACATCTTCGAGCTCTTCGTTATCGGTCAGCCAATATAAAAACGCGATGTTCTTCACGAGTGTTTTTAGTGTTTTTTTCCGGTATCCGATTTCTTCCGCCACTTCAAAAATCCTGGCTCTCGTCTCGTCTCCCACTGATAACGTCGGATCATTATTCAATACGCGGGATACCGTCGAAATCGAACAACCCACTTCTTTTGCAATATCTTTAATCGTCGCCATCATGCATCCGCCTCTTTTTTAAATTATTTTAAGTAAAAAGTTTTAGTAAATAAATAGATTAAAATATTTTATGCGTGGTAAAGTAAAAGGGAATAATTTTACTGATTTGATTATTGTATATGTATTATACCGTTAAAAAGGGTTAAATTTCACATGAAAAGAGGAGGAAAGAAATTGCAGGTCCGGATGAATTCACAAAAAGACAGGTCGGCACGATATCGTTTGAACAATGATCGTGGAATGGAAGTCGAGATTGCAAGCAAAGGAGGAAGCATTGAACGTTTGATCGTACCTGACCGAAATGGTCATCCCGAAAATATTATGTTTGACTGTTCTTTGGTAACGGTTCCTGCGATTCCTCGCGGTTTATCCGGCCGGTTGTATGATACGTCATCCGGTTCCGTTCACGAAATCGATCTGGCATTACATCAGCTTTCATTCACAGCTGAACCGTTTTCGACAACACAAGAATCCGGACTTCGTCTGTCGGCGGAAATAGCTGTCAATGGACAGGTGATCGCAATCGACATTCTTTATGTGCTGACTAACAACAATCAATTGATTCTCCGTTATGTAGCGACGACCAACCAGCCTCTTCGCCTCTCTTTGTCGCTTCCTATTTTCTTTAACCTAAGCGGTAATTTAAAAGCTAGTATTACACAACATGATTTAAAGTTTGCCAGTTCTTGTTTCATCCACCCCGTACCGGCGTTGTCGATTAATCCCTGCTTGCAACAGACGAAAGGAACACCCTTTGATTTTCGGTTAGGGCGTCGTCTGAACCGTTTCTTTTTAGACAAGATGTTTTCAAGGTCTCCTGCCGATACCTATTATTTATTTCATCAACAACCGGTCATCTCTGTTCATGAAGCCGTAAGCGGCCGCTGGATGACAATGGAAACTTCCCAGCCCGGCTTTGTGTTGTCTACAGCAGCGCATCATACCGATACTTTTTTTTCCGGTATTTGTTTTGATTCAACCGATTTCCTTCTGTCATCTCTCATTAACGGTCCAATTCCCTCCTTTCACGAGACGACTTATTCGTTCAGCACGACGTATTGATTTCACAGCAAGAGGAGGACAGCAGACTGTGCATCTGTCATCCTCCTCCGTTCGATTTGTTTTTACGAGTCCACCCGCGAACCTAGTTGATTTTCCGGATGACCCTGGTCCCGGCAAATTCATCCTCCGGCAGGATCGATCCGTCTCGCAGATATACTTCCCGATTTTTCCAGCCTTTAATCGGAGCAATCGTCTCCCGGTACACAATCCGTTTCGCAATCTGTTTGATGGCGAGCGGCTGGCCGTTCTCGCTGACGACCTGAATTTGAAACAGACGTTGCCCGACGGTTTGTCCGCTACCTGTTGACAGTTGGACCGTCTCAATCAAAAAATTAACGACCGGCTCCGTAATGAGTGAATGCACTGCTTTGTTCTTGATACGCTTCAATACCGTTTTCTCGAGCACACCGGAAACCATCCCTTGTACAACTAAGTCGACAACTCCCGCTCCGATTCGACGTTTTAATAATCCATCCATGTTCAGTTCCTCCTTTTTTTCAATTCCACTGACATTATCTCCTTCGTGATGGAAACAAAAAAACCTTTTTTAAAACGGAGATCTCCGTTCAAAAAAGGTTGTCTCTTCACGCATACAACAGGACAATCCCGCCCAAACCGAACAGACAGCCACCGTACAGGACGGCTACCAGTCGTTTACCGGATACCGGGATGTCTCGACGAACAAAGAGACGTCCGTACCTTACAGTCAAAACAATACCGATAATGAGTGCTGCAAGCGCAAGATTCGGTATATCAAGAACCGTTAAATACCAATTCAACATCTTCCCCATCCTCTCCCGTCGACTATTATGTATGTCCCCTGTCGGCCCAGCCACGCGGTACTCCTAGAGGCAACAAACAAGTCCTCTCTATTACCATGTTCTCGTGGATTTGATCCTTCTTTATTCGTTGAAGGTTCTACTTTAATGCTCTGAGCGTTCACCTTTGTTCGTTGTCGGTTGAGCTGTCAACGTTGAACTTTCACGTCAGGTTCCGGATAGAACCGATGTGAGGTGCCAGCGCACCGTTGTTTTGTTATCGCACAAAACAAGCGTGTTTGGTCACAGGAGTATCAGGCAAACAGGGGATGTTCCTCAGGCAAAAATTTTGGTCACTGTGTTGCTTTCCGATAACGTAAAATCCACTTCCGTTTCAAACGTATCAATCGTCTCATCGAGTTCAGCAATGACCTGACGCAGGTTCGACGGATCAATCAGATTCGGCTCCAGCCGCTCGAGGAACAAACGGCGTGACTTTTCCATCTCGTCCGCATTCCCTTTTTCCCGCGACCCGTATGTCGCTTCGATATGGCTATCCGCCCGCCGTACGACGTCTTGCCGTTCCGTCTCAATCGTCTGTTCGACTTGTCGGAGTTGTTCGCGTAACGTCTGCAACAGTTGCCGTTCATAGACAAGGCCGGTATCCCGACGGTCAATCGCCTCTGCGACGGTCATCTCACGCCCCTCCATCCGGACGATCGTCACGGCATTCGATGCCGTGATAGAAGACTTAATCCGGTTCCGGCGCTCCATTAAATCGCGGACTGACTGAAGGTTCGCTTTCGCTTCTTCCGCAAATACCACGACAGACGGATATCCTGCCGGTGCCTGACTGCCACTTTGCACACCGATAAACGATTTCGTCTGCGCTTTTTGAATCCGTTTATCTAAATTCTTCAACTCTACTAATCCACGATGGATGGACATTTCGATTCGTTCGATGAGGACCACACCCTTTTCTGATTCCATCTTTTTTTCAGAATAACATATCCTGAATTGGAAATGGATCCTCATCCGACAGTTTCCACCTTACAAAATTGTCATATTTTTAATCTGATAAGGGATTATTTACCTTATACTAGAAGAAGACGATTTTTTTCAGAAAAGAGGTTTTTTAATGCATCAACACCGATTACAGGTTACGGCAGCCCGGTCTGTCACCTGGACCAGACACCACCTTCCTCCGGTCCAAGAACACGAACTGCTTGTCCGGACGATTGCCGGCGCGATCAGCATCGGGGCTGAACTGCCGCAAGTCCGGGGCGACGACCCCACTGATCCGTCTCCAGCCTATCCGAAAGAGACCGGCTACGAAAGCTACGCCACCGTTATCGCTGTCGGAGATCAGGTCACCCGGTTTCAAGTCGGCGACCGCCTGCTTGCATTTTACGGACATCAGGATATCGCACTCGTCGAAGAAGCCAAAGCCATTCCTGTTCCGGACGGCATATCCGCCAAACTCGCATTGCTGAACATCCTATCGTGCGATGCTGCGAAAGGCGTCCGGAAACTAGAACCAAAACCGACGGACCCGGTTTTAGTGACCGGGATGGGTGTCATCGGACTGCTGACCGTTTTCTATCTGCGGCATTACTATCATGTCGACCGAATTGTTGTCTCCGACCCTGATCCGGTCCGAACATCGCTTGCCCTGTCACTCGGGGCGCATACTTTGTACTCAGACACTGATCCATTCGTCGAGACGTTTACACATGCACTGGAATGTTCCGCACGCCAGGACGCTTTCGCCTTATTGCAGGAAAAGCTTGTTCCCCATGGACAGCTCTGCATTCTTTCAGACGGGAATCACGAGACCTTATCGTTGACTGCCGCCTTTTACGAAAAGGAATTGCGGCTGATCGGCTCAAGTGACGGCTGGGATTATCAGGACCATGCCGCATGGTTTTTTAAGACGGCACCACATGTCCCGCAGCTCGAACGGCTGTTTGAACAAACAGTTGCTTCTCAGGATTTAGCCGGATGTTTCGAGAACTTGCTGACAGACACGACGCCTTTAAAGGTTTTCGTCACGTACCCGTCCACTGATTAACGCGAGCGGACTCACGGTCCGGACTTCAAGACCGTTTGGATCCTGCCCAGGCAGCGTAGGCGTTCCGGAAAACACAGCCTGTCTGAAATGCATCCGTTCCGCTACAATCGTCGTAATTTCCGGAACAGGCCGATCCAGTAATTGAGACAACAGCTTCTCAAGACCTGGTGTCGACGTCGCAATGTCGAGTTGCAGCAGTTGGTCACCCGTTTCTGACTGGATGGCATCAGGATGGGTCTGCAGTTCGATCCGGAAACCAAACGGTGTCTGAATGAACGTCCGGCGTTCGTTTGCCTGGACCGTTAATCCGACCGCTCCGCCCGGCCGAGGATCTGCAGCCGGTCGGCTTCTGTCACGAGAAATCCGATATGATCAAACATCACCTTTTTTCCGTAACCGAACGTCATGTTGATCGCTCCGCGTTTCATCTCAATGATCCGAAACAGAATCGGTTGCTCGCGGAAATCATCCCAGTCGAGCGGAGGATCAAACGAGGTGAACGCTCCTTCGTATCTACCAATCCGTTGTGTCACCTGAAAACCGAGCTGCTGATAAAACCGTTCCGTTTCTTCAACGAAAGGTGTCCATAGATGATAATGAAATAACATATGTATCTCTCCCTATATCATGATATCGTCAAGCGTCAAAAGATTAACCTCGCCACTCTCCGTTAGCAACTGTTTTAGCAAGTGGACGTGTGCAAGACCATAGATGATGACAACCTGCTCATCTTGTCCTGTAAGGCATGCAAGGATATTTTTAAAAATCATCAGGTTGCGATAATACCAATATCGCGATACCCACTCCATTCCAGGTTCACCAAGACAAGCAAGTTTTAAATAAGTCTGATGCATCTCCTGCACCCGTCCATCTGTGTTAATTGTTTGTAGAAAAGAAAGCAACGGCAGTTCGGCAAATTCCTGTTCCATCTGTTGCATTCGTTTTGTCTCCTTGGAAATGATTTCGTCAAATCGTTCAGGCTTTTCCTCTCTAAGCTGTCCAAGCGATGGTATCCCGTCAATCAATTGATTCCAATCATTGATTCCAATCAATTGCTTAAATTAAATTGAGACCAACTTGGGATGCGAGACGAAAACCCAGCTGGTGCCGTTCATCCGCGGTCAGCGTCAAGTTGCCAGCACGATACGCCGCGTATTCATGCGTCAAATCCTGTTGGTTCTCCAATTGCGTTTCCAGCATGATTTTTGTCGGACGAAAGTTAGACAGGACACTCAAAACATCCTTAACTTGTGTTTGCCGGTCCGGTGTCAGGACTGAATTACCTTGTAGATGAAGCAAATCACCGTTATCCGGACGATCAAAATGTATACATCCAAGCAGTAAGACATTGGCGCGTGACCTCATCTCAATCCCCCTTTCTTAATTCTCTTCTCACATATTACAACAATTGTCAAAAAAAACCATACCCCATAAAAAATATCCGACAAAAACACGGATCCTCATCTGGATCCGCGTTACGATTACATCATTACCTTTTTTGAAAAGAAAGGTTAATCTGCCAGCGTTTTTTACGTTTTGAATTTTCAACTGGTCTCCGGTAACAATTGTTTGATTAACAACGTTTTCCCGCTGATTTCTTTCGGAATTTCCGGAACTGCCCGTAACAACACTTCCATTTGTCCGCCAAACAACCGCTTCAAGACGAAGTACAGTTCCTTTTCGTGTTCTTCTTTAAAACAACGTTCATCCGGTACGTACAGCATGACGATTTCTTCCTTGTCGGATTGAATATATTGGACCCGTTCGATACAGTTCGGGAAAGCGCGAACGATACCGGCCAGTTCTCCCTCGAAAATCCGATGACCGTCTTTCAGTTGAATGAAACTTCGTCCCCGTCCGTCAATTGACGCGATGACCGGTCCGTCGTGCCCGCACTGGCACGTTGTTTCACTCAGCGTCATACGATCTCCAACACGGTACCGGACGAGCGGAGTGCCGTGTGTATCAAAGCTCGTCACGAGAATCTGACCATCTTCTTCAACCTCAATGATGCCCATTTCATAGTGCAGATGTTTTTTACCATAGCGACATTCTGCAACGATAGGTGCTCCCTCGGATGAGGCATACTGATCAAAAATCGGCGCATGAAACACTTCCTCAATCAATTGGCGTTCCGCCGGAGTCATCATTTCCGCCGTCGGGAAAATCGCCTTCGGGCGGAACGTACACGGAATATTGTATTTTTTGGCATGACGGGCCACTTCGATCATGCCTGAAGGTAAACCATCGATTGATTCCGGGTTAAACCGGTTCAATTGTTCGATGTACGAGGCTGCCGTTTGTGGATTAATATTTTTTATCGTAAACAACATCTGATTGATCGTTTTATTCATCCGCCAATACACCGGTGCTTTTTGTGATTCTGCCGCTAACGTCTGAGCCGTGAAGCTGGCGCGTCGCATGCCGCGTTCAATCCCGTGTGTCCACTTAAAGTAGTCGAGATGCGCCATCCGGATCTGCATATCTTCTTTTGTGTAATGGACTTGAATCGACTTCCCTGTCGTCCCGCCTGTTTTCCCGAGGATCGGCGCCCGGATTTTAGCATGGACGTCTGCATTACGCGTCCGGAGGATTTCCTTGCTCAATATCGGAATTTGCTTTAACTCATCCAATGCCTGGAGCGGTAATCTGATTTGATGTTGCTCGAACAGCTCTTGATAATAGGAACTGTACGTCTGGCAAAATAGCAGAAATTGATTCAGTCGTGCCAGTTGTTCCACTTGCGCATTCGTCCGAAAACGTTCTTTTTCCTTCAATTCTTGTAACCGTTTCTGATAAACCGGACCATATCGTTCCTGGTAGAGCATGCGACCGTAAACCGTCGTTAAGATATTTTGAAAAAAAATCGGTGAATGAAAGTAAATCGATTGCTTGAGTTGCATACGCTCACTCCTCTCATATCCCAGTCAGAAATTTCAGTTGTAACGTCAGCCATTTCCTGTTACTTACATCTTATTTCCAGTGTTTCACCTGTTCAATCAAATCTTAATAAACAAGCTTAGCTTTTATTCGGATACCGTTTTATGATAATAAACTGATATCACAAACATCTTTTAACGATTCTTCCTTTATTCTTTTTCTTTTACTGTTTTCGGTGAAAAAAAACAAAAAAAGAGGCTATTTCAGCCTCCTTGAACCGCCATCATATTTTTCGTTCCCCCAGCTCTTCGTCTGTCCCAAACATCCGCACCTGAATCGCTCCGAGCACGAGCTTTAACTCTTTCGGGTTCAACTGGTCGATGATTTCGATTATGGTCAACGTCGTACGACCGTTATACAGTTGTACCAAAAGCTGACGTTCCACATCGATCATCCGGTCATCAATCGGTTCAGCCAACATTTCCTGATAAAAAAAATCACCCGTTTCCGGAAAAAAATAATCACTGAACAATTGCATCAATTGTAGATTCCCCGTTGCTAAAAACAAGATTGCCTGAAACGGCGTTTTCGCCCGATTCCGTGTACTCAAGCGTTTTAAAATCATCTGATACCGCTTATTGTGTTGATCATCTAAGAAACAGACTGGATTCATATTCGCCCTCTCCTTAAATTAAAAAGTAAGTAGTATGTACCTGGAAAACGATAATTCGCCTTCACTCATTTGATCTCTTTTTCTTTTTCCCTGTTTTTCACACATCAAGCCTATTATCTCATGAAAACATCTGAAGGGATTACGAATGGTTTGATTCGGGTAAATTCAACAAGTAATGCCAATCGAGGGGGAAAACATATGACGCAAACACGCAAACGCCTGGCACTTGCAGGTGCAACCGGATATATCGGACACAATCTCTTAAACGAACTCAAGAAAAAATATAACGTCATCGCTTTGTCACGAAACGGGGACGATAAGGACGACGAATCCCATGTCGAATGGCGCTCGTGCGACTTGTTTTCACTCCAGGATACAATCGACGGATTAAAAGGGGCGGATATCGCCATTTATTTGGTCCACTCCATGATGCCGTCCGCTAAATTGACACAAGGGTCCTTTGAAGATATGGATTTGATTTTAGCCGACAATTATGCCCGCGCTGCCAAGGAAAACGGCATTCAGCAAATCGTCTATTTAAGTGGGATCATTCCGGAGGAGACGGAAGAATTGTCGCGCCACTTGAAAAGCCGCTTGGAAGTCGAACGTGTTCTCGGTGCTTACGGGACACCGGTAACGACAATTCGTGCCGCTTTGATTGTCGGCCCAAAAGGGTCTTCCTTCCCGATTTTATCGAAGCTCGTCAAACGACTTCCTGTCATGTTGCTACCAGAATGGACACGGAATCAGACACATCCCGTCGCATTGCCGGACGTCATTCATGCGCTTGGAGCAAGTGTCGGACGGGAGGATCTGAAAGACCGTGCCATTGATGTCGGTGGTCCGGAATCGATGACCTATAAGGAAATGATTTTAAAAACCGCAGAAGTCATGGGGAAACACCAACCGACGTTTGACATCCCTTTGATGACGGTCAAACTGTCCCGCCTTTGGGTGACGTTAGTTTCGGGCGAACCAAAAGAGACGGTCTATCCTCTTGTCGAAAGTATGGTTCATAAGATGGTCGCAGATCCAGATAAGATGGTCGATGGCATCAGCGACGGGAAAATCACGTTTGAAGAATCTGTCCGCATGGCGTTAAAAGAAGAGCAGGAAGAAAAGGACCAAAAGAAACAGAAGAAACAGTCGGGTCATTCCTCTCAAAAAGAGGAAGCGCTTGATGTGCGATCTGTTCAGCGCGTCCGCTTGCCGGAAGGTCGCGATGCCAACTGGGCAGCCGATAACTATGTATCGTGGCTTTCCTCTTTCGCCAAGCCGTTCCTGACTTCAAGCATTGCGAATGAGACCGTCGTAAAGATTCAAGTGCCGTTCGTCGATGCACCGCTTCTTGAATTAACAAAAGATCCGTTTCAAGATGCCGAGCAAGCGACGTACCGGATTACCGGCGGACTGTTTGCACAAGTTCAGGAAGGCAGCAAAGGGCGGATTGAGTTTCGACAGATTCCAGGATCCCAGGAGTGCCTGATTGCCATTCATGAGTATGTACCGGCCTTACCGTGGATCATTTACAAATCGACGCAGGCCAACATTCACCTGCTCGTCATGTACCTGTTTAAACTCCACCTTCTACGTCTGATGCAGACAACGGAACAATCTCCGGACGAATCGGAAATGATTGTCCCTGATACAACCGGGTGATTTTCATAAAAAAACGTCACCATCGAGCAGATTGAATTCCTTATTTCTCAGGAATTCAATCTTTTTTTATTCCTCACGAATTTACTGTCCATGACCGATGAATTGGATTGAATATGCTCTTTTTTCATCATATACCATTTTGCAGAATTCGTAAGTCTTGAAGGTCCTTTTCACACTCGGTTGTAGAACTTACGGATGAACAGATGACGGAACCAAAATAAGCGTGATACACTGAAACTGGATTGTAAGAAAGGGGTTTCACACGTATGCGCTCATTTGAAGAACGGTTAACGAATCACATTGAAGCGACCGCGCTTCTCACGACATTGATTCAACCCTCGTCGGATCAACTCCGACTCGACAAATTAAATAAATTTTCCGAAAAACTATTAAAACGCGAATTTACGATTGCTTTCGCCGGTCATTTTTCTGCCGGGAAATCCAGCATGATCAATGCCTTGACGGGCGAGTCCATTTTACCGACCAGCCCGATTCCGACCAGTGCCAATATCGTCACATTACGTCGGGACGAGCAGGATGCGGCCATCGTCCATTTTCATGATCGTCCTGCCGTCCAGTTGGCCGCAACCGACTTACCGCATCTTGAGACATTAGGACGGGACGGCACCGTCGAACGGATCGATATCACACATGCCGGTTCAAGCTTACCGGAAGGACTCGTTTTAATGGATACGCCCGGTGTTGATTCCGTCGATGACGCCCACCGGATTTCCACGGAGTCAGCTTTACACTTAGCGGACATGATTTTTTACGTCATGGACTACAACCATGTCCAATCCGAATTGAATTTCACTGTCACCCGTGAATTGTTGACTTCCGTGCCTGAATTGTATTTGATCGTCAATCAAATCGATAAACACCAGTCCGGCGAACTATCGTTTGCCGCCTTTAAGCGTTCGGTCGTTCAGTCATTTGCAACCCATGGCGTCGAGCCTAAAGGAATTTTCTTTACGAGCTTACGGGAAGCGGATCATCCGGAAAATGATTTCCTGACCGTTAAACAGCTTGTCGACCAAAGCATTCGTGACGTCCAGCCGAAATTATTGCAATCAGCTGTTACGACACTGGAGTCCTTACACGCCGAACACGTATCGTATCTTGAAACACGCATCGAAGAAGCGGTCCAGTCGACGGACGAACTCATCACTTCGTCAGAGCGGCAACACTCCGAAGCCTTGTTTGAACAGTTGCATCAGCTCGATTTGCAACTCGAACTGATGGCACCGGAACAGTGGGTCAGCCGTTTTTCACAGCACCGGGAAAGCTTATTGCGCAATGCTACACTAATGCCGTTTGAGCTTCGTGAAAAAATGCGAACCTTTTTGGAAACACGACAAGCATCCTTTAAAGTCGGGTTTTTCAGAAGTGCCAAAAAGACGCAGATCACCCAGCAACAGGTCGCGGACGAACTCATACGGGCGTACCGCTCCGTTACGACATCTGAAATCGCTTTGCATCTGCGGAAGTTGATGAAACAATCTTTAGCGGAAGCCGGCCTCTTATCTGATCAGCACACGATGCAGATTGATACCTATCCACTCGACCCGCCACTCCGCGTCATCGAGGATGCCGTCCAGGAAGGTATCACGATTACCGGTGAGTCAGTCCTCCAGTTTACGAATCGTGTCGTCAGTTTGACGGTCGACTGGTATACAAAAGAGACGAACCGCTGGCGTGACAGCATTCGAACAGAACTGGAACAGACAGATGGCAACGTCAAACAGGACTTGCTGACGGAACAAGCCGCATTACGCCAAAAATGTGAGCTGTTGAAAACCGAAGCCGACTCCCGGCAATTGCTCCAAATGTATCTTGAACAGGCGGACTCGCCGACGAACCAACAACTGGAAACGGCTCGACAACAGGTCTTGAAATGGCAACAGGAACTGAGCCAAGCCGAGCAAGCGTTAGTTCCGTTCCAGCCGCAGGAAGTAATCGAGGAAGTCGCCGTTGCTGAAGAAGCAACTCTTTCACAAGACGTCGAGGAGACACGGGCTTATACGTTGGAAGACATACAACAGATCCAAACGATTTTAGCATCCGTTTCCGGATTCGAAGACACGGTCGCCTACCTGCAAGACAAACTGAACCGTGTCTCCTCCAGTACGTTCACGATTGCTTTGTTTGGTGCGTTCAGTGCCGGCAAGTCGTCGTTTTGTAATGCGTTACTCGGACAACCGGTCTTGCCTGTCTCACCTAATCCGACGACCGCTTCGATCAACCGGATCAATCCGGTCAGTACGGTACATCCGCACGGTACTGCGACGATCCGCTTTAAGTCGGAACAGGAACTCGTCGACGAATTAAATGACCTGCTTCAGGCTTTTGACGTGACGATTACGTCCTTGCAGGAAGCAGCACATTGGATTGAATCTCAACCGGACCATACATTGCGGGATACCTCTTTTTTACGTGCCTTTTTAACAGGGTATCCGTCTGTTTCGCCGTTCGTCGGAACGATACAAACCGTTGATCAAACGACGTTTACGGACTATGTCGCACAAGAGCATCTCAGTTGCTTTGTTGATGTCATCGATTTGTACTTCGATAGTCCATTGACCCGCCTTGGGATCACTCTCGTTGATACACCGGGTGCCGATTCGATTAATGCCCGTCATACCGACGTTGCCTTTGACTACATCAAAGATGCGGACGCTATCTTATTCGTGACGTATTTCAATCACGCCTTCGCCCGTGCCGACCGTGAGTTTCTGATTCAGCTCGGTCGTGTCAAAGATGCGTTTGAACTGGACAAAATGTTTTTCATCGTCAATGCGATTGACCTGGCACAAAACGACACTGAAAAACAAGCAGTCCTGCAGTACGTCGGGACTGAATTACAACGGTTCGGTATTCGGTCGCCTCGTCTGTTCGGCGTCTCAAGCCTTCACGCATTAGCCGAGAAGCAGATGGACCGCACGCTGGATTCAGGTCTGCCAGTCTTTGAATCCGCCTTCCATCAGTTCCTGGAACGGGATCTCAAAGGACTGGCCGTTCAAGTATTGTCGGAAGAAACGGAGAAAACCGTCCATCGTTTACGCCAATTGATGGAACAGACCGAATTCAACATCGCCCGAAAAGAAACACGGCTAGAAGAACTGGACGACTTGAGTCAGACGATCGACACACACTTTTCAGACCGGCGGACCGATTTACTCCGTCATGCCTTATTCGCTGAAATTCATGAACTGTTACATCATGTCAACCAACGGATCTATTACCGTTTTCCGGATTTCTTTAAAGAAGCATATCATCCTGTCCGCTTCGCGAATGCCACAAAGCAGCAAGCCTTACACGAAGCATTGGTCGAGCTACTCGGCTTTTTGAAATATGATTTCGAACAAGAATTACGCGTGACTCATTTTCGGATTGACGGTTGGATTAAAACAGCTCTCGTCCAACGCTTCCAGGATGAAGAGCGGTATGCGACGAAGTTGAACCCTTCTTTCCAGCTTTCGCCGTTCGAAGCACCGGCGATGACATCCGTCCATTTTGAGGGTCCTTTCCAAGATGCGACACCGTACCAGTCTGTCAAACAGTATTTTCGTAATCCGAAAGCCTTTTTTGAACGGAATGAAAAAGAACAATTAAAAGATGCCTTGATGCAGTTGACGAAACCGGATGCGGCATCTTATCTTGAAACGGAAGAGCAGCGGTTACGCGAACTGGCGCAGCAACACATCGCCCACTTGCTCGACGAGATGTACACCGCGTTATCCGGAACGTTACAAAAACAAATCGAGATGGAACGAAACAGTTTGGCGACGACGGACCGACTCGAACAATTCAAACAAGCTTATTCGAGCATCAGCCATCTGAATCAAACCGTTTAATTTCCCTCCATGATTGGACCCATTCCTATACAAAGAACCCGAATCAGTTCCACTTCTTAGAAAAGAGGTGGCTGATCCGGGTTCTTTTTAACGCTTTCTCCACGATTGGACGGATGCGGCCAATAGGATTTAAAATAATGTAAGACATAGTCCTGGACGTGCCGCACGAGCGGACGCTGCTCGATTCCTGCTAAATGATTTAACGACACGTCCCATAGCATCGGGGGGTCAAACGGTAAAATCCGGATGTCTTCCGCATGATGAAATCGGAGAATCGGCTCCGGCAAAATCGACACGACGTCGAGTTCCTGCACCATGCCGATCAACAAATCCCACGCACCGGAAGTAAAAAAGATCTGCGGTTCGACTTGTACGTGCCGGAACTGGGATAAAATCTGATGATGCAGCATAAAACTATCATTGAGGATGACCAACGGTTCCGCTGAAAGATCACGGTAAGAGACACTTTTGGCCTCGCTTAACGGATGGCTCGGTCTCACCGCGACGACGACCTCATCCTCGATCAATCGATACCGTTTTATGCCATAGGATTCCCCCGGTTCAATTAAAATCGCCAGGTCCAGTTCTTCGAGCAACAGGCGGCGCTTCAATTCAAATGCGCCTTCTTCGATGATTTCCAACTCAATCCCGGGATGTTCCGCCATCAATTTCGGAATCAGTTGCGAAAAAAGGACAGGCAAAATGACCGGTGGAATCCCCAACCGGACTTTCCCTCGGATGACACGCGACCGTTCGTGAAGATGTTCCATCATTTGTTGATGTCCGTGCAAAACACTCAGGGCATCCTCATAAAATTGCTGTCCGGCGTCCGTCAGACCGGTTAATCGTCCATGGTGACGCAAAAACAACTCTACCTGTTCCACCTCTTCAAATTCCCGCACCAGTTGACTGAGCGCCGGTTGTGAAATACGAAGATGCTTGGAAGCCCGTGTTAAATTGTACGCATGATCTACAATTGTCGTAAAAAATGTCAATTGCCGAATGTCCATCTGACTTCCTCCTCTTACTCATCAAACCAGTGATTTTTTCTGAAATATAGAATCATTCCCATCGCAATGACTGCCATCCCTCCCAGTGTGAAGAAATAGCCGAAACGCGTCGTCAGTTCGGGCATATGTTCAAAATTCATCCCGTAGATGCCGGCGATGAACGTTAATGGCATGAAGATGGTCGTAAAAATCGTCAACGTCTTCATGATATTATTCATCCGGTAGGAGTTGAGTGAAATAAAATTATCCCGGAATTCAGACGTCATTTCCCGGTTGTATTCAATCATCTCGTTCAGCTTAAGCAGATGATCATAAATATCCTGAAAAAACGCTTTTTTATTTGCATTAATCGCAAGCCGACGGGATTCAACGACCCGGTACAACAAGTCCCGCATCGGTAAGATGGTCCGGGCGACGACTAACAAATCGGATCGAATCTCAAATACATCTTCCATGATCCGTTTATCATTCCCGCGCTGTTCGTACCGTCCTTCCAGTGCAAAAATCTTATCTTCTAACGTATGAACAATCGGAAAGTAACCATCGACGATTTTATCCATGATTTTATGAACGATCTCAATGGTCCACTGTTCCGGATTATTATGTATACGCTGGAAAGCTTGAAACACGACATCGATTTCACTCGACGGCTCCTCGTGATAAGAAACGACATAATTCTCATTGGCGAACAGGTTAATCTCTTTTCCTTTGAGTGACTCCGTATCCAGGGCATGCAACACAAAAAAGCTGTATCCGTCGTAATATTCTAACTTAGGACGCTGCAAGTATTGAAAACAATCTTCAAGGGCCAACGGATGAAAATCAAAAGCGGACACCAGCTGTTGTTTTTCCTGCTCCGTCGGTTGATTAAAATCGACAAAATACCATTTGATACCGGGTGCGTGAAGACGATTTAAACTATCATCCACTAAAACCTGATGATCTGTCGTCACCATTAGACAGCGTATCATGAACATTCACCTTCTTTTCGTTACGGTTTATTCACACAGTATCGCAAACAATCCGCTCGATTTCCATAAAAAAAAGACTGCAGCCCTATTTCAGCACTACAGTCCCCCTGCTTTATCCCCGTTCGAAGTAAAAGCCATTCCAGTAGACATGACGATACGTAAATTCTTTACCACTTTTTGTTGTCACAAGCATTTCATCTTCCGAAACGACAGCAATTTTGACGGGGGTCTCTCCGTGATCGGTCAAAAAATTTAAAATCTCTAAATGACGATTTAGCCATAACCGGCGGCGGAACCAACGGAACCGACTAAACGCAGCTGTAAAGTGTAAAATCGATAACAGCATGATGATCATCGCGAACGGTAACGGTACATCAAACAACGCAATTAAATAAAAATCCGCGATGATTAAAAAGACGGATAATCCCATCTCGGTCATCTCCATAAAAGACGCTTTATACGTGGCAAAATAGGTCATGACACGAAATAAAACGATGACCGTCAAATAAGGTACAAAATAAAGACGAAAAACGTTGTCCGACCCACTGTTGACATACATGAGCAAGGGCAGGAAGAAGAGCAACTTCCAAATTAGGATGGCAGAATAAAACAAAGTGTGATCCGTGTAGCGTTTGCGTACGATGGCGCGACTAATGTTCATTGCCTTCCCCTCCTTCAATGGTGACTACATGTTCGAGTCGATGATGTCGGGATCTAATGCCTATAAGGGTATGTTTCCTGATTGGACCGTTTCTAATCGTATATTTTGTGTGAAATATCGGTTTATATTCAGTATACGAAACATTTTGATAAATAGTTTTACTTTCCCATCATTCCCCATATTTATAATGTGCTGAATCGATCGGATTTGTCGTTTGTCTGTTTTTTCTTTACACTTGATACAGATCACTTTAGAAATGAGATGAAAAACATGTACAGCCATATCGTTGTCGGTGCCGGCATCCTCGGAACATCGACCGCTTATCATTTAGCGAAACAAGGTGCAACGGTCCTGCTGATTGACCGGAAAGAAGCCGGACGTGCCACTCATGTCGCAGCTGGTATCATCTGTCCCTGGATGACACAACGACGCAACAAAGCCTGGTATCGACTAGCCAATAACGGTGCTCATTATTACGATACGCTAATTCCAGAACTGGAAGCACTCGGTGAAACGAAGACGGGCTATCAAAAAGTCGGAACCATCGCCTTACATGAGACGTCAAAAATTGAAAAGATGCAGACGATTGCAGAAAATCGTTTCCCGGAAGCACCGGCGATCCAACAAATTGAACGGTTGACGGCTGATCAAGTCCGAACAATGTTTCCCTTGATTGAGTCGATTGAGGACGCCTTATTCGTCTCTGGAGGAGCCCGTGTCGACGGACGTGCCTTACGGGCAGCCTTAGAAAGCGGAGCAATCAAACACCAGGCTACCGTTCTTGAAGCCGATGCTTCGCTAGTCGTCGTCGACGGTCACGTCAAAGGGGTTCAAATCGGGCCCGACATCCATTATGCCGATCAAATCATCTTGACGGCCGGTGTCTGGATTAATGAATTACTCGAACCGTTGCAAACGCGTCTTGATATTCGTGCCGAAAAAGGACAGATTCTTCATTTGGATATTTCGAACGAACAATCAAAAGATTGGCCTGTCATCATGGGACAACGCGGTTTGTATCTCGTGTCGATCGAAGATGGAAAACTCGCACTCGGTTCGACGCATGAAAAACAGCTCGATTACAATCTTCAGCCGACTGTTAAAGGAATGTACGCCTTATTGACACGTGCCATTCCGGTCGCACCGGTACTGGAAGAAGCAAACATCAACGAAATGCGGGTCGGTCTTCGCCCGTATACGAGTAATTCCTTACCTGTCATCGGTCGACTGGCGACTCATCCGAATGTCCTTGTCGCCAATGGTCTCGGGGCTTCCGGTTTAACGATTGGTCCGTATCTCGGTCAGGAGTTATCCAAATTGGCATCAGGAAAAGATTTGGACATTGATTTGAACGATTATCTTTTGCAATAACCTGCTGATGATTCACATATCTCCATCTATAGTAAAGGTATACCCTTTCTAAAAAAGGAACAAACGTTCTTATAAAATGAAATTCAAAGGAGTTTTGGATGTGCACCCGATAAAAGATATGGTGACCCCTGAACAATTCGAAACACTGGATATTCGCGTCGGCACCATCCGCTCCCTCCATGTTTCAGATGCCGAACCCGGCTTTTTAAATCTGTTGATTGTGTTTGGAGACTTTCAACAGGCCATATTTCTGGATTGGAAAGAATCCCGGTTCGAGTACGAAGAAATCGTCGGGAAACAGGCTTTGGTCCTGCTGAATGTTCCGGGAATCGTTGCCGGTACGACCGGCCGTGTTCTCGAACTAGGGACACAAGATCATCTGATGCCGGTACTGGCGTGTCCGGAACATCCGATTCCTGACGGTAGTCGACTGAGTTAACACTGAAAAGCAGAAGTCAGCAGACAACGCGCTGTCTTGAACGAAAAGAAGGAATCGCCATCGTCACAGATGAGCAATCCCTTCTTTTTGGCTTATGACACGGACTGATGTTTCAGCCCTTATCGTTTCAATCAGATCCGCGTCTTTTCCAAGTAGTGTACGCTGAAATGGTGCTTTGCATCCGTAAAACATCTAATTGGAGTAAATCCGTTTTGTTTGGCTAACCATTGAAATTCTTCCTGACTGTACTTATAGGAATTTTCCGTATGAATCGTTTCCCCCTCTTTAAACGGAAAGCGCTGATCGGCAATCGTGACGATTTGATCGATCCGGCTTTTCAGATGCATTTCAACCCGCCCCTGCTGTTCGTTATAAAAGGCGATATGTTCAAACAAATCTACATCAAACGTCCCTCCAAGTGTTTCATTGATATGCCGCAAGATATTTAAGTTAAACTGTGCCGTAACGCCAGCTCGATCATTGTAAGCCGCATGGAGCAGATTAGTTTCTTTTTTTGTATCAATTCCGATTAAGAAACCGTCTCCCTTCTCCAGCAATTGACTCGATTGTTGTAAAAAGTCTGCTGCTTCCTGCGGATTAAAGTTTCCGATTGTCGAACCGGGAAAGAAAATCACCTTTTTTTGTTTATCTTCAATCGGTAAATGCAAAGGGGCAGAATAGTCACCACAAACCGCTTTAATCCGGAGTCCCGGATAATCTTGAGATAATTGATGCGCGGATTGGATTAGAAAATCTTTCGAAATATCGATTGGCATATATTGTTCCAATTGATGGAGGGAACTGAGTAAACTTTTGATTTTACGACTGCTTCCGCTTCCATACTCAATCAGTGTGTGGACCGGTCCAATACAATCTGCAATGGCCGTTTGGTGTTCGGATAAAATATCGATTTCCGTCCGCGTCAAATAATATTCCGGTTGCTGTGTAATCCGTTCGAATAATTCCGATCCGGTTTGATCATAAAAGTATTTTGCTTGCAACACCTTTTGAGGTTGCGCTAAACCGTGTAATACTTCTTGGAGCATGTTCTGCTGATCCGTGTACATATCAAAACTTTCGACTTGTTGCCGCATTTAGAGGTCACCCGCCAATCGGAAGCCACTGAACTGCCAACGTTTAGCAGGTGGGAAGAAATTCCGGTACGTCGCACGGATATGATTACCCGGAGTCACACAGGCACCGCCGCGAAGAACCATCTGGTTACACATGAACTTGGCATTGTACTCCCCGAGTGCTCCTTCAAGCGGTCGACTTTTCGGATACGGAGCATATGCACTTGCCGTCCATTCCCAGACATCACCGAACATGCCGTTCACCGACTGATTCGCGTCTTGAACCGGAACGGGATGATAGGAACCTTGTTCCATGAAGTTCCCCTGTTGATCAACTTGCCGCCCGACGTATTCCCATTCGGCTTCAGTTGGTAGACGTTTCCCGCACCACCGGCTGTAGGCATCGGCTTCATAAAAACTCACATGACAAACCGGTTCATCCAACTGCAAAGGTTCAACACCGTTCAATGTGAAGATGGACCAGTCACCCTGTTGATCTTTCATCCAGTAGAGAGGTGCTTTCCACTGTTGTTGCGTCACGACTTGGAAGCCGTCCGACAGCCAATGTTCAGCTTGCTCATACCCGCCCGCCTCAATGAATGCCATGAACTCACGGTTGGTGACGGGGCGTGTTGCGAGTTCAAATGGTTCTAACCACGCTTTATAAACCGGACTTTCATTGTCAAAGGCAAATCCCGCACCCTCATGACCGATTTCAACGAGCCCCCCTTCAAATCGCGTAAACGTAAGCGGCGGCGACTGAGCTGTTCCACGCCGCTCGACTTGTCGGGTCTGATACGCCGGCAATAACGGATTAGTAAAGAAGTTGTATTTTACATCCATCAAGATTAACTCCTGATGTTGCTGTTCATGCTGCAGTCCCATTTCGACCAATTGCTCGATGACCTGTTGAAGGGCCGTCTCTCGTTCTTGTCGCAACAATGTCAAGACTGCCTGATCGACATGTTCACGATAAGCAATGACGTCCTTGACGGTCGGACGTGACAACACCCCTCGCTGATGGCGCGGTTGATACGGACCGATCGAATTGTAGTAGGAATTAAATAAATAGTTGTATACCGGATCAAAAACATGATACGTATCGTCATACTCTTGAAGGATCATCCGTTCAAAAAACCATGTCGTATGGGCAATATGCCATTTCGGCGGGCTGACATCCGTACTTGCCTGAATTACAAAATCCTCTTGTTCCAACGGTTCAATCAAGGTTAATGTCTGATTCCGGACCGTATTGAACTTGTCTGCTAAGTAAGTCGTAATCTCTTGACTCAATTCATCCACTTCCTTCAAATAAAATATTCTGAAAATATGCACCATTATCTTTACCCGTTTTCCTTTTAAGTAAGCGTTTACAATAAACTGCAAAAAAATCGGAGTGAGACCCCATGCTGGTCCCACTCCGACTTGTTTAATACACTTTATCGCCGTTAAAAATCGAATTTTTGACAACGACATAATCAACCGTTCGAATCGCCTGCAGTTTATTGCCGCCGGCATAGGAAATCGCCGATTGCAAATCTTGTTCCATCTCAATCAGGGTGTCGGACAAACTTCCTTTAAATTCAACGAACATCTTTTTACCCTCGACATTCTTCTTTTCACCTTTTTGAAATTCCGAAGCGGATCCGAAGTATTCCTTCACCTGTAAACCGTCGACTTCTTGCATTTCACCAGGAGACTCTTCGTGTCCGGCAAACAATGAACCGATCATGACCATCGTCGCCCCGAAACGGACGGATTTAGCAATGTCTCCGTGTGTCCGGATGCCACCATCTGCAATGATTGGTTTACTGGCAGCCTTGGCACACCATCTCAATGCTGCCAACTGCCATCCGCCCGTACCGAATCCCGTTTTGATTTTCGTGATACAAACCTTCCCTGGTCCGATCCCGACTTTTGTTGCATCTGCGCCGGCATGTTCCAGTTCGCGAACAGCTTCCGGTGTCCCGACGTTACCTGCGATGACAAAGCTGTCCGGTAACACGTGTTTGATATGTTGGATCATCCGGATGACCGCTTCTGAATGTCCATGCGCGATATCAATCGTGATATATTCCGGCGTCAATTCTTCGTGTGCCAATGTCTCGATGAACGCATATTCTTCCGTTTTCACACCGACACTGATGGAAGCAATCAATCCCCGTTCCTGCATCGTGCGAACAAAGTTCAGTCGCGTTTCCGGCTCAAACCGGTGCATGATATAAAAATAGCCGTTTTCAGCTAAAAAAGTTGCGATTTTTTCATCGATGATCGTCTGCATATTAGCTGGCACGACAGGCAATTTAAAGCGTCGTCCTCCGAATTCGACCGTCGTATCACATTCCGAACGACTTCCGACGATTGATTTAGCTGGAATCAATTGAATATCTTCGTAATCAAATACTACATCCATCACTAACACCTCAAATAACGAATATTTTTTATGAATAACACTTTAACGTTCGTACTATAATACTGTAACGAACAATTAATGGTTTGTCAAAAACATTTCGTCAAAAAACATACTTTTAGAAAAATAAAAGCACTTAATGTTCGGATTTAAGGTTATTTCACTCTGTCGATTGACCATTTCATTGATTTATCATTAAAAAAGATAGATTCCGTTTCTTCTATAGCCCAGTCATCAGGACGACGTCACTTTGATATGGATCTGTTAACCGGGTGCAAACTCTTCTTTTAACAGCGCGAACAAAATAAAATCTTCCCATGCACCGTTGATGTACAAGCTTTTTTTCGCAAGCCCTTCTCTTCTGAATCCCACTTTTTCTAACACACGGATGGAACCGATGTTTTCCGGCATCACTTCCGCCCGAAGACGGTGAAACTGATGGGTCTCAAATAAAAGTTTAGCCGCCTGTCGAACAGCTTCCGCCATAATTCCTTTTCCATTGTGTTCCCGGTCCAATTGATATCCGATCATACATGTCTCTGCCGGAAACCGTTCGACAAAAGCTGCAGAAACTTCACCGATTAATTGATTGTTTTCCGTTAAAAAGATTCCATAGGCATATGATCGATCCGCCAAACTGTTTTCAAGCATCTGTTCGATTCGTTCCAGTTGCTTCGGCAATGTATAACTATCCGGTTTCGGTTTTACAGGCATCCAGTATTCAAAATGTAATTGATTCCGGAGGCTTAACCGGAGTAGCTGTTCTGCATCAGACAGTTGATATGGTCGAAGAAAAATGGTTCCCATGATTAATTTCCTCCTTAAAAAAATAGTATGAATTCATAATTCTTTAACTTTAGAGAGTTAAAGCGTTTGAGAATTCTTTTTTCGGGAAAATTATAAAATATCTGAATAAGTAACAAAGTGTTTACAAACGTGTTGTAAACAATTAAAAGGAGGAGAGCATGCGTATAAATACAGATACAGAGTTATTTAAACAAATCGAATTAAAAAATAAGCACGCTCTCGAAGCGTTATACGATCGGTACGAAAAGTCCTTATACTTACTTCTCACACGTATGTTGAATGACGAAAAAAGAGTTCAACTTACGTTAAGACAAATTTTTCAGGATGTCTGGACAAGCCCGAACCAACATTCTACTATTCACGGCTATTTGATTACTGCTGTAAAACAAGCCCGATCCCAGCGCGAACCGATCCATTAATCCTTTCGCGATTTTGTTCCTCTTATATGAAGAAGAACATTTTATAGATATTCGAACTGCATGCATACATTCCTTCAAGGAATAACCTTTCTTCAAGTGAGTTTGATATTTTTAGGGGAGATTGCCACTTTTTTTGTTTATTACTTCCTTTTTTCATTTTTTCATGGTATATTATAAACAATTATTGTTGTTCGGTGGAGATACAAAGTTTACACTTTCGACTCGATGAAATTGATCACAGTAGTAATAATCAGTGTGACTTAGTCATACGCAGGAGGCAACACACATGGAACAAGGTAAAGTAAAATGGTTTAACGCAGAAAAAGGTTTTGGCTTCATCGAACGTGAAAGCGGCGACGACGTTTTCGTTCACTTCTCTGCTATCCAAACTGATGGTTTCAAATCACTTGACGAAGGTCAAGAAGTTTCGTTTGAAGTTGAAGAAGGCCAACGCGGACCACAAGCAACTAACGTTACTAAACTTTAATTTCCCTGAGAGGATCCGTAGCTGCGGATCCTCTTTTTTAATTCTTTTCCGCCTACCCCTATCTTTTTCAAACCGGACGTGCTATATTATTAAGTAATTATTGTTGTTCGGTGGAGATATGAAGGTTACACTTTCGACTCGATGAAATTGATCACGGTAGTAATAATCAGTATGGCTCAGTCATACGCAGGAGGCAACACACATGGAACAAGGTAAAGTAAAATGGTTTAACGCAGAAAAAGGTTTTGGCTTCATCGAACGTGAAAGCGGCGACGACGTTTTCGTTCACTTCTCAGCTATTCAAACAGACGGTTTCAAATCACTTGACGAAGGTCAAGAAGTTTCGTTTGAAGTTGAAGAAGGCCAACGCGGACCACAAGCAACTAACGTTACTAAACTTTAATTTCCCTGAGAGGATCCGTAGCTGCGGATCCTCTTTTTTAATTCTTTTCCGCCTACCCCTATCTTTTTCAAACCGGACGTGCTATATTATTAAGTAATTATTGTTGTTCGGTGGAGATATGAAGGTTACACTTTTGACTCGATGAAATTGATCACGGTAGTAATAATCAGTATGGCTCAGCCATACGCAGGAGGCAACACACATGGAACAAGGTAAAGTAAAATGGTTTAACGCAGAAAAAGGTTTTGGCTTCATCGAACGTGAAAGCGGCGACGACGTTTTCGTTCACTTCTCAGCTATTCAAACAGACGGTTTCAAATCACTTGACGAAGGTCAAGAAGTTTCGTTTGAAGTTGAAGAAGGCCAACGTGGACCACAAGCAACTAACGTTACTAAACTTTAATTTTCCAAGACTCTGCTGTTGCAGGGTCTTTTTTTGTTTTATCTTTTTTGAAATCTCATCATTCAGGTAAGAACGAAAGGATGATTCTCATGGAAACTTCAGCTAAACATGAACAGCTTCAACTCCTCTTGACAAACCGTCATGATTATTTGATGCAAGGTAACCGAAAAGAGATGCATCAATTGTTATCACCTGATTTTTCTTTTGTTGACGGACAAGGCCGGCAGTTCGATGCCGAGACGTATCTCGATCATTATGTCGATCCGGATCAAATTCAGTGGAGCGATCAACTCAGTGAGTCGATTATCGTCGAAGTTTTCGAGACGACGGCCCTGGTACAGGAAATCGTGGAAGATCATTTCTCATACGGTCGCAGCATGTATGTCGGTCGCTTCCGAAGTGTTTCGCTTTATCACTGGACGAGCGAAGGCTGGAAGTGGCACTTTCATCAACTTACGCCACTTGATCCGTCCTGAATTCCATACTTTCTTCAGATACATCGATCGGATCAGTCTCTCTTTAGGAGAACTGGTCTTTTTCTGTCGAACGCTCCCCCTGTTCCAAAAAATTCAAATTCCCTTTGAAATGAAGTTTGATTAACTGTTTTCATTCCGTTACACTTTAGTTGTGAATATTTTCTGAAAATTACTGGAGGCGGAATTAGATGACGGTTTTTAATTTTTCAGCTGGTCCGGCAGTACTACCGGTACCGGTTTTACTTAAGGCTCAATCTGAGCTTCTGAATTACCAAGGTTCTGGACAATCCGTTTTGGAATTAAGTCATCGTTCTACCTTGTTTGAAAACATCCTTCAGGATACAGAGGCTTTACTTCGGGAACTCTTGCAGATTCCGGATCATTACCATGTCTTGTTTTTACAAGGCGGAGCAACGCTTCAATTTTCCATGTTACCACTGAACTTGGCGACGAATCAGCAACGTGTCGACTTCATCGATACAGGCAGCTGGTCACAAAAAGCGATGCAGGATGCCGCGGCTTTTGTAAAGACAGGTATCGTTGCTTCATCTAATGCGGACAACTACCGTTCGATTCCGGCCGGTCCCATTTATTCTGACGCGGATTATCTGCATCTCACATGGAACAATACGCTTGAAGGAACGACTTTTACCGACGCTCCACAGGTCGATGTTCCGTTAGTGGCTGATTTCTCCTCCTCCATTTTATCGGAACCGATTGATGTCAGTCAGTTTGATGTGATTTATGCGGGGGCTCAAAAAAATCTCGGGTCAGCCGGAATGACGCTCGTCATCATAAAAGATGAGCTTTTACAACGTACACCGGACCGTTTAGGTTCCTATTTACGGTACGATACACATGCCGCCAATCATTCTTTATACAATACACCGCCCACATACAGCATCTATTTGACGAAACTGGTCCTCGAATGGATTAAGGATCAGGGTTTCGATACGGTCGTCGAGCGTAATCACAAGCAATCCGCCTCCCTTTACGCGTACTTGGACCAATCTGTCCTATTTTCAAATCACGTTGCCCTGCCGGACCGGAGCCGGATGAACATTCCTTTCACTACCGGTCAAACGGATTTAGATAAACAATTTCTGCAATTTGCAGAACGTCATCACCTCGTCAATTTAAAAGGACATCGTTCCGTCGGAGGAATGCGCGCAAGTCTCTATAACGCGATGCCGACTGCAGGCGTCGATGCCCTTATTGCCATTTTAAAACGATTCGAACAGGGGGAACGTTAAATGCATCATGTACAACTTTGGAATGACGTGTCGGAAAAAGGATTAAAACGCTTCACCGATCAATACGTCGTCAAACAAGACATCGAAACAGCGGATGCCTTTCTTGTTCGCAGTAAAGATTTACACGGCATGAAGTTCCCGCCTTCCTTAAAAGCGGTCGCCCGCGCCGGTGTCGGCGTCAACAACATCCCGCTCGACCAATTGGCGAATCGGGGAATTCCTGTTTTCTCAACCCCCGGCGCAAATGCCAACGCCGTGAAAGAGCTGGTCATCGCAAGCTTATTCCTGACTGCACGGAAATTAATCCCGAGTATCTTATGGACCAACAACCTGCGTGGACCGGACATCCCGGAACGGATTGAAGCGAACAAAAAACAATTTGCCGGCACGGAGTTACTCGGAAAACGGATCGGCATCGTCGGACTCGGTGCCATCGGAGCGAGTTTAGCGAATACACTGCATGAACTCGGAATGACGGTTTCCGGCTACGATCCGCATATGTCCGTCGAATCTGCATGGCGCGTCTCGAATCAGGTTCACCGCGTCACCAATCTTGAAGAATTGCTCGCGACAAGTGATTATATTACACTCCACTTGCCGTTGATTGATTCCACCCACCATCTGCTCGATGAACGGTTACTCGGAAAAGTCAAACAAGGAGCAACATTACTCAATTTTTCACGTGGTGAATTAATTGACGAACAGGCTTTGGCAACGGTGTTGAAATCAGGGCGGTTATCTAACTATGTCACTGATTTTCCAAATGCTTTCATTCTTTCTCTTCCTCGTGTCATCCCGTTGCCGCACATCGGCGCGTCGACGGCCGAAGCAGAAGAAAATTGTGCAATCATGGCCGTCGATCAATTGAAGCTGTTCCTTGAGACCGGCAACATCCGGAACTCGGTCAACTTCCCGTCTGTTGAGTTACCGTATTCCGGTAAACGACGCATCACGATCGCGCACCAAAACATCCCGAACATGGTTGGTCAAATCGCTTCCGTCCTTGCGACTGAACAAATCAACATCGCCAACATGATCAACGGCAGTAAAGGCGGCATTGCCTATACGATCATCGACATCGATAATCATCTGGATGAAATCATCTCATTACAACAATTAAATACCATTCCCGGTGTGTTAAAAACAAGATTACTTTAAGGAGCGATGATTATGCCTACTTTTGAACCTTTTCATGCCTTGCGACCTAACCCCAAATATGCAGAATCGTTTTCTTCCCTCCCGTATGATGTCTTCAATCGGGCGGAGGGACGGGTGGAAGTCCGCCGACGTCCGTTGTCCTTTTTACGAATCGACAAGGCAGAAGTGACGTTACCGGACTTGATTGACGACCATGACCCACGCGTGTATCAACAAGCGGCCCTTCATTTCAAGGAAGCGATTGAACGGGGCATTCTCACAACAGATGATGTCGAGAGTTATTATCTCTATCGCCTGACAGACGGTGAGCATACGCAGACCGGTTTTGTCGGTTGTGTCTCTGTCACGGATTACGACCAAGGCATCATCCGGAAACACGAATTCACACGGCCTGATAAAGAACGGGACCGCGTCCGGCACGTTCAGTCGCTTGCTGCTCATACCGGTCCGATTTTGCTTGCCCATCATCCGGATGACGAACTAAATCGAGTCGTCAAGGAACAGACCAAACAATCCCCACTCTATCAATTTACAGCGGAAGACGGGATTGAGCATACGATCTATAAAGTCACGGACCGTGATGCCATGATGACGATCGGTAGTCAGTTTGCCCGTCATGATCACCTGTATATCGCTGACGGACACCACCGGGCGGAAGCAGCCGCACAAGTGGCACGGTTGAATCCTCACGAGGATGCCGGACTGTTTCTCGCCGTCTCTTTCTCAAGTGATCAATTGAACATCCAAGGTTACCATCGCGTTGTCGAAGATTTGTACGGTCAGTCCGTCGATGACTTGCTGGAAAGAATCAGTAGCCGGTTCACTATTACCAAGGGACACGCGACAGAAACAAAAAAACACAGGTTTGAAATGTATCTCAAACAGACTTGGTACACACTCGATTATGAAAAAAACCGTCCTTCTGTCAAAGAGGATCTCGATGTCGCCATCCTTCAAGATGAATTGTTGACACCCTTTCTCGGAATCGAAGATCCTCGGACGGATGCACGGATTCAGTTCGTCGGTGGTGTGAAAGGTTATACCGGGCTTGAGCAACTCGTCGACCAAGGTACGATGGCCGTCGCGTTCCATCTCCATCCAACAAGCTTAACTGAGCTGATGGCAGTTGCTGATGCGGGCGAAGTCATGCCTCCGAAGTCGACCTGGTTCGAACCTAAATTGAGAAGTGGTCTGCTGATTCATCCGTTTTTCTGAGTCTTTCCAAGCATATAAAAAACATCTGTTCAGAAAAGACTATTTTCTGAACAGATTTTTTTTTGTTCGGTTATTCTTGTTCTATTTGGAGAATTTTCCCGGACACCCCGCCTACAGTGACCGATTCTGTATAACGTTGGCCGTCCATCAAATCAACGGTTGGATCTGTCAAATCAAAATGCACGTCCTCTGAACCATTGTTAAACAAAATCAAATAAGTCGCTTCATCAGACTGGCGACGAATCAGAAAGCTTGCCGACGCATCATTCAGTTGCTCGAATTGATAGCCGCTGGCATTGGCGAGACCCGGATGCTGCTTCCGTAAATCAATCAACCGCGTAATATACGCCAAGAGGTCCGCATCTTGTTCGGCCGGATCCCAGACCATACACTTCCGGTTATCCGGATCCTGGCCACCCGTCAAACCAATTTCATCACCATAATAGATGACCGGACTTCCCGTGAACGTCAACAGCGACAACATCAACAGCTTCATCCGCTCGAGGTTCCCGTCTGCCCGCGTCAAGGCACGAGGTGTATCATGGGAATCAACGAGATTGAACATCACTTCGTTGACATTCATCGTGTTGCTGTTTAAGTTCCTTACGACGGCATGACTGAATGCAGAGGCCGTACTTTCGTTCGTCGCAAAAAAGGTTAAAAAGGCTTCCGTCAATCCATAATTCATGACAGCATCAAACTGATCACCGAGCAACCACCCTTGCGAATCCGTCCAACATTCCCCGACGATATACGCTTCGGGATTAGCAGCCCGTACTTCCCGCCGGAACTCGCGCCAAAAAGCATGGTCCACTTCACTCGCGACATCCAGTCGCCAGCCATCAACCCCGAACTCTTCCACCCAGTAACGACCCACCTTTAATAGATAATCTTTCACATCCGGATGGGCCGTATTGAGTTTCGGCATATTGCTTTCAAAGGCAAATACTTCATAGTTGGGTACCGGTGTTGATTGGATCGGGAACGAATCAATCATAAACCAGTTCGCATACTGCGATTCTTTCCCATGAGATAAAACGTCTTGGAAGGCCGGATGCTCGACGCTGACATGATTAAAGACCGCATCCAGCAAAATCCGGATTCCATTTTGATGAAGCAGTCGAACCATTTCCCGAAAAGTTTCTTCTGTCCCGAAACTCGGATCCAGACGTAAATAATCGAGAGTGTCGTATTTATGGTTGGACGGTGCGACAAAGACCGGGCAAAAATAAATGCCGGTAATACCAAGTGCTTTTAAGTAATCGATATGATCAATCACCCCTTGAAAATCGCCTCCGAAATGATTATCAAAGGCTGGTGCTTCCGTTCCCCATGGCGTTGTATCCGGCCGATCATTCGTTACATCCCCATTTGCGAACCGATCCGGAAAAATTTGATACCAGACCGTATCTTTCACCCATGCCGGAGCGTCAAATACATCTACCGCATTCATATATGGAACGGCAAAATAGTAGCCCGGGTGATCAAGCGGTACCTCATCGTACCACCCGCGCTCGGTGTAAACGGCGGATTCACCGCCTACATGAACTCTGAAACCGTAACGGATCCGCTTTTTTTTCGGCTGAATCGCGATAAACCAAAAATCGTGTGTCGCATCCGATCCCGCGAACGTCATCTCTGCCGTCGCCGTTTTCCAAAACTTCTCTTTATCCGGGTCAAAGTTCCAATCCCGATCTTCTTCTTTTTCCGCATCCCATTCATAAGGATCCCCATAAATCAATTCGACACGATTCACGTCTCCCTTTGCCGACATCAGGCGGATATGTACCGTATCTCGATCGTATGTATAGACATACGGAGACAGGGCCCGGTGAAACACAGCTGCTTTATTCATAGTCCCTCTCCTCTCACACGCTAGATTTCATCTTCTGTTACTTCCCGATTTCAGACTGGTTGTAAACGTTAATCATGAAAAAACACGTATTTCGCTATCTTTTCAGTTTAGCAATCAACAACTTATGCGGTATACTGATGAGGCAGAAGGAACCAATAAGTTCCTAATTAAATCGAAGTCATGTGAAAGCGAGTGGATTCTGATGGGTCGTAAATGGAATAACATTAAAGAAAAAAAGGCGTCGAAAGACAAAAATACAAGTCGCGTCTATGCAAAGTTTGGTCGGGAGATTTATGTTGCCGCTAAACAAGGGGAGCCGGATCCTGAATCAAACCAGGCGTTAAAAGTGGTTCTCGAGCGTGCGAAGACATATAGTGTCCCCCGCGCTATCGTCGATCGTGCCATCGAAAAAGCAAAAGGCGGCGCAGAAGAAAACTTTGACGTGTTACGTTACGAAGGATTTGGACCAAGCGGCTCAATGGTCATCGTCGAAACATTGACGAACAACGTTAACCGGACAGCTTCAGATGTTCGGGCCGCTTTCGGTAAAAACGGCGGAAACATGGGTGTCAGTGGATCGGTCGCTTACATGTTTGATGCGACAGCCATCTTTGCTTTTGAAGGCAAATCAGCTGATGATGTCCTAGAATTGATGATGGAAGCGGATATCGATGTGCGTGACATCCTGGAGGAAGAAGAGTCCGTCATCATCTACGCGGAGCCAGAACAATTCCATGCGGTTCAAGAAACGCTGAAAGAAGCGGGAATCACAGACTTCTCAGTTGCCGAACTTGTCATGCTCGCCCAAAACGAAGTGACGTTATCTGACGAAGACGTCCAACAGTTCGAAAAAATGATTGATGCGCTGGAAGACTTGGAAGACGTCCAGCAAGTCTATCACAACGTCGAACTTTAACTATCGACTCATTAACAAATCGGTTTAATACCGGTTTTCAGACACAAAAAGGAGTTGGACTTACATCCAACTCCTTTTTGTGTCTTCCATTTTCAGCTGCATCTGACACGTTTTAAGACCTCTATTTAGAAAAGAACAGGTCTTCTCCACTACTACTCAGCTGACGCCCATCGTTTACGATAGTCACGCGCTGTCGTGATTTATCATAAAGTATGAAACGCGTTTCATAGCAAATAAAACTTAAAAAAATAAAGATTCATTTAAAAGGTTTAATTTTTCTACATACTGGGAAAATACATAACCGATACTGATTGGTGATTGCTCGTTAGGTCACATAGTTTTCACATAAGGAGGAAATAGCATGTCATATTCATTGATTGAAACTTTTAAACGAATCGTAAGCGAAGCTAACCACTTCAACCGAGTTGATTTCGGCGGTTACGATATTTATATGCAAGCGAGCGATGGACGGACAATCACGGCAAAAATTCGTTTTGACGGTGGTGGTCAAGATCAAAACGAAGCATACCTGTCTCTTGAATCCAGTACAGGCCATAGTCGGATGACGACTCTAACGTTACATCAATTTGAGCATCTCTCTTCCTATGCTGCACACAGCGAACGAATTCAAGCACTCGTTTCGACAAGCGCTTAATTCTTTACATGACAACACGCTCTCAGACGAGAGCGTGTTTTTTACTGGTTATCTTCTTTTTCTAGACGTTCCAGTTCAGCATGAGTTTGCGGAAAACCATTGGCTTGCCAATCTGCCCGGTGAATCGAATCGAGTTGTGTCAATCCAACTTCTGTTTCATCCTTTTTGGCATCGATACTCGGTTGACGATCGAGTGCAGCTGGATCACTGAACCCTTCTGACGAATCCCCCGCTTGCTTATAACGCTTGATGACTAACGCAGATAAGGCTGCGATTCCACCAATGAACAAACCTTGTTTAAATGACTTTTTCATGACGGCACCTCTGTTCGCTGAATTTTTAGACTTAGTTGGTTTTCCCTGAAAAAGACCATTGTAATCAAATTGCTCTCGTCTTTTAAAATTTTTTTGAACTTTTTTTCTCATTTTTCTGCCGTGTTCCTACATATTTAATAATTTAATCAAAAACCGCTTTCCTGCACTACATCATGAAGGTTCGCGTCATGCAGAGAGCCGAAATCTACGTTATACTTTTAACAGATGCTTCATAAGAATCGAATGATTGGATAAAAGGACTCGTCACAAGCACGACTGCTCGCTTGCGTACTACGTCCTTCTTTCATTTTTTTCGATGAAATGAACGATATGAAAAGGGGGGAATCATGTGTCATTGCTTCATTTCGCAATTTTATTGCCGCTAGTCGTCAGTCTCTTCATTCCATTGCTGTATAAAAAAATTCGATCGGTGCACACCGGCTGGTTCGTTTTGCTCGTTCCGCTGATATTGGTCGCCTATTTCAGTCAATTCCTCAGCCAGACGATGGCCGGGAAAACAGTCGTTGCGACGATGAAATGGATTCCTTCGCTCGACATCAACTTTACTGCTTACGTTGACGGCCTGGGTCTGCTGTTTGCGTTGTTGATTACCGGAATCGGTTCGCTCGTCGTCCTGTATTCCATCTATTATCTCGATGCCAAAAAAGAAGCTCTTCATAATTTTTATGTTTACCTACTTCTTTTCATGACGGCGATGCTCGGAATCGTCTTATCTGACAATATGATCGTCATGTATCTATTTTGGGAATTGACATCAATTTCGTCCTTCCTCTTGATCGGTTATTGGTACGAGCGGGAACGCTCCCGTTACGGTGCACAAAAGTCGATGCTCATTACTGTATTCGGTGGTTTGTCGATGCTGGGCGGGATTTCCCTGCTGTCGCTGCTGTCCGGTTCATTCAGTATCCGGGAATCGCTGGCGACGGTCGGCACTTATTCAAGTGATCCGCTCTTCACCGTGTCGCTTGTCCTGTTTTTACTGGCAGCTTTTACAAAATCGGCCCAGTTTCCGTTTCATATCTGGTTACCGGATGCAATGGAAGCGCCGACCCCGGTCAGTGCTTACCTGCACTCGGCCACGATGGTCAAGGCCGGTCTGTATCTCGTCGCCCGGATGAGTCCCATCTTTGCTGAAACACCACTTTGGTTTTATCTGGTCTCGTCTGTCGGAATGTTCACACTCTTCTGGGGGTCGCTGAACGCCGTCAAGCAGGTCGATTTAAAAGCGATTTTAGCGTATTCGACGATTTCCCAACTCGGTCTGATCATGTCATTGCTCGGACTCGGAGCAGCTGCGTTACAGGTCGAAATCTTACCGGACAGCCTCTATACGGTTGCGACCGTTGCTGCCGTCTTTCATTTGATTAACCATGCCACATTTAAAGGAAGTCTCTTCATGATGGCGGGGATTGTTGATCACGAGACCGGCACACGGGATATCCGAAAACTCGGCGGCTTATCGCAACTGATGCCGGTGACGTTTACGATCGCGACCATCGGAGCGTTGTCGATGGCGGGTGTCCCGCCCTTCAACGGTTTCTTGAGTAAGGAAATGTTTTTAACCGGTGTGCTCGAAGTATCAGAGTCCGGATTGTTCCATCTCGATACATTTGGACTCTTGTTCCCATTCGTTGCGGTCATCGGCAGCATCTTTACGTTTGTCTACAGTATCTTAATTGTTTACCGGACATTCCTCGGTCCAAGACAACTCGACAAGTTGCCGAAAAAACCGCATGAAGCACCGATCGGCATGCTGATTCCGCCGCTCGTTCTCGTTTCATTGGTTATCTTAATCGGCTTGTTCCCGAACCTGTTGTCGAACACGTTGATCCGCCCGGCCGCTGAAGCGATTTTACCGAAAGTGATCGCAAATGGCGGGACGATTCCAGTCGAGATCAAACTCTGGCACGGATTTAACCTGGAACTGTTCTTAACCGTCCTGATTATCTCAGTCGGTACGTTTTTATTCCTGACTTTACCGAAATGGCGCTCGTTGTATCACCGGATGCCGAAACAGGTCTCACTCAACCATCAATATGACGCATTGTTGCGTCGAGGTGAACGGACATCGACCGCTATCCATGATACGGTCATGACCGGCTACATGCGGTCTTACTTGGTCTACATCTTCGGTTTTATCGTCGTTTTGGTTTTATCGAGTCTGTATTTCCTTGATGCCTTCCGGTTTGATGTGAATCCGCTCAGTACGGTTCACACTTATGAAGTCGTCTTAGTCCTCGTCCTCGTTGGCAGCGCCTTGTCGATTACGTTTGCCCGGTCCCGTTTGACATCGATTATTCTGCTTGGTGTCGTCGGTTATACGGTCGCTCTGTTCTTCGTCTTATTCCGGGCACCGGACCTGGCTTTAACGCAACTCGTCATCGAAACGGTGTCCGTCGCCCTGTTCCTGCTTGTGTTTTATCATATGCCGGAAATCAGCCGGAAAGAGGAACGGATTAAGTTTAAACTCGGCAATGCCGCCATCTCGGCACTTGTCGGATTAAGCGTCACGTTGGTCGCACTGGCTTCACTCAGCCAACGCTCATTCGCTTCGATTGCCCAGTATTACATCGACAACGTGGCGGACTTAGCCGCTGGCGGTAATATGGTCAACGTCATCCTCGTCGACTTCCGTGGTTTTGATACGTTGTTTGAAATCAGTGTATTAGCAATTGCCGGTCTTGGTATCTACGCGATGATTAATTTCCGGAAGACAGGAGGAATCGATAAATGAAAAATCCGATCAAAAAACATACGAACGACGTCATCTTGGAATCTGCGACGACGTTCATCACGTTCATCATCTTTTTGTTTGCCGTCTACCTGTTTTTCGCCGGTCATTACACACCGGGCGGCGGCTTCGTCGGCGGTCTTGTAACGGCTTCCGCACTCGTCTTGATCTTGCTTGCCTTTGATATCAAGACGCTTCGGCAAATCCTGCCCGTCGATTATAAACAGATGACAGCTATCGGGATGTTGATTTCCGTCCTGACAGCGTCAGGTGCCCTGTTGTTCAACAAACCATTTTTCACACATGCCCACGACTATTTTAATTTGCCGCTGTTCGGAAAAACGTCCTTACATACGGCGATGCTGTTCGACTTAGGCGTGTATCTTGTCGTCGTCGGTGTGACGATGACGATTATTCAAACGATTGGGGAGAGTGATTAACGCATGGAAATCATCATGGCGATTGCAGCAGGCATCCTGACGATGTGTGCTGTGTATCTCATTCTTTCAAAAAGTGTCTTACGGATCATCATCGGAACGGGTTTACTCAGTCACGCCGCTCATTTGCTCGTCATGACGATGGGCGGTTTGAAGACTGGTGCCGCTCCCGTCCTCAAAGACGGAGTCACCCAGTATACGGACCCACTGCCACAAGCGCTTGTCTTGACGGCTATCGTCATCAGCTTTGGGGTGACCGCATTTTTCCTTGTCCTTGCTTATCGGGCTTATCAGGAACTGGGAACAGACAATCTGGAGGAAATGAAAGGAACCGATACGCATGATTAATTTACCGTTACTACCGCTTTTGATTCCACTTATCACCGGGGTCATCTTGATGCTGTTTCCGAGTCGTCTCCGTCTGCAACGGACGCTTTCACTCGTCTCGACCTTCTTGACCATCGTTGCAGCCGTCTATCTCGTTTACAGTATCCGCCAAGATGGCATTCTGACCGTCACACTTGGTAGTTGGCCGGCTCCGTTCGGTATCACTCTCGTGTCGGATATGTTATCAGCCTTGCTCGTCCTGACGACCAGCTTACTTGTCTTTTTTGTCGTCTGGTATTCGATCTATTATTTGTCGGATCTGCATCAACGGTTTTACTATTACATCGCCGTCCAGTTTTTACTCGTCGGTGTCAACGGTGCCTTCACGACAGGTGATATTTTCAACATGTTCGTCTTTTTCGAAGTGTTTCTGATTTCGTCTTACGTCTTGATTGTTCTTGGAGGCAAGCCGGCCCAACTTCGGGAGTCGCTGAAGTATTTGTTGATTAACGTCATTTCATCCGCATTGTTCGTCATGACGGTTGCCTTTTTATATGGTGTCATCGGTTCCCTGAGTATGGCCGATATTTCACAAAAGATTACTGAAATCAATCAACCCGGTATCCTCAGTGTCATCGCGGTTCTGTTTTTAATTGTCTTTGGCTTAAAGGGTGCCATCTTCCCGTTGTACTTTTGGCTTCCCGGCTCCTACCAAGTACCACCGACACCTGTTCTCGCACTGTTTGGTGCATTACTGACGAAAGTCGGTGTCTACGGGATCTTGCGGACATACAGCCTGTTTTTTTCGCACCAGCAAGAGTTTACGCACCAAATTCTCGGGTGGCTTGCACTGGCAACAATCATCATTGGTGTCATCGGTGCGCTGGCGACACGTGACGTCAAACAGATCTTAATCTACAACATCATCGTCGCAGTCGGTGTCATCTTATACGGTGTCTCCGTCATGACCCGTCAGTCGCTCGAAGGAGCAGTGTTCTACCTGGTCCATGACATGTTGATCAAGGCGGCCTTATTCCTGCTGATCGGCGTCATGATTGGTATTGCCGGATCAAGTCGTCTAAAAGACATGGGCGGCATGATCAAAGACTATCCCTTACTCGGATGGACGTATTTCATCGCTGCATTGTCGCTCGCCGGAATTCCGCCACTCAGCGGTTTCATCGGAAAACTGCTCATCGTCCGGGGTGGTTTCGAAGCCGGGGATTTAGTCGGTCCATTCGTCGTCTTGATTTCAAGTCTGCTCGTGCTCTATTCCGTGATGCAGATTTTCATCCGTGGATTCTGGGGAACACCGAAAACCTACAGTGGTCCGAAACACCACCTGATGAAGCAGTTGCTCGCACCGGCATTCGTTTTGGTTGGAATTACCGTTTTGTACGGTATCGGAACGGAAGCGGTCCGGCCGTTCATCTCGCAGGCGGTCGATCCACTTGTCGACCCCTCAATCTATATTCAAGCTGTACTGAAGGAGGATTAACCCATGCCATTTCAGTTATTACTCAACATCTTGCTTGCGTTCCTCTGGATGTTTCTTGCTAACTCCTTCTCGGCGTCATCGTTCATCATCGGCTATTTACTAGGATTGATTGCGATGTTCGCGATGCGACGGGGTTTCAGCAGCCGGTTTTATCTCGGACCGTTCATCGCCTTGATCCGACTTTTCATTCGTTTTTTATATGAACTGGTTGTTGCGAACCTTCAGGTGCTGTCCATCATCCTGAAACCGCGTCTTGATATTAAGCCCGGTATCTTTGCCTATGAAACCGAACTCGAACACAATTGGCAAATTACATTGCTATCGATGCTGATTACGTTGACACCGGGGACATTGGTCGTCGATATTTCGGACGATAACAAAACGTTGTACATTCATGCCCTACACATGCCGGAGGCGGATGATGCCGTCGCCTCGATCCGCAACAGTTTTGAGAAAGCCATCTTGGAGGTGAGCCGCTAATGTTAGAGATGTTACTATTCATCGCTTTAGGAGGCGTCTTTCTATCCATGCTCGGTTTATTTTACCGGGTCATCAAAGGACCATCCGTAGCTGACCGGGTCATCGCTCTCGACTCGATCGGGATCAGCTTGATTTCCGTCGTCGGTCTCGTATCCATCATCCTTCGGACAAGCGACTATCTTGAAGTCATTTTATTGATTGGGATATTAGCTTTCATCGGGACCGTCGCCTTCTCTAAATTCATCGAGAAAGGAGAGATCATCGAACGTGACCGCAATCAGTGATTATTTTGTAGCCGCCTTTGCGTTGATCGGGGCATTTTTCAGCCTCGTGACGGCACTTGGCCTTATCCGGTTACCTGACCTCTACACGCGCGCGCATGCCGCCTCTAAGAGTGCGACACTCGGCGTCATGAGCATCCTCATTGGCGTCATCATCTATTTCGTCGTGGAAGATGGATTTTTCTCTTCCCGCGTCCTGCTCGGAATTCTGTTTGTTTTGATTACAGCACCAATCGGCGGACATTTAATTGCCCGCGCCGCCTATTACAGTGATGTTCCGTTGTGGAAAGGATCTGTTCAAGATGACCTTGCCAAAAATCCGGAACATGTCACTCCTAAAAAACGGTCCGGTCCAAAACTAAAATGAGTGGACTTTTTTTACTAAACTAGACGAGTATACAAAAAATGGATGCCCCCGTTCACTTAACGTGAAGGGTTGGCATCCGTTTTTGCAAATAACAAGTTCAGTTCGTATGGGTTTTTGAGTAGTTCGGCTAATGTATGTTGTTCCAGTTCACGGATAAAGGCGCGCAACGCACGACCGAGAATCCCTTTGAGTTGACATTGAGGTTCGATGACACAATGCCCGTCTGCCGCAAAACATTCGACGATATCCATCGGCTCCATCTCACGAACGACTTTCCCAATATTGATTTCTTCCGGATCGCGAATTAACCGAAGACCCCCAGTCCGTCCACGTGTCGATTCCACGTACCCGAGCCTCGTTAATTGTTGCGTGACTTTCATTAAATGATTGGAAGATATCCCATAATGATTGGCAATCGTCGGCATCGGTGTCACTTCTTCGCGATGAATACCTAAATAGATCAGAACGCGGAGTCCATAGTCTGTATATTGAGTGATTCGCATTGCATTCCTCTCCATTCTCTGTTCATGGAACCCGTTTAAAATCCCACTTAACACTGTTGTTACATCGTATCATGTTCGATACCAATCGAAAAAAAAGAATGTGCTTTTATGAGTATACGTAACGGAAAGCGATTTAGATGTCATCTGAACAAAAAAAGTCAATTTCCTGAAAAGGAAACTGACTTTCGGGGAAGTTATTTCTTTTTTGGGTGTTGCAATACTTCGTTAAATCGATCGGCGAAGTTCGTGAAGACGCCAGTTACACCGTAATCGAGCATCCGTTTCATATCTACTTTCTCATTGACGGTATACGGATGCAGTAACAACCCTGCACTTCGGATTTGTCTGGTGTTTTCTCGTGTCAATGATTTAAAAGATGGTCCGACGCCAACCGCATAAGACTTGATGGCTTTTAATGTATTTGGAGTCATATCCGTCATTTGCGGTGCCTCAAGAAGCTGGACGAGCGGAAGTTTCGGATCTAATTGCTTCACCTTCAACAAGCTGTCCCGACTGAACGATTGAATCATGACTTGTCCCGGTTTGACCTGCTTGCTCGATAATCCGTGACGTCGTAACGTATCTAATAGTTTTTTCTCCATCCCCGGGTAAACCTCCGGTGATTTCGTCTCGATATAGTAATTGGCTTGTTTGCCGTACCGGTTAAAAATTTCGTTTAACGTCGGCACTTTCAATCCCTTATATGTTTTCTTCGCATAGGCCGGATAGGATTCGTTAAACCAGCTGCCGGCATCGAGGCGTTTGATTTGCGCGAGTGTTTGATCCTTGACGGCGCCGGTACCATTTGTCGTCCGATCGACCGTCTCGTCATGCATCGCAATCAACTGACCGTCCTTCGTCATTTGTAAGTCAATCTCAATATAATCGGCTTTGAATTTTTTATGACCCATCTCATATGCGGTCATCGTATGTTCCGGTGCATACCCGGATGCTCCGCGGTGAGCAATGTTGACAATCCGGTTTGGATCGAGCAGTCCTTTTGCTTTCCCCGCTGCTTCAATGCTCGTTGTGCTGCTTGCGACAATCATTCCCGCGACTACCGTGACACCGATTTGTTTCAACATTCATGGTTCCCCCTTTGAAGTAACGTACAGATGTATCTTATCGGCTTTCAATGAAGGATTTATGAATTCCATGTAATCTTCTGTTTAGATTCGATGACAGAGTTGTCATATCCGCTCAATCCGGTACACAAAAACTCCCTGCTTCAGTTACAGAAACAGGGAGCAGGAATATTCGATTAGGCTTCAAAGATCAATGATTCCGGATCTTCGAGCAAATCTTTGATGTGCTTCAGGAAAGTCACGGCTTCTTTCCCGTCAACGATCCGGTGATCATAGGAAAGCGCGACATACATCATCGGACGGTTTTCCATCCGCTCGGCGTCGATGGCGATCGGACGCAGGTTGATTGCATGCATTCCGAGAATCGCAACTTGCGGTCCGTTGAGGATTGGTGTCGACATCAATGAACCAAACGTTCCACCGTTTGTAATCGTAAATGTCCCGCCTGTCAAATCCGATAAACCGAGTTTGTTGTCCCGGGCTTTGACCGCCAGATTGATGATATCTTTTTCGATTTCACCGAAGTTCTTTTTATCAGCGTCACGTACGACCGGTACAACTAAACCATCCGGTGCTGAAACCGCAATTCCGATATCATAGAATTTCTTGAGCACGATTTCGTCTCCTTGAATTTCGGCATTCAAATATGGCATTTTTTTCAAAGCGGCGACGGCTGCTTTTGTGAAGAACGACATGAAACCGAGTTTGACTTCATTGTCCTTGACGAATTTTTCTTGGCGGCGTTTCCGTAACGACATCACAGCAGACATATCGATTTCATTGAACGTCGTCAACATTGCCGCTGTTTGTTGCACTTCGACTAAGCGATTGGCAATTGTTTTACGGCGGCGCGACATTTTAATCCGTTCTTCCGGTTTGCCAGGGGCAACAGCAGGCGGTGCGGCTTGCGGTGCCGGAGCTTGTGGTGCTTTTGCTTGTTCGCGTGGTGCGACTTCAAATGTCGCAACGTCCTGCACACGAATGCGACCGAGTGGATCTTGTGTCGCGACTTGCGCTAAATCAATTCCTTTTTCACGTGCCATTTTCCGGGCAGCGGGTGAAGCGATTGGACGATCGGCGCGTGACGTCGCTTCTGTTGCTGCGACGGCTGCCGGTTGTTCTTTTTTCGGTTCTTGTGCAACAGGTGTTTCTTTTTGTTCAGGTGCTGGAGCTGCTTCTGTCGGTTGTGCCGCTTCTCCACCTGCTGTAATGATAGCAATCGTTTCTCCGACGCGGACTGTATCCCCTTCGGCAGCCATTACTTCAGACAGAATTCCAGCTTCGTCAGACGGTACTTCGATGTTGACTTTATCTGTCTCCAGTTCGACGATGGCTTCCCCTTTTTCTACCTGATCGCCGGGCTGTTTTAACCACGATGCGACCGTACCTTCCGTAATCGATTCTGCAAGTTCTGGCACTTTGATTTCCATGTTAATTCGTCCCCCTAAGACTTTTCGTGTTTGACCCCACTTGATTTTAGATTAGACATTTGTTTCGGAAGTAGCTGATGTGCTTGGTTGATCGACTGTCGTTCGTGTCAAAGCTTCTGTCAGGATTCGCGCCTGTTCGACTTTGTGCCCTGTCGGATCACCTTCCGCTGTACTCGAACGTCGACGACGACCGATGTAACGGACGGTTGTGATTCCGTTGATAGCAACTGATTCAAGACGTGGCTCGATGTATGTCCAGGCTCCCATGTTTTTCGGTTCTTCCTGAACCCAGACAAATTCACCGACATTCGGATAACGTTCCAACAACGCGTTTAACTGTTTGGCCGGGAATGGATAAATTTCTTCAATCCGTACGATGTGCAACCAGTTGAAATCATCGTCTGATTTCGAGACGGCTTCTGCCAAGTCAATTGCAACTTTTCCGCTGCAGAAGACAATCCGCTCAACCTGTTCCGGTGTTTGTCCCAAACCATCCTGTTCGACAATCCGTTTGAATGAACCGTCTGTCAGTTCAGATAAATCGGACGTCGCGAGTGGATGGCGGAGTAAACTTTTCGGTGTCATGACGACTAGCGGACGTACTTCTTCTTTTCCAAGAATCGCGGCTTGACGGCGAAGCAGATGGAAGTACTGTGCCGCACTTGAAACATTGGCGACTGTCCAGTTCTTTTCGCCTGATAACGTCAAGAACCGCTCCAATCGGCCACTTGAGTGCTCCGGCCCTTGTCCTTCGTATCCATGCGGTAATAGCATGACAAGTCCGGACGTCTGCCCCCATTTTGCACGGCTTGCCGAGATGAACTGATCAAAGATGACTTGACCGGAGTTTGCGAAGTCGCCGTACTGGGCTTCCCATAAAACAAGTGTTTCCGGCGCAAAGACGTTATAGCCGTATTCGAATCCGAGAACGCCTGCTTCCGATAATGGACTGTTGTATACAGCAAACGATGCTGTTGCTGACTTCAGACTGTGCATCGGTGAAAACGATTTGCCGGTCTTCACATCATTCAGATTAATGTTTCGTTGGGCAAATGTTCCCCGTTCCGAATCCTGACCACTTAATCGAATCGGTGTGCCATCGGAAAGAATTGAAGCAAATGCCAATGTTTCGGCATGACCCCAGTCGATGCCGTTTTTCGTCGTCAACGCATCCGTGCGGCGTTTCAGGACTTTCTCAAGTTTATGGAAAACGTTAAATCCACTCGGCCACTCGAGGAGTTGCTCGTTATAGTCCGTCAATTTCTCGACCGCAACCCCTGTCTCGATGTGCGGGACTCCTTTGAAGACGACATCCGGCATGACTCCGCCGTATTCTTTTTCCACATTCGGGACTTTCTCCCGGGCCGCTTTCATCATCTCATTGATGTCAGCTTCAATCTTCGTCACATCTTCTTTTGCGACATCGCCCTGTTCTACCAGTTGCTTGGCATACAGAACGCGTGCTGAATCATGTTTATGGATTAAATCGTAGAGAACGGGATTCGTATTCATCGGCTCATCCATCTCGTTATGTCCGAAGCGACGATACCCGATCAAGTCAATCAAAACGTCCTTGTTGAATGTTGCACGGTATTCGCTAGCGAGCAATGCTACGGCCAGACAACTTTCCGGTTCATCCGCGTTGACGTGGAAAACAGGAATCTCGTAGCCTTTTGCCAAATCACTCGAATAGCGTGTTGAACGGGAATCAGTCGGTTCTGTCGTAAAACCAATCGTATTGTTGGCAATGATATGAATCGTTCCGCCCGTATTGTATCCTTTTAAGTTAGTTAAATTAAGCGTTTCAGCAACAATCCCCTGTCCCGGGAACGCAGCATCACCGTGAATAAGAATGGCAGCCGCTTTTCCCTGTTCCTGACGAGGTGCTCCTTTTTGTGAGCGGTCGTCTTGCGCAGCCCGTGTAAACCCTTCGACGACAGGATCGACGAATTCAAGGTGAGACGGATTGTTGGCAAGCGTCATTCGAACGTTGCTCGATTGTTGCTCCATCTTCCGGTTTAATCCGAGGTGATACTTGACGTCCCCCGTCCAACCGTACGTGATCCCGATTGATCCTTCTGAGGGAACCAAATCATGGTTCGGCGCATGTTGGAACTCTGCAAAAATCATTTCATATGGTTTTCCTAAAACGTGCGCTAAGACATTCAGTCGTCCCCGGTGCGCCATTCCGATGTTGATCGTTTCCGATCCGTTGGCAATCAGATGTCCAACAATCGTATCGAGTAACGGAACCATCGCATCAAGTCCTTCGATTGAAAAACGTTTTTGTCCAACGTATGTTTTATGCAAATATTTCTCAAATAATTCGGTTTCCGCTAAACGTTTGAACAATTGCTTTTTTTGATCAATTGTCAGCTTAGCTGTCAATGCCCCTTGTTCAATCTTTTGCCGCAACCATTTCTTTTCATCCAAGTCATCGACATGTTGAAATTCAACCGCTGCCGCCCCCGTGTACTGAGCCTTTAAGTGCTCGATTCCTTCAAAAGCATCTTGAAGATGAGCCGGTGGTTCTGGACAAACGAGTGTGACAGGCATGGCGCGTAAATCGGTTTCTGTCAATCCGAATTGACGGAGCTCGAGCAGTTCTGTTTCCCGTGGATGATCTTTGAGCGGATAAATATCAGCTGCAAGATGACCTTTCGCCCGAATCTGATCAGCTAATCGACTCGCGGCCAAATACTTTTCGAAATCTCCCGTTTCGACCGTTTGCTTCGTTACACGTTCTGAAACCGGAGCACCATTTTGTTCAAAATATGCCCGTGTTTCTTCATCGACTGAAGAAGCATCTTCTAAAAAGCGTTCATACAATTCAATGATGTACCCAAGGTTTGGTCCATAAAATGCTTGTTGGTCCTGGCTTGCCATGTACGGTTCCCCCCGTTTCATTCGTTTCACTCCTGTACTGCATCAGTACGTTTCCAGCTCTCTACCTGTTAGCGCTTTCAAATCATATGACATAAAAATTCGATAATCGTCATGTTCCTGACATTTCATCCGAACATAACCCTTAACGAAGGCCTGTATGTCAAAAGTGTTTGCCTTAGTTATTATATTACTACTTCTTTTAGGTCAGTGCGTTTCGAATTCCCAATTTCTCCGTCACAAATGTATAAGTTTTTCTTATGACTGTACCCTGTGTTCTTTATGATTGAAACGTCTCTAGGCGAAAACAGGGGTTTTCATCAAAAAAAAGCAGGAATGACCTCCCTGAAGGTCATTCCTGCTTCATTTCATCATTTACAAAACTTTACTTAAAAAAGACTGTGTCCGTTCGTGTTGCGGAGAATCAAACAATAAACTCGGAATGTTTTCTTCGACGATAAAACCACCGTCCATGAAAAGAACACGATCCCCGACTTCACGGGCAAATCCCATCTCGTGCGTAACGACAATCATCGTCATCCCTTCGAGTGCCAATTGCTTCATAACGGCAAGAACATCCCCGACCATCTCTGGATCGAGTGCGGATGTCGGTTCGTCAAACAACATGATTTTCGGATTCATGGCCAGAGCACGGGCAATGGCGACCCGTTGTTTTTGACCACCGGACAGTTCACCCGGATAATTATCCGCTTTTTCCCGTAATCCCACTTTATCCAGCAATTCGAAAGCCCGCTGTTTCGCTTGAGTTTTATCCGTTTTCCGAACCTTCATCGGTGCAAGCGTCACGTTCTCGAGCACCGTCTTATGCGGAAACAAGTTGAAGTGTTGAAACACCATCCCTACTTCTTCCCGTACTTTATTGATATCGACTTTCGGATCCGTAATGTCGTGTGTATCGACAATCACGGTCCCTCCTGTAATATCCTCCAGCCGGTTTAAACAGCGGAGAAACGTACTTTTTCCGGATCCTGAAGGTCCGATGACACAAACGACTTCTTTTTCTTGAATCTCAACCGAAATATCCTTTAACACTTCGTTTGAACCAAATGACTTTTTTAATTGTTTTACTTCAATGATACTCATCGCAGTGTAAACCTCCGTTCCAAGAATTTCCCTAACAATGAAAGGAGATAGATGACGACGAAGTACATCAGACCGACAACTGTCCAAACGATGAACGGTTCAAATGTCGTCGCCTGTTGCACTTGTCCCTGTTGCGTCAAATCCGCGATCCCGATGATCGATAGTAACGACGTATCTTTTAGACTGATGATCGATTGGTTCGTAATCGTCGGCAACATCCGGCGGAAGGCTTGCGGTAAAACAATTTGCGTCATCGTTTGACGTCCTGTCATCCCGAGTGATCGTGAGGCCTCGGTTTGACCTTTATCAATCGATTGAATCCCTGCCCGGATGATTTCAGCAAAGTAGGCTCCGGCATTAATCGCAACTGTCAGGATTCCGGCATACATCCGGTCCATGGACAACCACTCGAGCGAGTTGAGTCCAAAATAGATAAAGAACAATTGGACGATAAAGGGGGTTCCCCGAATAACATCGATGTAGACGATGGCGATACCGTTTAAAATCTTAAGTGGTGATAAACGCATCAATGCGACGATCAAGCCGATTAAAAATCCGACGATGACCGCGATGATAAAGATATAAAGGGTGATCTGTAACCCTTCCAAGAAAAACGGAAACGCCGTTTTTGCGACTTCCATCAGTGACTCAACTCCCTTGTCATTCGTTCAAATAGCTTATTTCAAATACGTATCGACGATTTTGTCGTACTCGCCGCTTTCTTTCAGGTTAGCCAGTCCTTTATTGATTTTTTTCAACAACTCTTCGTTTTCACCTTTTAAGACAGCGATTCCGTAGTTATCCCCGTTCAAACGGTCTCCGACGAGTTTCAGACCAAGATTTTGTTGTTTGTTGGCATACGAGATGACCGGATAATCTTCAATCAATGCTGCAGCATTTCCGTTTTTGACTTCTTGGAACATGGCTGGACTGTCATTGAATTGTGTGACTGTGATACCGAGTTTATCTGCATTGTCCGTCGCATATTTTGCACCTGTCGTTCCTTTTTTGACCGCGACTTTCTGTCCTTTTAAATCATCGACCGACTTGATTTTATTGTTGTCATCTTTGACGACTAAAATCAATCCGGCTTTAAAGTACGGATCGGAGAACGTGACGACTTTTTTCCGCTCCGGCGTGATACTCATACCGGCAATTGCAACATCCAACTGGTTCGCTTGAAGAGCCGGAATGATTCCGCTGAAGTCCATTGCTTCAAACTTGATTTTAAACCCTTGATCCTTTGCAATGGCTTTGATGAGATCGATATCGATCCCCTTGTACGTGTCCCCGTCTTTATATTCGAACGGTGGATACGTGACATCGATTCCGACTTTATACGTCTTGTCTTTCGACACCTCGTCCTGTGATCCGATACTGCATGCACTCAATACCATTAAACAGCTGAGCAGTAAAAATAAAACCGATAAATGCTTTTTCATGTTGTTACTCCTCTCTTGAAGACAAATGCCTTCTCCCTTGTAATTTCCTTAAAATCTTTTCCTTAACACATATTTTATCAGAAAAATTCAAATTTTACGAACAAACTTGTTAAGGACATGAATCAAAAATTTTTATAAAAAAAATAGAAGCCCACTTCTTACGAAGAGTACTCCTATTTTCACTTAAAAATGCCGCCGAGAGGACTTGAACCTCCACGGTGTTGCCACCACTAGATTCTGAGTCTAGCGCGTCTACCAGTTCCGCCACGACGACTTCTATTTATGTTATTAGAATACTAAATAGTGTTTTTGATGTCAACGATTTCACGCATTTTTTTTACACGCGTTCCATTGGTTCGCCTAAAATCCGACGGACAAATGTTTCGACGACCGCATCATAAGTGTCCGGATCTTCAAAGTAAGCCATCGCGTGGGCAGCATTCGGAATGACTACCAATTCTTTTTCTGTCGGACAGGCTTGATACAATTCATAGACCATCGAGGTTGGAACAAACGTATCCGCTCCACCGTGTAAAAACAGAATTGGCACCGTCGCCCGCTTCACTTGTTTAAGTGCAGACGCTTCACTGAAAAAATAACCTGCTTTCATTTTCGTCAAAATGCTTGTCATCGTCAAAAATGGAAAATGGGGCAGACGGTACATCCGTTTCATTTGATAGGCAAGGACGGCATTGACCGACGTGTAGGCACAATCGGAGATAATTCCTTTGATTTGCGGCGGCAAAACTTCACCACTTGTCATCAGAACGGTCGCTCCCCCCATTGAGACACCATGTAAGAAAATCGCACTTTCTTGTCCAAGACGGGCCACCAGGTACTCGGTCCACCGAAGACAATCTTCACGGTCATGCCAACCAAATCCGATATAGTTCCCGTCACTTTTTCCGTGTCCTCGGTTGTCCGGCATCATGACATGGAAACCGGCTTGATGATACAGATACGCAAATCCGGCTAAGTCTGTTCCGACTCCACCGTATCCGTGAACTAAAATGACGACCCGATTCGATGGAACAAGCGGCGGTAAGTAATGCCCGCGTAAGGTTAATCCATCATGCGCCTTTACTTCAATCAGCTCCAGCGGCTGTTCTTTGATCCACGTTTGACCCGGTTGCATCAGACGAACCATCTCGTCACTCAAATCACGGTTGTTGGATAAAAAGGGTTTCGGATTGGTCGCAATCGCCATTTCATAAAAGTAATAACTCGCCGCGAGCATCCCTGAACCGATTACACCTAAGCCGATTTTTGTTCGTGTTCGCATTGCTTCCACTCCTCATCTGCTCTTATAAATCAATTTGTAATTGTGCCGAAGACTCGGCATCTTCTTCTTGTAAAATTTGTTGCCGCAGACGATGTTCGTGTTGTGCCTTTCGGTAAGCAAATTCCTGAACTAATTCTTGTCCTGTGAAACCTTCGTCGACGATGTCCGACAGCAAATCCGTTTCCGTCGTGACGATTTCCTGTGGATTGCGGATAATCAACACTTGACCGACCTGCGCCAACATCAGTTCATCTTTTAACTGTAATGCATCATAAAATGGTTCAGGTAAGGTCATCCGACGTGTTTCCGGATTGATGTGTATCCGTTTATACGCTGCTAACGATTGAAACTTCCGACTCGCCATATCTGTCCTCCTCTTCTAGATCACTGAAACGTCATGTCTAATCTAGAATCTTTTCCTTGAATCGTGATGGTTGCCGATGCTCCGTTGACGAGTGTCATTTGCGGCGGTTGATGTCCGATGTCGAGATCGTAAAACACCGGGATATTCAACAGTCTTTTAAACGTTTCATAGACATCTAGGATCGTATAATCTTCGATCGTCCGACCACCTGCCGTTCGTCCGAACACGATTCCAGATGTCCGCTCGAACCAACCCGCGAGATACATCTGCATCAGTGAACGGTGAACGTCAGTAGCGCTCGCTTCCGACACTTCGAAATACCAAAGAATCGGTTCTTCGTTAATCTGGTTTTCCTGAAATGCTGCTACGTCTCCATACGGCGTTCCGATGAGATGACGAATCGTCTCAAGACACCCGCCAAGCAACCGCCCGGATACCTGTTTTTGTGTCGGATCCAGCGTTTTCCACTCTGTCGTTGCATCAAGATGATACATATAACGTTCTGGTCGTTCTGAATGGTTCCATTTGGTTTGATACAGATCAGACGTCCACTGAGTGACGGTCCCTCCGGCAGGCGTCGCCAGCACTCGCCGCCAGGCTGTCGTCGTTTCATCCCATTCTTCGCTGCGCATGTCTACAAAATTCGGTCCATGTGCTGTCGCGATGCCTGTCTTGACTGTGATGACAAACAGGAGCGTACTGATATCCGAGTACCCAAGCAACCATTTTACCGGGATTCGTTCGAAATCCAAAAACGGTAATACATCAATCGCCCGTTCTCCTCCAAAAGGTGGAAGGATTGCATCGATTTCCGGATTTTTCAGCATCTCATTCAGTTCATCCGCTCGTGTTTGAGCCGGAGCGCTTTCCGCCTGATGTTGCGTCCAAACCGTTTGTCCGATTGTGACTGCCATTTGCCGATCCTGGAGACGCAACGTTGCTTCCTCGAGCATTGAATGTAAGTTTTCCGGCACTCCGGAAGACGGAGCTGTCACACCGATTGTTTGGCCGGTCCAGCCTAAAAAGGGATAGCGCATGATTGTTTCCTCCTGACGATGTTGGATTTTTCAGTTCATCGAAGCCACTAATCGGCTGAGTTGTTCGACTTTCCGGGTAAACGGTTCGATTGGAACGATTCGTGCTTCCCGGTGAAGTTCTTTTCCTTGAACAAAAAACAACAAAGAAGGCGCGGTAAACACCGAAAATTCTCCGACAATTTCCGGGACGGTAACCAAGTCAACATGTCCAGACCGAAATTCGGGATGATTTGCCAAAATCGGTTCGATTTGTGGAAACAACGAGGCACAAACGCCACAGCCCGGACTGGAAATATAAATGAAACTTGCCGATTCTTGAAGATAAAAGTCCCTTACGTCTTCAATTGACGTCAATTCTTGAAATGTTGCCATGTTTCGCCCTCCTCTTTTTGTAAAATATCTTTTAATTATAACGTGACGCCGCCTATAAATAAAACGTGACCTCTCATTCAGGTTTTTACGCCCAAAAAAACACCTTCGTCTCGAATCTTTAAGGATGATTCCTTAAAGATTCGAGCGAGGTGTTATTTATCGAATTACGATTTGGTAGATGCCGTGAGTTCTGCATATTCTTCAGTCGTAAAAGCACGAGAACGTGTCAAAAATCGTTTGCCCTCGACACCTTCCAAAGAAAACATTCCGCCTCGACCATTGACGACATCAATGATCAATTGTGTATGTTTCCAATATTCATACTGATCCTCATGAATATAAAACGGACAACCACCGATTGTGCCGATCAATAAATCCTGATCCCCTAAAAATAAATCGCCTTCCGCAAAACACATCGGGGAACTGCCGTCGCAACAGCCACCCGATTGGTGAAACATCAACGGTCCGTGTTTCGCTTTCAGCCGTTCAATCAATTCCAAGCCGGCATCGGTCGCAAGTACACGTTCGACCATGTCGCCACATCCTTTCTTCGATTAGAAGAAACCAAGTTTATCCGGGCTGTAACTGACGAGAAGGTTTTTTGTCCGTTGGTAATGGTTGAGCATCATTTTATGGTTTTCACGACCGATTCCTGACATTTTATAGCCACCGAACGCGGCGTGTGCCGGGTACTGGTGGTAACAGTTTGTCCAGACCCGTCCAGCTTCGATCGCCCGTCCGAAGCGGTATGCGCGGTTCATATCGCGTGTCCAGACGCCTGCACCTAAACCGTACAGTGTGTCATTGGCGATTTGCAACGCTTCTTCTTCTGTTTTAAACGTTGTGACCGATAGGACAGGACCAAAAATCTCTTCTTGGAAAATCCGCATTTTGTTATGTCCTTTGAAAATTGTCGGCTGAATGTAATAACCATCCGCCAAGTCGCCGTCAAGATGGTTCCGTTCGCCGCCAATCAGGCATTCGGCCCCTTCCGATTTTCCGATTTCAAGATACGAGAGGATTTTTTCCATTTGTTCACTCGACGCCTGGGCACCCATCATGACGTCAGCATCAAGCGGATTGCCGAGTTTGATTGCTTTGACCCGCTCCAGTACACGCTCCATGAATGGTTCGTAGATCGATTCTTCAATCAAGGCACGCGATGGACATGTACAGACTTCGCCTTGGTTCAAGGCAAACATCAATAATCCTTCAATCGCTTTATCGAAGAAGGCATCATCGGCATCCATGATGTCGGCAAAGAAAATGTTTGGTGATTTCCCACCGAGCTCGAGTGTGACCGGAATGATGTTTTGCGAAGCATACTGCATGATGAGCCGTCCTGTCGTCGTTTCACCCGTGAAAGCAATTTTTGCGATCCGTTTGCTCGACGCGAGCGGTTTTCCGGCTTCAAGCCCAAAACCGTTGACGATATTCAAGACACCCGGAGGTAATAAATCTTCAATCAGTTCCGTCAGTAACAGAATACTTGCCGGTGTTTGTTCCGCCGGTTTCAAGACGACACAGTTTCCTGCCGCGAGTGCCGGTGCCAGTTTCCAGACAGCCATTAAAATCGGGAAGTTCCACGGAATGATTTGACCGACGACTCCAAGCGGCTCATGGAAATGATAGGCGACCGTATCGTTGTCGAGTTCCCCGATTGAACCTTCTTGCGCCCGGATGACCCCTGCAAAGTACCGGAAATGATCGATGGCGAGCGGAAGGTCGGCATTCAGTGTCTCGCGTACAGCTTTTCCGTTTTCAAGCGTTTCCGCATAGGCGAGCATCTCAAGATTTTCTTCCATCCGATTCGCAATTTTATTTAAAATGTTTGACCGTTCTGCGACTGACGTCTTGCCCCAGGCATCTTTTGCCGCATGTGCTGCATCAAGTGCCAGCTCGACATCTTCTTTCCCTGAACGGGCTACTTGACATAACACTTTCCCGGTAATCGGCGTCACGTTATCAAAATATTCTCCACCGACCGGTGCCGTCCACTTGCCATTAATGAAATTTTCATAACGATCCTTGTACTGTACCTTCGACCCTTGCGTGTTTGGAATCTCATAAATCATCTGATTGTTCCTCCCTCAAATAAAATGGTCAAACGACGAGAAGGTACCTCATGTATGCGCTTTCATTTTAACCCTATCGAAATGTCTTCTCGTTTCTATCGTACCAAATGTTTGATAAAAGTCAAAATTTTCCGATATTTTTTATCCAGAAATTTTTATAAAAAAACACGTCCTCCTAAAACGGGTGGACGTGTTGCTCGTTTAATTTAGCGTGTCGGGTCAATACCATCCTCTTTGTCAGAAGGTGTGTCTGAGTTGCCGAACTCACCGACCTTACTGAATCCGTCGGTTGCCCCGTCGATATCTTTTCCGGTTGCCGTGACGGACGGATCAAGAACCGCTTCTTCACTCGGACGGGATGCCGGATCGTTCCCGACTTTTTCTTCTTCTTTTTTAGCGTCTTCAATACATAACAACGTTTCCGGAATGATATCAAGACGTTCGATTTCGATGTCTTTTCCACAGACTTTACAGACGCCGTACGTGCCATCTTCAATCGCTTTCAACGCTAGATCGACGTCCGATAACATCTCTTCCTGCATGTCCGTCATCGCTTGATCCCGTTCCCGTAAAAAGAGTTCGTCTCCTGAATCGCCCGGATGGTTATCGTAGCTCGACAGTTCCCCGGTATCGTAATCGACTTCACGATTTTCGATATTGGTCTCCGTTTTATCTTTTTCCTTTAACAAACGTGTTTTGAATGTCTCGATTTGCTTTTCTGATAACATATCCTTCATCTCCAATTCTTTAGCTTCAGCTTCTTCTCTAAAGGATTTAACCGAAATGAAACCATGTTAAACGTCAAAGACCCTCTCAAGAACATTTATACGAGCGGATCGAACCGTGTAAATCACAGATGACCGTCATGAATTCTTGACCGTCCTTAAAGCAGATTTGATGGCTTCTGCCGTTTTTGGAAGTCGTAATGTCATCAATCCATAGCCGCGTGGCGTCAGCAGACGATAACATCGCCACTTTATCACGAATCAAAAACAGATCAAATGGTAACAGATTTAAGGACTGGATGACTAAGCCGTATTTCCGGAACAGCGGATCTAGTTGATAATGCGATAAACTGTATAAACTTTTTTCCATCCCGCCGATTAACAATTGAATCGAGTGACACGGTTCCCGGCTGTCGATCCGCTCTTTTTGTAAAATGATTTGACCGTTGACACCAGATCCGTCGAAGACACGCTGCATTTTCTCTTGATCGACACGGAGTGCTCCCGGTTTAACATGCAAAACCAAATGAGCAAATTCGGCATAGTCCGGTTTTCCGATTTCAAGCGCTTGAATATGTCTCACTTCTTCTCGTTCAATCAATTCGATCAGTCCGCGTTCCACCTTGTCCGACACGTCTAATTCAGAAAAAAGACGGACATCGATCACGTATTGGTCGACGACGGTATTGACTTCGAGTGTATACATCAAGTGCTGGTTCTGTTCCTGATCGAGTGTCAGACGATTTAACAGCAGTTGATGAAGCAGTTCAACCGGTGTATGCGATGAAAATTGACTTGTATAAATCAAGTGTTTGGCTGTCAAAGAATGATTGGTTTTTAATCGTGCGCCTTTTACCATATATACGTTCACTTTATAATTTTGCATAATGCCACCTTCTCTTAACTAAGAATCGGATCGGAGAATAGTTCCGTTTCTATAGCGTACATCGCAATAACCACAAAAAATATTCGATAACGAATATTCTAAATCTGTTATACACAAGACTATTGATTTATGTTAGAGATTTGGAAATTTCAACAGCATCTCGATGTTTACAGTGTTTGGCTACAATTTTCATGTCTTTATATAAAAAAACCAGTCTCCGCAAAAACGAGACTGGTTGAAAGTAAGCTCTATCACGCAATCGAATCACTCATCGGATGCATCTGTTCGTATTGACTGACAATCAATTGACTGAGACGTTCTTCAGCCTCCAGACCAAGATAGGTCGTGACCGTCTGGCGAATCCCATGTTCTTCGATGAACGTGTTTAATTCAGAAGATTCTGAATCATTTGGATCGGAATAGGTTAAGGCGGCTGCAATCCCTAAGGCTAATCCATTCGCTTCGATTCCGCGATCCATTAATTCCCGGGCCGGTTTGACCAGGCGGTCGCGTGGTCCGAGTTTACGAATCGGCGAACGGGCGACGCGGACGATTTCATCATGAATCCGCGGATTTTCAAATCGTTTAATATTTTTCTGGATGTACGCACTGTGATCTTTTGGATCAAAGCCGTATTTTTCAAGCAACAGCCAACCGGTCTCATACAAAGCGGTCTGGACACCGCGTCGGACACGGACGTCCTGCAGACTTTCAGCAATCGTCTCTTTTCCAAATAACGCACCGAGGTATGAGGCAATCGCGTGTCCGGTGTTAACGGTGAATAACTTTCGTTCGATGAATGGTGTAATGTCCGTGACGTACGTTACCCCTTCAAACGTCGGATACCCGTCCGGTAAGTCTTTCGTCTCAATGACCCATTCGAAAAACGGTTCGACTTCGACATATAGCGGATCTTCATGATGTTGTAATGGAACGATCCGGTCGACGGCGGCATTTGGAAAAAAGACGCCCGGCGGCATCGTATCCAGATGTTGCATCACTTCTTGCTGCAAGTGACTGGATCCCTCAATCATGTTTTCACACGCGATGACATATACGTTTTTCATTGTCGTCCGCCGTTTGATTCCCTCTGCCAGTAACGGCGCGATTCTTGCGAGCAACGTTGGACCGACTGCCGTCGTCACAACATCGGCTGTGGCGATTGCTTCCATCACCTGCTCGGCTTCGGTTTGACTATTCAAGGCAGTCACGTTGGATACCTCCTCTGCCGCCGCTTCTTCTGCCGCATAGCCAACCGTATATGCCCGGCGCGACTTCAATGCTTCGACGACTTCGGCGTTGACGTCAATGAAACAGACGTCATAACCGGATTTAACCAATTGTAAGCCGATGAATCCCCGACCGATGTTTCCTGCTCCAAAATGAACGGCTTTCATGCCTTACACCTCCACAGTTAACAATTGAATGATGTCTTCCGCCGTCTGCGCCTTAACCAACCGTTCGACATTCTCTTCGTCTGAACAGATGATGGCAATATGCGACAGCAGTTCCAAGTGTTCGTCGCCGATTCCCGCGATACCAATAATCAGCTTCGCCTGTTCCGCTCCGAACGGGACACCGTTCGGAACTTGCAGAATCGATAATCCCGTTTTCAGGACTTCGCCTTTCGACTCTTCCGTACCATGGGGAATCGCGACGTGGTTTCCGATATAGACCGTCGATAAGCGGTGACGGGTTTTCATCGATTCGATATAGTTCGGACGGACATACCCGTGATTAACAAGTAATTCTCCTGCTGCTTCAATCGCTTCCTCGTCTGAACTAAAGTGTTGATTCAGTAACACCATCTCTTTTTCTAATTTCATCGCTGTTGCCATCATGCATTCACTCCTGTCTATTTTTTAAGAAATTTTATTTCGTGCTGTTTCAATTTCATGAACCAGTTGATCATAGTATCCGGCATTCAAGAAGTTTTCGACGGACCGGTGTTCGGCTTGCGGTACTTGTTCCTTCGCCCGTTGCGTCAAATCCTGGTGCGTAATGATGAACTCTGCGTCTTTCGGGAGTTGACTGATTGACGTGTTCGTCACTTTAATCGGCAATCCGGCTTTATTGATTTTGTTACGTAAGACGGATGCTCCCATCGCACTTGACCCCATTCCGGCATCGCAGGCAAAAATGATATGTTCGACTTCTGCTAACGAAGTTGCCGATTCAGCCGAGACGAGCGATGAAGCGATCGAATTTTTGCCTTTCATCGCGCTGACATTGGCCGTCGCTTCTTCAAGTGATGTTTCTTTTGCTTTACTCGTTTTGAGTAAGACCGCCGAGACGACGAACGTTACCGATGCGGAAATCAAGATGCCGGCAACGAGGCCAACGTATGAACCGCGGGACGCCATCGCAAGGACAGCAATGATACTTCCGGGTGAAGCGGGTGCGACAAGACCGACATCAAATAAGACGAATGTCAGGATACCGCTCATTCCTCCGGCAATCATCGCGAGCAAGAGAACGGGTTTCATCAACACATACGGGAAGTAAATTTCATGAATCCCGCCGATAAATTGGATGAAGGCCGCCCCTGGAGCCGTCTTTTTCGCTGCGCCGGAACCGAAGATTGAATATGCGAGTAACAAACCGAGACCGGGACCCGGATTCGCTTCAAGTAAAAACAGAACTGATTTTCCGGCTTCACTGACTTGATCCAAGCCGAGTGGACTTAAAATCCCGTGGTTAATCGCATTGTTGAGGAACAAAATTTTAGCCGGTTCGATGAACAGACTGGCGAGCGGTAACAGGTGTGCACTAACAATTGCTCCGACTGCCGCTGCCATGATGTCATCCAGTCCTGTCATTAATGGACCAAACAGTTTAAATCCACCGATCATCAGCAAACCGCCGATAATTCCGACTGAGAAGTTGTTGACGAGCATCTCAAGACCCGGTTTGACTTTTCCTTCAATCAATTGATCAAATTTCTTGATGGTGAATCCCCCGAGTGGTCCCATGACCATTGCGCCGAGGAACATCGGAATGTCTGTTCCGACGATAACCCCCATCGTCGCCAGTGCTCCGACGACTCCTCCCCGGACATCATGCATGAGCTTCCCGCCGGTAAAACCAATCAGTAGCGGTAACAGATACGTGATCGTCGGACCGACTAATTCTGCCAGACTTTTATTCGGTGCCCATCCGGTCGGAATGAATAACGCTGTAATGATCCCCCAGGCGATGAACGCACCGATGTTCGGCATGACCATTCCGCTGAGGAAACTTCCGAACCGTTGAACCTGGACACGCAATCCGCGTTTTCCTGCTTGTGTTGTTGTCATTGGTGTACCCTCCATTTCATTTGCATCGTATGATAAGTGCTTTGCTATGCCCTTATTGTATGCGCTCTGGAAACGCTTACTCAATCTTTCCTAGTTCACGTTTTGGCAACCTTCTTGGACAAGACTAAAAGAACCATCCGCATCAACGAATGGTTCTCCTGATTTGCCGTCACAATGAAAAATCAAGCGGTTGCTCGACCGTCTGCAGTTCCCGTTCAATGACTTTTCGGAACGTCCGGTTCAAGATCTGCCGAAGCTGATGGACATCTCCGTATTCAAACTGATGGGTTTGCACATCATTTTCGATGATGGCACCACTAATCGAACTGAGCAGTTGCAACAGCTGATCCGTCGCTTCTTCCGGTGCAGCCAGAACTAAAATCCGTTCGACCGGTTGAATCGCTTGATCCATCCCGAGCAGCTCAATCGGTTGTTCGAGCTCATAGATGAAAAATCCCCCCCGGTGAATCGAATCGTCGCGACCGTGAAACAATGCCAGGCGTGTACCAGGAATCCCGAGTCCGGACATCTCGTGCCGGCGTAACAACTGCGTTGACAACTGAACGGCCGATGAAGTGACATTTTTATCGACCAGTCCGTTGCTGATTTCAAGAAGGATTTCTTCCAATCCTTCCGTTTGTGCGGAAATCGTTTCGATGGAAAAGGCGTCACTTAATTGACGGGCCGTCTTAACCAATTCTTCCAATCTGGATAAATCCAGCCAGCCGGATGATTCCTGTCGAGGAGCGGCTTGGAAGGATTTAGGTAAGGAAACGAGCAACTTCCGGATTCGTTCAACCTCTTCTTTGGGCAATAACGGGTTGACGAGCAGATGAGGTTGACTGATATCCGGTAACGGCACCGTCGATAACACAAAGTCATAATCCTTCAACTGTAGACGTCCGATGCCAAAGAGCGACGAACTTTCGACCTGCTCCAATTCCGTAAATTCCTGTCGCAACCGGTTCATCAATAATTTGGATGATCCCAGTCCCGCCGAACAGACGACCAGAACACGGTACGGGATTTTCGGCAATGGTTTACTCAAAACGGCACCAAAGTGCATCACCCAAAATGCCAAATCATAATCTGCAAACGTTTGATCGTTGAAGACGAATTCAGCTGCTTGTTTGACGGCATCAAACAGACGCGGATACTCCCGTTCAATTTGTTTGATGACATAGGACGGATTGACGATGTTTTGTTTCGTGTATGACATGATGTGGCTGACTAGACCGTGTTCGAGTGCCCGGTCTTCCATAAAAGCTTCCCCGTACAATAAGGAGACTTGTTCGATGAGTCGTTTAACACGCAGTCGAATGACCAATTCTTCACCGGTCTCCAGCTGATCTTGTTGGAAATTCCGTAATTCCTCAGAAATCCATTGCCGCTCGGCAATCGATAAAGGATACGGCAACCGTTGCTGCAGCGTATCGACGTGATGCAGCACTTCGAGCGGATACGCTTTCAGTTCGTAGACCATCGGGAACCGGTCCATCCGGATTGCTTGTACCGCTAAACTCAGTGCCGCCCGCATCAGGAGACGGTCACTGATATCCTGTTGTTTCGTCAAAGGAACGATGACGGCATACGATTGGTTAATTGCTTCAATCCACTCCCTCTGGTGGATTTGAAGTAAATGAGGCAGTTGATCGACGTGCCCCTGAAGAAATCGGTAAAAGGACAAGACATCCCATTGGGTGAAAATCAAGGATACCAGCAAGCGGCGTTTGTCGATTTCTTCACCGATGACTTCCGCCCCTAATCCTTTTTTACGTTTTAACTCCAGCGCATACTGACAAAACCATTCATCAACCTGTTCTAAATCTTGACTGATCGTACTTGGCGCGATGTACATGGCATGTGCCAAAGCCTGCAGTTTGATCATTCCTTCTTCTTGTAAGAGCCGATACGCAAGCTCGACTTGCCGATCTTCCGCCGATGGTAACTGCCGATGCGATAACAACAATGCTTCACGGAGTTCCCGTTTGTGTCCCTCATCGCCACTCAACTGTAAGCCCCTTCCCCGGATATAACTCATTTCTAACTGAAACGGCGCTACCGTTTGTCCAAGCCGCTCGCGTTCCCGTTGAATCGTCCGCTCCGAAGTTTCGAGTGCTTCTGCGATTTCCTGAATCTGAACCGGTTCTGATTTCGTCAGTAAATAAAATAGGATTTCCCGCTCGCGGGCCGTAAAATCAATCACGTTGCATCAACTCGTTTCTAATGGTCTCAATTAAATCATCATAGGACGCCGCTGCCAACAGATGATCGACGGCAAATACCTTGCACGTGGAATCGACCGGTAAATCGGATACGATTTTCCGGGGACCGATTAGAAATGTGGTCTCTGTCGGGATTTCTTTCGCCCGGCATGTCTCGACTGTTACGTGAAGATGCTCTTTTTGTAATCGATTCCGCAACACTTTGGCTCCCATGACACTGCTGACCAGTCCTGAGTCGCAGACAAAGATAATAGTAATGGCCATCCTAATCACTCCTTCTCTTTCATCCTAGCTGAAAGCGCTTCGAAATGGGTACAAGATAAACAGGATTATCAATTTTCTTTTTTTAACATTGTCCAACATTCATGACAAACCAAAAAACGTTCGAATCTCCTGCCTGAGGAGTCTCGAACGTTTTTTGATTTCACTACTGATCAACCGGTTTGCTGGTGCAAGCTCAGGAGGTGTTGCTCAACTTTTTCAGCAACTTCCCGTCCTTCCCGGATCGCCCAAACAATCAATGACTGACCGCGCCGGGCATCGCCGGCGGCAAATACACCCGGTCGGCCGGTCGCGTACGACCGCGTTTTAATCTTCCCGTTTTGTGTCTCAACCGGTAGATGACGTAGAACATCCTGCTCGACACCGCTGAACCCGATTGCAATCAACATCGTATCGACCGGATAATATTTTTCGGTGCCCAGAAGCTTCTGAAACTCAACCCGTCCATCGCCATGGCGGATTTTTTCATTATGAATCGTCCAGACGCCGGTTAATCGTCCGGCTTCATCCGTCGTGTAACGCTCAATCGTAATCAAGTATTCTCGTGGATCACGACCAAATTGAACGAGGGCTTCCTCATAACCATAATCGAGGCTGTACAGGTTCGGTGTATCCGGCCACATGTTGTCCGGTGTGCGTTCCGAACCCGGCATCTCGTGTTTCCCGAACTGGACGACGGAGCGGCATCCTTGCCGCAGTGCCGTCGCTACACAGTCTGCTCCCGTGTCACCGCCTCCGATGACGAGGACATCTTTCCCCCGTGTATCATGCAGGTCGATTAACGCTTGTCCTGTCAAAAGTTTCCGCGTCACGCTTGTCAAATATTCCATCGCGTATCCGACGCCACTACTCGGAGCGTCCGGTATTTTTCTTGGTTCAGTTGCGCCGACACAAAGGATGACGGCATCGTAATCGGCTTCTAGTTGATCCAGTGATAGATCAAGACCGATCGTGACACCGGTTTTGAACGTGATACCTTCCGTCTCAAGCAAGCGGACACGACGGGCAACGATGTCTTTCGAAAGTTTCATCGCCGGAATCCCGTATGTCAATAATCCACCAATTTGGTCTTCCCGTTCAAACACCGTCACTTGATGCCCCGCTTGGTTCAATTGATCGGCTGCCGCTAAGCCGGCCGGCCCTGAACCGACAATTGCAATTCGGTGTTGACTTCTGACCGACGGAATACGCGGTTGGACCCATCCTTTTTCAAAACCGATATCGATGATGGTCCGTTCGATCTGTTTGATCGTGACAGCAGGTTCGTTGATCGAGAGGGTGCACGATCCTTCACACGGCGCGGGACAGACACGGCCTGTGAATTCCGGGAAGTTATTTGTCTCTTGGAGCCGCTGCAGGGCTTCGTGGAAATTTCCCTGTTCGACCAGCACGTTCCATTCCGGAATCAAATTGTAGACCGGACACCCGATTTTGACTTGTCCATACGTCTCACCGACATGGCAAAACGGTGTCCCGCAATCCATGCAACGGCTGGCCTGCTCCGACGCTTCCGATTCAGAAAAACGTTCTTTGTACTCATTAAAATCGCCAACTCTTTCCCTGCTGTCACGTTCCTTGCCTGCCTGGCGAGGAACGTTCATAAATTGATCCCGTCTCTTCATTTTTCCCCTCCTGTTCCGCGTCCGATATGCGTCTCAAATGCCAGCAACATCGCTTCTTCTGTATTGTGTCCCTGTTGCGCGTAGCCTGCCATCAGAGTCGTCACAGCTTGGTAGGTCGTCGGGATGACACGGATGAATGAGCTGAGGACATGATCCCAGTTTGCCAGGATGGCATGACCTTGTTCACTGTTCGTCCGCGCAACATGCCGCTCGATAAACGATTTTAAGCGTGTTGCTTCTTCCGGGTCAGAAACAGCTCCCGTTACGACGAGTTCCCGATTGATCCGGGCCTCAAAACGTGTAACATCTTTTGGCAAGACGTACGCGACGCCACCCGACATTCCGGCCGCGAAGTTCAGTCCGACATCACCCAAGATGACGACACTTCCGCCCGTCATATATTCGAGACCATGATTTCCGATCCCTTCAACGACCGCGGTTGCTCCGCTGTTCCGGACAGCAAATCGTTCCCCCGCTTGACCATTGACGTAAAGTTCGCCGCTTGTCGCTCCGTACAGTGCGACATTTCCGATGATGACCTGATCAGAAGAGACAAAACTGGATTTTGCCTGCGGACGAACGGCGATGACACCCCCTGATAATCCCTTGCCGACGTAGTCGTTGGCATCTCCTGACACATTCAATGTCATGCCGCGTGGAATATACGCCCCAAGACTTTGACCGGCTGAACCTGTCAGATTCAGCGTTAACCGATCCGTCGGAAGCCCCATTGCGCCGTAGAGCCGTGTCAAACGTGATCCGGTATTCGTTCCGATTGCCCGGTCTATATTGGTGATCGGGAAGGCAAAGGTTTGTTGTTCCGTAAAGGATTCATCCGTGATGACAGTTTCCAGTTCCCGTCCGTCAAATGAAGCCGAGACGTAATGCTGTTGATACTGCCGGTTCTCTGCCGAATAACCCGGCATGACGAACAGTCGGGATAAATCGAGACTGGAAGCTTTCCAGTGCGTCTTCATCCGGTTGGACGTTTCTAACAGATCGGTCCGACCGACTAAATCGGCTAAACGTCTCACACCGAGTTGTGCTAAATATTCACGGACTTCTTCGGCGACAAATTCCATGAAATGGACGACATAATCCGCCGATCCTGTAAATTTCTCACGTAATTTCGGATCTTGTGTCGCGACACCAACCGGACACGTATCGAGGTGGCAGGCCCGCATCATGATACAGCCGACGGCAATTAACGGTGCCGTTGCAAACCCGTATTCATTGGCTCCGAGCATCGCAGCGATGATGACATCGCGTCCCGTCAATAACTTTCCATCCGTTTCCAAAACGACCCGGTCCCGTAATCCGTTTAATGCAAGTGTCTGATGGGTTTCGGCCAAGCCCAGTTCCCACGGTAATCCCGTATGTTGAATGCTGGTCTTCGGTGAAGCACCGGTCCCTCCGTCATGACCGCTGATGACAATGACATCGGCCAATCCTTTGGCGACGCCGGCAGCAATCGTTCCGACACCGCCTTTGGCGACTAGCTTAACACTGATCCGCGCCTGATCATTCGCTCGTTTCAAGTCGTGAATCAACTGCGCCAAATCTTCAATCGAATAAATATCATGGTGGGGTGGAGGTGAAATCAATCCGACACCGGGTGTCGAGGCCCGGACACGGGCAATCCACGGGTAAACTTTTTCTCCCGGCAGCTGCCCGCCTTCTCCCGGCTTTGCTCCTTGTGCGACCTTGATTTGCAGTTCGTCGGCATGGACGAGGTAATCGCTCGTGACACCGAATCGACCAGATGCAATCTGTTTGATCCGGCTCATCCGGGAATCACCGTTTTCATCCAAATGATACCGTTCCTCTTCCTCACCGCCTTCACCGCTGTTACTTTTCCCGCCGAGCCGGTTCATCGCAATCGCTAACGTCTCGTGTGCCTCTTTGGACAGCGAACCGTAAGACATGGCTCCCGTCTTGAAATACTTGACGATTTCGCTGACCGGTTCAACTTCTTCAAGCGGAATCGGAGTCGTTTCCCGGAAAGACATGAGGTGACGCAAAAACGTCGCCGGTTCTTCCTGGATCCGGGAAGAATAGGTTTTGAACAAGTCATACCGACCGGTTCGGCAAGCATGTTGCAGTAAATGAATCGTTGCCGGGTTGAACGCATGATGTTCTCCGTCGTGCCGATAGCGGAAGACACTGCCTGACTCAAGGTGTGTCCGTCTGATTCCTTCTTCATGTTGACGAAGAGCTTCCTGTTCAATCAGTGACAAGTTCAAACCGTCGAGTTGCGAGACAGTTCCTGTGAAGTAACGGTCGATGACCTCTTCGGCAATCCCGACAGCCTCAAAAATTTGAGCCCCCCGGTAACTGAAGACCGTCGAAATGCCCATCTTCGACATGACTTTGACCACACCCTCTGTCACTGCGGACCGGTATCGCTCCGCATAGTCAGGCATCGTTTCGACAACGGCATCTTGTAACGTCGCATAGACAAGGTAAGGATGAATGGCATCGGCTCCGTATCCGAGCAAGGCGGCAAAATGATGGACTTCCCGGATTTCACCACCTTCGATGATTAAACTGACTTTCGTCCGCAGACCTTCCCGTATCAAATGATGATGGACAGCACTTGTGACAAGCAGGATCGGCATCGGGACAGCACCCGGCCGGACATTCTGGTCGGAAAGAATCAACAGTTCACAGCCCCCTCGGACGGCATGGACAGCTTGCTCGAGTAACGCTTCGAGTGTTTCCTCAAGCGGACCGTCAAATACGGTCGAAAGCGTCTTGTGAACGAGTTTCGTCTGCTTTAAGGCCGCAGCTTCCGATGGCGTGAGAACCGGGGATGTGAGACGAATCCGACGGCAATTCTGCCGGTTCGGCGTCAACAGTTCCCCTTGCTGACCGAGCCAGGTCATCGTCGACGTAACGATTTGTTCCCGCAACGCATCGATCGGCGGATTCGTCACCTGCGCGAATAGCTGTTTAAAATACCGGAACAAGGATTGCGGCCGTTCACTCAGCACAGCAAGCGGGATATCCGTCCCCATCGCACCTAACGGATCTTTTTTCTCTTCCACCAGCGGAATCAAATACTGATCGATGTCTTCCCGTGTGTAACCAAACAACCGTTGTAACGTTCCGAGATTCGAGATCTCTTCCGTTTTCACGTCTGCCGGTAATTTTATCATCTCTTCCGCCAACCACTCGGCATAGGGATGGCGCATCGCGAGTTCACGCTTGACCTCTTCATCTGAAATCAATTGGCCGGACGCAAAATCAAGCAATAACAGTTCTCCCGGAACAAGGCGTTTCTTAAATAAGATATCGTGTTCAGCTACCGGCAGAACACCGGATTCTGAAGATAACATGAAATGACCGTCCCGCATCATCATGTACCGAGCAGGTCGCAGACCATTCCGGTCAAGTGTCGCCCCAATCTGTTTCCCGTTCGTGAAGACAATCGCTGACGGACCATCCCACGGTTCCATCATACTGCTGTGATATTCATAATACGCCCGCTTTGCCGGCCGGACCTCTGCATGTTCGAACGGTTCCGGCACGAGCATCAATGCTGTTTCTGCCAGCGTCAATCCAGACAGATATAAAAACTCGAACGCATTATCAAGCATCGAGGAGTCACTGCCCGATTCGTCCAAAATCGGTAAGACATCTTTCGCCCGACGGCCGTACGTCGTCTTGGCCAATCCGTTTTCACGGCTCCGCATTGCCCGGACATTCCCTTGTAATGTATTGATTTCTCCATTATGGATGAGATAACGGTTAGGATGGGCACGTTTCCAGCTCGGAAAGGTGTTCGTACTGAATCTAGAGTGGACGATCGCGAAACCAGACTGGTACCGTTCATCCTGCAAATCATCAAAATACAAACCGAGTTGATCCGTCGTCACCAGTCCTTTGTAGACAATCGTCTCGCTGGAGCTGCTTAAGACGTATTGTTCGATACCGAGTTGCTCCGCTTCTCGCTCAAACAGTCGACGAATCAAAAACAGTGTCCGCTCGAACGCTAATCCTTCGACGTTTTTGGCTTCAATAAAGCATTGCCGGATGACGGGTTCCGTTTGACGCGCTTTATCACCGATCACCGTGTTCGTAACCGGGACAGTTCGCCACTCAATTAACCCTTGTCCTTCTGATAAAATAATCGATTCCAAAACACGTTCCAACCGTTGACGCAAGCGGTCTTCCCGCGGCAAAAACATCATCATTACCCCGTAGTCCCCACTGCGTGGCAAGTTGATATTTCGTAACGTTTGGCGGAAGAGACGATCTGGTATTTGTGTGAGGACGCCGGCTCCATCGCCTGTTTTGGCATCACTACCTTGTCCCCCCCGATGTTCCATCTGACACAACATCTTCAAGGCGTTTTGAACGATTTCATGACTTACTCGTCCCGTCCGATGAGCATAAACCCCGATTCCACACGCATCGTGTTCTTGTCTCGGATCATATAGTCCTTGCCGTTGCGGCATTTGATGAAATGACATATTACCACGCTCCTAACCGTTCTAAATTTTCTGTATATTCTGTTAAAATATACATTACACTCTTTTATGTTTATTCGCCACCATGTATATTTCTAAAATCCGGTTCTTCAAATCCCTTGATAGGCCGTCTCTTCTTGATGATAACGCTTACATATAGGTGAATATTTTTTTTGAATAAAATATTTTTCAAGAGGCTATTCTTTTTTGCGCCAATTCCATTTTCCATGGTACTTTTAAATAGAAAATAAATTATCAGTGCTTGTTAGGAAAAGGAGAATTGAAACGATGAAAAACTCTGTGAAATGGACGGGTCTCTTGATTGCAGGAACTGCCCTGGTCCTTAGTGCATGTGGTCAGGAAGAAAAACAAATGACCGCATACGATAAGATTCAAAAAGAAGGAACCTTGACAGTTGCAACGGCTGGTACACTTTATCCGACCTCATTCCATGAAGAAAAAAGCAATAAATTAACCGGCTTTGATGTCGAAGTCGTCAAAGAGATTGCTAAACGTCTTGATTTGAAGGTGGCATTTAAAGAAATGTCTTTTGACGGTATGTTGACGAGTGTAAACACTGGTCAAGTTGATTTAGCCGCCAATGATATTACGATTACCGATGAACGTAAAGGAAAGTTCGCCTTCTCTAAACCATACAAATATACGTACGGGACGGCGATTGTCCGTAAAAGTGATTTATCCGGCATCAAGTCTCTGGAAGATTTAAAAGGCAAAAAAGCAGCGGGGGAAGCGACGACGACCTATATGCAAGTCGCTAAGAAATTCGGTGCAAAAGAAGTCACCTATGATAATGCGACGAATGATCAATATTTGCGTGATGTTTCCAACGGACGGACAGATGTCATCTTAAACGATTACTATTTACAAAGTTTAGCTGTCGATTTCTTTAAAGATTTCGACATTACGATTCATCCTGATATCGCCTACAATCCAAGTCAAGTCGGACTCATCATGGATTTAGATAACAAAGAATTACAGTCGAACATCAATGCTGAAATCGACAAGATGAAGAAAGATGGAACGCTTGCTAAACTGTCGAAAACATTTTACGCCAACAAAGACGTCTCGAAAATGCCGGATATCAAGACGACGCTCGTTGACGTGAATTGAACAGCTTCTTTGAAATTGAATGGCGGTCCGTCTTTAATCCAGAATTAGCACGAGAAGCGTTTCCTTACATCTTAGGTGGTCTTAGTCATACTCTTTGGATTTCGATTCTCAGTATGGTGATCGGCCTTGGGCTCGGCTTGTTACTGGCTTTGGCTCGGTTATCCACATCACGACTGTTACGGACGATTGCCACCCTCTATATTTCATTTATGCGCGGTGTCCCGATTCTTGTCTTATTATTCATGTTTTATTTTGGTTTACCGGTCATCAACATTCAACTGGATGCCTTGACCGCTGCCATTGCCGGCTTCAGTCTGAACAGCGCTGCCTATATGGCTGAAATCATTCGTTCATCCCTTTTGTCGGTGGACCGTGGTCAACAGGAGGCTGCCCAATCACTAGGACTTTCCAGATACCGTGTGTTCGTCGGCATCATCTTGCCTCAGGCTGTTCGACTGGCAATTCCTCCGCTGTCAAATGTCCTTCTTGATTTGGTGAAAGCCTCTTCGCTTGCCGCCATGATTACAGTCCCGGAGATTTTTCAACGGGCAAAGATTGTCGGTGGACGGGAGTTCGACTACATGACAGTTTATTTTGTCATCGCCTTCATTTACTGGGGAATCTGTGCCGTCATCGCTGCCGGTCAGGAAATGCTCGAACGGCGTTTCGCCCGCTATTTATAACGTGCAAAAGCTCAACCGTTTTCTACAGACGTCTCGTGACGAAAGTGAAAATGGTTGAGCTTTTGTATTAGGCTTCTAACTCGAGTAATGGTTCAATTGATAACGCTTCCAATGGTTTATGGAACAAATAGCCTTGAAGCGTCTGACACCCTAATCCTGTCAAAAGTTCCGCTTCTACCATCGCTTCAATTCCTTCCGCGACAATTGTCATCTTCAATCGACTTCCCAGCTGAATGATTGTCTCGACGATGGCTCGTTTTTCTTCCGAGTCAATCGCCGCCCGGACAATCTCTTTCGGAATTTTTAACTGATCGAAAGGTAATTCGACGAGCGTCTGCATCGATGAAAAGCCCGTTCCGAAATCGTCAAGCGCAATCCGGATCCCGTGAAGATGCAATTCATTTAAGGTTTTGATGATTTGTACCGTTCCTTCGATAAAAATATGTTCCGTCATTTCAATTTCCAATAAGTAAGGCGGAAAACCGGTCGTTCGTAAAATCTCCAATACCTTTTCGGTAAAGTCTTCTTGCCGCAACTGCCAAGGCGAGACATTAACGGCAATCGTTATTGGTTTTCGTCCTTGTTCCAACCACTGCTGTCCTTGCCGGCAGGCTTTACGCATTACCCATCCCCCAAGTGTTTCGATGAATCGTGTCCGTTCTGCCAACGGAATGAATTCCAGTGGCGAAATCAGCCCATATTTCGGATGATTCCACCGGACTAGTGCTTCAGCACCCGTGATGCGGTGAGTTGCTGCGCTGACTTGTGGTTGAAACAACACAAAAAAGTCCCGGTCAAGATCAGCATCATACAGATCCCGTGTCAGTTGCATTGCTCGTTTGCGTTCATTTTGGGTTACCTGATCCGTAATCGCAAACGTATTTTTCCGATTTGACTTTGCCGTAAACAAAGCAATCTCGGCATCATTGATGACGTGATCAATCGATTCCCCGTTGACGAACGAAACCCCGATGCTTGCCGTTACATTGATTTGCTTAAAATCAATCTGAACACGTTCAGAAATACTGGCTAAAATCTCATCACATAGTTGATGCGGTGGCGTAGATGTTGCATGTAATAAAAAAGCACTTCCACTCGCTTTCGCCACGATACAGTCCGAAAAACGGGTCATCAAGCGCTTGCCGATAACATGAAGCGTCCGATCCCCCGTCCGGTAACCGAATGCATCATTAACTGTCTTAAAATCATCCAAGTCAATCAGACAGATGATATCTCCTGTAACTGCTTTTTTCTCCGTTTCAATGACAAAAAAGGACCGATTCGCCAGTTCCGTAACCGGATCGAAGAAAGCTTGTTCTTTTAATCGTGTCAGGTAATCGATGTTTCTTTCTAAATGCGTGACATATTGTCTATGAATCAACAGACTGATGAGTGTAGCAATCAGAATCAATCCAATTCGCGCGATATGATCAGTCAAACTAAAGGTCGAGATTCCTGTCGGTGCTTTTAACCAGACATACAACAGGGACAGGACACTGATTCCCGTCGCATACAGCAACATCGTCCGATTGATCACGACAAGAGACGTCAAGACAAACAACAACGAGGCTGCCCAAACCGTCTGTGCTCCATTGTCGATGTATGGATAGTAGATGAAAGGTATCAATAAGAAGACGCTCGACATCACATGGGGTTTCCATCGATCGGTCAGATTACTTTTTCCAATTAAAAATTGAACTACACCCACGATAAAAATTAGAAATGCCCGCCATCCGACAGACCGCTCCAACCCAGTTTGACTGATGCTACTTGAAAAAACATACAGAGCGGCACCGCAAGTAGTCAGCACAAAAATAATCATTCCGAACAGCCGATAATTTGCGTTTACTTCGCGATGATAGTGAAGATTTGCTGATGAAGGACGGTTATGCGCCTTCATATCATCCCCTCTTTTCCGTCAATTCATCCTTTCCTTTTCCTTATCAAGTTGGAATTAAAACCTAAATCCTCCATCAATTTGCTTTTCATTCTCCCACGTCTAAAGAAGTCTTCAATCGGGTATTTGACTAGTAAAGATTGAAAGGAGTGTTATGTCATGAGCCGTTTGTTATTTATTGAAGCAAATGATAGTACCCATCAAAAGAAAGGAATCAGCTCGCACATGAACGAAGCGTTTCTCGCGAGTTACCGGACACATCATCCGGATGATGAAGTCGTCGTACTCAATTTATTCGAGGAACGGTTACCGTTTTTTGATTTACGTCTCGCCACTGCTGCCGCCAAACTATTTCGTGGAGAATCCGTCGAGACCGATGAACATGTGCCGCTCGACAAATTACAAGAATATCTGACCGGGTTTCTCGACTCGGATAAAGTCGTTTTTTCTTTCCCGATGTGGAATCTGACCGTTCCGGCTCCGCTTCATAATTATATGGACTATCTTGCACAAGCAGGTCAGACGTTTCGTTATACAGCAGAAGGGTCTGTCGGCTTAGTAACGGGCAAACAAGTTTTGTTGCTGCATTCACGCGGCGGGGACTATTCTACAGCGGATAAAGCTGATTCCGAACATGCCGTTCGTTACATGCTCGATATCCTTCGTTTCTTCGGGATTGAAGATGTCCAGACCATTATCCTGGAAGGACATCAGCAATATCCTGACCGGGCGGAGGAACTCGTCAAAAAAGCCCTCTCTGCATGTGAGAAGGCCGGGGGAACATTTTAAAATGTAAACAGTAGAAATCGTTCTTTTCCTTTAAGAACGATTTCTTCATATGTGTGTAGATGAAATGCACGAAACAAAGCATATGCTATCGTATAGTCACGTTGAATGGGTGAGCTATCGTCAGTCATCATCACCTCATAAAAATAACCACGTTGATAATAAAAATGAGCGACGAAAGAAGCATCATTTAACGATAAGCTATAGCTTAATCCTTTTTCCGTTATTTTTAAGCCGGCTTCGTATTTTTTCTCATAGGTTAACAATTGAGAATGGTTGTAATAAATCTTGATCAATTGTTTTTTCAATTCTTCCGTATCGTACGTCAATTGTTCCAATTCTTCATATACTTTTTCAGCCAGATGGTACTGCTCATTTTCTGCGTATAAATTCGAGATGGCCATCTTTATTCGAATATACATCTTGGGCGATTCGTACCAAATATCTTCCCGATCCGTCAATCGTGATAATAAAGTGGAAGCAGTACGGTAATCAATTTTATCTGTTTTCACCTCTAAAAGTATTGAAAAATACGCTTTTAGCAAAAGGATTTCGTTATGATGCGTTGCATCATTTTTCGATAATTCTTGTTTCATCTCTTGATATTTTTTCTCCCGAAACAGACTCGATAAATGGTTATCAGTCTCTCGAAAGGTGTCACTCTCTAATTGATCCCGGAATAGTAAAGAAAGCGGCACGCGCAATCGCTTGGCAATTTGTTGTAACAAATCGATTGTTGGCGAATTACGTCCATTTTCAATCTTACTGATTTCTGCCTGACTACATATCCCATCACACAATTCTTTTTGTGTCATTTTCTTTTCTTTACGAATCCGTTTGATTTCATTTCCAATCATGTGAGGCAATGATTTCATCATAATTTACCTTTCTCTTCTGACTATTGTTGCATGACTAGTTCCTAGATTGATTTTAATGAAAAATACATCACATCTGATAAGTGATCCTCTAATATGGTCGCAAACGAAGTGTTTTCTGTAGCCAAAAAGATTCCGTAGGCAAGCGTGTATGCTTCTTGAATCAACTCTAAGGAGCTGTTTAACTGTTCCAATGCGTATCCCCGCTGATAATAAAAGTGTCCGAGATAACTTAAATCATCCAAATGATTACTTTCATTAATCGCCGTCTCAGTTTCTTTTAAGATCGCAGAAAAATCTTTTTGTTTGATTAAGTTTCGGATGTAATTGTATAAAATCTTCAATTTCATTTTTTTATATTCGACCGTATGATAGTCAATCTTAAACAACATTGAATAAATTGAATCCGCATGGCGGTACTCACCATAGTTCGTATATAAAATCGCAATCGACATCTGAATTCTTAAGTATAGTAGAAACGATTCTTCAATTAATTTTTCTTCTGCAGTTATATTCAAAAGTTGTGAAATACACGTTCGGTAATCAATGATGTTTGTTTTTTCTTCAATGATCAATTTGTGATAGCGCAATAAAATGCTAATTTCTTTATCCGTTTCTGTTATCAGATATTGATCAATCTGTAGAAATATTTCAGAATAACGGTTTAGGCGCGTAAGTTGAATTATTTCTTGATCAATCATGCGAAAATTTGTTTTTTTGTTTTCATTTATAAAAAAAGACGAGACCGGAGTGTGTAACCGTTCTGCAAGTTGTTGTAATAAATCAACCGTCGGTGAATTACGTCCATTCTCGATTTTACTGATTTCTGCCTGACTACAAATTCCCTGGCACAGTTCAGCTTGTGTCCAATTTCGTTCTTGCCGGATCCGCTTAATTTCGTTACCAATCGAAATATTTAATTGATTCATGGATGTCTCCTTCAAGATCAGTCCCTGTTCTAAACAAAAACAGGTCCTCCGTTCAAGTGATTGACTTGTGACGGAAGACCTGTTTATTTTGATGCTTCCGGCGAGAATCGAACTCGCACTGCAGCATTACCATTGCTGAGGTCTGCCATTAACCTACGGAAGCCTGTTTTTTCTAATATTAGTATAACGTAAGCCTAAATGAATATCAACTTTTTCAAGAAAATACAAAAAAAGCAGTTAAGGGAAATTTACTTCCCCCTAACTGTTTCATGATGCATTAAAGGACTGTTTTAGTTAATGAGTTATCAAAGACAATCAACACAGAATAATGTTCATCCGCTTTCGATGCGACGAATGTCGAGAATTTAAGTGTGATGATTGAATTTGAACCGACACCATTTTCCTCAAAGAAATGATTAAGTCGTTCTTCGAGTTCTTCTGGTGATCGTCCTACTAACACTTTTGAATGTAACATAAAATCCACCCCGTCCTTTTTTTTGTGTACGATATTGAGTTTTCCCATGCGCCCTTTTTTTAAAACCTCTATTTTTCTAACTTGCCGAAATGAGACCTGTTCGGTACTGTGAAGATATAGTTAAGTTTATATCGAAAGGATTGAACAAAATGAATGAGCATATGTTTGATGAAGTTTTAGAGAAAAGACAAACCGGGTCCGCCAAATGGGATGGTTTGAAACAACTGTTCGGATCGGATCAACTGATTCCGATGTGGGTTGCAGATATGGATGTCCGTCCTGCCGACTCGATAACGAAAGCTTTGACAAGACGGGCTGCAAGCGGCAACTTCGGCTATTCTCTGTTCGAAGAAAAAGCAAAACATGCCATTCAACATTGGTTTGACAAACGTTATGACCAATCGGTCGATCCGGCAACGATCCTCTATTCGAGCGGCGTCGTTCCCGCACTCGCACATAGTGTATTAGCATTGACGGAAGAAAATGATGAAATTATCATCCAGACTCCTGTCTATCCCCCTTTCCATCATGTTATAGAAGCGAACGGACGACGTTTAGTCGAAAATCCGCTTTCTTTACAGAATGACCGGTATGAAATCGACTTTACATTGCTCGAACAACAGATGAAGTCAGCACGCATGATCATTTTATGTAATCCGCATAACCCGACCGGTCGCGTGTTCAGCTTCGATGAATTGAAACGATTGGTTGCACTTGCTAAACAATACGGTGTCTACGTCTTGTCGGATGAAATCCATGCCGATTTGCTGTTTTCGAATGTAACGCATCATCCGATTATCGCGTTTGATTACGATCAGGTAATACTGGTCAGTGCTCCATCTAAAACATTCAATATCCCGGGACTTTATGCTTCTTATCTGATTGTACCGAACGCTGACTTGCGTCTTAAAATCGAGCAGGTGCAACAGGCGAACTTCGTGCATCCGAATGCTTTTGCGGCAACAGCTATCATTGCTGCTTATGAGGACCCGGAAAGCGAGCGCTGGTTACAGGAGTTGTTGGTTTACCTTGAAGAGAACCGTAACCATGCCATACAACGAATTCAAACAGAAATGCCTCGTCTCACCGTCGTTACACCGGACGCCACTTTCTTGCTTTGGATTGACTGTGCCGCTCTTCCTTTTAATTCGAAAGAGCGGGCTGACTGGTTAGTCAAGCAGGCTGGTCTTGCCCTGACACACGGAGAACCATTTGGAAAAAATGCTTCGACGTTTGAACGCTTGAATTTCGGATGCCCGCGAAGTCAGTTGGACGAAGCACTTAACCGTCTTCAAACGGCTTACCAAGCGATTGTCTTTACAGATTAAGTTACGTTCCCACTCGCGATTCAAGTGATTTTTATATCACTTGAATCGCTTTTTTCATACAGACAAATTTTTAATTCTACCTTTTTTGACAACACCATTCATTTCGATTACCTTGCCATTTGACAACATTTCCATGACTGAATTTCGAAAATTAGAACTTCTAGAGGGACGAAAACCGTTCCAACCCCTTGATAGACGAGGGCTGAAACCACTTTTCATGACATTGTGAAGACTTGCTTTGTCGTTTTAGACCCTGTAAGGTGGGGAACAAATCGATTGTGCTTATTTGACAGATGAACGAACAGCGCAAAAAAAGATTAATTGGAGGCTTTATTGTTATGACGCAAGAATGGATTTCAATCAGCTTGTATCTGGTCATGATGCTTGCCATCGGTTACATTGCCTACAAGCGAACGACAAACACAGAAGATTATATGTTAGGTGGTCGAGACTTAGGTCCCGGAGTCACGGCACTATCCGCCGGAGCATCCGACATGAGTGGCTGGATGTTGATGGGATTACCCGGAGCCATGTACGCAACTGGTGTATCTGCTTTATGGCTTGCTTTAGGACTGTTAATTGGTTGTTACGTAAATTATTTGATTTTAGCGCCACGTTTTCGTCTTTATACGGAAATGGCAAATGATTCAATTACGATTCCTGACTTCTTAGAAAATCGTTTTAAAGATACGTCACGTGTCTTACGGACTGTTTCTGCAGTTGTCATTATCGTTTTCTTCACTTTCTACACATCAGCTGGTATCGTATCCGGCGGTAAATTGTTTGAAAGCTCATTCGGCTTTGATTATCATTATGGTATGCTCTTGACGATTGCGGTCGTCGTCGCCTATACACTGTTTGGCGGTTTTCTCGCAGTCAGTTGGACCGACTTCGTCCAGGGTTGTATCATGTTCATCGCCCTTGTCCTCGTGCCGGTCGTTGCCTTAACGGACGTCGGTGGCATCGATGGTGCCTACAACTATGCAGAAAACCTGGATCCTACATTGTTTGATCCATTAAAAGGCACAACATTCCTCGGAATCATCGGATTCCTAGCCTGGGGACTTGGTTATTTCGGACAACCGCACATCATTGTTCGTTTTATGGCCATTCGTTCGGTCAAAGATTTGAAAAAAGCTCGTCGTATCGGAATTGGTTGGATGTTTATCTCGATTCTCGGTGCCATGATGACAGGACTTGTCGGGATTGCTTATTTTGAAGGGCAAGGCAATGGACTGGGCGATCCGGAGACCGTATTCATCCGTTTCTCTGACGTCTTATTCCATCCTTACATCACAGGATTCCTGATGGCAGCGATTTTAGCCGCTATCATGTCGACGATTTCGTCGCAGTTGCTCGTCACATCAAGTGCTTTAACAGAAGATTTTTATAAAACGTTTTTAAATAAAAAAGCAACAGACAAACAGCTCGTCTTGACAGGACGAATTGCCGTCCTGGTCATCGCTGTCATCGGTTCCGTTTTAGCCTGGAATCCGTCAGCCACGATCTTATCACTGGTCGGTTATGCCTGGGCTGGTTTTGGTTCCGCCTTTGGTCCAATCATCCTGCTTTCGCTTTACTGGAAACGGATGACGAAACAAGGTGCACTCGCCGGTATGTTATCCGGTGCAATCACCGTCATCATTTGGGTTCAGCTCGGTCTCAGTACGACACTCTATGAGATGGTACCTGGGTTCTTCACTAGCTTATTCTTCACAGTTGTCGTTAGTCTCTTGACGAAACAACCGGTTGAATCGGTTCAAGAGAAATTTGACGATATGGAAGAAGAATTAAAAGAAGCAGTCGAATAATTTCAACCAATAAGTAAAACCCCTTTGAGTCTGACTCAGAGGGGTTTTGTCGTCATAATTCAAGGACACCATAATGCAGTTTGGATGATTTTCGTTTCGTCCGCACGAATCCGTATCGTTCAAATAACTCACTCTCAAAATGAGCTTTTAAGACGATTCTTTGTCGGGCGACTCGTTTGGCTTCGGCTACTACTTGTTCGGTCAACGGTTCAAAGTTTGCCAGTTGTCGCAGTCCGTCAAGATGCGTTGATTCTGAAACGGTTTTTTCAAACATCGGATCAAAATAAATGACATCTATTGATTTGCTGGCACATTGCTTCAGGTACGTGAAGTGTTCCGCCAACTGAACTTCAATCTGTCGCATCGCATCAATGATTGGTTGGTATCCTTCGATCCATTGTTGTAACCCTTCCCGTACGATCAAGGCTGTCACCGGATTGCTTTCTAAACCGATAACTTGACCAAACTGTCCGACTGCGTGACTCATGACGATTGCATCCGCTCCTAAGCCTAACGTACAATCAAGAACTGTCATCCCCTTTTGCAATCGGGCGATTGTAATCAATGGATCATGACCATTCCGGTCAAATTGTTTGATTCGAAAAACCGCACTGGACGGATGAAAGAAAAAAGAGCTGTCCGCATCTTGCGGATAATATTCCAATCGGTTTTTATCCACGACAAGAATGGGACGCTGATACTGCTCGTGAAGTGCCTGCAGTCCTATTTTTTTTCGCTCGATGACATCGAAGTCAATGGTTTGCTCCATTTCATAAAGTCGCTGTAATCTGGTCCTGACTTCATCTGTGGGCCTTAAGCACGTCGTCAATACGACTTTTTGTTTGTCCAATCCGTTTCACTCCCAGAAAAAAATAAGCTAGCCTGCGCCAGCTTATTTCTTTTTCTTCAATAACCCTTCGATATCTTCGATGAGGGCTTTTTTAGAAATTAAATCTTCTTGTTTTTCCTGCTCGACTTTGGCATCAACAGTCGTCCGTTGTAACAAGGCCTGCAACGTCTCATCGATACTTGATTTCAAGTGGTCGCGATCTTCTTTATTTAATGCAAGATCATGACGGACTTCGTCCCCTTGTTCGTCAAGTTGGCGTAACCGCTCCGTCAATTGTTTCGCTTCCCGATTCAAATCAGAATATAAGCGTTCGATTTGTTCTAAGCGTAATTTGATTCCATCCCGTTCTGTGAACACATTTTCCAACCCCTTCCAGCATCCAGATGTCTACATCATTACTTTACCATATTCATCACGAATTGAAACAATCACAATCCGTTTACAACTTACTTTTTCGCTTTCCTACCGTTCCTTACTTCTCCAGCTATCTTTTGCAATTTGTTTCCTGAAGTCGCTATAATAAATGAGCAGAGTGAATTGCGATCAGAGGAGGACACCGTCATGGATTTAAAACGTCGAACACTACGTCATGTAGATCAGACTGAATTCGAACATTTTTTAAAGTACGGCGAACAGGCTTACGGATTATCTCGTCAGGAAATTCAAGGATACGACCATGAGCTCGGGGCCGAGCGCGCTTTTGATTCTGTTGAACACAGTTATTCCGAAGACTTCTACTTTGATCTTCTTGTCGACGAACAACTGATTGGTCGTGTACTCTTATTAAAAATGGGACATTATTTCCAACTTGATTTGATGATATTCGACCCATACAGCGGTCGCGGTTTTGGAACAAAGGCAGTACAACAGGCACTCGAGCAATCAAACGTATTGTCTCTTTACGAAGTACGTGCCCGTGTCTTACCGACGTCTCCCCATCAAGAGATCGCTTCTCAAATTTTGAAGACAAACGGATTCGTCAAACAAGACGATTATTTTAGTAAGGGTCGTCGTAAACGATATTCCTTACAACGCCCTTGAGGCTCGACCGACGCAATCAGGCGTCGGTTTTTTTGACATCGATCCAAAAAAAGCGTAAAATTTTGGATTGTATGATTCAGAAAGGAGTTCTCACATGAACGAATGGTTATGGTTTCCTTCCATCTTACTTACGATGGGATTGTTATTACTCAGTTATCGTCTGTTTGGTAAAACCGGTTTGATGATGTGGATTGCCATCGCAACGATTATTGCCAATATCCAAGTCACACAACAAGTTGAACTTTATTCTTATATTTTCACATTAGGGAACGTCGTATACGGAAGTTGTTATTTGGCTACCGACATCTTAAATGAAAAGTACGGAAAAAAAGTAGCGCGGCAAGGCGTCTACATGGGATTTTTCTCATTGATCACGACAACGTTATTGATGCAATACAGCTTATTGTACACACCACTTAATGACACCCTGGCGAAAGACATGTCGAGTTCTTTGAACCTGTTATTTGGTTTACTTCCTTGGATTGCGCTTGGTAGTTTGTCTGCCTACCTGGTATCACAATTGTTTGATGTCTTTATCTATTCAAAGATCCGTCAAAAGACGGGGGAAAAGAAACTTTGGTTACGGACAACCGGATCGACTGTCCTCAGCCAATTGATTGATACGTTGACGTTTTGTGCGATTGCCTTTCACAACTTACCATTTGATATTTGGTGGCAGATTTTCATTACCACTTATCTCGCTAAATTCGTCATTGCCTGGGTCGCCACTCCTTTCATGTATCTTGCTAAAAGGATTCACCCGACCACTCCATCTAAAGATTTAGCAGCTTGATACAATCACCTTCCTGATTTTCAACATTTCGCTAGAAGATTGTCCTCTTTTAACGGATAATGGAAATCAGGAGGTGTTCATCTTGAAGATCAAACGCAACGAATCTTTCCGGTTTCATTTTGATGAACCGGTTGCTGGTGAATTTTATCTTGTCAAAGGTGGACAACGGACGCCGATTGGATCGATGAATATTCATAATATCTCACCTAGTGGCATGGCGATTGCAACACCGCTGAAGCTGCCGATTGACCGTTCGATGTCGATTGTCGTCGAATTTTCTCTTATACGTGGTCTCGAACCATTGAAGCTGAACGGACGAATTTTGCATGAAAAATGGCTCGATTCCCAGCGTTTGTATGGCATACGACTCGAAACAACTAAAGATGAGCAACAGCAGATTATCGATACGATTAAACAAGTCGTCAAAGCGACCTCTTGAATGTCGTGTATTTTACTTAAAGTAGAAGTTCGTGACTTTTCTTTAATCGAAAGAACGGTCTTCAACAACCAAAAACAAGGATGGCGGATTTCATGTCCGCCATCCTTGTTTTTTTCCTTGTTTACATACTGTTCTTTTTTACCGGAATATTCGGTAGACGATTGCTTCATATGGCCGAAGGACCAACTCTTCTTTTGAGACCAACGGAGAGTCGTTGTAATTTCCGATGACTGAATCAGAGGTATCGTGTGAAAGTGGAACGGTTACTTTGTCTTTACTGAATGAGCAGTAAACGTACCATGTTTCATTTTCATATGTTCTTGTATAGGCATAGATATCGGTCTCATCTTCTAAAATCAACGCATATTCGCCGTATACGATTAAATCGTGCTGATGACGTAACGCAATCAGCTGTTTATAGTAATAGAAGGTTGAATCAGAATCTGCTAAGGCCTGTTCGACGTTAATGGATGGATAATTCGGATTGATCTTCAACCAGGGTGTTCCTGTCGTAAAACCGCCGTGCTCGGTCGCATCCCATTGAATCGGTGTCCGGGCATTATCCCGCCCCTTGATGTGGATAGCACGCAATAACTCTGCCGGTGAAGCCCCCTGCTCGGTCCGCTCTTTCCACATATTGCGGATTTCGATATCCTCATATTCCTCAATCGATTCAAAGGCAACGTTCGTCATGCCGATTTCTTCCCCTTGGTAAATGTAAGGTGTTCCTTTTAACATGTGAAGCAATGTCGCTAACATTTTAGCGGATTCAACACGATACGTCGTATCGTCTCCGAATCGACTGACGACCCGCGGCTGATCATGGTTATTCCAGTACAACGAGTTCCAGCCTTTCTCATGTAAGGCAACTTGCCACTTCGTAAAGTTTTCTTTTAGCTTTTGAAGATTGAACGGTTGGACATCCCATTTGCCTCCTGGACCGGAATCCAAGTCCATATGTTCAAATGTAAAGACCATGTTGACTTCTTTCCGTTCCGGATCCGTATACAGGATCGCATCTTCGGTCGTCGCTCCTGGCATTTCCCCGACCGTCAATACATCATACTGACCAAACGATGCATCATTCATCTCTGTTAAAAATTCATGAATTCTTGGTCCATTAATATAATGTTGTCCGCCGTCTCCATATAGAGCACCGGGAGGAACCGTCGCATCCGGAAGACCGGGTGTCTTCGAGATTAAATTGATGACGTCCATCCGGAAGCCGTCAATCCCGCGATCCAACCAGCGGGTGATCATCTGATACACTTCTTGACGGAGTTTTTCATTTTCCCAGTTGAGGTCGGGCTGTTTTTTAGAAAACAGATGTAAAAAATATTCGTTTGTCGTTTCATCTAATTCCCAAGCCGGTCCGGAAAAAATCGATCCCCAGTTGTTCGGCAACGTACCGTCTTCGTTGGCACTTCTCCAAATGTAATAATCGCGATACGGGTTGTCCTTGCTTTTCCGTGACTCGGCAAACCAGGCATGCTCGTCCGAGGAATGGTTGACTACGAGATCCATTACGATTTTGATGCCCCGCTCATGCGCCTGATCGAGTAGACGATCAAAGTCCTCCATCGTTCCAAACTCGGCCATGATGGCTTCATAATCCCGAATATCATATCCATTGTCATCGTTTGGTGAGTCGTAGACAGGGCTCAGCCAAATGACATCAATTCCAAGTTCTTTTAAGTAATCCAATTTTTCAATGATACCGACAAGATCTCCAATTCCGTCTCCATTGGAATCCTTAAAACTACGCGGATAAATTTGATAGACTACACTGTCATGCCACCATTTTCGTTCCATATGATTGATCGACTCCTCTTGTGAACAATTTATGCAAGCGATTGCACTTTTCAATAAAGCGCTTCCATTCATTTCATCGTTAGCGTATCACGAATATTGTAACCAGTACAAGAGGATTCCCTTATCCGGATTCCGGTATACTGGAACTAGCGTTTTACGTTTGAATTTTTCCGATAGAGGAAAATGATTTAAGAGAGGAGGCGTACCAACATGTACCGTCGTTATTTATTGTTTCTAGTCTGGGCTGTTGCCATTGTCTTCATTCTACTATTTGGGAATAACAGAGTTTTTCCTTCCGGTTTTCTTTTGTCCTTTTTACGGTTTGATCAAAGCCAGTTCGATACGTCTGCACTCAGTTTATTTACATTACTTGGCATCTATCCAGCCGCCTTTTTCATGCTCTTTTTAGATGAAAAACGGTTCTTAAAACCTTCACCGATGTTAGCAAGTTTTGGCGCATTTGCGTTAGGATCATTTATCCTCATGCCGTATCTAGCTCTCGCCATCCCGCGTCAAACGTTTTTGCCGTTTCGACGTCGGAAGTTCATCCCTTACGTTGTCGCCCTGCTGGCTGTTCTGTCAGCCGTCATCATCTGGTTAGCTTTAGCACGTTCAGACTGGTCTATTTTCCAAGTCTATTTCATGACAAATCAATTCGTTCGGACGATGACTGTCGATTTGGTGATGTTTTATATTTTACAGCTGTTCATGTTACACAGAATACGGGCGCGACAAGACGGACGCCTTGGCTGGCGGGATATCGTACCGTTGTTTGGCCTGTTCAGTCACTTGTTCCGGCTTCACCTTCCAACTTCTTCCAACAGTTGATTCAATCCAGGATGTTCGGCTACAATAGGAAGATAGCTTTAATAGGGGGACATTATTCATGAAACAGTATCATCAACTTTGTCAGGAAATCTTAACGAACGGCATCAAAAAAGAAGATCGGACGGGAACCGGGACCATCAGTATTTTTGGTCATCAAATGCGGTTCCCTTTACAGGATGGTTTTCCGATGATAACGACGAAAAAGTTACATATGAAGTCCATCATTCATGAATTGATTTGGTTTATCTCCGGTGAAACCAACATCTCCTACCTGCAAGAACATGGAGTCCGCATCTGGAATGAGTGGGCGGACGAAGATGGCAATCTCGGACCGGTCTATGGTGCCCAGTGGCGTTCTTTCCCTAAACCGGACGGCACGACAGTCGATCAATTAGCAGATGTCATTGAACAGATCAAAGTGAATCCGGACTCGCGTCGTTTAATTGTCAGCGCTTGGAATCCTGGTCAATTGGAAGAAATGGCTTTACCGCCTTGCCATTTGCTGTTCCAATTTTATGTGGCGGACGGAAAACTATCTTGTCAGCTTTATCAGCGGTCAGCAGATGTCTTCTTGGGTGTACCGTTCAATATTGCTTCTTATGCCTTATTGACCCATATGATTGCCCATGTGTGTAAACTTGAGGTCGGCGATTTTGTTCATACTTTAGGTGATGCCCATATTTATTCGAATCACTTGGATCAAGTCAATCTCCAATTGAGCCGGAATCCAAAACCTTTGCCGACGATTCGTTTTGCCCGGGAAGTGGAACGTATTGAAGATTTTACGTTTGACGATATCATCATTGAAGGATATGATCCCGATCCGCATATTAAAGGAGTCGTCGCCGTATGATTTCGCATATCGTTGCCTATACAAAAAACCGGGTCATTGGTCGGGATAACGAGATGCCCTGGCATCTCCCCGCTGATTTGGCCCATTTCAAGAAAACGACTTACGGCAAACCGGTCATCATGGGCCGAAAAACATTTCTGTCAATCGGACGTCCATTACCGGGTCGCGAAAATATTGTCATTACGCGTGATCCAAATTTCCATTCAGAAGGAATCACCATCTGGCATGATTTAGACGGACTGGCTGCTTTCGCGGAGTCGGAAGAGGAAGTCTTTTTGATTGGCGGTGGTGAACTGTTCCAACAAACACTGTCACTTACCAAGCGGATTTATGCGACGGAAATCGATGCCATCATTGAAGGGGATGTTTATTATCCCGAGATCCCGGTTGACTTCGTTTGTTTGTCCGAGATGTTTCATCCGGTTGATCCACAACATTCAGAAGCTTTTACGATCAAACAGTTTGATCGTCCTCTCCGTTAACATTCTTTTGTTTTCAAAAGACACCTCGACTTCTATAAAGTCGAGGTGTCTTTTTAGTATACTGCCGTTACGGAAGACGAATCACCCATTGTCGAATTTGCTCTTCTAATTGATGTGGATCGAGAGGAGACAAACAATAATCTGTAACGCCTCGTTCAAGCGCTTGACCAAGCAATTGATTTTCTTCGCCGGCAATCGCAATCACGTCAATGATTTGGTCACGTGTCTGCTTCCATTCATCGACAAGCTTAAAATTTGATGCTGCCAGTTCTTCAAGCGGCATGACATACAATTGAATCGCGCCAACTGTTTTTTGATTGTCCGCCACGAGATCAAAATCATATTTCGGATGGCTCGGGATTTCCATCAGCGAAAGAGATGGAAGAATCGACTTTTCGATTTTAATGACGGCTTTCACTTTCTCTTTTTCAGTTGCCATTGCATAGACGATAACCTGATTTCTCCCATTTCGCTTGGCTTGATACAGCGCTTCGTCCGCTTCCGATGTCATTTCCTCCAAATCCAGCATTACATCATCAATGACTGTTAATCCGATGGAAACCGTCACTTTCAATCCATTTGGAAATGTATGACGTTCAATCCGTGCCCGAACTTTCTCCATCATTTCTGTAGCATGATTCGAATCATCCGCACTAAACAACACCATGAATTCTTCTCCACCAAAACGAATCAATTCGTCGTCTTGTCGAAGAGCTTGTTTCGTCAAGGCAGCCAGTTCGGTCAACACAAGATCCCCCGTTGGATGACCATGTGAATCATTGATCCGTTTAAAGTGATCTAAATCAAAGATGGCAAGGGCAAAAAATTGACCATCACGTTCTAACCGGGATGTCCGTCTCCGGTAAGCATTTTGGAGGTATTTCCGGTTAAAGGCTCCTGTCAATTCATCGACTAACATCGACGAAGAAACTGTCCGTAGTTTTCGGAGCAAACGCTTCAGACGAATTTTACGTTCATCGATTCCGACGGTTTCATCCCAATAGTCGTCTGTCCCGAGCGCATAACAAGCTTGACGGACACCCGGGTCATTTGGACCAATCAAAATCAGGGGAATAAACGATGCTTCTAATTTTTTAAACAACTTCACAATCAATGCGTCATTCGTCATTCGGATGATTTCGTAGTCGATCAACATCGCATCGACATGCAAATCGTATCCGACTTCCAATGTATCTTCGATGGATCCAAAGAAACGGGTCATGTATCGTTCTTGTTCCAGTGCTTTTTTCCACTGAATATTATCTAAAAACCGTTTTGTGACCGAAAGAATCATTTCTTTCCGGACGACTTTTTTCCGTCCCCGTTCTGATAGATGATCGATGACCGGTGCGAGTAGTGTCACGATCTGTTCATGCGGCACTTCTTCTACCACACTGTCCAACTCACTCACCCAGCGAGCAGTCTGCCGTTCGAAAAATTCTGCTTGATCGTGTTCGCTAAACCGGTTAAGCCACTGTGCGAAAACAAGCAACTCCGATTTTGGAACAGAATCCATCCGGAGTAAGCGTTCGACCATGAGAATCGTTTGATCGATTTGTTTTTCAATTTGTTTTTTTGTTGTTTCCACAAGTCTTCCCTCTCTTTCTATACAGCCGAAATCATCCGTTCGACTGAAAAGAAAACGAGGGAGGACCCTCGTTTTCGATTATGCCTTTAGGTTAGGATGGACCATCTCTGCTGGAACGATCCACTGGTCATACTGTTCTTCTGTCAACAAACCGGTTGCAAGCGCAGCCTCTTTTAAAGTTGTACCCTCTTTATGAGCAGCTTTAGCAATCCGAGCTGCATTTTCATAGCCGATATGCGGATTCAGTGCCGTGACAAGCATCAGCGACCGTTCGACGTTCTCGGCAATGACCGTCCGTTCCGGCTCGATTCCGATCGCACAATGGTCATTAAAGGACTGAAGAGCGTCCGTTAATAAACGAACCGATTGGATGTAGTTATACATGATGACCGGTTTAAAGACATTTAATTCAAAGTTCCCTTGGCTTGCTGCAAAACCGATTGTCGCATCATTCCCGAGAACTTGAGCGGCAACCATTGTCAGCGCTTCACTTTGTGTCGGGTTGACCTTTCCAGGCATGATTGAACTTCCCGGTTCATTTTCCGGTATCGTGATTTCACCAATTCCCGCACGGGGACCCGATGCCAACCAGCGGACATCATTGGCGATTTTCATCGCATCCATCGCCAGGGCCTTGATGGCGCCATGGGAAAAGACAAGTTGATCATGACTTGTTAAGGCATGGAACTTATTTTCTGCGCTGACGAATGATTTCCCGGTTTCTTGACTCATTTTTTCAGCCGCCCGGTCTCCGAATTCTGGATGGGCATTGATTCCGGTTCCAACTGCAGTCCCGCCAATGGCTAGCTCCGTCAATGGCTCTAACGTCAACTCAATCATCTTTTTCGAAAGCTGTAACATACGGACCCAACCACTGACTTCTTGTCCCAGTGTGATTGGTGTTGCGTCCTGTAAATGTGTCCGTCCAATTTTGACGATGTCTGAGAAAGCTTTTGCTTTCTCATCGAGCGTCGCATAGATGGCATCAATCGCTGGTAACAGTTGATCGATGACAATCGTTTTCGCTGCGATATGCATCGCGGTCGGATATGTATCGTTCGAACTCTGTGATTTGTTGACATCGTCATTCGGATGAATGACTTGCTTGCTTCCCCGTTCGGCAAGTTTTCGTGTCGCGACCCGTGCGACGACTTCATTGACGTTCATGTTCGACTGTGTACCTGATCCGGTTTGCCAAACGACCAGTGGAAATTCTGCGTCGAATTGTCCGGCGATGATTTCGTCACATACTTCAGCAATCACTTCGGCTTTCTCTTGATCCAGGACACCTAAATCACGATTGGCTAAAGCCGCCCCTTTTTTGAGAACCGCAAATGCCCGAATGATTTCAATCGGCATTTTTTCTGTTCCAATCTTAAAGTTTTCCAGGCTCCGTTGTGTTTGTGCTCCCCATTCTTGTGCTTCCGGGACACGAATTTCCCCCATCGTGTCGTGTTCTAAACGGTATTCCATGCTAATTTCCCCCTTTATCTGCTTATACATTAATAGTTTAACGGAAACCGTGACGAATGGGAATGATAGAGGCCAGTTTGGGGAATAGTTTGTTATCGAAAAGGAGTGAATGCTTGATGTGGTTGATTAATTTAATGATTGTCCTGCTGTTGATTTTAGCAAACGGTGTGTTCGCGATGACAGAGCTCGCCTTGTTATCTTCGAAGAAATCAAAACTACAGCAATATGCCGATGAAGGAAAAAAATCGGCTCAAGTCGCACTGGACTTTTTAGAACGTCCAACAGATTTACTATCGACGGTTCAAGTCGGTATAACCTTGATTGGCATCATCAACGGAGCATTTGGCGGTGCTGCATTATCCGCCCCTTTGATTAGCTGGCTGTCCGGCTTTTCATGGCTGGCTCCTTATGCCAGTACGGTCGGCTATATCGTGGTCGTCACCATCATCACCTATTTATCGCTGGTTGTCGGTGAACTGGTCCCGAAACGGATCGCCCTTGTCAGTCCGGAGCGTGTCACGATGGTCTTGGCACAACCGATGCGCTTATTCTCGAGTATTTTAAGACCGTTTATCTTCATCTTAAGTAAATCAACAAGTGTTATTTTTCGGATGATCGGACTTGATCGTCTTCAAACGGAAGACGAGACGGAAGATGAGGTCAAACAATTACTGATTCGCGGGACGAAAGAAGGAACGTTCGCCATGTCAGAAGCAGAACAGGTCTCTCGGGTATTTGCCTTTCATGATCAGTTAGCGTATGAATTAATGGAACCGCGTACGGTAACGGAATGGATTGACTTAACGGACTCACCGGAACAAATTTTAGCAGATTTACGGACTGCAAAACACCGGAATCTTCCCGTCGGTCACGGTGATTTGGATCACTTTGTCGGATACATCGATGCGAAGGAAATCCTGGCTGCCGAGCAACCGATTGCTGTGATCGAGTCGATGATTCATACACCGCTCATTGTCCCGAAACAATTGCAAGCGACCGTCCTGCTCGAACGAATGCGAAAAGAAACGGTTTCGATTGCCTTTGTGCTCGACGAGTATGGCGGCTTTTTGGGGATGATTACGCTGTTTGATATTCTCGAAGCATTTGTCGGTGAAATTACAACTGTTGAAGAGGAGCCGGAACTGGTGCAACGTACGGATGGATCTTACCTGGCGGATGGATTGTTGCATATTGATGACCTAAAGCGTGTTCTTGGTATCAAAACAGATTTACCGGGCGAAGCAAAAAATACGTATCATACGGTGGCTGGACTAGTCTTATATCTGCTCGGCGAATTTCCGGTCCGGGGAAGTCATGTCACGAGCGACGGCTACCGTTTTGAAGTCGTCGACTTGGACGGTCGACGGATTGATCAAATCTTAATCGAACGACTGGAGGAACCTTTCGACGATATATCCCTACCAAAAAGCTGACCGGGTCATAGATCCGGTCAGCTTTTTGGTTGATGTTAATATTCATTTAACGCGTCTTTTGCCACACGATCGGCTTTGTTTTCTGATCGTGGAATCCACTTGACGAAAGCAAGCGGTAAACGGGAAAATCGCTCAAATGCCGGATCAAAATAGATTTGAATCCGTTTGTTTTTAGCAAATTCGCGTTCGACCGCCAACGAAACTGCTTCTGAATCCGTTCGGAAAGAAAATACACTTTCCCCTTGTGCCAATAATTCTTCTGCTAATTCGACGGCTTTTAAAAACGCCTGAAATTCAGCTTCATGATTATTCTCAGCCGTAATTCTAAACGTCCGTTCGATGACCTGACCTTCTGAATTTTTGCAAAAAATCCCGACTGCCGCATCATCATTCGAGGGACGGACTGCTCCGTCAAAATATAACTCAACCATGTTCTCTCGCCGCCTTTATACCTTTTCGAATCGCTTGTTCATCTAAATTTTTTCCGATGAAGACCAGCGTTGTTTGTTTCAATCCTTCAAATTCACCACGTGTTGCCGTTCCGTAAATCATGCCTGTTCCTTGTAAAATGATTTTCCGATTCGTATCCGAGAAATGAATGATTCCTTTATAACGATATAAATCTTCCGCATACGCTTCGAGAATTTCCCGAAGAACGGCACCAAAGCGTTGCCGGTGCAACGGGAATTGTTCTGTAATCGTCAACGCGGTGAAGGACTCCGCTGCTTTCTGCATACCGTCTGTTTGTTGTGCCAGCCGCTCTTCTTCCTGCTTCGGGAAATGAAACGTTTCGAATAACTGTTGAATCGGCGTGTCCGATTCGATCGTCGGTAGAATCAATGCCGTTGGATTTAGTTCCGATAACCGTTTGGCTGCCACCGTGACCTCGTCCGCCGAAATCAAATCGGTTTTATTTAACAACAAAGTGTCTGCAAAGCCGATTTGACGAACATTTTCTTCAAACGTCAATTGCCGTTCCAGTTGATAGGCATCGACGACTGTAATGACACTCGAGATGTGATACTGTTGCTCGACTGCCGGTTCAAAGTAAAACGTCTGTAAGATAGGACCCGGATCGGCAATCCCTGTCGTTTCGACAATCAAACGGTCAAAGACCATCTCACCGTCCCGTCTTTTTTTAGCAATACGGAGCAACGCATCCCGCAAATCACCACGAATGGAACAGCAGATACAGCCGTTTGTGAGTTCAATGACTTCCTCGTCACTGCGTTCGATTAGCGCCTCATCGATGTTTACGGCACCTACTTCGTTGACAAGTAAAGCCACTTTTTCAATCGGACTCGCAACAATCCGGTTCAATAATGTTGTTTTCCCTGCCCCTAAAAAGCCGGTGACGAGGGTTGTTTGAATTCGTGCTGACATGTGTTCACTCCTTAAGTTAACTGCGACTGCCGCCATTTTTCTTTTCGTGCATCCAGTAAGTCGATGGCATGTAAATACCAGGCGTCTGTCGTCTGCGGGGTGACGCTTGATCCCCACTCTTTTTTGCCATGATGCGATAAAATCATATGTATCAACCGGTGGTACTGATCAACCGGAAGTCGGACAGCTTCTGTTTGTAGCGCTTGTTCCAGAACAAAACATCCATATGGCATATGTCCCATTAACACACCGTTCGGATCTAAAGCAATACCGGACAGTTTTTCATCGACCGGTTCCGCTTGGACCAAACGGGAAAAACGGTCATCGCTCGCTCCGAGATGGGTATATTCAAAGATTTTTCCAATATCATGCAACAAAATCCCCAACAGTAATTCATCCTGGTGTGGACGTTCGTTCAACAAGGCAATCGAACGTGCAGCCTGATACAAGGCATCAAAACTGTCATCCCAGGCAAACTGACGCATATCCCGTTCACCCGCCTGGAACAAGTCGTTTTTATGATCCGCTTCGGCTTCTTGAATACATTGTAAGAGCGTCAAGTCCGGTCGTTCCGATTGACAGATTCCAAAACCAATCGTCATCATACAAGCCGTATGTTTCAACAATCCGCCGATATAGGCATGGTGATGATACAATGCCGCCGGGCGGGTCGAAAAATCTTCCCAATATGTCGATAAAACACGGTGTGCCACTTGTCGAAGCGGCGCCTGCATCTCGTCGATCAGACCAATTAATTGATTACGATAGTCACGTGCAGATTCACCGGCAGGCATTTGCGGTAAAAATGCCGTACCGGATTGATCGTGAACGGCTTTCACCCGCTGGACGGTTAATGACTTGTTGCCGGAATCAGCGGGATATTCTTCGACTTTGGCAGAGACATGCACGATACCGGTCTCAAGATAAGGACGCATCGCCTCTTCCGCTGTCACTTGGTTCAACCATTGTTTTCCTTTACATGCACCACTTGGAGAGTTGAAGGTAAATTGTAACCATTCACGACCTGTCTGGCTCGTTTTAATTTCAGCCGATGCGACAAGTAGGGTTTCTTCTACCTGTTCTCCCGGAACATGATTGGAAATCAGAAAGCCTGATGTCGTCTCCGTTCCTTCGAGTGGATAGTCTTGTCCGCTATAAACCGGCATCTCATGCTCTGGAATGGCTTTAAATAATCGAATCATCGTCAACACTCCTCTCATTTACTCTGCCTTTCATGATAACAAATCTTTTCTGTTCCTGCATATGTTAAAACATTCATTGTAAGCGCTTCATTTATGATTTAAAATGACAAGTGAAGACAAATTATCCATGATAAGGAGGAATGCCGGATGATTTTTTCATTATCGACTTGTTATGACATGGTTCAAGATTCAGCATCGGAGCCGAATCCATCTACCGTAACACGTGAACAACTTCGCCAAGCCGTCTCTGTTTATGATCCGCTTGTTCTGAAGGAACCTTGTTTGTTACACCAACTCATATATCGAGAAATGGTCTTAGCATGTCAACAGGTTGAAGCACTTGGTTTATCGCTTGATGCTACTCCTGTTAAGCTGTTGATTATATCCTCATTTAATCCGGGAGCGGGTTTCGGTGCGGATGAAATCAATCAGATGTCCCATACAACATTAAAACGGCAACTCGCAACGAACGATGTCGTTTTCTCGCGGTTCATCCAACAACTGTTTCTTCATCAAACACAACCGGACATTCTCTGCCAACGTTTGCTGACGGTGTTAGCCGGCGCGACAGCGAAAAAGGCGCTCATTCGAGCCGAGCGGCTTCAAACTTCTTGGTCTATTCTGCAGTAATCATACAAAAAGTCCTGACTCAAATGAGTCAGGACTTTTTTTCAACGACCTGGCATTCCAGCTCCTTGATAGACAATTCTAATGAAAATGCGGCATTCCGCTTCGTCATATTCTATATACATCATTGCAGAATATTGGAAATATGTCAATTTATTTTTCAAAAAAAAGTGGGACAACTTCGTCTGAAGTTATCCCGAATGGAAGAGTGAATAATTACCATGGCAATGCTTAATTTCATAATACAATGTGATGGAAGCGTTTACAAGTCTTTATCGAAAATTCTTTCAAGAAAATATTCTTCTGTTAAGGGACGATGAAGCACTTCAATCCCGCTTTGACGCATGAGTGTTAATCCATCCCCATATTCATATCCTATCGAATAAACAACACGGTCGATTTTTGAAGCAATCAAAGCTAAACTGCAGGCATGGCATGGACTGTGGGTTACGTATGCTGTCGCATGACGGGCACTGGTCGAATCTGCCGCCAGTTTTCCCAATGCATTGATTTCAGCGTGAATCTCATTCATCTTCGACCACTCATGGTGTTCTTCCTGATTGTCACAGCGGTGAAACATTTGACCGTTATGTACGATAGACAAGTCAGGATGCTTTTGACTTTGTCCTTCTGCTGCGGATTTATAAAGAATGTTATCTTGTTTTAAATAAATTTCATTGCAGTTCATGTGTCCACTCGGTGTTCCGTTGATTCCGATTGAAATGGGTTTTTCATCCTTGACGATGACACAGGCAACGGATTTTGAAGCACATTTCGAATGCCGATCCGCCATCATCCGCGCAAACAAAAGCCAGGTCGTATCCCATTGATGTTGTTTTTTCATCATACGTCTCTCCTTTTTAAATAAACCACTAAGGAACACATAAATGTGTTCCTTAGTAAGGGCGGTTTGGTAATTCACGATTTTTTGAAGCCACTTCCATGACTTTTTGTTTTAATTCATTTTCCATTCGTTCCAGCTCATGTTCCGCATCACGACGTTTTTGTTTACCGTCCTGTTGAATCCGTAACGTTTCGTCCAACGTTTCAATCAGATTTTGATGCGCCACTTTCAAGGATTCGACCGATACGATTCCTTTTTCATTTTCTTCTGCAATCTCGATGGAAGAATCTTTTAGAAGCCGCGAATTTTGTTCCAGTAATTGATTGGTCGTATTCGTGACGTCTTTCTGCATCTGCAAGGCAGTTTTTTGTCGTGATAGACTCAGCGAAAGCACCACTTGGTTTTTCCAGAGTGGAATCGTATTAACGACCGCCGATTCAATCTTTTCTGCTAAGATTTGATTGTTTTGCTGAATTACACGAATTTGCGGAGCCATTTGTAAACTGATTGTCCGCGATAGTTTTAAATCGTGAATTTTCTTTTCGAATCGATCGGCAAGCTGAATCATATCATTCAACTCCTGTAACCGGGTCTGATCCTGTGACCGTTCGACTTCCATCCGTAACGGTTCGATTTCATGTTCTCTGACGTGTGCGATTTTTGTTTCCCCTGCTGCAATGTAGAGATTCAATTCTTCGAAGTATCGTTTGTTTTTTTGATACATTTGATCAAGCAACGTAATATCTTTCATCAGACCAAATTTGGACCGATCCAGATTATGGACGACTTCTTCCAGATAAGCACTCATTTTTTCATACTGTAAAAAGTACGTTTCTGCTTTTTTCTTCGCCCGACCGATGACCGGAACATTTGACCAGAAACTTTTCTTTTCCTGTAACGTGTCAGGATCCATCTGACGCACCCGCTGCATTAAATCCGACAACAGCTTCCCGGCATCACCGCCGTCTTTCATTTTCACTTCACTCAACACTTGATCTGAAAACTGTGACAATTCGCGTTGAACCGGTGCTCCGTACTGCATGACGGCATCTGATTTTTTTAAATCGATGACTTGAAGTAACCGTTCAATTTTTTGGCGTTGTTCGACCGGAACGTCGCTTGGAATCATGTCTTCAACCGGACGGACCGGTACAGAGGGTTGGGATGAAGTTTCCGTAAGATTTAAATCAACGGACGGATCTGAAATCGTCGGTTGTGTCGTTGATTCTTCCTCCGGCCATTGTTGCCAGCTATTGTTATCAGAATGGGTCATGTTTATAACTCTCCTCCTGTTTTCGTTGTTCTGACTCTTGTGCCAAAACCTTTTCAATCGTCAACAATTCACGTTCTAAATCTACCGTATCGCCTTCCAACAACAGTGTTTGCTGTTGTTTTAGTTTTTCAGCGATGAGTTTTAGGTTGGATTGTAATTGTTCCCGTGTCTCCATTTGAACTTGCGCCCCTCGTCGTTCGAGGTCCGCAAATTTTTCTGAGATCGAGAGCAGGGAATCTAAATAGAATGTAAAGAAATCACGGACTTTTTTGACTTCACGCGGCGCTGTAAATAGTTCTTCAAACAAGACATGGGCTTCACGGGAAACGATCCGCATCTCGGACCGGATTTCACTATCACGAATCGTCGGAATGATTTGATCAAAGGATTGAAGTTTGACGAATCCTTCTTCGACTGTTCGTTGTAAGACCTGAAGCTCTAAGTCATCCGTTTCATCAAATCTGCGTGTTGCTTGTTCTGGTTTTAAGATGACACTTCCGACAAACTCGTCTTCGTCATCCAGTAACAGTTTCTTTTTAACGTTTTTTCGTTTTAACTCCGTTGATTTCCGTTCAGTCCGATACCGCTTTCCCGGTTTAGCGCGATAACCGCTCCAGATGAACCAGAGACCTAATGCAATGAAGATACCGGAAAAATTCAAGGCATCCGCCACTTGAAGAAATACGAACATCAGACCGATTGATCCAAGGACCCACCATGTAGAAGGCTTCATTTCATCACCACCCCTTTTGATTGTTTCTTCTATCTGTCTTCAAGTTAGTTATTTATTACTTATATCTTACCATTACGAATCATATAACAAAAAGTTTCCCGTTTTAGCGAAATGTTAGTCCTCTGTATTTCTTATTTCACCATAATCTTTGACGTGTTGCATCCGCCTCAAGTTTGATTTCTGCGACCTTACCAAAAACAAAAAAAGCCCATCCGCAAAAAAATGCAGACGGACTTTTTCAAAAGACAAGTAGTTACTATATGTTCCTTAAGAACCGAACAACGGCCAAATCAAGATAATCAAAATCGCAACCGGACTCAGATAACAAATACTAAAACGCCAGAATGGCAGTAAGCGTTTCATCATCGGGCTTGTCACAAGTTCTTGTTCAACCAGGGTCCGGTCCAATTTAAATCCGGCAAAAAATGAAATCAACAAGGCACCAATCGGCATAAGGATATTGGAAACGGTAAAGTCCATCCAGTCAAAAACCGTTTTATCCATCCATGTGATGTCAGCTGCCATACCAAATGAAAGAGCCGATGGAATACCGATTACCCCGATTAATATCGTGGCAATGATCGTATTTCGTTTTTTATCTCGGAACGTTGCGGTTTCTTTCCGGTCCGTAATAGCGGACACCACCACTTCAAGCATCGCAATGGAAGAAGTGATCGATGCGAATGCAAACAAGAGGAAAAACAGGACCAAAAACAACGATCCGAATTGGATTTGACTAAACACCGTCGGCAGGACGATGAACAATAACGAAGGTCCTTCCGCCGGATCGAGACCGGATGCGAAAACAGCCGGGAAAATAGCGAATCCTGCAAGCAAAGAGACGACTACATTCAACGACACGATCCAGATCGCGGAACGATTGATTTGTCCCCGTTCCTTCATGTATGAAGCATAAGTCAGCATCGCTGATACGCCTAACGATAAAGAAAAGAATGCTTGCCCTAACGCACTAAGGACCGATGTCCGGTTTAAGGCGGAGAAGTCCGGTTCGATAAAGAAGCGGACTCCTGCCCCTGCGCCTTCAAGCGTCAACGAACGGACGACAAGAATAATGAAACACAGAAACAGTAGCGGCATCATGATTTTACTCATTTTTTCGATTCCTGCCTGTACGCCGCGTAAGACGATCACGCATGTAATGAGCAAGAAGATCAGCTGTCCAGTAATGGCGTAAGCGGGAGAACCGGAGACTGTCGCAAATAATTCACCCAAATCGGCTCCGTTCATCGCCGTTAAATTACCGGAAAATCCTAACACGATATAGATGAGTACCCAGCCACCGATGACACTGTAAAACGAGAGTAACAGAAAACAGGCGATGACACCGAGCCAACCAATAAACGTATATTTTTTATGACCAAGCTCTGAAAAAGCCTGTAACGCTGTTTTTCCACTTGTCCGACCGATTAAAAACTCTGCAATCAGGACCGGTAATCCGAGCAAGAGCGTAAAGGCTAAAAATAATAATAAAAATGCCCCACCTCCGTTTGTTCCCGTTGTATAGGGAAACTTCCAAATGGCGCCCAGCCCAATCGCTGATCCAGCTGCCGCTAAAATAAATCCGACCTTCGAAGCCCATGCATTTCCTTTCATGGCACTCGACCTCCTTTTCAAAAATACTTTTCCATTGTACAAAAGTTCGTCCGGGAAGTCATCCTTTATCAAACATTTTCTTTAAAGCGTCAAAGCATAACCGCATATTCGCGATAAATCGAATGGATTTTAAGATAAAAAAATCGAAGTCCGCGTAATGGACTTCGATTAGTAAATGTTTCAATTGGTGGACACTTTATACTAATGTATCGATTCGACCACTGTACATCTTTAAATATTCCGGTAATACTTTGACTTCGATTGGCGAATGCATCGCCTTTTCTCCATCCGTATCAATGACTTTCGGAGAGTCGGTTTTTAGAGTGAAACCGCTAGTCAAAACATGCGTAAACGACGGTTCCGTCGCTAGACCGATTTTTTGTAAGATGACATCGCGGATCGTCGTCAAGTTCACTTCGTCGACGATTACGAGATCCAGTTTTCCATCATTGTAAGCCCCTTGCGACAGGTTGGTTTCAATGCCGCCAAGTGATTCGCCGTTCGCTGCTAAAATCAAGACCGCTTCCCCGGTCATTTTTTGACCTTCCGCTAACTCCAGTTCGTACGAAAAAGGCTCTGCTTCCATACTCGACCGGATTGTCGAGAGGTAATATCCCATTTTACCCAAGCGTGCTTTTTCTTCCGTATCAATCCCGATGGACGCTTCCGCAACAAGACCCAGACCAACGAAGTTCAAGAAGTACGTATCATTGACTTGACCAAGATCGACTTCGACGATTTGCTGGGTCGCAATCATCTCAGCGGCTAGTCTTGGAACCATCGGCAAGCCCAAAGTCCTTGCAAAGTCGTTACATGTTCCTCCTGGAATGATACCGAGAATCGGACGGTTTTCTAGTTTCGCAATCCCGTTGATGACTTCAAAAACTGTTCCGTCTCCGCCAATGACGACGAGCGCGTCAAAACCATCCGCTTCTTCTGCGAAACGTAAGGCATCGAGGGCTTGAGCCGTCTGACGGATGACGATTTCATCAAACATCGCTGCCAACGGATCAATCACATCCTGTAAAAGTCCGGCGCGGTTCGTTCCTGCCGTCGGGTTACTGATCAATAATAATCTCATTTCAAAATTCCTTCTTTCCGTAAATAGTCGCGTGCGACTTCGCTCGCTGTTTTTCCACCATAAGCGACCGCTTCATTCATTTTCGACATCTCACTATCGGAAATTTTTCCGTCCAACTGTTTTAATGCCTGTTCGACTTCCGGATACTCATCTAACGTCTCTTGACGAAGAAGAGGTGCTCCCTCGTAAGGCGGGAATAACTGTTGATCGTCTTCCAGGACAACCATATTGTATTTTGCGATTTCCGGATCGGTCGAATAGGCATCAATGACTTGGATGTCTCCCGACTCTACAGCTTTATACCGTAATTTCGGCTCCATCGTCACTACTTCTTTAAAATTAACGCCGTACTTTTCCTGGATCCCTTTGTAACCGTCTTGACGATCTTTAAATTCTAATGTGAATCCGGCTTTTAATTGATCCGCCACTTGCTGTAAATCGGAAATCGTCTTTAATTTGTATTGATTCGCTACTTTTTTCGGAACGGCAACGGCATACGTATTGTTGTAGTTCATCGGTGGCAGTAATGCCAGTTTTTGTTTGACAAGTCCGTCGCGTGCCTGTTCAAAGACGGCTTGTTTATCGTTTGAGACCGGCTTTTCGTTGGTTAGACTGGCAAGGACTGTTCCCGTGAATTCCGGATATAAGTCAATGTCGCCGGACTGTAAGGCTTTATAAACAAATGTCGTTTTTCCGAAGTTCGGTTTGACTTGGACATTCAAATCCGTCTGGTCTTCGATGACTAATTTGTACATATTCATCAGAATTTCTGGTTCGACACCTAATTTACCGGCAACGACCAAATCCGGTTGTTCGGTCCGTCCGAGCGCAAACGGAGTGATGATCAATGTCGCGATTAAAGCAAGTGCGACGACGAGTCGACCCGTTTGGCGTTTTTTTGTAGCAACTTCCGTCTGTCTTAACAACGCATCAAACAAAAGTGCCAACAAAGCGGCAGGAATTGCACCGAGTAAGAGAAGATAATTATCGTTCCGATCAATCCCGAGCAGAATAATTGAGCCGAGTCCTCCGGCACCAATCAAAGCGGCAATCGTCGCTGTCCCGATAATCAGGACCATTGCTGTCCGGATGCCGGCCATCATGACGGGTAAAGCGAGCGGCAACTCGACTTTCATCAGGCTTTGCATCGGTGTCATCCCGCAAGCACGTGCCGCTTCTTTCAAGGAAGGGTCTACTTCCGCCAAGCCGGTGTACGTATTACGAACAATCGGAAGAAGAGCATACAAAACAAGAGCGATGACTGAAGGAACCGTCCCGATTCCAACGAGCGGAATCATCAAGCCAAGCAACGCAAGTGAAGGAATCGTTTGGATGACTGACGTGACGCCGATTGACCATTCACTGAATTTTTGATGCCGCGACAGATAAATGCCGAGGGGAATTGCAATCAGACAGGCAATCACAAGTGATAGAACAGACAGTTGAATATGTTCAATTAAAGCTTGCAGTAATTCAGCTTTCCGGTCCTGATACGTCTCAAACAATCCTGTCATTGGAAAGTCCCCCTGACTTGCCCCATGAACTCTTGAACGAATTCATCCTTACTGGCCAAGATTTCTTCTTTTGTCCCGATTAAAACGATCTCGCCCTCATTCATTAAACAAATCCGGCTGCCGAGTTTTAACGCTTCATTCATGTCATGGGTTACGAATAAGATTGTTTTACCGAGTTCTGCGTTCAATCGCAATAAATCATTTTGTAATTGATCTCTCGAAATCGGATCGAGTGCCGAGAACGGCTCATCCATTAAGATGACGTCTTGTTCTGCCGCTAACGCCCGCATGACACCGACGCGTTGTTGTTGTCCGCCTGAAAGTTCACCCGGATACTTTTTTCTTAAATTCTCATTTAATCCTGTGAGTTGGAACAAGGTATGGACACGTTCTTCCACCTTCTTTTTGTCCCACTTCAGTAAATGCGGCACGACACTTACATTTTCTTCGATCGTCATATGCGGAAATAAGGCAATTTGCTGAAGGACGTAACCAATTTGACGACGTAACTCATGTTCGTCGATCGACATAATCGGTTGACCATTTATCCAAATTTGTCCTTCCGTATGATCAATCAATCGATTGACCATTTTCATCGTTGTTGTTTTCCCACAACCGGACGGACCAATCAGACAAAAGATTTCCCCCTGATTGACTGTAAAGTTTAAATCGCGGACCGCTTTCGTTCCATCTGGATATGTTTTTCCAACTGCTTTAAATTCAATCACGTACGATCCCTCCAACACCTTAATGTAATCAAGTCTATTCTTTAATTATCTTTGTAAAATTTCCCTCATTTAACTTTTCTGAAACCTGCTTTACAAGAATGGAAAACACAAAAAAACCGGCAGAAGATTCTGTCCGGTTCGCTGTTTATTTTGTTTTACGCTCTAATAATTCAATCTCTGATTTGATCAAAACTTGTTTTTCGAATTCAAAACCGAGAGATTCAAAGTTTTTAGTATGCGAGAGGTCACCCACTACTGTATTGGTTAATACAGCTGTGACTTCTGCCACCCAACCTTCTTTTGTTTTTACCATATCACCGACGATATAATCAAATAACTCTTCTTCTTCCATCTTCTTCATCTCCTGACACGTTCAGATATTCTTAATCATATAAAAGAACCTGTGAAAAAGCTAGTATTGCGTCAACGTCCGTAACATCTGCCGTAAAATTTTGGCTGTCAGCCCCCAAATTAAATACTCTTCATGTTCATAAAAATGTTCGACCGTTTTATACGTCCGGTCGACGTATGCATCACGATTCGCCAGACGATCCGTCGGTACGGTTTTACCGGGACGAATTCGCCACTCCATTTCGCCTTGAATCGGTTCCGCTGCAAGTAAGTCAGCGAGCGCTACATAAAAGATGTGGTCGACTTCCATCGGGGATGGGTCGATTTCCTCCGCTGTCAGAATGCCGAGGTACGGATAGATGATGGAGCGATGGGGAGTCACGAGTGGTTCCAATGTCCCGATGATCTCAATATCCGTAAAACTGACGTTCAGTTCTTCCACCGTTTCACGAATCGCCGCTTCTCTTGGTTGTTCGCCCGGATCAATCCTTCCACCCGGAAAAGCAATTTCTCCCGGTTGCGATCGTAACGTCTTCGCCCGAACTTGGAACAACAGATGCACTTCTCCGTCCCGCTCCACTAAAGGAACTAAAACTGCAGCGGCATTTTTAGGAAGTTGTTCCGTCGAAGACGTAAATGCACGCTTGACATCATTTAATTGGAAATCCTTCATCGTGTTTCCTGTGCCACTTTCTGATACGCTTCTTCGAGATGGCGCATCCGAACGATTAAATCGGCATTTTTGGCAATTCGATCCGCTAAAATTGATCCGGCTACAACCTTATAATAGGCATTTAACGCTTGAATTTTCGTCATGTACGCTTCGTTTTGCTGCATGTATTCTCTAAAGTTAGTCACCAAACGTTCTGTCGTAAATAATTGCTCGTTCACTGCTCTCATCCTTTCAGACGGTTTGCCGTCCAGTCGATAGTTTAATGGTAGCGAGTTTCGGCTAAGAAGTAAAATAAGGGGGGCTATCCGTGAAGAAAAAAATAGATGTACTGATCATTGGGGCTGGACCGACCGGCTTAACATTAGCGCTTGCCTTGTCCCGTTACGGACTGACGTTTCGAATCATCGAACGCGCAAGCGGTCCATCTGTCGTTTCAAAAGCAATCGGCATTCAGGCCCGGTCGCTCGAATTGTTTGCACGCCTTGGTGTAGCGGATGCTTTGATGGAGAATGCCATTAAAATCAATCAAGGGAACTTATATGTTAATGGAGCCTGGCAGGCCAAACTTGATTTTACGGATTTAAATACACCGTTTCCTTTCGTCACGTTGTTGCCGCAAAGCGAAACAGAGCGTATTCTTGAAACGCGTTTAAAAGAAGACGGTCATACGGTCGAACGTGAAACAGAGTTGACCGGCTTCGCACAATTTCCGACGTTCGTTACCGCATCGATTCGAAAAAACGATGTCACGGAAACCGTTGATGCTTCTTTTATCATCGGGGCGGATGGAGCCAACAGCTTCGTCCGGCGCGAACTCGGACTTCCGTTCAGCGGTAAGTCTTTTAAGGAATCTTGGGCACTGGCCGACATTGAAGTCGATTGGCCATTATCTTCCGAAGAAGTGCATATCTTCTTCTCTGATCATGGTGTCATTGAATCCTTCCCACTTCAGTCGAATCTTTTCCGGATAACAGGAAACCTGACAAACGGGACTGTCCCGACCGATCATTCTGCCATTGAAGATTTCTTAAAAAATCGCGCAAAGGTTCCATTTACATTGAAGAAGGTCCACTGGTATTCCATGTTCCGGGTGCACAACCGAATCATTGAAAAATTCGGGCACCACCGGATTTATTTAATAGGTGACGCTGCCCATATCAATTCACCGGTTGGCGGGCAGGGCATGAACACCGGAATCGCCGATGCGATGAATTTAGCCTGGAAACTTTGGTGTGTTCACCGCTTCAAGGCAAGTTTCCCCTTACTCGATTCTTACAGCGTCGAGCGGCGTGAAGCGGCACGCGGTATTCTACGTTCTACGAACCTCGCGACTGAATTATTACAGATTAACGTTCCATTTTTACTACCGCTCCAGGAAAAAGTCATTCGGAACAGCCTAAAGATTACACCGTTACATCACTACGTCACGAACCGGATCGCGCAACTTAACAGCAACTATCAAACGTCACGGTTGTTTGTTACACAAGGACGGTTCCCTCTTTTGACACCACGTCCGGGAGAACCGATGCCTTATAGTGAAGTCGTGAATCCGCGAACGAAAAAAAATGAACTGTTATTACGGCGTGCGGACCGCAATTTCCTGCTCTTGCTGTTTCTCCCCCGGGAAGCGAACGAACAAATTCTCCTGCCGTTTAAGGAATTAGCTTATTCTTATCCAGATCTGTTTGAGACCGTTCCGATTCATCAGGAACTGAAAGACGACGGTGTCGTCGACCAAGGTGGCGAACTCGCCCGGAAGTTCGGAATCAAACAAGCCGGTCTCTATTTGATTCGACCAGACGGGTACATTGCGTATCGTCAACAAGGTTTGAAGATTCAATCCTTCTCACGTTATCTTGAACGTTTACTTTATGCCCGTTAAGAACGTATGATAAAGATGAGGTGAGATTTTCATGGACTTTAATACGATTCGGATTATATTGATTGTAGTACTTGTTTTATGTTTTCTCTTCATCGTGACACGGCGGACAAAAGAATCGTTGAGTTGGGTGCTGTTAGGCGAAGAGTTTGGAGAAAAGGGAGAACGGTTGGCCCGTGATCATGACCGGCTCGAACAAGCAGGACTTCATGTCCGGATGGAACGCGGCGTCAAAACATCGTTTCTGTTCCGTAGATTCAGTAAGGATTTAGATGATCGTGTAGCACTTTATGTCTTAAAAGAAGAGTTACCGGAAGTAGAAGTGCTTTTGCATCGTTCGTAATACGAAAAACGGATTCTCTATGCAGAGAATCCGTTTTTTCATGCATACCATGATATTTGCTATAAGTAAGACAGAAATCAATCTTCTTGATGGGGACGTCCAAAAACTGCTTTTTCAAGATTAGAAATCCGGCGCAACATATCGTAGTTTGACGAATTAGATGGTGGAGCCGTCACTTCCGGTTCCACTCTTCGTTCTTCCCGTTTGAAACCGACAGAAGAAGATGATGAAGATTTCGCTTCTTCTAGTTCTCGTTTTAAACGCTCGATTTCCCGTTCAAATCCTTCATAATCTTTGATGACTTGATCAAGATAACCATCGACATCTTCAATCACATATCCGCGTAGTCCGGTTTTGAACTCTTTTTTGTAAATATCATCTGCTGTCAATAACGGCTTATACATATGCTTCACTCCCACTGTTCATTGTAGTTCTGCTCTTGTTCCATCATCGCTAAATCATCTTGCGTAATCAGAAACAATTGATAATCCGAACGTTCCATCTCTAGTTTAGCACGTTCCACTAAATACTTGGCGGATCCACCGTGTTCTTCATCATAGACAGACAACAATCCCTGACTCTTTTGAATCATGAATTCTGTTTTATTTCGGAACTGGGATGGATTTTCATACGGTTTTTGACTGATGGCATCCACGAAGTCCGCTTGATTCAACACAGCCAGGTATTGCGCTTGAACCGGCTCTTTCCATTTTGACTCTTGTTCCAAAAAAGGAAGCAGGATTCCCAACCGTATTTCCGGATACTCCTGTTTAAGTTCCAGAATGACTTCACATGCCCAAAGTTCACATCCCGGCGTGGCACTTGTAATGAACCAGGTCGTACCCATGTCTTCGATCAAACGGATTATCCGTTCCCGATAAGCAGCTTTCAAAATGTTGATTCCTGGATGTTTTTGATCAAAAATCCCGAGTTCCGTCGGTTTATATCCTGTTACTGCGACGACATTCATCCGCGACACTTCCTTTGCAGGCGTAAGCTCCGATGGGCTAACTCAGCAGACAATCGTTCTCGCCGCGAAGCTAACAACTGCTGGTTTTCCAATAGACGTTTGGCTTGTTCAGTATAATCATAAGCAACGGATGGTTGTTTGGCAATGTGCTCGGCCCATTTTGCCAGTTCGATGAATCCTTCATACGTTTCACTTTTTTCAAAGCAGATTTTGGCCTTCTCATGTTGGTGCAATTTTTTATATAAGCGCCCTTGACGCAACCAGCCTTGAGCCGTCAATTCGTCAGCTTGTCCAAAATGTTCGGCTGATTGTTCATTTATACCTAAATCCGCTAACCAGACCCCGATATTCTCACGGATCCGTGACGTGGCTTCTTGACGGTGCGTCACGAGCCGATTACATTCATCATATAAACTCACCAGTGTTAAACAATCGTGCAGATGATGTTCAAGTACGCCTTCCATAATCGCCGGATTCTGGTGTTCAACATATTGAAAATAATGCATCGGCGCTAAAAATCCCGGTAAATCATCTGTTCGTTCAAATCCGATCCGCTCTTCCATCGCCGTCAAGCGGAACGAATCGTACAGACCTTTGAACATTCGCCGGCAGACATGGAGTAAATCCAAATGACCGACTTTCGGCAGACGGGGAACACGTTCGCGGACAAAGACATGACGTGTCTTAATCTGCGGCCAATCAAAACTTTTTCCGTTGTAGGTGACGAATCGGACATCATCCCCGATATCATGCAGAAAATGGTGATAGAGAGCCGCCTCATAATGCGGGTGCGGTAAAAAATACTGCCGCATCAGCAACTCCCCCTGTTCAAAGCGGGCAAATCCGAGCAAAAAAATCGTCGTCCCCGTTCCCTTTAATCCGGTCGTCTCCGTATCGAAAAATATGACCTGTTCGAGCGGGACATCGAGGGCGAGTGGCGGATGCGGCAACTGCAACGATTCAAACACTTCGGCATACGAACGATGTCCATGTTTGGCTTCCAGTGGATACCGGTGATCGATCCGGACAATCCATTCCTCTTCAAACGTGAGGATATCTGCTCCTCGATCCAGCCATGCGGTTTGTTCCGCTGATGTCATTTGCTCCTGATCCGTCGATGAGGAGCTTGTCGGCTCGGTCTCGGTCGTCTTCAACATCCGTCTCAGCTTATTTTTCATGATAATTCCTTCTCCATTTCAGCTAGCATTCTGATTGTCCGCTCTTTTTCATCAGACAAACCAATCATTCCGATACACGCCGGACAACCATCCTGACAAGGACAGGTCTCGATCGAGTCCCGGGCAGCCCTTAGCATGACACCACGTTGTTTGTAAATCGATTCTGCCAATCCGACACCACCAGGATAACGGTCATACAAATAGATGGTCGGTTTTTGTGTATGCGTCGCTTTGACCTGGGGCACAACGAAGACATCACTGGCATCACACATCAAATACAGCGGGGCGACACGTCTTAAGCTGTTCGCGACGCCTTCGATGACTTGTTCCAGTTCCGTACTCGAGGAAGCTTCTTCCGGCAACGAAAACCAGACACCCGTCGTGTGAATTTCCCGTTCCGGAAGATGAATCGGACCTGATCCGATGTTTTCATGTGTTCCGAACTTTATTTTCTTGAACATCGTGGCCATACCGCGGACACTGACATCCCCTCTGGCGACACTGAAATCTCCGTTCGTGTAACTGTCATCCTCATCGAGCACGGAAAGTTCGACTGAAAAATTGGCATCTGTATAGTAATCGACGTCGACGGCACGAACAAAGGCTTTTTTCTCTTCAAAATCCAAGACCTCGACCTGATATTGATCCGCCCCATGTAAATAGATGGCTTCATCGTGCAACAGGGTCATCGCGCTGAACGTATCCATTTCTCCGATAACACGATTCGGGACTTCTGTTTGGTCCACGATGATGACATTTTCCTGATCACTGGATCGCAGAGAAATACCATGAGCCGGAAACGCATCATTCATCCAATAATAACGTTCCCCGCGTTGATGCAAAACACGTTCTTCGACCAGGTATTCGAGGATATCTTCTGTCTCCAATGTCCCGAACGTCTCGCCCTGCCGGAACGGCAGTTCAAATGCCGCACATTTAATGTGATCGACTGCAATAATCAGATTATCTGGGTCGAGCCGTGCCGCTTCCGGTGATTGATTTAAAAACAATTCAGGACGTTCGGCGACATACTGATCGAGCATCCCGGAAGAAGCGACTAAGATGATCAACGCGTCGTCTTGTCGTCGACCGGCTCGACCGGCTTGTTGCCATAACGAAGCAATCGTTCCCGGATAACCGTTCATGATACAGACTTGTAGTTGCCCGATGTCGACACCGAGCTCTAACGCATTCGTCGAAACAATTCCGGTGATTTCACCTTTACGCAACCGTCTTTCAATATCCCGGCGTTCACTCGGAAGATATCCGCCTCGATATCCTTCAATTGATTTCGGTCCCAGTTCAAACCGGATCAAACTTCGGAGATAGGTCAATAACACTTCGACCCGTACCCGTGAGCGGGCAAAAACAATCGTTTGGAATTTCTTTTTAATAAATCGCGATGCCAATTGTTTTGTCTCAAGGGTTGCCGAACGACGGATACCAAGCTGTGCATTGACGATTGGTGGTTGATAGACGATAAAATGTTTCCGACCGGTTGGTGCCCCGTTGTCGTCAATCAATTGGACTTTTTTCTCTGTCAAACGTTCCGCTAATTCTTGCGGATTGGCAATCGTTGCACTTGTCATGATAAAGATCGGATCACTTCCATAATAACGGCAGATCCGTCGCAACCGGCGAATGACATTCGCTACATGGCTTCCAAATACCCCACGATACGTATGCAGTTCATCAATGACGATATGCGATAGATTTTCAAACAATTCAATCCATTTCGTATGGTGTGGCAAGATTCCGGAATGCAACATATCCGGATTCGTAATGACGATGTTCCCGGCTTTTCGAACTTTTGTCCGAATCGTCGGTGATGTATCCCCATCGTACGTAAAACAACGGATCGGCGCTTCCATCTCATCAATCAGCTCCAACAACTCACTGTTTTGATCTTGGGCCAATGCTTTAGTCGGATACAGATACAGTGCCCGTGCATTCGGATTTTCTAAGAGATGGGATAAAATCGGTAAATTAAAGCAATAGGTTTTCCCTGAAGCCGTCGGTGTTACAATCACCGTTGATGCACCGCTTTGGACGGTTCGAAACGCTAATTCCTGATGGCGATACAACGATGTGATGCCTCTGCCTTCCAGTGCCTGGCGTAAACGCTCCGGCATCGCTTTCGGAAACGGTTCATAACGTCCGGCAGTCGCTTCCATCGTTTTCATATATGTGACACGTTCCATGAAGGAACGATCGGCTTTTAATTCTTCTAAATAGGTAACAAGTGATTGTCTTGATTCCATTGCCCCACTTCCTTCCTGACCTCCATTATACAAAAAAAGAGAAGCAAGACCGAAGAAACGGGTGTGTTTCTTCGGTCTTATCTTCTTCAAGTAATCTCTTTACTCGTTATTGCTGATTTTCTGATTCTGATTGTTGCTCGGCGGGCGCATTATCCTGACCGCGCCCTTGGTTGCCGTTTGATGAATTTCCTCTGTCCGACTGAGTAGATGCTCCGTCGCTTGAGGCTGGCTCATCCGTTGCCGGTTGATCTGTTGCCGGCTCATCTGTTGCCGGTTCGTCTGTCGCCGGTTCGTCCGTTGCCGGTTCGTCCGTTGCCGGTTCATCCGTTGCCGGTTCGTCCGTTGCCGGTTCGTTCGTCGTCGGTTCATCCGTTGTCGGCTCGTCCGTCGTCGGTTCGTCCGTTGCCGGTTCATCCGTTGTCGGTTCGTCCGTTGTCGGTTCATCCGTCGTCGGTTCGTCCGTCGTCGGCTCGTCCGTCGTCGGCTCGTCCGTCGTCGGTTCTTCTGTTTCGACGTCTGCAACAGTCACAGTCGTTGATACCGGACCAGACTGTTCCCCGGATGCTTTCGCAACGACTGTGAACGTCGTCCGACCCGGATCAAGTCGATTAATGCCCATCCGATTCGTTGAGCTGGTGCCAAGCACCGACTGTTTTCCATCCGGATCCGTCATCGTCACTTCAAACGACACGCTGTCATAGCCGTTTGTCCGAAGGGCAGAATCATTGTAACTCCATGTCAGTTCACCAGACTCCGAGTCTTCATTGTAAGATGCTTGTAAGCCAGTCGGAGCTGGTACTGCCTTTTTTTCGACAACCGGCTCTTTTGTCCCTTTGACATACAGTTCCTCCCCGATACTGAGGACAGAACTCGGTTGCTCAAACGGAGCAGGTGTCCGGTCACGCGTTTTCGTGACAAAATCTTTCCAAATGTTTTGCGCCATCGTACTGTTTGTCGGTCCGCTTAAACCGGCACCGTTGTTGTTACCCGACTTCGTTGTTCCCGTCCAGACACTGATCGAGACATCAGAGGTGTAACCGGCAAACCAAACATCTTTGTAGGCATTGGTTGTTCCGGTTTTACCTGCTGCGTCAAAAGCAAGAGCGGCACTCGGGAACGTCCCGCCCGGTTTGAGAACATCACGTAACATATCCGTTAACATATAGGCTGTATAATCCTGCATTGCTTTTTTCGGTTTGACCGGTGATTTGATTTTTGAACCATCGCTGTATTCAATCGTTTTGATGATATGCGGTTTGATGTAGTCACCGCCATTACCAAGCGTCGCATAGGCAGAAGCCATTTGCGTCGTATTGAAGCCGTGTTTCATCCCGCCAATTGCATAAGCCGGTGAAATCGATTCGTCTTTTTCTAAACCTAATCCGGACTTAGCTGCAAAACTTTCAACCGTATCGCCGCCGATTTGTTGGAACGTTTGAATGGCAGGCGTATTGGCAGAAATCTTCAGCCAGTAGCGAATTGTATTTGTTCCACGGTAACCGTCATAGTAGTTGCCGATTTTTTTGCCGTTTACTTCTGTTTCCTGGTCGGTCATCATTTTAGCCGTTGACCATTTCTCATTTTCAATGGCTGGTCCATATGCGAAAAATGGTTTCGCTGATGAACCGGGTTGATGCGGTTCTTTGGCAAAGTTACGCCGCGAAGTGCCTGTACCCGGTTTTTTCCCGTCAACAATCCCTAAAATCTCACCCGTTTGTGTATTGACCGCCGTGGCCGCTGCTTCCGCGTAATCCGGCAACTGGACGACTTGATCTTTTTTAATCGCTTCGTTCATATAATCGTGCATCGGCTTATCAATTGATGTATAAACTTTCAATCCTTGACCGTAGATATCCTTGCCTTCTAAGCCAAAGACGTCTTCCAACTCTTGCGACACCATATCAAAGATGACGCTGTCGTAAGCCGCATCGTCTTTTGATTTTGGTGCTGGGTTGATCAATTTTGAAATCGGTTGATTGACTGCTTTATCACGTTGTTGTTGCGTGATGACACCTGTCGTCAACATCGCATCCAAGACTTGCGTTTGACGCCATTTCGTTAACTTCGGATCTCCTTGAATCGGATCGTAAGCCGATGGACGTTGCGGTAAGCCGGCAAGCATCGCCGCTTCTGCATAGTTCAACTTATCGACCGTCTTGTCGAAGTAGGCTTTTGAAGCCGTTTGAATTCCGTATGATTCTTGACCGTAATAGTTTTTATTCAAATACATCTCAAGGATCTGTTCTTTCGTGTAGTCCCGTTCCAACCGGATCGCTAACCATTGTTCCTGGACTTTCCGGGTAATGGTCTTGTCTGAACTTAAAAACGATTGTTTGATGACCTGTTGCGTGATCGTTGAAGCTCCCTCAGAACCAAAACCATCTGTGATGTTGGCAATGATGGCGCCGCCCAAGCGACGGAAGTCGATTCCGTTATGCTGATAGAAGCGTCGATCTTCGATTGAAATAAAGGCATCTTTTACGACATCAGGAACTTCTTTAATCGACACATACTCCCGACTCGTCCCACCCTTTTTGATTTCTTCTTTATTGCTCGCATAAATTTTTAGCGGGAGTGCATCACGTAACTTTGATTCATCAAGTTCCGGTGCGGTCGCGACAGCATATGCTGCGAATCCTCCACCTGCAATCATCATCAGGATGAACAATCCTGTCGCGATCAGTAGGAGCTTTTTCCAAAGTGGACCTTTACCGCCGGTCCCGCCTGATTTTTTCTTTTTCGGACGTTTTGTCCGATTCGTTTGTTTGGCTGACGTCTTCGTTTCTTCACGACGTGCGACACGACTTCTTTCCATATGCTATCCTTCTCCTTCAATCTGTAAAGTTTCTCAAGTGAAATATAACTCGTCCACTGCTGGTAAATAATCAATCGCAGGAAACGCACCTGTCTCGAGTTTTTTTCCATGCCGTTCGATTTCGTCTAGCGGAATCGATTTTCTGCCCGTTTCCAGTTGCTCCCACCAGGGGAACAAATGCTCTGCAGACAACACATATTGCACATTATACATACTGAATCGAATGATGACAAAACAAATTCCTCCATGTGCGATACATTGACGCATATGCTCGATTTGATGGGTATGAAAGTTTTTTAAGGGGAAGGATGTTTTATGATTGGTTTCCTTCGCTTCAAAATCGATGTATTTTCCGCGGTACACACCATTATAGTCGGTTGTCGAAGGTTGCTTGAAGTACGCTTCCTTGACGACGGCTGCCGACCGTTTCGGATAATCGACTTGGACGATTTGTAGAGGGGTCGGTTTCTTGTGAATGATTGCCCGATTATGCGTCAAATAAAACATATTACTTTCATTGATGAGTTTCTCAAGCTTCATTCCGCGATTTGAAAAAGTCGATTCCTTAGAGCGTGCACTTCGGATCGCCATACCATGCGGTTCTACTGGTTTCTGAAATTTTTTACCGTTCGGGTAATTCAAAAGGATTCCCCTCCTAACGCGTTTATTGTACCATGATATGTGATTGTATCGTATCGGCCGAGAGGAGTAGTTAAAAACAAATGACAATAGAACCGTTACTTCAGGATATCGAACGGATTTACCAGGCTGGACGAAATGGTCAGGAATATGACTTTCAAACGGATGTCATCCCCTTCGTCGCACAAGCAGACGTCCTGATTGAAGCCTGGCAACAAAATGCACAGAACAGTCCTTATTTGCGCCCGGCGATGGTCGAGAGTGCCGTTGACCAGTTAAAACAACTGTCCGTCCAGGCATTTCAACCGAAAACCAGTTTAAAACGCTTTAACGAAACCATCAAGTCTGTCCGTTATATCGATCAACTAATGCAATGAGTCAGAGGACTTCTGTTTTCAGATAAGCAATTTAGAAAGTTTCGTGATACCTTTCTTTGCATATCATCTTCTGATATATTTTCAATGTGAAATAAGGATTTTTATACACTCCGAAAGGAGACTCATTCTACAAATGTCAGAATGACAATTTGACGGATTTTAATCAAACAAAGCATAATGAGAAACAGCAAAGCGTTATACAACTCGCTCTGCTACGAAAGGAAGTTGTTTATGTCATCCAAAAAAATGTGGTCGGTAGAAGGTTATGAAGAGCACGGTGTAGAGAACCATCAAAAAGCAACTATGACTGAAACGTTTACGAATGAGGCGGATGCTCGTAAAGCCGCAAAAAAAATGGCGGATACGTACGATCAACTCGATGTCTATGTCATCTATACGAATACGTCAAGCGGTAAAGCAGAAGAAAAATTCTTTAATTCTGATGGATCTTACAGTGAAGAAGGATTTGAATGGTAACATCCCAGCCGTCTATAGGACGGCTTTTTTGTATAACAAGTCTAATTAAAAACAATCTCCCCCCTCTTCTATCGAGCTGCTCATTCCTTTTTTAACAAGAAACATCCTGTTGTCTTTTCCCGAAGCTTCTCCTATTCGAGTAAATGACCGGGTCACTTCATCACGTTACGCTTCTCATTTTTTTATGGGGGGTGTGGTGCCATTTGATCCATCGTCCATTTCACGAAAAATATCCCCACTGTCATAATCAGGCAGGAAGCAGAAGCTATATGACGAATATAAAAAAAGACCCCCACTACCAGTAAACGGGCAGTCCGAATCTGCTTTGGATGCGATGAACGAGAAAAGCGATACTGAGACACATCCTCGTCTGTCTGGACGAAGTCCACAGAACCGTGTCGAGAAAAAATTGGTCATGCAAGTTGTGCAATAACCATGGATTTATATAGCCGTGTCAGTGTAAAGTTACATAAAGAGGTAATAAATGTGCTTGGTTTTAATAAAAGTGTGCAGTATGTGTGCAATTGGAGGAGATTCGCTTGAATAAAAGAGAACCAAGAAACGTGAAAAACGTTGATGTCAAAGGATTTCCTAGGACTACAAACCCAACAGCCAAAAAATACGTCATGTTCGTGGATGAGACCGGGACACCAAAAGGAAACACCCAATTTAACCTGACCGGCGTCTTGATGGAATATAAATACGCCATCGACTCAGACGAAACCGGTGAACCCAGTCCATTACGCAAACGATTAATGGCATTCAAATCGTCTGTTTTTGAAGATCCGCATATTCCGCTTCATCTGAAAGAAATCTTAAAGGCGGAACACCCGTATGGCAAAGAAGACGGAATCACGATTGATATGTTACGGCATTTTTGGGTCGCCTTACCGGACTTTTTAGTCGACATTGATTGTACGATCGTCAGCGTCGAAGTCGATAAACAAAAACTACAGGAATTTTATTCGACACCGAAAGATCCGTATGTCGTTGCCTTTGCCCACCTGATGAAATCGTTTTACGCGTTTCTTGAGGAGACGGAAGCAACAAGCGCCCGTGTCGTGCTTGAAAGTCGGGATGATTATCAGAATCTACTGATTCAAAAAGCATTTTTTGATATCTTTAACTCCGGTACCGTTCATTTGGATGTGGAGAAAAGCCGTCAAAAAATCAAAGGTTTTATTTTTGCTGAAAAAGATAGCGACCTCTACCAATCGGGTCTTGAGATTGCCGATCTCGTCTGTCTTCCTCTTTCCCGCGTCCGACGTGGTGTCATTGAGGTGAAACCCCGGTTTGTCCATTATGGGGACGAAAACCGAATTTTCAAAGCCATCAAAAATAAAATTTATATCCGCCGTGACAGTCCCGATCAGGATTTCCGAAACTGGGGCTTCAAAAAGGTTCCGATTACGAAAAAGCGCCGCGAGTGGTCCGATACACCGTGGAACGGGTAATTTTCCAACCAACAACAGCGTCCCGCCAAAAGTGGCAGGACGCTGTTTTGTCATTCTCCCTCAGCAGGCGGCAATAATCCTTTTGTCCGTTTTTTCCCTTCCCGACACATATCGAGCAACGGGCATTCCAGACAGTTCGGTCGTTGAGCCTTACAGTGATATCGCCCAAAAAAGATGAACTGGTGATGCAGCTTCGACCATCGTTCCCGCTTAAAGCGTTTCATCAAGGTCTGTTCGACTTTCGTGACGTTGTCTTTCCAGCGGCAGATGCCAAGGCGCTTCGATACCCGTTCGACGTGCGTATCGACCGCGAAGGCCGGCACGTCAAATGCAACGGATAATACAACATTCGCCGTTTTTCGTCCGACGCCCGGTAAGGCTTCAAGCCCTGCGCGATCCGTCGGGACTTCACCATCGTGTAACACCAGCAATTGCTCCGCTAACGCTTTAATGTTTTTTGCTTTGTTGCGGTACAAACCAAGCCGTTTAATTTTTTCCTCAATCTCTTCGACCGGTGCTGCAGCCAACTGATCCGGTGTCGGATAAGCGGCAAATAGCCCCGGGGTCACCTTATTGACCAAGACGTCGGTTGCTTGCGCACTGAGCGCCACGGCGACGACGAGTTCGAACGGATTTTGATGAACCAGTTCACAGAAAGCTTCCGGAAACATCTCTTCGAGTGTCGATTCAATTCGATCAATCTCTGCTTTGCGTAACATCCTTGTCAGCTCCCTCTCGTCGCAAGATCTTCGAGCGTCTTGATGCCTTCTCGTTCCCACGTTCGGAGAATTTGATTGATGTACGTCATCTTCCGGACATTATGGTAGACGGCTTCCCGTAAAGCTGCGAGAACAAGTTCTTCTGCAATGTTTTCAATCGTCAACCATTGAATGATCTGTTCCATCTGAAACGGGGACATCATCCCAAGTTCGCGCTCAAAATGCTGGAAGACAGACGGATTAATCGTATCGAAGTTTGGCGCTTCCTGTTCCGGGGGTGCCATTAACTTTTCATAGAGCGGCACCAGGGAATAACGTTCCGAGCCGGCGACGTTCTCCATGGCGAGTAATCCTTTTTGAAGCAATCCGAGTGTCGTCTCAATCGTTTCCGTTTCTGAAAGTCCGAGCCGGTTACTGAGCTCCTCTGGCGACGGCATCTCCATCCCTTCGGCGCGACAGGCAAACAATTGTCCAATCAGCGTAAACTCAACAAAACTGATGCCAAGACGTTTGGCTTCTGTAAACAATCGTTTGGGAAGGACAACCGTTCCTTCTTCAAACAGCTGAATTAAATTATGATCCATGATACTTCCTCGATTCTTTATTGTAAGCAAGAAATCGACCCGTCCGAGGGATGGGTCGATTTCGATCACTATTACGGATACAATCGGTTCAGCAGACGCGGGAATGGAATCGTCTCGCGGACGTGTTCGACTCCTGTGATCCAGGCGACAGTCCGTTCAAGTCCAAGACCAAAACCACTGTGCGGTACTGATCCATATTTACGTGTTTCCAAGTACCATTTGTAAGCACCGGTTTCATCCAGGTCATGTTCCTTCATACCGGCAAGCAACTTCTCATAGTCTTCTTCCCGTTGTGAACCACCAACGATTTCTCCATAGCCTTCCGGCGCAATCAAATCGTCACATAATACGAAGCCCGGGTTTTCCGGATCTTCTTTCATGTAGAATGGTTTGATGGCTTTCGGCCAGTGTGTAATGAAGACGGGACGCGCAAACGTATTGGCGATTGCCGTTTCATGAGGCGCACCAAAATCGTCGCCGAATTCGATATCGTCAAAACCTTGTTCTTTCAGCATGTCAATCGCTTCCGTATATTTTACACGCGGGAACGGGGCTTGAATGTTTTCGAGAACCGTCAAGTCACGCTCGAGCAACTCGAGCTCTGGACGACAGTTTTTCAAAGCCGATTGAACAAGATGCGACACATAGTTTTCCTGAACTTCGAGATTCATGTCGTGATCATAAAACGCCATCTCCGGCTCCATCATCCAGAACTCGATCAAGTGGCGGCGTGTCTTTGATTTTTCGGCACGGAACGTCGGACCGAATGAGAAGACTTTGCCGAGTGCCATCGCGGCTGCTTCCATATAAAGCTGACCGGATTGCGACAAGTAGGCATCTTCGTCAAAATATTTCGTATGGAACAATTCAGTTGTTCCTTCCGGTGCACTGCCGGTTAAAATCGGAGGATCAACTTTAATGAATCCTTCTTGGTTAAAGAATTCATATGTCGCCCGAATCAGTTCGTTCCGGACAACCATGACGGCATGTTGACGTTTCGATCGTAACCAGAGGTGACGGTTATCCATCAGGAAATCCGTTCCGTGCGCTTTTGGTGTAATCGGATAATCGACCGCTTCATGAATCACTTCGATCGCTGTGATTTCCATTTCGTGACCGATTGCTGTCCGTCCACCATCCGACTTGATGACGCCAGTCACCCACATTGATGTTTCCTGCGTCAAGCCTTTCGCCGTTTTGAACAATTCTTCCCCGACTGTTTCCTTGACGACGACTCCTTGCATGAATCCTGAACCATCGCGTAATTGAAGAAACGCGATTTTTCCGCTCGAACGTTTATTTGCGAGCCAGCAGCCAATCGTGATTTCCTCGCCTACGTATTTCTCTACATCCCGAATCATTGCTTTCAAAAGTCAACATCCTCTCTCTATTAAACGGCCGTATGTGCCGTGATAAATCCTTCGATCCGGTCTAATGCTTCAAGTACCCGTTTCGGGTCTGTCGCATACGATAACCGGACATATTCTGGTGCGCCGAAGCCGGAGCCCGGAATCAGGGCGACCTTAGCTTCCGACAAGACCGCTGTGCACCAATCATCGACGTTTGAGAAGCCACACATTTCGGCTGCCCGTAAGGCATGTGGGAACAGGTAAAAAGCACCTTCCGGCTTCAGGCAGGTTAAGCCTGGAATTTGAATCAACCGGTCGTAAATTTGTTCCAAGCGTTCTTCAAACACAACACGCATCGCCTCGACCGGTGCGTCACCTTCCGCATAGGCTGCGACCGATGCCGCTTGCGCGATCGATGTCGGATTTGAAGTCGAATGACTGGCAAGGTTCGTCATCGCACTGATGATGTCTTTCGGTCCGATGGCATAACCAATCCGCCAGCCTGTCATGGCATGCGATTTCGACACGCCGTTGATGATGACCGTCCGCTCGCGCATATGTGGTAACGTCGCAATCGATAAATGCGTCACACCGTTGTATAACAGCTTTTCGTAAATTTCATCACTGATGACAAGCAAATTGTGGGCAATCGCCACATCTGCGACCATTTCAAGTTCTTCCTTCGTGTAGACCATCCCTGTAGGATTCGAAGGTGAGTTTAAAACAAGTGCTTTTGTTTTCGGCGTGATATGTTGCTCGAGCAGATCACGCGTTACTTTAAAGCGTGATGCTTCCGTCGTCTCGAGGATGACCGGAACGCCGTCACTCAGTTTGATTTGCTCCGGATAGCTGACCCAATACGGAGCCGGGACGATGACTTCGTCGCCCGGATCTAAAATCGCCTGGAACAATGTCGATAAGGCATGCTTTGCTCCGGAAGCGACCATGACTTCCGAGCGGTCATATGATACCCATAAATCACGGCGGGTTTTTTCAATGATTGCATCTTTTAGAGCCACTGTTCCGCCGGACGGCGTGTACTTCGTATCGCCTGCTTCAGCTGCTGCAAATGCCGCTTGGATGATAAATTCTGGAGTGTTGAAATCCGGTTCGCCTGCACCGAGTCCGATGATATCTTGTCCTTCTTCACGCAAGGCTTTCGCTTTTGCAGTAATCGCCAGTGTCGTTGACGGTGTCAGTTGTTGTACCCGTTTCGATAACATCCTGCCCACTCCTTTTTTAGTTGATCCGTAATCGTTTGATGAAGGATCCCTCTTGATAGGTATAATACGAATAATCGTATCCGGTCGTCGTTTTAGTGACAATTTCAATCAGCGCCCGGTCTTCAAAACCGTATTTCGCTGAAACGATGTTCTCCGGATTGCCCGCTTGTCGAATGACATCGGCAATCTTCATCCCATCCTTGACACGTCTCGTCTCGATTTTACCCTTTTTCGGAACGAATGCCCGTAATGCTTGACCATCCTGTTTAATCGTAAAGACACTATACTGGGTTTTTCCATTAAATACATAATCAAATTGAATCTGTTGCGGTGCCACTTCTTTTTTCAAACGTGATTCCGCCTGTACGGCAACGGTTTGTTCGCGTTCTTTTGCCTCAGCAACGGTGAATTGATACACACCTGTCCCGATGAGCGTAATCAAAAGGATGAAGCCGATCAGACCAATGACGATCTTCCACTTCATGTGCGGTAGATGGTAAAGACCATCTGCTCCTTATCTTTTTCGTCCAATGCCAGACCAAACATCAAATCTTCTGTTTTTAACGTGCGATTCAATAAGTCTACAATCTTGTACGTATCGTCATGGCGGTTGACCTTGACGGTTGCTAGCGTCTCGATTTTCGAATCCATCTTATATCCTCCCTCATTTTTCTACATCTATTATAATGCGATAATGCTTATTTTAACAGACTCAATCCGTCTCATTTAAGAACAATTCCAACTCGGCCGTTAATTCGTCGAGCGGTTGCGCTAAAAGCGGGACATTGGGCAGACTGGAAACGAACCGTTTTCCGTACCGTGTCGTCTCGATCCGGCGGTCAAAAATGAAGACGACCCCCCGGTCATTTGTCGTCCGGATCAAGCGGCCAAATCCTTGTTTGAAGCGAATGATCGCTTGCGGCAAACTGTATTCGAAGAACGACGATTTGCCTTGCTGTTCAATCTGCTCCGAACGTGCTTGAACGATTGGTTGATCGGGTGGTGCAAACGGCAGACGCACAATGACAAGACAGCTGAGATCATCACCCGGAACGTCAACGCCTTCCCAGAAACTGGCTGTACCGAACAGGATGCAGGCATCGAGCTGTTTGAATTGTTTCATCAACCGTTGTCGTGACCCTTGGGTGATTCCTTGGGACAGCAGCGTAAACCGTTCCGGCAAGGCCATTTTCGTCGCATCATGCGTTTGACGCAACATCTCGTTTGACGTAAAGAGTACCAACATCCGGCCTTCCGTCACTTCGGCAATCCGGATGATAGCGTCCGCAATGACTTCAGAATACGTCGCTTGCGGCACGTCCTGCAATAACGGTAAATCGGTCGGGACCATCAGCCGGACTTTTTCTGCATAGCCAAACGGTGACGGAACGATGAAACGTCGTGTCTCAAGTTCCGATAGTCCAAGCCGTTTTTCGATGAACTGGAATTTATTCGAAACCGTCAAGGTCGCAGACGTTAAGATACAGGTCCGTTTCGAAAACACTTCCCGGTGCAGACGGTCTGAAATATCAATCGGTTGCGTATAAATCCTTGTTAACTTTCGATTTTTAGCTGTCGTTTCAATCCAGGAAACCGTCTCGTCGTGAGGTGCGAGCATCGTCTCGAAAATCGCCTGTTCGACTTCCTCCAGTTGGCCGATGACAGCCTTTAGATCGGCTACGACCGAGCGCTCACGGTAACTCATATGTTCCCGTTGATCATGGAACAGTTTATGAATCGCCCGAATGGCTTGCCGTAACCGTCTTAAGACAAGTTCGACCCGTTTCGCGCTCTCCTGTACGGCACGCATTGAATGATCCAGTCGTTTGAAACGAACCGTGACCCGTCCTTCACGCCGTTCTTTTCGTGATGCGAGTTCAAGACCGTAGGCTTGAATGATCGTCAACAGTCCGTCTGCTTCTTCAAGCAGTGCTGTCAACGTCTCATCGATCGTCTCACTGTGCGCTTCGACCAACTCCGTCAAGTCATATTGATCCGATAAACTAATCAGACGCGTTAATAATTTTTTATCGGAAGAGAATCCAAGCTGTCTGAAAATCCGGTCAAAGGAATGGCCGTCAAAAACCAATCCAAAATGATGACTGGCCACTTCTTCGATTTGATGTGCTTCATCTAAAATCAAGGGGCATCCCTTTGGTAAGACGCCGGCTTCATATTGAATATCACTAAACAACAAAGCGTGATTCGTGACGATAATCGTCGCTTGTTTTGCCCGTCGGACTGCATGATGGAAAAAATCACGGCTGTACCAGGGGTCAAACCGTCCGAGTTGCGACTGGCTGTCCGACTGAATCAGTTGTTTGATGGCGATATTACCTTGCGCTGCCCCGCCGGGTAAACTGACTTCCTCCAGGTCTCCTGTCTCGGTCTGCGTCAACCAGACTAACAAAATCGCTTTAGCGAGCGTGAAGTTATACGGTTCTTCCGTTTCACTGAGAAAAAACTCGAACTTGCGCAAGTCCATGTAATTGCTGCGGCCTTTTAACAGGGTGATGTCAACCGGTGCTTCAAACAATTGGCGTAAAAGCGGCAGATCCCGGGCAAATAACTGTTCCTGCAATTGAATCGTGTGCGTACTGACGATGATCGGCGTTTCATGTTCAATCGCATAATGCGCCGCCGGTACAAGATACCCAAGCGATTTCCCGGTTCCCGTTCCTGCCTCGACCAGTAATGGCGTTTCTTGATCAAGCGATTGATAGACGTGACGCATCATTTCAAGTTGTCCCATACGCGGTTCATATCCAGGAAACAGTTGCGGGAATACCGTTTCATTCAAGCGGTCGACGAACGGACTGAATGGTTCCAGTTCTGTCCGTTCCATCCATTCTTCCAGTTCGGTGCGTTTCTTTAAAGCCAGCTTACGGAAATAATCAAAACGGTCATCCGGCTCCAGTCCCACCGTTTGAATCGCTTGATCGATTTCTTCTTCAATGGCGCTAAACAGCTTTCCCGCTAACCGACGTAAGTGTCGTAATGTATCGAGCGGTAAATCCTGTAGACGCGTAAGTAGATGGAGCAACAATTCCGCTGTTGCCTCGGCATCACTCCCAGCCCGGTGTGCTTCATGGTGCGTCAGTTGTAACGCTTCCGTCAAATGGGACAAGGAATGACTTTCGGCAGTCGGCAATAAGATTCTTGCCAGCTCCACTGTATCAATGACAGGACCGGAGTACGGTAAATACCCTTCTTCCTCTAGTGCTTCATTCAAAAAGGTCAAATCAAACTGCACATTATGGGCTACGAACACACCGCCATCGAGTAATTGAAGCACACGCGGTGCAATGGTCGCGAAGGACTCCGCCTGCGCCACGTCCTCATCTTTAATACCGGTTAACTGAGAAATAAACGGCGGAATCGGTTTTTGCGGACGGACAAATGCCGACAGACGATCTGTAATCTGACCATCTTCAATTACTGCCACTCCGATTTCAATCATCTCATCGCCGGATTTAATCGAATGTCCGGTCGTCTCTAAATCCACTACAACAAACTTCTTTTCCACGACTCATCTCCACCTTTAACCATCCATATCTTATATATATGGCATCTCAAGTTCCATCTTAACAAAAAAGAGACCCGAATGTATCTCGGGTCCCTCAAAAATCATAAGATCGTATGTGCGATTTCCTGCGATAACATCTGCTTGATTGAATTATCCTGATCAAGGACCGCGACTTTCGGAACATGTGATGAGATTTCTTCGTTCGTCAACTGCGCATAGGCCATGATGATGACTTCATCTCCGATCTGGAAATGACGGGCAGCTGCTCCGTTCAAACAAATCACGCCAGAACCGCGGGCACCCTTGATCGCATACGTCTCAATCCGTGCGCCGTTTTGATTATTCGTCACTTGGACTTTCTCATTTTCGAGAATCCCGACCGCATCGAGCAAATCCTCGTCAATCGTAATCGAGCCGACGTAATGGAGATTTGCTTCCGTGACACGGGCTTTGTGTAATTTTGCATGCATGAATGTGCGTAACATAATCATGCTCCTCTCGTATATAGTAAGTTATCAATCAACCGGGCCGATGCAAATTGAACGGCAACCGCCAGTAAAATCGTTTCCGTTGTCGCTTCAACCGGTCCGAGCGTCGGATAGGCGACGGCTTCCACATAATCAATCGTCGTTCCTTCAAATTGAAGGGACGTACGGGTTTGTGCAAGAACGGTTTCAAGTGGTTTCCCGGAGTCGAGCGCTTGTTTTGCTTCCTGCAATGCGTGTTGAATCCCCGGCGCTTGCTTGCGTTCTGCTTCCGACAGATAGACGTTACGCGACGATTTCGCCAGTCCATCCGCTTCGCGAATGATCGGACACCGCTTGATTTCGACCGGGACGAAGTAATCTGTGACGTATCCTTCAATCAATGCCAATTGTTGTGCATCCTTTAATCCGAAATAGGCACGCGTCGGTTGGACAATATTAAACAATTTACTGACGACCGTTAAGACCCCGTCAAAATGTCCCGGACGTGATGCGCCACATAAGACGTCATCACCCGAACGAACAGTAACCCGCGCCATATCGAGCGGATACATGACATCATTCGTCGGATAAAAGAGGTAATCGACACCTGCTGCTTGCGCCAGTTGTTGATCGCGCTGTTCATCGCGCGGATAACGGTCTAGATCTTCGTTTGGACCGAATTGGGTCGGATTGACAAAGATACTCAAGACAACGATATCGTTTTCCTGACGTGCCTGATTCAATAATGAGGCATGTCCTTCGTGCAAGAACCCCATCGTCGGAACGAATCCGATCGATGTTTGTCCTGCCAACGCTTCCCGCAGTTGTTCAACACTCTGCATGATTTTCATTCTTTTGATCCTCCATATAACGCCCCGATCAATTCTTCATCCATCATAAAGGAATGGGCGAGTTCAGGGAAAGTTCCGTTTTTGACTTCTTGGACATACTGCGCAATCGCTTCCGTACCTGATGTGTTCCAATCCGTGTACGCTTTGACGAATTTCGGAAGCCGGCCGACACCGTACGTCAAAAGATCATGATAAACCAATACTTGACCCGCAACATCCGCCCCTGCACCAATCCCGATGACAGGAATCTTCAGGAGTTCCTGAACACGTTTTGCGAGGGGATGCGGTACACATTCGAGGACGAGCATCTTCGCTCCGGCTTGTTCTGCTGCCAAACTGTCGGCAATCAACTGTTCCGCTGCTTCAAGCGATTTCCCTTGGACTTTAAACCCTTCGAGCACCCCGACAGATTGTGGTGTCAGTCCTAAGTGCGCGACACACGGCATCCCGGCATCGGTAAGACGGCGGATTGTCGTCAAGATGTCTCCGGCCCCTTCAAGTTTCAGGGCGTCTGCTCCGCTTTCTTGGAAAATACGGGCTGCTGCTTCAAGCGTCCGGTCAAACGAACCATGGTAACTGGCAAACGGCATGTCGACGACCATGAATGTCGCCGGCGCCCCGCGCCGAACGGCTTTCGCATGATGGACCATATCGTCTACGGTCACGGCAATCGTCGAATCATAGCCGAGAATGACGTTCCCGAGTGAATCACCGACAAGTAGCAAATCGACCTGTCCGGCTTCTGCCAGTTTGGCTGACGGATAATCGTATGCCGTCAGCATGACGAGTTTTTCGCCCGCCTGTTGTTTTTTTAATAAAGGTGTCATCGTGTGCATGTGTGTTCTCTCCTTCGTAGTTTAGAGAAGACAAAAGGAAACGCCTTCCTTCCTAAAATAATCCATAGGAAAGAAGGCGTGGATAAGTGCAATATCATCCTTCTGTCCCTGTCCGAGTAGGATCAAGGCAGTCAAATAAACGTTATGAATAAAAGCCTCTAACCGGTATGACTCCAAATGGCTATCATCCTCGCATTCATTATACATGATTCAAAAAGCAGACTGCAAACGTCCGAGCTTACATTTCCGTCCAGTAAATCAATTCGGCGGAATGAAATGTTGTCAGGCCCGTCTCTGTTTCGATCTGCAAAGTACCATCCGTCCGAATTCCACGTAAGATTCCGGTCACGGTTTCTTGCCGTGTGCGTAACGTTACTAGATCGTTCAACCGGTCGGCATGTCTCTCCCACGCCGGAACAAATGATGCGAATCCGTCCGTCAACCACTTCCGGTACATCGGCTCAAACGTATTTAAAAACAACGCGACGATTTCAGCGCGGGCAATTGATTTCCCTGTCGCTATTTTTAATGATGTCGCCCGGTCTGACAATACTTCCGAAAACTGTTCGTGATGAACGTTGATACCGATTCCGATGATGACGGAATTAATACGATCCGCTTCCGTTTGCATTTCTGTCAAGATACCGGCTACTTTTCGTCCACCGATCAGCAAATCGTTCGGCCATTTAATCGTCGCCGGAACATCGAGCGTCCGGAACGTCTCAGCTAAGGCGATACCGGCAAGTAATGTCAATTGACCGGCTTGGTGAAGCGGTGTTGCCGGTCGCAAAATCAAACTCATCGCAATGCCCGCTCCCCGCGTCTCATACCACGTGCGTCCGAGTTGCCCCCGACCGCCGGTTTGAAAGTCACAGACAATCAGTGAGCCTTCGTTTGCTTCTTGCTGAGCTTGTTCATGGGCAATGCGTTGCGTCGTTTCTGTCTGTTCGAGATGGATGATCTGTTGTCCAAGCGCCTGCGTCCGCAAATGTTGTTGAATCGCAAGCGGGGTCAACCGGTCACCTTGATCGGCTAAATGATAGCCTGTTTTTTTATTCGCTTCAATGATGTATCCGGCTTCTTTTAATGCCGCAATTTGTTTCCAAATGGCGGTACGTGAAATATTTAAATGATCAGCCAACTCTTGTCCCGATATCCAGTCGGTCTGCATCAGTGCGTGGAGGACTCGGTCCCGTGTTGATTTTTCCAACTCTTCACTTCCTTTAACAGAATCTCGCGTTGATTGTCCAGTTGGCGGTGTACGACTTGTCGCTCCAGGTGATGAAGCGCTTCTTTAATCTGGTTTTTTTGCAACCCGAGCTCGATCATGTCACGCCCGTTGACCGTCAAGTCTTGCAGACGACGGATCGGCAAGGACATCCGCCCTTCATGTCGGCGCCCTGTCATCTCGTTCAAATGTTCCAACTCTTCGTCCGATAGCCGGTAACGTTGCCAATCGGATAACGTCGCTTCCTGAACAAGCGGAGCCAGTGTCTTCGCACGCCCTTCCTGTTTTTTCGAACGTTTCCAGGCCCTTAACGATTCCGGTCGGAGTCCTGCGACTAAGACGAGTGTCCAGACGTCATCTGACGATACACCATTAAACGGGAACGTCATCAACTGCTTGATGATCGTCTCGTTCAGATCGGGCATATACTGCTGGATTCCGGTTCGGAGCATCGCCGCTAAGGCCGCTTCACGTCCGGGACCTAACAACAGTTTTTCGAACTCAATCGCAATGCGCTCAACGGCAACCGATTGAAGATGCTGTTTTTGGTTTTTGATCGCCAGTTCCGTCTCCTGGTCGAGCATAAATTCCAACTGGCTCATGAATCGAAATGCCCGGATCATCCGCAGGGCATCTTCATTAAAGCGTTCTTCCGCTCGACCGACCGTCCGGACGACTTTTGCTGCCAAGTCGTCTTGACCGCCAAACAGATCCACGAGTCCGGTCGGCTTCGATGCCATCGCATTGATTGTAAAGTCACGACGCGTCAAGTCTTCTTCCAAGCTGACACCGAGCGTCACTTCATCCGGACGCCGGCGGTCACTGTACGTGCTTTCCGAACGAAATGTCGTCACTTCAAACGGGACATGATCGAGGACAACCGTGACCGTGCCATGATCGAGTCCGGTCGGAATCACGACCGGAAAGAGGTGCATGACTGCTTCCGGAAGAAGCGAAGTGGCCAGGTCATAATCTCCGGGTTCCCGTTTGAGCAACATATCCCGGACCGCTCCACCGACGATATAAGCTTCGCCGCCCGCCTCTTCAATCGTTCGAATGATCTGATTGGCGTAGTCAAGCATTTTCATAGCGTGCACACACCCGTTCATACAGCAGTTCGTAGGCACGAACGACTTGATTGGAATCAAACCGTCTCCGGGTATCGCGAATCCCTTCCTCTGCCAATTCTTCCCGCAGTGTCGCATCATCCGCCAACTGTCCAATCCGGTCCGCTGCGGCCTTGACATCATACGTCGGTACGATGAATCCCGTTTTCCTGTCTTGAATCACTTCCGGCAATCCACCGGCACTCGAGACGACACTCGGCACACCGACAGCCATTGCCTCGAGGACGACAAGTCCGAATGCTTCTTTTTCCGACAACAGTAAATGAATATCACTGATCGCCAGCAACTGGGCGACATGCTCCTGTTTGCCGGCAAAAATAATTTTGTCGTAAATCCCCAGTTCCTTTGCCCGGCGTCGCGTCTGCCCCATTTCCGGACCGTCTCCGACCAATAACAAGCGCATGGCACGATCCTTTGAAGCAATCGCAAAGGCAGCGATTGTATCATCGATTCGTTTGACCGGTCGGAAATTCGAAATATGGATGACAACGACCTCATCCGGTTCGATGCCGTAGTGGCGTTTCAATCGTTCATCCCGCATCGGATAATACATACTTTCATCAATTGAGTTCGGGATGACTTCAATCGTATACTGTCCGTTTAATGTCATGTTTGTTTCAAGCGCCAGACTTTCGGAAACTGCCGTGACGGCATCCGAACTTTCGATGCCGTACCGGATCGCCGGTTGCATCTCTAAATCCTGTCCAATGACGGTAATATCCGTCCCGTGTAAAGTCGTTACGACAGCCACACCCTTTTTCTTCGCCATGTTTCGCCCGAGCTCCGCACAAACGGCATGCGGCACAGCGTAATGGGCATGAATGACATCAAGATCAAACAAGTCAATGACTTCCGCTACTTTCGACGCCAGCGTGATGTCGTACGGTGGATATTTAAAAACCGAATATTGATTCACCTCGACGAGATGGACGGTAATGTTCGGCCGGTACTCCGTCAGTCGAAACGGAATGCTCGATGTGATGAAGTGTACATCGTGTCCCCGGTCTGCTAATTTCATGCCGAGTTCCGTCGCTACGACACCACTGCCACCGACCGATGGATAACAGAGAATCCCAATCGCTTTTTTCATATCTAGTTCACTCTCTCTTCATTAAGTAATGTCCTGTCCCCTGCTCATTGTAATCAAATTGCCGACTAAAAACTACATCTGCCACTTTTCAAGTGATTTTCATCAGAAAAGCTAGTCTTTTTTGACGTCTGCCGTTACCCTAGAGAAAGAGTCATGTCAGAGAGGAGCAATCAGATGGCACCCCCATTTCAGTTTCCGATTCGTATTCAAAATATCATTTGGATTTTGATCGGATCATTTATTTTCGCTTTTGGTATCTATCATTTTAACGTGCAGAACGAGTTGGCCGAGGGAGGATTTACAGGGATCACCTTGATTTTAAAAGGATTATTCGGGTTTTCCCCATCTGTCACGAACTTGTTGCTCAACATTCCATTATTCTTCGTCAGTTATAAATTGCTCGGGCGGACGACGTTCGTCTATACGTTGATTGGGACGTTCAGTTTTTCAATTTGGTATGGATTGATTGCCAAATACTCACCGCTTGAAATTTTCTTGAAAGATGATATGGTCCTCGCGGCTTTATTTGCCGGTGTCTTTATCGGTGTCGGTCTCGGCATCATCTTCAATAACGGCGGCACGACCGGTGGTGTCGATATCATCGCCCGCTTAACAAAACGGTATTTCGGCTGGTCGATCGGCCGGACATTCATGGTCTTCGACTTTTTTGTCATTATCGCATCACTGAGCTATCTCGATTACAAACAGGCGATGTACACGTTACTTGCCGTCTATGTCGGTGCTCGCGTCATTGACTGGATGCAAGAAGGGACGTATGCCGGAAAAGCCGCGATGATCATCAGTGATCAACGAACGGAAATCGCGGATGGTATTCATGCGACGATGAATCGTGGGACGACTCGCTTGATCGCCAAGGGCGGGTATTCAGGACGCGACTTGGAAGTACTGTACGTCGTCGTCGCCCGAAATGAAATCACACGATTGAAGACACTTGTCAAATCAGTCGATCAACATGCCTTCATCACCCTGCATGACGTTTATGAAGTGACCGGAGAAGGATTCACCTTCGATGAAAACCGAATTCCGATCAAAGAAACGTGATTGGGCAGCATACAAAAAAAAGACGAAAAATCCGATTGGATTCCTCGTCTTTTTATTTACCTGTTTTTAATCATCACTTGACGGTGCAAAGACAATCAATGCTAAGCGAATAAACTCAGCAACCGCAACGAGCGTCGCAGCGACATATGTCCAAGCCGCTGCATTCAGGACACGGCGCGAACCGCGTTCTTCTTCTGCATCGATGATTCCATGTTCCGTTAACTGGACCATCGCCCGTTTTGAAGCATCAAACTCAACCGGCAACGTCACGAGTTGGAAGATGACTGCTCCGAGCATCAAGATGACTCCAAGCATCGCCAGTCCACTCATACCCGCCAAGAAACCGATCAATAGTAACGGGAATGACAAGTTAGACGTAATCGAAGCCACCGGAGCAATCCGGTGACGGACCCGCATCATTCCGTAATCCGTCGCATCTTGGATGACGTGGCCGATTTCGTGTGCCGCGATCGAAACCGCTGATACCGTCGAACCGTAATAGACATCTTCCGACAGGCGGACGACCTTGTTCGTTGGGTCGTAATGATCGGACATCGTTCCGCCAATCGGCTCAAGACGAACATCGGTAATCCCGTTTTGCTTCATGATGAAGTCTGCGACCTGCGCTCCCGTCACTCCACTGTGAATCGGAACTTCCTGATATTTTTTGTACGTCTTTCTGACACGCATCTGTGCCCAAATCGGCACGATGATGATGATTGCCAGATAGATTAAATAGTTCGCCATATCGTCGCTTCCTTTCATAAAAAAAGATTATAGTCTTATTTTATGTTCAAGCGAACTTATTGTCAATCGAATCGCGTGCGACAAACCAATATCCCATCAAAAGACATAATCCGGTCAACCAAAACGAACCGTATCCGATCCACTGGATATGTTCGGCAAGTGCCGGATACCGCGGCCACTGTCCGAGCACATAATCCACAACATCGTTATGAATGACCCAAATTGAGACGAGAACCAGTTCCTTGATCCGAAACGTCATGACAGGCGCATACAAGAGTGCCTGAAATGCCATCGCACCATGTGAAACCATCAGCATCAAAGCCATCGCGGTCAAAAAGGAATCATCCGTCCCGAGTTCCTGTAACATCAACGCATTCATGACGACTGCCCAAACCCCGTATTTAATCAAGGTGACGAAAGCAAGGGCTTCAAATAAACGCGATCGTCGATTGAAAATCCATAAAAAGACGATAATCGTAAAAAAGAGCGAGGCTGTCGGGCTATCCGGAATGAACGGATAATAGTACCATTTCGACTGCGCGAGTTGCGGCTGATACCAGTAATAGCCGTATAATGTTCCGCCCAGATTGATCAATGCAAGCGGCCAAAGCACAGCTTTATGTTTTAAAATATGAATGAACGGCATATATCGTCACCTCATGATAGACAAAAACCGGAGGAAAATTCCCCCGGCCGGTTGTCTTATTTATTGTTTTCTCCGCCTTCACCGTATGATGCGATGAATTTAGCAAGTTCTTTATGATCTGCTTCTGAACCTTTGAACTGTCCAGCAGGCATCGAACCGATACCTTTAACTGCGATATCATAAATCTCTTTTTCTGTCTTCTTCGTCCCGACGAGGGCTGGAGCTGCTGCGCCGCCTTCGAGGTTCTTACCATGACAGTTGACGCATGATTGATTCGAGTAAATCTCGAAACCTTTTGCTGCTGTATCGATTTTTGGACCTTCGTTCATTGTCAACTCACCTTGTTTATGGATAGTATCCCAGTGTGTTGTCTGAACTGATTCCCATGTCAAGAAGACGATCGATACGATCGCAAGTAACATCATGCTGACCGCGATCGGACGTTTTGCCGGGCGACGTTCGAGTCCTTGATCGAGCCAAGGCGCAACTAACAGTGCCGTAAACGCAAGCCCTGGAAGGATGACGGTACCCATCAAAATGTACGGACCAGCCGCAAATTGATATTTCAAGAGCTGATAGAGGAATAAGAAGTACCAGTCCGGAAGTGGAATGTACGACGTATTCGTCGGGTCAGCGATATTTTGAAGCGGTGCTGCTTCAACGATAGTCAATGTCATGAAGCCGATCAGGAAGACCGCTCCTACCATCCATTCGCGAAGCAAGAAGTTTGGCCAGAACGCTTCCGTCCGACCTGGATACTCCGAATAGTCTTTTGACTTATTCGGCATCCGGTTGTTGATCGACACCCGTGAATCGGTGACGAATTTCATTCCTTTACCACGATGCATCGTGTTCTCCCCCTTTTAGTTGTCTAATGATAAGTGTCGGTTTAAAGTGGTCCAGAGATCCCTTGTTTACGGATCATCATGAAGTGGGCCCCGAGCAAGACGAACAATGCTGCAGGAAGGAAGAAGACGTGAATCGCAAAGAATCGAGCGATTGTGCTTGCACCGACGATTTCCCCACCCGCCAGGAGTGTTTTCGCGATACCACCGATGACAGGAATACTTTCCGCAATTTGAATCGTAACTTTCGTTGCGAACAATGCTTTCATATCCCATGGCAACAGATATCCTGTCAGACCAAGTGCTAAGACAACGAAGAATAACAGTACGCCGACAACCCAGTTCAATTCACGTGGTTTTTTGTATGAACCTGTGAAGAAGACACGTAATGTATGTAGGAACAACATTACGATGACGACCGATGCACCCCAGTGGTGCATACCACGGACGATTTGACCGTGCGCTACTTCATTTTGAAGATAGTACACGGACGCATGCGCATTGATGATGTCTGGTACGTAATACATTGTCAAGAACATCCCTGAAAGAATCTGGATGACAATCGTGAAGAATGTCAACCCGCCAAAACAATAAACGAATGCTGAGAAGTTATGGGCCGGGTTAACGTGTTCTGGAACTTCATGATCGGCGATATCTCGCCAAAGTGGCGTAATATCAACGCGCTCATCAATCCAATCATAAATTTTTTGCATCATCGCTTACGCACCTCTTTCGACTGGTTTACCTAGGTAAAGGAAACCATCTTTCTCTTGCTTTTCATATTCATCAAGCGGTTTCGTCGGAGGCGTACCTGGTACGTTAACGCCATCTTTCGTATACCGGCCGAAGTGACATGGGCAATAGAATTGTTCTGGGTGCGTCGGATCCGCTCCAAAACTGACCTGGCATCCTAAGTGTTTACAGATCGGTGATAGGGCCAATACTTCGCCTTTATCGTTTTTAAACACCCACGCAGATAACGTTTCTTCAAACTCATACCACGCATCCTGTGTCTGTTTTTTGAAGTCGACCCGTTTTGGTTCTGTCGTGATGTCCGACAACTTCATTACTTTTACTTTATCGCCTGCTCCTGATTTCTTCAGGACTGGGTCAACTGCGAAGTTGACCATCGGCATGACCATCGTCGCCGCCATAAAGCCGCCGACTCCAGTCAATGTATACGTCAAGAATTGACGACGTGTTACGTTAGACCCGTTTTGAGCCATCTCGATCCCCCCTCGTGATGTACGCTGTGCCCCAAGACCACAGTACTTCACACAAATTTCTCACATGGTAATAGTATCTTAATAAAATCATTGCGTCAACCGCTTCATAGCGCGGTCCAGCGGTTTCCTAACTGCTCTAAGACTTGCCCGACAAAATTCCCGACCATCTGACCTTGTTGATCGCGACTCATCGTCTCAAGCGATAAACGTGGGACATAAATGATGTCCGTGACCGATGTCTCTTTCCACCGTAAATCGGCAGTAATGAACGTTACAAATCGAAACTGCTCTGAAGATGCGGCCTGCTCCCAACTGGTGAGCTGGTCAATGGACGGTTCACCAATATATGTCATTGGCGGAACAAGCATCGCCCGTCCCGACAATTGCCGTTCGACTTCCGTCGCGACAGTCATTGTCATATCTGCACATTCCGAGAAAGCATGCATCGCTTCGTCGAATCCGACGGGAATCAATGGGACAATCAACGTATCGATATACGCTTGTTCGTTTCTCGTCCTTTGAACATCGGATGGTTTGAAACGCAAGTCATTCCCCCCTTTCCTGTTCACTTACATTTCGTCACATTTAATGTATCATATCCGCTTTTGGAACTGCTTCTTTAATGTGAACGTTTTATGAAATTAGCTACAATTTTTCTTCATATTTTCCCCTTAGTTTCGATTTCGAAAAAAAGCCTTCCTTCGGTTCAGTCGAAGGAAGGCAAACGACTCGATTTTCCGATCAAAGTTGACTGCGAATAATCCGCAATTCGTCCGAAAGCGATTGGAAACGATTTTTATCCCGGGCGTCGAGCGCCTCGTCAATCAATCGGACCAAACGTTCTTCTTCTTGACGGTTGACGGTCGCCGCAATGAAATTCATTGCCGCATCTGCCAATTTCGGTTCAACGGCCACTTCCGGTCGAAAAGGATTTTCCTCTAACAGCGAGAGGTACTCGTCATCCATCATCATTCCTTGAAAGTTTAACTCGATATAGATCGGCTCATCGGTCAAACGAATATCATGATAGGCTTTTTCCGGATCGGTCGTCTTGACCTCTCCTTTTTTAAAGAGAAAAGGGTCTGCATCAAATCCATAGGTCGTAATGATTATTGCCTTGGGCGCAAACATGGCATTTTGAACAAAATGAACCTGTTCGAGCTTCGAATCGTTTCGAAGCCAATAATCGATGATCCACTTTGATTCCCGACGTTTCAACGTATAATAGGTCAAGATGCGGCGCAAGAAACGCTGCTTTCTCTCTGTCATCTTAATCCTACTCCCTTCTCCAGTGAAATCATCCATCCATTCGTTCGACATAGTCGACTAAATCGGCATCTTCCGGTGTCAGATTGGCTGCCCGGCGTAATAAGACCAGTCCTTCGTCGCGGCGCCCTTCTTCTACGAGAGCATATCCGTACTCTTTTAAGAATAATGCATCATCTGCAAAAGCAGCTTCCACTTGCGCATATTTCTCCATCGCCTGCGTATATTCTTCAAGCGCGTATAACGACCGGGCGCGATACCACGTTAAGATCGGTGCCGTCACATGTTCTTCGATGGCGGAAATCGTCTCGAGCGTCGCGTCATGATCTTCGTCTTCTGCGAGTAAGGCCAACAGCCGTTCGGCTGCGACAAGGGATTCTGGGTTGAGGGCCAATGCTTCACGTAACGCTTTGACACTGCCTTCCCGATCACCAAGTTTCAAGAGGAACAAGGCTTCCATCGTCCGTAACTCGTCGTTGTAATCATCACGTTCGATTCCTTGCTTGATGACATTGAGCGCTTCTTTCGTCAAGCCGAGTTCCGACTGACTTTCCGCGTATGGAACATAGGCCGACGTATAGTCGGGATCCTGCGCAATCAGTTGCTGGAATGTCTCGACCGCTTTTTGGTGTTGTCCGACCCGGTGGGCCGTCATGGCGAGACCGAATAACGTATGCAGATCCGAGCGCTCGGCAACCGCGCGTTCATATAGTGGAATCGCTTCTTCAAACTCACCGATCATCGCCAGTGATTCCGCATAGAGGGCATCAAGCGGTAACTCTTCGCGTAAGAGCGGATCGGCCGCGATTTCCGCAAACAAAGGAACGGCTTGATCAAAAGCACCGAGTGTCATATAGAGTTCCGCCAGTCCATACGCCAGCAATGGTTCGTTTGGGGCCAAGTCACGCGCTTGTTTTAATTTAGCTAACGCTACTTCATCGAGCCCTTGGGACTGATACAGGTCAGCCAGCAAAACCAATGTCCGGGGACCATTCTCAATATCCGTCACATCGACCTGCTCAAGCACAGTGATGGCCTCTTCTTCTCGGTCCAAATCGATGTAACATTCTGCAAGTAATAAAGCTACACCGGCATTTCCCGAATAATCGACATACAAAGGTGCCAGTAAATCGACTGCCCGATCGGATAAGCCCAATTCGATATACAAATCGGCGACTGCTAAACGATCTTCATCCGTCCCGGTTTTTTCGAGCTGTTCGAGCGCCGTTAATGCTTCTGACGTGTGACCATGTTCGAGACTTTCGACGATCTCTTTTAATACGTTTTCGTTCAAGGCAAACGCCTCACTTTCCTCTATTTCACTGTTCGCGATCTTTTTCAGGGATTCGTTTGTTGCAGTGTCTTTAAATCATCATAAAACGTTGGATAGCTGACTTCAACTACTTCATTCCCAAGGACTTGAATTTCCGGCTGTAATGTCGAGGCAATCGTCAACATCATGGCCAGACGATGGTCTCCCGCACTGTCGACCGTCGCTCCTGTGAGTGGTGTCGGTCCATCAATAATCATGCCGTCTTCCGTTGCTTCAATCGTTGCCCCGATTTTTTGAAGGGTCGATACGACCGTCTCAATTCGATCCGTCTCTTTGACACGCAGTTCTGCTGCATCCCGGATGACTGTCCGCCCTTCTGCTTGCGTCGCCAGCAAAGCAAGCAACGGGATTTCATCAATTAACGAAGGAATTTGCTCCCCTTCGATGGCTACTGCCTGCAAGTGAGTCGTCGTCAGGGTTACGTCCGCAGTCTCTTCTCCCGCCGTTTCACGGCGATTTGTAATTTCGACACTGGCACCCATCTGGCGTAACACTTGCAAAAATCCAGTCCGGGTCGGATTCATCAAGACGTGTTCCGTCGTGATTCGGCTATCGTCTCCTAAGGCCGCTGCTGCCCACCAAAAAGCCGCAGAAGAAGGGTCACCCGGAACATCGATCGTCGTTGCCTTTAGTCGGACCGGTCCTTGCAGACGAATCTGTCGGCCTTGTTCCAGTTCTTGAATCGTCAGATCTGCTCCGAATTTCGGTAACATCCGTTCCGTATGATCCCGCGATAAAATCGGTTCGACGACTGTCGTCTCTCCTGTTGCAAACAATCCGGCCAATAACACCGCACTTTTGACTTGAGCGCTCGCTACCGGCAATGTGTAGGTCGTGCCGACAAGCGGTTGACCATGAATCGTCAGCGGGGCATATGTGCCCTCAATGTCCGCTCCAAGTGTCGCAAGCGGAACAGTCACCCGGTCCATCGGCCGTCGCTGTAGCGAAGCATCTCCTGTTAAAATGTATGTTTCCTGTCCGCCGGCCAAAATCCCGCTCAACAAACGAATTGTCGTTCCTGAATTGCCGCAGTCAATCGTTGCCGCCTTCAGAGTAGCGGTACCGGTAATCCGAATGTCTTGTTCCGTCCGGTGAATTTGTGCCCCGAGTGCCTCGACTGCTGCGAGTGATGCCAGACAGTCTGCTCCTAGCAAGGCGTTTGAAATCACGGTTGTCCCCTCTGCGATTCCGCCCATCAAAAATGCACGATGGGTCATTGATTTATCGCCTGGTACGCGTACTGTCCCTTTTAACCCCACTTTAAACACCTCACTGTTTGATCGTATGCTTCTTCTAGACGTTTCCGGTTGATTGCTTCTAAGCCAAATCCGTCTTGACCTTGTAAGACAAATCGAATCGACGCATCATTTTTTTTATCCCGTTTCATCAACTCCAAGTATCTTTCAAACGGTTGACGTTCCGGTAATACGACACCGATTCGACCAATCAGTTCCACCAGCTGACGGGCTTGACGCTCATTTCCTTCGAGTAACGATACAAAGACCAGTCCAATTCCGACCGCTTCTCCGTGGGAAAGATCTGCACTCGCATATTCAACCGCATGGCCAAACGTATGTCCATAATTTAAAAAGGCGCGGATGCCCGCCTCACGTTCATCCTGCTCGACGATATGTTGTTTCACTTTAATCCCGGCTGAAATCCAGTCTCCCAGCGCTAACTGTTTGATATCTGCCAATTCAAGTCCGATCAAATCTTCAGCAAATGTCGGACGCGCCAATAATCCGTGCTTCAATAATTCAAAAAAACCGCTTCTCCATTCGCGGTCAGGCAATGTTTGTAAAAAGGCGGGATCGTACAAAACAGCAGAAGGCTGATAAAAAGCACCTACTAAGTTCTTACCCCAACGTAAGTTTAATCCAACCTTTCCCCCGACACTCGAATCGTGAGCAAGCAGGGTCGTCGGGATTTGGATAAACGGAACTCCGCGCAGGAAAGTCGCCGCGACGAATCCGGCCAAGTCACCAATCATGCCGCCTCCGACTGCAAGGATCATCGTCTTACGGGTTGCTCCCTGCTCAATTCCCTCTTCCAATAACCGTTGATAGACAGATAATGATTTGCTGTCTTCTCCCGGCTCGACGATACTGACAGATTGATGTGTCAATGGAAAACAGCTTTCGAGCTGACTTCGAATCGACACCATGTGCAAATCCGCTACGGTCTGATCCGTAATGATCCAAAACTGATCTGCTTCTTGCGCTTGTTTGATTTCACGAATATGATGGATAGCCTTCGTTTCGACATAGACCGGATAAGGACGGCTTGCCTCGATGATCAGATGCGTCAAAAGAGACGCACCTCCTCCCGGTAGTCTGTAACAGCCTGCTTAAGACGACCAAGCGTCGATGTACCGAACATCTCAAGGACAGCTGCAGCAATCTCAACGGCTACGACGGCCTCAAGTACGACCGCAGCAGCCGGAACGGCACACGCGTCACTTCGTTCGATTTGGGCAACGAACGGTTCTTTTGTTTCAATGTCGACTGACTGCAGGGGACGATACAGAGTCGGTATCGGTTTCATCGCTACTTGGACCCGAATCGGCATTCCGGTCGACATACCTCCTTCGATTCCTCCCAGATGATTCGTTTTACGGAAATAACCTGTCTCATCATGCAGAATTTCATCTTGGACGGTACTGCCTTTTCGTCGAGCCAGCTCAAATCCGTCTCCGAATCCGACTGCTTTCATCGCATTGACACTGATGACAGCCCGGGCGATACGACTGTCGAGTTTCGTCTCGTTTTGCGTAAAGGAGCCGATTCCCGGCATGACACCCGTCACGACCACTTCGACTTCCCCGCCTAACGTATCTCCGTCTTTTTTGGCTTGATCAATCGCTGCCATCATTCGCTCCGCTGCCGCTTCGTCGGCACAGCGGACAGGTGATGTCTCAATCGCGTCACGATATGTTAGTGGATTGATGACATCCGCATCGACGCCACCAATCGAACGGACATGCGAGAATAAATCGATGTCGAGTTGGCTCAACAGTTGTTTGGCAATCGCACCGACAGCGACACGTGCCGCCGTTTCCCGGGCAGACGAACGTTCGAGGACATCCCGTAAATCCCGGTGCCCATACTTCAATCCGCCGACTAAATCCGCATGTCCCGGTCTTGGACGGGTTAGCGTCCGCGGACGTTCCAACTCTTCTTGCAACGGTTCTGCCTGCATGACTTGTGTCCAGTGGGTATGATCTTTATTTTCAATGAACAGGCTGATTGGTGCGCCCGTCGTATAGCCATGGCGGATTCCCCCACGGACATCTACCGCGTCCTGTTCGATCTGCATTCTCCGTCCTCGACCATAACCACCTTGGCGACGTGTCATCTCACGTTGTACTTTGTCAAAATCAATGATAAGACCAGAAGGGATTCCTTCGATGATGACCGATAATCCTTTACCGTGTGATTCACCTGCTGTCATATAACGCATGTTGCCTCATCCCCTCTTACCCTTAGATTTTTTCGTAAAAAAAGCTTTGCTTCATCTTCAGACCAAATCGTTCTGGTTGGAAAATCTGTTCTGTTCCACCGACGAATAAAATGCCGCCCGGTTTTAAGGCATCGACGAATGAACGGTAGACATGCGCCTTGGCTTCCTCTGTAAAATAAATCAAGACGTTCCGGCAGATGATCAAATCAAATCCGGTATCATATCGGTCACCCAACAAATTGTGTTTACTGAACCGAACGAGACGTCTGATTTCGGGAACGACTTCAAACTGTTGTTCTTGTTCGATGAAATACCGTTTTTTTCGTGCTTCCTCCACTTCATTTAAAGCGGATGCCCCGTAACGGCCTTGTTTCGCCTTTTCGAGAACCAGGTCATCCAAGTCCGTTGCCTGAATCGTAAATTGTGCAGGATCCATCTTTTCGTTTAAGATCATCGCTAACGAATACGGTTCCTCCCCTGTCGAACAGGCAGCACTCCAGGTCCGGATTCGTCCGTGAGCACGGGCTTGCAATACCGGCAAGATATCTTGTTCGAGTTGTTGCCACCGAATCGGATTCCGGAAAAACTCGCTGACGTTAATCGTCATGCGATCCAAAAATTCGTCATACAATGTCGCACTTTTTTCCATCGCCTGCATATAAGAAGCAAATGTACTGTATCCTTTTTTATCGCGTAGCGCTGTCAATCGTCGCTTCATCTGGGCTTCTTTATATTGTCCTAAATCAATTCCTGATTTTTTTAAGAAACGCTGGATGAAAAGCTCATAGTCCTGCATAGTCCACCTCACAAATCCTCTCTCTGTCGGGATTGTTTCTAACACACTCCCTATCTTATTTTCTATCTTAGCATAAAGCCATTTCCTTTCCAAAAAACAAAAAAAGACGATTGAGCAGTTGCTCAATCGTCTTGCCAACATTAAACGTTTAATGGTTGTCCTTGAAACCAAAGACCGAGTTCACGCTCGGCACTTTCCACACTGTCTGAACCATGAATGACATTCTCGCTCATCGTGTTCGCGAAATCGCCCCGAATCGTTCCTGGCAGTGCTTCCGTCGGTTTCGTTTTCCCGATCATCATCCGTGAAACCGTGACGACATCTTCGCCTTCAACACGAAGCGCGACGACTGGACCAGATGTCAAAAAAGTGACCAACTCTCCGAAAAATGGTTTTTCTGCGTGTTCCGCGTAATGAGCTTGAGCCAATTCTTCAGATACCTGCATCATTTTCATTTCACGAATTACAAATCCCTTACGTTCGATACGAGCGATGATTTCCCCAATCAAACCTCGTTCAACGCCATCCGGTTTTACCATTAAAAACGTTTGTTCCATTACTAGTTCCCCCTATGAAATGCAGATAAAAAAGCGCTTACATAGTAAGTTTACTGCGTAAATGGACAAGCGGCAAGAAATTTTTTACATTTTTTCAACCTTTGCGTTTTCCGACATACCGGGCGACTTCTTCCAAGGAACGTTTTGCTGACGATTTCGGCAGATGATTCAAGCGGAGAATCGCCCGTCGGATGTATAAATCAACGGTTTGTTGCGTGCGCTCCAACGCATCTGATTGTTGCAACCGGTCCAGTAAAGGAGCCACTTCTTCATGACTCGGCATCGAACGGATCTTTTGTAACTCACGAAAGAAGTCTTGATCTTCCGAAGCATAAAACACAGGCAAAGTTTTATGACCATGCCGCAAATCTTCCGCGACAGGTTTTCCGAGTTCCGTCCGCTTGGCCGTAAAATCGAGCAAATCATCTGCAATTTGGAAAGCTAGACCGATGTCACGCCCAAATTGTCGTAACGCTTTTGTATCTTCCGGTGAACAGTTCGCGACAATCGCCCCAAGGTGACAGCTGGCTTCAATCAAGATCGCCGTTTTCCGTTCAATCCGCTTGATATACCGTTTGATGGATTGTTCCCAGTCGTACTGATCGTAAATCTGCTCGATTTCGCCCTCACAGATTTCACGCATCGCATGGACCATCACTTGAACAAGTTCCGGTTTCCCGACTTCACCAATCAACTTAACTGCTTCCCCAAATAAAAAGTTACCGGAATAGAGGGCAACTTCTTCATCAAAATGTTGCATGACGGTTGGTTTTCCGCGTCGCAATTCGGCATCATCAATCACATCATCATGCACGAGCGAAGCCATGTGAACCAGTTCAAGACTGGCTGCGACTCGCACGAGTTCATCACGGTCCGCCCGACCGAATTTTGATGCCAACAGAACAAACGCAGGCCGAATCCGTTTGCCGCCTGCTTGAAGCAATTGTTGTCCGGCAGCATCGATTGTCGGATCGTTCGATGCGATGTGACTGATCAAAAATTCATCCACTAAATTCACTTCTTTTGTTACATCCCGATAAATTGAATGCAGTGACATCTCACCACTTCTTTCCGAGGTGCATTGCAGCCGCCCCACCTGCAAATGCTTTTACTTCAACTTGCATAAAACCGGCCTGTTCAAACAGTTGCTTCAGCTCGACACGATCTAAAAAGACTTCTGTTGATTCTTGTAGCCAATTGTATTGATCATAGGATTTCGCAAACAAACGACCGACTTGCGGCATGATTTTCCCGAAATATAGTGCGTATGCTTCTTTAAATAACGGTGCTGTCGGTTGGCTCGTCTCGAGACAAACGACCGTCCCGCCTGGTTTCAGGACCCGGTGCATTTCTTTAATGACTTGCAGATAATCCGGAACGTTCCGCAGCCCAAAGCCAATCGTCACGTAATCAAACGAATGGTCGCCAAACGGAAGCTCCATCGCGTTTCCATGAATCAATTCGACATTTTTCATTTCAAGCGCTTCAACTTTTTCCACGCCGACTTTCAACATGTTTTCAGAAAAATCGAGTCCTTTGATCACACCCGTCGGACCGGCTGCTTTCGCAAGTTGAATCGTCCAGTCGGCAGTTCCGCAACATAAGTCGAGACACTTTGCTCCCGGAAACACATTCATCCGCCGCATCGTTTCTTTTCTCCACAATTTATGAAGGCGGAAGCTGATGATGGAATTCATCTGATCATAATTACTTGAAATCGATTGAAACACTTCATATACTTTTTTCTCTTTTTCTTGTGTCTGCACGCAGTTCACCCTTTCGAAGATATTACGCTACTGCCATCTGTTCCAGATGAGATAATAACAGTTGTTGAGCACTTGCCTGTAAGCTTCGTGCCCGTTGACGGATTAAACGTTGTCCGTCCTCCGTCAACCAGTCTCTTCCGCTAATCGTTGCTAGTCCTTGAACCAATCCGAATTCTGCCTTTAACCACAATAAGACATACTCATCGGTCGAATCGTAGTTTTCCTCATGAAGGGCACATTTTGCTTCGTTCACATGCTGAACGGTCCGTCCGAGTGTTACGAGTGCCGTTTGGGGAAGAGAAGCCAATTCTTCGAAGAAATAGCTCGAAAACAAATCTCCGGCCAAAACCAGCAATTGTCGTTCTTTTGAACCTCTCTCGGTCTCTCCGACACGTTCATGTAACAGTAAGGCCACTTGTGCATAGTGCACACCTTTGACAAGTGATTGCCAAGCCAACGTTTCATTTTGGGCGACATCGATCAACCAACTGATTTGTTCACGATTGATGAAAGGGAAATCCACATGCCGAGCCAATTGTGTTGTTTGTTTTGTAGTGAGTGCAGTGACCATTTCTTCCACGAGCAGCTCTTGATGATTCATGCTTTTACCCCCCGATCTCCAGTGCCATCTCGTTGATGGATTTTCTTCTTTTTTAATATACCATAATCAGTCCGTTTTCTCGTCTCTCAATGTCCACAAAAAAAGCCGTCCGAGGATTTCCTCGAACGACTATGTAGCCGAATTACTTAACCGCATCTTTCAATGCTTTACCTGGTTTGAAAGCCGGTACTTTGCTTGCTGGGATTTCGATATCTTCTTTTGTACGTGGGTTGCGACCTTTACGAGCTGCGCGTTCACGGACTTCGAAGTTACCAAAGCCAATCAATTGGACTTTCTCTCCAGACTGAAGTGTCTCAGTGATCGATTCGAATGTTGATTCTACAACTTTCGTCACGTCTTTTTTAGTCAGACCTGATTTTTCGACAACTGCTTGAATGAGTTCAGTTTTGTTCATTACGTTCACCCCCTCCCAATCACTTCTTCGAGGCTAATCATACCTTATAAACGTTGATATTACAACATTTTCGTTAGAATCCCCATTAATTTTCTGATTCTTCGATCGATTTCTCAGAAAACACAGGTTCGCCTTTTTTATTGATTGTGTAACTTTGGGAGTACGCAGGAACAAAAGGTTGCTCATCGTAGAGCAAATGCCGAATATCTTGGCCGACTTTCGGCTTTTTCTTCGCTGTTTCGACGGCTTTTTTAAGTTCAGGCAAGTAGTTGATAAACAACTGTCCTTGCCCGTCTACATAGATCGACAGTTTTTCGTCTGAATACGGACTCGGCACTTTTGGTTCATCTTTAATAAACAGCTTTTTGTAATCCAGCGTAAACTGATTTTTCCCGATCGAACCTTTGAAAGGATACTTGTCATTTTTCTTACGGTACGTATCAATTCGGACTTGGAGCTTTTGAAGTTCTTCTGCTACAAGCAAGTCCATCAATTTGACTGTCGGTTTTTTCTCGACGTCGACGAGTAAATAAATGAATGTACCGCCACCTTCAAAACTGTTTGGAGGCGGGTCACTCATGTATCGCGGAATCAGACGTCCCAGTTCGATTTGATAGCGTTCCATTAATGGCGTATCTGCTTCTCTTGTTTTGATTGGTAAAACTCCCGTATCCTTTTGATACGCGTCCACTGCATTTTGTACCGTCCGAATCTGTTCCGGATAAGGAACCCGATTCGACGGTTTTTGACTGTCCGGAAACAGACAACCGGATAACAACATGACCGGGACCAACATGAAAACCACCAAAAGTTTTTTCATGCGCTCGGACCTGCCATGACGATAAAGATCATGATGATCGATGCAACGATAAAACAAAGAAAAGCAATGGTCGACATCAAAAATTGCCAACCTCCGGATAATTTCGTCCGACTGATTGTGACCAATAAGACACTGATCGCAAACAAACCGATCCCGGCGAACGAAATCCACATTTTTAGTAATCCAGGACTCAAGGTTTCCACCCCACTCCGTTAATCTTTCATCGTAAACAGATGTTCAATCTCATTTTTCTGCGGACGGCGCATCAATTTCTGTACTTCTTCTGCCGGAGTATGTCCGTCGAATAAGACATGATAAAGCGCTGTCGTGATGGGTAACTCACATTGTTTCGTTTCCGCTAAATCGTAAGCAGCTTGTGTCGCCCGGACGCCCTCGACGACCATCCCCATGTTCTCAAGAACGGTTTCGAGTTTTTCGCCCCGGCCGATCGCATTTCCTGCACGCCAGTTCCGGCTGTGGACCGATGTACAGGTCACGATTAAGTCGCCCATTCCCGTCAAACCAGTGAACGTCATCGGATTTGCACCGAACAATGTTCCGAGTCGGGCAATTTCGACCATTCCACGGGTGATCAAGGCAGCTTTGGCATTATCACCGTACCCTAATCCATCTGCCATTCCGGCTGCTAAAGCAATGATGTTCTTGAATGCTCCGCCCAGTTCTGCTCCGATGATATCGGCATTCAAATAGACACGGAAGTTATCATTCGTAAACAATTCCTGCACACGTCCCGCCTCTGCCATATCAGTGGAAGCAACCGTCACAGTCGTCGGCTTCCGTAATGCGACTTCTTCCGCGTGGGATGGACCCGTCAACACACAAATTGCTGAACGTTTAGAGGCATCAATTTCCTGTTCCATCAATTCCGACAGCCGCAAATGTGTTTTAGGTTCAATCCCTTTCGAGGCATGAATCAACACGACCGGTTCCGTCAACAATTCATTCAGCTGACGCGATACAGAACGAATCGCAGAAGAGGGCGTCACAATCAAGATATGTGAGACCCCTTCAACAGCTTCGCTTAAAACAGTTGTTGCCCGAAGTGATTCCGGCAACGTCACATCTGGTAAGAACTGCGTATTTTCATGATTTTGATTAATGGCATCAACATTTTTTTGATCCCGACCATAGAGAGTGACCTCATGACCGTTATCGGCTAAAACGAGTGAGAGTGCGGTTCCCCAACTCCCGGCTCCAATGACTGCGATTTTTTTCATCATGATTCACCTTGTCCTTATTGTTTTTGACGTGCCAAAATCCGAATTGGTGTTCCTGTAAAATCAAAAGCTTCACGAATCCGGTTATCCAGATAACGTTTATATGAGAAGTGTAACAATTCCGGATCATTGACGAATAAAACGAATGTAGGCGGACGAGAAGCGACCTGTGTCGCATAGTTAATCCGCAAACGAACACCTTTATCCGTTGGTGCAGGATTCATTGCTACCGCATCTACGATGACATCATTCAAGACACTTGTCTGAATGCGTTGTGCATGACTCTTCGCTGCTTGTTTGATGACAGGAAGTAACGTTTGTAAACGACGTTTTGTTTTCGCCGAGACAAAAACGATTGGTGCATAATCAAGGAACCGGAATTCTTCGCGAATTTCCTCTTCCATTTTTTTCATTGTTTTATCGTCTTTTTCAACGGCATCCCATTTATTGACGACGATCACGATAGCACGACCTGCTTCATGGGCATAACCGGCAACTTTTTTATCTTGCTCGATGATGCCTTCTTCACCATCTAATACGACACAGACGACATCCGCCCGTTCGATGGCTTTTTGTGCACGCATGACACTGAATCGTTCTGTTGATTCATAGACTTTTCCGCGTTTGCGCATACCAGCTGTATCGATGATGACATACTCTTGTTCATCCCGTGAAAACGGTGTATCGATTGCATCACGCGTTGTACCGGCGACACTTGACACGATGACCCGTTCTTCACCGAGAATCGAGTTCGTCATACTTGATTTCCCGACGTTTGGACGTCCGACTAAAGCAAACTTAATCGTGTCCTCATCGTATTCGATCTCTTCTTTATCCGGTGCAAGCTCAAGCACACGGTCAAGCATATCTCCGAGTCCTAAACCGTGCGTTCCGGAAATCGGATACAAATCACCAAATCCTAATGAATAAAACTCGTACATCAAATCGCGCATTTCAAAGTTATCGACTTTGTTGACCGCAATGACAACGGGTTTATTTGAACGGAATAACATATTTGCGACTTCTTCATCTGCTGATGTAATGCCTTCACGGCCGTTGACCATAAAAATAATGACATCCGCTTCATCGATAGCGAGTTCCGCCTGATGACGCATCATTTGAAGTAGGGGCTCATCCCCGACTTCGATTCCACCTGTATCAATCAAATGAAAATGACGATTCAGCCATTCTCCAGTTCCGTATATACGGTCGCGGGTAACGCCTGGCTTGTCTTCTACGATCGAAACCCGATCTCCAATCACCCGGTTAAAAATCGTCGACTTTCCGATATTTGGGCGACCTACGATCGCCACTACTGGAATTGCCATCCCAACACCTTCTTTCTCTTCTCTCGCTTCATAGCCGTTCTATTGTACCAAATGAAGCGGTTTTATACCATATCTATCGGAACATAAAAAAAGTGAACACGTTTCGTGTTCACTTTTACTACGTTATTCTTTTGAATCCGATTCTTTCTCAGCAAGATCAGCAACTGAAAATCCTTCGTTTTGATCCGTATACTGAGAATAGTCATCTTCCGACGATTCTTCCTGCTCCAGCACACGTGTTGACAAGGAAATCTTATGCTCCGCAAGATGCACTTCAAGAACTTTTGCTTCAATTTCCTGACCTTCTTCAAGCACTTCTGACGGCGACCCGATGTGACGGTTCGCGATTTGCGAAATGTGAAGCAGTCCTTCCACCTGTGGCGCTAGTTCAACAAACGCACCGAATTGGACGATTCGACGGACACGTCCTTTGACGATATCTCCCGCTTCGATTTTACCTTCCATCTGTTGCCATGGACCCGGCTGCGTTTCTTTAATCGAAAGTTTTACTTTTTCCGTATCGCGGTCGACACCAAGTACTTTCACTTCGACTTGTTGTCCTTCCGTGACGATATCAGACGGCCGTTCCACACGATGATGTGCCATTTCAGAAATGTGGACTAAACCATCCACACCGCCAATATCAACGAACGCACCGAAATCCGTTAAGCGTTGAACCGTTCCTTCTAAAATCTGGCCCACTTCGAGCTGCTCGAGGGTTTCTTTTTTCTTCGCATTCAGTTCGCCTTCGACAACGGCTTTATGCGAGAGAATGACACGATTTTTTTCTTGATCCAGTTCGACGACTTTAACAGCAATCGTTCGACCAATATAATCCGAAAAGTCTTCCACGTAATGTCGTTCTACAAGAGAAGCCGGAATGAATCCACGAACACCGATATCGACGACAAGTCCGCCTTTGACGATATCTTTTACAACAACATCAAAAATTTCACCTGATGCGTATTTCGCTTCGACTTTTTCCCATGCCTGCAAGGCATCCACTTCACGTTTGGAAACAACTACTTCTTCATCTGTTATTTTCTTGACCTTTACTTGTAGTTCATCACCGACTTTGAGCGCACCTTGAATGTCATCCAAGTGGAGACTCGATACTTCGCTAATCGGCAGGATTGCTTCTGTCTTATATCCGATATCAATGAGTGCTTGCTTGTCTTCAATCTTCACGACCGTTCCGGTTATCACCTGGTCCCGATGAATTTCAAAATCAGGCATATCTTTCATTTCTTCGACCATTCCAACACAACCTCCTCACGATGAGTACAAGAAACGTATGAATACGTTTATCCTTCTTCTAACTTCTTACAATTCTGACTATTTGTCAAGGCATTACGCGTGATTGAAGTAGACGGTTTTGATTTCTTCCAAAATCCGTTCGGAAATCGCCTTCGCCGCCCCTCGCTGATCTCTTAAATCCGCAATGTCAACCGGTTTTCCGATGGCAACGCGCATTCTTCGGAACGGACGGTAATCCCCGATGATTGCAATCGGTAAGATTTGGGCCGGTGAACGCAAAGCGAAGAATCCGACGCCGGGTTGGGCTGATGTAAACTCTCCTGGTGCCGATCGGGTCCCTTCCGGAAAAATTCCGACCGTTTCATCCGAATTTAACAATTCAATCGTCCGCTTCAGTGCTTGGCGATCACCTTGTCCGCGACCGACCGGATAGGTTCCGGCTGAAATCATGATTTGCTTGAGAACCGGGATATTGAACAATTCTTCTTTCGCCATGTAGCGTACGGAGCGGCTGGTCGGAATAGCACTGACTAAAAAGACCGGGTCCCAGTTGGAACTGTGGTTGGCACAGACTAAGAGTGATCCGTCAGACGGAATATTTTCCTTCCCCGTCACTTTTAAACGGAAGACCGTTTTAGCAATCATCAGGACGATGAATCGTGCTAATCGATAAACAAATTCGTTCTTTTTCATTTCAGGACACCTTCTGCAAGTTCAGTTAACCGGGCGACGACCTGATCAATGTTCAATTCTGTCGTGTCGAGGTAAATGGCATCTTCTGCTTGCTTAAGCGGCGAAACCTTCCGTTCGCTATCCCGCTGATCGCGCAGGGCGATTTCTTCCTGCAATGCTTCTAAGTCGCTGTCTATTCCACGGGCGACATTCTCACGGTGACGGCGGCTCGCTCGTTCTTCGACCGATGCCGTCAGAAAGACTTTCAGTTCGGCTTCAGGCAAGACGACCGTCCCGATGTCACGACCGTCCATGACGATCCCCCCATGTTCCGCCAGTTTGCGTTGGGCAATGACAAGCGCCGACCGGACTTCTGCTTGGCGGGCGACAAACGAAACGTTATTCGTCACTTCATTCGTTCGAATCGCTTCCGTCACTTCCCGTTCTCCGATGAAGACCCGTTGTCCGTGTTCTCCCGGTGTCAGACGAAGATCGAGTGATTTCATCAATTCTCCAAGGACCGGTCCATCTTCTAAATCAAGCCCCTGTTCTAACGCGGCAAGCGTGACGGCACGATACATGGCTCCTGTATCGATGTACACATAATCGAGATGTGCTGCTAATTGTTTGGCAATCGTACTTTTCCCGGCTCCTGCTGGTCCGTCTAAGGCAATTTGAATATTCTTCATGAGTGATTTCGTTCCTTCCATCATCACCAACGTAAGTGGTGTATAGTATCGACCGTTATCATAGCAAAAAAAAGCCCTTACGTGAATGGATTCGTTCCACGTCGTGAATTTTTCATTTGCGCTTGGTAACAGTGCCGTAAGACCAGTTCACGACTTCGGTCATTGATCCGAGTAAACTGAAAGGCTAATTCATAACGGGCTTCTCTCGGGTCAACACGGACGAGTTCTGCCAAAACATCGACTGTATGTGTCACACCGTCTCCCGTCGGCAGTAAAAAGGTTAATTCCAGCTCTTCCTTCACTTCAATTGGAATTTGATTAGCCAATACTAAAATTCCGCCTGCCGATAAATCGAGCGTCACAGAAGTGAACGGTTCAAAAGCCGTTTTATGTGGATGAACAGCTACATCCAATAATTGAGGCACGCGGACGAACTGTCGGCGCTGGACACGCTGAATCATGTCTTCTTTTGGTCGACGTAACGCATACCGTTGACCTCGTAACGGATCATTTTGACGTTCGACGACTTCCGTCTCAAATCCATACAGCTTTCCTTTTTCCTTAAAAAAGTAAAATCCGACTTGTTCTTGATCCGACAAGATAAAAGTTTTTAACGTCGAGACTTCACTTGGTGCCTCAATCCAAATCAGTCGGTTCGTCACGGCTGTCACTTTCGTTCGCCCTTGCCGGTCCTCTTGATTGGTCAACATGACTAAATCTCCAGTTTCTATCATCTTACTCTCTCCCAGCCCATTCTATTCAGTTACTTTTTCTATTGTGGCGTTGGTTCAAACGATTCGCACTTCGAATTTGATACAGACCGACTGTCCATAATCCAATCATAAATAAAATCGGCACAATAGATATCCCACCATTTTCCAATATTAACAAATTAAAGATAGTGTGTACAATCATCGGAACAAAAATCGATAATCCGAGCCAACGATACGGATGATTCGAAAACTTAGCTTTTCCCATAAAAAATCCCATGATGACTGCAAATAAAGCATGTCCTGAGACCGGTAAAAACGCACGGAAAATCATATGTTCAACCGTCCCATTGACCATTAAATATAAAATATTTTCCAGTGTCGCAAATCCTAAGGAACAAGCGACTGCATAAATGATACCGTCATAATAGTCATTAAACCGCTGATGGATATAGACGGTATAAAACACAACAAACCATTTTGCAAATTCTTCCGTCACGGCAGAACGAACCAATTGAATCGGTTCCAGTCCTCCAAACTCATTTTGAATGATGTATTCGATGAACATTAAAGGAAAAACAAGAAGTATCCCGAAAATAAAACTACGTAGGATATACCCTACGGGCTCTGATTCATGTTCGTGGCGCAGATAAAAATATGTCAACAATGCAATTCCTGGGGCAATTCCTGAGAAAACGATTGGTAACACGTCTCCTCCCCCTTCCTATTCTCTTAGAATAAAGGTTTCTGTCGAAAAAGAAAACAGCACCCATTGTTTCTCTGGAAAAAAAGGGTACAATGTTAATGAAAATGACGGGAAAGAAGGTGAAGGTTGCTCGTTTTACGACGACGACTACTTAATGAAAAAACTACTTTTGATTCATACCGGAGGCACCATCGCCATGGCGCAAAACCATTCCGGTCACGTTTTACCTAATGAAATCAATCCGCTGGATGCCTCATTGCCCAAAGCGACCGACATTGCTGACATTACAACACGTCACTTTTCCAATCTGCCGTCTCCGCATATCACACCAGAAATCATGTTACGACTTGCTCACTTCATCGGTAAGGAATTACAGGATGGCTCGTATGACGGCGTCGTCATCACACACGGCACGGATACGTTAGAGGAAACAGCATACTTTCTCCAGCTCACGATCGGAGCGCCTATCCCGATCGTTTTGACTGGTGCGATGCGTTCTTCCAATGAGGTCGGATCAGACGGTGAATTTAATTTGATTACCGCCTTACGGGTGGCCGTCAGTAAGGCTGCTCAAGACAAAGGGGTCCTCGTCGTCTTCAACGGGGAAATCCACTCTGCGTTTAACGTCACAAAAACTCATACCTCTTCAGTCGATACTTTTAAATCCGTCCATTTCGGAAATCTGGGTATGGTGACGAAAGATCATGTTTACTTATTTAACACACCGCTTCTCAAACCGACCCATATGGTGACACAATTGAGCAAACGCGTTGCCGTCCTCAAAGTCTATGCCGGGATGGAGCCTGATTTACTGCTTGCGGTCAGCGAACTCGGTTACGATGGCCTTGTGCTAGAAGTACTCGGTCAAGGAAACGTGCCGCCGAGCCTGGTAGATGCGATTCAGACACTGACACAACAAATGCCGATCGTTATCGTCAGTCGTTGTTTCAACGGGATCGTCCAGGATGTATACGGGTATACCGGGGGCGGACAACAATTAAAAGAACTCGGTGTGATTTTCTCAAATGGACTGAATTCTCAAAAAGCACGGTTGAAATTAATGATCGAACTTGAGATTAGTGCGACGCACCATGCTTTGGAAGAATCTTTCCGCGTCGAATAGAAGAACAGACAACAAAGGGAGGGGCTATGAACGCCTCTCCCTTTGTGTGCATATACATTATGATCGTGCAGTTTCTTGTTTCAGACGATACAGAAGACTGTCTGCAATCAATTCACCATGGAATCGTCCGTTTTCGATGAAGATTTTATTGGCATCATATCCAGCTGCAACAACACCAGCGATATAGATGCCGTCGATGTTCGACTCCATCGTCGCTTCATCAAATACAGGGATTCCTGTTTCTGAATCGATTTCAATTCCGGCATCGGCGAACAGTCCGATATCCGGTGTATAACCCGTCATCGCGAAGACAAAATCAGCTTTGACGGCCAACTGTTCACCGTGAACAGAATATAACACTTCCGCATTCGTAATTTCTTCGATTGTTGCGTCAAACACCATCGTCACTTTTTCTGCCCGGACCAGGGATTCAAAATTCGGCAGGACCCATGGTTTAATCGACGGACTATACGATTCGCCGCGATACAACATGGTCACACGGGCACCTGCTTTTTCAAGTTCAATTGCTGCATCGACACTCGAATTCTTCCCACCGATTACGACAACATCCTGGCCATAAAACGGATGACCTTCTTTGAAGTAATGGAAAACGTGTGGCAACTCTTCGCCCGGTATATTCATCTTATTCGGCAGTCCATAATAACCGGTCGCGAGAACAACCGATTTAGCTTCCCGTGTCACGACTTGCTGACTGCGAAGCGAAGTCACGTTAAACCCGCCGTTGATGCGCGCGACGTGTTGAACCGTCTCAAATGGTCGCACGGTAACTTCTTTTCGCCGTACTACTTCCCGGTAATAGACGAGTGCATCTTGTCGTTTCGGTTTCAATTCTTTATTAATAAAAGGCACACCGCCGATTTCCAGCTTTTCACTACTTGAAAAAAACGTCTGGTGTGTCGGGTACTGATAAATGGCTTCCACGATATTTCCTTTTTCAATGACTTCGACGGACAATCCCCGTTCCTGCATTTCAATTGCAGCTGATAACCCACAAGGTCCTGCGCCGATGACGATACAATCCAACATATCTCTTTCGCCTCTTCCGCTTGCTTTTTTTTCATCTTAGCAAATCTTTCCGGCCGAAGAAAGAAATAACCATACAAAAAAAGCTCACTTCACTTAGAAGTGAGCTTGACTTAGATTAAACCCAACCACGGAATCGTGACGCTTCCGCCATTTTCCGGACACCTACCATGTATGCCGCAAGTCGCATGTCGACATTTCTTGTCTGAGCCGTTTGATACACCTGGTTAAAGGAATTCACGAGCACTTTTTCAAGTTTTTCATGCACTTCTTCTTCCGTCCAGTAGTATCCTTGATTATTTTGAACCCATTCAAAGTAAGAGACTGTTACGCCACCACTTGAAGCGAGAACGTCCGGAACAATCAAAATATCACGTTCCGCTAAAATCTTCGTCGCTTCGTTCGTCGTTGGACCGTTCGCCGCTTCGACCACGATACTCGCTTTAATGTCATGGGCGTTGTCTTCTGTGATTTGATTTTCAATGGCTGCCGGGACTAAAATATCACATTCCAGTTCCAACAACTCTTTATTCGAAATCGTATTTTTGAAAAGGGTCGTCACAGTACCAAATGAATCGCGACGATCGAGTAGATACGGAATATCAAGACCGTTCGGATCGTGTAATGCTCCGTATGCATCACTGATGGCGATGACTTTCGCACCGAGGTCATGCATGAACTTCGATAAGAAGCTTCCGGCGTTACCGAATCCCTGAACGACGACACGTGCCCCTTCAAGCGTGATTCCTTTTTTGGCAGCCGCTTCTCGAATCATGATGGCGACACCTTTTGCCGTTGCCGTCTCACGACCATGGGAACCTCCAAGCACTAATGGTTTCCCTGTAATGAAGCCTGGTGAGTTGAATTCATCGATTCGACTGTACTCATCCATCATCCACGCCATGATTTGTGAATTCGTGAAGACGTCCGGTGCCGGAATATCTTTCGTCGGACCAACGATTTGACTGATGGCACGAACATATCCGCGACTTAACCGTTCAATTTCACGGAAACTCATTTCACGTGGGTCACAGATGATTCCGCCCTTCCCCCCGCCGTAAGGTAAATCGACGATTCCTGCCTTGAGACTCATCCAGACGGACAATGCCTTGACTTCGACTTCCGTTACGTTAGGATGGAAACGAATTCCACCTTTCGTCGGACCGACGGCATCATTATGCTGAGCACGGTAACCGGTAAAGATTTTGGTCGATCCGTCATCCATTCGAACCGGAATCCGGACTGTCAACATCCGAAGTGGTTCTTTCAACAGTTCATACATCTCGTCTGGGTAACCAAGTTTTTCAAGTGCTTCCTTGACGATTTCTTGTGTTGCTTCGAGTACATTCTTGCGATGATTTGCGTGTTGTTGGTCAGTGATCATTCCAACGTTCCTCCCCATAAGTGGCATCCCCTATGCCGTTTCCTTGTTCGGATAAAGTATACCTTTTTCCGAGCCGTAATGAAAGGGGTTGTCACCATATTTGTAAGCGCTTTCTAACATCTACTTCATTTTCACTTTTTTTTGCTTGCCGATTCACTTTGATGACGCGTAATCGCCAGTTCAATAAATGTTTCGACCAGTTCCGGATAGTCGATTCCGACAGCTCGCGCACCATCTGGGAACAGACTCGTAGAGGTCATCCCCGGTAACGTATTCGTTTCCAGAATAACCGGTGCCCCTTCATCGGGAACAAGGAAATCGGACCGCGAATAACCGGCGCATCCTAACACTTGATGGGCTAAAACGGCCCATTCCTGTAAGATTTGTGTCGTCTTGTCGTTAAACTGCGCCGGACAGATATGTTTCGATCCACCGATTGCATATTTTGACTCGTAGTCATAAAATTCATTTTTCGGAATGATCTCAATGACCGGCAAGGCTTTTTCTTGTCCTTTCGCCCCGAGAACCGGCACTGTAACTTCACGCCCTTTGATGAATTGTTCAATCAAAACAGCATCATCCGCCTGGAATGCCAGTTCGATGCCTTGACGCAGCATCTGTTCGTCCGTCGCAATCGTTAAACCATTCGAAGAGCCTTCTTGTGCCGGCTTGACGACACAAGGGAATTGCTTGTCCCATTGTTTGACTTTTTGTTCGATGTCGTCCCCTCGCTCGACCAATACATCCCGTGCAATTCGAATGCCTGCTTTTTCGAAATGTACCTTTGAGCGCGCCTTGTCCATCGCTAACGCTGACGCCAATACTCCTGAACCTGTATATGGAATGCCTGCCATCTCTAGTAGTGCTTGGACACGACCATCTTCACCAAACTTGCCGTGAAGGGCAATGACAGCGGCCTCGACTTGTAGATTTAAGATTTCCTCTGCACGCTCTGGATGAAAGTCGACGGCAACGACTTCATGCCCTTTACTTTCCAGCGCATTAATTACCGATTTCCCACTATTTAATGAAACTTCACGTTCACCAGAAATTCCGCCAAACAATACTGCCACTTTCATCTTGTTCACTCCTTCATCTTACGTTCAATGCTTATCATACCATCACTTTTTGTATGAAAAAACACAAAATGGTCGCAAGAATCGTCCAGACACATAAAAAGTCACTTCCCGAATGCATTCGGTGAAGTGACTTTTTAGCTACACCTTGACGATTCCCGATTAAAATGGGTCATCCGAATCAAGGTGTAAAGGTTGCGATTAGAGCTGGAACCGCTTGTTCCAACAGAATCGTTTTGCCGTATTCCGACATCACGAGCGGACTTTTCGGACTGGGTACTCCGTATTCCGACAGAATCGTTGTAATCGTCTGCTCAACATGTTGCTTCATTTGTTCTTGGAAGTATAAATAATAACGGTTTTCAAAGAAATACAGTGTGCCACCCGATTCCGTTTGATCGATGTGACGCCCCAGACTATGACTCGCTTGAATGACATCCTCCAACTGATCCAGTTGATATAAGACATGATGCACGATATCGACCGTCATCCTGATTTCCACTTGATCAAATTCTTCAAACGTTTCTTCCGGCAAGGCGCCTTCCCGCCGAACATCGACCAACATCCCGTCATTCGGAAAAAATGTGACAAAAAAGTCGAGTGTCCCGACGGCATGAAATCCGTAATTCGATTCTGCTTCTTCTAGTAAATTACGTAATAATGCTTGTCCTTTTCCGACAGCCAACGTTTCTGGTCGAACGTCATGGGCAGACAGTTCTTGCTTTGACACGAAGACCCGTAAGTGACCTTGCTTAAATTGCTCAAACCTCATATTAGACTCCTCCAGTTACTCGGCAGAGTATAAAAGCTCTCCGTTCAATATGACTCACACTATACACCAGTTGTCGGAGTGAGTCGACTTAACCAACTTTTCCAAGCGGTGTCATCTGATCCAAGCAACATATCCCCATACTTTTCCGGATGTTGGTCAACGGCATAGCCACCCAAACCAATTTCCGTTTGCGGCGCATGCAGATGAATCTCGTCAATTGCTTCATCCAGGTCCTTTAAATGATCAGAAATCGTACAAGATAAAACAACTGCTCGAGGAGTCAGCTGTTTCGTTACCGCCACAAGATCGGGTACTGGAATACCCGCGCCAAGGAAAATGACATCGAATCCGCTCTGACGTAAATACAACGTAAAGAACAGCAATCCAAGTTCATGTTCTTCTTCCGGTGCACAAACGCACAGAATGCGTGGCAAAAATGGATTAATCGGCATTTGAAGGGATAACGTCGAGAGACGCGCCCGTAAGAACGCCGTCGCAAAATGTTCATGTGCAATCGTAATCGTTCCTTTTTCCCATCGCATCCCGATTTCATGTAACAACGGACCTACGATATCTTGAATGACCTTATCAAAGCTAAACATCGAAAAGGCTTTGTTCATGATGTCATGTGCGTGCCGTTCTTCGAAACTCGTCAGTGCTTCGAACAGTTGATCACGCAGTTCGATCCCGTAATCGGTTGGAACCTCCGTTCGGTTCACCGGCATTTCATATAGTTGAATGGCTTTCGAAACCGATAGCCCTTCTTTTTGTTTATCGACAATCCACCGCAGCTTGGCAACATCGTTATCGCTGTAAATACGATGTCCTGATTCGCTCCGATCTGGATCCAATACTTGATACCGCCGTTCCCAAGCACGAATGGTCGTCGGATTGAGTCCCACCAATGCAGCAACTGCTTTGATATTATATTTCCCACGATCCATGCACCGTGCCTCCTTTCTTCTTCCCTTTAGTATACCCGTAAAGGAAAAAAATCTCCGTTCACAATGTGCGCTTACATCATGAAACCGATGGAGACAAAGGCAATGATAATGGTAATCATCAAAACGGTGAGGGTAATCGCAAGTGGATTTTTAGCAAATGGTTGTTTTAACCGTTCATTTCGAACGTGCTCGATTCTCGAGGAACGTGGAGGTAATGATGTTCGTTGTTGTTCATCTTGCCGATTTTTTCGTTGATCGTGTTTACTCAATTTCATCACCTTTTCTAAAAAATAAGGAATACTATTAGTTTACACTGAAGGACGGGATGAAAAAAAGACTTCTTCTAGCCGACGTTTCCAGTCAAGTTGGTTCACATCGACCTGTATGACAGGTTCGTCCACCGTGAGTGTACCGCAATTGTCACAACACCGGTCTTGTACAACTGGCTTCTCGCCAAAATGCTCCAAGATGAAGGCCCGGCGACAAAACGTATTTTGAATATAATTTATCATTTGCATAAGTTCACGTAAACGTATTTTTTTCCGGTCCTCTTGCCATTCAATAATTTGTGATTTTGTTTTCCCTTCCATAAGTTGACTTTTTAACAATCGATAGGCGGGATCATCCGGTTCGAGATTAAGGCGTTGTTCAATCGATTCAAAAGACTCCCCTTGTCCGCGGGATTGAGTCACTTGATCAACCCAAAGTAACGACGCATATTGTTTATCCACTAAGAATTGTTGAAGTTGTTGATCACCTGGTGCATAGAGTAATACAGCAGTCGAGGGCTGACCGTCCCGTCCCGCTCGTCCGATTTCCTGCATGTAGGCTTCAATCGTAGCCGGCATCGTATAATGAATGACGGTCCGGACATTTCCTTTGTCAACACCCATACCAAATGCACTGGTACAGACCAGACAGTCAATTTCGTCGTGAAGGAACTGTTGTTGAATCAGTTGTCGATCTTCCGGTTCAAGACCGGCGTGGTAATAGGCCGCCTGAGGAACAAACGTCGCGATTCGCTCTGCTTCTTTCCGCGTCGTCGTATAAATGACGCATGGACGATTGGTAGTCTTCAATCGTCTTTTCAACACTGTATCTTTTTCGCTTTGTTCAGTTTGTTCGACAATGAGTTGAATTTCCGGTCGGTTGACGGAATGACGGATCCGGTTGGGTTGTATAAGTGCCAGCCCTTGAATGATGTCCTGTTCGACTTGATTCGTTGCCGTAGCCGTCAAAGCTAGGCAAGTCGGATTACCCAGCTGTTTTCGGATAGACCCCAGTTTTGCATATTCCGTTCTGAACTCGTGCCCCCACTGCGAGATACAGTGGGCTTCATCGACGACAAACAGATTGATTTTGATGTCCGCTAACCGTTGTTGGATTTGCGGGACAGCCAACTGCTCAGGGGACAGATATAAATAACGTAACTGATTCAGGTGGCGTAAAATGTGCTCTTTTTGATCACGGGACTCAAGCGACGTCAACTTGGCGACGGATCGTTCCCCCCGGCGTTTGATTTGCATGACCTGGTCTTCGATCAGCGACAGCAAGGGGGATACAATCAACGTCAGTCCGGGCGTTTGCAGATAAGATGGCAATTGGTAACAAATCGATTTACCTCCGCCTGTCGGCAGGATAGCGACTGTATCATGACCGTCAAGGACCGATTCGACGATTGGACGTTGCCCGTCACGAAATGCATCATATCGAAAGATTCGCTTTAATACTTCTTCCATCATGGACGAGCCACCTTTCTTGCCAGGACGATACGGATTTGAAAATAGTCCATTTCCTGCGTCAATTCGTGTTTAATCCGTTTCAGTGAGAACGTCTGTAACCGTTCAGAGAGTCGGACAACCTCTTCATGTTGGGTAGCAGTCACAAATTGTTCGAGTGGAAAAACAGTAGCATACATTGCGATTTCGACGAGATGATCTTCCATCGTACTTTTTTTTAATCGTCGCCTCTCGGCAATTTGTTGAACGGTGTAACCTTGTTTCAGCAACTCCCAGGTCTTTTTCGCAGACTGCGTCATTTTAAAATGATCAATATCGTTTCCTAGAGACAGTATCAGGCCGTCTTCAGGTAATGCCCGTAAACATCTTCGCCAGGCCATCACAAATTCCAACTGTAGCGAAAGCAAGTCCGTTCCCAGCCGTTCACTCAATTGAGGAAACGATAATCCCGTTTTTTGCCCGGATAACCGGTAACTGATGAGAATTGCATCTCGTTCTGTCAATTGATGTAACGCCTTATTCAGTTCTTGATACACAGTCGTTATCCAAACCGACCGTTCGGGTACCTGACGGATTTGTTGTCTGACCCACTCTTTTATCCCACTGTCTTGTTGTACTGGAATAAAAAAAGTGTTTTGATTAAGACAGACAATCGATTGAATCAACAGACTGATCCGTTTCCACAAATGTATCGGATAACCGCGTAGCTCTCCACCTAAGTCATCCAGTAAAAAAGGCGGAGTGATTTGTGCTCTTCCGGCATCTGTAATCATCAAAGTTTGTTCCCGCTCGATCCAGCCGGCATGTTCCAGCTCCTGTAACAGCTGCTCAAACCGGTCTTTTTTTAATGGCACCATTCCGAAAATAGCTTCCAGTCCGTAAAAATGTGCGTCTTGTAAGGAAGTCGCTGAACGTTTTCCTTGAATCAGATGAAATAAGCTTCGATCTGTCCGTTCATTTTGCAAACGACTGATGGCTTCTAGTACGATTTGTCGTACGATTGTTTTTTCCATGTCAGTCCTCCTTTCCGTCCTGTTGCAAGTTGTTACTGGGATGCCTCGTTCATGTTCAGAATACATCCGACTCCCAATTCGTACATTTGTTCCTATTTTACATTTCCTATCTGATTTACGCTATGTTGAATCTACTAAAGAAACGGAAAAGGCGATTTCACCCCATCGATTGGTTTATTCACATACTTCTACCTCTTCTTCATTGAAATGCGCGCATGAGTCCGATACAATGACTTATAGATGAGAACAGTACTTGGTTTCCAATGTTTTCGAATCGAGAGGAGAATGACCGATGGCTAAATTTACAATTGTTGACAAAGACACATGTATCGCATGTGGCGCTTGCGGCGCAGCTGCCCCTGATATTTATGATTACGATGATGAGGGCTTGGCTTACGTCATTTTAGATGATAACAAGGGAACAGCTGAAATTCCAGAAGCGTTATTTGATGATATGATCGATGCATTCGAAGGATGCCCGACAGATTCTATCAAAGTAGCGGACGAATCATTTGAAGGCGACGCGCTTAAATACGAATAATGTTCGACTCACCGGTCTGCTCTTACAGGAGCAGATCTTTTTTTTCGTAAAAAAAATCACTTTCCTACGGCGAGCGCAGAAAAGTGATTTAAGACAGGAAACGTTACCGTTTTCCTTTGATATACGGTACACCGACAGCTTTCGGTGCATCCGCCCGTCCAACGACACCGGCAAGTGCCAAAATCGTCAGCAAGTATGGTGCAATCAACAAGTAGACTTGTGGAATTTGATCCAAAAGCGGTAACTGTTGTCCAATGATCGAAATCGCTTGAGCGAATCCGAAGAATAAGGCTGCGCCCATCGCTCCGAGTGGATTCCATTTTCCGAAAATCATGGCTGCAATCGCAAGGAATCCTTGTCCAAGAATTGTTGTTACACTGAAGTTGAGTGAAATCGATGTCGCGTAAACAGCGCCGGCAAGACCACCAAAACCACCTGAAATCATGACACCGATGAAACGCATTTTCGTGACATTGATTCCCATCGTATCTGCCGCCATGGGATGTTCCCCGACCGAACGAAGACGGAGACCGAATGGTGTTTTGAAGATGACGTACCACGCAACGAATGCCAAAGCAATCGCAATGTACGACGTGTAATAGACGTTAGCAAAAAACATCTTGAGTACCGGGATATCCGATAAAAACGGAACGTTTTCTTTCGAAATCCGGTTCGGAATCGAATCCGTCTGTCCTTTTCCATAAAACGCACGAACAAGGAAAATCGCCAAACCGACAGCTAACATATTAATCGCTACTCCGAGAACCGTCTGATCGGCACGGAATAAAATGGCCGGAATTGCGAGGAACAACGAGAATATGGCTCCGACAACGATGGCAATCAGCATGGCAATCCAAGGACTGGCAGCGCCTAACCCCATCTTCGATAACGTTAAGGCCGAAACGATACCTGAGAATGCCCCCATGACCATCAATCCTTCAAGTGCGATGTTGACAACACCAGAACGCTCACTGAAGATTCCACCGAGTGCTGCAATGATCAACGGAGCCGAATAGGCAAGTGCGATCGGTACGATAATATACAGTACTTCTAAAAAGCCCATTATTTATCGGCTCCTTTCACTTTTTTATCTTCGGGTTTCTTGACCGTGAACTTCTCGATCAAAAGACGGATCGCATAACCCGATGCGACGAAGATGATGATAAATGCGATGATGATTTTAATTAATTCTGGCGGGATTCCGATTTGTTGCATCGAAAGACCACCGATGTTCAGACCCGCAAACAGTAAGGCGGCAAGTACAACCCCAATCGGATTGTTGGCACCTAGTAAGGCAACGGCAATCCCGTCGAATCCGACACCTGTGAATGAAGCATTCAGCGTCATGTTTTGGAATGTTCCTAACCCTTCCATCGCTCCGGCGAGTCCTGCAAATATACCCGAGATGACGAATGAAAGAACAATGTTCTTGTTGACACCCATACCGGCATATTCTGCTGCACTCTTATTGAAACCAACTGCCCGTAATTCATAACCGAGCGTCGTTTTCCAAAGGATGAACCAAAAGACGAGTGCTGCGAGAACAGCAATGAAAATCCCGTTATGCAGACGTGAGAAATCCGTCAATTCCTGCAGGAATGGTGAAGCAAGTGAAGCGGATTCCTTTACTGACTCCGTCCGTTCGTTTTCAATCCCGATGACGTGACGTAAAATATCATTCGTCACATAGAGGGCGATATAGTTCATCATGATCGACGTGATAACTTCGTGCACGTGGAATTTTGCTTTTAAGATACCCGGGACGGATGCCCAAAGCGCTCCAGCAAGTCCCGCACCAATCAAAGCGAGCGGCAAGTGAATCGCTGTCGGGAGGTCAAACTCAATCCCGATCCAGACGGCAACCATCCAGCCGACCAACACTTGTCCTTCCACTCCGATGTTAAAGAGTCCTGTCCGGAAAGCAAAGGCAACAGCAAGACCCGCAAAAATCAACGGAGCAGCAGCTCGTAATGTTTCACCGATGCTGTAAGGCTCTCCGAATATTCCGTAAAACAATTGATCAAATCCATCAACCGGATTGTAACCGCCAGCCAGCATAACGATTGCACCGACGACCATTCCTAAAATGATGGACAGAATCGGAATCAATATTCCGTAAAAACGTTCTAGTTTCATGAACGACCGACCTCCTCTTTCTTACCGCCGGCCATCAAGAAGCCAAGTTCGATTTCGTTTGTTTCTTTCGGATCAAGGAAAGCAACGGTACGTCCTTCATAAAGAACCGCAATCCGGTCCGACACTTGTAGAATTTCTTCCAATTCAAATGAAATCAATAGAACAGCACGGCCTTTTTCTCGTTCGAGAACCAATTGTTCATGGATGAATTCAATGGCTCCGACATCTAGTCCACGTGTTGGTTGTGCCGCAATCAGTAAGTCAGGGGAACGATCTACTTCACGGGCGATAATCGCCTTTTGTTGGTTTCCGCCTGACAGGGCGCGCGCAAATGTTTCCGGACTTGGAGTTCGGACGTCGAACTTCTCGATTAAGGTTTTTGCTTTTTCCATGACCTGACCGTAGTTCATGATGCCTGCTTTTGAATACGGTTTTTGATAATACGTTTGTAACACCATATTGTGCCCGATCGAGTAGTCGAGGACCAAACCGTGTTTATGACGGTCTTGCGGAATATGTCCGACACCGGATTCCGTCACTTTTCGTGGTTTTAAGTTCTTGATGGATTTGTTATTGAGGAAAATCTCACCGCTGTCTGCTTTACGCAAACCGGTAATAGCTTCAATCAACTCCGTTTGTCCATTCCCATCGATTCCAGCGATTCCGACGATTTCACCGGCCCGGATATCGAGGTTCAATCCGTCTACTGCCTTGATACCGCGACTGTCTTTGACAACTAAATCTTTGATGTCCAGTACAAGTTCTTGTGGAGTTGCCTTGGAATACTCCGCATTGAAGTTTACTTCCCGCCCTACCATCATCTCAGCCAGTCTTGATTGGGTCATTGTTTCATCGATATCAACTGTTCCGATATACTTACCACGACGAATTGTCGTACAGCGATCGGCGACTTCCATGATTTCCTTCAATTTGTGGGTAATCAAGATAATCGATTTCCCTTCAGCAATCAATCGATTCATGATTTGAATCAATTCTTTGATTTCTTGTGGGGTTAAAACAGCAGATGGCTCATCGAAGATTAGAATATCTGCGCCACGGTACAGTGTTTTTAAAATTTCAACACGCTGTTGCATCCCTACCGAAATATCTTCGATTTTTGCATCTGGATCAACGGCAAGACCGTATTGTTCCGAAATTTGGCGGACTTTTTCACGTGCCGCTGCTCGGTCGATTTTCAGACCGGCTTTCGGTTCTGCACCCAAGATGATGTTTTCTGTTACTGTGAAATTTTGAACGAGCATGAAATGTTGGTGTACCATCCCGATCCCCAGATCATTCGCAACGTTCGGACTCGTAATATTGACTTTCTCACCACGTACACGAATCTCTCCAGCCTCAGGCTGATACAAACCAAATAAGACGTTCATCAGCGTCGATTTTCCGGCACCGTTTTCACCAAGTAAAGCGTGAATCTCACCTTTCCGAAGCTGGAGCGTGATGTTATCATTTGCGACGAAACTGCCAAACTCTTTTCGTATGTTTAGCATTTCAATGACGTATTCCAAGAAAATCCACTCCCATGTTTAGTTTAAAAGGGGAGGCCGCAGTACTAGCGACCCCCGCTTCCAGTTTATTTCAGTGACGCTTCGTATTCTTTGTACTCGTCGTCAGTAGCTGGAACTTTGATGTCGCCAGCGATGATTTGTTTTTTGAAGTCTTCCACTTTCGTCAAGACGTCTTTCGCTACATTGTCTTGTGATGGTGCGATATCAACTCCGCCGTCTTTGAGACCGAACTCAACGACTTTACCAGCTGGGAAGTTACCGTCTTTCGTATCTTTTGCTACTTGTTCAACTGCTGTATCTACACGTTTGACCATTGACGTCAATGTAACGTTTTCTGGCATACCTTCTTCAACTTGGTCACGGTCGACACCGATTACCCAAACATCTTCGCCGTTTTTCTTACGGTTTTTCGCTTCTGTGAAGACACCTTGTCCTGTTCCACCAGCAGCATGATAGATGACGTCGACTTTTTTACCGTACATACCTGAAGCAATTGCTTGTCCTTTTTCAGCAGCGTTAAAGTCTTCTGCATATTGAACTTGGATGTCTGCTTTCGGGTTGACGGCTTTAACTCCAGCTTTAAATCCACTTTCGAACTTTTTGATCAAGTCAGAGTTAACACCACCGACGAAACCAACTTTGTCTGATTTCGTTGTCAAACCGGCAACAACACCAACGAGGAATGATCCTTCGTTTTCTTTGAAGACGATTGAAGCTACGTTTGGCTTATCAACGACCATGTCGACGAGTGCAAAGTTGTTGTCTTTAAACTGATCGGCAACTTTACCGATATCTTCTGCCATTAAGAATCCGATACCGAGAATCAAGTCATATTTCGCACGAGCCAATTGCTGAAGGTTCGGTTGGTAATCCGATTGTTTCGCTGACTGGAGGTACTTGTATCCTGTACCTTCTTTTAAGTCGTTGTCTTTACCGAATTTCTGAATCCCTTCCCACGCTGATTGGTTGAACGACTTATCGTCAACACCGCCCGTATCTGTAACCATACCTACTTTGAAGCCTGCTTTTTCGTCTCCGCCGCTTGAATCTTTCGAATCATCGTTACCACCACATGCTGCGAGTACCGAACTCATTGCTAAACCTGTTGCTGCTAATGCGAGAAGTGACTTCTTTTTCATCTGAAATAATCCCCTTTCGAATATGGTCATACAAAGTTCCTGACTACGTCAAGCACCTGAGGCTGGTGATGAGGAGCGTTACGTAGGTAGGTGGAAAGCGCTTTCAGTGGAACCCCTAAAACGAGTGGTTAGACACGCTTACGGATGACATGGAAATCAAACTTGTCCGCACGGAAATAGTTCGCTGAATAAAGAACGGATCGGTCAAGCTCATCATAATGCGTTTGCCGCAGTACGAGTAACGGTTGGTCCGTATGTAATTGTTCAGCGATCTTTGGATCAATCCGCGGTTCGATGTGCGTGACCGCATGAGTGACACGGCGTCCTAATTCTTTTTCTAGAGCGTCAAACAGTGACGTCGAAGACGTAAACTGTTCTTCATTTTTAATATAATGGCTTGGAATCTTATCGACACAATAGACGACAGGAACATCTCCCGCAAGTCGGATTCGTTCGATTCGATAAACCAGTTCATCCGGTCCTAACTGAAAACGTTCTCGATCACGTTCAGTTGGTTGTACCATTTCTGATGACAGAACTTCTGAGGTCGGAATCATACCTGCACGCGCAATCATCTCCGTGACACTGTAAAGCTCCTCAATCCCTGAAGTAAACGGTGGTCTTGCATTGATAAACGTACCGACACCGTGTTTACGGATGACAATGTTCTCATCTTCAAGAATTCGTAAAGCCTCTCGAAGAGTCGCTCGACTAACGCCAAGTTGCTTTGAAAGTTCAAACTCTGAAGGTAACTTTTCGCCTTCCTTGTAAACGCCGTCATCGATGTCAGACTTGATTTTTTCAATCACACGTAAATAAAGCAAACGATGATCTAATTTAATCGACATGACGCATCTCCATCCTCTATCTAGTTGTAACCAGTGCTCAGACTTCTGACGTATGAGAACTCCAGCCAAGATAAGTATATGATGCCGGACTCAATCCTGCAATCATTTTGTAACAGGTTAGAAGTCTGACTTCTGGCGCTTTTGTAACCCTTTTCATAACGTAAATAAGATTGGAAGAAAATAGGGCATTCTACCTAAGAATACCCCTTTTCCACCTGTCGCTTATTGTTCAGGGACAACTGTTTTTCCTTCAACAACAGCTTTTTTGGCTTGTTCGACTTTTTTCAATGTCTCTTTTGACAGCTTGTCTGACTCTACTAAATCGACACCTTGTTCTTTTAAACCGTAACGAATCGTTTTCCCACCCGTTAGTTTTCCGTCTTTCGCCGCATTGGCTGTATCTTGAACCGCACGATCTACTCGCTTGATGACCGATGTCAACGTCACGTCTTCCGGCATACCTTCTTCTTTTTGATCCCGGTCTACTCCGATGACTGAAACATCTTCGCCGTTCTTCTTACGGTTTTTCGCTTCTGTGAAGACACCGTTTCCTGTTCCGCCGGCAGCCGGGAAAATAATATCCGCGCCTTTTCCGTACATTCCGGCTGCGATTGCTTGTCCTTTTTCCGGTGCTGCAAAATCCTCAGCGTATTGGACGTCAACTTTGATTTTTGGATTAACGGATTTTGCCCCTGCTTCGAATCCGGCACGGAATCGCTCAATGACATCCATCTTCATGCCGCCGACAAATCCGATGTGGTCCGTTTTTGTCTGCATGGCCGCTACAATTCCCGCAAGATAAGCGCCTTCGTTCTCTTTGAACGTAATTGATGTCACATTTTTACCCGGTACGACATTGTCGACGATGGCAAATTGAGTATCTTTAAATTGTTTCGCTACAGTCTCGATGTCTTCGTTAAACGTATTCCCGATTCCGAATACTAAATCTTCCCCGCCTCGTGCGAGTCGAGACAAGTTCGGTTGGTAGTCTTGTTGGGACTTAGACTGAAGATAGGAGTAGCCTTCATTTTGCTTAAGCTGATTTTCTTTTCCGTACGCTTGAAGGCCTTCCCATGCCGACTGGTTAAATGACTTGTCATCGATTCCGCCTTTATCGGCAACCATCGCTACAGAAAACTGTTCCTTTTTACTTGAATTGTTGTCCGCCGAACCTCCACATGCTGCTAATCCGACTGTCGCAATGGTCATCATTGATACGAATGCATACTGCTTTTTCATCATCGCCAACTCCTCTTCCTGTAATGTGAGCGCTTTCATTATCTATTTGTGAAAAAGTCGCTCACGTACCTTTATCGGGTACGCCAACTCATATGACTGAGTATGACAAATATCCCGCACAAAATCAACAGACGTCTGACAACTATTTTGATGAAAACGGTTTAAGTTTTCATTTTTTGATTTTCACCTAAAAAAAGAGGACAAAGCCTCAGGTGGCTCTCTCCTCTTTCAACTGTTAATGCCCCATGACACGACGCGGTTTTGATCCTTCAGACGGACCAATCAAACCATTTTCTTCTAACGCATCAATCAGTCGGGCGGCCCGGTTGTAGCCGATCCGATATTTTCGTTGAATCATCGAGGTGGATGCTGTCTCCTGTGTCAAGATGAACTGAACGACTTCATCGTATAACGGATCGTCGACTTCCGTCTCCCCTTCTGGAATATCTTTAGGAATCATAGCCTCGACATATTGTGCCTTTTGTTGGGAAATGACATGATTGACGATTGTTTCGACTTCTTCATCTGACAGGAATGCTCCCTGGACGCGAACCGGTTTATTCATTCCGTTCCCGAGCAATAACATGTCCCCTCGTCCGAGCAACTTGTCTGCCCCACTTGTATCAAGAATCGTCCGGGAATCCGTCCCACTGGAAACGCTGAAAGCAATCCGGGACGGGATGTTGGCCTTGATGACGCCGGTAATGATGTCGACACTTGGCCGTTGTGTCGCGATGACCATGTGGATCCCGGCTGCCCGCGCCATCTGAGCGAGCCGCATGATGGCATCTTCGACTTCATTTGAGGCAACCATCATCAAATCGGCTAACTCATCAACGATAACGACGATGTACGGCAGGCGTTGATGGACTTTTTCCTCTGCGTTCATCTTATCGATCAAGGCATTGTAGCCTTCGATATTCCGCGCCCCGTTCTGACTGAAGATTTCATACCGCCGTTCCATTTCCGAAACGACCTGTTTTAAAGCCTGTGCCGCTTTCTTCGGATCTGTCACGACAGGTGCGAGCAGATGGGGAATTCCGTTATAGACATTCAGTTCGACCATCTTCGGATCAATCATCATCAGCCGGACTTCATCTGGCCGGGCCCGCATTAAAATCGAAACAATCATTCCGTTGATACAAACAGATTTCCCGGAGCCGGTTGAACCGGCGACTAAGACATGCGGCATCTTATTCAGCTTCGCTGTGACCGTCTCACCGGAGATGCTTCGACCAAGCGCAACAAGTAAGCGATCCGGGTCTGCTTGAACGCTCTCCGCCCCTAAGACCTCTCGTAAAGAGACCATCGCGACTTCCCGGTTCGGCACTTCGATTCCGACGGCAGCTTTTCCGGGAATCGGTGCTTCAATCCGGATATCTTTTGCTGCGAGCGCAAGTGCCAAATCATCGGCCAGTCCGGTGATTCGACTCAGCTTGATACCTTGATCCGGTTCAATCTCATATTTCGTCACACTTGGCCCAAGATGGATTTTTAAGACTTTTGCTCCAATTCCAAACGACTTTAACGTAGCAATCAGTTTCGTCGCATTGTCTTTTAAGCGCTTGTTTTCCCCTGATAAGTCTTTTGTGACGGGTTCTGACAGTAAATCAAGCGACGGCAATTGATACCCGTCCGGTGTCTCCGTCATCGTCAGCGGTCCTTGTGGGTCTTTCGCTTGTGGTTCGACATGATCCGCAAATCCGATGATTGGTACATCTTGAAGATTGACCGGTGCTTCTTCCGGGACGAGTTCTTCGACGGCTTGTTTTTTCAATGTTTTCTTTTTAGCAACCGGTTGTTCTAGCGCTTCTGACTGGGTTGGTTTCTTTTTCTGAGGACGTTCTTTTGCTACTGTCTGTCGCTCGCGTTGCCGGAATTCCTGAATTCGTTCCTTGATCCCGAACGCCAGTTCACTGAAAAATGTCGGCTGAAGCAGATGAATTCCTGTCACCATCAGAAATAAACCGATCATAAATGCCCCAAAACTGGAGATATAATAAGAGGAACCTTGATACAGCCATGCATTCATGGCCCCACGCGGTTGACCAAGTAGCAAATCAATCCAGATTAAGCCACCTAAAATTAAGGAAGACCAGGCCCATTTGGCTACCCGTTCTTGGTTTGATAAGATCAGTAACAACATTCCGCCAATCAAACCGTACAGAAGGGAACCAAACTGTCCCACCTGATCTGTTGCGAATTGCGCCAGTACTTCACCGACACGTCCAAACTGTCCAAGTGCTAAAACGTACGCCAGCAATGAAAGAACCGCGATGATTGCTGCATATGTACGGTATTGGATCGGTTGACGCTGTTTTTTCGCGGGTGGCCGTTTTTTCGCCGGGATGCGCTTTCGTGGCGGTGTTTTCCGGACCGGTCCTTTTTTTGTTGTCGCCATCTTTCTCTGACCTCCTGATAAAAAAACGACTCAGCTGACCATCCATCGGCCTCCCTGAGTCGCTCCTTTTGTTAAATTTCCATGATGATCGGTAAAATCATCGGACGACGTTTCGTCTGTTCATACAAGTATGAACTTAACTTGTCACGAATCAATGATTTCATTTCTGTCCAGTCGAGCTCACCAGTCAATTTACCTTGCAGTTGCTTGGCAACGATACGGTTGGCTTCATTGATCATATCTTCGGATTCGCGCATATAAACGAATCCGCGGGAAATGATTTCTGGCCCGGAGACAATCGTTTTATTTTTTCGGCTGATGGTAATCACACAGAGGACAACACCGTCTTGTGACAACAGGCGACGATCACGTAAGACGATGTTTCCGACATCCCCGACACCAATTCCGTCAATCAGGACGTTTCCGGCGTTCACTTTACGTGACATCCGGGCTTTCCGTTTTTCAAACTCGACGACATCCCCGTTTTCGATGATGAAGATGTTGTTCGCATTGACACCAACCGTTTGTGCTAAACGGCTGTGTGCCTTTTGCATCCGGAACTCCCCGTGGATTGGAACGAAGAATTTCGGTTTAATCAAGTTCAGCATCAACTTCAAGTCTTCTGCGTGTCCGTGACCGGATACATGAACCTTCCGCTGATTGTAGATGACGTTCGCACCGGCGCGGAACAAGAGATCAATTGTTTTCGAAACGGATTTCTCGTTTCCGGGAATCGGTGACGCTGCAACGACAACGGTATCGTTTAAGCGGATGTTGACCTGCTTATGCGCGTTCCGTGCCATGCGTGTGAGAGCTGCCATCGGTTCACCTTGCGACCCCGTCGTTAAAATCACAACTTGATTATCATCAAGTCGATTGATTTCCGACAGTTCGACCAACGTTTTGTGTTTAAAGCGCAAGTAGTTCAAACGTTGAGCGACCTCCACGATATTGACCATGCTGCGACCGACAACCGCAACTTTCCGGTTGTTGGCTTCTGCCGCTGCAAAGACCTGTTGCAGACGGTGAACGTTTGATGCGAAGGAAGCTACGATGACGCGACCTGGTGCCTCATAGATGACATCGTTCAGTTCCGAACCGACCGTTGATTCTGAGCCGGACATACCAGGACGTTCGGCATTCGTCGAATCAGATAACAGACAGAGGACACCGCGCTGACCGATTGCGGCAATCTTCCCGAAATCAGCTTGTTTGCCGTCGACTGGTGTGTAGTCAAATTTAAAGTCTCCCGTATGGACAATCGCCCCTTGCGATGTTTGGATACATACCCCGACTGCATCCGGAATCGAGTGATTAACACGGAAGAACGTAATGAAGTGACCTGCTACGGTTAATTTCGTCTTGGCATCAATTGGACGAAGATCTGCCTTTTTCAATAAACCGGCTTCTTTTAATTTAATTTCAATCAAACCAAGCGTTAAACGTGTTCCATAAACCGGTACTTTTAAGTCCCGTAAGACATAACTGAGGGCACCAATGTGGTCCTCATGTCCATGAGTAATGAAAATCCCTTGAATCCGCTCTTTGTTTTCTTTTAAATAACTAATGTCTGGAATGACTTTATCGATTCCAAGCATCTCATCTCCTGGGAACATTAACCCGGCATCGATTACGAAGATGTCCTCGTCGAGTTCGACGACGTACATGTTCTTACCGATTTCACCGGCGCCACCAAGAGCAAAGACGCTTACTTTTTCCGTCTTTTTCTTTGACACGATATGACCTCCTATTTATATTCACTTTTCGTGAGCCGTCCACTTATCACTATCACTATTCTAGCCGAACTTTGCCATTCTGCCAACAACAGGGATGGTGAAAACGAAAAAAAACATCGTGTGACCACTCTTTCGGTCCACACGATGTTCGTTTTACGGATTCAACAGCTTCTCGATTTCCTCTGTTCGGTTTGCTTTTTCCTGTCTGCTCGGTTTCTCGCCTGCTTGAAGCTCGTTCAAGGAATAACCGAATGTCATCTCGAAGTGCGGATAATCGACAAATCGTTTCCAGTCGCCGCCCCATTCAAAGCCAAGCGCTTTCCCGACAGCAGCCACCTCACGCCAGTCACTTTTACCTGATTGATTTCCGTCGTATTCTAAATCGTAAGAAATATCTCCGTCTATCATTTGAACGAAGTCAATCGCTAAACCATAATTGTGCATCGATTCTCCGCCGCGCGCGTTGGTTACTACGTCTCCTGCTTGTGAGCGGCCTTGTTCATACAGTGCATCCTGCTGTTTTTTTGTCCGATATCCTTGTGTGATCCGGATATCAATGTTGTAGCAGGAATGACTGAGACGAATCAAATCCTCCGCACCGGTACGGACTGCCGGATGAAGTTGCTTCAATTGATTGGCACTGTCGTTAATGAGACGGTTCTCGCCGGCACGGTCTCGTGGACAACTTTCCAGCCCTAACTCCGGCTGATCCATCAAAATGCTTGGCATTCGATTAGTAGACGCGGCAAGAAAGGATCCGATGGCAAACATGACCAGCAGGAACAAAATCCAGATGAAGATTGTTCCCCGTTTCATTAGCGGCGTAACTTCTTCCGAATTTTTTGAAGAATCGGCAATCCTGTTTCAAGCAACAGATATAACGGCTTGTTCAGGACATAGTCGAACTCTCCGATTTTTTCAATCATTTCACTGCCCCAACCTGACTTAAAGGCATAGAGACCCGCATAATGATCGTCCGGATCCGTTGATCCACTCACACCGCCAAAGTCATATGAAATGGCTCCGTGCGCTTTCGCATGACGCATCATCGTCCATTGCATCAAGTGGTTCGGCATGAATTCACGGTATTCGTTTGACGAGGCACCGTATAGGTAATACGACCGGCGACCGGCAAGCGTCAACAAACCGCCTGAAAGAATCACTCCGTTTGGATGTTTTGCCGCAATCGCCATCAGTTCAGTTTTCGATTTCTCTGCCTTTTCAATCTGAGCAGTCGTCTGTTCGAGTCGATTATTCAAACTGTTGATTTTTTTTTCGACCGTTTCTTTTTCCAGCTGACGGTGGATTTTCGTTAACTCCTTATCTGCTTGTAATAAGGCTGCTTCCGTATTTTCAAGCGCCCGAACGACATCCAGTTTAGTTAAAAACAATGCCGCATCTCCAGTCGGACGAAGATGATCGTAAAGATTTTCAAAGTAATCGAGACCGCGAATCGAAAACCCATCACGTTCTCCTGTTTCGACCATCAGGTTCGCAAATGTTTTTAACTCTTCCCGCGATGCTTCGTAACAAACAATCCCTTTTCGTTCAGCCAAACGGACATTATAACGAAACTTGGAATGGAAACGGTCAAAGATTTCTTTTTCCGACCCTTCAAGACTCGTCTCCATCGTAAAGCGCGGTTGCGCATAATCAAATCCGCCTCCGAATCCGTTGTGCTTAAATCCGAGTTCCTTCATTTCTTGAAGCAAGTTTGGATATTCCGTCCGGTCGACGTTCGGATCGAGTTTAATCGTAATCGCTTTTCGTTTTTTTGCGACTCGAATCGCCGCATCCCGTAATGCCGCAACGGCTGACTGATCTGTATAATCAACGACAAATCCGCGTGGAGCATAACATAACGTAAACGGTAATTTCGGAACTTTTTTAAACAATAACAATGCGACCCCGACCAGCTGACCGGTTGACGTTCCGACCGCAATCCGTTCATGCGTCCAGCCAGTTGCTGCCTTGACGGATCCCCAAGCAGGTAACTGGAGAAGATCTCCTTTCGGGTGGGTTTTTACAAACTGTTCAAACTGCGCCTGTTCAATTTCAAGTTGTTGATAAGTCACTTCTTTTCCTCCAATTGGCGTATCATCTCTTTAACGAGTACCTCTTCGTCGAGGGGTGTCTTCTCATCCCCAATGATTTGATATTTTTCATGCCCTTTTCCTGCTAGAATAACGATGTTGTCCGGTCGAGCAAGACTCGCTGCGTAGCGGACTGCTTCTTCCCGGTCTCCGATTTCAACGAATTGATCGTGAAGCATCCCGGATGCGATTCCGGATGTGATGGACTCATACGATTCAAAACGGGGATCGTCCGTCGTGATGACGACTGTTCCCGCGTACGTTGAGGCAAGTTGTCCCATCATCGGCCGTTTGGTCACATCCCGATTTCCGCCTGTTCCAATTAAAAAGACGATATTTTCTTTTGGAACATCAACTAATGCTTTCAAACATTGTTCGATACCATCCGGCGTATGCGCATAGTCCACATAAATGTTGTAACCGTCAATCGGCAAACGTTGCATCCGACCTTTTGCCGGCTGAATCTGAGTGATCGCATTCGAAATCTCAGTTAAACTGTAGCCGATTGAAAGAAGGATGCCTGTGGCAAGCAGTAAGTTATAGACGTTGAATCGACCGATGAATTGAACAGTCAGTTCGACCGATTGTTCCTGATAAACCATCGTAAATGTTGTTTCCTGAAGCGTTTGTGTAATATTTGTAGCCATCAAGTCGGCCGATTGATCAATCCCGTATGTCATGACACGGGCACCCGTCATCATCTCAAATAACTGACTGATCTCATCATCTGCATTCAAGACTGCGACTTTTTTATCGGATAGCCGTTGCCCGAGTTGTGCAAAGAGCAATCCTTTTGCCCGTGCATAATTCTCGAATGTTTTATGGAAATCGAGATGATCGTGTGTCAGGTTCGTAAATCCAGCCACGTCAAAATCTGTTCCGGTCACCCGTCCGAGCTCCAATCCGTGTGAAGAGACTTCCATGATGACGTCTTCGACGCCTTCTTGGTGCATTTGATGGAAAAAGGCTTGCAGTTCCGAACTTTGAGGTGTCGTATTACGACTCGGGACGATCCGGTCACCAATTTTGACTTCGACGGTACCGATGATTCCCGTTTTCCGTCCCAACTGGGCCAAGACATCACGGACGATCGTCGTCGTCGTCGTTTTTCCGTTCGTTCCGGTGATTCCGATCATCCGCATCTTTTCAGAAGGATAATCATAAAACTTACCGGCAAGTTCTGCCATCGCCCGGGTCGTACTTCTGACAAGAATGACAGGAATCGTCACATCGAGCAAGCGTTCTGACACGATGGCGACAGCCCCCTGTGCTTCGGCCTGTTTGGCATAATCGTGTCCATCCACTGTATAACCTTTAATGGCGACAAATAACGTACCTGGCTTCACATCACGTGAATCGGTTGTTAAAGACGTCACGACTGCCTCTACCATACGTTCCGTTTTTTGAGTCTGAATGACTTCGATTAGTTCAGCTAAATTCAAGGGTATTCCTTCTTTCTCAACAACTTGTTTTTCAGTTACATGCTATTTCAGTGTAGGGTAAGGTTCACTCGGTTTCAAGGTCTGCCTCATCGATTTCCGGCAAGATGTAAGCTTTAGCCGGTGGTTCACTAAAGATATACGCAATCATTTCCTGAACGTTAGCAGGCGTAATCTGTTCCACTTCTGCCAGTACATCTTCTAGCGTCGGATGCATTCCTAAATGGAGTTCATTCCGGGCATTACGGTTCATATGACTGGATATACTCTCATTTCCTAAAATCAACGATCCTTTTAACTGCTCGATTCCATCTTCTAGCTCTTTCGTCGTCAGACCATGTTCGAGCAGTTGTTTGATTTCCGTTGAAAGAACGGTTTCAACTTCTTCCAGCGTTTCTTTTGATGTTCCGACATAAATCGTAAACGTGCCATGATCATCGAATGTCGTATAGTACGAAAAGACGGAATAGGCTAATCCACGGTCTTCGCGAATCGATTGGAACAGGCGGCTCGACATCGTCGCTCCGAACGCATTATTGAGTAAGGCTAACGTCGGCAAACGATCATCAGCAGAAGGGATTGCTCGGAAGTTATAACAAACATGGACTTGTTCCGTGTCTTTTTCTTTCCGCAACGTGTCACTTTTCAAAGTCGGTTCTTCAATTTGGCGGACGGTTTCACTTGTCCGCAGTGTACTGAACCGATTTTTAATTTGTGTAATCAATTCATCCGTCACATGCCCTGCAACCGAGATGACGATTTGTTCCGGTGCATATGCTTCCTGCAGGTACTCTACAATCATTTGACGGCTCAGTTGCTTGACGCTTTCTTCCGTACCGAGAATCGGTCGGGCCATGACGTCTTCCCCGTAAGCGGCCACTGCTAACAGTTCGTGCACCAAATCATCTGGTGTATCTTCGTACATTTTAATTTCTTCAATCACGACCCGCTTTTCTTTTTCCAGTTCCTCTTCGTCGAACGTCGACTCCAAAAACATGTCAGCGAGGACATCAAACGCCGTGATGGCATGTTCATCCAATGTCTTTACATAATAACAGGTCTGATCTTTACTCGTGAATGCATTAATATTACCACCCAAGCGGTCAAAATAAACGGCAATTTCTTTTGCCGATTGTTTTTTCGTCCCTTTAAACATCATGTGTTCAATCAAATGGCTGATGCCATGTTCTTCTTTGGTTTCCGTCCGGGAACCGGCTTTGATGAAAATACCGGTTGCTACACTCCGGGCATTCTCGATCCGTTCACTGACGATTCGAACCCCATTCTCTAATACAAGTCTTTCGACCATCGTTCATTCCTCCTTGAAATATGAAACAAGGTGGCCCGCGGTGCACGTATTCGCACCGTTGAGCCACCTTTGTTTTCATTAGTTACGACGCGGTGGACGTTGTCCGTCACGTGGTGGGCGAGATCCAGTATCCCGACGCGGCGGGCGGCTGTCACGCTCTGTTTTTTTCTTTTCATCGTATGCAGCACGATCTTCCGCACTCATACCTTCAACAAGCAATACTTTATGCGATGCATTGACACGTCCTTTGTCATCGACTTCTGTGACACGAACTTTCAATTTATCGCCTAATTTGACGACATCTTCAGTTTGGCCAACACGCTCAAGTGCTAATTCCGAGATGTGTACAAGAGCATCTTTTCCTTTGAATAGTTCAACGAAAGCACCGAATTTTTCGACGCGGCGAACTGTCCCGTCAAATTCTTCTCCGATGACGACTTCACGGACGATATCTTCAATCAACTGACGAGCACGATTGATGCCGTCTTGATCCGTTGACGCGATAAAGACTGTTCCGTCTTGATCGATATCGATTTTAACACCCGTCTCATCGATGATGCTGTTGATGACTTTACCGCCGGGTCCAATCACATCACGGATTTTATCCGGATTGATTTTCAATGTGACGATTTTCGGTGCATATTTAGACAACTCGACACGTGGTTCAGCAATGACTGAATTCATGTGTTCAAGGATGTGTAAACGACCGAGACGCGCTTGTTCAAGCGCCTCTTCTAAAATTTGACGCGTAATTCCGCCAATCTTCATATCCATTTGAAGAGCAGTCACTCCGTCTTTAGTTCCTGCGACTTTAAAGTCCATATCGCCGAGATGATCTTCCATCCCTTGAATGTCTGTCAGGATCGAATAGTTTTCGCCTTCTTTAATCAAGCCCATTGCAATTCCGGCGACCGGTGCTTTCAGCGGCACACCTGCATCCATCATCGCAAGGATTGATCCACAAATCGATGCCTGTGAAGACGAACCGTTTGATTCAAGAACTTCTGACACGAGACGAATCGTGTAAGGGAAATCTGTTTCTGATGGAAGAACTGGTAACAGTGCACGTTCCCCGAGTGCTCCGTGACCGATTTCACGACGACCCGGTGCACGCATCGGACGAGCTTCTCCGACTGAGAACGGCGGGAAGTTATAATGGTGCATGAAACGTTTTTCTGCTTTGAGTCCAAGTCCATCGATGATTTGCGCATCTCCTGCGACACCGAGCGTCGCAACAGACAAGACTTGTGTTTGACCACGTGTGAACAAACCTGAACCGTGTGCACGTGGTAACAATCCGATTTCCGAGTCAAGCGGACGGATTTCAGCAAGACCACGACCGTCTGGACGGACTTTGTCTTCTGTAATCAAACGACGTACTTCTGTTTTGACGAATTTGTTCAAGACACCCGATACTTCTGCCAATTGCGCTTCCGTAATCGAGTCATCTGCTGCGTACTGATCGATATATTTCGAAATGACTTCGTTGATGGCAAGATCGCGTGCTTGTTTTTCTTCGACTTGAACCGCCATCGTCACTTCTGCAAGTGCATCAGCTTTCAAACGGTTGACAAGTGTCTCGTCAAACGAAGAAACCGTATAGGCGAATTTCTCTTGACCAACGGCTGCGACGATTTCTTCTTGGAACGCAATCAATGTCTTGATGACATCATGTCCGAGAAGAATCGCTTCAAGCATCGCTTCTTCCGACACTTCTTTTGCTCCGGCTTCGACCATGTTGACCGCATGTTTCGTTCCGGCAACTTGAAGGTCGATATCACTTTCAGCTGCTTGACTCATTGTCGGGTTGATGATGAACTCACCGTTCACGCGACCAATCGTCACGCCGGCAATCGGACCATCAAATGGAATGTCTGAAATCGACAAGGCAATGGAAGCCCCGATCATCGCTGCGACTTCTGGTGAATTGTCTTCATCTGAAGATAAGACCGTCGTTGCAACTTGGATGTCATGACGGAATCCATCTGGGAACAAGGGACGGATCGGACGGTCAATCAAACGTGATGTCAAAATCGCGTTTTCGCCCGGACGTCCTTCACGTTTTAGGAAGCCACCCGGAATCTTACCTGCTGCATATAATTTTTCTTCATAGTTCACTGTTAATGGGAAGAAATCTAAGTCTTTCGGTTGTTTTGATGCTACGACCGTCGCAAGGACTGCCGTCTCACCGTAACGGATCAATGCTGCTCCGTTTGCTTGTTTGGCCAGTTGACCGATTTCAATTGTTAATGGACGTCCACCGAGTTCGGTCGAAAACGTCTGCTTTGTTTGTGACATGCACAAATCCCCTCTCACTTCTATCCGTTTTTTCATTCAAATCTAATTATGGATGTTCTTGCGCCAAATGTCCACGAATCGGCAAAAAAAAGAAGCAGGAGACGATGCTCCTGCTTCCTTGTTGATCTGTTCGGATTAGCGACGAAGACCAAGACGCTCGATCAATGAACGGTAACGTGAAACATCCTTGTTACGAAGGTATGTGAGCAAGTTACGGCGACGACCAACCATTTTCAAGAGACCACGACGTGAGTGGTGATCCTTTTTGTGTGTACGTAAGTGATCGTTTAAAGTTGTGATCTGTTCAGTTAAAACAGCAACTTGTACTTCCGGCGAACCAGTATCGCCTTGTTTCGTAGCATAAGCTTCGATAATTTCATTTTTACGTTCTTTAGTGAGTGCCATTGTCACTCCACCTCCATCTTTTGAATGACCGTATTGCCGAGCATCGGATGGTGAGACCTGATGCCAAGCCAACCGGCTGTACGTATTCGTACTGACTCATCATAACGAACCCGTCACCGTCTGTCAAACCGTTAGTGCCTGCATCGCGTGAATTTTATCTTGGGCAAGTTGATTTTTTAAACTCTCGATTCCATCGAATGCTTGTTCGTCCCGTAAGTAAGCCATCCATTCGAGCTTCAGTTCCTGTCCATATAAATCTTCGTCGAATGCGAGCAGGTGAGTTTCGATGCTGACTTCTCCCGTCTCATAAAACGTCGGTCTCCGTCCGATGTTCGTCATTGCCGGAAATTTCCGCCCATCCTCTAGATGAACGAACGTCGCATAGACACCTAGTTTCGGAATGACATAAGCAAATTCCGGGCGGATATTGGCGGTCGGAAATCCAATTTGGCGACCGCGGGCGTCGCCATGAATGACAATCCCTTTCGTTTGATACGGCTCACCTAACAACAGAGCTGCCTCTGCGACGGCGCCATCTGCGAGCAAACGACGAATTCGTGTCGAGCTGACCTTTTCATCGTCTGCTTGGTGTTCTGAAACGATCGTATGATCAAATCGTCCACGACTGTGGAAATCAAGCGTCGCCATTTTGCCGGCCCCGAACCGTCCATACGAATAATCAAATCCTGCAACAATGTGGCGTGCTCCGGCAGCAATTAAATAGTGGTCAACGAAGTCTTGTGGTGACAACTCTGAAAAGGCGACTGTGAATTCAATGACATACACCCGTTCAATGCCAAGTTGCGCCATCTTTTCGAGTTTTCGGTCCAGCGGTGTAATGTAGAGAATCTGTTCCGTTCCGTTACCAAGTACTTGTTTCGGATGAGGATCAAACGTCATGACCGCTACCGGCAGATGTAATTCGCGGCTTTTTTCAATTGCGGTTTGTAAAACACGTTGGTGTCCAAGATGTACGCCATCAAAAAAGCCGAGTGCAATAACAGCCGGGTCTTCTACTGGTTGTTCTGGATATGTTAAATGAATGATGTCCATTCCTGATCTCTCCGATCCTAATCGATTTGTAACATGACTTCTACGCGTCCCATATTGATTTCGGAATCAAGCCGATAGATTGCTAAAGGGATGCCCTCTTCATTATAGACAGTAAAGCGTTCAAATTCGACCGGAATGCCTGCTAACTTGGCACCATTCAAGACACGGGCCGCTGTCTCGGCGTCTACAGTCAACCGTGGCCACTTTTGAATGACTTGTTCAATCGGTAAAACGTACTGCATCCGCTCTTCCACCGTCTCACAGGCTTCAAGTGTTGCAAGTGTCACCGCTTCTGTTTCGGACATCGCACCCGAGCTTGTCCGGCGCAATTCACTCATATGGGCCGCATAACCTAACCGTTCACCGATTTCAACCGCAAGTGTCCGGATGTACGTGCCTTTTCCGCAGGCAATTTCGATTTGAAAACGGCAGACACCGTCTTCAAAAGTCAATTCAGATGTTCGGTCCAGTGTATCGATTTGAACGATTCGGGTCGGTCGTTCCACTTCGATGCCTTTACGGGCATATTCATATAATTTTTTCCCGTTTACTTTCACGGCCGAATAATAGGGCGGTGTCTGTTCCAGCTGTCCGGTCAGTTGATTGAGTATTTCATCGACTTGCTGCTCCGTAAATGCATCAGGTGGGACCGGCGTTTCCTGAACGGTTTCCCCGTGGGCATCTTCGGTTGTCGTCGCATAGCCAATCGTCACTTCTGCGACATACTTCTTCCCTTCGTCCGTAATGAAGCGCGCAAGCTTCGTTGCTCGTCCGAGACAAATCGGCAAGACACCTGTCACTTCCGGATCAAGCGTTCCGGTATGTCCGACTTTTTTTGTTTGAAAAAGGCGACGCAGTCGAAAAACACAATCGTGACTCGTCATACCTGCTGGTTTATCTAACGGTAATACTCCGATGGGTTCCATCCTTGTCCCTCCTAAAAAAGGACAACCACAGGTGTGGTTGCCCTTGTCTTGTTAATCCTTGTTCAAGTTCCGGAGCAATTCGTCGATCCGTGATCCGTACTCGACAGATGTATCGATCTCAAACAGCAATTCAGGTGTCTTCCGTAAACGGATCCGTGATCCGATTTCTTTACGCATGAACCCTTTTGACTTTTCAAGACCAACGCGCGCTTCTTCACGCACCGTTTCATCACCGAGCACCGAATAAAAGATCGTTGCTTGTTGTAAGTCACCTGTGACTTCAACACCGGTTACCGTCACCGCCTTGACACGCGGATCATTCACATCTTTAATCAACATTTGCGTAATTTCTTTACGCACCTGCTCTGCTACACGATTGGAACGTACGCTCATTCTATATCCCTCCAGTTCGGATTCTGATCCGTTCTGTTACTTGCGTTTAACTTCTTCCATGATGAACGCTTCGATGACATCGTCTACTTTGATATCGTCGTATCGTTCGATCTTGATTCCACACTCGTAACCGGCTGCTACTTCTTTGACATCGTCTTTGAAGCGGCGCAACGTATCGAGTTTTCCTTCATAAATAACGATGCTGTCACGAACAACACGAACACCTGCAGCACGTGTCAATTTACCTTCTGTGACATAACCACCGGCAATCGTTCCGACTTTCGAGACTTTGATGACGTCACGAACTTCAGCTTGACCAATGATTTTCTCAACGAATTCTGGGTCAAGAAGACCTTTCATCGCTTGTTCGATTTCTTCGATCGCATTGTAGATGATTTTGTGAAGACGAATCTCAACCTTCTCTTGGTCTGCCATCGATTTCGCGTTACCATCTGGACGGACGTTAAAGCCGATGATGATGGCGTTAGCTGCTGAAGCCAAGATGACATCACCTTCTGTGATGGCACCAACACCTGAGTGGACGATGTTGATCTTAGCACCTTCGACGTCGATTTTCTTGAGTGAACCGGCGAGGGCTTCGACTGAACCTTGAACGTCACCTTTGATGATGATGTTGAGGTCTTTGACTTCGCCTTCTTTGATCCGGTCGAAGAGATCTTCCAAACTGACTTTCGCTGAATCGCGGCGTTGTGCCTCGATTTCACGTTGGTAACGCGCTTCCCCGATTTGACGGGCTTTTTTCTCATCTTCAAACGCAAAGAATTGATCTCCGGCTTTTGGTACATCGTTCAAGCCTGTAATTTCGATTGGTGTCGACGGGCCAACCTCTTTGACACGGCGACCGATATCGTTGACCATTGCCCGAATCCGGCCGAACGTATGACCGACGACAATTGGATCTCCGACACGAAGTGTTCCGTGTTGGACGAGCAATGTCGCAACAGGTCCGCGTCCTTTATCGAGTTTCGCTTCGATGACCGTTCCGCGTCCGTGCATGTCCGGTGTAGATTTATATTCTTGGACTTCGGAGACAAGAAGAATCATCTCAAGCAACTCGTCGATTCCGTCTCCTTTAAGAGCTGAAACCGGTACGAAAATCGTGTCACCGCCCCAGTCCTCGGCTACGAGTTCGAACTCCGTCAATTCTTGTTTGACACGGTCTGGATTAGCGCCTTCTTTATCCATCTTGTTGACAGCAACGATGATTGGAACTCCGGCTGCTTTTGCGTGGCTGATCGCTTCTTCCGTTTGCGGCATGACGCCGTCATCTGCTGCGACAACGATGATGGCGATATCCGTGACATCTGCCCCACGTGCACGCATTGTTGTAAACGCGGCGTGACCTGGTGTATCGAGGAATGTAATTTTCTTTCCTTCGATTTCTACTTGGTAGGCACCGATATGCTGCGTAATTCCGCCGGCTTCGCCTGCTGTGACTTTTGTGTTTCGGATCGAGTCAAGCAATGTCGTTTTACCGTGGTCAACGTGTCCCATGATTGTAACGACCGGTGGACGTTCTGACAATTCGTAGTTATCGAGGTTCAGTTCATATGCATCGAAGTCTGTTTCATCGACTTTAACTGTTTTTTCGACTTCAAATCCGAAGTCAGATGCAAGCAATTCAACCGTCTCATCATCGAGATCTTGGTTAATGGTCGCCATAACGCCCATTCCCATCAATTTCATGATCAGTTCGTTTGGTTTTTTATCCATTTTTTCAGCCAATTCGCCGACTGTTAAGTTGTCTGCGTATTGAACGACGTTCGCCATTGCTTCTTCTTGCGCCCGACGTGCTGCTTTTCGTTGACTTGATTTTGAATTTGGGTCTGCTACTTCCAGTTTACGTGGTTCCACTTTTTTCTGTGGACGGCGTTTTCCACCGCGGTTATTGCGGTTTCCGAATTCCGGACGTCCGCCTTTTGTATTGCGTGATTGGTTCCCTGCTGGTTTGTTAGTTGTTCCTGGTCTGTTCGGTTTATTGTCTGATTTCACTTGTTTTGGAGCCTCCGTTTTTTGGACCCGATGTTTCTCGGGATTAAATACTTTGTCGAGTTGCTGTACTGTCTGTTCATCTAAAACCGCCATATGATTCTTAACGGGTTTTTCCAGCTTTTCGAGCTGGGCGATGACCTGCTTACTCGTTACATTCTGTTCTTTCGCGAATTCGTATACACGTTTACCCAAAAGATCCACCTCCAGTTAATCGTTCGAGAGGAGTTCCGTTAGCTTTTTCGCAAATCCGGCTTCGTTGACTGACACGACAACACGCGCGTCTTTCCCAAGTGCATGTCCAAGAATGTTTCGATCTCCGACTTCGATGTACGGAACACGATAACTTGTACATTTATCCGTCACTTTCTTACGCGTGGCAGCCCCCGCATCTGCTGCTAAGAGGACGAGTTTGGCTTGTCCCCCCCGTACTTCTTTCAGTACGAGTTCTTCTCCAGTCGTCACTTTCCGCGCTCGGTTCGCGAGACCAAGGAGCGATTCCCATTTACTCATGTGTACCTCCCGCGATCGCAAGCAATTGATCATATAACGCATCTGTTGTTTTGACTTTCAGATGGTGATCGAGTGTGCGCTTCTTTTTTGCTGTCGCAATGACAGTGGCATCTTTCGTCAAATAGGCGCCTCGCCCATTCATTTTACCATTAAGATCGACGACAACCTCACTGTCAGGTGTCCGGACGACCCGAATTAACTCTTTTTTAGGACGCATCTCTTGTGTGATGACACATTTGCGTAATGGTACCTTTTTTTGCACGAATTATTCCTCGCCTTCGACTTGGACCGTTTCCACGTCAACTGCTTCTGTTGCCGCAGGTTCGACTTTCATGAAGACATCTTTCAATTCCATCGATTCTGCTTCTGATTCGCTCTTGATGTCAATTTTCCATCCTGTTAACTTGGCAGCTAAACGGGCATTTTGACCACGTTTCCCGATCGCAAGTGACAATTGGAAGTCCGGTACGACGACGATTGTCGCTTTTGCCGGCTCATTGACATATACGGCGACGACTTGTGCTGGACTTAATGCATTGGCGACGTATTCTTTCGGATCATCTGAATAACGGACGATATCAATCTTTTCTCCGTTTAATTCGTTAACGATACGTTGGACACGCGCTCCTTTTTGACCGACACATGCACCGACAGGATCGATTTCGTCGGAAGCAACGGCAATCTTCGAACGGTCGCCGGCTTCACGTGCTACCGACTTCACTTCAACTTCGCCGCTGGCGATTTCAGGTACTTCGATTTCAAACAGACGTTTTAATAAACCTGGGTGTGTCCGCGATACAAGAATCGATGCGCCTGATCCCTTGACCATTGGATCGACTTTCGTTACGTATACTTTGATGTATTCCCGGATTCCGAAACGTTCATTCGGCATCTGTTCGTGTGTCGTCAGTACGGCTTCAATCCCCTCCAGGTTAACGTAAAGATTACGTGCATCCTGACGTTCAACCATTCCGGTCATGATTTCATCTTCCCGGTCGGCGAAATGATTGTAAATACGTTCCCGCTCTGCTTCGCGCATCTTTTGTGTGACGATTTGTTTCGCCGTTTGTGCTGCGACACGTCCGAAATCACCTGGTGTCACTTCGACTTTATGGAAATCACCGAGTTCATACGTTGGATCGATTTCGTGTGCTTCCTCGAGTGAAAGCTGTTCTTCCGGCTGTGTCAAACGTTCAACAACCTCTTTTAAGGCAAAGACACGGATATCTCCTGTCTGTTGGTCAAATTCGACTTTTACTGCCTCCGACTCTTTTCCAAAGTTGCGACGGTAAGCGGAAATCAATGCCTGTTCCAGCGCATCGATGATGATATTCTTATCAATCTCTTTTTCTTTAGCGATTTGTTCGATTGCTTCAAGTAACTGTGGTCCCATCGTTCTCTTCCTTTCCTTAGAACACTACCGCAAGCCGCGCCATCGCGATCTTGTTCACCGGTATTTCAATTTTCAATTTTCGTGTCTTCACACGGACTTCGAGTTCAAGCATTTCTTCAGAATAAGTCAGTAGTGTACCCTCAAATTCTGTCGCATCCTTGACGGGATCATGCGTCTTGATATAGACGTGTTTGCCAATCGCCTTTTCGAAATCCTCGGTTTTTTTGAGTGGTCGTTCAGCACCTGGACTCGCAACATCTAAATAGTAGGGTTCGTCAATCGGATCATCTTGATTCAATGCTTCCGATAACTTTTCATTGATGTTGACACAGTCTTCCAGGTCAACGCCACCTTCTTTATCGATGGAGACACGTAGGAACCAATCCGCCCCCTCTTTGACGAATTCGACGTCGACAAGCTCCATCCCCTCTCGTTCTACGATCGGTTTAGCGAGTTGTTCGACCTTCTCAGTTACGTTCGTCATCTTCATCCTCCTTCAAAAAACAAACAAGAAAGGAGCAGGTCCCCCTACTCCTTCCAAGTCGTAGTATAAAAAACATTTCCTCACTCAATATAGCATAATGCACCTTCTTAAGCAAGCATCCGCAAGGCTTTAGAGGTCAAATAACGAGAGTTGGTTCTCATCCGGAAGACCTTCCAGACAACCGAGATTATCCAGCGTTTCGATAATCGACTTCGAGAGTTTCGCCCGTTTTTGCAAATCTTCCTTCGACAGGAACTCACCGCCTTTTCGGGCTTCGACGATTTGTTTCGCCGCGTTCGTTCCAAGACCGGTGACAGCATCGAACGGCGGCAGTAGCGAATCTCCATCAATCAGAAACTCGGATGCACTCGATTTATACAAATCGACTTTGCTGAAGGTAAAGCCCCGTTCAATCATTTCAAGCGCAATCTCAAGCACGGTGTACAGCCCCTTGTCTTTCGCCGTTGCTTCAAATCCTTTATCTTTGATATCCTGCAATACTTTGCGGATCGCTGCCGATCCCTTGTTCATCGCCCCGATATCAAAATCACCGGCACGAACCGTGAAGTAAGAGGCATAATAGTACATCGGATGATGGACTTTATAATAAGCAATCCGGACGGCCATCAACACATAGGCCGCGGCGTGGGCTTTCGGGAACATGTACTTGATTTTTTTACACGAATCGATATACCAAAGCGGTACATGATTTTCAATCATCGCCTCTTCCATCTCAATTGAAAGACCTTTCCCTTTACGGACCGATTCCATGATTTTAAAGGCAAGTGACGGTTCAAGACCCGCGTAAATCAAATAGACCATGATATCATCCCGGCAACCGATGACGTCTTTCAGTTCACATGTTCCGTTATAAATCAGCTCACTGGCATTACCGAGCCAGACATCCGTGCCGTGAGACAGACCGGAAATCTGGACAAGTTCTGAAAAAGTCGTCGGTTTTGTTTCTTCAAGCATCTGTCGGACAAATTTTGTCCCAAACTCTGGAATCCCAAGCGTCCCGGTTTTCGAATCAATCTGTTCCGGTGTCACGCCAATCGATTCTGTCGAACTGAAAATCTTCATGACCTCTGCATCATCGACGGGAATCGTTTTCGGATCGCGTCCCGACAAATCTTGCAACATCCGAATCATCGTCGGATCATCATGTCCGAGGATATCCAGTTTCAATAAGTTATCGTGGATCGAATGGAAATCAAAGTGGGTCGTTTTCCACTCGGACCCCATGTCATCCGCCGGGAATTGAATCGGACTGATATCATAAATGTCCATATAATCCGGAACAACGATGATCCCACCCGGATGCTGACCCGTCGTCCGTTTGACACCGGTCACACCGCTGACGAGCCGGTCGACTTCAGCATTCCGGTAGTTTAAATCATTTTCAGACTGATATCCTTTGACGTAGCCGTAAGCCGTTTTCTCGGCAATCGTACCAATTGTCCCGGCTCGGTACACATAGTCGTCACCAAACAAGACTTTTGTATAGGCGTGGGCTTTTGGCTGGTATTCTCCACTGAAGTTTAAATCAATATCCGGTACTTTATCCCCTTTGAATCCAAGGAACGTCTCAAACGGAATATCGTGCCCGTCTTTGATTAACGGCACGTCACACGTCTTACACGTTTTATCCGGTAAGTCGAATCCAGAACCAACCGATCCATCATCAAAGAATTCCGACTCCTTACAATTCGGACAGACGTAATGCGGTGGTAACGGATTGACTTCCGTGATTTCCGTCATCGTCGCGACGAGGCTCGAACCGACCGATCCCCGGGATCCGACGAGATATCCATCATCGAGTGATTTTTTTACGAGCTTGTGCGAAATCAGATAAATGACGGCAAATCCGTGACCGATAATCGATTTGAGTTCCTTTTCGAGCCGTGCTTCGACGATTTCCGGCAGGACATCGCCGTAAATGCGATGCGCCATGTCATACGACAACGACCGGACCTCTTCATCCGCGCCTTCAATTTTAGGCGTGAACAAATCTTTTGGAATGATATCAATATTTTCAAACCAGCCGGCGATTTTCTGACTATTGATGATGACAAGCCGCTCCGACAGTTCCGGTCCTAAAAATTTAAAATCACTCATCATTTCTTGTGTCGTCCGGAAATGGGCCGGCGGCAATTGTTTACGCATATTCAGCATGTTGGCGCCGCCCTGCGTCCGAATCAACACTTCCCGATAGGTGGCGTCATGTGTGTCCAGATAATGCACATTGCCCGTCGCTACCGGCAGAATATCGTTTTCTTCCGCGACCCGGATGACCTTTTTGATCAAATCCCGCAGTTCCAACTCATTTTGAACGATTTCCCGTTCGATTAAATGACCGTACATCGCAGGTGGCTGAATTTCGATGAAATCATAAAAACGCATGACCTTCGCCAAATCTTCATCTGATTTATTAAGGGCTGCATCAAACACTTCCCCGTTGTCACAGGCCGAACCTATGATCAAACCGTCCCGGTGCGCAACGAGTTGCGAACGCGGTGTCCGGACGACACGGTGGACGTGTTTCGTATGCGCCAGCGAAATCAGCTGATACAAGTTTTTCAGACCTGTCCGGTTTTTGGCATAGACCGTCGCATGATACGGACGTGCCCGTGAAATATCTTTTCCCATCTCCCGGTTAAGCGAAAGGTGAGTCTTCATATTAAACATCTCGTCCGCCATTTGCAGTAGTTTGAGCATCAAATAGCCGGTCGCTTCCGCATCGTAAATCGCCCGGTGATGCTGGGTCAATTCAATATCAAATCGTTTCGCGAGCGTATTCAAACGGTGATTTTTAAGACTCGGCATCAGGACACGCGCGAGTTCGAGCGTATCGATGACGGGTAAAGTCGATTCATCATGGTTACCGGACCGTAATGTGGCATTTAAGAACCCGATATCAAAGGAAGCATTGTGGGCAACGAGAATCGAATCCCCCGCCCAGTCCATGAATTCCTTGACGACTTGTTCCGGGTCCGGTTTTCCGCGGACCATCTCATCGGTAATTCCCGTTAAATCAATCGTTGTCGCTGACAAGAGATGTTTTGGATCAGCAAACGCTTCGAACTTGTCGATGATGTCTCCATCGTAAATCTTAACAGCGGCTAACTCGATGATTTTGTTATACATCGCAGACAATCCGGTGGTCTCGACGTCAAAAACGACAAACGTTGCTTTTTCCAAGTCCTGATCGACCGGATGATACGCGACCTGAACCCCGTCGTTGACGACGTTCGCTTCAATCCCGTATAACACCTTGATGTTGTTTTTCTTTCCGGCATAATACGCATCCGGGAAGCTTTGCGCCCCCGCGTGATCAGTGATGGCGACTGCCGGGTGCCCCCAGGCAGCTGCTCGCTCCACATATTTCGTCACGTTCATGACAGCATCCATCTGACTCATTTGGGAATGGGCATGTAACTCGACCCGTTTCTCACCCGCCCATGGATCGGCCGGCAGTTCCATTTTGACTTCGGACAACTGGGCGATCATCATACACAAGTCACGCAAGAACGTATCAAATTCGACACGGCCCGCTACTTGAATCCACATGCCTTTTTTGATAGCCGACAGGATTTTGACATCGGTCTCGTCACGGGCAAACATTTTGACGACCAAAGAATCCGTATAGTCGGTCAGTTTAAATGTAAAGATTGTTTTTCCGCTGCGGAGTTCCCGACTTTCTGCCGCAAAAACAAGTCCCCGGATTGCAATCCGGCGTTCTTCATCTTGAATCGTCTTAATCGGTACCACTTCGTCTTGAATCGGTTTTCCAATCCGGATATCAATTGGTCCTTCGTCATCGTCACGGGATTGTTCCCGTTTGAATTGAAGTTCAAGCATTCGTTTTGCTTCATCAATATCCTCCTGTTTAACCTGATTCCGTAATTCTTCCTGCTCAGTTTGATCCATCTGGACGACCGGTTCACACACAAATTTCGGGAACCCGTATGCCCCGTATAATAATTGCATTTCACCGCAAAGATCATTTTTCAGGAATCCGGCTTCCGGTTCACTTCGAACCGGAATAAATAGTTTATTGTCCCGGTACTCCGGCAAAACACGGCTTAGATGACTCCGCATCGCTGACGAGGCATCAGCCAAATCCTCGACGATATACGGCCAGTAATCAATAAATAGTTTAGCGTCGGGACGTTGCTCGGATTCAAGCAGTAATTTGACCTCCGCAAACTGTTGGTAACGGCTTTTCAGCCGACTGTAAAACATCTGATAAACGTTTTGAGGTAAGACCTGTAGCAGTCGGATATGGAAAGTCCATGTCGCGGTTGCTTTTTGGACCCGTAATTTTTCAAGTGAAGCATCTGTAAAAAATTCTTCAACGATGCCGGTTGGTAATTCTAAATCGCTCATCAAGAGCGACATGCGTTGTTGTGTATCCACTCGCATTTGTGCTGTCGTTGTTGCTTCACACCATGACAGCCACTCCTCCTCCTCTTGCAGATTGCCCAAGGGGCGAATGGGTGTGAGACAAGAAAACAGTCACTTTACGAAAAGTGACCGTTCCCATTACTTATTGTAAACCTTCATAAAGCGAACGAACAGCTTCAAGAAGATCTGCTTGTTGAATTTCTTCTGCTTCTCCACCGCGTCGTGCTTTCAGTTCCACGATACCGTCCGGTGCTTTTTTACCTACATTGATTCTTACAGGCAGTCCAATCAAGTCTGCGTCGGCGAATTTGACGCCGGCACGTTCTTTCCGATCGTCAAAGAGAACCGAGAATCCGGCGGCCGTCAGGTCATGGTAGACCGTTTCCGCCACTTGCATTTGTTCTGCATTTTTACCGTTGACGGCAATCAAATGAACATCAAATGGTGCAATGGCTTTTGGCCAGATGATGCCGCGTTCATCGTAATGTTGCTCGACGACGGCAGACATCGTCCGCGAGACACCAATCCCGTAACAACCCATGATCAACGGTTGGGCTTTCCCGCCTTCATCAAGGAACGTAGCATTCATGCCCTCTGAATAACGTGTCCCGAGTTTAAAGACTTGTCCGACTTCGATTCCTCGAGCGAACTTGACGTGTCCTTGTCCGTCCGGTGAGAGGTCACCTTCTTCGACGAATCGTAAATCTGTGTATTCTGCTTCAAAGTCGCGGTTTGGCTCAACATGCACGTAATGCGTTTCCGGCTTGTTCGCGCCGCAAACAGAATTTGTTAATGCCCGCACTGCATAATCCGCAACAACCTTCATGTCGGCCCCAATCGGTCCGAGCGTTCCCGGTGTCGAATGGAGTGCCTGCTCGATTTCTTCATCCGTTGCCATCATAATATCGAGAGCACCGAGGTAATTCTTCAGTTTAATGTCATTGACTTCATGATCACCACGGACGAGCGCCATGACAAGACCTTCTTCCGTTTTGAAGACAACCGTTTTGATCGACTCCTGTTCCGGTAATCCAAGTACTGCACTGACAGCTTCAATTGTTTTGGCGTCACCTGTGTGAACTTCTTCTAATGCTTCTGATGCTTTATCTTGTTTCGTGTACTGATCGACCGATTCTGCCATCTCCAGGTTCGCCGCATAATCCGACTGATCAGAATACACGATCGTATCTTCGCCGATAGCAGCCAAGGCATGGAATTCATGTGTTCCACTACCGCCAATCGCACCGGAATCTGCGACGACCGGACGGAACTCGAGTCCGACACGTGTGAAGATTTTTGTATAGGCATTAAACATATTTTGATATTCTTCTTCCAAACTCTCTTGCGACGAATGGAACGAATAGGCATCTTTCATGATGAATTCACGGCCACGGAGTAATCCGAACCGTGGACGGCGTTCATCCCGGTACTTCATTTGAATCTGGAACAAGTTGACCGGTAATTTTTTATAGGAGTTCAGCTCATCACGGACGATGGACGTAATCAACTCTTCATGTGTCGCACCAAGCGCAAACCGTCGATCGTGACGGTCCGTCAAACGCATCAGTTCCGGACCGTAAATATCCCAGCGTCCGGTTTCTTCCCATAGTTCTGCTGGTTGAATAGCTGGCATCAACAATTCCTGCGCACCAGCTCCCTCCATTTCTTGACGAATGATCGTCTCGATTTTCGACAGGACGCGTTTCGCCAGTGGAAGATACGAATAGATTCCGGCTGCATTTTGACGCATAAACCCTGCCCGTAACAAAAGCTGATGACTGATGGCTTCTGCATCGGATGGTACTTCCCGTAAAGTAGGCATAAATAATTTGGATTGTTTCATGTGAGTCGTGAACCCCTTTGACTAATAATTTAAAAGAACTTCTGGATATCGTTCCATGTGACGACCAACATCAAGAGCATCAAAAGTGCAAATCCAACAAAATGGACTAATCCTTCTTTTTGCGGATCGACCGGTTTCCCGCGCAACGCTTCTAAAAACAGGAACAATAATCGGCCACCGTCTAAAGCAGGTAGTGGTAATAAGTTGAATACTGCTAAGTTGACTGAAAGCAATGCAGTCCATGTCAGCAACATGGAAAATCCGCTGTCCGCAACTTGATCCGTCATTTTGACGATTCCGACCGGACCGGATAATTGATCGACGCCGACGACACCCGTTACGAGATCTCCGACAGCTCCGACGATCAATGTCGACATCCGCCATGTTTCGGAAATACCTGTCTGTAAGGCTGTTCCAAATGATTTTTCTGTCTCATTCGTCACACCAATGATTCCAACTTTTTGATCACCTTGCTGTTGTACCTTCGGTGTGATGGACGTCGTTTGCTCCTGACCATCTCGTTCGTAGACGACGGTTGTCTTTTTTCCGGCCTGATCTTGGAACCCGGCCCGTAAATCCGTCCATTTATCCGTTTCTGTTCCATTGACGGAAACAATCCGGTCTCCTTCGACAAGACCTGCCTTATCAGCCGGAGATTCTTTTTGCACCGTTCCAATGACACTTTCTCCGGTCGGTGAACCATTATACAATGCTAAGCCGAACAAGATAACAAACGCGAGAACAAAGTTCATGGCCGGACCTGCCGCAATGGCTAGGACACGTTTGAAAACGGATTTTGATCCAAACGTTCGATCGTATGGCGCGATTTGAGTTTTGGTTTGTCCTTCGACAAGAAATGCCGTCTTCGAGACAGGGTAACGTGCCGATACTTCATCTTGTAAGGCGATGACTTCTAGCTTATGCAACAAATCAATTTTTTCGACGGTTACGACTTGATCCGCCTCCGGACGGGAAGCATCCAAATACATCGTCTCAATGATACCGTCACGAAGTCCCAAGCCGATTGTTTGCCCCGGTTTGACTTCAACGAATTCCGGTTCTTCCCCGGCCATTTTGACATATCCACCAATTGGTAACAGGCGAATCGTGTACAACGTCTCATTTTTGAAAAAAGAAAAAATTTTCGGACCAAATCCGATGGCGAATTCGCGACAGAGGATTCCTGCCCGTTTTGCCATGACGAGATGACCCCATTCATGCACGGCAACAAGTACACCGAACATCAATACGATTGATATAAAGGTCGTCATTGTTATCCCATCCTTAATTAGCGAGTGAGAGGGACGCAACAAACGCACGGGCCCAACGATCCGACTCTAAAATCTGGTCCAAAGACGGATCTTCGATGTTTTCATGTGCTTGAAGAGCCGCCTCGACGCTCGCTTCAATTTCTAAAAAGCTGATTTCCCCTTTTAAAAAACGGTCAACAGCTTGTTCGTTCGCAGCATTGAGCACGGAAGGCATCGATCCACCCGCACGTCCTGCTTCAAACGCAAGACGAAGCAATGGATAACGTTCAAATGAAGCTTCCGCAAAATTCAGGCGTCCGATTTGTTTTAAGTTTAACCGTTCTCCCCCTTTGATTTCAAGGCGGGACGGATATGTAAGGGCATATTGAATCGGTTCACGCATATCCGGCATCCCGAGTTGCGCCATAACCGCACCATCATTGAATTCGACCATCGAGTGGATGATGGATTCCCGGTGAAGGACGACATCGATTTCATCGTACGTGACATCAAACAACCAGTGCGCTTCGATGACTTCAAATCCTTTGTTCATCATCGTCGCCGAATCAATCGTAATTTTGGCCCCCATTGACCAGTTCGGATGGTTTAGCGCCTGCTCGACTGTTACGTTTGCCAACTGTTCCCGTGTTTGATCACGGAAACTGCCGCCGGATGCGGTTAAGATGATTTGTCGGACGTCTTGGCGACGTTCGCCATTCAGACATTGGAAAATCGCGGCATGTTCACTATCGACCGGAAGAATAGCGACACCTTTTTCACGTGCTTTTTTCATGACGAGGTGTCCGGCTGTCACTAGTGTTTCTTTGTTTGCCAACCCGATTGCTTTTCCCGCTTCAATGGCGGCAAGCGTAGGACGAAGCCCGACGGCACCGACGACGGCTGTAATGACGATATCCGCTTGTTCTGCTGTTGCGACAGCAATCAATCCTTCTTCACCGACGAGCACTGTTGGCGCGTAATCAAGAACAGCTTCGAGTTGTTCTTTTACTGTCTCGTCTAAGACAGCTACCAGCTCCGGACGTAAACGATTCAGCCAGGGTAAGGCAACCTCGATGTTTTTCCCGAACGCAAAGCTGACCAGTTGAAAACGGTCTGGATTTGCTGCGATGACATCTAACGTTTGGGTCCCGATTGATCCAGTTCCCCCAATGATACTAACCTGTTTCATCCTTTTTCCTCCTTATCCGAATATACCGAGTACAATCAGAACGGTAAAGACAATGATCATACTGTCGAACCGGTCAAGAATCCCACCGTGTCCGGGTAATAATGCTCCGGAATCTTTTACGCCATAATGACGTTTATACGCTGACTGGACTAAATCGCCTAATTGACCGACGACGGCAACGATCAGTGCCAACAATACGACAGTTCCGAGACCGACTGTCGGGTGAATCAGTTCAAACACCACTCCGAGTACGATCGCAAGAACGACACCACCGAGTGCTCCTTCAACTGTTTTATTTGGGCTGATGGCTGGCCACAATTTTGTTTTCCCCAGACTTTTCCCAACGAAGTAAGCACCCGAATCCGTGAACCAGATCAGTAAGATGATCAGTAAGGAAAACGTCAAACCGTTTTCAAGCAACCGAATGTACGTAAACGATGCGAATCCTATTCCGACATAGACTGCAGTCAACAGCAAAAAGGCCACATCGTCGAAGGTGAATACGTTTTTGGAGAACACTGTCCAAAATAAACCGATCAAGACAATTAACATGCCCCATGCAATCGGAGACAGCCCGAGTGACAGCGACTGTTCGCTGGCCTGTTCATACAACCCGATGAACGGAAGTAATGTTCCCGCTCCGAACAACAGGACCGGAATTGACTTGAACGACAATTGTCGCATTTTAATCAGTTCGGTATACCCGATGATTGTCAAAATTGCCATGAAAGCAAGGAATGGGAGTCCTCCTAGATAAAGCAATACTAAAAAGATGGCACCTGCCCATATTCCTGTAATAATTCGTGTTTTCATAAGATATGTCCTCGTTTAGTCAGACTCCGCCAAAACGACGCGTCCGTTGATTATAGTCTTCAATCGCCGCTAAGAACTGGTCACGCCGGAACTCGGGCCATAAGACATCTGTAAAGTAAAATTCGGCATAGGCAGCTTGCCATAATAAAAAGTTGGAAAGTCGTTGTTCCCCACTCGTACGAATGACGAGATCGACATCTGTCATCGAACCTGTCATTAATTCTTGTTCAATGACTTCGTTCGTAATCATGTCAGGCCGCAATACACCGGCTTGCACTTTTTCAGCGATTTTTTGCATGACTTGAACGATTTCATCCCGTCCTCCATAATTGAGGGCAAAAATCAACCGAAGTCCTGTATTGTCCGCTGTATCCGTTTTGGCTTGTTGAACGGCTTCCCGTGTATAAATCGGCAGACGCGAAATTTCTCCCGCCACTTCGACTTTGACGTTCCGTTCATTCAAATCTTTAAGATCCGACTCTAAAAATTGGGCCGGCAGTTTCATCAGGAAACTGACTTCTTCTTCAGGACGCGTCCAGTTTTCGGTTGAAAAAGCATATAACGTCAAACTTTTCACACCTAATTCATTTGCCGTCCGAACAACTTCCCGGACAGATTTCATCCCTTCACGATGCCCCATGATACGGGGAAGGCCTCGTTTTTTTGCCCAACGTCCGTTTCCATCCATAATAATCGCAATATGTTCAGGAACTTGTTGTTCAATTACTTCTTTAGTCTGATTTAACCATTGAAACATTTACTTCTTCCTCCCCTCGTTTAGTTTAAGAAGAAAGGGACTCTTCGTGTGACAAAGAGTCCCCAACCTGACAATATTACGTGTCATACTTCCATAATTTCTTGTTCTTTATCCGTCGCCGTTTGATCAAGTACTTTAACGAATTTGTCCGTTAATGTTTGAACGTCTTCTGTGTAACCGCGGAGGTCATCTTCAGTCAACACGCCGTCTTTTTCTTGTTTTTTCAGTTGTTCGTTCGTATCACGACGAATGTTCCGAAGAGCGACTTTTCCTTCTTCCGTGTACTTTTTGACAAGTTTCACGAGTTCTTTCCGACGATCCTCTGTCAATGGTGGAATCGCTAATCGAATGACTGTCCCGTCCGAAGAAGGAGCAAGCCCTAGGTCTGCACGTTGAATCGCTTTTTCAATTTCTGTCACCATCGATTTATCCCACGGTGTAATCAAAATCAAACGCGCTTCCGGTGTGTTGACGTTTGCGACTTGATTGAGTGGTGTCGGTGAACCATAGTAGTCCACTTGAACCGGATCAAGGATTGATACGTTCGCACGTCCTGCACGTAACGTCGCAAGTTCTTTTTTCAATGACAGATGTGCTTTCTCCATCCGTTCTTCTGCTTGTTTCATGATTGCTTGTGACATGTTATTTCCCCCTTACAAGTGTCCCGATTTCATCACCGATGACGACTCGTTTAATGTTTCCTTCTTCCATCAACGAGAATACGATGAGCGGGATGTCATTGTCCATACAAAGTGATGTTGCCGTTGAATCCATGACTTGAAGACCGTCTTTAAGAACATCCAAGTAAGATAATGTCTCAAATTTCTTCGCATCTGGATCAACATTTGGATCAGCCGAGTAGACGCCATCGACGTTGTTTTTCGCCATTAAGATGACTTCCGCCTCGATTTCAGCTGCCCGAAGCGCCGCTGTCGTATCTGTTGAGAAATACGGATTCCCTGTTCCGGCTGCAAAGATAACAACCCGTCCTTTTTCAAGATGACGCATTGCCCGACGGCGGATGTATGGTTCAGCGACTTGTCGCATTTCAATCGACGTCTGAACACGTGTTTCGACACCAACGGATTCCAGGCTATCTTGTAAAGCGAGCGAGTTCATGACGGTCGCAAGCATCCCCATATAATCGGCATTTGCCCGGTCCATCCCAAGCTCCGCTCCCGTCTTACCGCGCCAAATGTTTCCTGCACCTACGACGACTGCGACTTCTACGTTCAATTCGACTAGTTCTTTAATTTGATTCGAAATCGAATTGACAATCCCAGGATGAATTCCGAACCCTTGATCTCCTGCGAGCGCTTCTCCGCTCAATTTTAACACAATCCGGTTATATTTCGGTTGCATGACTATGTCCCCCTTGCTAAATTCCGTAAAAAAGGAACACGACCCACTTCCACACGAAAGTGGATTGAAGCATACGTGTTCCTTCTCTTGTCATCAGGAAATCCTGATTCTTATTTTTTAAGTTGGTTCATTACTTCTTCAGCGAAGTTTTCTTCACGTTTCTCCATACCTTCTCCAACTTCGAAGCGTACGAATGAAACGATTTTTCCGCCTTTAGATTCTACATATTTACCAACTTTGAAGTCTGGATCTTTGACGAATGTTTGGTCAACGAGGCAGATTTCTTCGTAGAATTTGTTCATACGACCAGCAATCATTTTCTCAACGATGTTAGCAGGTTTGCCTTCGTTGAGTGCTTGCTCTGTAAGAACTTTTTCTTCACGTGCTTTTTCTTCTTCTGTGACAGAAGAACGGTCGACGTAAAGTGGGCGCGCTGCAGCAATGTGCATTGCGATATCTTTTGCAACAGTTTCGTCTGTTGTGCCTTCGACGACGACGACAGAACCGATACGACCACCCATGTGGAGGTAAGAACCGAATGCTGCGTTGTCTTCTTTAGCGAAGAGCGCTACACGACGAAGTGAAATTTTCTCTCCGATTGTTGATGCTTCTTCTGAGATGTATGTGTCGATTGTTTTTCCTGCTTCGTATTCAGAAGCAAGTGCTGCTTCAGCCGTTTCAGAACCATTGCGGAGTACTGCGTCTGCAATGTTTTGAACGAGTGATTGGAAACGTTCGTTTTTCGCAACGAAATCTGTTTCTGAGTTGATTTCAACAAGTGCTGCTTTGTTGCCGTTAACTGCGACAGCTGTCAAACCTTCTGCTGCAATCCGGTCGCCTTTAGCTGCTGCTTTAGCGATTCCTTTTTCACGCAAGAAGTCGATTGCTGCGTTCATGTCCCCATCAGCTTCGACGAGTGCTTTTTTGCAGTCAAGCATCCCTGCACCAGTTTTTTCACGAAGTTCTTTTACCATAGCTGCTGTAATAGCCATTCGATATTCCTCCTTATAACGTCCTTATTTTCAAAAAAAAGGTGATAAAAGGTCAATTCCCTTTATCACCTGGCATCACGAATTACTCAGCGTCTGCTACTACTTCTTCAGTAGTTTCAGGTGCTACGTTATCTTCGCCTTGTTTAACTTCGAGGATTGCGTCAGCCATTTTACCAGTAAGCAATTTGACTGCACGGATCGCATCGTCGTTTGCTGGGATGACGTAGTCGATTTCGTCCGGATCACAGTTTGTGTCAACGATCGCAACGATTGGGATGTTGAGTTTGTGTGCTTCTGCAATCGCGATACGCTCTTTGCGTGGGTCAACGATGAAGAGTGCATCTGGAACGCCTGGCATATCTTTGATACCGCCGAGGAATTTCTCAAGACGAGTCATTTCTTTTTTAAGAATGATGACTTCTTTTTTAGGAAGAACTTCGAATGTACCGTTCTCTTCCATTTTTTCGAGTTGTTTTAAACGGTTGATACGTTTTTTGATTGTAGAGAAGTTCGTGAGTGTTCCACCTAACCAACGTTCGTTGATGAAGTATTGACCAGCACGGATTGCTTCTTCTTTCACAGTGTCTTGAGCTTGTTTTTTCGTACCAACGAAAAGAACGTTTCCGCCTTCAGACGCTACTTCACGGATGAAGTTGTAAGCTTCGTCTACTTTTTTAACCGTTTTTTGTAGGTCAATGATGTAGATTCCGTTACGTTCTGTGAAGATGTATTTTGCCATTTTTGGGTTCCAACGGCGTGTTTGGTGACCGAAGTGTACACCAGCTTCTAACAATTGTTTCATCGAGATTACTGCCATGATGAATTCCTCCTTTTGGGTTTTGGATGTCCTCCGCGATGATCGTTGTTCCAGCTAACCTATTAAAGGCACCGCAGCCGGCGATACATGCGTGCGTAATTAACACCGTAGACTAATATAGCATAAAGTTTAACGCCGGGCAACCTTCGTTTTCTGAGAAAGTTTAGCAATCAAGGCCACTTCTCCGGCTCCCCGGTTCAGTGAACGTGCCAATTGATCTAAATCAGCACCTTTTTCGAGTTGATCTTTAACATCCAACAGAGGCGATTCTTCCACCCGGTCGTCCGGTTTGTCTTCTTTTGAAAATACTTTGACCGGTTCAGAAGAATAATCGGGTCGCTCTGATTCTTCAGCTACAATGATTTCGCCTTTCCATTCTTGTTCGACAGGAGTCGACGGGCGGGATCTTACCTCCCCTTCCGTCAGCTCATTCACCTGTTGCATGAATTGTAACAGAATTTCTTCCGTTTCCTGCTTCTGTCGTTCAAGATGTATAACGCGGTCCTTCAAAAGCGCTTGTTGCTTAAATAATAACAAAAGACCGTAACAAATGAGTGCTGCTAGCAAAATATAAAAAAGTGTCATGGTATGTCCTTTCACATCGCGACGCGGTCAGAAAGATAAGCACTTCCTAACGCTTGTTTCAGTTTTCGGAGCGCTTTCGAATGAATCTGTGAAATTCGTGAAGTAGATAGGCCAAGTACTTCCCCGATTTCCGTCAATGTCAGTTCTTCAAAGTAAAAGAGGGACACAACGTATTGTTCCTTCTCGGACAATTGCTCCACTTCTTCGGCAAGCTTCGAAATCAGCTCGCGCATCAAAAGTGTATCCTCAGGTGTCGCTGCATCTGGATCCAGATAGGAAACGGCCATCGCTTTTCCTTCGTCTTGAAGCGTCACTGCTTCATCGATCGATAGAATATTCGCAAAATAGCTCTCAGCAAGTGCCGTCTTGACTTCTTCCGGGTTCATATCAACAATCGATGAAACTTCATCAATCGTCGGGGTCCGTTGAAGACTTTGTTCTAAAATCTCGACAGCAGCTTCGACCCGCTTTGATTTTTCCCGTAACGACCGGGGTAACCAATCAATTTTTCGTAAGCCGTCTAAAATGGCGCCGCGAATACGAAATGCTGCATACGTATCAAATTTATTATTGTGATTTTGGTCGAATTTTTGAAGAGCATCATACAATCCCATCATCCCAAGACTTTTTAATTCATCACGATCGACGCTCTTCGGAAGTGTCGCGCTGAGACGCTGAACGTGGTAGTGCACAAGAGGTTCATAATTTAGCAGTAACTGGTCAGCTACCGCTACATCACGCGTCGATAGCCATTGATTCCAAAGTTGTTGTAATTCCTCACGCATGACCATTCCTCCTCTAAATTTCCAGCGTTCCGACGTTGACTGTCCGGATGACTAACCGTCCAGTCTGAGAATGGAACTCGATCGTTCGACCATTTGTTCCACCAACGTCTTCCGCAACGAGTGGGACGTTCGCTTTTCGTAAAGCCAATTTTACCGCCGCAATATTTCGTTCACCGATTCGCATCGATTCGTGTTCATATTTAAATTGAAACATTTGTGCACCACCGGCAATTTTTGCCCGGAGACGAATTGCTCCACTATGACGAAGACGGCGTGTCAACTCGACGACGGCCGTATCGGCGAACTTTCCGATTTCCAGTGCGATATTCCGACTGATTGCCGAGTCCGGTAACATCACGTGTGCCATACTCGACAGTCCACGCTCTTGATCGTAGATAATGACACCGACACAAGAACCTAAACCAGCCGTCCGAAGAATGATTGGTTTTTGGCTGACTGCATATTCTGCAATTCCAATCCGAACGACTTCATCCATCAATATCCACACCCAATCGTTGAAAGACCGAATCAAAGGCACCTTCTTCAGGTAGTAACAATAAATGACCATTCAAATCATTACCTGAACTGGATAAACGTGTATCGATGTATACTGCCATGTTACCAAATTTTGTTGACTCAAGTAAGGCAACTTCCAAAATTGCTCCTACCATATCAAAAGCAGAGGCCGGGACCGTGACATGGACGGATAAATCCAGCCAATCGGAAATCGAGCGGGCATAAGCGCCGATTAAGATATTCCCGATCTCTTCCCATGCCGAAACACCAAGCGCATGGTGCTCCGAAAAAAATTGAAATGGCTGTTGCAATAACTGCGAAACGAGTTTCTCAGCATCCTTGAGCGGCATTAAAAATAATAAGGATGCTTTAATATCCCCAGAAAACCGAAGGAGTGCTCCTGCTGTGTAGGCTTCAGCACCTCCGACCCTCTCAATGATGGTCGAGAACCCTTCCAAGTCCGCTGAAGGGACTTCGATTTCAACCGGTTGTCCCAGCAACGTGGATAAAGCGGTTGCCGCATGTGCTGCCCCGATATTACCAATTTCTCGAAAGACATCCTGTTCCATTCGATTAAGCATGGATAATCTCTTCAAATAAACGGTTTGGTTCGAGTAAAGAGAACAGTTGGTCTTCCCCTTTAGCGATGGCTGTTAAATAGTTTGTCTCATCTTGTTTTGAATCTGCCAGCGGTTCAATCCGGACATCTGCTGCTTCAACGACTTCATTTGCACAATCCACGATGAATCCTGCATCTCCATGTTCCAGTGTTGCGATGATGATACGCGTTTCTTCTGTTTCTTCGACGGCCTCAAATCCTAAACGCGTCCGCAAATCAATCACGGGTGTAACGACTCCGCGTAAGTTAATGACACCTTTGACATAGGATGCGGCATTGGGGATACGTGTGATCGGAATGACACGTTCGATTGAACGAACCGATTGCACATCAATTCCATATGCATTTTCTTCTAATTGAAAGACGACCCATTTTTGTTCCATTCTTCATTCCCTCACTTTCGTAACAGTGCATTGCTGTCAATGATTAACGCAACTTGTCCGTCACCCAGAATCGTCGCACCTGAAATCGCACGAATCCCCTCAAGATAACTGCCTAACGGTTTCATGACGATTTCCTGTTGTCCTATCAGTTCTGAGACTATCAACCCTGCTAATTTCTCACCACTTCGGACGACGACGACAGAATAGGCATCTGCCTCCACATGTGGTAATCCGTATACTTGATTTAATGAAATCAATGGAACAAGCTGGCCACGGAAATCGAATACCTTTTCCCGGTGGGCTTGTAAAATGGCGTCCTGCTTCAGCGATGTCGTTTCAAGGATGGCTGTTAACGGGATGGCATACGTTTCTTCTCCCAACTTGACGAGCATCGCAGAAATAATCGATAACGTCAGCGGTAAACTGATTCTGAAAATCGTTCCTTCTCCGCGTTTCGTCTCGACGAAGACTTCTCCACCGAGCGATTCAATTTTCGATTTAACGACGTCCAGCCCGACACCACGACCTGATAAGTCGGTGACGGTTTCTGCCGTCGAGAATCCAGGCGCGAACAATAACATTGCCGCTTCTTCCGGCGTCAACATCGCCGCCTCTTCTTCCGTCAACAATCCTTTTTCAAGGGCGATTTTTGTCACCCGTTCCTGATTGATTCCTGCGCCATCATCTTCAATCTCAATGAAAACACGGTTTCCGGAATGATAGGCCCGGAGGGAAAGATTTCCTTCAACTGCTTTCCCGGCTAAAATCCGGTCGGCTTTGCTTTCAATTCCATGGTCGACCGCATTTCGAATCAAGTGGACGAGTGGATCCCCAATTTCATCAATGACCGTCCGGTCGAGTTCCGTTTCTGCTCCTGTAATGTGGAGCTTGATGTTTTTGCCGACATCTTTCGATACCGAACGTACCATCCGCGGGAAACGATTGAAGACTTGTTCGATTGGCATCATCCGTAACGTCAGGACCAGTGACTGCAGTTCATTTGTTCCGCGTTTAATCCGTTCAACCGTCTCCGTCAAATCAGAAGAACCGGCTTCTGCCGCAATCCGCTCGAGACGTCCACGATCGATGATGAATTCTTCAAACAGATTCATCAATCGATCAATCCGCTCGAGGTTGACACGAATCGTTTTTGCCGCAACCGGTGTTTGCGTCTCGTTCGAAGTATCCGTTGCCGGACTGACGACCGGCTTTTCAACCGGCTCAAGCAATGTCGCCGCTGCTGCTGGTTCGACCGGCACTTCGAATGGCTGAATCAACACTTGAGCGACTTCCGAAACGGCTTTGATTTCACCTTGAATGTCTTCAGCAGATTTCATCGTCACGAACAAGACATCAAAACGGGTCTCGAATTGTTCCTGTTCCAGTTCATCCGAAGTCGGATTCGACAAGATGACATCCCCGAGGTTTTGCAACCGGTCAAATACCATATACACCCGGGCTGCCTTCAAAATGACATCCGCCGATAACTCCACCGTAATGACATAGGCTTGATAACCGGAAGCCATCGATTGACGGACAACCGACTCAGAGTAGACATCACACTCAAAGTTTTTCACGACTGTTGCTGCAGGTTTGTCCGTATCCTGACCTGGTTCCGAATCCGTATTGATAAACTGTTTCAAACGAACGACGGTTGTTGCTACATCCAGCTTCCCGGTACCACCTTGACTGATATCCTCGACCATCGTTTCTAACTGTTCAGCTGCGACAAATAGTACATCAATTAATTCGGGTGTAGCAGGTTGTGTCTTCGAACGGACTAAATCAAGTGCACTTTCCATTTCGTGTGTTAAATCGGCAATGGCATCATACCCCATTGTTCCGGCCATCCCTTTTAAAGTATGAGCGGATCGGAAAATTTGATCGATAACGGCTTCATCGTCGAGTCGTTGTTCAAAAATCAGCAAACTCGAGTTAATGGCTTGTAAATGTTCAATCGATTCATCAAGAAACAATCCTAAATATTCATTTAAATCCATGGAACGTATCCTCCTTTATGGTTAGCGGACACGGCTATGCCGTTTTTTCAAACGATTCAGTAACCGGTCTAAAAATTTCTGTTCCTGGACCTGAAGTCCTGTCAGCGATGTCGTGATATGATCAAGTCGCCAACTGACATCACTCGTCCGATCAAATACATAAAATGGTCGTTGGGCTTTGACTGCCTTCATGACAGTCGGATCATCCGGCAAAAAACCGACGAAGCGCAACGATTTTCCCAAAAAGTTCTGACTGACCTGTTGTAGCCGGTCAAACGTTTCAAGCGCTTCTTGTCCGTTCGTTGCCCGATTGACGATGACAGCGACAGGAAGTTCATTTGCATGGTGATGCGCAAGTTTGACGAAAGCATATCCGTCCATGATCGACGTCGGTTCAGGCGTCACGACCAGCCATGCTTCATCCGCACTACTGATGAAATCAAAAGTCTGATGTGTCGCTCCGGCACCTAGATCAAGTAAGACGAAATCATATTCATAGAAAAACCGAAACTCGCTCATCATGAATTCGACATCATGATCCGTCAGATCCATCAGTTCTGTGAATCCGCTCCCGCCATGAATGAAATGCAGATCCGGCGTCGCTTCGACGACCGCTTGGGTCAAGGGTGACCGTTCCTTGACACAATCCATTAATGAAACTTTCGACGATTTTCCGAGTAGCACACCGACATTCGCCATACCGATGTCCAAATCAATGATTAATACTTTTTTAGCTTGCAACGATAACGCGACACCCAGATTCACCGCGACATTCGTTTTTCCGACCCCACCTTTACCGCTGACGATGGCAATGGTTTTGGTCTGCCGTACGGAAACTTTTGATCTTAACGCTCGTGCCTGATCCTCTGGCATCATCTTAACCCTCTTTCTACAATCATTCGGGAAACTTCTGCACTTGTCGGCCAGATGATGTCTTCAGGTACTTCTTGTCCGGTCGTCAGACAAAACACAGGCAACTGTGTCTTTTTCGTAAGTCCGTAAATCGACCACAAATCTGTTGTCTCATCGGCTTTGGTAAAAATGAATCCGGACAACGGTACTTGATCGAACCGTTGTTGAATCTGTTCTAAATCGCGGTACTTCGACGTTAAGCTGAGTACAAGAAATACATCTGTCTCTGAAAAATCATGCCGCTTTTTTAACTGTTCGACATAACCCGCGTCAAGAAAATTTCTTCCCGCCGTGTCGATTAGGATAACGTCACAGTCGGATAAGTCGACTTTCGCTTGTTCGAATTCTTGTAAATCATAGGCGACGTGTAACGGAATATCGATGATGTCGGCATAAGTCCGTAATTGTTCGATGGCTGAAATCCGATATGTATCCGTCGTAATCAATCCAACGGTTTGTTGTTTCGTGAGACGGTAATAAGCAGCCAGTTTGGCAAGGGTCGTCGTTTTTCCGACTCCCGTTGGTCCGGTCACCATGATGAAACGGGAAGTTGCCGTCGTGACTTGAATAGGAGCAGTCACAGTCGTGATGAAGGCTTGTTCGACCTGTCTCACATCATTGGTCTTGTAGTAAGTTGACACTAATAAATCATAGAGTGCCTCCGCTTCATGTTGCAGGGCAGGTTCAGCGAGCAAGACTTCGTATGAGCTAAGCGCTTCCGGCAACCGCCGTGAACTGAACGAGACAATCTTCGGGCTAAGCGGCTCCATCATTGATGGGTGACTTTGAACGACTGATTTAGTTGGTTGTAGCTCATCCGAGACCCGTTTTACAGGCTGTGTTGTTTTTTCGACCGGATGTTCTTCGACTGAGGCGACGAGCTCCACTTTTTTTTGTGCAAACAAGCCGAACAAACCGCCCACTTTGATCTGCCGTGTGTTCAAAATGATGGCATCATTTCCTAAGTCTTGTTTAACCAGTTCCATCGCTTCGCTGACAGAATTTGCGATAATTCGTTTTACCATCATGTGTTAAATCACCCCAATACTCTTGACTTCAATGGTCGGAATCAGTTCGTTATAAGACAGAACAGGCACATCCGGGAAATAACGTTCTGTTAATTGACGAACAAACATCCGAATACTTGGCGATGCCAAAACGATTGGCTGAGCTCCGTATCGTTCGAATTCTGCCGTCAATTCATTTAGTGACTCGATGAAACGTGTTGCCTTATCCGGATCAAGCGCCAAATAATTGCCGAACTCCGTTTTTTGAATCGCTGACTGGATCTCCATCTCCAGTTCACTCGATACCGTCACAACGTGTAAGACGTCTCCTTGTAAGACTTGTTCCGTAATTTGTCGAGCCAATGCTTGACGGACATATTCAGCCAACAAATCACTATCTTTCGTCACGGCAGCATAATCGGCCAATGTCTCAAAGATGAGCGGTAAGTTTCGAATCGAAATTTTTTCTTTTAACAACTGCACGAACACTTTTTGTAGCTCGCCGATCGACAACAATTGTGGTGTCACTTCGTCGACTAAAATCGGATGCGATTCCTTTAAATGATCAACCAGTTGTTTTGTCTCTTCCCGACCGAGTAAATCGGCCGCGTGTTTTTTCAGAAGCTCTGTCAAATGTGTTGCGACAACAGATGGCGGGTCGACGACTGTATAGCCGGACATCTCTGCTCGGCTTCTCGTCCGTTCGTCAATCCATAAGGCCGGCATCCCAAACGCGGGTTCAACCGTCTCGATACCTTGGATTTCCGGATCATCCACTCCCGGACTCATTGCCAGGTAATGATCGAGTAACAGTTCGCCGGTTGCCATCTCACTTCCACGGATTTTTATCCGGTAGTGGTTCGGTGGAAGTTGCAGATGGTCACGAATCCGGACTGTCGGTAAGACGAATCCAAGTTCAAGTGCCAACTGTCTCCGGATCATGACGACCCGGTCGAGTAAATCCCCACCTTGTGCTTCATCTGCGAGCGGGATCAAACCATAGCCAAATTCAAACTCAATTGTATCGACGTTCAAGAGGGAAATGACCGATTCGCTAGATCGCAGATTTTCAGTTGGTGCTTCTTCGACAGCCACTTCTTCTTGTGCTGCTTTTGACGTTCGTGTCAATCGCCAAGCGAAGAAAGCCGCTGCAGCCGCGACAGGAATCGTCACGTAATCGGGAATTGCTGTAAAGAGTCCTAGCAGGAAGATTGCACCGGCTCCAATCATGACGAGGAGCGGTGTCCGTGAGAGCTGACCGATGATGTCTTCTCCTAAGTTACCGTCAGAAGTCGAGCGGGTAACGATGATTCCGGTTGCAACAGAAATCAATAAGGCCGGGATTTGACTGACAAGACCGTCACCGACGGTTAACAGCGTATACAGCTTGACAGATTCCCCCATTGGTAACCCTTGTTGCACGACACCGATGATCATTCCGAAAATCAAGTTGATGATGACGATGATGATTCCGGCAATCGCGTCTCCTTTGACGAATTTCGAAGCTCCATCCATTGCTCCGTAAAAATCGGCTTCCGATTGAATTTTTTGGCGGCGTGTCCGGGCCTGTAATTCGTCAATCATACCGGAATTCAAATCGGCATCAATCGCCATCTGTTTTCCGGGCATGGCATCAAGCGTAAAACGGGCCGACACTTCCGATACCCGCTCTGATCCTTTCGTGATGACCAAAAACTGAATCAATACGAGAATCAAGAAGACGACGAATCCAACCAGGGCGTTTCCGCCGACAACGAAACTACCAAATGCTTCAATGACTTCTCCACCGTTCCCGTTCGAGAGAATCGCACGGGTCGTCGAGACGTTCAATGCCAATCGGAACAAAGTCACAATCAGTAAGAGTGTCGGGAAAACGGAAAATTCCAATGCTTCTTTCGCGTTCATTGCGACAAGTAAGACCATTAAGGCAATTAAAATATTGATGATAATGAGAAAATCGAGTAAAAATCCTGGCAGTGGAATGACGAGCATGAAGACAATCATAATGACGCCTAGCAGGACAGATAAATCTCGTGTTGAAATAGTCATGATGCTTCATCCTTTCATTTCGCTTGTTTCATTTGATAGACAAAGGCGAGTGTTTCAGCGAGTGCCTGATAAAATGATTCATCCACTGCCATTCCTATTTCTGATTTTGCGAATAATGCTCGTGCGAGCGGTCTATTTTCAATAATCGGGATCTCAGCTGCTGTCGCCTTCTCCCGAATCCGGAATGCGACAGCATCCACTCCCTTGGCGACGACAATGGGTGCGGCATGTTTGCCGTCATCATATTGAATCGCTACGGCGTAATGGGTCGGGTTCGTAATGACAACATCGGCATTCGGTATTTCTTGCATCATCCGCCGCATCGCCATCTCCCGTTGTTGCTGTTTAATTTTCCCTTTGATTTGCGGGTCACCTTCCGTATTCTTATGCTCATCCTTTAAGTCTTGTTTACTCATCCGAATCGACTTTTCAAAATCAAATTTTTGATATGCAAAATCTAGTACAGCAAGGACAATCAACGCAATACTGACCGAAATCCCTAACAGGAACGTCAGATGACCGATAATCGCCAAGGCGTCACCAATCGGTTCTGACGTCAAACGTGAAATTTCTACTTTGTTATTCCATAAGACAGTTCCGCTCGTCACACCGATGACAAGTAATTTAAAAACAGATTTTAAGAATTCAATTAATGCTTTCATGCTGACGATTCGTTTGACGCCTTGCAACGGATTGATCCGGTCGAGTTTCGGTTGAATCGATTCGGTGCTAAGCAATGCTCCGATTTGTACAAAATTCCCTAAAATGCCGATGACGACAGCCGTCAGAAAGAATGGTGCAACAAGAATACTCATTTGGACCAGCATTTCAATCATGACTTCCTGGACGCGTCCTTCTTCGACAGCGACTAAAACCGTTTGGGCGCTCAGCCCATCTTCTAATACCATGACGAACCGTTTCCCTAAAAACGGACCAAAGAAAAATAGAATCAAGAACATTCCGAACAACATCAAACTGCTCGTTAAATCAGCCGACTTTGCGACCTGACCTTTTTTCCGAGAGTCATCACGTTTTCGGGGTGATGCCTTTTCCGTCTTTTCGCCCGCAAAATACTGGAGGTCAAGCGTTAATGTGTATTTTTTCATCTCAACCTCCTAGTAATTGAATCGCATCGGACAGTACGTTTTGTAATAAGGGAACAAATCGGGAAATCCCGGTAATGGTCGCTCCGGCGAGTAAAAACAAAATCGCATAACCCATCAATAACTTGACGGAAAATCCAATCGCAAAAATATTGAACTGGGGTGCGGTTTTCGCTAAAAAACCAAGCGCCAAATCGACTAAAAACAAGGCAACCACAAGTGGCATCGCCATTTGAAGAGCCGTGAGCATCGCGAGCCCGACGACACGAACGACTAAGCTCATGCCGGCTTCTCCGGAAACGTTAATCGCACTGCCGGGCGGAAAGATTTTAAAACTCGTATAGATGCCATCCAGTAAAATCAAATGCATATCTGACGCCAGCAGCACGAGCAGTGTCAACATGTAAAAAAATCGACCGACGATCGGCGATTGACCACCAAACATCGGATCATATGCGGAAGCCATCGCCAGCCCCATCTGTAAATCAATGATTGATCCGGCCATTTGTGGCGCATACAGTAAAAAACTGGCGAGCAAACCGAGGGCGAGCCCAATGATGACTTCTGTTCCCATTCGAAAAAAGAAATCGATGTCATCGACTTGAACCGTTGTCTTGACCGCGTAACTGGCAAAATAGGCAAGTCCTGCAGCAATTGCCAACTTATGCTGAGCGGGTAACTGCTTCGATGAAAACAAAGGAGCAGCCACTAAAAATCCAACAAGTCGGCCAAATACAAGTAAAAAAACACTGACAAAGGACAGTAACGTCATTTTCGCGAAACCTCGGCAATCTGTTTGAAGATTTCAATCGTAAACGTTTTGAGTTCTTCCATGATCCATGGTCCAAAAAAGACGAGTGCTAAAAAAACGGCAACAATCTTCGGAACAAACGATAAGGTCTGCTCTTGAATTTGAGTCGTCGCCTGCAAGATGCTGACGAGAAGTCCAACGACGAGTGAGACGAGCAAGAGCGGAGCTGACACCTTTAACAAGGTCCAGACGGCCGAACTGGCTAATTGAATAATCATTTCCTGCGTCATGTCGTCCCTCCCTATCGCATGCTGACGAGTAGTGATTCGACAATCAAATGCCAACCATCTACTAAAATGAACAATAATAATTTAAACGGTAAGGCAATCATGACCGGTGGTAACATCATCATCCCCATCGACATCAAGACACTCGAAACGACCATATCGATGACGAGGAACGGAATGAAAATCATAAATCCGATTTGAAACGCCGTCTTTAACTCACTGATGGCATAGGCCGGTACTAACGCGACGAGCGGAATATCTTCCACCTTCTCGGGCTTCTCGTAATTGCCATACTTCAAAAACAGTTCTAAGTCATTGCTCCGCGTGTATTGAGACATAAAACGTTTCATCGTTCCTCCGGCTTGATCAAAGGCTTCCTCTTGACTGATTTTGTCGTCCATGTACGGTTGTAATGCCGTCGTGTTCAATTCTGTTAAAATAGGTGCCATAACGAACAATGTGATGAATAACGCCAGTCCGACGAGCAGTTGGTTAGGCGGTGTTTGTTGTGTTCCTAAAGCAGAACGAACAAAGGATAAGACGACGATGACGCGTGTGAAACAAGTCATCAAAATCAGTAACGACGGTGCTAATGATAAAAGCGTAAGTAAGACCAGTAATTTGATGGAAGTCGCCGTCCCGGACGGCGTATCCAAGGAAATCAAGTTTTCAATCGTCGTCATGACCGTCCTCGTTTCTTCTGGAACTGATCGAGCTGTTGCTTAAATGATTCCAGAAACGGGGATGCGGCTGACGGATGTGGTAGGCTGTCGGATGTATCCGTTGCTAACCATTCGTCGTCTTCTTCAATCGTATCAAGCAGTTCAACGTTCTGACCGACACCGACAACATAAATCTTACCGTGAACCCTCACGAGCTGAACGGATCGATCTTTGCCAAGCGGGACACCACCGAGATGCGACAGTCGGCTCGATTGACGGACTCCCTTTGTCCGTTCATTGATGAAACGGACGGCAAGAAGGAATCCACCAATCAAAACTGCGAGTGTCACGACGATTTTTACGACCGTGACGACTGTCGATGACCCGTCGACCTGTTGTGTTGTAGGTTCATTTTTCTTAGATGGGTTGAGCTTCTCTTCCACTGTTTCGGCACCGACCTGATGCGTCAGCAGGAACAGGAGAAGACAGGTCAAACAGGTCAGTCTTCTCATGATGAAATGGTTTTCGAAACGGCTTCGAGTACACGGTCTGCCTGGAACGGTTTAACGATGAAGTCTTTTGCTCCGGCTTGAATCGCATCGATGACCATCGATTGTTGTCCCATTGCAGAACACATGATGACTTTGGCAGCCGGGTTAAAGGCTTTGATTTCTTTTAATGCTGAAATCCCGTCCATTTCCGGCATCGTGATATCAAGTGTGACGAGATCCGGCGCTAACTCTTTATATTTCGAAACTGCTTCACGTCCGTTTTCCGCCTCACCGACGACGTCATAGCCGTTCTTCGATAAAATTTCCTTAATCATCATTCTCATGAAAGCTGCATCATCTACAATCAAAACTTTTGCACTCATCCTATTTCCTCCTTAGAACATCCGCAGACGTTCTTTTTTATTGACAATCTCTGTAATCCGGACACCGAAGTTTTCTTCGATGACGACGACTTCACCCGTTGCAATCAATGTATTATTGACGAACACGTCAACGGGTTCTCCTGCTAATTTATCCAGTTCAATGATTGAACCTTGCGTCAGTTCCAAAATGTCCCGGACTGACCGGCGTGTCCGTCCCAGTTCGACTGTGACATTCAATGGTACATCGTAGAGCATGCCGATATTTCCGGGCGGACCTTCTTGTTGCACTTCAGAGAACTGACCGAATTGGACAGGACTGACACCAACCGGCTCTTTTTTGTATTCCGGCGGTGCTTCATACCGGGGTTCCGGTTGTGGCTGTGGCGCGGCCGGCTGTTCCCGGACCGGTTCTGGTGTAGGGACTTGAGCTGTGGGTGCCGGTTCGGTCGTTGTCGTACTGGCACTGAATAATTTCTGAATCAGTTGTTTGGAAAATTCAAGTGGTGCCAATTGTACGATTTTTGAATCGATCAGCGTTCCGATCTTCAAATCAAACTCGATGATGACCATGCTTTCCCATAACGAGAAGCTATCCACGATACTTTTTTCTTGCGAGAAATCAAAAACTTCGACCGCTGGAGGCGAGATATCGATACGCATTGAGAAAACGGTCGACATTGAGGTCGCAGCCGCTCCCATCATCTGGTTCATCGCTTCCTGGACGGCAGATAACGCAATCGGTTCCATTTCAAGACTCTCGTCAACGACACCATCGCCGCCCATCATCAAATTCGCAATGACGGAAGCATCCCGTTGTGTCAAAATTAAAACGTTTTCTCCCTTGAATCCTTCTGTATATCCGACACGAAGGGCGACGTGGGGAATCGGATAACGACTCCGCAATTCTTCCATCGTAATCATCCGCACGTGTGGTGTCGTGATTTCGACTTTTTGATTCAATAACGCGGACAGAGCCGTCGCGGAATTCCCTAGCGAGATATTCCCGACTTCTCCAAGCGCATCAATTTCCATCTCATCCAATTGATGTAAATCGTCTATTGATTGGGTATCGGTTGGTTCTTCAGCCGATGGGGTTCCACGTAATAATGCATCGATTTCATCTTGCGAAAGCATATCGCTCATGTTATTCCTCCTCAATTCGTTGTAAGACTTGTAAAGCGAGATGCTTCCCGTTCAGACCAGGCCGCGCTTTGAACATTTTCCGATCATCGACGAACAATTCAACCGGATCGGATGTACGTGTCTGGAGGGACAGGCAATCGCCTACCTCGAGGTGTAACAATTCTCCAAACGAAAGTTCCGTCTGGCCGAGCACTGCTTTCAAATCGACGATTGATCCCATCAACTGTGTTTGCATATGTTCTGACTCTTGGTTATCGGCTGACTTTCGTTTCTCTTGTTGCATCCAAAAGTGACTCGAAAGTTTCGGAATGATTGGTTCGAGTGTTACGAACGGCAGACAGACATTAAGCGTTCCGCTTACTTCTCCGACCGTCACGTAAATCGAGACGAGAATGACCGTTTCATTCGGTGAGACGAGTTGAAGAAATTGTGGATTGATTTCCAAATCATCATACTCGGCTTCGATTTCGGCAATCGATTCCCACGCTGCCCCATATTGAACAAAGGCGCGTTTGAATAACTGCGTCAAGATCCGGGTTTCGATTTCCGTCAAGTTCTCAATCTTATTCATGCCTTCACCCGGTCCGCCGAGCAATCGATCGAGCATCGCATACGCGATGTTCGGATTCACTTCGAAGATGACCCGTCCGTCTAACGGATGAAGATTCACTAAATTAATCAAGGTCATGTTCGGAATGGAATGAATGAATTCATCATAAGGCAGCTGTTCGACCGTATTGACCGTAAACTGGACGTATGTTCTAAGCTGTGCTGAGAAATGGGTCGTCAAGACTCGGGCGAATTGTTCATGAATCCGCGTTAAGTTCCGCATTTGGTCTTTTGAGAATCGCAACGCCCGTTTAAAGTCATAGACTTTCACACGACGTTCTTCTTCTTGACTGCGTATTTCCTCGACTTCCATATCTCCGCTTGAAATGGCTGATAGCAGGGCGTCAATTTCATGTTGTGATAATACTTCGCTCATGCGGCCACCTCACTGGATGATTTTTTTCGTCGTGTAGACACGTTGAACATCGCCTTCTTGCAGGAGCTTTTTAAATTGCCCCCGTAATTTTTCTTCGAGTTTCGCCATGTCTTGTTTAGAATCTAAATCTTGTTTTTTCATCGAAGCTAAATCCCCTAAGATGATATTGTTGATTTGAAACTTGCGTAACTCCAGTTCTTCCCGCGTCGCCGCGTCATCCGTGACGATTGTAAACTGAACATTTAAGAATCGTTCGTCTGCAATGTTCGTCGTTAAATCATCTGTTTGAAAACTTCGCTCTTCGAGTTCCGCTCCTGTCGGTTGTTCGACTTTCGCTTCGGTCGGATCACTCGTTAACAAATATTTTGAAAGCATGTAGCCCGCGCCTACCATCATAATCGCGACGACGACCATGATGAGTGGTAATTTCAACTTACTCTTCTTCTTTTCTTCTGCCATCTTCGAGCCTCCTAGCACTGTTCAAGCCCGTTAAACCGACTTGTCGGTAAAAATCGATTGTGGCTGCTTTTACCTCTTCCAATGTTTCTTTGACGACATAAGTCTGTCCCCCGACCAACTGGATCGTCGTATCGGGTGTCGACCGGACCGCTTCGATTAAGATTGCATTTAAGACAAGCGGTGTTTCACGTAATGTCGTTAAAGTAATCATCGTTTCAAGTTAACGAGTTCTTCTAAAATCTGATCTGATGTTGTAATGATCCGGGTGTTCGCCTGGAATCCGCGTTGGGCGATGATCATTTCCGTAAACTCTTCCGATAAGTCGACGTTTGACATTTCAAGTGTTCCGGATGTTAATTGACCAAGACCGTTTGTGCTTGGCGTTCCAGTCGCTGCGATACCCGAGTTTTGAGAAGCGGCAAATAAGTTCACTCCTGATTTTTCAAGACCACCCGGGTTAGCAAAATTAGCCATTGATACGTAACCAACTCGTTGCAAGTTACCCGTTCCATCGACAAACGTGACTAGTCCATCTTTTCCGATTGCAAGGTTCTGTGCTCCTGTCGGAATTTGTAACTTCATGTAGCCATTATTTACTTTGTTTGTGATTTGACCTTGAGCATCGTATTGGTTGGCAGGTAGGTTTGCTTGATCGGCAGGTGGCTGTCCAGGGTTGGCAGGCGGTGGATCAGACAATCCTACGAGATAATTTCCATCTCCCGTTACGATATTCCCTTGAAGATCTGTATAAAAGTTACCGGAACGAGAATAACGCACACCGTCTGCCGTTAAGACTTGATAGAATCCTTCACCGGAAATCCCGACATCAAGCGTTCGACCTGTATTTTGTAACGCTCCTTGATTGTAAACGTTATCGACCGTTGACATCGAGGCCCCGAGTCCTACCTGTTTCGGGTTTGTCCCACCGACACCTCCACCATTACCTGATGCGGAACCAACTGATTGGTTGACAAGATCCTTAAACGTGACACGGCCTTTTTTATAACCAAATGTATTGACGTTGGCGATGTTATTCCCGACGACGTCTAACTTTGTTTGGAAGTTCTTTAACCCACTGATTCCTGAATACATTGAACGTAACATTATTTTTCCTCCTTTGTTTTAATTTCAGTCAATTCGTAGACACTGACACTTTTTCCGTTCGATAACTCGGCAATGACATCGACCCCGTCACGCTTTACACTGAGGACGTTTGCCGTCACTTTACCGGTCGATGTCACATCTGCTCCTGTCGCATCTTTCGTGACAGTCTCACCTTCATAGCTGACACTTTTTCCAATCAAATTACTATAGTTCATCAGAGCCGCCGCATGCTGATTGAGCATCATCGTATCCATCCCTTTTCCAATCGCTTGCATCTGTTCAAGAGAAGAAAACTGAGCCATCTGCGAAATGAACTCCTTGTCTTCCATCGGTGCCGTCGGATCTTGATTGGACAGTTGGGCAATCAGGATTTTCATGAACATGTCTTTGTCCATCGAGTTACTGGATGGTACTTTCGTTTTCTCCGGTAACTGATAGGACGACGCATCATTTTTGATGGATTCAGTCATCTTCATCCTCCTCTAGTTCTTCTTCGTACGGTGCAGGTTCTTCTTGCTGACGCTCTCGTCGTTCTTGCGGTAAACCTTGTTCAAAGTCTTTGACACTCGATGCTAACATCCCGGTTTCGACTTTGACGAATGGTGCTTGCGGCTGCAACGAAGTATGTAACTTTCCTAGTTGCTGATCCAGCATTTGTTTCGCTTGTTCCGTCGCTGCGAAAAGCTTTACCGTCAATAAACCATCTTTTTTATCCAATTGGATGACGACCTCACCCAACTGTTCTGGATATAATCGGATGGACATCCTTGTCGAACCGTCCGCGCCTTTTAAAAATGGTGCTTGTTTCATCGCCGCTTCAATCCGTGACGTGAGTTGATCATCGACACTTGGCTGCATGACGGATGGCCGAACGCCTACTCCTAATGCACTGTTCATTCGTTCAAATTTCAAACCGGTTAGTGCTGATGGTTGGTCTTTCCCTTCCGGATCAGCAGCTATCTGAATGGATTCAATCACCTTTTTAGTCATGACACTTGTTTTCAGTGTTGGTGTATTTTGTTCAGGAAGTACAAGACGGTTCGAAAACGGAGTCACAACTGCATCTTTTTTGATGCCTGTAGAATCAACCAACGTGGGATTACTCACCGGTGGAGTTGACAAGGCAATTCCTGGAGTGTCAGTCATCCGTATAACCGGAGTATTCATTCCGACCGGTAATTCATTTGATTTCACATTTTCCTTATCGACTCCGATGACAGTTGAAACGGCCGCTGCGAGTACTTGTTGGACCGAGACAGGAAATTGTTCGAATAACTCCATCGCTTGTCCTTGTTGTCCGTCTTGTATCAACTTGATGAACTGAATCAGCTCCGTCGCTTTTTTTGGATCATGTATCATACCTTCTACTTCGGGTTGCTCCAAAAGTTTTAAGACTTTTTCCGGCTGTGCGGTCAATTGTTCCAACAGCGGTTTGACTTCAAGATTCGTCTCCACTTCAGTTGGTATTGTCTGTTGATCCAGTGAAGGATTCTGTACGCCCTCAGCTAGAGGTTGCACTAAGTATTGAAGTAACGAAGCAAAATTTCCAACGCCATTCGCTGGGAGCTCTTTCCCGTTCCACTTCGTAACCGGTTTAGCTGTTTGTGCTTGCTGTACATCCGTCGTCAAGTTCATTTTATTTTCTCACCCCTTATTGGACTGCCAACAATTGTGTCAACGCTGCAGCTTTTTTAGGATCCATCTTTGCCATGATGGCCGCCTGTTGTTCAGCATCAATTTCTTTAATGATTGCAACGACTTCCGTCGGACTCAATTCGTTAAAAATATTGGCTGCATCTTTCGGCGTCATCTCCGCATAGACATCTGTCACATCAGCAGTCTTTTTCGACGCAGACTTATCTGTCACTGTCGTTGCAGGTGTAGCCGGCGTGTTTTTCAACCGATCCCGTTCCGCAATCAACCGGACGACTTCCTGTTCTTTCGCTTGGATGAGTTCTGCTTGATCAGTCGTCTTTGCCCGTAGTTTTTTGATTTCAGCGTTTGCTAATTTCAAACGTTGTTCGATCTCCGAACTTTTTGAAGACGTTACCTTCGTGTTCGTTACTTCTTCTGACGCAAAAGGCAATGAAAAAATCGGCCGCCCATTAGCGTAATTTAATACGAGATAGGCTGTAAATAATAACAATAACAACGGGATGATTAATAAGGGCAAAATCCATTGTTTTGATGACTTGTTCTCACTCATGTCGTTCGCCTTCTTCCAAACTGCAATAATGCTAATTCATCCATTTGGTTCTGTTCCACCAAAGCGAGTGTCCGCCGATTTTCTTCTAATTGATTTGATTGCAGTCGTGTAAATTTCTTTTCTTCAATCAAAGCCTCTTTTAAATCGACTTGAGCCCGTTCATACTGATTTTTCGCCTGGGTCACGTATAGCTGTTGTCGCTCAATCTGTTGTTTGACGACATCACGTGCACGTTCACGGTATTGAGAAGCAAGCAGCTCAACCGTTCCTGTTTCATTTTGTGCTTTTAAAAAAGCTTCATAACGAACGAGAAGATGGTACAGTTTCTCGACCTCGACTTCATATTGCTTCTTTTTTTCAGCAGTATGTTTTGAAACACGATCCTTTTCCGCTTCCGCTAAAGGAATAATACGTTCATATATGGTTTTCATTCGCGCCCTCCCTTAACGGATTGTCGAAATCAGACGATCCATGCCATCTTCGAAATGGCTTTTTTCTTCCACCCGTTGTTTTAAAAAACCGATCAATTCAGGATATTTTTCAACAGCCCGATCAATGTCAGGGTTTGTACCACTTTTATAAGCACCGATATTGATTAAATCCTCGGCATCGAGGTATGTCGACAATAACTGTCTGAACGTAATCGCACTATCTTTATGTTCGGTCGAAGTAATTTGATTCATGACCCGGCTGATGGAGCGTAAGATGTGAATCGCCGGATATTGTCCTTTATTAGCGAGATTTCGGTCGAGGACAAAATGACCATCAAGAATTCCGCGGACCGCATCCGCAATCGGTTCATTCATATCATCGCCGTCAACCAGTACGGTATAAAATGCCGTAATGGAACCTTCTGTCGTTTTCCCGCTTCGTTCCAACAGTTGTGGAAGTAAGGCGAATACACTCGGTGTATATCCCTTCGAAGCAGGTGGTTCACCGGTCGCCAGGCCAATTTCACGTTGAGCCATGGCAAAACGTGTGACGGAGTCCATCATCAATACGACATTTTTTCCTTGATCCCGAAAATATTCAGCGATTGCCGTTGCCGTATACGCTCCTTTGAGTCGAACGAGTGGCGGCTGATCACTCGTCGCTACGACGATGATCGAACGGCTCATGCCTTCCTCACCTAACTCCGCCTCAATGAATTCCTTCACTTCACGGCCCCGTTCACCGATTAAGGCGATGACATTAATATCAGCCGTCGATCGTTTGGCAATCATACCGAGTAATGTCGATTTACCGACACCCGATCCTGCGAATAGTCCGACTCGTTGCCCTTGTCCGACGGTCAATAAACCGTCGATGGCACGAATACCTGTCGATAACACTTGATCGATCCGCGGACGATCGAGTGGACTTGGCGGCTTACGGACAATTGAAGTCGTCCGTAAATGCGCCAGTGATTTCCCGTCTAGCGAACGTCCGAGACCATCCAGGACTTTCCCGATCAAATCATCTCCGACAGGAACATGAAGCGGTTTTCCTGTTGCGATGACAATCGATCCCGGTGCAATGGCCGTCGTTTCACCATAAGGCATCAATAGTACATGTCCTTCTCGAAATCCAACGACTTCTGCCTCAATCTCGTCTCCACGATGAATCCGGATCAAGCACCGCTCGCCGATGGCAACAGCTGTCGGACCACGTGATTCAATCATCAAGCCAATGACTTGAACGACTTTACCAGAATGCTCGACAAGTTCTTCCCGACGAACATCTCGAATCGCTGCTTGTAACTGTTTGAGTTTATACATCGTGTAACACCTCGGTGAGTTGCTCCATTAATCGTTGATAACCGATTGACAATCCACCCGTGATGGCACCGTTCTCTGAATCAATCCGGAAATCTCGTGCAGGAAGCTCGGGATCAATCCGTAAACGGATTGTTGCCGTCCCTCCTAAAATGGTCTGTAACCGTTCATCCAGTAAGACAACCCGTTCAAAATCTTCAGCTGATGTATAGACAATCAATTTTTCGCGATCTCTAAATTGAAGAATCAACTGTTGAATCGTCTGATAAAGTGCTTCTTCATCCTTATCGTGAAGCTGCTCCAAAAACTGATGTGTCAATTGAAGGGCCAGTGCACACAATTCATCTTCCATCAGGAGGACTCGTTCTGAAAACATCTGTTCGAGCCGGTTCGCAAGTTGATTTGTTTCCTCAATCCGTTGTTCGTATTGTGTTTGTCCAGCTTGTTGACCCGACTGATACCCTTCTTTGTAACCCTGTTGTCTCGCTTCTTCAAACACGAGAAGCCGCTCTTGCTCCAAATCAGCCCGCCGTGTTTGTTCTTGTTGTTCGATCAACAGCTGCTGTTGCTTTAGTTGGGCTTGTCCTTCCCGCATCATCTCGTCATAAGAAACAAGCGGTTCGGTTTCAGTCACCTGCTCGGATTCCGTCTGATGGAAAATCGTTCGTTGCGTCCGGTCGAAAACAACTTGACGCTTAATGACGTTAGACAACGATATCATCTCCTCCACCACGGGCTACCACGATCTCACCCATATCTTCTAGGCGACGGATGATGCCAACAATACGACTTTGTGCTTCTTCGACATCCCGTAAGCGTACAGGTCCCATGAATTCCATATCCTCTTTGAACGATTCGACCATTCGCTGGGACATATTGCGGTACACCATTTCTTTGACATCTTCCGATGAAACTTTAAGTGAAAGCAATAAGTCTTCATTCGAAACTTCCCGGATAATCCGTTGGATGGCACGTGCGTCGAGCGTAACGATATCTTCAAAGACAAACATCCGCTTTTTGATTTCTTCCGCCAACTCTGGATCCTGAATTTCAAGCGTATCGAGAATCGTTCGTTCCGTCGTCCGATCGACACCGTTCAAGACTTGAACTACTGCCTCGATTCCGCCAGATTGGGCATAATCCTGCATTCCTGCTTGCGATAAATTCCGTTCAAGAATTTGTTCGACTTCACTGATGATTTCTGGATTCATCCGGTCCATCGTTGCAATCCGTCGGGCGACATCTGACTGGGCTTCTGCCGGAAGTTCTGATAAAATTTGTCCCGATTTGACCGGATCCAGATGCGCCAAGACCAAGGCAATGGTCTGCGGATGTTCATTTTGAATGAAGTTCAGCAATTGTTTCGGATCCGCTTTGCGGGCAAATTCAAACGGTCTCACTTGAAGCGTCGACGTCAAACGATAAATGAGTTCCATCGCCTTCTCTTCACCTAATGCTTTTTCCAACACGGATTTGGCGAATCCGATACCACCTTGCGTGATATAATTTTGCGCTGTCGCTAATTCATGGAATTCTTCTAACACTTCGAGCTTCTCATCCGGATCAATCCGTTTCATGCTCGAAATCTGTAATGTCAGCCATTCCATTTCTTCTTCAGACAAATGTTTGTATACGCTGGCCGCGACTTCCGGACCAAGCGAAATCATTAAAATGGCGGCTTTTTCCCGACTACTCATCTCTAACTTCTTCATCTCATCAATCCTCCGCTAACCAGGTGCGTAACAACTTCGCAAATTCATCCGGATTGGATGCGGCAAGCTTCTCAAGCTGTTTCCGTTTGACCGTTCCTTCACTTGTGTCCTCTGTCGACAGTTCAGGAATCTCTGTCTCAATCGGAGTCCATTCTTCCAGTTCCTCAATTTCAGCTGTTCTTCTTCTACGCATCAACAGGAAGATGGCTCCTACTACGACCAGTGCTGCGGCACCTAATGCAAACCAGACCCACATCGGTGTTGTTTCCGTTGTTACTGTCTGTTTCGGTGTCTCGGCAAATGGTCTTGACATGACGACGACTTTATTCGCAAGCTCTGCATCGGTTAAGGTCGTCTTCGCATCCGTCTTCGTCAGTGAAGTACGAATGATCGAATACATCATAGTCTGTAAATCTGTTTGAAGTTGCGGATCAATTTGATTTTGTCCTTTAGGTGGCTCAACGATGACTTGAATTCCTAAATCCCGAATTTCATACGGCGCACCGGTAATCTGTTTTGTGATTCGATTGACTTCGTAATTGATGATATCGTGCGTCTTCTCACTTGTGTCTCCTGCCGTACCTGTACCTTGCGGGAAGTTAATGGTCTCATTCTCACCCGTTCCTGCAGTTCCTTCATTTGCCGCTCCCGTATACGCTTCAGCGACTTTCTCTGCCGATGTCACGATTCCCTCGATTTTATCAGGATCAACCGGTTCAACTAATTTTTGTTCCTCTTGCCGTTGCGTGACATCGACATCTGCGGTAACAGAAACCAGTGCTTTTTGTGGACCGAGAACGACTGACAGCATCTGCTGAATTTGTTGGCGTAAATCTTTTTCCGTCGTTTTCTTCAGCTGCATCGGATCCGTTCCTCCTGCAGTCTGTGCTCCCTTACCCGGCTCATAATACGTAAAGTACTGATCCATGATGGTAATGTTTTCTTCTTTTAGATTCGGGATACTTTTCGCAATCAGATGATACAGACCTTGAACCGTCTGCTGATTCAAGTCGCTGCCGGCGCTTGATGTCAAGACGACTGAGACAGTTGACGTCTCTTCTTTATCTGATAAGAAAACACTTTTTTCCGGTAATGTAATCATGACCTTCGCAGCATCAATCCCGTTGACTTGCGTAATCAGATTTTCTAATTCCGTCTGCATCGTGTCCCGCTCGAGAATGTTCATTTCCTTATCTGTTGTTCCAAATCCGGCGTTTTCGCTGAAGAATGAATAATCGATTTGACCTGATTTAGGTATTCCAGCTGTCGCCAACTCCACTTTTAAGTTTTCGGCACTTTCTTCCGGTACAAGAATCGTTACACCGTCTGTCCCACTGACGACTTCGGACTGTACACCATCTTCATTTAATTTCTCAGTCACTTGCCCAGCCTCTTGTGGTGACAACTTTGAGTAGAGCGGTGTCATCGTTGGTTTACTTAACCAAATGGCTGCAACAATGATAGCTGCAATTAGAAATAAGATAATTCCGATGATCGTTGCTTTTTTAACGAGCGACCATTCCTGCCATGTCATTTTTAATGCGCCAAAGCGCGTTTTTAGTCCTTCATTCATCAAACATCTCCCACGCTTTCCTCAACAATCACAGTTGCATACGCATCATTTCTTGGTATGCTTCGATGCCTTTATTCCGGACTTCGATAGCGAGTTGCATAGAAAGCGATGCTTCTTCTGTTTTGATCATGATGTTATGTAAGTCTGTCGTTTTTCCAGTCGCAAGATCTACTCGTGCTTGCGAAGAGGCTTGTTGCGCCTCGTTCAGACCGTTCATGGCCTGACTCAATACTTCACTGAAATCACTTGGTGTCGTTTTGGTAACCGATTGAGACGGTAAGACCATTTGCATACTTTGAATCGGTTGAATCGCCATCGTGTCATCTCCTTCTTACTTGCCGATTTCCATCGCTTTAACCAACATTGCTTTTGTTGCATTCAACGCCGTGACGTTCGCTTCATAAGAACGTGTCGCCCCCATCATGTCGACCATTTCCTTCAGTAGATCGACGTTCGGCATTTTAACGTATCCCAGTTCATCCGCATCTGGATGATTCGGATTGTATTCCAATTTGAATGGTTCTTGATCTTTTCGAATCTCGCTGACTGTCACCCCGTTGCCTGTTTCTTTCAAAACGGCTAATTTGCGGGCATATGGTTGCCATTCTCCGTCAACTAGCTCACCGCGTGTCGTCTGAGCATTGGCGATATTCGCAGAGACGGTATCGAGTCGCAGACGCTGTGCCGTCAATCCCGTTGCGGACGTATGAAAACCTGAAAACATACTCATGAATTAACGTCCTCCCCGGATGACAGACTGGATTCCGGAAAATTTCCGGTTCAATTGTTCGACCAATGCTTCGTACTCAATTTGATTGCGTGATAATTCAGACATTTCGAGGTCAATATCGACCCCATTCCCATCGTTACGCATAGCAGACGATTGTTCGACGATACTTCCTGACGTACCGATCGTCGCGTGTCGTTTTAAACTCATTTTCATTTCAGAATCCAAGACATCTCCGAACACTACGCGCTTTGATTTATATCCAGGCGTATCGACGTTCGCAATATTTGCTGAAATTACTTTCTGCGCAGCTACCGTCCGATCGACGGCCTGTGTCATTGTTGCATAATCTGAACCAAGCCAGTTCATCATTCAACCTCCACCTCTATTTATCTGGTAAAAATTAGTATTATAAAGTAAGCGGTTAGTAACATATCTGAAATAATTGAAACAAATAGGTCAATGTTTGAAAAGAAGTTTTTTGAAAAATAGGGGAATGAGATGTTAGTATTTCGCTTTTTAAACCCTTTTCTTATAAAAATGATAAATAATACCTATAAAAAAAAGAAGACCTAGTACTTTACTAGGTCTTCTTTTAAATTCTAATTCTTCCTTTTTTTAGTTCGATTTAATGCGCTCTAACTCATAGAGGAAATTGTCATTTAAAATCTTGATATATGTCCCTTTCATACCAAGCGAACGGGACTCGATGACGCCGGCACTTTCAAGTTTCCGCAACGCATTGACGATGACTGAACGCGTGATGCCGACACGATCGGCAATTTTAGAGGCCACGAGTAATCCTTCGTTTCCGTCCAACTCTTCGAAGATATGTTCGATGGCTTCAAGTTCCGAATACGATAAAGAATTGATTGCCATTTGAACGACGGCTTTCTTCCGCGCTTTATCTTCCGCTTCATGAGCTTTCTCACGTAAGATTTCCATTCCGACAACTGTTGCTCCGTATTCCGCAAGCACCAAGTCCTCTTCATTAAAATCTTCGAGCATCCGGCCAAGGACAAGTGTTCCAAGTCGCTCACCGCCACCGATGATCGGAACAATCGTCGTTTTTGATGTCTCGAACATATCGCGGTTATCGATCGGGAAAGCTGTATGCTCACTGTCGATTGCGATGTTCGCTGTCGTTTCCGTCACATTAAACAATTTTTTCGTATAATCTTCCGGAAACTGACGCTCTTCAAGGAATCCACGAATCCGTGCATTCTCGATTTGTTGTTTAATCGCAATTCCTAATAACTTTCCACGACGGCTGACGATAAAGGTATTTGATTCCATAACTTCACTTAAACGATCTGCCATGACCTTAAAGTCGACATGTGTGCTTGCTTCTTGTTGTAACATCGTGTTGAGCTTTCGTGTTTTTGCCAATAAATTCATGATTTTCTTCCTCCACTTATAAGATGAACTGACTTAAGTCACGATCATCTGCTACTTTTCCGACGCGGTCCATGACATATTGTGGTGTGATGGTGACGTCTGTCTCTGGCATCTCTGCCGCTTCAAACGATAATTCTTCTAATACACGTTCCATGATGGTATATAAACGGCGAGCACCGATATTATCTGTTTCATCATTTACTTGTGCCGCAATCCGTGCAATTTGACGAATCGCGTCTTCGGTAAACGTGACATGGACTTGCTCCGCTCCAAGCAAAGCCTTGTATTGTTTCAGCAATGCTTGATTAGGCTCCGTCAAAATTTTAACAAAGTCATCTTCGGTCAGACTGTCGAGTTCCACCCGGATCGGAAAACGTCCTTGCAGCTCCGGAATCAAATCGGATGGTTTTGCCATATGGAAAGCCCCGGCTGCAATGAATAACATATGATCCGTCTTCACAGGACCATACTTCGTCACGACAGTCGATCCTTCGACGATTGGTAAGATATCACGCTGCACGCCTTCACGTGATACACCAGCACTATCTTGCCCCTTCGTTGCAATCTTGTCGATTTCATCGACGAAGATAATTCCCATCTGTTCAGCACGACGAACAGCTTCATCGTGGACTTCATTTAAATCGAGTAATCGTTCCGCTTCTTCTGCTGTCAAAATCGGACGTGCCTCTTTGACACTCAGCTGACGTTTCTTTGTTTTTTTCGGCATGACTTGTCCGAGCATATCCTGCAGATTCGCAAGACCTTCCATACCTTGTTGTCCGGAGAACAAATCCATTTGGCGTTCTTCAATGTCCACATCAATCATGCGGTCTTCTAGTTGACCTTGAAACAATTGTTGACGAATGACGGATCGATCGGCTGTATCGCTGGCAGTTTCCTGCTCGGGCGGTTTTTGAGTTCCACCGAACAGCATCTCAAACGGATTTCCTCCGCCAAGACCAGTCGAAGCTTTTTTACCGACAAGGGCATCGACGATTCGTTCATTCGCAACCGCTTCAGCACGCTCTTTCAAAGCTTCCTTTTTCTCGTCTTTGACAAGCCGTAGTGAAGCTTCGACTAAATCACGGACCATTGATTCAACGTCACGTCCGACATAACCGACTTCCGTGAATTTCGTAGCTTCGATTTTAACGAACGGTGCACGGACCAGTTTAGCAAGTCGACGGGCAATTTCCGTTTTCCCGACTCCTGTCGGTCCGATCATCAAGATGTTTTTCGGTGTCACTTCATCACGCAGACTCGGATCGAGCAACTGACGGCGGTAACGATTTCGGAGTGCAATCGCGACGGCTCGTTTCGCGTCCGCTTGACCAATAACATGTTCATTTAGTTTTTCCACGATTTGTCTCGGTGTAAATTCATGCATCTGCACTTCCCCCAATCGTTTCTAAAATGATTTGATCATTCGTGAATACACATAACTCCCCTGCTGTTTCAAGAGCAGCGCGGGCGATTTCCTCGGCCGTCATGTGTGCAGCGTGCCGAGCCAGTGCCCGACCCGCGGCAAGCGCATAGTTTCCGCCTGAACCGATGGCCAAAATCCCGTCATCGGGTTCGATGACTTCTCCGTTACCTGAAACAAGAAGTAAATGTGTTCCATCCATGACAAGTAACAAAGCTTCCAGCTGGCGTAACATTTTATCGCCCCGCCATTCCTTTGCTAATTCCACGGCAGCTCGTTGCAGGTTCCCGTTGTACATCTCAAGTTTTGCTTCAAACTTTTCGAATAATGTAAAAGCATCGGCTACACTTCCTGCAAACCCTGCAATCACTTTTCCACCATAGAGACGTCGGACTTTTTTTGCACTTTTCTTCATGATGACTTGATTACCAAAAGTCACTTGTCCATCCCCGCTCATTGCAGATTGACCGTTATGTTGAATCGCAAAAATCGTCGTTGCATGAAACATGCTATTTCCTCCCTTAGGCACGCGGATGCGCTTGCTGATAAACATGTCGTAGCCGCTCCGTCGTGACGTGTGTATATTGCCCTGTCGTCGATAATGAAGCATGCCCAAGCAATTCTTGCACCGCTCGTAAATCTGCTCCACGTTCCAGTAAATCGGTCGCGAAACTATGTCGTAAAGCATGTGGTGTCACATGTTTCGATAAAAAGGGATCTGCCTTTTTTAAGATTTTCCGAATCCCGTCCGTTGTCAAACGGCGACCTGAACGAGAAAGAAAAACGGCTTGTGCTTCATCCTCGGCCGGTTGTCGTTTCATCAAATACTCGGATAAGGCTTTTCTCGCAAATGATCCGATTGGTGTAATCCGTTCTTTTCGTCCTTTTCCGTATACATGCACATATTCCAAGTCCGGATCTAAATCTTTTACGTTCAATCCGGCTAATTCGCTGACACGCATTCCTGACGCATACAGCAACTCAATCAATGCCACATTCCGTACCCCTAATGAATCCGACGTTCGGAAAACTTCTAAAAATCGTTCGTATTCTGATGGTACTAAAAACGTCGGTAGCGTTTGGACACGTTTGGGTGCCTTCAATCCCTCAAAAGGATTGACGTCATTCGTATCCCGCGTCACAAAACGTCCGAACTGTTTCAAACAAGATACTTTTTGAGCGATCGTTGATTTAGATGCTTTTTGATCATAAAGAGCAAACAAATAACGCCGTGCAGTTGCCAATTCAATCGATCTCAGCTGATGATCGAGGCAAAAAGCGGCGTATTGTCGAAGTGTTTGATCATAAGAGCGGCCCGTATTTGGAGATAATTGACGCTCGATGTGTACATACCGTAAAAACGATTTTCGCAGTACGTCAAACTCTGAGTCTACTCCCATTGATGAGCCCCCTTCTAACCATTTCATACTCGAATCGCCCTTAGCATAGCACACCGTAAGTAGTCTGACAATAGACCAAAAACCGGAAAAATAACAAAATTATCACGCTTTTATGACAAATTAAGAAATGGGAGAAAAGAACGCTGAATTGCGCCTTCTCCCCCATCTTACTTACATATCGGTAAAGTCTTTGATTGCTTCCAATGCCCGCTCGGCAAGAAGCGCATATTTTTCTGGTTTCTTCATTCGACCGGTTTGGTTGGCAAGTCCCGGTACAAGTCCGAAGTTTGCATTCATCGGCTGGAAGTTCTTTCCTTCCGTCGTCGTGATGTAATGCGCCATCGCACCCATCATCGTTTCCTTCGGGAAGGCGATCGGCTCCGCTTCATTAACTAAACGAGCCGCATTGATACCTGCCGTCAAACCGGAAGCAGCTGATTCGACGTATCCTTCGACACCTGTCATCTGACCGGCAAAGAATAGATCCGGACGTGTTCGTGTCTGATACGTCGGTTGCAACAAGTTCGGTGAATTGACAAACGTATTCCGGTGCATGACACCATAACGAACGATTTCAGCATTTTCAAGACCTGGAATCAAACGGATGATCCGTTTTTGTTCGCCCCACTTCAGATGCGTTTGGAATCCGACGAGGTTAAACAATGTCCCGGCTGAGTTATCCTGACGAAGTTGAACGACGGCATACGGACGTTCACCCGTTTTCGGATCTTCAAGACCAACCGGCTTCATCGGTCCGAATAAAAGTGTCTTCGGTCCGCGTGACGCTAATACTTCAAATGGCATGCATCCTTCGAAGTAGATTTCCTTCTCGAATTCTTTTAACGGAACGACTTCCGCTTGAATCAACTCATTGTGGAAATGCATAAACTCTTCTTCTGTCATCGGACAGTTCAAGTAAGCTGCTTCCCCTTTATCATAACGTGACTTTAAATATACTTTATCGCGGTCAATCGTATCGCCGTCAAGAATCGGTGCGGCAGCATCAAAGAAGTACAGGTAATCTTCTCCGGTGAACTGCTTAAGGGATTCGGATAAGGAGGCACTTGTTAAAGGACCTGTCGCGACGATGGTCGGACCATCCGGAATCGCTTCAAGTTCCTCATGATGAACCGTGACGTTCGGATGATTTTTTAACGTTTCCGTCACGTATCCGGCAAAGTCATGTCGATCGACAGCAAGCGCACCACCTGCCGGCACACTCGCAAGATCGGCAGCCTTGAGGATAAGTGAGTCGAGTTGTCGCATTTCTTCTTTTAATACACCGACTGCATTTGTCAGTTGATTAGCTCGAAGTGAGTTCGAGCAGACGAGTTCTGCAAATTGATCGGTATGGTGAGCAGGTGTCTGCTTGACTGGTCGCATTTCATATAAATCTACTTGTACACCACGTTTCGCAAGTTGCCATGCTGCTTCAGAACCTGCGAGACCGGCGCCGATTACGGTTACCCGTTTCATCGGTCATTCCTCCTCTTGCTCCTGATCGATGCGTGTTTCATGATGTCCGCAAGACGTACATTCTACTTTCACACCGTTCTTGATTTTCTTTTGTACCATCATACTGCTACAAACCGGACATGGTTCTTCGACCGGTTTATCCCATGAGACGAATTCACATTCCGGATAATTCGAACAGCCGTAGAATAAGCGTCCTTTTTTACTCCGGCGTTCCACGATCTCACCTGTTCCACACGTCGGACATTTAACACCAATCTCAACTTGAATCGGCTTCGTGTTCCGACATTCCGGGAAGTTTGAGCACGCCATGAATTTTCCATAACGGCCCATCTTGATGACCATCGCGTGTCCGCAGACTTCACAATCTTCTCCGGCCGGTTCGTCTTTAATTTCGATTTTTTCGATTTCGGCTTCTGCACGTGTCAGACGCTTTTCGAACGATTTATAAATCGGATCGACGACTTCCGTCCACTGCATGTCCCCTTTTTCGATTGCATCGAGCAACGCTTCCATATCCGCCGTAAATTGAACGGTGATGAATTCTTGGAAATAATCACTGATCATATCGATGACCAGTTCCCCGAGTTCGGTCGGCAGGAATTTTTTCTCTTCGAGCGTCACGTAACCACGTTTTTGGATCGTATCGAGTGTCGGCGCATACGTCGACGGACGACCAATCCCAAGTTCTTCCATCGCCCGGACGAGGCGTGCCTCGGTATACCGCGGTGGTGGTTGCGTAAAGTGTTGTTTCGGCTCAATCATTTCCTGCTCCAAGACTTCACCGTCTTCAAGCGGCGGCAACAAACCGTCCTTGACGTCCGTTACCGTCTCATCGTCTGTATCTTCAATATAGACTTTCATGAATCCGGCAAATTTGACCGTCGAACCGTTTGCCCGGAACATGACATCATTTGAGACCAAGTCGACTTTGACTGTATCGAGAACAGCCGGAGCCATTTGACTCGCAACGAACCGTTCCCAAATCAATTTGTATAACCGGAACTGATCGCGGGATAAATACGATTTGACAAGTTGCGGGTCACGCATCGTCGATGTCGGACGAACAGCTTCGTGGGCATCTTGCGAATTCGCTGCTTTTTTCTCTTTCCGTTTTTCGACAGCGATGTATTCTTTCCCGTATGCATTTTCGATGAACCCCTGCGCTTCGATGTTGGCGGTTTCGGATGTCCGGGTTGAATCGGTCCGCATGTACGTAATCAAACCGACCGTTCCTTCTTTGCCGAGCTCGATTCCTTCATATAATTGCTGGGCAATCATCATCGTCTTCTTCGCACGGAAGTTCAGCTTGCGGGCTGCTTCTTGTTGGAGCGAACTCGTCGTAAACGGCAAGGCTGGATTCCGGCGACGCTCTTTTTTCGTGACGGAGTCGACCGTGAAGGACTCTGAAAGTTTTGCCAATACTTCATTGACTTCCTCTTCTGAGTGCAATTCACGTTTCTTCCCGTCAATCCCGTAGAAGTTGGCTTCGAGCTTTTCACCATTGGCATCAAGCTCTAGTTTGATCGTCCAATATTCTTCTGGTAAAAAGGCATTGATTTCTTGCTCGCGGTCAATGATCATCTTCACGGCAACCGATTGAACACGTCCTGCTGACAAGCCCTTTTTAATTTTCTTCCAGAGTAACGGACTCATGCTGTAACCGACGAGACGGTCCAAGATACGCCGTGCCTGTTGTGCATCGACAAGATCGTAGTTGATCTTGCGGGGTCTCTTGAACGAATCTTTGATGGCGTCTTTCGTGATTTCATTAAAGACGACCCGGCATTCTGTCGATTCATCGACACCGAGGGCTTTCGCTAAATGCCAAGCGATTGCTTCCCCTTCGCGGTCCGGGTCGGCTGCGAGATAGATTTTTTGTGCTTTTTTAGCGGCCGTTTTTAATTCTTTTAAAACCGGACCTTTACCACGAATCGTAATATACTTTGGTTCATAATCATGTTCTACGTCAACACCCATTTGACTTTTCGGTAAGTCGATGACATGTCCCATCGAAGCTTTCACGGTATAGTTTGAACCGAGATAACGTTTGATGGTTTTTGCCTTTGCAGGTGATTCGACAATTACTAAATATTTTGCCATTACAATCGCTCCCTATTAGAGGCGTACTCGTATTTTAATCTCACTTATCATAGTAGTCTCGATTCCTATTTGTCAACGTTCATCAAGATACTTTTTGAAACTTCTTCCGGATTCAAGAGCGGAATCGCCCCTTCCGCAATCAGTTGATTTGTCCCTTGAAAGTGTTTTTCTGTTGGACAACCAGGGATACAATACACGTCTTTTCCCTGTTCCAGCGCGTGACCTGCCGTGTTCATCGTTCCGCTTTTCCGGGTTGCCTCAACGATAATCAATCCTGACGCCAGTCCCGAGATGATCCGGTTTCGTTCCAAAAACTGATATTTCTTGACTGGGGTTGAAGCGGGATACTCAGATAAAAGCAGTCCGGCTTGTTGAATGCGCTGGAACAGTCGTGAATGCCGGACGGGGTACAAGTAATCAAACCCGCTCGCTAACACAGCAATCGTCGCTTGATGATGTTTAAGGGAAAGACGATGTACAAGAGAATCAATGCCAAGGGCGCCACCTGACACCGTGACGAATGGAGACTCAAAAAAGGGACGTAAGAAAGATAAACGTTTTGAGTGAGAAGGAGAAGGTTGACGACTTCCGATGATACTGATCATCGGCTGTTGTAATAGGGAAGGATCACCGCTGAAGAAAAGACCATAAACGGGCTGAGGAATCTGAAGTAACGACATCGGAAAACACGGGTCTCCGGGGACAAGAAGGTTCATTGGGACTTGATCCAATTGTAAGGCTTGCTGATAACGGTTTTTGATGGATCTTGACACGGGTAAATCCTCTACCGGTAAAAGACCGTACTGCTCGATCAAGACAACGATTGAATACGGAACCCGGCAAGTCGCAAAACGTGCATACAGTTCTCTGTCCATTCATTACGCTCCTTTTATATAGAAGAAAGCCGTCCTGATTAAATCAGGACAGCTGACATCTTGTTTAGTTCACAGTTGAACCTGTGACACATTCATCGTAAATACCGGCTTCTTTGATGACACGAATCAACGTCTCACCGATGATAGCTGGCGTTTCTGCTACTTCGATACCATTGGCACGAAGTGTTTTGATTTTTTCTGCAGCAGTTCCTTTACCGCCTGAAATGATTGCACCGGCATGACCCATCCGTTTGCCTTCAGGTGCTGTTTGTCCACCGATGAATCCGATGACCGGCTTCGTCATGTTGGCTTTGACCCACTCAGCCGCTTCTTCTTCTGCCGTTCCACCGATTTCACCCAGCATGATGACGGCTTTTGTTTCCGGATCTTCATTAAACGCTTTAAGCGTATCAATGAAATCTGTTCCGTTGACCGGATCGCCACCGATTCCTACTGCTGTTGATTGACCAATTCCTGCTGTCGTCAATTGATGAACTGCTTCGTACGTCAATGTTCCAGAACGTGAAACGATTCCAACGTGACCTGGAGTATGAATGTATCCTGGCATGATCCCAAGTTTCGCAACGCCTGGCGTAATCACACCCGGACAGTTTGGTCCGATCAGACGGACTGGTTTTCCGTCTAGATAACGTTTTACTTTAACCATATCAAGAACCGGAATTCCTTCCGTGATACAAATGATCAAAGCGATGTTTGCATCCGCTGCTTCCATGATGGCATCCGCTGCAAATGCAGGCGGTACATAGATGATTGAAGCATTGGCAGCTGTCTTTTCGACTGCCTGAGCTACTGTATCGAAGACCGGTACTCCTAATACTTCCGTTCCACCTTTACCTGGTGTCACGCCACCGACGAGGTTCGTTCCGTAATCAATCATCTGTTCGCCGTGGAACATCCCTTGATTCCCTGTAATTCCTTGAATGATGACTTTTGTTGATTCATTTACCCAAATACTCATCCTTAGCTCCCCCTTACTTCACGAGCGCAGCAATTTTTTCTGCGCCGTCTGCCATTGATGTAGCTGCTGTAATCGCTAGACCTGAATCTTTGAGAATTTGTTTCCCGGCATCGACATTTGTTCCTTCGAGACGGACGACGAGTGGCAATTCTAAGCCCACTTCTTTTGTTGCGGCAACGATACCTTCTGCAATGACGTCACACTTCATAATTCCACCAAAGATGTTAACGAAAATCCCTTTGACGTTCTCATCCGATAAAATCAATTTAAAGGCTTCTGTTACTTTTTCTTTTGTCGCACCGCCACCGACATCAAGGAAGTTTGCTGGATCGCCGCTGAAATGCTTGATGATATCCATCGTCGCCATCGCGAGACCTGCACCGTTGACGAGACATCCGATGTTTCCGTCGAGTGCGATATAGTTTAAGTCATTTTTAGAAGCTTCCACTTCACGTGGATCCTCTTCTGACTCGTCACGGAGTGCAACGACATCCGCATGACGGTATAACGCGTTTGAATCAAAGTTGAGTTTTGCATCAAGTGCCAAGACATCACCGTCTTTTGTTGTGACGAGTGGATTGATTTCAGCAATCGAGCAGTCTTTATCGACGAAGAATGTATACAATTTCGTGACCATACCGACGAATTTATTGACAAGTTTAACCGGAACACCCATTGCAAACGCCAATTTACGCGCTTGGAAGGCTTGTAAACCAACTGCCGGATCAACCACTTCTTTGATGATTTTTTCCGGAGTTGCTTCTGCGACTTCCTCAATATCCATTCCGCCTTCACTTGAACCCATGATGACGACACGTCCCGTTACACGGTCAAGGACAATCCCGAGATAGTATTCCTTGTCAATCGCGCAACCTTCCTCAACAAGAAGACGTTGGATGACTTTACCTTCTGGACCTGTTTGATGCGTGACGAGTGTTTTGCCGAGTAACTCTGTCGCGAATGCTTTCACTTCTTCTTGCGATTTTGCCAATTTAACACCACCGGCTTTACCGCGACCCCCTGCGTGAATCTGTGCTTTTACGACTTTGATCGGACCTGACAATTGTTCTGCTGCATCGACTGCTTCTTCAACTGTAAATGCTGCAATTCCGTTCGGAACAGGTACACCGTACGAACGAAGTAACTCTTTTGCCTGATATTCATGTACATTCATGAAAAAATCCCCCTTAACCCCTTTAGTTTCGGCTCTTTCATTGTAGTTAAAATTGGAAGCGCTGTCTATCGTTATCGACCGAAAGCATTTATTTCTTCGAAATTCCTGTTTGATCGAGTTGATATAAAAAGGCGAATAACTCGGCAATGACCCCATATAATTCATTTGGAATTTGCTCTGAGACTTGGACGGCGTCGAGCAATGTGACCAACGTCTCGTCTTGCCGTATCGGAATACCGTGTTGGAGAGCTTCTTCGAGAATTCGCTCCGCCACCCGTTCTGATCCTTTCGCGACGACCTTAGGAGCCTGCATCTGTTCTTCATATGATAAGGCGATGGCTTTTTTCATATCTGATAATCCACCCTTCCGTTTCGATCCGTCGGTTGGAACGATATCCGTTCTTTTTCCGCTTCTATTTGTTCGAAGCGGATCAAATCATATCCCTGCTCGTACAAACGTTGTTCGATGGTCGGCTGATAGTGGGACATAAAAGCGGCAATCCGGTCATCCGGATGAAAAACGGAAATCGCGATTTTTCGATCCGTGATTAATAAATCCAATGCAATTTCGCCGACTTTCGGCAGTTTTAAGTAAAAAGCAATTCGTGCGTGATCCGGATTAAATTCTTTTTGATCAAAGGGTGCCTCCATCGTGACGTCGACTTCTTCGAAAGGACCAAATTGCGGTAATTGAAACAAAAATATACCGCGTCCGGTTTCATTCGTTGCTTGAATGACCTGTTGGGCCAGCACCTGATCACTCGTCTTCCGGTCGAGCTGCCCCTCTGTTGTACCATCCGCACTCCGAGCGAGTTGAACCAACTCGATGATGGCTTGTTTGAAGGCTGTTCCGGATCCCTCCATCACTTTTTGACCCAGCTGTTGCAACACCTCTCGTGTCGTTTGCGGGACGGATTCCGCTGAAAGTGGAGCAATCCGATCAAATGTCGGAAGCACCGGTAATTTCGGAGAACTGGTTTCCTGTGAAACAATTTTTAAAACGGGCTGTCCATCTGTACTCGTGACCAGAAACCGGTAGGTCGCTCCTTCTTTTAGCTCGGCTGTCGTTCCCGCCGTCAAGACACGTTGTCCGACTTGCAGTTCCATCAGACCGTCCGGAAGCAGTTTCAATACTTTACCGATGACGTTTGCCCCTTCACGCAACGGTTGGTTAGCCGAATCAATAATTTTAAAGGGCAATAAGGCACGATGCTCAATCTGCACGATAGCTCACCTCCTAAAGTCGGTCGAGGACCGGTTTAAATGTCTTCCGGTGAATCGGCGTCACACCTACACGGTCGAGTGCCTGTAAGTGTTGTGCCGTCCCGTATCCGGCATGTTGGTCAAAGCCATATTCCGGGTAGATCATGGCGTATTGTTCCATCATCGTATCCCGTGTTTCTTTCGCGACGACACTTGCTGCTGCAATCGAGATGCTCCGGGCATCCCCTTTGATCAAGGATTCCTGTGGGAGATCGACATCAAGCGTCATCGCGTCCACTAACAGGGCATCCGGCGTCAATTGAGCGACAGCCTGCTGCATAGCCTGTTTAGAGGCCTGGTAAATGTTGATCCGGTCAATTTCTTCCGGTTCGACGATACCGATTGCGACTTCTGCGACTTCCTGAATATGCTCATATGCAGCAAGTCGTTGTTTTTTCGACATCTGTTTTGAATCTGTCAGCCCGGGATGATAAAAATCCACTGGTAAAATAACAGCTGCTGCGACGACCGGACCCGCAAGCGGTCCCCGACCGACCTCATCCACTCCAGCAATACGCTGGTGACCTTGCGCGCGGTACTGGTCTTCAAAACACGATCGTTCTTGAAACTGAAGTCGTTGTTGCTCTTCGTTTAACAACCGGCGTTCTGCTTGTTTCAGGGCAGCGACGACTCCTTTTCGGGTATCTTGTGCGAATTCGATTTTTACTTGTTCAAATTCTCCCTGTGAGACGATTGCTAATCGTGCTTTGATTTCAGTAATGTTCATGATTTGACTCCTTTTCGAAAAAAGCTTGGATTTCTCATCTCGAGAAGTCCAAGCCTGTCTTATTCTGTAACAGTCGCCCACTCTTCGACGGTCTCGAGCGTAACCCGACCAATTTTCTCCGTTCGGAGCTCGTGAAGTAACATTTCACTTGTCCGCTCAAAGTCGACATAGCCGCCGGTTACGAAACCACGGTTTTTTCCGATGGCTTCTAATACATCAACAGCTTCTCCCGTGATTTCCTTGAGACGATAACGCAGTTTTAATTGTTCCGGATAACGAGTCATCAACTCACGGATTGCAAACAAGGCAATATCATCAATATTCAGGATATCATCCTTAATGGCGCCCGTTGCCGCTAACCGGTAGCCGACAAGCTGGTCATCAAACTTCGGCCAGAGAATTCCCGGTGTATCAAGCAGTTCCATCTCACCCGTCTTCATTTTGATCCATTGTTGACGTTTCGTCACACCTGGACGGTCGCCTGTAATCGCGATGTTCCGTCCAGCCAACCGATTGATCAACGTTGATTTCCCGACGTTCGGAATTCCGATGATCAAAGCTCGAATCGCACTTGGATTCCGCCCTTTATCCCGCATCCGGTCATGTTTGTCTTTCATCAGGCGTAAGGCACCTTCATGAATCTGTCCTAACCCTTTGTTATGCTTCGCATCGACTGCGATGACGTCGACACCATCCTTCCGCAGTGCCTGCATCCACTTTTCGGTCAGACGGGCATCAGCCATGTCTGATTTATTCAGGACGATCAGTCGCGGTTTTCCTGCTGTGATTTGTTCGACCATCGGATTACGGCTCGACATCGGTAACCGCGCATCCACCAATTCGATGACGACATCAATCAACTTTAATTTTTCCGTGACTTCACGGCGTGCTTTCGCCATGTGTCCCGGGAACCATTGTATTGTCATTTCTTCCACCTCAAGTTTTCATAGTGCTTGGACTGCTAATAATGAACGATTTATACATCGTGTCTCGTGTGACCGATCCACTGCCTGTTCGAGAGAAACGATCCATTCTCTAGTATACGCAACTTTTCGCCAGAAAAGAACCCTGTGCCGGTCCGAACAAAAAAACGGAGTCCACATGCAGTGAACTCCGTTTCTTAATTACTTGCTGAAATCATCAATTGACCGATCGAACATCATTAAACGGATAAAAAACGAAGTTCGTCGTACCGACGATTTGGTCTTCGTCTACAAAACCGATGTCCCGGCTGTCTTTCGAGTTTTGACGATTATCTCCCATTACAAATACTTTTCCTTTGGGAACGGTCGTTTGTGCTGTTTTTTCTTCCAATGTAAAGTCTTCTGTTAACGGAACACCGTTCATCTGCGCCTTAAACTCGTTCAAATAAGGTTCCTCGACTTTTTTATCGTTGACGTATAACGTATCATCTTTGTAGTACATCGTATCACCTGGAACAGCAATCACACGTTTGATGTAATCCCGTGTTTCCGTTGCATGGAAGACGACGATGTCTCCCCGTTCCGGTTCATTGAAATAATAAGGAACCTTATTGACAATCATTCGGTCCGAATTGTGTAACGTCGGCATCATCGATTCGCCGTCTACAATGACCGGAACGAATAAAAACGTTCGGATGATGAACGCAATTACGAGCGCCACGACCAGCGCCTTGATCCAACTAAATAACTCCTTCACGCGTTCCACTCCTTCAACTCAATCTCTTGCCTAAACCTAGTATACGCATAAACGGTAAAAAAAAGAAGCTTGTCCGGAGACAAGCCACTTTTTCACATGATTAACGACGAATTTCTTTAATACGAGCCGCTTTACCGCGAAGGTTACGGAGGTAGTAAAGTTTCGCACGACGGACTTTACCGTAACGAACGACTTCGATTTGCGCAACACGTGGTGAGTGAAGCGGGAATGCACGCTCAACGCCAACTCCGTAAGAAATCTTACGAACTGTAAACGTTTCGCTGATGCCGCCACCGTGACGTTTGATGACTACGCCTTCGAAAAGCTGGATCCGCTCACGCGTACCCTCGACGACTTTAACGTGGACGCGGACTGTATCACCAGGACGGAATGCAGGGACGTCTGACTTGATTTGTTCTTGTGTAATTTCACGGAACAATTGTTGTGTGTTCATGAATGATTTCTCCTTTTTTCACCAATGTTCGTATCTTCATTTGCCCTTGGCATCCAACAGCGGAACATCGTTAATAGGTGGCTTTTGCCACATGTTTTAACTTATCACAGTTTCAGTCGTTTGACAATCCTGAAATTGATTGCAAGTAACGACGGTCAGCCTCGGACAAATCGGCCTGTTCAAGTAAATCCGGTCGCCGTTCAAGCGTACGTTTCAATGCCTGTTCACGTCGCCATGTTTCGATCCGGGCATGATTGCCGGACAATAAGACATCCGGAACCACTAAACCCCGAAAGTCAGCCGGACGCGTATAATGCGGATACTCGAGCAATCCGGTCGAAAACGAGTCGTCTTCATGACTGGCTGATTTCCCAAGGACATCCGGTAACAGGCGTACGGTGGCGTCAATCATCGTCATCGCGGCAAGTTCCCCGCCCGTCAAAACAAAGTCACCGAGCGACACTTCGTCCGTCACGAGCTCATCATGGATCCGTTGGTCAAAGCCTTCGTAATGACCGCACAAAAAGACGAGCTCCGTTTCGGTTGACCATTCTTCCGCAAGACGCTGATCAAATCGCCGCCCCGTCGGTGTCAGAGCAATGATTCGCCGGTTGGCTTCTGGCAATGCCGCAATCGCGTCAAACACCGGTTGGGGAGTCAATAACATTCCGGCTCCTCCACCGTATGGAGAATCATCGACGCGCCCATGACGATTCGTCGAATAGTCCCGGAAATTGACATAGTTGAGTTCAATCCGCTTCTCCTCTTGCGCACGGGCGACAATTGAGTGATTGAGCGCCGTGAACATTTCCGGAAATAGCGTCAGGACCGTGATGTTCATCCTTCGATCAAACCCGGTAACGGTGTGATTTGAATCCGTTTTGCTTCGACGTCGATTGAGGCGACGACTTGTTCGATATAGGGAATCAGAACATCTTTTTTACCAGGACGTTTGATTGTCCAAACGTCATTCGCTCCCGTTTCTAAAATATCAGAGACGACACCGATTTCGTTCTCACCGTCGAAGACCGTACAGCCGATGATTTCATGATAATAAAATTCATGTTCTCCGAGCTCCTGTAAGGCTTCCGGCTGAACATACAACTTCGAGCCTTTATATTTCTCGACATCATTGATGTGTTGCATTCCTTTGAACGTCACCATAATGAACTGTTTGTGTTTCCGGTAACTGCTGATCGTAAACGGTGTGTATGTTCCGTTTGATTCTAAAAATACATCATTGCCGACTTTAAAGCGCTGTTCCGGAAAATCTGTGCTTGCCAGTAGTTTCAATTCGCCTTTCAAGCCGTGCGTGTTGGCGATTTTTGCGACTTCCAACCATTCCATCTGTTCCACTTCCTTATTCACAAGTCTTGTTTCCCGTTATTATTTTGCCATACAAAAAGGAGGTAAGCTTTCGCTCACCTCCAATCGTCTTACTTCGCGAGTTTCGCGTTGTGGAATTTCTCCATGATACCAGCTTTTGAGAAGAGGTTACGAACTGTGTCTGAAGGTTTAGCACCTTCAGCGAGCCATTTAAGAGCAAGCTCTTCGTTAAGTTTTACTTCTGCTTCTGGTTTAGCAACCGGGTTGTAGTATCCGATTTGCTCGATGAAACGGCCATCACGTGGTGCACGTGAGTCTGCTACTACCACACGGTAGAAAGGTGATTTGTTTGCGCCCATGCGCTTAAGACGAATTTTAACTGCCATTCGTAAGTCCCTCCAGATAATAAATAATTTTTTGGTTTAGTCAAATTGACAACTTCACTAGTATACAACGTTCCAGCAAAAGTGAAAAGACTTTTAGAAGAATGGGAGGCCAAAGCCGCCTTTCTTTTTCCCTTTGCCCATTTGGCCGGAGAATTGTTTCATCATCTTCCGCATGTCTTCAAATTGCTTGATCAATCGGTTCACTTCTTGAATGCTACGACCACTGCCGCGCGCAATCCGTTTCCGACGACTCGCATTGAGAATTTCCGGTTCAGTCCGCTCTCGTTTTGTCATCGATTGAATAATCGCTTCGACATAAACAAGTTGCTTCTCATCGATTTGGGCATTTTTCAGACCCTTCATCTTTCCTTTACCGGCACCCGGAATCATTCCTAACAACTCATCCAAAGGACCCATCTGTTTCACTTGCTGTAACTGCTCGATGAAATCGTCAAACGTGAACGATGCATCGCGCATTTTGCCTTCGAGCTCTTTGGCGCGTGTCGCGTCCATTTGAGACTCCGCTTTTTCAATCAGCGTCAGCATATCTCCCATGCCGAGAATCCGTGACGCCATCCGCTCCGGATAGAATGGCTCGATTGCGTCCAGCTTCTCTCCAAGACCGACGAACTTAATCGGTGCTCCGGTGACTGCCTTGATGGAGAGTGCTGCTCCGCCTCGAGTATCCCCGTCGAGCTTCGTCAAGATGACACCTGTCACACCGAGCTTTTCATTAAAGCTTTCGGCGACATTGACGGCATCCTGACCCGTCATCGAATCGACGACAAGGAAGATTTCATTCGGTTTGGCGATTTCTTTCACATCAACCAGTTCCTGCATGAGGTCCTCGTCGATATGTAAGCGTCCCGCCGTATCGATCAACACGATATCGTGGTGATGCTCTTTTGCATAGTCGAGGGCATTAGTGACAATCTCTTGTGGACTGACCTGATCTCCCATTGAGAAAACAGGCAGTTCGAGTTGTTTTCCTAATGTCTCGAGCTGTTTGATCGCAGCCGGTCGGTAAATATCCGCTGCAACGAGCAGTGGACTGCGATTTTGTTTCTTCCGTAAATGATTCGCAAGTTTTCCAACTGTCGTCGTCTTACCTGCCCCTTGCAAACCGGTCATCATGATGACGGTTGGCGGACGGTTCGATAACGTCAATGGAGAAACTTCTGACCCCATCAGTTTCGTCAATTCGTCATGGACGATTTTGACGACTTGCTGACCTGGCGTGAGAGACGTCATGACATCTTGCCCGACTGCACGTTCTTTCACATCATTTACGAATTGTTTGACGACTTTGAAGTTGACGTCAGCTTCTAATAACGCAAGGCGAACCTCACGCATCATTTCTTTTACGTCCGCTTCAGAAATCTTACCTTTACCCCGCATTTTAGCGAGACTGGCTTGAAGCCGTTCCGATAATCCTTCGAATGCCATGAAATTGCCCCCTACTCTAATTGCTCGAGTGCCATAATGGTCACGTGAGCTTCGCTCGGAAGGTCTAGTTGCTTCAACTGATCAAGAAGTATCTTTCGCTGTTCATACTTTGCGAACAAACTCAGTCGTTCTTCATATTGTTCAAGCATCGCTTCCGTACGTTTTATGTTGTCGTAGACTGCTTGTCGGCTGACTTCAAACTCATCGGCGATTTCACCTAACGAAAAGTCATCTAAGTAATAGAGTGACATATAATTCCGTTGTTTCGGCGTCAAAAGCTCCTGATAAAAGTCAATCAGATAATTCATCCGGTTCGTCTTATCAAGTGTCATTCGAACACCTCCGCGGTTGTTAAGTGAAATTCCTTTACAGATAGTATAGTACAGCCCTCACAGTGTGTTGTCAAGTTTTTTTCTTTACAAGGAAATCGTGGTCAGTCCTCTTCTCGGACTTCTTCGACCGTTTCTTTTTCTTCAAAGACATCTCCAAATAATCCATATACGAATTGTTCAGCATCGAACGGTTGTAAGTCATCAATTTTTTCACCGAGACCAACGAATTTCACCGGCAAATCCAACTCGTTCTTAATCGCAAGGACGATTCCGCCTTTCGCTGTTCCGTCGAGCTTCGTCAAAACGATCCCGCTGACATCCGTCGCTTGTTTAAAGGCTTTTGCTTGAACCATCGCATTTTGACCGGTCGTCGCGTCAAGCGCAAGCAATACTTCATGCGGCGCCCCCGGAATTTCCCGTTCGATGACACGTTTTACTTTTTCGAGTTCATTCATTAAATTGACTTTGTTTTGCAGTCGACCGGCAGTATCGCAAATCAGGACGTCGACTTTTCGTGCTTTAGCGGCTTGAACCGCATCATAGATGACTGCCGCCGGGTCCGACCCTTCACCTTGACGAATGACAGGCACACCGGAACGTTCACCCCAGACTTGTAGTTGATCGATGGCACCGGCCCGGAACGTATCTCCGGCTGCGAGCATGACCGTTTTGCCTTCGTTTTTCAGACGGTTCGCCAGTTTACCGATCGTCGTTGTTTTCCCGACGCCGTTGACACCGACAAATAAGATGACATTGAGTTCGTGACTGAGATCCAGTTCCGACTCTTCCTCTTCCACCAACATGCTCGCGACGACTTCGACCAGTACGTCACGCACTTCTTTTGTATCCTTGACGTTTTTACGTTTGACTTCAACTTTTAACTTTTCAACAAGATCCATCGTTGTCGTGACACCGACATCGGCCTGAATCAATACTTCTTCCAACTCTTCGAAAAAATCTTCGTCGACTTCACGGAAACGGTAGACGAGATCGTTGACGGCATTCGCCAACCCGTCCCGTGTTTTCGTCAAGCCTTCTGTAAACTTCGACGTCACTTCTTGCGTGGATGTCGTCAGACGATCTTTTAATTTTTTAAAGAAACTCATTTTTTTATCCCCTTTGGTTCTACTTCTTCACTGAGTGTCCGTCTCGCTTCTTCCAGTTTAACGGATAATACTTCAGAAATACCGTTTTGTTGCATCGTAACGCCATACAGGACATCGGCAGACTCCATCGTTCCCTTTCGGTGGGTAATGATGATGAACTGTGTCTCGCGTGCCAGTTGATGGACGAACTCTCCAAATCGGGCGACGTTCGCCTCATCGAGGGCCGCTTCGACCTCATCGAGAACACAGAATGGGACCGGTCGTGTTTTTAAGATGGCGAATAGCAGTGCAATCGCAGTCAAGGCACGTTCCCCACCGGACAATAGGGACAGATTTTGTAACTTTTTGCCGGGTGGTTTGGCTACGATATCGATACCGCTTGTCAAGAGGTCGGTTGGATCCACTAAAATCAAGTCGGCTTCCCCGCCGCCAAACAGTTCACGGAAGGTTTCCCGGAAATGTTCCCGAACGGCGGTGTATGTCTGTTTGAACAATCGGACGACTTCCCGGTCCATTTCTTCAATGACAGCATACAAATCAGTTTTCGCATTGACTAAATCGTCACGCTGCGTCGCCAAGAACGTAAAGCGTTGATCGACTTCAGCAAATTCATCGATGGCACCGAGATTGACAATCCCGATTTCCTCGAGTTGCCGTTTCAAGAGATGTAATTCTTCCTTGGCTTCCTCGAATGAAGTGGTCAATGGTTGGATCAAGTCCGCGACCAGCCCCATATCTTCCAGTATTTCATGACGTGTCTCAAGACGTGTGCTGAGTCGTCCCTGGGCGAGTCGGGCTTGATCGAGACGTTGCGTCGTCCCCTGACGTGCTTCCGTCAATTTCGCTTCCTGAATCCGTAACAGACGCAAATCTTCTGCTGCCTGCCGGATTTTTTTTGTCACAAGCGTCAATTCATGTTCGACTGAAGTTTGTTCTTGTTGCATCTGCATTTTTTCAACGTGCAGCGCATCAATCTTCGCTTCATCGAATCCTTCCAGAATATGCTTCAAATCACGCCTTTTATGGCTTCTTTCTAATTTCGCATGACTCAGTGTCTCCCGGAGACGCATGACTTCACGGTCGATTTGATCGCGTGTCATACTGACCGTCCGTTCCTCAAGCAATGCTTCAGCTTGTTGTTGTTTCAATTCCTCGACTGCAACAGCCCCGCGTGACTGCGCTTCTTTCAGTTGATCGAGAGCCTGGCGCAGTTTCACTTGGCGTTTCGTCAACTGTTCCATGTCCTGCTCTGATGTTGCAATGATTGCTTTTGCTTCGGTCGCTTCTTCAGCAAGACGATTCAGCTGACCATCGTGAACCGATAATTCCGAGGCGGTGACGGCAAGACTGCGCTTCGCCTCTGTAAAGGCTTCACGGACACTTTCCAATTGCGCCTGGACCAGTTGAATGTTGCGGACATTTTCTTCAAGTGAACCGGCAAGTTGTGCGTTAGCCGTTCTCATTTCATCACGGCGTCGCTCTTGTTCCCGAATAACATCCTGACCTTGTTTTAATCCTGTCTGCAACTCTTCCAGTTCACGCGACTGGCTGAAGAGAGGTGTTCCTTTTTTCCGGCTGCCTCCCGTCATCGATCCCCCGACGTTGACGACATCGCCTTCGAGCGTCACGATCCGGTAACGGTGTCCTGTCGAACGGGCAATCGTATTCGCTTGTTCAAGCGATTCAACGACCAAAGTCGTCCCCAGCAGATTCTCTTTCAGTTTTGTGAAGTCTTCTCGTGTCGTGACCAGATTGCTCGCAACGCCGAGGTAGCCGGACATGCCGGATAGACTTTCTTGCACGGAAGCACTCAGTTCACGACGCTGAATGGACGCGAGCGGCATGAATGTCGCCCGACCGGCATTCAATCGACGTAGTTCTTGAATCAGTTTCCGGCCTGTGACATCTGTATCGACGACGACATTTTGCATCGCTCCGCCCAAAGCAGTTTCGATTGCCGCCTCAAAACGGGCAGGAACGGTAATCAGTTCCGCAACAGCGCCATGGATCCCTGCAATCCGGTCACGTTGTTTCAAAACGGTTTTGACGGCTCCGAAATAGCCACTGTAGTCCGCTTTGACCGATTCCAAAAACTCGATCCGGTCTTCCGTCTTATCGCGACGCCGGTGGAGATCGATGATGGATTGCTCCATTTGCCGCAACGTCTCTTGTTGCTGACGGTGCTGGTCTTGTTGTGCGTGTTCTTCTTGACGCAACGTTTCTAAACGGTTCCGCAACTCTTCCGCCTGTTGCCCCAGACGGATCGTTTCGGCTTCATACGTCGAGCGGTCCGTTTGTTTTGACCCGACATTTTCAGAAAAGCTGATTTGCTGTTCTTCTGCATGAAGAAGATCTTGTTTGGCACGGTGGTAAGCATTCGTTGCCGCCGCCAGACGGCTGGCCACTTCAAAGGCTTCCGAACGTAATTGTTCGGCTTCTTTTTCAAAATCCCGATCGGAGTAAGACAAGGCAGCATCGGCTTGTTCCCGTTGCGCAACAGTATCGAGGTACAATTGCTGTGTCTGTTGCTGTTGTTTCAGCACCGCCTGTTCCTCTTGCTCGATTTGCGCTACGCGTTGTTCGGCAACTGCTACTTCCCGTTCCAGACGCGCCTTCATTTCCGCCCCGTGTTTTTCCCGCTCTTTCGCCAGGTTCAAAGCCCCTTCGATTTCAACGAGTTTATTCGAGACAAGCCGTAAACGATCCTGCATCTCCGTCTCAAGTCGCCGTGTCTCTTCTAGCGACGTTTCTTGCGTTTCCCGTGTTGCAATCGTATCTTGCAACCGGTCTTGTTCCATCAATAACTGAGCTTGGCACGATTCGATTTCCGTCGACACGTCAGCAAGCTGTGTCTTATATTGTTGAATTTCGGTTACAATGATGCCCCGTTCCAAGAAGTCGTACCGTTCCCGTGCAACTAAAAATTCTTTTGCCAGTGATGCTTGTTCCCGTAATGGCTCAATTCGTCCACCCAGTTCAAATAAGATGTCGTCGACCCGTGACAAATTTGTTTCTGTATCCGTTAACTTTCGTTCGGCTTGTTTTTTACGGTTCCGGTATTTTAAGACGCCTGCTGCCTCTTCGATGACCGCGCGTCGTTCTTCCGGCTTTCCGGAAATCACTTGTTCGACCCGTCCTTGACCGATGATGGCGAACGCGTCACGCGACAATCCGGTATCCATGAATAAATCCAGAACATCTTTTAATCGGCATGGTTTTTTATTTAAAAAATAATCACTGTCGCCGTTCCGGCTGACACGCCGCGTTACATTGATTTCTTGATACGGCAAGGCAACAGTCCCCGACTCATTGTCGAGCACGAGCGTGACTTCCGCAAATTGTTTCCGGTGTTCCGTGATACTTCCGGCAAAGATGACATCTTCCATTTTCCCACCGCGTAATGATTTAGCTGATTGCTCACCGAGCACCCAGCGCACAGCATCCGATATATTGGACTTCCCACTGCCGTTTGGTCCGACGACGGCTGTGACTCCCGGAAGGAAGTCGAGCTCCGTCCGACTGGCAAATGACTTGAAGCCATTGATTTCAATTCGTTTTAAGTACATCTTGACCACCCATATGTTTAAATTTCTTTTTGATTTTCTTTTAGTTTACCATAGCCGAAAGGTCTACAAAATGGTAGCTTTTATGGTAATGTTAGGCTTAAAGAAATGAAGAGGAGATTTTAAGACATGACAATTGAACAAATGATTGTAGACATTTTGGATAAATTAAACATTATCAACAAAGGCGTCATCAAGGCGGAACAATTCGACGGAACAAAAAATGATGATTTAAAAGAGATTTATGACTTCGTCATGATGCGTGAGTCCTTGACGTTAGCAGAAGTCGATGCTATCGTCGACGAACTGAAATCACTCAAAACCGTTTAAGATTCCTCAAAAAAAGGCACTCCATTTTAAAATGGGTGCCTTTTCCATGTCAGAAGCTGTTTTTAAGTTCCAGCAATGCTTGTTTAGCTGCTTGCTGTTCGGCTTCTTTTTTCGAACGACCGGTCCCGATGCCTTCCAGCTTATCCGCGATGTGTACGCGCGAGATGAACTCACGGCTGTGCGCCGGACCACGTTCCTCAATGATTTCATACTCGATTTGTCCAAGTCCGACCCGTTGGATGGCTTCTTGGAGCTGGCTTTTAAAATCAGTTTGTTCTTCAAAAAATCCAGACGCCACTTTCGGAAAAACCGCTTCGGCGAGGAATCGTTCTGCAGCTTCAATCCCTTGGTCCAAATACAAGGCTCCGATGAAGGCTTCAAACACATCCGCAAGTAACGCCGGACGATTTCTTCCCCCTGTCAGTTCCTCCCCTTTGCCAAGTAGAATCATTTCAGAAAACTCATAATGATTCGCGAACTGGACCAGTGACGGCTCACACACGATGGCCGCACGCAGCTTTGTTAATTCCCCCTCGGAACGTTCCGGATAGTGCTGAAATAAATACCTGGAGACCGTCAATTCTAATACGGCATCGCCTAAAAACTCCAGACGTTCGTTATCTCCATCTGATTCACGTTGTTCATTTACGAAAGAAGAATGCGTAAATGCTTGCTTCAATAGTTCTACATTCGCAAAATGAATATCCAGCCGTTCTTGCAACTGGCTGAACTTCTGTTCAATTTGCGCCAAAGCCCGTGAGTCTTTCCGTCGCTTTACATACGGTCCTTTTCGGACACGACGTCCCTTTTGATTCGTCATAATGCCTCCTAAACAGCTAAATCCCACCGCAAAAACACGGTGGGTCCAGCTTCATGTATTAGACTTGTGTTTCGATGTAGCTGACGACATCGCCAACTGTTTTTAAGTTTTCTGCTTGGTCATCTTCGATTGTGATTTCGAATTTGTCTTCGAGATCCATAACGAGTTCCATGACTTCAAGTGAATCTGCTCCGAGATCGTCCTTGAACGATTTGTCGAGTGTGATTTCACTCTGTTCTTTGCCTAATTTCTCTGCGATTGCTTCTTGCACGTCTACTAAAATTTGTTCTTTTGTCATTTGAAAATCCCTCCATGAGTTGAGTATATAAGATGATTGCCAATTTGGCAAAGTAGTACCACAGTTCACTTACATTGTCATGCCGCCATCGACTGCCAAAGTTTGACCAGTGATGTAACGGGCATTGTCTGACGCGATAAAACTGACAAGCGACGCGATATCTTCCGTCTGACCAAATCGTTTTAACGGAATTTGGTCGAGTGTCTGATTGCGTTGTGTTTCTGTCAATTCATCCGTCATATCGGTTTCAATGAAACCGGGACAAATCGCATTTGCCGTAACGCCTTTGCTCGCCAGTTCACGTGCGACCGACTTCGTAAATCCGATCAGACCGGCTTTTGCCGCCACATAGTTGGCTTGACCCGGGTTACCGGTGATTCCGACGACGGAAGCGATATTGATGATGCGGCCGCTCGATTTCAACAAGGGGCGCGTCGCTGCTTGCGTCACAAGAAACGCACCTTTTAAGTTCGTATTCAGAACGGCGTCAAAATCGGCTTCTTTCATTCGCATCAACAGACCATCCCGCGTGATACCGGCATTGTTGACGACGCAATCCAACTGGCCGTACGTATCCATTGTCGTCTTCAGCAATGCTTTCACCTGTTCAGCGTCTGCAACGTCTGCTTGGACGGCGATGGCTTCACCACCGGCATCAACGATAGATGATACGACTTCTTCTGCTTTTGCTGTATTACCGGCGTAGTTCACGACGATCCGGAATCCGTCTGTCGCCAAACGTTTGGCGATAGCGGCTCCGATTCCGCGTGATGCACCGGTTACGAGTGCTACTTTATTCAACGAATCGCCTCCGCTTCCAATTGTTCAAGTGTCGTGATGCTGACGATCTTGACATCTTTTTTAATCCGCTTGACGAGCCCACTAAGTGGTGACGACGGACCGAATTCGATAAATGTATCCGCACCCTCTTCAATCAATTTTTCCACACAAGATTCAAAACGAACCGGTGAATACAATTGTTGAACCAGTAAACGAATCAATTCATCCGGCTGATCGTGAAAATCACTATCGACGTTCGAGATGAATTTTGTTTTCGCCGCCTGGAAAGGTGAAGAAACCAAGATATCTTCAAATCGTGAGGCGAATGGAGTCATTAACGACGAGTGGAACGCTCCCGATACATCAAGCGGTAGGACACGTTTCGCACCCAACTCTTTTAATTTCGCAGTCGCCACCTCGACAGCTGCAACTTGTCCTGAAATCACGAATTGTCCCGGACAGTTGTAGTTTGCAATTTGGACGATCTCTCCTGTTGCCGCGATGGACTCGACCGCATGATGTGCGGCTTCGACATCGTTCAACCCGATGACAGCTGCCATCGTACCGCCTGTCACTTGATTCATCAGATTACCTCGTTCGCGAACGAGGTAAACCGCTTCACTTGCTGTTAACACAGACGCTGCAACGAGTGCACTGTACTCTCCGACACTATGTCCGAGTACAAAGTCCGGTCGATGACCAAGTGCCGCATAACGATTCGCAAGCAACGTGCTGTGTGCAACGATGGCAGGTTGTGCTATTTCTGTCGGCTTCAAATCTTCTTTTGTCCCCGTCGTCAATAAATCCGTTAAATCGAGACCAATCCGTGTCCCAAGGTCCATCAATGCTTGACGTGACTCTTCATGATGTAGAAGCGTTTGTCCCATTCCTGGCATTTGTGAACCTTGACCTGGAAACATCCAAACTGTTTTACCCATCCGTCTCACCCCTTTAGATTTCTTTCGTTGTCTTTGCCTCGATGATTTTTGTGACTACCTGCTGTTCAACCATTTGTTCTGCTTGTGCCAATGCCCGGCTGAATGCATAGGCATTACTTGAGCCGTGTGCTTTGATGACCGGAGCGGCAATCCCGAACAATCCGGCTCCGCCGTATTCTTCATAGGCAAGCAGTTGTTTCATTTTTTTCAGTTTCGGCTTTAGAATCAAGGCCGCAATTTTTGAACTGAACGAACTCATGAATTGTTCTTTCATGACGCCCATGATCATGCTGGCGGCACCCTCTGTACTCTTTAAGAGCGTATTTCCGGCAAATCCTTCCGTTACGATGACATCCACTTCACCGCTCATCGCTTCTCGCGCCTCAACGTTCCCGACAAAATGGATTGGAGCGGCCTCAAGCAGGGGATATGTCTCTTTCGTCAGTGCGTTCCCTTTACCGGCTTCTGATCCGATATTCAGCAACGCCACTTTTGGCTGTTTGATTCCTCTGACTTGTTCTGCGTAGACCGACCCCATGATCGCATAATCCAAAAGATGTTCTGCTTTTGCATCTGGATTGGCACCGACATCTAAGATGACGACCCCTTTTCCATTTCGTGTCGGGAAAGTCGGCGCTAATGCCGGACGGTCAATTCCTTCGATTCGACCGATCACGAACAATCCGGCTGTCATGAGTGCACCCGTGTTGCCTGCTGAAATCAAAGCATCTGCCTCTTTTGATTTCACCAGGTTTGCAGCCACCACGAGTGAGCTATCTTTCTTGCGACGGATTGCGCGGACCGGCTCGTCTTCCCCGGTAATGACGGATGCAGCGTGGACGATTTTCACACGTGGATCCTTGATGTCATACGAACGTAACTTTAATTCATCGCCGACCAACCGAATTTCAACCTGTTCCGTTGGACGTTCCGCTAAAAATTGGACGACTCCTTCTACGATGGCGCGTGGAGCATGATCTCCTCCCATTGCGTCTACTGCTAAAATCATCTTGACTCCTCCTTACTACTTCGATACACCGTAAATTCACCGATGAACACACACTCATCGCCGACAAAACTCTCGACGTTAATGTCCGATCGTCCATCTTGTCGATGCGAGCTGACGAATGCTTTCGCCACGACACGTTCACCAACGTGGACGGATCGCGTAAACTGGACATTGGCTTTTGTCGTCAAGGCCAGTTCATCATCAATCAGGGCGATTGCCAATGAGTTCGCTTGGGCAAACAAAATATGTCCGCGGGCGATCGCATTTCGGCTGAACGCGTGTTCCGGTAGGATTTCTAAAATCGAAATCGCCGATGTATCCAGTTTCAGGTCAATCATATCACCAATGACTTCATTTTCAGTCAATGTACGCACATCATCTAACCGTTCCGTCGCGACGTGTTTAATACGTTCACGTAGTTCCGGAATCTTCATTTCCATTCGGTCCAGACGAATCGTCTGGATACTGACGTTGAAATGAGTCGCTAATGCTTCATCCGTAATGAACGGATTTTGTTCAATTGTATGCTGTAATTCAGTTTGTCGCTCTTTTTTAGGTACCCGCATGTACGTTCCTCCCACAAGAAGGATGTTTACCATTATCACCTGGTACTAATAGTAGTATATATCCCTTGTTGTTCACTTTCAAGTATTATTCGATTCTTTCTCCGTCCAGCAGTCCCTGCTGTTCGATGTATTGCCGTAAAACTGCGTACTCCGGTTGTTGCCAAAAGGCATCGGAACGTAACAGACGAACTGCGTCGTTTCGTGCAGTCTCCATCACTTGGATGTCGAGTGCCGGATCCGTCAGCACGAATCGGGGCAATCCGCTTTGCTCGGTTCCAAAGAAGTTTCCGGCTCCGCGTAATTCCAAATCTTTTTCAGCCAACTTAAATCCGTCGTTTGTCTCTGTCATCGTTTTAATCCGTTCTTTTCCTGTGTCGGAAGACGGATCGGCAATCAGGATACAAAACGATTGGGCTGCTCCCCGCCCGACCCGACCACGTAACTGGTGCAATTGGGCCAAACCAAATCGTTCCGCGTCATAAATGACGATGATCGAGGCATTCGGGACGTTGACACCGACTTCGACGACGGTTGTCGAAACCAGGACTTGCACTTGATTTTCCTTAAAGGCTTGCATGACGTCGTCTTTTTCTGACGAACTGAGACGACCGTGCATCAATCCGACACGTTGCGTGGAAAACCGTTCTGTCAAAAGCAAATGCAGTTCGATTGCATTTTGAACATCAAGTGATTCAGATTCCTCAATCAGTGGCGTGATGACATACGCTTGATGACCGAGCAGTAACTCTTTTTCGACAAATCCAAAGACACGTTCCATTTGTTCCGGTTTTGCCCAATAAGTTTCAATTTCTTTTCTTCCTGCCGGCATCTCGTCAATGATTGAGACATCCATATCACCAAACACGGAAATCGCAAGTGTCCGTGGAATCGGTGTTGCCGTCATATAAAGAACATCCGCCTTCTCCGCTTTCGCCCGGAGACGTTTTCGTTGTTCGACACCAAACCGGTGCTGTTCATCCGTGATGACAAGATGAAGATCCTTAAAAATGACCGTATCTTGAATCAAGGCATGTGTCCCGACCAACACATCAATTTCCCCTTGCCTTAATGCTTCCAGTAGGAGCACCCGGTTTTTTCCTTTGACGGAGCTCGTCAGTAATCCTACTTTGATTCCCAGCGGCTCGAGCAATGGAGCCAGTGATGAAGCATGCTGTTCCGCTAAAATCTCTGTCGGCACCATCAATGCCCCTTGTTTATTGGCACGGACTGCAGTGAAGAGGGCGATAGCTGCCACTACCGTCTTCCCGCTTCCGACGTCCCCTTGGAGAAGCCGGTTCATCCGTTCCGGTCGATGCATGTCGGCTAAGATTTCTTCCGTCACACGTTGCTGTGCTCCCGTGAGCGGAAAAGGTAACGCTGCGATGAATTGGTCGATTTCTTGCTGGAACAACGGCAAAGCAAGACCTTGTCCCTTTCGTTTTCCGAGACGTAACGTCTGTAACTTCAGTTGGAAGTACAGGCATTCCTCATACACATAACTTCTCCGGGCGGTCGTCAAATCTTGCCGGGTCGTCGGGAAATGCAACCGACGCAACATCGTCATGCGATCAAGTAACCGGTACGTTTTGCGAATGTTATCCGGAACGCGTTCTTCGAGTGTTTCGCTTTCGGCAAAAGCCAGTTCGACAACCCGCCGGAATGTCTTCATCCGCATATCTCCTTTTAGCGAATAGACCGGCGTCAATTCCCCCTCAATCGCTCCGAATTGTAATTCCGTCGCCGAAATCGTCATTCGGTGTAAATCCCATTTGCCACTGACCGTCACTTCTTCGCCGAGTTTTAACTGATCTTTATAAAAAGCACGGTTGAACATCGTCACGGTGACGCTGTAACGGTCTTCGACAAGCAGACGGAATGTGAGCCGGTTTTTTCCTTTTCCATAATAACGGACAAGCGCTTCCGATTGAACCTGCCCCGTGAATTTCACTTTGTCTTCATGGATCGCTTCTGTCAGACTGCCGGTCACAAAATCGTCATAACGAAACGGGACGTGCTCAAGCACGTCCGCAATCGTCAGCATATCCATTTCTTCGAGTTTACGGGCTAAATCACGCCCTACTCCTTTTAGTGCAGTCACTTTACTTAATGGATTCATTCGAGAGTTCCCCAAAGATTTTTGATTCGAGCCAGCGTCCGGTCGGTGTGTTGGCAAGTCCGCCTTTGGCCGTCTCCCGTAAAGCGGATGGCATCATTTGACCGATTTCATACATCGCTCCGATGACTTCATCACACGGAATCCGTGACGTAATACCGGCTAACGCCATATCAGCTGCAACAAGCGCATTCGCTCCGCCCATGGCATTTCGTTTTACACACGGTACTTCGACAAGTCCGGCAACCGGATCACAGACGAGTCCGAGCATATTCTTAAGGGCGATTGCAAACGCATGGGCCGATTGATCGGGTGTTCCGCCCGCCATTTCAACGATTGCCGCCGCCGCCATTGCCGTTGCCGAACCGACTTCCGCCTGACATCCGCCCGCTGCGCCGGAAATGGACGCATTGTTCGCGACAACGAAGCCGAATGCTCCGGATGTAAACAAGAAACGTAGCATCTGTTCGCGACTCGGATTCAAGCGTTCCCGAACTGCGAATAATGTTCCCGGGACGACGCCCGCACTACCAGCCGTCGGTGTTGCACAAATTTTGCCCATCGCGGCATTGACTTCATTCGTTCCAATCGCCTTGCTGACGGCATCTAACAACAGATCACCGGATAAGCCTTGACCGCTCGCCCGGTATCGTTGCAGCAAGACCGCATCGCCGCCGGTCAGACCGGTGACGGACTCGACGCCGTCCCCTGTCAACGAACGTTCGACCGCCGCTTCCATTACTTCGAGATTCCGTTCCATCATCCCGAGGACTTCATCCCGCTCGAGGTGCCTAACGGTCATTTCCTGTTCAATCATGATTTCTGAAATCGGTACATTTTTTTCAGTCGCCAGTGCGACGAGTTCTTTTACGGATTTAAACATCTCTTCACTCTCCCATCATGACAGAACGCTCGACTTGTGGTAACCGGTTGATTTCTTCAAGTACAGCAATCGGCATCCGGTCATCGATTTCTATGGCCATTAATGCCTGTTTACCTTTTTCATGACGCGATACTTCCATGTGTCCGATATTGATTTCATAATCGGCCAAAATACTTGTGACGGCTGCGATCGCACCAAAGCGGTCATGATGCAGGACGATCAAGGCCGGTCCACCGCCTGACAACTTTAACGGCACACCGTTCAACTCGGTAATCTCAATCGTTCCCCCGCCGATTGAAATACCCACGAGTTCAAACTCCGCCTGTCCATCCGTCAAATGAACGCGAGCCGTATTCGGATGGTCCGTCAACGCCTCACTTGTTTCAAAATGAATCCGGATCCCTTTTTGTTCCGCAATCTTAATCGATTCCGGAATCCGGTCGTCAAACGTGTCATAGCCAAGGACACCGCCGATAATGGCGACGTCCGTTCCGTGTCCCCGGTACGTATCCGCAAATGATCCATAAAACGTAATCGTAATATCCGTCGGTTGTTCGCCAAACAGTTTCCCTGCCATTAATCCAATTCGCGCTGCCCCCGCTGTATGCGAACTGGATGGTCCGACCATAATCGGTCCGATGATATCAAATACACTTCGGTACTTCATCTTCTTTTTCCCCTCTCTTCCAACTAAACAAAAATCCCACCTCTATTATCGCAGATGGTGGGATGTGTGAAAAGGTACGTTCACGTTTTATATTATTCGACGCTCAGGATATACGAGTAGAGTGGCTGTTTGCCGTCATGCACTTCTACTTCCGCTTCCGGATTGATGGATTCGATGTAAGCAACAAGTTCGTCAACCTCTGCTTGCGCCACGCCTTCACCAAACAGGACTGTGATGATTTCATCTTCGTCCGTCACGAGTGTGTCAACGAGTTTCTTGACCGCACCGAGACTCGAACGATCCGTTGCGATGATTTGCTTTTCAGCAATCGCCATATGATCATCTTTTTTAATTTCGACACCATCGATACTCGTATCGCGGACGGCATATGTGACTTGACCAGATTTGACTGCTGCGATCGCATCCATCATATGACGTTCGTTTTCAGCGACTGTCGCTTCCGGATTGTAGACGATTGTCGCGGCAAGTCCTTGAGGAACTGTTTTCGATTTCACGACTGTCACACCACAAGAGGCCACTGATGCCGCTTGTTCGGCCGCCATGATGATGTTTGAGTTGTTCGGATAGACATAGACATGTTCCGCATGGGCATCTTCGATCGCTTTAACGATGTCTTCCGTTGACGGGTTCATCGTTTGTCCGCCTTCGATGACGACACTGACACCCAGTGATTTAAAGAGTTCGCTGATTCCTTCACCCATCGCTACCGTCACAAGTGCCGACTGCGCTTTTGCTTTCGTCGCGACTGGAGCTGCCACTTGATTGACGCCCTCTTCTTCAAGGATCGTCGAGTGCTGTTGACGCATGTTTTCGATCTTGACGGCAACGAGTTCACCAAAACGTTGACCTTTCGTGATGACTTCACCCGGTGTTTCGACGTGAACATGGACCTTCAGTAACTCTTCGTCTGCGACGACGAGTAATGAATCCCCGAATTCCGCGAGCTCATTCCGGAAGGTTTCTTCGCTAAATGGTGTTTTCGCCAGTTTATCGTCCTGGAAACGAACCATGATTTCCGTGCAGTAGCCGTAATGAATTTCTTCCGTCGACATGAAGCTTTGAGCCGATTTGTGATGCTCTGCTTCGACGAGTGCTTCCATGACCGGTGCATGCGGTTTTTCAAGTTCTTTCCCTTCAAGTGTCGCAAGGAATCCTTCATAAATACAAACAAGACCTTGACCACCGGAATCGACGACGCCGACTTCTTTAAGTACAGGTAACAAGTCTGGTGTGCCTTCAAGTGATACTTTTGACGCTTCAACGATACCGCGCATCAACTCAAGCAGATCGGTCGTTGATTCTGACTGGGCAATGGCTGCAACAGCTGTCTCGCGTGCTACTGTCAAAATCGTTCCCTCGACAGGTTTCATGACTGCTTTATACGCTGTGTCGACCCCTTTTTGCAGGGCATCTGCGAATTCCTTTGTATCAATCGCATCTTTTCCTTCGATTGATTTCGAGAAACCACGGAACAATTGGCTTAAGATAACGCCTGAGTTCCCGCGTGCTCCCATTAAAAGACCACGTGCAAAAACCGTGGCAACTTCTGAGACCGAGTCTGTCGTTGTTTTTGCGGCTTCTTTCGAACCCGATGTCATCGTCAAATTCATGTTTGTTCCCGTGTCACCGTCTGGGACCGGGAAAACGTTCAGCGAATCGACAAAATCCGCATTTTGATAGAGATTCGCTGCGCCATTCTGGATCATCTTGACCAGTTGCGCTCCTGTTAAACGATCTACGCTCACTAAAGTTTCCTCCTCTATTCCCGCCTTAGACATTCGTCAAGCGGACTCCTTGGACAAAAATATTCACAGATGTCACTTCTAAACCAAGTGCCTGGCTGAGTGAATATTTCACACGGCTCTGGACGTTGTTTGCGACTTCTGAGATTTTCGTACCGTAACTCACGATGATATGCATATCGATGTGAACTTGTTCTGATACCTGCCGCACGATGACACCACGGGCAAAGTTTTCGCGTTTCAGCAGTTCAGCCAGTCCGTCTTTGATTTGCGACTGGGATGCCATACCAACGACACCAAAACATTCCATCGCTGCTCCGCCTGCAAGTTGCGCAACGACATCATTGTCTACGTCAATTTTTCCATAAGTCGTTTTCATCTCGATCGCCACTTGAGTAGCCCCCTTTGTTAATTGTGTTCTTCTCATAATTCTACTATAAGGACCTACTATTGAAAAGTCGCCGTACTGACTATACAATGAATATGTGAAAAATAGTAGCGGTCAAATGAACTTTTACCATCATCCTCATTCATTATTTTAAATTTTGAGGTTGTCTGTCAAGTTTTTTTCTTGTCAGCTACTTTTTTTATGTTGCAACCGTCTTAACAGCATGCTAAGATAGCAAAGTGTCTATTAGGACGAACGCAAAACAACATAAAAGGAGGCGGAACACATGGCACGTAAATGCTACGTTACTGGGAAATCGCCGAAGTCGGGAAACAACCGTTCACACGCATTGAACAAAACGAAACGCACTTGGGGAATCAACGTACAAAAAGTACGTATCCTCGTTGACGGTAAACCTAAAAAGGTTTGGGTTTCAGCTCGAGCGCTCAAATCAGGTAAAGTCGAACGCGTATAAGGCGCAGTAACCGGATGGGAATCTTCCCTTCCGGTTCTTTTTTTGTTCTTTTTTTATTTTTCTTATAAACTAATTGTCTGAATAATTGAAAACGCTTACAATAAGTGAGCAGTTATTTTTTTCAAGGGGGAAGGGTCAACATGCAGTTAAAAAGAGAAATGACAAGCCGACATCTCTTCATGATTTCACTCGGAGGGATTATCGGTACGGGACTGTTCCTCGGTTCTGGATTGACGATTTCGCAAGCGGGACCGCTCGGGGCGGTTCTCAGTTACATCGTGGGTGGGACCATCATGTATCTGACGATGTTATGTTTAGGGGAGATGGCTGTCCATATGCCGGTCTCAGGATCTTTCCAAACGTATACGACACGGTTCATCGGACCGGGTATCGGATTTGCCGTCGGTTGGATTTACTGGCTCGGTTGGGCTGTCACGGTGGCGCTCGAAATCACGGCAGCCGGCAGTCTGATGGATCGATGGTTTCCGGATACACCAATCGTCATCTGGTGTGCGATTTTCACCGTCCTTTTATTCGGTCTCAATGCGGTCTCCGCAAAAGCCTTCGGGGAGGCTGAGTTTTGGTTCTCGAGCCTGAAAGTCCTTGCCATTCTATTTTTCATCGTGCTCGGGGGAGCGGCTTGGTTTGGCTGGATTGATATGGCGGCAGCACGTCCGGAAAGTTTGTTCGCCAATTTTACTTCAAACGGATTATTCCCGAACGGCGCCCTGGGGGTATTGACGACGATGATTGCCGTCAACTTTGCGTTCCAAGGAACCGAATTGATTGGGGTTGCTGCCGGAGAATCAAACGATCCAGAAAAATCGATTCCAAAAGCAATCCGTAATACCGTCTGGCGGACGTTCATCTTCTTCGTCCTCTCGATTACGATTGTCGGCGCCTTGATTCCTTACGAAACAGCCGGCGGCATCAGCAGTCCGTTCATCATGGTATTTGATGCCATCGGAATTCCTTATGCAGCTGATTTAATGAACATCGTCGTGTTGACAGCCTTACTGTCGGTCGGGAACTCGGGGTTGTACGCTGCTACTCGGATGTTATGGTCGATGTCACAAGAAGGCATGATTTCGAAAAAACTTGCCATCGTCAACTCACGCGGAGTACCTATGCGCGCTTTGTGCTTTACGATGCTGTTTGCGATGTTATCACTATTGACTGCCTTTTTCGCGGAAGATACCGTCTTCATCTGGTTGTTGTCACTCGCCGGACTCGGTGCGCAAGTCGGTTGGATTTCGATTTCTGCTTCACAGATCGCCTTCCGTCGTCAATTCATCAAAGAGGGACATGCTGTCAGTGAATTGAAATTCAAGACTCCGTTCTTCCCGGTCTTGCCGATTATCTCGTTCTCTTTAAACATGCTTGTACTGATCAGCTTGGCATTCCAAGCGGATCAACGGATTGCGCTGTATATAGGTGTTCCATTCTTCCTCTTGACGTGGGCCTCTTACCACCTGTTCGTCAAAGGAAAACATATTGCGGCTCAAACTGAACGTCAGGCAGCCAGCTCGACATTGGAATCTTAAAAAACTACAAAAAACGTGATCGACTTTTAGGATATCCTAAAGCCGATCACGTTTTTTAGTGGTCTGACAAACTTCTTAAAGCAATCACTTCACCGGTATGCACCGTCACGTTCGCCACTCCGTGATGTGTCCATTCATTGCTGACGGTCAATGATCCGCCGACCGGCACGTCATGATTCGTCAACGGGTACTTGACCCCGCGGAGGGTCAAACATGTCGGAACGAGCGGGATGAAAGAGAGATAGTGAAATCCATCTGCCTCGATCTCATACGTCCCCGGCTGTAAGAAACGAACCTCTTCCCGCTTCGTCATCAAGCGGACTGCCGGAAATTGTTTTAGCAGATAGACGTTTTGAAGCGTCATATCAAGTCGTCCTCCGGTCGCACCGAATATTAACACTTCCGTTGCTTCATACTGTTGACTGACATGTCGTAAAGCCAGTTCCAAGTCGGTCTCATCCTTTTCAGCCGGATGGATGATCGCTCCTTCCGGTTTGTATCCGAGAGAATCAAAGTCCCCAATCGCCAAGTCAAAAGCGAAACCTTGCTGTGCCAAAACGGTGACACCTCCGTCAACAGCGATGACAACCGTCTTCTCATCCATAAACGGTTTCAGGGACGGGATGTCTTCCGCCGGACCGGCCGCTACAATCACAACCCGCATCAGACACCCCGTGCTGAATAACGAAGAAGTCGTGGTGCTGTCGTAAACAGGAGTCCTGCGACAATACCACATAACAGATACGATGGAACCATATACGTCGCGTTATAGATCAACGAATACGGGACGACCGGACCTTCCGCATACTCAGCGAAGAACACGATTCCACTAATGACGTGACAGACATAACGGAAACCTGCACCAAGCAATGTCGCACCTAGTACAATCGCCATTAGACGGCCATTTTTCCCGGCTGCTGCTGCTTTTTTGACTTTCCGTGCGAACAGTCCGCTCAGTCCGACGACTCCAAACGCGATCGTATAATCGAGTAACGGCTGGACGACCGTCAGGATTTGTGGAGCGAACATCAGTTGAATCGTTCCGACGAGCGCTCCCGTCACGACCCCACCGACAACGCCGTGACGAAACGCCATGACGAAAATCGGTAACATCGCTAAACTAATTGAACCACCTTGCGGCATTTTAAATGGGATCAATAAATCGAACACCACACCAAGACTTGCAAAGATTGCAATTTCCATTAACATTTGTAGCCGTTTCATCCTTTTTTCCTCCTAAAAAATAAAATCGCAGGACGGCAAAAAGGCAGTACGACGAACGCCGTACTGCCTGCGTGCGCCACATCCCTACGTCCGTCTGAACGGAACAGGTTCGAAGGGTTAAAGTCCAATCACTTCTCTCAGCCGCTTGACGCGACACCCCTTGCGGTCATCATTTAATTTTGATTCTGCCCCTATTATACGTGAGCAGCATTCCGAATACTAGTGATTGCTTCTGAATAATCCGGTGCATTGTAGATAGCGGAACCTGCAACAAGTACGTTTGCCCCATTCTCGATACATAATTTTGCTGTTTCCGCATTAACTCCACCATCGATTTCAATCTCGAAGGATAGATTTTGTTCTGCTTTCATTGCAGCCAGTTGATTTAATTTCTTCATCACACCTGGAATGAACGCTTGTCCGCCGAATCCCGGATTGACCGTCATCAATAAGACCATGTCCACATCTTCAAGCACGTGTTCGATCGTCGACAGCGGCGTATGCGGGTTGAGTACTACTCCTGCTTTCGCTCCAGCTGCTTTGATTTGTTGCAACACACGATGGACATGATTCGTCGCCTCCACGTGGAAGGTTACGATATCAGCACCTGCTGCAACGAAGGATTCGACAAAGTTTTCCGGACGATCAATCATGAGATGGACGTCGAGAACCATATCTGTTTTTTGACGTAAACTGCTTAATACAGGGAGTCCAAAGGAAATGTTCGGAACAAATTGACCATCCATGACATCAAAATGGATATAATCGGCTCCCGCCGCTTCAACTGCTTTGACATCCCGCTCTAAATTTGCAAAATCTGCTGATAAGATTGATGGTGCGATTTTAATCATCTTAATACCTCCGCGTCCGATTCTTGATTTCCTCTACAAACATACCATAATTCGTATACCGGGAAGCCATGATTTCATGGGCCTCGACGGCTTTTTTAACGGCACAACCGGGCTCATTCAAGTGCAGACAGCCACGGTACTTGCATTCGTCCTGTAAAGCAACAAATTCAGGGAAACACCATCGTAACTCCTCGAGTTCCATTTCGTGCGGAAAATCGAGATTCGAAAATCCCGGGGTATCTGCAATTAAGCCTTCGCCAAGCGGAATCAATGTCACATGACGGGTAGTATGGCGTCCACGACCAAGTGCCTTCGAAATATGACTCGTTTCCAGTGCCAACGAAGGTTCCAAGGCATTCAACAACGAACTTTTCCCTACACCGGATTGTCCGGCCAGGACACTCGTTTTATCTTTTAACAACGGACGGACAGATTCGACTCCGGCCAATGTCTCACTTGAAGTTTCGATGACGTGATATCCGATGGTCCGGTAAGCGGCAATGGCTTCCAATACCCCTTGTTCGGCTTCACCTTGTAACAAGTCCATCTTCGTCAAGATGATGATCGGTTGAATTTCCTTTGCTTCAATCAACACTAAAAACCGGTCCAACAGATGGGCAGAAAAATCAGGTTCTGCTGCCGATACGACCAACAAAGCTTGATCGATATTGGCAACTGGTGGGCGGACCAAGAAATTTTGACGGTCTTTTACTTCCAGGATATATCCGGTCTCACTTTCGATGTGTAACACGACTTCATCGCCGACGACAGGGCTGATGCCCCGTTTTCTGAAATTACCGCGTGCCCGTGAACGGATTTCACCTTGAGGCGTCATGACATCATAAAAGCCACCCTGTAAACGGATAATCGTTCCATCCCGATTATCTTCAATTCGATTTTCTGCCATCCTATGCCCTCCTTTGTCAGGATTAACGTCCTGCTCGTTATTCTTGTGATTTTGCCTGATTGTACGTAATCGTCTTCGCCCGGTAAACTTCGTCATCTTTATAAATCGTAATCTTGCCTTCTTCTCCCGGATCAATCGTCAATGGAACATCAAACGTTTCATCCTGATCAATCGATTCTTCGATGACGGTTCGTTTTCCTTTGGCATCTTCCGTCTCAATCCGGACGAGTTGACGTGGCGCAGGCTCCTCGTCTTCACTGACGCCATCATAGACTACTTTCTCGGGGAACGTCGCCGTGATGGTCTTTTCTTCCTCTCCGCGAGAAATAAAGACCGTTACCGAATCGTTCGGTTCGACTTGCGCACCGGCTTGCGGATATTGACGAATGACCTGATCGAGCGCGACCTCACTTGAGAACTCCTGTTCAAACGTCCCGTCCAGTCCCATCTCATCCAAATAAGCTTTTGCTTCAGCACTCGATAAGTCAGTCAAATCTTTCAGAACGAATACGGGTGATCCATTTGAGACCGTGATGGTAATCATCTGTTCTTTCGCGATGACTTCCGTTCCAGCTGAAATGGATTGCCGGATGACATTCCCACGTTTGATGTCTTCAGAGTCTTCCCGTTCGACATCCACTTTTTCAAAACCGCTGTCCTTTAAGATGGCGATCGCTTTTTTCTCTGTCTCATCTGAGACGTCCGGCACCTCGACCGGATCGCTTCCTGTCGAAACGATCAAATCCACCGTCGATCCTTTTTTAACCGTCGCCTGTTCACGCGGTGACTGACTGATGACGAACCCTTCTTCCACCGTATCACTTGAGCGTTCGGTCGATTCCACGATGAATCCCATTTTTTCAAGCTTCGTTTCCGCGTCGTCGGCATCTTTCCCCGTTACATCCGGAACGACGACCGTCGGGTCAGGCCACATGGCAAAAGTCGTTGCGGCTCCAGCCATTATGAATAACAATAATAAGATGATCCACCACGCACGTTTCTTTTTCTTTTCTGGTTTTGACATGACGGTAGCGACCTTCGGAACCGGTGCTGTGTGTTCGATGTCTGCTGTTGGCAGGGACACTGGACTGAGCACCATCGTTTTTTCCATCAAATCGTCACCGCGAATGCCTTCACTTGCCCGTTCAGCTGACATCGCGGTCACCATGTCTTCTTTGAAGGCAGCGACCGTTTGTTGCCGATCATGCGGCGCTTTCGAGAGAGCTTGCATGATGCAATTTTCTAAAGCTTGCGGCACAGCCGGATTTAACGAGGTCGGACGACGGGCAGTATCTTGCAGATGTTTCAGTGCGACAGCAACCGGTGAATCGCCTTCAAACGGAACTTGCCCCGTCACGAGTTCGTACAAAACGGCTCCCAGCGAATAAATATCTGATTTTTCATCCGCAAATTTTCCTTTTGCCTGTTCCGGCGAAAAGTAATGCACGGATCCGAGGACTGACATCGTGTGGGTCAGGGTCGCATTCGACATGGCGACCGCAATGCCGAAATCGGTCACCTTGACAGTCCCATCCTCACGGACCAGCATATTTTGCGGTTTGATATCGCGATGAATAATCCGGTGTGCATGGGCATGATCAATTGCATCACAAATTTGGCTGATGATGTCAATCGCTTTTGCGACCGGCAATGCTCGCCCTTCACAATACGTTTTCAGTGTCATGCCATCAATATATTCCATTACGATATAATAAATCGCTTCTTCTTCTCCTACGTCATAAACCGCGACGATGTTGGGATGATTTAAACTCGTCGCAGCATGTGCCTCTCGTTCAAATCGACGGATGAATTGTTCATCATGCGAAAACTCTGTACGTAAAATTTTGATTGCGACAGTTCGATTCAAGATTTCATCATATGCCTGATAAACGTTTGCCATCCCGCCATTTCCAACTAACCGTTCTATGCGGTAGCGGTCGTTCAATCGATCTCCGTAACGCATATTCAGATCCTCTCTCTTTCTTTAAAACGGATTGCAGCAATCGTAATGTTGTCTGCGCCTCCCCGGTCATTCGCCTCGGACACGAGACGTTCGACAATCGTATCGAGCGGTGCATCTTCTTGAAGCAACCGCTCGATGACTTCATGAGGCACCTCATCCGACAAGCCGTCGCTGCACACTAACACGATATCATAGTCCGGTGCATCCCGGACTTGAATGTCGACATCCACGGACTCGTTCGAACCGACGGATCGTGTAATGACATTACGACGGGGATGATTTTCAAGCTCTGCTTCCGATAATTCCCCTAATTGTTTGAGCATGTTGACATAGGAATGGTCATCCGTCAGCTGTTTTAATTGTCCTTCTTCCAGGGCATAGACGCGGCTGTCCCCTACGTGTCCAATGACAAGTAAATCATCCGACCAGCAGACACAGGCCATCGTCGTGCCGACAATCGACAAATTTTCGACTTGAGAAAAACGTTGAATCTGCGCATTGGCTTCTTTCACTAATCGTTCAATCCAGGAAGATAACTCCATCGGGCGGTTTGGCATATCTGCGTATGCTTCGGCAAAAATCTGCTTGACGATGGCACTCGCCGTTTCACCGGCTGCATGTCCCCCCATGCCGTCAGCGACGACAGCTAATCCTTGTGTCGCATCGCCTACCAATAAGACCGTGTCCTCATTTTTTGAACGGACCTTTCCAGTCGTCGTCAAATAAGCTAACTCCATACCCGTCCTCCTCATCGTTTTTTATTATCCTGTTGGTTCATTCACTTTTTTGAATGCAGCGATATAAAAACCATCTGTACCAAGTGATGTCGGGAGTAATTTTAATTCAGCCCGTTCACCAATCAGCGATTGAACGGCTTCCGGCATCCGTGTTTTGAATGTCTCGTCAAAAACAAATCCTTGGCTGAGAATATAGTCCGTTTGCTGCTCATTTTCGAGCGGATCCATCGTACAGGTTGAATAAACGAATGTTCCATCCAGTTTGACCAGCGGAAGAACCGCTTCCAGAATCTGCCGCTGAATGACCGGCAACTGCGTTAAGTCTTCCGGACGTTTCGTCCACTTGATATCGGGTTTCCGGCGAATGACACCGAGTCCCGAACACGGTGCGTCGACCAACACCCGGTCAAACGACGCCTCCTCAAAACGTGTTCCCGCTTGACGGGCATCCAGTGCTTCCGCCTGAACATTTTCAAGTCCAAGACGAACTGCCTGTTTTTCTAGTAATTTCACTTTGTGTGGATGAAGATCCAGTGCCAACAACGAGCCGCTCGCCAAACCTTCCGCGATATGCATCGCTTTCCCGCCTGGGGCCGCACAGCTGTCCAAGACACGGTCTGTTGGTTGTGCGCCTAACGCTGCAGCAACCAGCATCGAACTTTCGTCCTGGAGCGACAGGTAACCACGTTCCAATAAATCCGTCTGTTGCACACTGCCACTGATGATTTCTAGACCGTCTGGTGCCGCATGGGCTGGTTTCGCACTGACGCCCTGGGCTTCCAGTAATTCAATCGCTTCTTGTCTGTCTGTCCGGGTCCGGTTGACACGTACGGTAACGGGGGCCGGTTCATTGTTCAGTCGGCACATCTGCCACGTTTCTTCTTCTCCGAATAATTCAATCCACCGTTCGACGAGCCATGCCGGATGGCTTGTTTCGATACTGATTCGGTCGACCACTGAAGGAATCGCTGAGAAATCAGGTTTTCCTTGTCGAAGGACGTTCCGCAACACACCGTTAACAACTTTCGCGATATGCGGTTTACCTCGTGTCTTGGCAATCTCGACTGCCTCGTTGATGACGGCGTGATCCGGAATCCGGTCGAGATAAAACAGTTGATAGACACTCATCCGTAATAACGGACGCATGAATGGGTCCAGCTTCTTTTGTTTCGTTAAGAACGGTTCTAAAATATAGTCGAGTGTCAATTCACGGCTGAGCGTTCCGTACACCAGTTCCGTATATAAGCCGACATCCGCTTTTGAGATAGCACGTTTTTCAAGCATCTGGTGGACGGAAATCGTGGAGAAAGCCCCACCTTGACCAATTTTTAATAAAGTTGTTACTGCTGCATCTCTGACATTCATGCTTGTTCGCCTACTTTCTGTCCAATCGTCAATGTCTGTCCGACACCACGCATAAATGTGGCACCGTCCATCCGTTTTTTTCCGGCCGGTTGTACATCTACTAATTTCAATGCGACATCAGATCCGGTTGCGATGACCGGTCCGTCGGCTTCGAGGGCAATGATTTCGCCCGCCGGTCCGTGACCCGGGACTTTTTCAGCAAAGTAGACTTTCAGACGGTCTGAACCAAGCATCGTATACGCACTCGGGAAGGGATTCATTCCGCGAATTTGATTGTATAACGCTTCTCCGGGACGTGAAAAATCAAGTCGTTCCCGTTCCCGGCTGATATTCGGAGAAAACGTGACGTCTTCCTCCCGTTGCGCTTCCGGTGTCAACGTACCTGCAATCAACTGCGGTAATGTTTCGATTAATAATCGGGCACCGGCAGCACTGAGCTTGTCAAACATCGTTCCGACCGTGTCACGCTCTTCAATCGGTACGATGATTTTTGATAACATATCTCCAGCATCCAGCTTGTCGACCATATACATGATCGTGACCCCTGTTTCTGTTTCCCCGTCGATAATCGCCTGATGAATCGGGGCTCCGCCGCGATACTTCGGTAATAAGGACGCGTGGACATTAATCGCGCCGTATTGTGGGGCTTCGAGCACTGCCGTCGGAACGATTTGTCCGTAAGCAGCCGTAATGATTAAGTCCGGTTTTAAATCAAGCAGCTCTTGATAGTCTTCACGGATTTTAATTGGTTGTAACACCGGGATTTCGTGAGACAATGCTACTTCTTTCACCGGTGTCGGCTTGATTTCACGTTTGCGTCCGACGGGTTTATCCGGCTGGGAGACGACACCGACGACATCATAGCCGGCATCAATCACTTCCCGGAGCGTTTTTGCGGCAAAGTCCGGCGTCCCCATGAAGACGACGCGAGGAGATGCTTCTGTTTCGACTAATTTATCCGTAAACAATACACCGTCCAGATGATCCATTTCGTGCTGAATCGCCCGTGCAAAAAAACCATTCGCCTTAATTTTGACACTCCGTCCTAGACGGTCTTGTGATTTGACAACGATTTGCTCAAACCGTTCGACCGGTCCGAAAATTCCCGGCATGCTCAAACATCCTTCGTCATCGATTTCTGAACCGGATGCTTCGATAATTTCCGGGTTAATCAGCTCGATTGGTCCCGTTTCATCATCCGTATGGACGACGGCGACACGAATCGGCTGATTGATTTGCGGCGCAGCGAGTCCGACGCCGTCATATTCGTACATCGTATCGAACATACGATCAATCATTTTCCCTAATTTCTTATCAAACTTCGTTACTCGTTGGCATTTTTGACGCAATACTTCATTTGGTACTTCTACAACTTTATACATAGTTTGCCACCTCACATGAATACAAATGGATTTAAATCCACTGTTACTTGGACTTTTTGTTTGATGCGTAATGCAAGCATCGCACGGAGTGCCTCCCGTACTTCTTCTTGACCTTTATGTTTTAAAATCACCTGTTGGCGATACATGTTTTTCAACCGTGCGAGCGGGGCTTCGAGCGGACCGTTGACAATTAAATCGTCTGATTCCAAATGCCGGAGTTGTCCGGCAATCGCTTCTGCTTCTGCTTGGGCTTCAAGCGGATGGGCCGCTGAAATCGTGATCAATCCTAAAAACCAGAAGGGCGGGTGCCCCCCTAATTTGCGCAACTGCATTTCCCGCTTATAAAACGCTTCATAGTCATGCCGTTTTGCCGTCTGGATGACGTAATGATCCGGGTTATACGTCTGGATGATCGATTGACCGGCAAGTGCTCCCCGACCGGCCCGCCCTGAAACCTGTGTGATCAACTGAAACGTTCGTTCACTCGCCCGAAAATCGGGAATTCCGAGTGTGGCATCCGCAGCAATGACACCGACCAGTGTCACATTCGGAAAATCAAGTCCTTTTGCAATCATTTGTGTCCCGAGCAAAATATTTCCTTCGCCGCGCTCAAACGCATTTAGTAATTTTTCATGCGCCCCTTTACGTGACGTCGTGTCTTGATCCATCCGAATGATTTTGGCTTCCGGAATTAAATGTGCCAGTTCTTCTTCGATTTTTTGCGTTCCGGTACCGAACTGCCGAATTTTTTTCGATTCACACGACGGACACGTTTTCGGCATCGCTGCTTCAAATCCACAATAATGACACTTCAGACAATCTTGGTGTTGATGATAAGTCAGATTGACAGCGCAATGAGGACATTGAAGCGTTTCTCCACAATCCCGGCACAGCACGAATGTCGTGTATCCCCGTCGATTGAGGAGCAAGACCGTCTGTTCGCCCCGCTCGATGCGCTGTTTGATTCCTTCGACAAGCGCGAGGCTGAACGGCGTTCGATTGCCGCGTTCTAGTTCTTTTCGCATATCGATGATCTCGACCGGTGGAAGTTCGCCTCCGAATCGTTCTGTCAGAGGGAGGTAACGATAGACCCCTTTCTGAGAGCGTGCATACGTCTCTAGAATCGGCGTCGCACTTCCAAGGACGACGGGACATTTATGGTATGCCGCTCGCCATGTTGCCACGTCCCGGGTATGATACCGCGGATTTTCTTCTTGTTTATAGGTCGTTTCATGTTCTTCGTCTAAAATGATCACACCGATGTTCGTTAACGGTGCAAAAATCGCAGATCGTGCTCCGACGACGACGTCCACTTCTCCATGCGAAATCTTGCGCCATTCATCGTATTTTTCACCTAACGACAACCCGCTGTGCAGCACGGCGACACGGTCTCCGAACCGTCGTTTAAAACGTTTGACCATCATCGGTGTCAAACTGATTTCCGGTACGAGCAGAATGGCTTGGCGTCCCCGTTCAAGCATGGTATGAATCGATTCGAGATACACTTCCGTTTTCCCGCTCCCGGTCACCCCATGGAGTAAAAACGTATTCGTTTCATCCGGTGCCGTAATCGCATCGACGGCATCCTGCTGGTGCGTCGTCAACGTAGAAGGAACAAAGATATCCTGGACAAGATGTTCATACGGATTCCGGTTCACATCAATCGTCTCAACCGTAATGACGCCTTTTTTCTCCAGACTATTGAGAATGCTGACGGTCAAATCGAGTTCATGCATCACTTCACTCCATAACACCTCCGGACGTTCCATCAGATAATCACGAAACAGGATCTGCTTGGTAGCTTGTTTTGATAATTCAATCGTCTCATCAAGCAGGCGGATCCGTTTGTCCGTTTTAGAGGTTTTCTTTTCTTTGACAACCGGTTGGAGGTGCACCTCTCCCTTTTGAGCAGCTACTAAAATCTGTTGCTGGACCTCACTCGGAAACTGGCTGATTTTCTTCTGATTCCAGTGAACCAGTCGCGGGTCTTCCGCCAAAATCAGTTTATCATAACTGACTTTCAAAGCAGCAGGTAACATCGCGAGGAGCGCTGTCGCCTGATAGCAAAGTGTCGTCTCTGATAAATAACCCGACAGTCGAAGTAATTCTTCCGTATACGTCGGAGTCTCATCGAGAACACGTACGATCGGTTTGATTCGTGCGAGATTGGTCTCATCCTTCACGGCTACGACGATTCCGAGTAAGGAGCGCGGACCAAACGGAACTTCGACACGCATACCGGGAACGACGAGATCACGCCATAAATCCGGTACTTCATAGTCAAATGGCCGATCCACCGTCGCAGCGGCGACATCGACGATGACTTCAGCAATCATCGTAAGGCCTCCGCGAACTGTTCGATTAATGCGGTTGCTAATCGGGTCTTCGATTGTTGATCGTAATGGACGGCTCCATTACTTTTACCGTAGACCGTGACTTGATTTTCATCACTTGAAAAACCGATATCCGCACGTGAGACATCATTCGCCACGATGAAATCCGCCTGTTTTCGAATTAATTTTTGTTTCGCATGTGTTTCCAGGTTTTCCGTCTCTGCTGCAAAACCAACTAAAATCTGTTTGGTCTTCCGCTCACCAAGTGTTCGTAAGATATCAGTTGTCTCTTCCAGTTCAATCCGTAACGGTCCGTCGATTTTCTTTTGTTTGCGATCATACTGGACAGTCGGGCGATAATCTGCGACCGCCGCTGCCATGATGACCAAGTCTTGTTTGTCATAGACGGCTAACATCGCTTCCAGCATCTCCTCACCGGATTCGACAGCAATCGTCGTCATACCGGTCGGCACTGTCCCACGGACCGGACCGTGAACAAGTGTGACGGTCGCTCCGGCATCCCGAGCCGCTTCCGCAAGCGCGATGCCCATCTTTCCAGATGAATCGTTCGTCAAATAACGAACCGGATCAATTCGTTCCACCGTCGGACCGGCACTGATCAAGACATGACGATTTCCCAGTTTTTTGGTTTCGAAAAGACCGGATAATGTCTCGACCAATTCTTCCGGTTCAGGCAACCGCCCTTTTCCGACCCAACCGCATGCCAAATTCCCGACGCCGGGTGCAATCAAATGGACTCCGTCTGCCATCAGCCGGTCCATATTTCGTACCGTCGCCGGATGTTCGAGCATATTGACGTTCATCGCCGGAGCGACAACGACGGGACAAGTCGCAGCCAAGATGGTCGTCGTGATAAAATCGTCGGCAATCCCGTGGACAAGTTTCGCAATCAGATTCGCTGTTGCAGGAGCAACGACAATCAAATCGGCTTCATCTGCTAAATCGATGTGGGCAATCTTGGATGCATCATGCTCAATGAAGACATCATCATAGACCGGTTTCCGCGTCAGTGCGGCAAACGTCGTTTTCCCGACGAATTGTTGGGCATTCTTCGTCATCGCGACTTGAACGTTCGCTCCGGCCTGAACGAGCTTCGATGCCAAAGCCGCTGCTTTATATGAAGCGATTCCGCCTCCGACACATAATAGGATGTTACGATTCGTTAGCATGATGAATTCCTCCTTATTGAAAAAAACAGCCACAATGAGGAGTGGCTGCTTCAAAATTAGTCTTGCGGTTGGTTCGTAACCACGACTTCACCAGAAAAGAGTTCTTCGAGCGCTTTTCCGACTGGTTTGTATGATTTCGGGTTCGCTACTTTCACGCGTTTCCCGTCTTGGATTTGACGCGCACGTTTTGCTGCGACCGTCACGATTGTGTATTTCGAAGGCACCGTCTTTTGAAGCTTGTCTACTGATGGATATAACATGTTATTTGACCTCCATGGCTTTTTTATACAAGGACGCAACGCGTTCCCGGCTACAATGTTCTGCAGTGACGATTGCTTGAATTCTGTCACATGCTTTGTGGATCTCATCATTCGTGACGACATAATCATAAGCATCCATCATCTCAATCTCTTCTTTCGCGACAAGAAGACGTTGTTTGATGACTTCCTCTGATTCCGTTCCACGTCCAACAAGTCGGTTACGAAGTTCCTGTAGACTTGGCGGAGCCAAAAACAGAAAAACAGCTTCCGGAAAATGTTCCTTAACCTGCATCGCACCCTGCACTTCAATTTCTAAGATGACGTCTTTTCCTTCATCCAAGATTTTGTTGACCCAATCGACGGGTGTACCATAGTAATTGCCGACGAATTCCGCATGCTCGAGCAATTGATTATTGGCAATCATACTTTCGAATTCTTCACGTGTCTTGAAGAAATAATGGACACCATCCACTTCTCCCTCACGCGGTTTGCGTGTCGTACATGACACCGAATAGTGCAAATTGTTGTCTTCGTCTTCGCGTAAAGCACGGCAAACTGTTCCTTTACCGACACCACTCGGACCAGACAATACGAGTAATAAGCCACGCTCTTTAAAAATCACTTCAGAACCCCTCCATCTAACAAACTTCACATTGTTTCATATTAGCAGTAGAGACAGGAAGTTCGCAAGTGGTCTTTTTCAGCTCGACTGCTTAATCATACCATAAACGTGCACTTTCTGTTACCTTTAGAAAGTGGAAACGAAATCAAGAAAGAAGGTAATATCATGGCTTTTGATGGACTAATGACGACACGTGTCGTCCGGGAACTCCAACCGCTCGTTGGAGCACGGATTAATAAAATACATCAACCGTATGCACTCGATTTGATTTTCAGTGTCCGGGCAGAACGAAAAAACGTGATGTTGCTCGCATCGGCCAATGCCATGTACGCACGGCTTCATCTGACATCGGAGTCGACCAGCAATCCAAGCGAACCCCCGATGTTTTGTATGATGCTCCGGAAGCATCTTGAAGGTGGATTCATCGAATCGATCGAACAACTCGGACGTGACCGGGTCATTTTAATGCGCGTCCGTTCACGAAACGAACTCGGAGACGAAGAAGCCAAGAAACTGTACATCGAACTGATGGGCCGCCACTCCAACATCCTGCTAACAGATGGACAGGATAGAATTTTAGATGCCATCAAACATCTTCCGCTCAGCCAAAATACATTCCGGACTATCATGCCGGGTTTACAGTATCAATTGCCACCGGAACAGGATAAAGTCGATCCGTTGACCGGTGACATCGAACAGACGTTACACCGGATTGATTGGAATGCCGGGAAAATCGATCGTCAATTATTAGGATTGTTCAGTGGTTTTTCACCACAAATCACTGCCGAGATCGTATCACGGGCCGGACATTCAAACCGGACGTCACTGGCGCAGGCAATTCATTCCATACTGGGCGAACTGAAAGGACCTTATTATTTCCAGCGTCTCGCAAACGGAAAAGAACGGTTCTCGCCTGTCGCGCTCCATCATGGAGAGATTGTTGAAGAAAAGACGTTCGCAACTAGCGGAGACGTCCTCGATGCGTTTTTCCACCAGAAATCGAATCGGGATCGCGTCAAACAGCAGGCTGCCGACCTGGAACGGTTCATCAAAAGTGAATACGATAAAAATATTCTCAAACGAACGAAACTAGAGCGTGATCTCGCCGCCACTGAAAAGATGGACGAGTTGAAACATAAAGGGGAATTATTGACGACCTACCTGTACCAGCTCGAACGCGGGATGAAAGAAGCAACGGTCGTCGATTATTATGAGGAAGACGGCAAGGAAATTACGATTGCCCTTGATCCCCGCTTTTCACCGAATGAAAATGCCCAGCGCTATTACAAACGGTACAACAAACTGAAGACCGCTAAAATCGAAGTGGCGAAGCAACTTGAGAAAAATCAGCTCGAAATCAATTATTTTGAGTCATTGCTGGCGCAACTCGAGGTCGCTTCCCCGGAAGATATTCGGGAGATGCGGGAAGAGCTCGTCGAAGAAGGTTATGTTCGGGAGCGTAGTAAAAAGAAAAAGAAACCGCTCGTCCCGAAACTCGAGTCGTATCAATCTTCGACCGGTATTCCATTTTTCGTCGGGAAAAACAATAAACAAAATGATTATGCGACCTTTAAATTTGGACGTCGGTCCGAGACGTGGTTGCATACAAAAGATATTCCCGGTTCACACGTCATCATTCGCAGTGAACAGCCGGATGAGACTACCCTGAAAGAAGCAGCAATTGTCGCCGCCTACTATTCAAAAGCACGTGAATCGAGTCAGGTCCCGGTCGATTTCACAGAACTCCGTCATGTCAAAAAGCCGAGTGGTGCAAAACCGGGATTCGTCATCTATACGGATCAAACGACACTTTACGTCACACCGGACGCCGATCTCGTCCAGTCATTGCGGACACCTTAAACCAAAACGTCGCCCTCACTCTTTTTCGATTGAAAAAGGGTCTCGAGGACGACGTTTTTTATTTCATTTTTTCGAGTTGTTCCCGGTAATCTAGCAAGTGTCCGTTGATGATGTCTTTGACCTCACTGACTTCCTGGTCAAAGCTGAACATCGGCTGATCGCGTTCATGTGAAAAGATCACATCATAATGATGGCTGAGCAGAAAATCGATTTCTTGTCCAAGTATCTTCTCCTGCTCGTCTGACATCGGCAAGTCACGATGACTGGCGATACTCTCGAGAAGCAACAGAAATTTATCTTCCAGATCAACAAGCTGTTTCAATTGAATGAACGCTTTACTCTGACCACTGGCAACCAGTGGATATTTCTGATCTTCTTGCAACATGATGATCATTTCCTCATGTTTTAAGACCTGTTTACGGACCGTCAGTAATTTCGCATCGTCTTTGACCAGACTCCGCCAGTCCTCCATCAATTGTTTGGTCGTCTTTTTGACGAACAACAACAAGCGGTCTTCGTAGTGCGGCGGGAAGACGATATAGTTGACGGCGACAGCGGATAAGACGCCGACGACCGTCAATAAAGACCGAGTCAACGCGTAATGGACATAGTCAGCTGTCGGACTCTCAAACATCAGGACGATCGCAAAAGCGGCAAACGTCGACATGTCGGTCCGTCCAATCATCGAGTTGAAGACAAGCGAAACGATGACCGCGAGACCAATCGTCAACGGATTTGCTCCAAGCGTAGCGACGACCGCCAGTCCACAAACTAATCCAAGAATCGTTCCTAAAATCCGATTGAAGACGATTTTAAACGACCGGTGAATCGTCGGTTGCATCGCAACGATGGCAGCGACGGCGCCCATACCTGAATAGATCCCGAAGACATACCAGGAAAAGCTGAGGGCAATCGCTACAGCGATTCCGGTCTTGATCGTCCGGAGACCAATACGAAACTGGAATTTCACTCGAGCGTCACCTGCCCGACTTCACTCTCGACAGTCACTTCCGGTTTTTCTTGTTTGGATAACTCGAATAAAGCCACATCGTCGTCTTTTTGTTTCGTATACCGGTCGGAGGCTTTAATGTCTCCCTCTGTCGTTACAGCAATCGTTCCCGCTGCTTTCGTTGGTTTCAATCGAATCGGACCATCAATCGTTGAGACGGTCAAATCGAGTTTTGCACCGTATTCCGATAAACTGACCGATTCTGCCGTCACTTCAGCATGGACGGCATTCATATTCGATGCTTTGACATTGCCTTTACCTGTCAGAACAATATCGTCGGCGTCCATTTTATTTAAGTCCATCGTCTCGGCTGACAGATTAATTGATTTGGCATAAACACCCATCCCTTTGATCGACTCGGCGTCGACATCAATACGATTCATATAGTTCGGTAATCCGACTTGAATCGAAAAATCACCCGGCTTCTCACTCGGACGGTTCCCGAGTCGTGCTGCAAATCCGTCTCGCCCTGTCACCGTCAATGTATTTCCTGACGTCCCGATCTTTAATCGTTTTTGACTTGACGCACTATCGACCAATTTCAATTGAACGTTTCCGTCCGTACTCCGGACAAAGTTGATCGTGCCGTTCGGGGCATCGATTTGCAACGTTTTATACCGCTTCGTCGTTTTAAATGCTTCGCCCCGCGATAAGGAATCCGTCGTCAAAAACAACGTCACCGTATATAAAACCAGCAAACTTAAAAGAACCGATCCATACACAATCAGTGGACGCCGGATCGGTTTGCGGGTACCAATCCGATCAAATGATGCCGTCATTTTCCGTCGTTTGTCCTTTAGCCGCGTAAACGAGGATTGTTTGCGTTTTCGTTCTGTTCTGCTTGTGTTCTCTTCCATTGGTCTACCTCCATCCAATTCTCTCCCATTATTCCGAATTTATGATTCGTCTGTCAACATTCCTTCTTTATCATACGAAATTGTTCACATATTGCCATCGGGCGGAGGTTGGAGCACAACAAAAAACGAACACCTCTTCCTGCTTTATCAGAAAAAGTGTCCGTTTCGATTATCGAAGACCCTTCGCATGGAAGGGCTCACTGTATTTTAGAGTTCGATGGATGCATCAATTTTTAACGCATGACCCGTCTGCCCTTGTGCTTCGAGATTCGCACAAAATGCCTCGGCGTCCTGTTTGATTAAATCGAACGTATCGTAATGAACCGGAACGACCGCTTTCGCTTGCAGCATGTCTGCTGCAACTAACGCATCATCAGGTCCCATCGTATAGTTATCCCCGATTGGCAAGAAGGCGAGGTCGATATCATAATGCGCACCGTAGAGCGCCATATCACCAAACAGTGCTGTATCTCCCGCATGATATATGACTTTTTCTTCAATCGTCAATAAGAAACCGGCTGGCATCCCCATATACGTGATCGTCTGTTTTTCTTCGTCAATGATGCTTGAAGAGTGGAATGCCTGCGTCATTTTGACTTTACCAAACGGAAACTCGAACTGTCCGCCCAGGTTCATCGGATGCACGTTCAATCCTTTGAAGCTGAGGTAAGTCGCCAGTTCATGTGTTGCGACAATCGTTGCGCCGGTCGCTTTTGCGATGGCTTCTGCATCCAGCATATGATCAGCGTGTGCATGCGTCAGCAAGATAAAATCTGCTTTGACGTCTTCCGGTTTTGTCATCGCGTGATCGTTACCGCTGAAAAACGGATCAATCACGATATGGTGCCCGTTCGTTTCGATGGTGACAGTAGACTGTCCATGATAAGTCAACTTCATCTAAAATGACCTCCTGAGATTAATGGTATCAACAGAAGATTTAGTTCCCTTCTCCCCAGGCACATAAACCTTTTACCGCAGGTTGCAACGTATAAGCGGCGTCTGTCAAGCGGTACTCGACATGCAGGACGGCTTCATCAAATTCAATCCGTTCGACCATCCCGAGCCGTTCGAGTTCCTTTAACTGATCGGTCAAGACTTTCCGGGAAATACCGGGAATCGCGCGTTGTAACTCTAAAAAACGTTTCGGACCGTCCTCTAGCGTGCAATATAACTGTGGACGCCATTTCCCGCCGATGATGGCGAGCGCCCGATTGACTGGAAATTGTTCTGTCGTCATTACTTCCGTCTCTCCTTCAGGTAGTTACTTCAAAGTGCGTACTATGCAGTCGAGTGTATCGTAAGTTATCGTTGTCGTAAATCAAAATGCAAAGGAGTTGGATGTTATGACATATCCACGTAATTTTTCGCACATCGGACTGTCTGTCCCAAATTTAGAACAAGCCATTTCGTTTTACTCGGAGGTCATGGGCTGGTATATCATCATGGAACCGTCCGATGTCGTAGAAGACGATTCACCAATCGGTGTCATGTGTACGGATGTCTTCGGAGCCGGCTGGGAAAAATTCCGCATTGCGCATATGGCGACGGGTGACCGGGTCGGGATCGAGTTATTTGAGTTCCCGAACAACGAAAAACCGGAAAACAACTTTGAATTCTGGAAAACAGGCATTTTCCACTATGCGATTCAAGATCCGGACATCGAAGGCATGGTCGAAAAAATCGTCGCGCACGGCGGCAAACAACGGATGCCGATCCGTGAATATTATCCGGGCGAAAAACCGTACCGGATGGTGTACTGTGAAGATCCGTTCGGCAACCTCGTTGAACTGTACTCCCATTCGTATGAACTGACCTACTCGGAAGGAGCGTATTAAAATGAAAGCATGGCTAAATCACGCAGGCGACACTATCGATCAATGGACATTTGAAGAAGTCGAAACACCCACACCGGGTGAAGGGCAGGCCATGATTCGCGTCCAAGCCGCCGCCTTGAATCCTGTTGATTATAAAGCGACGAAAAATCCGGCTTGGACGTACCCGCATATTCCGGGTGTTGATTTAACCGGTATCGTTGAACAAGTGGAGAAAAACGTAACGGGTGTCGAGCCCGGTGACCGGGTGGCAATCCATACGAACCTCCAAAAAAACGGAGCCTTTGCGGAATATGCAGTCGTCGATGCCCGTGCCCTGGCCAAAATTCCGGATGCTGTCAGCTTCACCGAGGCAGCGGCGATTTTGTGTGCCGGGATGACCTCCTATGAAGCAATCGTTCAAAAGATGAACACGACCGGTAAAGAAACGATCCTCATCCATGCCGGTGCAGGTGGTGTCGGCGGAATCGGTATTCAACTTGCCAAACGTCTCGGGTTATCCGTTGCGACGACGGCCTCAAAGGAAAATCACGATTGGGTCAAGAAACTCGGTGCGGATCTTGCCATCGACTATAAAAAAGAAAACGTGACAGAAGCCATCCGAAACTGGACGAACGGTCGCGGTGCTGATTTGATTTTCAACACGGTAGGTCGTGATGAAGCAACAGCGGATTTCGGACGCCTCGCTTTTTCCGGTCAACTTGCCTTCATCGCCGGTGGACCCGATCAATCGGTCGTCAAACCGTTTACGCTCTCTCCGTCCGTTCATGAAGTCGCACTCGCTGCTGCTTATGCGAGCGAAGATGACCGTGCCATCCGGAATCTCGGTCATATGGCAAGTGAGCTTCTAAAACTCGTTGCAGCAAAAGAACTGAATCCGCTCGTCACGGAAGAAATTCCGGCGGCAGACATCGTCAAAGGCTTACAACGTTTGTCAGAGCGCCACGTCCGCGGAAAAATCATCGCGACGTTTTAACATATCTTATTTCTACAACAAAAGCAGCAGTACTTCCTCATGATTCAGGAAAGCACTGCTGCTTTTTCATGCTGTCATCCGGTCATTGGTATTTCGGACGTTTCGTAATTTGTACCGAACGTCCGACGAGTTTAAAGCCGACTGCTTGATAAATCTTGTTCGACGTCGGATTCGACCAGTCCGTGTACAATGACACCATCGGATACTGCTGTAATAAATGCTCGGACAAACATGCCACTAAGTAAGAAGCAATCCCTTGTTTCCGCCATTTTAGCGGGGTGAAGACATACGAAATCGTCACACCCGAAGCAGTTGGTCGACTGGAAGACGCCATCGCGAGTAACTGCTCCCCGTCGAACAGACCAAACAAGGTATCTGCTTGAATATGTTTTAGGATCGTTTGTTTATTTTTCAAACGACTGCGTTCTGTCGCGGGTAAGGCGCCGGTCTCTTGGATGAATGACCAGCCGAACGCAACAGCCTGATCAGCAAACCGTTCCTCGATTAGACGGAACTCATAGTCGAGCGTTACCGGAGGAATCACCGTCGTCAATGCGTAAATCCCTTGATCCATCTTGATTTGAAACGGACTGTGCGAAGCCAGCAACGGTTTAATGATTGCCTGCTCGCCGACATATCCGGGGCAGTTCAAAATCCGTGATAACTTTCGAATTCCTTCGTATGTAAACACATCCCCTGCCAGGATTGCCTGTTCTTCAATTGTTTGCAGGACGACAATCGTCCGGTCTCCCTCTTCTGCAATCGCCATCAAAATCGGGACATCCCCCCGTTCGAGTATCCCGAGCGGCAACTGATGGACATCAGGTCGTCGTTCAAGCAACGGGACCGCAACCTGTTTGAAGCTCTCATAATCACGATAATGGGTCAACATCTGAAAACAGCTCCTTTTCTTTGTTTTCAGTGTATCAAAAAAAAGAACGCATGACGGATGATTCTCATCATTTCCGTCATGCTCGGCTCACTTCACTCATGCTCGGCTCACTTCACTCATGCTGTCGTAATTAATTCTGTTTTGCGACCGCCAGGAACGCTTTACTCCACTTCACCGGATCCACCGACCAGGTCCGCAAAGCGTCCTGTTCTTCTTTGGAAATGTAGGCCGTCTCGACAGCTGTCTCCAGCAATTCTGTAAAAGTCAGTAACGCATCCGCTTCCACTTCGGCCGCCGTTAAGTTTTCCTTCAGTCGTGTCATGCCGTAAGAGAAGATGGCTTGAATCCGGACAACGGTTGCCCCGGCTGCTTCAACTGCTTGGGTGGCTTCAATCGAGGACGTCCCCGTCGACAATAAGTCTTCGACGACGATGACACGTTGTCCAGCTTGCAAACGTCCTTCAATCTGATTCCCTTTTCCGTGTCCTTTGGCACTCCCTCGGATATAAATCATTGGAAGACCGAGTCGTTCCGCGACGAGCGCCGCATGCGGAATACCGGCTGTTGCCGTCCCGGCGATGACATCGACGTTTAAGAGCCGGATGCGTTCCGCTAATTTGTCGGCAATCAGCGTCCGAACGGCCGGACTGGATAAAGTCAGCCGGTTGTCACAATAAATGGGCGACCGTAACCCGCTCGCCCACGTATACGGTGTCGTCGGTGCTAACGTGACCGCTTCGATTTCGAGTAAAGCCTTTGCCAGTTGATTCATGATCTGATCCCCTTCCATTCTGAGAGTAATGCTTCATAGACGGCTTTCGGATCCTCTGCCTGTGTGATGGCACGTCCGATGACGAGATCCGTCGCCCCGTTTCGTCCGGCGTCCGTCACGGTCGCAATCCGTTTTTGATCATTTGCTGCCGTCCCGTTCGGCCGGATTCCCGGAGTGACCAGTTGGAATCCGGGTCGACAGATGGCCTTGATGTGCGTCGTATCGAGAGCGGAACACACGACTCCGTCAAGACCGGCCTGTTCGGCTTCGCGTGCATAGTGCGCAACCACCTCGTCCATCGTGTGTGGAATCATCAGTTCGGTTAACATCGCTTGATCGGTCGATGTCAGTTGGGTGACGGCAATCAACCGTGTATCGGCCGACGTCTCACGTAATCCTGCAAGGGCCGCCTGCATCATTGTTTTTCCACCTGCTGCGTGGACGTTCGTCAGTTCAACACCGAGTTGACCAATGATCCGCATCGTCCGTCGGGCAGTTTCTGGAATATCATGGACTTTTAAATCGAGAAAAACAGCATGTCCTTGTTTGACCAAATGCCGGACAAAAGCGGGACCTTCCGCATAATACAGCTCCATCCCGATTTTGACTGCCGGACGGTGTGGTGCCAATTTTTCTAAAAATCGTTCGACTTGGTTGGCTGACTCAAAATCAAGCGCGATGTAAAGTTGCTCCATATGCTTTCCCCCTGATGTCCAAAATGTGTTCAATGCCTAACTCGTCCATTCGTTTCGGCAATGCCGTTATCAGTTCCTGACAAATGAACGGATTCACGAAATTTGCCGTTCCAATCGCTACCGCTGACGCGCCTGCGTAAATCATCTCGAGTACATCATCCACTTCCATGACGCCTCCCATCCCGATGATCGGAATCGAGACGACTTGGGCGACATCGTGAATCATCCGAATGGCAACCGGTTTGATGGCTGGTCCGGACAATCCGCCGATCCGGTTAGCCAAAATCGGTTGACCGGTCCGAACGTCGATCCGCATCCCGACAAGTGTATTGATCATCGTCAGTCCATCCGCACCCGCCTGTTCAACTGCTTGGGCCATCTCAACAATCGACGTGACATTTGGAGATAATTTGACATAGACCGGTTTTTCGGAAACCGCTTTGACGCGCCGTGTCAGCTCAGCCGCCATCTTCGGATCCGTTCCGAACTGCAACCCGCCGGACTTGACGTTTGGACAGGAGATGTTCAACTCGATTGCTTTAACGACCGGATCCCGGCTGATCCGTCTCGTGACTTCCTCATATTCTTCTGGTGTCGAGCCGGCCACATTCGCAATGATTTCTGTATCAAACTGACTGAGAAACGGTAATTTCTGTGCGATGATTCCTTCAACACCCGGATTTTGTAAACCGATCGCATTCAGCATGCCCATACCGCTCTCTGCAACCCGCGGCGTCGGATTGCCATACCGTTCTTCCCCGGTCGCCGCTTTGATCATGATGCCTCCAAGCATGGATAAATCGTACAGTTTGGCAAACTCTTCACCGAATCCGAAACATCCGGACGCCGGAATGATCGGATTTTTTAAATTCAGACCGGGTAACGTCACATGTAGACGGTTCATAGAATCACCTCTTCTGCCCGGAAGACCGGACCATCGGAACAGGTTTTGACATAATGTCCGTCAGGTGTCGGACAGACACAAGCGAAACAGGCGCCAATGCCGCACCCCATCCGGTTTTCAATCGATAAAAACTTATGTTCGATCGGAACCTGTTGAATCGAGCGTAACATCGGTTCCGGTCCACAGGCGAACAGTGTATCGAACCGCTTGCTGTCGAGTGCGGCGGTCACGAATCCTTGAATTCCTGCTGTCCCGTCGACGGTCGTCACCGTCGTCGGACCAAGTTTTCGAAACTCGTCTTCATAAAAGACACTGTCTGCCGTATCGAATCCCAAAATTGCTTCGCAGGCAATTCCCCGTTCGACCAGTCGACGCATCGTGTAATAGAGCGGTGGAACCCCGATACCTCCCCCGACCAACACAATTTTGGCATCACGCGCGACATGTTCGACCGGAAACCCGTTTCCGAGTGGGCCGAGTGCATCGATTTGATCCCCCGCCCGAAGACGCGCCAGTTCTTTTGTACCTTGACCGATTTCCTTGAACAAAAATGTGATTAAATCTCCTTCGACGTTAGCAATCGAGATCGGGCGACGTAATAATGGACCGACCCGCAAATGCATGAACCGCCCTGGTTCGATAGGCGTCGCGTCAGGACGGCGACAGACTAATTCTGTCGCGCCTGAAGCAATTTGTCGTCGTGTCACGACCGTCAAAAGTTGAATCATCGAGTCACCACCTTTTTCATATAGTCGAATGGCTGAATGGCACTGGCTTCAAAGGACAGGCTTTCAATGACCCGTAATAAGGCTTCCGCGGTATCAAGAGAAGTCAGACAGACGACATTGTTTTCTGCTGCTGCCCGGCGAATGATGAAGCCGTCTTTCGTGACTTGCGAATCCCGACTCATCGTATTGATGACATATTCAACTTCCGCTTTTTCAATCCATTCGAGCATTGACCCTTGTTCCGAACCGAGCTTACCGACGACTTGGACACGCAGACCGTGCTCCGCCAAGACACCGGCTGTTCCGGCCGTGGCAAGAAGTGTAAAGCCGAGTGCCGTAAAGCGTTTGGCGAGATCGAGCATTTCCTGTTTATCCTGATCAGCGACCGTCAACAAGACACGGCCGTGTTCCGGAATCGCCATACCGGAGGCAAGCAACCCTTTATAAAGCGCTTTTTCGAGTGTCCGGTCCGTTCCAATGACTTCTCCGGTCGATTTCATCTCCGGTCCGAGCGACGGATCGACTTCCTTCAGCTTCGCAAACGAGAAGACCGGTACTTTTACAGAGACCAGTTCTTCTTCCGGTAAGACGCCACTCGTCAATCCGTAAGATGCGAGCGTATCTCCCAAGATGACATTCGTCGCCAGGCGTGCAACCGGTAAGCCGGTGACTTTTGAGATGAACGGGACGGTCCGACTTGCCCGCGGATTGACTTCGAGCACATACAGTTCTCCGTCTGCAAAGACGAATTGGATATTAAGCAATCCTTTGATCCGGAAGGCTTTGGCAATCCGCGTCGTATAATCGACAATCAAATCCTTGATCGCTTGCGGTACCCGTTGCGGCGGATAAACGCCGATGGAATCCCCGGAGTGGACGCCGGCCCGTTCGATATGTTCCATGATGCCCGGAATGACAACATCTTCTCCGTCACAAATCGCATCCACCTCAAGTTCCATTCCGGTCAAATAACGGTCGACGAGAACCGGACGTTCCGGCGAGGCAATGACGGCGTGTTTCATATAATGTTCCAGCTCCTGCTGTCCGTAGACAATCTCCATCGCACGTCCGCCCAGGACATAAGACGGGCGGACGAGAACCGGATACCCGAGCTCGCTTGCCGCTTCTGTCGCTTCAGCTACTGTGACAGCTGTTTTCCCCGGAGGTTGCGGAATTTCAAGCTGTGTCAGGGCCGCTTCAAACTGTTTCCGATCTTCTGCCCGGTCGAGATCCTCAAGAGCCGTTCCAAGAATCTTCACCCCTTCCGCTTCCAGCGATTCAGCTAAATTGATTGCCGTCTGTCCGCCGAATTGCACGATGACCCCGATCGGCTGTTCGTTTCGGATGACTTCGAGTACATCTTCCGTCGTCAAGGGTTCAAAATAGAGCCGGTCAGAAATCGAGAAGTCAGTTGAGACCGTCTCCGGGTTATTGTTGACGATGATGGCTTCATATCCCGCTTCACGAATCGCTTGAATGGAATGGACCGTTGCATAATCAAACTCCACCCCTTGCCCGATCCGGATCGGTCCGGAACCGAGGACAAGAATCGACGCCCGTGTTGTTGGTGTCGCCTCGTTTTCAACTTCGTACGTGCCGTAGTAATACGGTGTGTCGGATGCAAATTCCGCTGCACACGTATCGACCATCTTATAAACTGGATGCAGTCCCGCTTCGTTACGGATGGACCGGACAGCTGTCTCGGTTTGTTCCGTAATCCGGGCAAGCATTTGGTCACTGAAGCCATAGCGTTTGGCATGACGCAGGCGTTCCTGTGTCAATCCATTCTTGACGATGTCCTGTTCAATTCGGTGGATGTGATGCAGTTTTTCTAAGAATAACCGGTCGATGCTTGTCCATTCGTGCAACTGTTCGACGGTATAACCGCGTTCGATGCCGGCATAGAGGGCAAACAATCGTTCATCCGTCGCTTTGACGATTTGACGGTGCAGATTGGCTTCATTCATTTCAGCAAAACGTGTCATGTGTAAATCGGATTGACCGATTTCAAGCGAACGGACTGCTTTCAGCAAGGCTTCCTCCATCGTCCGTCCCATGGCCATCACTTCACCCGTCGCTTTCATCTGCGTCCCGAGTGTCCGGTCCGCCGACTCAAACTTATCAAACGGCCAACGGGGAATCTTGGCGACGACATAGTCAAGTGCCGGTTCGAACGAAGCAAAACTTGTTTCCGTAATCGGATTCTTCAACTCGGATAAGGCATACCCGACGGCGATTTTCGCGGCCAGTTTAGCAATCGGATATCCTGTCGCTTTCGAAGCCAGTGCCGAAGAACGCGATACACGCGGATTCACTTCGATGACATAATACGTGAAACTCACCGGATCGAGTGCGAATTGGATATTGCACCCACCTTCGATCCCGAGTGCACGAATGATATCGAGCGATACATTACGCATCATCTGATAATCGCGGTCGGATAACGTTTGTGTCGGAGCAAAGACGATCGAGTCACCCGTATGGACACCAACCGGATCAAAGTTTTCCATCGCACAGACGATGATTGCCTGGTTCGTCGCGTCACGCATGACTTCAAATTCGACTTCTTTCATCCCGGCGATTGATTTCTCAAGTAAAACCTGTGTCGCCGGACTGACTTTGAGTCCACCTTCGACAATCCGGATGAACTCATCCATCGTTTCAGCGATGCCGCCACCGGTTCCACCAAGCGTATATGCCGGTCGAATAATGATTGGAAGACCGATTTTCGCACAAAAGTGTTCGGCTTCTTCGACTGTATGCACGATCTCACTTTCCGGAACACCGTGCCCGAGTCTAAACATCAATTTTCTGAACAAATCACGATCTTCCGCTTCCTCGATTGCCGTCAGCTTCGTCCCGAGCAGCTCGACGCCATATTCGGCAAGAACACCCAGTCGATCCAGTTCAACAGCAAGATTCAGACCCGTTTGTCCGCCGAGAGTCGCGAGTAACGCATCGGGACGTTCTTTCCGGATGATCCGGGAAACAAACTCTGCTTGTAACGGTTCGATGTACACGCGGTCCGCTACTGTCGGATCCGTCATGATGGTCGCCGGATTGGAGTTAACGAGAACGACTTCGTACCCTTCCTCTTTTAAGGCTTGGCAGGCTTGTGTTCCGGCATAATCAAATTCCGCCGCTTGTCCGATGACGATTGGACCGGATCCGATAACGAGAATCTTTTGAATATCTTGACGTTTAGGCATGAGAGACCTCCTGTTGGTTCGTGATTTCTGTTAAAAATTGATCAAATAAATCATTGGCATCCATCGGTCCGGGAGAAGCTTCAGGGTGATACTGAACGGAAAAGACGGGGTGGATCGTATGCCGGATTCCTTCAACGGTCCCATCATTGATCGCCCGGTGCGTCAGCATGAGATTCAACCCGACCAGCGACTCTTCCTCGACAGCGTAACCATGATTTTGTGACGTGATACTGACTTGTCCCGTTTGAAGATCTTTGACCGGGTGGTTTGCTCCCCGGTGACCAAACGGTAATTTAAACGTATCTGCTCCATGCGCCAAGGCGATCAATTGATGACCAAGACAGATGCCAAAGATGACGACTTGACCGGTCAGTTCCTGAATTAAGGGAATCGCGGTCGGAACATCTTTTGGATTCCCGGGACCGTTCGATAACATGACACCGTCCGGTACGTAACGCAAGACATCCTTCGCCGTCACGTCGTGCGGGACGACGACGACTTCGCATCCGCGTCGGACAAGCTCACGGATAATCCCGAGTTTGGCACCGAAATCGACCAAGACGATCCGTGGACCGGCACCCGGGATGACATAGGCGCGTTCCGTCGAAGCCCGTTTGACCTGATCGGTTGCAAGCGTCATCTGTTGAATCCGGTCCAGTTGCTCGGACAACTCGTACGCGCCATCGACGAGGAGTCCCCGCATGACTCCTTTTGAACGCAGGTGTCGGGTTAACTGACGGGTATCGATTCCCGTTAAACCGGGAATGTTGAATTCCTCTAGAGCCGCTGCAAGTGACGTCTGGGAGCGGAAGTTTGATGGTGTATGACAGACTTCCCGGACAATCAGTGCTTTCGCAAGCGGACGGGTCGTTTCATAGTCATCACGGTTCATGCCGTAGTTGCCGATCAACGGATTGGTTAAGACGATCATTTGATCACAGTAGGAAGGATCGGATAACATCTCTTGATACCCGGTCATGCCTGTTTGGAAGACCACTTCCCCCATCGTCACCTCGCTTGCACCAAATGCTTCTCCTTCAAACACCATTCCATCTTCTAAAATCAACGTCCGTTTAGACATGTGTCATTTCCCCCTTGAATACAATTTCTCCACCGACGAGCGTCAAGACCGGATAGCCCGTTAGTCGTTCTCCACTAAATGGTGTGTTTTTCCCTTTCGAGAAAAACTGATCCGGTTGAACCGTCCGAACTGTCTTTAGATCGAGTAGGACAAGATCGGCAGGTGCTCCGACTTCGATTCGTCCAAATGGCAAGTCAAACAAATCAGCCGGTTTACGTGACAACCAATCGAGCAACTGGGCAAGCGTGACGATGCCCGGTTCGACCAGCTTCGTATATAACAACGGAAATGCTGTCTCAAATCCTGTAATTCCGAACGGAGCCCGCTCGATGCCGAGTGCTTTTTCCTCTGTTGCATGCGGTGCATGATCCGTTGCGATACAATCAATCGTCCCGTCCAGCAAACCTTCCAGCAATGCTTGGCGATCCGCTTCGCTCCGAAGTGGTGGATTCATCTTGAAGTTTGGATCGCGTCCGACGATATCGTCTTCCGTTAACACCAGATGATGGGGCGTGACTTCCGCCGTCACCCGAATCCCTGCCCGTTTTGCATCCCGGATCACCCGGACGGATTCCTTTGTCGAGACATGGCAAACGTGATAATGACAGCCGGTCGCTTCCGCAATCAAGACATCCCGCGCGATATGAACGCTTTCGGCCAGTGACGGGATTCCCTGTAATCCTTCGCGTGCACTATACGCTCCTTCATGGACACAACCTGCCTTCAGCGAATCATCTTCACAATGGGCGATGATACTTTTATTGACGGCGGCGGCGCGTATCATCGCTTCCCGCATGACAGCGGCAGTTTGGACACCGACTCCGTCATCCGTGAAAGCAAAGGCATCGGTCAGTTGTTCAAATGCGACGAGTTCCTGCCCTAGCTGATTTTTTGAAATCGCCGCATAAGGGAAAACACGGACAGATGCCGTTTCTTCAATCTTTTTAAAGAGCGCATCCAGCGTCTCCCGGTCATCCGGAACCGGTCGCGTGTTCGGCATCGGACAAATCGTCGTAAACCCGCCTGCCGCCGCTGCTGCCGTTCCCGTCGCGATCGTCTCCTTATGTTCGCCGCCCGGTTCGCGTAAATGAACATGAATATCGACAAATCCTGGTGCGACCGTATAACCTGTCGCATCAATCACCTGATCCGTCTCGCGTGGTGTCGCATCGAGCTCCGTCAAGACACCCTCTTCGATGCGAATGCTCGACTCGTGCCGTTCCCCATTTTTATACCATGTCGCATGATCAATTCGGATTGCCATCTTATATCGTCTCCTTTGTCGTTGCTGTCTCAAACGCCCGTTCTAAAATCGCCATTCGCGCAAATACACCATTCGTCATCTGATCAAAGATACGCGATTGCGGATGTTCAACCAGTTCTTCGGCAATTTCAACGCCGCGGTTGACCGGTGCGGGATGTAATACAATCGCATCCGGTCGAATCCGGTTCATCCGGTCCTCCGTTAACCCGTATCGTTCGTGATACTCATCTGTTGCAAACGAATGCTTATCCGCATGCCGTTCATGCTGAACGCGGAGCAGCATGATGATATCACTCGTGGCTACTGCCTCATCCATCTCCCGGTAAGTGATTCCCATCGTTTCATCGAACCAGTCCCTCGGTCCGGAACCGATGACGGTCGCTCCCAACCGCTGTAAGACGTGTGCATTGGAGCGGGCAACCCGGCTATGCCGGAGATCCCCACAGATGACGATCGTTTTCCCGCTGACATGACCGTATGTCTCGTACATGGTCATCAAATCCAGTAAGGATTGTGAGGGATGCTGTCCGCTGCCGTCTCCGGCATTAATGATTGGAATCGACAGATGGTGTTGCAGCGGTTCGTAATAACCGGTCTCTCCGTGACGGATGACGAGCGCATCGACGCCGAGCGCCTGTAACGTCTTACATGTATCCAGTAACGTTTCACCTTTTTGAACGGATGAGGTCGCCGTTTCGAATGGCAGGACGTGCAATCCGAGATGATATTCCGCCATGTCAAATGAACATTTGGTCCGGGTCGAATGTTCGAAAAATAAGTTAGCGACGGTTTTCTTCGGCAACGGCCGGGCGGGTGCGCCTTGTTTCAGTTGCAGTCCCCGCTTTATCAATCGTTCGATTTCAGTTGTCGACAGCTCGTCAAGACTTGTAAAATGGGCAATCCGTTGTCGTGTCTGCATGTTCTTCTCTCCTTTGGGCCGCAAAAAAGCGCACCTTCTGATGTGAAGGTGCGCTGAAGAAGACAGATGTCGCCATCTGTTTCTGAAGGGCCTCCACTTTATCGTTCTCTCTGGAACGTCTTAAAAGTCGTTAGCTGCTCGTTTCGGTTGTGATGATTCTTGTTCTTGTTCTGCCACTTCGGTACTCGTTTTCGGCAAGATCAGATTCAAAAGGACTCCTAGAATCGTCGCCAGTGCCATTCCTTCTAACGAGAAATTACCGATTTTCAAAGCAGCCCCGCCGATTCCGATGACCAGGATGACAGCAGTGATCGTCAGATTGCGTTTATCCGCAAGATCGACTTTACTTTCAACCAGAGTCCGCAGACCGTTTGAAGCGATGACGCCGAACAGCAGGATACTGATGCCGCCCATGACAGGTGTCGGAATCGTTTTGATGAATCCTTCGACATAGCCGAGGAATCCGAAGCTGATGGCAAGAACGGCTGCGCCTCCGAGGACAAAGACGCTGTATACGCGGGTAATGGCCATGACACCGTTGTTTTCACCGTATGTCGTCACCGGCGGACCGCCGAGCATTGAAGCAATCGTCTTCGCCAGTCCGTCTCCGAGAACCGTCCGGTGCATCCCCGGATCAAGAAGCGTCTCGCGCCCGATAATCCGTGATGTCACTTTTTGTTCTCCGATGTGTTCTGTTAATGTGACGAGTGTGACCGGGACGATGAGTGCAAGTGCTGCCCAGTTCAAGGTTGGTGAGTAATCCAGGAACGGTACCGTAAAGTTAGGAATTTGGAAAAAGCTCGCCTGTTTCAGTGAAGTGAAATCAACGATTCCCGCCGCGACAGCGACCAGATAACCCGTCAAGATACCGAACAGGATCGGCACCGTACTCCACATGCCTTTGAAATACGTCATGGCAAGTAACGTCACGGCGAGTGTCGTCAAGGCGACGAGGAGGAAGGTACCGCTGTACTTTCCGTCCGCTCCGTTCATCGCCATGTTGACAGCTGTCGGCGCAAGCGATAATCCGATGACCATGATGACTGGTCCGATGACGACCGGTGGCAAGAGTTTCATCAGCCAACCGACCCCTGTATATGTGATGACGAGTGAAACGATTCCGTAGACCAGCCCGGCGACCATGCCACCGACAAGGGCATCTTCCACTCCCCAGCGTTCACTGACGGCAATGATCGGGACGATATAAGCAAAACTTGAACCTAAGTACGTCGGGACTTTAAAGCGTGTGACGGCGAGGAAAATCAAGGTGCCGACTCCGCTTGCGACGAGGGCAACGGATGTGTTTAATCCCGTTAATAACGGAACCAGGACCGTCGCGCCAAACATCGCGAAGACATGTTGGAGGCTGAGCATCAGCCATTGCAGGGGGTGTTTTGGCCGTTCTTGTACATCAAGAATCGCTGTGTGGGTTTTCATAAGGATAACTCCCTTTCTGGTCTCTCTGGACCACGTTAAAGGTATTTGTGTTTAACGTTTGATAAATACTTGATCGGCGTCATCGACTTCAGATAAAGCGACGACGACTTGTTCTTCGCGTGATGTCGGGACATTCTTCCCGATGAAATCTGGTCGGATCGGAAGCTCCCGGTGTCCCCGGTCGACGAGGACAGCGAGTTGAATCATACTCGGACGACCGTGATCAACGAGCGCATCCATCGCGGCGCGGACGGTGCGTCCGGTGTATAGGACGTCATCCACCAGGACGATGATTTTTCCGGTCACCGTCTCCGGCATGTCCGTGCCTTTGATTTCTGGCTCAAGACTTTTTTTCGATAAGTCATCCCGGTACATCGAGATGTCCACGACACCAAGCAGGACCGGTTTGCCTTCAATCTCTTCAATCCGGCGGGCCAGACGGCGGGCCAGTGTCTCACCACGTGTCTTGATACCGACGATCATCAGTTGATCAATTCCTTTGTTGCGTTCGATGATTTCATGGGCGATGCGTGTCAATGCCCGACTGATTGCGGCTTCATCTAAAATGACGGATGGTTTCATCACTTGCTCCTTTCTGCAAAAAAACCTCCTGCGTAAAGTCGCAGGAGGTTGTTGAAGACAATAAGTGTGGGTAGCTCACGCTACACGTATCTACACAAATGAAGTGTCTCCCTTTCGTAGCCTCTCCGGACTCGTTTAAAGGTGTGCTATGGGTAGGATCGTCAACGCGGACGACCGGTTGTGTGAGGCAGATGTCTCGCATCGCTCTCTAGGTGATACTCTACCGTTTTATTAGAAAAACGTCAAGACTCTAATTCAAGTTTTTTCAACTGACTGATCTCGAACGTCATCTCTTCCGGCAACGGTGCATCGAAATGTAACATCTCACCAGTCCGTGGATGCTTGAATCCAAGAACAGCCGCATGAAGCGCTTGACCGTTCATTTTCATCGTTTTCCGTGGTCCGTATTTCGGATCTCCGGCGAGCGGGAAACCAATATAACGCATGTGGACACGAATCTGGTGCGTCCGTCCTGTCTCGAGCTTACATTCAACAACCGTGAACCCTTCGTAACGGTCAAGGACGCGGAAATGCGTCACAGCGGCTTTTGAGTTTTTATCCGTCACGGTCATCCGTTGACGGTCATTTTTGTCACGGCCGACCGGTGCTTCAATCGTTCCCAGTTCATGCGGAATCTCGCCGTGGACAAGCGCGATATACAGACGCTCTGTCGTCTTGTCTTTTAGTTGTTGTGCCAGGGATTCATGTGCCAAATCATTTTTAGCGACCATCAGGAGACCGGATGTATCTTTATCGATTCTGTGGACGATCCCTGGACGTTTGACACCATTGATGCCGGACAAATCCTGGCAATGATGGAGCAAGGCATTGACGAGTGTTCCGGATACGTGCCCCGCTGCCGGATGCACGACCATCCCTTTTGGTTTGTTGATGACAATGACATCACTGTCTTCATACACGACATCCAGCGGGATATCTTCCGGTAAAACTTCCAGCTCGACGGCTTCCGGAATCCGGACGAGGATCTCTTCCGTACCGGACATCTTATAGTTCGGTTTGACGATTCGTCCGTCCACTTCGACGTGTCCCGCTTTTAACCAGTCCTGGACTTGTGACCGGGACCAGTCTTGTTGTTCCGCTAACCATTTATCAATTCGACCGGTAGCACCATTGGCTTTAACAGCCCATTCATTTTGTTCATTCATTTAATCAATCGTTCCCTTCTTAGTCAAACGCTCTTCAAACATGACGCTGATCAGCATCAGAATAACCCCAAACGTCAAACTGACGTCTGCCACATTAAATATCGGGAAGTTATACCCGAACGGATAAAAATGAAAAAAGTCGACGACTTCTCCACGTGCCATCCGGTCGATGAAATTCCCGACCGCTCCGCCGAGTAATAAGGCGACGCTCCAAGCAAATACTTTGTTTTTTGTGCCTTCTTTGTAAAGAAAATAAATCAGCCCAATGACGACGACCAGCGTGATGACGAAGAAAAATCCAAACTTCCCTTCAAGCATCCCCCAGGCAGCGCCACGATTCCGGTATGAATTTAAATAAAAGAAATTGGGAATGATCTCAATCGCTTGACCAATCGTCATCTGTTGGACGACGATCCATTTCGTCAATTGATCTACTCCGACGAGTACAGCAGCAATCGCTAAGTAAAGCCACATTCTTTTTTCCTCCACATCCAAAAATAATGAGGGACCGCTACGAAGTCGCCGTAGCTGCCCCTCCCTGATTCATTATAAAGAATTGACGACTTCAGTACAACGTGGGCAAAGTGTCGGATGAGCCGGATCTTGTCCAAGCTCAGTCGAATATGTCCAACAGCGTTCACATTTTTCGCCATCTGCTTTCAGAACAGTGATACCTGTTGTCCCGTATGATTTCTCCGCCGAAGCGACGAACTCAATCTGTGAAACCTGCAATAACTGCTCAAGATGATGGATTGTCGCAAGCAATGCTTTCGTTTCGTCATTTGGTGCCAGTTCCAGTTTCGCTTCGAGCGTTTTCCCGACAAGTTTCTCGGCACGTGCTTCTTCGAGTGCTTTCAAGACATCATCACGGAAGACGAGGAAACTGTTCCATTTCGCAATCAATGCCAATCCTTCCTCTGTCACTTCCGGTGCTTCCGGAAGATCCGTCAAGAAGATGCTTGCCGTCTCGACGCCAGGAACGAATTCCCATGCTTCGTCTGCTGTATGCGGTAAGACCGGTGCCATCAGTTGTAACAATGTAACGACCGTATCGTACATGACCGTTTGAACGGCACGACGCGCTGGTGCATCTGCTTTTTCGATGTACAAGATATCCTTCGTATAATCGAGATAGAACGAAGACAAGTCAAGGACACAGAAGTTATGCAACAATTGATACACCGCCATAAAGTCATACGCGTCATACGCCGCTTTTACTTTGCCAACGAGTTGATCCAGTTTCGTCCGCATGAAGCGATCCGATTCCGGTAAGTCAGCAAAGGCAACACGATGCGTCGTATGATCGAACTGATCCAGGTTTCCAAGCAAGAACCGGACCGTATTCCGGATTTTCCGGTATGATTCCGAAACTTGTTTGAAGTTATCCATTGAAGCCCGGACGTCCGATTGATAGTCGACAGAAGCGACCCAAAGACGAAGGATTTCTGCTCCGAATTGTTGCATGATTTGGATCGGGGCAATCGTATTTCCGATTGATTTCGACATCTTCCGCCCTTGACCGTCAAGGACGAATCCATGACTGACGACAGCTTTGTAAGGTGCTTTCCCTGTCGTTGCGACAGCTGTCGAAAGAGACGAGTTGAACCATCCACGGTACTGGTCAGAACCTTCTAAATACAAGTCAGCCGGACGTTCGAGTTCCGGACGTGTAGCAAGAACACCGGCATGAGATGAACCGGAATCGAACCAGACATCCATGATGTCCGTTTCTTTTTTGAAGATTCCGTTCGGGCTTGCCGGATGGGTAAATCCTTCCGGTAACAAATCAACGGCTTCCCGCTCATACCAGACGTTTGATCCGTGTGCCGCAAACAGGTTCGCGATATGATCGATTGTTTCCGGTGTGACGATTTCCGTACCGTCTTCTGCATAGAAGATTGGCAGTGGAACACCCCACGCGCGTTGACGGGAAATGACCCAGTCTCCACGGTCTTTGAACATGTTGTGAAGACGTGTTTCGCCCCACTCCGGTACCCACTGGACTTCTTTGATTTCGTCGAGGATTTCAGCCCGGAAATCTTTGATTGAAGCGAACCACTGGGGTGTCGCACGGAAGATAACCGGTTTTTTCGTCCGCCAGTCATGCGGATACGAGTGTTTGATGAATGACAGTTTTAATAAAGCACCGGCTTCTTCTAACGCCACACCGATTTCTTTGTTGGCATCTTCATAGAATAATCCTTCAAAACCAGGAGCTTCTGCTGTCATGACACCTTTATCGTCAACCGGACAAAGCACATCCAGACCGTAAGCTTGACCGATTCTGAAGTCATCTTCCCCGTGTCCAGGTGCTGTATGAACAACACCCGTCGCTTCTGCCGTGACGTGATCGCCGAGCATGACAAGTGATTCCCGGTCATAGAGCGGGTGTTTCGCTTTGATGTACTCAAAGTCTGTCCCGTTAAAGACACGACCAACCGTAGCATTTTCCCAGCCGAGTGCTTCGATCACTTCCGGTACGAGGGTCTCGGCTACGATATAGCCTTTTCCTTCGTGTTCGATGCGTGCATATGTCAACTCACCGCTGACTGAGATTCCGAGGTTTGCCGGAATTGTCCAAGGTGTTGTTGTCCAGATGACGAAATGATCTGTCGGCTCCAAGATATTTTTTCCGTCCATGACTTGGAACGCCACGTAGATGGCAGCAGAACGTTTATCCTGGTATTCGATTTCGGCTTCTGCAAGAGCAGATTCCGATGACGGCGACCAGTACACCGGTTTTTTCCCTTTATAGATGTAACCTTTATTGGCCATATCGCCGAACAAACGAATTTGTGCTGCTTCGAATTCCGGTTGCAACGTGATGTATGGATTGTCATAGTCACCGAGAACACCAAGACGCTTGAATTGTTCACGTTGATGATCGACCTGTTCGAGCGCATACTTCGCACACAGCTCACGGAATTCCGCGACCGACATCGATTTACGGTCGACACCTGCTTTTTGAAGAGCCGTCTCGATTGGAAGTCCGTGTGTGTCCCAACCCGGTACGTACGGAGAACGGAATCCGTTCATTGATTTATAACGGACGACGATGTCTTTTAAGACTTTGTTCAATCCGTGTCCCATATGGATGTCCCCGTTTGCATAGGGAGGACCGTCGTGCAGGATGAATGTAGGTTTTCCGGCATTTTTTTCTTGAACTGCTTCATAGAGATTCATCTCGTTCCAGCGTGCCTGCATATCTGGTTCACGTTTCGGTAAGTTTCCCCGCATTAGAAATTCCGTTTTCATCATCAATAACGTATCTTTGTATTCCATTTGGCATTCCCTCACTTGTCTATATTTTACGTACAAAAAAAGCCAAGCTCATCCCCTGATAGGGACGAGCTTGGCTTGAACTCGCGGTACCACCCTACTAGCAATCCTGACAAACAGATTACCACTTAAGAGCCCGATAACGGAGGCGAAACGGCGGAACTTAATGAATATGTTCAGTCCCACACTCAAAGGGGATATCTTTTTTCATTTACTGATCGGGCTCGCACCAGTCCCCGATTCGCTGACAGTATCCTGATAAAAGACGTGTCCTTCTCATTGATTTAGCTTATATGACATCGTCGTCATTATACGCAACTGCCGGAATCTCGTCAAGCGCACCCCGGGTCGAAATATCGAATGCATCCCAGTCATGGCTCGTCAACAATTCCATCTGTGCGTCAATCAACACTTTGAATCGATTCCGGTACAATTCGATTTTTTTACGCATCTGTTCGACTTCGAAATCAGTCCGCTGTGCTCGACGTTGTGCTGCATCTTGCAATTGCTCGGCTTCCCGTTCCGCTTGTTTGACGATTAAGCTCGCTTCTTTCGTCGCATTGGCTTTGACTTCTTCTGCCGCTTCTTGTGCCACGATGATGGATTTGTTTAATGTTTCTTCCATCGAGCTGAAGTAATCGACACGCGACTGCATATTTTGAATGACTTCTTGCTGTTGACGGTTTTCCCGGAGCAACAATTCAAAATCTTTGATGACTTGATCAAGAAATTCATTGACCTCATCTTCGTCATAGCCGCGAAACTTACGTGTGAATTCCTTATTGTGAATATCAAGTGGCGTCAATGGCATGATGAAATCCTCCCTCAGCTTGTTGGTTATCCTTTTAGCAGACCGTATTGCAATTTAATCCGATCCCGTTTCGTCGAGCCGAGTACGGCGATTAACTTGACACGTCCCGTTCCGCGAAGGGACAGTAAGTCGCCTTCCTCTAACAAAAAACTTGGATCTTCGACGATTTTATAATTCACTTTGCTTTCACCTTGTTTAATCAGGCTTTGCGCTTTTTGTCTTGAAAAACCAAGGATTTCACTGACAACCGTATCAAAACGAAGCGAACTGACGAATCCCAGTTCTTCTTGCCATTCTTGATCCTTAATCTTCAACTGTTCTTCTGAATCCACGAGCGACAACCGAATCTTCGTTTTTCCCGCACGATCGACATTTGCTTCGATATAAGAAGCCACTTCTTTCGCAACGGCAAATTGGACGACTTGATCTTGGATGACCACGTCACCGAATTTCCCTCGCTTTAATCCGACATTCAGCAATGTGCCTGTCACCTGGCGATGCGAGAGCTCCACGAATTTGGTGGGATAATGGATACGATAAATGGCAATATCAAAATCGTTGGCATCAAGCTCATAATAATCAGGGGCAATCAGCGCACGCTGTCGTTCGGCGCCTTCAAAACCGCCCTCAAAAAAGAGGGCACATTTTGTTCCGACGAGTTCTCGGGTAATTTGTTGTTCACGCGGATCCAGAAAATCTGTCACTTTAAACGTATAGGTCGCTTCGACATGGTCGATCCAATTCAAGACGAGATCGACGAACTCCCGCTCATGTCCGCGATAATGATCATAGACACTCATTACAGGAAGATTGCTCGAATACCCGACTGTGCGAGATTAAGCACAAGAAAGGCAACAATAGGTGAAATGTCAAGCATACCTCCGATGGGCGGGATAATCCGTCGGAACGGCGCGAGGAAAGGTTCAACTAACATAGCGAGAACTTGACCGAATCGTGATTCACGTGCGTTTGGGAACCACGATAATAAAATATAGGCAATCATGACGTAGCTGTAGTATTGAAGTAACGTGCTGAGTGTACGACCGATTGCGTACATGACTTGCGAATCCATGCTTACCACCCCTTATGGTTGATATCATCTTCACCGAGCAGATTTGAAATACTTCCGGCCAGCTCGACGTTGTTTGGAACACAGAGGAGTGTATTTTGACTGATTGTCGTAATCGTTCCATCAAGGGCAAACACGACACCTGACAAGAAATTGATCATTTGGCGTGATTGATCTTTAGACATCCGCTGCATGTTAACGATGACAGCACGATTTTGGCGAAGATGTTCGCCAATTTCCTGTGCTTCGTTAAACACACGCGGTTCACTGAGAATGACTTGTGATTTTGTCTTTTTTGTATGAATGGGTACGATGTTCGATTGTCTCACAGGGTCCTCCTTTTGAGTAACACTCGGGGTAGATTCCTCGTAGTACTCGTCGTATTCTTGCTGTGATGCACCTCTACCTTTATTTATTGTAGCATCATTTTCATATTCGAGTTCATCTAAATCGTCTGTGTTACCGAGAAATAGATTTTGCATTTTTGATTTGAATCCCATATCGATTCTCCTTTCGCATATCTAGACAATTTATGATTGGACTAACGTCGTTCCGATTCGGACGTATGTCGCACCTTCTTCAATGGCAATCTGATAATCTGATGACATACCCATTGATAACTCCGTGCATGGTGCGTGCGGTAGATGGCGGGAAGCCACTTCATCCCGCAACACACGCAGCGAATAAAAGACTGAACGCAGTACTTGCTCGTCCTCCGTCAATGGGGCCATCGTCATCAACCCGATGACGCGGACCATCGGATATTGTCCGACTTCATGCAAAAATGAATGGACATCTTCCGGATCAATTCCTTGCTTTGATTCTTCCCCGGAGACGTTGACTTGAACAAAACAATCGACGGGTCGTTTCGCACGTTTGTTGATTTCTTCCGCCAAATGCAGCCTGTCCAAGGAATGCAACACATCAATCCGATCAATGATTTGCCGGACTTTACGAGTCTGTAACGTTCCAATGAAATGCCACTCACAAGCCTCACGTCCTAAGACCGTTTGTTTGTCGGTCAACCCTTCCGGACGATTCTCACCAAGTGCCGTTATCCCTGAAGCGAGTAGCTCGGCTGCCACTTCACTTGACACTGATTTCGTCACGCCGATCAATTGTACCTGCTTTTTTTGCTCAGTCTTTTCATACGCCTGTTTCATGTTTTGTCGGACATGTTGTACATTTTCAGAAATTGACATCGAGAGACTCCTTTACAATCAAACTGGCAAACCGTCCACCATGATCTCCGTGACGATAGGAAAAATAGTCTTCTGCCTGACAGTTCGTACAGATTCCTGTATCGAGCACATCGCCGACACCACTGCGTTCGGCTAACATAGCATTGGTTTTTTGAAGCGATAACATGGCTTTCCCGTCTTCTTTCTTGATGTAAGGAGATTCTTCAAGACCAAGTTGATCTACAGCTTCAAGGACCGGTCCATCGACTTCATAACAACATTCACGAATCGAGGGTCCGATGACCATCTGAATAGAAGACCGTTCGGCACCGGCTTGTTCCATCTTTGTCAGAGTTGCTTCGACGATGTTAGCGACCGTTCCGCGCCAACCGGCGTGAACATTTGCAATGATACCGGTCCGCGGATCACAGAACAGGAGCGGTACACAGTCAGCAAACAGCATCATCAATAAAACGTTTGAGTCCGTTGTCACCAGTCCGTCTGTACCCTTGATTGCCGTTTCGTAATCAGAAGCTCCACGACCGGACTCGAGTGTCGTTACTTGTTCCACGTGATTGCCGTGCACTTGTTCAGCCCAAACAGAGTTTTCTAAAGCTAAATCCAGTTGTCGGACGATGACTTCACGATTTTTGATGACCCCTTCCGGATCATCCTTGACGTGCAGTCCTAAGTTGCCCTTGCCATGAGGGGCTGAAAATTTTGTCGTAAACGCTGCGCGAACAGTACCTGTCGGCGTATCCCATTTTATCCATTGACCAAACATTTCATCCCATCCTTTTTTAAAAAAAGAGGTGTCGCTTACGCGACACCTCTTGATCTAGCAGTCGTGTCTTTGGAATATCGGATTAACGATTATTCCGGCGAAGGAAAGAAGGAATATCCATCGTCTCTTCAACATCTGACCCTTTTGCTGATTCTTGGTTCGAGCTACTAGGTGTCTCTTCGACTTGCGGTTTAGGTTCTTCAGCTACCGGTGATGGTGCCGCTTGCTTTTTCTTAAGCAAGTTTTTCATCATCTCTTGTGCTGATGGGATTTCAAAATCGAGTGGTTCGTTTTCGAATTCAGTTGCGATGACCGTAACAATGATTTCGTCTTCCAAGTTGTCGTTGATGACTGATCCGAAGATTAAGTTAACTTCTTCATCCGCAGCGCTTTGAACGATTTGAGCCGCTTCCGTTACTTCATAAAGGCTCAAGTTCGCACTACCGGTAATGTTCATCAGGACGCCTTTTGCCCCTTCAATCGATGTTTCAAGCAATGGACTTGAAATCGCTTTTTTCGCAGCTTCCGTTGCACGGTGTTCGCCGGTTGCGACACCAACACCCATCAATGCTGAACCTTTTTCCGTCATGATCGTTTTAACATCCGCGAAATCCAGGTTGATGAGACCAGGAACGGCGATTAAGTCCGTAATCCCTTGTACCCCTTGACGAAGAACGTTATCGGCTTCTTTAAAGGCTTCAAGCATCGGTGTGTTACGATCGACGATTTCAAGCAATTTATCGTTCGGGATGACGATGAGTGTATCGACTTTTTCTTTAAAGTTCTGAACTCCTGAAACAGCATGTTGCATCCGTTTACGGCCTTCGAACATGAAAGGTTTTGTGACGACACCTACTGTCAATGCGCCGATTTCTTTAGAAATTTCTGCGATGACCGGTGCAGCACCTGTTCCGGTACCTCCACCCATTCCTGCCGTTACGAAAACCATATCGGCACCAGATAAAATTTCTGTCAACTGTTCGCGGCTTTCTTCGGCAGCTTTTTTACCGATTTCCGGATTTGCTCCGGCACCAAGACCACGTGTCAGTTTAGCTCCGAGTTGAAGTTTTACATCTGCCTGTGACATGTTTAATGCTTGTGCATCCGTGTTGACAGCGATGAATTCTACGCCTTGGACACCATGTTCGATCATTCGGTTGACAGCGTTAGATCCACCGCCACCTACTCCGATGACTTTGATTTTAGCTACTTGGTCCATCATTTCATCAAAATGCAACATAAAAGGGGCCCCCTATTTTTTTTACTGATAATTTTTTATTTAGCCGAAAAATTTCTCAAAGAAACTGCTGAATGACTTTCGCTCTTTTGGAGGTTGTTCCTTCTGTGGTCGCTCTTCGCGTACTGAAGGTTGGGAAGGGTGTGCAAGTAACTCCTCTTGCTCACGGCCTTGTGCGGCTACTCCCTTTTCGTCCGCACGGTCAAATCCTGACTTCGAAACGGCACTGCGTGATAAAACATATCGTAACATCCCAGCAGCGACAGCATACTTCGGATGACGAATCCCCAAGCTGGCTGGTTGATACACATTCACGCTTTGTTTAAAGATTCGCTTACCGAGCTGGTCAATTCCTGGTAGGGAAGAACTGCCACCACAAAGAATGATTCCACTGTTCATTTGTGTATACCCAGCCTGTGTCATTCGTTTCTGAATCATCTCAAAAATCTCTTCCAGACGGGCTTCAAGGACAAAGCCAATCTCCGTCTGTGGTTCGAAACGGTGTTCCCCGTTGATTGTCACGTACGAGACTTTCTCTTCCGGGTCACCTAACGCTTCTAATGCGACGCCGTATTCTTCTTTGGCTAGTTTCGCATCCTGGTATTTACAATTCATTTTATACGTCAAATCGCGTGTCAGGTGATCTCCACCGTACGCAAGTGTCGTTGTGTAAACTAAATCGTTTTTTTCATAAATTGAAAGAGTGGTCGTTTCATGTCCGATATCAACGATCCCGACACCCAGCTCCAACTCATCAATCGAGGCTGCGATTCGTGAGACGGCTAAACTTTCCAGCACATACCCCGCAAGTTCCAACCCAGCCCGTTCGATGGAACGTTTGATGCTATGTAGAATCGTCTTCGCTCCGATAATCAGCTTCCCTGTCACTTCTAGACGATAACCAATCATGCCACGTGGATCTGTGATCTCCGTCTGCTGATCGACAGTAAACGTTTTAGGTAACACATCGACAACGCTCAATTCGTTTGGAATCCGCATCACCATTGCTGAGTGAAGGACATCCTTCACGTCGTCATCCGTGATTTCGTTATCTTCCCCTTTGATTGATGTCATCCCTTGGCAATCTTTGACTTGGATGTGCTCACCGGAAATTGCTACATATACTTCACCAATTGGTTCGCCGAGTGTGCGCTCCACTTCTGCAACCGCTTGTTTAATGGCATTTACTGTTTGATCGATGTCGACGATGACACCTCGCTTGACGCCTGCAGATGGTGCAGACCCTTCCGCTAAGACATTCAGTGTTCCACCTAGAAGTTCACCGACGATGAGTTTCACTTCCGATGTCCCAATATCTAGTGCGGCAATCGTACCTTTCGTTTCCATGGGAGTGACACCTCCACTTTCATAATACTAATCCTATCGTCCCTGTTTATATTTACAGGAATCGAGACAATCTTCTTCTCGTTTAAGTCTACACTATAAAAAACCTCACGAAAAGAAGTTATTGTCTAACTTACCCATCTAATAGATTACGATTTGATGACGATGTGTCCGCTTTCCTACTAATGAAAACAAACGTTTGTCAAACCCATCTAATCCATGATGTTATTTTCTAATTTTTACCTTTATATGGTTTGAAATAGATTCCTCCATCAATGGTGATTGTTCCAGTCTTTCCTTTTGGCAAAGCGGAAATCACCTTGACATATTCATTCAACGAGTTAGAAAAAGCCGATGTACTCAATAAGACGGTATTTCCGTCTGTCATGAATAACTTCAATCCCCCCTTGTCCGTCTGATCATTGGCTACGATTTCCGAAATCCGGCTCCGGACTTTCGGCTCGATTTTGACGAGTTCCTTTGTCAGACGTTCCAGGGACTGATCCGTAAATCCTGTTAGAATCGGTGCATCAAACAATTCTTCCTTCGACTTTCCGGGAAGAATCGTCCCATCCGCTAAGACAATCCGGGCACCCGGTTTATCTTTGGCATACGCAATCTCTTTTTCTTCGACGACGTCAACTTCGTAATGATGTAAAAACGTTTTTTTCATCGTCGCTTCGCGTATACCCGGGACATTTTCAATCCGTTCCAACACGGCTTCTTCCGACACATTGAAAGCATGTGTCTCCTTCACCTTAATACGTGAGGCTTGAATGATGTCTTCCTTCTTGACGTTCACGGTGCCGGTGACGTCAAACGTCGCGACACGCGAGAAACTCGATTGAAGATAGAAGACGACACCAATCAATAGACCGATCAGGATGAGGACATAGATTAAACGCCGGTTCGCCTTTTTCCGACGCTGCTCACGGACATATGGAATTTTATCTTCTAAGCTGCGGACAGTCGTATCCATCTTCGGCTGGCTTGCCGGTTGTTGTTCCTTCACGTAAGCCTCTCCCTCCATTATGTTTAATTTCAGTACCTTATCGGTCTATTCCTGCAATGCTTTAGTTATTTCGCTGAATCAACCGTAATAATTCATCGACCAAATCACTTGCCGCATTTGGCATGCCGAGTGCGAGCGATGCTTTTGACATGTTGGCTTGATCGGCAATCGCCTTCGTACACGCCTCGAACAATCGGTCTCCCGTCAATTCGGATTCACGGATCAAAAGACTCGCTCCTGTCTCGACGAGTGATGATGCGTTCACTTCCTGATGATTTTCCGTCACGTATGGACTTGGAATCAAGATGCTCGGTAAACCGAGCGTCGTCAATTCAGCTAACGTACTTGCTCCGGAACGCGAGATGACCAGTTGACTCGCTTTTAATATCAACGGCAAATCGTAAATGAATGGACGCAATTGAATCCGGTCCGGTAATGTTCCTAACTGCGTCTGAATGTCTTCATAGTGGACCTGGCCGGTGACGAACAATAACGACCAGTCAGTTGCTGTCAACATGGGAATCATCTCGACGACCGCTTTATTGATGGCCGGTGCTCCTCGGCTGCCGCCGTAAACGACAATCAGAGGCCGATCTTGTTCAAAACCGTATTTTTGTTTTTCTTCGATTGGATCAATTTGCAACATCGCAACTTCTGAGGCCCGGGGATTTCCGATTAGAATCGTTTTCCCTTCGTTTTTCCCGAAATGATGACCAGACCCTTTAAAGGACAATGCCACCCGGTCGACATAACGCGCCAAGAATTTATTGGTGATTCCAGGTAAGCTGTTTTGTTCATGGACCAGCGTCTTATACCCCATCTTCGCTGCTGTATAGAGGACAGGACCGCAAACAAAACCACCTGTTCCGACAACAATATCCGGTTGAAAATCACGCAGAAGCTTTCGGACTCGGACCACACTTTTCAAAAAGCGGACACCGGTCTTGACGTTCTCAAACGACAAGGAACGGCGTAGTCCTGAAATTTCAATTGATTCGAACGGAATGCCTGCCCGGCGGACAATGTCCGCCTCGAGTCCATTCTCAGTACCGATATATAACACTTCACATGCCATACGACGCTCAACTTCTCGGATCATGGCCAGTGCCGGATAGATATGCCCGCCTGTTCCGCCACCTGAAACTACGATTCTCATTTCGCCGTCCCCCCTACTTTTTGAACGGAACGGATGAAATGTTCGCCACGCTCTTCATATGTCTTATATTGATCCCAACTTGCAGATGCCGGAGATAATAAAATGATATCACCGGGCTTCGAAACATCAAATGCTGTGATAACGGCTTCTTCCATCTCACGTGTTACCGTAGAGGCGATCTGTTGATCGTCAGCTAGATCAGCGAAGCGTTGACCTGTCTCACCGAGTCCGATGACATGTTTGACATGGGTCATCGCACTTTTTAACGGTGTCAAATCTGCACCGCGTTCGAGTCCACCACAGATCCAGATGATAGACGAGTGAAAACCGGACAGGGCCGCTTCCGTCGCCACGTTGTTCGTGGCTTTTGAGTCATTGTAGACTTTTCGTCCGGCAAATTCTCCGATGTATTCTGTCCGGTGCGCGACTCCACCAAATGTCCGCAAAACCTCTTGAATCGCCGTTAAGGCAATCCCAAAAGGTTCAATCAATGTCAAGGCGGCCAGGACATTCTCGAGATTGTGTCCACCGCCAAGCGCCAGTTCACTGACCGGAAGAATTTTTGTCTGACCGACGAAGATCATACCGTTTTCGACATGTGCATAGGCCGGTTGACGACGTGAAAACGTCAATCGTTCCGCTGCCGCTGTTTCGCTCAAGCGCATGACTTCCTCATCGTCTGCATTGACGACAAGTCGTCCAGCTTCATTCATGTTTGAAAAGATCCGTGCTTTTGCTGCCGCGTAAGACGTTACATCTCCGTGATAATCAAGATGAGCCGGCGACAAGTTTAAGAAGGCTGCACTGACTGGTTGGAATGATTCGATTCCCATCAATTGAAAACTGGATAACTCGATGACGATGACATCATCTGCAGCCGTCTGCTGGGCAACTTCAACTGCCGGGAAACCAATGTTTCCAGCTAAATGAACGCGTCTTGACCCCTGTTTCAATAATTCATGGACCAGTGTCGTCGTCGTCGTCTTACCGTTTGATCCGGTAATTGCGACCCAATCTGCTTTCGTTGAACGGTAAGCCAGTTCAACTTCTGTCCAAATCGGGATGCCACGCTCGATTGCCCTCTGTAATAACGGAATCTGATACGGAATGCCTGGATTTTTTACGATTAATTCTGTTCCATCCAGTAAGGATAGCGGATGACTTCCGAAAACCGTTTCGACCTCCAAAGATTCAAGCGTTTGTACGTCGGCTTCCGAAGGAGTCCCTCCATCATTCACCGTCACGACAGCTCCTGCCTTAACAAGATAGGTCGCTGCTGCAATTCCGCTTTTCGCAGTCCCAAGGACCAATACTTTTTTCTTCTCCAGTTCAGAACTCTTCATCATTAAATCGCTCACTTTCTTGACCACGAATTTCGATTACACGAACAGATAGGCGATTAACGCCACGATTAAGCTAATCGAAGCAAATGTTCCAACGATTCGCCATTCACTCCAACCGACCATTTCGAAATGGTGATGAATCGGACTCATCTTAAAGATACGTTTTCCTGTCGTCTTGAAGGAAATAACCTGCAGGATGACCGATAATGTCTCAACAACGAATACAATTCCAATCAATACTAACAATAATTCCAGTTTCAATAAGATCGATAAACCAGCAAGGGCTGCTCCTAAAGCAAGTGAGCCGGTATCACCCATGAAGATTTTAGCCGGGTAGACATTAAACACGAGGAACCCGATCAATGCACCGACAGCTGAAAAAGCAAATAAGGCAACACCTGGCTCATCGGCTATGAACCATCCGTAGAGGCCAAAGAACAGAAACGTCGGAATAGCCGTAAAGGATACGAGTCCGTCCAGTCCGTCCGTCAGATTGACGGCATTCGAGAATCCGACGAGCCAGAATAACGCGACTAATGGATACAGGATACCGAAATCAATCGACCAGGTCGTAAATGGAATCGACAGATACGTCGCCTGACTCGAAAATCCACCGCTCAACCAGACAAACAACAGACCAACAACAATTTGTCCAACTAATTTTTGCTTCGAGTTCAAACCAAGATTACGTTTTTTGACGACCTTGATGTAATCATCGATGAAACCGATTGCCCCGTAGGCAAGCGTTAAGAACAGCAACGACAGATGACTCCGATCCAAGTCTCCCATCAATAAGAGAACAATCAGGCTGCCGATCATAGCCAGCAAAATGACGATTCCACCCATCGTCGGCGTCCCTGATTTCACTTGGTGCCAATCCGGACCTTCTTCCCGAATCTCTTGACCAAATTTAAGGCTGTGTAAAAAAGGAATCGCTTTTGGCATCACGAGTACGACAACCAAAAACGCAATAATTAAACTGATGAATAATGTAATCATTACAAACACCTACTTTTAAGGATTAAGTTTCATTTAAATATGTGAAGATTTGTTCCAGTGCGAGTCCACGCGAAGCTTTCAGCAAAACAACGGTTTGCTTGCCGAGCAACGGTTGGAGCAGACGGGCTGCATCTTCGACCGTGTCCGCAAATTGGACTTGGACGGTCGGATCAACAATTCCATCCGCGATATAACGCCCTTTCCCCCCTACAAGGATAGCATGGGATACAGGAAGTGCAATCTTCTTCCCGACAGAGGCATGCAACAGGCGTTCCTGTTGACCGAGTTCATACATATCGCCGAGAACGACGACTTTATTCGTAAATCCATCGAGCGTTGCAACCGTCTCGATTGCTGCATTCATCGAAGTCGGGCTGGCATTATATGCATCATTGATGATGGCAGTTTGACCATACATTAATCGTTCCATCCGCATCGGTGTCAATTGTACCTCGTTCAATCCTGCCTGAATCACTTCGTCCGTAAGACCAAGTGCTCGAGCTGTCGCAATCGCGTACGCTGCATTCCGGATTTGGTGTTTGCCAAGGACCGGTAGGTTGAACGTCGCACCATCAAATTTGAAAGTCGTCCCGATGAACGTCGCTTCCGCCTGTTCGATGATGTACGTATTGGTCGCATGATACCCAATGCGTTCAGCCGGCACTTCTCCCAACAACGGTTCATCTCCATCGACAAAGAGATGGCCATTCGGTTTTAAACCAGATCGAATCTCTAGTTTAGCTCGGGCGATTCCACTTCGTCCGCCCACCTGTTCGGCATGCGACTCGCCAATGTTCGTCACGAGTGCAATATCCGGTTCGGCAAGATTCGATAAGAGTTCGATATCTCCAAACCCGTTCATTCCCATTTCGAGAACAGCAACTTCCGTCTCGTTCGGCATCATCAAGATCGTCAAAGGCATTCCGATATCTGAATTGAAGTTACCTGCCGTTTTATGTGTCCGAAACGACTGTTTCAGGACACTTTCAATCATATCCTTTGTTGATGTCTTGCCGTTTGATCCAGTAATCGCGATGACTTTTGGTGCCACTTGCTGTAAATACCGTTGTGCGATGACTTGTAACGCGTTTAACGGATCTTCGACTTCAAGAACCGTGATGTCAAGCTCCGGAAGCGGAATGCCTTTTTTCCACAACGTGGCAATCGCGCCTTGAGCAACTGCTCCCTCGATGAACGAATGTCCGTCGACGCGTGCTCCCTGGATTGGGATATACAACCCTTCCGTGAGTGTACTTCTTGAATCCGTCGCAAAATTTCTTAATGACCGTGTATCGGTTTCTTCCAATCCCAACCACTGGGCGATCTGTGCAATTGTTACCATCCCTATTTCCTCCACTCGATTACAGCAAACGAGGACGAACAGAAGTCAACGAATGACTCCGGTCCGTCCTCGTTTCACTGCAGAAATCAGGAGACCGCTGTTTCTTACTCTTTTGGTTCAGCGAGTTCCACCGTCAGCTTTCCATTTTCTTTCACTAGTGTACCAGTTCGTGCCGATTGTTTGGTTACAAAACCTTTACCAATCACGTCTAACTTTAAATCGTAGAGACTGACAAGTTTTTTAACATCCCGTTGTGACCAACCGGTGATATCAGGCATTTTGAACGTCCGTCCTGTTTTAAAAAGGACACGTTCCCCGCTGACGAATTCTTGTCCGCGCGTCGGTATTTGTGAGACGACTTCAACCCCGTCACCGAGAACGACCGGTACGGCCCCCTGTTCCTTCGCCATCTCTTCTGCTTGATTCATACTTTTCCCAATGTAGCTTGGAATGATTTTAGCTTTGACATCCACCGACTCTTTTTGAGTCGCAGGTTTGATGCTTCGATATTGCAAAGCGGTATTCATGACACTTTTGAAGACCGGACTCATGATACTCGGTCCGGAAACCGAAGACTCATTTTTCGATGGCCGGTCGACAGCGATGTACATGATCAATTCGGGATCATCTTTTGGCGCCATTCCAATAAAGGAATGAATAAACTGTCCTTGGATGTATTTTCCGTTTTCTGAAATCTGTGCCGTCCCTGTTTTTCCGATGACACGATAATCTTTCAGCTTATACATTTGTCCAGTACCGATTTTACTGTTGACGACACCATCCAACGCTTCACGGGTCGCTTTTGCCGCTTCCGCAGAAATCGGTTTTCCGACCACTTCCGTTTTTGCTTTATACGGCGCTTTATCCGTATGGTCCGCTTTTTGGATAATATGCGGTTTGACCATCTCACCGTTTCCGGCAATTGCTGTCGCCCCTTGGAGAATCTGCATCGGCGTCACTGCCGTCGATTGTCCCCATGATGTAATCAACGTATTCAACGGTTTGGACAGATCAGATTGGCTGTTTACTTCACCCGAAATATCTATACCCGTTTTTTGATCAAAATGAAACTTCTTGAAATAGTCTTTATACCGTTCGATTCCAAGCTTTTCAGCTGTCAGGATCGAGAACATGACGTTTGAGGAATGGTAGACCCCTTCAATCATCGGGATTGTTCCCCAACCGACATCATTGTAGTCTTTGATGACAGTTCCCTTATAATTGTAACTCCCTGATTTATACGGTTCGTTCGGACGGAAGACACCTGCATCGATGGCAGCAGCCAACGTAAAGATCTTCATTGTCGATCCGGGTTCAAACCGTGAGGAGACAGCAAAATTCGTAAAATCCGTCATATCGCGTAAATTCGGATTAAACGACGGACGATCCGTCATCGCCAAAATTTCGCCTGTCTTGGCATCCATTACGATTCCTGTCGCATTTTTAGGTTTGTATTCGTTGTACATCTTTTGCATCTGTTTCTCGAGTGCTTGCTGGATCCGATGATCGATGGTCAGATAGAGGTTCGATCCGTCTTTCGGCTCATTTGAAATTTTCGAAGTACCTTGAACCAGTTCTCCGCCGCTGCGATCTTTTTCAAAGATACGGGAACCAAACGATTCACGTAAAGCCTCATCATACTGTTTTTCGATACCCATCTGTCCTTTTAAGACGACCCGTCCGTTATCTTCTGTGATTTTCTGGACGAACCCTAACGTATCGGACAGGAAAATCCCGTTCGGATAATAGCGCTTCGGTTCTTCGATCAATCGAATCCCCGGCAGCTTCAACCGATCAATCTGTTCTTTCTGATCAACCGTCAGATCATTCCCTTTTTTACCGAATTCGATTTGGGAACGGTTTTTATTTTCAATCAGATAGGTTTCCAGTTCTTTAACCGACATGCCGAGAATCGGCGCAAGTCCGGTCGCTGTTTTCTTAAAGTCGACCACTGTCTCATCCGGATCTTTTTCCCCGCCTAACCGGTAGACGGCGACCAAATGATAGGACGGGATGTTAATCGCAATCGGCGAGCCCAGTCGGTCAAAGATTTCTCCACGTTCTGCCGGCAGTGTGGCCTGGGACTCCCAACGTTTTTTTTCCGCGTAGACAAGCATGTCTTCCCCGTGGAATTTCTTTGTCGTCGATAAGTACAAAAAGCGTGAAATGAACACCAAAAAGAGAGCAGCAAATATCAACATGACAATGGCTACTCTCCGTCGGGATTTAGATAGTGGATTCATTTAGGAATCACCTTGATGTTCCCTTTTCGCATATCAAGACCTTGTTCTTTCGCAATCTTGTAAATTCGTTCTGGAGAGCTTAAGTTGGTCACTTCGAGTTGAAGACGTTCATTTTCTTTCTTCATCTCTTGCGTGACTTGATTTTCCTTCGCGAGATCCCGGCTTACATTATACGCTTCGTTATGAGCGCCAATCGTCATACTACCGAAAAGGACGATTCCGCCAATCATCGCACTGTACAAAAACTTCTCAAATGGATATAGACGATATTTCGGACGAACCGCAACACGACGTGCGATATCTTCCGTCTTACGTGGTTCTTGGATAGGTTGCTGCCGAACGGGTTCCATGGTTTGCATCGGCTTGCGAAGTGGCTCTGCCATTTGAATGCTCCTCTCAACTTTCCTTCATTTTTTCAACGATTCGTAACTTGGCAGAGCGTGATCGACGATTGTCATCGAGTTCATCATCTCCTGCTGTAATCGGTTTTCTTGTCACCAGGCGTAGTTCCGGTTCAAACTCTTTAGGAATCATCGGTAACCCTTGCGGAAGCTCAGGTAACGATGACTTCTCTTTGAACGCTTGCTTACACATACGGTCTTCAAGTGAATGGAAGGTAATGACACATAGGCGTCCACCAACAGCCAATAAATCAATTGCTTGATAGACGGCGCGGTCGAAGACATTCAATTCATCATTTACAGCAATCCGAATCGCTTGGAACGTCCGTTTTGCCGGATGCCCCCCTTTGCGGCGGGCCGGTGCCGGAATCGCATCTTTGATCAATTCGACTAGTTCAAACGTCGTTTCAATCGGTGCGATTTCGCGTGCCTTCTCAATCTTGCGTGCAATCTGTTTGGAGAACTTTTCTTCCCCATATGTAAACAAAATTCGAACAAGGTCGTTATACGGCCACTCATTGACGACTTCATATGCCGATAGCGATGACGTTTGGTCCATACGCATATCGAGTCGGGCATCAAAGTTGTAGCTGAATCCACGTTCGCCTTCGTCTAGTTGTGGAGAAGATACACCGAGATCAAATAAAATCCCGTCCACTTTTGTCACAGATCGTGCTGCTAATTCTTCTTTTAAATGTACGAAATTACTTTTTATTAAAGTAAAGCGACCTTCATACGCCGCGAGACGTTCTGCTGCATGTGCCAGTGCGACATCATCCTGATCAAACGCGTACAGATGTCCTGTCGTTAACTGTTTGACGATCTCTTCACTGTGTCCTGCTCCACCTAACGTACAATCGACATAAATCCCGTCAGGTTTGATATTCAGCCCTTTAATGGACTCCCATTTTAATACTGTTTCATGCTCAAACATGTGCTGCCTCACCTTTCACTGTCCAAACTGGACGTTACTCTTTTTCAATGTATCATATTCTTTCTTGAAAACGTTACGAAAATGAGACAGTTTCCTTGATTTTTTGAACTTTTATGTATCTTTCGTTAAAAAAACAAAAAAACCTGCTGATTTCGCAGGTTTATAGCATGATTTTCAATTGTTCCGCCTCAGTTTGTTCATATTGCATCCGCAAGGTCTGAACTAAATTCAAACCATAGCGATTCAGCCAAGGTAAGATCGAATGAATCCGTTCCTGGGGTGCATAATCGGGTGCCAATTGATATTGGAGTGCCCGATCCGACCGATTCGTTTGTTCATGAAGACGCCGTTTTTGTTCGACGATTGTTTCCAAGGCAAGCTGCAGCTGTTTATTGAGCTTCGTTGCGACAGCCGTCGTCTGCAACTCCTGTTTTTCAATCCGGGTGACTTCTTCGACCAGGACCGCACCTAACATGGTCGAGTCATGCAATTGGCGTTTAATCGCAGTCGCATCGAACGCCGCGAGAGGGACACCTGCCTGAAGCGCTTGTTCAAGGCTCAGACCATGACGCCGAAGCCCTTTCTCTTCCTTCGCCTGCAACATGACGGCCCCCATCCGTGGAAGCAACAGCGGCATCGTCCAATCGAAGTGATGGAATAATGGTCGTAGTCTCGTCCAATATGCAATTTCACCCGGTCCTCCGATATAAGCGAGTGTCGGGAATAAGTAATCTTGCATCAACGGACGTGTGACGACGCTGTTTGAAAAACGTTCCGGGCTTGCATACAGCAATGCCAACAGTTCCAGTTCCGTATAGGTCTTCCCTTGTTTCGTCACAAAATCTTGGCCCGGGTATAACAAATCGCGTCCGATATCCTCAACAAAGAGGTGGGCCGCTTCTTCATTTAGAAATGTATCCGGCAATTCGGTGGTTTGTTGGATACCTTTTGATAAGGCTTGGCGGATTTCGGTATTGTCTTGAATCAGCCGTTCGAAAAACGGGATTTCAAGTTGACGGACTGCTTGCGTATCCGCGTCAAAGAAGATGATATCGTGATCGACAAGTTCTCCTAAGAAAGAAGCGAAAAATTCTCCATATGTCGAACTGGATTCGATTAACCGGTCCGACAATGCCAACAATTCTTTTGTATACGGCGTCTCTCGTTCAGTACATAATGCCTGACGTACGATTTCCTTAACGGCTGTCTGATCAAAGGCCAAACGGCTGACAGAGCGCGAAATCGAGTCCGGCGCCTGGACGGCCAGCTTCCGCGTCCGGAAATCATGTGTCGGGACGATCAGATGATTGATTTCATCAAAATCATGGTCTTCGGTTGCCAACCAGAAGATCGGGAAAACCGGGCGACTGATCAGTTCTTCCGTTTGGCGGGCAACCTTTAGACAGGTCAGCAATTTATAAACGGCGTACATCGGACCGCCAAAGATTCCGGTTTGTTGACCGGTAATCACAACTTGCGCCTCACCTGTCCGCAACAGTTCGAGACGGCTCTTCAAGCTGTCGTTCAACCGAGGATTTTGCCGCAACAGTTCGTCGACAAGCGGGTTCAGATGCGGATACTGCCGTTCTTGTAAAAGGCTGCTCCTTGCCCGCATTCCTTCTGTTCCAATATGATCAACGTATTTCGAAAATTCCTGGCGAGAGGCTTTATGCATCAATGAATCTTCGTCATACAAGGCATGAAATGATTGTACCTTCAAACAAAATCCCTTCTTTCTGACAAAATCAATGAATGAACAGTTGTTGAATTCCGATTCCAAACAGCATCAACTGAACTGGAAGAGCAATCAAGATTGTAATCCGCCAACTGTGTCGTATCATTTGTATATAATCCACGTCCACTTTTTTGATGCGTTGCCATAAGGCGTTGACCGCAAAAATCAAGAGTACGGCAATCAATAACCATCCTAAGTAATTTTGACCTGTCAGTGCAATCAACGCGACATGAATCCCATACAATACGATGAATGTACCTAAATCAAGTGCAAACCGAACTGCTTTTCCATGTTGGCGAAAGACAGCAAAAAAAATGATATATAGACTAACCAAGCTGAAGACTGGAAAGATAATAAACCACGTCACATCGAATCCCCTCTTTTTTCCTGAGATTTAATCTGATGAAAATAAAAAGTCAGTAAGGGCGTCGGATTCATCGCGTGTTCCAGGACAAAACCGACAATCGGTTCAATTTCTGTCTGTCTTCCCCGCTCTAGATCTTGAAGCATCGACGAACGATTTAATGCGGTCCGTCTGATGACCTGTGCGATTTCTTCATAACTGATCGGATGTTCTGGAAAGACGTTCCGTAACTCTTCAAAAATACCGTGTGCCTTTTCAGCATAGGGCGCTTCCAACAATTGACCGTTTGTAATCCGGTAATAGGCTGTTAATGGATTGATGACCGCATTCATGAATAATTTCGTTAACATGACCTGCTCGATATTCGGAACATACTCAAACTGTAACGGTGTGGCTTCAAGCATCGGAACAGGTACTCGTCCGTAGCGGATGCGTCCCATCCCGGTATGTTGCACCGCGTATCGTCCCGTTCTCATGGCACCGTGTTCGACGATTCCGAACAAAGCATACTGTACCCGCTCTGCTTCTTTCACATGCCCCATTCCGTTCTGTAAGAACATGACCGGCATCTTTCCGGTCGTCAGGTAAGGCATCACACTTTTTATATCATACGACTTTGTCGTCACGAACACCAAGTCTTGTGACTCGAATTGACTAAGTGGCCGTACCTCTACCGGTTGGCTGACTTGGTCATCCCGGAGGATGGTGATGTCGTGCCCTGTCGTTTGTCTCGTATAGAGTGTCACATGGTGTTGTTCTGCAAGGTAGGACGCGATTAACAATCCAATCGATCCGGCACCGATGATTCCTATATTACTCATCCGCTCACGCTCCTTCTTTCATCAAAAAAAGCGACCTGTCAAACCGATTGCTCGATTCTAGGGTCGCTTTTATACCGATCATTCAGCTTACTTGCTGACGATTTCTTTACCTTTGTACGAGCCACATGCTTTACAAACGCGGTGTGAAAGTTTCATTTCACCACAGTTTGGGCACTCGACCATACCTGGTACACGGAGTTTGAAATGAGTACGGCGAAGACGTTTGCGTGTTTTCGACGTTCTGCGGAATGGTACTGCCATCGTTGTCCACCTCCTTGAAAAAATACACTCGTCTTTTTATGAAAAGATTAGGAATCCTGATCTTTTTTAAAGAACTGAGCGAGACCCGCAAGTCGCGGATCAATTTTTGGTTCAGTTTCTTCTGGCGCTTCTTCAGAGAGAACCGTCCAGCCTTCCCCTTGAACCAACTGATTTTCTTCATCATCCCCATGCACTTGCACTGGCACATGAAGTAAAATCAATTCTTGCACGAGTGGTTGAAGATCAACCGTATTCCCGTTCGGTAAGTTGATCTCATCCGAATCACTCGGAACAGCATCAACCTCGAGCAGGAACGACTCGATGGATTCAATCTCGAACGGGTACGCGACGTCACTCAGCGTCCGGGCATCCGGAAGCGTCATTTCACCTGTAATCCGGAGATTGAATATTAATTGATTCGATGTAAACGATGCATTTGCACGAACGTGCACAGGTTGCACCGCCCGGATATCCGGATGGAGGGCGATAAGCTCAGGAAGCTCAATCGTCTCGTTAACCTGAAGTTGACCCAGATTGCGCAATTTATTCAATTGCATCAGGGACCATTTCATCCGAATCACCTCAATTGCAACAATATGAATTATAGAGAGGACATCTTGTTTTGTCAATGTTTTTTCTTTACACTGAAATCGCTAGAGAACGAACACTTTTGGACGTCTTCATCCATATTACCGCACTTAATTCGGTTTGCAAAGGAGAAAGTTTCATGAGAATGACTGCAATTATTTCTGAGTACAATCCGTTTCACAATGGACACCTTTATCAAGCCAAAATCGCGCGCAAGCAGCTGTCGCAAGTGGTGAAATCGATCTCGTTCTCGAACTTCCATTTTATTTCGCTGTCCAACGGGCTGACCGGTTCGCCCTCGGCGGGGTAACGATTGCGGAGACCATCGGAGCCGAAATTTTATCGTTCGGGAGCGAATGTGGTCAGTTAGCCTCTTTCATCCATGCCGCTGCTGAAAATCATGAAGCGAGTCCACGTTATCAAGAATTGGTCCAACAAGGATTAGCGCGCGGACTGTCTTCGGCAACAGCCGCCAGCCAAGCATTTCGGGAAATGACGACAACCCTGGACTTGACGACGCCGAATAATACCCTCGGCTACTATTACGCACGGGCTGCCTCTACGATTACCTTACACACGACTAAACGAATCGGGAGCGGCTATCATGACCTTTCGATCGGTGACATCATGAGTGCGACGGCCATCCGCGCCTACTATGCCAAACACCACTCGTTAATCGGTTTGCCGGCAATGACCGCTGAGACGCTGCAGAACGCGGTCTTCGCTTCATTTGAGCCCTACTATCCGTTTATCCGCCACCGCCTTCTGACAACCAGTCTCGATGATTTAACGCAATTTAACGGGATTGATTCTTCCTTGGCTCCGCGATTGATTGAAGGAGCACGCAAAAACGAGACGTTTGACGACTTCATGGCTGCTGTCAAAACGCGTCGTTATACCCGGACGAGCCTTCAACGCGCCCTGATTTACGTATTGACTTCAACTAAGGCAAATGAGATTGACGAGATTGCATTTGACCGGATTGACTATGTGCGTCCGTTAGCATTCAATGATAAAGGACGCCTCGCTTTACGCGAAATCAAACAACGGGTCCCGGTCATCTCGACATTCGAGAAACATCCTTGGCTCATCAAAGAAAGCCAAGTCACAGCAGCCTATGCTGTGCCCTTGGCTCGTTATGACGCGCTCGAAGAGCATCGCCGTTTTGCTCATTTCGCCGGCAACGCTTCTAAATAATCCAGTGCATCTTCCACTGTCTTGATCGGGACGAGTTTCATATTCGTCTCGATTTTTTTTATGGACGGTTTAGCTTCTTTGTAATTTTCACCGGACGGGACAAACATGATTTCTGCATCCGCTTCGTCTGCTGCCACAACTTTTTGCCAGGCGCCGCCGATCGGACCGACTTTTCCACCTTCTTCAATCGTACCTGTCCCGGCAATTTTATACCCTTTCGCTAAGTCACCCTTCGTCAGTTGGTCGTAAATCTCGAGTGTAAACATCATCCCAGCCGACGGACCGCCGACATCCTTGACGTTAAAATCGACTTCTGGATCCGTCTTTACCGAAGACATCGGAAGCGGCTCATAAATCCCCAGTCCAACTCGCTCTGATTCCTTCGTCAGCTGACTGACTTTGATATTCGTTTGTCGTTGTTTTTTGTTTCGTAGGAACGTCAACTCTACTTCCGTCCCAGCTTTTTTACTGCTGATCGTTTCCATGAATCCGCTCAATGAAGTAATCGCTTCGTCACCAACCGCCGTGATTTGGTCCCCCGCTTTTAACTTCCCGTCTGCCGGACCGTCCGGAATGATGCCAGATACATAAATGCCCTTGAAATCGACCGTCGCCTTCTTCCCTGCGAGCTCATACCCTTCAATCGTCGCGTTATGCTGGGCTTCTTCCATGTAAAGCTTCTGACGTTTCTCATACTGCGTATCCGACTCACCGTCATACAAATAGTCACTGACACTCGAACGATCCGCAAACGGCAAAAATAGGCTCTCTACGAGAAAATACGGAGTCGCCCGGCGCTGGGCAATCGTTAACATCATTAAATCCCCCGGCTCCTTCGTCGCTCCTTCGACATCAATCAATTGCTCCGTCGAGGTCGCATCTCCGGGATAAGAGATAAAATACGGAAGCGGAACAAAAAAAGCAATCATCGCTGCGAGTACAGCGGCCAGTGCCGGTTTCCAAGCTTTCATCTCAATTCTCCTTTGCTGTATTTATGACGTAATGCTTCTTCGACGGCAGGAGGCACAAGTCCGGCAACGGAGGCTCCGTATTTTGCGGCTTCCTTGACAATTGATGAACTCAAAAACGAATATTGGTTATTTGTCATCATAAACAAAGTCTCGATTTGATCATTCATTTTTTTATTGATTGAGGCGACCTGCATTTCATATTCAAAATCCGATACGGCACGTAATCCACGGACGATGACGTCGGCTCCGACCTCCGAAGCATAATCGACGAGTAACCCGTTAAAGGAATCGACTTTAATGTGCGGTAAATGTTCCGTCACTTTCGAAATCAGCTCCATTCGTTCACGCACCGAAAACAGCGGTTGCTTGGAGGAATTGTTCAGTACGGCAACGATTATTTCGTCAAAGATTGGTGCTGCCCGTTCAATGATATCAAGATGTCCGTTCGTGATGGGATCAAAACTCCCGGGACAGATGGCGATTCGTTTCATGCTTGTTCCTCCAGTTCTGTAAATTCATACAATGTAATTGAGATGACCGTAGAGTACCGCAGACGTTTGATGACCTGTAAACGACCGATTTCATCCGGTAACTCCGTCTCCGTTCCATGTTCACAAATAATGACGCCATTGTCTGTCAGCATGTCATGTTGATCTATGTACGCCACTTGGTCAGCAAGTTGCTCCTTCGCATACGGTGGATCAAGAAAAATCAGTTTAAAAGGTGACTCGCCCGAAAGTTCCGATAATGCCACCGTCACGTCCTTCTTTAAGACGCGGCTGCGCTCTGTAAAGCGGGTTATCTCTAAATTTTCTTTGATTGTTTGAATCGCTTTGAAATGTTGATCGACAAAAACTGCTTCATCACACCCTCGTGATAATGCTTCGATCCCAAGACCGCCACTGCCGGCAAATAAATCGAGTGCCTTTCCTCCGTCAAAATACGGTCCGATGACATTAAACAAAGACTCTTTGACTTTATCTGTCGTCGGTCGTGTCTGATCCCCCGGTACAGCTTTGATTCGCATCCCTTTTCGTTCCCCTGATATGACCCGCATGCATTCTCATCCTTTCACAAAAAAGCGACGAGGATGACCTCATCGCTCTACCTGTTAGACTTCTTCTTGTATCTTACCTTTTTTATTTGCATAAGTTTCACTGATGAACGGTCGTTCTGATCGAATGACGCTTTCGACAAACGGTAATTCTGTAATCCGTTCAACCACCTGTTCATGTCGTTCCAAATCAACGTATAAAAAGACGTATCGTTCCCGTTTTGAAGTGAAATAGACATTTCCGAACCGACGCAATTGACGTGATGCTTTCAATGCATTGACATAGACGATAAGTCCAATTCGATCCTTGATCACACACCGTTCCTCCCTTGTGTCGTTCTTAACCGCTACAGCTGCAGCTTCCTCCAGTCGAACATCCGCCTGCGCATCCTTGATCGAAAAACGGATTTCCAGTCGGTACTTTGATTTGAGGAGAGACTTGTCCTGCCAGGACGAGACTGACTTGTCCGAGAAGCGTTTCCAATTGTTTTTCAGCTTTTTTAAACTGCGCGACTTCCTCTTGTAAATCCAGTGCACGTTTAATTTCATGTACTTTTTTTGTGATGGTTTGATAATCCGGATGATACCGGCCAAATCGTTGCACCAATTCGTACTCTTCCTTGATTCGGTTGAAGTCCCGAATCACATCCTGTGCTTGTCTTGAGTTTGCACGTGCCTGTTTTGCTAATCTATATGCTTGACCTGTTTCGCTTTGCGAGAGAGAGTATGCAAGGTCTTCCGCTGCGTTGATGAGGTCGACTGTTTTATCTGAATAAATCACAACGAATCTCCTCCTTAACTTAACCATCATATCATAACATTTATCTCGCTCCTAGCACGCTGAATTGTGTATAATTTGTTCAGAAGGAAGGAATGAATTGTATGCAATTTTTATCATTTAACATGTTCCGGACGATTGGAATCAAAACCGAACATGCGAAGTCGGATTATCATTTTGATTCATTAAATAAAATCGCCCAGGCGGATGTCATCTTGTTCCCGGAATACTGGCAGATTCATTCCATCATCTATGGAATGAAAAAACCGATTTTTCCTTCAGCAGCGACGTTCCATTTGGGTCACGATAAAATCGAAATGACACGGATTTTCAAAACCGTTATTCCCAATAATATTCCCCGGACAGAAATTTACGGAAAAAACGAATTCACGATTTCCCGTGTACTCGATCAGTTCAGTTTTCCGTTCGTCGCCAAGACCGTCCGCAGTTCCATGGGTCAAGGCGTCCATCTGATCAAAAATGACGCGGACTGGGATAAATACGTGGCGCAACATGATACGTTTTATGTACAGGAATATATTCCGAATGAAAAGGATTTACGTGTCGTCGTCGTCGGCGATCACGTTCTCGCTGCCTACTGGCGGGTCGGCGGTACCGAGTTCTTAAATAACGTCGCTCAAGGGGGTGTCCTTGATTTCGAGAACATTCCACAGGAGGCACTTGATTTTGTGCTGACGCTCGCTAAGCAACTTGATATCGATCATGCCGGATTTGATCTCATTTTCCGGGACGGTCATATTTATGTGCTTGAATTTAACGTTTTCTTTGGCGGAGAAGGGTTAAATCATCTCGGCATCCATGCACCGGATACGATTCTTGAATACGTTGAGCGAAAATACGGAAGTTCATGAATTCTTCAAATTGACTTCACAACTTTTTCTTTATCGGTTGTTTCATTATGGTATGATAGCTTGGAAAGACTAGTGTACGCTAGCAAACTGGGGTATAGGGGGATTCACACATGAAGTTTGAACAGTTCGGAATCGAAAATAAGGAAATGAAGTTTGGGTTACTCGAAACGATTATGGCGCATCACCGTTTCGTCCGTGAAGGACAATGGGATTATGAGCGTGCCATGTATGACATGAAGTACGAAAAACAATCGACGGGCGAGGTATTTTACCTCCGTATTCCGGTCTATGCCATTCAAGGTGAGATCGAGGACCGTCAAGCAGTCGTTCGGATGTTGACACCGTTACTTGGAAAACATTACTATCCGCACGGCGTCGAGTACGATGAGGAGTTCCCTCCTGAAATCGTCAAAGACTGCGAACGCCGCTTGACTGCACTACTTGAAACGCTCGAAAAATAAGCATCAAACGAATCAAAATTCACCTTTCGTGGATTTTGATTTTTTTTTGCATATCCATTTCTTAAAAAAGGTTGTAAAAAGGAGGCACCTTCTCATGAACCGAGAAAGTGCCTCCTTTACTTTTTCCGGACATCCCGCTGGAATCGATGGGTTCCGGTTACTTGGCCACCAACTGAAGATAGTCGAGCACATCTTCCCCTAATTGGAGGTTTACTTGTTCACGCAAATAGTGATACAAACCCGGAAGCCGGGTGGCGTCGACCTGGACTTTCAAGCTGAATGAAATCGAGTCTCCGGATAATCGTTTGATCCGTGCTACAGTTGCGCCGAAATCAAGGACTGTACAGAGTAAAAGTTCTTCAATCGCTTGTACGGAGACCGTCACTTCGCCTGTTACTTCATACTGCTGTTCCATCACGGTATTCACTCCTTCGCAAGTTGTTTGACCGATGTCATTACTTCCTCTAAGTCAACCGGTTCGTCTGTCGTTTTTGCCATCGAAGAAATCGCCCGGACTTTATTGTCCCGATCAAGGATGAACATCTGCGTGCCGTGTGTGACCAAGCCGCTTTCTGCTTTTGAATAATAGAAATTCAATTGGCGTGTCAGACGATCGATGACGACATCGTCTCCCGTCAAGACTTTCCAGCCTTCTGCATTCGCCTCGAAGTTGGACGCATATTTTTTCAGGACTTTTTGTGTATCCACTTTCGGGTCGACCGTAACCGCAACAAGTTCAACATCTGTTCCGTACAATTCTTCAGCACGTAACTGTTTTTCTAATTTGCGGTAATCGTTTAACGTCAACGGACAGATGTCCGGACAGTTCGAGTAGAAAAACGTCAAGACTTTGACTTTTCCATCTTCCGAACTAAACTGCTTTCCATCGACTGCATTCGTCAATTCAAACGGAGTTGGTTCCGCAATGACAGGTAATTTTTCTTTCATGAAAAAATAATAATATCCGCCTGCTGCAGCTACTAAAATCAATACGACTGCGGCGACAGTCAAATAACTGTTTTTCTTCAAATCAAGACCTCCTTAATGGTTCCAGATTGCCCGAAACACATTTGTTGTCTCTCCCGGCTCGTAGACCACGTATAAAAGACAGTAGACGATAACACCTGTAATCGCCGTTAAAAACCAAATGACCGATGCTTTCGGACCAATTTTACGGTGTTTCGCAAAGTTTTTCTTATAAGCAAAGAAAAGAGCCATCAGTCCAAGGACACCACCTGATGTGGCGAGCAGGATATGGAAAATCAAAAATCCAGTATAGTACGGTTTAATCGTATCGGGTCCTCCAAATGCAGTGTTGCCCAATAAAATCGTTCGTAACGCATACATGATGAAGAAGAGTAAAGCTAACGCAGCAGCAATCGTCATCACGAATTGGTGTGCTTTCATATTCCGGCGTGTCTGCGCAATCAAAAACCAACCGATTGCGACAAAAATCGCACTGATGACAATCAACGAGACACAAATCAACGGCAAATAACTCATGTTCCAACTTCCCCCAATTTAATCCGCTTTTGGCGAGAAGGACATACCTTCATCGACAGCAGTACTTTTAGAACGTCTGACCCATGTAAAGAACGTCAGACCAAAGAACAGCCCGTACACTAATTCTTGACCGAGTTTCATGAGAACTCCGCCAAAACGCTGGTCCTCAAGCAAATCTTTTGTTGTTCCGAATAGTCGTTCCATGTTGAGTCCACTTAAATCATTATTCGGCATACAGTATGCTAATACTTTCGCAAAAGTAGCCGGATCCTGATAGGCATCGTACTGAAAACTTTGACTAAAGATCATGAACGCACACGCCGGTGTCAACAATACACCGTTCGCCACGATATACACCATCTTCTTCAAGTCCGACAAACTGTCTTCTTCGTTGACGGGTGCAATGATCGGATACCACATCGTCATGCTGAGGAAAATCAGTGTTCCGTGGAAAATCCGGTGCACCGTATAATTCGTCAAGACATAATCAAAGATGAATGGCATGTGGTAAAACGTGAACAAGGAATTAAACAAAATCAGTGCAATCAACGGCAAAATGAAAAATCGTAATGTCCGTCCGAGATATGGCACCTCAAACAACCGTTTGAATACCCACCCTGGAATCGCCATCATCAAGAGCGGTGGCGCCACCATATACACGAATACCATCTGCAGCATATGGGCAGAGAATGTGATGTGCGCGAGGACGTCAAGCGGACTGCCAAAACCGATGTAATAGACGAATAATGCCGCAAGCATCGAAAACTTCTGCCCTAGCGTCGTCTCAGCTTCATCGGGTCGACGGATCTTTTCCGTCAAGACAGCGTATAAAACATATATACCAATCAAAAGTAATGCATAATATGGACTCCATAAAACCGTCCAGTCGAATTGTGATAAAGATCCCCTTAAGTTGCCTAACATGTTTTCACCCCGTTCCTTTTTCCTACAGATTAAGATTACCGTTCCCCTATTTCATTGTAAAGGTTTCTCATAAAACGATTCCAAAATAAAAGACCATCCTGCTAAACGTTAGCAGAATGGTCACAATTTATTACCAGATCAAAAGACGGAGTGTCGCGACGATCGTCAAGGCGACGAAGATACCGAGTGCCATCATGACTTTGATCCATGTATTTCCTTTATTGTTCATGTGCATGAACATATAAAGTTGGAGGTACACTTGCACGATTGCCATGATGATCAGGAATCCACCGGCTGCCCAATGTGGCATGAGTTCTGCCATGACCGCACCAAAAGCAATCAGTGTGAGAAAGATCATCAAAGCGAAACTTGTGAGTTGCAACTGCATCTCGCGGCTGCGATCTGCTTTCATCTCGAGTTCAACTTGATTACGTGTTAATTGCGGTTCGTGTTTTTCCATCTTATTTCACCATCCCCATGAGATAGACGACTGAGAAGATAAAGACCCAGACGACGTCAATGAAGTGCCAGTAAAGACTTGAAACATAATACTTCGGTGCGTTAACGACCGTAATCCCGCGATTCCAGTTCCGAATCAACAATGTAGAGATCCAGAGGAGACCGAACAAAACGTGTGCTCCGTGGAATCCAACCAATGTGTAGAAGGCAGATCCAAAGGCACTTGAAGTAAACGTGTGACCGATGTGGTAGTAATGGTTGAACTCATAAATCTCACCGCTGAGGAACCCTAAACCGAGTGCAAGCGTGATGATCAACCACATTTTCATTTTCTTCACATCATTACGTTTCATCGCCATCATCGCAAGAACACTTGTCAGTGAACTTGTGAGAAGGAGCATCGTCATGATGAAGACAAGACCCATTTCAAAAATATCGTAACTGCGTAATCCTTCTTTCGCACCGGAGTTGTGCAACCCGATGTACGTCCCGAAGAGAGAAGCGAACAATGTCGTCTCTCCTCCAAGGAAGAACCAGAAGGCTACATATTTATTCTTACCCTCAAGTGTTGCTTTTTCAACATGATCCGGAATACCCGTAATCGGGTTGTTTGGTACTGAATGATGTCCCATCTTACTTCGCCTCCTTTTCAGCTTCAAGGCGTAGATCTTTTTCGATTTCCGCTTTCGGGATGTAGTATCCTTCATCGTCAATCCAAGAACGGAGGAACATTGCGAAGAGTGTCATCGCAAGACCGATCAAGGCGATAATCAGACCTACTGTACCGTAGTCAAGGCGAAGAATGAATCCGAGACCGGCAAGGAATAAACCGACAGACATGACGAATGGCAGGATCGAGTTGTTCGGCATGTGGATATCGCCGACTTCTTCCGAAACCGAAACCGTTTTGTTTCCAGCCATTTTTTCGAGCCAGTATGTGTCAAGACCTTTAACAAGTGGAATCTGTGCAAAGTTGTACTCTGGAGTTGGGACAGGAAGTGTCCACTCGAGGGTACGACCGTCGCCCCAGACGTCACGTTTAACGTATTCTTTTGACATCAATGCCGCAACGATGGATACGACAAGAACGATTGTCGAGACACCCATGAAGGCTGCTCCGATTGATGACAGTAAGTTCATTGTTTCCCAGCCTTGGTTTGGCAAGTACGTGAAGACACGACGTGGCATACCAGTCAGACCGAGAATGTGTTGTGGGAAGAACGTCAAGTGGAAGCCGATGAAGAACAACCAGAATTGAATTTTACCCCAGAACTCGTTGAGCTGTTTCCCGAACATGAGTGGGAACCAGTAGTACAGACCTGCGAAGAGACCGAAGACAACTCCACCAACGATAACGTAGTGGAAGTGGGCAACTACGAAGTAGCTGTCATGGTACTGATAATCGGCAGGAGCAACAGAAAGCATGACCCCTGTCATACCACCAACAAGGAACGATGGGATGAAAGCAACCGAGTAGAGCATCGCAACTGGGAACGTCAATTTACCGCCCCATAGCGTAAAGAGCCAGTTGAAGATTTTAACCCCGGTCGGAACGGCGATCGCCATTGTCGCAACCGCGAAGATTGCGTTCGCAACCGGACCAAGTCCAACTGTGAACATGTGGTGAACCCAAACCATGAATCCTAAGAAACCGATTAACATTGTCGCAAAGACCATCGTCGTATAACCGAAGAGACGTTTACGGGCAAAAGTAGGAATGATTTCTGAGAAGATACCGAAGGCCGGTAAAATCAAGATATACACTTCCGGGTGACCGAAAATCCAGAAAAGGTGTTCCCAGATGACGATGTTACCACCGGCTGCCGGATCGAAGAAATGTGCCCCGAACAGACGCTCAAACGTCAAGAGGAACAATCCGACCGTAAGTGGCGGGAATGCGAAAACGATCAATGCTGATGCAACGAATGCTGTCCATGTGAACAACGGCATCCGCATCAGTTTCATACCTGGTGCACGCATGTTCAAAATCGTAACGAGGAAGTTAATCCCCCCCATGAGTGTACCGAAACCAGAAATCTGTAATCCGAGTGAGTAGAAATCAACACCGAGTGATTCTGGAACAGTTGAAAGTGGTGCATATGCTGTCCACCCTGCGTTCGGAGCTGCGCCGAAGAACCATGACAGGTTCAACAAAACTCCCCCGAAGAAGAACAACCAAAAACCAAGTGCATTTAAAAACGGAAACGCAACGTCACGTGCTCCGATTTGAAGCGGAACAGCAGCGTTCATATAACCGATCAACATCGGCATGGCTGCCAGGAAGATCATGGTCGTACCGTGCATCGTGATCAACTGGTTAAATAATTCACCGCTGACGAAATCGTTCATCGGTTTAATCAATTGAAAACGAATCATTAAGGCTTCTACGCCACCAACCAGAAGGAAAAACAATCCAGAGATGATATAGAGAACCCCGATTTTTTTATGGTCGACTGTCGTTAGCCAGTCCATGATGCCGGTTTTTTTCTTCGGCATACCCATAGTATGTGTCCCCACTATGATTCCCCCTTAAATATTATTGGAGCTTTTTGTCCAATAGGTAGTCTGCAAGTTCGCTTAACTCTTCATCGCTAATCTTATCTTCAGAGAAACCAGGCATTTTTGTTCCTTGTTTTTCTTTTTGTGGATCGCGAATCCATTTTTCGAGATTTTCTTTGTCATGATCGAGGTATCCAGCGATACGCTGACGATCACCAAAGTTTGTTAAGCTTGGCGCGACTTTCCCGCCACCGTGACAGCTGAGGCAGTTTTGTGCGTAAACCTGCTCGCCAGTCGTCCAGTTTTTTTCATTTTTTGCATCCAATTGTTTTGTTTCTGCTTCTTTAGCTGACTTCATGTCTTTAAGCCATGCATCATAATCATCTTGTTCAAGCGCGATGACCTTGAAGTCCATCAAAGCATGCGATGGTCCACATAACTCGGCACATTTACCGTAGTACGTACCGGCTTCTTGTGCTTGTAACCACATTTCATTCTCAAGACCCGGGTTTGTATCTGTTTTACCTGAAAGAGCAGGTACCCAGAATGAGTGAATGACGTCTTTTGAAGTTAAGTTGACAGCAACACGTTTTCCGACTGGAATAACGAGCTCTTGTCCTGTTGAAACACCTTTGTCTGGATATTCGAACTCCCACCAGTACAGGTTTGCTGTAACGTTGATGACTTCATTTTTCTTCGCTTCTTTCGCATCTGCTAATTCAACCGTCGTTTTGATGGTTGGTACGGCAAGAACGACTAATAAGAGAATCGGAATGACTGTCCAGATGATTTCAAGTGTGTGATTTCCTTCCACTTGTTTCGGAACAGTGTTGTCTCCAGCTTTACGACGGAATTTCATAAGTACGTAAATATAGATGACTGCTACAATCGCAAGGACAAACAACATGACCCATAAGCTGAGCTTAATGATTTCAAGTTGCATTTGTGCGCCTTCCCCGCGAGGCTGTAGTGCGGACAATTCCGGGATTCCACAACCTGATAACAATAATGCCATCAAACCGATCGGAAGAAGCCGGAAGAGCATTTTTCCTGATTTTTTCACAACCATCCCCACTTTCTTTTCCCCAATTTTTTTCTTTCTTAATGGTGTCCGTGAAGTATGTCAAATCGTTTTAGAGAGAAACGAGTACGACCGTCACGATCCAAGCCGTGAAATAAAAGAGCGAGAAGAAAAACATCTTCGAAGCCCACTTAATCTCAGCTTGTTCTTCCTTGATTTTGAGACCTTTCAGTCCCATGTAGAGCCAGTATCCACCAAGCGCAGCCATGACAAGCATGTAAATGATGCCGTAATGCGCGAGGAGGAGTGATGATGGAACTAAAACTGCAATCCACCATACAATTTGCCGTTTCGTGATCGCAAAACCATTGACGACAGGTAACATTGGAATACCGGCAGCCCGGTACTCTTCCGTCCGTCTCATGGCGAGCGCAAGGAAGTGAGGCGGTTGCCATACGAACATGATGAGAAACAAAATCCATGCATCGATATGAAGTGTTGGAGTGACTGCCGCAAATCCAATGATCGGTGGCACTGCTCCGGAAATACCACCTACGACTGTATTGATCGTGTGTGTCCGCTTTAACCACATCGTATAGATGACGACGTAGACAAACGAACCAATCAATCCGAAAACTGCCGCGACATGGTTAACGATCAGCAAGAGAACGGTACCGGTAGCCAGTATCCCAAGTCCTAATGCCAATATCCGTTGCCCATCCATCTTACCGGTAACACTCGGTCTTCCCATCGTCCGCTCCATCTTGTAATCAATGTCACGGTCGATATAGTTATTGAGGTAACAACTACCGGCAATGACCAGTCCACTTCCGAGAAGCGTCCACAATAATGTCAACTTCGTCTGCCACAAATACAGTAGAACATCATCCGTTAAGTATGATGCTGCCACGACATAACCTGCGAAGACGGTGATGAGATTCGCACGAACGATTCCCATCTTTGCTAGGGTGACATAGTCCTTGAACGTCGGCTGATCCGATTGCTCGATCATGATGTCCAGGGTCTCCCCGTTTACTTTCGCCATGTTGTTTCCTCCTTCTAACCGTCCGCGTTCTTTCTGTACGTAGGATTCACGTATTTTCTTCACAGAAATAACACAGACACGCCACGAAACGTCCTTTTCTCTATAAAAGATACCACATATTCAAGGTCATGACGTATGAAAATACTTTCGACATAATGAACAAAATGTGAAATCTATGTGATTAACCTCACAGTTCACCATATTTACCTAATATTAGAATAGCGTTCTTCTAAAAGATTGCAAGCGTTTCGATATTTTTTATGCGATACTATTGCTAGGTATTTCAAGTATCATGTATTTTCTCTAGAAAGGTGGTGGCTGCATTTTGAATCGAAAACTTTCGATTTTTTCAGCATTTGTCACATTCACGATGATGATCGTTCTTCTCATGGGGGGGACCGTCACGAAAACAGATTCCGGAAACGGATGCGGGACCGATTGGCCGCTCTGTCATGGAGAATTGATTCCAACTAATCCAAGTGTCGAAACGATGATTGAGTATAGTCACCGCGCAGTAACAGGAGTCGTCGGTTTATTGATCATCGCCTTGTGTCTTTGGACACTTGTCGCTTTCAAAGATCGCCTGGATATCAAGATTTTCGCTTTCCTGGCCTTCATTTTCATGTTGATTCAATCCATCGTCGGTGCAGGTGCCGTCGTTTGGCAACAGTCGGATCTCGTCATGGCACTCCATTTTGGAATCTCATTGATTTCTTTTGCTTCCTTACTTATCTTGACGATCTTGATTATGGAGCGTCCCGGTCAAGAATTCAGGGAATCGGTCCCAGCGTTCTTGCGTAAACTGTTGTACGGCTTATTGATCTATACGTTAATCGTCGTTTACACAGGAGCGTTCGTCCGCCATGTCGGTGCGACGTATGCCTGCGTCGGCTGGCCGGTCTGTTCGCAACCGACGATGACGTTCGAAGCGTGGGTTCAAATGATTCACCGGATTTTGGCCGGTCTGTTGTTCTTCTATACGCTGTTCGTTCACTACACGGCGATTCGCCTGAAACACCGGACTTCGCGTACCGGTATGTTGTTCGCAACCTTCTTTATCTCTTGTCAGGTTGCAACCGGTGCCTGGATCGTTCTTGGTGGACATGCCACGTACGTTCCGTTATTACACGCATTCTTGATCACTTGCTATTTCGGAGTCATCTCTTACCTCGCTTACCATGCATTCCGGACGCGAAAAGACGATTCCCGGTTACGCTGATTAGACTTTCAACTAAAAAACAGGGAGAGGATTTAATCCTGCTCCCTGTTTTTTTTTGCACGTTTTATTTGAAACGGGCAATCGCTCGTTTTCGGGCCATGTCATGCTCGACAATCGGCATCGGATAATCGTAATCTTGTCGTTGTTGTTCCGTTGGCTCATGAATCGATGTTTTAGGTAAATCCTTGAGTTCCGGCAAATAGTGGCGGATAAAGGTTCCATCCTTATCAAATTTCTTCGACTGAGTCGTCGGATTGAAGACTCGGAAATACGGAACAGCATCCGTCCCGACCGACGCCGCCCATTGCCACCCGCCAATGTTAGACGCGGCTTCATAATCAACCAGTTTTTTTTGGAAATACCGCTCCCCTTTTTGCCAATCGACCAGTAAGTCCTTTGTCAAAAAGGACGCGACAATCATCCGCAGACGGTTATGCATCCACCCCGTCGTGTTGAGCTGTCGCATGGCCGCATCGACAATCGGATAGCCCGTTTTCCCTTCTGTCCAGGCTTTAAAGCCCGCCTCATCTGTTTCCCATTCAACCTTCGTATACTGCTCGTTGACCGGCAGTCGTTTGGACTCCGGATAATGCATCAAAATCGTGTAATAAAATTCCCGCCAAATCAATTCTGTCAGATACGTTTGTTTTCCCTTCGAACCTTCCTCCTGATTGACGGCTTCATAGATTGTCCGAATTCCGATTTCACCGGTCCGCAGGTAACGAGACATCAGACTTGTTCCGTCGACCGCCGGCAGATCCCGTTGCTCGTCATAAGAAGACAGATTGTTTTTGATGAATGCCTGCAATCGTTTCGTCGCCTGTTCTTCCCCTACACCAAAGTCAGCCTCCGATGCCGACCGTTTAAAGTAATCCAACATAAATGCATTGTTTTGACGTCGTGTATGATAACGTTCTTTCAGGAGATCCAGATTGACCGGATACGGCTTACTGATATCTTTCTTCAAAAAAGTATTTTTATATGGTGTAAACACTTTATAATAGGAACCGTCATTTTTTTTGACGGCATGTGGATGAAGCAGATGACGGTCAAGTAGACGTTCCGACTTTTTGTCACCCCGCTTTTTCATAATCCCGTCGTCACGACTCTTAAACGGTTCTACATATTCAGCGTTAAACAATAAGACATCTGCCATATCTGTCGCCTCGAGAAAATCTTTTTCCTGCCCTTCGATGAATCGAATCGGCATCCCGTGTGTTTTACAGTTTTTTGCGAAGTGTTCGAGTGCCTGAAAGAAATATTGTTGCCTCGCATCATACTCTCCGATATAGTCTGGATTCACCCAAAAAACGAACTCGACGTTTGCCTGTTCATCCTTTTCTAGATAGTCGACCGCTTGTGCCAACATGTGATTGTCCTCGATTCGAAAATCACTTCGAATCCAGCAGATGATGTTCATATTCGTGCCTCCCTAAAATAATGATGAACGAAAAGCAGGCAATCCGCCATGCGTTTTGCCTGCTTTCGTCATACTGTATTTATGCCGATTTACGTTTCGTGTGTTAAATGAATTCAATCAATAAGTCTTGACTCGCGATAGCTTCGCCTTCTTTGACGTGGACCGACTTGATCTCACCGTCTTCAGGTGCTTGAATCGTCGTCTCCATTTTCATTGCTTCCGTTACAAGCAACTGCTCTCCCTTACGAACCCGCGTTCCAGGCTCAACTAAGACTTTCAAGACGCTACCCGGCATAGACGCACCAATCTGTTTCGGATTCGAACGATCGGCTTTCGGACGGCTTGATGAGCTTTCTTTAATGCTGATATCTTTTACTTCGACTTCACGCGGCACACCGTTCATCTCGTAGTAGATGACACGGACACCATGATCGTTTGGTTGACCAATTTGAATCAACTTCAAATACAACGTTTTTCCGCGCTCGATTTCGACCTCGATCGTTTCCCCAAGACGCATGCCGTGGAAGAACGTGCTCGTATCGAGAACTGAAATATCACCATATCGTGCAACGTACGAACTGTAATCGAGGAATACCTTCGGATACAAAGCGTATGCCAAGGCATCAAACTCCGTCACCGGACGTTCCAGTTTTTCGAACAGTTCATGCTTGATGGCATCAAAATTGAGTGGCTCCATCATTTTTCCAGGACGCTCCGTCAACGGCTCGACGCCTTTGAGGATTGCCGCCTGGACTTGTTTCGGGAAACCGTCTGGTGGCGTCCCAAGCTCCCCTTTCATCAATTCGACGACAGAATCCGGGAAATCGAGATTGCTGGCACGTTCCAGTACATCTTCTTCCGTCAAATGATGCTGGACCATGAATAAAGCCATATCGCCGACGACTTTTGAAGATGGTGTAACTTTAACGATGTCACCGAACAACATGTTGACACGGGCATACATCGTTTTAACTTCAGACCAACGATCCGCGAGACCGACAGCTTTTGCTTGTTGTTGAAGATTTGAGTACTGACCACCCGGCATCTCGTGATCATAGACTGTCGGATTCGGAGCTAACATATCAAGTTCAAACGCTTGATAGAGATGGCGTACATCCTGCCAATAGTCCGACACTTGTTCGAATTTTTGGACAGATACGAGCGGCTGACGTTTATGACCGCTTAATGCATGAATCAAACTTCCTCCGGCAGGCTGACTTGTCAGACCGGCCATACTTGAAGCAGCGACATCCACGATATCGACTCCGGCATCGACAGCCCGGGCATACGTGTAAATTCCGTTTCCGCTTGCATCATGCGTATGCAGATGAATCGGCAAATCAACAGCATCTTTTAATGCTGAGACCAAAGCATAAGCAGCTTCCGGTTTCAGTAATCCTGCCATATCCTTGATGGCAATGATATGAGCACCACTCGCTTCGAGCTGTTTCGCCAGCTTGACGTAATACGGAAGATGATATTTCGGACGATTCGCATCGAACAAGTCGCCTGTATAACAAACTGCTGCTTCGGCGATTTTTCCCGTCGGCAAGACAGCATCGATCGCAAGCTGAATGGATTCCGGATTGTTTAAGCTGTCGAAGATTCGGAACACATCGACACCTGCTTGGGCTGCTTCTTTTACGAAGGCATGAATGACATTGTCCGGATAGTTTTTATAACCTACTGCATTGGCTCCGCGTAACAACATCTGAATCAAAACATTCGGCATTTTTTCGCGTAATTGCATCAAACGGACCCACGGATCTTCTGACAGGAACCGGTATGCCACATCAAATGTTGCTCCACCCCAAGCTTCCACTGAGAAGAGTTCCGGTAACAGTTTAGCTTCCGCTTCCGCGATGGCGATTAAATCCTTCGTCCGCATCCGCGTCGCAAGTAACGACTGGTGGGCATCCCGGAATGTCGTATCCGTCAATTGGACGCGTTCTTGTGCTTTTAGCCAGTTGATGACACCAAGTGGTCCTTCCGCGTCAAGAATCGCTTTAGCTCCTGCTTGATAGTCGGCAGGCAGATCTTTTGGAATCCGGACGTCACGGGCAATCGGTTTTTCGATTTTTCCGATTCCGGGGAAACCGTTGACAGATACTTCTCCAATATATGTCAGCAGCTTCGTTCCACGGTCTTGTCGTTTCGGGAAGATGAACAATTCTTTTGTATCATCGATGAACGACGTATTGTAATCACCGCTGATAAACGCATGGTGTTTCAATACATTACTTAAGAATGGAATATTGGTTTTAATGCCACGGATTCGGAATTCGCTTAAGTTCCGGCTCATTTTTGCAACGGCTTGATCATAGGTTAAGCCGTGTGTCGAAATCTTAACGAGTAAAGAATCGTAATAAGGTGAAATCTCAGCACCGACATAGGCATTTCCACCGTCGAGACGAACACCAAAACCGCCTGGTGAACGGTAGGCCTTGATTTTGCCCGTATCCGGCAAGAAGCCGTTTTCCGGATCTTCTGATGTAATCCGGCTTTGAATGGCGAAACCTAACATTTGAATCTCTTCTTGTGCAGGAATACCCACTAATTTACTATGTAGTGATTCCCCTTCCGCGACTCGGATTTGTGTCTGAACGATATCAATCCCGGTAATCATTTCCGTAATCGTATGTTCAACCTGAACACGCGGATTGACTTCGATGAAATAGAATGATTCGTCTTGTGTCACCAAAAATTCAACCGTTCCGGCATTTTCATAACCGACGTGCTTCATCAATGTGACAGCTGCATCACAAATCTTTTGGCGCCCCTCATCTGATAACGTGACACATGGCGCGACTTCGACAACTTTTTGGTGTCGGCGTTGCACTGAACAATCACGTTCGAACAAATGAACGATGTTGCCATGGGCATCTCCAATGATTTGAACTTCAATATGTTTTGGACGTTCAATCAATTTCTCAACGTATATTTCGTCTGAGCCGAATGCTTTTAAGGCTTCCGATTTTGCCCGTTCAATCATGTCCGGTAACTCTTCTTCGGTCCGGACGACACGCATACCGCGTCCACCGCCGCCTAAAGAAGCTTTGACCATCAATGGATAACCGGCCTTTTCAGCAAAAGCATACGCTTCATCAATTGATGTAATCGGACCATCCGTACCCGGAATAACAGGTAAACCGGCTTCAATGGCCGTCGTCCGCGCACGGACTTTATCGCCAAAACTGTAGAGATGTTCTTCTCGGGGACCGATGAAAATAATGCCTTCTTCGCGGCATCGTGTAGCGAGTTCAATATTTTCTGATAAAAAACCGTACCCGGGATGGATTGCATCACATTCCGCTTTCTTCGCAGTCTCGATGATTCCTTCGATATCAAGATACGCTTCAATCGGCTTTTTCCCCTCGCCAATCCGGTATGCTTCATCTGCTTTATACCGGTGAAGCGATCCCTTATCTTCTCGTGAATAAATAGCGACTGTCCGAATCCCAAGTTCGGTTGCCGCACGGAATACGCGAATCGCGATTTCTCCGCGGTTGGCGACAAGAATCTTTTTGATTTTAGTCAACTGATGCTCCCCCTTTAGGTAATGAACTCGTAGCACTCATCTTTCGTGCTTCCTGTACTTCTTTATGATACGCTATCCGGTGCTTGTTTTGCATCGAAATATTTGCCACGACACCAAGCATCGTACTCATGACGAGAAGCGAAGACCCGCCGTAACTGATGAACGGTAACGTCACACCGGTCCCCGGAAACAGACCGGACATCGCTCCGATATTGATGCCGGTTTGAATAAAGATGATGGACGAAATGCCGAATGCCACCATGCTCGAGTAGATGGAAGCCGATTGCCGGGCAATGAGCGCACCTTGCCACATTAAAAAGAACAACAACCCCAGCACAATCAGGACTCCGACGAATCCGAGTTCTTCCGAGATAATCGACATGATATAATCGGTCTCCGGTTCCGGCAGATAACCATACTTTTGAAAGCTATTCCCTAAACCAACTCCAAAGAATCCTCCGTGGGCAATCGAGATGACCGAATTGATCAATTGATACCCTTTTCCTTCCGCATCCAGAAAGGGATTGAAGATGGCATTGATTCGTTCCATCTGATTGGCGGAAAAATTGTTCCAGGCATACAGAGCGGCTCCTGCTGCGAATACAATGGCAACAGCGATATAGCCGCGCGGTAATCCGACTGCAAACCAAATCATCGCCGTAATTAAGAGTAAAATGAATAATCCGCCATCATCCGGTTGCATCCGGATAATCATGGCATAAGGGGCGAGTAACACGATGAACGGAATCAAAATCCAGTCCGTGAAACTGAGCAAAATCCGCTTGCCGGATGAATCCGGTGCGATTTGACGATGAATGAAGTGGTGGACGATTCCAATCACACCATTCATCTGCCCTTTATGTTTTTGATCAAAATAGTTGGCAAGACCGATGACGAGAACAAATTTACACAGCTCGATCGGCTGAATCAAGAAAATCCCGAAATTCAACCAGGCACGCGCCCCGTTCAACGGTGTAGCAAACAGCGTTGCCGTCAACATACCGAACGTGATGACATATAAAGCCAACCGTACCAATGGTCCTCGGAAAATCTCATGATTCAGATGGGCGACAAACAAGAAGATAGCAATCGCCATCACATCAAACATCAATTGTTTCTCAAAAAATGAGGTGTTTGCGTAATCGCCACCGTTCCAGACACTGGCACTGTAAACCATCACCGTGCTGATCGCCATCAGAATCAGCATCGTGAAGAAGAGGCGATAATCAAAAAACGCACGTTTTTCCTTAAACTTCGATTGCATTATGTACACGTCCTTTTTCTAATTCCTAGTTCTAAAAAAAAATACCCAAACGCCGCATTTCACGTTTGAGTAGAAAATCAGCACGTCTCCGCATCATGTAAATCAGATAATTGCTGTTCTAATGAGTCGAGTAATTGTTTTCCTTCACTCGCATCAATCAGTTCGAGACGAACGGCAAAATCAATTTGGCGTGACAATCCGAACATTTGTGTATCCAATACTTCCTCATACAGAGGACATTGTGGCATCGTTAAATTCGCAAGCTGGACCTCGATCAACCGGCGGATTTTATGGGCATCCGCTTCTAGTAGCTCAAGAGCGCGCTGGCGATGAACTGTCCCGATTTCAGTTGACAATCCAATCCCTCCTCATCAAATGACGCGTTCCTGTTATAGCTAAACTTTACCTTACTTTCGCCAACAATTCAACGTTTCGGTATAATGGATTTGCACGACTCATACATTTAGGGGGAATAATGATGATTTTTCCGATTACAGGTAACGTCCGCTATCCACTGACGATCGACCCAACGGTTTGGATCTTCGATGAACGGAAGATTGAAGTCGACCACATTGGGAAAGAAGTCGGAGATAACGCACAAGAAGCTTATTATGCCAAGATGGGGGCCGCTTGGGATAAAGGAATTACGGAAGGCAGCCGGACTGACCATAACAAACCGATGACGCGCGAAGAAAAAGATGCCGCCTTGCGCGGGTCATTTGCCATGCCGCTTGCACCGTTCATTCAAAATGCCGAGCCGTTCGAAGGCGCAGCCGCTTTACGGTTCGAAGGAACGGAAACGGTTGAACTTGATCTGAATACGTTACCGGAACTGTACTTACAGTTTTCAAAAGACGGAAAAGTGTTAAGCGATGGTCCTGTCCATCTGCTTTACCGTGATCAAATCGTCCGCTCTGTGACTCTTATAACTGTAGTATGATCTAAAAAAAGATATAAAAAGCCGCTTCTGTGCCTTCTTAACGTGAAGGAAACAGAAACGGCTTTTTTGTCGCGTTTGCTTAGAGTAAGTCTGCTGCCAAGCGGGCCAGGCTTGACCGCTCGCCTTTAACGAGTTTGACATGCCCCGTCATCTTTTCACCTTTCAATCGTTCGACTGCATAAGACAACCCGTTCGAATACTCATCCAAATACGGATGGTCGATTTGTTGGGGGTCGCCGACTAAGACAATTTTAGAATTTTCACCGACACGGGTCAAAATCGTTTTCACTTCATGTTTCGTCAGATTCTGTGCTTCATCGATGATGATGAATTGCCCCGGCATACTCCGTCCTCTGATATAGGTCAGGGCTTCCAGTTGAATCGATTTCATCCCTGCCAAAATGTTTCCTAGTTCGTCACCGGAACTCGTGTTGAACAAATGTTCCAAGTTATCATAAATCGGCTGCATCCAAGGCCGGAGTTTTTCTTCCATCTCCCCCGGTAAATATCCGATATCATTGCCCATCGGCACAACCGGCCGCGCAACTACCAATTTCTTATACCGGTGTTCATCTTCGACCTGCAATAACCCCGCCGCGAGTGCCAGTAATGTTTTTCCGGTTCCCGCTTTCCCGACGAGTGTGACAAGTGGAACGTCATCCCGAAGCAACAGTTCAAATGCCATTCGCTGTTGGACGTTTCGCGGAACGACACCCCAGACTTGATCGATGTCGAGTGATAGTGCCCGAATAATCGGCATTTCTTGATCGACGACGGCAATGGCAGATGCTTTCGACACATTACTCTTTAAAATGACGAATTGATTCGGATGCACTTTTTCCGGAAGAACATCGACTGACAATCGTTTATCTTGATAAAAAGAATCGATGTATTCTTGATCAACGACCAGTTCAACAAAACCCGTATATAGTCCTGTCAGGTCAGCGATATGATCCGTCAAGTAATCTTCTGCGACTAACCCATACGCATCCGCTTTCACCCGGACTAAAATATCTTTCGAGACCAGGATGACATCCCGCCCGCTTTGTTGTTCTTTTTGTTCCCGATGAATCGACCAGGCCAGTTCAAGAATCTTGTTGTCGTTTGATTCATGCGTGAACGGTGAAACTTCACTGATGGAATCTCCGATATCAACCCGTAGAATCCCTCCATTCCCGAGCGGAACACCGGCATGGAGATGTCCGGTTTCCCGTAATTGATCAAGAATCCGCGCCGTTTCCCGTGCATTTCGTCCGACTTCATCCATATTCCGTTTTTTCCCATCCAATTCTTCTAAGACAATGGCCGGAATCACGACATCGTGCTCCTGGAATTGAAACAGAGACAACGGATCATGTAGCATGACATTGGTATCGAGCACATATATTTTTTTCATTCCATCGTTCGCTCCTTTAGAGTCGAGTTTTGATGAATGTTATCCTTTTAAAATATCCTGAATTTGTTGATCAAGTTTCAGAGCTGCTGCTTCATCATACGTTTTATGAACACGCGGCCGGTCCGACACGGCGGCCCCGTAGAATAAGATATCGCGGACTTCTTGAATCTGTCCTTCATACAACGCTACCTGTAAAGGTAATCGATTGTTCGTTTCCCAGGCTGCGACATCCGTACACGTTAAACTGTACGTTGATTGATCGGCAAAGAAAATAAGTGTAAAAACGGGATGATCAGCTAACGTTTTGACAAGTAACGAATCCGCTTCAATCGCAAAACGAATCGTTGTTTCATCTTTTGCGTACACCCAACTGATGGCATGTGTAATCGGCCAGCTTTTGCTCTGATCATGTGTGATTAAAAACACGAGTGGTAAATCTGTTAATGCCTTCATCTGCTGTTCACTCAGACGATGTTCCACTTTATTTGCCATGATACCACCCCCTCCGTTCCTTATTTTATTACTATTCGATATCGAATAAACGCATCCCTTTTTCAAGTTGAATAATTCTTAAATATGATATACTAAGAAAAAAAGGAGGACCTACCATGCGTGTTAAATGCACCATCTGCGATAAACGAGAAACCATCGACGACTGGTCCTTCACAGCCAAAAGATTGCGAAACAAACCAGTGCGCGTCTACATATGCGATGAATGCCATGAACGTATCACAAAGCGGACCGTTGCGCGGCAAGAAACAGGACAGTTCAACCTCTATCCGACCTGGGCGACAACTAAAAAAAGATGGTAAAAACTACTTTGGTTTTCAAAGTAGTTTTTTTACGGTTCGAGACGAACTAGGACATCATCTTCATCCGACGGATTTCCTCGTCCATCGCTATTGTTCGTGACGTAATACAGGTGTTGTCCATCCGTCATCACGTCCCGGATACGCCCCTGGTCCGTTACGAGTTGTTCCACTTTAGAGGTCGACGTTTCAATTGACCGAAGGCTCTGACCGACCAGCGTTCCAAAATACAACTTCCCCCCCTGTTCTGCTATTCCGCTCGGTGCAACTGAATTTTCACCCACTTCGTACCAAGGCGTTACTAATCCTTGCTGTTTTTCCATTCCTTCAATCAATGGCCAACCATAGTTTTTTTGTTCAATCCGGTTGATTTCATCATGACCGCTCTGACCGTGTTCCGTTGCATACAATGTTTGATCGACAAAAACCAACCCTTGTGGATTACGATGACCGTAACTGTAGACGTATTCTCTTAAATTCCCCTTCGCCGGGCTGCCGTCGAGGTTCATACGGAGAATTTTTCCGGATAAAGAAGATAGTTTTTGAGCGTTTTCGGGGACTGCCGCGTCACCTGCCGTCACATATAATAATCCATCCGGTCCGATTTCAATTCGACCGCCATTATGAATCGATGCACCTGGAATCTCATCAAGTAACACGCGTTGCTCTTTCCACGATTCGTTCTCTTCCGTGATTTCAATGACTCGATTCCAAAGTGCACCCTCTTTCTCATACGTATGATAGACATACGCTATTCGGTTCTTTTGGAAGTCTGGATCAAGCGCCATCCCAAGCAGTCCGCCCTCCCCTTCTGCAACGACCGGTTCGGTCAATTCGAGCTCCATCCGGCTATACTTCCCTTCTGTTCCTTTGACGATTGTCCCTTCCCGTTCTGTAATATAAAAGGTCTGTTTGTTTTTTTCAATATTCCACGGTATCTTTAAATTTTTGAAAATGATATTACTTTCGACCGGCTCAGATGTTTTCGGAACCGATTTCGATGGATCTTCGGTCGTGGTTTCTGAACATCCGGCTAAAACAACAGCAAGACTGCACGGGATGCTCCATTTTCGGTTGATCATATCTATCACCTCTTGCTATTTTTTTCCCGAACCTGTCGTAAACTATTCCTGGAATCGAACACGGAACGCATTTCCCTTCATTTCACACAAAAAAGTCCCGTCTCCAAAAGGAAACGGAACTTTTTTATGTTGATTTACAATCAAGAAGCGGTTCGTTCTCGCTCACGTTTGACCATCCACATCCGGAATCGGTAAATTCCGAGAATGACAACCATAGCAAGCAATACTTCAGGGATCGGCCATGTCCAAAAGACAAGTGTTAAAGCGGCAGAGAACACCGCGAGCAACAAGTAGACGATCAGTGATTTCCACCAGGCTAACTCTTTCGCAAATCCTAATTTAAAAACGATTAACGTCAAGATGACGACCGTAATCATCAGTGCATTGAAGCCGGCACTCAAGTTATTCGGATCACTTCCCACACCAAGCAACTTCGCAACGGCTGGAATATCAAATTTCGAGAAATCAGAAGCAACGGCAGGTTGTGCAGTCATTGCCAGTCCCCCTTACGTGTTAAGAGCTCAGTCTTTACCAAGACGACGACGCTTGTCTTGTTTTTCACGTTCGTTTTTGTTTAATACTTGTTTCCGAAGACGAACTGATTGCGGTGTGATCTCACAGTACTCATCTTCATTCAAGAATGTTAATGATTCTTCAAGTGAGAAGACACGTGGACGTTTAAGAACGTTTGTTGTATCTTTCGCAGATGCACGCATGTTCGTCAATTGTTTCGCTTTAACAACGTTAACAGCGAGGTCGACGTCACGGTTACATTCACCGATGATCATTCCTTCGTAAACTTCAAGGCCTGGCTCGATGAAGATCGTTCCGCGGTCTTCAAGTGCAGAAATTGCATATGCAGTCGCTTTACCAGCTTCGATTGAGACCATAACACCACTGCGGCGTCCACCGATATCCGCGTTGATGAACGGACGGTATTCTTCGAATGTATGGTTCATGATTCCGTATCCGCGTGTTGCAGATAAGAATTCATTCCGGTATCCGATCAATCCACGTGAAGGAACGATGAATTCCATTTTTGTTTGTCCGTTATCCATTGTTTGCATGTTCGTCAGTTCACCTTTACGGAGACCGATCGATTCCATGACGCCACCTGTGTACTCTTCAGGTGTATCAATGACAACGCGCTCAAACGGCTCAACTTTAACGCCGTCTTCAACTTTGATGATTACCTGCGGTTTAGATACTTGAATTTCGTATCCTTCACGACGCATGTTTTCAATCAAAATCCCGAGGTGAAGTTCACCACGGCCAGAAACGATCCAGCGGTCTGGTGAATCTGTGTTTTCGATACGGAGTGAAACGTCTGTTTCAAGCTCTTTTTCAAGACGCTCTTCGATTTTACGCGAAGTGACGAGGTCACCTTCACGACCAGCGAATGGCGAGTTGTTGACGATGAACGTCATTTGAAGAGTCGGCTCATCAATGCGAAGTAATGGGAGTGGATCGACGTGTGAAGTCGGGCAAACCGTTTCACCGACGTTGATATCTTCCATACCTGCGATTGCAATCAAATCTCCAGCTTTTGCAGCTTCGATTTCAACGCGTTTCAGACCAAAGTATCCGAATAATTTCGTAACACGGAAGTTTTTGATTGATCCATCAAGTTTAGAAAGCGAAACGCTGTCTCCAACTTTGATTTCTCCACGGAAGACGCGTCCTACTCCGATACGTCCAAGATAGTTATCGTAGTCGAGCATTGTAACTTGGAATTGTAAAGGATCCATGCTGTTGTCAACAGGAGCCGGAGTGTGTTCAAGAATTAAATCAAGTACGTTTGTAATTGTGTCTTCTTGATTTTCAAGTTCAGGGTCAAAGGAACTTGAGCCGTTGACTGCCGATGCATAAACGACTGGGAATTCGAGTTGATCTTCATCTGCTCCAAGATCAATCAAGAGGTCGACGACTTCGTCAACAACTTCGAGTGGACGGACCATCGGCTTGTCAATTTTATTGACGACGACGATTGGCTGGAGACCTTGCTCAAGTGCTTTTTTCAATACGAAACGTGTTTGTGGCATACAGCCTTCACGCGCATCGACAACAAGGATAACGCCGTCAACCATACGCATGATACGTTCTACTTCACCACCGAAATCGGCGTGACCTGGTGTATCCACGATGTTGATGCGTGTATTTTTATAATCAATTGCCGTATTTTTAGCAAGGATCGTGATTCCGCGCTCACGCTCGATATCATTTGAGTCCATTGCGCGTTCTTCGACTAGTTCATTCGCACGGAATGTTCCAGATTGTTTTAAAAGCTCATCGACGAGTGTCGTTTTACCATGGTCAACGTGGGCGATGATCGCGACGTTGCGTAAATCGTTTCTTACTACTGTTGTCATAGGTGTGTACCTCTTTCTGTTCATTTAAATAATCCATTAATACTTTCGGTCAACTTTAAGAGTATAGCACAGGTTGACAGGTAGTTGGCAATCACTTAGATCGAAGATGACAGCGAAAGCCTTTTCATTGCCCTTGATTCACGCTAAACTAAAGACGAGTTCATGTATCGCAAGGGGGAAATGACAAATGCGGATTCTTTTTTTATTGTTAGCCATCATCGCAGTCGGTTCAATGGCTGCCATCGGTATTTTTATTGCGGAACAAAACGTGCTCATGATCGTCGTCTCACTTCTTTTGACCATCGGGACAATGGGAGTCGGCTTCGTCTTGAAAGCACGTTTACGTAAACAAGCCTAAACGCCCTCTACGGGCGTTTTATTTTTTCACGTACGTCAACACATCCTCGACGAATTGCCGGCTTCCTGCCAGTACGCTCGTTTGTTCAAGATATGTCATGTCCATTCCCTCGATTGTCCCGACACGTCCGCCAAGTTCTTCAATCAATACTTGTCCACCTGTATAATCCCACGGCATATTTCGCATCGTGATGTAACCATCGACCCGTCCCGCCGCGACCCACGCAAGTTCCAGTGAGGCCGCACCGACAGCCCGAACGCCAACCGCATCCCGGACAAGTGGCGTCAATAAATTAGAATCGATTCGCCGGTTCGCCGTCACCCATGTCGCATTCATACAAATGATGGCTTCTTTGACCGGTCTATCCTGGATTGGTGCGAGTCGAATCCCGTTTTCGTAAGCCCCTTGCCCTTTGATGGCATGAAATAGTTCATCAGCCATCACATCATACACGAATCCGTAACGCAATTCCCCTTCTACCATAATGGCAATCGAAATCGCGAATAAGCGTTTTTGACGGATGAAATTCATCGTCCCATCAATCGGATCGACAAACCAGACCGTTCCTTCCAGTGTATCCGGACGAACGATTCGCCCTTCTTCTCCATACACATGATGATCCGGGTATCGATCCAAGATTCCTTGAATCAATAAATCTTCAACATGTTGGTCAATTTCTGTGACGAGATCACTTTTATTTGTTTTTTCTTCTATATGATACGCTTGATCCATCTTTTGACGAATATATTTACCCGCCCGTTTGATTAGATCGATCGCATGTAACTCAATCCCTTGCATCCGACTCACCCTTTCCTTCTCCTTCAAACCGTCCTACATTCTCATGATAACAAAAAAAATCAACCAACAAAAATTTCGCTGGTTGATTTTGGGATTATTTTATTATCGTTTATTCTATTTTAAAAGATATCATCTTGTTTACGCTTCAAGACGAACCATCTCTTGGCGGTATTTTTCAAGACGTTCCTTACTGGCACCCATCGCTTCCGTATCACTTGCTACGATTGCATCATGCAATGTCGCAAGTTCATAATCGATTTCAAGGCGCAAAACAGGAATGCGTTTTTCTGCATCTTTTCTTTTGTATGCTTCGATCACTTGTTTCACAGTAACCACACTCCTTCGCGGGATAAAAAACTCAGTTATCAGACAATTGCGACTAATTAGTGGATTGAATCCATAATAGTACGATTTAACTTAGATGTAAAGTATCTATTTTTCAATTTTACAGTTGTACGATATCGTCTTGTATGTAGTATATAACCAGTTTTTGTTTTTTCTAAACAAGCACCCCCTCTTCTGAACGGTCAGAAGAGGGGGTGCTTGACGATACGAATGTCGTTACTTTTTTAAACGCAACAAAGCATCTGTTTGTTTTCTTGCTTGCTGAACAGCCCGGTAGCTCGAACATCCTGTTTCTTCAAAATAAAACTGGTCGAGCTGTTTTTCTTCCGACTTTGAATTGACGATGGTTTTAAAAGCCTGGTAGGCATTCAAAAAGACCATTCGATCGATTCCTTTTTCGTAAGCCTCTTCGACCATATTAAAAAATTGGATGACTGTTACGATTTCGTCCGTAGACCAGTCCGGATTAATCGGATAATTGACCGCCATTGTGACACTTCCTTTCTTGACGCTTCCTATTTTACAACGAAATCGAACATAAAACAGTTGCAACCTTATGAAAAATTGTTATAGTTAGCTTGTTTGATTGTTTTTTTATTCGGTTTTAAGGGGGGAAATCTGGTGCAAACAAAAAGCTTAACACAGCTCGATACACCTTTATTCGATGCGCTGCTGGCGCACGCGAAACGTCAACCAATTCAATTTCATATTCCCGGTCATAAAAATGGCCAAGGAATGGATCCTGCTTTTCGATCATTTATCGGTCAAAATGCGCTCGATATCGATTTAATCAATATCGCGCCGCTCGATGATTTACATCATCCAAAAGGAATCATCAAGGATGCTCATCAATTAGCAGCTCAAGCTTTTCATGCAGACGAAACATTTTTCTCCGTTCAGGGAACGTCGACCGCCATCATGGCAATGATCATGAGCGTCGTCGGTCCGGACGATAAAATTTTAGTTCCCCGGAACGTTCATAAATCGGTCATGTCGGCTATCGTTCTTTCTGGAGCGCACCCGATTTTCATTCACCCCGAGTTTGATGAAATGTTTGGCATCGCTCATGGTATTACGCCAAGTGCCGTCGAGCGTGCTCTCAGTCTTCACCCGGACACGAAAGCGGTCCTCGTCATCAATCCGACGTATTTTGGTGTCGCAGGTGACTTAGAGAGCATCGTTACGCTTGCCCATAGTAAAGGGATCCCTGTCCTCGTCGACGAAGCACACGGTGTTCATATTGCGTTTCATGATGATATGCCGCTGTCTGCGATGCAGGCAGGTGCAGATCTCGCTGCGACAAGTGTTCATAAATTAGGAGGATCGCTGACCGGCAGCTCCGTCTTGAATGTACGTCGCGGACTCGTCTCACCGGATAAAGTCCAGGCCGTCCTGTCGATGCTGACGACGACTTCCACTTCCTATCTATTGCTCGCATCACTCGACTGCGCCCGCCGCCATCTGGCAATTAACGGAGAAGCAATGAACCGCCGGGCGCTCGAACTCGCGACACGGATGCGGATGGGACTCGCGAAATTGCCTTATCTCGCCGTGTTTGGTGAATCGGATTTGCATTCAAGTGCGACATTTGCCTTCGATCCGACAAAAGTGTTGATTTCCGTTAAAGGACTTGGTATTTCGGGCCATCTCGTCGAAGAATTTTTACGGGAAGAACACCGGATTGAAGTCGAACTGTCAGACTTAAACAACATCTTGTTGATCATCACTTCTGGTGATTCGGAAGAGACGATTGATGCCTTGCTTGCAGGAATGGCTGATCTTGTAGAGCGTCACCGGGATACGGGATCGAAAACCGCGTCCCACTCGATCGTCTTACCCGATATTCCGGCACTCGCCCTCAGTCCGCGTGATGCTTTTTATGAAGAAACAGAAACGATTCCACTCGCGGATGCTGTCGGTCGGATCTCGGCAGAGTTCATGATGGTCTATCCACCTGGCATTCCGATTTTCATTCCAGGTGAAATGATTACGACAGACAATTTGGCGTATATCAAAGAAAATATCGAAGCCGGTCTACCCGTTCAAGGACTCGAAGATCATACGCTCGAGACAATCAAAGTCATTCAACAATCGAACGCGATTCGTTAAAAAACGTGCATTAAAAAAAGACCGCAACTGCTGAAAAAGCAATTGCGGTCTTTTAGTCTGCCTGTTCATAACTCGGAGTGTACGGCAACAGTGTCGCTAAAAATTCCCCTACCGGCTCGGCATCAATGGTCTCGATGCCGAGTAACCGGTATAAAGCGTCTGCATCCAATACATCTGTGTGATCGAGCAATGCAGCGCGCCCGCTCGTGAGACTGACAACTAGCATCTTCCCAAAAAATTGTTTGGTAAAGACGACACCAAAATCGTACCGTGCTTGTTCCGTCGTCACACCGATAAACCTGACTTTATCTGTTTCTGAGACATGATACAGTTCTTCGAGTGGCGATAATTGCGATTCCATCGTGTCTCACCCTTTCTTTTTTATCCTTTTCCTGTTTTAAAGAAAGGTTAAACGAAACAAAAAAACCTTAAGCGGTCGGCTCCCCGCTTAAGGTTTTCTTGATTATTTAATGATGTGGATCGGGCTACCGATTGCAACTTCAGCAGTTTCCATTGCGATTTCACCGAGTGAAGGGTGCGCGTGGATTGTGAGTGCGATATCTTCAGCAGTCATTCCAGACTCGATTGCAAGTCCCATCTCTGCGATCATGTCAGATGCGCCTGTACCAGCGATTTGAGCACCGATCAAGAGACCGTCTGATTTACGTGTGATCATTTTCAAGAAGCCGTCTGGCTCGTTGAGTGCAAGAGCACGTCCGTTTGCAGCGTAAGGGAATTTAGAAGCGAGGTAATCAAGACCTTCTTCTTTTGCTTGCGCTTCTGTATAACCGACTGTTGCGAGTTCTGGGTCTGTGAAGACAACCGCAGGAATCGCGCTGTAGTCGAGGTATGCCGGGTGTCCAGCAGCCGCTTCAGCAGCAATTTTTGCTTCGAATGAAGCTTTGTGTGCAAGTGGTGGTCCAGGAACGATGTCCCCGATAGCATAGATGTTTTCGTTCGACGTACGGCACTGATCGTCGATTTCGACGAGTCCACGTTCGCTGACTTTAACTTCTGCCATTTCAAGACCGAGATCAGATGTGTTCGGGCGACGACCAACTGTGACGAGGACGTAGTCCGCTTCGACAGTTTGTGTTTCACCTTTGACTTCAAACGTAACTTTCACGCCTTCTTCTGTCTCTTCAACACTTTGTGCAAGTGCTTCGTTGTGAATCGTGATGTTCCCTTTTTGTTTGAGCTTTTTCTTGACGACTTGTGTCATTGCCGGCTCGAATCCAGAAAGGATATCTTTTGTTCCTTCTAAGATGACAACTTCAGTATCAAAGTTAGCATACGCTGTTCCGAGCTCCATTCCGATGTAGCCACCGCCGATGACGATGAGTTTTTTCGGAAGTTCAGGAAGGTTCAATGCGCCTGTTGAAGAAAGGACACGTTTTGACCATTTGAAAGCCGGAAGTTCGATTGGAGTCGAACCAGTTGCGATGATACATTTTTTGAATTTGTAAGGTGTAGAAGAATCTTCATTGATGATACGAACTGTATCTTCAGATTGGAAGTAAGCTTCCCCAACGACTGTCTCGACGTTGTTACCTTTAAGAAGACCACCAACACCGCCAGTCAATTTGTTGACAACAGACTGTTTCCAAGACTGAACTTTTGAAAAGTCGACTGCGACGTTTTCAGATGTGATTCCCATTGAATCTGAACCTTTTGCATGTTGGAAGTTGTGTCCAGCTGTGATCAAGGCTTTTGACGGGATACATCCGACGTTCAAACAAACACCACCGACGTTTTCACGTTCGACGACTGTTACTTTAAGTCCGAGTTGCGCACCGCGGATTGCAGCGACGTAACCACCAGGGCCAGCCCCGATTACGAGTAAATCTGTTTCTTGTGCGAATTCACCTACTACCATTGCTTATCCCTCCATAATGAGAAGTTGTGGGTCATTTAACAAACGTTTAACCAAGTTAAGCGCGTTTTGTGCTGTAGCACCATCGATGAGACGGTGGTCGAAGCTGAATGAAAGAGCAAGTACTGGTGCTGCAACGATTTCGCCGTTTTTGACGACCGCTTTTTCAGCGATACGGCCAATACCGAGGATTGCAACTTCTGGGTGGTTAATGACAGGTGTGAACCATTGTCCGCCAGCAGAACCGATGTTTGTGATTGTGATCGATCCGCCTTTCATTTCGTCACCAGAAAGTTTTCCGTCACGTGCTTTACCAGCAAGGTCATTAATGTTATCTGCTAATCCGAAGATTGATTTACGGTCTGCATCTTTGACGACAGGAACAACAAGACCGTTGTCTGTGTCTGCTGCGATACCGATGTTGAAGTAGTTTTTGTAAACGACTTCTTCGTTCACATCGTCGATCGATGCGTTGATTGCAGGGTATTTCTTAGCCGCTGCTGTCAATGCTTTCACAACGAATGGAAGATACGTTAATTTCGTACCTTGTGCTGCCGCAACTTCTTTGAAGTTTTTACGGAGTGCAACAAGATTCGTAACATCGACTTCATCCATCAATGTAACGTGTGGCGCTGTATGTTTCGAGTTGACCATTGCTTTCGAAATCGCTTTACGGATTCCTTTGATCTTCTCGCGTGTTTCAAGCTCAGGTTGAGCTGCAACATACGGTTTCACTTCAGATTTAGATGCTGAAGCTTGTGCTGCCGGTGCTTTTTCTTCTGCTGCTGGTGCAGTTGAAGATTGTTCACCGTTTGCAAATGCATCGATGTCTTCTTTGACAACGCGACCGTTGTCACCAGAACCTTGAACTTCACGGATGTCGACACCTTTTTCACGTGCATATTTACGCACTGAAGGCATTGCGATAACGCGTTCTGATTTATGGATTTGAACTTCATTCGGTTTGTCTTCGACTTTTTTATCTGTGTCTTGGACGTCTTTTGCATTGTCTGCCGCTTTAGGCTGCTCTGATGCTTCTTCTTCAGAAGGAGCTGAACCTTCGCCTTCCACATCAAACGTGATCAATACGTCACCAACGACGGCTACGACACCCTCGTCGACTTTTACTTCTTTGACTGTGCCATCAACTGGTGACGGAATTTCAACGACTGCTTTATCGTTTTGTACTTCAAGAAGAATGTCATCCTCTTTGACTGTGTCGCCTGCTTTAACGAACCACTTTACGATTTCACCTTCGTGAATACCCTCACCGATATCCGGTAATTTGAATTCAAATAAACCCATTTGAATTAGCCTCCTTTTATTTCACTCTTCTGGTCGATTGTTATCTTTAAAACGGAAGCAAGGAGAGAATTACCTCTCTCCTCTTTTTCCGGTTCACTCTTAGAAATTGTAAACAGTTTTCACTTTTTCAACGATATCTTTGTGGTCCGGAAGCCATGAATCTTCACCTTGTGCGAATGGGAAGATTGTGTCAGGTGCCGTGACACGAAGAATTGGTGCTTCGAGGTCAAGAATTGCGCGCTCTTGAATTTCAGTTGCGACCATTGCAGCCACACCTGCTTGTTTTTGAGCTTCTTGAACAACAACCACACGGTTCGTTTTCTTAACTGATTCAACGATTGTATCGATGTCAATCGGGCTGATTGTCATCAAGTCGATGATTTCAACGCTGATGTTTTCTTTTTCAAGCTCTTCAGCAGCTTTCAATGATGCGTGAACCATTGCACCGTACGTTACGATTGTAACGTCAGTACCTTCACGTTTGATGTCTGCTTTTCCGAGTTCGATCGTGTAATCGCCCTCTGGCACTTCACCGCGGAATGAACGGTACAGTTTCATGTGCTCAAGGAAAACGACTGGATCGTTATCACGGATTGATGCAATCAAAAGACCTTTTGCATCATACGGAGTTGAAGGGATGACGACTTTAAGTCCTGGTGACTGAGCCATTAATCCTTCCAGGTTATCTGCATGAAGCTCAGGTGTTTTAACACCGCCACCAAATGGTGAACGGATTGTGACAGGTGCGCTGTACGTGCCGCCTGAACGGTAACGTAAACGTGCGAGTTGTGCTGCTACAGAATCAAATACTTCGAATACGAAACCGAAGAATTGAATTTCCATGATTGGACGGAAACCAGTTAAGCTGAATCCGACTGCAAGACCACCAATACCAGACTCGGCAAGTGGTGTATCGAAGACACGGTCTTCGCCTAATTCGTCTTGAAGACCTTCTGTCGCACGGAATACCCCACCGTTTTTACCGACGTCTTCACCGAACAAGAGAACTTGCTCGTCGCGTTTCATCTCGACGCGCATTGCGTCAGTGATCGCTTGGATCATCGTCATTTGTGCCATGGGTTATTTCGACTCCTTTGCTGTATACTCATCAAGCTGCTCTTGCAGGTTTTGTGGTAACTTTTCAGCCATCACGTTGATGAAGTCTGTTACTTTTTGTTTCGGTTCTTTATCTGCTTGAGCGAGTGCTTCTTTTACATCCGCTTTTGCTTGTTCGATGACTTCGTTTTCTTTGTCTTCGTTCCAAAGACCTTTTGTTTCCATGAACGCACGGAAACGAACGAGTGGATCTTGTGCTTGGTACTCATCGTCCATATCTTTTGTACGGTAACGTGTTGGGTCATCTCCAGCAAGTGTATGCGGTCCGTAACGATATGTGAGTGTTTCGATCAATGTCGGCACCCCGTTCAGTGCTTCAACACGAGCTTGTTTCGTTGCTGCGTAGACAGCAAGAACGTCCATTCCGTCAACTTGGATTCCGTTGATTCCGGCTGCAACGGCTTTTTGAGCGATTGTTTTCGCCATCGATTGTTTTTCAACCGGTGTTGAAATCGCAAAGCGGTTGTTTTGGACAACGAAAATTGCAGGTGCTTTGAATGCTCCAGCGAAGTTCATACCTTCGTAGAAGTCACCTTGTGATGATCCGCCATCACCTGTGTACGTAATTGCGACTTGCTCTTTTCCACTTTTCTTAAGACCGAGTGCAACACCGGCAGCTTGCACGATTTGTGCACCGATGATGATTTGCGGCATTAAGACGTTAACACCTTCAGGAATCTTACCACCTGTGATGTGTCCGCGTGAGAATAAGAATGCTTTGTAAAGCGGGAAGCCGTGGAAAACCATTTGCGGGATATCACGGTATCCTGGAAGAATCCAGTCATCTTTATCTAAAGCAAATTGTGAACCGATCATTGACGCTTCTTGCCCAGCGACTGGCGCATAGAAACCGAGACGTCCTTGACGGTTGAGTGAGATTGCGCGTTGATCCCAGATACGTGTGTAAACGAGACGACGCATTAATTCCGTAAGTTCTTCATCTGAAAGATCCGGCATAGCGTCTTTGTTGACGACTTCACCTTTTTCATCCAGAATGCGGAATGTTTCAAAGTTTTCTTCCACGTTTTTAAACATGTTTAAGTTCATCTTTTCACCTCATCCTTTCACTGTGCTCAGCGAAATATTCCTCTGACTGATTTGCTCACATACGAATAGTGTTCAAAAAATGAAGTCCCGTATGACCTTTTCTTGAACATATATCTGTGTACCTATCCAGTTGAGTAAACTGTATTAACATGACTAGACACGAAAGCATGTCTTGTTCATTACGTTACAAGTATAAAACTGTAACACCTATAAAATCAAAGGAAATGTTTTATTTTTTTTAGCGGATGTTCTTGTGAATGACCTCACATTCGAAGAACGGCTTTACTTCTGTACTATTCATCATTTTACAACTGTGTTAGTTATTAATATTCCTCCTTTGATATGCTATAATTTTTCTAGATGAAAGGGGTGTTGTTCATGATTACCATGAATGAAATCGTTCGGGAAGACGTTCCTTCGCTTCACAAACGTTCTGTCGATGTTACCTTCCCCCTCAGCGAGGAAGATAAAGAAACGATGCGTCTGATGATGGAGTATCTTGCCAACAGTCAGGACGACGAGTTAGCTGAAAAATATGATTTGCGTAGCGGGATCGGACTGGCGGCTCCCCAAATCGGGGTCAACAAACGGATGTTTGCCATTCGCCTGCAAGACGGGGATGATATTCTCGAGTTCGGGATCTACAATCCGAAAATCGTCAGTCATTCCGTTGAACAAACATATCTTGCCGGCGGTGAAGGTTGTTTGTCCGTTGACCGGGAAGTCGAAGGCCATGTACCGCGCTATATGCGTATTACCCTGTCTGGCATCGATCATAACGGAAATCCTGTAAAATTAAGATTAAAAGGATTAAAAGCAGTCGTCTGCCAGCACGAATATGATCATTTGGATGGCATCATGTTTTACGATCGAATCGATCCGAAAGAACCGTTCAAGGAATATGGTTCATCGCTTTAATTTAATTAAGAAACAACAAAAGGACATTTCCAACATAAGGAAATGTCCTTTTTTATTTATACTTCCATGATGATTGGCATGATCATTGGATGACGTTGTGTTTTTTCAGTCAAGTACGGTGTCAATGTATCATTGATGACTTGTTTGATATCCGTCCATTTTGTATTTCGATTCGCCAAAGATTGCTCAAGTGAACGCTTCAACAAGCGTTCTGCATCCTTGATCAAGTTACCTGATTCACGCATGTAAACAAATCCGCGTGAAATGATATCCGGTCCTGAAACAAGACGATTTGTTTTAGAATCAAGTGTTACAACGACGACGACCAATCCTTCTTCTGAAAGAATTCGTCGGTCACGCAGGACGATATTCCCAATATCTCCAATTCCTTTTCCATCTACATAGACGGCATTCGCTTGGATTTTACCGGTAATCGCAGCTGCATTGGCATCGAGTGCCAAGACTTCACCGTTGTCCATGACGAAACAGTTTTCTTCCGGTACACCGGCGTCCATTGCAAGCGACATATGTTTTTTCAACATCCGGTATTCTCCGTGGATCGGCATGAAGTATTTCGGCTGCAGGAGACGAAGCATCAACAATTGTTCTTGTTGACTGCCGTGACCTGATGTATGGATGTCATTTAACTTGCCATACATGACATCTGCACCGGCTTTGTACAATTGGTTGATCGTTTTTCCGACAGAAACGACGTTTCCTGGAATCGGAGAAGACGAGAAGATAACCAAGTCGTCCGGAATGATTGAAATCTGACGGTGTGTCCCGTTAGCGATCCGGCTCAGGGCTGCCATCGGCTCCCCTTGTGAGCCTGTGCAAAGAATCGTCAGTTCGTTCGATTTATACCGTTTCATTTCATTCGGTTCAATGATTGTTCCTTTAGGTGCTTTGATGAAATCAAGTTCCTGACCAATCATCATGACTTTATCCATGCTCCGACCGAACACGACGATTTTACGCCCTGCTTCGACCGATGCATTGACGACTTGTTGCAAGCGATAGATATTCGAAGCGAATGTCGCAAAGATAATCCGACCTTCTGCTTTACGGAAGATGTTTGAAATCGTATCTCCGACGACACGTTCACTCATCGTAAAGCCTTCAATCTCAGCGTTCGTCGAGTCTGATAACAGACAGAGAACACCTTCCTTGCCGAGTTCCGCCATTTTTGTTAAGTCAGCAGGTTCTCCGACTGGTGTGAAATCGAATTTGAAATCACCGGTATGGACAATGTTGCCCTGCGGTGTTTTGACAACGACGCCAAACGAGTTTGGAATCGAGTGTGTCGTCCGGAAAAACGAAATGCTTGTCTTCCGGAATTTGATGATTGAATCCTCATCAATTTCATGTAACTCGGCCGTCCGTAACAAACCGTGTTCTTCAAGTTTTACTTTAATGAGACCAAGTGCAATTTTCCCAGCATAAATTGGCAAGTTGACTTGTTTGAGTAAGAACGGTAATCCCCCGATGTGGTCTTCGTGACCGTGGGTGATGAAGACCCCTTTTACTTTATCTTTATTTTTAATCAAGTACGTGTAATCCGGAATGACGTAGTCAATTCCAAGTAGTTCATCTTCCGGGAACATAACACCGGCGTCGATGACGATGATCTCATCTTGAAATTGAACGACGTACGTGTTCTTCCCGATTTCTCCTAAGCCACCGAGTGCGAAAACGGCTGCTTGATGGTTTTTAACGAACTTCATGCGAACGTTTCAACCTTATAGTCTGGGCTTAGTTTTTCATATTCAAGGAATTCGCCGCTTAACTCACGGATGAATTCGACATTGATATCTTTAATGAGGTGATCAATCGCTGTTCGCACTTCACGAATGTTCTCTCCCTCAACATACATCACTTCTGTCCGTTCCCGTACTGGGGCTTCCGAACGAAGCGGTTGATAAAATACTTTAAAAATCATGTTTAGCAACTCCTTATCAGTCCATTGTTTTTTGTCCTTAGATTAGTATACACGATATCCTACTATTTTTTCATCCTATTCCTAAACCAAGGTCGGCGTAAACGTTAACGCTATGCTATAATTCCACATGTATCCGGCTGAACAGCCAATTAAAAAGAGAAGGTGAAACCATGGCAAATCAGAAAGTCGTCTTTTTCGATATCGATGGAACCTTACTTCACGATGGTCATTTTGTTCCCGAGTCGACCAAACAGGCAATTAAACAGCTACAAGCAAATGGTGTTTATGTAGCCATCGCGACCGGACGTGGTCCGGCGATGTTATCCGGTGTGCGCGAACTGCTCAACATCGATACGATCATTGGTTATAATGGTCAAATCGTTGTTCATCAGAACGAGGTCATTTACAGACGCCCACAACCGATTGAAGATCTTAAGCACTTAACCGCTCGCGCACATCAAAACGGTCATACACTCGTCTATCTAGGTGAAACACAGGGTTTCTCAACTAAACCGTCAGATCAGTTGGTCCAGGAATCCCTTGGAGAACTGGATATTCCTTTACCCGCCTTCGATGAGCAAGCATTTACGACACATGATGTCTTCCAAACGCTTGTCTATTGTACCGCTGAAGAAGAAGCCGAGTACACTCAAAATTACAAAGCCTTTGACTTCATCCGCTGGCATCCGAATGCGATGGATGTCATTAATGTCGGTTCGTCAAAAGCTGATGGTATCAGACAATTCCTGAAGTTGACGAATATCCGGCGCGAAGATACGTTTGCCTTCGGAGATGCGCTGAACGATCTAGAAATGTTACGTTATGTCGGAACCGGCATCGCAATGGGCAATGGTCTTGCTGAAACAAAAGCGGCGGCTGACTTCGTCACAAAACACATTCTAGAAGACGGCATCGAACACGGTCTGAAAGAATTCCAACTCATTTAAATGTAACAAGTACTCAAAAGGCCGAGGAATGATTCCTCAGCCTTTTTTGATATTAATTTTTCACTTTATGGATGGCACGTTCCAAACGGTCCAAGTCATCATTTTCGCCAATGACGACAAGGTAATCCCCTTTTTCAATCAATTCATCCGCTTGTAAGGAAATCATGACGTTTTCGCCTCGTTTGATTGCAACGACGTTGGCACCGTACTTACTCCGCAAATCCAAGTCGATTAATGTCTGATTGGCCATTCGATCACTGACTTTGATTTCAACGATTGAGAATTCTTGTGATAAATCGAGATAATCTAAAATATTTGAACTCATCAGTCCGTTCGCAATCCGGACCCCCATATCCCGTTCAGGGTGAACGATGAAGTCGGCTCCAATCTTACGTAACACCTTTTCATGGTAATCATTTGTCGCTTTGACGGTAATCGATTGAACACCGAGCTCTTTTAAAATTAAAGTCGTCAAAATCGACGCTTGAATATTTTCACCAATCGCAACGATGACATGGTCAAAATTGCGAATCCCAAGACTCTTTAAGACGTTTTCATCCGTCGTATCCGCAATGACAGAATGCGTCGCAATCCCCATGTATTCATTGACACGCTCTTCATCCGAATCAATCGCCAGAACGTCATATCCATTCTTTGATAATTCCCGGACAATCGAACCCCCGAACCGACCTAAACCAATTACTGCGAACTCTCCATTCATGTTCAACTCTCCTTCACAATTCTGCTTCAGTAGTAGTGTACCCGATTCACTTCTAAATTACTATGAACGCTTTTTTAATGCGGTTTTCCGTTTTCAATCCCTTAAAGTGAATGACAAATCCGCTCAAAAAAGTGTGCCACCCTTTATATGGATGACACACGGAATGGTTACGTGACACAGGTTCTGTTTATTTTGCTTTTTTCCCACTGACATAGTCGTTATCAAACAGGAACAATCGTAAGATCAAATACAATGCCGGGATCAATAACATCAATCCGAAGATAAAGACCACAACAAGTGCCGTTGCCATCGTTTCATTAACGACCGCTTTATTGATATCGATGTACGGATAAAGAATGTAAGGAAGATGTGTGTATCCGTATCCGAACCAGGCAACCCCGTATTGCGCCATAACAGCGATAAAGGCAATCCCGTAGTTTTTCTTCAAGTAGACAAGTGTCACCGCGACGCAGAAGAAAAGGAAACTTGCTGCGAACCACCACCAATTACCGTTCAAGATGTTTTCATAATGCCAAGCCGCTTGATTTTTTAAGCCAAAGAAGACTAATGCACAGACAACAATCGTCGGAATACTCCAGAACAATGCCCATTTACGAATCAATGGTGTTGCATTCTCGTCCTTTGCTTTATCCGCATAGAACAACAAGAACATGGCACTGATATAGAGGACGGATACGATCGCAAGCGCGACGACCGTCCAAGAATAAAAGTTCGTGAACAGCTTCGTCCCAAGGAATTCGACTGTCTCATTCGTTTTCCGAATGAATCCACCTTGACTGATCGTCAATGTCGTGGACATCGCTGCCGGAATCAATAGTCCTGTTGCTCCATATAAGAAAGTATAGAACATGCTGTCGTTTGAACCGTAGTTGGCAAACGCGTAAAAGCTACCGCGAATCGCGATTAATACTAAGACGATTGAAGCGGGAACGAGTAAAGCTGTTCCGTAATAATAAGCCGTATCCGGGAAGAACCCGACAAGTCCGACAAAGAAGAAGACGAAAAACACGTTCGTCACTTCCCAAACCGGAGAAAGATAACGGAGAATCAAACGGTTCGTCAAATGATCCCGTTTCGTATATTTTGAATAAAACGCGTAAAAACCGGCACCGAAGTCAATTGAGGCAACGATGAGATATCCATAAAGGAACGTCCAAAGTACGGTTATTCCAAGTGTTTGAATGTCCAACTCGTTCCCTCCTTATTTGTTGTCGTCCGCAAACATCGCTTCACCACGTGTATGATGATCATCTGCGAGTTCTTTGCCGACAGGGTTATTTTTAAACATCCGGAGCAGGACGACTGTACAAATCGTTCCGAGCAACAGATACAGTAAACTGAATAAAATCAACATCGGTCCGACAGCGGTCGAAGTGGTCGCCGCATCAGCCGTTCTCATAATACCATAGAGCGTCCACGGTTGACGTCCGATTTCCGCATACATCCAGCCTGCTTCAATCGAGACGATGGCGAGTGGTCCACCGATAAAGATACCGCGTAACAACCACTTGTTGTATGGATTCAACTTTTTGAGTCGGAAAGCCAATACGAACAGGGCCGAGATGGCGGCTAAATACATGCCGATCGATACCATGATATCGAAGAAATAGTGGACAAACAGTGGTGCCTGGTCCTCTTTGGCGAATTCGTTTAACCCGATGACTTCTGTATCCGGCGCTCCGCCCGCGAGAATGGATAAAGCATACGGAATTTTGACGGCACCTTTGATTTCATAACTGCCGTCCGCTTGTTCATCCAGGATTCCACCGAAAATCAACTCGGCTTCACTTGTTGTTTCAAAATGCCATTCTGCTGCTGCTAATTTTTCCGGCTGGTATTTCGCCAGGTATTTCCCGGAGAAATCTCCGACTAACGCAGTTGAGAACGCAAAGATTAATCCGGCCATGACCGTTAAGCGAAGAGCTTTTTTATGATATGCCGTTTCTGCTGCCGACAAGGTTTTCTTCCGTAACAGATGGAAAGCCGCAATCGCTGCCAGGATAAAAGCAACCGTCAAGTAAGCGGATACGATGACGTGTGTTGCTTTTGTCGGTGTCGCCGTATTAAACATCGCTTTTAACGGTTCGATTTGCGTGAGTGTCCCGTTGACGATTTTAAATCCTTCTGGTGAGTTCATGAATGAGTTGACCGTCGTGATGAAGAAGGCGGATAATGTTGCCCCGATGACGACCGGAATCCCGATTAACCAGTGTAACCACGGATTTTTAAACCGGTCCCATGTGTAGAGATAAATACCGAGGAAAATCGCTTCAAAGAAAAAGGCGAAAGTTTCCATGAACAACGGTAATGCGATCGTTTGACCTGCTACTTGCATCAAAGAAGGCCATAGGAGCGACAATTGTAATCCAATTGCTGTTCCGGTTACGACACCTACCGCTACAGTTACGATATAACCACGCGTCCAGCGTCGAGCCAGAAGAATATAGTCTGAATCTTTTCGTTTAATTCCGATGTACTCCGCTGCGAGTACCATCAATGGAACCCCTACCCCAATCGTCGCAAAGATGATATGGAATGCTAATGTGAGCCCTGTCAATAATCGACTGAGCATGACTGGATCATTGAACATGTGTATAGCCCCCTCTTTCTAGACGTACTTCTATATATTGTTTATATCCGTATCATAGAGAACATAATCATTTGTGTCTGTTTTAAATGTTTGATGTAACAAATTGTTCACATATACTCGTGATTTATTTCACAAAACGTTCGAAAACTGTTCTCTTCTATAAAATGAAAGCCCTTTATCCATTTTTTTCAGGAATAAAGGGCCGATTGTCACGTCTTTTGTTTAGACATATTCGCGGAAATAATGATCGAGTAAATTAATGACGAAGGGAATGGCATCTTCATCCGGATTCAGGGTCGGCTGGTGTAATCCGGACGTAGCATTATTGACACCAAGCCAAAACATCATGCCGGGAATTTCTTTTAACATGAATCCAAAATCTTCTCCTGTCATTGCAGCATCGCACTCAATATAATTCGCATTCATTTTGACGAAGGACGAAAATTTATCAACGACTCGTTGATCGTTGACGACTTCATAATACCGATTTCCAAACTGTAAATCGATTTTTACGCCGAATGAAGCTTCGATGCCGCGTACGATGTCACGCACACGTTGCTCTAGTTTTTCCATGTCTGTTCCGTTAAGCGCACGCATCGTTCCGTCGAGTAAAGCACGACCTGCAATGACATTTTCCCGGATTCCCGCTTCCACTTTCCCGATCGTAATGACACTGCAGTTCATTGGATTGATCGAACGACTGACAATCGTCTGAAGTTGCATGATCAATGCCGCCTGAGCAACAACCGTATCAATCGTCAAATGCGGAAAGGCTGCATGACCGCTTTGTCCATAAATCGTGATATGAACTTCCCGGGCACTCGCAAACAAGACACCAGGCCGGCTTGCAATCGTCCCGACCGGATATTCCGGCGCGACATGCAGACCATACATCTCACTCGGACGATACTTTTCAAACAGCGGGCTTTTGATCATCGGTTCCGCCCCACCCGGTCCTTCTTCAGCCGGTTGGAACAGGAAGACGACATCATCCATGACAGGCAGTTCGACAATCCGGCGTAACAAACCTAAGGCGATGGATGCGTGAACATCATGACCACAGGCATGCATGAAGCCCGGGTGTTCAGAACCAAATGGTAACCCCGTTGCTTCTTCGATTGGTAATCCATCGATATCGGCCCGATATCCAATCGTCCGGTTCCCCGTTAAACCTTTTACGCGGACAAATACTCCTGTTTCGAATGTATCATAACTAACACGATCTTCCGGGTACGACCGGATTTGATCGAGGATAAAAGCTTGCGTTTTAAACTCCTTAAAACCCGGCTCCGGTATTTTATGAAGTTCTCGGCGCATTTCAATTGCGTATTCCATCTGACTGACTTCCTCCTTCTTCTTTGACGATGTCCCAAAACGCTTGGACTTGTTTTAATTCAAGCATCGACTCCGTCGATAGAATCCACGTGTCCCGCTTTAAAATTTTTCCCGATGACGTTTTAAGCGGAATCTGCATCACTTCACTCGCTTCATGAATCGTTGATTCCGGTAAGATGGCAAAACCAATCCCGTGAAGCGCCATCTGTTTACACGTCTCAATCTGGTCAACGACGAGCGTCCGGGCCGGTGGACTCGAAAAACGGTCCTGCCACCATTCTAAAATCTCCTGATAGTACGTCGAGTCACTTTTAAATTGAATGAAAGGACGTTCTGTTTTCCGAAGCTGTTCGAGTGACGTCAGTTCACTGTCAACAAGATATAACGGATCCGAGAACAGCCGTTCCTTCACGCCTTTCCAATCAGGATTTCCGCGGATGATACCAATATGAAAATGCTCTTCCAGCATATGGCGCATCATCTCACTTGACCACCCTGTGACCAATTGGACACGGACATGCGGATAACGTTCGACAAACCGTTTCAGGACACGGGGAAGCCAATATTGTCCCATAATGGACGCGACAGCAATCCGAAGTGTACCGTAAACAGCCCCCTCTTCCGCCGTCAATTCACTTTTAAGCTCCAGTTCTTTTCGGTTCATTTCTTTGGCGAGTCCGATGACTTTTTCACCTTGCGGGGTGATACTCAGTCCACGTGATGAACGAATGAACAGCTTTGTTGCCCAGCGCCGCTCGATTGCGACCAGACGCTGGCTGAGAGCAGGTTGCGAGACAAAAAGACGTTCTGCGGCCCGTCTCATGTTCAATTCTTCTGATAACGTAATCAACATTTCCATTTCCGACACTTGCAATGTATGATTCGACTCCTCATGATATAAGATGGCATTAGTTTAACACGTTAGAGAGGAAGGTACATATGTCACGCTATCATTTTATGTTGATCGTCTCAACGGTCGCGACTTTAGGCAGTTTGTATTTCAGTGAGATTCGCGGATTCATTCCTTGTCCGTTGTGCTGGTGGCAACGTCTGTTCATGTATACGACCGCCATTTATTTGCTTGTATCCTTATTCCGTAATCGCCCGGTCGATGGATTTTTTCTTCGATTATATACGTTACTCGGATTTGCGGTCGCAGCCTATCACGTCATACTCGAACGCTTACCGGACGGAGAAGCACTCTGCACGAACGGTTGCCTCATCAAGTGGGTCAATTATTTTGGTTTCCTGACGATTCCGATGATGAGTTTGATTGCTTTTACGATTTTGATTGCTCTTGCCTTTTATCCGAAACAAAAAAACGCTCAATGAGCGTTTTTTTGTTGCCATTCCGCTGCTACGTTCAACGCGCTCGAGAAAGACAATTCCGATAACTGCCCTTCTCCTTCACACCAATCCCCGACAAAAGCCATCGTCTCCTTATGTCCATCCTGCATAAAATTAGGGAGGGGAGTTTGCCCCATCTTCCATTTGATTTCTTGAACGATCGCCCGCTTCATTGTCCGTTCGACGACCAGACGTTCCTGCCATTGCGGATAATGCTGATCGAGAAGCCGGTGAATCTGTTTGACCTTTTCCGCTAAATAATCTGGATTTCCGACTTCCTGATGCGCAAGATAGGCGACGACTTGTAAGACCTGACCGTTTTCCGGTGCGATACTCGGATCGTAATGAGATAAATCGGTGACGAACAGTTGATGGGTACGGTCGTAAACGTATGAAAACGGTGTTTTGAGATATGGACTGATTCCGACATCGTACACAAGAACTTCTACCGGTTCATATTGGGCAAAAGGTTCGATAAAGGATTGGACGGTGGCAGGTAAGGCGAGCTTTCGCATATCACGGGGCGGAAGCGCCAAGACAACCCGGTCAACAGTCCATTCCGTTTTTTTCCGGTCACGTAACCGGTATCCTTGTTCCTTTTCTTCAATCGCTGTAATTTTAGTTTTCCGGTGAATCGTCCCTCCCTGTTCTTGCAGGACACGTTCCAATTCATCAATTAGGACTTGCCATCCGCCGGCGATATACGAAACCGGTTTTCGTGTCCGAAAAAGTTTCCGGTAATAGTCAAAATAGACGACTGACGGAATGTTTTCAGGTTCGGTCGTAAAAAAATTACTGGACGCTAAATCAAGCATCAAGCGTGACACGTCTTCTTCGACTTTTTCTTGCACCAGCCATTGACCAATTGACAACTCTGGCACTCCTTTTTCAAGACGGAGAACTGTTTTCACAACTTCCCATGTAAAACGAAGTTTATCCGTTCCGCCAATCACTTCTGTCTTCAAGAGACCAATCGCATTAGCCGGAGCAGCAGTTAAGTGGCCGGAAAATTCATATTTTGCTTTCGTCGAAGAAAAGTCCAGCCAGGTAATCTCTAATTTCAAGCTTTTAATGATCGTCTTTAACACGGAATGATCCCGCCCATACACTGCATGCGCCCCGTAGTTAAACGTATACCCTTTGATGATTTGTGAGGTCGCTCTTCCGCCTAACATCGCTGCATCATATAGCTGAACACGTTTTCCTTGTTTGGCAAGCAAGGCTGCGGCTGATAATCCCGCTAGTCCACCACCAACGACTGCAATTGATTCCATGTCTTTACCTCCCGTCCGACTCTCTTATTGATGTGTTTTGAGTCTTTTCCCGATTTTCAGACGAAAAAAACGACAGCTGTTTCAGCTGTCGTCTGCAATGGATTACTATTACTCATTTCCACCAAGTATCCAGTGGCGAGACCGGCATATGGTGTTTATGTCCCACTCGTTTGTACTGACCTTCCAGCTTAGCCTGGCTTTCACTGGAAATCGTTTTACCTTCTAAATAATCATCAATTTCATTGTATGTCATGCCCAGCGCTTGTTCATCAGGCAACCCCGGCTGATTGTCTTCTAAGTCGGCTGTCGGAACTTTTTCAATCAATCCTTCAGGTGCCTGTAATTCACGGAGTAACTGTTTTCCTTGGCGCTTGTTCAGTCCGGTCAATGGTGTTAAATCACATGCTCCATCCCCGTGTTTCGTATAAAAACCGGTTACGAATTCTGCTGCATGATCTGTTCCGACGACTAAACAGCCGTAATGAGCCGCTATATCATATTGCACCTTCATTCGTTCCCGTGCTTTTGTATTTCCTTTGCTAAAATCAGACAAAACGCCTCCCGTTGCCTGTTCAAAAGAAGCCATGGAAGCAGCAACGGCCGGCTTGATATCGACTCGCAACGCATGATCCGGACGGATGAATGACAATGCAAGCTGGGCATCCGACTCGTCTTGTTGTTGACCATACGGTAATCGGACGGCGTAAAATTGATAATCTCGATTCGTCTCACTGCGTAACTCTTCAACAGCGAGTTGACAGAGGCGACCCGCTAATGAGGAGTCCTGTCCTCCTGAAATACCAAGAACAAGTCCTTTTGCCCCTGTATGCACAAGATACTCTTTTAAAAATTGAACGCGTTGTTTAATTTCTTCTTCAGCAACGATGACCGGCTTGACCCCCGTCACTTGAATGATTTCCTGTTGCATGAAACCGTCACACTCCTTCAGCTTTTTTTATACTTGCCTAGTTCGAGATTTCATTTTGCGCTTTCCTGTTGGAAATCGCATCTCCCTTTACTTGACGGATGGTCATCGCCTCGACTTGCGTCGGATGACTGGAATCCGGAAGCTCAATTCTTACTTCGTAACGTTTTGTCTCCAACCCTTTGAAGCGCTCTTGTTCAATCGCTTGCGTAAACACCTGCTCTTGCGAAAAAGTATAGAGCACTTTTTGATCCGCATCCTTGATTTTTAATTCAAATCGCTGGGATGTCGGGAATGTCAGGGTCACCGCTTGTTCATTCGGATTTTTTAATTGGACGACAGCTAAGACGACGTTTGGTTCTAATTGTTTTCCGGACACCTTGATTTCAATCGGTTGTTCCGTGGCATCGCCTTGTGTCGTCGCTTTCTTTTGTTCTTGCTGGTTACATCCAGCCAACATCAAGGTCAGTACGCATAAACAGGATAACCGGATAATCCATTTCAAAACAATGCCCCCTCTCTTCTCTCTTCTCAATTTTAGCACAAAAAAGAGGCAGGATAAGGTTCTCCCCCATCCTGCCTCTTTGATTCATCAATTAAGCAACCGGAATGGCTACTGTCATTTTTGATGTAGAAAACAATTGTTCAATCCCCGTCACAAACAATTCATCGCAAATGGCATCCGTTGCCGTTGCCGGTGCCACAAGTGTAATTGTCCGGCTGTCCATTGTTTCAATCGTTACGAATACACCCGAAGCCGTACGTTCTTTGTATCCTACTGCTAGATTTGTTTCAGCAAAAAGTATCATGTCCCCGAATCTCCTTTGTTATGTCAGATGTCAGTCAAACCAGAATAGCTGGTTGAAATCGAATCAGTTATTGTGATTTCACTTTATCAAAACAGGAAAAACATCGGAAAATTCCCGTTCGACATTTCGTGTCAAAACTTTATTCCAAAAAATACAACCATTTATTGGAATGTTAAAATAGTTGGGTTATACACCTTTAAAATGGTGATTTATAACGACATTTCAATTCCATTTCAAAACCATTACAAAATATTTTTCATATTTTTCCATATCTATTCGTTAGAAGGTAAAATATACCTAGACATCTTAATTGTTATTTTGTCGAATGGTTCTTCATACACTGCTTTTTTGAGGTTCTTATGAACTCTCACCCGTCATTCGATTCATTTGTTGCCAAACCGTACCTAGTGCTTCTTCCCCACTTTCGATTCGTGCCAATGCCAGTTCCGCTTGAAGCGCGACTTCATATTCCTTATCTTGCACGGCTTCCTTTAACCGTGGAATCGATTGTTCCGTTCCGACATCAAATAAAAAGCGGGCAGCCCGCCAACGGACCAGTTTATTTTTATCCGTCAACGCTTCAATCATCATCACTTCCGCCTCCGGCAAGGCCCAGTCGGAAATCGTATCTCCGGCCGTTCGCCGTACACTGCTTGACGGGTCGTGTAGCGCATTTGTTATATAATCCAGCAGCTCTAATCGGTTATCTTCAAACATTCCGAGTTTGACTACAGCCTGTCTTCTGATCTGCATCTTTTCATCTTGAAGCATCTTGGCGTATGCCGGGACCCAGTTCAATTCAATCGGTAATTCATCTAGAGCTGCAAAACGCTGTTTCCAATCTGACGACGTTAACGCCTGTCCGTCAAATGTGACTTCTTCCCCTGAAGCAATAGTCTTTAAGCGATCAATCCGCTCTGCTGGATACGCGACTTCGATTTCTTGAGCTACTTCTGCCAAACTTTCATCTAAATCCCCGTAACGCGGTGCCTGTTCGACCCAGCGGCGGTCACTGATGACATTCTTCACATAAGGTTGAACGAATAGCGCAGCTTCCCGGAACCGGTCGGGTAATCCGCGGCGTTTTTCTTCTAGTCCTTTGACTCCTTTTAGTTGCATCGGTACACCTAAAATAAATTGAATGAACAGATGAACAGGCTCAAATGCCTCATCCGTCTCATGTTGTTCGACATCGCTGAGTACTTCGCCAAAGGACCGGCGAATCTCGATGACTAGCGTACGCCAATCATATTTTGGAAACCGTTCAACGGCTAAAAAGTCACTCACTTGATAAACCGACTTAATGCCTGGAATCTCCAGTAATTTTGCTACATGATCCGGTGCACCAAATGCATGTTCAAACGTTTGTCCCTTTTCCGAAAACGTTTCATCAACGATGACCTTCATATTATTTGGACTTGGTGTTGGTTCAATTGCTATAATTTTCATCTTAATCCCTCCCCTTTCATCATTCAGAAATTCAATTAAAAATGCAACGCATACGCTTTTGTATCTTTTTTCAACCGGTTACGTAAAAGAAGCAAGAAAGCGCCCACCGTGTGGTGAACGCTGATCAGACAGATTGCCCTCAAGACTTCTCCTCTGAGAACACTTCTTCTAAAATTTCACAAAATGCATCCGGTGTCTCAAGCATCCCCATATGACTGCTGTCCGTCGAACGTTTTATAATCCGTTCGTTTTGAGGCGCAAATGCACTCGCTTCCGAAATTAAAGGATCCTTCGTTCCGTGGATGATCACTCCTGGAACATCCGTTCGACTTAAGACGGCTGTCAAATCTCTACGGTCACGCATCGCTGTCAGCGCCCGTATTGCCCCTTCGACAGTCATCATATAACCGATTTCCTTCGCTTCAGAGACGATCATCACATCAGTACCTTCAGCGAATAGGCCGGGAACTAACCCGTCAACAAATTCCCGTACACCGATTTCTTGGACTCGGCTGATGTTTTGATTTCTTTTTTGTTTGGCTTCGTCCGTATCTGCTTTAGCCGTTGAATAGACAAGACCAAATCCATTGATTTTTTCCGAATACATCTCGACAATCGAGGAGACGATATAACCGCCAAACGAATGTCCAATCAGAATCGGCCGTTCAATCCCTCTTCGTTCCAAGTCCTCCATCACCCATGAGGCAAATTCTTCAATCGTCTCCGGACCGACTGATTGTCCTTCATGACCAGGCAGAGCCAGCACGAGTACATCAAACGACAGACGCAGTTTCGCTTCAACCCGATTAAAATAATCCGTTCCTCCGGCAAATCCATGTAGTAACACAAGTGATTGTTTCGACATTCGACTAGTCATCCTTTCCATTCCGATGCAAGCATTCGGTAGATCGTTAAATCCATAAATCGTCCATGACTGTACGCATAATCTTCAAGTAATCCTTCTGCTTGAAAACCAAGTTTCTGAACCAGTGCATTGGACGCGATATTTTCAGGTGCAACGAGTGCACTGATTCGGTGCAGCGCGAAGTCTTCAAATCCGTGTGTCAAGACTGCCCGTGCTGCTTCCGAGGCCACTCCCTGTTGCCAATAGTCTTGGCTGACTTCAAATCCGATTTCTGCCCGGTGATACTGGGTCAACCAATTATGAAATCCAATCGTTCCAATCAGTTGATTCGTTTGTTGGTCGGCAATCGCCCATCGAATCGCTTTCCCTTGGGTGAATTGTTCTTTGAAGTAACTGATGACATTTTTTGCTTCATACACCGTGACCAGCGGATCTGATCCGTAATAATACATGACCTCATCATCCGATAAAATCTTAAATAGATCTCGTGCATCTTTGTTTTCCAGTTCTCTCAAGATGAAGCGTTCTGTTTTTAGTTCCGGGAATGGTTTTCTTAACCCCCACATGCCCAATCACCTCTTTTTTATATTATGCCCGTTTTCAGAAGGAAATACCCTTTTCGCTCATTAGAAGTTTTGCTACTATTGAACTTATTCACGTCCTGACCACGAAAGGAAGTCGCTCGTTTATGTCCAACTCCCTGCTCTACTTGTATGAAGATGCCGAAAATCATCGTTTGACGATGTCCGGTGTTACTTTTGCGGACTTTATCACGTCTATTGATTCAAAAAGTGCCCTGCTTGTCTCAGGAGCCGCTTTCAAATCCATCAAATATTCTTCGCGGACCGCCTTTCATTATGTCGAGGCGCATGAAGTCGAACAATTTGTCCAATCGAATGATGTAGAACGTTTTCCACTGAACGCCATTGATATCCGTTCTTCTCATTCCCTGGATATCCTGACAGATGTTGAAATTGCAGAGCTGTTGTTTTTAATGCATATGAAACGCGGAATGCCTAGTCCATTCATGACTTCCGTCGAAAACGAATGGGCCTATTTCAGTGAGCATGATGGGACACAGGCAACGGCTTATTTAAAAGATTGGCCCAGTATCGAACAAGTCTTATCCACATTAGTGCAACAAAAAATCCGTCGCGAACTCCGTATTCCGACCCTTTCACCTCTTACAGCGGAAATCATCATTAATCTGCGTCAATTGTTACAAAAAGGAATTTTGATCGATTTCACGCATACACGGCAATCGATGTTCACACGTCAAACGACCATTCCGGTTTATATCGCCGGTCGATACGAAGACATGCATGTTCTGAAAGAAGATCTTGAGACAAAAAAAGAATCGATCATCCTTCGTGGTGAGTTGATCCATCGTAAAAAAAATTGGAGTTTGGAGTTACGTTGATCCTAATCACTTTTTTTACTTGATAACAGGATAGTTTTCTCATATTTTTCATACGGTACTTTTTGCTCGTTTTTTGTATAATCCTCTATATGACAATACCATTACTGATTAATCGGAATTTTCACATAAATTAAGACTGGTATCTGGTCCAGACTTCGTTATAATGAGATTAACCTTTTGGAAGTTAGAAGTTGGAACCGCTTTTCTGATGATTTAAATAAGTTTGGATCAACCGAAGGAGGAATTTAGCATGGATCAGTTAAAAGTGAACGGTATCGGTTCATTCACCAAGTTTGCAACGAACGGAAACATCCTGAAATTGAAGGATGCCACAACAGGCGAACTGAAAGTATCGTTGAATGAAGCGAGCTCAATGACTATCTCACCTATTGATGAAGAAACAGGATTATTTATTATCCATGGTCAGCAGCAAGAACCACTCGTGGAACTGACCCTCCCTCGTCAATCGTGCGAAGTCGTTCACGCTTGGCTCCTCCATAAATTAAGACGACAAAAAAAAGGTCGTTTCATGGCGTCTAGCTAAACCACTTACTCCTTTACTTTATCATTCCTGCAACATCCTGCTCATGTCACTGTTAGAGATCTTCTAACCATGACATGGGCTTTTTTTGGTAAAGTCAAAAAATAAACCTTGAAAACAAATGAATTTTCTAAAAATTCTTTCATCACTTCTCATCCGGTGATATAGTGAATAACGTAAAAAAAACAGGAGGTAAGATATATTATGAGTAAAAAAGATGTTTTTGCTTTAGGTTTTATGATTTTCGCATTATTCTTTGGTGCGGGTAATTTGATTTTCCCTCCTGAACTCGGTGCCCTGGCCGGAACACAGTTTTTTCCTGCAATACTCGGCTTCATTGTTACCGGTGTCGGATTACCTCTGACTGGATTAATTGCTGTCGCATGGGTCGGCGGGGGAATCAGTACACTTGCCCGTCCGCTTCCTAAATTCGTCGGTGCTCTACTGACTTTTGCTTTATATGTCGCCATCGGACCTTTTTTTGGAATTCCACGGACTTCCGTCGTCACGTATGAACTTGGTGTTGTTCCCTTCTTAAGTGGTCCTAGTCAAACGACGCTGTTGATTTCTTCTTCCGTTTTCTTTTTAATCACGTTGTATCTTGTCCTTAAACCGGGCAAACTGCTCGATATCATTGGTCGTTTTATCACTCCGTTGTTGCTGTTGGCACTTGCGACACTCAGTATCAGCAGTATCTTAACGCCATTATCGGCAGTTCAACCCCCCGCCTCTTCGTACGATGGTTTTACAGATGCATTCATTCAGGGATTTCTTCAAGGATACTTGACGCTTGACGCTCTCGGCGCTCTTGTATTTGGTGTCATCGTCCTGCATACGCTAGATGCCAGAGGTTTAAAAAGTCGAAAAGTCCAATTAAAGACCGTGACACAAGCAGGATTGATTGCTGCACTATCACTGACTCTGGTTTACACCGGACTCGGCTTCATTGGTCGGAATAGTTTTGGAGCAGTCGGGGTAATCAATGGTCCTTCATTATTACAACAATATGCCGAAAGTACATTCGGAACGATTGGTCTGATGATTTTGGGAGTCGCTATTTTGCTTGCCTGTTTAACGACATCTGTTGGTCTTATCACAGCTTTTTCAGAATATATGATGTCGCTCTCAACCCGTCTCACACTTCCGGTCACCGGCATTATCACAACCGTTTTAGGTTTTTCCGTTTCAATTGTCGGACTTGATGCCTTACTTGCGATTGCGGTACCTGTCTTGATGTTCCTGTATCCGATTGTCATCGTCCTGATTGGTTTGACCTTTATCCGTTCTTTGCTGAAGAGACCATCACTTGTGTATCGAACCACTTTATCGGTCACGGCCTTGTTCTCTTTATTAAGTGCTCTCCATACGTTAAAAGTTTTGCCTGATCCGATAGTCGCTGTATATTCATTCTTGCCGTTATCCGATAAAAGTTTAGCTTGGCTGTTGCCTGTTTTGATCACCTTCTTCATCAGTTCATCGATTAGACACGTTTCTCCAAATTCTATTCCTGAAAAACAGATTGGCTAGTGATGCCGCTTTCATCGCTATGGTATGATTAAAAAAATGAAATTCTACTGGAGGCGTCGCTTTAATGGATAAGATTGCTTGGATTACCGATAGTATGGCTTTTTTCCCATCCGGGGAAGCTGAAAAACTCGGAGTCCATGTCGTACCAACAGTCATCATCATCAACGGAGAATCATACCGGGAATATGCTGATCTGTCGATTGAACAACTGGATCAAAAAATGCGCGAAAATTCTTCTGTCATCCCGACGACTTCACAACCGTCGTTTGGTGAGTTAGTTGAACTTTACGAGCGTTTACAAGCAGACGGTTATGATTATGCGTATGCTGTTCACATCACGAGCGGCTTAAGTGGGACGTATGCCAGTTCTGTCGCCGCTGCGGATGCTGTCGGTTTTAAGTTATATGCCATTGACTCTTACACCGGTGCTACGAATCAACAAAACATGTTACGTCTTTCCATCGAAATGGCGCAAGCTGGTAAGCAGCCGGAAGAAGTCATGCAAGTCTTGGAACAGTTCAAGCACCACTCTCATTTCTATCTGATTATCGGCAACATGGAGACGATGCGTCGAAGTGGTCGTGTTTCCAGCAGTCAATTTTTACTGGCCAACATGCTGAACATTAAACCGATCGTGAAGTTCGACGAGGTCGGTAAACTGGTTCCGTTTAAAAAAGTGCGGTCGATTAAAAAAGCTTTTCACGAAATGTCATTCGAGATCGCTACTAAAATCGAACAGTTTGGTTTATACAATCAGACCCTTTACATCGGCCATACACTTGCGCGGTCTTCTGCCGAACAATTACGCGATTTGCTGCAAACAAAATTGCCACAGATTTCAATCGAAATTACACAGTTTGGTCCATCCATTCTCACGCACGCTGGATCGGAAACCGTTGGTGTGTACTGGTTCGATGATTTGACTGTCAACGTATAAGAAGTAACCTTGAACGACTTCCTTTATTTTGGACGCTGCTCCCGCTTATTAGGTGATTCCGATATTACATCAGAGTCATCTTTTTTAGTGCCCGTATAACAGTCCATCTACACAAAAAAACCGAATGGGACCTTTGAATTAAGTGTCCCCATTCGGGTAAGTGTTATCCTTGCTGCAAATCATTCATTTGTTTAAAGACATCATCAAGCATCGTCGCTTCATCTTCTTGGCGCAAAATCGTCTGATGCGGACGAGTGATTCGTTTTTCCCATGCTTCTGCCGGATAAACGGTCCAATCGAACTGCTCCACTTCCTCTAAATAACGGAGTACCGTTTCCAGAGAAGGGTTTTCTTCGTATTGTCGTAACCAGTTTGCATAACGTTTATCTGGTTTCCCATCCTTCAGCAAGGTTCTACCACTCTCAAGAATAGACCATTTCGGCTTCGCATCGATTTGAAACAACTCCAAATGCCGGAATCCCTCAAACGTGCGGCTCGTAAATGGAATCAAACCGTTCTTTTCAACGAGACGTTTCAATCGCAAATGCGTCCGCATCGTCATGAACCGTTTTTCTTCTCCTACTCGCTCTACTAATAAAGTAGGAACTGCAATCGTCTTCATCGCCGTTTCATCAAAAAGCAGACTGTGATCGATATCAATTAATAACATGATGACCGGTCTCCTTTTGTTTACGTCGCGATGAGATGAAGGCATAGGACAGACACAAGATGAACGCAGCAAAACAAAAACCACCAACAACATCTGAGAAGTAATGCACGTTCAAGATAATACGTGACGAACCCATTGCTAAAATCAACAGACTAAGAAAGATTCCCAAAATGATTTTCCCGGCCCGGTTTAAAAACCGCCAACTCAAAATCAAAAATCCACCGTACACTGCAAAAGCCATTGACGAGTGACCGCTCGGAAAACTGTAGCCGACTCCGCCAACCAATTCATTGAGTGAAGGACGATCCCGGACAAAAAAAGCTTTAGCAACTTGATTGAGAACGGCCACCGCCAAAAAGGATAACAGATACCAAATACTTCCCACCCGATCTCGCCACAGGTAATAACTGATGGCGGTTAACAGAAGTGTCACCGTTACGGCTCCTACTCCTGATCCTAACTGCGTGAACCAACTGACATAGTCAGCCGGGACTTGTTTCGACATGCGATTGGACAGTTGCGCGTCAAATAAAAAATAGCCCGTCAACCGGATGGAGATAGCGATTCCGAGAAAGATGACGAACGCAATTCCTGAAACAGCTAAAGCTTTTCGATTTAGTTTCATCAATACGTCCCTTTCCGTTGCTCAAGTTCTTCGGCCGAATAATCTTCTTTATCACGTAATCGGTGTGCAAGACGTCCAGACGCATTGGCAGCGATGGCTGCTACGATATCATCCATGAAGGTATTGACGCGTCCGTCATCGACCTTTGTATCCAGCTCTTTGATAATCCCGATCTTAGCCTTATCCAAGTAACCAAACGTCGTTACGGCAATCGAACCATACGTATTGACAGCTCCAATTGCAATCGTCTCGTCGACGCCAAACAATCCTTCATCACTACGAATGATGGATAAAAGCGGTTCAGATAACAATCCTTTTTCGGCTAAAATATCGAGTTCTGCCCCAACGAGAATAGCATGCTGCAACTCCCGTTTTTCGAGAACACGTTCCACGGAGCTGACACAGGTTTCAAGCGTAAGTTCAATCGTGTATGGTGCTTGCATTTGATACACGATTTCAGCAATTGCATGAATCGTGACACCTCGCTCATGCAGCTTATCGATTGCTGCTTGTTTTACTTCTTTAGAATGTGCTTTTTCTTTCATGACAAAATCCACCTCTCTGACAAAGTTCTTCACAAGTATACACGGATTGCTGCTCTCCCCTCAAACTTCTTTGACATCACACCGATAATCCGTCATGATTATCCTGTAAAGCGTTATCATTTCAGGGGAAAGTAGGGGATTTTCGATGAACATCGGGGTAGTTTTGTTTCCATCGAAACGAATTCAGGATTTTGCGAATTCATACCGAAAACGGTACGATTCCAAGTATGCGTTAATCACACCACACATTACGATGCGAGAACGGATCAGTGTCGATGATACCGAACTTGATTCCATCGTAGCTGCTCTCAATCAGGTAGCAGAGCAAACGAAACCGGTTTCACTTCATATCCAAGGCGCTCGGTCTTTCCATCCGACGAATAATGTCTTATTTTTAAAAGTCATGCCGACGGATGAATTGGAACAATTACATCAAGCCTTGCATTCGGGTGATCTTAGTCACACACCGAAGTATGATTTCTTACCTCACATTACAATCGGTCAAGATTTATCCGATGTCGAATTATTCGACGTTCTCGAACGATTGAAAATGGAAGATATCCGTTTCCAAGAAGATGTCACCAAGATGGCTCTTCTGTATGAACTCGAAAATGGTTCATGGAGTGTGTACGAAACGTTCCGATTTACAGGTCAATAACATCAAACTTCCCGGTCGAACTTGCGACCGGGAAGTTTTAGTTCTGGCAAAACCCCATAAGCATTTGCTTGTTCTTCCAGCTCAGCATGATGCGGCTCGACACGCTTGATCGGATTGATGCGGGCGACCGGTTCTGTTTTCCGCTCCAAATCGACTCTGACTTGTCGATTCACATATTGGACTACCGTAAAATCTACTTGGTACATAGAATATCCCTCCCTAAAGTTCAGCTCGTTATTCTGTTATTCCCAAAATCTCTTTAAGAAAAACAAAAAACCAAGGTTTCCCTTGGTTTTAACTGTACAGTTTAGTTCGGAATGAACGAAAATTCTTATTATATTATAAGATATGGAAACCGCTGTCGACGTGAAGAATCTCACCCGTAACACCACTCGACATCTGGGACAAGAGGAATAATCCACTTTGACCAATTTGTTCTGTCGTGACGTTACGGTGAAGTGGTGCCCGCTCTTCAATACTTTCGAGAATCGAATTGAAATCACCGACACCTTTTGCAGAAACCGTTCGGACCGGACCGGCTGAAATCGCGTTGACGCGAACACCCTGCTTTCCGTACTCTGCTGCTAAGTAACGGACACTTGCATCGAGTGCCGCTTTCGCGACGCCCATCACGTTGTAGTTCGGGACCATCTTTTCGCCACCAAGATACGTCAATGTAATAACAGAGGCATCTTCCGTGAAGAAATCTTTTGCCGCTTTCACAACAGCCGTCAAACTGTATGCCGAGATATCGAGTGCTTGCGCAAACTGTTCGCGTGTCACACCTGAGAATTCACCACGTAATGCTTCTTTATCGGCAAAAGCAATCGAGTGAGCGATTCCTGAAATCTGTCCGTGATCGGCATGAATCGTTTCAAATACTTGTGTGATTTCAGCATCACTCGTGACATCACACGTATAATACGTCGCCGGTCGTGAAAGTTCTTGACCTAATTTTTCGAGTGGCGCCTTGAAGCGTTCTCCGACATACGTAAAGGCAAGACTTGCCCCTGCTGCATCAAGAGCACGTGCGATTCCCCATGCGATTGACCGTTGATTGATGACACCCATTACAACATACGTCTTTCCCTCAAGCGAAGGATAAATATTCATTATGAGTTCCCCCTTAAATTAGTACCTGGTAATAACACCTATATCTAGGTTACAAAAACGTAACGCTTCTGTCAACCATCGCTCTTGATATTGCGATTTTGATAAATTACGGTAATATAGAAAGAGACAGAAAGTAGGGATGGAATGAACCGTTTTAAATCATTTACACAACGTTATGATAACACGTTGCTTTTTTTGCTCGGTTGTTTGATGGTCATCAGTGTCATCGCAATCTATACCGCGCAACCTTTCTTACAAGGGGCAATCAGTGAAATCAATTTCATGGCAAAACAGATTCAGTGGTATATCATCGGATTTATCGCACTGTCTGTCGTCATTCTCATCGATTATGAGCAGCTGAAACGTTTTCACTGGTACTTATATGGAGCAGGGATCATCTCCCTGATTGGTCTCGTTGTTTTACGTAATACGCCGTTGGTCGCAAACATTAAAGGGGCGTACGGTTGGTATCAGTTCCCCGTCATCGGAACCGTTCAACCGGCTGAGTTCATGAAGTTTTTTCTGATTGTTACGTTAGCTGCGGTGATTTCGGAACACAATGCCCGGTATGTCCAACATGAACGGGACTTCCTGCTGTTAGTCAAGATGGCCGCGATTACGTTGCTTCCGCTTGCTTTAATCATCATTCAACCTGACTTAGGAATCGGTTTGATTCTCTGCGTCATCTTAGCGTGTGCGATGTTACTGTCCGGCTTGAACTGGAAATGGTTGCTTACTATGTTCGGCTTGTTGACCGTCGCAATTGTCGGATTCTTTTATCTGTTTTATTTCCAGAATGATTTACTCGCCACCTTCTTCCCGGGGCATGCGATGAACCGGATTATGGCTTGGTTACAACCGTTTGAGTATGCGGATGACCTTTCCTATCAGCTGGTCCAATCGATTAACGCCATCGGCTCAGGTCAGATGTTTGGTGTCGGGTACGGAAAACTGCAAGTATCAGTTCCCGAACTGCATACCGATTTTATCTTCACCGCGATCTCAGCTCACTACGGCTTTATCGGTGCAGCCGTCGTTCTAATTATCTTGTTCCTTTTCATCTACCGGTTGATTCAAATCGCGCTGGAAACAGCAGATCCGTTTGGAACGTATATCGTAACGGGTTATGTCGCCATGTTCACATTCCAAATCTTCCAAAACATCGGTATGACGATGGGTGTCTTACCGATCACCGGTCTCCCGCTTCCCTTCATTAGTTACGGAGGGTCGACGATGATTGTTAACTTGGTTGGACTCGGCTTGATCATGGCAATTGCTTCACAGTCCCGTATCTCGATGTTTGATGAAGATTAACTTCAAAAAAGAGTGGCATCCAGTCGGGTGCCACTCTTTTGGTATTCACGAAAGACTTAAGTCGTCCGGCAACGGTGCGACGAATGTCATCACCTCACCTGTCCCCGGATGCGGAAACGTAGCAGATGCGCTGTGTAGTGCTTGTCTCGCAATCAATGGTGTCCCTTTATACATCGTATCTCCGACTAACGGATGACCAAGTGCAGCAAGGTGAACCCGGATTTGATGCGTCCTTCCCGTCTCCAGTTTAATCGTCAATCGGGACAATTCACGCGAAAACGCAGTAATTCGCTCACTCGTTAAGATATGCGTTACTGCCTGTTGACCATCCTCCCGGACCATTCTTTCCATGAAGGAATGATCGGTTTGACCGATCGGAAGATCAATTGTCTGAGGTTTGATTGATCCTTCAATCAACGCCACGTACCGGCGATCGAGCAAACCATTCTGTTGCATCTTGCTCAACTGATGATGCGCAAGGGCATGTTTTGCAAAAACGACCAAACCACTCGTGTCACGGTCCAACCGATTGACGATATGAATCGCGTATGGAATTTGATGTTGCCGGTAATAACCGAGCACGAAATTCGATAATGACCGCTCTGGATGGAGTCGGGACGGAATGGAAGCCATGCCCGGTGGTTTATTGACAATCAACAGCCATTCATCTTCAAAGAGGATATCGAGTTCCCCGCTTGTCGCATGCATGTCCTGAGCAGGCTGTTCTTCCGGAAACCGGACATGAATCCGGTCGCCTTCATGAACGGGCTCGTTGACGTTGACATGTTGTCCATTCCGTAAAATATTCCCGTGGTGCTTGATCGAAACTAACATTTTTCGGGAAATATGGAGGCGTGTCGTACAAAAATGACCGACACTCCAGCCATCTTCAATAGAAGTTACTTGTTGTTCAATTTGAAATGCCATCACGTTACCTCTTTATAATTAACTTCTTTCTTCTGCTAAAAATGATTCTCGGACGCGTTGCCAAAACGGGAAAGAGCGGAATCGGGCAAATTTGACTTTTTTATCGGACACACGACAACGGATTGACTTAACATTTTGATGCACAATCGATGCATAATGATCGTATGTCAATTGAAAATCAATCGGATTGACCGGTTGAATCTCGACATCGTGGTGCTTCGGCAATAACATCGGGGATCCAATCGTCCGGTACACCCGGTTATTGATTGAAGCCATTTCTGTGATCTGGATCGCCTCGAGCGCCGGGTGCACAATGGCCCCGCCCAGTGCTTTATTGTAGGCTGTTGAACCGGATGGGGTTGAAATACACAGACCATCACCACGAAATGTTTCAAAATACTCTCCGCGAATCGACAGATCACAGACCAATGTCTGATTAAAACTTTTAATCGTACATTCGTTTAATGCCAACAGTTTATTCGTCGAACCGTCTGCATAATCGATCGATAATTCAAGTAGCGGATATTCAACGGTCGCTATGTTATCGTCCGCGATGTGTTGAATCAATTCATCCATTTCTTCCGGTCTCCAGTCGGCATAAAAGCCGAGATGCCCGGTATGAATTCCGACCAGCGTGATTTCCTCGACCTGATCCAAATAAGAATGGAAGGCTTGCAACATCGTACCATCCCCGCCGATTGAAATCACGATTTCCGGAGTAACGACGTCTCGATGACTTCCCCGTTCGATCAACGCCTGTTCTACTTGTTCCTTCAGCATATGGGAACGTTCATCGCCCCGAGCCGTAACCGCAAAACGCATCGTCATCCCCCTACTCTTTTGTTCGATTCTTTGCTTCGGTCGCCTCTCGTTCATGTAAAACGACTTGAGCATCTTGTATCTCTACTTTCAGCTGACTCATCTCCGCATCGAGCAGAAACGCTGCTTCAGCCGCACGCCTCAATCGTTCCCGTGTCTCTTCGGGAATGTTCCCCTGATATTTATAATTCAAAGAATGTTCGATCGTCGCCCAAAAATTCATTGCAAGTGTCCGGATTTGAATCTCAACAAGTGTCGGGATTTCTCCTTCAATCGTTTGGACAGGATAAGCAATGATGATGTGGTACGAACGATACCCACTCTCCTTCTTTTGTGTAATGTAGTTGCGTTCCTCAACAATTTTAAAGTCTCCCCGTGAACGTAACAACTCCAAGACATGAATGATATCATCCACAAATTGACACATGATTCGGAGACCTGCAATGTCTTGCATGTCTTGCTCGAGTAATTCAATATCAATCGATTTCCGCTCAGCCTTCTGTATGATGCTTTTTACAGGTTTGACACGTCCTGTGACAAATTCAATCGGTGAATGTTCCCCACGTTGTTGAAATTGTTTTCGAATGGCTTTTAGTTTTACTTTCAGTTCATCCACTGCGATTTGATACGGTGCGAGAAATAAGTCCCAATTTTCTTTTGTCATCGTTATTGTCACCACTTTTAGTCTAAATTGTTAGTTCAATTCGTTCCACTACACCATTCATGGTATCATATTTTCAAGCATTCAACTAGAAAGGTGTGGTCGGAAATGAGACAAGAAATGGAAATTGAATTTAAAAACCTGTTAAACGAAACGGATTACACCAAACTGATGGAACGGTACAATACATCCGGGTCTTCTGTTTGGCAAGCAAATGACTATTTTGATACACCTACGTTTGAACTTCGTAGCTACGGTGCTGCATTGCGCATTCGTGAAAAGAAGACCGGTTTGGTTTTGACTTTGAAAGAACCGCAGGACGACGGGTTACTTGAAACACATGTGTCTTTGTCCGAACAAGAGGCGGAAGATTTATTCCAATACGGTTTGATCCACTCTCCTGAAATGAATCAGCAGTTGGAAAAATTCGAATTAACGACTTCACTTGAACATTTAGGACGCCTTGAAACAGAACGATTCGAGAAACAACTGGAAAGCGGTTTGTTAGTTTTAGATAAAAGTACGTATTTAGGCACCACAGATTATGAACTTGAATTTGAAGTGACAAACTACGCGGCCGGTAAACGTGCGTTCGAAGAACTGTTGCAAACAAACGAGATTCCCCTTCGTGAAACAAAAAATAAAATCGTCCGTTTTATGGACCGTAAAGCGCTTACACGTTAATCGTGTAGAAATGTACAAGCAAAACCTTTGCTCTTTCTTTTTTTTCGTTGCTAAAATAGGGTAACGATATTAAAAAGAAAAGGGGTGAACGGATGGAACACGAACAATGCAACGGTTCATATTGTTCATTGGACGAACCATCAATTCAACAACCGACAAAACCACTAGAAATCTATCATTTTCTAGACATCACACAAACGGATGGTTTACGGTTGATTCCCGTTCTCAAGAAATTAGAATTAGAATACGGTCATCTGTTCCGTCTTCGGACAATTGCAACAATTCCTTGTGCGCCTTCGCGATCAGCGTGTGATATGTCACCTCTGCTGATTCTAAAAGCAATTGAATTGCAGGGGAAAACGTTTGGCATGCGATTCATGCGTCGTTTACGCATGTTGCATAATGTCGAAGGAAAAAGCGCTTATTCGCGCTCTTCCCTGATGCGATTGGCAGAAGCATTAACGGAATTTGGTCTTGATTTAGCAGAATTCCATCGTGATATCGAATCAGATACCATTCAATTGATGCTCGAAAAGGAAACTGAACTGGTGACCGATTGGGACGTACGTATTCTCCCGACGCTTGCTTTTGTTGGAGATGAGGAAGCAATCAAGGCTGAAGGCCATTATGAATACTTGATTTATGTATCGATTCTGAACGAATTGTTAGAACAACCGTTTGAGAAACAGGCAAAGCCTCCTCTCGAACAATTCTTGAGACGGTATGACACCGCAACGACTTCTGAAATTGCATTTATCTATGATGCAACAGAAGCGCAGGTTGAACACGAATTGAAAAAGTTAATGCTTCAACAAAAATGCGTTTCACTGACGTATTGTGACGGTAAAGTATGGCGTCATTTAAAAGATTCTGCCCATGCTTAACTTAAAGAAGCTGCTTCCACGTCAATCGCGGAAGCAGCTTCTTTGTCGTTCTTTTAAACTCGGATGGGGGAAAAGAGAATCATCAGGGGGAATGTGATTCGCTTCACATGTTTAGTATAATCGAATACATCCCTCTTCGAAAGCCCTTTGTTCATATTTTCACAAAATTGTCATTCTCCGAGCAGTGCTTCAAATTCATCGAGTACCCGTTCGAATTGACGGAGGGCTGCTTCAACCGGAGCTTTCGTCGTCATATCGACGCCTGCCGCCTTGAGGACTTCAATCGGATAATCACTTGATCCTGCTTTGAGGAAGTTATTGATGTAGCGCTCGACCGCCGGCTCTCCTTCTTCTAAGATTTGCGAAGTCAGTGCCGCTGCTGCAGAAATACCTGTCGCATACTGATAGACATAATAGTTGTAATAAAAGTGTGGAATCCGTGCCCATTCCAAACCAATTTCTTCATCTAACACGATACCCTCACCGAAATACGTTTCATTTAAGGCATAGTACGTCTTAGTTAAGAATTCAGGTGTCAGCGCTTGTCCAAGACGTGCCGCTTCATGAATCTGGTGTTCGAACTCTGCAAACATCGTCTGACGGAATAACGTTCCACGGAATGTTTCCAATTGGTTGTTCAAGAGGTACAGTTTCTCGTTTTTATCCGTCACACGTTTCAACAAGTAATCATTTAGGAGTGCTTCGTTTGTCGTCGATGCTACCTCAGCGACAAAGATTGAATAATCACCATAAGCGTATGGTTGATTCTGACGTGTATAGTAGCTATGGACGGAGTGACCAAACTCGTGTGCTAATGTAAACAAGTTGTTGACGTTATCCTGCCAATTCATCAAGATGAACGGCTGTGTATCGTATGCGCCTGAAGAATAGGCACCACTCCGCTTACCACGTGTTTCACGGACATCGACCCAGCGTTCCGCAAGACCTTCTTCAAGAATATGTTTGTATTCAGGTCCTAGTGGTGCTAATCCATCCACCATCAACTGTTTGGCTTCTTCGTACGTCACCTTCATTTCGACTTCACTGACGAGCGGTGTATACATATCATACATATGCAGTTCATCGACGCCTAAAATCCGTTTACGTAAAGCAACATAACGGTGTAACAACGGAAGGTGTTCGTGAACCGCTTCAATCAATCCGTCATATACCTGCTCCGGAATCGTGTTTCCGTGTAACGCTGATTCGCGGGCCGTTTTGAACTTCCGGACCTCGGCATAGAAGTTATCTTTTTTGACGGAACCGGCTAAAGTAGAGGCTAATGTGTTCGTATACTGACTATACGTCCCATACATCGCTTTAAACGCGTCCTCGCGGACAGAACGATCTTTTGACTCCATGAACGTGATGAAACGTCCGTGCGTCAGTTCTGCCTCTTCCCCGTCCTCACCTTTGATTTTCGGGAATTTCATATCTGCATTATTTAACATGCCAAATGTCGTTCCCGACTGTCCGAGAACTTCTCCTGCTTTTGCGAGAATTGCCTCTTCCGCTTCTGACAAGACATGTTCCCGTTCACGGTTCAACTCGTCAAATGCATGACGGTAAAGCGCAAGATCCGGATTCTGATCCAAGTACGAAGCGATCGTCTCTTCTGGAACTTCCAACAGCTCAGGTGTCATGAAGGCTAATGTTGCACCAATTTGCGAAGCCAGCGTCCGGGCACGGTCATTCATCGCCTGATAAAAACTATCCGCCGTATTTTCATCGTAACGCATATGTGCATATGTATAGAGCTTATGCAGCCGTCTTGAGATTTCGTCACGAAGTTGAAGTCCTTCATATAAAGTTGCATCCGACTGTGCAAGACGCCCTTTATACTCGACAAGTAGTGGAAGCATTGCTTTCACTGACTCAAACTCCTCTTCCCATTTTTCGTTCGTTTCATAAATCGATTCTAAATTCCACGTTTCTTCGTTCTTGACGTCTTTCCGTGTTAATACTTCTGCCATATGAATCACTCCTTTACTTCATTTATACCTGTTTCCCTTTCGACAAACAAACGAAGCGCTCCTGCTAACCTTTGATCTTCTTCCAAACGAGCCGATAAATCAGCAGGACGGTTTTGAAAAAGTTCAGACAGGTGGTATTGAAGAAAGTTGATAATCGCCATCCATTCTTCAATCAGAGCATATAAATCAGCTAGCTCAAATCGAATCTTCATCTGTGTCAGACATTCTGTGAGAAATGAAAGGAGATTGGGCACGGAGTAATTTCCTTTTAAACGCAGGTAAACTGCTATTTGAATTTCAAAAGGATGGACGGGTACGGAAAGTAACGCAGATAAGGGCAAAAAACACCAGGATGGAAGTGTAGAGACATAAAGATTGGAGTGATAAAGAGGAAAGCGTACATAACGATGCGGTAACGAAGAAAAAAACGGACGAAGCCGATAGTGTTTTATCAGTGTCGTCCATGGTCGTTCGAGGAATTGTCGCGGAACCGGACGTGGGAAAAGAAATTGCTCCACTGACAAGGACACGCGCTGACAGATTACAAAACGTTGTGCGAACGGAAGTGGATGCATGTAGCGGATAATTCGTTCCTGCTCGATTAAATCAATATAACCATTCTTCATAAATGCCGGTTTCATCCAGCCATCGAGCTTAAGAAACTGACCGCTCGACTCATGAAACCCGATCCACCGTACTTGATATCCGCCTTGTTGATCGATCGACCATCTTCGTCGCCATTCTTCAGCGCTCATTTTCGAGCGCTGAATCTCAATCCCGATTTCTCCGGGCCATATTAAAAGGTCAAATCGTCTTCGCCCCCGTACCGCCTCAATTTCAACCTTAAATCGTAAATTTTCAAAATGGGCAGCAAGTCGTGTTTTCCAAAATTGATGTTCTGACGATTCACCGGTACAGGCCGTTACGTGAACAAAATGTAGCCGTTTTTTCCCTTGCCGGATCCGAAGGCGTGTTTGGCAATACGGACAGTACAGTATTTTACCTGCTAACGATTGTAAGGTCTCAAGCTGACTGTTGATTCGATTTCCTTGCTCATCCATCGCCTCAAACATCTTACTCCTCCTCATTAGAGCAACGGTGAAAATAACCGCGAAATGGATTCAATCAAACGTTGACTAAAACTTCTTTGAATAAAGACACTCCGTTCGACCTGTGAAGAATTCGAAAAATCTTCATAAAAATCACGTGTCAATTCATGGACTGAATTTGTCCCGTACAAAAAGGCGTTTACTTCAAAGTTCAAATGGAAACTTCTTAAGTCCATGTTCGCTGTGCCGATCGTCGCAATCGCATCATCGACTACGATGACTTTCGAGTGCATGAATCCTTTGTTGTATTCGTAAATCTTTACACCTGCTAATAATAAGTCGTCAAAATAAGAGCGGCTGGCATAAAAAACAACTTTATGGTCCGGAAAACTCGGCAAGAGGATTCGGACATCAATACCAGACATGGCGGCGGTCTTCAAAGCTGTCATCAGGTCCTCATCCGGAATTAAATACGGAGAAGCGATGTAAACCGAACTGCGGGCTTCCGTGATTAAACCAAAGTATAAAGACTTCATTGTTTCATGTGGTTCATCCGGTCCGCTCGCAATGATTTGAACACCCCCTGTCGCTTCCTCCATGACTTCGAGCGGTTTCATGTAATACGGTGTAAACAACCGTTCTCCCGTCATGTAGTACCAGTCCTGAAGGAAAATCAGTTGCAACTCCGAGACTGCTTCTCCCCTGACCAACAGGTGGGTATCTCGCCAAAATCCAAACATCTTATCTTTTCCCATATACTCGTCTCCGACATTGATTCCACCGGTGAAAGCAACTGTACCGTCAATGACAACGATTTTCCGATGATTCCGGTAATTTGATTTACTCGAGATAAAAGGAAGGACGACAGGGAAAAATGGGCGCACTTCGATTCCGACCGCCTCCATCTTTTTGAAGTAGGTTTTGTCCGTTGAGAAACAACCGACAGCATCATATAAAAAACGAATCTCTACTCCCGCTTCTGCACGTTCAATCAATGCTTCTTGCAATTCTAGCGCAAGTGCGTCATCCCGGACGATATAGTACTCCAAATGGATATGGCGTTCTGCTTGACGGATTTCTGCTAACAATAACGGAAATTTCTCTTGTCCGTTCGTCAATACTTTCGTATGGCTATTATACGAAATCGGCAAGCGGCTGATCGAATCGATAAGTTTAACAACTTTCGTGTAATGTCCATGTCGGAACACCCGATTGTGTATCCCATGATCAAACTGGGTACGATATTTAATGTAAGACTCTTCATCGAGCATCGCTTTCAGACGAAACATTCTTTTTCGTCTATAATTTTGACCAAAGGTGAAATACACGAAAACACCGACGACCGGTAATGCCATCATGACAAGTGCCCAGACAAGCGTTCGTTCCGGATTCCGGTTCTCAAGCAAGATGATGACGAAGACACTCAGTACGACGAGAATGATGACGAGAGAGAGCCATCCTACCATGTACACACTCCAGTAATAAGAAAGAAATCCGATCAGACTGACTGTCAACAGCAGCGTCATAAGTAATTGGACACGTCGCAACATGGTATCCCCTCCTGTAATTTGTTATGAATGACATACTTTTATGTAGAAGGGACGATTCAAAATGAAAACGTATCTAGTGACTGGTGCAACAAGCGGAATTGGTGAAGCTACCGCCTTACAACTGGCACAAGAAGGACATACTGTCCTTGCGCTTGGACGAAATGAGGAACGTGGTCACGATTTGGAACGTCGCGGTGAAGGACGGATCAACTTCTTTCCAGTCGACTTGTCGATTCCATCCGACATCGATCGATTTTTCGAAGACACAAAAGAACAATTCCCAATACTTGACGGGATTTTCAACAATGCCGGAACCTTCGGAAAGCCGGTTGCACCAGAACGGGTGACTGACCAACAGAGCGAAGTCTTTCAAGTCAATTATCATGCACCGGAGCAGATCATTCAACATGCAGTCAAACGGCTGAGTCGTGGTGCTTCCATCGTTAATAACAGTGCAATTGTCGGACATGTTAAATTCCCTGCCATGCTCTTGCCGTATGCTTCCTCCAAGAGTGCTCTTCTTACGCTTACGAAAACATATGCTGCTCGGTTTCACGGAAAATATCGTTTTAATGCTATCTGTCCCGGTCCTGTCGACACGAAGTTAAGTCATTCCTTATATGGTGGAAAAGATAAGTTTGATTTAGCGATGAAACATCATTTACGTGGTGAAGCGGCTCAACCGTCTGAAATCGCAGAAGTCGTCTGCTTTTTATTATCCGATAAAGCAAGTTACATCAATGGACAAACCTTAGTCGTCGATGGCGGTTACACCCTCACTTGATTATTCTACACAACAAAGGACTGCTTCCAAACAAATTGGAGCAGTCCTTTTTGATTGTACCGTTTGATTCTGTTAATTCGGAAAATGCTTCCGAATGAACGTAAAGACATCGCCAGGTACGATTATTTTTCCATACTCTGCTACAGGATGAATCGTCTGTTCACTAAAGCTCAAGTACTCTGCAATCAGACTCATTACATTTTCCTGTTCTTCCACTTCTGTTTCTTCTTTAAAGTGAAGGTGCAACAGGTAGAGTCCGTCTTTTTGATAAAGAGACGTTTTCACTTCTTCGAAGATCGGTGCTTCTGCATATTGGCTAAGGGCAATGATATGCTCGAAATCTGTTGTTTCAAATAAGACATCTTGACTGAGTTCCGTTTCTTTTTCTTCCGCATCAGACATTGCGGAACGAAGTAACGAATCCAACTCATCTTCGTCAACTTGTTCTCCGTCAATCGTTGTTTTAGCGATTGTAACGGTGACTTCTAAACCTTTTTCAAATGCCTGTACTTGTATCCATAGTGGACCTTCGAAGGAGATGGACTCTTTTTCATTCGCTTCATCCATCATCTGCCAGAATAACTGTTCTCCACGTTCACGGTTGTACCAAATCTCGTCTCGGGCGAAGCCGCGGCGTTCGATGTCCGTGTACGTAATGAAGAACTTGACGGTGTTGTCATTGACGCGTTCGATTTTCAATATGTCCACTCCTTTCCTCTCGCTCTTATCTAGTATACGAACGAGCACTTCACATAGATTCAAAAGAATCATTAAACATATAGGGTATATTCCTTTGTTATCTCTATTTTAACCTTTTTAGGCGGTAACAAAAAGCACACTGCTCAGAAAGCAGCGTGCTCATGACAATTTACTCGTTGACAAGGCGCTGAGCTTCCAACAACTGGAAGGTACGGACTTTTCGCGGTAAAAAGCGGCGGATTTCATCCTCATTGTATCCAACTTGAAGACGTTTTTCGTCAATCAGAATTGGACGGCGTAATAAACCTGGATATTCTTGAATCAAATCATACAAGTGTTGTAACGATAAGTTTTCTACCGATACATCTAATTTGGAAAAGACTTTCGAACGTGTCGAGATGATTTCATCTGTTCCGTCCTCTGTCATACGAAGTATTTGTTTAATTTCATCAAGCGATAATGGCTCTGAGAAAATATTACGTTCCACAAATGGGATTTCATGTTCTTCAAGCCACGCGCGCGCTTTACGACAAGAAGTACAGCTTGGTGAAGTATAGAGTGTTACCATTGAAAAACATCCTCCCCCTGATTTCACATCATTTCTCCTGCGTAAATTTATTACCCAGTAGTTGATGATTCTATTACTTGACAGTTTACTTTGATTTTCATTAAAAATAAAACCCGATATATGTTTTGAGATGAAAGAACTTTTCGTAAAAAGCTTGCTAGAGCCACCAGGTGGCTTCAGCAAGCTGGTGTGTGATCAAAGGGTTGAGAAATCGTCTCTTTTGCTTTAGGGAGTTTAATCTCTTTTAATTTTTTTTCGAAAATGTCCCGCAAAAGGCGTTTTTTCAACTTTTTCTTTTTATCACGTTCTTTCATGCTCCGACACCTCACTCGGTCCGAAAAAAGAACTGTTAACCAACGAAAGCTAAATTATCATCTTCTACATTAATTAGTATACCACGTTTACCTGATTTCTATTCCTACTTGAAGCAATTAATTATGTGAGATTGTCGATTATCTCAAAGTAAACAGTTGCAATTGCTTGCAACATCACGTAAAGTTTATAGAAATACTTACTCGTGGAAGGAGTTATTTCATTATGTCAGTCACTCTTGTTACGATCATCGAACACCCAATCGCTCAAAAATATTTAGAACGGTCTGGCTTGAATCATGCCATTTCTGTAGCAGAACAGGCGTTGAGACTCGCTACCCAGCGTGGTCTGGATGCAGATACAGCAACGAAGGCTGCCCTGCTTCATGATATCGGTCATTATGAATGGTATACAGACGGCACATGGAATTATGATCTCTACCGTCAAAATGATATTCACGCCATCAAAGGCGCAGAACGGGCACACAAACTACTGATCCGTCTTGGTGAGGAACCTGAACGAGCAAAAGAAATTGCTCTTGCTGTCCTGTTGCATACGGATTCTTATTTACCACCAGGTACAATCAATCGTACTCCGTTGCAGCAATTGGTTCATGAAGCAGATACGTTAGAAGAACAACCAGGTGGTCTTCATCATTATGAGAAAATTCCATTCGAAGAAGCCGTCAGCCGTCTGCATGCTCTTGACTCGGTTGTCCACCGTTTCAACAACCTTCCCCGCATTGCTTCCGAAAATTAAAAAAAGGCATTCCCGAATTCATTCAGGAATGCCTTTTCATGTGACGTTATACCAGTTGGGCTTGATATGCTTCAAGCTCGGCATCCGTCATCGAGACGTAATGACCCGGCTCGATTTCACGTAACGGTGGAATGCTCGAATCTTCATTCGATTTTCCAACCGCTCCGCCTGTCGGCCGATCATAAATAATCCGTTTCCGTGTCCGCTCGTGCTCCGGGTCTGGAAGTGGAATCGCAGATAACAGCGATTTTGTATAGGCATGGACAGGATTCTCATACAGACGATCCGCATCACATAATTCAACAAGGTGACCTTGATACATAACACCAATCCGGTCAGAAATGTACTTAACCATTGATAAATCGTGGGCAATGAACAAGTACGTCAGGCTGCGGTCACGTTGCAGTTGTTTCATCAAGTTGACGACCTGTGCCTGAATCGATACGTCAAGCGCAGAAATCGGCTCATCGGCGATGATGAAATCCGGCTCAACAGCCAAGGCACGGGCAATCCCGATCCGCTGACGTTGTCCGCCAGAGAATTCGTGCGGATAACGGCTTGCGTGTTCTTTCGTCAAACCAACTGTTTCCAGAAGATCGTATACCCGGTTGTTCCGCTCGTCTTTCGACTTGGCGAGACCGTGAATATCGATTCCTTCAGCAATGATGTCTCCGACTGTCATCCGTGGATTTAATGATGCATATGGATCTTGGAAAATCATTTGCATCGACCGGTTGAATTTCAGTTTTTCTTTGCGAGACTTTTTATTATGCACATTTTCACCTTTGAAGAGAACTTCACCGTCTGTCGCATCGTAAAGACCGATGATTGAACGCCCAGTCGTCGATTTTCCGCAACCGGACTCACCAACAAGACCAAGTACTTCACCTTCATAAATATCGAATGACAAGCCGTCGACGGCTTTGACGACGCGTCCTCGTCCGATATTAAAGTGTTGTTTTAAGTTTTTTACTTCAAGTAGTTTATTACGATTCTCCATTACTTTAGACCGCCTTTCAGAAGCGATTTCGCGAATGTGCTATCTGGACGATATTTCAGCGCAAGATCGCGGATGGCTACCGGTGGCTCTACATACGGTGCTTGTGGATGTAATAACCAAGTTGCCGCTTCATGAGTATCTGTGATCGGGAAGAACGGAGGTTCTTTCTCGAAATCAATTTTCATTGCGTACTGATTACGTGGTGCAAATGCATCACCGACTGGTGGGTGCAATAAGTTCGGTGGTGTTCCAGGAATTGCCGGTAAGTCTTGCGAACGATCGTCAGACGGTCGTGGCATTGATCCAAGCAGTCCCCATGTGTAAGGGTGACGTGGCTCATAGAAAATTTCATCGACCGTTCCTTTTTCAATCAACTTCCCAGCATACATAACCGCTACACGGTCTGCCATGTTCGCTACGACACCAAGATCGTGTGTAATGAAGATGATAGCTGTACCTGTTTTTTGCTGGATGTCTTTTAACAACTCAAGAATCTGTGCCTGAATCGTAACATCGAGTGCTGTCGTCGGCTCATCGGCAATCAAGACTTTAGGATTACAAGCCAGTGCAATCGCGATAACAATCCGTTGACGCATCCCGCCTGATAGTTGGTGCGGATATTGTTTCAGACGTGCTTCCGGGTTCGGAATTCCGACGAGTGTCAGTAATTCTAACGTCCGTTTTTTAGCTGCATCGCCTGTCAATCCCTGGTGGCGTTTCAAACCTTCGGCAATCTGTTTGAAGATGGTCATCGTCGGATTTAATGATGTCATCGGATCCTGGAAGATCATCGCGATATCACGACCACGTACTTTTTGCATCTCTTTATCAGAGAGTTTGACCAGATCACGGCCGTCAAACATGATTTCACCTTTTGTGATTTCACCGGGAGGATTCGGAATCAAACGCATGATAGCTTTTGATGTAACCGATTTACCTGAGCCGGATTCACCAACGATGGCAAGTGTTTCGCCTTTCTTTAAATCAAACGATACGCCGCGGACGGCTTGAACCGTCCCAGCATACGTATGGAAAGCGACAGTCAGGTCGCGTACTGATAAAATAGTTTCCATTGTGGATGAACTCCTCTCTTATTTCCGTTAGCGACGCAGACGTGGGTCGAACGCATCACGTAATCCATCGGCTAGCATGTTAAAGCTGATCATGACAAGTACGAGGATTGTCGATGGGATGACGAGCAAGTAAGGGAATGTTTTTAATTCTTTGTACCCTTCATTGATCAATGTACCCAGTGATGGTTGTGGTGGAGCAAGACCAAGACCGATGAAGCTTAGGAAAGCCTCGAAGAAGATTGCACCTGGAATCGTGAACATCAATGAAATGATGATTGTACCGAGTGTATTTGGAATCAAATGCTTGAATACTAAACGTGCGCTAGAAGCACCAAGTGTGCGTGCTGCAAGAACGAATTCCTGGTTCTTAAGTTTCAGGATCTGTCCGCGGACGAGTCGACTCATCCCAATCCAGCCGGTGATCGTCATCGCGAGGATGATGGTCGTGATTCCGGGTTCAAGAATCAAGATGAACAAGATGATTAAAATCAAGTTCGGAATCCCTGTCAGGATTTCCGCAATCCGTTGCATGATATTATCGACGCGTCCACCGTAGTAAGCAGAAATTCCGCCATACGTGACACCGACTAGAACATCAATGATTGCTGCGACAAGACCGATGAAGAGTGAAATTCGTGTTCCTTCCCAGACACGTGACCATAAGTCACGACCGAGATGGTCCGTACCAAACCAAAATGTATCTTTGACTTGTTTCGTTTCATAAAAATCGATTGGCTTTTCACCAAGTGTTGCCATTCCGTCAAAACCAGCCCACTCAAGACCTGTAATTTTTGGCGGTAGTTTAGCTTGAGTAATCGTTTGGGTATAAGCATCTCTACCGGACAACATCGGTCCGAAGAGTGATAACAGTGCGATGATGACGATGATGACGAGCGACAGGATTGCCGCTTTGTTTTTACGAAGGCGTGTCCAGGCATCCTGCCAGAAGTTTAAGCTTTTTCCGGCAATCCGCTCACCCGCTTGTTCATTAAATTCTACTGGTTGGAACAGTGATGAGTCGAACTGTTCTGCTTTTGCGTTTGAATTTTGTTCTGCCATTATTTGCTACCCCCCAAACGAATCCGTGGATCGACGACACCGTACAGAATATCGACGAGCAAGATCATAAAGATAAAGACTGCCGAGAAGAACAGCGTTGTCCCCATGATAACCGTATAGTCATTTTGTGTGATGGACGAAACGAACAATTCACCAAGACCCGGTACGGCAAAGATTTTTTCAATAACGAATGTTCCTGTAATCAAGGCTGCTGTCATTGGTCCAAGAATCGTGATGGCTGGAATCAAGGCGTTACGCACCATGTGTTTCCAAGTGATCGATTGACCGTCTAGGCCTTTTGCTTTAGCAAGTGTCACGTAATCCTGACCGGTGACTTCAAGCATCTCCGTTCGAACGAAACGGGCAATTGAGGCTGTTACTCCAAGCGATAAGGAAACGGTCGGAAGAATCGTATGTGCTGGACTTTCCCAGAAGGCTACTGGCAATACGCCCCATTTCACTCCGATATAATATTGAAGAAGTGACGCAAATACGAATGATGGCACGGAAATCCCTAGTACCGAAATGAACATCGCACCGTAATCAACTGCTGTATTGTGGCGAAGAGCCGCGACAACACCGAGGACAAGACCAAGAACTACACCGAGAATAAGGGCTTGAATACCTAATTGAGCGGATGGTCCAATTCGTTCCATAATCAAATCTGTTACTGGACGGCTGTCATATTTAAATGATACACCGAGGTCTCCTTGAACTAAGTTGACCATGTACGCTGCATAGCGTTGTGGAAGCGGATCATTCAAGTTGTACTTATCCCGCAGGATATCTAACTGTTCAGGAGAAAGTTTCTCCTGGTTTTGGAACGGTGAACCTGGTAACAGATCCATTAGGAAGAAAGTGAACGAAGCGATGAGTAAAAACGTCAGTACGCCGTAAACAAGGCGTTGAGCTAAATAACGGCCCATAGATGGCACCCCCTATAAAGATTTTCTGTTTTTTTCGAAACATCAATAAAATCAGTATGACCCAAAATTGTCGGAACATTCAAGAATTTTGTCGTAAAAATTAAAATTCTTTTTTATTTTGGACTGATTGACGCCCCCCTGGCCGCTGTTTTTTCACAGTTAACCAATATTTCAGAATTTTTCGTTTGATTCCATTATACTTTGCTAACAAAGTAATTAGAACCTATTTTTTACGAAAATTTCACATTTCTGCTAACAAAATGAGTTTCCATTCAGAAAAAATCGTATAAAACAGGAGCGTTCCTTGAAAACGTTCTCAAGGACGCTCCCATTTTCAATTACTTCACATCAACATATTTGTACTGGAAGTCAGCACCAAAAACTTGACGGTTAAAGTCTTTGACCGTCGGACGACTCAGGAATGCAGCACCCGCTTGATAAATCGGTGCGATCGCTTGGTCTTTTTCGATCAATTGTGACTCTGCTTGTTTAAAGAGATCAAGACGTTTTGCGACATCTGATTCTTCGTTGGCAGCGTTCAACAATTTATCGTAGGCAGACGATTTGTATTTGACGTCATTTTGACTGTTTGTCGATTCAAAGATCGATAAGTTCGACATTGGATCTTGATAGTCCGGACCCCAAAGCGCATAAGACATTTGGTAATCGCCTTTTGCTTCTAAATCCAGTTTATTTTTGAACGGTTGTTGTTTGATCGCAACAGTGACATTCGGAAGGTTTTTCTCAATCTGTCCCTTCATGTATTCACTGATTTTCTTCGCGTCTTCGCTATCGAATGACAAGAGTTCAATCGTTGCTTTCTTATCACCGTTTGCTTTTTTCCAAAGATCAGCTGCTTCTTTCGCATCCCGGTCGAACCAATTGATGTCGCTTGTATAGTCTTTACCTGCGTCATCTTTGATGAATTCTTTCGGAATGAAGCTTGTAGTCGGAATCGAACCGTTCGCAAGTAACGTATCCGTGATCCCTTTTGGATCGATTGCCCGTGCGATCGCTTTACGCGCATTGACGTTTTTCATTGTGGCGTCTTCATTGTTGAACTTCAAGTAAGCAATCGATGAACGGAGTGCGGTCTTGAATTCAGGTTTTGATTCATATGTCGCAACTTGCTCTGACGTGAGGCCGGCATAATCGATTTCGTCCGTATCATACAGGTTTACAACGGTAGAGTTATCTTTAACGACACTGATCGAGACCTCATCGAGTTTAACGGCATCTTTATCCCAATAGTTTTCGTTTTTCGTCAGAATACGTTTTGAATCCGTTTTCCAAGATGTCCAAACGAAAGGACCGTTGTAAAGAAGTTTATCCGGTTTAAGCGAGAAGTCTTTTTTGTTTTTGTTATAGAAATCTTCGCTGATTGGCGTATAAGTTCCGAATGATGTGAGTGAAAGGAAGTATGGTGCCGGACGTTCGAGTTTAACTTCAAGTGTCTTGTCGTCAATCGCTTTGACACCTAGCTCGTCGACTGGTTTTTTTCCTTGTGAGACATCAGCACCATTTTTGACCGTATCAAAGATGTATGCATAACCGGAAGCTGTTTTTGGATCGACGGCACGTTTCCATGCAAATTCAAAATCCTGTGCTTTGACTGGTGTACCATCTGACCATTTAGAATCACGAAGCGTAAACGTATATGTGAGGTTATCACTTGAGATATCTGTTTTTTCAGCAAGTGCCGGAATCGCTTTCCCGTCTTTGTCTAACCGGTAAAGACCTTCCATCGTGTTTCCGATCATGTTGAACGCAACTGCATCTGTTGCTTGTGCCGGATCGACCGTCGTAATATCAGAAGTATCCGTTAATCGTAAAACTTTTTTGCCTTTAGAAGAACCTGCATCTTTATCTCCGTCACCTGTTGTTGAACAACCTGCAAGTACAACGCTTCCTGCAAGCATAACTGATAACGCGAGACCGACTGTTTTTTTATTCATCGGTGAGTCATCTCCTTTTCATTTTCAAAACCGCTTAATATAAACGATTTTTGGACATCTCGTCGAAACTGCCTCAACGTTCCCCAAAACGCATTGACCTAGTTTCAAAAACTTAAACGAAGTGATAAATTGATTTTATGTGAGAATAACAATATCGTCAAGTGAATAGTCACACTATTTGCTATTTTATACGTCCTGAATAGTACAGAGTCGTAACAATCCTTGACTTTGCGTATAATGAAATCATCATCTTGCCGTAGGAGGTTCATCATGTCTGCTAAACTATTACGCCCGCTTCTGATTGCTTTGATTTTAACAACTGTCTACACGATTTGGGCCGTCGCCACCGACGCTACCCATTCATTTGTTTATCACTTGTCAGGCGGCTTGTTCATTGCCGGCTTCCTGTTACTTGCTATCGGATTCTTCTCCAATATGTCTGCCAATGGATTTTTTAAAGGCATCACTGCAGGCTTTAAAAAGCAACGGGAAGCGAAGTTACGGGAAGTCGATGGGGATTATTACGAGGACGAGGATGAAGAAAGTGAACTTTTAGAAGCAAAACAAAAGCGGGCTTCTAACCGGACGGTTCCTTATCTCTCGAGTGGTTTTATTTGTATCGTCGTCTCTTTACTCTTATCGTTCATTTGACGGAATTTTGATGACGATTAGAAGAAACATGTGCTAAAGTGGAGATAACGTTATACGAGAACACAGTGATGGAGAGTAGTACATCTGATAACCACTTATAGAGAGTCCATGGATGGTGGAAATGGACAGTCGGCGCAGATGGAATGGACTTCGGAGTGGCTGATTCGAAATGATGTAGAATCAGACGGGTCTGCCCGTTACAGCAAATGAGCGGCTAGTTTTCTAGCAACTTGGGTGGCAACGCGATGACTCGTCCCTTGAATGATTCAAGGGATGTGTCATCTTTTTTATTTCATTTTTTGGAGGGATTCTCATGAAAACGATTTTTTCAGGCATTAAGCCAACGGGTACGGTGACGCTTGGTAACTACATTGGCGCGATGAAACACTTTGTTAATCTGCAGGACGAACACGATGCATATTACTGTATCGTCGACTTACATTCCATCACGGTCGAAATTGACCGGATTGAACTTATGAACAATACACGGGCGCTTGCTGCACTTTATATCGCAAGCGGACTCAATCCTGAAAAATCAACAATCTTCGTCCAGTCGGAAGTTAAAGCGCACGCTCAGCTCGGGTGGATGCTGACATGTCTGTCCGGTATGGGTGAACTGGAACGTATGACACAATATAAAGATAAGTCGCAAGGCAAAGACCGGATTGGTGCTGGATTATTTGTTTATCCAACCTTGATGGCAGCCGATATTCTCTTATATGATGCAGAGCTTGTTCCAGTCGGCGACGATCAAAAACAACATATCGAGTTGACACGTGACTTAGCGCAACGTTTTAACAGCCGCTATTACGAAACATTTAAAATGCCGGAGCCGGTCATCGCCGAAACGGGTGCCCGTATCATGAGCTTGACGTCTCCCGATAAAAAGATGTCAAAAACGGATACAAATCCAAAAGGCTATATTTCGATGCTCGACGCTCCGGACGTGATTCGCAAAAAAATCAAGTCTGCCGTAACGGATTCCGAGGGGATCGTTCGATTTGACCGGGAAAACAAACCGGGCGTCTCAAACTTGCTCGAAATTTATTCATTGCTGGCTGGTATTTCAATCAAAGACTTGGAAGCAAAGTATGATGGATTGAACTATGGTGTATTTAAATCAGATGTCGCAGAAGTCATCGTTGCTGAACTAGAACCGATCCAGCAACGTTATTACGACTTAATTGATTCAGAAGAACTCGATTTGATTCTTGACAATGGTCGCGACAAAGCAGATCTGGTTGCTTCACGTAAATTGGCGAAAGTCGAAAAAGCGATGGGACTCCAACGGAAACGCGCAAAAGTAAAGAAATAATTTTAGGTGTCTTTCAACGATTCTTGCCTTTCTTCTTATTTTTTTAGAAGAAAGGTTTTTTTATTTGCGCAACAAAAAAAGCGCTCCCAGTTAAGGGAACGCTTTTTATACTTATTTACCTTCGATTGAAGCCCATTTGTACGAGAAATCTGCGCCGAAGTTATGTTCGACAATCCCTTTAACGTATGGTTTAACCATGAATGCACGTCCACGCTGATAAACAGGCGAGATGGCTGCAGAATCAAGAAGGATTTTCTCTGCTTCTTGAAGCTCTGACCAACGTTTTGTAGCATCCGTTTGTGTTTTTGCATCGTTGATGAGTTTATCGTACTCTTTATCTGACCACTTACCACGGTTGTATGGTCCGTCAGTCAAGAAGAGATCGAGGAACGTCATTGGATCTTGGTAGTCAGGACCCCAGCCGGCGAATGAGAACTCAAAGTCGCCTTTGTTTTCGAGATCAAGTTTGTTTTTGAACGGTTGTTGCTTGATTGTGACTTTCATGCCTGGAAGGTTCTTCTCAAGCTCACCTTTCAAGAACTCACCGATTTTCTTCGCGTCATCACTATCGTAGTTAAGAAGCTCAAGTTCAACCGATTTTTGACCGATTTCTTTTAAGCCCTCTTCCCATAGTTTTTTCGCTTCGTCTGCATTGTACTCGTTGAATGTCGGGTACTTTTCACGGAAGTCTTTTCCGTCAGCATCTTTCGCGAAATCTTTTGGTACGAGATAGTTTGCAGGAAGTGATCCGTTCGCCAAGATGACGTCCGTGATTCCTTTTTTATTGTAACCCATGTCGATTGCGCGACGGATTTTTTCGTTGTTTAATGCTTTGACTTTCGTGTTCAAGTAAAGGTAGAAGATTGTAGATTCACCCTTTGTTTTGAACTCGTCATTATCTTGATACTGAGCAACGAATTCTGAAGAGAGACCAGCACGGTCGATATCGCCTTTTTCGTAAAGGTTAACTGCTGTTGAAGTTTCTTTAACGACCTTGACGTTGATTGTGTTCAACTTGACGCTATCTTTATCCCAATAGTTGTCGTTTTTGACCATTTTCCAGCCTTGTTCACGTGTCCATTCTGTTAACTTGAATGGTCCGTTGTAAAGTGATTTATCTGCTGTCGAACCGAAGTCCTTACCGATTTTTTTCGAAAGTTCTTCCGATTTCGGCATGAATGGACCGAATCCAGTTAAACCAAGGAAGTAATCCGCTGGTGCTTTCAATTTGACTTCGAATGTCTTGTCGTCAACTGCTTTGACGCCAACCGCATCACGCTCGCCTTTTTTCGTGTTGTATTCTTCAGCACCTTCGATGTTGTAGAAGACATACGCGTATTGCGAAGCATTTTCCGGGTTCAAGACTTCTTTCCAAGCATATTCGAAGTCTTTTGCTGTGATTGGTGTACCGTCCGACCATTTAGCATCACGTAGCTTGAATGTGTACGTCAATTTATCGTCAGAAACTGTGTGACTTTCAGCAATACCTGGTGTCGGCTGTTGCTTGTCATCTAAACGATAAAGACCTTCCATCGTGTTGTTCAAGACGTTGAACGACACGGCATCCGTAGAAGTTGTTGGGTTAAGCGTCGGAATATCAGCACTTTCGATCAAGTTTAGCGTTTGCTCACTTGATTTTTTGTCTGAACTTTTGTCGCCCGATGATGTGTCATTTGAATCAGTCGTCGAACAAGCTGCAAGGAACGCGCTTGAAACGAGGGCTACAGATGTAGCCAGTGCAAAACTTTTCTTTTTCATGATACGATGACCCCCCTAAAATTTCCAAAGCTAGTAATCTAAGGTTTTTGAGCGAAAAAAAAAGTCGTTACTTTTATTCGACCAAAACCTCTCGTTACAAATAGTTTACAATGTTCTGATAATTTTGCAAACCTTTTATCCGATTTTTCTAAATATTTTTTCAAAACAATTTGAAAATAAGTGGAATTTTTAGTTTTTTGTGTGACTTTTTATAAAATAAAGCTAAATTTCTTTATTCAAAAAAAGCGATTTAACGGTCATCCGAACCGTTAAATCGCTTTTCCTTATTCTATTCCTATGCGATATTACGCGTGATAGCGTTTAAAGACGAGTGAAGCATTATGACCACCGAACCCAAGCGAGTTGCTGAGAGCATACTCCACATCCCATGACCGGCTTCCCTCGCGCACGTAATCAAGATCACACCCTTCACTCGGTTGTTCCAAATGAATCGTCGGGTGAACGATTTGTTCTTGCAACGATTTAATTGTCGCGATGGCTTCTACTCCACCGGCACCGCCTAGTAAATGACCAATCATCGACTTCGTCGAGTTGATGGCTAATTTTTCAGCATGATTTCCAAATACGGTATGGATCGCTTTCGTTTCAAGTACATCATTCATCGGCGTACTTGTTCCATGAGCATTAATATATTGAACGGCGGCCGGTTCAATACCTGCATCTTGAATCGCCATCGCCATTGCGCGCGCTCCGCCGTCGCCGTCTGGATCTGGTGCTGTGATATGGTAAGCATCGGCTGTTAATCCGTATCCGCTGACTTCTGCATAGATTTTGGCACCGCGGGCAATCGCATGTTCATACTCTTCAAGTACCAGGATTCCGGCACCCTCTCCCATGACAAATCCGTCACGGCCTTCATCAAACGGACGGCTTGCCGTGTTTGGATCATGGTTCGTCGACATCGCTTTATTGGCACAAAAACCAGCAAAAGCAAGATTGGTAATCGGTGCTTCTGCTCCACCGGCAATCATGACGTCCGCGTCGCCGCGTTCAATGACGCGTAACGCTTCACCAATCGCGTTTGTACCGGAAGCACATGCAGTGACGGAACAGTTATTCGGTCCTTTTGCTCCTGTATAAATCGAAACTTGGCCACTTGCCATGTTTGGAATCATCATTGGAATGAAGAATGGACTGACACGACGATGTCCCCGTTCAAAATAGATTTTCGCCTGTTTTTCAATCGTCTCGACGCCGCCGATTCCTGATCCGATCCAGACGCCGATACGTTCAGCATTGGCTTTAACATCCAGTTCAGCATTTTTGACGGCTTCCATACTTGCGACGAGCGAATAATGAACAAAACGGTCCATTTTCCGGGCTTCCTTTGCTTCGATGAATTCCGTGACATCAAAATTCTGTAATTCTCCTGTTACTTTCGTCGGATACTCATCGATATCAAGACGTTCCATCGGACGAATCCCGTTTTCACCGGCTTTTAACGCATTCCAGAATGTATCGACATCATTACCGATTGGCGTCAGTGCGCCCATACCTGTTACTACTACACGTTTTCTCATCATTTTATGTGTTCTCCCCTTTAGTCCAAGTAATGTAAGCTGCCCCCCATGTCAAACCTGCGCCGAATCCGGCGAGGACAAGTGTCGTCCCCGGTGACAATCTTCCTTGTCGCCGTGCCTCTTCTAGTGCAAGTGGTATTGACGCAGCAGATGTATTCGCATGTTCGTCAATCGTCACGATCACTTTCGCTTCTTCAATTCCAAGCCGTTCACGTGCTGCATCAATAATCCGTAAATTCGCTTGATGCGGAATCAGTAAATCAAGTTCGGCCAGTGTTCCGTCCGCTTTTTGAATGACTTTTTCCACGATGTCCGGTAACTTGCGGACTGCGAACTTAAAGACTTCCCGACCGTTCATTTCAATCGGACCATCCAGGTTTTTAAATAACAGATGTGCTCCGCGGCCATCCGTGCCAAGTTCAAAGGCATTCAATCCTTGCTGCTCGGTTGGACCGAGGACAACCGCTCCAGCGCCATCACCAAACAAGATGGCTGTCGACCGGTCTGACCAGTCAACGATGCTGGACATCTTCTCTGCACCAATGACCAGTGCATGCTTCGATTCCGTTGCCGTCATCATACTCGAAGCCGTCTGTAGGGCAAAAATGAATCCGCTACAGGCTGCGCTGATATCAAAAGCTGTCGCACCGAGTGCGCCGATCCGCTCCTGAACGATACAGGCAGTTGACGGGAAAGCACGTCCGGTTGCCGTTCCGACAACAATCAATCCGATGTCGTCTGCTGTCAAGTTAGCATCCGCTAATGCTTTTTCCGCTGCTTCCGTCGCTAAATCAGTGACATCGACTGCATCATCTGCAATCCGTCGCGCGCCGATTCCTGTACGTGTCCGAATCCATTCATCACTCGTATCGAGTGTCGCTGCTAAATCATCATTTGTCATCCGATGTTCGGGTAATGATGTACCGAGTCCTACAATTCCGATATTCATATGATTGCTCCTTTGAAATTAGTATCTGGTACTAATATAAAGCGTTAAACACATTTTGTCAAAGAGAAAAGAAGGTCTCCCGTTGAGAGACCTTCTTTCACGTAATCCAGATTACTCTGAATCAGCTAATGTGCGGACGACTTCCATGACCATCTTCGCTGAATTAATCGAAGCAATCTCCAAGAATTCATCAAATGACAGAGATGCTTCTTCATCGGCACTGTCAGAAATCGAACGTGTCACGACGAACGGAACATCGAACTGATGGCAAACTTGTGCAATCGGTGCCGCTTCCATCTCAACTGCCGCGACATCCGGGAAGTTCGTTTTAATGAGATTTGAACGCTCCGTATCATGGATGAACGAATCACCTGTCACGATCAAACCATGGACGACCCGAATCGCATCCATTCGTTCAATGACAGCTTCCGCTGTTGCAATCAGTTTTGGATCAGCTGTATAGGCAGCCGGCATTCCCGGTACTTGACCATACTCGTAACCGAACGCTGTCACGTCGACGTCGTGATGACGGACTTCCGTCGAAACAACGACATCACCGACTTTTAAACCGGCTCTGAATCCGCCGGCTGAACCGGTATTGATTACGGCACTTGGCTTGAAATGATCAAGCAGTAATGTCGTTCCGATTGCGGCATTTACTTTTCCGATACCGGATTTTAAGATGACGACCGGGACACTGTTCAACAATCCTTCATAAAAATGATAATTGGCAATGACGGTATCTTTTCGTTCCGATAATTCATTTCGAAGTAAGTTTACTTCTTCTTCCATCGCTCCGATGATTGCGATTGGCATGTCTTTTCCCCCCGTTCAAACAGAAAACCGGATTGCTCCGGCTGCTGTCCGTTCTTATTTACTTGATTGATGTAATTTTTACAGCGAAATCTCCGCCGGGTGCTTGAACGGATACTTGCTCACCGACGCTGTGACCGAACAGACTTTTAGCGATTGGTGATTCGTTCGAGATTTTCCCAGTGAACGGATCGGCTTCTGCACTACCAACAATCGTATACGTTTCTTCTTCATTGTCTTCAAGGATCAAGAATGTAACTGTTGTCCCGATACCAACAACCGAGATATCCTTCTCATCTTCCGAGATGATGGCGACGTTGCGTAACATCTCTTCCAATTGAGCAATCCGGCCTTCGACCATTGCTTGTTCTTCTTTCGCTGAATCATATTCCGCGTTTTCCGACAAGTCACCAAATGAACGGGCAATCTTAATGTTTTCGACAACTTCTTTACGGCGGACTGACTTCAGTTCGTTTAATTCGTTTTCAACATTCGCTTTACCTTCAAGCGTCATGTAATACTGTTTTTCTGCCATTTTTGTCACGCTCCTTTTTATTCCACTAGTATAGTATATTCACATCTTTTTTGGAATCAATATCCTCTTTGATCAAGTGAAGACCGATAATCGAGAATCGCCCGGATCTTCGTGACGAGTAAATCGATTGCCACGTGGTTTTCGCCACCTTCGGGAACAATGATGTCGGCATATCGTTTTGTTGGTTCACAAAACTGAAGATGCATCGGACGGACGACTTTCGTATACTGCTCGACGACAGAATCAATCGAACGTCCCCGTTCATTCATATCACGTTGCATCCGGCGCAGAATCCGAACATCGGCATCTGTATCCACGAAGACTTTAATATCCATCAATTCCCGTAAACGTTCATCTTCAAGCGCTAAAATACCTTCGACGATGATGACGTCACGTGGATCAAGCGGAATCGTCTCCGTTGCCCGTGTGTGCGCAACGTAATCATAGACCGGTTTTTCAACCGCCTGATTTTCTCGCAGTGCCTTAATGTGTTCAATCAGCAAATCGTTATCAAAGGCAAACGGGTGATCATAGTTCGTTTGATAACGCTCTTCCATCGATAATTCACTTTGATCCTTATAGTAAGCATCCTGCTCGATCATGACGATGGATTCACTCGGGAACGCGTCGACAAGTGACCGTGCGACCGTCGTCTTTCCTGAACCTGTTCCTCCAGCCACACCAATTACAACCGGTTTTTGCATTGAATTCTTACCTCCATCATTCATTCCGACTTTACTTTCCGACTGACGGACACACCGTCTCCAAGTGGGAAAATCGTCGTATCATATTGATCTTGCTCCATCATCCATGCCGTGAATTCTTTAACCAGACGGACAAGGCGCCGCCTTCTCCGGTCAAAGGTCTTCGGATCTGTCTCAAGGACATCTCCGTGCAAAAACAGGTTATCCGTATATAAAACTCCGCCTATTGGCACCAATCGCCCATAACCGTTAAAGAATTTTTTATACTGTCCTTTCGCTGCGTCGATGAATACGGCATCGAACTTCTGTTCAAGGGTTTCGGCTAATTCTACTGCATCAGCAAAAACGATGTCAATCCGGTCCGCGACGTCTGATCGTTCAATGAACATCTTGGCTTCGGCGTATCGTTTCGCATTTCGTTCTACTGTCGTGATCCGGGCATCCGGTAAGGCACGAGCCATCCGAATCGCACTGTAACCAATCGCTGTTCCAAGTTCAAGAATTCGTTTCGGTTGTTGTAACGTCAACAACGATAACAAAACTTCCGATCCCGTCAGTTCAATGATTGGAATATGGCGCTCTTTCGCGTATGCTTCCATTTCCTGTAACAAGGGATCACGCGGTCGAATCATCCCTTCGACATACGCTGTAAAATCATTCATTCGGAATTCACTCCTTCTGCGCATAAACAGGTTGACCGGGAACGAACATACCGTTCCCGATCAACCCCCTGTTCATTGCTCTTTACTTGCTTCGTATTCGACCCATTCCGGTTTATACTTCACAACATTTCGTTGATGTTCCTCATAGGTTTCCTCATAAAGAATTTGCCCCCGTGGATTTTTATCACTTGGTGGTCGGGCAAAGAAATAAACATATTTCGTCTTTTTCGGATTAAGGACGGCAAGAATTGAATCTTTACTGACCGTTGAAATCGGACCAATCGGAATACCTTCATACTTGTACGTATTGTATTTCGAATTGTTCTCAAGATCCTTCAATGTCGTCAGTGCTGTATTCTCTCCTGTACCGTACCAGACCGTTGGATCCGATTGGAGTTTCATCCCGTCGTTGAGGCGATTCGTAAAGACACCGGCAATCTCACGACGATCGTCTGGTGTTGCGGCTTCCCGTTCGACCATCGATCCGAGACTCAACACTTCATGGAAGGTCATGCCTGATTTCTTAATCGCATCGGTGTTCTCATCATAAATCTTTTCCGTCTCATCTAACATCGTTTCGGCAATTTGATTGATACTTTTTCCTTTGTCGAATTCGTATGTCGCCGGGAAGAGGTATCCTTCGAGTGAATAAAGGACTCCCTGCTTCGTCACTTCATCCGTTAACATCGGATACTTGTCAATTAATGTCTTGATATACGCCTCATCCGTCAATGATTTTCGGATCGAGTCAGCTTTAAAACCGGTTGCTTTCGCAATGATGGCAATTTGACGATCCATCGTGATTCCTTCAGGGATCGTAATTTTAACATCTGCTGCTTTCATGATCGTTCCGGTCTTTAACTCATTGATGATTTCATCCGGTGCCATCGCTTGCGTCAATGTGTATGTCCCGGCTTGGAATGACGATTCATTCTTATAGCGGACATAATAGCGGAAAATCGTTTCGTTCGCGATTAAATCTTTTTCCTTGAGAATGCTTGAAATCGTACTTGTTCCGGCGCCTAAGGGAATTTCGACTTTGACGGACTTCGTCGCCTCTTCGTTGACCGGCTCGAGTGAACTCTTTAAAAAGATGTAGATGGCTGCTCCTGCTACTAAGAAAATCGTGAATAATACTGAAAGGATGATTAACGTAATCCGGCGCGATGTCCGGCGACGTTTCTGTTCGATTTCAGCATTTTTCTTCCATTCATTCTCCATCGGTTCCTCCTTCTTCTCTTAAAACAAGGTGATATCGAAAGAGCTGCTGCTCTGACGACACCACCTTATACACGAGTCGGTTTAGTCAAGCTCGTCTTCTAATGTATTAAAGACTTCTTCAATTTCATCCCAAGTTTCTGCATCGTCTTCTGCGATCGGAACTAGGTTGAAGTCATCATCACCATCACCATATTCTTCTAACTCATAAACAAAGATATCGACTTCTTCTGCTTCATCATAATCCGCTCCGACTGGCTCAAGGAAAATATACGTTTTGCTTGAGCGCGGGCTTTCATACCGTAAACGCTCGGCAAATTTAAATTCATTACCTTCTCCATCGGGAATTACGTAATGTGTAGGTTCATTCTGTTGCATCATTCATCCGCTCCTTTAATGCAGCCTCAAGTTCATCCCAAGTCTGCTCATCGTTTTCATCAATCAGGCTCAATTCAAAATCATCTTCGCCTTCGCCAAACTCGTCGATTTCACAAATGATCAAATCATCTGCGCCCTCTTCCGGATGACCAATCATTTCGAGAAATAGATAGGTCTTGCCGGTTCGCTCACTGACATAACGGTACCATTCTTCGAAAAGATGTTCGCCACCGTCTTCATCAGGAAAGAGATACTGCCGTTTTTCTTCAGACATCTCATTTCCTCCTTATCGATTTGCCCGATCCAAATAAGATTGTAGGATCATGACTGCTGCCATCTTATCGATGACTTGTTTCCGTTTTTTTCGACTGACATCGGCATCGATCAGCATACGTTCTGCCTGCATCGTCGTCAATCTCTCGTCGACAAGAACGGTCGAAAGGCCTGTCTGCGTCTCGATTTCACGCGCGAACGCTTCACTCGCCTCAGCTCTGGGACCAATTGATCCATTCATGTTTTTCGGATGTCCGATGACGATGATTTCGACACCGTATTCCTTAATAATTGCCTCGAGTCGCTTGAAGGCGACCGGATATTCAGGTTCTGTCCATTTGATGGTCTCGATGCCTTGTGCTGTCCAGCCCATCAAATCACTCACCGCAACACCGATCGTCTTCGAACCGACATCAAGTCCGATGGCACGCTTCATTTTTTGTCTCCACTCTCCGATAGATAAGATTTCACGAGTTCTTCCAGTAGTTCATCACGCTCAATCTTTCGGATCATATTACGTGCATCGTTATGACGAGGAATGTAAGCAGGATCACCGGAAAGTAGATATCCGACGATTTGGTTGATCGGATGATAGCCTTTTTCTTCTAAAGCATGATAGACCGTCAGCAATACTTCGCGTGTTGCCGCCTGGCTATCGTCTTCTGGAAAATTAAATTTCATCGTTTGATCCATCTGACTCACGTTAATCACCTCTTTCATTTACACTACTTCTCTATTATGCCAGTGATTGCACGTAATGTGAAGTAAACGCAAGAGCTTCGTTTAATTTTGCAGGATCTTTTCCGCCAGCCTGTGCCATGTCCGGGCGGCCGCCACCGCCACCGCCGCAACGCGTCGCTACTTCCTTGATCAGTTTACCGGCATGGTATCCTTGATCAATCAAGTCTTTCGAGACACTTGCAACGAGGTTGACTTTGTCTCCCTGCGCGCTGCCGAGGACGATGATTGCCGAACCGAGACTCGACTTCAATTCATCCATCATACCGCGAAGCGCATCCATATCCGAGACGTCGACTTGCTTCGCAAGGACTTGGACTCCATTGATTTGCTCGACATCCTCTTTCAATGATGCTGCTTCAATGTTTGCCAGTTTTGCTTGTAGGGATTCGTGTGCACGTTCCGTTTCGCGGAGCTGGACTTGAAGTGCTTCAATCCGTCCCGGTACTTCAGTCGTCTTCGTTTTCAGTACGCGTGCTGCCTGCTCGAGTGTCTGCAGGTGACCGTTCATCACATGATATGCTCCAGCGCCTGTGACTGCTTCAATCCGTCGTGTTCCAGCTCCGATTCCTGATTCGGAAACAATCTTGAACAGACCGATTTCTGCCGTGTTTCGAACATGGATTCCACCGCATAATTCGATGGAATATGTTCCAGCCGAAACGACACGAACCGTCTCACCGTATTTTTCACCAAACAGAGCCATTGCACCTTTTGCTTTCGCATCAGCAATGTTCATCTCTTCAATGTCGACTGCAAGTGATGCCCAGATTGCTTGGTTGACATCCTGTTCGATAGTTGTCAATTCTTCAGCCGTGACTGCTCCGAAGTGCGAGAAGTCAAACCGGAGACGATCTGCCGAAACGAGTGAACCGGCTTGGTTGACGTGTGTCCCGAGTGTATCTTTTAATGCTTTGTGCAACAGGTGGGTTGCAGTATGGTTCTTTGTGATGGCTTGACGTGACGACGCTTCGACTGTTGCATGAACTGTCGCATCTGCCAAAGCAATCCCCGTCCGAACAATAACGGTATGCAGGTTTTGACCGTTCGGTGCTTTTTGAACATCTTTGACATCAAGGACGAAATCAGGACCTGTAATGGTTCCTGTGTCCGCCACTTCTCCACCGCTTTCTGCATAAAACGGTGTAATATCAAGCAACAATTGTGCTTCTTCGCCGGCAGCGACTTCTGTCACTCGTTCTCCATCATGCAACAAAGCAATGATTTTAGCATCCGTCTCAAGGTCCGTATAACCGATGAACTGGCTCGGAACAGTCAACGTTGCTAACACTTCTGATTGTTGTTGCATCGAACCGCCGTCTTCACGGGCAGCACGAGCACGCTTCCGTTGCTCATCCATTGCCCGTTTAAATCCTTCTTCATCGACAGACATCTGATGATCTTCCGCATATTCAACCGTCAATTCGAGCGGGAAACCATACGTATCATACAAACGGAAGGCATCTTCTCCGCTGATGACGTGTTCACCGTTACTCTTCGCTGCTTGTGCCACGGTGTTTAAGATGGCAAGACCATCATGTAACGTCTCGTGGAATCGTTCTTCTTCGTTTTTAATGACACGTTTGATGAAATCTGCTTTTTCTGGAACTTGTGGATAGAAATCGACCATGACGCTACCGACTGTATCAACGAGCTCGTACATGAACGGACGTTCGATTCCGAGCATTTTTGCATAACGGACAGCACGACGAAGCAGGCGGCGTAAGACATAACCGCGTCCTTCGTTCGAAGGCAACGCACCGTCTCCGATTGCAAAGGCAACCGTCCGGATGTGATCAGCAATGACTTTGAACGCGACATCCAGTTTTGTGTCTTCACGGTAAAGTTTACCGCTGAGTTCTTCTGTCTTATGGATGATCGGCATGAACAAGTCCGTGTCAAAGTTCGTCGGCACATCTTGCATGACGCTCGCCATCCGCTCAAGACCCATCCCGGTATCGATGTTTTTACGCGGTAATTCTGTGTAATTGCCGTGTCCATCATGATTATATTGACTGAACACGATGTTCCAGATTTCGAGATACCGTTCGTTTTCGCCGCCCGGATACAATTCAGAATCGTTCGGATCGTCGCCGAAAGCCGGTCCGCGGTCGAAGAAAATCTCTGTGTTCGGACCTGAAGGACCCTCACCAATTTCCCAGAAGTTATCTTCCAGCGGAATGATACGTTCAGCCGGCACACCGAGTTCAAGCCAGATTTGACGTGCTGCGTCGTCTTCCGGATGAATCGTCACGGAAAGACGGTCCGGATCAAGTCCGTACCACTCGTCACTCGTCAAGAGTTCCCAGCCCCATTTGATTGCATCTTCACGGAAGTAGTCGCCGACAGAAAAGTTTCCAAGCATTTCAAAGAATGTATGGTGACGTGCTGTTTTTCCGACATTTTCGATATCGTTCGTCCGGATCGATTTCTGCGCGTTGACAATCCGCGGATTTTGCGGAATGACTCGTCCATCAAAATATTTTTTTAACGTAGCGACACCCGAGTTGATCCACAGTAATGTTGGATCCTCGATTGGAACGAGCGATGCGCTTGGTTCGATTGCATGTCCTTTAGACTGGAAAAAGTCGAGATACATCTGACGGATTTGTGCACCCGTCAACGGTTTTAATGGTTTCATCGAAAATACCCCCATTGATTAATTTGTCCTGAACGCAAAAAAACGATACATTCATCCCTGAAAAGGGACGAAAGCATCGCTTTCGTGGTACCACCCTCGTTCGTAAAGACATGTGCTCTCTTTACCTCGAAAAATCCGTTAACGGAGATTACCCGCAAGTGTTTGCACTCGACTCCGGAAGGAGCTTCAATCGAATCGTCATGAAGATGGTTGCAGCAGATCCATCTCTCTCTGGTCATGAAGATTACGACTTACTTATCTTCCATCAACGTTTTGCGTCCATTCATCTACCGTGATTATTACCTATCTGGTGCATTCAGTCAAGTCTTTGTCATACCGCCGAGCCGTTCAATCAGCCGGGTCCGCCGGCGTGGTTCTTCCTCTTGGGAAGCTTTATAAAAGGCACGGGGATCTCCGAACAACAACAAACTGGCTTTTGCCCGTGTGACGGCCGTATAGATGAGATTACGGGAATGTTTAAAGGCTCCGGTGAAAAAGACCGGCATCAGGACAATCGGAAACTCCGACCCTTGTGCTTTATGAATCGTAATCGCATACGCATGCGTGAATTGATCCCACTCACTCCGGTTGTATTCGACTTCTGTCTGATCGAACCGGGCAATGATTTTATCCACCTTGTCGACATTTTCCTTTGCAAAAAAGATGTTGACGATTTCGCCGATATCCCCGTTATAGACATTTTCTTCCGCATTATTGACGAGCTGAAGAATTTTATCTCCACTCCGGTAAATTCGTGTCCCTTGTTTGACTTCCCGTTTTTTGGGCGCTTCCGGATTATAGACCTGTTGCAGGACGATGTTCAGTTCATCGATTCCTACCTGTCCACGATACGTCGGCGCCAGGATTTGGACGTCAAACTTCGAATAGCCTTTCGCCAGTGCTTTTTCCGCGAAGGCGGCGATACCGCGTAACGACTCTTGCGGGGCGAGCGAATAAAATCGCCGGTCAGATAACGGAGCAAGCAAGTCAGCTGACGTGACCCGGTTTTTCAAATCGTGAGCCAGCCGAAGAATCGAGGAATCCTCGGCTTGCCGGTGAACGACATTGAGCCGAACGACCGGAATTCCGTCTGTGTCCATTAAGTCGGCCAGGACTTGTCCCGGTCCGACCGACGGCAGTTGATCACGATCGCCGACAAATAAAATCTTCATGCCATTCGGTACCGCTCGTAACAAACTCGATAACAGGTAGATATCTATCATCGATGATTCATCAATGATCAAAACCTTGCCCGAGATCGGTTGGTCTTCGTCCAATTGAAAATTTGACCCGTCATATTTTAACAAACGATGGATGGTCATCGCCGGAACATCCGTCGCTTCCGACAAGCGTTTTGCCGCTCGTCCGGTTGGAGCAACAAGGACATAGGGATAGACCTCACCCGACTTGACCTGACTTTTTTCAAGCGGCCAATCATGAATTTCCTGCAGCGCGTGCAAAATCCCTTTAATGACGGTCGTCTTCCCGGTACCCGGTCCACCCGTCAAGACCATCAACGGCGCTTTGACCGCCAGTTCGATGGCTTCCCGTTGTTGGACTGCATATTCCATCCCGAACCGTTCTTCGAGCTGACCGATGGCCGACAAAATCGTCGCGACATCAACTTCCTGCTCCGCTCCGTTCGCCATGACACGGGCCAGTTCCTTTGCCGCCCGGACTTCCGCATAAAAAATCGTCGGCAAATACAAACAGCCTTCTTCGAGTTTGACCTTATCTTCGTTCAACAACAGTTCGATGGCTTGTTCGAGACGGTCGCCGGGATCTTCTCCGAGTAGACGGGGTGCCCGTTGCAACAGTGATTCGACGGTTGCAAACGCATGCCCCTCTCCCGCCTCCTGTTCGAGTATATGCATGATGGAGGCTGCGACCCGTTCCGGATGCAAGCCGATAAGCCCCAGATGCGAGGCGATTTGATCAGCTGTCTTAAAACCGATGCCACTGACTTCGTACATTAAAGAATAAGGATTTTCCCGAATTCTCGCCATCGCGTCTCCTTCATATGCCGCATAAATCTTCGCCGCGAGTTTCGGAGTAACATCAAACGGGGCTAAAAAAAGCATCAATTGATCAACACCGTATAGGGTTGCGAGTCGGCTGAAGATGACATCGGCCTGTTTTTGTTTCAGTCCAGGGACACGGTCAAGTGCCTTGCTGTCTTTTAAGATGATATCGATTGCATCTTCACCAAGAGCATCGACGATGTTTTTCGCTGTTTTCGGACCAATGCCGGTAAACGAACCGTTCGTCAAAAAACGGACGGCTGCGTGTTTCGTCATCGGAACCGACCGGCGGATCAACTCTGCTTTTAGTTGTTTACCGAATCGCGGATGATCAATCAATCGTCCGAATGCTTGATACGTTCCGCCGAGTTCGATTCCGACACCGGTTCCTGTGACGACGAGTTCTGTTTCTTTTAATTCAAAGTTCTTTTCTTTAATTGCCATCAAAACGATGGAATGGGCTTCTTCTTCGGAGGAAAAAAGCACACGTTTAATGCGGCCGACTACTTGATGGGGGTGCTCCATCACTCCACCTGCTTTCTGTCTGAACTCCATTACGCTGTTCCAATCATAGCATTCGTTTAAGGGATTTTAAATGAGGGAAACATTTCTTGAATCAATAATTGAATGGAGGAACAAATCATGGGACGATTGCCAGTTGCCGGATTGTGTGAATTAGTGCTGGAAGTGGAAGATATGGAACGGGCTGTTGCCTTTTGGAACGGGACGCTTGGTATTCCGATTGTTGAACAGTGGGCACCGGAAGATGCCGAGCCGAGTCATGAACAGGAAAAGCAGGACGGCGTTTGGGCAACGTGGTTGTACATTGGCGGAAACACCCGTCTCGGCCTTTGGCTCAAACGTGACTTTACAATGGAAGAACGGACAGTCAAACACCTTCCTGTCACAGAGTGGGACAGCTTGTACGATGAAGGCGGAGTCCATGTCCATTGCGCCTTTTATGTCGAGAAAAATGAATTCAAAGAAGCCCTTGATCTGTTGCGTACTGCTTCAATTGATGTCAAAATTCGTGAATGGGATGAACAGGAGACATCGAATGATAAGGAGTACTCCGCTTACTTTAAAGATACGGAACAAAATGTCATCGAACTGTATACGAAAAACATGGACGAAGCGTATGAAGACTTTTCCGGTCCACCGTTACGAATCGTACGTGAAGTCGGACATTAATGAAAAAAGCGTTGCGAAACCGGGATGTTCATCGGTCGCAACGCTTTTTTTAGTTCAATAAGGCATCCATCTTCGCTTTCGCATCCTGTGCCATCGTATGGTTCGGCTGATAAGCAAGAACAGTTTCGAGTTCCGTATAACATGCTTCCTGCTGACCTAAAAAAGCCAGTGCAATGGCATAGTTATAACGGGCATCCGTGTGTGTCTCTTCCAGCAATAATACCTGCTCGAAGATTTCAGCCGCTTCTTCAATCTGTTCGTTCTGAGCAAGGGCAAGACCGTACTGGAAGGCGATTTCAACATCTACACCGTTCAGTTCCGTGGCTTGCTTCAAACGTGGAATTCCCCGGACCGGATCACCCAGCTTTTGATATGTCAGACCGAGCATGAAATGAAGATCCGCGTCATCGAGTCCATGTAACAAAGCAAGGCGCAATGATTCTTCGGCTTCCACCAGTAAATCCGCCGAGAAATATAATGCCCCTTTGGCATAATGGGCACTGGCAAACGTTGGATCAATCGTCAATGCCTTATCGTAAAACCGGAGTGCCCGGTCAGCATCGTCCATTGATTGGAGCAATGTCCCTAAATTGACGTAACCTGTCGGATCATTTGGTTGTTCTTCGATGGCATCGTTAAAAGCTTGAGCCGCCAGTTCATAATTCCCGGACTCCAGATGTCGGAACCCGACTTCGTTGTAGTTCATTTCATTCTCTCCCTTACGCAAGATACGTTAACTGTTTGCCCGCTTTGTATGCATCGTCAATCGTCGCCCCGCCAAGACAGATATCTCCGTCATAGAAAACGACAGCTTGTCCCGGTGTGATTGCCCGTTGCCGTTCGTCGAACGCGACGTCTAACCGTCCGCCGTCCAGAATACGAACGGTCACAGGTGTATCCGTTTGACGGTAACGGAACTTCGCTGTACAACGGAATTCTGTCCCGACCGGCATCGTTGCCGTCCAGCTGATATCAGACGCATATAACCCCTCTGAATAAAGCAATTCATTATGAAATCCCTGCTCAACGAACAGGATATTCTCTTTGAGGTTTTTCCCGACGACGAACCATGGTTCTCCGTCTCCGCCAATCCCGAGACCGTGGCGTTGTCCCATCGTGTAATACATCAGACCGTCATGACGTCCCATCGTTGTACCGTCAAGTGTCCGCATTTCACCCGGTTGCGCCGGCAGATACTGACTGAGGAACTGTTTGAAATTCCGTTCCCCGATGAAACAAATACCGGTCGAATCCTTTTTCTTCGCCGTCGCGAGGTTCGCTTCTTCGGCGATTTTCCGCACTTCTGATTTTTCCATGTGTCCAATCGGGAACATCGCTTTAGCGATTTGATCCTGCGACAGTTGGTTCAAGAAATACGTTTGATCTTTGTTTGTATCGACGCCGCGTAATAATTTATGCTCACCGTCTTCATATACAGCCCGCGCATAATGGCCCGTCGCAACAAAATCTGCCCCTAAGCGCATCGCATGGTCAAGAAATGCTTTAAATTTAATTTCTTTATTACACATGACATCCGGATTCGGTGTCCGGCCAAGTTTATATTCCTCCAAGAAGTACGTAAAGACTTTGTCCCAGTACTCTTTTTCGAAATTGACTGCGTAATACGGAATGCCGATTTGATTGGCGACAGCGATGACATCTTCGTAATCTTCCGTTGCTGTACAAAATCCGTTTTCGTCGGTATCGTCCCAGTTCTTCATGAAGATTCCGATGACGTTGTATCCTTGTTCTTTTAATAAATAAGCCGTAACGGACGAATCGACGCCGCCGGACATCCCGACGACGACCGTTGTTTCCTCCGGTGCTTTTGCGCGTGTATTCATTGTTTTCACCTCTTAATTGTTCTGAAACGATTTTACGACATCTATCAGGCCTTGTGCGAGCAGTTCGACTTGTGCCGCATCGTTTCCACGGCCGAAGCTGATCCGGACCGATTGTTTCGTTCGCGGATTTTCACCGTACATCGCCGACAGGACATGCGACGGCTCAACCGATCCTGCCGTACAGGCACTTCCGCTTGAAACGGCAATCCCCCGCATGTCGAGCATAATTAAAAACGGTTCAATTTCGACGTTTGGGAAATACAGGTTGAGGACTTGCGGCAATCCTTCCGCCCCGTTGACTTCAAAATCAATCGTTGAGGCTCGCAGCCGTTCGAGCAACATCGTCCGTAACAGCCGGTACTGTCGAGTCTGCTCTTCCCGCTCCGTTGCCGTCAGCCGGACAGCTTCCGCAAACCCGACAATTCCGGCGACGTTTTCCGTTCCGGCACGACGCTTGCGTTCCTGTTCCCCACCATACGATTGAGGCGCTAACTTGATAGCAGACCGGACATATAATATTCCGACGCCTTTTGGTCCATTGATTTTATGACTCGATGCCGACAGCAAATCAATGTGCATCGCTTCTACATCGATGGGCGACTTCGCAAATACTTGAACAGCATCCGTATGGAACACAATCTGTTGTTCACGCAAGAAACGACCGCATGCCGCAATCGGCTGGACCGTTCCGACTTCGTTATTCCCGAACATCATCGATACTAAAATCGTATCCGGTCGAACTGCTGCACGTAAAGCCTCTTCCGTCACGATGCCCGACTCCGGAATATCAAGATACGTCACGTCAAATCCACGTTTCTCCAGTTCCTCGAAAGCATGAAGTACGGCATGGTGCTCAAACCGCGTTGTGATGACATGACGCCCTTTCGATTGATACTGGATGGCAGCACCGAGGATGGCATAGTTATCGGATTCCGTGCCACCGCTCGTAAAGATGATTTCCGTCGGTCTGGCGTTTAATTCCGTCGCCATCATTCGTCGTGCCGTGTCAATCGCAGCCCGCCCTGTTCGTCCGAATGCATGGACGCTTGACGGATTTCCGAATTGTTCAAGCATGTATGGTGTCATCTTCTCGAGCACTTCGGGCCGCATCGGCGTCGTTGCAGCGTGATCAAAATACATCATCGTTTTTCACCTCTCATATATAAAACATATAACCTGTATCGTCTTCTTCCGCTAAATCCTTTAATGTCGTCGTATCAAGTACTTGATCCACGGCACTTTGAATTTTATCCCACAATTTCCGTTTCGTCACTTCGTCACAATTGTCGCCTTCGACGACGACAAGCGGACCTTCGAGCAGACGGATGATATCCCCTGCGGTAATGTCTTCGGCTGAACGGCCTAATTTATATCCACCGTATGCTCCGCGAACACTTTTGACGAGACCGCCGTTACGGAGCGGGGCAATCAATTGCTCCAGGTAGTGCTCGGACAGATCATACATCTGCGCAATTTTTTTTAAAGACAATGGCTTTGCCTCGCCTCCTTTGGCGAGTGCAATCATGATTGTCAGACCATAACGGCCTTTTGTCGAGATTTTCATCATGCGAAAAGACATCCTTTCTAGTATAGTAGTAGCTAAAAGTTGAAAGAAGGAACGCTACCTATGGCTAATTTATTTGAATCACATTCTCCGGCCGGGCCACTTGCCAATCGGATGCGCCCTCAATCACTGGATGAAATCGTTGGCCAACGCCATTTGATTGGAGAATCGACCCTGTTACGCCGGGCTATTTTGGCTGACCGGCTCGGAACCGTTATTTTCTACGGACCCCCTGGAACCGGAAAAACGACGCTCGCCCGTGTCATTTCCAGTTATACGAAATCAGCATTTGAACAGTTGAATGCCGTCACGGCAAAACTGGATCAGTTGCGTGAAGTCTTAAAAGCAGCGGAATCCCGTTTGCAGTTTGACCAACAAAAAACCATTTTATTTTTAGATGAAATCCACCGTTTCAATAAAATGCAGCAGGATGCCTTACTGCCGGCACTCGAAGCCGGAACAATCACGTTGATTGGCGCAACGACGGAAAACCCAAGTTTTGAAGTCAATGCTGCCCTGTTATCCAGGGCGACTGTTTTCCGGTTCGAGACACCGACGACAGACGATTTGCGCGTTGTTCTGCACCGGACTTTAGAAGACCCGGACCGCGGTCTCGGCAAGTATCCGGTCACTGTCACCGAGGAGGCCGTCGAGCATTATGTGAAGCTTTCGGACGGTGATTACCGGGCACTGCTCAACGCCCTCGAACTCGCCGTTCTGACAACACCGGAAATTGACGGTGAAATCACGATTGACCTTGCTGTAGCCGAAGAATCGATTCAGCAAAAAGCTTTGAAATACGATAAAGACGGAGACCGGCATTACGATGTCATCTCGGCCTTCATCAAGTCGATTCGCGGCTCGGATCCCGACGCTGCCCTTTACTGGCTTGCTGTCATGATTGAAGCCGGGGAAAGCCCACGCTTCATCGTCCGCCGCCTCTATGTCCATGCAGCAGAAGACATCGGATTATCCGATCCACAAGCGCTACTGATCGTTGATGCGTGTGCCCGGGCCTGTGAGTACATTGGTTTTCCGGAGGCACGAATTCCGCTTGCTGAAACTGTGCTGTATCTCGCGACTGCTCCGAAATCAAACACTGTCATTACAGCGATTGATCAGGCACTTGAACTCGTCCGTCGATCAGATGGTGGTCCGGTCCCTCCGCATTTACGGGATGCACATCATGCCGGTGCCGCAGCACTCGGCAATGGTGTCGAATATCAGTATCCGCACCAGTTTCCGCATGCGTATGTCAAACAGAACTATTGGCCGGAAAACCTGGCACGAACCAAACCGGTTTTTTATAAGCCGAGTCCACGCGGATTCGAAAAACAATTACAGGCACGGCTCGATTTTTGGAAAAAACAACCGTAAACGATTAGAAAAAGCGACCTGCTGAGGTCGCTTTTTTAACGGACACGTTCGATGATGACGCCAGCTTCCCGGACAATCTCATTGATGACATAACTTGCCGCAATCAATCCACCAACCGATGGAACAAACGCGTTTGAACTCGGCGGCATTTTAGCTTTCCGAATAAACGCTTCATCGTTACCGACGACTTGACGGACTTCTTCGATGATTTTGACCGGTGGTTCATCCGAAAAGACGACCGGGACTCCTTTATGGATTCCTTCCTTACGCAGGCGCGTCCGGATCACTTTTGCAAGCGGATCGTAACTCGTATCTTTAATATCAACGATCTTGATTCGTGTCGGATCCATCTTGTTCGCCATTCCCATACTCGAGATAATTGGAATCTGACGTTGTTTACACTCTTTAATCAAATGAATCTTAAACGATACTGTATCCGAAGCGTCAATCACATAATCTGGATTTTCTGCAAAAAAGGCTTCGAACGTTTCTTCGTTGTAGAACATTTTCAAGCGGACAATTTCTAAATCCGGATTAATTTGCATCAAACGATCCGCCATTGCATCGACTTTCGGCTGACCGACTGTCGGTAACAAGGCATGGATCTGACGGTTGACGTTTGTGATATCGATATCATCTTTATCAACAAGAATCAAACGACCGACGCCGCTGCGGGCCAGGGCTTCCGCCGAAAACGAACCGACGCCGCCGATTCCTAAAATCGCAACAGACTTGGATGCCAATGCGTCAAGTCCGGTCTTACCGATTGCCAATTCATTACGTGAAAATTGATTTAACATCTCATAACCTCACAATACTCATACTGTTTTACTCGGAATTATATCATAAAAAAAAACGTCATGCGACGTATGGTGTGATTCATCTAAAAAAAGAAACGATGGGACCCGAAGTGCCGTGTCGATACCTTATTTTTGAACCTGCTGCGCAGGTGGGTGTCTTATCCGATTCCTATTCGTACGTCCTCCTGCTGTGTTACGAGGCATGTACTACTAGTTGGAACGTCAAACTCCCTATCAAAAAAGAGTGGCTCAAAGATAAAAGGCGGCTCTCGTACATCTCAGGAACCCCATCTGTTGCATTTAATATAGCATTCCCCTTATCGAAATGCAACTGGTTCTGACTCTTAAAATTTGGTCATTTTTCAGTCGTTTCGCTTGACATCCAGCGCCGGATAAATGCTTTGGCCGGATCATATTTTTGTTGTTGAAATTCAGGATTAAACCGTGGTGTCCGGGTCGCATTTCCAACGCCTGCAATATAAGCCCAGTTCCCGTAATTGGAGGCTACATCGTAATCAATCAACTGCTGTTCAAAGTATCGCGCACCGATCCGCCAATCCTGCTTTAAGTCATGAATCAGATAACTGGCCGTAATCTGCCGTCCACGGTTCGACATCCAGCCGGTCTCCTTGATTTCCCGCATGAACGCATCGACAAACGGTTCACCCGTCTCCCCTGCAATCCAGGAATTAATCGCCGCTGGATCCGTCTTCCAGGTCAAGTGTCCGTCCCGTAACCCATTGGAACGGAACAGCCGGTATCCTGTCTCACGCATCGTCAAGTGGAAAAAGTCGCGCCATAACAATTCGAAATACAACCAGTATGTTGATTCATTAGCGTCATGCTCGCGTTCGGTCCGTTGAAGTTCTGCCATGACCCGTCGCGGGGACAGCGAACCGTTTGCCAGCCAGGCGGATAATTTCGAAGAGTCATCAACGTCAAAGCCGTTTCGTGTTTCTTTGTAGGTAAAAATCGGCCGTTCCAAATATGCGGCTAATCGGTCCAGTCCTGCCGACTCGCCTCCCGTAAACGGGAACGCAGTTCGCGGGTCGTAGCCTGCTCTCGTTTGCGGTGATTCGATGTACCGAACTTCCCCCGGTGCTTCGATTGGATCCGCAAAGCGGCCGTCATGCTCAACTCTTTTCCGGAACGCCGTGAAGACACGTTTCAGTTCGTCACTGCCGATATCTTCCCGGAGATGAAGCGTCTGGGTCTCATACATTCGCGTGGTAAAATGTTTTTGCACTGCGTTTTCCTGTCGTGCTTCGTACTCACCCGTCATCCGGTGAAAGTAAACGATGTCCTCCGGTTGAACAAACGATGTCAGTTGTTCGACTGTCTCCCCTTGTAAAATCGTCAGTTCGACGCCAAGTTGTTCTAAGTGTTCCCGCAAGGACTGAAGCGTTTCCTGTTCAAACCTTACTTGCTGTTTTCCACGGTCTCCGGATTCCTGCTGGATAAATACTGCACGGACCGTGTTTTGTTCGTTGCATGCACGCATCAATGCTTCATGATCGTCGACCCGCAAATCTTTTCGATACCATACGACTCCTGCCACGTCATCAGCTCCTTTCTCTTTTCTACCCGTACTATCTCAATCTTATTTCCTTTCGCAAAGAACCGATGTGCCGGAAAGGTTTTAACTTTTTGCTTTCGTGGAATATGATTAGTACAACTTACTAAGGAGTGAATTATTTCATGGCTGCTAAAAAAGGTAAATTAAGAACATTAATCACGCTTGCTACGACGGTCGGACCAATCGTCTACAAATTCTATAAAAAACAGCAATCTAAAAAATCAATCAATACACCAAAACGATAAAACAGCAAAACGTGCTTCTCTTTTTTGAGAAACACGTTTTTTTGTGTGTGAAGGATGTGTCCGTCAGCGATAAGTTTATCTGCCGATCCATTTATTTTTTACTGACCCCGGTGCTTCCCGCTTCATAAAACCGCCACGGATAGGCTGTCGCTTCTCCGGCATTCGGAATCCCGATCCGGGTTGTCTGGATGACGTCAGTAACTGGACCGGCTTCAATCTGAAAACGGTGATCCGTATAGAGATCCGTTCCGGAATCCTCCGTCATCAACCCGAACGCTTGGCATAATTTGGCGGGACCATTGACAAGATTTTTTTGTTCGGTTTTCGTCAGTTCCGCATACGGTTTTCCGAAACGGCGGGTCGCAACGAGATCATGTCCGTGGACGACTTCCGCCCCGCGCAACAAAATTCCGTATCCTTCCCCTACTTCCCCGCAGACGATGTTCAAACAATGATGCATGCCGTAGGTAAAATACACATAAATATGACCGGCCGGTCCAAACATCGGTGCCGTCCGTTTTGTTGGTCGTCCACTGTAAGAATGGGCGGCTTGATCGTGCGGTCCGAGATATGCTTCCACTTCGACAATCCGCATCGTGACCTCATCAACCGTCAACAGACTCCCTAACAGTTCCGGCGCCACCTCAACCGGTGACCGTTCAAAAAAAGTGCGCTCCATCACGAATCCTCCTCCATTAAAAAAACAGATTCCCCTCATGACTGAAGGAAATCTGTTGGTATTATGATTGTTTGACAGCTGTCCGAATCGACAGTTCGTTCAGTTGTGCGTCTGAAACCGGGCTTGGTGCCGCTGTCAGCAGATCGCTTGCCGAAGCTGTTTTCGGGAATGCAATCGTATCACGTAAGTTCGTCCGGCCAGCAAGCAGCATAATGAGACGGTCAAGACCGAGTGCAATACCTGCGTGCGGCGGCGTGCCGTACTCGAACGCCTCCATCAGGAAACCAAACTGTTCATTTGCTTCTTCTTCCGTGAAGCCAAGCAGTTTAAACATCCGCTCCTGGATATCACGTTCGTAAATCCGTTGTGATCCGCCACCGAGCTCATACCCGTTCAAGACGAGGTCATAGGCTACGGCAAGGACGCTGCCCGGGTCTGTCTCGAGTTTCTCGAGATCTTCCCGGCGCGGCATCGTGAACGGATGGTGGTTCGCATAAAAACGGCCGTCCGCTTCTTCGAACGTTACGAGTGGGAAGTCTGTTACCCACAGGAAGTTGAAGACGGTTTCGTCAATCAAACCGAGTTCTTTCCCGAGTTTTTGTCGCAGTGCACCGAGGCTGTCGGCAACGATCGAAGCTTTTGCTGCGACGAAAACAAGTAAGTCACCGGCTTCAGCTGCCGTCGCTTCCACGAGTCGGGCCGTTGCTGTCTCGTCAAAGAACTTCGCGATTGGACCGTTCAGTCCGTCTGCTGTCACTTTGACCCAGGCAAGACCCTTCGCTCCATAAATCGCTGTGAATTCTTGTAATTTATCGATGTCTTTGCGGGAGAACTGATCGGCTGCGCCTTTGACATTCAACGCTTTGACTTCGCCGCCTGATTCTAGCGCCATGTCGAAGACTTTAAAGCCGGCTCCTGTGACTGCTTCTGCGACATCAATCAATTCAAGACCAAAACGCGTATCCGGTTTATCTGAACCGAACCGGCTCATCGCTTCTGCATACGGCATCCGCGGGAACGGTGTCGTGATGTCTTTTCCGAGCGTTTCTTTCATGACACGTGTCATCATTGATTCCATCATTGCATATAAATCTTCAACATCCATGAAGCTCGTTTCGATATCGACTTGTGTGAATTCCGGTTGACGGTCGGCCCGTAAATCTTCGTCACGGAAACAACGGGCAATTTGGAAGTACCGCTCAAAGCCCGAAACCATCAACAATTGCTTAAACAATTGCGGTGATTGCGGCAAGGCGTAAAACTCACCCGGGTGAACACGACTCGGAACCAAATAATCCCGTGCGCCTTCCGGTGTCGATTTTGTTAAGATCGGTGTCTCGACTTCGAGGAAATCCTGTTCGTCAAGGAAGTTCCGCATGATGTTCGAAGCTTTCGAACGCAGACGGAATGTCTCTTGTAACGACGGACGACGAAGATCGAGGTAACGGTATTTCAGACGCAAATCTTCTGATGTCTGTTCCGCTTCCTCACTGATCGGGAACGGCGTCATTTTTGAAGCGTTTAAGATGATGACTTCGTCTGCGACGACTTCGACTTGTCCGGTCGGGATGTTCGGGTTCGGATTTTCACGCTGGACGACCGTCCCTTTGATATCGAGCACGTATTCCGAACGAATCGATTCCGCCAGGCGGTGCGCCTGTTCGTTTTCCGGTTGGAAGACGACTTGGACGATCCCGGTCCGGTCACGAAGATCAAGGAAAATTAATCCTCCGAGGTCACGTCTTTTTTGGACCCATCCTTTTAATTGAACGGCTTGGCCGATTGTTTCTTCTGTTACGGTTCCGTTCATGTGTGTACGTCCGATCATTATGCTTCCTCCTTTAATTTCGCGACAATCGTATCGGCAACAGCTGATAATGGCACATCAATCTGTTCACCGGTCGACATGTCTTTTAACGCTGCTGCTCCACGTTCGACTTCTTCGTCTCCCAAAATGACAGTGAAGCGGGCTTTCATCCGATCGGCTGCTTTGAATTGTCCTTTGAACTTCCGTCCGAGATAATCACGGTCAGCGGCAAGTCCTTCGAGACGCATCAATTGCAACAGGCGTGTTGCCGTTTTTTCAACTTCTTCGTTGCCTTGCGCGACGATGAAGACATCAATCGCATCATCGATTTCCGGCAGGACACCTTCATTTTCAAGCGCCATCAACAGACGTTCGATCCCGATTCCAAATCCGATTCCCGGTGTAGCCGGTCCACCGATTTGTTCGACGAGTCCGTTATAACGTCCGCCGCCGCAAAGCGTCGTGATTGCGCCGAATCCTTCTGCTTCCGACATGATTTCAAACGACGTGTGATTGTAGTAATCAAGTCCTCGGACCAGTGTCGGATCAATCACGTATTCGATGCCGAGCGCATCCAGGTGCAACAGGACTTGATCGAAATAGTCTTTCGAAGCCGGGTTCAGGAAGTCGAGGATCGACGGCGCTGTCGCCATGCTCGGGTGATTACGGTCGACTTTGCAATCCAGTACCCGGAGCGGATTCGCTTCGAGACGGTTCTGACAATCCTGGCATAGCTCGTGGGCGACCGGTTTGAAGTGATTGACCAGTGCTTCCCGGTGCGCGGCGCGGCTTTCGCTGTCTCCGAGCGAGTTGATGACGAGCTTCAGTTTTTTCAGACCAAACGAGCGGTAAATACTCATCGCAAGACTGATGACTTCTGCATCGATTGCCGGTTCTTCGCTGCCGAGTGCCTCGACGCCATATTGGTGTAACTGGCGGAAACGACCGGCTTGCGGACGTTCATAGCGGAACATCGGTCCGATATAAAAGAGTTTGACCGGTTGATTGGCGGCGCCGTAGAGTTTATTCGTCACGAATGAACGAACGACGGCTGCTGTCCCTTCCGGACGAAGCGTAAATTGTTCCTTCCCGCGTTTTTCAAGCATGAACATCTCTTTTTGAACGATGTCCGTCGTCTCACCGACACCCCGTTTGAACAACTCTGTTTCTTCAAAGATCGGTGTCCGGATTTCTTTATAGTTGTACCGTTTACTGATCTCCCGCAATTGGTTTTCAATATACTGCCAACGTTCTACTGTACCCGGAAGTACATCAAACGTTCCGCGTGGTAATTTCATCCTAATTCCTCCTTTTTGAATACAAAAAAAGTCCTCGTCCGCAAAGGGACGAGAACCTGAAGATCCCGTGGTACCACCCTGGTTGCTGAAAATTCTCAGCCACTCGGTGCAGTTAACGCCTGCCTACGATTTTCCCTACTCTGTTCGTTTCAGGAAAATACCTCAAAAGGGTCTTTCATCTAGTTCGTCTGATCACCCTTTCAGCCGGGGGGCGACTCTCTATGCAGCCGAGATCTAAATTACTCTTCTTCGTCATCGGTTCTTAATTCGTTCTGTTATCCTTTATATTGCCTCGTTCAAAAGATCCTGTCAAGACTTTGGTCACTTTTCTAAAATCAGCGTGACCGGTCCGTCATTGACGAGTGCGACGTCCATCATCGCTCCGAACTGTCCCGTTTCAACAACAATTCCCTGCTGACGTAAACGCGCGTTAAACGCTTCATACAACTCGTTCGCAAGATCCGGTTTTGCCGCTTCCGTAAAGGCAGGACGACGGCCTTTTTTGATGTCTCCGTATAAGGTGAACTGGGACACCGATAAGATTTTACCTTCGACATCCTGCAACGAACGGTTCATCCGCTCTTCTTCATCCTCGAACACCCGTAAACCGGCAATTTTGTCCGCCAACCAGTTGACTTGCTCTAGCGTATCGTCATGCGTGATCCCGACGAGTAAAAGAAATCCTTGATCGATTTGACCGGTAACTGCCCCTTCGACCGTCACACTTGCTTCTTTGACCCGTTGTAATACGACTCGCATTTCTATCCGCTCCTTATGTCATCATGACGCGATGCACCGCATAGACGTCTGATATTTGTTTAATCCGATCAACGACCTTTTGCAAATGGTTGACGTTGTCGATTGCAATCGTCATTGAAATCTTCGCCTGTTTGCTGTCGTTTCCCTTCCCGCTGACGGCTACGATATTCGTATTCATCGCGGATACCGATTGGAGAACGTCATTTAACAGACCTGCCCGGTCAAAACCGGAGATTTCGATTTCGACGTTATAACTCTTGACTGTTTTTCCTTCGTGTTCCCATTCGACTTCAAGCAACCGTTCCGGATTCTGTTCATGAATGACGTTCAGACAATCGGACCGGTGAATCGAAACCCCGCGGCCACGGGTGATATAGCCGACGATGTCGTCACCCGGAACCGGATTACAGCAACGACTCATGCGGACTAACATATTGTCGATCCCTTTGACGCGAACCCCTTCCGGATTCTGTTTCTGCGGCCGGTCAAATGTCTTCATCCCGCTGATGGCTTCGTTTAATTCCATATTCTTCGATTCTTTGTCTTTGCGCAATTTTTCCGTCAATTTATGGGCGACTTGAGCCGCGGTCAGTCCATGATAGCCGACTGCCGCATACATATCTTCTTCCTGACCGAAGTTAAACTTCCGTGTCACGTCTTCGAGCGTCTTTTCATTGATGACGTCTTTTGGCTCGAAACCGAGTTTCTTCACTTCCGCCTCAATTAATTCGCGGCCCTTTGAGACATTTTCTTCCCGTTGCTGGCGTTTGAACCATTGACGGATTTTATTTTTCGCCTGACTCGACACACAAATTTTCAGCCAGTCTTTGCTTGGACCATAACTGTGTTTGGATGTGACGATTTCAATGATGTCACCGGTCTTCAATTTATAGTCAATCGGCACCATCCGTCCGTTGACTTTGGCACCGATTGTCCGGTGACCGATTTCTGTATGAATCCGGTACGCGTAATCAATCGGGACCGAACCTTTCGGCAGCTCGATGACGTCTCCTTTTGGCGTAAAGACGTATAACATATCACTGAAGAAATCGACTTTGACTGATTCCATGAATTCTTCCGCGTCCGCCGTATCTTTTTGGAGTTCCAAGATTTCACGGAAATGAGCAATTTTATCTTCAAAACCTGATTTGGCTTCCTGCTCTTTTCCTTCTTTATACGCCCAGTGAGCGGCAATTCCGTACTCGGCGATGAAATGCATATCGCGTGTCCGAATTTGCACTTCAAGCGGTTCACCCTTCGGGCCGATGACCGTTGTATGCAACGACTGGTACATATTCGGTTTTGGCATCGCAATATAATCCTTGAAGCGACCGGGCATCGGTTTATATTGCGTATGAATAATTCCGAGCACCGCATAACAATCCTTGATCGAATCGACGATGATTCGGACCGCCATCAAGTCATAAATCTCACTGAACTCTTTTTTCGAGTTTTGCATCTTGTTATAGATGGAATAAATATGTTTTGGACGACCATCGACCTCAGCTGCAATCTCAACTTCTTCCAGGACCTCATTGACTTCATCGATGACAGACGTGACGAGTGCTTCCCGTTCGGTCCGCTTTTGTTTCATCATCGAGACGATCCGGTAGTACTGTTGCGGGTTGATATAACGCAGACTGATGTCTTCCAGTTCCCATTTGATCGTCGAAATCCCGAGACGATGAGCAAGCGGGGCAAAGATTTCAAGTGTCTCTTCCGCTTTTTGTACTTGCTTCTCTTTGACCATGTGTTGCAAAGTCCGCATATTGTGCAAACGGTCGGCCAGCTTGATCAAGATGACCCGAATGTCCTCGGCCATCGCGATGAACATCTTCCGATGATTCTCGGCCAGTTCTTCCCGTTTCGACTTGTATTTGATTTTACCAAGCTTCGTCACACCATCGACGAGCATCGTAACATCTGCTCCAAATCGTTCCGTCAGTTGTTCCAGCGTAATATCGGTGTCCTCGACGACATCATGAAGAAGCGCGGCAACAATCGTTGTCGCATCCAAACCGATATCCACTAGTATCCCCGCTACTTGAACGGGGTGAATGATGTAAGGTTCACCCGATCGACGAAATTGTCCGTCATGCTCGTCTTTTGCGAATTGATAGGCGCGTTCGATATCTTTAACTTCTGCCTCTGTCATGTACTCCGCACATCGAGCGAGAAGGTCTTCTACATTTACGATTTGTTTATTTGTCATCCCTTATCCTCACCCAGTCCCCGGGATTGATTACGCTGAATCCCTAATATATATCCTCTATTATCGTGAAATTTTGATAATATGTCAAAATAAAAAGAAATACCCCCCCGACCACTGTCGGGAAGGTACTTGCGATTCATTAATCTGCGTAACGAATTAAGGAAAGAATATCGTATCCTTCTAATTTTTCACGTCCACCTAAACCGTCGAGCTCGATCAAGAATCCGATTCCGGCAACCGTTCCACCAAGTTGCTCGATCATTTTGATTGTCGCTTCGATTGTTCCGCCTGTTGCCAGTAGGTCATCCAGGATGACGACGCGTTGTCCTGGTTGAATCGCATCGTGATGCATCGTCAAGACATCTTTTCCGTACTCAAGACCATACTCGACACGGACCGTCTCACGTGGTAATTTCCCTTCTTTACGGACAGGTACAAATCCGATTTCCATCGCGTATGCTGCCGGGCAGCCGACAACAAATCCGCGTGCTTCCGGTCCAGCGATGACGTCCGCTCCTTGTTTACGGGCATAATCGATCAAGGCATCGACCGACTGCTTGTAAGCAGGACCGTTTTGCATCAGGGATGTGATATCTTTGAAACTGATTCCTTCTTTCGGCCAGTTTTCGACCTCTTTTATATGCTGTTTGAACTCCATGTCATTTCCTCCTGCTTCGCCGCTTCTACCAAAGTATCAAAACGCTCTTTCAACTGAGCGAGTGACGAATAAATGTATTGTTGCTCAAGACGTTGACGTTCCTCATGACGCTTGTACGTCGCAGCTTCCGTCAAGTCTCGTTTTTCAGCGTTCGGGTTCACACCCGGCAGCCCGTCCTCCATTGTAACAAGAAAATCAAGTTCCGAAAACACTGAATGCATAAAGTTAATCGAACGTTTCGACCATTTTCGCGATTTCGACAAACGAACAAGTCCAATTCGGAGCTCATCACGGGGGCATTTCGCAAAGTAATTAAAGTAATGCTTAAATTCTTCCCGGGATGGAATCGTCTCGAAATAGTATCCTTCGTCTTTAAACGCACAGTAAATCCGTTCGGCTTCGTTCAAATAAGGCAAGAAGGCCGATTCTTCTTCCGGCAGATCCAAAAAGACGACGTTTGCCTTAGCAGATCCATTTAGCGTACGCTCGGCATATTTGGTTTGTGTTTCTTCCGAGAAGGCGACAAACGTCGTCGTATCATGCGGAAGTTCAAACACATCCGTCAACGGTTTCTTGCCACCACGGTAATCAAACAGTTGGTAATCGACGACTGCTAAATCCTGAATCATCAGTTGCGGTTTACGGAAACCGTTCCATTCATTGATATTCAGACTCCCCATTAACGACACTTCTGCGAGTGATGACACTTCGTCGACGGCGTCACCAAAACCGAATCCGATTCCATCCAGTTCGGTCTTTCCGTCGGTCACGAGAACCTTCAGGTGGGTCAAATCACGGCCAATCCGTTTTAAGTCTCGGATGCTGGCATCTTCCACGACGACACGCGGTGACGGATTCCCCATACCGAACGGTGCGAGTCGTCCCATCTCTTCAATCAAGCCGATGGAGACATCCGAAACATTCAGGCGTAAATCAATTTCTGTCGTCGCGATGAACGCTTCTTCCGGCAAACTTGCCGCTTGGGCATTCAATCGTTCCCGTAAAACACTGACGTTTTCTGATGACAATGTCATTCCGGCAGCAGCCGGATGTCCTCCGAAGTGCGGTAGTATATCAGCCGACTGATTCAACTCGGCAAAGAGATCAAATGCGGCAATCGAACGGCCAGAACCTTTTGCCGTCCCTTTTTCTGCATCATGACACAAAAGAATCACAGGTCGATGATACTTTTCAACAAGCCGGGACGCTACGATTCCGACGACACCCGGATTCCATTGATCCGAATCGACGACTAAGACACGGTCTGCCAGATAATGCTGTTCCACGAGGTCGGTCGCTTCTTCGGCAATCTTTTTGACGATATCCTGCCGTTGTTTATTTTGTTGGTCGAGTTGTTCTGCAAGCAGGCTGGCTTCTTCTATTGTTTCCGCGAGTAACATCTCAAGCGCCGGCATCGCCGAGTCGAGTCGACCGGCTGCATTGATCCGGGGACCAAAGGCAAACCCGACCGACTCTTCCGTCAACTCGTCTTCGACGAGACTGCAGACTTTCCGTAACGCTAAAATACCCGGTCGTTCACTGGCATTTAACGCTTCAATCCCTTTCGCTGCAAGCAACCGGTTTTCACCGACGAGCGGCACTAAGTCGGCAATCGTTCCGAGTACAGCCAAATCAAGCAATTCTTCCGGCACACGTCCCAGTAACGCATGGGCGACCTTAAAGGCAACACCGGCACCGGCAAGCTTCGAATACGGGTAATTGGAATCAACACCCGGATGAATCATGGCGAAAGCGTCCGGCAAGACGTCTTTTGCTTCATGGTGATCGGTAATGATTAAATCAACGCCGAGTTCTTTTAAGACGGCGGCTTCCTCGATACCGGAAATTCCGCAGTCGACCGTGATGACGAGACCGAATCCTTCTTCTGCCGCCCAGCGGAACGCTGCCTCGTTTGGTCCGTAACCTTCTGTAAACCGATTCGGAATGTAGCATTCCGCCATCGCACCGATTTCAATCAACGCATGCCATAAAATCGCAGCGGAACTGACGCCGTCGACATCATAGTCTCCGTAAATCAAAATCATCTCACCTTCATCAGCCGCTTGCTGGATCCGGGCGACTACTTTGTTCATGTCCTGGAACAAGAACGGATCATGAAACGCCATTTGATCGGTTTCCAAAAACGCTTTAGCTTGATCCGCTGTCTCAAAGCCACGTTGCACGAGCAAGTGTGCGACTTGATGGGAAACGTTCACCTGGCCAGCCAGTTCGTCTATTTTAACGGAATCGACTTGCTTATCGATCCATGTTTTCTTTGAATGATACATCTAATCCCTCCAATCAACTTCATCATTATAGAACAAAACCCGCGTTAGCGATAGCTAACACGGGTCAGGTTATGAGGCTTGTTTTGTTGATTTCAGTGTCCGACCTTTCATGACGAGCCACAGTTGGGCTGCGATGAAAATCGAAGAATACATGCCCATGATCAGACCAACGAGTAAGGCAAGACTGAATCCACGGATCGCTTCACTACCGAAGATGTAGAGTGCCGCTGCCGTCATGATGACTGTGACGACCGTGTTGATTGAACGAATGATTGTCTGTTGAATCGATTCATTGACGATATGCGACAATTCACTGAACGTCACTTGACGGCCACCTTTTTCAGCAAGACCCAAGTTTTCCCGGACCCGGTCAAAGGTAACAATCGTATCATTGACCGAATAACCGATGATCGTCAAAATCGCTGCGATGAAGTACAGATTAACTTCAATCTGGAACAACGAGAAGAAGGCAATGATCATCAACGCATCATGGAGCAAAGCAAGGACAGTCGCAATCCCGTATAGCGGTTGGAAACGGAACGAGACGTAAATAACGATTCCAAGTGAAGCCAGCAAGACGGCATAAATCGCGTTACGGGCGATTTCCTGACCGACTTGTGCCGACACTGTCGAGATGCTTGGTTCTTTTTTATATTTTGCTTCAATCGTTTGTTTCATTTTCGAGATTTGCTCCTGATCGAATTCTCCGACGAACGTCACGTTCGCGAGCTTTCCGCCTTGCGCGAATTGCACACCATTGATTTCAGCGGCATCAATTCCGGCCTCTTCAATGACGGAACGAACCTCTGCTTCTTTGATCGTGTTCGTTGAAGAAATTTCAACGCGTGTTCCTTCTGTAAAGTCGATTCCGAGGTTCAAGCCGCGGAAGGCCAACAGTAGAATCGAAATGACTACAAGCGCAATCGTGATTGCAAAGTAAACTTTCCGATGCTTCACATAATCAAATTTCGTTGGATTAAAGTTCACGAATTTCATCCTCCTTTACGCCAAACCAGGTTTTTTTCTTATCAAACCAGCGGCTGCTGACGAGAAGTTGCATCAAGTAACGTGAGATGAAAACATTCGTGATGAACGTAACGGCAATCGAGACCATCAGCATGATGGCAAATCCTTTGACGGTACTTGTTCCGAAGTAATACAACACGCCTGCTGAAATCAACGTCGTCAAGTTGGCATCAAGAATCGTACCAAATGAGCGGCGGTTACCGGCTTTAAAGGCGGACAAGACGGATTTCCCGCTTCGGAGTTCATCTTTGATCCGTTCTGCCGTGATGATGTTCGCATCAACTGCCATCCCGACACCCAGTACGAGCGCAGCGATACCCGGCAATGTCAAGACTGCATTGATCCCGTTAAAGAAAATCATGACGAGATAGATATAGAACAACAATGTAATGATCGACACTAAACCAGATACCCGGTAGAACAGCAACATGAAGAGGAAGACGGCTGCAACACCGATCATTGACGCAAACAATGTCTGATCGAGGGCATCTTGACCAAACGCGGCCGAGACAGACGTCGAATAGATTTCATCCAGTTTGACGGGTAGTGCTCCGGCATTTAGGATTGACGATAGTTGTTTTCCGTATTCTGCTGTAATGTCACCACCAGAGATGATGGCTTTATCCGAGTTGATCGGCTGTTGGACCGAAGCATCGGAGACGATTTTTGAATTTTCTTTTTGAATCTCTTTTTCGTACGTATCCCCTTTTTCATAGTCGAGCCAGATGACAAGACGATTTGCAGGAGGTTGCATTTTAGACACTTGTTGTGTCACTTCATAAAATTTTTCTTTCGACTTCATTGTCAGTTCGACGAGCGGTGCGTTTGTTTGCGGATCGTATCCGACTTTCGCTCCTTTTGCCTTTAAGTCTGATCCATCAAGTAACACTTTGTCGTTGATGTCCCGGAATGACAGTTCGGCAGTCGAGGATAAAATCTGACGGGCTTCACTTTGATTTTTGACACCTGCCAGTTGAACACGAATCCTGTTGTCTCCTTCGATCCGGATGTCCGGTTCCGAAACACCCAGTACGTTAACCCGGTTTTCGATTGCCGTCAGCGTCGCGCTCATCGCATTGGAATCGATGACATCGCCTTCTTTTAGTGGTTGTACTTCATACAAGACTTCAAATCCGCCTTTTAAGTCCAGACCGAGTTTGGTGTCTTTTAAGAGCCAATTCGATGTCGTGCCAATCAAAACGAGCAGCGCGGCGACGATAATGAAGAACGTGGCCAGTTTTCCCTTCTTAATCATGCTACATTGTCCTTTCTCTCAATCCCTGTATATTTTCAGACAACTTTCTTATCCTATCCTAGCTTACATAAGAATTGGTAATCTTAGCAATCGTTTTTCTCATATATAAACAGAAAAGACGCTTCCGAATTCGGAAAGCGTCTTTTTCGAGCCTTATTCGACGATTTCGTCGTCCATGACAGTCGTAGTTTTTTTCGTAACTTCTGCGACCGCACTACGGTTAAACGTCAATTGCGCGTTACCCGACTTCAATGTGACGGTTGTCTCATCTACTTTTTGTACGACCCCATGAAGGCCACCGATCGTTACGATCGAGTCACCGCGTGATAATTGGGTTTGCATCTCACGCACTTGCTTCTGGCGTTTGTTCTGTGGACGAATCAACAAGAAATAAAACACCACGAAGATCAAGATCATCGGGAGGAAAGTCAATAGTTGTTGCATCTGAGTCAGCTCCTTTTCATTCAAATCACGTTCATTATACCGTAAAAAGAATGGAATTGTCAGACCATTTATCAGAAATTCTTTGCGTTCGGTAAATTATAACCGTATTCTTCAAAGAATTCGTCTTTGAAATCAAGCAGACGGTCTTCGCGAATCGCTTGACGGACGCCTTCCATCAACTTGACGAGGAAGTGAAGATTGTGTGTCGAACAGAGGTGAAGACCAAATGTTTCCTGTGCCCGGATCAAGTGATGGATATAAGCACGTGAGTAATTCTTACACGCATAGCAATCACATTTCTCATCGAGTGGACGGAAGTCACGGGCATATTTCGCATTCCGGACGACAAGACGTCCGCTTGATGTCATTAACGTACCGTTGCGTGCAATTCGAGTCGGCAAGACACAGTCAAACATGTCGATACCGCGAATGGCACCTTCGATCAAGGCATCTGGTGAACCGACGCCCATTAAGTAACGCGGCTTGTCTTCCGGCATGAGTGGTGTCGTAAAATCAAGGGCGCGGTACATGACGTCTTTTGGTTCTCCGACTGAAAGACCACCGACCGCATAACCCGGGAAATCAAGTGATGCAAGATCACGGGCACTTTGACGGCGTAAGTCTTCATACTCGCCGCCTTGAATGATACCGAACAATGCTTGATCCTGCGGCCGTTCGTGTGCTTCAAGGCAACGTTCCGCCCAGCGGCTTGTCCGCTCGACAGAAGCTTTCATGTATTCATGAGAAGCCGGGAACGGTGGGCACTCGTCAAACGCCATCATGATGTCAGAACCAAGGGCATTTTGGATTTCCATTGCTTTTTCCGGTGACAGGAACAGTTTATCTCCATTCAAGTGGTTCCGGAAATGGACACCTTCCTCTGTGATGTTACGTAAATCAGCGAGAGAAAAGACTTGGAATCCACCGGAATCGGTTAAGATGGCGCCGTCCCAATTCATGAATTTATGCAGACCGCCGGCTTCTTTAATGACATCATGGCCCGGACGGACCCACAGGTGATAGGTATTGGACAAAATGATGTTCGCATTCATGTCTTTAATCTGTTCCGGCGCCATCGTCTTGACTGTCGCTTGTGTCCCGACCGGCATGAAAACAGGTGTCTCGAAGCTGCCGTGCGGCGTATGGACGATTCCTAACCGCGCACCAGATTGTTTACAAGTCTTGATATGTTCGTACGTTACTGCATGTTTTGTCATCGGTTTAATTCCTCTCTCGTTAAGAACATTGCGTCTCCGAAACTAAAGAATCGGTAATTTTGCGCAACAGCTTCTTCATAGGCATGTAATATGTGTTCACGGGTCGATAGAGCGGATACGAGCATGATCAAAGTCGACTTCGGTAAGTGGAAGTTCGTGATCAAGCCGTCGATTCCTTTGATTTCCTGCCCCGGATAGATAAAGATATCCGTCCAACCGGATGCTTCGACGAAATCCCCGTGATCCCGGATGACGGTTTCAAGTGTCCGGGTCGAAGTTGTTCCGACGGCAATGATCCGTCCGCCGTTTTTACGGGTCTCCCGTAAAATCTTCGCAGAGGACTCCGGTAATTCGTAGTATTCACTGTGCATTTTGTGACTGTCCACGTCATCGACGGAGACCGGACGGAATGTCCCGAGTCCGACGTGTAATGTTAACGGTGCAAGCTGAACGCCTTTATCCGTCAGTGCCTGCAACAGTTCCGGTGTAAAATGCAGACCTGCCGTCGGGGCTGCCGCACTCCCCCGTTCCCGGGCGTAGACCGTCTGGTAACGGTCCTGATCTTCGAGTTGTTCATGGATATAAGGTGGCAAAGGCATCGTCCCGAGCTGATCGAGTACTTCATAAAAAATGCCGGTGTACGAGAACTTCAGGATTCGCCCGCCATCGTCGAGTGCTTCGACACATTCCGCCCGGAGCAATCCGTCACCGAATGACAGGACAGTTCCCGGTTTAACGCGTTTCGCCGGTTTTGCGAGCGTCTCCCAGACATCTTCGCTCGTCTGCTTGAGCAATAACAGTTCAATTTTACCGCCGGTCTCTTCTTTGACACCAAACAGTCGGGCCGGTAAGACCTTCGTATCATTGATGACGAGCGTATCTCCTGCGTTAAAATACGAGACGATATCATGAAATTTTTCATGACGAAGGGCGCCTGTTTCCCGATTGACGACCATCAACTTTGAACTTGTCCGATCGAGCAATGGCACTTGGGCAATCTGTTCTTCCGGTAAATGAAAATCAAATAAATTTACATCCATCTTTAGTTTCCTTCTTTCAATCCTAAATGTTGCCGCGCAAACGGCGTCAAGACACGACCGCGTGGTGTCCGTTGTAAAAATCCTTGTTGTAGTAAATAAGGTTCGTAGACGTCTTCAATCGTCTGCGCATCTTCGCCGATCGTCGCTGCAATCGTCTCAAGACCAACCGGTCCTCCGGCAAACCGTTCGGCAAGCGAACGTAACAGACGGTGATCAACATCATCCAGTCCAAGCGCATCGACATGCAAACGATCGAGTGCACTCGTCGCAAGTGTCGCGTCGATTGCGGTCTGATGCGCGACTTGCGCAAAATCACGGACACGTCGTAACAACCGGTTGGCAACCCGTGGTGTCCCGCGGGAACGAAGCGCAATGGCTTCTGCTGCCATCCGGTCTGCTTCAAAGCCAAACAAACGGGATGTCCGTGTGACAATCGCCGACAGTTCCGGCATCGTATAGTACTCCAGTTTCAGCGTCACACCAAAGCGGTCACGAAGCGGAGCCGACAACATGCCTGCCCGTGTCGTTGCTCCGACTAGCGTAAACGGTGGCAAATCAATCCGTACGCTGCGTGCCAACTCCCCTTGACCGATGACGATATCAAGACAATAGTCTTCCATAGCCGGATAAAGAATCTCCTCAATCGACCGGCTCAACCGGTGAATTTCGTCAATAAACAAGACGTCTCCCGGTTCGAGCGAAGACAAAATTGCCGCGAGATCCCCCGGCCGTTCAATCGCCGGGCCAGCTGTCGTCTTGATGCCGACGCCCATCTCGTTGGCAATGATTGTCGCAAGTGTCGTCTTCCCAAGACCGGGAGGACCGTATAAAAGCACGTGATCCAGTGTTTCCTGACGGATTTTTGCCGCTTGGATAAAGACACTCAAGTTGCCTTTCGCCTTTTCCTGACCAATGTACTGATCCAGTGTCTGAGGACGTAAACTCCACTCTTCCTGATCTTCCGCATGTGCGGATTCTGACAAAATCCGTTCTTCCACGTTCTCACCTCACATTCAATAACAACTGCAACGCCCGCTTCACATATTGGTCCGTCGACAACACTTCACCTTGAAGTGCTTTTTTGACTTTCTCGACTTCCCGTTCACTGTATCCGAGTGCCGTCAAGGCTTCACATGCTTCATTCAATTCCGCATTTCCCTGGGCAAATAATCCTTCACTTGGAATATAGTCAGGTGCGAGCTCAGCCAGTTTCCCTTTTAAATCAAGCGTCATCTGCTTCGCTGTCTTTTTACCGACACCCGGGAACTTAATCAAATAACTTTCCTTCTCCTGCTCGATTGCTTCAACAAGCGCATCGACATCTCCTGACGCCACGATGGCAAGTGATCCTTTAGGACCAATCCCTGTTACGCCAAGCAATTTCGTAAACAGCGCCCGTTCACGTCTTGAACGGAATCCGAACAAGACTTCCTGGTCTTCTCTGACATAATGATACGTATATACGATAACCTGTTCGTCTCCGGTCCGATAAAAAAACGGGTTCGGTGCTACGATTTTGTAGCCAATCCCCCCGACCTCGATCGTCACGAATTCCGCACAGACATAAGCGACTTCGCCGCGTACGAATTCTATCACTTTTGCACGCTCCCATCCATTAACAAACTCTCGTGTTATTGTAGCATATAACGAGGAGGCTCTTCAAAACGTAATTCTCCATAACTGAGACTGTCACGATGGAAATTTGCGTATTCTACTTCTCTCAAAAAAATGAAACAGAGCAACGGATGTCGCATTCCGTTGCCCTGTTTCGTAGTGCGTGAATTGTTCGAGTCCGCTTTACTTTTCGTACTGTTACGAGCGTTCCAGCATCCGTTCGAGTGCGAGGACTGCATAGCGTGTCGTTTCCGGATCGACGGTGATGACATTGACCGGCTGACCGGATTCAATTTGTTCGAGTGACCAGGCGAGGTGCGGTAAATCAATCCGGTTCATCGTCAGACACGGACACATGAATGGATTCAAGGACACGATGTCGAGTTCCGGATAATCTTTTGCCAGCCGTTGGACTAAGTTCATTTCTGTCCCGATGGCCCACTTCGTTCCAGGTTCCGCCTGTCTGATTTGATCAATGATATACGCTGTCGAACCATTCAAATCTGACGCTGCGACGACTTCAAAGGAACATTCCGGGTGAACAAGAATTTTCCGTTCGGGATCTGCTTTACGGAACTGCTCAATCTGTTCGACCGTGAACTTCTCATGAACAGAACAATGTCCCTTCCACAGTACGACCCGGATGTCCTCATCCGCTCCGTCAAACACCAACTGATCGGTAATCGGATCCCAGACAGCCATCTGTTCGAGCGGAATTCCCAAGGCATGCGCCGTATTCCGTCCGAGATGTTGATCGGGCAGGAAGAAGAGGATGTCGCGTTCAGCAAGTGCCCACTCGACCATTCGAACTGCATTCGAGGAAGTAACGGTTGCTCCGCCGTGACGACCGACAAACGCTTTGATTTCAGCTGTTGAATTGACATACGTCAACGGGAGAATCGATCGCCCCAACCGGTTCGTCAACACGCCATATGCCCGTTCCGTCTGAAAGCCGTTCGCCATATCAGCCATTGAACAGCCGGCCCGCATATCCGGCAAGACGACCGTATGCTGTTGATCCGTCAGCATATCCGCCGTCTCTGCCATGAAATGAACACCGCAAAAAACTGTATAGTCGGCATCCGTCATCTGTTTCGCCACTTGCGCGAGTTGGAGTGAATCTCCTGTTGCATCCGCAAACTGAACGACCTCATCTTTTTGATAATGATGCGCCGGTAAAAATAGCCTTGATCCCATCCGCTGTTTGACCCCTTCGATGATTGCCACTAATTCTGCATCTGTTTTTTCTAAGTATGTTCTCGGAATCCCTTGCTCTGTAAATAAATTAAGACTCATCTTTTTTTCCTCCCGCAATTTTCATACTGATGTCTAACGCCGGTGCCGAATGGGTCAATGCACCAAGTGAGATATAATCTGCTCCGCACTCACCATATGCCGGTAACGTATCCAGTGTGATTCCGCCTGATACTTCGACCGTAATCGTTCGCGGAATCCATGACCGGAACAACTTGATCTCTTCCGGTGTTCGGTTGTCGAGCATGATGATATCGACACCGGCTGCGACTGCTTCCTTGACCTCTTCACTTGTCTCGACCTCCACCTCAATCGGTGTCGTGTGACCGACTTGTGCCTTCGCCCGACTGACGGCAGCTGTAATTGAACCGGCGACGGTGATGTGATTATCTTTGATCATGACGGCATCATCGAGTCGACCGCGGTGATTAAATCCGCCCCCGATCCGAACTGCATGTTTTTCAAGCATCCGGAGACCCGGTGTTGTTTTCCGTGTATCGGCAATCCGGACTTTCCCACCGACAAGATTTACTGCCTGGTGCGTCAAGGTCGAGATTCCCGACGTTCGTTGTATGAGATTTAAAGCGACCCGCTCTCCCGTCAGAATCGCCTGCAGGCGACCGGACCATTTCGCGACCACTTGTCCTCGGGAAATCGGTTGTCCGTCCCGGACGATCGTTTCGTGTTCGACTTCGAGCAGTCGGGCTAATTCGCCCAATACAGCTTCACCGCAAAAAATACCGGACTCTTTCGCCATGAATTGACCGGTTCCTTGTTCATCGCCAATCAGACATACTTCACTCGTCACGTCCTGATGACCGATATCCTCCACTAAAAAATCTTCAAGTTGTCGTCGTAGGTACCATCTGTTCATGTGGTTGTTCTCCTTTTAATCGTTGAATTGCTCCTTCAAGTAACAGCTTTGCCGTCATCCGATGCAGACGCCTCAGTTCAGCGTCCCGTCCGGATCCTTGTTCATCCGGTTGATGTTGGAAGGTTTCCAGCGTTTGTTTAAGCAGGCGTTCATCGAGCTGAACGCTTAACGCTTCTGCCCAGGAGGAATCGAGTGGTTCCGGCTCTCTCTCCTGTACGATCTCTATGTCCGGTAACGGCTGGCGTGTCGGCAACTGAAGCCGTAATGCCAATTCCTTGCCCATTACGAAACATTCGAGCAGCGAGTTTGAGGCCAATCGATTTTTTCCATGCAATCCTGTTGATGCCGTCTCACCAACTGCATACAGTCCCGGAACGGTCGTCCGCCCGAGACGGTCTGTTTTAATCCCGCCCATTAAAAAGTGAACACCGGTCGTCACTTCAACGATACCAGGTGATATGTTCAACGTTTCACATTTCTTAACAAACGTCGGAAAGCGTCGGTGCAATTGTTCGACAGACGTCGTATTGAGATAAACCGGTTCTTGTTCGCGTACTGTCGTGATGCGCCTTGCGACTTCATCCCGGGCGGCCAAGTCTCCTTGCGGATGATCCGCCATCACACGGCGACCGTCTGTTGTCATCAAATACGCACCCGCTCCGCGTAATGCCTCCGTAATCAAGCCTTGACTGACACCGTCATGAAGAAGCACGGTCGGATGATGCTGGATGTACCCTAAATCGGATAGACGTGCTCCGACCTGCGCCGCGAGTGCCAGACCGTCACCCGTCAGGTCCGGTTCGTTCGTCGAAGCCGTGAACAAGCCGCCGATTCCGCCTGTCGCCAGGATGACAGCCCGAGCAGAAAAGACGACCGGCGTTTGACCGCGATACCCGCGTGCGCCGACGACCTGTTGTCTGTTCATCAACAATTCCGTAATGACGGTATCCTCGATGACAGGATGATCCAATTGCTGAAGCAGTTGTGTCATCATTCGTTCACCTGTCCGGTCTCCTCCAATGTGAAAAATACGGGGTCTTGAGTGCGCCCCTTCTTGACCTAAGGCATATTCGCCCGTCACTTCACGGTCAAACACGACACCAAATGTTTCAAGTTCTTGAATGACCTGCCTGCCGGTCGCGGTGATAAATGAAATCATCGTTTCATCTGTCCGTCCCTTCGCGGCCTGCTCCGTGTCAACTTGATGACTGAAATGGTTCTCCTCCAGATATGCCGACGCAATCCCGCCTTGTGCCCGCATCGAATTCGTTTCCGTCTTCGTCCCTTTTGAGACAAGGATGACCTTCAAGTGAGACGGGAGATGCAGGGCAGCTGAAACGGCTGCTAATCCTGTGCCGATGATTAAGACATCAACTTCCTCTACATTATGTAAAGACATATGATAAACACCTCTATACTTAAATATTTACTATTGACTTGACAATAAGTTTGGCATATTTTTAGCTGAGTGACAAGACGAAAGGATACGATAATGAATGATTTATTTAGATCACGCGGCAACGACCCCCATGCACCCGGACGCCCTTGAACAGTATCGATACACGGCAGAACATGCATATGGCAACAGTTCGTCGCTTCATGACACGGGAGATACCGCCCTCCGATTGTTAGAGCAGGCACGGAATAAATTAATGGAATGGCTTGGTGTGACCGAAGGAACAATTGTCTTTACGGGGAGCGGATCTGAAGCCAACTACATCGCTTTAAGTCATCTCCTCCGTCAAACCAATAAGACAACTGTCTTGACACTTAAATCGGAACACGATTCTGTCTTGTTACCCTTGAAACGGTGGCAGCATGACTGGCAGGCAATCGATTTACAAACGACTGGCGAATTCGATTGGGCGTTGTTCGAAAAAGCGTGTACGGAAGAAATCGGCGTCGTTTCAATCCAACACGTCAATTCAGAAACAGGTTTTATCTTTCCGGTTTCTGACATCGCTGCCTTTTGCCGAAAAAAAGGCATTTTGTTTCACTGCGACGGGATTCAAGGTTTTTTGAAAGATCCGGTTGATTTAACGGACGTCGAGGCCTATACCATCAGTAGCCACAAGGTCTATGGACCGAAAGGACTCGGAGCCGTCTATTTGCGACGTCCCCTGTTCAGCCCCTATTATGAGGCGCACCATGAGTTCGGAATTCGTCCCGGAACTGTCGACGTCCCCGGCATCGCTGCTTTCCTGATGGCGTGTCATCGTTATCTTGAGGAAAATCAGCAGATCCAGGCATCGAGCAAAAGATTTCGTGGTATGCTAAAAAAAAGACTTCCAGCTGCTTATTACCAAATCATTGAATCACCTCAGCAACTCAATTCGATTTGTGCCATTCATACGAAACAACGGGATGGTCAATTCGTCCTCCTCGCCCTAAATCGTGCCGGAATTGCCGTCTCGGCGGGAAGTGCTTGTCGTGCAGGTGAGAATGGACCCAACTCGACTTTACGTGCGATTGGTTTTGATGAAGCAGCGGCTCACGGATTGATTCGACTCAGTTTCGGTCGGATGACGACAGCCGAGGAAGTAGAGCGATGTATCGATGTCCTTTGTTCTTTGGAGGAATCAGATGAACTAGAAAGGTAGGAATGGTCATGGGAAGAAGACAGTCCGGAGAAGAACGCCGGCAAGAGTTACTAGAGATGATTCAGCAAAGCGATCGGCCCGTTACAGGTACGAAGTTAGCGAAACAGGCAGGTGTCAGCCGCCAAGTCATCGTACAGGACTTATCATTACTAAAAGCAAAGGGACATCCTGTCGTCGCGACGGCCCGGGGATATTTATTAAATCACCCCGAGCTTGACGGATCCCGCCATATCAAAAAAGTCGTCTGTCGGCATGGTCGTGATCAATTGAAGGCGGAGTGTGATGCCGTCGTTGACGAAGGTGTCATCATCCGCGATGTCATCGTTGAGCATCCCGTCTATGGATTTTTGACCGGGGAATTGATGCTGAAAAGCCGCCGGGATGTCCGAGCATTGATTGAACAACTTGAAGAAACGCAGGCAACGCCTTTATCTACTTTGACGGACGGCGTTCATATTCATACGCTCGAAGCCGATAACGAAGAAGCTTTACAAGCCGCAATCGACGCCCTTGACCGGTTAGGGATTCTTGTTTCAGAGCTCGATGTCTAATTTTGTATACTTCTTGATCTGTAGATCTTGTCATTACAAAAAAGGTCCATCACGTTAAACGGGATGGACCTTTTTTGTGATTGGGATCAGACGGTTGGATCATCCGTCCCTTCTGATGATTCATTTTGCGAGAAAACAGCTGAGACGGTTTGAACACGCCGGTTTTCGACATGCAGGACGGTTAAGGTCACCGGTCCATACACCATCTGAGTCCCCACTTCCGGAATATGACCGACATTTTCCATGATCCATCCTCCAAGTGACTGGGCTTCCGTTTCCGGCATCGCCAAGTCAAATTGATGACAGAAATCTTCAATGTCGTACTCCGCCAGACATTCATAGCGGTTAGGACTGACTTGTTTCGTATATTCGAGTGACTCATCATGTTCATCCCAAATCTCTCCGACCAGTTCCTCGAGAATGTCCTCGAGTGTAATCAAACCGGCTGTACCGCCAAACTCATCCAGTACAACAGCCATATGTGACTGTTTGACTTTTAGTTCCGGCAACAGATCGATGATATGGGTTTGCGGAACAACAAATGAGACCGGACGAATCAATTCACGAATCTCGACACGTCCGTGCTTGACGAATTCCCGTAAAAAGTCACGTTCTGATAAAACGCCGATGATATGATCAATCGAATCTTTATAGACCGGCAATCGCGAGAATCCGCCTTTTTGCACTTCACGTAAAATTTCATCAAAACCGGCATCAATGTCAATCGCTTGAATATTCGTTCGCGGTGTCAGTGCCTCTTCGACCGTGACATTCTTGAAGTCAACCGCCCGGTGCACGATTTCCGCCCCTGCTTCGTCCATGACACCCTCTTCTTCACTGATATCGACCAGAGCCCGTAATTCCTGTTCGGTGACGAGCGGTCCTTTCGGATCAGCCCCGATCAGCAGTAACGCAACCTGTCGCAATTTCAGAAACAAGAAGATGGCCGGCTTAAACAGAAGTAGACAGACATGCAGCGGACCACTAATCCAAAACACATAGGTTTCCGCATGTTCCCGCGCATAGGATTTAGGAATAAGCTCCCCAAATAACAAAATGAGCAGAAACGTCAGGAAGACAATACTGATTCGAACCAATAGATCCGTTGATACCGTCATCGTCAACCATCCACCAATCATCGCTACACCCAAATTGGACAGGGTGTTCCCGATTAAGATGGCTGTCAGCGTTTCCTCATACCGTTGCAACAGACGGAGTGCCTGGGTCGCATGGCGGCTTCCTTCTTCCGACTGATGCAAAATCCGTAACCGATTCGCGCTCGACAACGCGGTTTCGGACGATGAGAAAAATGCCGAGACGACAAGCAAGACGAAAAACCAGATGATCTGAATCGCGGGAAGTGGGTCCACGATGCTCTCACACTCCATTTCTCAAATGAACTTGTTTTTTCTTAGAACGAAGACTCGATGAATTCGAATTCGAAGTCGCGGATTCGAACGACGTCGCCGTCAATCGCACCCATCTTACGAAGTTCTTCGTCGACACCCATTTGACGCAACGTCCGGGCAAAGCGTTTGATTGACTCTTCACGCATGAAGTTTGTCATCGTGAACAGCTTCTCGATCCGTGGCCCTTTGATGACGAAGCAATCATCTTCATCTTTCGAAACCGTAAATCCGGCTTCCGGTGCTTCATATCCGTAAACGACACGTGGTGTCGCTGTTTTTTCTTCCAGTTCTTCGAGACCGAATTCAGGCGTCGCGTCAACAAGATCAGCAATACGGAATAAGAGGTCACGTAATCCTTGACGTGTTGCTGCCGAGATGGCAAACACTTCAAGACCCGGGAACGCTTCTTTGAACGCTTCGAGATTCGCTTCCGCATCCGGCATATCCATTTTGTTTGCGACAACGACTTGTGGTCGTTCTGTCAGACGAAGGTTGTAGTCCGCAAGCTCTTTATTGATGATATTGTAATCTTCAATCGGATCGCGTCCTTCCATACCACTCATATCGATGACATGAACAATGACTTTTGTCCGCTCGACGTGACGGAGGAACTGGTGACCAAGACCCACACCTTCGCTTGCGCCTTCAATCAGACCCGGTAAATCGGCCATAACGAAGCTGCGGCTGTCTTCCGTTTCGACGACACCGATGTTCGGTGTAATCGTCGTGAAGTGATACGCCCCAATTTTCGGACGCGCTGCTGAGACGATTGACAGCATCGTTGATTTCCCGACACTCGGGAAGCCGACGAGTCCGACATCTGCGAGCATTTTCAGTTCGAGTTTCAAGTACTTCTCTTCACCCGGTTCACCATTCTCCGCGTGTTCCGGAGCTGGGTTTGCCGGTGTTGCGAAACGTGAGTTCCCGCGTCCGCCGCGTCCACCTTTAGCAACGATTGCCTGTTGTCCGTGATGGACAAGGTCAGCGATGACTGCATCCGTGTCATCATCATAGACGACAGTGCCGGGTGGAACTTTGACGACGAGGTGCTCGGCTTTACGTCCGTGCATCCCTTTCGACATTCCGTTTTCACCTTGAACGGCTTTAAAGTGACGTTTGTAACGGAAGTCCATCAACGTCCGGAGTCCTTCATCCACTTCGAGAACGACGTGAGCACCATGTCCACCATCTCCTCCGGCTGGACCGCCGTCTGGAACATATTTCTCGCGACGGAACGCCACTTGCCCGCGTCCTCCATCTCCTGCTTTTACATAAATATTTACCTGATCGACAAACATGTCAGATCCCTCCTATTACTTTTCTTCCTCTGCGGGAAGACTTTCGATTTCAATCACACACTCATACTCCGTCTGTGACTCGATCTCCATCGGCGTCACTAGATCTTTAAGGCGCGACATATCTAGTAGATCCCGATAGATCTCGATGGTCACGCCCTCATGGAAGGTCACGGATACTTCTCCATTCCCCACTTCTATCATGTCAAGCGCAGCTTCAAGAATAGACGCTACACGTGCATCCTCGATCTGCTTTGGTGTTTCGATTACATCATATTCGACAGTTAGGCCTGTCCAATCTGCTTGTTGCAGTGCGAGTGCCGTTTTCGGTAGTCCGATCAGGGAAAGTCGTCCTTCTCGTGACGCTTGTTCCCGATACATGGAACAAATCGATTCAACAGCCGCCTCGTCACCCATCGCGCTATATGAACGAACAAGTTGTAATCGATTCAACCATTCGTGACGAAGTGACTTCAAAAGATCCAGTACCTGCTCATCCTTCATCAGTCCGTTCCCTCCTAAAAAAAACAGACCCTAACCCCTGAAAGTGGCTAGAGTCTGCTTCATCGATCACTTATGCTGGGTAAACGCTGACTTGTTTTTTGTCGCGTCCGAGACGTTCGAAACGAACGACACCAGTTGCAGTTGCGAAAAGTGTATCATCGCCACCACGTCCGACGTTCATACCTGGGTGAATCTTCGTACCGCGTTGGCGGTAGAGGATTGAACCAGCAGAAACAGTTTGACCGTCTGCACGTTTCGCCCCAAGGCGTTTCGATTGCGAGTCACGACCGTTCTTTGTCGAACCTACCCCTTTTTTCGATGCGAAGAACTGAAGATTAAGTTTCAACATGTGGAATCCACCTCCTATATTTGTTCAAGTTGGATAAACTCACCGTAACTTTCAGCGATGGTTCCAAGCTGGACCAACATCGCTTCCAGTAACAATTGGGTGCGTTCACTGACATCCGGTGCTAAGTCAGCATACGGTTCTACATAAAAGTAGCCACCTTCTTGTTGTTCTGCCATTTCAAGGAGCAGGACCTGCCCGAGCAGTGATTCGATGGCATTGTATGCCCCGAAGATCACACTTGATGTGCCGGCACAGACTAAATCCAAACCAGGCTCAGCGAACTCGGCATGTCCTGTCACTTCGATGGAACGGATTAACTCCGCTTCATCTCGTCGAATCTTGACACGTATCATGGCTTACGCTTCGATTTTCTCGATGCGGACCTTCGTGTAAGGTTGACGGTGACCTTGCTTACGACGGTAGTTCTTTTTAGCTTTCATTTTGAAGACTGTGATCTTTTTCGCGCGAGCGTGTTTGATGACCGTTGCTACGACCTTCGCACCTTCTACGAGTGGAGCGCCGACTTTAACATCGTCACCACCAAGGATCAAGACTTCGCCGAATTCTACTGTGCTGTCGACGTCTGCGTTTAATTTCTCAACGTAGATCTCTTGGCCAGCTTCGACTTTAACTTGTTTACCACCAGTTTTAATAATTGCGTACATTACGTGCACCTCCTCTTAGGAACTCAGACTCGCCATCACGGGCAGCGGATGCTTTAAAGACCCGGTCTGTGCGGTTGTAGTCATTTGGGTGCTTCCAAACGAACTAACGTTATTCAGAATACCAAATGAAGTTGACTATTGTCAATAACGTTCTGCCGGATTCTCAATGTCTTTTGACAAAATCGTCACAGTCGGCTTTCGTACCGGTAAACAGAATGCCCGGTTCACCTTCTATCAGAAGTAATTCAAGAGGACTTTCGGCGAGAAGCAACGGACTGAGCAGAGCGAGCGGAGCGCGAACGACCGCTGCTTCCGCGTGTGTCGCGAGTTCCATCAACCGTGGCTCGAGTTGACGGTGGATGGCGACCCGGGACAACTGACCATGATCCCGTGACCGTTCGAACAAGGACTTCCCGTGTCGCTGACGTGTCAGTTCACATAAACCCATTTTCGTAAAACCGTATACTTCGATCTGTTTCGATTCGTGCGCTGCCCGTTCCTTCAACAGTTGTGTCACCCGTGTCTGTCCTTTACTGGATCCCCTCAAAAAATCGACGGCAATCATCCCGCTGATATTTCGCAGACGGAGCTGACGCATGATTTCAATCGCTGCTGCTTCATTGATTTGATCAAACGTCCGTTTTTGTTCCTTGACGGAAACCGTCTTGCCGCTGTTGACATCAACCACGGTCATCGTTTCGACTTCTTCAATCAGCAGGTAAGCCCCGCCGTCGAGCCACACGACCCGGTCCAGTGCCTTCTCAATCGTCCGGTCCACCTGTTCCATAATCGGCAGGCGGCCTTTGATGACGGGACGTTCGACCTGAAACCCCATCTGCTCCAGGCGCTCTTTCTCCATTCTGTTCGTGACGAGTGCCTCTGTGACATGACTCAACCGCTTCGCCTCTTGAATGATCAACGGCTCATCCTGTTCAAGTGTCGTCTGCTGTAACATATGTTGATGACGTGCACGCAGTTGCTTCAATTCCGCCATCAATACCTCGACTTCGGCTTGCGCCGCTTCTGTCCGGTATAAAATCCCTTCCTCTTCCGCCACCGGAATCACTTTAGCCAGTTGCTGTTGGACGACCAAATCCAGCTTCCGGCTGAAACGCACACGGCGTCCGTACGGGAAATAGACGAGGAATCGTCCGCCATACGTGATGTTTTGTGTCACTTTATGCTGTTTCGGGGCTGCCCCTTCTTTTACGACCTGTACGAGTACGGTCTGACCGACTTGAACAGCTTGCCCGATCGTCGGAACTTCCGGATAACGGCGTAACGTCTCCAGCGTTTCATTGATCGGTAAATAAAGCGGCGTCCCGTCCGTCGCAATCAAAAATGCCGCTTCAAGCGTCGGGTGCAGGCGGTCAACTTTCGCATGCAACAAGGTACCGACCCGAAGTTCATCCCGCATCCGTTCGTGGTATTCAACGACCCGCCCCCCTTCGACCAACGCTACCCGTTCCAGGGACGGAGTCTGTTCACTAATCCATTTCATCTTCATTCCTCCATGAAAAATAGACTAGAAGCATAAAACCCTTCTAGTCTATTTTTCCCCATCTTATTTCATGCCAAGCATTTTTTTCAGTTTCACGAAAAATCCTTTTTGCGGCTGTTCCATGATGTCGAGTAACGGAACCGATTCGCCGAGAATCCGTCGTGTGATGTTCCGGTAGCCGAGACCAGCCCGGTTATCCGGATTCATCGTTACCGGTACGCCCCGGTGAGACGCCGCGATGACTTCTTCGTCATCGACGATCAAACCAAGCAGATCGATCGACAAGATACGCATGATTTCGTCGATGTCGAGCATATCTCCAGCCGCCATCATATGCGAGCGGACACGGTTAACGACGAGCTTCGGCACGATTTGACGCTCCGAACGCTCCAGCATCCCGATGATCCGGTCTGCATCCTGAACCGCAGCTTTTTCCGGTGTCGTGACAATAATGGCTTCGTCTGCACCGGCAATCGCATTCATGAATCCTTGCTCGATTCCTGCCGGGCAGTCAATCAAAACAAAGTCATACTCTAATTTTAATGAGTCAATGATGCCTTTTACCTGTTCCGGTGTGACGGATGATTTATCCTTAGACTGAGCAGCAGGTAACAGATACATCTCTTCAAAACGTTTATCACGGACGAGGGCTTGATGCAGTTTACATTGTCCGGTCACGACGTCAACGATATTATAGATACTCCGGTTGTCGAGGCCAAGTACGATATCCAGATTCCGAAGACCGATATCTGTATCGACGAGACAAACCGAATTCCCCATCAGCGCAAGTGCTGTCCCGATGTTTGCAGTTGTCGTCGTCTTACCGACTCCACCTTTACCAGATGTGACGACGATGGCACGTCCCACATGCGTTTTCGCATCTTTATGTACCTGTTCTTTCACTTGTTCCATATCTGTCACCCTCTTTCACTATCAATCGCAAATTGATCCATCCGCGCAAGCGGAACGGTTTGAAGACGAGAAAATTCGACTCCTGTTTCCCCTACAAAAGCACAACCCATTTCTAACGCCTTGATCGGCGCATCATCCGGATCTTCATGTACGAAGTCGGAAATCGAAATCCATTTTGGCTGCAGGATACTTGCCGCAATGACAGCCTGCTCGTTCCCGCCTTTTCCTGCATGAACCGTTCCCCGTAACGCCCCCAGGCAATAAATACTGCCGGTTGCGTGAACGACGGCTCCCGGATTGATGTCGCCAATGACGACGATCGATCCTTCAACATCTACGACATGCCCACTGCGGGCCGTGCCGCCAAAGTAATGAAACGTTCGGTCCCCGTAAAGAGCTTTTGCTTCATCCTTCGTCAGACACTCGCTGTCGTACCCATTAAACGAAAATGAATCATGACGCGCAACGATGGATTCGACAGCCGTCACAACGCCTTCGTCGACGTAACGGCGACCGAAGAAGAAAGTAATCGGAACGGCGCGTCCGTTCTCGACGGATTTGTCGGCAAGCGTCAATTCTAAATCGTCAAGAAATTCATCCACACTGCACCTTTCATTTACATAGACGGCGAGGCCACCACGATGGCCCTTCATCGTTACATAACGCTTACGCTCAATCATGACTCATCCTCTTTTCTCATCAAATGTGGATTGCACCAGTCGCGTCATCGGATAATACAGCACGATGATCCCAATCAACTGAGCAATGAGACTCCTTGGAATGATTTGTGTCGCGAGTTCCTTGAAGGGAACACCGACTCCTACGACCGAAGCCGTGAAGAAATAAATATCCAGTTCAAACAAAATAGCGCTGAACGTAAAGGTGACGATAATCGTTAATACGTTCTCCTTTACATATTTTAGCACGAAGCTACTAAAAAGCGGAATGGCAGATAGCGCAAATAAATAAATTCCGATGATATCCGAATAGACGAAATCATATAACAGACCGAACAGCAGTCCAAAACCAAGCGCTTGCTCAATTTTTCCATAACGCCCTAAAAACATCAACGCGATCAACGTAACATGAATGACGTAAGGAGAGCCGTCTCCAAGCGGACCTGCGAACAACGTTCCTTCCAAGATAAAAAGAAGGAACACGGCGAAAAACAACTTGATGTTATTCACTAGTGTCCCCTCCCTTGTCGGTCTCAGCGAAAGGTTCCTTCGCTTCGCGTTGAATCACGAAAACGTGACCAAACTGTTCGAAGTCTGCTGCCGGTTTGACGTATGCGATTTTCGAAGCACCGTATTGATCCGATTTCACTTGTTCGATCTTTCCGACCACGATACCACTCGGATACTTACCACCGAGTCCGGATGTCGTAACAGTCTGACCTTTTTTCAGTTTGGCGTCGTTCGGAATCTTCGTGAATTTCAAGAGATTCGTCTCTTCATCAAATCCTTCGATCGTACCGAAGACACTTTTTCCTTTCGTATCGTCCGCAACTGCTGAGACATTGTTCGTCCGGCTCGTATCTGATAACAATTGAACGAGTGATGTGTAGGCACTTGTCTGAATGACACGGCCAATTAAACCATCTGCTGTCACGACGGCCATATTGGCTTTGACACCTTGTTCTTTTCCGATATTGACCGTGACGAAGCGTTGCCATTCGGATGACGTTCGACCGATCATTTCTGCCGGCAATAACGTATAATCCCGAATCGATCCTTTTAGCTTCAACATGTCTTTTAATTCATTGTTCTCACGTTCCAAATCGCGGACTTTGACGGAATTTCCGGCATAGTCGCCCAGTCGTGATTTTAAATACTCATTTTCCTTATACACATCGCGCACTTCTTTAACCGAAGTGACCGTATCATCAATCCAGCCAATCGGTGTCGCAAAAAGACGTTGGCCAACCCCGACGGTATCGCGGACAAAACTTTGATACCAGTGGGTCTGGTTACGTCCTTGGAGCGAAATTCCGATTAAAATCACCAAAAGGAGAAAACTAAGGAGTGTGATGAGCAGTTTTCGATTATTTAAAAATCGCTTCATCGCTCATCCCGTCCTTATCTTTTTTGTGAGATGCCTGATTTCGAACGTAACACATTCATCATCTCCAATGATTTACCTGTACCGATTGCGACACAATCAAGCGCGTTTTCCGCAACGAGTGTCAAGATGCGTGTTTCATCTTCAATCACGGCATCCAAGTTTTTCAGAAGGGCGCCGCCGCCTGTCAAGACAATTCCGCGGTCCATGACGTCTGCTGATAATTCCGGCGGTGTTTGTTCAAGCGTGTGTTTGACACCGGCTAAAATTGCATCGACCGTATCTGATAACGCATCACAAATTTCTGCGCTTGTGACTTCGATTTGTTTCGGAAGTCCCGTCACGAGATCACGTCCACGAATTTCCATCGTCTCGTTTTCCGACTCTTCATCAATCCGGGCATAACCGATTGTCATTTTCAACGTTTCAGCCGTCCGTTCACCGATCATCAGGTTGTATTTCGATTTGATGTAACGAATGATTGACTCGTCCATCTCGTCTCCACCGACACGAATCGATTGGCTTGTCACGATACCGCCAAGTGAAATGACCGCGACTTCCGTCGTTCCGCCACCGATATCGACGACCATTGATCCTGTTGGTTCAGAAACCGGGAGACCTGCTCCGATTGCTGCTGCAAACGGTTCTTCAATCGTATAGGCTTCACGTGCACCAGCAAGTTTCGCCGCGTCTTCGACCGCACGTTTTTCAACGGACGTAATCCCGCTCGGTACACAAATCATGACGTTTGTTTTAGAAGAAAATAATCCTTTTTTCTTTGTTGCTTGATCCATGAAGTATTTGATCATCGTAGCCGTTGTTTCATAATCGGCGATAACCCCATCTTTCATCGGGCGTCGTGCCGTCACGTTTCCCGGTGTCCGTCCAATCATGTTTTTTGCTGCGTTACCTACTGCTTCAATCTTGCCTGTATCGGTACGGAATGCGACGACAGAAGGTTCGCGCACGACGATTCCTTGCCCCTTCACATAAACGAGCGTATTTGCCGTACCTAAGTCAATGCCGATTTCACGGCTAAATGATCCAAACATTATTCAAAAAACCCCTCTCTGAGAATACACTTCACTAATTATAACGGAAAAGCCTTCCTTGGAAAGCGTTAAAACGTTACAGCTTGTTTACAGTTCAATGGTTGTTACAAAACTAAAAACGCCTGAGGTCAGGAAGCACAGTTCCCCCTCAGACGTTATTCTTACATAAATCCCCGCTGTTTCATACTAATAAATTGTCCATGCCCGATGACGAGGTGATCGATGCAACTGATTCCGATCAATCTGCCCGCTTCGACCATTCGTTCCGAGACTTCGATATCTTCCCGGCTCGGCGTCGGATCGCCGGACGGATGATTATGGACAGCAATGAAGCTTGCCGCCGAACAACGGATGGCCTCCCGAAATATGTCGCGCGGGTGAACAATCGATGTATTGAGCCCTCCGATAAACAGCGTCTTCTTCGAGATGACCTCATTTTTTGTATTCAAGTACAGGCAGATGAAGTGTTCCTGCTGATAGAGCCGCATCTCTTCCATCAATAATTCGGCGGCATCATCGGGTGAGCGGACGACCGGACGGACCCATTTCGGTTCCGTGACAAGCCGCCGCCCGAGTTCAAGTCCCGCCATGATTTGAAGCGCCTTTGCTTTGCCGACGCCCGGTGCCTTTTCCAGTCCCCCGACACCTGCCGCTTCCAGTTCAATTAGCGACGGATAAATGTCGAGTAAATCTTCAGCAATTTCAAGCGGGCTTCGGTTCCGTGTCCCGCTGCGGACGAGACATGCCAATAACTCCACCGTCGTCGCCTGTGCCAAACCCTTTAACTGAATCATATCCTTTGGCCATTCAATCACTTCATCCGACCTTTCTGTTCATGAAATTACGCGAACATCGGCTTGATTCCAAATGTTTCGAGACGACGGCTGATTGGATTGATCGGTAAACCGACGACATTATAATAGTCGCCGTCAATCGCTTCGACGAATAGACCACCTTTTCCCTGAATCCCGTATCCGCCTGCCTTGTCATACGGTTCCTCTGTCGCAACATAAGCCAGCATCCAGCTTTCCGGGATATCGCAGAATCGGACCTTCGTCGTGATCGTAAAAGTCTCCTCCCGCTCGTCCGTTAATATCGTCACGCCGGTCACGACTTCATGTGTCCGTCCGGATAACCGTCGTAACATCTCGAGAGCAGCCGTTTGATCGACCGGTTTTTCAAGAATGTGCCGATCCAGGGCGACAACCGTATCTGCTGCCAGGACGATTTCACCGGACTTCGCCACGGTCCGGGCTTTTTTCCGTGATAAATACATCACGTACTCGTCAGCTGACATCGGATACGGGGCTTCCTCCAACACATCGGCCGGTCGTATCACATGGGGCACACCGATCTGCCGTAACAGTTCGGTCCGTCTCGGAGAGGCCGAAGCCAGAATCAATGAGTGTTGCGTTATCATCAGTATCACGCTCTTTTCCTTCTTTTTCGACCAGTCTTACTGGAATCAACTTTCAGTATAACGAAAAACAAGTGCCGCTCCGAGTCAGAGCAACACCTGCTTTGGGGTTAATTACCTGTAACATCGACAAACGGATCCGATTTCGGAGTCGTCTCCTGAAGCGGCGTCTGTTTATCCGGTATCAACTTGGTTAAATCCGGACGGTAGTAACTCTCGATTTCCACTGTAAAGGACATCATTTCGTCTTCAAGGACAATCGTCTGGCTCCCTGGACCCGGTTCATCCGGACCGGTCAACTGGATTTGGCGTAAAATCGTAATCCGGTCCGTCCGTTCGATTTGTTTAAGAAAAGCCATCAGTTCAAGATAGGACGGGGCTTCGACCGTCAAAGAAGCAGGCAGTGCCGTCGCCGTTGTGGTCGCAACCGGTGTCTCTGCCGTTGCCGCAGCTTCCGTCTCGGATTCCGTCGCCATTGCACCGTCCACGGCAGGCGTTGACTGGACCGGCGATGCAGGAGCTGCTTCCGTTCCGGTTGCGCCAAACGTGATGGCTTGGACTTTCACACCGGCAATTTGACTGGCCGCATTGATCGCATCAATCACATCATCATTCGCCGGTACGACCGGCACCTGTTTTTGGAGGAAGCTAGATTCAGCAACATCGACTTTCTGTTCATTCGCTTTTGCCGCTTCAAGCGCCATCTGTTCCCGTTCAAGCGTTGCTTCGGTTTGCTGTAATTCCTGATACGTCGTGTACGTCGTATAACCGAAGTAGCCGAGCCCCCCGACAATCAAGACAATCGTCAAGGCAAGAAGAATGAGACCGCTGTATCGTTTCAATTTTCTTCCACCTCCTCTACTTCAGTCGAAACCGGTTCGTCCGCTTCTGTGCCGGTCGTCGGTGGTTCCACCGTTTCCGTCGCTTCCGCTCCCGGATCGACCACGGCATCCGTCGTTGCATCTTCCTTCGGCGCATCGGGATCCGCCTGGTTCGTTTCCCCTTTGATGACTTCCGCCGGGACAACCGTCAGACCAAATTGCCCGATATAGCGGGGTTCTTCCGTCTCCGTCTCGTCCGTCGGCGTAATGGTCGTCGTCGGAATCTCTTCGCCGGTCGTCGGATCGATCGTCGTTGATGTGACGACTTCCGCTTCTTCATTCATCGTTTTCGTCGTGACATTCGTTAACGTCACTCCGGTAAAGGCCGTATCCGTCAACAATTGACGGTAAAAACCGTTTAACTCATCGAGCGTCTCAAACTGGGCATTCATCGTCACAAGATGATCGGCTCCATAGGCAAACTGCAGAATATAGCCGCGTTCCGGCAGATACCGCGTAATCCGTTCCAAAGCCGGCACAGCCGGACGTGGTGTCGCTTCCAGTCCGTCGACGGTTTGCTTGAGCTGCGCAACTTCTTGTTTGGCCGACTGAGCGGATTCCGATTGCAACGTCCGGACGATTTGGATCTGATTATTTGCCGTCTCGAGCCGGTCAGCAAATTGATCGGTCTGCCAGTACAGATATCCGCCTGCCACCCCGCCGAGTAGCAGCAGAATCAGCGAGGCAATCAACGGAAACTTTGGTGCGACATCACTGTCCGGCAATAAATTAATCCGGTCTTTATGGACTGTCGCTAAACCGACGAGGGGTAAGTAAGCTTTTGGAATCGGCTGCCCCGCTACATCGAGTACATCCGGAACTTGTTCCAACCGGACGTCAAAGTTCGTTTCGAACCGGCGTACCAGTTCCTCTTGAAACGAAAAATCTCCCGTCAGCATGACACGGCTGATTTCCCGCCCGTCACGCGCTAACGAAAAACGATAGAAATCAAGCACACGTGAAAATTCCAGTAACATCTCTTCCAGGATGAATTCGACGTTGGCATCATCTGATTGATAGCGGTAATGCAACCGGTCCTCGATGACATCGACTTCCCAGGCATTCGCGACAAATGTATCGACCGAACGTATCAGACGCGGGACTTTGTCTTCGATGATGATCAACTGATGATTCGTCGCATTGACGTTCCAAATCAACAGATTGCTGTCGGCTTCGACTTCATACAGCGAATCGAGACCAAAAAATGTCGCCAGTGGTTGCGGTTCCGCTGCCACGAGGCGGATATGTTTTTTCCGGAATAGTTCCATGTATTGTTTTAACGCTTCGTTTGGTGCTGCATACAACATGATTTCCCGTTTACCGTCTTCTTCGAGCAACGTGTAATCAAAATAAGGTTCTTCAAACGGTAAGACGATACTGTGTCCCAGTTCCATGAACAAATAACCGCGAATCTGATTGGTTTCGACGGTCTCCGGAATTTCAAGTTTCCGTGCCAGGACGAGTGATCCGTCAATCGCGAGGACCGCCTGTGAACCGCGGGGCACCTTCAACTTCGCTAGTAAGCTGTCAAAAATCAGATCGAGTGATGCTTCCGGTTGGAGCCATCCACCCTGAAGGGTTCCCGGAGGTAAGGAAACGACACCCCGCCGCTTAATGACCCCCTTTTTGACGACCGCTCCAAAAATCCCGACATCTGTGAAATTAAAGTAGATATATGTACCTCTGCGCCGAGCTTGCGCCATATGTATATTCTTCCTTTCCTAGAGGAACAGATCGAGATAAAGCTTCACCCAATCGTCCGCGAAATAATATGTCAGTAACGTTCCGACAGCAATCGAGGGAACAAACGGAATCGGCTGTTTTCGTTCAACGCGTTTTAAGCCGAGTAAACCCAGTCCGACAATCGATCCGACGAAGGCGGAAACGAACAAGGCGATGACGACGTGTAACGGACCTAAAAAAATCCCGAGCACACCAAACAACTTGACGTCCCCTGCTCCCATCCCTTGTCGTGACGCAAGAAAGATCACGAACAATAGAAAGAATCCGACGAATCCGCCAATAATTGGATTATACCAGTTCTCGAGGGGAGAAAGGTAGCGAACAATCAGACTAATCGGTAAAAAGAATAATAAGATTTTGTTCGGAATCAACATGTAGGCAAGGTCCGACATGACGAGAATACTGAGCAGGCTCGTCAACAAAATCGACATGACGAATTGCATCGACCAACCGAATTGATAAAAGGCATAGGCGTACATAATACCACCAAGCAGTTCAAGTACCGGATACTTGATCGAAATCGGCAACTGACACGTCCGGCATTTCCCACGCAATACCAAATACCCGATGACCGGTGTCAGCTCAAGCGGACCAAGGACATGCCCACAGTTCGGACAATGCGAGCGCGGACGGACAATTGATTCCCCGACCGGGACACGTAAGCCGACGACGTTCGTAAAGGATGTCACGAGCATTCCGATCAGAAAAAAGTAAACGGTAAAGACGACTGTCATCATACAGTTCCCTCCTTAAAAAAGTTCAGAAAAAAACCCCCGAGATGGGGGCTCTCAACTTATTTTTCAACTACTCCAGCACGTTTTAAGTCTTTTGGTGGCGCTGCTGTAAAGTATGTATAATCTGTTGATGCACTTGTTAAAGTAACTGCATACTCATATGAACCATTTTTCTCAGTAACCGTCACAAATGAATCTGCATAATCTGCATCTGAATTTAAAGCATCCTTCATATCATCGATGTATTTTTTCAATGAGTCTGTTCTTGGTGCCTCTTTTGTACCTTTAGCAACTGCATTAGCTGAAATCGGCTTTTTATTTTCGTTCACTCCAACTTTAACCGTTTCCCCAGGCTGAACTGGGTTCGAAGACGTATAAAGTTTCGCTGCTGCTACCAATTGTTTCGCATCGGATACAACGGCATCCTTACGTGAGTTTTCAATCAATCCGCCGATGGCGACGACAGCGATTGCTGCAATGATTCCTAAAATAACGACAACAACGAGTAACTCGATCAATGTCAAGCCGCGCTCGTCACGCATTTGTTTGGCATCGAGCCAAATCTCTTTCAGACGTTCTAACATGTTTATTATTCCTCCCTAGTACTTTTTTACTGTTCCTGACGTATAGGTCATACTATCCAAATTGATACTATTATAGTAGCACCATATTTTTTGTAGAAAATGGATTTTTTCTACATCAGGTAAATGTTTTCGCAGTTGTCAACTTGACTGAATATCGGAATAGATTTTGAACATCGGAACAACGACAGCGATGACAATCACACCGACGATAACCGCGAGTACGACAATCAATAACGGCTCGATGATTGACTTCAAGCGGTCGGTCGTCGTTTCAACTTCCGTTTCGTAAAAATCGGCGACTTCCGTCAACATCGAGTCGAGTCGTCCCGATTCTTCCCCAATCGCAATCATCTGTGTGACAAGAGGTGGAAAATATTTGTTTTTCGCTAACGGCTCGTTCATCGGAATCCCCCGCGACATCGCTTCGTTGGCAGCGGCAATTCCTTTACGGATGACCCGGTTCGTGACGATGCGTTCCGTAATGTCAAGCGATGTAAGAATCGGAACCGATGCATTCAATAAGACAGCCAGTCCACGGGTCATTAACGCAATTTGTGACTTTTGAATCAACGGACCGAACACAGGAATCATCAACAGTAAACGGTCGAAGACAACCCGTTGCCGCTCATTTTTTAAGTTAAAGTACAGTAATCCGAGTAAACCAAACACAATTAAGAGTAAGACCCACCAGTAGGCAACAAAAAAGTCAGAGACGGCGACAACGATCTTCGTGATCAACGGCAACTCACTGCCGAGCTGATCAAAAATCGAGGCGAACGTCGGAACGACGTTCAGCATCAAAAAGACAACAACACCAATGGCAACAATTGAGACGACCGCCGGATAAATCAACGCCGAGATGACTTTCCGTTTGATTTCATACTGTTTTTGGAGCTGGGTCACGATGTTATCGAGCGCTTCTTCTAGGTTTCCGCTTGCCTCACCCGCCATTGCCATACTGACGAAAAAGGTATCAAAGACACGCGGATGTTTTTCAATCGCTTGCGAAAATTGAATCCCGCTTCGCAAGTCATCCTCAACTTCGACCAGCGCCCGTTCCAGCGGCTTTGATTCCGTCTGTTTCCGTAAGATTTCCGTCGCTTTGACAATTGAGACACCGGACCGGACGAGTGTCGCGAACTGCCGGGCATACATGACAAGATGCTCGATTTTCGGTTTGGCAGTCAAAAATGTGATTTCCGTATTTAAGCCTTTGGACTCTTGCTTCTCAAGTAACGTCACGGCAATTTGATCCGTCCGTAAGCGTTCCGCTGCTTCCCGTTTCGTAAGTGCCGTAATTTTTCCTTTTTTACGTTTACCGGTCATCGTACGACCTTCATATTTGAAGACTGTCATTGGTTCACCCCGATATGTAAGGTGTCGCGGCTGATGCTGGAATCAAACCTCGACTCACTAAGTCTTGTAATGCCATCTGCATCGTCTGCATGCCGTATTGCTTCCCTGTCTGTAGGACCGATTGGATCTGATATTCTTTCCCGGTCCGGATTAAGTTTGAGACGGCGGGTGTATCAACCATGATTTCAAGTGCTGCGACACGACCGGTTCCATCCGTTCGTGGCATCAGCCGTTGTGAGACGACACCGGCTAGAACGTTCGCGAGTTGAGCCCGAATCTGGTCTTGTTGCTCGGATGGAAAGACGTCGATGATCCGACTGACCGTCGATGCCGCCGTCGACGTATGGACCGTCGCAAAAACTAAATGACCAGTCTCTGCTGCCGTCACCGCTGTTGAAATTGTTTCAAGATCCCGCATCTCACCTAGCAGGATGACATCTGGATCCTGGCGAAGGGCGGACCGTAAGCCGGTCGCAAAACGCGGGGCATCGATGCCGATTTCCCGCTGGTCGATCAGACTTTTCTGATGACTGTGTAAATATTCGATCGGATCTTCGAGCGTGATGATCCGCTTATACATCGTCTGGTTGATTTCATTGATCATCGCTGCCAGTGTCGTCGATTTCCCGGAACCCGTCGGACCGGTCACGAGAATCAAGCCGTGCGGCTTCGTCAGGAAACGTTTTAAGACCGGCGGCAATGACAATTGATCGAGTGTCGGTACTTCAGTCGGAATCGTCCGAAAGGCCATCGACAACGCCCCGCGTTGATAAAAACAATTGACGCGGTAGCGTGCCACTCCTGTCACACCAAATGAAAAATCAATATCCCGGTCCTGTTTTAACTGTAAAAACATTTCCTCGGTAATAAGGGAGCGGACGAACCCTTCGATTATGACCGGTTTCATCTTTTCTGTACCGAATGGTGTCAAGGTGCCGTTGATGCGAAAGACCGGCGGTGAACCGGCCGTCAGGTGGACATCGGATGCTTCTTTTTCTTTCGACGATCGTAAGATATCTTCAATTTGGGCGCGCTCCATCGTACTCATTCGGAAATCACCGTCCGTAGAATTTCTTCCGTCGTCGTGATACCTTGCGCGACTTTGGCTAAACCGTCCGCCAACAATAACCGTTGTCCTTGTGATTTGACATACATCGTGATTTCACTCTCCGTTGATTGATTCATAATCATCCGTCGTAAGCTCTCATCCACCACGACGACTTCCTGTATCGCCAGACGTCCACGATAACCTGTCATATTACAAGAGGAACAGCCTCGTCCACGCATGACGGTCGTCGCTGTGATACCTTCTTGCGCAAACAACTCTTCTTCGCGCTTCGATAACGGCTGAACTTCCCCGCAGTCACGGCAAACCCGCCGGACAAGCCGCTGGGCGATCAGTCCGGTGACCGAAGCGGCCACAAGGAACGGCTCAACTCCCATATCAATCAATCGGGTAATCGAGCTGACGGCTGAATTCGTGTGTAACGTCGACAGGACGAGGTGACCGGTTAATGAAGCCCGGATCGAAATCTCGGCTGTCTCGATGTCACGAATTTCCCCGACCATGACGACGTTTGGATCCTGCCTGAGAATCGAGCGGAGTCCGCTGGCAAACGTCAGACCGATTTTCGAGTTGACCTGGACCTGATTGATGCCGTCCACTTGGTATTCGACCGGGTCTTCAACCGTAATGATATTACGTGTTTCATCATTTAATTCATTTAAAGCCGCATACAAGGTCGATGACTTTCCTGATCCGGTTGGTCCCGTGATTAAGATAATTCCGTTTGGCCGTTTGAGCATCTCACGAAATTGTTGTTCGTTCCGTTCACTGAATCCGATTTTTGCGATCGAGATGTTCGAGTTCGAACTGTCGAGAATCCGAATGACGACTTTTTCGCCGTAGACGGTTGGTAATGTCGAGACCCGGAAATCATAGGCAACCCCATTATGTAGAAATTTAATGCGTCCATCCTGTGGTAAGCGAGTTTCCGTAATATCCAGTTCACTCATGACTTTGATCCGGGTCGTTAAAATATTTTGAATCTGTTTCGGATAATTGTTTTCTGTACGTAATTCACCATCAATCCGGATCCGGATCGAAAGTGACGTTTCTTGTGGATCCATATGAATATCGGATGCCCGCTGGGAAATTCCGTTCTCGAGTATTTGATTGACCAGACGGATGATTGGAGCATCTTCACGTGTAACCGTATCACGTGATGTATCCGAAATCGTCATCTCGTCTGACTCGAGTAGTTCTCGCAGTGACGAATCGATATCGTAATACTTTAAAATTGTCCGTCGGATTTCATCGCGTGTCGCAAGGCCTACCTCAATCATTAATCCTGTTTGAAGTCGCAAGTCATCAATCGCAATTAGGTCCATCGGGTCTGCCATCGCGATGAACAGCCGATTCCCCTCGCGGTAAACCGGTACAAGCGTATGTCGTTGTGCCAGTTCCTTTGAAATCAATTTCGTTACCGCCACATCGACCGGATAATTATACAGTTGAATGACAGGAATTTTTAATTGATGATGTAATGCTTCAATCAACTGTTGTTCCGTCAAGTGACCAAGTCGTAATAACGTATCCCCCAGTTTTTCAGATGTCCGTTTGACGGATAGCGCCTCTTCAATTTGCGCTTCCGTCACCACACTCTCTTCTAACAGCATTTCACCTAGTCGTTTTCGTTTCATTGCCATTTACGTTGTCATCCTTCCGCGTGCCATGTTTCTTCCTCGTCCAGTGGTGTCAGTTTCTGCTTTCTTTCATCCACGACACTCGTGATTGCCGTCACAACGAGAATCGATACAACGTAACCGGCAATTACGAAAGGATTCGAAATCCAGTCAAACTTGACGATTAAATAGAGGGAAGTGACCAGGACGAGCGCCGTCAAGGACAGAATCACTTTTGCTGCCGTAGTCGTGACAAAAGGGATTTGAATCGCAAACATCAAACCACAAATGATGGTCGCTAGACCGATGATGATACCAAGTTCAATTGCTAAGTCCGTCCAGTTCATATTCATCCTCTTTTCTTTTTGGCAAGATCAGCCAACAGCGCCTTCCGTCGAATCATCTTCGACCGGAGATGCCGGGTCTCCTGTCGTTGGCGTATCCGGAGTGTCCGGTACCGTCGGTTGATCCGGTGTTACAGGTTCTTCTGGTGTCGTCGTTCCGTCTGTTGTTCCATCCGTTGAGTCAGTTGTTGAGTTATCTGTCGAGTCATTGGTTGTTTCATCATTCGTCGTCTCGTCCGTCGAGTCGGTTGACGGTTCTTCTGCCGGTGGTGTGACGACAGGCGGTAACTCTTCTTGACTGCTCTTCGTCACAATGGCTGGTGTCGCCGCATAAAAATCAAGGGCCAGTAGTCGTTTGACTTCTCCTTGATTGGATTTCGTGACACGATACAATTCAATCGACTTTCCTTCAATCCCCGACTGCGTATCACTGCTTGTTCCTGCAGACAGCGTCGCAGAATACCGTGTAATCGTCCGGTACGGAATTGTTTTTTCCGCTTCGAGTACGGCCGTGACCGTTTCTTTGAACGGTGTCCCGCGTAATTCCAGCGTGACATCACTCCCGTTCTTCGTCGCGACGACTTGGTAATTAACCGCTTGAGTGTTTCGAACGGCAAAATCAGTTTTCTCATCAATCTTGACATCATAACCAAGTGTGATGTCGTCCGGTAATTCCTTATGCGGCATCCGTTCGACAATCTCAAATGGTGTTTTCGCAAATAGTTCATACAATTTACTGCCAATAAAGGAGGCAGCCACTGGATCCATGCCGTACGTCTTAACATTCATCAATTGGCCGGCTTTGATGTCGACTTGAGCCATTCCGTCAATCATCTGTTCTTCTGCTGCAGAACGTGTCGTAAACGTGACACTCGAGACGACTTCTCCTGCCGGATCAATCGCTGCTGCTGTTTCAGCCGGGTCAAAGTTTCCTTCTTCCAGCTTTTTACTTGTTTTAATCAACCAGGTGTTAAACGTCTTCACCTGTTCTTCTGTATATGTAATCGGTTGTGAGGCAAGATAGGCTTCCATTGCAGTTTGATTGACAGTTACCTTTAAAGATCCGCCTTTTTTCAAAGAAGCTTGTTTGATGGATTCTTCGACCTTAAATGTCACCAGTTCGGTCGGAATCGGTAATGTCTCTTCTCCTGTTCCAACGGTCAATGGTGTTTTTTTAGACCAGGACGTGACGGCTTCCTGCACTTTCGGTTTTGCTTCTTTTCGTGTCAGTCCGCTGACTGGAACGGAACCGATTCGGGCGGTATCAGAAAAGTTTTCGATGACTGTTGCTTTGCCTGTAAAAGAAATCAAGGCAAATGAAGGAACATAGATTAGAGCAATTAACGCGACTAACAGCAACGTATGGACAGCAAAACGTTTGAAATTTATCATCATCTGTTTCCTTTCCGTATGAAATAACCATTTCAGGTGTCTAGTATTTCCATTATAATGAATATTATGATGAAACATAAGTCCTACCTGACAAATACTTTCTCTACGTGTGAATACATACCTTTTTTTAATTTTCAGTCCAGAAATCCTATTGATTTAGACATGAGGTGAATCCGTGCCAAACAAGCAAGCTGGTTTTTCATTAATTGAAGTATTAGTCAGTATTACGATTTTATCGATTATTTCTGTATCGTTAATCAGTATCTTTTCCCAGTCCCTCGCAGCGTCAAGGGACAGTACCGAATTGACGTTTGCCAATTATTTAGCAAAGAATGCCGCCTCCTATATCGAGCGGGAAGCTATCGAGACAGAATCCGGTCCCTTTGTTTTTGAAGATTTGAAGGAACAAGCACAACAAACGATTTATCAGAATGGTTCTTTTGAAATACCGACGCCGAACACGCCGTCATGTGGTGTATCGGCTATTTGTGACTCAATCTTCAACGATGCTGAAATAAATAATCTACCGTTTGATGTAAAGTTCAGTGTCACGCCCCGTAAGATTAACGGTGAAAACGATCCAAATCTGCTTGATTTGTATATTTATGTCTATCCGGATGGACAACCGGAGCCGATTACGTCTTTGAAAGGATCGATCACCAATGCGACGCTTAATCAAAGTTTTCCCTCAACGAAATGATGGCTTTTCGCTTGTCGAGTTGCTTGTCGCCATCGTCATCGCTGCTATTTTCAGTGCCGTCATTTTGACAGTATTCATCTCCGGTACAAAAAGTTTTCAAGCGACCGGTATCATCAGTGAATTGCGGAGCGAAGCAGACAGTTCGGTTGGTTTGATATTAAATGAAATCACAGGGTTTGATGCCATTCGAATCGACCAAGCAAACGAACTCGCATTCTACAAAAAAACGTTACCCAGTCTCAGTCAAGCAACCGGCTTACTTGAACGGTCGGCTGGTTTCGTCCCGTATAACGCGAATCAAGAAGATGTGGTCGAGCCCGTTACGTATAGATTCGACGATAAACAGACAGAACAAACGACCTTGATTTATAAGAGTCCGCTCGAAAACATCAATGAGCAGACGAGCATGCAAAAAACGTTTACCCTGTCCCGTCCGGAAACGGTCACGATTACGACAGGTGATTACCCCGGTGTCTATGTGGTCCACGGTATCTTAACGATCACCTTAACGATTCAGTCCGTCGATCAAGAAGAAACACAAACCCTCACAAGCACGATTGGCTTTTAAGAGAGAAAGGATGACCCATGCGAAAATCCGAAGAAGGTTATACTTTATTATTTGTATTAGTAACATTAACGGTGCTATCCGTTTTGGCTGTCGCGACGATTGGCATCAGTCTCCAATCCACACGACTGACAGAAATTCGTGGGACGAATATCGAAGTAGAATCAGCGACACAAAATGAATTGAAACAAGCGATTGCTGCTTTACAACAAATCGTCGCGACGACAGCCGGAACCAGTCCGACGAGTTCGTCGAAGGAGTTATTTAATGACCCGACCAATCAAATCATTTTAAAGCTTGCGACTGCAGCACCGAACGTCAAAGTGACATTAAATGAAGCCGCATCAAATGTCCGCGTCAAAGCCTTCGATTTGACGGCACAGGTTGAAGAAACAAAAGGCGATCAGCCGACGGTCCGGAAAAAGTATGCGCAACGTGTCTATTTGTCCGCTATTCCAAGTTTCTTATATTACATTCTAGGCTCTGATAATCAAGTCATTTTAAACGGTGCCCCGCGGATTCAAGGAAATGTCTTCTCCCGGCAACCGTTACAAGTATCCGCGTCACCAAACTTCATCTACAATGGCGCAACCGGCTCCTACACGGATAAAACAGCCCGTGCCTATATTGATGGTCAAGTCAAAGTCTTCCAGCCAAAGGATCAGCCTTTATTGAGCTGTCGTGACTTCTTATCTTGTGATACGAGTGTATTCGATCCGACCGTCAAGACAGACCTGATCGCAACGAAAGAAGCACTGGTGCCTTTCGATTTTGAATTTGCCTTGAATGATTTTTTAAATATTCCAAGTACAACACCACTTGCGACATTGCCCGGATATTTGCGGGCTCAACCTATCAAACAAGCTGTCTTAACGGGACCTTTTTTGAATGAACTCAGTACAGACAAACAGTTGATTCGTCCGGCACCAACAGAAAACAATACAGTGACAATCACTGATGATATCGTTAAAGCCTCCATGGAACCCCTCATCATTGATGGAAACTTAACCATTTCCTCTTTAAATCCGGTGAATCAACCACTTGAAATCAAACGCCCGATGATTGTTCTCGGTAATCTATTGATTCGAGGAAATGTCAGCTTTGCGACGACGATATTTTCGACGGGCTCGAGTCGACTCGATGATGCAAATATCCAAGGAATCGCCAGTTCGTCGAATCAAAATACGTTGATTCTTCTCAGTAAAGGAAGCCTGACGATTAATCGTGTGAATAAGTTTTCAACACCACAAACAACCAAACCTGATATGAGTGCTTTTTTATACAGTGATGATCCTGCCTTGAATCGAATTTATTCGGTCGGTTCTACGATGAACCTGCAAGGCGGAATCTTTACGAAAGGTATTCTCGAAGTCAATGCCTACCGTGGAACGCTGGATTTACCGGAAAACAGCTTCCCGCAAGATGTAACAGTACTCGAGACCTTGATGAAAGCCAAGCAATCCGCGGACGCTGAAAAATCCCGCCTTCGTCTGACCTATGACGCCAGTGTTCTTCAAAACCCGACGGCAATGCTTCCGCTCAGCCGAGCCGTTCAATTATATGTTGAAACACCTAAACGCCTTCCATGACATACAAAAACACGGCATCCTTTTTATGAGGATGTCGTGTTTTTTGTTACTTAAATGATTCTGCCCCGTAGTTGTTTGCTATTTTTTTAACTTGTTTCGTGTTTGCTGAGGCCCCACTCGTTTTTAACAATTGGTATAAGTCGGTCCGATTTTGTTTAACGGTCTCATAAATCGGTGGATCTGTTCCTTTGTCTGGAACAGCGCCTGCTGCGAGTAGCAACTCCATCGCTTCTTGATTTTGATCGACTGTCGCATAATAAAGCGGTGTATGACCAAATCGATCCAATTGATTCAGCTGACTTTTTGAAGCTTGTTTGACGAGTAAATCATAAGCATCAACAGAACGATTGATACTTGTTGCGACATGCAAAACATTTTGTTTGTTCTTATTTACTTGTTTCATCGAAGCGCCCGCCGCTAACCATTGTTTGACGATATCGGTCGGGGCAAACTGAGCGACATAAAACCAATTTTGTTGATTTTTGGCACTTGTCCGGTCTAACAAAACAAGTGCTTTTTCATACTCAAGCGTTTCTTGAAATTTCCGAATGTATCGGTTTCGTTCTTTTGTTGATAAATCAACCGTCGCTACAGCCTGTTGCAACTTAGTGGCATCACTCACCTTTAGGCTCTCTTCAAACGTTTGTTGATTTCGATAATCAATTAACAGATAGGTCGTTCCTCCAATTCCAACTAAGAACAGGAGAACGACGAGCATGATTTTTTTTCGTGTCACGTCGCTTGCTCCTCTTTAATACACATCCGTATCACTTTCTCCTGTTGATCCGTCAGATGAAATCGTGACTTTAAAGGTTGTCGTCAACGGTTGCTTCTCTTTTTCCCCGTCTTTCAATACTTCAAAAACACTCTTGTCTTCTTTTAAGGCAGTCACTTTGATTCGGGCAACACCCGGACGAAGAGCCTTTAGCGTCTGAGCAGTCGCATCCGTCTTGACGTATTCTTTTCCTTGCATGACTTCGAGACGATAGAAACGTTCTGTCGTCGTAACGGGCAACCAATTGAGAAGCGGGCGTTTTTGATCATCTTGTAACGTCATCGTCAAATCATTTGCCGTCAACGTCAATGGATTTTCACGCACATTGATTTTTGTTACAGCACGGGTATCCGGGAAGTCACTTAGTTGTAATACCGCATCGACTGGACCGTTTGGAGTCCCGGTCAATCCTTTGACGGTATATCCGGTACCGGTTGCAGTCAATTCAATGGCATCACTGATTTTAGAAAGAACAAACGGTAAGCGGATATCCGGCGAAAACGTTGCGGTCACATTTTGAGTCGTTCCCGCCCATAGTTCCAAGTTGCTTGGATTCACAGTTAGTTCCGGAACCTTGACTTCAATCGTATAAACTTGTGATTGCGCCAAGTAGGTCGTTGCGCCTGCTGTAGCTGGTACGACCGCCTGCACAGTCAGCATACCGGGTTTGACACCCGTTAAAGTCAACGTATCCGTTTCTTTTCCTTTCGATTCAACCGATCCAGGATTCGTCACTATCCATTTGATCGGTGCATCCGTTCCAGATAACATGATGGCATCCCCGGTCATTGCCTTCGTTTGTCCCACGTACAACACATTCGGAACGTCACGGACAATCAGTCCGCCAAATACATCATTGATGGTCAATTTAGAGGTTGCGACCAATTCTTTGCCATTTGCAACAGGGACAATCAATTTAATATCCGTCGTGCCGATTTTTTTCGGCACAATGATTCCCTCTTGGTTGATGGTTGCAATGTCCGTGTCTGCAATCGACCACTTCAACGTCCCGTATTCACTACCTGCTGGACTAATCTCCGGCAAAACTTTATAAGACGGTGTATTGAGATCGATACGAACCGAGGGAATTTTAGCTTCTGTTGCATACGATTTTGATAACGCATATCCTAGGACCTGGAAAGACTGTGTGTCATTCGCAACACTTGTGAATCGATCTCCGGTTGAATTGGAGCGATAGACGTTTTTATTTGATGTTAAAGTATTATCTTTTTTATCAAGTACATACGTTCCAGCATCTTCCTTTGCCCGAACAGTTACTTTAAACGTAATCTCCGATTGGCTCGAAATCCACTTACCTGAACCTATGTCTTCCCGGTATTCTATTCCTTTAAATGCTCCCGATACTGTTTGATTAGTCACAACTGCATCTTCTATACCGGTTGTCGATAAAATTTCAAGATTATTAGGAAGCAATTCTTTGAACTTAATGTCCTCCATTTTAACGACGTACGCTTCGTTATTTGAAACATTATCCCCGATTGCATATGTTCGTGAAATCGGTTCCGGTTTAATAGTATATGTGATGGTTGCCATTTCGCCTTGAGGAATTGTTGTAGGATTAATTGACCGCTGTAACGTAAAGGGCGAAGAAGATGACGGCTTAACCACTTGAACCGTTCGGGTTTCAATAGTTTTTGCGCCACGTTCATCTTCTGCCTCAATTCGAATAATCGCAGAAGTTTTCCCAACTAATTTAGCATCAAATGTTTGACTGACAAATGAGTTATTCTGAAGTTTATTGTTTTCGTATACTTTTTCGTTATCAATATAGATTCGTGTTTTTAGTACCCGATCGCGTAAGTCATAATCATTTACTTTATACGAAATCGTGAGTGGTTCATTGTTCAAATAACTTGCTTGATTGTTAGGCAAGATGTTTTTAATCAATGGTTTATGGTTTGCGCCAATGAATGCCCGGTACATCGTGTTCGAAAACAATTCTTTTTCCTGCTGTTGACTGAATGTCGAGGTATGTCCCGCACCTGAATAGGTAATGTTCCCTTTCGTATACATATAATAATGATTTCGGGCATCACCAATCGTTCGACCGGCATCCTGGTTCGAGGCGGCAACACTATTTTCGCGAATGTTATACCATGGAATTAAATCTGATTGCTCCAAGTCCAGTCCAAAGTACTGGTTATGTGTCGTTGCAATTAAGACACTGCTTCCTAACGTGAAGGGATAGGATGTCATGACACCATCATTTTGCTTGACCGCTTGTCCTGAAGTACGCGGCGCCGCATATCCCATGTTCGTAAAATTCTTTTGCCCTGCTAAATCAGCAAATTTCTTTTCCCAGAACAGCTCGGGAATCGTCGATTGATTTGGGCGAAAAATCGTGTCATGAGACAACATCAGTCCTTGCCCCGTATTTGTAAATCCAAGGATCGCATTTGATGCAGCATCACTCAAAGAAGCCGCTCCGTAAGAATCTTGGAAACCAAAAATCAACATATCGTAAGCTGTGTTTAAATTCTTAGTCGAATAGGTTTGATTAAATGTGTCTGCAGTGATCACTTCGACATTAAAGTCATAAAATCCATCCTGTTTCAATAACGTTCCAGTATTCATGAAGCCGTTAATCGATCCAGTCGTTCCACTCCGAGTCACTTGAAGAATTTTTGCTTCCGCAATCTGATCTTTCATCAAAAAACTACCGGTTTTATAATCTGTCAACCCGTCACTACTGGAAACGCGTATCATCCAGTTTCGTGGACCGGTATAGCTCGGAGCATTAAAATTATAGCTCAGCGTACCTGTTTTTCCAGCAGGCTTTTCATCCACTTTTTCCGACTCCTCAAATTGATCATTGCTGTCAAAATCAATGAAGAGTTGCGCTAGTTGGTTCGTATTTTCAACACTGGTCGTATAGGTAAAATCAATCGGTACGTTTGGAACAGCCGTCGTACTTTTATCAACGTCTGTCAAAACTGTTCCCTGTTGTTGCGCAGAAGCCCGCTCAAGACGAGGACGAACGATTTTCTGTGCTTTTAATTTTGTAATGATCGTCGCCATGTCGGTATAGACAGGTACATCTTTAAAAATCAAATTAAAATTGCTAGATGTTTGTGCTAAAACATCTTGATGCAAAAAGACTGGTAATCCTTTTTTGATGTATGCATTTTTAATTTCGTTCGCTTTTAACTTCGTAATATCATTTTCAATTTTATTTGTATTATGATTTTTTTTCGTATCCGAAATCGTCATCGAATAACGATCTGTACCCGAAAATGCAGACGAATCAAAGACAATCGCATCAAATGCTCCGTCAAGTGGAAAACGGGAGGCATTCAGTTCCTTAACGGTCATCATCTTAATTTCATATTTAGTTGTATCCAATCCCGTCAACATCGATGTGATGACAGTATTCGGATCGATGCGATTTGTTGCTGACCAGGCATCCCGGATTTCTAATATCTTAAACTTCTCTCCGGTTGCTGCCTTTGTATATGGTGGTTGTATATACGTAATACTAGTAAATATCAATAAGCTGACTAAAAACAGACGTACCCAACGTTTCATCTCCATCGTCTCCTCGTCTTAAGATCATGCAATCTAGGACTATATTACCCCACCATTAGTATACAAGGACTTTCAGCGTTTCCCCTTTTTTGTAAAAGACTGTGCCTTTAGTAATGTGCGAACCGTGCTGATGAAATAGAGCGATCCCGTGACGATGAGCGTCTTTTCCGTCGTATCCACTTCCTTGAAAAAACGGTTGAGTTCCATCGCATTCGCTCCGTCCATCTTCAATTCTTCAAGCGACCGCGCCCGTGGAAAATCAAACGTCGTTTCGTAGATATTCGGCGTCACTTCCTGCAACTGTCTGAGCATCGCTTCGCGGTCCTTGTCACGTAAAATCGAACACAGTACGAGAACCGGTTTTGACTCTTCCTTCAGTCGTTCAACCAGTGCCGTCACCCCTTCCGGATTATGGGCACCGTCCAAAATAATCCGCGGCTTGCGGGAGATGATCTCAAACCGTCCCGGATGCGTCGCATTCCGCAGTCCACGCCGGATTGCCGTTTTTGACCAGCCGAGTTGTTTTGCACAGACGACAGCGTTCGCCGCATTGTGGACTTGATGGATCCCTTCCAGCCCTAGACGTGTCTCGGGAATCCCTTCATAGGTCGCCCATGTGCCGGTCTCACTCAGCCGGTAATGCCGGATGACTTCCTGACTCCAGGACAGGCTCGCCTGCCGATCGCCACAATAGGCCATCAAAGGCACCGTTAATTCTTCCTGCAGTTTTCCCGCAATGACTCGTGTACCTTGTTTAATGATCCCGAACTTCTGTAAAGCAATCTCTTGGAGCGTATCTCCGAGAATCGCCTGATGATCGTGACCGATCGAAGTAATAATGGCGGCTTTCGGTTGCTTCAGGACATTCGTCGAATCATACAGACCGCCCAGTCCGACTTCATAAATGACGAAATCAGGACGAATCTGTTGAAAATGATAAAAGGCGAGTGCCGTCAGGGCTTCAAATTCCGTCACTGCCCCGATTACCGGTTCTAATTTCAGGATTGCAGCTTGAACCACATTAGCCGCCTCAACCAGATCCGCTTCACTGATCGGTACACCGTTCAACATGATTCGTTCCTCGAACTGAATGATATACGGTGACGTAAAGGTTCCGATTTGCAATCCTTCCGCTACACCCATCTCCCGCAAAAAAGCGACCGTTGATCCTTTGCCGTTTGTTCCCGCAACATGAATCGTCGGAATCGCATCCGGATCAATTGCAAGTTCCGCCAGTACCGCGTTCATCCGGCTCAACCCCGGTTTGATGCCAAATGCCAGTAACGCCGATAACCATTCGAGCACATCTTCTCGTGTTCTCACGCTTGGTTCACTCCTTTAAAAAAAGTGACTCAAGAAAACTTGAGCCACTGTTAAGATTATTTTGCGAGTTCGCTGATCCGGACTTCGACTGCCGCCCGTTTCTCTTTATAGTCTTGTGCTTTTGCCTGTTCTTCTTCAATGACGTGTGCCGGAGCTTTCCCGACGAAGCCCGGGTTGTTGAGTTTCTTCTCGACCCGTTCGACTTCTTTTGTATATTTCACCAGTTCTTTATTCAGACGTGCGATTTCTTCTTCGATGTTGATCAAATCAGCTAGTGGAATGAATAATTCGGCTCCCGTCACGATGGCACTCATCGCTTTTTCCGGTGCTGGCATATTCCGTTCGACGAGCAATTCCGAGGCATTCGTGAACTTTTTCAAGTACGAGACGTTTGTCTCTAAATCGTGCTGGACTTGATCGTCACTTGTTGCAATCATCAACTGGATTTGTTTCGACATCGGTGCGTTGACTTCAGCACGGATGTTTCGGACTGAACGGATGACGTTCTGAACCGCCTCGAACGCCGGAACAGCTTTTGGGAAGTCCAGTGAATCGTTGCGTGTCGGCCAGGCAGCACGTGTGACCGTTTCGCCTTCGTGCGGCAAGTGTTGCCAAATCTCTTCCGTGATGAACGGCATGAACGGATGCATCAGACGCATGATTTGATCCAGCGTATACGCAAGAATCGAACGTGTCGTCAATTTAGCGGCTTCATCTTCACCGTTTAACGGCAATTTCGCCATCTCGATGTACCAGTTACAGAAATCTTCCCAGATGAAGTGATAGAGAACACGACCGGCTTCACCGAACTCATACTTGTCCGAAAGACGTGTTACATCATCAATCGTCGTGTTCAGACGCGTCAGGATCCATTGGTCGGCCAGTGATTTCTCACCTGACAGGTCAATCTGTTCATGTGTCAGTCCGTCCATGTTCATCAACGCAAAACGGCTTGCGTTCCATAATTTATTCGAGAAGTTCCACGTCGCTTCGATTTTCTCCCAGTAGAAACGTAAATCGTTTCCTGGTGTTGAACCGGTCGTTAAGAACCAACGCAGCGAATCAGCACCGTATTTCTCGATGACATCCATCGGATCAATTCCGTTACCGAGTGACTTCGACATTTTCCGTCCTTCCGAGTCGCGGATCAAACCGTGAATCAGTACATCGTTGAACGGACGTTCGCCTGTGAATTCATACGACTGGAAGATCATCCGTGAGACCCAGAAGGCGATGATATCGTAACCCGTCACGAGTGTTGACGTCGGGAAGTACTTCTGATAATCAGCTGCCCCTTCATTTGGCCAACCCATCGTCGAGAACGGCCAGAGCGCTGAAGAGAACCAGGTGTCAAGCACATCATTGTCCTGTTCCCAGTTTTCGATGTCAGACGGTGCTTCTTTGCCGACGTAGACTTCACCCGTTTCTTTATGGTACCAGGCCGGAATCCGGTGACCCCACCAGAGCTGACGGCTGACACACCAGTCGCGGATGTTTTCCATCCAGCGGACGTATGTGTTTTCGAAACGTTGCGGAATGAAGTTGATTTTGTCTTCGCCTTGCTGCTCTTTCAATGCTTTTTCAGCGAGCGGCTCCATTTTAACGAACCATTGGAGCGACAAGTACGGCTCGACGATCGCGTCCGACCGTTCCGAGTGACCGACGGAATGCAGATGCGGTTCAACCTTGATCAGGACACCTGATTCTTTTAGATCTTCAACGATTTGCTTGCGGCATTCAAAACGATCCATGCCTTCGTATTTCCCGGCATTTTCATTCATCGTGCCGTCTTCGTTCATGACAAGGACACGTGGTAAATCATGTCGGTTTCCGACTTCAAAGTCGTTCGGATCGTGGGCCGGCGTGATTTTAACGACACCTGTTCCAAATTCCATGTCGACGTACTCATCGGCAACAATCGGGATTTCCTGGCCGACGATTGGCAACGTGATCGTTTTTCCGACGAGGTGCGCATAACGCTCATCTTTCGGATTGACGGCAATCGCCGTATCGCCGAGCATCGTTTCCGGACGTGTCGTCGCCAGTTCGACGTGACCGCTTCCGTCCGTCAACGGATAACTGAAGTGATAGAAAGCTCCTTCGATGTCCTTATAGATGACTTCGATATCCGAGATGGCTGTTTTCGTCGCCGGATCCCAGTTAACGATGTATTCACCACGGTAGATCAAGCCTTTTTCATACAATTTAACGAACACTTCCTGAACTGCTTCCGACAAGCCTTCATCGAGTGTAAACCGTTCCCGTGAATAATCGAGTCCGAGTCCGAGTTTCGACCATTGTTCGCGGATCGTTGAAGCATACTCTTCTTTCCATGCCCATGATTGTTCGAGGAACTTCTCACGTCCCATTTCAAGACGTGACTTGCCTTCCGCCCGGAGTTTCTGTTCGACTTTTGCCTGCGTCGCGATTCCGGCGTGGTCCATTCCCGGCAGGTACAAGACGTCGAAGCCCTGCATCCGTTTCATCCGTGTCAGCATGTCCTGAAGTGTTGTATCCCAGGCATGACCGAGGTGTAATTTCCCGGTGACGTTCGGGGGTGGGATGACGATCGTATACGGCGCTTTTTCCGGATCCTGATCGGCTTTGAAGTATTCCCCTTTCATCCAAAAGTCGTACCATTTTTCTTCTGTTGCCTGCGGATCATATTTGGTTGGCATTGATAATTCCTGCATCTGAATCGCTCCTTTAATCCATAATAAAAACGGCTTCTCTCGTCCTCATCTAAGGACGAAAGAAGCCGTTGCTCTTCCGCGGTACCACCTTAGTTCACTCTTTACAGAGTGCCCTCTAGCCCGCGTAACGTGCGGCAATCCGGATCTCGCTTGCTGTTGCTTACGAGACCAGCTCGTGGGGTGACCTTCATCAGGACGTCCTGTCACATCTCTCAGCCATGGATGTGTTCTCTCATAACAGTCCGTTGATTGACTACTCTTCCCGTCATCGCTGTTTTCCAAATTAATCTTTCTTCATTTTATCCGAGACGTCCGTAGCGCGTCAAGAACTGCTTAACGATTAAATTCGAGTTGCAATTCCTTGAATGTCAGTTCGACTGCTGCAATCGTCTGCTCGATGTCTTCGTCCGTATGAACGGTCGATAGGAAGAGTCCTTCAAATTGTGACGGTGGTAAGAAGATGCCGCGTGCTGCCATCTTTTGATAATACGAACGGAACATGTCGAGATTCGACGATTTTGCCTGCTCGAAATTGGTCACCGGCTGATCCGTGAAGAAGACACCGAACATGGCGCCCGCCCGGTTCGTTGTTAACGGAATATTGTATTTCGCTGCTGCTGCGAGATACCCTTCCGCCAGTCGACCGGCTTTCCGGTCAAACTCTTCGTAATGTTCCGGTTTCAGCTGCGTCAATGTCGCAAGACCGGCTGTCATCGCAAGCGGATTACCTGATAACGTCCCCGCTTGGTAAATCGGACCTTGCGGCGCAATTTGTTCCATGATATCGCGACGTCCACCGTAAGCACCGACCGGCATACCGCCGCCGATGACCTTACCGAGACACGTGATATCCGGCGTGACACCGAAGTATCCCTGCGCACAGTTGAAGCCGACACGGAAACCGGTCATGACTTCATCAAAAATCAAGAGTGTGCCATACTGTTCCGTGATTTCGCGAAGTCCTTTGAGGAATCCCGGTTGCGGTGGAACGAAGCCCATGTTTCCGGCTGCCGGTTCAACGATGACTCCTGCGATATCATCTCCGTGTTTTTCAAATGCAATCCGGACCGCATCCATATCATTGTATGGAACCGTCAATGTCATGCTGGCAATTTGTGCCGGTACGCCCGGTGAATCCGGGAGTCCGAGAGTCGCCACGCCTGATCCGGCTTTAATCAACAGCGAATCGCCGTGACCATGGTAACAGCCTTCGAATTTCAGGATTTTTGTTTTTCCGGTATAGCCGCGTGCGAGGCGAAGCGCAGCCATCGTTGCTTCCGTTCCCGAGTTGACCATCCGGACGACTTCAACCGACGGGACACGGCTGATGACGACTTCTGCCATCGCCGATTCGATTTCGGTCGGTGTTCCGTAGCTCCAACCGCGTGTCGCTTGTTCCTGAATCGCTGCTGTCACGATCGGATCCGCATGACCAAGAATCATCGGTCCCCAAGACAAGACATAGTCGATGTATTCTTTGCCATCGATGTCATATAACCGTGACCCTTGTGCCCGTTCTGCAAAAATCGGTGTCATTCCGACTGATTTATAGGCACGAACCGGGCTGTTGACGCCACCCGGCATGAGCGGCAAGGCGCGTTCAAACGCCGCTTTTGATTTTGAGTTCTGATTCGTTAAGCTCATTTTGACCCCTCCAAGTAACGACAAATGTCTTTCGCGAAATAGGTGATGATTAGATCGGCACCGGCCCGTTTAAATCCAAGCATTGTCTCCATGACGATTCGTTCTTCATCAATCCAGCCGTTTAATGCAGCGGCTTTGACCATCGCATATTCACCCGATACGTTGTATGCAACGATTGGCAGATCCACGCGTTCGCGGACGTCACGAATGATATCCATAAAGGCAAGGGCCGGTTTGACGATCATGAAGTCTGCACCTTGATCAACATCCGCTGTTGCTTCACGGAACGCTTCCCGACGGTTTGCAGGATCCATTTGATACCCTTTGCGGTCGCCTTCACCAGGAGCCGAGTTTGCCGCATCACGGAACGGTCCGTAATACGCGGAAGCATACTTGACGCCGTAACTCATGACCGGGATATGGCTGAAGCCGTTCTCATCCAGTCCTTGGCGGATCGCTGCCACGAACCCGTCCATCATCGAAGACGGTGCAATGATATCGGCACCGGCACGCGCTTGTGAGACCGCTGTTTGGACATGTAACGGAAGTGATGCATCATTATCGACGGTTCCGTCAGCAACGATGCCGCAGTGTCCTGTAGACGTGTATTCACATAAACACGTATCTGCGATGACCGTCAGTTGCGGTGCAACTTTTTTAACGAGTCGTGTCGCTTCTTGAACGATCCCGTGATCATGAAATGCCCCTGTTCCCTGCTCATCTTTTAAATGATCGTGCGGTACGCCGAACAGGATGACTGATTCAATACCAAGTGAAACGACTTCTTGGATTTCTGCTTCAAGATGATCGAGTGATAAGTTGAACACACCCGGCATCGAGCTGACTTCCCGTTTGATGTCGTCCCCTTCCGCGATAAATAGCGGATAAATCAAATCGGATTTGTGCAAATGATTTTCCCGGACGAGTGAGCGTAATGACGCTGTATTGCGTAAGCGGCGGTGGCGTGCGAATTCTAATGTATTCATAACAGTTCCTCCTCTAAAATACAGTCAATCAGCCCGTCAAGCGTATAGACAGCAGCGACCAGAAGCGGTGCCAAACCAGATCGTCGGGCGGCTTGCTCGGTGATTGGTCCGATCGTCACATAAGTCGCGGTCGTCCCCTTGCAAAATGGAGCAATCGCTTCGACAGCTGAAGGACTTTGTAATCCAATATACGTAGCACGTTGCAGCACATCAGGCGGAAGCCCCCGTAACTTCGTTTCGTACGTGATGACTTCCAACACTTCAGCCGCAACGGCGTTTCTTAATCGTTCGAGCGGTTCTTGACGTGACCGGTTCCCGCGGGCAAAACAAATCCGTTGACCGGTCTCGAGAAGCGGTCGTAATTCTTCGACGAGCACATCCCCAGTAAAAGCGGATGGCATGAAATCAGGTGTCCGTCCCTGCCGGATTAACGCCGCCGCCGTTTTCGACCCGACGACGGCAATCTTTGTGTCCTGCAAAGACGGAAGCTGTGACTGGATACGTTCGACGCCGGTCGGACTCGTGACAATCAGCCAATCTAATGCTGTCGGCAATTGAAAGGCGACAGGAATCGTTTCGATGACCGGGTGATGGACGACTTCAATCTGTTGTGCCGCTAAACGCGCCACTTGCTCTGCAGTCGGCCGCCGACTCCCCGTCAAGACCAGTTGTTTATAAATCATCCGGTAAAGATGCGAGAATTTCACGGCCACCCGCATCGAGAAGACGCGTCGCAACCGTTTGACCGAGTTGCATCGGATCAAGTGATGTTTCCCGTTCAAGCAAGATTTGTTGTCCGTCCACTGAACCGAGGAATCCGACGAGTGTCGTCGACAAATCTTCGTTGATGGTCGCAAATCCACCGACAGGTACATGACAGCTTCCTTCGATTGCCGCTAAGAAAGAACGTTCGGCGAAGGCTACTTTTTCTGTCATCTGATCGTGGATCAAATTCAACAAGTCGCGCACTTCTTGATCGTTCGCTCGGCATTCGATTGCCAAAATTCCTTGTCCGACTGCGGGAATCATATCATCCGTTGAAATGTATTCCGAAACGATTTCATCCGACCAGCCCATCCGCTGAAGACCGGCAGCAGCAAGCAGAATGCCGTCAAACGGACCTGTTTTCAGCTTTTCAAGACGTGTATCGATGTTCCCACGAATCGATTCGATTTTTAAATCCGGACGTAATTTGAGTAATTGGGAACCACGGCGTAAGCTGCTTGTTCCAACGATTGCGCCTTCCGGAAGCGAGTCCAGTCCGCCGCCTGTCATCGTAATCAAGGCATCACGCGCATCGACTCGTGCAGGTGTCGCGCCGATGATGAGCCCTGTCGGCAACTCAGACGGGAGATCTTTCATGCTATGCACTGCAAAATCAATGTCTTCGTCAATCATCTGTTGTTCGATTTCTTTGACGAACAATCCTTTACCGCCGACTTTAGATAGTGTCACGTCAAGGATGCGGTCACCCTTCGTGATGATATTCTTGATTTCGAATTCGTATGGTGCACCTGCTTGTTTCAATTGTTCGATGACCCACTTTGTTTGTGTCATCGCAAGTTTTGAACTACGTGAACCTACTATGATTTTTCGCATGCTGAAATCCCCCTGTACAATAATAAAGGGGCGGCACAAGTCCGCCCCATGCTTTTCTATTGTAACACAATTCGGTCTATGTTCACCGATTCACAGCTTTCCGTTCAGCTGTTGTTTCTTCCTGTAACACCATTTCCTCAGCGGCACTGTCAAACAGTTCTTCGTCTAATGCAAACGTATCCATGAACTGCGCAATCCGTTGATCGGCATCTGGTTTTGCGGCTGCATCTTTGATATAGGATAATGGCTCGCGTAACAGTTGATTGATGATGGATTTCATGTGTTTTCCGATCACGGTTTTTTCCCGATTTGTCATGTTCGGCAACTTCCGCTCCAGGCTTTGCATTGTCTCTTGCTGGATTTTAAGCGACTGGTCACGGAGTTCCGTAATGATCGGAACGACACCAAGTGTCGTCATCCACCCTTCGAACTCGGCAATCGCAGCTTCAATCCGGCGTTCGATTTTTGCTGCTTCTTTCATTCGTTCTGCCATGTTTTGCTGGACGATCGACGTCAAATCATCGACATCATATAAATGAACACCCGGCAAGTCACCTGCCGTCGGTTCGATATCACGCGGAACCGCGATATCAATCAACAGGAAGGGACGATCACTTCGGAACAATTGTGCTGCAGCAATGTCTTCACGTTTGATGATTGCCCGTTTTGCTCCGGTTGAAGAAATAACGATGTCAGCCCGAAGCAGACCGCATTGCATTTCATTGATCGAATGTGCGGATCCTTCGAAACGATTCGCCACTTCTTCGGCTTTGGCCAGCGTCCGGTTAAAGACGGTGATATCACGGGCACCCGCTTCATACAGGTTAAGTGTCGTCAATTCGCCTGTTTCTCCGGCACCGATGACCACGATGGATTTATCTTCAAGCGATCCAAGTAACTGTTCTGCGAGCGTGACGGCAGCTGCACTGACCGACACCGCATTTTCACCGATTCCCGTTTCAGCATGCGCGCGTTTCGCAAGCGTGACCGCTTCTTTAAACAATTTATTGAAAACCGTTCCTGTCGTCTCGAGTTTTTGTGCCGTGAAGAAACTGGTCTTCACTTGCCCGAGAATCTGTGTTTCGCCGACAATCATCGAATCGAGCCCGCTCGTCACCCGGAAAAGATGCTTCATCGCGTCAAATCCCTCGTGAATGAACAAATACGGCTCTAATTCTTCCATCGTCAACCCAAACCAGTTCGCCAGAAAACGTTTTGTATAATAACGCCCTGTATGCGGCTGATCCGTAACAACATATAATTCTGTCCGGTTGCATGTCGAAACGATGACGCTCTCGAAAATACTTTTTTCGTCACGTAGCGCAACGACCGCTCCCTTCATCTCATGTTCCCCAAATGAGACTTGTTCGCGGATTGATACAGGCGCCGTCTTATTATTTAAACCGACAACTACGATATGCATGCGCTCTACCCCTTACGTCCAAAGATTTCATTCTCATCTATCTTTCGTTCTCTACTCTACATTATAACCATTATAAAAAAGATTCCAATCAATTTATAAACTAAAATGAGTCGAAGTTGTGAAACTTATCTTCTTACCATATCCCTCTCAGCAACAAAGTACAAACCCTCTGCTTTCATCATAAGCAGAGGGTTGTGGATTTCTTATTTCGTCGAATCGGTAATGATCCGTGACTCCTCGATCTGGACATCCAACTTTTGTTGACGCAGACGATAAATCCGGGCAATGTTTTGAACGACGACTTTGGTCACGGCATACGTCGGGACCGCTAAGATGACACCGATGATGCCGCCAATTTTACCGGCAACGAGTAAGACGATGATGATGGTCAACGGGTGGACCTTCAACGTCTTCCCTTGGACGTAAGGTGAAATCAGATTCGATTCAATCTGTTGGGCAACGACAATCGTAATGATGGCGTAGAGCGCTTTGATTGGATCATCGATGAATCCGACGATGACTGCAGGAACAGCACCGATATAAGGTCCGAGATAAGGAATGATATTCGTGACCGTACAGAACAGCGCCAGCAGCAACGCATATTGAATGTCCGAGAGGAAGAATCCGATCAACGACATGAGACCGACACATAACGAAACGATGACTTGACCATTCACATAATGTTTAACCGTCACATGCATGTCATGAAGAATTTTACGTGTTTCCGTTTCATAGCTTTTCGGTAAAAGTTTGACGACTGAATTCGGAAACTTATAACCGTCGAGTAACATGTAGACCAAAATGAATGGTACAAGCACGATGATCAGCACGGTCGAAGAAATGACACTGAAAATCGTCCCGACAGAGGTCGACACCGACTTGAACAACGTCCCGATGTAAGATGTCGCTTCATTCGTCCATTTATCAAACAAATCGGTATTTTCATGTACCCAGTTGGAAATGAGTCGATTGTTCATCAGCTGATCCCGGAGGTTCAGCGTCTGGTCCCGCAGTTCGACGACCAGATTCGGAATGCTCGTTACGAAGTCCGAGACTTGCTCGACCAGAATCGGTCCGATGGATGCCACGGCAATCGTGATGACACCGAGAAATCCGAGCAGGACGATTAAAACAGCAAGACCCCGCTTCTTGACTCGCTTTTGCAGTGCATCAACAATTCCAAGTGTGAAGTAATAAAAAATACCGGCGATAATCAACGGTGGGAAAATCAGGGCTAACATCACTTTAATCGGTTGGAATAAAAATGAGATTTTCGTTCCGACCCAGATGACTAAGAAGATCGTCAAAATCCAAAGTAAGGCTTTAAACCATTTGTTTCGAAGTAAATCCACGAACAGTCCTCCTACGAGTTTACAATCAACTTGTTTTTTCTTTCGCTTCTTCTGTTACGACATCATCCAGTCGTTGTCGTTCCATTTTACCCCATTGACCGCGTCCCGTCATGAACTGAATTAATCCGCCCAGTTTAAAGAACACGAGGATCGGCCGGTACCAAAACGATTCTGTCAGTGACCACAGGAACAATCGAATCAATTCCTTGACGTTTTTAAAGCGGTGCATCGTCCATTCTTCAAGCAAGACAGCCCCTGCCGATAATAATGAGCCATACAATAGAGCCACCGTCAACAGAACGATGCCAAACTCAAAATTTAGCGTTCCGACAAGTAGATTTAATGGAATGATGAAATAACCGATCAGTTCGACGATCGGACCTAATAATTCAATCAAAAAGAAGTACAGCATCGAGACACTTCCGACAAAGCCGTAGCGCGGATTTCCAATCATCCGCTTATGCGTCCATAACGTTTCCGCCAGTCCACGATGCCAACGGCTCCGTTGTGAGCGTAAGACTTCCATCGTATCCGGTGCCTGAGTCCAGCAGACCGGTGACGGGACGTACTCAATTCGTTTGTCGATATCATTTTCTTTCATGTACCGGTGCAGCCGGACAACCAGTTCCATGTCCTCGCCGACAAGTCCTTCTTTGTACCCGCCAGCCTGAACAACGATTGCCTTTTGAAATAATCCAAAAGCCCCGGAAACGATAAGGAGCATGTTAAAACGGCTTAGCCCAAGACGACCGAACAGGAATGCCCGGAAGTACTCAATCATTTGCATCAACACGATCCGTTGTTTTGGTGTCCGAATCTCAACAATTTCACCGCCCTCGATTGTACAGCCGTTGACGAGGAAAATCGATCCGCACGTCGCAATGACATCTTCATCGGACTCAACAATCGGTTTCATGACTTTCAAGAGCGCATCCCGCTCAAGAATTGAATCCGCGTCCAGTGAACAGAAATACGGATAACTGGAATAGTCGATTCCGGCATTCAAAGCATCCGCCTTTCCGCCGTTTTCTTTATCGATGACAATCAAACGGGCATCGATTCGGGAACGGTAGACCTGTTTAACCGGTTGCGATCCAATCAGGATCCGTGGAAACCGCAATTCCTTTTCCAGTTCGTACATCTTAAACAGTTCACTCATTGTCCCGTCACTTGATCCGTCATTGATGACAATGACTTCATGTTCCGGATAATCGAGTGCAAGCAACGCCTGAACACTCGTGACAATCGTATACTCTTCATTGTAAGCCGGAACAAGGATACTGACCGGTCGTGTATAAAGAGAACGCATCAACGGAAGATAAGAACTTTCCTTTCGTCGGAATCGTTGTTTTCGGACCATTTGTGCCGAAATCAGATACAACGAGGAATAGAAAATGATGACGAGAATCATATAAATCAGGACAGTCCATGATAAAACATCAATGATTTTTTGAATGGTTTCAGATGACAACATGTTGTTTCATCTCCTTTGCTAGCCGTTCCGTCGCTTTTTGTTTCGCATAGCGGTCAGGATGATCTTTTGCGACAAGCGCCAACTGTTCGAGACCACCACAGGCAAGCAGGGCATCAAATGCCGCCGTTCGTACCCACCAGGAACGACTGCCGACAAACGGTAGGATGTAGTCGACAGAATCCTTTGGTGTCACATTTTCTAAAAAGCGCAAAGCTAACATCTGCTCGACCCAACTCGTTTCGTCTTCCAGATAGGGAGTATAAAGCTGCCAGTCTTCTTCAAGACCAATCCGTGTCAGCGCACGCAACGCCCGTTTTCGGATTTCCGGATTGACGTCGTTCGTTTTGCTCCGGACCAGCTCTGCATATTTTGTCTCGTCGCGGTCATAAATCAGTTGGAGAATCGCCATTTGAAAAGACTCTGTCAGCTGATCAAAGTCTTTTATCCATGGCGATAAATCGTGACTTCGCCCGACAGCGAGTACCGCTCCAAAAAAACTGATCTCGTTCTTCTGTTTTGCTTCCTCGATGGCTAGGCTCGGAGAAATCGAGACCAACGTCCGGATGATGACGTCTTCTTCTTCTTTTGACAGTTGTTTATGCAATTTTTGCTGAAGAGTGTCAGCGACCGGACTTAACCGGAACTGCGCGATTGCTTCATAAGCATTTAGACGGCGATCTATCCGACGATGCCGGATTTGTTTTTGATAATAAGACAATAATTTCGTTTCGACATAACGGTAAATTTTTTCCTGATGCGCCTCGGTTGCCGTTAAATTCGTCAAAGCAAACAACTCCAGTTCAACCAAGTCTTCATTTCCCGGCACGATATCTGGCATGTCTGTTTGTTCACCTGTCGCATAATCGTAGATGTCGTCCCGAAAACGCAGTTGCCATGTCAGCCGGTTATCCTCTTGCCTAGCGCGTTTACGTTTTTGAATGACCAGATACATGAGAGCAGCCACCTGAAGAATGACGAGGATAAGGATGAAAGTCAGAATCCATCTCATTCGTTCATCCCCTCCAGTTTTCTGAGCCAGGCACGGAATTCTTCAATTTTAAGCGGCAACGTCATAACACCATCAACGCCACGTTCGATGGCGAGGACATGATCCCGTTCACGGTTGTACATCGAAATCATGATGGCGTGAAACGGCATCACACTTTCTGTTTTAGCACGTAAGAGCAGTTCAAGACCGTCCGCACGTGGAAGCGCGGAAGAAAAGACCAACAGATACGGGCGCGTTGCTACATGTTCTTCCAAAAATGATTCTGTCCGTTCGTACACGGACAGATTCTCAAAACGGTTGGTCAGTTCCCGCTCCAAAAGACGCTGCAAATGCGGATCTTCGGTTACGATCACAGCGTCAACAATCCGCTGAACCCGTTTGTACCGGCTGATCCGATCGAGCAATATGTCTTTGGTGATGGTCGCCGGTATCACTTCCCGCGCATTATCAAGCAGGTAAAGGGACACGTCCTCTTGATTCGGATTGAGGTAAAGAACCGGAACCCGTTCCTCTTCAACAGCTTTGCTCGCGAGGACGACATCTGCATAAGAGATGTCTGTCCGAACACAATGTCCCTGTTCAATTAAAGCATTGACCGTTTCCGGCATTAAACCGACGGTATGAATAAAGACGACACCAGCAGTCGATTGTTCCACTTCTTCTTCTGACGCAACACGCGCAGAACTCGTTTCTTCGTCGACCGGTGTAATCGATGCATTAATCAGTTTCCACATGTCTTCCCGACGCATTTATTTCACTCCCTTTTTGAATGCTTTCCGCATCGATTGATAGACGGGTTTTAATTCTTCACGTTGTTGCGGATTCGTCCACTCTGACCAATTGTAGAATCCTCGGTCAGATTCCGGAATCCGAGTTGTTCCGATCTGGCCGGTCACTTCAATCCCTTCCGTGATCATCTTCGCCTCAAGCCCATCTTTCCAAAAATCTCCGATGATTTCATGTTTGCTTGGGTCCCGCATATTTAATAACATCCACGGGATCCGAAGTTCGATTTGCTTTTGCTTGATGTCAGAGATATCGGTCAAAATACTTTCCGGCGGTCCTTCATGCAGAATACCAGTGTCCCACTTCACGGCCGGTTTGATGATTTTTTTAGTGACCGGATCCCGTCTGGCGTAATCGAGCATTTGGTAGATTGGGTTAAAGTTTCCACTATTTTGCTTATCTGACGGTGGTTTGACCATCTCAAACGATTTTTTCAAGCCGTAATGGTAGCGGAAGATGTCATACCGTTCATCGACATCCAAGCGTGCTTGATTGCCGATTGTCAAACGATATTCTGCTCCTTCGTCCAATTTTAACGGTCCGACTTGCAGATTGCCGTCATTCGGCTTCGTCGAAAAAGCGAGTGTCGTCGGTTCGACTTTTTTCCGGTCGATCCGCACATACAGATAGGCCTCATCCGATGTCATGTAAATGGCTTGACCGTCCGTTTCTGCTACCGGTGCATATCCTCTCCAGTCATCCATCTTGCCGTCAATCGTAATGTCGGCTCTTAAGAAACCGAGCATTCCGAAATGCTGCTCGCTCGTTTGGACATTTGACCAGCGCGGACGTGTGTTGGCGTCGTCATAGTCCATCGTATTCCACGTTCGTTTGAACCATTCGTCCTGCCAGATAAAGACCAGTCCTCCGGCCATCTTCGTTTCGACGATGTCTTGATATAACTTGGCCACGAGTTTGCCTTGATTTTCTTCACTGACATGACCTTGATCAAATCCATTCGGACCCAGATGGGTTTTCCCACGCGAACTCGGAATGCCGAATTCGGAAACGAGTAACGGCATATCATGATAGTCTTTCATCCGCTTCAGATAACGGCTGTACGACTCTGATCCGGTATCCCCTTTACGTCCAAACTCTTCTTTGATGAAGGAAGGATAGTATGGGTAAATATGATACGAGGCGAAGACGCCGCCTGCAAAGTCTTTTGTGGCCTGGATATGGTTGAAATCAATCGATACCAAGTCCTGTTCTTCCTCCACTTCCTTCGGATGCGCAAGCGGATCCGTTGTCGGCCAGTTCGTCGCTGCGATCGGCCGGGTCGTTTTGTAGGTATCGAGCTCATGCTGTGTCGCACTGTCCATCCGCCCGGCTAACCACGACTCGAACGGAGATGCCTCTTTTGTCGTCGTCACATATTTCCCGTCGTATCGAAGTCCTTTATTCTTTTTGTTTGTTCCGATTACGGCATCCGGTAACCATTCAATCCCGAACACAAATGCCGAGACGTATTGCGAAACATCTGACGTATAGGTTCCGGAAGCATGACCGACAACTTCTTTGACGACAGCATTGCCGTGAACCACGTCGACCATCCGCTTCGCTTCCGTATCCGTCATCTTCAAAAATTTCGGTTCGAAGGCATTTTTTAATTCCTCGAACGGTTTTTCTTCGACCCACATGCCTTGCATTAAATAAATCGGTGTTTTCGCCGTTTCATTGTAAGCTTTTAACGCATCATAAAAAGCGGGAGGATGGAGGGTATAAATCCGGATGGTATTGACGCCCATCTCGCCCATCTGCTTCAGCCACCGGTCGTATTCATTGCGGCTGATGGCGTGTTCTCCCGGGAAAGCGCCGGGACGTCCTAGCCCAACATTCACACCTTTAACAAAGTATGGTTTCCATTTTCCGTCTTGATACATTTCAAGTGTATCTTGACCAGAACGTGCCCGTGTACGGACCGTCTGATTGTTAACTTTCGTTTGTGCCAACGGTTTAACTTGCGCCGACTGCTGTTTTACGACTTTCGTTTCTTTCAAGATACGACTGATCGTCGGTGCATAGACTTTCCAAAAGAATGCAGTCTCGCTGTCTGCACTATCCAAAATGAATTGCTTACGGAACCACTCGAGACCGGCATAACGATAGTAGCGCGGAATATCGGCCACATCTGTGAAGTCACCTGCAAAATAATGACCGCTTCCCTGTTTGACATATGCGGGGAATTCAAGTGGCAATTGCCGTTCACGCAACATGGCTTGTGTTTTCTTTGACGGATTCCAAGAGAAATGCGCCTGTTGTTCGCCTCCGTCAAGCTCCAACACTTCAAACCAGTAGTTGTAGCGGACTTCATCCTTCGCCTGTCCCTGGTTTTTATCCCATGTGTATAAAAGTGGCGTCTCATCATTGACGAAAAAGACTTCTTCCGTTGAGTCGTTGATGAAGACATAACCAGGTCCCGATAATTTAAATGCTTTATCTTTTGCCTGAAGCTTCAATTTATCAATGACGGTCTGATCGAGTCCCTGTAATTTTGTTAAGTCCGGGAAAAAGCGTCCGATCCATCCTGTCCATGCCGTACCAAACAATTGCCGAAACGCATTGGAGCGATCGGATGGTGTCGGGCTGGCTGCTGTATTAAACTCTGCGACGACTGTCTTTCCTTTTGAAATCGCATCTGTTGCCAATGCCACATCCTCAGCCGTCAGTCCGCCACGATGTTGTTCCTTACCATCGACGGTATAGGATTTCCCGTACGTGTCCGTAAACAACAGGACATCCGCCTTTGATGCTTGTTTGAGCATCGTTTCGCCTTGCGTCCCGTCATAACGGTTTACGTAATCCGTGTATGTATAGTTCTTTCCCTCATTCTTCGTGATTTTCAAATGATTCAATAACCAGGTCGTTCCTGCATGCTCCCGTTGTTGTTTTCCTACCGTGTAATCAAACAGGATTACGTTTAATGTCCGTTCCTTTTGAATGAACCAAATCAATAATGGTGTCAAAATCAAAAGGAGAATTACTGCTGCGATCCATTTATATCGCTTCATCTTTACACGTCCCTTTCCGTCCCCTTTGTTTTTTCTATTGTAACGTGAAAACAATCTATCGCATATATGGGAACTGCTTATTTCTGAAAGGTATATTTTGGATAAAAAAAAGAAACGACTACCGTTAGGCAGTCGCTTCGACTCATTTGAATTATAAGTGATGGTAGATGGCTTCCCATGCTGCGTCGACACCTTCACCGGTTTCCGAAGAAAAGGGAATAAATGTGTCTTGCCCGTCAAACTGTAATTTCCGTTTAATCGCCGCAATCTGTTTATCCCGTTGACCACGCTTGATTTTATCGAGTTTCGTCGCTACGACGATGACCGATAAATCGTAGTATTTCAAGAAATCATACATGATGACATCATCTGCTGAAGGTTCATGGCGGATATCGACGAGGAGGACTACCCCTTTTAAGATTTCACGTGTCGTGAAATACTTTTCCATCATCTTGCCCCATGCCTCACGCTCGGTTTTTGAAACTTTCGCATATCCATAACCGGGTACATCGACAAACATGACTTCATCATTAATATTGAAGAAGTTTAACGTCTGTGTTTTACCCGGTTTTGATGATGTGCGGGCGAGTGCTTTTCGCTGAACAAGTTTGTTGATGAACGACGACTTTCCGACGTTCGAACGTCCGGCGAGTGCCACCTCTGGAAGGAGTGGTTCCGGATAATGTTCCGGATTGACACCACTCGTAATAAAATCTGCTTTATAAATTTTCATGTTACTCTCCTTTTAATGCATGTTCGAGCACTTGATCCATTGTCGCGACCGGTATGAAGCGAATGCCGTCCCGGACCGTTTCAGGAATGTCATCGATATCACGTGTATTGTCTTGCGGCATCAAAATCGTCGTCAGACCCGCACGATGAGCGGCGAGTGACTTCTCTTTCAGACCACCAATCGGCAAGACCCGTCCCCGTAATGTAATCTCTCCGGTCATCCCGACATCTCGCCGCACCGGACGTTTCGTCAAGGCGGAAATCAATGCTGTCGCGATCGTAATTCCTGCCGAAGGACCGTCTTTCGGGACTGCGCCTTCCGGAACGTGAATGTGGATGTCTTGTGTCTCATAAAAATTCGGATCAATCTTAAACGCTTCCGCATTCGCCCGAACAAAGCTGTACGCCGTTTGAGCCGACTCCTGCATGACGTCTCCCAATTTCCCTGTTAACTGCAATTTTCCTTTACCTGGAGCGAGACTCACTTCAATCGTCAGTGTATCGCCCCCAAATGCAGTATACGCTAAACCGGTCACCGCGCCAATCGTATCTTCGAGTTCACTTTGACCGTAACGGTAAATCGGTTTACCTAAAAAGTCAGGTAAATTACGTTTTGTGACCGTGACCCGTTTCTTTTCGCCCATCGCGATTTGTTTCGCCGCTTTTCGGCATAACGCACCGATGACCCGCTCTAAACTCCGCACACCAGCTTCTCGTGTATACCGCCGCACGACCTCTTGTAAGGCATCCGGTTTAACCGTCAGTTGACTTTTTTTCAGGCCGTGCTCTTTTAATTGTTTTGACAATAAATGCCGGATGGCAATCTCTGTTTTTTCCTGTTCCGTATAGCCGCCGATTTGAATCAGTTCCATCCGGTCAAGCAGTGGCCCCGGAATATTTGAAACATCATTTGCGGTCGCAATGAACAGGACGTTTGATAAATCAAACGGTTCTTCGATATAGTGATCGGAAAAACTGTTGTTTTGTTCCGGATCCAGCACTTCAAGCATCGCTGAAGACGGATCGCCCCGGAAATCGTTTGCCATCTTATCGATTTCATCGAGCAGGAAGACCGGGTTGTTTGTTCCGGCTTGTTTCAAGCCGCGAATGATGCGGCCGGGCATGGCTCCGATATAGGTCCGGCGGTGTCCTCGGATCTCGGCTTCATCACGGACTCCACCAAGCGAGACACGTACGAATTTGCGCTCGAGCGCTGTAGCAATTGAACGGGCGAGTGAGGTCTTCCCTACTCCCGGAGGACCGGCCAGGCATAAAATCGGACCGCGTAACGAATCTGTCAACTGGCGGACTGCCAAGTATTCCAAAATCCGTTCTTTTACTTTCTCGAGACCGTAATGATCTTCATCTAATTGGTCCGATGCGGCTTCGACATTCAGGAAGTCGTCGGTCGCTTCGTTCCACGGAAGGGAAAAGAACCATTCGAGATAGTTTCGGATCACACCGTGTTCCGGACTCGTTGCCGGCACGACGGAAAGACGATTAATCTCTTTTTCGATATTGATGACTGCCGTTTCCGACAAATCAAGCATTGCCAGTTTTTCTTTATACTTCACGGCGTCACTTTCAGCGGAGACTGCTTCTCCACCAAGTTCCTGTTGAATCGTCTTCAGTTGTTCACGAAGATAGTATTCACGTTGCGACTGTTCAATCGTCTTTTTCGTCCGTTCCCGCATTTCGCGTTCCAGTTCGACGACTTCATATTCATGTTTCATGACATCAAGCAGCATGACCCCGCGTTCAACCGGATCGTTTTCTTCGAGGAATTCCTGTTTTTTCGCGATGTCGATCGGCAATTTCGACGCGATGTAATCCGTCAACGAGTCGAGTCGTTCATATGTTTCAAAACGACGTCGTTCGTCCGTCCCGATTCCTTTGATGCGTGATACCAATTGCCCGAACTGTTCCTTGATCAGACGGACGAGCGCTTCCTGCTTCGCCCCTTTGATGTCTGCTTTTTCAATCGGTTCAATGTTTGCTTGGTACCCTTCGTCCGTTTCCGTTACTTGATCAATCCGGACACGTTCTTTACCGATGACCCGCACGCGGACCGTATCGTTTCCAAGCTCACTCATTTTTGCAATCTGAACAAGTGTACCGATCGTATGCAGGCCGTCAACAGACGGTTCTGCTTCCGGATCACGTTGCGTAACGACGACCAGATCAATTTCATGTTCTTTCGACGCCAGTAATGCTTTTAGCGAGACAGGACGCCCGACATCAATCGTCAGGCCGATTAATGGGTATGCGACGACACCACGTAGTGGCAATAATGGATATTGTTTTGTCTTCATCAAAAATCTCCTCCTAAACAAAAAGACTCGGAAAGGCGTACAAGTAGCCTCCGAGCCGATTTGTCACGGTGTTACGCCGTTTCTTTTTCTTTACCATGTTCAATTGTGCCATCTTTCAACTCGAGCGTTGGACCGCGTTTTCCAGTCAACGTTTCCGCTGTGATGATGACTTTCGCAATATCTTCACGCGATGGAATCTCAAACATGATATCAAGCATCGTTTCTTCAATGATTGAACGAAGACCACGTGCTCCTGTTTTCCGTTCAATTGCAAGTTTCGCAATCTCAACGAGTGCATCATCTGTGAAGTCGAGTTCGACATCATCCAGTTGAAGCATTTTTTTGTATTGTTTGACGAGTGCATTTTTCGGTTTTGTTAAGATTTGAACGAGCGCTTCTTCGTCAAGTGGCTCAAGTGTCGCCATGACAGGTAAACGTCCGATGAATTCCGGAATCAATCCGAATTTCTGCAAATCTTCCGGTAAAGCAGCCGCAAGGATTTCTTTTTGTGTCAGGTTACGGTTCTCAGAATCGTTTCCGAATCCGATGACCTTTTTACCAAGACGACGTTTAATCGATTGATCGATTCCGTCAAAGGCACCACCGACGATGAACAAGATGTTCGTCGTATCGATTTGAATGAATTCTTGATGCGGATGTTTCCGGCCACCTTGTGGCGGAACGCTCGCAACTGTACCTTCTAAGATTTTCAGAAGCGCTTGTTGTACACCTTCACCTGAGACATCACGTGTAATCGACGGATTCTCAGATTTACGGGCAATTTTATCGATTTCATCGATGTAGATGATACCTTTTTCTGCTTTTTCGACATCATAGTCAGCAGCTTGAATGAGTTTTAAGAGAATGTTCTCAACATCTTCCCCAACATATCCGGCTTCCGTCAGACTTGTTGCATCCGCGATTGCGAACGGAACATTCAGAATACGGGCCATCGTTTGTGCGAGGAGTGTCTTACCACTACCAGTCGGTCCAATCATGACGATGTTCGATTTAGACAATTCCACGTCGTCAGCACGTCCACCAGCATTGATCCGTTTATAATGATTGTACATCGCGACAGATAACGATTTTTTTGCTTTTTCCTGTCCGATGACATAGTCATTTAAAGTCGCACGGATTTCATGCGGTTTTGGTACGTTCTTCAGTTCGACTTCTTCTTCTGTACCAAGCTCTTCTTCGACGATCTCATTACAGAGTTCGATACATTCATCGCAAATGTATACGCCAGGTCCAGCAACAAGTTTGCGCACTTGTTCTTGTGTCTTTCCGCAGAAAGAACATTTTAGCTGACCTTTTTCTTCGTTAAATTTAAACATAAAGGTCCACCCCTTTAACGTGGAATTTGGATAGATCCGTTTCGCATCTATTCTCACGTTTTACTATTTATGATTGTAGCATGAACAAGGAAACTCTTTCAAATCTTGGATGAGCGTTTTACAGTTTGATTTGAAAAATATAATTTTGTTTGTCCTTGTTTGACCTATCGTACAAAAAAATCGACTTCAAGACCAGAAATTGGTCTTGAAGTCGATCCTGTTCGGTTGTTTGCTTATTTTGCTTTTGCGTTGTCAACGAGAACGTCGATTGCTTTACGGAACTGAAGATCACCTTTAAGTGTATCCAATCCGCCTTGTGGTGCAAGCATCGTTTCGAGTTGATCTGCAGGAATGTTGTAGAGTTCAGACATCGATTGAAGTTCAGCTTGCGCTTCTTCTTCAGTGACTTCGATTTTTTCATCTGCAACGATCTGTTTAAGAACGAGACGAGCTTTAACGCGCTCTTCTGCTTGTTCTTTCATTTCAGTGCGCATCGCCTCTTCAGTCGTTCCAGTTAACTGGAAGTACATGTTAAGGTCAATTCCTTGTGACTGAATGCGTTGTGTGAATTCTTGGACCATACGTTCAACTTCGTTTTCAACCATGACTTCTGGAAGATCAACTGTTGCGTTTTTAGTCGCAGCTTCAACCAACTCATCACGCATTGAAGCATCAGCTTCTTGTTTGCGTGTGTTTTCAAGACGTGTACGAATTTTTGTTTTCAACTCATCAAGAGAAGAAACTTCTTCGTCCATTTCTTTAGCGAACTCATCTGTCAATTCAGGAAGTTCTTGTGCTTTGATTTCGTGGATTGTTACTTTGAATACGACTGGTTTTCCAGCGAGTGATGCTTCATGGTACTCTTCTGGGAACGTGACGTCGATATCTTTTTGCTCGCCTGATTTAAGACCAACCATCTGCTCTTCAAATCCTGGGATGAAGTTTCCAGACCCGATGACGAGTGAGTAGTTTTCTGCAGTACCGCCGTCGAATTGGTTTTCACCATCGAAACCTGCGAAGTCGAATACGACTGTATCGCCATTTTCGATCGCGCCGTCTTCTTTAACGACGAGCTCTGCACCGCGTTCTTGCATTGTTTTGAGTTCAGCATCGACATCTTCGTCTGTAACGTCTGTTTCGACTGCTGTGTACTCAAGACCTTTGTACTCACCGAGTGTTGCGTCCGGCTCAATCACGAATGTGATTTTGAACTCAACTGGTTTTCCTTTTTCGAGTGTTTCAACGTCAATGTTATCAAGCGCGATTGGCTCGATTCCAGATTCGACGACAGCACCTTCGATTGTGTCTTGATATAAGATATCAAGTGCATCTTGGTAAAGTGCTTCTTCGCCGTACATTTTGTTAAACATTGCGCGTGGCATTTTTCCTTTACGGAAACCTGGTGTGTTCAATGTCTTAACGACTTTTTTGAACGCTTGGTCTACCGCTTTATCAAATGCTTCAGCAGGCGCTTCATACGTGAGAACGCCGAGGCTACCTGATTGTTTTTCCCATTTTGCAGTCATGCTGAGTCCCTCCAAAAATGTCAATTAGCGTACGTGTGTGTACAACAAGTCACATTATAGCACAATCGTTCTGAGGATTACCACTGTTGAACAAGGCATTCTCTTGAATTAGAGAAGTAATGCCTGCTCATACTGTTTCCCTTCCGGTAACACGAAATGAACAGCCTGATAAATCTTTTCAGCTTGTTCACTCAAGTCGGATGGTGGTGATTCCGAAATGAAATCGAGTTCAGTCAATTCATCGACCGCATCCAACCACTTCTGCCAGCCGTCGCCCCCCTTCAGTGTTTCATTTGGAAAGACGATTTGATACCAATTCATGAACAACAGTGCCTTGAACGGATCCATTCGTTTTAACTTAAACGTCTCATCACTAAAAGCCTGTAGTTCCATCGCCTGTCTCGCCACATGTCTGTTGAGTTGATCCGGATCTTCAAAGACATGCTCTACCCGGATGGACGGAATGTATATCTGCACCGGAAATAGATCCACATTCTGAGGCAGTTGTGGAAGTAACGCCTGAATGACGAGAACACTCTGTTCTTTGACATCTTCTCCCGTGAGGTAGTCATGAACGATATAGTGGACGAAAGAAGGATTCGTTCTTAAATCGATTTGTCCGATCGAACGAAACTGTTCCTCCATCGTCCCGAGCCGGTAAAGCTCGACCCACTCACCTTCATCTGCGTGCATAGGTGATGTTTCACGGATCTTCACATAGGAGGAATCATCCGTTTGTCGCGCATTCCCCTTCTTACGCGAAAGCGATTGGGCCATTTCGTCTAATTTTAATGCAAGACCATAAGGAAGATAGGGAGAGGCAGTTCGTAAGGCCACGTTAAACGAATACCGCTCTCCCTTTTCATACATGAACAGCGCGATGAGTTGTTCGACACCGTCTACATCCAGAAAAGGATCTGCCACTTGTAAATAAGCTTCCACACCATGTTCAGTTGTCAAAAAAGCTTCCTGAATCGTGTAGAGTACATAGAGAACGTCTTCTTCTGTTTTCCAGTCCTCCAATTGCACGAGCTCAGCTGCCAACTCGTCTTGGCTCAATCTGGCAAGCCGCTTGCGTTCGTCTTCCAAGGGTTGTTCCATCCAACGTGATTGCGACTGATTCACAGTCATCCCACCTTTTTCATATCTGTCTTACTTTGTGAACGGATCAAGCAAAGACGTCCAGTTCGAGATAGCCTCTTGTAATTGCCCCGCCTGTTCGATTCCCATTTTGTTAAGTGTATCCAAGGAAACATCCGTTTCCAATAACCGTGTGATGTCTTCCGATTGATTCACGTACTGCTCAAGTTTTTCACTTAAGTTCTTCAGTTCTGCTGGCGGACTGTCTAAGTTTGCAAGCCGTTCATCAATCTGGTTCAATTCTTCGTTCAACTGTTGGACCGTTCCATCATTTTTTAATTGTTCGATTTGCTGATCCAGGGCTTGTTCCGGATTCGCCGCATCACGTGCTTCCGTCGCTGCTTGATCGAGCTTTGTCGATAACTCAGATGTCACTTGCGACGTATCCTTGGCAATGTCTTGCAATTGTCCTGCATAATCGACACTATTCTTTACGTCTGTCACTTGCTGTTTTGCATTATCCACTGTATCCGTAACCTCGCTACAGCCGGCTAAAGCCACTGTCAAGACGAGGATTCCACTCATTCTCTTTAACATCCTTATCATCCCTTTCAAGTTCATGATACCTTAAGTATACCCGAAAAAAGGGATAAAAAAAAGAGACCTCCCTCATAAGGGAAGCCTCTATTTTAATTATAGTGTCCCAAGAGGGATTCGAACCCCCGACCGACGCCTTAGAAGGGCGTTGCTCTATCCAGCTGAGCTATTGAGACGTGTCAACACGAATAAACTATACTAAAACAATTCTTTCGTGTCAATCACATTCGCAAAAACTCTTTTTAAAGCATTCCCTCGAGATACAGGGCATTGATTCTTTCGCCTGTCAAATCATAAAAATCAACCGTAAATTGATTATTTTCTACCGTCAACAAGGCATATGTCTTTTCCGGGCGATGACGTGGCATCCGAATCGAGCCCGGATTGATAAATAATTTCCCGTCCCGCTGTTCGGCTTTCGCGACATGCGAATGACCGTATAAAACGATTGCTGCCGCTTTCTGATCGGCATGGTGAACCAATTGATCAAGACTGTACTTGACGTCCTGCCGATGACCGTGGACACATAAGACACGAAACGGTCCTAGCTCTTCAACGACGTCGTCCGGAAAATCATTCCCATAATCACAGTTCCCTTTCACAACACGATAGGGGTATAACGATTCGGCATCTCTTGTCAGTTGGGAATCACCGCAATGAAAGGCAACATCTGCTTCTTGGTGGCGGTTGAATATCGTCAATAGTTCCTGATCGAGACCATGGCTGTCACTTACGATTAACGCTTTCATTTAAAATCACTCTCCCAAAAAAGTAGTTAATGTCGCTTCAAGTTTTCGCAACGCTTGTCCACGATGACTGATGGCCGCCTTTTCACTTTTCGTTAATTCGGCCGCCGTCTGATTTAAGGGCGGAATAATAAACAATGGATCATAACCAAAACCGTTTGTTCCTTTTAATTCAAATCCAATCCGTCCTTCCATCGTCCCACGGACAGTCAATGTTTCACCCGACGGTTTTGCCAGTGACAAAGCACAGACAAATCGAGCTGTTCGCTGTTCTGCCGGTGTGTCCGCTAACTTTTCTAACAGCAACGCGTTATTAGCAGCATCTGACTTGTCCTCTCCTGCAAAACGGGCCGAGTAGACACCCGGTGCTCCGTCTAACGCATCCACTTCAAGCCCGGAGTCGTCCGACAGTACGGCATGACCAAAATAGGCCGCTGCCTCTTTGGATTTCAATTCCGCATTTTCTTCAAATGTCGATCCGGTCTCTTCGGTCTCAGGCGCCGTCTCATAATCCAGTAAGGATTCAACGTCGTATCCGAGTCTTCCAAGCATCGCCTGAAACTCACCGACTTTTCCGGGATTTCTCGTTGCTACGATAATTTTCATCCGTGTTCCACCTCTTCCCCGACATACCACCACGAGGCGCCTAACGATTGTTCCGCCGCATGGAGGAGTTCTTCAATACCCTTTTCCCCAAGTTCGAGCATATCGAGCATTTCTTTGCGAGAAAAGGTTGCTTCTTCTCCTGTCGCTTGGAGTTCGACGATTTTCCCGGACGATGTCATGACGAGATTCAAGTCGACATCTGCCGCTGCGTCTTCTTCATAACAAAGATCAAGCAATAACTCCGTCCCGACTTTCCCGACCGATACTGCTGCTATTCCTTCTTTGATTGGTGTATCCGTCAGCTTACCGCTTTGAATCAATCCGTCAACCGCTAAGACGAGCGCCAGGAAACCACCTGTAATGGCCGCTGTCCGGGTTCCACCATCTGCTTGAAGAACATCACAATCAATCCAAACCGTCCGTTCGCCTAATTTCTCAAGATTGACGACAGACCGCAATGCCCGGCTGATCAATCGTTGAATTTCCATCGTCCGTCCTGTCTGCTTGCCTCGAACGGATTCCCGACCTGTCCGTTGTGCTGTCGCCCGCGGTAACATCGCATACTCGGCATTGATCCATCCGTGTCGTTTCCCACGCAGGAAGGGCGGTACTTTTTCTTCGACCGTCGCTGTACATAAGACCCGTGTATCACCAACCGATATCAGCACCGATCCTTCTGCGTGTTTATTGACACCCGTCTCGAACTGAATCGTTCGCATGTCTGCTTGTGCTCTTTGATCTAAACGCATTTTTCTTCCTCCGTTCCTAACACTAACCGTTTTGCCTGGACCGGTTGATTTAACCAGTCACTGGCGATTCGTTCAAAAGAGCGTGTATCACCGGTCGCATGATAGACATGCTCCGGAACGGTATCGTGTGCTGATGTGATGCCGTTATAATCAAGCAAAGCACTTACTTCAAGTGCGGTTTCGTCTCCCGAAGAAATCAGCTGGACGTCTGGTCCGATGACTCGTCCAATGACTTCTGCAAGCAACGGATAATGTGTACACCCTAAAATCAGTGTATCCATATCGTACGAAAGCAAGGGTTTTAAAGTGTTCGCAACGACACGTTCCACATACGGTCCACTTGTCTGGGATGATTCAACAAGCGGGACGAACGGTGGGCAGGCCAACGACTCGACGACGACTTGTCCCTCGACATGACGTAATGCTTTTTCATACGAGTTACTTTCAATCGTCATTTTCGTACCGATGACACCGATTCGTTTCGAACGTGTGACTTTAACCGCAGCCCGTGCACCCGGATCGATGACACCGATGATTGGAATCGACAACTTTTGCCGGGCTTCCTTCAGGACGACGGCTGTCGCCGTATTGCAGGCGATGACAATCAATTTCACATCTTGGGCGACAAGAAAATCAATCATCTCCCACGTAAATTGACGAATTTCTTCTTCCGGCCGAGGACCATACGGACACCGTAACGTATCTCCGACATATATGATTTGTTCATGGGGCAGCTGACGCATCAATTCACGTGCGACCGTCAATCCACCAACCCCAGAATCTAATACTCCAATTGATCTATTCACGATTTCCCCTCACTTTCCTCTCATCTCATATGGTAACAAAAAAGGACGACGGTGCAAGACCGGCGTCCAAGAATGTACGATAAAGGATTACTGAGCAAGACCTTCGCTTGTCAGCATATCTGAAAGAGTCGTGATAGCTTCAGAAGCATCGTCACCGTTTGCAACGATTTTGATGTCTGAGTCTTTTGCGATTCCGAGTGAAAGAACACCCATAATCGACTTGAGGTTTACAGTCTTTCCGTTGTATTCCAAGTTGATGTCTGATTGGAATTTAGAAGCTGTGTTGACGAGTTGTGTTGCCGGACGAGCATGAATGCCTGAATCCGCGATGACTTTGAATGTTTTTTCCATGATTAAGAAATCTCCCTCCACTAATAACGTACTAGTGAGTCGTTTTCGAATATGTGAACTCATTATCAAATGATAACGGATTCGAATCGATTCTGCAAGGAATTTTTATATGCTTCATTCCATGGAAAGGCATTCCCGGAACGATCAATCTGAACCATCGAGGTCCGTCCTGTAAACATCAATTCCTCTTGTTCGCTAAACGCTGCGTAATGCACATCACACGAAGCCGTACCGACCTGTACAGGATAGGCGTAGACGGCAAGACGGGCCCGCGGATAGACTTGTCGGATGTAGTTACACTGTGCATCCGCGACGACGACGATGCCGTCGTCAGCAAGCGAGTAGCCCGTTTCTTCTAGCATCAGAGTCCGGACATCTTCGAAATAAACGAAGGGAACCCGATTATTCATATGACCGTAAGCGTCGGTTTCAGCGAACCGGACCGCGACATCAAGTCGCGTCCCGTGTTTCATCTGTTCCAACCATGGATCTAAATCATTGATATAACTAGGTACACGCACAATCATTTCCTCCTTAAACTATAAAAAGAAGGAGCATCGCCCCTTCTTTAATTTTACGTTTTTGTATTAATGACTAACTGCTTCACCCGTACGTCCTTCGTCACTTCCGAAGAATTTCTTGAATGAGTGCAATGTCGTCTGACGGTTCATTGCCGCGATTGATGTTGTCAGTGGAATCCCTTTCGGACACACTTCAACACAGTTTTGTGCGTTTCCACACTGCATGATTCCGCCGTCTTCCATCAAAGCTTCAAGACGCTCTTCTTTGTGGAACGCACCGGTTGGATGCGAGTTGAAGAGACGGACTTGCGAAAGCGCTGCCGGTCCGATGAAGTTCGACCGGTCATTGACGTTCGGACACGCTTCCAGACAGACACCGCATGTCATACATTTCGAAAGTTCATATGCCCACTGGCGTTTGTTTTCCGGCATCCGTGGTCCCGGACCTAAATCATACGTACCGTCGATCGGTACCCAAGCTTTGACTTTCTTCAAAGCATCAAACATCCGTTGACGGTCGACCTGAAGGTCACGGACAATCGGGAACGTCTGCATCGGTTGAAGACGAATCGGTTGCTCGAGCTTGTCGACAAGTGCTGTACATGATTGACGGGGCGTTCCGTTGATAACCATTGAACACGCGCCACATACTTCTTCGAGACAGCCCATATCCCAGTTGATCGGTGTCGTTTTTTCTCCGGCTGCATTGACCGGATTACGACGAATCTCCATCAAGGCCGAAATGACGTTCATGTTCGGGCGGTAAGGGACTTCAAATGCTTCATCATATGCTTTACCATCTGGTCCATCTTGACGTTGGACGATGAATTGAACCGGCTTTTGATTCGTTTTCTGTTCGAGTGGTGTCGCCATTATGCCTTCACCTCTTTCTTCGACTTCTTGCTATAGTCGCGCTTACGTGGTGGAATCAATGATGTATCGACTTCTTCGTAATAGATTTCCGGATGACCGTTCGTATAACGGGCCATCGTTGTTTTCAAGAACCGTTCGTCATCACGTTCCGGGAAGTCCGGTTTGTAATGGGCACCACGGCTCTCGTCCCGTTTCAGGGCTCCAAGCGTAATCGCTTCCGCAAGATCAAGCATATGATCGAGTTGACGGATGAATGATGCGCCCTGGTTGCTCCAACGTGCTGTATCCGTTGCCGAAATACGTGTGAAGCGGTCACGGAGTTCCTTGATTTTCTCAAGCGTTTGCTCGAGTTTGTCATTGTAACGGACAACCGTGACATTATCTGTCATGACTTCACCGAGTTCACGGTGAATTTGATACGCATTTTCCGTACCTTCCATCGCGAGGATGTCGTTGAAACGGTTGATTTCTGCAATCTTATGTGCTTCGACGACTTCTTGCGGCATTTCATGGACAGACTGATCGAGATCGTTCATGTAAGCGATGGCTGCCGGTCCAGCGACCATTCCGCCGTATACGGCAGACAATAATGAGTTCGCCCCTAGACGGTTACCGCCATGCATCGAGTAATCACACTCACCGGATGCAAATAAGCCCGGGATGTTCGTCATTTGATCATAATCGACCCATAATCCACCCATTGAGTAATGGACTGCCGGGAAGATTTTCATCGGTACTTTTCGTGGATCATCTCCGACGAATTTTTCGTAGATTTCAAGAATCCCACCCAGTTTGACGTCCAGTTCTTTTGCATCTTTGTGGGAAAGGTCAAGGTAGACCATGTTTTCCCCGTTGACACCAAGCTTCTGATTGACACAAACATCAAAGATTTCGCGCGTCGCGATATCACGTGGCACAAGATTTCCGTAAGCCGGATATTTTTCTTCCAGGAAGTACCATGGCTTGCCGTCTTTATACGTCCAGACGCGTCCGCCTTCACCACGTGCTGATTCGCTCATGAGACGCAGTTTATCATCCCCCGGAATCGCTGTCGGGTGAATCTGAATAAACTCGCCGTTCGCATAAATGGCACCTTGACGGTAGACAGCTGCCGCCGCCTGCCCTGTGTTGATCACCGAGTTTGTTGATTTTCCGAAGATAACCCCCGGACCGCCTGTTGCTAAAATGACTGAGTCAGCTGCGAACGCTTCGATTTCCATCGAACGTAAGTTTTGACATACCGCACCGCGACAAATACCTTCTTCATCGATGATTGCACGAAGGAATTCCCATCCTTCATATTTTTCTACCAAACCTTGCGCTTCGAACTTACGGACCTGTTCGTCGAGTGCATACAACAATTGTTGACCTGTCGTCGCACCGGCATAAGCCGTCCGGTGATGTAATGTTCCTCCGAAACGACGGAAATCAAGCAATCCCTCCGGTGTCCGGTTGAACATGACACCCATCCGGTCGAACATGTGGATGATTTTCGGTGCTGCTTCCGTCATCTTTTGAACGGGTGGTTGGTTGGCTAAGAAATCGCCGCCATATACCGTATCGTCCAAATGTTGGTAAGGTGAGTCACCTTCCCCTTTCGTGTTGACGGCCCCGTTGATCCCCCCCTGCGCACAAACGGAGTGTGAACGTTTGACGGGCACAAGTGAAAATAATTTAACGGGTACACCTTGTTCTGCTGCTTTTATCGTAGCCATCAAACCGGCGAGTCCTCCACCGATGATGACAAGATTCTTATTCGCCATGTTGTTAGTTCCCCTTTCCTTACAACACGCCTGCAAACGTCAAGATCGAGCGTACGCCTACAAACGATAATCCGATGAATACGAGGGCTGCCACATAAGACATCGCTTTTTGAGAAGCGGGTGATTGTGTGATTCCCCATGTGATGCAGAACGTCCAGAGACCATTCGCCAAGTGGAACGTCGTCGCTAAAATTCCGACGATGTAGAAGGCAAGCATGAATCCGTTATCGACGATATTTTGCATCATACTCGCATCAACTGCCGTACCCATTGCTGCTGCAATCCGTGTTTCCCAAACGTGCCATGTGATGAACACGACGAGGAAAATACCTGAAAAGCGTTGTAGCACATACATCCAGTTCCGGAAGTATGTATAACGACCTGTGTTCGCGGAACCTGTAAATGCGATGTAAACACCGTAGATACCGTGCAGGATGATTGGAATGAAGATGACAAACACTTCCAAGAACAACCGATACGGAACGCTCCCCACGACTTCCGCAGCCTTATTAAAGTCTTCCTCCCCACGAACGATGAAATAGTTCGTCGTAAAATGAGAAAGTAAAAATAACCCGATTGGAATGACGCCGAGCAGTGAGTGTATTTTACGCCCCACGAAATCACGATGATTCGCCATCCAAATCCCCCCTTTTGTTTGCCAATCAAACGTTGGCGCATTTTGGTAGAAAAGCGCTTTCATAAGGAAATTCGTCTTTTCATCACTTATTCTACTCCTGTCCTTTTTATAAGACAACCCGAGCCGTTGCATTTAACTGCAAATAACTGCAAATTTTTTCAGGAAAACAATGACCGAGGAGAATTACCCCGCTATAATAGTTTCAGAGATAGGAGTGATTGTTGATGGATTCAGTACCAACGCCCTCTTCCGCATTCGGAATCGAACTGATTCGCGACTATGTGCTGATGGATTTACTAGGAACAGATTATCGCCATGTCATCTATTGGGCAGGCAAGCGACTGGCACGTGAATTCCCGATCTTAAGTGCCGAAGAAGCGACTCCCTTTTTTTACGAAGCAGGTTGGGGACATCTCGAACTAAAGAAACAAAAAGGAAACTCCCTGAGTTTTTTATTAACACCGCCCGAATCGACACGCCTCGACCGTCCTGCAGGTTATTTTCAACTGGAAGCCGGCTTTTTAGCGGAACAATTTTCCCGACTGCATGGTTGTGTGGCTGAAGGATACGCTGAATTAAATAAAACCCACGTGCAGATTTTAATTGAGATGGATCCAAAAGATCCGATTGAACGTTCACTTTGAAATCCGGACAGGAGTTTGAAGGCAAACCTCGAATTCTTGAAACATGAAACCTTTTTAGTTTGATTGCCGTATCAATACTCAGTCGCATCTACCAAAGGAGGAATTTTTTATGTTCAAGAAACTAGCAGCCGATTTAACAGGATTCAGTGATATTGGGCAAGTGATTCACCCGGACGATTTTGACAAGGCCGCCGCGGATGACTATGTGTTACATGAAGACGGCGAAAAAATTTATTTTTTAATCAAATCGAAAACAGATGAGTATTGTTTTACGAACCTAGCGCTTGTTCACCTTGATGGCGAAAGTGCCGTCAGCTCAAAACGTGTTCTCTATCGTTATCCATATGCGCATTACCCGATTCGTCATGTCATGTTTGAAACAGCCGGTACAGTCGACCTTGATGTCGAAATCAAGTTCGAAATCGGTGGAAAACATTACTCGATTGATGTCGATAAAAAACAGCTTGAACACGTGAAGGATCTCTACAAAGCACTTCTTGCGATTGCCGAGAAGCAATACGAAGGACAAAAAATGCTTGAGTTCGCCAACAGTTCACTCAATCATTCCGTGACGATTCTCGGCGGTCTTCGCCAAGGCGACATGAATGTCCCGCAAACGTTCAAAGACTTATCGCAAGAGTCGTTCGACTGGTTACAGGGTCATTATTACAAATGGAATCAAAAAGACTTTGGTTCGTTCTACGAAAAATATATTAACAATTAAAACCAATGCTTTAACTTAATCTGAAGGACCACTATAAAAAACGCGCCAGCCTCTCGCTTTCTATCAGAAATCCGAGGGAATGGCGCGTTTCTTTTTTTATTTTATTCTTCATTCGTCTGACTGAGATATTCCGCAACCGTCTCCGCTAACTTAACGGGTAAGCCCGCTTCCGTCAGCTGTTCGATGTTCGCTTTCTTCAAACTCCGCATCGATCCAAAATGACGGATCAACTGTTGACGGCGTTTTGGCCCCACTCCGGGAATATCGTCAAGCAACGACCGGGTCATTCCTTTTGAGCGCAATGACCGGTGGAATGTGATGGCAAATCGATGGACCTCGTCTTGCATACGTTGCAGCAGATAAAACGCACTCGAACGTGGATGCAGTTCAATCAACTGCCCGCCTTCCCCGAACAATAATTGACTCGTCCGGTGCTTATCATCTTTTTTCAGTGAGCCGACCGGCAGGGATAACCCCAGTTCATCTTGAATGACTTCAAGTGCCGCATTTAATTGGCCGAGTCCACCATCAATCAAAACGAGATCCGGTAATCGAGCTCCTTCGAGCAGAAGGCGTCGGTAACGCCGTCTGACGATTTCCCGCATCGATTCATAATCATCCGGTCCTTTGACCGTCTTGATTTTAAATTTGCGATACTCTTTTTTGAGCGGCTTCCCGTCTTCGAAAACGACGAGTGCCGAAACGGCATCAGCACCTTGGATATTGGCATTATCAATGATTTCAATCCGCGATAACGGATGGATCCCAATCGCATCGGCAAGTTCCTGGACGGCCTGAACGGTTTTCTTTTCATCACGGGCAATCAGTTCGAACCGTTCGCCGATTGCATTCTCCGCATTTTTCGTCGCAAGATCAAGCAACTTACGTTTTGACCCTCGCACCGGGACATGGACACGCAAATCAAGCGCTTCTTTGAGCAACATCTGATTGACGAGGGGGGGCACATAAATTTCGCTGGGCTTGATATTTTTTTCGTAGAACTGAACGATAAAACTCTCGAGCTCTTCTGCCGGTGTTCCGTAAATCGGAAACAGTGATACATCGCGCTCGATCATTTTTCCGCCACGCAGGAAGAAGACCTGGACACACATCCATCCTTTATCGACATAAATCCCGAAGACATCCCGGGCAGTCAAATCTGCTGTAATCATATTTTGCTTATTCATGATGGATTCAATCGCCCGAATTTGGTCACGCAACTCCCCTGCCCGCTCGAATTCCATCTCCTCCGCTGCAACACTCATCTTTTGTTGCAACGACTGGACCAGGTCTTTTGTTTCTCCCGACAAGAAACGGCGGATTTCCGAAACGATGTCTTTTTGAACGCCTTCTAGGTTCGGAATTTCGCAAGGACCGAGACATTGACCAATATGATAATACAAACACAATTTCTTCGGCATCGGCTGACATTTTCGCAATGGATACAATCGGTCGAGCAGACGTTTCGTTTCGTTCGCAGCATAGGCGTTCGGATAAGGACCAAAGTAATGTCCGCCGTCTTTTTTTAATTTACGGGTCGTAATCAGACGCGGATACGTCTCATTCGTAATTTTAAGATACGGATAGGATTTATCATCCTTCAGCATGATGTTGTATTTCGGATCGTGTTTCTTGATCAGCGTCATCTCAAGAAGCAAGGCTTCGAGCTCGCTTCCAGTGATGATGTATTCAAAATCACGAATGTCTGCGACAAGCCGTTCTGTCTTTAAATCATGCGCTCCGGTGAAATAAGACCGGACACGGTTCTTTAAATTTTTGGCTTTTCCGACATAAATGACCTCATCGAATTGATTTTTATGCAGATAGCAGCCTGGTTCGTCAGGTAAAAGGGATAATTTCGCCTTAATATGTTCTTGATGACTCACAAAAATGTCTCCTTCCACCGTTTCTAGTTTTACGTTATAGGGTAAATATCATACATTGATTATGACACATGGGGGATAAAAAATGCGTACATACGATTGCATTGTAATAGGTACAGGCTCAGCCGGGAATCAAGCAGCTTATAAATTTGCTGAAAAAGGACTTAACGTCGCCATCATCGAAAATTTCACACCGGGCGGTACGTGTGCCCAACGCGGTTGTGATGCTAAAAAGATTCTACTCACCGGCAGTGAAGCAAAGGATGCCGTCGAACGTCTGCTGGGATATGGACTAAAAGGTCTTGTATCCATTGACTGGCGCCAACTGATGGAACGGAAAAATGAATACACACGCGCCATCCCGGAACAAACCCGAAATCGGTATGATGACTTGGGTATTGACTACTATCACGGTGAACCGCGTTTTCTATCCAATAAAAAGCTTCTGGTTGATGATATCGAGTTGGAGGCCGAACAATTTTTGATTGCGACCGGCCTTCGACCACGCGAGCTGTCCGTTCCCGGAAGTGAACGTTTTCTCAACAGTAATGAATTTCTGGAATTACGGGATGTCCCCCGTCGCCTGGTTTGCATAGGTGGAGGATACATTTCGTTTGAATTTGCTCACCTGGCACGAATCGCCGGTGCCGAAGTGACGATTCTTCTTCGTTCAAGTGCACTTAAACAATTTGAACACGAATTGGTTTCCGTCTTGCTCGAAGCGACACAAGCGCTCGGTATTCAGATTCTTCATGAAACGGAAGCCGTATCATACTCGGACACGACGTTGACGCTTTCCGACGGAACACGCTTAGAAGCTGACGTTGTCTTGAATGCAACAGGTCGTATCGCAAGCATCGAACATTTGCAATTGGAAAAAGCAGGTGTTGTTTACGAAGAAAAAGGAATCCATGTGAACGACTATTTACAGTCTTCCGCTCCGAACATTTATGCAGCGGGTGATGTCGCAGTCAGCGGAAACCCTGCCTTGACTCCTTTCGCTGGGACGGAAGGACGTCTTGCGGCCTGTAACATGCTTGAAGGTAATAGACGCCGACTGGAGTTACTTCCTGTGCCGAGTATCGTCTTTACCACGCCGAACCTTGCAAAAGTCGGGCAGACGGAGGCCAGTCTAAAACAAAACAATACAAGATACCGCGGAAAATTAATTGATACCTCGAGTTGGCAAACAAATGTCCGAATCAAAGACCCGTTCGCTCGGGCAAAAGTATTGATCGGGGAAGACGATCAGATTCTTGGGGCACATTTCATCGGCGTCCATGCTGCAGAACTGGCCAATTATTTTTCGTTCGCGATGCAACACCGGATTCCAAGCTCCGCCTTGCAAAAAACAAGTTTTTCTTATCCGACACCGGCATCTGACATTGCTTCGTTACTTGAAGACTGATTGATGAAAGCGAGGGGTTAACATGGTTCGTTACGGATATACGATTCTATACATTACTGATCCCGTAAAGACCCGCCTGTTCTATCATGATCTGCTTGGGCTTCCGATTAAAGCTGAGCATGGAAGTTATACGGAATTTGACACCGGATCAACGATTCTTGCCTTCAATACAAAAGAAGACGTTCGTTCCATCATTCCCTATGAAATTCCGGACAAAACCGTTCAACAATCGATGGAACTTGGTTTTGTGACGGAGGATGTGGCTCATTTGTATGAACAGATTAAAAAGGCCGGTCACAAAACCATCTTGCCTCCGACTGAAAAACCGTGGGGGCAAACTGTTGCCTACGTGCTCGATCCGGACGGTCATTTGATTGAACTTTGTTCGCCGATAAATTGATTTCACTCAAAAAAGGCATTCCGTCGATTGACGGAATGCCTTTTGAAAGTGTGCTTAGAATCAGTTTGATGTTTCGACGAATTCTTTTAATGCATCTTTAGGCATGAAGCCCATTGTTTTGTTAACCGGTTGACCGTCTTTGAACAAGACGAGTGTCGGAATACTTTGGACTTGGAAAGCTCCAGCGACTTCCGGGTTAGCGTCAACATCAACTTTAACGATTTTCACGTTTTCCATGTCTGCATCGAGTTCTTCAAGAACAGGAGCAAGCATGCGACAAGGTCCGCACCATGTTGCCCAGAAATCAACGAGAACGAGACCTTCTTGTGTATCTTCTTTAAACGATTGGCTAGTTGCGTGTACGATTGCCATTGAGAAAAACCTCCTATTTTTAGATTGGTTTGATTTATTTATCGAACCCATCTTTTTACTGACTTGAGTATAGCACAGCCCTACCTTACAACAAACGAAACTGCTCAGACAAGTCATAGCAAGAAAAAAGAAGCAAAGAAGTTACTCTTCGCTTCCTTTCCGCTGTCTTAATGGACAAGCATTTTTTTGAATTCTGCTGTTAACAACGGGACGACATCAAATAGGTCGCCGACGATTCCGTAATCTGCCACCGAGAAGATATTCGCTTCCGGGTCTTTGTTGATGGCGACGATGACTTTCGCGTTCGACATGCCGGCTAAATGTTGAATCGCACCGGAAATCCCGCAAGCGATATACAAGTCGGGTGTGACGACTTTACCCGTCTGACCGATTTGCAGGGCATAGTCACAATAGTCTGCATCACACGCACCACGTGATGCACCGACTGCGCCGCCGAGTAAATCAGCCAGTTCTTGAAGCGGTGCAAACCCATCCGAACTTTTGACCCCCCGTCCACCGGCAACGATGACTTTTGCTTCCGATAGATCGACTCCGCCCGTTGCTTTTCGAACGACTTCCGAAACGATTGTCCGTAAATCCTTCAATTCAACGGTTACCGATTCGACAGTCCCTTCGGAAGAGCCTTCAGCCAGTGGTTCGATGTTGTTCGGGCGGACTGTAAAGAGCGTTTTTCCTTCTGATACCTTTACTTTTTCAAAAGCTTTTCCTGAATAGATCGGTCGGATGAAAGAAGCATCTTCTCCCGTTCCTTCGATTGACGTGACATCACTGATCAATCCCGCTTGCAGTTTCGCTGCAATTTTCGGTGATAGGTCTTTACCGAGTGATGTATGACCAAATACGATGACGTCTGGCGCAACACGATCCAGCAGTTGCATGAAGACTTGTCCGTATCCGTCCGGTGTGTAATGCTGCAATCGCTCGTCTTCAACGACGAGGACGTGATGGGCGCCTCGTGTCGCAAGTTGTGCTGCATCTGCCGCCACGTTTTGTCCGATTAAGGCAACTACGACTTCATCTGCCACTAGATTTGCTGCTGCAATTGCTTCAAATGATACATTTCGTAAATTCCCGTCCCGTGATTCCGCAAGTACAAGTGCTTTTGACATATCGTTTCTTCCCCCTTAAACAACTTTTGCTTCGTTGCGTAATAATGAAGCGAGTTCCTGGACCTGTGTCGACAAATCACCTTCTAGAATTTTACCGGCTGCTTTATTTGGCGGCAAAAAGCGTTCGACCGTTTCAAGACGGGGTGCAAGTTCATCCTCATCTAATTCAAGATCAGATAATTCGAGCTCTTCGAGTGGTTTCTTTTTCGCTTTCATGATGCCCGGAAGACTTGGATAACGGGGCTCGTTTAATCCTTGTTGTGCCGTGACGAGCAATGGTAACGATGTTTTAATGACCTCCGTATCCCCTTCCGAGTCACGTGTTACGACAGCATCCGTTCCGTTTAACTCCAGTTTCGTAATCGTCGTGACATACGGGATGTCAAGCAGTTCTGCGACGCGCGGAGCGACTTGCCCGCTTCCTCCGTCAACCGCTACATTCCCGGCGATGATCAGATCGACCTTCTGTTCCTTGAGATATCCGGCCAAAACTTCTGAAATCGAATAGTGATCCGCTTCTTCAATATCGTCTTCAATCGAAATCCGGACTGCCTGATCTGCTCCCATCGCAAGCGCCGTCCGCAGTTCTTTGTCTGCATCTTCCGGTCCGACGGTGACAACCGTCACCGTTCCGGATTGTGCATCCCGTACACGGATCGCTTCTTCGACTGCATATTCGTCATAAGGATTGATGATGAATTCTGCACCATCCTCTTCGATTTGACCATTTTCGAGCTGAATTGCTTCTTCCGTATCAAATGTTCGTTTTAACAAGACGTAGATTTCCATTCTTCGTTCCCCCTCGTATCAACTTCTATTGACCACCATCATTTTTGTATCCGCTTACAAAAAGTTTTTCATGAAAAGGGCTTAACTCAGCCCTTTAATTAACATGCGATGAATACCGTGACGCGTTTCGAGCAACTCGTATTTAAACCCGCTCGCCATCCAGCTCGTCACGACCTCGTCAATCGTGCCGAACACCATTTGCCGTGCCAAACGATAATCCAGCTCGTTTGAGAACTCTCCCGATTCCATCCCGTTTCGAATCACACGATCAATCAGATGGAGATACGGTTTTAAAACCGTTGCGATATTATGGCGCATCTCTTGATTCGATTGGCGTAACTCGATTTGCGTGACGACGGCCAAATCATAATCAACCGACAACTGTTCAAGATGCGCTTCAATGAGCGCTGCCAGTTGTTGTGTCGCTGATTGATGATGTGCGATTTGCGCCTCCGAATATTCGATGAAACTACCCATCTTGGCTTGGAACAAAGAAATTAATAAGTGCTCCTTGTTCTTGAAGTAAAGATAAATCGTTCCATCCGCTACGCCTGCTTCTTTCGCGATAGCTGTTACTTTGGCACCGTGGTAGCCATTTTTCGCAATCACCTTCACTGCCGCATCAATGATGCGATCACTCTTAGACATCGTTCTTTTCATAAGGCTATCTCCTAACACATAAAATGAATGATGGTTCATTCATATTTATTCTATCATGTCATTTCGAGCTGTCAACTGCTTTCTTCCAGTTGTTTGGCCCGTTCTTCCTCGACTAAGACACGGCGCAGGATTTTCCCGACAAACGTTTTTGGTAACTCTTGTCTGAACTCATATTGCTTCGGCACTTTGAATGACGCCAAACTTTTCCGGCAGAAGTGATCCAGTTCCTCTTCTGTCGTCTTCATGTCATCTTTCAAAACGATGAAGGCTTTGACTGTTTCTCCACGGTAGGCGTCCGGCACACCGATGACGACTGCTTCTTTGACCGCCGGATGTTCGTACAAAATCTCTTCGACTTCCCGGGGATAAATATTGAATCCCGAGGCGATAATCAAATCTTTTTTCCGATCAACAATCCGGAAATAATGGTCCTCTCCGATATATCCAAGATCACCTGTGTGCAACCATCCGTCACGCAGAACAGCCTGCGTATCTTCCGGACGTTTCCAGTATCCTTTCATGACTTGCGGACCACGGACAAGAATCTCCCCGATTTCTCCTGGTGCAGCCGGCGTTTCTCCGTCCGGTTGAACGATTTTCGCCATCGTATCCGAAACAGGAATTCCGACTGTTCCGGGAACCCGTTTATCCCAAATACAGTTCGTATGCGTCACCGGACTTGTTTCCGACAACCCGTATCCTTCGACGATCCGCCCGCCCGTTACCTGTTCAAATTTTTCTTGTACTTCAACCGGTAACGGTGCCGATCCTGAAATACACGCTTCGATTGAGGATAAATCATATTTTTTCAATTTTGGATGATTCAACAATCCGACATACATCGTCGGTGCACCTGGAAACAGGCTTGGTTTTTCTTTATCGATCGTCTTCAAGACTTGTTCTAAGTCAAATTTCGGTAAAATGATCTGTTCATATGCATTGAACATACCGAAGTTCAAGTTACATGTCATACCGTAGACATGGAAATAAGGGACGACTGCCAACAGCTTTTTCCCGTCTCCCCGTGAATATTTATAGAACCAATGACTGATCTGTTCGACATTGGCACTTAGATTAAAGTGCGTCAACATGACTCCTTTAGGCGCACCGGTCGTTCCGCCTGTATATTGTAACACTGCGATATCTTCTTTTGGGTCGACACTCACCGGTTCAATCATCCCACTCCCGCGATGGGACAGAAAAGGAATCGATCCTGTAGTATCAATGATGATATTATTGTCTTTCCGGGACTTGATCGGATACAGTTTATTTTTAGGAAATGGCAGATAATCAGCAATGCTTGTCGTGACAACGGTTTTTAAACGTGTATTCGCTTTGACACGTGAAGCTTTCGGATACAGCAAATCGAGTGTGACGAGCATCTTCGCGCCTGAGTCGACGAGAATTTGTTCCAGTTCACGGTCCGTATATAACGGATTGACTTGAACAACGATTCCACCGGCGTACAGCACTGCATAGTAACTGATTATATACTGCGGACAGTTCGGCAACATCAAACCGACGCGATCCCCCTTCTCAAGCCCGGCATCTTGCAACACTTGTGCAAAACTCCGGGCTTCCTGCCGTACTTCCTGAAACGTCATACGTTTCCCGAGAAAACTAAGGGCTCTCCGCTCCGGAAACTCATCTGCCGCCTCTTCAAGTGCCTGATAAAGCGGTACTTCACGATAGTCGATTGATGCAGGTACTTGTGCCGGATAATCCTTTAACCATGCTGAATCCATTCCATTCCCTCCCTGTAACTGAATTACTATTCATTTTTATTATACGTTTAATTCAGCCATAGCGGCTAGTCTTCTGTTAAAATAAATTTCATTTTTTCCAAATAACAGGTATTTTAAAACATACCAAAAAAACACCCGTGAGATTTCACGAGTGGTTGACGCTTTAAGACATTTAACGGGATGGATACGTAAATCCTTCCCCGATGACTTCCCGTACTTTATGAATGACGACAAAGGCACGCGGATCGGCCGCTTCGACGATTTGTTTCAATGGCGCCAGCTGACGTTTGTCGACAATCATGTATAACATGTCGTTTTTCTGTTTCGTAAAATGACCGTGACTGTGGATGACGGTCGCACTGCGTCCCAGTGTTTCAGTCAAGATCGTCGCGATTTCTTCCTGACGGTGACTAATGATCGTGACGGCTTCCCGGACGTTCAATCCTTCACTGACCAAATCAATTAAATACGAACCGATGATGATGGCAATTAACGTATACAGCATCGTTTCTTCGCCGAACAAAAATCCGGACGCCCCGACAACCGTCACATCGATGATGAACATGGATACGGCAATTCCTAAATTCAGATATTTATTCATCAACCGGGCGATGATGACACCACCGCCGGTCGTTCCACCTGCCCGGATGACAAGACCGATTCCGAGACCGATCAAGATTCCGGCATAGACTGTCCCGATCAGCCGGCTGTCGGAACTCGTCGCGAGTGACGCCGTTGACGACAGGACAAATGAGGTCGTTGCAACGGAAATGACAGAATAGATCATCGTTTTCCGACTTAAGAAGCGATAGCCGACGACAAACAGTAATGCATTCGCAATTAACGAGACTAAACCGGTATCCCACCCATACAGGTAGTAGAAGATGACGGTAATCCCGATCAATCCTCCTTCAGACAAGTCATTCGGAATCGTGAAGTAGTTGATGCCGAACGCCAGGATAGCTGAACCGATGATGACCCAAAAGATATCTTTCCAGGAAATCAGTTGCATCGCTTCAAAGGCGCGCCGCCGTATTTCATTCGTATTAGTTTTTTTGACGTTCATAGTCGTTTCCTCCTTCATTTTTTTGTGTCCTGCCAATAAAAATTCCGTACTGAATCGATCTCAGTACGGAATAATCACTCGGCAGAGCCAGTTCTTTTAATTCATAAAAATCCATAACAGACCGACGACCAAAAAGGCAATCGATACACCGAACATGATTTTTGCTAATCGTTCTAACACCTGTTCACCCCACTAACGCTGAACCAATCACATAAGACATCCCGATCGATAACGAACAGGAGATGATGCCGACAGCGATATTTCCTTTTTCGATCTCCCGGTCGACCGGAAGATTCGGAGTTAAGAATTCAAAAATCCAATAGGTCGAAATCAATAGTAAAAATCCGAAGGCACTCTCTAAAAAGATTGCTCCGACACGCTGTTCACTTTGAACAGCAAAATGCACGATATTTGCCAGACCAATGATTTTACCACTGGTCGCCAGCGCCACAGCGATGTTTCCACTCTTGATATGTTCCCAGTTTCGGTACCGGGTTGTCAACTCAAAAAGTGCCAGACCCATGATGATCAATAGTCCCGCAACCGAATATAAAGCTGTCGTATAGACATAGACGTTTTCAAAAATATTCACCTAACCGCGCCTCATTTCAATTCGATGATCGTCACGCCATGTCCACCTTCACCTTGACCGCCTAAACGATGCGTTTTGACATGACGGTTGCCACGTAGATATTCTTGTACTCCTTGACGCATCGCTCCTGTCCCGAGACCATGGATGACACGAATCTGTTCGTAGTTGGATAACAATGCCTGATCCATGAACCGGTCGAGCTTGGCCAGCCCTTCCTCGACGCGGACACCACGTAAGTCCAGTTCGGCTGAAGCAGCGGATTGTTTCGTAATGCTTGTTCCACCGGAGCGTTTTTTAGTTTTCGAAGCCGTTTTCACTTCCCCGACTTTGGCGAGATCCCCCGGCTTGACGTTTACTTTCATGATGCCGACTTGAACCGTATATTCACCATTCGAATTTTGATTGATGATATATCCTTTTTGGTTGAACGTCGTCACTTTTACTTCTTCACCTTTTGCAAATACCGGAGCCTGGTTCGTTTTTGCTTTGACCTTGGCAATCCGTTGATCTTGTAACGAAGGTTTCGCTTGCTCGAGCTGTTTACGGGCTTCAATCAGTTCGTGCTCTTTGACAGCTCCCGCGTCACGTAATTCTTTCAGACGTTTGATGACAGCTTCCGCTTCTTTTTGTGCCCGTTCGACTGCACGCGTTGCCTTTTCTTCTGCTTTGGCCAGGATTTCATTTTTTTCTTGATGAATCTCTGCTTGTTCCCGCTCGAATTCTTCCCGTTCTTCCACTAATCGTTGTTGCTCCTGCAACAATTCCCGCTCTAAGGATTCAGCACGTTGTTTTGCTTCCTCGAGTCGTCCGATCATCGTTTCAACAGACTGGGCGTCCGTTCCGACTTGATCGCGGGCCGCATCAATGACACGGTCATCTAACCCAAGTCGTTTCGAAATTTCAAAGGCATTCGAACGTCCCGGTACACCAATCAGCAAGCGATACGTCGGACTGAGCGACTCGACATCAAACTCCATCGAGGCATTAACAACGCCTTCCCGGTTGTAACCGTACGCTTTCAGCTCCGAATAGTGAGTCGTCGCAGCGACACGTGCCCCGCGTCGTTTCACTTCATCCAAGATGGCAATCGCAAGTGCCGCCCCTTCCGTCGGATCGGTTCCGGCTCCGAGCTCGTCAAACAGGACAAGACTCATGAAATCAATTTTCCCCATCATCGAAACAATGTTCGTCATGTGGGAACTGAATGTCGAGAGATTTTGTTCGATGGACTGCTCGTCCCCGATATCCGCATAAATCGCGTCAAAAACACTCAACTCTGTCTCATCCGCTGCCGGCACGTATAACCCGGATTGGACCATCAATTGCAGTAAACCGATTGTTTTCAGCGTGACGGTTTTCCCGCCAGTATTCGGTCCCGTGATGACAAGTGACGTAAACTCACCGCCGAGCGAGACCGTGATCGGTACGACTTCATCATCCGGAATGAACGGGTGCCGTGCTTCTTTCAGGACGATATGACGATTTTCATTTAATTTTGGTTCAACGGCACGAATCGTGTGACCGTATAAGGCTTTTGCCATGATGAAATCAAGTTCTGCCAAGACGTCGACGTTGATTCGAAGTGAATCACCAACCGAGCCGACCAGCGCCGAAAGTTGGGCTAAAATCCGTTCGATTTCCGCTCGTTCTTTAAGGCGGGCTTCCTGAATTTCATTGTTGGCGGCAACGACTGCTTGCGGCTCAATGAACAAAGTCGCACCGGACGCCGATTGGTCATGGACAATTCCGCCAAAAGCTTGACGGTACTCTTGTTTGACAGGTACACAATAACGATCATTCCGCATCGTGACGATGGCGTCGGATAACATCTTCGACTTACTGCGTAATACACCGTCGATTTTCGAGCGGACCTGCCCTTCGAGGGAGCGTAATTGACTCCGTAAAGAGCGAAGTTTATCGCTTGCCGAGTCTTGAACGGTTCCTTGATCATCGATGGCGTGACGAATTCCTTGTTCGATTTCCACCAGTTTCGTAATCTGCTCGATCCGGCTATCAAGCGCCGGTAATCGGAGATCCGGGTGATCTTCATGCAACCGTTCCTGGAAGGCTTTGACTTGACGTCCGGAATAGACGACGTCGGCAACTGCCAACAATTCACTGGTCGAGAGGACAGAGCCGATTTCCGCCCGTTTTACCTCACTGCGGACATCCGTCAGTCCACCAAACGGGTAACGGTCGCGCAGCCGGTAGACTGTCGTCGCTTCTGTCGTCAAAGCAAGCAACGATTTCACCTGCTCGAAATCTTCCGCCGGCTCCATCTTCCGCACAAATTGAGCCCCCAGTGAACTGGCTGTTTGTTTTGCGAGTAGTTCTTTTAATTTATCGTATTCTAATACACGTAGTGCATTGGTATTCATTTACTTCACTCCTAAACGTTTTCGATCAAAAAAAGCACGTGCTTCTTTTGCAGTCCACGTATTAATGACATCGGATGGCTCCAAATATGCTTTACGTGCATGCAGGACACCAAGTTTCATATCTTCTAACATTTCCGGACGATGGGTATCGGTATTGATCATGATTTTAACCCCTGCCGCCTTCGCTTTTGCAAGGGACGAGGCGGTTAAATCAAACCGTCCGGGATTTGCATTCATCTCCAGTGCCGTCCCGGTTTCAGCCGCCAACTCGACGAGTCGATCGATGTTGACTGCATATCCGTCCCGCCGTCCGATGATCCGTCCGGTCGGATGGGCAATTAAGGAGACATAGGGATTCCGACAGGCATTTTCAAGCCGTTGCATGATTTCCTCTTCCGTCTGATCAAACTTGGAATGAATCGAGGCGATGACATAGTCCATCTCTTGTAAAAATTCATTCTCGTAATCCAGTGAACCATCCGGTAAAATATCCATCTCGACCCCGCATAAAATCGTCATTGCCGGATGTTTTTTGCGTGCTGCTTCAATTTCGACACGCTGCTTCCGCAATCGTTCTTCCGTCAATCCATTGACGAATTTCATATATTTACTGTGATCGGTAATCGCCATCCAGGAATATCCCCGCGCCGCACAAGCATCGACGAGTTCATCGACAGACAACGTACCGTCCGACCATGTCGTGTGCATATGGACATCCGCTTTGATATCCGCCTCTTGAATCAACTTGTCTAAATCTGCTTCGAACTCCAGACGACCTGCTCGCAACTCCGGTGGGATGAACGGCAAATCATAACGGGCAAACAGCTCCTGTTCCGTTTTTGGCTGGAACAGACCGTCCTTGGTTTCGACACCATACTCCGAAATGCTTTCGCCGCGCTCTTTCGCCAGTTGCCGCATCCGGACATTATGATCTTTTGAGCCCGTAAAGTGATGTAACGTCGAAGCAAATGCCAAATCATCCACTAATCGGAAATCAACTGCAATATACGCATCGTCCCGTTTGAGGACAATCGAGACCTTCGTTTCCCCGGCAGCAATGATTTCATCGATTTGTTCAATTTCAAGCAATTGTGCTTTCACTTCTTTTGGTTGATCTGTCGAGATGATGAAATCGAGATCCTTACAAGTTTCTTCCGCACGCCGAAAACTTCCTCCGACTTCAAAACGAATGATCTGATCAATCCTGGCTAATGTCCGCTCCAGTTCACTGACACTTTTGCGCATCACACCATACGGTAATCGTTCTGGTCGCGTCTCGAACGTTTCCAGTGCCTTACTGTATTTTTCGACGGTCTTTTTTCCGAAGCCTGGCATTGCTTCCACTGTACCATCCGCCAGTTTCTCAGCGAAGGAATCTGCATCAATGACCCCGACTTCATGCAATTTTGCTAATTTCTTCCCACCAAGTCCCGGAATCTTCAATAAGGCGATCAATCCTTCCGGCACCTGTTGTTCCAGTTCTGTCAAAGCTGTACTCGTTCCGGTTTCACGAAATTCTTCAAGTACTGTGGCCGTACCTTTACCGATTCCTTTCATCGCTGTAAAGTCTTCAATTGCCATGAAATCCAGTTCTGCCGCTTCAAGCAGACTCGCTGCCTTTCGAAACGCATTGATTTTAAACGGATTTTCCCCTTTTACTTCGAGATAAACTGAAATTCTTTCTAAATGTCGAATCGCATCTTGTATCGTCCGCATGTTCAATTCTCCCCTCAAAAAAAGCTCCCATTCAACGGGAGCACGTTATTTTATCAAACCGACTTTTTGCATCAACCAATCTGCAAGCACTGGTGTATGTTGAATCATGAACGAGGCTAAACTCGAATTTGCAATGGCATCCTGAATCGACTGAACCGGCGCGAAGGCGGCCAAGAATAAAATCAGGAAGATGAAAATATACATCTCGATGAATCCGAATACTCCACCCAATAGACCTTTTACCTGCTTGAGAACCGGAATATTCGTCAGTGAATCAAACATCGCAATGATGATGGATAACACGATTTTCGTCACAAAAAACAAGACGATGAACCAAAAGGCTTTGTAAAACACTTCATCCAAACCGACTGAACTCGGGATGGAAAACATCGTCAAATCAATTCCGGCATCATCCAGCGTCGATGGATAGGGAATCCATAACTTGAACTTCTCGGCCAGTTCATCGTAAAACGATAAAGCGACGATAAACGAGATAATCAAGCTTAATAAATGACCTATCTGTAACACTGCACCCCGACGGACGCCCGTCATCGTACCTAAAGCTAAAAACAATAAGATAACAAGAGAAATCATGTTTAAAGTTCACCCAAATTCTTTTTGATTTTGACATAATCACTACCGATATTGAGAGCTGCCAAGACAGCAATTTGTCGAACGTCGAGTTGTGGTGCCTGGTCTCTGATTTCACGAATTTTTGTATCCACGAGGAGACCCACTTCGCGTACATGTTCAGGTGACTCCGTTCCGACAATCGTATAATCGTTTCCTGCAATATGAATCGTCGTCCGGTTCAACCCTTCTGAATCAGCCATTTTCCTGTCCTCCTCATACTTTGCTTCATTCATATAGTACCATCATTTTTGAAATAGGAAAAGAAGTCCACCATCCGACTTAAGGATGGTATGCTTATTTCCGAAAGGGTGATTAAGCCATGGGAACAGTCGTTTTAAAGTTAACAAAAGAAAAACAAGAAACCGTCATTTCGGATTTTGGACGTCATCAAGTCTCTCCTCCTCCGTATGCACGTTTCGCCGCCCGAACAACCGGATGTATTTTGACCGTCTATAATTCAGGTAAAGTCATGTTTCAAGGGCAAGAAGCAGAAACAGTTGCTGCCCGGTATGGCTCGCCTGTTGCAAAAAAAGCAGCTTCGACGGCAAGCGGCTCTTTACCTGAAGGATTTGCCAATTGGTCGGTTGTCGGCAGTGATGAAGTCGGAAAAGGTGACTTTTTTGGTCCCTTAGTCGTCGTTGCTGCTTATGTCGACAGCACGAAAATCAAACTGGTCCGTGAGCTCGGGGTCCGTGACTCTAAAAATGTCTCTGATCCGGAAATCCGAACGATTGCGCGTGATCTGCATGCTGTCATTTCTTATGAATATCGTATCCTTCATAATCCGGATTACAATCAAATGCAACGGACGATGACACAAGGCAAAATGACCGCCCTGCTTCATAATGCGGCGCTTAATGGATTACTCACTCAACTGGAAGAACCGCCGCAAGCCATCTTAATTGATCAATTCGCCGAAAAGGCCACCTATTATAAACATCTTTCCGGAGAAACAAAACAAGTCAAAGACAATGTCTATTTTTCAACGAAAGCAGAAGGATTACATGTCGCTGTCGCGGCAGCTTCTATCCTAGCACGGGCCATCTTCTTAAAGGAGATGGACAAATTGAGCCGACAGACCGGCATGGAAATTCCTAAAGGAGCCGGTGCTAAAGTCGACCAGGTCGCTGCTTCCCTCTTGTTAAAATACGGACCTGAACGCTTACAAGAATGGACAAAATATCATTTTGCCAATACGAAAAAAGCAGAAGCTTTAGCTGAGAAAAGAAACCGACCATAATCAAAAATGGTCGGTTTTTCACATGGCAGACTCTTGACCGGATAATCGAATCAGTTCATCCGTTAAAATCTTGATTTCATCGAACGGAACATGCTCCGTCCCAATCTGTTCAAACCGTTCATGTCCTTTACCGACGATGACCATCCGCTTTCCGGCCAATGCAATCTTTGCCGCAATCTGAAGTGCTTCTTTTCGTGACTCATGACACGTAATGATTTTCCGGGGAGCGATGTCACTCAGAAGCTCTTTAATGATCTGCTGCGGGTTTTCGTGCCTCGGGTCATGAACCGTCACGATGATTCCATCACAATACTGACTGGCAATACGTCCCATCACTGCCCGTTTGGAACGATCCCGTTCACCGGCTGCACTCAATACCAGATATAAGGGTTCACCCGGAAGAGACAATGCTTTCAGACATTTCTCCAGTCCGTCCGGTGTATGTGCATAATCAATATACACTTCACACCCCTCGAACGGAATCTGTTCCAAGCGTCCTTTTGGCAAACGAAGTTCCGGTATGTGTCGAATCAATTGGTACATATTGACTTCACCTGCCTGCATCAGTCCGATTGCCGCCGCAAGATTCGCCGCATTGAAGTCTCCAAGAAGAAAGACCGGAACCTCAGTCACTGTCCCGTCAATCCGGACACTGACTGTTTCTTCTTTCCATTCCACCGTGATGGGTGCTTCCGACAACGCATTTGTCGCATACCAAGTGACAGGTACCCCTTCCGCTGCTCTCGCCATGACGTGGCTCGCCGGATCAGCTTCATTAAGAATGACCGCTTGACCACCGCTCGTTGCGACTTGTTTAAACAACAAGGCTTTTGCCTCCGCATATTCTTCCATCGAGGCATGATAGTCGAGATGATCATGGGTCAGGTTCGTAAACGCCGCTGCATAAAACTGTACTCCTTCGACGCGCCCTTCCATTAAAGCATGGGAAGAAACTTCGATTATACAATCCGTGACGCCCTGCTCGACCATTTGATGTAACAGACGATGTAAAATGATGGCTTCCGGTGTCGTATTCGGTGTATCAATCATCTCTCCGTCAATCATCGCACCAATCGTACTGATCATTCCTACCTTATGTCCGGCAGCACGGAATAAATCATAGGTCAATTTTGTTGTAGTCGTTTTTCCGTTCGTACCTGTTATTCCATAAACCCGCATTCTTTGACTCGGATGGCCGTAAAACAAATCCGCCACTTGTCCTGCAGCATGTTTTGTATCCTGTAACATGACGACCGGAACGGCTAATCCACGTAATGGCTCTTCCGCTAAAATTGCAACGGCTCCGTTTGCAACGGCCTCTTCGGCATACTGATGACCATCAACGGTATAACCGCGTACACAAATAAACAGACTCCCGTTTGTCACTTCGCGCGAGTCTGTCGCGATACTCGTGATGGAGGGATTTTCTTCGCATGTAAGTTGGAATGGAGCAATTAATTCTGACAGATGTTTATATGGACGATTCATGATGTAGGTTCTCTCCTCCTAAGTTTAAGCGAACGGTGACATTGTTCAGACCGGTTTTGCCGCTAAAAAATACAGGTCATCTCATCTCCAGTTAAACTTCAGGTGATGATGATAAAATTAAGTTAAGTAATGAAAGAGTACATCTCCGACCTTTTTAACATGTATTGTTATTCAGAATCAAAGGTATCATTCGACGAATTCAGCGCAGTATCGAACAACAGCTCTCTTTTCGTAAAATTACCCTATTTCCGGCAAGCTGTAACGTTTTATTTTTAATAGCCGATCATTTTGGCTTCTAGAAATTTCAAACCCTTCATTTAATGTGCTTAACTAATCCGCTATGTGCTTAACTAATGTGGTGACTCCATCATCCGATTGATGCACGACGACTACTCGAATCGACTGCTAGCTGCATCAATTACCTTCATGTTGACCATCCTTTCCGCTTCCTTCAGAAAAATCACTTGTCATCGTGTCATCGATCCGGTATACTCCTTTAAGTTAACTAGTTAACTTAAAGGAGTTTTTTATATGAACACATTTCAAGAAGATTTGTTAGGACAATTATCCAAAGTAGCACGCCTCGCCAAACGTGATATCGATGCGGCGCTTCTGCCTTTTTCATTACACACCGGACAATGGGGTTTAATCAAAGCGGTCGCCATTCTCGAACCCGTTTCGCAAGTTGCCTTATCTAAATACTTAGTCATTGAAAAACCCGCTGTCACCAAGACCGTTGCGCGTCTCGAAGAGTTGGGCTACATCACGCGAACGGGTTCTGGGCGTAAACGCCTGATTACTTTAACCCCTTCCGCCCGTCAGTCTTATCGTGAAATCGATCAAGCAGTCCAGTCGGCTCATCGTGCATTTCTGCAACCTGTTTCAGTCGACGACCAAACCATCATTGCAGCAGTCATGACACAATTACTGGCAACACACCGTCCAGATGAACAGGAGGATTCCCTTTGAAAAACCGTTTATTTCATCGTCATTACGTGCTGACTTTATTGATTAATCTGTTGTTGTTCATTACATTTTATCTACTCAATGCTTCGCTTCCGTTACTTGCCGCTAAACAATTTGATGTTTCTCAAGCTGCACTTGGCTGGGTCGTGACCAGCTTCATTTTAGCAACCGTCTGTTCCCGACCATTGATTGGTCATTGGCTTGACCGCCATGATGTCAAACGGATGCTGTTAATTTCAGCAGCATTGTTTACAACAATGAGTGTCTTCTATCTGTTGGTTCTTCCTTTGAATTCTTTTTTGTATCTCATCATCATCCGCATTTTTCACGGTTTTAGTTTCGGAATGTTATCTTCATCCATCAGCTTGGCCGTAACGACACTCATTCCGAAAACCCGCCAAGGTGAAGGCATGGGGTACTTTGTTTTATCCATGAATCTCGCATCCGTTCTCGGACCGGTCATTGGACTCAGTTTGATTCAACACGATGCCTTTTTCCTTTATTTCATCACAGTCGCACTGCTTGCATTCGTTTCACTCGTACTGATGATCCGTTTGCCGTTGACGAGTCAACATGTACCGAATACGCGGGTATTCCGGCTTCATCAATCACTTTTCCTGTCTCGTCCGTTATTATTACTTGCAACTGCTCTGGCCGGTGTCGCAATCTCCAGTACAGCGGCTTTTATTTCGCTGTATACGGATTCGATTGGCCATATTTCCTACGCCTCTTACTTTTATGCCCTCGTCGCCCTTGGCATGGTGGCAATCCGTCCGCTTGCCGGCAGATGGTTTGACCAAAAAGGACCAGGCTTCGTTTTATTTCCTTCTTACCTGCTCTATGGTCTCGGTTTTATTCTCTTAGGAGTTTTCCCTTCGTTACCCGGGTTACTTTTGGCTGCACTCATCATCGGAATCGGATCGGCTTCGATTTTCCCTGGACTCCAGACGGTGATGCTGACCTATGCCGCACCACACCAAAAAGGGAAAGCCATTTCCACCTTTTTCTTGGCTTACGACAGCGGGTTTGGTCTCGGCGCATTACTACTGTCGGGTCTTGCAGCCAAAATCGGCTACTCGAATATGTTTTTGTTTTGCAGTGCCATCGTCCTCACAAGTGGTTTCATCTACTTTATTTTCAACCGCCGAAATGAACCACCGCATGAGCAAGAACTTGCTTCATGATTTTCTGTATGTATCAAAAGGGAGCTGGATGTACATTCATCCAGCTCCCTTTTTCGGGCAATCATTTACTTTTGAGTACATCTTGAACGCTGTATGACACGATTAAGAACGTAACTCGGCTTCAAACGATGATTGAAGAGCTTCGATTACTTGTTGATGGGCTGTCGCGACTTCTTCATCGACGAGTGTCCGTTCTTTATTTTGATACCGTAACGAGAATGCAAACGACTTTTGATCGGCTCCGACATTATCACCGGTATACACATCAAACAGTTCCACTTGTTTCAACAGAGGACCTGCTGCTTGCATGATGACGGCTTCGACTTCACTCGCAGATACTTCACGCTTCAGCACAACCGCGACGTCACGTGTCATCGATGGGAAACGTGAAATCTCTTGGTAGACGCGAGCTTCTTTTGAGTGCAATGTCATCGCATCGAGTTCGAAGACATATACTTCCTTCAGACCGTATTCTTCTTTAGATAATCCAGGATGAACTTGTCCGACAAAGCCAATTGCTTCACCGTCAAGGAAAATCCGTGCCGTCCGGCCCGGGTGCATCGATTGCATGGCTACAGCTTCATACGTTAAGGAGACATCAAGTGCTTCGGCGAGCGTCTCGACGATTCCTTTCATGACGAAGAAGTCTGCTTTGACATGCGTCCCGTGAACACGGTGTTGCTCTGCCAGCCCTACCATGATTCCTGCTACCATTTCTTGTTCAAGAGGCAAGGTCTCAAGTGAAGCATCACGTTGCAGATAAACACTTCCGAGTTCATAGTAGGCAAGGTCTGCATGTTGCCGCGCCGCATTGTGTTGTGCGACTTCAAGCAATCCTGGAATCAACGAGGTCCGGAGTGTTGAACGGGCTTCACTGATCGGCATCGCTAGTTTAACAGGATGTAAATCCTGCTGTTCGTTGAATTGCATTGCGCGTTGCTCACTCGTCAAGGAGTACGTAATCGCTTGTGAGAGACCTGCACCTTGAAGAAGGTGACGAATCTTACGGCGATGCTGGTTACGTTTTGGTAAGAAACCGCGACTCGCTTCCCGCGGTAGGCTTGACGTCAACGCATCATATCCGTAAAGACGGGCGACCTCTTCCGCTAAATCAGCCGGAATCATTAAATCTTGACGACGTGTCGGTACACTGACTGTCAATGCATCTGCTGACAGCTCGACTTCAAGACCAAGACGTTCGAGCAAATCTTTCATGACAGTTCCTTCAATTTCCATACCAAGACGGTGGTTAATATACGAGACACTACCTTCAATCAGATGATCCTCCAGTTGAAGTGTACCGGCTTGGGCTGTTCCGGATAATACCGTACCTCCTGCAAGTTCAGCAATCAGCATTGCGGCCCGATCAAGTGCCAACACGACACGACGCGGATCGACACCTTTCTCAAAACGCGAGCTCGAATCCGAACGAAGACCTAACACGCGGCTTGTTTTCCGAACGGATGCCGGTGCAAAGTAAGCAGATTCGAGGACAATCGAAGTCGTCGTTGTATCAACTTCCGTGTTCGCTCCCCCCATGACACCGGCAAGTGCCACCGGACGTTCGCCGTCTGTAATGACGAGCATTGACGGATCAAGTGTCCGTTCAACTTCATCTAATGTCTGGAACGTTTCACCGGCTTTTGCTTGGCGCACGACGATTTGTTGTCCTAATTTTTTTGCATCAAAAGCATGCAACGGTTGTCCCGTCTCCAGTAAGACGAAGTTCGTGATGTCGACGACATTGTTAATGGGGCGGATTCCGTTCGCGATCAGACGATTTTTTAGCCATAATGGGGATTCAACGATTGTAATATCACGAATTTCCCGGGCCGCATAAAACGTACAGGCTTCCGAGTCCAGTTGAACGGTGACTTGAGTCGATGCCGTTCCCTCAGGTACTTCGACGTCCGGGAAGACAGGTGTTGAATTCAAGATTCCAGCAACTTCGTGTGCCACGCCGTACATACTCAAACAATCCGAACGGTTCGGCGTCAATCCGAGTTCCAATACCTCATCATGCAGACCAAGCAATTCAAGGACGTCCTGACCCGGTGTGACCGGTTCACGGAACGTATGAATGCCATCCTGTTCATCTTCACGGATGTATTTTTTCTCAAATCCGAGTTCTTCAAGCGAACAGATCATGCCTTCTGAAACAACACCACGCAGTTTAGCGCGTTTGATTTTAATGCCAGGCAGACGGGCTCCGACACGAGCGACGATGACATCTTGTCCGGCATCGACATTCGGTGCACCACAAACGATTTGAACCGGCTTTTCTTGCCCGATATCGACCGTCGTGACGTTTAATTTATCGGCTTCCGGGTGTTTTTCTTTCGTCAGAACACGACCGACGACGATATTACTTAAGTCAGCATCCCGCACCTCGACAGATTCGACTTCAATCCCACTTTTCGTAATCAAGTCAGCTAATTCCTGACCTGTCTTCTGACGAACATCAACAAATTCCTGTAACCATTGTTTTGAGACTAACATCTGTTTTCCCCCTTAAAACTGTTCGCTGAAGCGAACGTCATTCGTATAGAAGTGGCGAATATCATCAACACCATATTTCAACATGGCGATTCGTTCAATCCCCATTCCGAAGGCGAAGCCAGACATTTTCGTACTGTCATATTCCGCCATTTCAAGCACGTGCGGATGAACCATACCTGCTCCTAAAATTTCAATCCAACCTGTCTGCTTACAGATGTTGCAGCCTTTACCGCCACATTTAAAACAGGACACATCGACTTCGACCGATGGTTCAGTGAACGGGAAGAAGCTTGGACGTAAACGAATTTCACGTGCTTCACCGAACATTTGTTTAACGAATGCTTCAAGTGTTCCTTTTAAGTCTGCCATTGAAATCTCTTCGCCGACGACCAGACCTTCGACTTGCATGAATTGGTGCGAGTGCGTCGCATCATCTTCATCCCGGCGATAGACTTTTCCGGGACAAAGAATCCGGATGGGTTCACCTTTTGAAGCGAGCATCGTCCGCGCTTGTACCGGTGATGTATGGGTACGCATTAAAATCTCATCCGTGATGTAAAACGAATCCTGCATATCACGGGCCGGATGATCTTTCGGCAAATTCAACATTTCGAAGTTGAACAAGTCCTGTTCGACTTCCGGACCTTCAGCAATCGTATAGCCAAGTCCGACAAAGATATCTTCGATTTCATCCGTTACTTGTTGCAGTAAATGCGCTTGTCCGACCTGTTTCGGACGACCCGGAAGTGTTACATCAATCGCTTCGAGCGCTAATTTCGCATCCATTTCCTGTTGTTTTACATCGACAAGGCGTTGTTCGAGTTCTGTTTGAATCACACCGCGGACGGCATTCGCGATTTCTCCAACGACCGGTCGTTCTTCTGCTGAAAGTTTTCCCATTCCCCGGAGAACTTCTGTAATTGGTCCCTTTTTACCAAGATATTTCACCCGGACGTCGTTTAATTCTTTTTGTGTACTTGCCTGCTTGACCAGTTGTAGCGCTTCATCACGCAATGCTTCTAATTGTTCACGCATATTCCTCACTCCTTTTCCAAATAAAAAAATCGTCCCTCCGGCAAAATGCCGAAGGGACGATTCAATTTAATCGTGGTACCACCCTTGTTCGACCTGAATTCCTCAAGTCCTCAAGTGGCGCGGTAACGGGCGCCTCCCGTCACGATCTCTCGTGCGACTCCGGAGTGAATTCAGCTAGCAGACTCGTAAAGAAGCTCCCAGTCTAAGGCTTCCTCTCCCTGATCGAATCGTTTTCTAACCTACTCTGTTCCATCGTTGTCTAGGTAAATATGATGCTGTAATTCACTTTAGCATGAACGTTCCTTGGATTCAATCAGCCGGAGCAAAATGATACAGTAAAATACCAGCGGCAACTGCCGCATTTAAGGACTCTGCTTTTCCGCGAATCGGGATGTATGCCCGACCATCACACTGATCAAGCAACTCGGGAGCAACACCTTGCGCTTCGTTTCCGATAATCAATCCGATGGCACCCAGGTTCTCAACATCTGTGTAAGGTTGAGCTCCACGTAAGTCAGTCCCTAAAATGAAGACACCCAGTTCATGTAAGTCTTGAACGGCTTCTTCAAGTGACATCATGATGACCGGTAAATGGAAGATGGATCCTTGTGTCGCCCGGAGGACTTTACTGTTGTAGACATCAACCGTTCCATGTCCGATGATCACTCCGTCGAATCCGGCAGCATCTGCCGTCCGAATCATTGTACCGACATTACCTGGATCCTGAAGACGGTCGAGTAAGAGGTAACGTCCGCGTTCCAAGCGTTCAGTTTGCTGTTTCATCTCACAGACAGCAAAAATCCCTTGTGTCGTTTCTGTTTCAGAGAGTACTTTTGCGACTGATTCATCAATCGTGATCAAATCAGCGGCATTCTTTTTCCACGAACCCGGTACTTGAACATCTTCGCGCACGATTAACTCTTTAATGATTCCGGCACGAACGGCTTCTTCGACTAAATGTTCCCCTTCAATCAGGAAACGTTTTGTTTGCAGACGTCCTTTTTTAGTCAGTAATTTTTTCCATTGTTTAACGATTTCGTTTTTTGCAGATGAAATGTGTTTCATAGTTTACCCCTCGTAAATCGCTTGGACCGTCTCTGCATCTAAACGTTTTGTTACCGCGACGATCAAGTCCACGGCTGCTTCGAAATCTGCTTTATGCATGATTGAAACATTTGTATGCAGGTAGCGAATCGGAACAGTCAGTGCAAGAGAAGGCACACCTGTATGAGACAGATGGAATTTCGCTGCATCTGTTCCACCACCCGGTGTCAGATCCAATTGATATTTAATGTTTTCTTCTTTAGCAACAGTTGTGACAAAATCAATCAATCCACGGTGTGCAATCATTGTGGCATCAAACAGGATGACTTGAACGCCTTCTCCGAGTTTCGACAAAGCTTCACGGTCCGTCATACCTGGTGTGTCTCCTGGAATTCCTGTATCGACTGCAAACGCAATCGTCGGGCGAAGCAGATTTGCAATCGTTTGAGCACCGCGTAAGCCGACTTCTTCCTGCACGGTAGCACCGGCAAAAATCGTATTCGGGTGCCCCTCTTCTTTTAAGCGTTTGATCGCTTCGATTGCAATGGCGCACCCGACACGGTTATCCCACGCTTTTGCCATCAAGAAATTATCATTTTTCATCACAGTAAATTCGCAATGCGGAACAACCGTATCTCCCGGTCGGATCCCCCACCCCTCGACTTCTTCTTTCGAAGTAGCGCCGATATCGATGAACATCTCTTTGATATCGACTGGTTTATTGCGCGCTTCCGGTGGTAAAACATGAGGTGGTTTCGCACCAATCACACCTGGAATGACTTCGCCAGATGACGTGACAATATTCATACGCTGCGCAAGAAGAACCTGTCCCCACCATCCACCGAGTGGTTGGAAGCGAAGGAATCCCTTCTCATCAATCTTCGTGACCATGAATCCGACCTCGTCCATATGCCCGGCAATCAAAATCCGTGGTGCATCTTCTCCCGCCCCTTGACGTTCGGCAAACAAACTGCCTAATCCATCTTGATGGAAGTTTTCTGCATGCGGTTCGAGATATTCGCGCATTAATTGACGTACTTCTTTCTCATTTCCGGGAACACCCGTTGCGTCCGTAAGACGTTTCAGCATATGTAATTGTTCATTCATCTGATTTCCTCCTCAGTAACCGTTGTCTTGGCGAACGTGATTCGCCTCGTTTTTCGCGACATAAGCTTTGAAAATCATTTCTTGTGTAAATCCAAGTGTAGCACCTAATGCGAGATAAGCACCAATCAGAACATCGTAACTTTGTTCTGTCCGCGAAATCGCAAACACGTTTGTCTTATTATAGACATCTAAAAACGCATCTGTCGCCGTCAGGTAGTAATCACCTTCGACAAATTCGTTTTTACGATACTCTAAAGAAAGTCCTAACGAAAGTAGAAAATGGACACCATCCACATACTCTTCGAGAATCGTGACTTGAGCCGATGGTCCTTTTGTCGACCAGAATTTAAAACAACGCGTTTCGTTCGCAAGCTCACCAAGCTCCACTAATAGCGCCAGCAAACGTTCATCAAATTGATTTCCCGTCAAATTATGTTCTGACTGAATCCGTTTATCCAATTGTTCCTGCATTTCAAAAAGTGTCAACCAGTCCATCTTAATTCTCCTTTTAATCTAAAAAAATTGCCTCAGCCCATAAAATGCGCTTTTTTATTTTACCATGAATCCAAAAAAAACGCCGGAGAATTAAATTCCCCGACGAATTGTAGAACTTAAGCGTTCAATTTTGCTTTTGCTGTGTCAGCAAGTGAAGCAAATGCAGTTGCATCTGTAACTGCGAGGTCAGCGAGCATCTTACGGTTAACGTCGATACCTGCTAATTTAAGACCATGCATCATGCGGCTGTAAGAAAGACCGTTGATACGTGCAGCCGCATTGATCCGAGTGATCCAGAGGCGACGGAAGTCACGTTTCTTTTGACGACGGTCACGGTAAGCATACATGAGAGATTTCATGACCTGCTGTTTTGCAACCTTGAAGAGTGTATGTTTCGAGCCGTAATAGCCCTTAGCTAATTTGAGTTGTTTTTTACGACGTTGACGAGTCGTATATCCGCCTTTTACGCGTGGCATATAAATTCCCTCCTAAATCTGTGTACGATTGGGTAAATTACTTAGCGATCATGTGACGGATACGTTTAAAGTCACCCGATGATACCATGCTAGCTTTACGTAATTTACGTTTCGCTTTAGTTGATTTGTTACCGAATAAGTGGCTTGTGTAAGCACGACCACGTTTCAATTTACCAGAAGCAGTACGTTTGAAACGCTTAGAAGCACCGCGGTGCGATTTCATTTTAGGCATGAGAGATTCCCTCCTACTTCGATTCGATTAGTCTTCTTTCTTTGGAGCAAGCACTAGGAACATGCTGCGTCCTTCCATCTTCGGTCTCTGTTCAATGACACCGAACTCGCTTAATTCTGTAGCGAGACGTTCGAGGACACGTCTACCGATTTCTGAGTGAGTGATGGCACGTCCGCGGAAACGAATGCTCGCTTTCACTTTGTTACCATTCTCCAAGAATTTCTTCGCATTACGGAACTTCGTTTGGAAGTCATTCTCCTCGATTGTCGGGCTGAGACGGACTTCTTTCATCTGAATCACTTTCTGATTCTTCCGAGTTTCTTTGTCCTTTTTTTGTAACTCAAAACGGTATTTACCGTAGTCCATGATTTTACATACTGGCGGCGTAGCTTGTGGTGCGACCATGACGAGGTCAAGGTCAGCTTCCTCAGCTAAACGTAACGCTTCTGTACGCGACTGGACTCCAAGTTGAGCACCATCCGCTCCGATAAGACGAACTTCTCGAGCGCGAATGCCTTCATTGATTAACAGATCTTTGCTAATGGTTAGCACCTCCATCGTGCAGAGCACGAAAAATGAATGATATAAAACGCTATAAAAAAAGCGTCGGCAGTTTTTCCCGCCCACACTCATAAAGTATACAATAGTCAGAGAACACTCTACTATCACATATCATCATGATGGACCAGCATAGATTGCTATACGTGGTGAGAAGCGGGATGCTTCTGCTTTGTTGTCATTTCACTTTGCTATCATAGCACTTGTTTTCCCTCGATGTCAAGCCGCTATATCTGTTCGGTTAGAACGTTGCTCAGATACTTGATTATAATAGCAATCCTGTCTCGTTTTAGCAAGAAGTTTCTAAGGTTGTTACCCTGGGTAAATAAAAAAGGGCAGAAAAAGTTTTCAGAATTTGCAGAGCATTATTCTTTATTTAGAATAATTATTGTTTTATAATCAATGTAATCTTTTACATAAGGGGGAGTTATTAATGAATGAAAAACGATTAACCACTAATCAAGGTGTTCCGATTGGCGACAATCAGAATTCGCGCACGGCAGGTCGTAGAGGTCCTACATTACTCGAAGACTATCAATTGATTGAGAAAATGGCCCACTTCGACCGGGAACGTGTTCCGGAACGTGTCGTTCACGCCCGCGGTTTTGGTGCACACGGGGTCTTCACAGTGAAAAACTCGATGAAGAAATATACAAAAGCTGCGTTCCTTCAAAACGAAGGTACAGAGGTTCCTGTATTCGCTCGTTTCTCAACCGTTATTCACGGTACACATTCTCCTGAAACATTACGCGATCCACGCGGCTTCTCGGTTAAGTTCTATACAGAAGAAGGAAACTGGGATTTCGTCGGTAATAACTTACCGGTCTTCTTCATTCGTGATGCGATGAAATTTCCGGATATGGTCCACTCGCTAAAACCGGATCCACGTACGAATATTCAAGATCCGGACCGCTACTGGGACTTCATGACATTGCGTCCGGAATCGACAAACATGTTGATGCACCTGTTTACAGATGAAGGTATTCCGGCAAGCTACCGTAAAATGCGCGGTTCATCCGTCCATGCTTTTAAATGGGTGAATGCACACGGAAATACGGTTTATGTCAAATTGCGTTGGGTGCCGAAAGTCGGTGTCCATAACCTGACAGCGGACGAAGCGACAGAAATTCAAGGAAAAGATTTCAACCATGCTTCAAACGATACGTTCCAAGCAATCGAAGACGGAGACTTCCCGGAGTGGGATCTGTTCGTCCAAGTTCTTGACCCGTCAGATGTCGACAATTTTGACTTTGATCCGCTCGATGCAACAAAAGACTGGTTCGAAGATGTCATCCCGTTCCAACATGTCGGCACAATGGTCTTAAACAAAAACGTCGATAACTACTTTGCTGAAACTGAATCAGTCGGTTTTAACCCGGGTGTCTTAATTCCAGGCATGTTGCCTTCTGAAGATAAGTTGCTTCAAGGACGTCTCTTCTCTTATTCAGATACGCAACGTTACCGGATCGGAACAAACTACCAACAGTTGCCGATCAACTGTCCGTTCGCTCAAGTCAACAACTACCAACGTGATGGTGCAATGCCGGTCGGACAGCAATCAAGCCCGGTCAACTATGAACCGAACCGTTATCAGGATGAGCCGAAACAGACACCGGAATACACGGAAGAAAACCAACCGTTGTATGATGACATCCATGGCCGTCTCGAAATCGAAAAAACTAACAACTTCGGTCAAGCCGGTGAAGTATACCGTCGCATGACAGAAGAAGAACAAATGGCACTCCTGAACAATTTAGTGGATGACTTAAAACAAGTCCGCCATGAGAATACCGTCTTGCTTGCCATCTGTAACTTCTACCGCGCGGATGAGTCTCTTGGTAAAAAATTGTCAGAAGCGTTACAAGTCGATATCCAACCGTTCTTACAACAAATGCAAAAATAATGTTTCCATAAAAAAAGTCTATTCCGTAAAGGAATAGACTTTTTTTATGGAACAAAATTAAAGCGTTCCGATGTTTCCGCCGAAAAAACACCTAACTTGGAAAACAAAACGACTTGATTTACTGTTGCTTGATTTACTTCGTTCTGACGAAAGCTCAGTTTTTCTTTATCCGTAAACCGATTGTACAGCGGCTTGAATCCATAATTGACGTGTGGCTGAAATTGAATGGCCCGGTCGATCTTTTCCAGACGATTCTGTTTGATGCTGCCACCGACTACTCCTCGTCCCAAAATAGCGATGCCTTTCCCATCTGGACGGTGAACGTTTCGAATCGTATTGTATTGAATGACCGGTTGGTTCCAGTTCATCATTGAAATCGCATGATCTTTCGTCCCGTCAATCACGTTATTTAAAATACGGACCGCCGTATGCGGACGATCTTGAGAGTATTGGTGTGTGCCGATTGCGACATTAACATTGGTGAAGTCGTTATTTCGAATCGTGATGTCATGATTCGGTGTCCGGTCTTGCGCCGACCATTTCCATTGAAATCCTTTCGTGACCGGATCCGGCGTATCCAGATTAATGGATTCATTCGGACCTGTCCCGGCAATCATCTTCGCATCGACAAAGTGCATGTTTTCAATGAGTGCCGTTTTTGTCGCATCCAGTTCAATCGCATGCGATCCTTGTTGATGACGGATCGTGATTCCCCCGAGATACAGATTTTCATTATGTGCGATGGCAAAAGCCGAGCCGCGCGGAAAATAATTCAAATCGATTTGAGCACTTCCCCGTCCGATGATTTTGATATTTTTGGATCCACTGTATGTTCCGACCGTTGTATTTAACCGTAAAACAGAGGGCGGTACTAAATCAAAGATACTTGTTGTTGCTTGAAGCTTTGGCGTCCCGGTCTCCTTCGTCTTCTTGATGATGACACCATCCTCTAAAATGATGGTCGTATTGGAAGGAATCCCGACGCGTAACGGGGAAAGATACACGCCTTTTGACAAGACTAACGTCCCTCCGCCTTCTGCCTCGATTTTTTCAAGGTACGACCGGAGAGTATAATGATTTTTGGTTTGGCTATTATATGTCGAATAAGCGCGAAGTGCAGGATCAATTGGCTCTGTCTGTGGCGTAATCCGGTAACTTTTCATACTGATCGCATGTTCTGTATCAGGTAAAAGCAGAAATACCAAGACCAGACATACTCCGAGCATCATTCTTCTTTTCATTTTTTCATCTCCCTTCCCTGTCCCTATTATCGGTATTCAGACATAGAATCTGTAGGACAAAAAAAGAGGGCAGCTGTGAGCCACCCTCTTATTGCTATTACTAAATCCTTATTTTGAACGGTTTGCGATTTCTTGTTCCAAATCACTGACGAACTGTTCCAGTGATGCGTTGCTTGAATCTTTTGAACCGTAACGGCGGATATTGACTTCACGCGCTTCGATTTCTTTATCACCCAGAACGAGCATGACCGGTACTTTGTTGACTTGCGCTTCCCGAATCCGGTAACCGAGTTTTTCATCCCGGAAATCTGTCTCGACACGAATCCCTTTTTTCAAGAGCATCGTTTTGATTTCACGTGCGTAGTCTTCATGTACGCTTGAGACCGGGATCAATTTGACTTGAACGGGTGCGAGCCACGTCGGGAACGCTCCTTTGTACTCTTCAATCAAGTACGCTACGAATCGTTCCATCGTCGAGACAACACCACGGTGTAAGACGACAGGACGATGATCTTGTCCGTCGTTTCCTTTATACGTCAGCTCAAAGCGTTCAGGCAAGAGGAAGTCGAGTTGGACGGTCGACAGCGTTTCATCTTTACCGAGCGCTGTGCGGACCTGCACGTCAAGCTTCGGTCCGTAGAATGCGGCTTCGCCCTCTGCTTCGAAGTACGGCAGTTCGAGCTCATCCATCGTTTCTTTTAACTCACGCTGCGCCATTTCCCAAATCGCATCGTTGTCGAAGTATTTTTCTTTATCGGCCGGATCACGGTACGACAGACGGAACTTGTAGTCTGTGATGCCGAAGTCGGCATATACTTCCTGAATCAAGTGGACGATTGCTTTGAACTCTTCCTTCATTTGGTCCGGACGAACAAACGTATGTCCATCATTGAGAACCATGTAACGGACACGCTGAAGACCTGTTAACGCACCCGACATCTCATACCGGTGCATACCGCCGAGTTCTGCAACGCGGAGCGGTAAGTCACGGTACGACCGCGGTTCATTTTTATAAATCATCATATGGTGCGGACAGTTCATCGGACGGAGAACCAACTCTTCATTATCCATCTCCATTTTCGGAAACATATCATCTTGATAGTGATCCCAGTGTCCTGATGTTTTGTACAATTCAACCGAACCAAGAACCGGCGTATAGACGTGCTCGTATCCGAGTTCAAGTTCTTTATCGACGATATAACGCTCGACCGTCCGGCGGATGGCCGCCCCTTTTGGTAACCACATCGGTAATCCTTGTCCGACATCTTGAGATGTGAAGAACAAGTCGAGTTCTTTGCCGAGTTTTCGGTGATCGCGTTCTTTCGCTTCCGCCAAGAAATGAAGGTGTTGTTTCAGTTGGTCTTTGTTTGCCCATGCTGTTCCGTAAATCCGTTGCAACATCTTATTTTTCGAATCCCCACGCCAGTAAGCACCGGCGATGCTCATCAATTTGAAGACTTGTAACTTAGCCGTCGCCGGCACATGTGGTCCGCGGCATAAGTCGAAGAACTCGCCTTGACGATAGAACGTTAAATCCTGATCGGCAGGAATCGATTCAATCAATTCGATTTTAAGCGGATCATTTAATTCCTGATAAACAGCTAATGCTTCATCGCGTGAAACGACTTCCCGCTCAATCGGTAAGTTTTCACCGGCAATCTTATTCATCATCTTTTCGATTTCCGGCAGGTCTTCCTCTGTCAGGCGGCGCTCCATATCGATGTCGTAGTAAAACCCGTTTTCGATCGTCGGTCCGATTCCGAGATGGATCGTTTCGTCCGGGTACAGGCGTTTAATTGCTTGTGCCATTAAGTGAGCAGATGAGTGACGGATTAAATCCAGTCCTTCTTCCGAATCCGGCATGACGAGTTCAATCGAACCATCTTGCTCAATCGGACGACGGTAATCGATGACTTGTCCGTTTAATTTTGCGGCAAACGCTTTTTTCCGTAATCCCGGGCTGATTGAAGCGGCGACTTCTTCAGCTGTCGTTCCGGCTGTAAATTCCTTTACTGCACCATCTGGAAATGTAAGAGCAATGTTTGACATGACTGCTTCCCCCTATAAATTAAAATAAAAAAGACCCATCCCTCAAAAAGGGACGAGTCTCAATCTCGTGGTACCACCCTCGTTCCCGAACATGTTTCCATGCACCGGCTCGAACACGCGATAACGGGCGTGACACGCAAGCGGATTAGCCCCGCTTGAGCTATGAGGGAGTAAAGAAATGACGGATTCCATGAGAAGCTTTCACCATCCTTCTCTCGCTTGTTTGGTCCCTGTTCATTTTTCATGTCCTCAATCGTAGCTGACATCTATACAGATCGTGTCCTTAGTATAGCGAAAGTCGAACTTCTTTGACAAGAGAAATTAATAGCGCCGTCGGTTTTCGCCTAAAAACTCGACCGGATTCGTCGTCGTCCGGATCCGTTCCATCAGACGCATCGCTTTTAGTTTATCTCCCTGGTCATTCGTAATCCCGAAATGCAACTCCAGTTCGTCATACGACAGGTTGGAACTGAACAGGGTCGGCAGACGGTGCATCATGCGGTATTGCAGGATGATTCCGAATAATTCATCGCGGACCCACGGACTGATTGACTCCGCTCCGATGTCGTCAATCAACAAAACCGGTACAGTCTGAAAACTTTCCAAAAACGTATCGAAACTGTCCGACCGGATCCGCCGCTTCGCTTCCGAGACGAAACCGGGTGCATGAACCAAAATTGTCGCAACCCGTTCCTTTTTTAATGCATTCCCGATTGCAGCAAGCAAATACGTTTTCCCGACACCAAAACTGCCGTGCAGGTACAATCCTTTGACTTGTTGTTTTGAACGGACTGTATTTAAAAACTGTGAAGCTGCACGCAAAGCGAGCTTCCGGTCCGTCGTCGTCAAATCAAAGTCACTGAAGTTCGCATCCCGGACTTCATCCGGTAAGAACAGACTTTTAAATTTCTTTTCGAGAGCCCGCTCGTTTTCACGGTCGCGTAACGCCTGGGTTTTTTCATAAGCAACCATGATCTGACCTTTTTCTAAATGCAGGACAGGTTGATACCCTTCGATGACGGCCTTCTTTTCAATGATTTGATTCCCGTGCATCTGTTCAGCATACTCGTTTAGTTTCAGCATGCCCCGTTCAATCGTCCGTTGATCAATTTCCGGGTGCGTCCGTAAAAACATGATAACTCCCGGATGTGACAAGACACGCTGATGAATGGCTCGAACCGATTCTGCCACGTCCGGCCGGTTTAAAATCTTTTCAATCGATGATTGGATATGTTCCATCTCACTACTCCTTTATTTGCCTTTGAGTTCCCGCAGAATCCGTTCCATTTCTTCATCATCTGGCACCTCAGCTTCAAAACTGGCTTTTTTCGTCGCTTCATATTGCTGTTGTTTTTCTTTTTCTTCCTGCAACCATTTCGGATTCGGCCCGGTCGCATTGGAACGACCTCTTCGTCCACCGACCGTTTGCCGTGAACGCTCTTGTTTCTGATCCTGCTTTTTCGAAATCAATTCGTCCTGTTCTTTCGTTTTCGCCAATGCTTCGGCTGCCGTGACGTATCCTTTTTGTTTCCAGTCATCCACGATCGAGAGAAGGAAGTTCTTACTGAAACGGTTATCCTTTTTAATGACTAACGCATAATAATAGGCTGCGTTGACGATTCCGGACGACATCTCATAGTCGATGATCAATTGCTGAATCAACTCTTCATCACGCTCCGACAGTGCTTTGACTTTTCTTAGTTTCGCAACGTAATGCTTCGGATGCGTTCCTTCCATCGTCTCCGTTTCGCTCAGCTCCCCGACCTCTACTTCTTCGAGAACGGCAACCTTGGCTTTCTTTTCCCGGCTGAGTTTCTGCTTCGCCGACAGCATCATCTGTTTACACCGTTCTTGCTTCTCACTGTCCGTCATCGGCAAGTACGCTTCATGACGGAAACGGGCGTTCAGGAGTTCTGCCATGAGGGCTTCGTTCGATTGTGTGACGTACGCCAGTTTCAACAACAGATGGTCAATCGATTTCGTATAAAAACTGCGTGGCAAGAAGCGATCGGTTTGGCGTTTCATTTCTTCAAGGTCAAACGAATAATCAAATTCGTAAGCTGCCCGTTCCTGTTTCGCATAGGATTTCGGCTGATGCGCAGAGGCGAGTCCTGCCTTGACGTCAAATACTTGATCAAACCGGACAGTCCGGTCGACGACGTTTTTCGGTAGCGGATCAGTCCGGAAACGATTTTGTAAAGCACGGAAACGAATTTCGCCGACGCGGTAGAACAGTAAGCTCGACAGCACCCCATCGTTTAAAAATGTGTTTGGTGCTAACGGGACACGGATTTGATAGACATAACGGTAAGCGGCCTGTTTCGCTTCAAAGGTCCGGATCAAACCAATCCCCTCGAGCTTAAACAGTTCTTCTTTGAATTCATCGACTGAAAATCCGAGCAGCGTGCCGAGTTCTGCATGCGAGATGTATTGCGATTTCGTCTTACCGGGAATCATCTCGCTCCAAAACGTTTGGTACAGACCAAGCGCTTTCACACCGATAATTGGTTGATACAGATAGTAGAGGGACTGATATGCTTCCCGGTCGACGACACCATTACTCATGATCAAGCAGAGATCGGTCCCTGACAATTCACGTTCCATCATTTGCTTCATCCCTTCTTTCGTGAGAAAAAGAGAGGGCGTTCTGAACAGTCAGACGACCTCTCCTTCATTAGGTTTGATTTTCCCGTTCAGTGTCTTGATGACGTTCCATCAATTCGGATAATTCCTGGAAAAAGACATTGATGTCTTTAAATTGCTTATAGACACTGGCAAACCGGACATACGCTACTTCATCGACAGAAGCGAGTTCATTCAGCACGAGTCGTCCGACCTGTTCGCTCGGAATTTCATGTTGTGCCGTTGCTCGTAGTGTTTTTTCAACCCGGCTGACGACTGTTTCCAGTTGTTCAATGGAAATCGGGCGTTTTTCACATGCTCGGACTAATCCACGCAAGATTTTGTCCCGATTGAATTCGTCACGTGTTCCATCTTTTTTGACGATGATGAGAGGCGTTTGTTCTACCATCTCAAATGTCGTAAAGCGATAGCCACATGATTCACATTCCCGCCGTCTGCGAATCGAACCAAAATCTTGCACGGGTCTCGAATCTAATACTTTTGTCCCGTTATAGTTGCAGGCTGGACAACGCATGTCGTACCTCCATTCACGTAATTTCTTTCGTACCGATCATTTTTAAACGATACGTCGAATCAAGCTCCTGATAAATGGATTCAATCCATTTTTCAAGATCGGGACCAAGCAAACCGTCGCGGTGCAGGAACAAATCAACAGCCGTACGGCCGGATCCCACCATGATGACAGTCGCCAGACCATCTAAGCCAGGTGCACTAAACGCAAGTTCTCCGCGCCCTTGATCGATCCGCTTAACTTTTCCCTGTTGTTTTGTTACTGTCGCTTCCACCCCCGTAAATAGCATCTCTACGGTCGCTGCATAGTAATGGGTCCGTAACTTTTCGTTTTTATGTGTATCTGACGTTTCCATTTGTTTTTGTAACCGTTCTTTCAGTCCCATTCCCTCATCACCCTTTTTCTGTTTTCTTCTACTATTAAGAATAACAGACGTCAGACATATTAAAAAGCCCTCGCCATAAGACGAGGGCTTGTTGATTCGTGTTTTTGTCAGTTAACGTGCTGAACCTTAGCAGCCGGAACTTCAACAGGTCCCATACCACGTGGAATTTCGACATTTTCACGGATTTTCGCATCGAGTCCGTCAGCGATATAATGCGCTGCGATGGCCGGATCGATTCGATCGCCACATGTAAATACATCAACAGATGCATAACCATGCTCTGGGAAACTGTGAATCGTTAAATGCGATTCAGAAATAATAACGACGCCGCTGACGCCGTGTGGAGCAAACTTATGGAATGCGACTTCGCGTACTTCCGCACCTGCTTGAAGTGCTGCATCAACAAAAAGTCGTTCTACAAATTCCATGTCGTTCAATTTTTCAGGATTACAATCCCAAAGTTCTGCAATAATGTGTCTTCCCATAGTATCCATTTGTGGATCCCCCCTACATTCAATGGTCTTCAAAGTAGTTGATCACTTACTTTGCGCCTGAGTCGTTCGCACCCACGGGGGAAAGTTAGTCCAGAGAGGTCCTAACCCTTTAAGCTGCGATTGCCAGACCGATTGAAGTTCACGATTTGAATTATAGCGAGTATCAAAAAGATACACAAGGATAAATTTCGAATTTTAATATATTTTCTCGAAGAAAACGCTCTACAGGTTGCTGTAGAGCGATTCTTCATTATTATTTTATTTTAACTCCAGTTGTTTTTGTTCGTTTCCGCTTGCCTCGATATGTGCACCAACCAGATGAACGAGATCGACGACACGACATGAGTATCCCCACTCATTGTCATACCAAGCGAGGACTTTGACCTGTCGTCCCCCCATGACCATCGTCGACAGACCGTCGACGACTGTTGACTTCTCTTCTCCGTTGAAGTCGATCGAAACGAGTGGTTCCATCGTCAGACCGAGTATTCCGTCGAGCGCTCCGTCCGCTGCCTTCACGAATGCCTCATTGACTTCAGCGACTGTCGTATCGCGGCTGACTTCCACCACCAGATCGACCAGTGAGACGTTTGGTGTCGGAACACGGAGTGCCAGTCCGTTGAGTTTTCCTTCGAGGTGCGGTAAAACGAGTGAAATCGCTTTGGCTGCTCCGGTCGAAGTCGGAATGATCGATGATCCGCAAGCCCGTGCCCGTCGTAAATCCTTATGCGGATTATCGATATTATTTTGATCATTCGTAAAGGCATGAATCGTCGTCACAAGACCCGATTCAATCCCGAACGCCCGGTCGATGACTTGAACGACAGGTGCGAGACAGTTCGTCGTGCACGAAGCGTTCGAGACGATCGCATCCGTCTCGTGATCATACATCTCGTCATTGACCCCCATGACGATCGTACGTAAATCCCCTTTGGCTGGCGCCGTGATGACGACTTTTTTAGCTCCGGCCGTCAAATGTTTTTCAGCACCTGTTTTTGAATTAAACTTCCCGGTTGCCTCAACGACGATATCGATGCCCAGTTGCCCCCACGGCAACTGTTCCGGGTCGCGCTCGCTGACGATTTGAATTTGTCGTCCATTCACCATCAATGCCCCATCAATGATGTCGACTGGATAAGCAAATTTCCCGTGAACCGTGTCATATTTGATGAGATGTGCCAATGTTTCCACCGGATAACTTGCATTAATGGCGACAACCTCACTTTTCCCCTCAGCGATTAGACGCCGGAATACCATTCGACCAATTCGACCAAAACCGTTAACTGCCACCTTGACTCCCATTTTCGGATCCCCCTTCAATGTGACGGATGATGCTCCGTTTACAGATAGAACTATATCATGAAATGTAAGCGATTTCATTACGTAATCTAAAAAAAGTGAGAGAAGTTGGTAACTTTCTCCCACTTTGATTACGAAAACACTTTTCCAGGCAGAAAACCGATCTAAACGGTTTTCCTTTATGCGGAACGAATCGTTTTTAGCCAGTCATCGATTTGCCGGTATAATGCTTCTCGTGTACTTTCATTAGTCAGAACGTAGTCTGCCAAACGTTTTTTCTGCTCGATATCGAGTTGCGCATCCATTCTGGCTTGCGCCTCTTCTGCTGTTAGATGATTCCGCTCCATCAAACGTTGCTTTTGTAATTTAGCAGGGCAATAGACCACTACGACTTGATCGACAAGTTGTTTCCAGTCTCCTTCTAGCAGTAATGGAATATCAAAAACGATGATGGATTGTCCGGCCTGTTCGTTTTGAGACGCCATTTCTAACATCTGTTGCCGAATTTTCGGATGCATCAGTTCATTCAGGATGATCCGCTTTTCATTATCGTGAAAAATGATATCCCCGAGTTTTGAACGAACGAGTTCCCCTTCTGAAAAGGCTGTCGGAAAAGCGGCTTTGACTTCCTCATAAGCCAACCCGCCCGGTTCGATGACTTGACGGGCGACAAGATCCGCATCGATGACGACGACACCCTGTTGTTGTAGATAGGCAGAGACCGTACTTTTTCCGGTTGCAATTCCTCCGGTCAGTCCGATTCTCATAAAGCCACCTGTTGGCATGTCGGACAGAAGTGCGTCCCTCGTCCACCTACTTTGATTTTCTCGATTGCTGTCCCGCACCTCGGACAAGGTGAACCGGTTTGTCCGTACACAGCAAGCTGTAATTGGAATTCACCTTTTCCGGTCGGAGACACATAACTCCGAATCGTGCTCCCGCCGCCTTCAACGGCTTTCCCTAACACATCCACACCGGCAACATGAATCCGTGAGATGTCATCTAACGTCAAAGCCCCTGATTTCGTTAACGGATGGACCCGGGCAGCAAACAACGTCTCATCGACATAAATGTTCCCCAGTCCTAAAAAAATCGATTGATCGAGTAGCGCGGTTTTAATCGGGCTCCGCTTTTTCCGGATCAGGTTTTCAGCCAGGACTTCTGCCGTAAACGTCGGATCAAACGGTTCCCGTTCGAGTTGGGCCAGTGGCGGGACCGACATCGCGGTCTCTTTCTCGCGCAGCTCCATCGTGCCGAATTTCCGGACATCGTTGTAATGCAGTTCCGAACCGTCTGTAAAGCGGAAGATGACATGTGTATGCTTATCCTTCTCAATCGCCTGCGGATAAGGGAAATACTTCCCTTCCATCCGCAAATGACTGACGAGATAAAATCTTTCAAACGTAAACAGTAAAAATTTCCCCCGACGCTCGACCCGTTCGATTCGCTCTTGCTTCAATGCATCAACGAACGGTGCGACTTCCATTCCCCGAATCATCTTCGGATGAAATACTTTGACGGAAGAAATCGTTTTTCCGGAGACCGTCCGTTCCAAGCTTCGTCTGACGGTCTCGACTTCAGGTAATTCAGGCAACTTACTTCCTCCTCTGACCACTTCTTATTTGGTTTCGTACCATGAATGACCGGCATCACCATCAACACGTAATGGTACAGACAAGTGAACCGTCTGTTCCATCGCTTGTTTGACTAGCGTCTTGAGCGCATCCAGCTCTTCATCCGGCGCTTCAAAAATCAATTCATCGTGCACTTGCAGTAACAGACGAGCCTGCAACGGAGATGCTTCCAGGGCGGCATGGACATCGAGCATGGCTTTTTTGATGATATCGGCTGCTGAACCTTGGATCGGCGTGTTAATCGCCGTCCGTTCCGCAAAACCGCGCAAATTAAAGTTTTTCGAATTGATGTCAGGAATATTCCGGCGGCGATTCATCAGCGTTTCGACAAAACCGTTCATCCGTGCTTTCTCAATCGCTGCATCCATGAACAACTTGATTTGCGGGAACAATTCGAAATAACGGTCGATGAAGTCTTGCGCCTCTTTACGTGAAATATTCAAGTTCTGCGACAAACCGTAATCACTGATTCCGTAAATGATTCCAAAGTTGACGGCTTTCGCCTGACGACGCATATTGCCTGTGACGTCATTCGGTGCGACACCAAAGACACTGCTCGCTGTCTGCGTGTGAATATCGGCATCATCCAAGAACGCTTGGACAAGTGTTTTGTCTTCCGACATATGAGCCATGACCCGCAATTCGATTTGGGAATAGTCGGCGGCGTACAAGGACCAGCCTGATTCACTCGGCACAAACGCTTTTCGGATTTTTCGTCCTTCTTCGATCCGGACCGGAATGTTTTGTAAGTTCGGATTAACGGAGCTGAGACGTCCTGTCTGAGCAATCGTTTGAGCAAATCGGGTATGAATTTTTCCGTCTTCCTTGATGACCTTCTGTAAGCCTTCGACATACGTCGATTGCAGTTTTTGCAATTCGCGGTACAACATGATGTGGTCGATGACCGGATGTAGCGGACGAAGTTTTTCTAGTACGTCGGCCGCTGTTGAATAACCGGTCTTCGTTTTCTTGAAGGCAGGTAATTCAAGTTTTTCGAACAGGATGACGCCGAGCTGTTTCGGCGAATTGATATTGAACTCTTCCCCGACTTCCCCGTAAATCAATTGTTCCAAATCGTGTAGACGTCCTCCCAAATCGGTTTGCATCTCCTGAAGTGTTGCCACGTCGACGCGAATTCCGGTCCATTCCATTTCAGCCAATACGCCGGATAATGGACGTTCCAGTGTCTCATATAACTCAAACTGTTGGTTTGCCTTCAGTTCTTCTTTGACTTTCGGGAATAACAGTTCAATCATGCGGGCTTTTTCCGCCAAGTAAGGATGCAACACCTCGTCTGCCGGAGTAAGACGTTTTGCGCCTTTTCCTAAGACAGACTCTTCATTCGGTGCCATCAGCATATAATGTCCGGCAATCGACGCCAGGGTCGTTCCTCCGCTCAAGTTTAATAAATAACCGGCGAGCAACAAGTCATCGAATGCCGTTAATTTCAGCCCGTGTTTACGTAAAGCGAACGCGACCTGCTTCGCATCGAGGCAAATTTTTTGATGTTCTGATTCAATCCAATCACGGAAGGCCGGATCATGGACAAGTTCCAAGGACGCGACATAAATTTGATTCGGTGTCGCGATACCAAATCCAATGATCTCTTCTTCCATGTAATCTTCACGCAGTTGTTCAACGACCAACACAGCATCTGTAACATCTGTCGGGAAAGAAGTAATCGTTTGGACGTTTAACTGTTCTTTATCCGCTTCTTCAACGACGGGAGCAAACCGGTTCGTTAAGGATTTAAAGCCAAGTGATTGGAACAATGAATACGGTACTTGTGTATCGACGTCACTGATCTGTAAGTCATCGAGTGTGACATCAAGCGGAACGTCCAGCTTGATTGTCGCGAGTTCTTTTGACAACCGTGCCAATTCTTCATTCGCGATGACTTTTTCTTTTTGTTTCCCTTTTAAGTCTTCGACATGTTCGTACAGACCTTCGACTGATCCATAAGCAGAAATCAATTTGACGGCTGTTTTTTCACCGATTCCCGGAACTCCTGGAATATTATCGGATTTATCGCCCATCAAACCTTTCAGATCAATCATCTGAATCGGCTTTAATCCGCCGTAAGTTTCAGCAAATAATTCTTCTGTCATACACAGAACGTCTGTGATACCACGCTTCGTAATCAACACTTCGACCTGATCCGTCACGAGTTGAAGTAAATCCTTATCTCCCGTCACGATTCGGATGCGATCAGCCGGCATCGTTTGTGCCAATGTCCCAATCAAGTCATCCGCTTCGTAGCGGTGAAGTTCCATCATTTGAATGCCTAACGCTTCACAGATGTCCCGGACAATCGGAAACTGTTCCCGGAGCTCTGAAGGCGTCTTTTCACGACTGCCTTTATATTCTTGGTACACGTCATGCCGGAACGTTTCGCTTGATGCATCAAATGCGACGAGCATGTGTGTCGGTTGTTCCTCTTCAAGTAATTTCAACAACATCATCGTAAAACCGTAAGCTGCATTCGTATTGCGTCCTTGCGCATCCGTCATCGGTGGTAACGCAAAAAAAGCTCGATACGTCAGTGAATTTCCATCAATCAATAAAAGTTTGTTTTCCATCATCTACGCCCCTTTGGAAGATTTTCTGTTCTTATTGTATCACTCTACACACATTTGTTCGCTAAAAAAGCAGACAAAAAAAGACGACCGGCTAAATAGCCAGTCGCCACTGCGTGTCCCGACATGGGAGCTGAACCAGTCGAGGCACAGATGATGAAGAAGGTACTTTAAGCATACGATTATTCTGTAAAGGAAATATGAACCCTCATCCCTTTTTTGGTAAACGTATCGTAAAGGTCGTCCCGACATTTTCCTCGGATTCAACCTCGATTGTCCCATGATGAAGATCAATGATATGTTTCACAATTGCCAGACCAAGACCGGTCCCGCCCGAATTTCGACTCCGCGCCTTATCCACGCGGTAAAACCGTTCAAAAATCCGTTGCATCTCTTTTGGATGAATCCCGATTCCATCATCCTTGATTCGGAGCATGACGGCTTCTTCCCCGTCCTCTAGACTGACCCAGACATTACCGCCGTTCGGCGTATAGTTCAAGGCATTCGCGACAAGATTGACGACGACTTGCTTTAAACGATTTAAATCCGCCCGGATAAATACTTCTTCTTCTGTCTCGAGATGAATCGTCATCTGCTTTTCCGTTGCTTTTCGTTGTAACAGTGTTTCAGTTTCACGGAGTAAACTCGTAACGTCGACAATCGTCGTCTCCAGCTGATAATTGTCCTGTTCGAGACGCGACAGTTCAAGTAAATCTTCGACCAGCGTCTGCATCCGCTCTGATTCATCGTGGATGATGTTCAGGAACTGCTCCCTGATTTCCGGTACGTCTTGTGCTCCATCGAGCAGTGTCTCCGCAAATCCTTTGATGGAAGTCAACGGTGTCTTCAGCTCATGACTGACGTTTGCAACGAAGTCTTTACGCATCTGTTCGAGCTTTTTGATTTCTGTAATATCGTTAAAAACGACCGTCGTCCCTTGGACACGTCCATTTTTCCCGAAAATCGGTGCTGCACTGACCATAAAGGTCCGACTGTTTAAACCAAACCGGACACTTGATTGTTTCCGGTTTGGTTTTTCCGTCAAGTAGACATCTTCAATCACTTGACTCATCTTTTCATTTGGTAAGACCCGGTAATACAATTGTCCATTTGATTGACCATAGATATTGAACATTTCCCGGTACGTTCGATTGACAAGCAAGACATAGCCTTTTTCATCAATCAACATCAAGCCGGCACCCATGTATTCAATCAGTGACTCAAGTCGCGCCCGTTGCATCGCTTCGCCGGAAGACGCATTCTCTAGGTTCCGGGCCAACAGATTAATGGATTTCCCGAGATCTCTCGATTCATCCGGTGCCGTCAATTCGTAGACACGTGATTTATAGTTCCCGTGTGACAACTCGTATAAGACTTCTGTCGCTTCCGCAATCGGTCGTAAAAAACGTTTTGTCGAACTGTAGACAGCGAAGAAAATAATACAAAGCGAAGTCAGAAGAGATAAGATGATGACGGTCCAAATCCGCGAATAAATCATGTTCAAATCTTTTGTATAGCGGATGAAACTGATGTAGACTTCCCCACCGTCAGCCGTCAGGACGGGTTTCGTATATTGAAGACTCGTTTCATAGACTTTCGATTCGAATGTGCCATCGTTTGGGATGGCAGAAAAATTAATGGCCCTAACGTTTAGCTTCGTGACATCGACCGGGGTTCCGGCAATGATTTCCCCGCGACCGTTAAATAAAATCATGTCGAAATTCGATTCAGCATACATCTTATCGACGTAGGCTGCCATATCCGGCACTGTCCGCTCCCGTAAAATGGACTCCACAAGTGAAGTTTCATCCACTAATTTTTCTTTTTCATTATTGATATAAAAATCTTTAAATGATTGTCCAAGCAAAAAGCCCAGTGCGATTAAGACCAGGCTGATGAAAGACAACATTTTCAGAATGAATCGTTTGCGGTATTTACTCATTCCGCTTTCGGCTCCTCCATTTTGTAACCTAATCCGCGAATCGTTTTAATGTAGATCGGCTTTTTCGTATTCGGTTCAATTTTTTCTCGAACATGACTGATGTGCACATCAACGATTCGCGTATCCCCAACGAAGTCATAATTCCAGATGGCGGATAACAATTGGTCCCGCGTCAAAACACGTCCTTTGTTTTTTGCGAGATATACTAACAGCTCAAATTCCTTTGGTGTCAATTCGAGTCGCTCTTCCGCCTTGAATGCTTCGTAGTTATCCGGTACGATTTTGACGTCTCCAATCAGGATCGTTCCATCCGTCACTTCTTCCGCGACATTCTGCTGGTTCATTCGGCGCAGGATGGCTTTAACACGGGCGACGACTTCACGCGGACTGAACGGCTTCGTCAAATAATCATCTGCTCCGAGTTCCAGTCCGAGCACTTTGTCAAACTCATCATCTTTTGCCGTCAGCATTAAAATCGGGGTATTGATTTTTTGTTGGCGTAGTCGCTTGCAGACTTCCAGTCCATCCAGTTCCGGTAACATGAGATCCAGGACAATTAACGCTGCATCTTGTTTCTCCGCTAACTTCAACCCTGTCATTCCATCATGGGCCGTTTCAACAACAAAACCGGCTTGCTCTAAATTAAATTTTAAAAGTGTGGCAATCGAGAGTTCATCATCAACAACGATTATTTTATCTTTCAAGACAGTTAGCCTCCTCAGCACATTTCATCTTTGAATGAGGAATTCCGTGGAATCCGCTTCTTCTGTCTTCATCTTAACGACTTTCGCTACTAAACCACAAATCTTTCTGGTCTTTCTTTACATAATCTTTAAGGTCGGACACTTTCTTCCAGTAGTTTCCCGTGTTGAAATGACGGAATTGGGGAAACAGTTACATATCGTGATTATGTGGAGGAATGAAAATGGAATGGAATCACCCGTTGTTTGCAGCAATTACGGCCTGGTTTATCGCACAAGCCGCCAAACTCGTCACCGGTTTAATCAAAACGAAAAAATTTGACCTTGAAATCATGTTTGCTTCAGGCGGCATGCCGAGTTCACATAGTTCGACTGTCGTCGCACTGGCTGTCGTGATTGGTTTTCAAGAAGGCTTTAGTTCTTCCCTGTTCGCACTTGCCGCCATTTTCGCTGTCATCATCATGTACGATGCGACCGGCGTTCGCCAAGCCGTCGGGTTACAGGCTAAGCTGTTAAATGATTATTTCAAAGGAATCCGGCACAAGACACCTCTGCTCAATGAACTGGTCGGACACACCGAGTTTCAGGTCTTCGTGGGTCTTCTGCTTGGTCTTGCCGTAGGTTTCCTTTGGCCCGTCTTGTTCTTTTAATCATGACGCCCACACGGTACATCAGATATAATTTTCCACACAAAAGACCGCTTCGGATGTCAGAAGCGGTCTTTATGCTGGTTGCGTTATGGTTTTAAGATGACTTTAATGCACCCGTCCTCATGATCGTTAAACGTTTGGTAGGCATGGGCTGCCTGTTCCAAATCAATTTTGTGCGTAATGATATCGGTTGGATCAAACTCCTGATTGATGATTTTTTGGAACAATTCGGGCATCAGATGAACGACCGGAGCCTGTCCCATCTTTAGCGTGATGTTCCGCGTAAAGAAATCTCCGAGCGGGAATTGATTGTATTTTTTGGCATAGACACCTGTCAATTGGACCGTTCCAAATTTCCGAACAGCATCTTTCGCGATATTGATGGCACTCAACGTTCCACCTTGCAAACCGATTTTTTGTTCCACTTTTTCAACAGCCGACATCTTACCGTCCAGTCCGACACAATCAATGACGACATCTGCGCCGCCCTGAGTCAGTTCCTTCAGATATTGACCGGTCTCTTTGTGATCCTGCAAATTGACCGTTTCGACGCGGTTCGTCATCTTGGCATGATTTAACCGGTATACTTGCTGATCAACGGCAATGACCCGTTTTGCTCCTTGCATCCAGGCAAATTTCTGTGTCATCAATCCGACCGGCCCCGATCCGAGAATGACGACCGTATCCCCTTTTTTAACGCCGGCATTCAAAACACTCCAGTAAGCTGTCGGAATGACATCGGACAGGAACAGTAAGGCTTCATCTTCAAGTTCACAAGACTCCGGAACAACGAGTGGCATGAAGTTTCCAAACGGGACTTTTAAGTACTCTGCCTGACCGCCCGGATGTCCTCCGAATTCTTCCGTAAATCCGAAGTATCCGCCTGTATCGACGTGCGGATTCCCGTTCGAATTGTCGCATTGACTCTCCATATCATGTTCACAAAAGAAACAATGTCCACACGCGACGTTGAACGGCAGGACAACTCGGTCTCCGCGCTTGACCTTCGTTACATCCGGACCAACTTCTTCAACGATTCCCATCGGCTCATGTCCAATGACATAATCTTTTTTTGCCGGCATATTTCCTTGATAGATGTGCAAATCTGACCCACAGATGGCAGTTGACGTAATTTTGACGATGATATCATCGTTTTTCTCAATCGACGGATCCTGAACATCTTTCACTTCGACATTTTTTGTACCTTGATACGTAACGGCGCGCATGAAATTTCCCCCTTTAAAGTTTTAAAAAACAGGTATACTGTAAAGGTTTACCCTAAAAAACAGGCATTCATGTTACATGTTTCTTACAAAAAGAGGATTTTTTAATCCAATACAAAAAGACACCCAATCTTTTGATTGGATGCCTTGTTTACTAAAATTGAAGTCAGAGCATTTCCAACACAGAACGGACCGTTGAAACGGATTGATCCAGCCCTTGCTTTTCTTCTGACGTCAAGTCCAACTCCAGTACCCGTTCCACGCCGTTCCCACCAAGAATGATCGGAACACCGAGATACAAGTCCTCATACCCGTATTCTCCTTCGAGATAGGCAATCGCCGGCAAAATTCGACGCTGATCTTTTAGAATTGCTTCCACCATCTCGACGATGGCAGCTGCCGGTGCGTAATAGGCCGAACCGTTCCCGAGTAACTGAACGATTTCACCGCCGCCTTTGCGTGTCCGTTCGACGATGGCAGCTAATCGTTCCGGTGTCAGCAGTTTCTCCAGCGGAATTCCGCCCGCGTAGGAATAACGTAACAACGGTACCATATCGTCGCCATGCCCACCGAGCACGAATCCGGAGATATCCTTAACGGAGACATTGAGTTCCATTGCGACGAACGTCCGGAAACGCGCCGTATCGAGCACACCGGACTGACCGATGACGCGTTCTTTCGGAAAACCGGATGCTTGAAAGACGGTATACGTCATCGCATCGACAGGGTTCGTCAACACGATGATGATCGATTCCGGTGCATGGGTCACGATTTCTTTCGTGACGGCTTTCATGACGTTTGCATTCGTGCTGACAAGATCTTCACGACTCATCCCCGGTTTTCTGGCAATCCCCGCCGTAATGACGACGATGTCAGAACCTTGAATGTCTTGATAATCAGATGTCCCGTTGATCCAGGCATCAAAACCTTGAATCGGTCCTGTTTCCTGCATATCAAGTGCTTTTCCTTTGGTCGCGTTTTCCTGTTGCGGCATATCAACGAGCACGATATCCCCTAACTCTTTTTGAGCGAGGTACAGTGCTGTTGTTGCCCCTGTGAATCCGCTCCCGATGACCGAAATCTTTTTTCGTCGATTCATTGCCCCGTCCCCCTATTCAAGATTACATATTCTTGATGAGTTCATCTGCGAATTCAGAACATTTCACTTCTGTCGCACCATCCATGAGACGTGCGAAGTCATATGTGACGACTTTATTTTCAATTGATTTTTCCATTGATTGAATGATCAAGTCTGCAACTTCATTCCATCCAAGGTGACGGAACATCATTTCTCCTGAAAGAATGACAGAAGATGGATTTACCTTATCAAGTCCCGCATATTTCGGTGCTGTACCGTGAGTCGCCTCGAAGATCGCGTGACCTGTCATGTAGTTGATGTTAGCACCAGGTGCAATCCCGATTCCGCCGACTTGTGCTGCAAGCGCATCAGAAATGTAATCACCATTCAAGTTCATCGTTGCAACGACATCGAATTCTTTTGGACGCGTCAAGATTTGTTGTAAGAAGATATCAGCAATCGAATCTTTGACGATCAACTTGCCCGCTGCTTCTGCTTCAGATTGTGCTTTGTTCGCTGCATCAGCGCCTTCTTCATCCTTGATGCGGTCATACTGGTTCCATGTGAAGACGTGTTCTGCATATTCACGTTCTGCGAGTTCATAACCCCAGTTTTTGAATGCACCTTCTGTGAACTTCATGATGTTCCCTTTGTGAACGAGCGTCAATGAAGCACGTTTGTTTTCGAGTGCATATTCAATCGCTGCACGGACAAGACGTTCTGTTCCTTCTTTTGAGATCGGTTTGATCCCGAGACCAGACGTTTCAGGGAAACGGATTTTGTTGACACCCATCTCTGTTTGCAGGAAGTTAAGTAATTTTTGTGCTTCTTCGCTGCCTGACGCATATTCGATCCCAGCGTAGATATCTTCTGTGTTTTCGCGGAAGATGACCATGTCTGTATCTTCTGGGCGTTTAACCGGTGAAGGAACACCTGTGAAGTAACGGACCGGGCGAAGACATGTATATAAATCAAGTTCTTGACGAAGCGCAACGTTTAACGAACGGATTCCGCCGCCGACTGGTGTCGTGAGTGGTCCTTTGATCGCGATGATGTGTTCGCGGATCAGGTCAAGTGTTTCTTCTGGAAGCCAGTTGCCTGTTTTGTTGAATGCTTTTTCTCCAGCGTACACTTCTTTCCATTCAATCTTTTTTTCACCGTTGTATGCTTTTTCGACAGCAGCATCAAAGACACGAACTGCAGCATTCCAGATATCAGGTCCAGTGCCATCACCGATGATGAACGGAATGATTGGAGCGTTTGGTACGTTAAGTGTGCCGTTTGTTACCGTGATGTTTTCGCCTTGAATTGTAGCCATTTGTAAAATCCCCCTTGAATATGATTGATGTCATCAAAAAGCAGGAGAGGATTTCTCCTCTCCGTCTTTTTTAACGTTCGTTCATGGACACGTATGTCCGGTGTGTTTCACCAATATAATCGGCGCGTGGACGAATGAGGCGGTTGTCACTATACTGCTCTAAAATGTGCGCTAACCAACCTGACATACGACTGACGGCAAAGATTGGCGTAAACAATTCCGTATCAAGTCCAAGTGCATGGTATGTGGAAGCGGAATAGAAATCGACGTTGGGTTTCAATCCTTTTTCCGATTGGACGATTTGGTCAATCTTGACTGACATCTCGTACCATTTCGGTTCTCCGATTTGAGCTGTCAATTGACGGCTCATCTCCTGGAGGTGCTTCGCACGCGGGTCGCCGTCTTTGTAGACACGGTGACCGAAGCCCATGATTTTTTCCTTGTTCTTAAGTTTATTATGAACATACTCGTCAACCTTTTCAACTGAATCAATTTCAAGCAACATGTTCATGACCGCTTCGTTCGCTCCACCGTGAAGCGGACCTTTCAAAGCACCCATGGCAGCTGTGACGCCTGAATAGACATCTGACAGGGTTGCAACACAGACACGTGCTGTAAATGTTGAAGCGTTCAGTTCGTGATCGGCATGCAAGACGAGTGCTTGGTTAAAGGCTTTTTCTGCTACTTCTGTCGGTTCTTCGCCTGTCAGCATGTAGAGGAAGTTTGCCGCATAAGAAAGACCTGCTTTCGGTGCAACCGGCTCTTGACCTTTTTTGATTCGTGCATACGCTGTTACGAGTGTCGCAATCTGCGCCTGGAGTTTGATGGCTTTAGCGTAATTCGCCTCTGTCGACATATCTTCAGCCGATTCATCATATAATGCGAGTTGTGATAAAGCCGTGCGAATGGCTGACATCGCGTTGGCGGTTTTCGGCGCCACTTTTAATGTCTCGAGAACTGCTGGTGCGACCGTTGCTTCAGCAATCAAAGCTTCTGACAGTTGCTTCAGTTCGTCTTCTTTTGGTAAGCGGTCATTCCAAAGTAAAAAGACCACTTCTTCAAATGAGGCGTGCTCCGCCAAATCATCAATTGTATACCCACCATACGTCAACTGACCATCAATGATCGAACTGATCTTCGATGCTGTCGCGACGATTCCTTCTAAACCTTTTGTTTGTGTCATACAAAAATCCCCCTTTTTTTCCCCCAGAAATTTAAAACGCTTTCATTTCCGTATTGAAAAAAAGACGTCTACGCAAGAGTCGTTCCCCACTCTGAACCGTTTGCTCTTGAATAGACCATCTTGTTTCTGTTCTTAGTATAAACAAATTTAACCAAAAAGTGAACGAACTTGCATACTATTATCAAAAAATTAATTCAGTTCACTATTGTTACATAATTTAACCACTGATTGTTTTAACGATGATATCCCACATCCCGATGACAAGAGCTGCAATTCCTGCTCCGATCAAAGGACCAACCGGTACACCGCGGAACAGTCCGACTGCAAGAATCGTTCCGGCAAGCAGTGCTGTCGTGACGAGTGGATCTTCCTTCATCAGACCAACGCCGTGGGCTGCAATGATTGCTACAAAAATCCCTGCTAAAAATGAAATGATCCCGATATGTCCCCGGATACTGTTCAGTAATTCTCTAAATCCGATGTCTCCCGTTGCAATCGGTACTAAAATCGCCGCCGTGATCAACGTGACCCCCCATGTGATGCCTTTCACCTGTAACGACGGGAACAGGCGACCGTCGAGCCCGATTGCTTTGATGATGAGTAAAAATGCGGCCGCAATGATCAACGATTTATTTTGAGCGATGACACCAATCAACACGAGACCAATCAAAAAAAGATAGGCTTCCATGTTCAAACCCCCGATTTGAAAAAACGGACATGGCTTTCGCCACATCCGTTTCATTGATTATGCGTTGTACAATTTACCTGTTAAAGGATCGATTGAAATACGTTGACCATCCGTGAAGATTGTCATGGCATTTTCAACACCGACGATAACCGGTTTACCGAGTGAAGGACCAACGATTCCAGCATGGCTTGTCAATCCGCCGTCTACTGTGACCATTGCTGCAGCCATCTCGATTGCAGGCATCATATCGCGATCCGTTGAGTTCGTGATCAGAATCATACCTGGTTTTGCTTTTGCGTTTGCTTCTTCAGCTGTATGAGCGATGACGACTTCGCCAACGACACCACGTTCACCGATTCCGCGACCGTTTGTGATCTCTTTACCGACGATATGGATTTTCAACATGTTTGTCGTACCTGCCGTAAGAGCCGGGATACCTGCAGAGATGACGACGAGGTCACCGTCTGTAACGAATCCTGCTTCTTTTGCTGTATCAGCAGCAAGTGTCAACATGTCATCCGTGTTGTCTGACAAATGATCGACAACGATCGGGTAAACACCCCAAACGATATTGAGTTGACGTGCAACACGCGCGCTCGGTGTAACGGCAACGATGTTTGGCTCTGGACGGTATTTTGAAATCCGGGCAGCTGTGTAACCAGACTGAGTCGGTGTCAAGATTGCTTTAGCGTCCAGGTTGATCGCTGTATGCGTAACTGCTTGAGCGATTGCATCCGTCACAGTGTGCTCACTGCGTGTTTGACGATCTTTCAAGAGCATTTTGTAGTCAAGCATTTTTTCTGTGCGCTTCGCAATCGTATGCATCATTTGAACAGACTCAATTGGGTAGTCCCCGGCTGCTGTTTCACCTGAAAGCATGATCGCATCTGTTCCATCAAGAATCGCGTTTGCGACGTCTGATGCTTCGGCACGTGTCGGACGTGGGAAACGTTGCATCGAGTCAAGCATTTGCGTTGCTGTGATGACCGGTTTACCGTAGTCATTACAAATTTTGATGAGATCTTTTTGTGTTGGTGTAACTTCTTCCGTCGGAATCTCGATTCCAAGATCACCACGTGCGACCATCAAACCGTCTGAAATCGCGATGATTTCTTCGATGTTGTCGACACCTTCTTGGTTTTCAATTTTCGGGAAGATTTTGATATGACTTGCATTGTGTTTTTCGAGCAATTGACGAATCGCAACGACATCAGATGCGCGACGAACGAATGAAGCAGCAATCAAATCGATGTCGCTTTTGATTCCGAACTCGATGTCTGCGATATCTTTGTCTGTCAAAGCAGGTAAGTTAACTTTTACGTTTGGTAAGTTAACGCCTTTTTTCGTTTTGATGATTCCTTCGTTTTCGATGTCACAAAGGAGTTCACGGTTTTCGAGTTTTTCTGCGACACGAAGTCCGATTAATCCGTCATCTAACATGATCATCGAACCGACCTCGACATCATCATATAAACCATCGTACGTGACAGAGAACTTGTCTGCTGTTCCGACGATTTCGTTCGCGTCACCACTGACGACGATGACTTGTTTGCCGCGTACGAGAAGAGCTTTGCCTTCTTCAAATGTATGCGTACGGATTTCAGGACCTTTTGTATCTAAAAGAATCGTAACTAATTTATTTGCTTCTTCTGCTGCACGGCGGATGTCCGTAATACGGGCACCATGTTCTTCATAGTCACCGTGTGAGAAGTTCAAACGAGCGACGTTCATACCCGCTTCAATCATTTCTGGAAGACGTTTTTCTGACGCCGGTCCAATCGTACATACAATTTTAGTTCTGCGCATATTCCATAAACCTCCTACAATGTTTGGCTGTTCAATCACAATGCCAATAAAACCTATTCTACTCCGACTGATATCGGTCGATCTTAAATTGATAGTTGTTTTGACAACTCTAAGATTCCAAGATCCAGTTCGTGTTTGTTTTCGTCCAATGCCTCATCGATATCAAGATCAATCATCTTGCCACCGCGTACCCCAACGACACGTCCTTGCTTACCTTCAAGCAAGATGTCGATTGCATAAGCACCCATCCGGCTTGCCAATACACGGTCAGCAGCTGTCGGCGCACCACCGCGTTGAACATGACCTAATACTGTGACACGTGTATCAAGTCCTGTTTCTTTGGCGATCTCGTCTCCCACATCCTGCGCGCGTCCGGCACCTTCTGCCACGATGACGATCGAGTGTTTTTTACCACGATTGACACCGCTTTGAATCCGGTTTAGGACTTCTTTTAAATCTTCTGGTCGCTCTGGGACCAGGATTGATTCCGCTCCGCCGGCTAATCCAGCATAAAGAGCGATATCCCCTGCGTCGCGTCCCATGACTTCGATGACATACGTCCGCTCATGCGACGACGCTGTATCACGAATCTTATCGATCGCTTCCAGTGCCGTGTTGAGTGCTGTATCGAAACCAATCGTGTAATCCGTACCTGGAATATCGTTATCGATCGTTCCAGGGAGACCGATTGTCGGGAAACCAAGTCCCGTCAATTTTTGGGCACCACGATAAGACCCGTCACCACCAACGACAACGAGTGCATCAATTTCGAATTTCTTCAGATTGACGACAGCTTTCGCACGTCCTTCTTCTGTCCGGAACTCTGGGCAACGTGCAGAACGAAGGAATGTTCCGCCTCGTTGAATGATGTCACCGACTGAACCAAGGTTCAATTGGACGAGATCTCCGTTAATCAGACCTTGATATCCGTTATAGACGCCAAATACTTCCAGTCCATGAAAAATCGCCTTACGTGTTACAGCACGCACTGCAGCGTTCATGCCAGGTGCGTCGCCTCCACTTGTTAAAACAGCAATCCGTTTCAAACTCACGTTAATCACCTCTCCATTAATCTTAGTCTAAAATAGCACGTAGTTTTGTTGTTTTACAACAGGGCAGACTGCATAAACTTTCTACAGCAGTTTGTTCATCCTATCACGAAATAAGGAATGCCAATCATGATAGCGATTACATGCAGGTTATGTGCCAATTTGGTGATATTTTTCTGTGCGCTTCTCGATTAACTGCTCTGGTGTCAAACGGGTCAGTTGGGCAAGTCTTTGTTCTAGAACAGATTTTACTTTGTCGGCCTGTAATGAAACATCTAAATGCGCTCCACCGATGACTTCCGGGATGATTCCATCCGCGATTCCAAGTCGAAGTAAGTCCGGCGCCGTAATTTGCATTGACTCTGCCGCTTTTTCAGCAAGACTCGCATCTTTCCAAAGAAGGGCAGCTGCACCTTCAGGTGAAATGACGGAATACGTAGAGTTCTCTAACATCAACAACTGATCACAGACACCGATTCCAAGTGCTCCACCTGATCCGCCTTCACCGATGACGATAGAAATAATCGGGACCGGCATTCCGGCCATTTCAAAGAGATTCTTCGCGATTGCTTCGCTTTGTCCCCGTTCTTCCGCTGCCCGGCCGGGATACGCGCCTTTCGTATCAATGAACGTGATGATCGGACGATTGAACTTCACCGCTTGTTGCATCAATCGTAAAGCTTTTCGATAGCCTTCAGGATGCGGCATACCGAAATTCCGGCGGATATTTTCTTTCGTATCTTTTCCTCGCTGATGACCAATGATTGTCACGGCTTGACCATTCAGCATCGCAATTCCTCCGACGATTGCTGCATCATCGTAACCGTGCCGGTCACCATGTAATTCAATGAAATCGTCACAGATCAGACGAACATAATCAAGTGTCGTCGGACGCTCCGGATGCCGTGCCAGTTGGACACGGTTCCACGCTTTCATATTCCCGTAAATATCGAGTTCTAATCGACGTAGCCGTTCTTCCAATAAATTCAGCTCTTCTTTAAAATCGAGCCCTTGTGTCTCTGCCATATCGTGCAGTTCTAATATTTTTTCGCGCAATGCGATTACTGGTTGATCAAATGGTTGCATGATTGGTTCCCTCCGAGTGCATCATCAGAATACGTGTGTAGTAGGTTTTCAAGTCGTGTCGCGATACGACATCGTCGAGTTGTCCCGCCTGCAATAAAAACTCTGACGTTTGGAAGTCTTCCGGTAATTTTTCACGAATCGTCTGTTCAATGATCCGGCGACCGGCAAAGCCGATCAAGGCACCGGGTTCTGCAATATTAAAATCACCTAACATGGCAAAACTGGCTGACACGCCACCTGTCGTCGGGTGTGTCATACATGAAACGTACAATAATCCGGCATCCGAATGTTGTTTCAGGAATAAGCTCGATTTCGCCATCTGCATCAGGCTGACCATTCCCTCTTGCATCCGTGCTCCACCGGAAGCCGAAAAGATCGTTACAGGCAACCGTTCTTTCGTTGCATAACGGATGGCTTCTGCAATCGCAGCTCCGACTGCCGCTCCCATTGAGCCCATCCGAAAACGTGCATCCATGACACAGGCTACAAGCGGATATCCATTCACTTGACCAACACCGCAGACAATCGCTTCTTCAAGTCCTGTCCGTACTTGATCTCCTTTCAGCTTTTCCGGATAATCCTGAAAATCGAGTGGATCTGCCTTCACTGCCGGTAAATCGAAATACGTAATCGTTCCCGCATCAAACAATTGTTCAAATCGTTCGGTAGCAGTTAACGGATGATGGTAGCCACAGACACAGACTTTTAAATTGGCTTCGAGTTGTTTCGTATATTGAATCAGTTTGCACTTCGGACATTTCGTCATTAAACCAACCGGTACATCGACCCGTTGTTCTTTTGATGTCAAAGTGACAAATTTTTTAGGTTTTCGAAAAAATGCTTGCACGTTAGTTCCCCCTTGTGGTTCCTACGAGCGTTTTAGAAAAGCTTCCCGTTCCGCTCGCGTATAGAGCTCCCCTTGACCAAAACTTTGATAGAAGGCATTCACTTGCCGCCAAATCCGCTCAAACAAATCGTTATCGATTGTAGCGATCAGCGTTTCCCGAAAAGCCGCATCGGAATCGACGTGCACTTCTAGAATGGACGCGTCTGCGAGTTGAACAAATGCTGCTTGTTCAAGCAAACGAAGTGTTCCTGCCAGATCTTCAAACTTTGAATCGCCGGTCACTAAAAATTGTGCGATGATTTGAATATAGGTATGGTCATCACGGTTTAAAAGAAAACTACCTCCGCCGTGCCTCGTCTCGATGATTCCGAGATAAGCTAACGTCCGAAGTGCTTCCCGGACAGACGGACGACTAATCGACAGTCGTTCTGCCAATTCACGTTCTGATGGAATTCGATCTCCCGGCACAAAACCATCCTGTTCGATCATCGTTTTGATTGCTGAAATATTCATTTCAAAAGCATTCCGCTTTTTCTCCATTTGTACAGCACCACCTTCCTGACGCATGCGTCATTTCCTTATTCCGGCGGTCATTGGTCAGACCAATCACCCCTTATTATAACAAATCTTATTACCTACTACTAGTTCGAACGAGGGACATTTTTCAAGATGATATTCGTTTCCCCGAATCGAATCCGGAGTTGCGCCATCAATTCTTCTTCCTGTTGGATGGCATACATTCCCGGCAGTGATTTGGTCTCATTCGTATCGGCATAACGAACGACGACCGGAATATCCCCGGGGACGGTCTCGAGCATCCGCTCAAGAACCGCGAGATCATTTTTGGACGGTAGTTTGACGAATAACACATCTTGCCCTAAAGGACGTAACCGCTCCAGGACGAATTGCCGGTTCCCTTCGCGTTCCTGCACCTTCACTTCAATCAACAAGACGTTTCCGATATACAACGAACGTTTAAACGCTGCATACTGTTGCGGAAAAACGACAACTTCTTCCGTCGAATACCCATCAACGGCATGCATGACCGCCATCGTTTGGGCGCGTTTTGTCTTAAATTCACGGATTTGCTCAATATAACAGACCAGGTAATTGGTTTGATTGCCTTCAAGGGAAACCGTTTGAAAATGCGTCGTTTCAACCGGCGGCTTCATCGCGGTCATCAATGGGGAATAGGTCAACCAAAATCCGAGTGATTCACGCTCAAGGCGTGCCCAATCCGTTGCTGTCCGGTTCGTTTGTGCCGTTGTCTTTCTTCGCCCGAGACTTGCGAGTTCATCCGGAAGAAGTGTATTCGAAGCCATCGTAAAGTAGTCAAGGACTTCCTGTTCCGCTAGCCCACGGTCTCCATGAGTTGCCCGATCGAGCGCTCCGCTGTATAACAAAAGTTCAATCTTAGCCCGTTCTTTTTTCCCCCAACCAACTGCTGACAATAATTGTGTAATCGTTTGCGAGGTTTTGGCCGCTTCCCGTAACGTCTGAAAATCTTTTTCCGTGATTCCCCGAAGTGTTTGAACGCCGAGCCGGATTCCTTTACCTTCTAATGTCGAACGGTAATCCGACATCCAAATATCAGGCGGCAGTACCGGAAGACGTTTTTCCCGCATGACACGCACGAGACGTTCCGGTTGATCGATCGATACCAATGAAAAGATTTGTGGATAATGGGCCTTCATGTATCCGAGGGCATAACTGATTTTCGTATACGCCACGGCATGACTACGGTTAAATCCGTATCCGGCAAACCGTTCAATTTGATCGTACAACGTTTCGGCGACCGTTAAATCAAAACCGTTTTGCAGCGCCCCTTCAATAAATCGTTGTTTTTCCGCCTCTACAGACTGACTGCTTTTTTTCGAGATTGCCCGCCGTAATAAATCAGCTTGCGCCAAGGTGAATCCGGCGACCCGGCGTGTAATCTCCATAATTTGTTCTTGGTAGACGATGACGCCGTACGTCGCGGTTAAAATCTCTTCTAAAATCGGATGGACCATTTGATAGGGTTGACCGGCTTTTCGTTTCGCATAGATATCGATGAATTTCATCGGTCCCGGACGGAACAGTGACATCGTCGCGACCAGATCCTCGAACTGATTGGGCTTGACCTCCCGTAACGTCTGTTTCATTCCGGCCGACTCAAATTGGAAGATGTGATCCGTCTCCCCTTTGGCGAACAATCGTAACGTCGCTTTGTCCTCGTCCGGTATCCGTTCCACCAAGAAATCGGGGTACGTATGTTGAATCAATTGTTCCATCTGCCGCAGTCGTGTTAAATTCCGTAACCCCAATAAGTCAATCTTCAGCAATCCTTGTTGTTCGATGGCCTTCATTAGATATTGTGTAACGAACCGTCCGCTGGCATTCAAATCAACCGGTGTCGTCTCGATCAACTCATCTGATGCGATGATGACACCGGCAGCATGAATGGAACGTTGGCGTGGTAATCCTTCAATTGCTTGAGCAAGCTGCAGTAATTGGCGTCGTTTTTCACTGCCCGAGAACCAGCGGTAAATGGAAGCCTGTTGTTCAAGGCCTTGTAATGTCGTCACTTTTCCCAACTGTTTCGCTGCCGCATCTGTTTCATCTTTAGAAAACTCCAACACCCGTGCAACATCGCGTAATGCTGCTTTCGCTCCAAGAGTCGATAACGTTCCGATCTGACCGACATGTTGCTTCCCGTACCGTTCGACCAGGTACTCAAGCACTTCTTCCCGCCGCTCATCTTCGATATCAATATCGATATCGGGCATCGAGATCCGCTCCGGATTTAAGAACCGTTCAAATAACAACCCGTATTTCAGTGGGTCTACCGTCGTAATCCCGAGAGCATAACTGACGAGCGACCCTGCGGCCGAGCCCCGTCCCGGTCCTACACGGATGCCTTTTACCTTCGCATGGCGCACTAAATCTTCGACGATCAGAAAGTAATCAGCAAATCCCGTTTTTTCAATGACTTCCAGTTCATACTGCAACCGTTTTGTCGCTTCTTCCTCGACATGTCCATGTGCGAGCAAGCCATCATGCGCCAAACGGTTCAATGCATGATTTGAATCATCCGATACTTGCGGGAGAGGACGTGATTGAAACGGCAACGTCAATGTTTCCTGCGACTCTCCCCATTGTTTCAGCAACCGCAGTTCCCGATCAGTATACTGCTCGTGCAACTCCTCCATTAGTTTAAAGTGAGCCGTTCGACTGACTTTTTGATCAGCGAACGTCGACCCTTCGTCAATCGCACGCAAAGCTTGAAACGCTTCCGCCTCTTCCCGAAACAGATAACGAACAGGATCGATGGGAATCGTTTCGATTCCGAGCGCATTTGCCGCTTGACGGTACTGTTCCCTGCTGTCGCGCTCAACGGTCGACCGGACCGCCTTGACGCCGAGAAAAATCTTCGCTTTGTGCGCTGATCCCATCCAGTGGGCGATGAGACGCCGTAAACGCGAGTCATCTTCCGGTGCTTGGCGTTTTGGTTCCAGGACAGCAATCAATTGTGAATAGTCTTCAACAGGCATCTCACTGGCAAGCCGGTAGAGTGCTTTTAGTCCATGACTCGTCTTCGCATACCACAAAATCGTGAGTTCATCCGGTTCTATGACTTGTTCTAGTCCGATGATCGGAGTCAGTTCCCGTTGCGCACAACCTGCCATGAACGCCGGCACGCCGGTCAAGGACGTTTCACAGATGGCTGCAGCTGAAAAGCCGCGTCGTTTGACCTCATCCAGATAACGATCCATCCGAATCGTACTTTGCAAAGGACTGTATGCTGTACGGACATTTAGTTGGATCATTCTTTTTCCTCCATTCTCATCTGCTTTTATTCCTTCCATAAATGAAACGTTTTCAGAAGTTTCATATCTATGCGTTTCTGAGTCTCGCCATCCCCATCATTTTTCGCTACAATAAAAAGAGAACATCATGACTTGCACGGAAGGAGAGTTTGCCATGATTTTAAACCGTAGCCAAATTGCCCGCGAAAAAGTAGAACAACTGAAATTAGGGGTAACCGCATTTACCGAGACTGAAGAAATCGCTGAAAAAATCCGGAAGTCCGTTAAAGAACTTGAATTAAACGTCATTGAAGATCACACAGAACGGGGAACTTGGTTCATCCCTCAAGAAGAGGCTTCCACTCATTGATGCTAAAAAAAGCTGTTCGCCATGTATCCGAAACAGGATGATGGCGAGCAGCCTTTTTTTATTAGAACGTAAAGGCTTCTGCCACTTCATTCAAACGGGAGACGACCGTATCCACTTCCGTCAAATCTTTGATCGTCGCACCTGATGCCATCGGATGTCCGCCACCATTAAATTCTTTGGCTACCTCATTGATGACCGGCCCTTTCGAACGCAGGCGGACACGAACTTCCTTATCAGTTTCGAGGAATAATGCCCATGCTTTTAAGCCTTTCAGACCTGCGAAGCTATTGACGAGGAGGGACGCTTGTTCAACGGTCGCATCGAATGTCGCCAATGTATCCTGTGTCAACACGACATACCCGATGCCGGCTTTCGTCAACTGGATATGTTGCAAGACATAGCCTTGTAACTGTAAAGCAACCAGTTCCGTCTGATACATGTTGCGGTAGAGCCAATCCGTATCGATTCCTGTATCCAGCAGTTGCGCTGCGACGGAAAATGTCCGGCTTGTCGTGCCTCTGAATTGGAAGCGGCCTGTATCACCGACAATTCCTGCATAAAATTGAATCGCCGCCATTGCCGGAATCTCGTACTCCCATTCATTTAAGAGGTGAACCAATAATTCTGACGTCGAACTGACGGTTGTATCCACAAGTTGAACGTCGGCGTATGGATCTTCGTCCGGATGGTGGTCGATTTTAATCGTGTGTTGACCGTTTAAGGCTTCCGCTCCATCGATCCGTCCTTGATTGGCGGTATCCAGGACGATGACGAGTGCATGCGCGTACTCTGCTGATTCTACAGCATCGAGCTCTCCCATGAATGAAAGGGAGGTCGCCATCTCGCCCACTGCCTTTATTGTTTTATCGGGAAATCGCTTTTGTAAAACCAGCTGTAATCCAAACTGACTGCCTAGCGCATCAGGGTCCGGACGTTCATGCCGATGAATGATGATTGTCGATGCTTGTTCAATCAATTGTCTGATTTGTTCTTTCACAGTGCACAGCTCCTCTAAATATTGATATGATACAAACAGATATAGAAAGAAAAGGAGGTCATCCATATGCAGTTTGTTCTCATTCTGTTAATCGTCTTGTCTCTTGGTGGATATTTACTTGCAAAACGACGTGCGTTTCATACGAAAAGCACGAACCGGAAATTTTTATTCAATACGCAAGCGAGCATCTGGCTCAGCTTGTTCGTCATTCTTTTTGCCGTTAACCAATTTGTGTCTGGTGACGGATTGACGACGACGATCGGAAAAGTCGTCTGTTCGATTCTGATTGTCATCGGTGTCGCTTCATTTATCGCAGGTTTCATCCGCTATAAGAAAATCTATCCGTATGTCGTCCGTGAAATGGAACAGTCGGAACAATCGTAAAAAAGACGGTAGCTACCGTCTTTTTTTGTGTCCAGTCCCTGTCATCGATCGATTAGTTGTGACGTCACGAGTGCTTTCGCCACGATTTGTGTACCTTGATACATCTCGACATCCACTTTTCCGAACTTCCGTCCGACATCAAACACATTGGCTCGAATCGTAATCGTACTCTCGATTTGAACAGGTTTGATGAAATAAATGCTGACATTTTCGATGACGAGGTCACCCTTTTTCATATGACGCAACATCCGTGTCGCTCCTTCGACGAGCAAGGTCGTCAAGACACCACTCGAAGCCGTCCCCATGAAGTTCGTCATCTGCGGTGAGACTTCGAGTGAAAGGTAAGGTCCTCTCGCATCTTCTGCCGCTTTGATCTGTCCTGTGATCAAGTCATCAAACGTTTCGCCGACTTGCGGTTGACGGTTCGCCAGTTGCAGGGCTTTCAAGACATCTTGCCGGCTGATGATGCCAAGCAGACGTCCGTACTGATCGATGACCGGTAACATCTCGATCCCTTCCCATACCATCTGGTGCGCGGAGTTCGTCACGCTTGTCCGGATTCCGACCGTGATCGGGTGACGGGTCATGACTTTTTCGACCGGCCAGTCATGTGGACGATCAATGATATCCTTCGCCGTCACGACACCGACAACCTTCATCTGTTCATCAATGACCGGATAACGGTTATGTTTTGTCTGCTCATTAAGTTCATGCCATCTGGCAATCGGGTCGTTCGTTTGCAAATAAAACGTATCGTGTAAAGGAATTAAGATATCGGAGACCAGTAAAATTTCTTTTTTGATCAGTCGGTCATAGATGGCCCGGTTGATCATCGTCGCGACAGTGAACGTATCGTAAGACGTGGAAATGATCGGCAACTCCATTTCGTCTGCCAATCGTTTTGCGTCTTCCGTCGTGTCAAAACCACCGGTAATTAAAACTGCTGCTCCTGCATCCAAGACCAGCTCATGTGCTTTTTCCCGATTTCCGATGATGACGAGACTGTCGACATCGATATAACGCATCATCGCTTCTAACTTCATCGCGCCGATGACGAACTTCGTCAATGTCTTATGAAGTCCGTCACGTCCTCCGAGAACCTGTCCATCGACGATATTGACGACTTCCGCAAACGTCAGTTTTTCAATATTTTCTTTTTGTTTCTTTTTAATGCGAATCGTCCCGACACGTTCAATCGTTGAGACGAACCCTAAATTTTCCGCTTCTTTGATGGCACGATATGCCGTACCTTCGGATACCGTTAAGTCCTTTGCGATTTGCCGGACGGATATTTTGGCGCCCACATCGAGATCCTCAATGTGCCGGATGATCTGTTCATGTTTTGTAGGCATGCTGTATCCCTTCTTTTTCCTATATTCTACTCTTCTGTCATTATACTGTACCACTCCAACGAATGAAAAGTGTACTAGTCCCGATTTGCGAGAAATGTTTTCCATTTCTAACGATGGTATACTGAATCCTGAAACGAACAGAGAGGTGGAAACGATATGTTAGAACGGACAAATCAGATTAGTCGTGTATTACAGGAATCAGGAATCGACGTTGCATTGATTACGTCAAAAGCGAGTGTGTTTTATTTTTCAGGTGTCTATGCGGAACCTCATGAACGTGTGATGGCTGTCATCGTAGATGCTAACGGAAAACGTGCCCTCTTCTGCCCAGCCCTCGAAGCCAACATCGTCGCTGCAAGTCCATGGGACGGCGAAGTCATTACGTATGCGGACCACGAGCATCCATTTGACAAAATTAGCGAAACCCTGAAGACATTTTCGATTTCCAATAACCGAATTGGAATTGAAGGTGAACACATGACTTTCAGCCGGTTTAAAGAGTTGGAAGCCCGTCAGGAAAATGCGGCAATTCTTGATATCGGTCAACCCTTGCAAGCACTACGCCTAAAAAAAGACGCTCAAGAAATTGCAATTCTCCGCGAAGCAGCAGCATTAGCTGACGAAGCGATCGAAATCGGCAAACAGGCGATTCGTCCCGGCGTCACGGAAATGGAAGTCATTTCAACAATCGAGTTCGAAATGAAAAAGAAGGGCGTCCGTGAGATGTCGTTCGATACATTGGTTTTATTCGGAGCAAACAGTGCCGATCCGCATGGTGTGCCCGGTGACCGAGTCATTCAAGAAGGCGATTTCGTTCTGTTCGACCTTGGTGTCGTTTGGAAAGGATATTGCTCAGACATTACTCGGACGTTCGTTTACGGGGAAGCCAGTGAAGAACAACAAACTATTTATCAAACAGTTCTTCAAGCACTTGAAGCAGCAACGGAAGCCAGCCGGGTCGGCGTGACTCTTGGTACATTAGATCAAGCTGCCCGGAAGGTGATTGAACAAGCCGGTTACGGTGACTATTTCACCCATCGTGTTGGACACGGTCTCGGCATCGATGTCCATGAATTCCCGTCACTCGCATCGAACAACTTGCTGACAGCGGAGTCTGGAATCGTATATACACTGGAGCCAGGGATCTATGTCCCGAACGTCGGCGGTGTCCGTATTGAAGATGACATTCATTTAACCGAGAGCGGACCGGAAGCACTGACCCGCTATCCGAAGCACCTCCAATCCTTACCGGTAACAGCCGTACAGTAAACGAAATCAGAATCTAATAAAAACAAAAATCAGGTGGACGGAATTCGAATTCCGCCCACCTGATTTGTATACACAGCCAAATCCAGCTGTTAATCCTTCTTCCGAAAAATCACGGTCGTGATTGATGCACAACATTGACACCACCGGTCACATCAAGAATCGCCCCTGTAATCAGACTGGATTCTTCCGCTACTAAAAATGAAATCGTCCGCGCGATATCTTCTCCGACACCTGTCCGTCCGACCGGCGTCTGTTCATCCGCCGTCGCCTCTTCAATCCGTTTTGACTTATTGTCGCCCACAATATTACCGGGATTGACCATGTTTACCGTAATTCCGTATTCCGCCTCTTCAAGCGCTACACTTTTCGTCAAACTGACCATACCGCTTTTCGCAGCGGCGAATGCAGCTCGATCCACCCACCCGGGTGCAGATGCACTCTCCGGAAAACCGTATGTAATGATACGTCCGTATTGTTGTTCGCGCATAATCGGAAGGATTTTTCGCAATAACCAAAAACTGGCTGTCAGGTTACCGGTCACTACTTCATTCCACTCTTCATCCGAATAGTCGACAAGCGATTTCCGTTCGAAGATATACGGTCCCGCGTTTAAAATTAACGCGTCAATCCGACCGTGGGCAGTCATCGTTTGTTCAACCGCATCCATCAATTGATTTTGCTGCGTGACGTCCGCTTTAATCAAATGAAGTCGTTCGTGAACAAATGTCGGCTCCGAGCGGTGAAGCGCAGTGACGTGCCACCCCTCCTCGAGTAAACGACGGGTCACCATTTCACCGAGTCCTTTTGTTCCTGCTGTAATTAACGCGTGCCTCATCTTGGCATCGCCTCCTTTCATCTCTTTCCATCTTACGGGTTCCGCTGGCGAAGAACAATTTTAAAATCTCCTTAAATGTTCCTCACCTTCTACTTGAGGGAATGGTATAATAAGGGTGTAAAATCAGAGGAAGACGAAGGGATGGATACAAGATGGCAATCGTATATCATAACATTTTAGTAGCAGTCGACGGATCAAAAGAGGCAGAACGTGCTTTTGAAACGGCGATTGACGTCTCACTTCGAAACAATGCCAAACTCGTCATTGCTCACGTCATCGATACACGGACTTTCGCAACTGTCGAGGCCTACGATCGGACGATTACCGAACGTGCCGAATCCTATGCAAAAGAACTGCTCGATGATTACGTCAAGACAGCTCAGGAGCGTGGTGTAAAAGATGTTGAAGTCGCTATTGAATACGGTTCCCCGAAAGTAACCATCGCCAAAAAACTTGCACCCAACCATAATGTCGATTTGATTATCTGTGGAGCAACCGGCTTAAACGCTGTTGAACGTTTCTTTATCGGTAGCGTTTCAGAAAGTATCACACGTTACGCGAAGTGTGATGTCTTGATTGTTCGTCTTTAATTGAACTCATTTTGAGCACTTTCTCTTTCAAGAGGAAGTGCTTTTTTGGACAAAAAAAATCAATCGCACCAATGTACGATTGATTGAAATGACTTATTTGTATTTAACAGTGACGTTACGACGACCCCAGTTAAATGCTTCGGCACGTGAGTAGTACAAAATGTCCATCTTCTTGCCTTTGATGGCACCACCTGTATCTGCTGCTGTATATGTCCCTTTTAATTTCCCTTTGTAATACACTTTGACTGTTGAACGAAGCGGAATCACACGTGGATCAACTGCTACGACTTTCTTTTTCGAGCTCTTGATGTTCCAGCCGATTGCCGTTAAATTACCGCTACCTGGATCGTATGGTGTATAAGCTGTTGCACTTACGTTTGTGATTGTTTTCCAACCACCTGTTGATTGTTTTTTCGATCCGCTTGATGTGACGACTTTCGAATAACGGGCACTGAGGTACGCCGTTTTTCCTTTATAACTTACTTTATACCAGTTTCCTGTTTTAGCTTTGTACGGTAACGTTTGATTCTTATATAGAAGACCGAGTTTCTTGGACGCTGTGGTAGCTTTCTGGCGAACAATCAGACTATCGACCGACGACTTGACATTTTTTTTAGTTGCAGCTTCCGCTTGAAGACCTGCAAACGAACTGAGTGCTAACAAGACTGCTAAAACACTAGCGATTATTCGTTTCATCATCATGTAATCTCTCCTCCATAATTGTCCCTGTTTTGTAACTTACATTAATATACATGACAAAATGAAGCTGTGCCGTTACATATAGACCACAAAAAGATGACGTCATTGTTACTTTTATATTACAAAAGTCTCATTTTTATCGGTTTCAAACCGTTTTTTCGACAATAATCGGTTTAACTTTCGTTTTCACGTTTTTTATATGACAAACCTTGTAACAAACGTTTTTATTACGAGAAATCATCTCACCTGTTTTCACTCCGTTGAGATGATTTTCTTCAAACAAAAAAACGCCTGAATACAACTTTCGTTGTGATCCAGACGTTTGCTCAAAAAGATTTAATTATGCGTTTTGCTCGACCAATCCACCGATACGAACCGTGTCACGGGCAATCATCAATTCTTCATTCGTCGGAATGATGATGACTTTGACCGGTGAATGCGGATAGTTGATGAACAATTCTTCTCCGCGTGCACCGTTGTTGAGTGAAGGATCCCAATAAACGCCCATGAATTCAAGGCCACGTAAGACACGCTCACGGATCGAATCCGAGTTTTCACCGACACCTGCTGTAAAGATGATGGCATCGACGCCATTCATCTCTGCTGCATACTGACCGATATAGCCATGAATCCGGTTAGCGAAGATTCGTAACGCCATTTCCGAACGGTGATTTCCTTCTGTCGCTGCAGATTCAACATCACGCAGGTCACTTGAAAGACCAGAAAGACCGTAGATGCCTGACTCTTTGTTCATGACATTTAGAACGTCTTCTGCTGTCTTGCCGGTTTTCTCCATCAAGAATGGGATCAAGGCTGGGTCAAGCGAACCAGAGCGCGTTCCCATCGTGATTCCTTCGAGTGGTGTGAAGCCCATTGTTGTATCAAGTGATTCTCCGCCTGCGACAGCTGCGATCGATGCTCCGCTACCGAGGTGACATGAAATCAGACGCAAGTCTTGTAATGGACGGCCCAACAATTCAGAAGCACGTTCCGTGACATATTTATGGCTTGTTCCGTGGAAACCGTACTTCCGGATGCCGTACTCTGTGTAGTATTCGTACGGAAGACTGTACAGGAAGTTTTCTTCCGGCATTGTTTGGTGGAAAGCTGTATCAAAAACAGCGACTTGCGGTACTTCCGGTAAAATCGCTTGGAACGCACGAATTCCGATCAAGTTTGGCGGAATGTGTAACGGACCGAGCTCCGTGTAAGATTCGATGTCTTGCATGACTTCTTCTGTAATGACAACAGAGTCCGCATATTTTTCTTTACCGTGTAACACACGGTGTCCGACACCTTTGATCTCATCATACGATGAGATGATGCCGAATTCCATGAGTTTCTCAAGTGATAATTCAACTGCTTCTTTATGTGTCGCAAGCGGAAGAACATCCGTGTATTTCTGTCCTTCGCCATATTTAATCGTAAAGATGGCATCGTCTTTTCCGACGCGCTCTACTAAACCAACTGCAATCATCGTTTCATTCGGCATCTCAAGTAATTGGAACTTCAGTGACGAACTACCGGCGTTTACTGCCATAATCTTTGCCATGATTTATTTCCCCTTTTCCATTCAAATCGATCGACATTCACATCTGTATGAGTCTTGCTCTTTTTCTGTTCTACACTAGAATAGTCAAATTAACGACAGATTTCAATCACTTTGCGCATTTCATTTTAATTCTGTGTTAATCCATTCATCAATCTGTTTCACCATCCCGCCGAAGGCACGGGCGTCGGTAAACGATGGCAACTCGGCCAACAATGCCTGTTTTGGCATCGCCATACCCGCCAAGTGGTTCCGGACAATCAAATAACTTTTAGCTGCTTGTTCCTGCTTGAACATCGTCAACGGTAACTGGAGGATTCCGACGACATGGGCTTTTGTTTCGAAATATTGCTTCAGCTTACCTTCTGTATCATGTTGAAAGAGTCCGTTCGGAATGACAAACACTCCAAACCCGCCCGGTTTCACATAATTCATTGCTTGTTCGATCAACAGGAAATGGCTGTAACTCATACCTTCATCCCGTTTTAAAACGTATGTTTTCGAGACTTCTTCATCCGGATAATAGCCGATCGGCAAATCTGCCATAGCTAAATCGACCGGATCAAGCAAAAGCGGACGCAAAGCATCCTGATGCGTATAGTTGACCGGATAATCCATGAGTTCAGAAACAGATGCCGAAAGTCGAATTAATGTTTCATCCACCTCAACGGCTTCGGCAACCGTATCTTTCGGAAGTTGACTGAGGACAGCATGCAACATACCGCCTGTCCCGCTGCCAAGATCCAGCAGACGGACATCCTCCTTCTTGATTAGTTTCCCGATTAAATAACCCGCAAACAATGCGACGCTGTCCGGTGTCGGCAAGTGATTCGGTTGTGCCTGTTTCATTCCTTCGAGAATGGCAAGTGATACGGCTTTTCGGACGGTTTCCGGTTCTACGTTTTCCGTATGCCGTTCATTCAAACGGTCGATGACTTCCGTCAGACCTTCAAGGTACGGCATGTCTAAATCACGTTCTAATTTACGCGTTTGCTGTGTCAATTCTTTATATAATTTTTCTAGTGATTCCATGTGTGTTCCATCCTTTCAAAACGAAACGGCCCCCGCACTTCTTGGGAGCCGTTCTTTCTCATTACTTTCATTGTAGCGGTTTTACGCCGTTTGTAAACCATTCTTACTTCGTTGTTTTGGCTCCTTTGGCAGCCGCAAGTGCTGATTCAAAATCAACTTCATTCGTTGACTCTTCTAGATATTCCGCATAAACGACTTCATTTGCTGCGTCGATGACGAAGACCGAACGAGCCAGTAAACGAAGTTCTTCGATTGCGACTCCGTACTGTGTACCGAACGAAAGATCACGGTGATCTGATAGCGTCACGACGTTGTCGAGTCCACTCGCCGCACACCAACGACGTTGTGCAAACGGTAAGTCGTTTGAAATCGTCAAGACTGTTACACCTTCAATAGCCGCTGCTTCTTCGTTGAATTTACGTGTTTGGGCATCACAGACACCTGTATCGATTGATGGTACGACACTGATGATTCGAACTCCTTCATACGTATCGCGTGTCACCGGTGAAAGATCGTTTGCTAATACTTCGAAATCCGGTGCCTCTTGTCCGATTTCAACAGGTGTTCCGATTAATGTGATTGCGTTCCCTTTAAATGTTGCCATGTAAATTCCCCATTTCCCGATAGATTCATATGTCGTTTTCCATTCTACTATAGAAATGCCACCACGGTAACACAAGATTTCTGCCCGCACTTCGAGCTGGCAGTACCGATTTTTGTCAAAGACGGGTATAATAAAGGAGTTCATGAAACGCTTTCAAGGGGGAATTGACCATGGCTCGAAACAATGTCTACCTGTATTACCGTAACAAACAAAGACACGAGACGCAGGTACGTAAACTGATTGAAGTAGGAAATCGGTATGGACTGAATGTCGTTCAGGACCACAAACAAGCCAACATCATTGTCTCGATCGGCGGAGACGGTGCCTTCCTTCAAGCGGCACGCTTTACAGGATTCCGGGAAGATGCGATTTATGTCGGGTTTGCCGAAGGACCGAACTCATTTTATTGTGACTTCGATATCAACGATCTCTCTTCGGTTGAAGCCATATTCAAGGAAACCGGAAGCCGTGCTTCTGAAGGTGAAATTGAAGTCCGTCGCTATCCGCTCCTCGAAGCTTCAATTAACGGTGGACCGGGTATGTTGTGTCTAAATGAATGTTCCGTTAAGTCGAGCATCATCAAGTCGCTGGCAATTGAGGTCTATATCGACGGGTTCCTGTTTGAGACATTCCGCGGGGACGGTATGGTCATCTCGACACCAACCGGTTCAACGGCTTACAACAAATCATTATCAGGGGCAATCGTTGATCCATTAATCCATTGTCTTCAAGTCAGTGAGATTGCTTCCGTCAACAACAACCGGTACCGGACACTCGGATCGGCATTCCTCTTGAATCGCGGTCGTAAGTTGTCTTTACGAATCATCGAAGATGGCAACGACTATCCGATCATCGGAATGGACAATGAAGCGCTCAGTTTAAAACGGACAGATTCCGTCGATATTCAATTATCGGAAAAAGAACTTAAGACCGTTAAATTAACGAATAATACATTTTGGCATAAAATCCAACGTTCTTTCTTGTAAAACAAAAAAACTGCCGATTGGCAGTTTTTTTGTTTTAATTCATGACTGGCGTCGCCTCAAAAACAGTTCTTCCTGCTTGAACAGTCTCCAGCAACCGGTTGGTTAAGACAGCTTCCCCGCTTAACATGTAGAAATCCTGTTCAAAGATGACGAAGTCTGCATCGTATCCCGGAAGCAACATTCCTTTTCGTCCATGTGTATCGGTTGCGATATGTGGATTTTTCGTGAACAACAGCAGGGCTTCATACATTGATAATACTTCGTCCGTCTTATTGATGTTACCTGCTGTCCCCGTCGTCGCAGCATACAAGGCACGCCGGACATCCGGACTTGAAATCGGCGCATCGGATCCACCGCACAGAAGCGCTCCCGTATCCGCAAGAGATTTCAGCCGATAGGCCCAGTCCAAGCGATTCAACCCGAGTCGGTCTTGCGCAAAATCAGCATCATCGAGCAGGAAGACCGGTTGGACATCGATCAAGACCGGCAATTTTCGAATTCGTGCCAACAACTCCGGACGTACGACCGTTGCATGAATGATTCGGTCCCGTGTCCCTTTTGGAGCCGGGTATTTTTCAAGGACGGCTACGAAACGTTCGATCGCCAAGTCCCCGATGACGTGTGCCGCTACCGTAAAGCCGTAACTCCGGGCCCGTTTGACGAGTTGTTCCAACTGTTCCGGAGAATGGACTTCGATGCCGCGTGTCGTCGCATCATCCGAATATCCTCTGCCAAGCAGTGCCGTCCGTCCTCCGAGCGCCCCGTCGACGAACAGTTTCATCGCACCGGTCGACAACGTCGGCGGCAGGACGGGATTCAGTTGAATAAGTTGATCAATGACTAAATGATGAACGAGCAGATGAGCATGGAATCCCGTTTCTTCCGTCACTTCCCGGTATGCTTGCAAGACTTCTTCTAAATCGCCATGATACGCCAAATCTTCCGTATGCGCAGCAACAATACCATGACGGTACAAATCTTTAATGGCTGACCGCAACGAGGATTTATTCCGCTCGACTGAGCCCGATTGCAGGGCATACAATGGTTCGATCGCCGCATCATAAAGAAATCCGTCCGCTTCTCCCGATTCGAGTAACCCGATTTTCCCACCTTCAATGACGGTTGACGCTTTATATCCCAACTGTTTGAACAAAACATCGTTGACGAGTACGGTATGCCGATCCGTCCGCTTCAACAAGGCCGGTTCTGTCGGAAAGAGCTGATTTAACCATGCTTTCGTCGGTGCCCGGTCAAGCTTCGTTTCATCGTATCCTTCTGCCACATGTAATCCGTTAACGGCTTCTGCCTCGACGAATGCTTTTCCCAATTCCGCTAACGTTGCATAACGCGACGCATCCACACGTCCGATGGCTTCACCGTATCCGATCAAATGAATATGTGCATCGGTGAAAGCCGGATAAACCGCTTTCCCGTTCAAATCAACGATCGACAGAATCCGTCTTCCAAACCGCCGTCGTAACTTGCTTTCTTCACCCATGGCAATGATCCGTTCTCCTTCAATGAACATCGCCGAGTGAATATCTGTTTCGTGCGTCATCGTTCGAATGATTCCGTTTACGTACAGTTTCCCCATCTCAATCGCTCCCTTTTTTTACAAAAACAGGGTGACCTGGACGGCCACCCTGAATTGTCAGTGATGATTATGCATGCATCGTTTCCGGTTGACCACATGCTTTTCGAATACGTTCAATCGAATTAGGATCAAATTGTTGCAGTACTTGTTCTCCTAACGCAATCGTCCGTTCATAGTCTCCTGCAAGGAACTTCGTCTCAGCAATCGTCAACGACATATGTATCTCGTTATCTTGTCGGCGGAATCGATTGGCGTATTGAACGAGCCGTTCTGCATAAGTGACTTCGAATACTACTTTATCTATCCGTTCTTGCAATGTTTTAAACGTTCCGTTGACATCTTCGCTTTGGGAAACGATGTAATGGACATTAAACGGTAACTCTTCCAGCCGTGTTTCAAGCGTCTGCAGCGAACGACTTGATGCTTGTAAAGCTTCTTCGACGTCTGCAGGGATTTTCGGAAGACCGAGTCGTTTTAAGCGCAAGCGGATGGTCGATAACAATTGTCGCCATTCGGCAACACGTTGACGGACTTCTGTTTCTTCTTTCCGTAACGCCTGCAATTCAACCGCGAATCGTTCGTATTGAAGCATCAATTGTTCTTCCAATCGGACAGCATCCCGCATTTGATCTTCCAGCATACTGAAGGGGATGATCCGGCTTGCAATCGATTCATCCAAATCTTTCGCTGCTCCAAATAACATTTCTTCATCCCGTTGAATCGATTCGTAATGTTCTCCTAAATCTGCCGAAATTTCATAGTTTTCCCGCAACATGCTGAATTCTTGTGCCAATTGATGAACCTTTTCACGCATCCGTAATGCTTTTTGCTTCAATGATTGATTTTCTTTTTTCACATGGTGCCGGGCATCGACTTCACGACGGAACGTATCGTACATTTGGTCGATATCTGAAGCAAGTTGTTGCACCTGCTCTTCAAGTCCGTTAATTTCAAGGAATTCGAGCTTCTTGACGAGACTCAAACGTTGTTCTTCAAATCGTTTGATATCAGATTGCATACCGAGTGGTTCAAGCGGATACCCATCTAATGTCATCTCTTTATAGCCGGCTCCTAGCTGATCAATGCGCTGTCTCAATTCGTGAGCGAGTGTCTTCCACTGCTGTGGAATCACTTCGACGAGTTGACGTGTTTCTTCTACTTTTGTTTCAAGTAACAAACTTGTCTCATAGGCTTTCGTCACTTCACCCGCTTCTTCAAAGGCAACCATCTCAATCCGTAACTGGTCAATCTGTTCCGCCTGTTCTTCCAATTTAGGTAACGCAGGTCCGAATGACGTCGCCTGCAACAATAACGATTTACGAATTTGACTGGAGTTTGTTTCGCTTTGTGCCTTAAGCTCCGCCAAGACCGATTGATTTGTCTTGAACGTCGACATGTCTACCAGCATCCCATCAATTAATCCCTCGAGTTCGGCAATTAATTGTTCTGTTACCTCCAGATCATTTTTAACCGCAACAAACCGGTAACGATCCAGCCCTTCTTCCGCTCGATATAATGTCTCATCGATTTGTGCGACGTGGACTGTCACTAACTCCTCCCATGCCTGATGCCAGGAAGTGAATTTCGTCTCCGTCTCACCCGCCATCGGGAGTTCCTTCAGTTCTTGCAACTCCTTCGGAATCGACGCGCTGATGATTCCTTGTTTCCGAAGATCAAGTTCATCGATTTTCGTATAATATTTTTTCCGACTGATCATGCTAAACAGCATGACGAGTAATACGATGACGATGACACCAATCACCCATGCCCACATTTGCTACGACCTCCACCCTATCAAGCGACTTTATATTTTGAGAAATTCGCTTTAATCTTATCCTTATAATAGTATAGCGCAACCGATTTGCATAGATTTACTCGGGCTTTTACTAATTTCTTCCGAATTTTTAGCCGGGTTTCTTGAAATCAATTGTTTGTCAGTCGTGTGAAAACCCGATAAGATGATTAAAATATGATTTTTCAGGAGGAATTCTATATGTTTGAGACAACGACTTATGATGGTGACCGGACAAAACAATACGAAATGCTGAATAAACAGCTTGATGCGTTACTGACTGGGGAAACGAATCAGATTGCCAACCTTTCAAATGCAAGTGCCTTACTCGGTCAATTTCTCGACCGGACGAACTGGGTCGGGTTCTATTTAATGGACCCGGAACAAAACGAGTTGGTCCTTGGTCCATTCCAGGGACTGCCGGCGTGTGTCCGGATTCCGCTCGGACGGGGAGTTTGCGGAACAGCCGCTCAGGATCAAACAACACAACTCGTCATGGATGTCCATGCGTTCCCGGGACATATCGCCTGTGACGCAACAACTAATTCGGAAATCGTCGTGCCGTTGATCAAAGACGGAAAAACGATCGGCGTCCTCGACATCGACAGTCCTGAACTCAACCGCTTCGACGAAACGGATCAAGCCGGTCTTGAAGCATTCAGCGAAATTCTTCTTCGCCATATTTGATTGACAGCAGGAATCAGCAGACGTATACTTGTAAAAGTGCAGAAATGATAACGATAGCGGTCAAATCGCTTACGTATCACATTTCATGACTCGGCTTTGCCGGAGGGGCATCGTGTAACTTTGCTATCAAGCGAGGGTGCCACATCATGAAATGGGCGTAACGTGGGTTTGATGGCGTTATTATTTTTATGCAAATAATAACGAACACTAAGGAGGAGTCTTATTATGGCTCGCTATACAGGTCCAGCTTGGAAACTTTCACGTCGTCTCGGTATCTCACTTACTGAAACAGGAAAAGAAATCGCAAAACGTCCGTACGCTCCAGGACAACACGGTAACAGCCGTCGCAAAATGTCTGAGTACGGTCTCCAACTTCAAGCGAAGCAAACGCTTCGTCACATGTACGGAGTAAACGAACGCCAATTCAACCGTATCTTCAACGATGCTGGCAAAATGCCTGGTATCCACGGTGAGAACTTCATGTTCTTACTTGAAGCACGTCTTGACAACGTTGTTTACCGTATGGGTATGGCTCGTACACGCCGTGCTGCTCGTCAGCTCGTCAACCACGGTCACATCCAAGTTGATGGCGCTCGCGTCGACATCCCGTCGTTCCGCGTGAAACCAGGTCAAACGATCTCAGTTCGCGAAAAATCAAAGAACTTTGTCGTTATCAAAGAAGCACTCGAAGTTGCACCAGCAACTAAAGACTTCGTTACTTTCGATGCTGAGAAGCTCGAAGGAACGTTCGTCCGTCTTCCAGAGCGTTCTGAATTGAACGATCAAATCCAAGAACAACTCGTCGTTGAGTACTACTCACGTTAATCAGTTGTTTCAAGCATCCACTCCGGTGGGTGCTTTTTTTGTTTCCCTTTTTCATGTTTTGTGTTAACCTTTATTTTATATTGGTTAACACAAAACATAGAGGACGTGTCATCTTATGAAAACAAAAGATCTTACATTTATCGCTTTAGGTGCTGCCATCATTTCTGCGGTCAGTTTACTGCCGCAACTTCAACTCGTCGGTCCGGTACCGATCACGCTTCAAATGCTCGCCATCATGACGGTCAGTGCCATTCTCGGTGCCAAACGCGGGGGACTGGCTGTCCTGATCTTCTTATTGCTTGCCGCTGCCGGTCTTCCCTTACTTGGTGGAAAAGGAGGACTTGCCCCATTCGTCGGTCCGACCGTCGGTTATCTGATTGCGTTCCCGATTGCCGGTTTCTTCATCGGTCTCGTCGCTGAAAGGACACGCCGTTTCATTCCGCTATTCATCGGGATGCTCGTGTTTGGACTCGGACTCGTTTATCTGCTCGGCACGTTCGGTTTGATGGCCGTCTTGCATCTGTCGTTCCTCGATGCCCTGACAATCAACATTCCGTTTATTCTCGGTGATGTCCTAAAAGCGTTGCTCGCAACAACGATCGCCGTCCGTTTGCTTCCCCTTCGCCTGTTCCGTGTCGCTTAAACAAAAAAAACAACGCTGACGAAATCGCCAGCGTTGTTTTTTATTCGCTTCAAGCGTGCTCGAGCACGAAGTATTTCTTTTTCCCACGACGGATGATCGTGAAATCACCAATCGCATCTTGTTTCGTAATCTCTTTTGTCAATTCCTGTTCTCGGTCCCCATTGATGTAAATCGCACCGTTTGTCACATCTTCGCGTGCTTGACGCTTCGACGGACTGATTTGGGCTTCGACAAGGATGTCGACCAGGTTTGTTGCCTCTCCCAGTGCGAAACGTGGCATTCCTTTGAAGGCATCGGCAATATCTTCTGCTTTCAACGATTTGATTTCACCGCTGAACAATGCTTTTGTAATCCGTTCCGCTTGTTCGAGTGCCTCTGCGCCATGAACGAGAACTGTCATTTCTTCTGCCAACCGGCGTTGTGCAACTCGTTTTTCAGGTGCCGTCTCGACTTCCTGTTGAAGGGCGTTGATTTCGTCAGGTGTCAGGAACGTAAAATATTTTAAGAACTTGATGACATCAAGGTCATCGACGTTGAACCAAAACTGGTAAAACTCGTACGGTGTCGTTTTATCAGCATCGAGCCAAACTGCTCCACCGGCCGTTTTCCCGAATTTTTGACCATCCGATTTCGTAACGAGCGGCACTGTGATTCCGAAAGCCTTTTGGTCATGACCGACGCGGCGAATCAATTCCATTCCTGCCGTGATGTTTCCCCACTGATCACTTCCACCGACCTGCAGGCGACATCCTTCATTTTCGTACAGCTTCAAGAAATCGAACGATTGAAGCAACATGTAGGAGAACTCCGTGAACGAGATTCCGTTTTGCAGACGTGAGTCAACGGAGTCTTTCGCCAACATGTAGCTGATCGGGAAATGTTTCCCGATGTCGCGCAAGAAATCAATTATTGTCAAATCCTTTGTCCAGTCAAGATTGTTTGCAATCGTTACGGGATTTTCGCCATCAAGCGGCAAAAAGCGTGACAATTGTCCTTTAATCCGGTTGGCGAATTCTTCGACGATATCCGATGTATTCAATGAACGTTCTGTCGAGCGGCCACTCGGATCACCAATCATTCCCGTTGCCCCTCCGACTAATCCAATCGCATGGTGTCCCGCTTGTTGGAAACGTTTTAACACAAGAATCGGCAATAAGTGTCCGATGTGGAGTGAATCTGCTGTTGGATCAAATCCAGTGTATAGTGTCGTCGGACTTTCAAGTAATTCTTTAATTCCTTCTTCGTCCGTCATTTGACTGATCAATCCGCGAAACTCTAAATCTTCCAGTAACGTCATCTGTCTTCCCCCTAAAATAGTCTAAAAAAAACCGTCCCCTCGTCTGAACGAAGGGACGGAATATTCCGTGGTACCACCCTAATTGCATGAACCTCATGCCACTTAGATTGCCGATAACGGGGCAGACCGCCTGATTTCTCAAGAAGCTCCTGGAAGCGTAATTCATGAAGCGCTATGTCCTAGTTCGCAGCACCACTAGGTCTCTGATACAGGGAGCGGTTCATTACTTTTTTCCAATCACAGCTGATTCTACTATACGTTTGATTAAGATGTTTCCATGATACGTTGAAGCAGAATCCACTGTCAAGCCATTTTCTAATACTTCAGTTATGGTATAATACGTCTATCTGTGATTTAATGTTAATTTACACCCAAGTTTAAGATGTAAAGGAGATCATTTATGCGCGAGAACTGGTTCAAGTTTTGGAATCATCCCCGGACGAAAGCCGTTCGGCACTGGTCGAATATCACATACGACGTATCTTGGAATATCATTTTATTCCTCATCATAGGGGTCTTGTTAGTCGGAAGTTTTTCTGTCGGAGCAGCGGGCGGTTATTTCGCTTCGCTTGTCAAAGATACAAAAGCACCGAAACTGACAGAAATGAAACAACAAGTAAACAGTTATGCCATTACGAGTGAGATTTATTGGGGAAGTGGCGAAAAGCTGACGAACATTGCCACGGACGAAGAACGTCAACCTGTCAATATTAAGGAAATTTCTCCTTATCTGCTCGATGCTGTCCTATCGACAGAAGATGTTGATTTTTACGAGCATGATGGAGTCGTACCAAAAGCTACATTACGTGCCGTCTTACAAGAGGTGACGAACTCGTCTTCCCGGACAGGCGGAAGTACGTTGACACAACAGTTGATCAAAAACCAAATCCTCACGAATGAAGTCTCGTTTGAACGGAAAGCCAAAGAAATCATTTTGGCTCTGCGTCTCGAAAATGCGATGACAAAAGATGAGATCCTGCAAGCTTATCTGAATGTCGTTTCGTTTGGTCGAAATTCACTGGGACGAAATATCGCCGGAATCGAAGCTGCGTCACGTGGTGTGTTTAACAAACCGGCCAAAAAACTGACGTTACCACAAGCTGCTTTCCTCGCAGGTATTCCAAAAAATCCTTACTACTACACACCTTACCTTCAAGGTGGAGTGGTCAAAAAAGATTTGACGCCGAGTACCAACCGGATGAAAACGGTCTTAAAGCGAATGTATGTCGCGAAAAGCATTACAAAAGCACAATATGAGAAAGCTGTAAAATACGATATTACAAAAGATTTTTCTAAAACATCAAAACGTTCACGTGATACGTATCCGTATGTCTATGATTTAGCTGAAAAAGAAGCACTTAAAATCATGACAAGCTATTTCATGAAACAGGACGGGATCAAAGAAGATGAGGTTAAACCTTCTGAACTTGCCGAAGTCAAAGCCAATTATCGGGATCAGGCATTGATTGCGATGCGACAAGGTGGATATAAAATTCATTTGACACTGGATAAAAAGATTCACGAAGCGATGCAAACACCGGCTAAAAATGCGTCGAACTTCCCGAGTGCGCCGCAATACAAACAAGTCGTCAATCCAAAAACGAAAAAGACAGTCACGAAAAAAGATCCGGAAGAAACCGCTGCTGTCATGGTTCAAAATGAAACAGGTCGGATTTTAGGATTTGTTGGTGGACGTTATACGGATGGAACAGCCGATGACTTCAACCGTGCTTTCCAGGCGAAACGTCAAATCGGTTCGACTGCTAAACCAATTCTTGTTTATTCGAACGGAATTGAAAATGGATTAATCACACCGGCATCGACCATTAATGACGAAGAGTATTATTACCAGACCGTTCCGCGTCAACCCGGTGATAATCCAATCAACAATGAAGGCGGACGTTACCGTGGAAACGTCACCGTACGCGAAGCATTGGAACTGTCTCTAAACGTTCCTGCCGTTAAAACGTACGAGAAGATGAATATGTCGAATTCGATTCAAAAATTAGTCGATATGGGAATTGAAATTCCGGATAATATCCGCTATGCCCCATCTGCCGCTTTAGGAACGATGGAAATTACACCAGTTGAACTTGCCGGAGCTTATGCAACGCTTGCCAACTACGGTGAATACGTCAAACCGTATGTCATTTCGAAGATTACGAAAGACGGTAAAAACATCTATAAAGCAAAATCAAAGAAAAAGCGTATCTACCAAGATCGTACCGCTTATTTGACGCTTGATATGATGCGGGGTGTCTTTGATAAAGGAACGGCGCAATATGCCAATTCATTACTCAAGATACCTGGTGATTGGGCAGGTAAAACCGGGACGACCAATGAAATCAAAGACTCGTACCTGGTCGGTTCAACACCTGGTGTCACCCTTGCCGTCTGGACCGGACATGACCAAAACAACTCATTGATGGGTGCAACCACGTACTATCAACGGACACAAAATCTTTGGGCTCAAATGGCGAATCTGACGTATAACGCAAACAGCAGTTACTTTAAGTCAGGTGCCCGATTCAATCAGCCGGCCTCTGTCAGTGCAGATGACTTCAAAAACACCGGTCGTTTCAAAGAGGAAGACCAAAAGAAAAAAGAAGCGGAAGCAAAGAAAAAAGCAGAAGCAGAAGCAGAAAAGAAAAAACAAGCCGAACAAGATAAAAAGAAAGCGGATGAAGCAAAAGCCAAAGCGGAAGCGGATGCCAAACAGAAAGCGGATGAAGCAAAAGCCAAAGCGGAAGCGGATGCCAAACAGAAAGCAGACGAAGCAAAAGCGAAAGCCGATGCGGATGCCAAACGCAAAGCAGACGAAGCAAAAGCGAAAGCCGACGCGGATGCCAAACGCAAAGCAGACGAAGCAAAAGCGAAAGCCGACGCGGATGCCAAACGCAAAGCAGATGAAGCAAAAGCGAAAGCCGACGCGGATGCCAAACGCAAAGCGGATGAAGCAAAAGCGAAAGCCGACGCGGATGCCAAACGCAAAGCAGATGAAGCAAAAGCGAAAGCCGACGCGGATGCCAAACGCAAAGCGGATGAAAAGCAGAAAAACGCTGAGTAATCTAAGTTCCGTCACTAAAGCATCGACTCTAAAAGAGTCGGTGTTTTTTTAGTTTCCGTTCAAAACAAAAAACAAGACCACCTACTTCCGCTTTCTCCGGAAATAAGTGGTCTGTTTTTATAAGATAAACTTAGTCTTCCATCGTCGAAAGATCTCCTGTTTCAAGATTCAATTCCCAAGCCTTTAAGACACGGCGCATGATTTTACCGCTGCGTGTTTTAGGCAGTTTATCGCGGAAGTCGATTTCGCGAGGAGCCGCGTGGGCTGCCAGCCCCTCTTTAACGAATTTTTGGATTTCTTGTTTAAGTTCTTCTGTCGGCTCATATCCATCTCTTAGCGAAATGAAAGCTTTGATGATTTCACCACGAACCGGATCCGGTTTCCCGATGACACCCGCTTCTGCAACAGCCGGATGCTCAACCAAGCGACTTTCTACTTCGAATGGTCCAACACGTTCTCCGGCAGTCATGATCACATCATCGACACGACCTTGGAACCAGAAGTAGCCTTCATCGTCCATATAGGCCGAATCACCTGATACATACCATCCTTTGAAGAAATACGACTCGTATTTTTGTGGATTGTTCCAAATTTGACGCATCATCGAAGGCCATGGTGTTTTTAACGCTAAATTCCCCATCCGGAAAGGAGGCAACTCGTTTCCTTGATCATCTACAATCGCTGCTTGCGTTCCCGGAATCGGTTTCCCCATCGATCCTGGTTTGATATCCATTGATTTGTAGTTACAGATCATCATAGCACCCGTCTCCGTCATCCACCATGTATCGTGAATGCGTTGATCGAAAGCTTCTTTTCCCCACCGGATGACTTCCGGGTTAAGTGGTTCTCCGACCGAAAGGACATGCCGTAAACTGGACAGATCATGTGTATTTGCAATTTCCGCCCCAGCACCCATCAACATCCGGAAAGCTGTTGGTGCACTGTACCACACAGTCACTTTATATTTCTCGATGACACTGTACCAGAAGTCAGGATTAAATCGACCGCCAACGACAACATTCGTCGCACCGTTCAAAAAAGGTGCAAAGATACCGTAGCTTGTTCCTGTGACCCAACCTGGATCAGCTGTACACCAATAAACATCTTCTTCTTGTAAGTCGAGGACCCAACGTCCTGTCATCATATGTTGAATCATTGCGTTCTGAACATGTAAGACGCCTTTCGGTTTACCGGTCGAGCCCGATGTATAATGAAGGATTAAACCATCTTCCCGGTCTAACCAGACCGGTTCAAATGATTCCGATGCTTGATTGAACGCTTGTCGGAAATCCTTGATTTTATCATCTTCCTCTACGTCTTCATCAACTAAGAGAATCTGTTCGAGTGATGTCAGTTCATCAACAGGGACGCGTGGTAATAATGCTTTTGTCGTAATCAACATTTTTGCTTCCGAATCCAACAAGCGATCCCGGACTGCTTGTTCCATGAAAGCTTCAAATAACGGGCCGACGATCGCACCGACTTTCAACGCACCGAGTAAAGCAAAATACAATTCCGGCGAACGTGGCATGAAAATGAAAATCCGATCTCCAGCTTCGATACCCGCATCTTTTAAGACGTTGGCCGCTTTATTTGTCATTCGTTTCATATCAGCATACGTAAACGTTTGTTCCGTTGTCCCGTCAAAATAAATCAGCGCCGTCTTATTGGCACGTTCACCTTCTGCATGACGATCGATTGCTTCGTAGGCCATGTTGACTTTCCCCGTCGTCGACCACGAAAAATATTGTTCCGCTTCTTGCCAATCGTATGAATCTGAACCATCATATTCGGATAACCAATGCTTCCCCGGAAGCGCTTTCAAAACTTTCATGTCTCGTTCCTCCCCTTCGCTGTTCTCTCCTACATTATAAGCTAGTTAGCCTGTAGTTCAATCAATTTGCCGTCAATTTGTTAAAAAATCCCTCTCTTTCTTTCTCTGCTTTCGATTATAATGAACAGGAAGGTGGTGACGCTTACATGTTTGAAAAACAATTCAATCATCGTACTCATGAAACATCGCTTGGTCCAGTAGAAATCGAAGGACCAGTCACAAGCCAGGTACTTGCTGCTTATACACTTGATCCAGGCCTAACAGCTTTTCGACAACCTGCGGAACAGCATGAAGCACTCGTTGAAATCGCCGCTTTGGAAGAAGGACGTATCATCATCGCCCGACAAGGAAATGACATCATTGGCTATGTAACGTTTCTGTATCCCGATCCTTATGAGACATGGAGCGAGGGGAATAATCCGTATATATTGGAACTCGGTGCCATCGAAGTAGCGGCCCGCTTCCGGGGACAACAAATCGGAAAAAAACTCTTAGAAGTTTCGATGCTTGATCCAGCGATGGAACAATATTTAATTTTAACGACAGAATATTATTGGCACTGGGATTTAAAAGGAAGTGGTTTGTCTGTTTGGGATTACCGTAAAATCATGGAAAAAATGATGAACCACGGTGGGTTGGTCTTTTTCCCGACGGATGATCCAGAAATCGCCTCGCACCCTGCCAACTGTTTGATGGCACGAATCGGTAAACATGTCGCACCTGAAGTCGTCGCGCATTTTGATGCATTACGGCTCCGTCGTCGCTTCATGTACGATTAAGGAGGGCTCGCATGTTAATCGAACAAATCATGAAGACACATTGTATTACGATTCAACCTACAAACTCGATTGCTCACGCCGCCGAGTTGATGCGCCGTCACCAAATTCGGCATTTGCCTGTGATAAATGCCCGACAGGAACTGTTAGGCTTAATTGGTCTGCAGGAGATACAAAGTGCCAGCAGTGTGTTTCACCCGGAAACTTTTTTAAAGGATCAACAAAATGCGGTATCAAGCATCATGCAACGAATACCAATCACGGCTCACCCTCTTGATTTCATCGAAGATGCGGCTGTCTTATTTTATGAACATCGCCTCTCCTGTCTTCCGATTGTTCGGGGACGTCGCTTAGTCGGTTTAATAACAGAAACGGATTTGCTCCGGACCTTCGTCCAATTAACCGGTGCACTAGAACCGAGTTCACAAATCGAAGTCCGTGTCGAAAACACGGCAGGAACACTCGCTAAAATCGCTGGACTCCTGGCGAAAACAAACGTCAATATTTTAAACGTCTTAGTCTATCCGACAGATGATCCATACGTTCGGATCGTTGCTTTTCGTGTCCAAACGATGAACCCGATTCGCGTCATCGAAAAATTACGAAAGGAAGGATTTGATGTGGTTGGTCCTGATATGAGCCGATGAAAGAGTTTGCTTATGTATACAGCAAAGAAGAGGCTGCCTACCGCTTCTCCGACTCCCATCCGTTTAATCCGATTCGACTCGAATTAACCCTGTCCTTATTGGAAGCAACCGGCGCCCTCGAGAATATCGACTGCATCGTCCCCCGTCCGGCAACAGACGAGGAATTATCGTTGATTCACGATCCGGATTACATACAGGCGGTGAAACTCGCAGGACACGGCGAACTTTCTCCGATGAAGGCGCAAATGTACGGATTAGGAACCGAAGACACCCCTCTTTTTGACCAGATGCATGAAAGTGCAGCCTTGCTCGTCGGCGGAACGATTGAAGCATGCGAGCTTGTCCTGTCCGGTCAATACCGGCGGACATTCCATATCGGAGGAGGTCTGCATCACGGCTTTCGCGGACGGGCTTCCGGTTTTTGTATCTACAACGACACTGCCGTCGCGATGGCAGCCATGATTCAAAAATACGATTGCCGGATTTTATATGTCGATACCGATGCCCATCACGGCGATGGTGTTCAATGGGCGTTTTACAACCGGGCGGATGTCATGACGTTGTCACTTCACGAAACCGGACGTTACTTATTTCCCGGAACCGGAATGGTGACGGAGCGTGGAGCAGAAGAAGGTTATGGTTGGAGCTGGAACGTTCCCTTTGACGCCTTTACGGAAGACGCTTCTTTTTTACATGCCTACCGGACTGTCCTGTTTGAAGCATGTGAACTCTTTAAGCCGGATTTGATCATTACTCAAAATGGCGCCGACGCACATGCCCTTGACCCGTTGACCCATCTGTCGTTAACGATGGAGAGCTACGAACAGATTCCTCAAATCGCTGTTGAGGCTGCTGACCGGTACACAGGCGGCCGGATTGTAGCTTTAGGTGGTGGCGGTTACGACTGGTACCGCGTCGTCCCTCGCGCCTGGAGTCAAGTATTTGCTGCTTTAACGAATCAATCTCCCTTCCATGGGAATCTTCCGGAAGAATGGATTAAGCGATGGCAGAAAGAGAGTCCGAATGTTCCGGTGACATGGGCCGATCCTGTTCCGCTGTATCCGATGATTCCTCGTCGTCCGGAAATCGAAGAAAAAAACTGGGAGACCGTTAAACGATTACTGTGGCCGTTCGTCGATGATTCTAAAAAAGAACACTTATCGTTCTCCTCCCCTTATTCAAATGATTAAAAATGTCTTGTTCTTTTCACAATTACTTCGTGGGCATTTCACAAGTTCTTGTTATACTGAATAAGCTTTCATTACTTTATTTAGTAAACGAAAATTGGGGGAATCCGTGTTGAAGAAAAAAACAATAGGCTTCATGGGGATGTTTTTCGCGGCAGGACTTTTGCTTGCCGGATGCGCGAATGACAAACAAGCAATGGATCACGATACAATGCAAGGATCCGGAAAAAAAACAGTCGACGTTAAGGTTGATGTACCGGCGAAGACGATGGAAAATCAAAAAGTGGTTTTCCAAGCGACAGCACTTGAAAATAAAAAGGCTGTTAATCTGGAAAACGTAGCTTTCGAAGTCTGGAAAGCGGATGAAAAAGAAGCGGTTCATCAAAAGTTTAAAGCGGCATTGAAAAAGACAGGTACTTATCAAGCCGAAGCCAAGCTTGCTGAAGGCGAATACGAAGGACTTTATCATATCAATGATAAAAACGGACTTCACCATATGGATAAAATCTCATTCGTCGTCATGGACCACTCGCACGAAGGCGCGAAAAAGAACACGACTGAACATACACACAAACACGCTACCGTTGAAGGATTATCCGTTCATTATATGGGTGCTAAAACAGTGAAGGCCGGGGCAAAATTCCCCGTCTCCTTTCATGTCTTTCTAAACGGCACACCACTCAAGGCAGATGTTCAAATTGAAGTCATCGAACCCGGTGTCGAAAAACATACGTATCTGCCGCTCACTAAAAAATCGGATCAATACGTAGGTGAAGTCTCGTTGACACATCCAGGAGAGACCATCGTCCGACTTCATGTCGAGAACGATCAATTACACCATCACCAAGACCAAACGATAGTCGTTAAACGATGAAAAAAAGTCTGTTTCTTTTCCGGTTGGAAAAAGAACAGACTTTTTTTTGATCAAGAACGGGTAGAATCCCGTTGTTCGATTCGGTGTGGTAAGGTCACATCGTTTGTCTCGATTTCTTCTTTGTTGAGGATTTTCGTCAACAAACGCATTGAAACGGCTCCGATATCATACATCGGTTGAACGACCGTCGTCAGTTTTGGACGAATCATCGTTGCAAGACGCGTGTTATCATGACCAATGACTTCGAAGTCTGCCGGAACTTGATGACCAGCGTCTTGAAGAGCATGAATGACACCAAGCGCCATTTCATCTGTCCCTGCAAAAATCGCACGTGGACAAGCATCGCCAAGTTCAAGTAATTGGTTCATCGCCTTCATGCCTGAATCGTACGTGTAGTTTCCAAGGACAACATTTTGCTCATCAAACGGTAAATTGGCTTCTTCCAACGCGCTCCGGTAGCCGGCAAATTTCTTTTCTCCATTAATCTGTTGTTCAAGTGGTCCAGTAATGAATCCAATCCGCTTATGACCATTGTCAATCAGAGATTTTACAGCATCATGTGCAGCACTTTCGTAATCAATATTAACGGCCGGAAGATCATAATCTTGGTTTAAAGTAGCCGCCAATACGATTGGAACAGGTGATGTTTTAAATTCACGGACAAGATCTTCATGAAGGCGCCCACCCATGAAGATGATTCCATCGACTTGTTTACCAAGTAACGTATTCAACAAATGAATTTCTTTTTCAGGATTTTGGTCTGAGTTACATAGGATGATATTGTACTTATACATCGTTGCAACGTCTTCAATTCCCCGTGCTAAATCTGCAAAAAAGATATTTGAAATATCCGGTACGATGACGCCGACAGTCGTCGTTTTCTTACTGGCAAGACCTCGTGCGACGGCGTTCGGACGGTAGCCGAGTTGGTCGATGGCATCCTGTACTTTTTTCCGCGTCGACGGTTTGACATTCGGATTTCCATTCACTACACGCGAGACGGTCGCCATGGAGACCGCGGCTTCCCGTGCGACATCATAAATCGTTATATTACTGTTCAAAACAAATTCCTCCTTATTTTAGACAACCTTTTTGTTTTCATTCTTGTTTTCATTTTTAGGCAACACGAAAGGAAGACAGGAAAAGATAACTTTCTTTTCCCATTCTTCCCTCATTGTAAAACGTTTTCATTCGCTAAAGAACAGTCTTTTTAGAAAATCATTGAACGTTTAGTGCCGGAAAAGTAGAAGTCAGATTCTCGATGAACGAATCGAACTCATTAAAATCTAATTGTTGGTTTGCATCCGATAACGCAAGCGCCGGAAACGGATGGACTTCTACCATAACAGCATCTGCTCCGATCGCATACGCTGCTTTTGCAGTCGGAAGAAGTAAATCTTTACGGCCCGTCGAATGGGTTACATCGACCATGACCGGAAGATGTGTTTCTTGTTTGAGAATCGGAACGGCAGAGATATCGAGTGTATTGCGGGTCGCCCGTTCATACGTCCGAATTCCGCGTTCGCATAAGATGACCTGTTCATTCCCGCTTGCCATGATGTATTCCGCAGCGTACATGAACTCTTCAAGTGTAGCAGACAAACCCCGTTTCAACAGAACCGGCTTGTTCGTTCGCCCTACTTCTTTCAACAAGTCGAAGTTTTGCATGTTGCGGGCACCGACTTGAATGATGTCCACGTAAGGCAGAGCTGATTCAACTGCGCTTGGTGTCATGATTTCAGTAATGACATGAAGACCGTGCGCATCAGCTGCTTTTTTCAACATCTTTAATCCGTCTAATCCAAGACCTTGGAAATCATATGGTGATGTCCGCGGTTTGTAAGCACCGCCACGCATGAAGCGTACACCATGCTTTGCCAGTTGTTCTGCCACCTCAAAGACCTGTTCTTCACTTTCGACCGCACACGGTCCTGCAATCAATTGTTGGGAACCGTCACCAATCACATCATCCCCGATGCGAATGATCGTATTCGTCGGTTTTTGTTTTCGGGAGACCAACAACTTCCGTGTCCGATCCTCCCCTTGAAGTTCAAGTGAAGCTTTGAAAATTTCTTTAAATACGTGCTGTAGGCGTCCTGTTTCAAATGGACCATGATTGCTCGCTGCAATCGATTCAAGCATCTGACGTTCACGGACCGGATCATACCGATCGATTCCCTGGGCACGTTTGACTTCACCGATTTCAACCGCTATTTCCCCTCGTTTATTGATTAACGCCAGTAACTCAGCGTTTACTAAATCAAGTTCATCCCGTAAACGTTTCAATTCTGCATGTTGATCCATTCTTCTACCACTCCCTAATCAGCATATAGCTCGTAATAGCAACTAATTATAGCGAACTCTTGTGAAATTGTACATAAATAAAGCGTACTCACTATTTAAAGTCAGTGAGTACGCTAAAACGTTGCTTATTTTTTAGGTTGTTTTTCATGACTTAACTTTGCCTGGGGATCATTGTCCTCATCTTCTGTATCTTCTTCGTTCTCTTCTCCTTCGAGATCTTCACGTAATTCAGATAGCTCAGCAACCGTTTCAGTATCAAGTTGTTCTGCTACCGGAGCCCCGTCCACTTCGTCACCGATTTCTCGTTCGATATCACGGACCAATTGTTCCGCTTCTGCAAGTGCAGCATCGATGCTCGATTGGTCTTTTTCAAAACCGGCATATTGTGCCGCTTCCTGGACCGTCGGATTCTTTTTCGCTTTTTCAATGACAGGTGCTGCTTTATCTTTTGCTAATTGAATCCATTCGCCGACGAGTGGTTCTGCTTTTTCGCGAACGACTTGTGTCTGTTCGTTTAAACGTTGGCGTGCTGGCGCTGTCCGCTCATCGAGCATTCCGCGCATTTCACGGCCTGATTTCGGACTTGATAATAAAGCGGCTGCTGCGCCGATTAGGCCACCGACGATGATGCCGGCAAGGAATCCGCCACCTTTAGAAGTATCTTGTGTTTGGTATGGATGTTGTTTTGTCATTATGAACGATCTCCCTTCAACTCATCTGGAATACTTTCGACATCCGGAACAGAAACGATTTCCGGTGTAACCGGTGTTTCTGCTTTTTTACGGAAGCGACGACGCGGTTTCTTTTCGACTGTTGTTGTAGCTGTTGTCGAAGAAGTCACGTCTTGGCCTGGTTCAGGCTTATTTTTCTTAAAGAGTTCCACCGCGACTGATCCCCAACGGACGGCTTGTGCGATTTGTTCTTTGTTTGTATCCGCAGCACCTGCGACCGTGTCAGACACAGTCCGAACTGAATCAGTTACTTTATTGAGCGATGTTCCGAGTTCTTCGATTGAGTTCGCAACCGGTGCAAGCAATTCTGTTTTTTCTTCAATCGTATCGACAAGACGATTCGTTTTGTGTAACAACGCTGTCGTCTCCATCATGATGCCGTCTAATTGACGCTCGAGCCCTGCTGTCGTATCCGCTACGTTGTTAAGTGTCTTACCTGCTGCGCTCAATACGCGTGCGAGGAAGATGACGAGTACTACGAATGCAATCGCAGCAACCAGTCCGGCAATTCCGCCTAATGTAATTTCCATGGTTCGTGCCTCCAATTTCTTTTGCTAGTGTCTAGTTGGTAGTTCGACGTCGGGGCAGTTGTTCCTGCTACTCCAAATGGTTTATTTCCGTTACAATGATAAATGAAACCTACATACATCATTTTGAGGAGGAACTTTTCATGCGTGACCCGCGCCTAACACAACTCGCAACGAATCTTATCAATTATTCAGTAGCACTTGCTCCTGGTGAAAAAGTCTTGATCGAGAATTTCGGAATCGAACGTGAACTTGTCGAAGCACTCGTTGATGCCGCTTATGAAGCCGGTGGTCTTCCATTCGTCCTCTTAAAGGATAACCGTGTGTTACGGAAATTGTACCGCAATGCGTCGGAAGAACAACTTCAGTTAATGGCAGACATCGAACAAAAACAAATGCAGGCGATGGATGCTTATATCGGTCTGCGTGCCGGAGACAATATCAATGAACTTTCCGATGTCCCGTCTGACAAAATGAAGCTGTACGGTAAAACGCTCGGTAAAATGCATACCGAAGATCGTGTCAAAGGCACGAAATGGGTCGTGTTACGCTTCCCGACGACTTCAATGGCACAACTGGCGAACCAGTCGACAGAAGCTTTCGAAGATTTTTACTTCGATGTCTGTACGCTTAACTACGCGAAGATGGGTGAAGCCATGACGCCCCTCGTCGATTTGATGAATAAAACTGATCGCGTTCGTCTCGTCGGTCCCGGAACAGACCTGACTTTCTCAATCAAGGACATTCCAGCCATCAAGTGTGCCGGCAATGCCAATATTCCGGACGGAGAAGTCTTTACGGCGCCTGTCAAAGATTCGATCAACGGAACGATTTCATACAATACGCCTTCCCCTTACCAGGGCTTTACCTTCGAGAACGTCAAACTGACATTTAAAGACGGTAAAATCGTAGAAGCAACAGCAAACGATACGGAACGGATCAATCAAGTATTTGATACAGATGCCGGAGCACGTTTTGTCGGCGAATTCGCAATCGGTGTTAATCCGTTCATCCAACATCCGATGAAGGATATCTTGTTTGATGAAAAGATTGATGGTAGTTTCCACTTTACACCCGGTCAAGCATATGCCGAGGCGTACAACGGAAATGACTCATCCATCCATTGGGATCTCGTGAACATCCAACGTCCTGATTACGGTGGCGGAGAAATTTGGTTTGATGATGTCTTAATTCGTAAAGACGGTCGATTCGTCTTACCTGAACTCGATGTCTTGAATCCTGAAAACTTAAAGTAAGGAAAAACGGACGGCTCATTCCATAGAGGATGCAGCCATCCGTTTTTTTTGACTTATTTTTTTAATGTTGCACGCAACATCCAAATTTGTTTTTCAATTTCTTTTGCTTGTGCCAATAAATCGTCTTCAACCGTCACATCCTGCGATTCAAGATGGACGATTGCATCCAGCATTTCCTTACGAATCTGTTGGAAGTCACTGATGACCGACTCGACCATCTCATCTGCTGATAAGCCTGGTTTAGCTTCTTCAAGCGTCGTTTGCTCCAAATATTCCTTCAGTGTTGCAGAAGGCATTCCGTTGTTCATCAACAGACGTTCTGCCACGACATCGTACTGTTCCGAAACCCATGTGTATAATTCTTCAAGCTTTACATGTAACGTCAAGAAATCAGGACCTTTAATGTACCAGTGGTAGTTATGGAGTTTTACAAACAGGACACCATAGTTTGCCACCTGTTGATTTAAAGCCGTCTTAGCATGATTACTAATCATTATCGATTTCTCCTCTCATAAAACTATGTTTTGTTCTATTTCATCTTTATCCTTAAATAACAAAACTTAAACATGATTTCATGAGAGATTCTTCGAGCATGCAGTAAAAAAATTTCTTACTGAGACCGTTTCAATCCTTTGAGCATATAACCGCCTTTGAAATCCACCGAATCAAAAGCGACAAGAAACGCTTTCGGTTCATACTCCTCGACCAGGTTACGCAATACTTTCATTCTTGTCCGGGCTGCCAGTACATCCAGTCGATAACGAATTCCATCACGACCCTGACCTTGATAATGTGTGACTCCGAATCCGTTATCCCGGATAACTTGAATCAATTCTGCCGGAAACTCTTGTGTGTGAACTTGAATCATATTGTATCCAATCGCCAGCTTCCGTTCGACGAATCCTCCAATCAGAATACCAAGACCGAATCCAAGCGCATAGACAATCATTCCGACTGTCGTCAAGTCACGGAATACGATACCGAGCGCAAAGATATAAATCAACGTTTCAACCGTTCCTAACACACCTGCAATGATTGTTCTTCCTTTGACGAGCATGATGGTACGTAATGTCAAAACAGGTACGTAAATCAGCTGTAACAGTAAGATGAGTAAGATTTGTCCCATGACGTCTTTCCTTTCTAAATAACATACCCCCACTATTCCAAAAATTAATTCAAGATGCAATCAAAAATTTACAACAACCTACCTCAAAATCACTTCAGTTTTTTTTGTTTCATGAAACCGACAAAAAAGACACTGACAAATGAATGTCAGTGCCCGTTCTTACTCAGGATGTTATTTCGTGTTTTCGTACTGGTGTTGATACGTTTGAATGTCTCCTGCTCCCATAAAGAGCAATACGGCATTTTCGTGTTTACTTAAGAGTGATACATTGTCCCGTGTCAAAATATCCGAGCCCGGCACTTTTTCTTGTAAGTCTTCTACCCGGACCTGGCCTTCCTGCTCACGTGCCGATCCAAAGATTTCACACAGATATGTGGCATCTGCCTCGCGTAACGATGTCGCAAAATCATCCATGAATGACTTCAAGCGAGTATACGTATGCGGTTGAAAAATCGCTACGACTTCACGATCCGGATATTTCTTGCGTGCAGACTCAATCGTCGCACTGATTTCTTTCGGATGGTGTGCATAATCGTCAACAAGAATCTGCGAACCGAAGTTAGATTCACTAAAACGGCGTTTCACTCCGCCGAATGTAGACAGACGCGCCGCTACCTCTTCTTTGTTCAATCCTTCATACTGGCAGATTGCGATGACAGACAGTGCATTCAAGACATGGTGGCGACCAAATCCAGGAATCAGGAATGTCCCGTAGAAGTCATCCCGGAGATATACGTCAAACGATGTTCCATCTGGAGTCGACGTTGCATTTTCTGCACGGAAATCATTATTTTCGCCAAAACCGTAATACAGAATCGGAACATTCGCCTGAAGGTTTTGAAGATGTTCGTCATCTCCACAAGCTACGATTGCTTGTTTGACCTGCATCGCCATCTCCTGGAATGCAGATACGACGTCATCAATGCCTGTAAAGTAATCGGAATGATCAAAGTCAATATTCGTCATGATGGCATAGTCCGGTTTGTAATACAGGAAGTGGCGTTTGTATTCACACGCTTCAAAAACAAATGCTTTCGCATCTTCTACACCGGCACCCGTTCCATCACCAATCAAAAATGCCGTTGGTGTAATTCCACTCAAGACATGTGACAGTAACCCGGTCGTCGATGTTTTACCATGCGAACCGGTAATGGCGACAGACCGGTACTCATCTGCTAAATAGCCTAAGAAATCATAATAATGATAAATCGTTAAATCCAGTTCCTTTGCCCGAGCAATTTCTGGATGATCATCTCCAAAAGCATTTCCTTGGATGATGACTTGATTTTCTTTAATGTTGTCCGCACTGAACGGGAAAAACGGAATTCCTTTTGCCCGCAAGGCATCTTCTGTAAAAATATGCTTGTCAATATCAGAACCTTGTACTTGATGATTCATTTCATGCAGTACTTGGGCGAGTGCACTCATCCCTGTCCCTTTAATCCCTACAAAATGATAATTTGTCATATATGAGCCCTCCAATTCACGTTCCGGTCCGTACCATCGGGCTTGGGTACAAAACCTGTACCATTATAGCAAACCGACTTATTATTTACCATTTAAATTATTTTGTTCCCGACGTGCACGATACATGGCCATCAAGTCTTTCGTCGTCATCACGACGTTTACCGGTGGTCCGACCGGTTTTTTAATTTGAACCGACTGGTCTGTAGGTACCTTTTCTGCCCCACTATTTTCTACTTTGATTTCAGCGACTAAATCGTTTTCAGCAGAGGGCAGTTCTTCTACTTGTGTGACCGGTTCCTCCGTTTTGTGATCAACGTGTAAAGTACCTGTTGATAACTGGACAGGTTCCGCATCTTCTCCGTGAACAGCGTGCTCTTTCAAAGTCATTTCAGACTTTTCTTCCACAGGAGTCTCTTCGGTTAATTCTTCCATCGTCTCTTCTTTACTCATTTCTTCTGTAGCAGGATTTTCTAACGCTTGAACGGTATCGTTTACTTCAACAATATCGTCTGCTGCAGGAAGAGAACTTTCCGTCGTCACTTCTGCTTCGACTTGTTCTTCCGAAACATCTGACGGAGAATTTTCTTCGATTGTCGGTTCTGGAACGAGGATGTCTGCATCTGTCGTCGGTACTAAGCCAGCATCCGCTTCGGTTAGATCCGTCTGTTCCATCGTCTCGATCCGCGACTCTTCGTTCAATTCTGATGTCTCATGTTCAAGCGACTCTTCTGATTTTTCCTCTTCCTGTACACTTGAAACATCGACTTCAGATTCGTCAGAATGGATTTCCTCTTGGATCGACCGTTGCTTTCTAGGTCGTTGGAATCCGTAAATAGGCGATGGAACATCCGTCAACACGAAACGATCTTCACGCTCTTCTTTTTTAGGCCGTTCAACGGGTTTTGTTTCTTTTTCGCCTGCTAATTCACGTCGAATTCGTGCTGCCTGTTCCTTTAACGACTGTTCATAACGATTGCTCATTCCCTCACCCCTCCATCTTGTTAAAAAATCGGCCGAATTATCGACCGATTAAAAATGCTTCTCCCGTTTTCGCCGTATCCTCAAGGACAAGAATTCCTTTTTCCTGCGGTGCATCCGGCAATGCGAGTTCCCGTGCAGAACAAAGCATTCCGCTCGAAGCCACTCCACGTAACGCGGACGGACGAATGATCAATCCGGACGGCATGACTGCGCCAGGTTTAGCGACCACTACTTTTTGTCCGGCAGCAACATTTGGTGCTCCACAGACGATTTGCAATGTCTGACCATCCACCTCTACTTGACAGACCGACAACTTGTCCGCATCTGGATGTTTTTCAGCAGATGCTACGAATCCGACTACGAATTTAGGTGAATAATCAATTTCACGTGCTTCGAAATCGACTCCGTTTTCTCCTAGTACGCGTTGAACCGTTTCAACAAGTTCCGGTGTCAATTCGACCGGTCCTACAGCGTTCAATTCAAACTGCTTTGATGCTTCGAAGATGTTATAGCCAATGACGTCTTCGCCATGGAAAATCGTTGCTACATCGCCTTTTCTTTCGGCAGTGATTTCAGCGCGTGGTGCATCTGCCAAGATGACCATCAGGACGTCCCCGACACCTTCTTTATTATAAAAAACATTCATGCAATCCATGACTCCCTTCAAACTTTCTCACAATGCCTATTGTAGCAGATTATTCAACTTTTCGGATGCTTGTTTTTTGCAAGAACGAAGACAGGTTCCAGTTTACCTTCTTCATACATGAACGGAAGCGCCGTTACCGGAACCCGTCCGTTCGTGAAGAAATCGAACATCAATTGTTGTAAAACATCGTATCCTGCATCATTTCGGATATCGGCAAAAATCAGCACATCCTGATGCGGAATCCCGACAGCAAACTCACCTGTCATTTTTTCAGCGTAATCGCTCAATAATTGTTTATTTAAGACACGACTTGCTTCATATCCATCACCCGTACTGAGGAAGTAAAAGATGTTCCCGGCTACTTCGTCCATTTTAAAGGGGGCTTCCAGTGTTTTTAAATTAAAGCGGGCTGCTTCTGACAAATGTTCGGTCGTCCACCCTGCCTGATGTAACAATTCTTCGTCAATCAACCGGTACGTGGCACCTAAATCAAGCGCGTACATGATTTTCGTTTCACCGGTATGGGGGGTGCTGATGATTTTCTTACCATCTTTCGTTTCATCCGCAAAAGATTTTGCCCGAATGACCGGAAAGACTTGTTGCTCATGACCAATTAAAGAAACCGGTTCCGTCTGTTCCAAAACGGCTTTGATGTATTCGATTGTCTCTTCGACTGCGATGACACCGCGACGCTTCGCTTTCGCTACAAGTGGATTTAATCCCAGATCGACTCCTGTACGATCTTTTTTTCGTTCGATGCGAAGCACCGATTTTTCACGATCGAAATACGTTGTATAGTGGGTTGTATCAAATGCCTCAGTAACAAGGCGACGAATTTGTTGTAGTTCCATGAATCCATTTCATCCTTTCCTATTAAAAAAAGCGAGTCAGCACTCGCTTTTGTCTCAGACTGTTTCTAAAAAGGCTGTAACCTGTTCAGGTGTTTTTCGTTCTTTCCCGACATAACGGCCTGTCTCTTCATTTTCACGATACGCGACGAAACTCGGGATTCCGAAGATGTCCATTTCCTGGGCAATTTCAATGTGCTGATCGCGATCGACGTAATAAAAATTGAATTCATTAAACGTCTGTTCCATCTCCGGCATGAACGGATCTAAAAACCGGCAATCCGGGCACCAATCCGCCGAGAAAAGGAAAATCGATTTTTCTTTTTTTGCTTGGTCAAATTGTTCTTTTGATTCTAATTTTTCCATCTGTTACACTCCCTCAATACTTGCTTTTTCATTGGGTTCATCATAGCATATTCGAATGTTTCTGTGCGTTTTGGCGCTCTGTTTGCTATACTGCAACTAGAAAATGTCCTGAAAGGAAATTATTATGACTGATCAACCTGTTAAACATCCTTTCGAACGATTTGTAGGTTTTGTCGGCATGACAAGTTGTCTCCGATATGGATATTCGTTCATCGATTCCGAGCGTAGCCTGCCTCAAATTCTTATTTTTCTTGTGGTCGGATTCGCCATCATCATGTTACTCGAAGCCATCGGGAAACGGCTCGCCAGAAAATTACCAATCGTTCGGATGCGTTACTTGATTCCGCTCTATCTATTGTACTTGTATGTCTTTTTCACAAGTTTTTACTCCAGCTCGTTTGGTTTTTCCCTGTAAGTATACGTATGTAAAGAGAAACAGGCGGTGGATGCGCATCCACCGCCTGTTTCTCTTTCTTTGCCTCTTTCAAAAAGCCAATGAACAAGCATATTCTCATTAGTACTCGATTTTCAAATCTCCGTCTTTAATCCGTCCCATGCGATGAAGGGCCCGATAAATCAAATAACTCAGCAGCGCTGGTGCCAGGAAACATAAAACAAAGACAGCTAAATAATACTCCGCTTCAAATCCCATCGTTTTTAACATCATCAGCGGACCGACAAGTCCGCTTGTCCCCATACCCGATCCTTCAGGATTACTTTCGAGTGTCAACAAGACGGTCGCGAACGGTGCGAGCAGTGCTCCTGCCAGTGTCGGCGGGACAATCGTCCATGGATTTCGAATGATATTACCCACTTGTAACATCGACGTGCCGATTCCTTGGGCAATTAATCCGCCAATCCCGTTATCCCTGTAACTGATGACACCAAATCCGATCATCTGTGCCGCACAGCCAATCGTTGCAGCACCGGCCGCCAGTCCGTCAAGACCTAACATGATACCGAGGGCAGCACTTGAAATCGGAGCTGTTAAGGCGAGACCCATGACGGTCGCGACAAAAATCCCCATGATCAAGGGTTCTCTTTCTGTTCCCCACCGGATGACTTCTCCTAAATCGATCATCAATGTTCCAATCCAAGCTCCGACGTACTTACCACTTACAAAACCGACGAGCAACGTGATCAATGGCGTCAAGATGATATCAAGACGCGTCGTCTTTGAAATCAATTTTCCGATTTCAGTAGCAATGACCGCTGCGACATAACTTCCGGCAGGGCCTCCTGCTTCATAACCAAATGCACCGACAGCAACGGCAGAAAACAAAACGAGTGGTGGCGCTTCAAGTGCAAACGCGACAGCCACTCCGATTGCCGGACCCGTCAGCGCGATTGCCTGTTCTCCGACCGTAACGAGCATTCCCGCTTCAATACCTCTTGCAATCAATCCTTCACCTATCGTCTTTAAAATTAATCCCATAATCAAAGAACTGAATAACCCTAATGCCATATAGCTGAGCACTGTAATAAAATATACTTTCGGACTAAGTAAAATCCCTTTTCTTTTTAACAAGATGCCACTTCCTTCTGTTTGAAATCAGATTCATTATAACAAACCCCCAAAAAAGGTCATACATTTGTTTTTCATGTGACAAGACAGTCGGGATGTAAAAAGAGGATGCACAAAGGCATCCTCCATTATCTTCATTTGATTTGTAATGTTGCGAGCGTCGTCGCATCGAGTTGCGTGACAAGTTTCTTGAGCAATTCTTTTGCCGCATCGTAGTCATCCGTGTGCATGATCGAGGCATGCGTATGAATATAACGTGCCGGAAGACCGACGACCGTCGTCGGAATACCGTTGTTTGAACGATGAATGACTCCCCCGTCCGTTCCGCCTGCACCAACATAGTATTGATACGGAATCTTGTTCGATTCTGCCGTATCGAGAACATAATCTGTCATTTCTTTCGATAAAATCATGACGCTGTCCTTAATCCGTAACAACGGTCCTTGACCGAGCTGACCAAATTCTGTTTTATCACCTGAAGCATCGTTGGCCGGTGAGGCGTCGACGACAAAGGCAACATCCGGATCGATCAGATTCGTTGCTGTTTGTGCGCCGCGTAAGCCGACCTCTTCTTGAACCGTCGCTCCTGAGAATAAGATGTTTGGATGATCCGACGCTGTCGTCTCTTCCAACAACTCGATCGCCATACCGACGCCGTACCGGTTATCCCATGCTTTCGCCATGATTTTTTTAGGATTGGCCATCGGTGTGAACGGGAAGAACGGAACAGCCGGAATACCCGGACGGATGCCGAAAGATTCCGCTTCTTCTTTTGAGTCTGCCCCGACATCGATGAACATATCTTTGATTGCCATCGGCTTATTCCGGACTTCATCCGTCAATAAATGTGGTGGTATCGAGGCAATGACACCGGGAATGATGCCGTTATCCCCACAAATCGAGAACCGTTGTGCGAGCAGTACCTGACTCCACCAACCGCCGAGCGGTTGAATCCGGAGCATGCCGTTTTTCGTAATCTGCGTTACCATGAAGGCCACTTCGTCCATATGACCGGCAACCATAACCTTCGGACCATTTTCCTGTCCCGTCCGTTTGCCAAAAATCGAACCGAGACCGTCCATGACGATTTCATCCGTCACCGGTGTAATGCGTTCTTTGACAAAGCGTCTGACATCGTGTTCAAATCCAGGTGCACCATTTAATTCTGTCAACGTTCGAAACAAGTCTCTTGTTTTTTCATTCATATGTATCGCCCCCTGTTCATTCATTATACAAAATTTTGCTTCAATCACTTAACCTTTTGTTTCTCACTGGACGAATTATTTGGTACAGTAGGAATAGAACCTGTAAGGAGGGGAATTTTAATGAAAAAACGCTATTGGATTATCGGTCTCGCAGCAGCGGTCGTTGCCGCTTTCGCAGTCAAGAAGGCTGTCGACAACAAACAACTCTCTGCCGAGGAAGCGCTCGAAATCACGAAACGCACATTTTCAGCAAAAGGACGTGTCCAAGGTGCATGGATCTCTGCAACACCAGAGGCGTACGCATACGAGTCACGTGACTACCAAAGCTACAAAGGTGGCATCTCGGTCCTTGAAGGTGACGATGAAAAAACGTATCAATTCACAGTTGATGCGGAAACAGGTGCTTTACTCGAATACGCATAATAGACGGACCATACTTCGATCGACGAAGTATGGTCTTTTAAAAGAAAGGAGTCTCGACATGTCTTTACTCGCTATCTTCTTTGTACTGCTAGTCGCTGTGGAACATTTTTATATCATGGTACTTGAAATGTTTCTTCTATCATCTAAGTCTGCCAAACGTACATTCGGACTGACCGAAGAAGCGGTCTCAAATCCGCAAATCCGGACATTATTCGCCAATCAAGGTCTTTACAACGGTTTTCTTGCCGCCGGTCTGATCTTCGGACTGATTCTTGATTCCCCGGCTGTTCAGTTGTATTTCCTCGGATGCGTCATCGTTGCTGCCCTTTACGGTGCAGCTACTGCAAATGTCTCGATTCTTTTCAAACAAGGACTTCCAGCCATCATCGCTTTTTTACTCGTTTTATTTATCTAAAAAAAATCCCTTGTCCGTCCCGACGAATCGGGTCAGACAAGGGATTTTCATTTGTTTAAAAAAGATTAACGCGGGTTATCATTACGCTCGTAGATCGGGTTCATGTATTCCGTAGTAGAGTACAGACGCGGTACAACAACGTATAGCATGATAGCTGGTACAGCAATTAATAAGATCATGAGTAACATCGGCAACCAGTAGACTACTTTTTGGTGCAGGTTATCCGAGTTGCTGTCAATGTATTCTTTGACGCCGTCTACTTTAGCCGCATCTGCGCTTGTAAGTAATTTACCGCTGTCTGCGTTAAAGAAATGGATTTCACGTTTGATCGTGATGAAGATTCCATCACGAACAGTCTCGATTACCGCGATTCCGCCGATAATCTGTTCACCTTTTTCACCAGTGAATGTTTTTGGATCTTCAATTTCTACAGAACCTTTTTTATAGTCGTAATGTGTACTCTTCAAATCCTCGTCAAGTGCTTTTTGCATAGATGACGTATCAATCGCAGCGAATACCGATTGTCCGATACTCAATGCGAGAAAGAGTGCCGTTACGAAGGCTAAGCTTTTTTGCCACATCCCCAATTTCCCCCTTTACCTGTAAATACAGTTCTTCAGTCAACAACATTGTACCAATTAATAAGAAAAAAGTGTGAAAGAAATGCTAGGAAAATAAGAAAACTTTTTGTCTAAATTATTTCGTATATGTTGCTTCCATCCGATAAATCGGTTGACCCAGTGCTGAAAAACGTTCTTCGTATTCCGTTCTGACGTTATTTTCCGGCTCATTGGCATGTAAATCAAGCGACATCCAATCGAATGTCATGCCGTAAGCAGACATCGTCATCAGACTGGATTCAAATAATTTCCGGTTATCCGTCTTAAAATGAATCTGCCCTTTTTCCGGTAAAATATCTTCATACGTCGCTAAAAACGTTTTGTACGTCAAGCGGCGTTTGGCATGGCGTGATTTCGGCCAAGGATCGGAGAAGTTCAAATAAACACGGGCAACCTCTCCTTTTTCAAAGAAGTCACGCAAATCTTTTGCATCAACCGTCAAGACACGAACGTTTTCAAGTGGTTCTTCCACCATCTTTTGAACGATTGCGACCGCAACGCTTTCAAACAACTCGATCGCGATAAAGTTGACCTCCGGATGCTGTTTTGCCATCCCTGTGATGAAGGCCCCTTTGCCTGACCCGACTTCGATGTAAATCGGATTTTCATTTTTAAATTCATTCGACCAGTTTCCTTTTAAAGTCGACGGGTCTGCTATATAGATGGAGGATTGCTCTTTCATATAATCCAGCGCCCATGGTTTGTGGCGTAAACGCATATTGTTCATCCTTTCGATTCTTAAATTATCCGCAGATAAGTTTATCATGATTCGGGTAAATATATAAGATGTTCTTGATTGACGCCAAAAAGAAAGTTCAGCAGATCGTCACTTGAGAATAACTGAGCAATCTACTACACTTACAGTACAAAGTTTCTTGAAGGAGGTTTTAATGATGGATGACTTCTTAATTGCCTGGGGTTCTCCGATCGTCCTTGTCATGGGTGTAGCAGCCCTTTTTGTTTGGGCGACATTTGGGAAAGTTAATGCGGAATAATGCTGACGTGTCAGACATCTTGTGTAGATCACAAGGTGTCTTTTTTAGTTTCTGAACGATTCACCTTGGTTTCTCACTAAAACAGATGTATACTTTTTACGAAACAGTTTTTATATTACAGCTATCGAACAACCAAAACTACTGGTAGAAAAGGAGAATTGTAATGATTGAAAAACAAAACAGTGAATCAGAAGAATTAGTACAGAAGAAAACAGGGGCCGATTTGGTCGTGGATACTCTCATCGAACAGGGTGTCGATTACATTTTCGGAATTCCTGGAGCTAAAATTGATTCTGTCTTTAACGTTTTGCAAGACCGCGGACCAGAACTGATCGTCGCACGTCATGAGCAGAACGCTGCTTTCATGGCGCAGGCGATCGGTCGCTTGACGGATAAACCCGGTGTGGTTCTTGTCACGTCAGGACCAGGTGCTTCGAATCTTGCGACCGGTCTTGTCACGGCAAACTCTGAAGGCGATCCTGTCGTCGCGATTGCCGGCGCCGTCACAAGAGCTGATCGTTTGAAACGAACACATCAATCGATGGATAACCAAGCACTGTTCAAACCGATCACGAACTTCAGTGCTGAAGTTCAAGATGCTGACAACATTCCCGAAGTGTTATCCAATGCTTTCCGGACGGCCGAAACGACATCAGGTGCTGCGTTCGTCAGCATTCCGCAAGATGTCGGATTAAATGAAGCAAACGTCACTTCGTTTAAAGCCGTCCAAACCCCTAAACTCGGAATTGCACCGGAAGAATGGATCGATGAGACAGCTACCTTAATCGAACAAGCGAAATTACCGGTCTTATTACTTGGTATGCGTTCAAGTCAACCCCGTGTCGTCGAAGCAATCCGTGCTTTGTTAACACGCGTTTCGATTCCAGTCGTTCAGACATTCCAAGCGGCCGGCACACTGTCGCGCGAGCTTGAATCCAATTTTTATGGCCGAGTCGGTCTTTTCCGTAACCAACCGGGAGATGCTTTGCTTGCTGAAGCCGATCTTGTCTTGTCGATCGGATACGATCCAATTGGGTACGATCCGAAATTCTGGAATCAACCGTCTCAGGAGCGGACATTAATCCACCTCGATCAAATGCGGGCTGAAATTGATCATTTCTATCGTCCTGACCGCGAGCTTGTCGGTGATGTCGCAGCAACCATCAATGCTTTATCAGAACGGTTAAACGCATTGACACTTCCAGAAAGTTCAACTGAGTTTTTACGTGGTCTTCAACAACGGTTGGAAGAACGGGACATCCCGCCAATCGTCAAAGACTCGCCACTCACTCATCCGCTTTACTTTATGAAAACGTTACGCGAACAAATTGCTGACGATGTGACGGTCACAGTCGATGTCGGTTCACATTATATTTGGATGGCGCGTCACTTCCGTTCGTATGAACCACGTCACCTTCTATTCAGTAACGGGATGCAGACGCTTGGTGTTGCATTACCATGGGCGATTGCGGCGACACTCGTTCGTCCCGGTAAAAAAGCCGTCTCGATTTCCGGAGATGGCGGCTTCCTCTTTTCTGCAATGGAACTGGAGACGGCAGTCCGTCTGAATGCCCCGCTCGTCCATTTCGTCTGGCGTGACAGCGGCTTTGATATGGTAGCATTCCAGCAGGAAATGAAGTACAACCGAAAATCCGGTACATCGTTCGGTGAAGTCGATTTAGTGAAATATGCTGAAAGTTTTGGTGCAAAAGGACTTCGTGTCAATCATCCGTCAGAGCTCATCTCGGTCATGGAAGAAGCATGGCAAACAGACGGTCCTGTAATCGTTGATGTCCCGATTGACTACAGCGATAACATTACACTCGGCAAAGAGGTACACTTGGATCAACTGAACTGATAAGGAGATGGAAGCGATGCAACACGAGGATACGTTACTTCAGATTTCGACAATGATGGCTTTACTCGACGGCGTGTTCGAAAGTGAGACACGCTACGAGTCGATTCTTCCCGGACATGATTTCGGGATCGGAACATTTGATCATCTCGACGGGGAAATGATCGGTTTTGATGGTTTCTTTTATCAATTACGGTCGGACGGCAGTGCCCGTCCACTCGATCCGGAGACGACGACGCCGTTCTGTTCTCTGACACGATTTGTTCCGGAACAGTCGTTGTCCGTGAAGCAAACGATGACGAAAGCTGATTTCGAACACTGGTTAAGTGAGCAGCTGAGTACAGTCAACAGCTTTTACGCGGTACGGATTGAAGGACGATTTTCCGAGGTCAAGACACGGACCGTCGCCCGACAGGAAAAACCCTTCCGTCCGATTACTGAAGCCGTCGCGACACAAAGTGCCCGGACATTCGAACAAATTGACGGGACGCTGGCCGGTTACTTCACACCCCGGTTCGGTCATGGAATCGCAGTCGCAGGTTATCATCTTCATTTCATCGACCAGGAACGAAGCGGTGGAGGTCATGTTTTCGACTATACGGTACAGGACGTGACGGTCACGTTTGAAGAAAAACCAAGGCTGGATTTACGTTTGCCGACGACAGAAGCTTATCGTCAAGCGGATCTCGAAAGTCACGATATCGAAAAAGAAATACAAATTGCTGAAGGCTAAAAAAATGTGCGGACACAGAATGATTCTGTGTCCGCACATTTTTTTAGCCTTTAAAGCTCGTTATATCGAAAGTACCCAGCGCTGATTTAATCTTCCTGCTCCATCTCAAGCAGTTGGGCCAAGAAAAGATAACTCTCTGCTGCATCCGGATGCACGGTATCTTCATACCAATAAATTGAGAGTACCGCCTGAGCCACGACATACCAATACATCCGCTGCTTCAGATCTGCCGTCAACGGATGTCCGTAATTCGCAAACCATTCCGGCCAACACTCTTCGTCGACATAACTGTATAACATCATTCCAAGATCATAAGCACGATCCGCAATGATGGCATCATCCCAATCATTAAGATACAGATGTCCATCTGTTCCGACCAACCAGTTATTATGATTCAAATCCGAGTGACAAACGACTTGCTCGTCCGTTCTAACAAAAGGTAATTGTTCTGACAGATAGTCGATTGCCTGTTCAATCAATTCCGGTTGTTCCAGTTCAGCAGGTTGAAAATACAGCCGGCATTGCCGTAAAAGTTCATCCGGTTCGATCGGACGCTGATCCAGTTGTTGTAACATGAACAGCAATTCCTTCGAGTCATGAATTTTTCCGAGCAACCTTGCGACTTCCGGCCGTTCCATCATTTCCGGTTCCAGTTCTTGTCCCTCAATGAATTGTTGGGCACTGATGACATCTCCGCTATAAATCCGCTTCGTCCAAAGCAGCTTCGGTACGATTCCATCCGCTGATAAAATCGCCAAAAATGGCGAGGAGTTTCGTTTTAAAAAGAGTTTTGACTGCCCTGTCGAGGCAATATATGCTTCTCCCGTGATTCCGCCTGCTGGCGTAAGGGTCCAGCCTTCGCCAAGCGCATCTAAAATATCTAATTCCATTATAATCCGCTCAACTTTTTAGTAGATTTGCCTTAAGGCACAATGATTATCTTAACATGTGGCGATCGTTGTTGACAACGGAAGGACCGTGATCTGCGAAACACCCTTTTCAAGTGGCGTAACGGATGCTTCGTTGCCGTGGACATGTACATTCCATCTCGGATGATCGAGCACAATTTCAATTTTTTCAAACGTCACATTATGAACGACAAGCGTCCGTTGCCAGGCATCATATGAATGAACGGCCCCTACTTCGTAGGCGATGACACCCGGATGCATCGGCAAAAAATGCATCAGTTCTTGCACCTGGTTGGCTCGGTGTAATCGGAATCCTCCGTGCATTCGACGGATTTGTAAGATATTTTTTAAATAATCGACCATATGCGCATGGCGATCGCGTAACGTCCAATCCATCCGATTGATCGTATCAGGTGCATTGTAACTGTTCTCGACCCCTTGTTTTGTCCGTCCGAACTCCTGTCCGGCGTGAATAAACGGAATACCGGCCGCTAAGAAAATAATCGTCTGAGCCAGTCGACTCATTTGTAACCGTGTCACTTCATCCAAATCCGGTCGGGCGAGCGCTAACTTATCATACAAGGTATGGTTGTCATGTGCTTCGACATAATTGATCGAATACGTCGGCTCAGGAAAACGCCCGGTCGTTTGACCGTCCAATGTGATACTCCCGGCCATCCCGTTTCGCACTTCCCCTTCCCACCAACCATTACCCGATACAAAACCACAATCCGTTTCATTGAACGTCGAGCCTTTTAACGCATCCCGGAAAACATCGTTAAAATGACCAATCCGAGGCATTTGCGAAGCAACTGAACTGATGGCCTTTTGACGTTGCGGTAAAGGTGTCGCCAAGTCCCAGCCTTCTCCATAAACAAGAATGGTCGGATCGATATGATCCAATGCTGCCCGGACATGGTTCATCGTCTCAACATCATGAATCCCCATCAGGTCAAAGCGAAAAGCATCCACCTGAAAAATGTCCGCAAAATACGTCAGGCAATCAACAATCATCCGTCTCATCATAAACCGTTCCGATGCCGTATCATTCCCGACACCTGTTCCGTTGGCAAGTGTCCCGTCCACTTCGTAACGGAAATAGTAACCCGGTACCAGATGTTCGAGTGCGGATTGCTCCCGAATATAGACATGATTCATGACAACATCAAACGTCACCCGAATTCCTGCCGCGTGCAACTGTTCGATCATCTCGACATATTCAAGAATCCGGACTTTCGGATCAGTCGGGTTACTGGCATAACATCCGGTCAGTGAAAACCATTGAACAGGATCATATCCCCAGTTATAAGGAAGACGACTGACTTCCTCTGTCGTCGTAAACAGGTGAACCGGTAACAATTGAAGATGGGTCACCCCCAACTCAAGTAAATAATCAATGCCTGTCGAACGTCCTTCCGGTGAAACGGTTCCTGTTTCCGTCATCCCTATGTATTGTCCGGGATGATGCGAGCCGGAAGACGAATCAATCGTAAAATCCCGGATATGCGCTTCATAAATGATGGCATCTGTCGGTTTGATCAACAGCGGTCGTTTTTGTCGATGCGGAAACTGCCGGTTAATTTCTTGCTCGACATCAAGCAAAACAGCAAACTGTCCATTTACGCTGACTGCCTTTGCATAAGGATCGACGACTTCATGTGTTCCCTGATACGTCGTGACCCGGTAACGGTAACGGCTGTTTTCCCATGTTCGGGGAACTACTAAACGATACGCCCCACGTTCTTGCCGTTCGAAGTCCCGGCTGTCGATTTCGACACCGGCTTGATCGTAGCGAATACACTCCAACCTCTCGGCCAGCGGTGACCAGACGTATAAAGAAATCATTTCCGTGTCATAGACGGCACCTAAAGGTCCTTCATAACTGTATTTGCGGTCGAATCCCGCCGTTTGGACAATCCGGTTCGGCAATACACGGACTCGTTCCTGATTGGGTAAGATGATTTCATAACACCGTTCTACTTCAACCGCCCGGTCGAGCAGCAGTGTCAATTTGATTGTTACGTCCGTATCTTCTCGACGTTCAATGAAATAGTTCATCGGCTGACCATCACAGACGAGCAAAAACTCACCTTGTTCAACCGGTGTCGTCGTCTCCATTAGAATGGTTTGAAATGTCACGAACTCAACTGAACACAATCCGACTTGCTGCGTTTCCGATTCATTATTTACCATCTGTTTACGCGACAATCAAACATCTTGCCGCTTCCCTCCCTATTTTTGAATCCGCCCGTTTTCTTGACTGTTCAGCGCCATTTGAAAGGTCACCGAAACCGTTTCTTTTAAGATCTGTTCGCATACCCGCATTTGAGAAGCTTTTGTATGCACAGCCGACAAATTCATTTTCCGTAGCCAATCCGTGAAGTCCACCTTACTGACATATGTCGTCGTTGTCTCTTTCGGAATTTGATCGAAGTAACCTTGCGATGCAATGACAACACGTTCGATTGGTAATATGAATTCGGAACCTAGAATCAATCGCAGAATATCCTCCGTCCGCTTTAAGCTGATTAATGGATTGACGATATTCTTTGGCGGGGCTTTAAAGGGTTGTTCCCGCCACAGTTTATTTCGCTTGATATGATAGATACTTTCTTCCCCGTCTAACCAGTCCAGTATATAGATGGCAGAAGGTCCTACGACAAACGGACTGAGTTCAACCTCTCCTTGCTGGTATTGAATGACGGCACGATAAAACATGCCGAATTGATCGTTCAAGAGATGCAACATTTGATAAAAGTCAAGATGGCGTCTTAAAGGCAAGCGCCAGATGTCTTCTTCCGTCGCTCCGCCTGCCACGTAAATTAATTTTTGGACTTCTACTCGCTTTTTATACCATTTATCAAACGCCGGCTTTGAGATTTGTTTTCCCGGCACCTGAAACCTCTCTGGTTTTTTAAAAGGCTGCCACCATTTTTTCGGCCGAATGATCGTCTCACCCGGAAACAGTTCACCCGACTCCCATTTTTTAAGGACATTCGCATAATCCACCAGCTGTTGTTCTTTGAAACGCTTCGAAGCTTCCAACGGATTTCGTTCATATCGGCTTTCTAAATCATAAAGTTTCATCAATAATGCCAATCATATCACCTCGTTATTTCTTCCCAAATGGAAATCGTGTGTCTGCCTGATACCGCGGCTGATCGTCGGGGCAAATCTGATACAGAACGATTTCATTGACATCCAAGCTGCCGCCAGGTGTTTGTTCGGGTGGATGGAGCGCCACTTCTTGATTCCACTTCTTCGCAAGAGTAATATGCGGAACAAACGGTTTAGCCGGATCCGGATCAATCCGTCGGGCAAGCTGAAACAGTTTTTCCTCATATGCCGGTCCGACGGCAAAGACACGAGGCCTCTCGGCTGATCCAAACCGTTCAAGGTGATCTAATTTCAAGGTAAAAGCAAAAGTGAGCTGAGCAATTTCCGTCAGTTGACGTCGCCAATTTCTCAACTCGTCCTCTGTTAACGTTCCTAAAAAACGTAGCGTCAGATGATACTCGCCTGATTCGTACACCGTTTTGTAATAACGGCCAAGCGCTAGAGGAGCCGCGAATCGCGTCAACATCTCGTCAGCAACCGGGATAGCGATGAAGTAGTGTTTTTGCATACGGATCACTCCTTGATTTTTGAGCTGACCAGATACAAACAAGCACCTAACAAGCTACTACCTGTATATACCCAAAATACGGCATAGATGGTCCATTGATCAAAAACAATCCCACTCATTAAATTAAACAATGCCGTCGCAAGACCGGTCGTCGTCGCCATATATGTACTGACTGCCGTCGCCACTGTCGAAGGTGGAACGAGCGAGCGAACATATTCAAGTGCGACCGGAATCAACAGACCGATGATGAATCCTTGTAATGCTGCCAATATCCAGAGTGTAAAAATCGGCGGCTCAAGCGCCAGTATCCCTGTCCGTACCGCGGATAAAACAGAGATGAACACCAGGACAGGAATCGGTCCAAACCGCATCATGACACGCGTCGCAACCCGCATGAACGGTATTTCGCATAAGACAGCGACAAAAAAAAGTGTTCCGACGAGTGCTGTTGATTCCCCACGAATCGTCACATAACTTCCAAAGTAATAGTTATTCGCAAAAATTGGTCCGAATACTAAACTTCCACCTGCTAAAAACAGTAAAAAACGTTTGTTTGAAAATAACGATTTCAGCGGAATATGTTCACGCTCGACGGTCGAAACCGGCGTTTCTTCAATTCCGATCAACACAAGAAATCCAAGAACAAGCGCAGCTCCGCTAGCATAAAAAATCGCACCGAGTGATCCTTGTTCCGTTACCTGTCCAAGGATAAAGACAGCCAGTGCAAAACCGGCGGAACCAAATAAGCGTAATGCTCCGTAGTCGACTGATTTTCTTTTTGAAAATTCGATGGCCAACGTATCGACAAGCGGAATATGTGCACACTGGAACAATGCCCAAAGTGAAGAAATTAATAACAGGAATAAGTAGACAGACGTCAATAAATAACTGAGCGTTAAGAGCCCTGCAGCGAGTAAAGCCACTAACAACAGACGTTTCGGTCGTCCGAAGCGGTCTGCCGCCATGCCCCAAACCGGTTGTAAAACAATTGATAACACTGGACCTACTGCAACAATCGTTCCGATTTCGGATGCCGATAATTGAAAGGCATCATTGGAAAAATAGAGTGCCAAGTATGGAATAAGTGCACCTTGCCCAAAGAAGATGAAAAAATAAAGGGCTTGAAAATGATATTTTTGACGATGGATCACAACTGAGTCTCCTTCAAGAATCAATCCCCCTATCACAACGGATTTGGGGGATTCATTTCGTTATACTATTTTTTTTAAGATGCACTGATGCTTATTTCGCCAATTCGTAAATCGCCTCTGCATAGATGGCAACGGCTAATAAGAGTTCTTCAAAATCAACATACTCATCCACCTGGTGCGCAACTTCCGGTCCACCAGGGAAAACAGGTCCAAATGCGACACCTGCTGTCAATGAACGGGCATAGGTTCCGCCGCCGATCGCAATTAAGTCGGCCTTTTGATTCGTTTGCCGTTCGTAAACCGCACTGAGCGTCCGGATCAGTTCATGGTTCGGATCGACGTGATGCGGTGGCATATGCGTCCGTGTTTGAAGTTCGAATCCGTATGCACTCGCGGCTTCTTTAATCAATTGCAACCGTTCTGTGAAATCGGCACTGTAAGGGTAACGGATATTGATTGAAGCTGTCCCTTGTCCGTTTTCGTAACGGAACACTCCACCGTTGATCGTCAGGTCGCCTGTTTCATCAGATGCCGCCACTCCGAGTGCAACACCGCGTGAGTCGCGGAACATGTGCACGATCATTTCAAGATAACGGCGGCCGCTGTAATCCAAGTGGAGCGTATGCAAGAAACGCGCCAGATGAAGGGCGGCATTTTTCCCGTTGTCCGGTTCCATCGCATGGGCGGCGACGCCAATCACATCAAAGATGAGGCCTTCTGCCGTCTCCTTGATTGTCCCTGTCACACCTTGCTTTTCTAAATACTGGTGGAAATCTTCTTCAACCGTTCCCCGCTCAGCGACATGTACCGTCGCTGTCGCGTGACCCGGTACCATATTCGGACGTTCTCCGCCTTCAAAGCGAATCAGTTGGTAGCCTGTATCTGCGGCTTTAACCGGTTTACCTTGAGTCAGCAGACCGTCGTACAATCCTTTTTCTGCATTGATGATTGGAAAATCAGCATCCGGTGCAAATCCAAGCGTCGGCATTTCTTCATGCTTGAAGTAATGATTCACACACCGCCATTCACTTTCTTCGTCCCCGCCGGCAATCAGACGAATTCGTTTTGAAAGCGGAAGTCCCAACTCTTTAACGATTTTTAAGGCATAATATGCTGCCATCGTCGGTCCTTTGTCATCAATCGCACCCCGCGCAATCAATTTTCCGTCAGCCAATGTCGGATTAAATGGGCCGTACGTCCAGTTATCCCCGCCCGCTGGGACGACGTCCAAGTGGCAAAGAATACCGAGCAATTCATCTCCTTGACCATATTCAAGGTGACCGGCATACCCATCAACGTTTTTCGTGATGAATCTATCGCGGTCCCCGAGCGCGAGCATCCAATCGAGCGCACGTTTGACTTCGGTTCCGAATGGAGCTCCTTCCTGAATCGTTGTTTCATCGAGAATACTAGGTATGCGTAACAATTCCTTTAAATCAACTAAAAGATCTTCGCGTCGTGCCATGACTTCTTCTTTCCAATTGACCATATGACTTCTCTCCCTTATCCGCTGATTCGTTCACCTTTAAGTATAGCGAAAATTTGACAATTACGAACATCCAAAATACCAAATCTTTTGTTATTACGTTTTTAACGAACATTGAAAGATAAAAAACACCTTTCATTCGCTATTGGGTGTTGAAAGTTTGTGTTATTTTTGCAAACGTTCGGTTAAATTACTTGCATTCTATACTAAAAGAGTTATACTAAAGGCGAAACAACTTAATTAATCATCGTCTTTTGTCACCCGAAGCTTTAGAACACTATTCTATCCATTGGGGGAGTGGTTATACCAATGAAAGATTCTACAGACCGTATGTTGACCCGGATTAAATCGATTTATCTCTATATCAATGAGAACGGAGCTACTACGACAGCAGACTTGGTTGAAGAGTTCGGCATTACTTCAAGGACCGTCCAGCGTGACTTGAATGTGCTTGAATACAACAACCTCATTGTAAGCCCAAGACGCGGTACTTGGACATCAAGTAAAAAACAACGACAAGCCGGCTGATTAAGATGTTTCATCAGACTATTTTCTGTTACGACGCGAATCCTTCGCGTCTTTTTTTTGTTATTTTTTTTTCAGGCAGGGTATATCTAGTTTGAGAAGGAGATGATGAGATGAATATTTTAATTATTGGAGCAAACGGAACAACCGGGCGGAAAATGATTGAGCTGATCGGCAAGCAAGGTCAGCATCAAGCCATCGCTGTAGTCCGGGAAGAAAACCAGATCAATGACTTGATTGCACTTGGAGCGTCTGAAGTCCGCCTTGGTGATTTAACGAAAGATGTCACGGACGTCGTCAAAGATGCCGATGTTGTCATTTTCGCTGCTGGTGCCGGTGGCGCTTCCGAAGAATTGACACGTGCCGTTGACCAGGATGGCGCAATCAAAGTCATCGATGCGGCTAAAGCAAGCGGAATTGAGCGTTTCTTGATGCTCAGTTCAGTTGGCGCTGATCACCCGCAAGGTGATTTGAAAGTTTATCTGGAATCTAAGGGTGCGGCGGACCGTCATTTAAAAGACAGTGGCCTCGATTATACGATTGTTCGGCCGGGTCCACTCAGTTACGATGAGCCGAGCGGCTCGATCGAGACACAAGAACATTTTGATTCATATGAGGGACGCGAAGTCTCACGAGATGATATTGCGGCTCTGTTCGTCACATTGATTGATCATCCGACTCAAACACGTCAGTTTGAAGTACTCAGTGGTCCCTTCCCGATTGCGGAAGCCCTTCGTAACCAGTAATCGACAAAGAGGCTGGGACATAACTCGGCTTATAAATAAAAAGACCCTCGAAACTTTTTTCGTTTCGAGGGTCTTTACTTATTCCGGTTTCCAGTCGAACAGGGCTAATTCACCACGTGTGAGTTCCCGGTATTCGCCTGCTTCGAGTGTCGAATCGAGCGGCAGTTGTCCAATCGACAAGCGTTTCAAATACGTCACTTCTTTTCCGAGAGCCAACATCATCCGTTTGACTTGATGGAACTTCCCTTCGGTAATCGTCAGCTCGAGTGTAGACGTTTCATCCATCGCTTCCAGGATGACCAGCTTTCCCGGTTTTGTTTTATACCCGTCTTCAAGCGTGACCCCTTCTGCAACTTCTTCCACGTCCTCTTCCGTCAGCGTACCGATGACTTCCGCATAGTAGACTTTTTCAACGTGTTTCTTCGGTGACATCAACGCATGATTAAAGGATCCGTCATTTGTCAACAGCAACAATCCTTCCGTATCCTTGTCGAGTCGTCCGACCGGAAAGGGTTTAAAGTACGTCACATCTTCAAACAGTAAATCAATGACGGTTTGATCCCGCTTATCTTCAGTCGCACTGATTACGCCCGGCGGTTTGTTCATCATCAAGTAGATGAACTTTTGATACGTGACCGGTTCCCCGTATAAAAGTACGTGTTGCTGTTCGGTATCAACATGTTGCTTCGGATCATACACGATTTCTCCGTCAACTTGAATCGCACCGGATTTGAGTAATTGTTTTACTTCTTTCCGCGATCCGGCTCCCATGTTTGAGAGTAATTTATCTAGACGCATTTCCTCGTCCCCGTTTCATTGAAAATTTTCTTCCTAATACAGCTTCCGCTAATCCGCTCCAAATGGCAAGACCTGCAAAGACGACGATTCCAATTCCTGCTCCGACGATTAAAATGATGAGCGAACCGACCGTCGTAGCGGGTAACATGACCGATAATCCCCATTTCACCAGCGCGACGCTCGCACCCATGATGGCACTGATGATCATGATCAGTGACGTCCGGCGTAAGACCGTACTGAACGGAAACTGAACCGTTTGCGTAATCCGGAAGAACATCAATCCCGTCGCGACGACGTATCCGAGAATCGTTGCATATCCGGCACCCGTTCCGTCTCCTGTCCAGTGAATCAGGGGAGCATTCAACAGATATTTCGTCAGCAATCCTGCCAATGTCGCAACAATCGTGAAATACTGCCGGTTGATGCCTTGCAATACAGCGGCCGTGACGGAATACAGCGCAAGGAACAGCGCACTTGGTGCATAACTCAATAAATAGACCCAGGCAGCCTGATCTTTCGGGAATAAGACATGGAACGTCTCTTCACTCAGCAAAATCATACCGACGACCGCTGGAATTGTTACGAAAAAGGCCAGTTGATAAATTTGCGAGATTTGTTTCCGGACTTTCCGCATATCCCCTTGTGTAAACGAGGCCGTCAACAATGGTGTCGCGGATAAGGATAACCCCGTCGCGACCGAAACCGGAATCAGGACAATCTTATGACTATCTGCAATCAGATAGGCCGTTGCATTCCCCGCTGCTTCCAGCGTGTAACCAATACTTTGTAAAGCCGCATTCATCGTGTTTTGATCAATGACCTGATAAAGCGGTGTTGATAACCCGACCATGACGATTGGGATCGCATACGTCAACAATTCTTTGTACAGTCCTGCTAACGGACGATCCGGCGATATCGTCGTCTGACCATCGCGTAAGGCTTTTAAACCGGGTGCACGTTTTCGGAAATAATAAACGAGTACGACAACACTGCCGATTGCCCCGATGAAGGCACTGAACGTCGCAATCGTTGCTGCCCACGCTGCATCCGTGTCAAACAGATAAATCGCGATGCTGACGCCGGCCAGTAAAAAGATGATTCGCACGATTTGCTCCAGGATCTGCGAAATCGCTGTCGGTCCCATCGATTGATACCCTTGAAAATAACCCCGTGTCATACTCATCGCCGGAATCAGAATCAAGGCAAAGCTGACACCACGGATCGTCATCGTGACAGCATCGACATATGAAGCCGAATCGACATCTCCTCCGGGTATTGCCCGGTGAGCCAAATACGGAGCCAGTAAAAATAAGGCCAGAAAGGAAACTACACCGGTGATGGACATGATTTTTAATCCGGATCGGTATAATCGTTCGCTTGTGTCGTATTCCCCCATCGCATTATACTTTGCGACGAACTTCGAAACGGCGACCGGAATACCGGCTGTTGCCAGACCAATCATGATGGCATAATAATTATAGGCATACGTGTAGAACATGATTCCCGTCGCTCCGACCATGAACTGAAACGGAAACAGATAAATCAGACCAAGGGCACGGGAAATGAGTGATGCACCGGATAACAACATCGTTCCACGAACGAATCCGGTATTACTGGATGAAGTTTCTTGCTTTTTGCTCACAGTCGACATGGATAACCTTCCTCGCACTTTCTATTTTTTCTTAACTCAATAAACGTCTCAATATACAAGTTCTCTCTTGCACAATTGCAAATCATTATACCGCTCAGCTTCCATAAAAGAAAGAGACGGTTTGTTTACAGTACAAACTTCTGCTAAAGTGAAACAAGCAGAATCCAACAAATGAGGTGACCACATGTATGATGTAATCGTAATCGGAGGCGGCCCAAGCGGTTTAATGGCAACGCTCGCCTCGTTACAAGCAGGCGCGAAGACGCTTTTGCTCGATAAAGGAAGTAAACTTGGACGAAAACTGGCGATTTCAGGGGGCGGTCGGTGTAACGTCACAAATCGCAAACCACTGGAAGAGTTGGTTCAATCGATTCCGGGAAACGGCCGTTTTCTCTATAGCGCCTTTTCGCAGTTCAATAACGAATCGATCATTGAACTGTTCGAAGGGTTTGGTGTCGCCCTAAAAGAAGAGGACAACGGACGGATGTTCCCTGTTTCCGATAAAGCGGCCGATGTCGTTCGTGTGTTGATTGATCAAATTCGTCAACACGGCGCCGAAATCCAAATCAATGCCGAAGTCGCAACCCTCGACTTTCATCCGGATGGTTCGTTTGCAGCCGTCTTGCTCGCTGACGGAACCCGCCTTGAAGCCAAAAGTTGTGTCGTCGCTGTCGGCGGACAATCGGTTCCCCACACCGGTTCAACCGGTGACGGCTATCCTTGGGCACGTAAAGCCGGCCATACGATCACGGAACTCTTTCCGACGGAAGTCCCGATTTTACTGAACGACACGTTCATTCAGGAAAAGACATTACAAGGTCTTTCCTTACGTGACGTTGCTCTGACCGTCCATGGCAAAAAAGACAAACCGATTAAAACGCATACCGGTGACCTCCTGTTCACGCATTTCGGTCTGAGTGGTCCGATTGCGTTACGGTGCAGTCAGTACACGATCAAAGAAAGAAAACGATCAGGTGAGCGAGTCGTCCATCTCTCGATCGATTTGTTCCCGGATGAATCAATCGGTGCGTTGACGGAACGATTCCAAGCCGCCCTTGCCGCTAATCCGAAAAAGACAGTCCGTAATGCGTTAAAAGGATTTGTTCCAGAACGGTTACTCGACCTGTTATTTGCTAAAATCGGTTTCGGTGATGAAGTGTGTACGCAAATTAAGAAGCAGGACTTCACCCAATTGTTAGCAACGCTCAAACGGTTCCCGCTTCAAGCAGTAGGAACACTCGACTTTGATAAGGCATTCGTCACCGGAGGTGGCGTTTCGATTAAGGAAATCCAGCCGAAAACGATGATGTCGAAAAAAGCAGACGGTCTCTTTTTCGCCGGCGAAATCCTCGACATTCACGGCTATACAGGCGGTTACAACATCACAGCCGCTTTCGTGACCGGACATTGTGCCGGAACGAATGCTGCCTTGACCGCATTATGACAAAAAGGCTAGTTCCTACACGGAGCTAGCCTTTTAGTCGATTGGCGTAAACGAACGGCTCGAGAATTTATCCGTTTGGATGAGTGCAAACAACTCATTGTCCTGAACAAATATTCCTTCTGCCCCGTACACTTTCGGACTCGCTGATTCCCCCGTGATTGTCACATCTTTCGTATCAATCGAATACAGGAATAACGCTTCCGAATCCAATGTATAAATCCGCCCTTGCCGCTCGGCCAGACCGATCGGATGGAAGTTTTCCGTGAAGGCTTTTTTCGCATCACTGCGCATGCCACTGGCCGTGTCGATCCGTTTTCGTGCCACGATCGTCAAATACGGTGGTTTTTGTTTTTTCTTCAAGGCACGCTTTTCCTTCGCAGTCGCCTCTTTATCAATCTTGATTTCATCTTGTTTCATCGCAAAATACGTCAGTTCACTTCGTGCTAACGAGCGAATGTGATTGATCGTATAAAATTGTTTTTTCTTGGCATCGTAACCGAGTCCGTGAAAGCTGTCACGGATTGTCGTACCTGCTACCCGCTCTCGTTTGTCTTCTTTCCAGACGCCCTCTTCCCGTTTGACTGTCACGAGAATTTGATTGGATGTCAATAAGGCGACGGTCTCGCCGTCAACGAGCGTCATTCCGTCAAGTCCCGATAACATCAACTTGCCTTCATCCTCGATTTGGAATGAAGCATTGATACGTTCTCCTGTCCCACTGATTTCAAAAAAGTGATAATCTTCCGTTACAACAAGATAAGAACCAATCGAATCATCATACAACATCTGTTGGACATTCTTGATCAACGGTTCTTCCGGATTTGGAATCGAGGACGGCGTTTTCGGTGGTACTTGTTTCACAGCTGCTTGGTGTTTGGATTGTGTCTCAATTTTTGCAAACGTCTCTTGAATTTGTGCTACGGTCTCAGGTCTCGAAAAGACGAGGGCCACACAAAGGATCAGACCGGAGACGACGGCAAAAATCGTTGTATAGACTATATAAGTTCGTTTCATTTACACAAATCGCCTTTCTGTCTCGGTTTCTGATTCAGTTTAGCAGAAGGCGCCCTAAAAAAAAAGCGGACTTGCGACGGAGATAATCGAAAACCCCTCGATCTGATTAAATCAGATGAGGGGTTTCAGCTTAGTTTGCTACGATGTTGATCAGTTTTTTCGGGACGACGATGACTTTTCGAACCGTTTTATCACCAATCCACTCTTGTGTTTTTTCATCTGCAAACGCAAGAGCTTCAATTTCTTCTTTCGTTGCGTCGATGCTGATGACGAGCTTCGAACGGACTTTGCCGTTGACTTGAATGACGAATTCCATTGTATCGCTGACGAGTTTCGTTTCATCGAATGTCGGCCATACCGCATATGTCAAGGTGTCGTCAAAGCCAAGTTGTTCCCATAACTCTTCCCCTAAGTGCGGAGCAACCGGAGTCAATAATTGAATGAACCCACGAAGGAAATGGCGTGGCAAGACCGGTTGTTTGTTTGCTTCGTTGACGAAGACCATCAACTGCGAAATGCCGGTGTTGAACTGAATATTCGTGAAATCTTCCGTTACTTTCTTAACCGTCTGGTGGTAGACACGTTCAAAGTCCGCATCGACTGTCGTCACATCTTGAATGTCCGCTGTCCGTTCAAACAGACGCCAGACGCGGTCAAGGAAACGACGTGCTCCATCTAGACCGTTCTCCGACCAGGAAACTGAAGCATCCAGTGGTCCCATGAACATCTCATATAAACGGAGCGTATCCGCACCGTGCGATTTGACGATTTCATCCGGATTGATGACGTTTCCGCGTGATTTCGACATTTTTTCGTTGTTTTCTCCGAGAATCATCCCTTGGTTATATAACTTTTGGAATGGTTCTTTCGTCGGTACGACACCGATATCATACAAGACTTTGTGCCAGAAGCGGGCGTAGAGTAAATGAAGTACGGCATGTTCAGCCCCTCCGATGTAAATATCAACCGGGAGCCAGTATTTTAATTTTTCCGGATCGGCAATCGCTTCTTCATTGTGCGGATCGATGAAGCGAAGGTAATACCAGCAGCTGCCGCCCCATTGTGGCATCGTATTCGTCTCACGACGCCCTTTAAGTCCTGTGACCGGATCCGTGTAATCGAGCCAGTCTTCAGCAAGAGCGAGTGGAGATTCACCCGTTCCCGACGGCTTGATTTCCGGAATCATCGGCAATTCAAGCGGAAGTTCTGATTTATCGAGCGTCTTCATCGTTCCGTCTTCCATGTGGACGACCGGAATCGGCTCACCCCAGTACCGTTGACGGCTGAATAACCAGTCACGCAACCGGAAAGTGATTTTTTTGCGTCCGACTTGATTCGTCTCAAGTTCAGCGATGATTGTCTCAATCGCTTCTTGTTTTGATAGTCCGTCGAGCATCTGTGAATTGACGTGCTCTCCTTCACCCGTGTACGCTGCTTCGTCGACGTTACCGCCTGTTACGACTTCGATGATTGGCAGGTCAAACTGTTTCGCAAATTCATGATCTCGCTCGTCATGTGCCGGTACGGCCATGATGGCGCCTGTCCCATATGTCGCGAGGACATAATCGGCGATCCAGATCGGCAGACGTTCTCCGGAAATCGGATTGACGGCAAAAGCTCCCGTGAAGACGCCTGTTTTTTCTTTCGCAAGATCTGTCCGCTCCAAGTCTGATTTCGTCTGAACAGATGCGATATACGTTTTAACAGCTTCTTCATGATCGGCTGTCGTGATGTCCGCGACGAACGGATGCTCCGGTGCAAGAACAAGGTAAGTTGCCCCGAAAATTGTATCCGGACGTGTCGTAAAGACCGTCACTTGTTTTTTATGACCGTCAATCGTAAAGTCGATTTCCGCCCCTTCCGATTTTCCGATCCAGTTCCGTTGCATTTCTTTCACCGATTCTGGCCAATCGAGTTCATCTAAATCTTCCAGTAAACGGTCCGCATACTCTGTGATTTTTAAGACCCACTGCCGCATCGGAACACGGACGACGGGATGATTGCCACGCTCCGACAGTCCGTCGATGACTTCCTCGTTCGCAAGGACTGTTCCAAGCGCCGGACACCAGTTAACCGCGACTTCGTCAACGAAAGCAAGTCCTTGTTCATACAATTTCGTAAAGATCCACTGTGTCCATTTGTAATAATTTGGATCCGTCGTATTGATTTCACGATCCCAATCATATGAGAATCCTAAATCTTTTAACTGACGTTTGAACGTCTCGATGTTTTGCGCTGTAAACTCCCGCGGATCATTCCCTGTATCAAGGGCATACTGTTCCGCTGGAAGTCCAAACGCATCCCATCCCATCGGATGAAGGACGTTGTACCCCTGCATCCGTTTCATCCGTGCGAGGATATCCGTTGCCGTGTATCCTTCTGGGTGTCCGACATGGAGTCCTGCTCCCGATGGATAAGGAAACATGTCTAACGCATAAAAACCTTCTTTTTCCGGATCTTCTGTTGTGACGAACGCATTGTCCTGTTCCCAGCGCGCTTGCCATTTCGGTTCGATTTCACGATGATTGTACGGCATCTCTATTCCTCCTCTGAATATACAAAAAACCGGTCTCCGCCCCTAGGAATAGGGACGAAAGACCGGTTTGTCTCCCGCGGTACCACCCACGTTGTCTGCTGAAGCAGACCACTTGATTCACGGATAACGGTGTGAAGGACCGGAGTTCGCTACTTGATTTCACGAATCATGCTCCCTGACGAGTTCACGGACGATTCCGACTGGTTTGCACCGATCACCAGCTCTCTAAACGGAATGACTCCCTTACTACTTCAGTTCGTCGCAATGGACTATCTATGTGTTAGTGTAAGCTGAATCTTCCCTTATCGTCAACGGTTCCGTAAAATTTCTCCGATTGCCGCATGCGACGAGACGACGTGGTCCGCGTGATGCAGGATTTGTGCCGGCATCCGTTCATCCAGCAAGGCGATGACTTCCATTCCTGCTTCCTTCGCCCCGATCATCCCGTTCGCTGCATCTTCAATCACGATACAAGCCTCCGGTGCTTGATCAATCCGTTGCGCCGCCAAGCGGAAAATCGCCGGATCCGGCTTCGACCGCGGGACTTCAAATCCGCTCGTGTACGCATCGACCGTCAATCCATAATGCGTGATGACGCGTGTGATTTTTTCAAGTGAACTGGAAGAAGCAATCGCAATCCGGTATCCTTCCATGCGGGCCAGTTCCATCAATTCTTTGACTCCGTCTTTTAGGCCGCATGCTTCCGGCTTCGCGTGTTGCTGGAATAATTCATGTTCGAGTGCCAGTAATGCTTCCGTAGAGTGAGGTAACTCATGTTGTGTAATCAGTTCTTCCCACATCTCGTCTCCTGTTTTCCCCATGAATGTCGCATACTGCGTATGATCGAGCGGGATAGATAACGTCTTAAACATGTGTTGGTGGACTTTAAAATATTGAATTTCACTGTCGAGAATGACACCATCCATATCAAAAATCAGACCTGTTTTTTTCATTTTTTCCCCTCCTGCTATCAGCCTACCAAAAAACCTGATCATCCGCAGACGATCAGGTGGATTCATGTCGCTAAAACCGTCTCTTGGTAGCGGTATTCCGGGAAATAGTCTACGTCTTGATCACTTCCATAGCGTTGGCACAATTTTTCATAGACATGAGGCAGAAGAATCGTTTTTCCTTGGTGGTATTCAAACATCCGGTATCCTGTGTAACGGCACTTGCTTTCAAACAGACTGTCCCGTTCCTTATATCCGCCGCCTAAATGTTGTTCGACCATCCCTGCCGTCTTGGAATGTAAGATCGCCTCATATTCCAGTCGCTGATTCGGAAACAGTTTATGTTCATCCCGTTGACATCCAATCAAATGTCCGTGTGCATACTCTTGTCCAAGCAATACGAAATAACCACCGACGGCTTCCCCTCTCCACTCGGCAATCAACAATAACGGTTCACACAGCTGTGTCGGCTGAAACAGTTGTTCAAAGTATTCAGGTGTAAAATAGTAATGGGAAGAGGCATCTTTCCGGTCCATCGTTTGGTAATAAAGACGGATAAAAGTTGGCAAATCTTCTTTTGATCCCCGACGGACTGTCAGCTCTGACGCCAATGACTTCCGGATCATACTCCGGTTTTTCTTATGAAACGTTTGCATGATTTCTTCCACGGTTGGCCGAAGATCGATGCTCGTCGTGTGGCGGATGAATTCCGTTTTCGTCCAATCCGCTATCCGTTTTTGATTTTCCGTCAATGGATTAAACCGAATCAGCTCCGAGACAATTTTGTGACGCATGGCCCATTGCCGAAAAGAACGCTTGGCATCTGCCAGTTCTTCCAACGTCAGTTCACCAACAACTTCCGGACCTCCATAACCATAAGGTGTAATCATATCAAAATACTCGGTGTCGAAAATACGCCTCTTCAAAAAAGGATAAAACAGTTCGCCTGACGCACCTTGAAAATAAACCAGTCCCGCCGTTTCATCGGCCCGTGCATTTAAACGGACGTATTCATAGCTATAAAAAATATCAAGTGATTTATTTTCGACAAGTGATGTCCAAGTCAGCTGATCTTCAACGAAAATACATTGCCTCATCTTTTACACCTCCGGCACACGACACGTCAAACATATTTTTTCTTTAATTTGGTTAATCAATTAATATTTTCCTTTTAATTGAATACCCATTTTACATGTTTATTATGCGTCCTCAAAAAAAGACAGATGGCGGCATCAAACGACCGCGTCTGTCTTTCGAACTTATTTTATCGCCTTACTTGGTATAGCACGAATGAATGTGAATCCTGCCACCAGAATCAATCCGATCAACGTCAGGAACACGGCATTCATACCGGATAAATCATAAATCAGTCCCCCGACGGTCGGACTGATCATCCGGCCTGCCGAAGCGGCGATATTGACGTATCCCTGAAACTCACCTTCTTTACCAATCGGAGCCAAGCGCGCTGCCATTGCAGGAACTGCCGGCCAAATGAACATCTCACCAATCGTCAAGATGGTCATCGCCACTAAAAACATTTTGAATCCGCCCGCAAAGGGAACGATGGCATAGGACAAAAGAAAAATCCCTGTCCCCGTCAGTAACTGACGTTTCAAATCGTCTCCAAACCATCGTAAGACGGGTGTCAATAACGGTTGTGCAAACACAATTAGCGCCCCGTTGATCGTCCATAAAATCGAATACTCGGAAATTGTTACTCCAAGTGACTTTGTATGCACGGCAAACGTTCCCTGCCATTGAACATACACAAACCATAACAGTGCATAACCAATCGAGACATACAACATCGTCCGGACAGAACTCCGTGAGAGAGGTTCCCGCACTTCCTCGCTTGCCGACATCGATTGACGTCTGATTGGATGGACCTGAATCCAATTCAATCCTACCAACAGAACCACAGCAAACAACAAGTACAGTATCAGATTTGCGATGAAGATGAATTGGATATCAATCGCCGCAATTTGCCCACTGATAGCAGTTCCGAGCGCCACACCGACGTTTTGAGCAACATAGATTGCGTTAAACGCCCGTCTCCCGCCTTCCGGCCAGATCACACCGGTCAGAGCATAGATGGTCGGAAAAACCATTCCGCCGACGAATCCGATTAATCCCAGCATCAGAACATAACCGGTGAAAGTCTGATGGAACATCCAAAGTCCGATTGAGGCAAGGACGAGTCCGATGACACTGATGACAAGTGTGCGTTTCCCACCTAACCGATCAAATGCTTTTCCACCAATGTAGTTCCCGATGATGGCGAGAGCCGAGTTGACGAATAAGGCCATTCCGGCCTTCGTCATCGACTCCCCTAAATAGTCATGAATGTATAATGTATTAAACGGCCATAAAAAAGAGGACCCTGTCGTATTGATTGCCATCGCCAATACCAGAATCCAGACCGCGCGAGGTAATTTCGGCATGGTAAGTATCCTCCAATGTAGTTTCCAACCTTGCCACTTTACGAAATTATTCTGTCGTCTGTCAAGGAACTTCGATTTAAACGAACAATCGGAAAAATGATACAATTAACTAAAGGGTCGATTTTGCGGGTACTTAGAAAAAAATAGAGCATATCAATCAAAAAGAGGAGTTTTTGCCATGTCACTTGCACGTGTGTTACCTTATGCCAAAGAATTGTTGGAATCAGTCATCCATGAAGGGGATTGCGTCGTCGATATGACTGCGGGGAACGGTCATGATACGCATTTCCTTGCTGAACAGGTCGGACCGGGCGGACGGGTCATCGCTTTTGATGTCCAGGAGCAGGCAATCGAAGAAACGACCCGTCGGTTGCAGGCGGCTCACGTCTTCGATTGGGTCGATTTGTATCACGAAAGTCATATCCATGTCGGCGCTCGGTTATTTGCTGAACAACGTCCGATTCGTGCCGGAGTATTTAATCTTGGTTACTTACCGGGAAGCGATAAATCCGTCACGACGACAGGAGAAGAAACGCTAGAGGCACTCCGGGCCCTTCTTCCGGTCCTCGTCCCCGGTGGTCTGGTTGTCCTCGTGATTTATCACGGTCACTTGGAAGGACGCCGCGAACGTGATGCAGTGCTGGAGCATGTTTCATCCCTCCCCCAACAGGATTATGCCGTCTTGCAGTACCGTTTCTTGAATCAGCAAAATAATCCGCCGTTCATCGTTGCGATTGAAAAAAAATTAAAAAAACAAATACTCGATTAAACAACAGAGGAGTGCCGTCGTATGCGACGGCACCCCTCTTTTTAAAACATATTAATCTTCCACTAATTTCAGGAACAGCAACAACTTTTCAGCAAACCGTGTGTTCAAGCGTTCGAAACTGAAGTGCGGGAACCCGTGCAGACGTTGCAGATAAATCTGGTCCCCACCCATTTTCCGGCATACCTCAAGCGTCAACTTGACGTCAGCAAACTGATCGTCCGGCGCATAAAAACAAGCGAGTTGGACCCGCGGCAGTTTCTTACGTTCTTCATCATGGATGACAATTTCTTCTTCAATCTCACGATATTCAGCGTACGTCAGTTCACCGAGACGAGCAGCATCCTCATTATTTTGTCCGAACGGTAATGTCCCAAGCGGAGCATCCGGACGGAACCGGTCGAAGGCACTCGCGAAGACTTGTTTGACGCCTCCCAATTGCTTGGAATTGTGCCAATCAAATAACGGCGAGATAAACGTCAGGCTCGCCATCGGCAACTCATATTCTTGAAGCAGTCGGTTGACGACAAGCGCTCCCATACTGCAGGCAATGATATGAATCGGTAATTTCCGCTTACCGGCTTCGCGTAGTGCTTCTTTTAATAACTGTTGATGTTCTTCAAACGATACACGACGGGGTGCGTCGACCAAGAGGACCTCATATTCGTGCTCTAAGACACGAATCAGTGCTTCACTTGGCCGGGCACGTAATTGGAGTGGATATACAAGAACGATCACTCCGGTTGGTTGTTCTACCACAAACTCACCTCTTCATTCGATATCTGTTTAGTATGCAACAAATCCGACTTCAGCCAAACCGCCTTAAGTCGGATTCCGTTTCTTTAATATATACGTTGTAGTCGCGTCACAGGTTCCACCTGTCCGAAGACTTCCTCTGTCGTCTCGCTGATTTCCTTAAATCCGTATGAAGTCAAAAAGTGACGGGCTTTATAGTTTCGGGATTCAACATACACTTCAATCGGAGACGCCCCTTGCAATTCCAGTTCGCGGATCAGCCGGCGTCCGATTCCGTTTTGCTGGTATTTCGGCAAGACATACAGCCGGACGATTTCCCACGTTCCATCCACATCGATGGCGTGGATAAAACCGACGATTTCCCCGTCGATCAGTCCGACATTGAAGTATTCTCCACGTGCTTCTTCCGCTGTCCGGATTGCTCGGACCACTTCTTCCTGCGGGTACGCTTCTTGTACGAAATGGGCTTTCGAACGCTCTGAATAGATTTCCTCATATGTGTCCATCCAGGACGTGAGCGCAATATCATGAATGCGTGCTGCATCAGCCGGAACTGCTTCGCGTATCTCCATACCGAAATCCCCCTTTTCCTTTTACAGGCTCATGTTCTTTTACCCTTTTCTAGAAATTTCAGTCGTTTCCCTGCAAAGTTCCGGAGAAACAAAAAAAGTTCAGAAACACCCTTAAAAGGGAGTTTCTGAACTCAGGATTATGCGAAACGTTTTGCCTGCTCTTCAAGAGTAGCGGCTTTATCTGTTTGCTCCCATGGTAATTCGATGTCTGTACGACCGAAGTGACCATAAGCTGCTGTCTGACGATAAATCGGACGGCGGAGATCAAGCATCTTGATGATCCCTGCAGGACGGAGATCAAAGTTTTCTGCGATTAATTCAACTAGTTGCGCTTCAGGAAGTTTTCCTGTACCGAACGTATCGACTGCGATTGAAACCGGGTGCGCCACACCGATTGCGTAAGCAAGTTGAACTTCTGCTTTGTCCGCAAGACCAGATGCAACCAGGTTTTTCGCGACATAACGTGCTGCGTAAGCAGCTGAACGGTCGACTTTCGTTGGATCTTTACCAGAGAACGCTCCACCGCCGTGACGTGCATATCCGCCATACGTATCAACGATGATTTTACGACCTGTCAACCCTGCATCTCCTTGTGGTCCGCCGATGACGAAACGACCAGTCGGGTTGATGAAGAATTTTGTGTCTGCATCGATGTACTCTGCCGGGATGACCGGTGCGATGACATGTTCTTTCAGATCAGCTTGAATTTGCTCAAGCGTCACTTCTTCTGCATGTTGTGTCGAGATGACGATTGTATCGACGCGAACAGGTTCATTGTTCTCGTTGTATTCAACCGTAACTTGCGTTTTACCATCCGGACGGAGGTAATCGAGTTGCCCCGTTTTGCGGACCTCTGCCAAACGACGAGCCAGTTTGTGTGAAAGCGAGATTGGAAGTGGCATGAGTTCCGGTGTTTCTTTCGTTGCATAACCGAACATCAGACCTTGGTCTCCTGCTCCGATCGCATCGATTTCTTCATCGGACATGTTTCCTTCGCGTGCTTCAAGCGCTTGGTCCACACCGAGAGCGATGTCTGCTGACTGCTCATCGATTGATGTCAATACAGCACAAGTGTCTGCATCGAAACCGTATTTAGCGCGTGTATAGCCGATTTCACGAATAGTTTCACGAACGACTTTCGGGATATCCACGTAAGTTGATGTCGTGATTTCTCCAGCTACTAATACGAGTCCTGTCGTGACAGAAGTTTCTGCCGCAACACGTGCGTTTGGATCGGCTGCAAGAATTGCATCCAAAATTGAATCCGAAATCTGGTCACAGATTTTATCCGGGTGACCTTCAGTTACTGATTCCGACGTAAATAGTCGGCGATTAAGGTTTGTCATGTTTGACCCTCCCAAAAAAGAATTTGACGGTGTACTCATTTCCCCTAGTTGAGTGGGACGGTAAAATGAAAAAAACCTTTCCATGTCCAAAAATGGTCAGGGAAAGGTTGTGCGTTCTTCCTTTACCCTCTTATCGTTCGAAGTGTTTACTTCGCTTCAGGAGAGCACCTTTTCCTACATTAATGATGAAATTAATATAAGACGGTTGCCGGGTTTCTTCGGGCCTTGTTCCCTCCACCTGCTCAGAATAAGAGTATCCGTTACGAATTACATGATATAAACTTGTGCTCACTCTGTCAAGCAACGTTTTAATTTCTAGTCGAAAAATTTCGGAAGAGATGTTAAACTGTTAATGCTGAAAGCGTTTCCAGATAAATAGAAATCAGCGCAGGAAAATGATTGCCCTATCATTAGTATGTCATATATAATAAATGTGCCACACTAATAGTAGAGCTAAAACCAACGTAGGGGAAAGGTGGGGTCAGGATGCCGATGACGGTCCTGAATATCGAAGAGCTACTCAAGAAGGAGCATGTGTTCAAACAACTGTCCGTTGCTGAACTAGTCGAACATGCGATTCGCAACAAAGAAGGAGTTCTTGCAGAAAATGGTGCTTTGTCTGTAGAAACGGGGAAATTTACAGGTCGTTCACCGAAAGACAAGTTCATCGTCCGTGATCAATCGTGTGAGATGCATATCGATTGGGGTCATGTCAATCAACCAATGGAATCGGACAAATTCGAGCAACTGTTACAAAAAGTTCTTCGTTATATGAACGAAGCAGATCAACTTTACTACACAGAAGCTGCTGCTGGTGCCGATACGCATTTCACCCTTCCAGTGCGCGTCGTAACCGAATATGCTTGGCATAATTTGTTTGCGAAACAGCTATTCTTACGCGAATATCCTACGGTTGCGGCCTTTGAACCATTTACGGTCGTCTACGCACCACATTTTAAAGCGGATCCGGCGGTCGACGGGACAAACTCGGAGACATTCATCGCGATGTCTTTCGAACACCGTATTGTCTTGATCGGTGGTACAGAGTACGCCGGAGAAATTAAAAAATCAATTTTCTCGGTCATGAACTATCTCTTACCACAACAAGAAGTGTTGTCGATGCACTGTTCCGCTAACGTTGGACACGAAGGGGATGTCGCGTTATTCTTCGGACTATCCGGGACTGGTAAGACCACACTGTCTGCAGATGAGAGCCGTCAATTGATCGGCGACGATGAACACGGTTGGTCCCATGACGGTGTCTTCAACATCGAAGGTGGCTGCTATGCGAAAACGGTCAACTTGTCACGCGAAAAAGAACCACAAATCTTTGACGCCATCCGCTTCGGAACCGTTCTTGAAAACGTCGTCCTCGACGACACCCGGATTCCGGATTATGATGATACCTCACTGACGGAAAATACGCGTGCGGCTTACCCGATCACAGCAATCGAGAATATCGCCATCCCGTCACGCGCCGGTCATCCGAAAACGATTGTCTTCCTGACAGCAGATGCTTACGGTGTACTGCCTCCGATCAGTAAACTGACAAAAGAACAAGCGATGTATCACTTCTTGTCAGGTTATACATCTAAACTTGCCGGCACAGAGCGTGGTGTCACGGAACCGGAAGCAACGTTTTCGACCTGCTTCGGTTCCCCGTTCCTGCCGTTGATTCCAGAAAAATATGCGACGATGCTCGGGGAACTGATTGATCGCCACGGCGTCACCGTTTATCTCGTCAACACCGGTTGGACCGGTGGGGCTTATGGTACCGGCAGCCGGATGAAACTTTCGTATACACGGACGATGGTCAATGCAGCCGTCAACGGCCTGCTCGCAGACATCCCGACAGAAGAACATCCGATTTTCGGTCTGCATATGCCGATTGAAGTACCCGGTGTTCCGACTGATTTACTCAATCCGGTCAAGGTATGGGCGGATTCATCTGTTTACGAACAACAAGCGACTGCACTCGCGCAAAAGTTCACGCAGAACTTTGCACGTTTCGAAAGTGCGACGGATGCCATCAAAGCAGCCGGTCCCCGCGTTTAAAAATGATTGATGATACCAAAAAGGTTGAGCTCCTTAACGGATGCTCAACCTTTTATGTTAGACGATTGAATCTGTCTTATCTTGTAAATGAAGCTCTTTTTGAGAAAGCCAAACTTGGCTTTCTTTTAATAATTCATAAGCGCGGTGCTTCGCAATCCCGAATCGATTGCTCAGCATCTCGAACCGTTCGAACTCTCCCCGGTCTGCGCTGATCGCAAGGAGCAGGCAATCCCGAAACGGATGATCATCACCTTGTAAGACGTTTTTCAAAGCCGGTTCAATCGGAAGCTGATCAATGATTTCATCAATATCGACTGAGAGTAATGCATCAATATGAGACAGTAATCCAATCATATAAGCGCTCTCTGCTTTCAAGGTCTTCGTTTCCGTCGCAAACAGTTCACACAGCTTTGCACAATGCAAAGATGAACGTAACAATTCATCCGACCACCTGTACGGACTTGCGAGTTTCATTTCACGCAAAACGATTAACGAAATCCAGCTCTTTAATTGCGAAAATCCAAGTAAGGAAATCGCTTGTCGGACGGAACTGACGGTGTTCCGAAGACCGATTCCCGGAGAATTGATTAATTGCAGTACTTGTACACTGATGTAAGGATTTCCTTCGATTTCATCGACGACGTCCTCATAATGATCGTCTGTATCCAACCACTTCAGCATCTTCAACAGGACAGGTACTTGCGGAGGAACCGCCTTCCCTTTCATCAGCATCGGTTTGGCATAAAAGTATCCTTGAAACCAGTCATATCCCATCTCAAGGCTTCGCGTATGATCTTCATGTGTTTCGACCCGTTCTGCCAAAAAGCGCATATGCGGATAATTCCGCTTTAAAATATGTAAGATTGCACTTTGTTCGCGTGGGTTGATGGCTTCGATATCAATTTTAATCAAATCAATCAGATCAAACAGCTCTGCCCCATGATGACGCAACAGATCGGTTACGAAATCATCCAGTGCCAATACGAAGCCTGCTTCTTTCCACTTCTGCAACGTCAGGAGCATAGCAGCATCAATGTGAACCGTCTCTAACACTTCAATCACGAATCGGGTCGGATCCAAGTGATCGATCAGCTCAGACTGTAACAGATCGCCTGTGAAATTAATGAATAATCGTTTCCCTTCTGCTACACGGTCTACTCCCAAATGAATCAGTGTATTCGTCAATACATCCATCGTTGCCAAGTCACCATCAAACACTGCAGGTGTTTCAACGGAACGATAGAGCAGTTCAAAAGCGTCAATCGAACCAAACCGGTCTACAATCGGTTGTCGCGCAAGTAAGATTTCCATCTCATATATCCCTTCTAAATCCGTTAATCTGGCTTATTTTATATGTTCTAGTATATCAAATATCGTTTTCCCTTAAAAAATCTCTTTTTTAAAACATATCAATGTTCCCATCATTTGGAGAAAAAAACATCTCAATGCGAGGCACTGAGATGTTTTCACGAATCCTTTTACTTGGATAACATCCAATCGATGACTTGTTTCGTCACAAGCATTTTTTGATGGATTGGAAATTGATGCGCATATTGATATACCCATAAACGGGTCTTTTCCGGATAGCGGGCTGCATAGTTCGTCGCATGCCGCAACCGAACGTTTTGATCGTACAATCCATGAATCAATAAGACGTCTCCTTGCGGCGGAAAATAGAGTGGTGACCGGACGCGATATGCCTCCAGCCGTTGCTCTGGAACGCCACCGGTAAATCGTCTGAGCATTTTTTGCATCGTCCGTTGTTCTTCATACGTCCAAATCAAATTCGTCACGCCGGCCCAGGAAACTGTCCGGGCGACTTCACGATGATGCGCCAGTAAAAGCGCCATCTGACCGCCGCGGGAAAAGCCAAATACCGATGTCCGCTCGACATATTGATCGAGCCAATCAAAAGCACTGATGGCGTCAAGGATATCCCGTTGTCCAAAATCTTCTTTTCCGGTCCCCCCTAAGTTACCGCGATAAAAAGGAGCCATGACCAAATAACCGGCTTGCGCGAACTGCATTAAGCGGGTCGGCCGAACCATGCCGATATTACGTGTCCCACCACGTAAATACAAGAGACCTTGTCCGTTCGCCCGAACCGGTAAGATGATGTACGCCCCGACCCGTTCTCCGTCGGATGTTTCATAAAAGACCCGAAAGGTACGAAACGGTCCCTGGCGGGGGAGCTCAAACCAGTCGGCGTTCGGCGAGTACACGAAGAGTCTCCGGAAGGACACGGTCCTTCATCATGAAGCTGTATTGGCGGTTCGTATCTAAACGTTTCGGGATATCGTCTAGTAAATAGGCACCGTCCGTCTCATCGACAGCAAGATGCGGCACCAAGGATGCGATTTCGGCGAAGTAGATATTCTTGATGATCGTATCCCCCCGACCTTCAACCCGGTATTGTCCGATGTACTGGAGACGTTCGATATGTCCCCCTGTCTCTTCCATGACTTCCCGGTGCGCTGCTTCCTCGGCCGTTTCCCCCGGTTCGACCTTTCCACCCGGAAATTCGTAGCCCCGTTGCTTATGATGTGTCAGTAACCATTTCCCTTCGTACACGGCAATGACCCAGACATGAAGCGGATGGACTGAAAACGGATGGTCCTCAAAACTCAGTTCAACCCGATTTTGATAATAATCTAAAAACGTAATCACGTGCGTGCACCTCATTTCTTCTTCTCTCTTCACTTTACCTGTTTCGAAAGCATTCTAAAAGTGAAAGTGCGTAGGAATTTGCCAGAATGACAAAAAAAGACATCCCTCTGAATCGAGAGATGTCCGGCTTCTTATTTCAAGCGAGCTTCAAGCTCTGCTTTTTCTGCTTCAAATCCAGGTTTACCAAGCAAGGCAAACATGTTTTTCTTGTACGCTTCCACACCCGGCTGATCGAATGGGTTGACACCAAGCAGGTATCCACTCATTGCACATGCCTTTTCAAAGAAGTAGAACAAGAATCCGAGATGATACGGTGTCATCTCCGGCAACTCAACTGTCAGGTTCGGAACTTGTCCATCTGTGTGGGCAAGCAACGTTCCTTCTGCTGCCTTGTCGTTGACGAATTGAATCGACTTGCCTTCAAGGAAGTTTAAGCCGTCCAAATCCTGTGCATCTTTTTCAATCGTCAAGGTATGACGCGCTTGTCCGACTTTGATGACCGTTTCGAACAAATCACGACGTCCTTCTTGAACGTATTGTCCCATCGAGTGAAGATCCGTTGAGAAGTCGACTGCTGCCGGGAAGATCCCTTTAAAGTCTTTTCCTTCTGACTCTCCGTACAACTGTTTCCACCACTCCGACACATAGTGTAAAGCAGGTTCATAGTTGACGAGCAACTCGATTGTTTTTCCTTTCGCATATAATGCGTTTCGAACGACCGCGTACTGGTACGCTTCGTTTTCCGCCAAGTTCTCATTTGAGAACTGAACTTGCGCATCACGCGCACCTGCCATCAAGTCTTCAATCGAAATGCCGGCAGCTGCAATCGGTAATAAACCAACCGGTGTCAAGACAGAGAAACGACCGCCAACGTCATCCGGAATCACAAACGTCTGGTATCCTTCCGAGTCAGCAAGTGTCTTCAGGGCACCACGTGCTTTATCCGTCGTCGCATAAATCCGGTCCTTCGCTCCGGCTTTACCGTACTTGTCTTCCATAAATGTTTTCAGGAGACGGAATGAAATCGCTGGTTCCGTCGTTGTCCCTGATTTTGAGATGATGTTGACCGAAACATCTTTTCCTTCAAGTACTTGGAACAAATCGTGTAAGTACGTCGAAGAAATGTTATGTCCGGCATAAATGATTTGCGGTGCTTTCCGCTCGTCTTTTGACAGTAAGTTGTGGAACGAATGACCGAGCATCTCAATTGCAGCACGTGCTCCGAGATACGATCCGCCGATCCCGACGACTAACAAGACATCTGAATCCGACTTGATTTTTTCAGCCGCCGCCTGAATTTTTTCAAATTCCGCTTTGTCATAGTTTGTCGGTAAATCGACCCATCCTAAGAAATCGCTGCCGGCACCTGTGCCGTTGTGGATTGCTCCGTGTAATGTTTTTACCGTATCCGCCATATAGTCCACTTCATGTTGTCCTACGAATTGTAGGGCCTTCGAATAATCAAAACGTACCGTTGTCATTCACTCGTCCTCCTTATTCATTCGCAAACAAATGCGACCTTCCTTTTCATTAAAACGCAAGAAGGAAGGTCGTTCAAGTCTTTTGTGAAAAGATTAGCAAATGTTATGACGCTTACAAAGCAGCTGTTACGATTTGACGAACATCTTCGTTGCCAAGTGATTTGAAGTTACCAAAGTCTCCACGTGTCATCGCTGACTTCACGATTGAATCGACCGTTTCTTCTTTGATGTCATAATCCGCAAGGCGGTTTGGTGCACCAAGTGATGTCCAGAATGCACTGATTGCATCGATTGTAGCGTGTGCTGCTTCCATTTCTGATTTACCTGTCGTATCGACATCAAAGACGTTTTCACCGAGCGTAACGAAACGGTGTGCGTTTGACTCATCAAGAACATGACGCATCCAGTTCGGGAAGAGAATCGCCAGACCGCCTGCATGCGGGATGTCGTGAACCGCTGAGACCGCGTGCTCAATGTTGTGTGACGCCCAGTCGCCGCGTGCACCCATTTGAAGAACACCGTTGAGTGCCATCGTACCGGCAAACAGGATCGTACCGCGGAGTTCAACGTTTTCAAGATCGTTGACAAGTTTCGGTGCAGCTTCAACGACTGCTTTCATGACACCTTCCGTCATCCGCTCTTGAACCGGTGCATGCGCCGTGTGGAAATATTGCTCGAGGCAATGACTCATCATGTCGACGATTCCGTAAATCGTTTGATCTTTCGGAACGCTGACAGTGTACTTTGGATCAAGGATTGAGAATGTCGGGAACGTCAACGGGCTGCCCCAACCGTATTTCTCTTGTGTCTTCCAGTTCGTGATAACAGAACCTGAGTTCATTTCTGAACCTGTCGCAGCGAGCGTCAAGACTGTTCCAAACGGGATCACTGTTTCAGGTGTCGCTTTACCGATGACGAGATCCCATGCTTCACCCTCGTAAGGGATACCTGCAGCGATTAATTTCGTGCAGTCGATGACAGAACCGCCACCAAGAGCGAGCAATGCGTCAACGCCAGCTTCACGTGCGATTTTAATACCGCGTTCTGCTGTCTCGATGCGTGGATTTGGTTCGACGCCGTCGCATTCGACGTATTCGATTCCTGCCGCATTGAGTTCGCGCGTGACGTCATCATAGACACCATTACGTTTGATACTGCCGCCGCCAAATACGAGCATGACTTTTTTAGCATCTAAAGCTTTCAATTCGTCTTTGATTTTGTTGACTTGACCGTCACCAAAAATAAGTTTCGTTGGATTACGATATTCGAAGTTTTCCATTGTGTGTTGCCCCCTTGATAAGTAATGAACACCTTACATTATCCACACATTCCCCTTTTGCATCTATTTTAATGCTTATAACGCAAAAAAAGAGAACCGACCGATGTCGATTCCCTTTCAAAATCTTATTTTTGGAAGTTTGATTTTTCAATCCATTCTTCCAATTTGCCTTTTAACACGTTGAAGCCAGGAGCTTCTTCTTGTTTGAAAGCAGGACCTGCATCGCGACGGCCAGTGTTTTTGCGTGGGCCTTTAGCGCGTGCTTCGCGTTTTGGAGCTTCCTGTGTTGCTTTGATCGAAAGCTTCATTTTTTTGTTAGCTTCGTCGATGTCGAGAACTTTAACAGTTACTTCATCGCCAACTTTTACGTAATCGTTGATGTCTTTTACGTAATCGTGTGAGATTTCTGAGATGTGGACGAGACCTTGTGTTTGCTCGTCAAGTGCTACGAAAGCACCGAAGTTTTGAATACCAGTTACTTTACCAGTAACGACTTGGTCTTTTTCAAAGTTTGCCATAGTTTATACACTCCCTAACTAAATTCATCAACTTATAATAACATACTTTTTACGGATGGTAAAAAATATTTTTCAAATTGTTTATTTTTTATTTTACCAGGGAACAAATTAGTAGCAAGACTTCAAGTATTCCCCCTGATTCTGCCGGACTTTTCGAGTCCGGCCCTTTTTTTGTTTCAACTTACTTTTTCACGCAAAAAGGACAGGTCCGGTCTGCCCGCTTTCCGCGGACAAGCCATCATGCCGCTTCAGATGCAATGCATCTTCCAGGGTCAGGATTGACTTGTATTTCCGCAGGAGTCGAGCATGACCTCACCTGTCCTAGCGTAAAGGAAATTTCACGGTGAAGCAATCAAAAAATAAAGATTCGGGAATGGCTTACAAATCGTCAAATCCGTTTGCATCCGTCACTTTCGCATATGACCGTGATTTTTGCTCGAAGAAATCGGATTTCGTCGCATTCATCGAGTCGTCGGAATACGCCCGGATCCATGGCATGACGTCTTCATCATGTCCTTCATACAGATCGTCGAGCCCGATGACACGGAGACGTTTGTTGGCGAGGTATTTGACATAGTCACGCATCTCGCTGACATCAAGTCCGTCCAAGTCACGTAACACGTATTCACTCCACTCGATTTCGAGATCAACAGCACGCTCGAATGTGGCATAGACGAACTTCGTGAATGAACCGTCGGCATCGATTTGCGGATGTTCTGTCAAGACGGCACGTAACAGCTGACTGATGAAGTACGAGTGTTGCAACTCGTCGCGTTGGATATAACTGATCATCGTCGACGTTCCGACCATTTTCTGATGGCGCGCCAGGTTATAAAAGAACGCAAATCCGGAGTAGAAGTTGATTCCTTCAAGAACGATTGAGGCGACGAGTGATTTCGCAAAGTTTTCCGGTGTCCGGTCGTTTTGGAAATCTTCATACAGATCCAGAATAAAAGCATTCCGCTTCATGACCATGTCATCATCTTTGGCGATGTCGAAGATCCGGTTTTGTTCTGACAACGGTACGAGACTCGACAGCACGTAGCTGTACGATTGGTTATGCACGACTTCCTGTTGGGCCACAATCGCGAGGATCGCATGAATCGAGGCGTCTGACGTAAACATTGCCGACTCCAGGATATAGCGGGTCTGGACAGAGTCAAGAATCGATAACAGACCGATGATCCGCTTAAACGCATCCTGTTCCCGCTCGCTCAATTGATTCCACTGTTGCATGTCTTTTGACATCGAAATTTCGTCCGGAATCCAGAAGTTCGATAACAGTTGTTTATAGATCGAATAAAACTGCGGATATGCGATGTCGTTCCAGTTGACGATCGAGCTTGTCTCGCCACCGATGATCGCTGTCGCACGATTTGGATGACGGGCATCAAGCAGTTTGATTTTTTGTAGTTGTTCCATGTTGTTCGGCTCCCTCTTGCTGTAATTGCAGTAGTGTTCGGCGTGTCCACTCTTTGACCGTGTGCGGCCGGTTTCGCGGCGATTGTTCGATTTTGAGTAATTCACCTGCGAGCGGTACCCCGAACTTCGCGAGATGATACGCCATCTCATCGACGGCGCGGCAATATTTGACAAACATTTTATCACCCGTCCCAAAGACAGCCGCCTGCGGAATCGCGTGCGGACTTTCCTTTAAGACCAGCTTCAGACAATCCCGCATCTCATCCGGCAATTGTCCGTCTCCCCAGGTGTACGAACCAAAATAGACGATATCATAAGGGACCAGCTGATACGTCGTCACATCATCGGCAAAGATCATCGTCGGTTCGACCTGCATTTCGGAACATGCTTTTGCAATCAGTTCCGCAACCTCCTCTGTATTTCCGCTCATTGACGCATATACGATTGCTGCCTTCATGATATCGTCCTCCTTCTCTTATGATGAACACGACTCACATTCATCGATTTCGACGGTCGTCGAACGTGTGTAGTAAATCGTCTTCATCCCCAGCTGCCATGCCTCCATGTGCATCTCGAGTAACTCTTTTGCTTTGACACTGTTTTTGACGTAGAGATTAAAGCTGATTGCTTGGTCAATATGACGTTGGCGTGAGGCATTTTGACGGATGCTCCAAAGCTGATCAATCTCAAACGCTGATTTATAGAACCAGTTCGTTTCCGGTGTCAAATCGGGCACTGTGACTGGAATCTTGTAGTTTTTCTTCTCTTCCGCATAAACCTTCTTGTAAATCGGATCGATCGAAGCCGTACTTCCGGCGATGATTGCCGTCGACGAGTTCGGGGCGACTGCCATCAGATAGGCATTTCGCATACCGTGTTCTGTGATGTCGGCTTGCAGACGATCCCAGTTCAGTTCAGCCGTTGTTTTGTAGTGACGGCGGGCGATGTATTCCCCTGTCTGCCATTCCGATCCTTCAAAGAGACGGTAAGCGCCTTTTTCTTTCGCCAGTTGCATCGACGCATCAATCGTCAAGTACGCAATTTTTTCGTAAAGACGATCGGCATACTGAACAGCCTCGACCGACTCCCAGCGGATGCCTTCGAGAGCGAGCAGATGATGCCAGCCGAATGTTCCGAGACCGACGGCGCGGTATTTTTGATTCGTAATCTGTGCTTGCGGCACGTCAATCGTATTTAAATCGATGACGTTATCAAGCATCCGCATTTGAATCGGAATCAACCGTTCCAATACATTTTCACGGACAGCACGCGCAAGCGCAATCGAAGATAAGTTACAAACAACGAAATCGCCCGGTGTTTTCGTGATGATGATTTTGCCGTCTTCCGTGTACTCTTCTGTGACAGTCGTCGGGCTCATGTTTTGCATGATTTCCGAACAGAGGTTAGACGAATAAATCATTCCCGCATGTTTGTTCGGGTTGGCACGGTTTACTGCATCACGGAAGAACATGTACGGTGTGCCTGTTTCGAGCTGCGAACGCATATAGCGTTTGACGAGATCAATCGCCGGTACTTTCGTCCGGCTCAGACGCGGTTCATTGACACACGCTGTGTATTTCTCCGTGAAGCTGCCGCCTTGTTCCGTTTCATCAAACGAATCTTCCAGGCTGAAGCCCATCACCGTCCGAATTTCGTGCGGGTCGAACAAGTACCAGTCACCGCGCGCTTCGACCGTCCGCATGAAATGGTCCGGTAAGCTGACGCCTGTGAACAAGTCATGTGTCCGCAACCGTTCGTCCCCGTTGTTCAATTTCGCATCGAGGAACTCAAGAATATCTTTATGCCAAATATCGAGATAAACGGCGATTGAACCTTGGCGCATACCGAGCTGATCGACGCTGACCGCTGTGTTGTTCAACTGTTTCATCCACGGAATGACACCGCTTGAAACTCCTTTAAATCCTTTAATGTCTGACCCGCGTGAACGGATTTTCCCCATGTAGACACCGATTCCGCCGCCGCCTTTTGACAGTGTCGCAACATCGGTATTCGAATCATAGATACCCCGCAACGAATCATCGACTGTATCGATGAAGCATGATGACAGTTGTCCGTATGATTTACCGGCATTCGATAAAGTCGGTGTCGCAACAGTCATGTAGAGATTCGAAAGTGCCCAGTAAGACTCTTTGACGAGCTCGATCCGGCGGTCTTTTGGTTCTGTCTGCATGAGTGTCATCGCGATGATCATAAAACGTTCCTGCGGCAATTCGTATAATTTCTTGACGTGGTCGCGCGCTAAGTAACGGTCGGATAATGTCCGGAGTCCGATATACGTGAACAGATGATCACGTGACGGGTCAATCGATGCCGCAAGTTCCTCGACTTCTTCTTTCGAATACGTCTCCAGAAGGTGGGGTGTGAAAATACCAATCTCCGTTAATTTTTCAATCAAGTGATATAGCGAGCCGTACCGTTCGTCCGCTGCATAGCCGCGGTTTTCACTCGCTTCAAGATACAACCGGTTCAAGTACGTTGCTGTCGCAACAAACGTCCAGTTCGGTTCTTCTGCCTTCAACATGTCAAGTGCATGCATGGTTAAGAGTTCATAGACTTGATCCGCCTGTAACGTCTTCCCTTCGAGTGCCCGAATCGCGCGTTCTGTGTAACGCTCGACGTCGAGCTCCGAGTATGATGCTGTAATCTGACGGATGACCGTATATACATCTTCTATTGTCATTGCACCTTGATAGATGCGTGCTGTATTCAGTGGAGATGCCACTATGAACCACTCCCATTCTCTAACTTTAAAATAGGTTCCGTTGCCGTAAAAAATGCGCTAAACTAAAAAAAGACGCCCTACATATAGAAAGTGTTATTCAATCTTCACTCTATATATAGACGTTTCAGGCATTTTTAAACCTATTTATCTACAAGATATAGGTTATCACTAAATGCCGGAAAAATAAGCCCTTGCATTGAAATTCAGGTCAAACAAATTTGAAAAGGCGGACTACCGCCTTTTGAGATATATTGAGATAAGGAGTTTTAGTGATTATGAGTTCAAAAGAACTTTTAAAAAAATATGATCCATTTCACCTAGGAGAAGGAAATTATCCGACGGAAATGTCTGCTATACTAAGCTTACTGACGGTTCATGATCAAATAAGCCCGCTTGCGGAAGCAATCGGGAGCGTTTTTGAAGAATCATTTGATGAACGACCGGATCAGCAGGAATTGATTTTACTCGCAACGAACTTACTTTTATGTGAAGCTTCGTGTGAACTTTGAAAGGAGACTGATTATGCAAGTTGACTACACGCCTAACCCGAACTCAGTAAAAATCACCCTCGACGGAGACCGTTTCGGTGCCAAGAGCACCAGCGTCAAAAAAGGGGATACACCGGAAGATGCTTTGCTCGCATCACTCATCACGATTGACGGCATCGATAATCTATTTGCATACGGTGATTTCGTCACCGTCACAAAAGAAGCTGACGCTGAATGGAATGACTTACTTCCGACAATCGAAGAAAAAATGTAAATATCTCACAAGGACACCTGAATTTCAAGGGTGTCTTTGTTCTAAGGAGACGACTTAAATGCCGATGGTCTCAGTCATCATCCCCACATATAACAGATTGCGTGAGTTGCGCGAAGCACTGACCGCACTGACAAAACAAATCTATCAGGATTTTGAAGTCATCATCTTAAACAATAACGGCGAGCCGCTGACTCCTGTCCTGACTGACTTTCAGGACAAACTGACAATCACGTCAATCGATTTGCCGGAAAACCACCATGTCCGGGCACGAAATCACGGTGTCTCGTTAGCAACAGGAAAGTATATCCTTCTCCACGACGACGACGATTTATTGTTGCCTTCACATATCGAGGAAGTTGTCGGCGATCTTGAGGCCGGTGCGGACTTGACGTACGTCGATGCCGAACTGTTCACTTACGAGTGGCAACAGGACCGGCGTGTCGTAAAAACGACGGAACCTTTTGCTTATCCGTATGACCGGGAAGCGATGAAAGAGGATTCGACCTATATCCCGTCCGGTTCCCTCTATCGCAAGTCACTTCATGAAAAACTTGGTTTATTTGATGAAGACGTCTTCAACTATTGGGATTGGGACTGGATTTTGCGTGTCGGACAGGATCATCTCGTTCTGCACCCGGCCCGGGCAACCGTCCTGTATGCGTTTAATCCTGCGGGCAACCACCAATCGGCTAAGCAGGATGCGTCGCGTCGCGTCTATTTTGACCGACTCGTCGAAAAGCATCATCTCCCGACAACTGATATGAAAAATTTCCACATCGTACAAGAGGAACGTCGCTCCCGGCTACGCGAGACACGCCGGACGTTCCATGGCAACCTGACAGAAAGCGAGTGATGATTGTGTACACAGACAAACAACTAGAACTACTGGAATTATTGACGCAGAATGGACCGGTCGATCCTGTCTTAGCTGCTCAAATGCTTAATTTGACAGAGGAAGAGGTGTCATCTTCACTCGAGACGTTTAAACAAGACGGGGTCCTGCTCGGTTATACAGCCGTTATCGACTGGCAAAAAATCCATGCTCACCATGGCGTGACCGCTTTCATCGATGTCAAAGTGACACCGAAACGGGGACGCGGCTTTGATGAGGTCGCAGAACGCATCCACCGCTTCCCGGAAGTGACGTCACTCTATTTGATGTCAGGAGCATACGATTTACAAGTCGTCCTTGACGGAAAATCCCTGCAGGAAGTATCACAGTTCGTCTCAGAAAAATTATCGACACTCGATTCTGTCATTTCGACGACAACCCATTTCCGTCTCAAAACGTATAAACATGACGGCGTTTTATTCAGCCAGGATGACGGGGACAAACGATTGAAGGTGTCTCCATGAAACATTTATCTGAACGTGTCGAACGATTGGCCCCTTCCGGTATCCGGCGTTTTTTTGATTTAGCCGGTTCGATGGAAGATGTCATCTCGCTTGGTGTCGGCGAACCTGATTTTGTCACCCCCTGGAATGTCCGGGAAGCCAGTTTCGCTGCGCTCGAACAAGGTTATACGGCATACAGTGCCAATGCCGGATTAGTCGAATTACGCCAGGAGATCCGTTTGTACATGCAAGAAAAATTTTCGATTGACTATCAGGTCGCGGACGAAATCATCGTCACGACCGGTGCTTCGGAAGGACTCGATTTAGCCTTTCGGACGTTGATCAATCCGGGAGACGAAGTCATCGTCGTTGAACCGGCCTTCGTCTCGTATGCTCCATTGATTGAACTGGCAGGCGGTATTCCTGTCGCGGCAGCCTGTCGTGCAGAAGACGGATTTACGATTCAGCCGGAAACGATTGAAGCGGTCATCACAGACCGGACAAAAGCGATCATCTTTTGTTTCCCGTCCAATCCGACCGGTTCCGTCATGACACGCGATCAATTGGCCGATCTCGCGTTGCTTGCCAAGAAACATGATCTTTATGTCATCAGCGATGAAATCTACGCTGAACTTTCTTATGAAGACGAGCCGACTTGTTTTGCGACCCTTCCCGATATGCGGGAACGGACGATTGTCATCAACGGGTTTTCTAAAGCCTTTGCGATGACCGGTTGGCGGCTCGGTTTTACCTGTGCCCCGCCCGCTATCAGCCAGGCGATGCTGAAAGTTCATCAGTATGGCATGATGTGTGCCCCGACGCTCGTTCAGTTCGCCGGAATCGAAGCCTTACGTTCGCGTCATAAGACAGTTCCGGATATGGTCCGCAGTTACCGGCAACGGCGGAACTATTTCGTCAAAGCGTTAAATGACGCCGGACTGCCGACGCATTCACCGGGTGGGGCGTTCTATGCCTTCCCGTACATCGGCGGAACCGGTTTGACGAGTGAGGAATTCGCAGAGCAACTGTTGCTTGCGGAACGCGTCGCGGTCGTCCCCGGTTCTGTATTCGGTGCAAGTGGAGAAGGTTATGTCCGGGCCAGTTATGCCAGTTCGATCGAACAGCTCCAACAGGCGATTCACCGGATCAACCGTTTCATGCAACACTTGAATCAGAAACAGGTCGAACTATCGAATCCCTCACGATGATCTACACCAAAAGAAGCATCCATTCCAAATTGGGAAAGGATGCTTCTTTTTTAGTTACTCATCGACATGTAGGACGATAAACATCCGGTGGTCGTCTTCCGCATGATACGGCGATACCGGACCGAGTTGAGGGGCATAGACATCAATCCGGTACGGTGCTTCTTTAAACGACAGCGGTGTCTGTTCCTTAATGATTCGTCCGATTTCATCAGCCTGATCTTTGACGCTTCGTAAACTGTCAGTCCGCTCGATCGGAGCCTCGATGACGAATCCATCAATGCCTTCAATCCGGGCACAACGCAAGAACCGGCGTAACGACGGCAGTGACGCCCGAATATGCGCCTCGAGCGAGAGGCCGCTTTCATGGACGGGTGCACCCCAGAGACGTTCCGTATTGCCCGTTGCGCTTCGGAAGTGATCAATCGTCGCTTCTGTCACCGGATCACGTGTCAAAGCAAACCGTTTACGGTCACGATTCAGATTCTTCTCGTTTGTCCGGTCGATTTCTTTCAGGAGGTTGATTCCGAGGGGACGGGCCAACCGGAACAGTTCACGCTGGAGACGGGCGAGCGATGTCCCGATCGGAATGACGTCTTCCGTCTTTTTCGGCGGCTTGTCACCTTCATATCCGTTCATGACACGAGCGACCTGCCCCGTTTCATGAACAAGGCGGTAAAACGAACCTCGCACCTCGTCTTCGATCGTCCCGAGCTGTTGATGTTGCTGTGCCAAATCCGTCACGTATTGATTCGCAAGACAGGTCGAAATCATCAGGACATCGACCAGTTCCGCTTGAAACGACGACTCGTCTCCGGTTTCGAGCGCCTCCCCGACTTCACCGACCTCCTCAATCAAACGGGCTAATCCAGATAACGGGCGAAAATATCCTCCGAGCGCTCGAATCGTTTCATTAACCTTTTGTTGAAGAAGAATCATCTCCTGCATCGTCCTGCACCTCCGCCAGTCCCTTCACAAGCCGGTCTTCCGATTGTTCCTTAAATCGTTTCGTAAACTGTTGGTTCTTCCGCCATTCCCGAACAGCCAGTCCGCTCGCAACGGCGAGCGAGACGAGTAATCCCATTTCTTTTCGTTTCATCTGAATTCCTCCCCTTTTGAACGATACGTTCGTCTGACAAACATGATATGATGATGACATTCCATACATAGTAAGAGGTGTTGCTTATGTCGACTGAACGTTTGTGGCAATTAGCCCGTTTCATTGGCGTCATCCTTGCCATCTTTTTCACCGGTTGGCTGATCGTTCGCTTGTCTTCTTTCATGTACCCGTTCGTCTTTGCTTTTCTATTGGCTTTATTCAGTCGGCCGCTCGTCGACTTTTTCCAAAAACGACTTCGGATCAACCGCGGTTGGGGTGCTCTGCTGTCCATCATTTTAATGAGCGGTTTATTGATCGGCTCGCTCGTCTTGATCATCATGCAGTTGATTCGTGGACTTGTGTTTGTCGCCAATCAGCTGCCGGCACAAATCCAGGAGCTGAGTCTTTATTTCCAAAAACTCTACAACGAAAAGCTGGCACCGATTTGGAACGATGCGTCGGAAGCCCTTCGCTCACTTGAACCGTCACAACAAAATACGGTCCAAAACAGTATCCAGTCCCTCGGCAGTTCCCTTGCCAGTGCGATCGGTGAAGGCTCCAAAAGTGTCGCCGGGATGTTGCAGACGATTTTAGCGACATTACCCTCCATCGCGTTGATTTTAGTCATCGTCTTGCTCGCCTGGTTCTTCATCTCAAAAGACTGGCACAAGTACGAAATCAGATTGAAGCAATACGAAATGTTACCATGGTTCGCCCGTGCCGAATCGGTCGTCACGAGTCTCCGGTCCGCTTTGTTCGGTTATATCAAAGCGCAACTGACATTGATTACGATTACATTTTTCATCGTCCTGATCGGACTGTTGATCATCGGAGTCGAGCATCCGTTTGCGATCGCCTTTATCGCGGCATTTTTTGACATCTTACCCTATCTTGGAACCGGCTCCGTCTTTTTGCCTTGGATTGCCTATTCCATCATTACGGGAGATACGGGTCTTGCCATCGGTCTTGCGATTCTTTACGGAATCGTCATCTTACAACGCAATATCATGGAACCTAAAATCGTCGGCGATAACATCGGTATTCAACCGATCACCGCCTTAATCGCCTTATTTGTCGGTATTCAGGTGTTCGGCGTCTTCGGATTGATTTTAGGTCCCTTGATTGCGGTCATCATCAAAGCGTTACACAACGCGAGGATTTTTCATTATCTTTGGGACTTTATCAAAGGATCACCTACACCATTTCGGTGAAGGTGATTTTTTTCGGTAATGCGGCATATAACGGAAATCCCATCGAATCAACCGGACGATCGTCCGGCACATAGACTGCCGGTAACGTGGCAGCAACTGCCAGGAGACAGGCATCGATCCAGTCGTCTGTCGCGACACCGCGCACATTTAGTTCCCAGTAAGCCGGACAACCGTACCGTCGCAACAGTTCTGCCCGCTCTGCCATTCCCTCGACCGTCCGTTTACTGTGACGTGCCGGATGACCGGTCAGGCGGGCAAAACAGACTTCCGGATGGGATTCCACCATGCCCGGTCGATAACAGTTCCGTACCTGTTGGATTTTCGGTAACAGATACCACGCTTGTTTGGAGAGACCGAAACCTGCCTGCTGCTTCGAATACTCGTTTGCTTCCGGATAACCGGCTTGCTCCAGTGCTGCACGCAACGGGGCATTAAAGACACTGCTCGTTCGGCCAGGCTTCAATTCTTCCCGTAACAACTGATCGACTGCCCGGCGTTTGTCTTCTTCCAGTCCAATCGGCATATCGATATAGGTCCGGGTTCCGCATTCGATTTCGTCGAGTGACGGAGCGACCGTCCAGGAAAACTGACCGTCTTGAATCGATACAGCCACCCATCCGGCTTTCGCCGCATCAATTCCGGTGACGTCCATTGGACTTCTCCCGCAGACTCTTAAGGAGCGATAAAATCGTAAAGACACCAAAAAAAGTCGCTGCCGCTAAAGAAATCTGTTCCCGTGCATCCAGGTACCAGACGATACTAACGATTGTCATTAAAATGAGGACGCTGTTGACGCGCATCATTTTTCGCGTTCGACGAAATGATACAGACTGCGGACCATGACACCGGTCGCCCCTTTTGGACCAAGTTCCGTCGCGGCTTTTTGTTCGGATGTTCCGGCGATATCAAGGTGGAGCCACGGGGTCTCACCGACAAATTCACCGACAAACGCACCACCGAAAATCATATGTCCCATCCGTCCCGGTGAGTTATTTAAGTCTGCGACGTCCGAGCGTCGGACCTGCTTGATGAACTGATCAACGTACGGCATCTGCCAGACCATTTCGTTTGTCTCTTGTGTCACGGCTTCAAATCGTTCGTACAGATCAGCATCATTCGTCAATGCCCCTGTGATTTCTGTTCCAAGTGCCACTAAGACTCCGCCTGTCAGCGTCGCAAGGTCAATGATCATCTTCGGCTTGTATTCTTTGGCGTAGGTGACGGCATCTGCCAGGACAAGGCGTCCTTCCGCATCGGTGTTCAGGATTTCAATCGTTTTTCCTGCCATTGACGTGATGACATCATCCGGTTTAAAAGCATCACCGGAAATCATGTTATCCGTCGCCGGAATGACTCCCAAGACGTTTACATTCGGTTTAAGCTGACCGAGGGCTTCAAACAATCCGAGGACGGCTGCGGCTCCTCCCATATCCCCTTTCATCCCGACGATTCCGTCTTTTGGTTTAATCGAGTAACCGCCTGTATCGAAAGTCACACCTTTTCCGACGACGGCAATCGGAGCCTCGTCGCCTGCTCCTTTGTATTCAAGGACAATCAGTTTCGGTGGAATTGTCGACCCTTGATTGACGGCAAGCAATGCACCCATCCCGAGCGCTTCCATATCTGTTTTTTCAAGAATCTTCAAATCATGCCCGTGACGCTCGGCAATAAAGCGGGCTTCATCCGCCAAAGCAGGTGCAGTCAACAGGTTACCCGGCATCGTGACGAGACGGCGCGCGAGATTCGTCGCTTGCGCAAGTGCTTCCCCACGTACAACATCCTGATCTCCCGCGTCTGACCAGATTGTTAAATCCAGATCATATGTGCCCCGCGTGTTTGTTTTATAATGTTTGACTTCATATGTAGCTAAGCCAAACGTCTCAGCAATCAGTTCGACCGGTTGACCCGGGAAAGTCGTCGCATCAATCGTCACTTTGGATAACTGGCGTGCTTTCAAGAACTGAGCTGCTTTTCCGAATAATCGGCGAAGGCTGTCTGTCGTAAGTCCTTCGGCTTTCCCAAGACCGACGAACAACACACGTTCCACGGTTCCAGTCAGTGTCGGCAACAAGCGGAGTTCTCCTTGTTTCGTTGAGATATCCCCTCGGCGTACCCATTCATCCAAACGATCCGGATAAAGTGACCGGATCCGTTCCTCGACCGGCTGGTTTCCTGAAATACCGACAACGAGTACTTCGACATGAGCTTGTGGATCTACTTGATTCCATCGCATATTCAAATCCCCCTTTAGTGATACATATTAGTATGAAGTGTTTAATCCAATTTTCCAACTGATAGCCTCCGAGACAAATGAAACCGTTCTCAAAGAAGACGTTCTTTAATTTGTCGATTTGAAGCGTTTCAAACAATTGTTGCCTGTTTCACAATATGATAGGATTAAACAGGTGAAAAGGACAGGCACTTCTATTTTAACGGTCATTTGGCAACGACAGAAATGTCTACGTTTTCATTCAAAGGGAGAGTCCGCAAGCGACCCGTTAAGAGAGATGCGTTTATGGGTATCTATAGATAGCAAAGAAATGACGTCGCTGCGGCGAAAAAACTTACTGAAAAGAGGGTAATGCACATGGCACAGCACATCAAAGGAATTGGCGCTTCTGCAGGGATTGCGATTGCAAAGGCATTCGTAATGGAAACACCTGTCTTTGACATTCCAACGAATAAAATCGAGGACTCGGCAGCAGAAAAGGAACGTTTCCAAGCCGCCATCGTTAAGTCGAAGGGTGAACTTGAAATCATCCGTGAAAACACATTAAAAGAACTCGGTGCAGACAAAGCGGAAATCTTCTCAGCTCACCTCTTGATCTTGGAAGACCCGGAAATCGTCAGCCAAGTCAACGCAAAAATTGACGATGAGAAGACCAATGCAGCCCAAGCACTCGATGAAGTGTCACAGATGATGGTCATGATTTTTGAATCCATGGATAACGAATACATGCGTGAGCGTGCAGCCGATGTCCGTGACGTTACAAAACGGACGATGGCCCACTTGCTCGGTATCACATTCGTTACACCGGCTCAAATCAATGAAGAAGTCATCATCATTGCAGAAGATTTAACACCTTCAGATACAGCACAACTCAACCGGAAGTATGCAAAAGGATTTGCTACGAACATCGGTGGACGGACTTCGCACTCGGCGATCATGTCCCGTTCTCTTGAAATTCCGGCTGTCGTCGGAACAAAAGTCGTCTTGACGGAAGTCAAACACGGTGATTTCTTGATTCTTGACGGTACAGAGGGTGACGTCATCGTCAACCCTTCAAGCGAACAAATCGCAGAGTATGAAGAAAAACGTTCAGCGTATATCGCTCAAAAAGAAGAGTGGAAAAAACTAAAAAACGAAAAAACAGTTACAGCAGACGGTCATCACGTCGAGCTCGCAGCGAACATCGGAACACCAAACGATGTAAAAGGCGTTCTCGAGAATGGTGCGGAAGCAGTCGGATTATACCGGACAGAGTTCCTTTACATGGACGCTGAAACGTTCCCGACGGAAGACGAGCAATTCACGGCTTACAAAACGGTTCTCGAATCGATGGGCGATAAAAAAGTTGTCATCCGGACACTCGATATCGGCGGCGACAAAGAGTTGTCTTACCTCGACCTCCCGCATGAGATGAACCCGTTCCTCGGCTACCGTGCAATCCGTCTTTGCCTGGACCAAACAGATCTCTTCCGGACACAGCTCCGTGCCCTTCTCCGGGCAAGCGCGTACGGAAAACTTGCTGTCATGTTCCCGATGATCGCGACACTCGAAGAATTCCGTGCAGCAAAAGCGCTTCTCTTGGAAGAAAAAGCAAACCTTCAAGCAGAAGGCGTGACGGTTTCTGAAGACATCGAAGTTGGTATGATGGTCGAGATTCCATCAACAGCTGTCATGGCGAAACAATTCGCGAAAGAAGTCGACTTCTTCTCAGTCGGAACAAACGACTTGATTCAATACACGATGGCAGCTGACCGGATGAATGAGAAAGTTTCATATCTCTACCAACCGTTCAACCCGGCCATCTTGAACCTCTTAAACAACGTCATCACAGAAGCACACAAAGCAGGCAAATGGGTCGGCATGTGTGGTGAGATGGCTGGAGAAGAACTCGCGCTTCCAATCCTTCTCGGACTCGGACTCGACGAATTCTCAATGTCAGCTTCTTCCGTCCTTCGTGCACGCAGCTTAATGACGCGCTTGAACAAAGCAGAATGTGAAGCAGTCGTTGAACAAGTACTCGATATGGATACAGCGGAAGATGTCGTTAACTTCCTCAGCACAACATTCGATATCAAAAAATAAGGTTTTTCAGACACGTCCCGTCTCGGGGCGTGTTTTTTTGTCTCGTTAACAAAGTATCCCCTTTTCCTTTACTTTGTGCGGGAAATCGGATTATCCTACGTCGAAATCATTCCTCTCTGTACTCGCTTTTCTCAGGCGAGACACAAGCCAGTTTTCCTGCCCCGTGTGGGCAGAAAAGCGGGTCTTGTTTGTCTCTGACAGCGCAGTTTGCACTTGCGCTTTTTCCTGCAGGAGTCTCGTGCATTGAATGATTTCGAACAACAAAAAAGGAAAGCGGATTTTGACATCCACTTTCCTCTCGTCTGTTAATGTTTATCTAAATCGCTTTAACTACACATTATGCTTGTTTTGCTTTTGGTCGTTCGCCTTGTCCTTCTTTTAACGTCGGACGTTCATTCCCCATCAGGAACACAAAGATGACACCGAGTACTGCTGGAATCAAAGCCCACAGGTAGACGGATGAAATCGATTCGGCAAGTGATGACTTGATGGCATTCGCTACTTCCGGCGGCATCTTCGCAAGGGCCGAAGCCGTCGGGAATTGTCCGCCATCCGGTGCATTGCCATTTGGCAACTGTTCACTGATCGTCGATGAGAATGTCCGCGACTGGACAATACCAAGAACTGTTACCCCGAGCGTCATTCCGATGGTCCGGAACGTCGATCCCATCGATGTGGCAGCACCGCGCCGTTGCATCTCAATTCCGTTGATACTCGCCAGGTTGAGTAACGAGAAACTGAATCCGACACCAAACCCTAAAATGATCATATAGATCGTGATGGCTGTTCTTGATGTTTCAAGCGACATCGTACTCAAGAGATAAACGCCTAATAAGAAGAAAACAGCTGAAACGAGCATGACATTCCGGAATCCGTATTTATTCGGTAGACGTCCACCGAGTTGGGCCGAAACGACGGATGCAATCAACATCGGCATCAAGATCAGACCCGAATTGGTCGCGCTACCACCAAACACACCTTGGACAAAAATCGGAATAAAGACACTGGCGGAGATAAAGACAAAGCCATAGAAGAAGGCTACGCCTTGTGTCGCCGCAAACAATTGCCGTCTAAATAAGCTGAACGTGATGACCGGATCAGCTGCCCGGCGTTCGATGAAGCCAAAGACGATGAAGGCAACAAGTGCTGCTCCAAACAAACCGAGGATTTGCGGTGAGTTCCACGCATAATCTTTTCCGCCCATTTCAAGTGCCAGCAGGAATAGGACAAGTCCGGCAACCAACGTCACCGCTCCGGCATAATCGATTTTTTGTGTCCGGTGAACCGGTGACTCCTTGTAAAACAGTGAAACGAGTGTTAACGCCAAAATCCCTAATGGAATATTGATATAGAAGACCCAGCGCCAATTGATGGCATCCGTTAAGACGGCACCAAGTAACGGACCAAAGATACTTGAAATTCCGAAGACGGCCCCAAACAATCCGCTGACTTTCCCCCGTTTTTCCGGTGGAAAAATATCAAAAATAATCGTAAAGGCGATTGGCATTAAAGCACCGCCGCCAAGACCTTGAACGGCACGATATACGGATAGTTCCACGATCGAGTCGGCCATTCCGCAAAGAATACTTCCTGCGATAAACAGTAACATTCCAAATAAGAAGAATCGTTTCCGACCATACATGTCACTCAATTTACCAAAAATCGGCATCCCGGCCACAGTCGCAATCATGTAGGCCGATGTGACCCATGCATATTGATCAAAGCCGTTTAATTCACTGACGATTGTCGGCATTGCTGTTGCAACGATGGTATTATCCATTGCCGCTACCAAAATCCCGATCAATAACCCTAACACGACATAGCGTGTTTTTGTCGAAGTCGTAGCCATCGACTCACCTCTTTCTTTTCAAAAAAATAGCTAATCTTCATAATAGCTTATTCATTGTATCATCGTATGTGCAAAATCTCACTGTTAAATGTTCGCTGCATATAAAAAAACACGATTCCAAAAACGGAATCGTGTTCATCGTACCGCTCATTATTTAATGTCATACGAAATCTTTTCACCGGCTTCGACTGTTTTTCCAACATCGACCGAGACTTTCCGGTCGCCGCTGTTCGTGACGATGATTGGCGTGAGTAACGATGGAACAAGTGGCCGGATTTGTTCTAGATCAACATTTAATAATGGTGATCCCGGTTCGACCCGATCCCCGGCTTTCGCGAGTGCTTCGAATCCTTTTCCTTCAAGCGAGACGGTATCGATTCCGATATGAATTAAAATTTCGTCTCCATTATCAGCAAGGATGCCAATCGCGTGTTTCGTCGGGAAGAACGTCGTGATTTCACCGGATACAGGAGAAACGACATATCCTTCTGTCGGCTCAATCGCATAACCGTCACCCATCATCCGTCCAGAGAAAACCTGATCCGGTACGTCATCAAGTGAACGAATCACACCGCTCAGTGGCGAAACATATCCTTCAACCGGTACATATGCTCCATCTTTACCGGCTAAGTCAGAGCGGTCATCCGTCCGCGCTTCCGCTCCTGTTGGCACTTGTGGAATCGGATCAGCTTCCGGCTTAGCCGGCGGTTGATAGTTCGGGTCGTTCATAATTTCTGCCATTTCGGTCTTGATGCCATCCGACTTCGGACCAAAGATTGCCTGGACGTTATCCCCTACTTCGAGGACACCGGCAGCACCGAGTTGTTTCAAGCGCTCTTTGTTGACCCCAGATTTATCATTGACGGTAATCCGGAGTCGTGTGATACAAGCATCCAAGTGTTTGATATTCGCGGGTCCACCAAACGCTTGAAGAATTTCATACGGCAATTCACCGGCTGTCGCACCGGCTGTTGCTGCACCTTCCTGAATCGCTTCGCGTCCAGGAATCTTCAAATCAAATTTCTTGATGACGAAACGGAAACCAAAGTAATAAATGACCGCGAAGACGAGACCTACCGGAATGACGAGCCACCAGGAAGTCCGGTTTGGTAAAATACCGAACAACGTATAGTCAATCAATCCTCCGGAGAAGGTCATCCCGATTTTGACATTCAGGATGTCCATGATCATAAAGGATAATCCGGCAAAAACAGCATGGACTGCAAACAATAACGGTGCAACGAATACGAACGAAAACTCAACAGGTTCAGTGATCCCTGTCAGGAAAGAAGTCAGGGCAGCCGAGAAATATAACCCTTCAACTGCTTTTCGGCGATCTTTCGCAACCGTATGATACATCGCAAGACAGGCAGCAGGAAGTCCAAACATCATGAACGGATATTTTCCCGTCATATACGTTCCGGCTGTAAATGGAACACCATCTTTTAACTGGGCGAAGAAGATCCGCTGATCCCCGTTGACGAGATTACCGGCTTTATCGGTGTATTCACCGAACTGGAACCAGAAACTTGAATACCAAATATGGTGGAGACCAAACGGAATGAGGGAACGTTCGACTAATCCAAAAATGAAGGCAGATAACGTTTCGTTTGATTCGATGATGGTTTTCGAGAACGTGTTGATTCCTGTCCCGATTGGTGGCCAAATATAAGACAGTGCAAAACCAGCGACTAAACTGAATAGCGCTGTAGCAATTGGTACAAATCGTTTACCGGCAAAGAATCCAAGGAAATCCGGAAGTTTAATCTTAAAGAATTTATTATAGCTGTACGCCGCAATCAATCCGGCGATGATCCCTCCGAATACCCCCATTTGCAGGGTCGGTATCCCTAACACGGTGGCATACGATAAATCACTCGACTTTTGTGCTTCTGTAATCTTTTCAGGTGTAATCTGTAAAAATGAGCTGATAACTTTGTTCATGATCAAAAATCCGACAATCGCAGCTAACCCGGCGACCCCTTCACCATTCGCAAGGCCAATCGCAACCCCGACGGCAAACAGTAATCCTAAATTGGCAAAGATGATGTCCCCTGCATCTTGCATGACCCGCCAAATGACCACTAGTGCATCATTTTCGAGAAACGGAAGATACTGCGTCAGGTTCGGGTTTTGAAACGCCGTACCAAACGCCAGGAGCAGCCCCGCTGCCGGTAGGATTGCGACCGGTAACATCAGCGCTTTACCGATCCGTTGCAATACACCGAACACGTTTTTCCACATCAGTGATTTCCCTCCTTTTTTTGACCAAACTACTTACTTCATACCCTTAATGTTTCTTCCACAAAACTATTTCCTTCATGTTTCTTTCCACAAAAAAAGAGCCTTCCCAAATCGGGAAAGCTCTTTTACTCATTAGACTGATTTTTCTTGTTTACGTGATGCGATGACAGCTTGAATTTCAGATTTAATGTTATCTGATTTCGGTCCGTAGATCGCTTGAACGTTGTTACCAACTTCAAGAACTCCTGCAGCACCTAATTTTTTCAATTCATTTTTGTCAACTTTTGATTTATCAAGGACTTCAACACGAAGACGTGTGATACATGCGTCCAGGTGTTTAATGTTTGATTCAGAACCAAGTGCATCAAGAATACCTGCTGCGAGTTCAGAACCTTGTGCCATTGATGTCTCTTGAACTTCGTCTTCACGACCCGGTGTTTTCAAGTTGAACTTGCGGATTGCGAAACGGAATCCGACGTAGTAAACAACTGCAAGAACAAGACCGACGACGATGACGAGCCACCACTGCGTGCGTCCTGGAAGGACACCGAAGAGAAGGAAGTCAATCAATCCACCTGAGAATGTCATACCGATTTTAACGTTCAAGAGTTGCATTGTCATGAACGAAAGACCTGCGAAGACTGCGTGAACTGCGAACAAGATTGGAGCAACGAATAAGAATGCGAATTCGATTGGCTCTGTGATACCTGTCAAGAATGCTGTAAGTGCTGCTGATCCAAGAAGACCACCAACGATTGCGCGACGCTCTGGGCGTGCTTCATGGTACATAGCAAGTGCTGCTGCCGGAAGACCGAACATCATGAACGGGAATTTACCAGTCATGAATGTACCAGCTGTCAAGGCAACGTTATCTTTTAACTGAGCGAAGAAGATCGCTTGGTCACCGTGAACAACTGTACCGGCTTTGTTCGTGTATGAACCGAACTCGAACCAGAATGGTGCGTAGAAGATGTGGTGAAGACCAAATGGAATCAATGAACGTTCAATGAGACCAAAGACGAATGCTGCAAGTGTTGGGTTTTTCTCCATCATGAAGTGGGAGAATGTGTTCAACCCGTCTTGAGCGAACGGCCAAACGAAAACAAGTACAAGACCTGCAAATAATGAAACAACTGCTGTAACGATTGGAACAAAACGTTTTCCTGCGAAGAATCCGAGGAATTGCGGCAATTCGAGATTATGATACTTCCCGTATGCCCAGGCTGCGATTAAACCGATGATGATACCACCGAAAACACCTGTTTGAAGTGTCGGGATACCGAGTACGTTTGCGTATCCTTGTCCGTTAGCAACCATTTCTGGTGTAACGCCGAGCCAAACGCTCATTGTTTTGTTCATGATCAGGAATCCGACGATGGCAGCAAGTCCGGCAGCGCCGTCTCCTGCTAATCCGATCGCGACACCGACCGCGAATAAGAGTGCTAAGTTACCGAAGATGATATCCCCGGCTGCTTCCATCAATTTTGCAACCTTGATGATTGCATCATTTTTTAAGAACTCGAGTTTTGACGTCAAGTTCGGATTTTGCATCGCGTTACCGAATCCAAGTAAGATCCCGGCAGCAGGCAAAATCGCAACAGGAAGCATCAACGCTTTACCGACACGTTGAAGAACAGCAAAAATCTGTTTGAACATGTGTGTTTCCTCCTTTTGATGTACGAGCTAAGAATAAGGAATAATACCAATGACAGGTCGAAAAAAGTCAGACATCTGACCGATTTTTACAGAAAAAAATCAGGCACAAGCGGATTGTAGACAAAATACACTTATCCCGTAAAAATAGAAACGGAAATAAATCATCTTGCCCGACATCCCACTCATGCCTGATCGTATCAGTAACACGTAGTCCGTGCGGTCATTTACCTAAATCGTACTGCACTAAGCGTTGCAGATGCATCGTAAGATACGTCGCTTCGCCGCGCGGTACCGCTTTCTTCAACTGACGTTCCATGATGGACATCAGCTCCCAAGCAGTATCATAGCACAGCGGATATTCTTCGCGCAATAGCTTTTCTACTTTTTCTGGCGCCTCTAGGTACTCCCCATTGGAAACCCTTTCAATCGCCGATCGTAAGTGCCGGATTAAACGCTTGTAATCCAGTGATTTCCGGTCGATTTTAATCTGTAACCGTTGTTCGATATGACTCGCAATTAATCCAACCAATTGATGGTGCCGGTTGACTTCGAGTACATCTTTGAAGTTCGTCGCCGAATGAATATGAAGGGCAATAAATCCGGTTTCAGCCGGCGGTAAATAAAAATTCATCTCGGCGCTGATGAATTCAACGATTTCTTCAGCTAAAGCATACTCTTCCGGATACAAGGCTTCGGTTTCAGCAAGAAACGGATTCGTCACTTCCATCCCTTGTTCAAGTCGCTTGAATGTAAACGTCAAGTGATCCGTCAAACCGATGTGAATATGTTCATCCACCCGTTTTCCGAATCGCGTTTCAATCATTGAAACGATTTCATTCATCAAGGCGATGAAGTTTTCATCCAAATGTCCGACAAGTGCTTTGTACTGCGCCTGTTCGTCTTTATCCTTTAACGTATACACTTTTTCTAATTTATCAAGATCCGTTAGTTGATCGCCTGGCTTCCGACCGAAGCCAATCCCTTTTGCGAGGATAATGACTTCCTGGTTGGCACCAGTCGAACAAATGACGACATTATTATTCAAGACTTTGATAACGTGGTACATTTGTTTATCCATTCGCTCTCAACCCTATCTGCTCTTACACATTTTTTAAAAGACACTGTTTTCATTATAACGTGTTTTCACATACTAAAAAAGCCTACTCACTCAAGTAGACTTTAAAACATTTGGTAACCGCTCTTACGCAGGAAGCGAATCGACATCCCGGCGATGATGATTCCGGCAAGACCGGCTACGAACATCGTGATGTCTGCCGTCTGCAGACCCATGATACGTTCCCCAAGTTTCGGAATCGCTTCACGCGCACTCGTGAAATAATCCAGTGTCGACTGGTTATCAATCATCATGATGATGATGATCGGATACAGGACAAGCATGATCCACGTACTGCGTAATAACATGTTTAAGATAAAACCGATACTAAAGAACATGACGAGATAAAGAACGCTCCCGATCACGGCTTGAATGATATGCATAATGTTCCCCCTTTAAATCTCTTTTAGTATAACCGACAAAAAAGGCAAATGCACGAGTGTACATTTGCCTAAAACGTGAACTTAGAATTTACCTTTTTTGATGGCAAGACCAATCTTTTTAAGCTCAAGGAAATGTTTGTTGTCGATGACTTTTTTCATGAATGATGCATTGCGGCCGTAAATCTTCTTACCGAAGACCATTCCGATTCCATCTTTATGACCAAGTGAAGCGACAGTTCCTTTGTTTTCATATGTGAATGTCGATGTTTGACGTCCACCGATGAGTGCTGCAATGTTTTCAGCCACTTTGTGTGCCTGTTGTGTCGCGATTTGTGCTGTCGGCGGGTACGGACGGTTTGAAGCCGGATCCATAACAGCTGAACAGTCACCAATCATGAAGACATTTTCATGTCCAGGAACACGGAGATCTTCTGCAACGACTACACGGTTACGCATCGCTTCGAAACCAGATGCTGCAACAACAGGGTTTCCGCTGACGCCACCTGTCCAGATGATTGTGTTCGCTTCGATTGTTTCTGTCGTATCACCTTGAAGTGGTCCGAATGTCACGCTACCCGGTCCACATTCCTTGATGCCGTTACCGAGTTTAAACTCGATGCCTTGGCGCTCAAGCCATTTGTGTGCGTAGTTAACGAGATCGGCATCAAATCCAGGAAGGACTGTTGGAGCCGCTTCGATATTGACGACACGAACAAGTTCGCGTGGGATGTCATACTGTTTGCACAGTTCAGGGATCCGGTTGACGAGCTCACCCATGAACTCGATTCCTGTAAACCCGGCACCACCGACGACGATCGTCAAGAGTGAACGGTTTGTTGAACCCGTCGTTTTGTACTCTGCGAATGAGTAGTCGATGTGTTCTTTGATTTTCCGGACACTGTTCAATGAACTGATTGTTAGAGCATTCTCTTTCAACCCTTTGATGCCGAATGTTTCAGGAACTCCACCGAGTGCCACGACGACATAATCGTAAGGGACTGTCCCGCCATCCACAAGCTTCACTGTATTGTTTGCTGTATCGACTTTTTCGACGATTCCTTTAACAAGCTTAACGCGTGAAGGATTGATGACATCATTGATATAGATACGTGCTTGTTCAGCAGACATCGTACCTGCTGCTGGTTCGTGTAACCACGTTGTTTGATAATGATAATCGTGTTTGTTGATTAATGTAATGTTCGCTTGGTCGACGCCAAGTTTTTTCTGAAGGTTGACTGCTGTGATCAATCCACCGTAGCCGGCTCCGAGAATAACAATATTTGGTGTGTTCATGTTCTAATACCCCTTACGCATAATAGTTTTGTTGTGATTTTCTTCACATTCAATTGCAGATAAATGCTCAAAAACTTTGTTCAAATAATGTTCACACGTCTATACGTTTATTGAACCATTTTCTATCATAGATTGCAAAGGGAAATTATGCAAACCCAAAAAAATGTGAGATGTCCCGTACTTGCAACATGGAACCCCTCTTCCTATATAATAGAGGTATCCAACTTTAGGAGGGACTCAGATGCACCAACCATATGATGTAACGATTATCGGCGGCGGTCCGGTCGGACTGTTCACCGCGTTTTACTCAGGCATGCGTCAAATGAAGACGAAAGTCATCGAAAGTCTGCCGCAACTCGGCGGACAACTTGCGACGCTCTATCCTGAAAAATATATATACGATATTGCCGGCTTCCCGAAAGTCAAAGCTCAGGACTTAGTCGACCGCCTGCTTGAACAAGCAAATGAATTCGATCCGACTTACGTTCTCGGCGAAACCGTCCTTGCTTATGAACGACTTGATGACGGACTGATCCGTCTCGTCACGAACAAAGGTGAACACTATACGAGAACCGTCATTCTGACAGCCGGAAACGGTTCGTTTGCTGCCCGCCCGCTCGGTGTCGCCGATGCCGAACGGTTCGAAGAAAGCAACTTACACTATTTCGTCAACGAGATGGACCGCTTTAAGGACCGTCAAGTCGTCTTGCTCGGCGGCGGCGATTCTGCCGTCGACTGGTCACTGATGCTTGAGCCGATTGCAAAATCAGTTACCCTCGTCCACCGACGTGATAAGTTCCGTGCCCATGAACATACGGTCGAATTGTTGCATAACTCGTCCGTCAATGTCATGACACCGTATACACTCGAATCGGTTACCGGTGAAGACAGCATCGAAACGTTGACATTCAAACACGCCGAGACGGATGAAGTCATCGTCGTCGGTGCCGATGATGTCGTCTGCAACTTCGGTTTCGTCTCATCACTCGGTCCGCTCAAGGAGTGGGAAGTCGAATTCGAACGGAACTCGATCCGTGTCAACTCGAAGATGGAAACAGCGATTCCCGGTGTTTTCGCCTGCGGCGATATCGCGACCTATGACGGTCGTGTCAAATTGATCGCGACCGGTTTCGGTGAAGCGCCGATTGCCGTCAACCAAGCGAAGTTGCTTGTCGATCCATCGGCACGTCATCCGCAGCACTCGACAAGTCTGTTTGAAAAAGTTAAAAATCATTAAGGTATAACCAACAACAGCGCCACCTCGATTTCAGGATCGAAGGGACGCTGTTTTTTTTGACTCAACTGTCGGATGATGATTCAAATAGAATCCGATACGTATACTCGACCAGTTGTTTCCCGCCCCGCGCGATTGATTGTTCGGAAACGAGTCGTCCGCCGAAACGTTCGTAAAAGTGACGGGACGGGTTATCTGCCAGCACACTTACAATACAGGACGGGAAGCCTTTCCGTCCGAGATCTTCCAACACGTGATCAAACAACCGTTTACCGGTTCCTTGCCCCTGATGGCTTTTCAAAAGATAGAGCGCGTACAGTTCTCCTTCCGTCGCATCATTTTCCCTGTTTGGTCCACCGTTCGCAAAACCGACGATTTCGTTTGTCTGATCAAGCGCGACGAAAACCGGACCTTCGGCAAGGCTTTTCCGCCAACCCGGTTCCCGCTTCTCCTGTGACAATTGATCAAAATACGCATCCGGAATGATTTTCCGGTACGTTTCCTGCCAAGATTTAATCTGAATCCGCGCAATCGCGCCAGCATCTTCCATAACGGCACGCCGGATCGTCACAGGTCCTTATTTCATAACGGAATGACGAAACGCCGGACCGTTGTCCCGTCTTCTTTGATAAAGGATTCAATCTCTTGACCGCCGTTTGCCAGGATTACACGGCCGGATGCGGCATTCTCTGAACTGCAGGTGATCAAGACCGAGCTAAGTCCCCGCTCCTTTGCCACGCCCAGTGCTTGGCGTAATCCTTCTGTCGCGTATCCCTTGTTCCGCTCACTCGGTCGAATCCCGTATCCGATATGACCGCCGACTTGTTGCAATTGATCGTTTAAATCATGTCGGAAATTTACTGCCCCGACGATCGTTCCCCCGTCATATAACCAATACGTCGAATGGGTCACCCAATTAGCGGGCGCGATCCGTTCCTCCTGTTCCTGTTCTTCTAAAAAAATTTCCAATGGTAAGAAGGTTTTACTGACGACGCTCGGAACGATGGATTCACCGGATTCTTGCCATTCTAACAAATACTCGAGGTACTCCGGTTCTAAGCGTATCGTTGGTTTGATCAACGTAATCATTTGTGGTTACGGACCTCCTCTTCAATCAGTCGATCGAGCCAGTCGTCGACATGTTGGAAGATATAACCGGCCTGCTTGGCTGCTGTCGTATCCATATAGAAATCATGTGCCGGTGCAAGCGGTGACGGCTCTTCGCCTGCCGTCTCAAAACGCGATGTCGTTCCTGCCACGTGATCAATTTTATCCATCAAATCTTGAATCGACAACACGCCGTCACTCGCGGCATTTATCGGTCCGGTCATTGTCGAACGGCCGCACCATTCAAGGAAGGCTGCAGCTTCATAACTTGAGATGTACCCCACCTTCGCATACAAGTTTTCAGCAACGATCGGCTGATCGGCCAAAGCGCGTTTGACATGAAAGACCAGCCGTTCCGTGTAATCATCCGGTCCGAGGACAACCGGGAAACGGACGGCAATGACGGGGAAAGTCGCCCGTTGGAAGAAATAACTTTCCGCCTGACGCTTTCCTTCGCCGTAATCATGTTCTTTTTCGAGGTCGTATTTCCCGGGAAACGGATTATAGGACCGTTCGGAAACATTTGTCCCGCCCTGCTCATAGACCGACATCGTCGACGTCAGAATGTAACGACCGACTTTCCCCTCGAATGCATCAACAGCAAGCTTCGCCTGATACGGATTAAAGCAGATATTGTCATAGATGATATCCCAGTTTTGACTTCCAAGATCCTTCATTGTACTGCTTGATGTCCGGTCCCCTTTAAAAAATGTCAAGCCCTTCGCGACAGGCGGCGTATGTTCCCCACGCGTGACAATCGTCACATCATCCCCCGATTCCGTGAGCCGTAATGCCAACCGTCGACCAAAGTAGCGTGTTCCACCGAAAATCAGTACCTTTCGCATCGATAGTCCTCCCTCGTCATAGCGTGCTAACGTTCTTGTTAATTCTTCTCCACGTGCCTTAAAAAGTCCTGTCGCTTTGCGCTGAAAACAAAAAAAACGCAGACGGCATCGTCTGCGATAAAAGTTTTTTGATTAGCAACCACCGGGTGTCCCGGCATTTGTAGCCGTCCGGAACGACGTCCCGCAACCGCATGTCGCGATCGCATTCGGATTCGTAATCGTGAATCCGCCGCCGAGCATCGATTGTTTATAGTCTACTTCCAGTCCCTTGACGACCGGATAATCTTTTTGATCAACGATGACTTTAACCCCGTGTTGCTCAAAAGTTAAGTCCGTTTCTTTTTCACTGTCAAAGCCCATGCCGTAGGAGAGACCACTGCATCCGCCACCTTGAACGAGCATGCGCAGATTTTGTTCATCGTCCGGCGCCTGCAACATCATCTCTTTGACTTGGAGTGCGGCCGCTTCTGTTAAATGAATCATGTCATCACCTTCCCTTTTTTATTAGTATACGCAATTTTAAGGGGAATCGAAACCTAGTTGCTTGAAACAATCTTGAATTCGTTGTATAAAGGAGTTGTATCAAAAAAAATTAAATCGTTCCATCTTCAGGGCAGGGTGAAATTCCCGACCGGCGGTAAACAGGCGATTCGTCTGAAGCCCGCGAGCGAATAGGGCGCTATTTGCTGATTCTGTGTGACTCAGGAGCCGACAGTATAGTCTGGATGGGAGAAGATGGCGGCATGTTTCTTTCTTGAACCGGTTTTTGCAAAAATCGGTCAGGCTTAGTTTACTGCGGACTTCTCCCCTATCGAACACTTCGATGGGGGTTTATTTTGGACGCAGACATGCCAATACTTCATCGAGAGGAACGAGCAAAAGGAGATTATACTCGTATGAAACGCACACAAAAAATGGTCACATTATCCATGTTAGGTTCAATTTCGTTTGTTCTTATGCTACTGAATTTCCCGCTTCCTTTTTTACCGAACTACTTGAAGATCGACTTCAGTGACGTTCCTGCTTTGATTGCTGCCATCATGTTCTCACCGGTAGCCGGCGTCATCGTCGAAGCACTCAAAAACGTCCTGTACTACATCTTCCGCGGAAGTGGTGTTCCGGTCGGTGAACTTGCCAATTTCGCAGCTGGCGTTGCTTTCATTCTTCCGGTCAGTTGGTTCTACCATAAAAAGAAATCTACAAAAGGTCTTGCAACCGGTCTTGTCGCTGGTACAATCACGATGGCACTCGGTCTTGCAATCCTCAACTATATCTTGATTCTTCCAGCGTACGCTTGGTTCTTCGGTATGGACTACATGCTTGACCCTGCCGTCAAGTGGACGACGATCACGGCTGGTATTCTGCCGTTTAACATCATCAAGGCGATGTTCATCTCAGCACTCTTCATTCCGCTGTTCCTGAAACTGAAGCCATGGATGACGCGCCGTCAACAAACTGTCTAAGTCCGAAGCTGCGCCCGCTGACAGACACGAATCCCCGGTCTCATCTGAGACACGGGGATTTTTTTAAAGTTCATTCTCTTCGATTTTCTGATAAATCTTTTCAAGCAGTTCTTCCGGCGTCTCGCCGACAACGGTTTCCCCGTCAACCAGACAGAAATGATCGAGGGAGCAGATGCCGCAATAACCAAGACAACCATATTCGACAACATCGACATTCGGGTCCCGTTCGAGTTGTTGCATGACGACCTGGGTCCCTGTCGCTAAGTTACTGATACAAAATTCAATAATCGGATTCACTTTTTTTCCTCCTTCAGGCAGGAATTATCTTTCCTCATGTCGTATTATACAAGGTCAGACTGATTTAGGGGAACTAAGGGGGATTTTAAGTTATGAAGCAACTAGTTGTTTTAGGTGGCGGATATGGCGGTATGCGGATCTGTGAACGATTCAAGGATGAGGACGTGGCTGTGACGCTCGTCGATCGTTTACCATATCACGCGTTAAAAACAGAATACTATGCACTTGCTGCCGGAACATTATCGGACCGGGATGTCCGGATTGCGTTTCCGGAAGGAGAACATCTCTCATATAAGTATGGACATGTCATCAAGATTTCACCCGAGACGAACTCCGTCCATCTGCAAGACGGTACGGAACTTTTTTATGATGATTTAGTCATCGCGTTAGGGTGTGAAGATAAATACCATAACATACCGGGCGCACAAGAGTTTACGTACAGCATCCAGACACTTGAAGAGTCGCGCAAAACACAACAAGCGATTTGCGGACTTTCTCCCGGTGCGGTTGTCTCAATCGTCGGAGCCGGTCTATCCGGAGTCGAACTTGCCAGTGAACTGCACGAAAGCCGGAAAGATTTAAAAATCCGCTTATTTGACCGCGGACCGTCTGTCTTGTCGTTCCTTTCGGATAAGGTCTCGACCTACGTCCAGGAGTGGTTCGAGGAGCATGATGTCGAGGTCATCAATAACTCCAACGTCACATTCGTCACGGCAGATGATGTTCAAAACGGTGATGATGCCTATCCATCGAATTTGACGATTTGGACGGCCGGGACACAACCGGTCAAAGTCGTCCGTGATCTCGGTTTTGAAGCCGACAGCGGCGGACGGATCAAGCTGACGGAACACCACCATGTGCCGGAACATGAAAATGTGTTTGTCATCGGGGATTGCGCCAGCCTGCCGTACGCACCAAGCGGTCAGCTCGCCGAACATCAAGCCGATCAAGTCGTCGATGTCCTGCAGGCGAAATGGGCTGGAAAGAAGTTACCGAAACTGCCGGAGATCAAGTTACGTGGGATGCTCGGGTCACTCGGAAAATCAGATGGTTTCGGAATCGTCATGGGGAAACAAGCCTTGACAGGAAAAGTTCCGCGTCTTCTGAAGTCCGGTGTCCTTTGGAAACACAAAAAGATTAAATAAGAAAAACGGCGCCGTTCATTTCGGCGCCGTTTTTTCGATTCTTTGATCAATCGCTTGGGTGATTTTCTTCAGTTGAACGTATCCTTCATCAACCATTTCACCATCGAGCAGGACGAGCGGATAAAAATAGACATCGTCCTTTAAGGCTGTCACCCACTCATCTTCAAACGGTTCATCTTCAAAATCGACGTATTCAAATGTTAATGCCGTCCCGTATTTTCGTCCGAGAACGGCTTGCAGCCAGCTGTACGTCTCTTCGGAACTCGGTGCTCCGACACAGCTCGGACAAGTCTTCGCAGCCCCGTATACCTTGATTTCCATCCCATATCCCCCTTTTCTTTCTACACTTCTTTTTCAGTATACAAGTTTTCCAGATTGAGAACATTTTTCAACCCTGTTACAATGATTCTATAAGAAAGGATGTGTTTACGCATGGAAATGTTTGATCAAGTAAACGAAGTACTCGAAAAATTGCGTCCGTTCCTTCTTCGTGACGGAGGAGACGTTGAACTCGTAGATGTAGAAGATGGTATCGTCAAACTCCGTTTGATGGGTGCTTGCGGCAGCTGTCCAAGTTCAACAATCACACTGAAGGCTGGTATCGAACGTGCCCTGCTTGAAGAAGTAGCCGGCGTCGTTGAAGTCGAACAAGTTTTCTAATCAGTAAAATCCCCACTGACATCCGTCAATGGGGATTTTTTTGTTTAGAGAATCCATTCCGCCAGCGTATCGACCATATAGGTCGGTTGCGCGTCTTGTCCTTGAATGAAGACCGGTGTATGGACGCCGGAATTGACATGCATCGTCCGGATGCCACCATTGATGCCGAACAAGATGTCCGTATGGTAGTTGTCCCCGACCATGATGAGGTCTTCTTTCGCAAGTCCAATCATTTCTGCTGCGATATTGACCATGACCGGTTCCGGTTTCCCGATATAAAACGGTTCTTTTTCTGTCGTCACGCGTAAAACAGATGTTAATGCGCCGTTCCCCGGTAAGAATCCGCGTTCTGTCGGAATCGCGATATCTCCGTTCGTCGAGATAAAACGGGCTCCGCTCCGAATCGCGAGGGCTCCGACCGCTAACTTCTCATACGTAATCTGACGGTCAAGACCGATGACGACATAGTCGGCATGCTGGTCTGCGACGACCTGTAAGCCTTGACGCTCAAGAGCATCAATCAGCCCGCCTTCTCCGATTGCATAGACCTTCGCACCCGGATCGAGTTCTGCGATGTAGCGACCTGTCGCCATCGCACTTGTTAAGACGTGTTCCGCGTTCGAGTGGACACCCATGCCGCGTAATTTTTCCGCGACCGCTTCTGCCGTCATCGAAGCATTGTTCGTGACGAACAGATACGGTACGCCTTCTTCCTGCAACCGGTTCACGAAATCGACTGCTTCTTTGACCGGTTCTGTCCCGTTATACATCGTACCGTCTAAATCAAATAAATATCCTTGTGCTTTCATCCTGGCTCACTCCTCATTTGGTAAAAATGCAGAGACGGGTCCGAGTTCTGTCTCTAAATAATGTCGGACGGCGTCCGGAAAACGACGCAATTGCGTTTCTTCCTCAAAAAGAACAGTCCGGATCTCTGCCGTACTCGATGTCGTAAATTCACGGACGATTCGTGTCCGCAATGCAACGATCCGTTTTAAGCTCGTCGCAAGTGACGCATCGATGACCCGTTCATCTTCTAAAATCATGACGATATCTTCATAACTTCCCGGATCACGCATGATGAAACCATCAATCATACTGTTCCCGATATCGATGATACTTTCAATCACTAAAAACCCGATCCGTTCCCACGCAAGTGAAACTGTCAAAGCATCCCCCGTTAACTCTTTGCTTTGACGCAATGCCGTTTCAAAACAAACAACGGTTTGTTCAATCTTTTCACGATTTACAAAATACACCTTACATTCCCCCTCACATCCTTCATTTTAGCTCTATCGGCGAAACATGAAAAGCAGAAAGGCTGTTTGCATCACATTGTCCAATGTGTTATCCTCAATTTAGATTTTTACGAAAATAGTATGTCACATTAAGTGACTTGGAGGTTATTCATAGATGGAACGCGAATTAGCACTAGAAATCGTCCGAGCAACAGAAGCAGCTGCACTGGCATCCGCCAAATGGATTGGCCGGGGGAAAAAGAACGAAGCCGATGATGCGGCAACAACGGCCATGCGCGAAGTCTTAAACACAGTCAACATGGCAGGAACGGTCGTCATCGGTGAAGGAGAACTCGACGAAGCACCGATGTTATTCATCGGCGAAAAAGTCGGGACGTCAAACGGACCAATCGTCGATATCGCAGTCGATCCACTCGAAGGGACGAACATCGTTGCCAAAGGTCTCGGTAATGCGATGGTCGTCATCGCGGTCGCCGATCAAGGTGCCTTGTTACACGCACCGGATATGTATATGGATAAACTGACCGTCGGACCGAACTTAAAAGGCCATGTCTCACTTGACGATCCGCTTGAATTCATCATTCAAAAAGCAGCGGAATTGAATCATAAACGGATTGAAGACGTCACCGTCATCATGCAGGACCGTCCACGCCATGACCACTTCCGGGAAGCCGCGATGCGTGTCGGTGCCCGTGTCCGTCTGTTTGAAGACGGCGATGTGTCAGCAGGAATCGCTCCGCTTTCGCCATCGACAGGAATCGATATCTTCATCGGAACCGGTGGGGCACCGGAAGGCGTCATCACGGCAGCGGCCGTCAAGGCGATGGGGGGCGACATGCAGGCCCGTCTGCACCCGATGAATGAGGAAGAAACGGCACGTGTCATCCGGATGGGTCTTGCCGATCCGCTGCAATTGTTGACACTCGATGACCTGATTAAAAGTGACGACTGCATCTTTGCTGCAACCGGCGTCACAACCGGCGAAATGCTCGACGGAGTCCGTTTCTTGACCGATGATATCGTTGAGACGACATCACTCGTCATGCGCTCAAAAACACGGACAATCCGGAAAGTCATCGCAGAACACAGCCTTTCACGTAAACCGTACTTGCAAAAGGTTCCCCAAACCCTTTAATCTAAGCAGAGATGAAGGAAATGAGGGAACTGACAGATGATGCAAGAACGTGATTTTTTATATGATGACGTCGAACAGACGAAAACCCGATTCGTTTGCTGGATCGGAGAGACGAGCCGGTTTGATTTAGCGATCACCCATTCCGAACATTTTTTCGGAAAGATTTTAGTGTTGAATCTCTTATCGAACCGGTTTGCCATCATCGGTACGGATGACTTTGATGAACCCGGCTATATCGCTCATGCCTTTGATTTAGAGGATGAAGCGGCGGATGAACTTGAAGGATACTTACGCGACTATATCGGTCTGTAAGCAAAAGAACAGCCAATTCCCGAGGGAGTTGGCTGTTTTTTACTGTTACAGTAACCGGTCGTTCCGCTCATTGAGTGTGTTAGGACCGCTAAAGACGTTGGTATTATCTGATTCATCGTGGGCTTTACGTTCAGAATGTTGATCCGCTTCGTCGCCGACGAGTAAGACGAATTGTCCCTCTTCCGCTGCTTTGTTGGCACGGTTGACATCATCTTTCGTCAAGCCGCTTGCTTCGAGAACATCACTGTGTGAAGAACCGGCACTGTCTTTTTTAAAGATCCCTTTGATCTCCTGCCACAGATTCATGTGTTCTTCTTGCGACAGACGTGTTGATGTTTGATGATTATTCAAATCTGCCAATTCCTCGATTTGTTCCAAATCATATCGATCATGGGCAATGACTTTTAAATCCGTTGATACAACACCTGCGACACGTAAATCATGAACAGCACTGACGACTTCTGGTACTGAATGGTAGATTCCGACGATTCTCATGGATAGTTCCCCCTATAGGTGCGTGATACTATACTATTAGCCGAAATCACCCATTCAGAAACGTCTTTTCAGATGTCATTTTGATTACTGCTCTTCTTCCGTCTCTTCTTTCGCCGCCGAAAACTTCCGTTTCAGTTTTAACGTATTCGCTGAAGATCCGTCGAAGCGAGGTGGTGCTTCTTCTCCTTCTACGAATTCCATCCGTTTGACGATAAAATAGGCACAGCCGAAATTGCAGTATTCGTACAAATAATCCGCCACATGGGAGATTTTTGTATCGAACGTTGCTTTTTCATGGTTATCTTCATAGAAACCACGGAGCCGCAATTGTCCGTGTCCCCAGTCTCCGACGATGTAGTCATATTTTTCGAGCACATCGCTAAAGCGGCCGATGAAGGCTTCTTCGTGGAATCCTTCCCGTTTTTCTTCGACGATTTCATATCTTTCACGATTGACTTGTATCATTTTTCCACCCCCTGCTTCTTTTATCTTACCATAATCATGATTGAAAACGAATCGTCAGACAGCAGAAAACCGTCCTCGCAGATGGCGCGGACGGTCTGTCAGTATCAATCAATCGGTAGAGCAACTTTATTTTTTTTCGCAGCATTGACCTGTTCGTCGGCGTGATAAGACGAACGGACAAGCGGACCGGCTTCACAATGCGAGAACCCTTTTCCGAGCGCAATCTGCTTGAGTTCGGCAAACTCTTGCGGCGTGTAGTACTTGATGACATCCAAGTGCTTTTTCGTCGGTTGGAGATATTGACCAATCGTCATGATGTCGACATCATTCGCCCGTAAGTCATCCATCGTCTGTAAGATTTCTTCCCATGTCTCCCCAAGACCTAACATCAGACTCGATTTCGTCGGAATTTCAGGAGCCAGTTCTTTGGAACGGCGCAGGAATTCAAGTGTCCGATCGTATGTTGCTTTCGCCCGGACGGTCGGTGTCAGACGACGAACTGTCTCAATGTTATGGTTCATGATGTCCGGCTTGGCTTCGATCAGCGTCTGCAACGCTTCGAAGTTCCCACCCATGTCGGACGGTAAGACTTCAATTGATGTTTCCGGGTTCATGCGACGGACTTCCCGTACCGTCTCTGCATATACCCCTGCCCCGAAATCATTTAAGTCATCACGCGCAACTGCTGTGATGACAGCATGCTTCAGATTCATCAGACGAACGGATTCCGCAACGCGTTTCGGTTCTTCTAAGTCAAGTTCATTTGGACGTCCTGTCGTCACGGCACAAAAACGGCAGGCACGTGTACAGATGCTTCCAAGAATCATGAATGTCGCCGTCCTGCGCACAGCCCAACACTCGTGAATGTTCGGACATTTCGCTTCCTCACATACCGTGTGAAGCTTTTTTTCACGCATCATACTTTTGAGTTCTGTGTAAGTCTCATTCGTGTTCAGCTTGATTTTCAGCCATTCTGGTTTACGTTGTATCTCTCTGCGTCCCATGAATCGGTTTCCCCCTTTATCCGTAAAAACTGACCTGATTTCTGTTACAGTATAACAAATATTCAGTGTTTGCGGATGGGTAATTCACCAAATTCTGACTTCTCCGATAGGCGATCAAAGAGCAGATCCCGTAACAATTCCGGCATGAAATATTCTTTCGGCATTTCTTTAATTTTTGGAAATAAAGGACCAAATGTAAACATATCCGGAAGGACCACGGTGTAATGTTTCGCATCGTCCAGATGTTGCCGGTTTCCGGCATAATGCATCTTGCCCATCAGCTTTCCCCGGAAGCCGAGTCCGCGGACTTTTAACTGTTCAAAGCGGTTCGTATCGACTTCGGTGATGAATTGTTTTAATTCAACCCCCGTCATCGTCACTTTACACGGATTGATCGGATGCGGACAAAGCCGGTGTAAATCGTAAGACGAAACCGGTCCCGGGGACAATGAACCAAGAAGCATACCGGCCGGCACACAGGCAAGATCCGCCTGACACCAGTCCCGCATCGTATCGGCAAGCAGCTGTGTAAACGGTGATGGATTAAACCAGTCATTCGCTAGACCTGATGTCCGGCCAATCGGTTGTTTCATCTGACGTTCTGCTAAATACTGTTCTTTATCGAGTAAGACCGTTGTCGCCTCGTCTGCCGGATACGCTTCAAGCGCATGCAGGACCGCCTCTTTTTCGCCTGTATCCGTGTTTAAGTAGATTTCCCCTGCGTACTGACCATACTTTCCAGCCTGGGCAATCAACACACCGTTTTTGACGACCCCGTCATCGAGGACGTGATGCGTATGCGCTCCGATGATCAAATCAAGCTCCGGGAACCGTTCCGCCAGCTCTTCGTCCTGATAAAAACCGAGATGACTGAGACAGATCAGTACATCGACCTGATCCCGCAAGGCTTCGATTTCGCGGGCAGCTGCTTCAAGTGGATTTTCAATCGACCAACCGAGTAAATCGTACAATTCATAATACGGCGCCGTCAGCCCAAAGATGCCGACTTTTCCTGTCGGTAATTCCTGAATCATCCCGGCTTTGGCGAACGGAGCCGACAAGTTCGAGACTAGAACCGGGAACGTCGCATCGCTGTATAGTTCCGCCAGCCATTCATGCGGAAATGTGATGCCTTCATTGTTTCCGATTGTGACTGCTGTAGGGTCAAGTTCGTTTAACAGGTGCGTATTGATTTTTCCTTGTGTCGCTTCCGTTGCTGGTGCAACCCGGTCGGCATGGTCCCCCAAGTCAAAGACGAGGGAGTCATATGTCCGGTGTTCTTTCATAAACGACATATAGCGAGGCCACATATCAAAGTGTGAATGCAGATCGTTATAATGAATGACGTGTAACTTCACGCATAAGCCTCCTCCAGGTATTAAAACAGTGAAATTTGCCGGGGCGCGAGAGATTCATAATCGAGACCTAAAATCTCGATGAGACGTTTCGCATTGGGTACGGCATCTCCTGCTGAGTTGTTATTAAAGAAAACATACACGTCTTTTGCCTGTTCGGCAAGTGAACGGATATGTAGGGCCAACTCTTGTAATTCTTCTTCTGAATAGCGGTATAGACACCGGACCTTCCGCCAGTCCTCGCTGCTTTGTCCGGGCTTTTTGAGCCATCCGGCGACATTCCGACCGTGCAGACGGACAAATGCCGTCTCCTGTGTGACGACCGGAACGAACGGCACCGATCCGTCTTCCGTCTGCGGCTCATCACAAATCGTATGAATGAACTGATGCTCGGCTAAGAACCGGAGTGTCCGTTCCTGATAGGCTTCCGAATACCAGGACGGATTACGAAACTCAATCGCGACGGGCAGTCCGGCAAGCGATTTCCGGATCGTCTGAAGATATTCAAGATGCACTTTACTGACGTCGAACCAGGGTGGAAGCTGGACGAGAATCGCCGCAATCTTTCCACTCTGCCGCATCGGTTCAATCGAAGCGAGATACTGTTCAAAGATCGGACCGAGTGGATCCTTGTTTTCCCGGTCATGACCGCTCATCGCCCGGTGGACCTTGACGATGAATCGAAAGTCGTCGGGTGTTTCCGCGACCCATTTTTGATAATTCCGTTCCGGTTGAATCGCATAATACGTCGAATCGACCTCGACTGCCGGAAAGTGGCCCGCATAGGCGGCAAGCTTTTCCTTCCGGTCCTGTGGTGTCGGATAGAGGCTGTCGTGATCGCCCCAACCGGTCACGCCGACATAAATCATCCTGCTCCCTCCGTTCCATTTTTTCTGCTTATTGTTCATCATAGCATAGCAGAATCGGGAATTTCCTCTTCAAGACTTGTCTTTGAAAAGACGTGTATTCTCCATATAAAAAACAAGCAAATCCTTCCTACTCCTTCAAAAATAAGGAGAAAAAGACTGCCTGTTTCATGGATTCATTGCTGATCATCAGGAGTCGGTTCGAATCCGTTCATACGTCAAGGCGATACACCCGGAAGCAAATGTCTGCTGCTCTACGAGCTGTAAGGACAAGGAGTGCTCAAACAACGGAAACATCCGCTTGCCGCCTCCGAGTAAGACGGGATAGATCACAACATGGTAGCGGTCGATCAAGTCCAAGCGGACGGCTTCTGCCGCAAGCGTCGCCCCGCCAATCGCAATCTGTTTCCCGGGTGCCTGCTTCAATGCTGCCAGTTCCTCCGCAAGTGGTCTCGTCGCAAGACGTGCGTTTCCCTCGACTGCTATCATCGTTTCCGAGAAGACAATCTTCTCGAGCGCTTGCCATGTCTTCGCATACGCTACGATGATTGGATCTGTGTCCGTTTGATTCGCGGTCTCCCAGTACTGCATCATTTCATACAGACGACGTCCATAAACATGGGTATCAAATTCTGTTTCGTAGTCATTGAAATACTGATGCAGTTCAGCGTCCGGTGACGCAAACGCGATGCTGCCTGACGCATCCTCGATGTACCCGTCGAGCGAGACTTGAAAAGAATAGATGAGATCACGCATGATGGCTCCCTCCTTTTTTAATCCTTTACCCGTTTTTACCTGTTTATTAAAAAAACCCTCTCATCCGCAGATGAGAGAGTAAAAAACGAATTATCCGATTGAACCTTCCATCTCGAACTTGATGAGACGGTTCATTTCGACCGCATATTCCATCGGCAATTCTTTTGTGAACGGCTCGATGAAGCCCATGACGATCATTTCAGTTGCTTCTTCTTGTGAAATCCCGCGGCTCATCAAGTAGAACAATTGCTCTTCTGAGACCTTCGACACCTTCGCTTCGTGTTCAAGCGAAATGTTATCGTTGAGAATTTCGTTGTACGGAATCGTATCTGATGTCGACTGGTTGTCCATGATTAACGTGTCACATTCGATGTTCGAACGTGCGCCGGTTGCTTTACGGCCAAAGTGGACGATCCCACGGTACGTGACTTTACCACCGTGTTTCGAAATCGATTTCGAGACAATCGTTGACGACGTGTTTGGTGCGAGGTGAATCATTTTCGCGCCTGCGTCCTGGTGTTGTCCTTTACCCGCGATCGCGATTGATAATGTCATACCACGTGAACCTTCACCTTTAAGGATGACGGCCGGGTATTTCATCGTCAATTTCGAACCGATGTTACCATCGACCCATTCCATCGTCGCGCCGGCTTCACAGATCGCCCGTTTCGTAACGAGGTTGTAGACGTTGTTCGCCCAGTTTTGGATCGTTGTATAACGGCAGTACGCGTTTTTGTTGATGAAGATCTCAACGACTGCTGAGTGAAGCGAGTTCGTCGTGTAGACCGGTGCTGTACATCCTTCGACGTAATGCACGGATGCTTCTTCGTCAACGATGATGAGCGTCCGCTCGAATTGACCCATGTTTTCCGAGTTGATCCGGAAGTAGGCTTGAAGCGGCGTATCCATCTTGATGCCTTTTGGTACATAGATGAACGATCCACCTGACCAGACCGCTGTGTTAAGGGCAGCGAACTTGTTATCCGTCGGCGGAATCAATTTACCGAAGTACTCACGGAATAAATCTTCGTTTTCTTTGAGCGCTGTATCTGTATCTTTGAAGACGATCCCTTGATCTTCAAGTTCACTCTTCATGTTGTGATAAACGACTTCTGATTCGTACTGCGCGGAAACACCTGCGAGGTATTTTTGCTCAGCTTCCGGAATTCCGAGTTTATCAAACGTACGTTTGATTTCTTCCGGTACTTCATCCCACGATTTTTCAGCACGTTCTGATGGTTTAACGTAATACGTGATGTCATCAAAACGAAGATCTGATAAATCACCGCCCCATGCTGGCATCGCTTGTTCGTTGAAAATCTTAAGTGATTTCAGACGGAAATCAAGCATCCATTGCGGTTCTTCCTTCATTTTAGAAATCGTCTCGACGACTTCTGTCGTCAAGCCGCGTCCAGAACGGAAGATCGAGATATCGCGATCGTGGAAACCATATTTATAATCGCCAATTTCAGGCATGTTCTTAGCCATGTTCGTTTCCTCCTCTTACTTACTGACCGAAGTTTACTTCCCTTCTTCGACGCCGCGTTCGAGCGCCTTCCAGGCAAGTGTCGCACACTTGATTCGTGCCGGGAATTTCGTCACACCAGACAGTGCTTCGGCATCTCCGAGATCAAATTTCTCATCGTCGTAGTCTTTTCCTTGAACCATCTCGGAAAAGACTTGGGCGAGTTGTAATGCTTCTTCGACTGTTTTTCCTTTGACAGCCTGTGTCATCATCGACGCAGACGCCATACTGATCGAACATCCTTCGCCGTCGAACTTCGCATCTTTGACGATTTCGTCTTCGATCGCGAGTTGCAGACGGATTGTGTCACCACATGTCGGATTGTTCATATCGATTGTCACACCACCGTCAATCGCACCACGATTGCGGGGCGTTTTATAGTGGTCCATGATCACTTGACGGTACAAGTGATCGAGATTATTAAAATCCATGACTGAAATACTCCTTCGTTTGGCGAAGTCCTGTCACTAATGCATCTACTTCTTCCTTTGTATTATACAGGTAGAAGCTCGCTCGTGCCGTAGAACTGGCTCCAAGCCAGCGCATCAGTGGTTGTGCGCAATGATGACCGGCACGGACGGCGATACCTTGCATATCGAGGACCGTCGCGACATCGTGTGCGTGGACATCACCGAGATTAAAGGTGACGAGACCAACACGTTCTTCCGGACCGTAAATCGTCAGCCCTTTGATGTCACGCATTTGTGCCATCGCATACTGAGCGAGCTCACGTTCGTGGGCTTCGATGTTACTGAGTCCGACTTGTTCCAAGAAATCAATCGCTGCCGATAAGCCGACTGCGCCGGCAATGATTGGTGTCCCTGCTTCGAACCGGTACGGAGAAGGTTTGAACGTCGACTCTTCCAGCCCGACGTAATCAATCATCTCACCACCGAATTCGACCGGCTCCATCGCATTGAGTAATGCTTTTTTGCCGTACAGGACACCGATCCCGGTTGGTCCGCACATCTTATGTGCCGAAAACGCCAGGAAATCACAATCGAGATCCGTAACATCAATCTGTTGATGCGGCGCGCTTTGCGCTGCATCGACGACCATGACGGCGCCGGCAGCATGGGCAAGTTGCGTGACTTCTTTAATCGGATTGATGGTTCCAAGGACGTTCGAAACGTGGGCCATTGCCACAATCTTCGTCCGATCCGAAATTTGTTCTTTGACCGCTTCAATCGTTACACGACCGTCTGCCGTCAAATCCACATATTTCAGTTTCGCTTTTTTCTTTTTTGCGACCTGTTGCCACGGAATGAGATTCGCATGATGTTCGAGGTACGTGACGACAATCTCGTCCCCTTCTTCGACATGCTCCATTCCGTAACTTGAGGCGACGATATTGATCGCTGTCGTCGTCCCGCGGGTAAAGATAATCTCTTCATGGTGTTGCGCCTTGATGAAACGACGTACGTTCTCACGCGCACCTTCGTACGCATCCGTCGCTCGTGTTCCGAGCGTATGGACGCCACGGTGCACATTCGAATGAACCGTCTTGTAGTAGTTCTCAATCGCCTCGATGACGACGAGCGGCTTTTGTGACGAAGCCGCACTATCTAAATAGACGAGTTTCCGGTCATTAACCTGTTGGTCAAGAATCGGAAACTGATTGCGGATGGATGCATCGATTCCCATATTAGTTTACTTTCCCTTCGATCACTTGGACGAGGCGTTCTTTGACAGAGTCAATCGCGAGCTCAGAAACAACCGGTTGTAAGAAACCGTGAACGACGAGGCGTTCTGCTTCTTTACGTGATAAACCACGGCTCATCAAGTAGTAGAGTTGGAGTTCGTCGACACGGCCGACAGATGCCGCGTGTCCTGCCATGACATCATCTTCGTCAATCAAGAGGATCGGGTTTGCGTCACCACGTGCCTTTTCAGACAACATGAGCACACGTTCCGTCTGCACACCGTTTGATTTCGAAGCGCCATGGTGAATCATTGATGTTCCGTTGAAGATCGATGTTGCCGAATCTTTTTGAACACCGTGAATCAAGATGAAACCTTCCGAACCTTTACCAAAATGGTCTGTCCGGACGTTGAAGTTTTGTTTTTGATCGCCACGACCAACCGTTACGGCTTTCGTGTCCGAGAACGAATCATTACCAACGAGGTGTGTTTTCGTTTCCGTGATCGTGTGTCCGTCATTCATGTGACCGAGTGCCCATTCGAGCTTCGCGCCTTGTTTGACGACACCGCGACGGTTCATGTATGTGACAGCACCTTTCGCAAGCGTATCGACGCCTCCGAAAAGAACTTTCGCATTGTCTTCAACGAAAACTTCCGTAACGACATTGACGTTATGCGCTTCTTCGCCGTAAGAGACGAAGTTTTCGATATACGTCAGTTCACTGTCAGCATCTGCGATGATGATTGCATGGTGGTACAACGCACCGCCTGTTTGTTCCAGCGTATAAATCGCCTGCATTGGAACAGTCAACTTCAAGCCTTTTGGTACGTATAGGAATGTACCGCCGTTCATGAGTGCTGCGTTGAGTGCTGCGAGACGATCTTCGTTGACGTTGACGCCTTCTGTCATGAAGTATTTCTCGACGAGCTCCGGATGGTGCTTCATTGCGTCTTCAAGCGTCGTGAAGATGACGCCGTTCGTCGCTTCGCTGTTTTGCGCGTGGACGAGTTGTCCGTTACGCGTGATCAGCATATGGTCACGGTTTTCACCGATCAATGTTTCGATATCCGGTGTCAGACCTGTTACTGTCTCAAGATCCGCTGTACCTTCTGTGAAGTTCCAGCCACCGATTTTGATTTTTTCTACTTTTGGCAATGCGAGCGTCGGGGCAAGATCAAGTGCATCTTGACGCTTGGTAATCATCCAAGCCGGTTCCCCTAAGCGAGTCGCACGTTCTGCCACTGCCTCGCGATTTACGGCAAGATTCAGTTCTACAGTCATCATGCTTCCTCCCTCGTCTTACGCTTTTGTTTCGATTTCGACTTCTTCGATGCCGAGTTCTTTTTTAACCCAGTCATAACCTTCTGCTTCGAGACGGTGAGCAAGTTCTTTACCACCAGACATGACGATTTTTCCGCCCATCATGATATGGATGAAATCAGGCTCGATATAGTTCAAGAGACGTTGATAGTGCGTGATGATCAAGCAGCCGAATTCAGGTGAACGCATTTCGTTCACACCTTTTGCGACAACTTTAAGCGCATCGATATCAAGACCTGAATCGATTTCGTCAAGGATGGCGATCGCTGGTTTCAGCATCGTCATTTGGAGAATTTCATTCCGTTTCTTCTCTCCGCCCGAGAAACCTTCGTTGAGGTAACGGTGTGCCATTTCGCCCGGCATTTCGAGAAGACCCATTTGCGCGTCGAGTTGACGGATGAATTTCATGAGTGAGATTTCATCGCCTTCTTCGCGGCGTGAGTTGATTGCTGAACGCAGGAAGTCTGAGTTCGTCACACCACTGATTTCGCTTGGGTATTGCATTGCAAGGAACATACCTGCTTGCGCACGTTCGTTGACTTCCATTTCGAGGACGTCTTCGCCGTCGAGTGTGACTGATCCTGATGTCACTTCATACGTCGGGTGACCCATCAATGCAGATGCGAGTGTTGATTTACCAGTCCCGTTTGGTCCCATGACCGCGTGGATTTCGCCGCCTTTGATTTCTAAGTTGACGCCTTTCAAGATTTCTTTGCCGTCGATTGCAACGTGTAAATCTTCAATCTTTAAGTGTGAAGCCTTCATGTAGAATCCCTCCATCTATTCATTTCGTGTCTGACGATTCAGTTCACGAGAGTTACTAATTTAGTATCATTCTAATCTTAATGAATCATACCACATTATTCAAGCGTCATCGCTCATGGTTTTTTCTCAAAACCGAGCCTTTCAGTGAGAATGACTTTAAAGTGAGACGACTTCCTTCTCTTCTTCCGGTTTCGTTTGTCGATGAACCCGCTGTGACAGTAAGAGCAGTGGTATTCCGAGAACTGTCAAGAGGGCTAAAATACCGAAAATCGGCAACGGACGTTCCGGTCCAAAATAAAGTAACAATTGTCCGCCGATGACCGGTCCGACCGATTGACCAATCGACGTCAAGCCCATCGCCCCGAAATAACTTCCCCGTAATTCCGGTGTCGCAAAGCTGTCCGTCAAAATGTCCGTCATCGTAAACATCATCACTTCCCCGCATGTGAAGATGAACATCGCACCGATCATCAGCCAGACCGTGCCGGCCGTTCCCATGACGAATAATCCGACGGCAACGGTCGCAATCCCGACCGTGATCGAGACGAGCGGTGACGTCTTGACACCGAACTTCATGATCGGGTACTGGACGACGAGGACGGTGATCGCGTTAATCGTAATCAGTAAGGCGAACAGACTCGTTCCCCCGGACAATAAGGTCGTCGTCGTCAAAAACTGAGGCAACGTCGAGTTGAACTGACTGTATCCGAAGACACCAAAGATGATACCGGCGAGCGCAAACGTAAAGGCGACATCGGTTTTTAACAATCGGACCGTCGCTCCGAACGACACCTTTTTCCCGCCGTGGCTTTCCGTAATCGGATGACGTCGGAACAGGATGAAAATCGCGACGCCGTAGCCGAAGTAAACGAACGCCGTAATATAGAAGGTAATCGACGTATTCCCCGCACTGAGCAACAAGGCAATCCCCGGTCCGATCGCCGCTGCGATATTGATGCACGTATAACGGATATTAAAGACGAACAACCGGTTTTCTTCCTCCGTCGTATCACTGATCAATGCCCGGGCCGACGGTTCGAAGATGGACCGGAAAATGCCGTTTAAGGCACTCAGGATGAAGAACGCCCAAAAGGTCTCGACTTGAGCCAGTCCGATGAAGACAAGCACAAAACCGAACGTTCCGCTGAGCATCATCGTCCGGCGGCCGTAGCGGTCGGATAATGTCCCGCCGACGAAACTCATGACGAGACTCGCGATGGCTGAAATACTGAGAATCCAGCCGACGTCGACCGGACTGAATTTCAGGACGACCGATAAGTAAATCGCAAAAAACGGCATGGTGATGAAAGTCCCGAGCCGGGCAAAAAATGTCCCGAGCAACACGCCGACCGTCAATGGGTGAAGCTGTTTCAAACGTTGCATGAAAATCCCCCTTTCGCACAAAAAAATAATGCATCCTTCCATTATATAGGAAGAATGCATTCATCGAGCAGATTATTTACTGACCGGTACGACCGCACCTTTGTATTCTTTTGTGATCCAGTCCTGGTTCTTTTTCTCGTGGAGAATATCGAGCAATGTCGTGACACGTTTGTCTTTTTCATCGCCGTCACGCGTCACGATGATGTTGACGTACGGTGAAGACTCGTCTTCCAGTGCAATCGTATCTTTCAACGGGTTCAGACCGTTGTCGATCGCGTAGTTCGTATTGATGAGGACCGCGTCACCTTCGTTATTTTTGTAGGCTTGCGGTAAGAGTGACGCTTCAATGTTCGTTTTAAACTTAATTTTCTTTGGATTTTCTACGATATCTTTCAATTGTGCATCTGTTGTTTTACCGTCTTTCAACTTGATCAGCCCTTCGTTTTGAAGGAACGTCAAGACACGTCCGCGTTCTGCAACGTTTGAGCTTGTTAAGATCGTTGCACCTTTTGGCAGTTTATCCAAAGACTTGTATTTTTTAGAATAGACACCGAGCGGTTCAACGTGAACGCCGCCGGCACTCGCGAATTTATAGTCTTTGTTTTCTTTTTCCTGTTGCTCAAGGTACGGCACGTGTTGGAAATAGTTCGCATCGATTTCTTTTTCAGCCAATGCTTTGTTCGGAAGAACATAATCCTGAAACTTCTTGATTTCGAGTTTATAGCCTTTTGCTTCATATTCTTTTTGAACATGCTCCAAGATTTGAGCATGAGGAACGTTTGACGCTCCGATGACGAGTGTTTTTGAATCGCCGCCGCCTGAAGAAGATTCTTCTCCGCATGCTGCAAGACTGACTGCTAAGACCGATACGGCTGCTGTGCCGACGAATTTTTTCCAAAGTTTCATGAATGATTCCTCCCAAGGTTAAATAAGATAGGTATTACCGTTTATCGATGGCTTTGACAAGCAGGTCACCGATAATTTGAATGATGAAGACGATGACAAGAATCAACAGTGTCGCGATGACGGTGATGTTATTTTGTGAACGCTGGAATCCTTCGATGAAGGCCATGTCTCCCAGTCCACCACCACCGGCTAACCCGGCCATTGCCGTGTAACCGACGAGTGCGACAAGCGTAACGGTGATTCCTGAGATGATTGCCGGCAAAGCTTCCGGAATCAGGACTTTATAGATAATTTGGAACTTCGTTGCGCCCATCGATTCAGCCGCCTCGATGACACCCTTATCGACTTCACGAAGTGCCAGTTCGACCATCCGGCCGTAAAACGGTGCTGCACCGAGAATTAACGCAGGTAATGCAGCCGTTGGTCCTAAGAATGACCCGACGATGATTTTCGTGATCGGGATCAACAGAATCAATAGAATGATAAACGGGATCGAGCGGAATATATTGACTAAAAAGCTGAGTACGGAATAGAGTGTCCGGTTTTTAAACAACAATTCTTCGTTCGTCGCATATAACAACAGACCGATCGCCAGTCCGAGGACGAACGTCGCGAGTCCTGCAACAGCCGTCATATAGACGGTACTGCGGGTTGCTTCCCAAACCATATCCCAATCCACATCTGTAAAAAATGTACTCATCGGTGATCCACCTCCACTTCAACGTCACTCGCTTGAAGTTTGGCGATGACCGCTTGTGCTTCCTGTTCCGACCCGAGCAGCTGAATGAACAGCGTTCCAAGTGCCCCGTCCTGCGTCTGTCCGACGTTTCCGCCGATGATATTGAATAATAAGTTCGAGTCTTTCATGACTTCGGCCAGGATCGGACTTTCCGCCGTCGAACCGACGAACGTCAGCTGGACGATTTTTCCGGTCGGGTAGCGTTCGCGTAATTTCGCAAACGTCAATTCGTTTTCAGATGGTGACGTCAACTGTTTGACGAACTCTTTTGTCATCGCCTGTTTCGGGTGACGGAACACTTCTGCGACCGGTCCCTGTTCGACGATTTTCCCGGCTTCCATGACGGCAACCCGGTGACAGATTTTCTGAATGACGTGCATCTCATGTGTAATCAAGACGATTGTCAGTTTTAATTTTTTGTTGATGTCGACAAGCAACTCGAGGATCGAGTCCGTCGTTTTCGGATCCAGCGCACTGGTCGCTTCGTCACAGAGTAAGACATCTGGGTTGGATGCCAGTGCCCGGGCAATCCCGACCCGTTGTTTTTGTCCACCTGACAGTTGCGACGGGTAAGCACCTTCGCGTCCGTCGAGTCCGACGAGTTGAATCAGTTCAGCAACTCGTTCTTTGCGACGGGCTTTCGGATAACCGCCGAGTTCGAGCGGGAACATGATGTTTTCTTCAACGGTCCGTGACCACAGCAGATTAAAGTGCTGGAATACCATTGAGACATTTTTGCGGACGCCGCGTAATTCTTTCGGTTTGAGCGTCGTCATTTCGACACCGTCGATTTGAATCGATCCGCTCGTCGGTGCCTCCAGCATGTTCAGCAAACGAATCAGTGTTGATTTCCCTGCCCCTGAATAACCGATTATTCCAAAAATTTCACCGCGCTCGATTGACAAGTCGACATTGACGACGGCTTCAACCGATCCGCGCTTCGAGCGATAAATCTTTCCTACATCCTGTAAGCGAATCAATACGGTCCCTCCTAAACATAAAAAAAGTGCGCACGTTTTAGAGCAAACGCGCGCACTTTTTCAGTACACAAAACCATTTGCTCTCATCTTGCAGACAATCGTCTGCTGGAATTAGCACCACTTCGGAATAAATTCCGCGGTTGCCGGGTTTCATCGGGCCAGTCCCTCCACCACTCTCGATAAGAGTTATCGGTATTTAGTTATTTTTAATATAATCTGAATATTAGCAGGGGTTATTTTGCTTGTCAAACAGTTTTTTCTGAAACCGGCTGAAGCAGACTGAAAGCACGTGCCAAATCTTCTTTCAAGTCTTCCGCGTCCTCAAGACCGACCGAGATCCGAACGAGACCATCTGTAATTCCGAGTTCTGCGCGACGCTCTGCCGGAATCGACGCATGCGTCATCCGTGCCGGAACGGAAATCAAACTCTCGACCGCTCCAAGACTTTCAGCCAATGTGAAGAAATGTGTCGCTTCGACGAGTTTCTCCGCATTTTCTGCTGAACCGACATCAAAACTGATCATTCCGCCGAAACCGGTCGCCTGTTTCTGTTGTGTCGCGTGACCCGGATGTGATGCCAGTCCCGGATAGAAGATGTTTGAAACGACGTCCTGTTCCTTTAAGAACTGAACAAGATCGTGTGATGTTTCTTCGATTGCATCCATCCGGATACCAAGCGTCCGTAATCCACGGACGAGCAGGAAGCTGTCCTGCGGTCCAAGAATACCGCCGGTCGAGTTCTGGATGAAGTGAAGATCTTCTCCGAGCTCGTCGCTGTTGACAACGACAAGTCCGGCGACGACGTCCGAGTGACCGCCGATGTATTTTGTCGCGCTGTGAAGAACGATATCTGCACCGAGTGCGAGTGGTTGCTGCAGGTATGGTGTCGCAAACGTGTTGTCGACGACAAGTTTCAAGTTGTTGCGTTTCGCGATCTCAGCAACTGCTGCGATATCTGTAACTTTCAACAACGGGTTCGTCGGTGTTTCGACATACAGCATCTTCGTGTTGTCTTGCACCGCAGCTTCTGTCGCCGCGAGATCCGTCGTATCGACGAATGTCACTTGGATGTTGAACTTCGGTAAGACACGCTGCATCAAACGGAATGTCCCGCCGTAGACGTCATCGGTCATGACGATGTGGTCACCTGATTCGAGCAGGTTAAAGACAGCGTGAATCGCTGCCATCCCTGATCCGAAGGCAAAACCGCGTGCACCGCCTTCAAGATCGGCAATCAGACGTTCGATGCTCGTCCGTGTCGGGTTCGCTGTCCGGGAATACTCATATCCTTCTTTTAACTGACCGATTTTTTCCTGTTTGTATGTGCTTGTTTGATAAATCGGGGGTGTAACGGCACCTGTTGCTCGATCGACGCCTGTTCCTCCATGAATCAATGCTGTCTTTTTACGCATGTGTCTCGTCCACCTTTTCAAAGATTTGTTGGCTTAAATACCGTTCGGCACTGTCCGCGAAGACGGTGACGATGGTACTGCCTGGAAAACGATGTGCCAGATCAAGTGCTGCCACGAGTGCCGCGCCGGCCGAACTGCCGACGAGCAATCCTTCACGAGCCGCCAATTCATGGACTTTCGTGAAGGCATCATGATCTGAAATCGTATGAATTTCATCTACTAAGTCACGCGAGACGAGGCTTGGCCATTTGGCCGTCCCGATACCTTCCGTCTTATGCGGTCCGGCTGGTCCCCCGTTGAGGACCGAGCCTTCCGGTTCGACGATTGCACCTTTCGTCCCGAGACGTTCTTTTAAATAGGCCGCTGTTCCGGCAAACGTTCCGCCTGACCCGCATCCGGCAACGAACCAATCAATCTGATCCAGTTCCGCCATCAGCTCAGGACCAAGTGTCCGCTGATACGTGACCGGATTTTCTTCGTTTTCGAATTGAAGCGGAACATAACTGTTCGGAATCGTTTGTCCGAGTTCTTTTGCTTTATCAATCGCGCCCTGCATATCGAGCTCAGTCGGTGTGTTGACGACAGTCGCGCCGAGTGCCCGCATCAACGTCTGTTTCTCCTGGCTGAACTTTTCCGGAACGACACAGATGACATGTAAATCATACTTTTTGGCGGCGAGCGCCAAACCGATGCCGGTGTTGCCGGCAGTCGGTTCGATAATCGTTCCACCTGGTGTCACATATCCCTGTTCGATCGCGGCATCAACGAGTTGAATGCCAAGGCGGTCTTTGACGCTGCCCCCAGGGTTCATCCATTCGAGCTTCGCCAAAATCCGCGTACCAGCAGGCAAATCGAATGAAGTAATCTCGTAGAGCGGCGTATTTCCGACGAGGTCGCGAACTGATTTCGCGATCATCCGAAGACGATGTCCCATTCATCACGACCGGCAAGCATTTTCTCGGCATAGTGCTTCGCTCCTTTAAGGTCGTGGGCGCTTGCGAATCCGCATTGGACTTCATTTTGCGCTGGAATTTCTTCTGCTGCTAAGACGTCTTTTAATGTTTTCTCAACAAGCTCGCTCATTTTTTCGACCGAATCGAAGTTCATCATCGCCATGTAGAAACCAGTCTGGCAACCCATTGGCGAGACATCGATGACATCATCCGAATAGTTACGGATGTTTTCTGCCAGTAAATGTTCCAGTGTGTGCATTGCACGCATCGGCATTTGCTCAACGTTTGGTTGCGTGAAGCGGATGTCGTATTTAACGACTTGATCGACTTTACCGTCTTTGTATCCGGCAACGCGAATATATGGTGCTTTGACTTTCGTATGATCCAGGTTAAAGCTTTCTACGTTCATTTTTTTAAGTGTCATGATTTATTCCCCCATTTTCTCGGCTTCTACGAGCCAGACGAAGTGATTGTATTGTGTAAATGAAACATCAAACCCGCGTGACGCAAAAATCTGTTCCATCACCGGAATCAGTGGATAAAACTCACGTTCCAAATCTTCCGCCAGTCCGTTAAATCCCTGTGCTTTCGCTTCAGCAATCGTTTGTAAGCGGGCTTCTTCTGAAACAAACATCGTATCGGCATAAACGATTTTTCCGTCGTGCGGCAAAATCTTCGCCATCAAATCAACAGCTTCTCCCTTTTCCTCATCCGTCAGATGATGAAACGCATACGTCGAAACAAAGCTTTTCGCATCATCTGCCGTAAACGACAGGAAATGTCCGTCCTGCACCGGAAGTTCCGGAATCTTGTTGATGAGAATATCCCGCATCTCCGGACTCGGTTCGACGGCGAGGACATGATCATGTCGCTCCAGCAACCGTTGCGTCAGGTTACCGGTTCCTGCACCAAACTCAACAACCGGTGAGAGAGCTTTCGTTGCGACCGTATCTAATATTTCTTCATAACGACGAAAGACTTCTTTGTACTCCGGATCATGCCCCGTTACCGTGTCGTCGTATGTTGACGCCCACTCTGTAAAAACATCCATAAAACGTACTGTCATGCCTGTTCGTCCTCCGTATCTCTCTTTTAATTCCGACTAATCGGATATGAATTAAAGTAATTTACCTTAATCGCATTGTAGCAGGGACATTTACGAATGGCAAGACGACTGCTTTAAATTCTTTTGAAAACAAAAAAAAGGCGCTGCCGGAGAACCGGCAACACGAATAATGTGGTTAGAAATGCCACGAAGGAAAACCCAGCTCTGACACGAACTTCTTCGTTCGTCGTATCAGAGGGCGGCGCCTTTTCGACATATCAGTTGAACTGGACTCTCATGACAGATCTCCTGCTCGAATCCCGAATGGTTTCCTTGCGCCGCTTCGTCTTTGGGGGACGACTTAAGGGGAGACAAGCAAACAACACAGGATTTTTTTGAACGGTTCTGGAATGAAAAACAACAGCCAACTCATATCTCTGCCAGACTTCCTATAAAAGCATTTCTAGAAGTTGATATGAATATACCATTCATAATTTAGCATTGTCAATGAATTATTGTAAATATTCCGACAATTTAGCGTAAAGAGAAATCTCAGACGGATTCCTCTTGTTATTCGGCACAGAATGCGAAGACATTTTGAACCGATTGAAAAGCGTAAAGCCTTGATACGACTTGATTCTCTTCAATTTTTAACAATGCCGGCACACTCATGACCTGCGCTTGCTCTAAAAAGTCCGGAATGAAGTTTCCGTTTGCCTGCACGATCCATTCTTCCTCTTTTGTCGCTTCGACGATCTCAAGCATCCGACTGGCGATGGCGCATGTCCCACACATCGGTGCATAGACATACAAAAAACCGTTTTCCGGGACTTGTGTGACTTCTTTCATCCGTTCCATTCCCCCTCTGTTTTGTTTTATCTTGTGCCAGTATACAGAAAAAAAGACGACGAGGAAACGATATCGTTTCCTTGCCGCCTTTTCCGTAAGTATTACTCGTTAATCATCGATTTGTAAGCAGCTGCGTCCATTAACGCTTCTACTTGTGCATCATCTTCGATTTCGATATCGACCATCCAAGCACCTTCGAATGGTGATTCGTTGACGAGTTCCGGGGAATCAGACAGTGACTCATTGATGGCAACGACTTTCCCTGAAATCGGTGCGTACAATTCGGATACCGTTTTAACCGATTCAACTGAACCAAACGGCTCGTTGGCAGAAATCGTATCGCCGACTTCTGGTAATTCGACGAAGACGATATCGCCAAGTTCGTGTTGCGCGAAATCCGTAATCCCGATTCGTGCCTTGTTTCCTGTTACTTCGACCCATTCATGCTCTTCCGAATAACGTAGATTGTCTTTGACTTGACTCATTTGCGATTCCCCCTGTGATCTATAGTGGACTAACGCATTCAGTATACCAAATGAACTAGCCTTCTTAATACCATTTTCCTTGATAGAGTTCTTCTTTGAAGCCGATTGTCACGTCTTGTCCGTCTGTGACGATCGGACGCTTCAGCAACATCCCGTCACTTGCAAGCAATTCGTATTGCTCCTGTTCGGAAAGTTCCGGCAAACGGTCCTTGATGCCTTGCGACCGGTACGACTGGCCGCTCGTATTAAAAAACTTCTTCAGCGGTTCGCCGCTCTTTTGATGGAGTTCCCGAATCGTCTCGGCACTCGGTGTCTCATTGACGATATGTTTGTAGTCAACTTCGACACCGTTCGTTTCCAGTGCTTTTTTTGCTTTGACACACGTACTGCATTTTGGATAACCGTACATCGTTACCATTTTTTCATCACCTCTGTCTTCAGATTAGCAGATTGGTCAGCCCCGTTTCAAGCGTGCCAATGCTGCATCGATTTGATCCTGATGGTGGTGGTCATGGGCAATGAAGGAGTCGACAAACGCTTTTGGCTGAAATGTCCCCTCATACGTCCGCTCATACTGTTCGTCCGTCAGCCGGTCGAGGAGCGTAACCAGTTCCCGGCGTACACCGATCGCTTTTTTCACTAAAGCGAGAGCATCGATATGATGGGCATATTCGACCGCCAGGCGATTGAACTCGTCATAATCGGTCTGAACAAGCGTCAACCGTTCATCCGGCAGCTTGGATACGGCATGATCGAGATAGTACCGGTCCCATAAAAACAAATGACTGACACATTCCTGAATGGTCCACTTATCGACGGCAAGCGGTAATTCCCATTCTTCATCAGAAAGCCGTTCAAGTGATTTATAGTAGTCGATGGCAAACTGGAGTTCCGTCAATTCTTGTCGCATGTTTGCTTCCTCCTTCAATGAAAAAATTCGCCCTTACAGAGATTTTCCCTGCAAAGGCGAATCGGTAAACCTGACTTAGACTGTATATTTGTTCGCTTCGATCAAACGTTTCGCAATCAAACGTTTTGTTCCGATCGAGTTGATCGGTTGGTACCGGCTGAACTTCTTCAGTGCCGACAGCAGCATCCGGAGTTCGTCGCCGCTCGCTGCCGCGTACAACGTTTCCTTCGCGTCCCGCTCGACGCCTTCAAAGGCTTGTTGCGCGAAGACTTCCGTGTAACGGATTTTCAATTCGTTTTTCTCGACGCCTTTCGCGGCAATCGCTTTTTCCGTCCGGACGATGGCTGACTCCAGTGCATAGATCGCACTCATGATGTCTGCCGTGTTCGCAAGGATTTCCTGTTCGCCTTGGAGCTTGTCCTGATACTTCTGAACGGCTGTTCCGGCAGTCAGCAGGAAGATTTTTTTCATCATCGCAAGCAAATGACGTTCACGGTCGAGTGGTTCCGATCCGACTTCCGTCGGCATGAAGCTCATGACTTCCTGTTGCAGACGCTGGGCTTCTGCGAGCAACGGTAAGTCCCCTTTCATCGCTTTCTTCAACAGCGTGCCCGGTACGAGCAGACGGTTGATTTCGTTTGTGCCTTCGAAGATCCGGTTGATCCGCGAATCACGGTACATGTTTTCGACTTCATATTCGGCCATGAAGCCGTATCCGCCGTGAATCTGGACCGCTTCGTCGATGACGTAGTCAAACGTTTCCGATGCAAACACTTTGTTCATCGAGCATTCAATCGCATACTCGGCAATCGCATCGGCGATTTTCTTGCCGTCTTTGCTCTCTTCTTCCGACAACTGATCGAGACTGTCCTGGAATAATCCGCCGGTCCGGTAGACCGAGCTCTCCATCGCATACGTCTGCGCTGACATCGTCGCTAGTTTTTCCTGGATCAACGGGAATGAGCTGATTGGTGTCTTGAACTGTTTCCGCTCATTGGAATACTGGACGGCAAGGTCGATCGCCCGTTTTGATGATCCGACCGCACCGACTGCGAGTTTATACCGTCCGACGTTCAAGATGTTAAAGGCGATGACGTGTCCGCGACCGATTTCACCGAGGACGTTTTCAACCGGCACTTCCGCATCTTGCAGGATCAACGTCCGGGTTGACGAGCCTTTGATTCCCATCTTCTGTTCTTCGAGTCCGGTCGAGACGCCCGGGTACTCGCCTTCGACGAGGAATGCTGTAAATTTGTCACCGTCGATTTTCGCGTAGACGACAAACAGACTGGCGAAACCGGCATTCGTGATCCATTGTTTTTCTCCGTTTAGGATGTAGTGCGTGCCGGCTTCATTCAGGACTGCCGTTGTCTTCGCACCGAGGGCATCCGACCCTGAGCCCGGTTCTGTCAACGCGTAAGACGCAATCCATTCACCAGACGACAGTTTCGGCAGGTACTTATGCTTTTGTTCTTCGTTCCCGAAGAAGACGATCGGCAACGAACCGATCCCGACGTGAGCACCATAACTGAGGGCAAACGAACGGCCGCGGGCAAACTTCTCCGTGATGATCGAAGACGAAATTTTATCCATTTGATAGCCGCCGTATGCTTCCGGGACATCAGCACCGAGCAAACCGAGCTCGCCTGCTTCGCGCAGGAGACCGACCGACAATTCGAACTCATGTTTTTCGATCCGGTCGAGGACTGGAACGACACGGTCTTCAACGAATTTCGCCGTCATGTCACCAACCATTTTGTGTTCTTCCGAGAAATCCTCCGGTGTAAAGAGACGTTCCGGTGCCAACTCATCTAATACAAAACTTCCACCTTTAATCAATTCGTTTGTCGTTTGGCTCATTGTCCTGTTCCTCCTTCAACTAGTTCGAATACGCCGGCTGCACCCATTCCGCCGCCGATACACATCGAGACGACACCATATTGGACGTTCCGTCGCTTCATTTCATGCAAGAGTGTTAATGTCAATTTCGTTCCGGTACATCCGAGCGGATGACCAAGCGCAATCGCGCCGCCGTTGACGTTGACGATGTCTTCATTTAATCCGAGTTCCCGGATGACACCAAGCGACTGGGAAGCAAACGCTTCATTTAATTCAATCAGTCCGACGTCTTCGAGCGTGATGCCGGCGAGTTCCAGTGCCTTTGGAATCGCGACGACCGGTCCGATTCCCATGACTTCCGGACGGACACCGCCGACCGCAAACGATTTGAACTTTCCGAGAATCGGCAGTCCCTGGCGTTCCGCTTCTTCGCGTTCCATGATCAGGACAGCGGCTGCACCGTCTGATGTCTGCGACGAGTTCCCGGCTGTGACACTGCCGCCGAGGCGGAAGGCCGGACGTAGCTTGGCCAGTCCTTCCGGTGATGAATCAGCGCGGACACCTTCGTCATGCTCGACGACCCAGGTCTTTTCTTCAATCTTCAACTCATCGTTGACGTACTGTTCCGTGACCGTCACCGGGACGATTTCGTCGACGAATTTGCCGGACGCAATCGCAGCGGCCGCTTTTTGATGGCTTTTCAGAGCAAAGGCATCTTGATCTTCGCGGGAGACGTGATACGTCGCGGCGACTTGTTCCGCCGTATGTCCCATGCTCATATAATATTCCGGTTCCGTTTCGACGATTGACGGATTCGGCCGGACGACGTGCCCCGGCATCGGCACCTGGCTCATCGATTCGAGTCCGCCGGCGATGACGGCCGTTGCTTGACCCGTCATGATTTTCATCGAAGCATCGGCAATCGACTGTAAGCCACTTGAGCAGTACCGGTTGATCGTGATGGCCGGTACTTCGTGCGACAGTCCACCGAGGACGGACGCGTAACGGGCGATGTTCATTCCCTGCTCCGCTTCCGGCAAGGCACATCCGAGAATGACATCATCGATTGCTCCCGTGTAATTCGCACGTTTCAACGTTTCTTTGATGGCGATGCCTGCGAGTTCATCAGAACGCATTGATTTAAATGATCCTTTTTTTGCTTTGCCGACCGGTGTTCGTGCACCGGCGACGATTACTGCTTCCTTCATTCGAATCCCCCCAGTCATCAGTTACGAAGCGGCTTGCCTTTGACAAGCATATGTTGCATCCGTTGTTGTGTTTTCAGTTCGCCGATCAAGCTCAAGAAGGCTTCCCGTTCGATATCGAGCATGTACTGTTCATCGACGTGTGTGCCAAACGAGACGTTCCCACCGGCAATGACGTGTGCGAGTTTGCTGGCAATTTTTAAATCGTGTTCCGAAATATAACCGCCGTAGAACATTTCACGGGTCGCGAGTTCAAGCGTTGCTTTCCCGGCGCGGCCGACGACCGGAATCTTCGCATGGGCCGGTGCCGTATAACCGGTCCGGTCGAGCTCAAGCACCAGTTGTTTTGCATCAAACGTCAGGTGGTCACGGTTCATCGAAATCTGATCGACGGTCCGGACATAACCGAGTTCCCGTGCTTCAAAAGCCGATTTCGAAACTTTTGCCATCGCGACGTTCTCAAACGTCTTCTGTGCGGCTTTTTCGATGTTGACGAGTCCGTCCGGTGTATTCTCAAGCAGACGGCGATACGTGTTGACGTTTCCGCCGCCCCCCGGAATCAGACCGACACCGACTTCGACGAGTCCCATATAGGTTTCAAGACCGGCTTGCAAACGGGCTGCCGGAAGCGAGATCTCCGTTCCACCTCCAAGCGTCATCCCTTGCGGCGCGACGACGATCGGACGCGATGCATAACGGATTTTCTGAATCGATTGCTGGAACTTGTTGATGATCCAGTCGAGTTCGAACCAATTTTCATCCTCTGCTTCCATCAACATCATCGCCAGGTTCGCCCCGACACAGAAGTTTTTGCCGTCGTTGGCGATGACAAGACCCCGATGATTTTTTTCAACGAGATCAATCGACTGTTCGATCATCTGCATGATATCGACGCCGATCGCGTTACTCTTCGACGTGAATTCAAGGACGGCGACATCGTCTCCCAGATCAAGCAGACGGGCACCGTTGTTTTCAAGCAGGACGCCGTTTGATTTGCGGACGTCGCGTAAACGGATTTCTTTCGGATTGACCGCACTGCCGACATATTTTTGTGACTGCGCATCGTAAAACTGACCGTCTTCGTTATAGAAGCTGGTGACGCCTGCTGCGAGCATCTCATCGACCCAGGTCGGGACATCGTATCCGTCCTGTTTCATCTTCGCGACCGTCTTCTCGACGCCGAGGGCATCCCACGTCTCGAACGGTCCCATCTTCCAACCGAAGCCCCATTTCATCGCTTCGTCAATCGCTTTGATTTCATCCGCAATCTCGTGTGTCAGTTGCGCCGAGTACAGCAATGTTTTCGCATGGATCGGCCAAAGTAACGCACCGACACGGTCCTTCGCAAAGACAACGGCTTTCAGTTTATTTTTAGCGCCCAGAAGAGCTTTTGCCTGACCGATCGACGGTTCGGTAAGCGCTTTCTTTTCAACGTATTCAAAAGTCGTTAGATCGAGTTCGAGGATCTGCTTGCCGGCTTTTTTGTAGAAGCCTTGACCCGACTTCGCCCCGAGTGACCCTTCGTCAACCAATCGTTTCATTTCTGCCGGTACGGCAAACATGTCTTTTTCCGCTCCGTCCGGTAACAGGTCATACACGTTATTGGCAACGTGAACGAACGTATCAATCCCGACGACATCAAGCGTCCGGAATGTCGCGGAGCTTGGACGACCGAGCAATGGTCCAGTGACGGAATCGACCTCCCCGATCGAATAGCCACCTTTTTTCATTTCATCCATCGTGACGAGCAACCCGTATGTGCCAATCCGGTTGCCGATGAAGTTTGGTGTGTCTTTTGCGATGACGACGCCTTTACCGAGACGTTCTTCGGCAAACTGTTTCATGAACTGGACGACTTCCGGATTGGTATCACGTGTCGGAATCAGTTCGAGCAGCTTCAAGTAACGCGGCGGGTTAAAGAAGTGCGTCCCGAGGAACCGGGCATTAAACGATTCCGAGCGCCCTTCGCGCATCGCTTCGATTGAAATCCCTGACGTGTTGGAACTGACGATCGCATCTTCGCGTAAGAACGGTTCGATTGTTGCGAATAACTGTTGTTTGACATCCAGCCGTTCGACGATGACTTCAATCACCCAGTCGGCTTCTTTGAGACGTCCGAGATCGTCTTCGAGATTTCCGACTTCGATTAACTCAATCAATTGTTTGGAAGCCAGTGGTGCCGGATTTTGTTTGAGCAACTTTTGCCGGTTGTCGCGGGCAATCCGTGAACGAACTGATGCATCATCAAGCGTCAATCCTTGTTTCGTCTCCTGCGCCGTTAATTCTTTTGGTACAATATCAAGCATCAATGTCCGGATTCCCGCGTTCGCGAGGTGTGCGGCAATCCCTGCACCCATGACCCCTGAACCGATAATGACGGCGAATTGAATATGTTTCGTCGTGTGTACTGTGGTCGGCTGACCGATTTGACTCGCCATGATAGACCCCCTGATTCGTAATTGAATGAACAACCATTCATTATTCTGACAAAAAAAGAAGCCGTCCGTTTTTCCACTGCTTCCTTCTACATCTCCATCATAAATGAATTATCATTCAGTAGCAATAAAAAATCAGCTATTGGTCAAATTTTCCTGTTAGACTGAAATCAAAAGGGGGAGTTCTCATGAAATCGACAGAACAATTATGGGATCAAAAAGCGACCGACTGGGCCGATCGTTCGGAGATGATGTGGACGTCGGGCAGCCGGAAAACGATTATTCCGTTTCTGAAGTCCGTCATTACGTCCGGCAACTTACTCGACTTGGGATGCGGTGACGGTGCGGCCTGCCGGTTGCTCGCAGACGCGTTTCAGGTATCAGGACTTGATCTGTCCGAAGAAATGATCCGGATCGCCCGTGACAAATCACCGGCACTCGACTTCGTCGTCGGAACCGGCGAAGCGTTACCGTTTGCGGATGATACGTTTGACGTCGTCCTTGCCGTCAATTCGCTCGAATGGTCAACGCGTCCCGTCACGGTACTTAAAGAAATCAGTCGCGTTTCCCCACTCGTCGTCATCAGTCTGCTCGGACCAACAGCAGCACCACGGGCGTTATCGTACCGCCGCCTGCACGGGGAAGACGCACCGATGGGCAATACGATGATGCCGTGGGAACTGGTCCAACTGGCAGACGAACTCGGCTGGACGTTGCTTGAGGAAGCCGTCATTCAAAAGGAAGGTGCCGTCATGACTGGTCACCGGTTGCTTGATCAGGCCCATGCGTTTTCCTGTTTATTTGCGTTTCGGACGCGGGAAACGGATTGAGTGCTGAAGAACCAAAAAATCATAAGTTCTAAAGCAGACGTATGTCCACCCGCTTTTCTCGGGCGGGACGCAAGCCGCGCCCATCTAACGATGACCGGGTCTTGCCTGTCCCTGACGGAAGCTAGCTTCCTTTTCCCGCAGAAGTCGAGTGGACACGTCTGTTTTTCGTTTACTGATACCGTTGATGGATTTGAAACAGCAAGTGTTCGATCCGTTCCGGAAGAGTCGACGTCTTGTCCTGCCATTTAACGCGGAAGTAAAAGGCTTGTAACAACTGTTTGGTATTCCGGAGCAGATTAAATCGTTCCTCACTCCATGTCACCGGTACATCGAGCCAGGGTTTAACCGCCGACTCCAATCCTGCAAAAAATGTCTCGTCTGCAATACCCTGCTCCCGTGCCACCATCCAAGCGGAAATCACACGCTCGTGCTCTTCATCTATGAAATGATATACAGGCGTTGTCAAAATTTCGATAAAGCGGACGATTGCCGGCTGTTGTTGCGCTACTCGACAGCGGGGATGAGCCAACCAGACCTGGTACGCATCCGCAATATGGGCAATGCTGTGAGCCCAGCCGTAAGATGGCACCTGTCCCCGGAAATCGGTTTCGTTGTTCAGATACAGCAACAGCTGATCAGAAAGCTGGTCGTAGATTGTCTCATCCAGTTGCGGATCTGCAGCGTCTTTTTCCAGCACAACCGCAAGGAGCAGTGCTGAGAAGGACCGGGTGAACACGGCCGTCTCGTTCGAAGTTTTCAATTGATAAAACAATCCCTCCGGACTGAGGACAAACGACACAATTTGTTTGGCAGATGCTACGGTAAACGTTTCTGACATGATCCATTCCGCAAGTCGTGAAAAGATCAGTTCATCCCGAAGGACCGGGTCCAAACTGCCGATATGGTACAACATCTGTTCCAGCAATTCCTCCGAAATCACCGTGTTCTCTTGTTGCAATTGCACTTTCAACTGCTGCTCCGTTACATACATGCCGCTGCCTCCTCTGTAGTAAGTGAAGAAAGATTTTGCTTCCCCGTGACTCCTACGGGAAAAAGCGCAATTTTTTTGCGCTGTCAGAGACAGGCGAGACCCGGCTCATTGATCCCACGGGTCAAAGAGCCGCGACTTGCGTCTCGCCCGAGGAAAGCACGGGAAGAACGAAATCTTTCAAGCTGTTATAAAAAGCATAAAAAAAATGAAGCCATGACAGCTCCATCTTTCATTTCTCTATTATTCGTTATTATCCTTTAACCATTCCTTTAAGGACAAACGCCACGTTTGCCGGACGTTCCGCTAAGCGGCGCATGAAGTAGCCGTACCAGTCACGACCGTACGGGACGTAAACACGGACTTTATAGCCGAGCTTCACGAGTTCAAGCTGACGTTCGACACGGATGCCGTACAGCATCTGGAATTCGAACTTGTCGTTGCCGATGCCGTTTTCTTTTGCATAACGGATGATCTGTTCAATCATCGCGTCGTCATGCGTTGCGACCGCGGCATAGTTACCGAGTGACAGTTGAAGTTTTACGAGTTTGATGTAGTTATGATCGACGTCTTCTTTTTCCGGGAAAGCGACCGTTGCCGGCTCTTTGTAAGCCCCTTTGACGATCCGTAAGTTCGTCTCGAACCGGCCGACACGTTTGATGTCGTCTTCCGACCGGTACAAGTACGACTGAATGACCGTTCCGATATTATCAAACGACTGACGTAATTCTTCGAACAATTGAATCGTTTTTTCACAACGCGGCTCGTCTTCCATATCGATCGTGACGAACACGCCGACTTCCTTCGCCCGTGTCAAAATCCGTTCCATGTTCGAGCGGATCAATTCATCCGAGATATCGAGACCAAGTGATGTCAATTTCAGTGAAAGTTGCGAGTCTAATTTATCTTCCGCAATCATTTCCACTGCCCGAATACATTCCTGTGTCATCATTTCCGCTTCAGCGACTGTCGAGATGAACTCACCGAGGTGATCCATCGTGACGCACAATCCCTTTGAATTCAAATCTTGAATCGCCCGTTTTGAAGCTTCCAGTGAATCACCTGCCACAAAGCGCCCTGCACCGAACTTCAGACCATACCGTTTCGCCAGACCATTCAAAGTCTTATTTTGCGATAAGAAGATAAAACCATCCCGTAATACTCGTTCCATCACTCATTACTCCCCCTAAATAAATGCTAGGCTGTTTTACCATGTCGGTTCACATCTCTGCATTCATATTATGACATAAAGCGCTTACATGTGCTCGATGTTTTGTTTTTTTCGAAGTTTTCGTTGTGCAAAAAAACCGATGATGAAAAAGAGCAGGTACAAAAAAATCGCAAAGAAAAATTGCCAGGAAAACGGGTCCCGTAGACTGGCGCCGATATTGTTGTAGACAAAAGCTCCTGGAATGATACCGAGGTAACTGGCGAGCGCAAACTGCCGGAATTTAATTTTCGACAGACCGGATGCATAACTGATCGCGTCAAACGGAAACAGTGGAATCAACCGGACAATCAAGACGACGACGAATCCATTCGTTGCGATCCGTTCATCGAGAACCGTCAATTTACCGGTTCCGATGATCTTTTCGATGCCGCGTCGACCGAGCAGACGGGCAATCCAAAAACTTAATAAACTGCCGGTCCCTGCACCGACGACATCGAGAATCGTCCCGATCCACGGACCGTAGGTATAACCGCCAAACACCGTCAACAGACTCGCCGGGAAAAAGACGAGCGGTCGGATCGTATAAGCCAATATGTACAGCAACATGCCGAAGGCGCCCTGCTGACGAATCCAGTCAGACAAGGCTTGAATATCAAACTGCTCCATCATTCCGGAAAAACGGAAATACAGGAGCAGTCCAAGTCCAACAAGCATGTAGAGTGTAAACGGGAGCCAGTCCCGTAACTTTAAGTTTTTCAAGACATCGGTGCCGGTGCCGGCGCGACGTAATAGAAAATCGATAAGAAAATCAAGATACTGCCGGCGAGGACAAACAGATGCCAAATCGCATGATTATAAGGCAAACGGGCCCAGACGTAAAAGATGACACCAAGGGAATAGGCGAGACCGCCACCGAGCAGAAGTAAAAATCCTTGTAAGCCAAGCGCTTCATACATCGGTTTGATCGCAAACAGACAGCACCAACCGAGAATCAAATACGAGGCGTTCGAAATCCAGACGTGTTTTCCGGTCGAATACAGTTTCCAGATGATCCCGAGAATACCAACACCCCAGACGATGCCGAGCAACGTCCAGCCGAGTGGTCCACGCAACGTGATCAAGGCGAACGGTGTATAGCTCCCGGCAATCAATAAGTAGATTCCCGCGTGATCAAGGATCTGCAACACTTTATTGGCACGCGTATGCATGAGTGAGTGCATCAATGTCGAGAACAGATAGAGTAAAATCATCGTCGCGCCAAAGATACTGACGGCGGTGATGTTCCAGGCACTGCCCGACTTCGAGGCTTGCAGGACCAGCAATACTAAAGCGACGATGCTGAAGATGACACCGAGTCCGTGCGTGATGGCACTGGCCACCTCTTCTTTAAGCGAGTCGCCTTTCGCAAGCAACTCTTCAATTGTTTCTTTTGATTGTTCTTTGATCGTTTTCGTGATTTCTTTTTTCGTGATCAAAATGACACCTACTTTCTGGACAAACAGACTATGCTCTTGATTATACGCCCGCTTTCTACTAAATGCCTATCAAAATGTTCTGACGATTTGATGACACTTCCTTTGTTGTTTTCCCACTTTTTTCAGCAAAAAAACTCTGCATCCCGTTCGAGGAATGCAGAGCCGTGGATTACCACTGTTCGATATCCGGTCGATCCTTGAACGTCGACTTCGTCCCGTGACGTTCGTTCAAAACGGCTTCGACGTCCGTAAACGAAACACCTCGATCAGCAAGCAACACCGTCAGATGATACAGCAAGTCCGCTGTCTCTTCCGCCAGCGTGTCGTCGCCCGCGAGGACGACTTCAAACGCCTCTTCGCCAAACTTCTTGGCGATTTTTTCACGCCCGGCTTTAACCAGGTAGTTCGTATAAGACGCCTCATCCTGTGACGCGATTTTTTCTTTTACCGTGCGTTCAAGTTCATGTAGCATGTGGCACCTCCACTTCTGTATAGAAACATGTCCGATTGCCGGTATGGCACGTCGGTCCGTTGGCTTTGACAGTGATCAACAGACTGTCCTGATCGCAGTCGATCCACATTCGGCGTAGTTCGAGCGTATGCCCGCTCGTCTCGCCCTTCGTCCAAAGCCGGTTTTTCGTCCGCGAGAAAAAGGTGACGAGTCCGGTCGCAAGCGTTTTGTCGTAAGCGGCCTGATCCATAAAACCGACCATCAGGACATCGTTTGTCGTTTCATCCAAGATGACAGCCGCGACGAGTCCTTTTGAAAAATTCAATTCGATCATCGGACGTCGACTCCTCTCGCCTTCAAGTACTCTTTTGTTTCCGGCATCGTATAGGTCGCTTCATGGAAAATCGAGGCTGCCAGTGCTGCATCGGCCCCCGCTTCGAGTCCTTCCGCCAAGTGTTCGAGTGTCCCGACACCGCCGGAAGCAATCAACGGCACATTGACGACTTCACGCAAACGTTGAATCAACTCAAGATCGTAGCCGTCCTTTGTTCCGTCGGCATCCATCGACGTGACAAGCAGTTCACCGGCACCAAGCGATACCGCTTCCTTCGCCCATTCTATTGCATCCCGTCCGACGGCTTGTGTACCGCCGTGCGAGAAGACGCCCCATGAGTCACCTGTCCGTTTAGCGTCAATCGCGACAACCGTCGCCTGAACACCAAACAAGCGGCTGATGTCTTGAATCAGTTGCGGGTTCTGTAACGCCGATGAATTGAGGGAGACCTTATCGGCACCAGCGCGAATCAATCGTTTCGCGTCTTCCAACGTCTTGATGCCGCCGCCGACCGTAAACGGCATGTAGATGACTTCCGCCACCCGCTCGACGATATCGAGCATCGTGTCGCGTCCTTCTTGCGTTGCCGAGATATCAAGTAAGACCAACTCATCGGCACCTTGTTCGTAATAGTATTTCGCGACGGCGACGGGATCTCCGAGGTCGCGCAGATTTTGAAACTTCACGCCTTTGACGACGCGCCCCTCCTTGACATCGAGGCAAGGAATGATCCGTTTCATCAACATACGCGAAGCACCTCTTTCAACGACAACGAACCGTCGAGCAAGGCACGACCGATGACGGCACCGTCCATCCCGATCTCTTTTAAGCGGGCGACATCTTCGACCGTCGTCACGCCACCGGACGCAATCAGTTCAACGCCGTCCCGTTTTAAGCGGTCGAGTCCGTCGACATCCGGTCCCTGCATCATTCCGTCGCGGGAGATGTCTGTGTATAAAAAGGTCTTGATGCCTTTTTGAATCAAGTGTTCGATCGCCCGTTCGAGCGTCCAGTCACTCGCTTCGAGCCAGCCGCGTGTCTGGACGATCCCGTCTTTGGCATCAAGTGCCACAGCCAGCTTATCACCGGCAAGCTCAATCATCTGTTCGAGCAACGCTTCGTCTTCGAGCGCAACCGTGCCGATCAAGATCCGGTCGATTCCAGCACCAACGTAGGCTTCGACCGTTTCGATGTTGCGGACGCCGCCGCCGGCTTCAACAAACAAGCCGGTTTCTTTTTTGATGTCGGCGATCAGGCTCAAGTGAAGGGGTTCACCGGCTTTGGCGCCATCGAGATCAATCAAGTGAATCGCTGTCGCACCGTCTTCTTTAAACCGTCTCGCGATCGTCAACGCATCCCCGAAAAAGGTCTGCTGTTGAAAATCACCTTGTTTGAGCCGGACGGCCTGTCCGCTCATTAAATCGATTGCTGGGTAGAGTTGCATGTCGTCTCTCTCCATTCCTTAAGTAATTTCAATCCGACTTCGCCACTCTTCTCCGGGTGGAACTGCATCCCTGTCACCAAGTCCTTTTGGACGATGGCCGGGACGAGTCGTCCGTATTCGACCGAGTCGACGATCCAGTCCGGATCACAGACCGCACCGTACGAGTGGACGAAATAGACCGCTTCACCGTGATTCTTCAACTGGTGCCAGCCCATATGCGGCAAGCGGACGTCGTTCGGTAATTTTTGAACGGTTCCTGGTAAAATACCGAGCCCTTCTGTCTGTCCGTCTTCATCGCTTGATTCAAACAACAGTTGCATCCCGAGACAAATCCCGAGGAATGGTTTTTTCGTCGCTTGTTCCTGTAAAAATTCAATCAAACCGGTTTCCTGCAGCCGGGCCATTGCCGGCGCATAGGCCCCGACACCCGGTAAGACGAGCGCTTCCGCCTGTCCGAGCAATTCCAGATCACTTGTGACGATGACGGCTTCTCCGAGCTCTTTTAACGCCCGTTCGATGTTGGCGATATTGCCGACACCATAATCTACAATCGCGATCATTGGTCAATCAGTCCTTTCGTCGACGGAACACCGTCTCCGGTCACGGCAACGGCCTGACGGACAGCCCGACCGAGTGCCTTAAACAGTCCTTCGATCATGTGGTGGGTATTTGATCCGTAGAGGACTTGGGCATGAATCGTCATCCGGGCACTGCGGGACAAACCTTGGAAAAACTCTTCCGCCAGTTCCGTATCAAAATCACCGAGCTTCGGATTTTTGAATTCGGCGAGGAAGACCGTATACGGACGACCGCTGAAGTCGAGGACGACCGAGGCAAGCGTTTCGTCCATCGGGACACGTGATTCGCCGTACCGTTCGATGCCGGCTTTGTCGCCTAACGCTTCCGTCAAGGCCGCTCCGAGGACGATCGCCGTATCTTCGACCGTATGGTGGGCATCGATCCAGAGATCGCCCTTCGCTTCGATCACCAGACCAATCCGGGCCTGAAAGGCAAACAAGGTCAACATGTGGTCAAAGAAACCGACGCCTGTCTTGATTTCAACGGGTCCACCACTGAGGTCGATCGCCACCTTGATTTCTGATTCTGAACTTACTCGTTCACTTGTCCCACGACGCATTGCAGTTCCTCCTCTACACATTTCTCTAAGATTTCCATCGCTTCCGTCGAACCGCAACTGACACGGAAGGCTCCGTCAAACAAACGGATCCGCAGTCCGGCGTTGGCACAACGTTCGGTGAAGCGTTCAGCTTCCTCGTATTCAACGTAGACAAAATTCGCAGCACTCGGATATGTTCTGCCAAGCGGTTCGACCAGACGGGCAATCGTGTTCCGGCTCGCGAACGTCTCTTCCAAGACGAGATCCAGCTCCGGCTCGGCCATGATGGCGATTCCGACCGCAGCCGAGAGTCCGGAGACGTTATATGGCGACTTGATTGATTCGACTTCCGCAACGACCTGTTCACTGGCAATCAGGAAGCCAAGTCGCAGGGAGGCGAGACCAAACGCTTTCGACAACGTCCGGAGAATGATCGCGTTCGGATACTCGTCGAGTAAACCGACCATCGATTGCTCAAAGGCAAAGTCGATGTAGGCTTCGTCAATCACGACATATTTTCCGCTATCGAGCAATCGGCGGACATCCGCCTCTTTCCGCAAGATCCCTGACGGATTATGCGGGTGACTGAGGAAGATGATGTTGCCTGGTGCAGCGAGCAGTCCATCGACATCGAGTGCCATCCCGTCGAGCAACGGGACTTTACTGAAGTCAGCCCGTGCGCGGTCGGCATAAAACTGATACATGACGAAGTCCGGTTGCGAGGCGATAACTGGTGACTCTGGACCGGCATAGCGGGCACAGAGGTAACCAATCAGTTCGTCAGAGCCGTTCCCGGCTACGAGTTGCGTCGGACGGACACCGGCATAGGCGCTGTACGATGCTTTGACTTGGTCGATGACTTCGACCGGATATTCATTGATCGGAAACGTCTCAACGAGTTGTTTGATTGTCTCAATGCCAATCGGGCTGTGTGCCGTAAATCGTTCGTTTTGGTGTAATCGCATCAGTTTTCCCTCACTTCTATCGCTTGTGCGTGTGCTTCGAGTCCTTCGACCCGGGCGACCGTTTTCGCGGCATTCGCTAGTCGGGCAACACCTTCCCGCGTCGCTTCGAGCATCGTCTGGTGACGTAAGAACGTTCGTGCCGATAAGCCGGACGCAAAACGTGCCGTCCCGGACGTCGGTAAGACGTGGTTTGTCCCGGCGACATAATCGCCCAGTGTTTCCGGTGTTTCGTGTCCGAGGAAAATCATCCCGGCGTGACGGATCAACTTGACGACCTCTTGCGGGTTCGCGACAGCGAGCTCCAAGTGTTCGGCGGCCAAACGGTTTGCTTCTTCAATCGCATCATCAAGTGAGGCAACGAAGACGCCGCCGTTTTCCATCGCCCGGCGTGCAATCTCCTGGCGCGGTAACTGTTGCAGGCGGCGTTCGATGTTCGCATCGACGTCCGCTTTCATCGCTTCCGTCGGGACGAAGGCAATCGCGACGGCGTCACGGTCGTGTTCGGCTTGTGCGAGGAGATCGGCGGCAATCCGGTCCGGATGCGCCGTCTCATCGGCAATGACGACGACTTCTGACGGTCCGGCGACCGAGTCGATACCGACGATGCCGTAGACTTGACGTTTCGCTTCCGCAACAAACCGGTTACCCGGTCCGACGATCAAATCAACTGCTTGAATCGATTCCGTACCGAACGTCAAGGCAGCGACGGCTTGGGCGCCACCGATCGTATAGATTTCTGTCACACCGGCGATTTTCGCCGCGACCAACACTTCTGTGCTGAGTCCGGTGACCGGTGTCACCATGACCACCCGCTCGACGCCGGCGACTTTAGCCGGAATCGCATTCATCAGGACGGTTGACGGATAACTTGCTGCTCCGCCCGGGACATAAATCCCGACCGAGTCAACCGGAACAAACCGTTGGCGACGGGTGACGTCCGCTTCGACGAGCTCGATGTCGGACGGCAATTCTTGTTCGTGCCACTCGACGAGTCGAGTCGCCATCAGTTTTAACGAGTCGACCAGATTCGGATCGGCTTGATCAAACGCTTCTTGAATTTTCGTTTCATCCAAACGGAAGTCGGTCAGATCAACACGGTCAAATTCACTTGTATAGCGACGGACGGCTGCATCGCCGTCGTTTGCCACTTGTTCCAGAATCGACCGGACGGCTTGCTCCGTCTCACGGTCGACACTGAAGTTTTTTGTCGTTGCCATTACCGAGTCACTCCTTCTGTCAGCTGTTCGAGTAATTGAATCACTTCGACGCGTTTGCGTTTCAACGTCCACTCGCTTGTAAAGAATCGGGCGTTGATATCGATGATTTTTTCATATTCATTAAGACCGTTCGCCCGGAGTGTTTCACCCGTTTCGACGATATCGACGATCGCATCGGCAAGACCGAGCAATGGTGCCAGTTCAACCGAACCGTTCAGCGGCACGATATCGACATCGACACCCAGTTCACTGAAGTAACGTTTCGCGATGACCGGATATTTGGTCGCAATCCGGACCCGGCGTCCGCCTTCGAACTGCAACGGTTCTTTTGCACAGACCGACATCCGGCAAATCCCGAATGGCAATTCTGCCAGTTCCGACAATTCCTGATCCGATTCGAGCAGGATGTCGCTGCCGGTGATCGCGACGTCGAGGACGCCTTGGGCGACGTACGGAATCAAATCCGACCCTTTCATGAAGACGAATTCATGTTCGCCGCGCTTGACGATCAATTCACGTTCGATCGCCCCCCACGTTTCGACGCCTGCTTCTTTTAAATACCGTTCTGTTGTTTTCGACAGCCGGCCTTTCGTAATCCCAATCCGCATTTAGAGCACCTCCGCGAGTCGTTCGACGGAAAATCCGATCCCGAACGCTTGTTGTTCCTGACCAAATTGTTCGTACAGCCGGTCGTATCGTCCTCCGACCAATACCGGCTCGGTCACACCTTCGATGAAACCGTGAATCGTCACGCCATCATAGTACGTCTGCAGCCCCATCTGCCCAAAGTCGAGATCGGCATTGACGGCGTCTGCTAAATCGATGACGGCATTTAAGCGGGTTTCGTCGACATACGGCAAAATCTGTTCCGCCCCTTCCCGACCAAATAAGAGCGGGAGTTTGGCGAGCAAGGCATCATCGAGTTCCCGGGCAATCCGTTTCAGTTCGATGACGTTCCGTAACCGCAGCATCTGTGTCACTTGATCCCGCAGATGGTGATCACCGACCCGGGTTTCAATCAAGTGTTCAATCAGTCCGGCGTCGCCGATCGACAACGTCACTTCTTTACCGGTCAATTCTTCGATCAACCGGACACCGAGTTGGATCGCTTCAACCTCGGCAATGACGCCCCTCTCTTCAAAACCGACTTGGAACTTTTCTTCCGGCTGGAAGACCGAACCACTGTAAAAGACGCGTTTATATTGTTCGCGGCCACGCTCACTGAGCGCCCGCGCGACACTTGTCGTAAAATCCATCCGAATTTGTTCCCGACCACCGACTTCTTCAATTAAAGGGGTGATTAATCGGGTATAGTTAGATTGTTCGAGCCCATCCTCGAGTTGGCGGATGACACGTTGCAGGCGTTCAGCTGATTGCCCGACGTAGTCCGTTGCCCCGTCTTTGAGTCGAATCGTAGAAAATGATTGCATGTCGCCACTCCTTTATCTTGTTATCACTGTACCACGCTAAATTATTTAACGATAAGATACCTTTTTTGTGGTTCGATTGTCAATCCTTTTGCCTGTTTTCGTACTGAAAAAAACATATTGGAGGTTTTGTCATGCAATTGATCAAATGGGACGGTCACGTCCACAGCCCGTATTGTCCGCACGGAACAAAGGATCCACTCGAAGCGTATATCGAACGCGCCCTGTTACAAGGTCTCGAACGAATCAGCTTCACCGAGCACGCCCCGCTGCCGGAAGGACTCGTCGATCCGGCACCCGACAACGATTCCGGGATGTCGTTTGCGACAGCCGAACGCTACATTGAAGAACTGAAGACGTTACGCGACACATACAAAAACGATATCGACATCCGGATCGGAATGGAGTTTGATTATTGGGAGCATGACGTTGACGGCACGCGTGATATCATCGCCCGTTATGGTCCCGAGCTGACAGACGGCATCCTGTCGCTGCATTACCTCTGGATCGAGGACCGGTATTACATGGTCGACTTCAGCAAAGAAAGTTTCGGCGAGATCGTCACGGCGACAGGCAGTGTCACGGCGGCTCACGAACGCTATTACGAAGGCATCCAGGCGCTCGTCATGACGAACCTCGGGACGCATCAACCAAAACGCCTTGGTCACCTGACCTTGCCGACAAAGTTCATCCAAGCCTATCCGCTTGAGCAGACGCCGGCGAACTTGGATGAGACGGTCCGGAAAATCCGCCAGGCGGACTTTACGCTTGATCTCAATACGGCAGGACTGCGGAAACCGTTATGCGGTCTTTCCTATCCTTACCCGGAACTCCTACAACTCACGCAGTCTTTAGGGATTCCGCTCGTTTACGGATCGGATGCGCATTTGGCGAAAGATGTCGGGGCTGATTTTGATTTAAAATGGTAAGACATTAAATATGTAAAAAAAGAATCGCTCGTTTTCATCAACTCTGTCAGGAGTTGCGGGAAACGGGCGATCTTTTATTCTGTTTCAGCATACGGAAACAATCCTGAGTTCACGGAAGGCAATGATTCCGCAAGTATTTTAAGACTGGCAAGCGGGACGTTACCACCTAAGAGAACCGTCTGTTCGCCATCCTGATAAGACAAGCTGGCTTCCCGCCTCGTCTCGTGGGTGTATGCTGTGATGCCATTTGATAATGTCACACTTGCTGACCGCTTATCGTCGATCGTCTGCTGTGATAGCTTCGAGACTGTGATAATAGACTGTTTCCCGGTAAACGTCCACGTGGTCGAAGCGTCTTTTTCGTCATTCCAGACCATTTCATTTTTCTTAAACGTTTGAAACGGAAGCTTCAAGCCACGTGATTTCGAACGTTCGGACTTACTTGGACCTGCCACTGGAAGAATCCCGGTTAATGTCCAGCGATTAGACCGTTCGTAAAATAAGATGATGTAATTATTCTGTGCTTTCGGTGCATGCAGACTGACAACCGCTTTTTGACCGAGAATTGCTTCCGACAAGACATCGTCTTCGGTCGGGACAGCCGTTTGTCCATTTTTAAATGTCAGTTGAATCTGTTCGACGGCCGCTTTTCCCGGTGTATCCGCATCTTTCGATGGCTCTTTGATTAAAAATTCCTCCACCTCATTTTTTTCTTTAACTGGTTTTACTGATTTAACGTCAGCAGGCGGTTTCACGACAGGTTCTTCCGTCTCAGACATGCATCCCGACAGGAGACAACTGCTGATCAATACGATGATTGTCATCGGCTTTACAAAACGCATTCCCCGTCCTCCTTTCTACCCCTTCGTTTCTCTCATTATCACAAGTCGATTCTTTCTGTCATCCGAATAAACTCACACAAATGGGAATACCTTTTTGAAAATTATACCAAAAAGACCGGCAAACGTGTCACACACGTCTACCGGTCTTATGATTTCTTCTATTCCAAATTAGCATGTTTGCCGTACATCGTTTTTGAATCAAGTTGTTTCGCCGCCATGATGTGAAGAATCAATGCGTCGTAAAACAGCAACATCGTTTGTTCAAACAATGATCCCATCGGCTGAACCGTTTCATCCGCCGTGGCTGTCCGCTCTTTCGGCACTCCCGGCAGCTTGACGGTTAAGTCTGCTAACTTCGCCAGTGTCGACGTCGGCTCAATCGTGACGACCGCGACGGTTCCACCGATCTGTTTCGCTTTCTCGACGATTGGAACGAGTGTTTTCGTCTCACCGGATCCTGATCCGATGATCAACAAATCTCCTTCACGCAAGTTCGCTGTGACCGTCTCACCGACGACATACGCATCGAAGTTCATGTGCATCAGACGCATGACAAACGCTTTGCCCATCAAGCCGGAGCGACCGGCTCCAGCGAGAAAGATCCGGTCTGCCTTCAGAACGGCTTCCGCGAGTTTCGTCGTCTCGGCTTGATCAATCGCTTCGACCGTCGACGTCAGCTCTTGTAAAATCGTTTGAATATGTGTCATTTACGCCTCTTGCAGCATCCGACGCATCGTTGACGCTGTTCCTTGTTTGTCGTCTTGTCCGGTAATTCCGCCACCGACGATGATGAGGTCTGGACGTGCTGCGATGACTTCTGGTAATGTCTCCATCTTGATGCCACCCGCAACTGCTGTTTTGGCATTTTTAACAACTGACTTGATTGTCGCGAGATCTTCGAACGAGTTTTGACCGACGGCTTGAAGATCGTAACCTGTGTGGACACAGATGTAGTCAACACCAAGTTCATCAAGTTCTTTCGCACGTGTCGCGATATCTTTGACAGCAATCATATCCACCAAAATCTTCTTGCCTGATTTTTTCGCTTCTTCCACGGCACCTTGGATCGACATATCTTCGGCTGCTCCAAGAATCGTCACGATGTCGGCACCGTGTGCGACAGCTTGGCTGACTTCATAACCGGCAGCATCCATGATTTTTAAGTCGGCGAGAACCGTTAAGTTCGGGAATGCGACTTTCATTTCTTTAACAGCGCGAAGCCCTTCGTTGATGACGACCGGTGTCCCGATCTCAACGATATCCAAGTTTTCTTCACCAATTTCTTTGACTAAAGCGATGGCACCAGCTGTATCGACTAAATCGATTGCGAGTTGTAATTTCATGATCTATCTCTCCCATTCTTCTCTCTATTTATGGATCCTGGCACTTCCTTCTGACGTTCATGAAGGAACATGACTAAATATAATCCTCATAGACGAACTTGGGAAGTACGCACTTTTAATTTACATAGTGCGGTTTTTCATACATAGTGCGGAAAAGTATACTGTCGATGACAAGAGGGCTATACTAAAAAAGGAGGTGGATTGATGCCACATTTTGAAGACCGGCAGTTTAACTGTGAAAAGGAATTGACCCTATCGATCATCGGGGGGAAATGGAAGATGCTGATTCTTTGGCACCTCGGTAAAGAAGGCACCAAACGCTTCGGAGAGCTGAAAAGTCTGATGCCCGGCATTACGCAACGGATGCTCGTCAATCAATTACGGGAGCTGGAAGATCACCATATCATTCACCGGGAAGTCTATCCGGTCGTTCCGCCGAAGGTTGAATATTCATTGACGCCACATGGCTACAGCCTGATGCCGATTTTAGATGCGATGTATGACTGGGGTAAGGATTATGCGAAAAATGTCCTCGAAGTCGAGTTCGAACAACAAAAATTATCACAATAAAAAAGATGCTCGTCTGTCCCGTCTCAATCTGAGAGGAGGCAAGCGAGCATCTTTTTTAGATTTCTTCTGCTGTAAAAATCTTTGACATCGCCAGTTCGTCGACGTATTCGCCGTCAATGAACAGCGAGGCAATCCGCGTTCCTTCGATGTTAAAACCAAACTTATGATACAACTCGATTGCCCGCAGGTTATCTTTCCGAACCGTCAGTTCCAGCCGGACGAGTCCCGCTTCAACGGCAAAGGCATCGACTGCTTCGAGTAATCCGGCACCAAGCCCGCGACCCGTATAAGCATCCAGCAAGCCGATGACGAGATTCGCGCGGTGACGGATCCGACTTGGTTTGCCACCGACGACCAACACATAGCCGACAAGTTGCTCATCGACATCAACAACGAAGATATCTGAGTTCGCGGCCTGACCAAACCGTTCGATGAACGCTTCCGCCTGCTCCGTCGACATGCTGCGTTCTTCCGGTTCATACAACATATATTTCGTTTCCCGATCAATCCGTCGCATCAAATCCGATAAGGCCTTTCCGTCCATCAACGTGGCACGTCGTATCATAGATGTCAGCTCCATTTCCATAAAACATAATATGAAAAAAATTAGTTCTTTTAGTGTACTTGATTAAAACGTAACACGTAACCCTTTTTGACATCTTGAATTGCTCTGCACTGCATTTCTTATCAACAAAGATGTCGTTTAAGTAGTATACGTGTAATTCGGTACATTCCCCTTTTTATGAACAGGGTGATTCTTTGATTTGATGAAGAATTAAGTCCACGATGTCTTGTTGACTCATATCGGTGGTGAGCATTATTTCTCCGTTTATCCCTAACTGATCGTTCGGAATCCACCAGGTATTTAAACGTTCTTCTCCAAACTCTTTTGCAGAGGAACGTAACTTATGTCGCTCGACCGTTTCTGTAAAAGGTAAATCAAAGTAATAGGCAAAGACGTGATAATCAAAGTAGTCAACGAGATCAAGTAGTAGTTCTTCATAAACTTGTTTTTTCAATATTCCCTCTAAAATAACCACTTTGCATGTACCTTTACCAAATTCCGTAATTCTTTTAATTAGCTCGATTGACATATTCCCCAGTGAGTCCGGTACCATTAGCATCTCGCGACGCACAATATCTTGTGAAACAAGCAGCGTTTCTTCCCCTAAATTTTTTTGAAGCATTTTTGCAATTGTTGTTTTCCCGCTTCCAGAATTCCCACGTAAAATAATCAATTTCGTCTCGACTTTAATCAGACCTTTCAAAATTAAATTCCGAAATGAATCATGTACTTTTCTTCTTCTATCGCTTTTGTAATAATCAAAATCAGTTTTTGAAGTTCCTTAGATTTTTTAAAATAACTTGAAGAAATGACGATATTATAAAATAACGAAAGTGACTCAGGTGGAATAATTGTAGTGCCATGGTACGCTAAACCACAAGCTGATCGATTAAATGTCTGGAAATATGTTTTCATAATTAACAGTTGCTCCATTAAGTCGCTAACAATATTGTCACCAACACTAATGCAATTAAACTTCTTTGGTTCATAATCAATATAAATTGAGAGATTTTTGTGGTTATCAATAATCCCAAACTCGTGGGTAAGTGCTATAGTTTTCACCTTCTCATAATTAATGTATTGGGCTTAACTTCATTATTCCAAGTATATCTTTTTAGTATTAATACAACTTTTTATTTTTAAGGTTCAATAAAAATCTATAAAAAAAACCCTTGATTTACAAGGGTTTTGACAATCTTTGAAATCCTTAAGATTTCAGGGTATGGAGACGGTGGGAGTCGAACCCACGTCCGAAGGCATCGTATACTTAAGCTTCTACGTGTGTAGTCAATTTATTGGGATCTCGTCGTCAGGCTGCCAATTGACAGGCGTCCGTCCGACCAGTCTGATTCCATCTCTTCTCTTTCCCTCCAGACGGAAGGGTCCAAGCGTAGCCTGTTTAAAGTGAGACCCTAGAAATCAGCCGACCAGGCGACGGCTGCTAGGATCCGTAGTAGCTATTAAGCTGCTGCGAGTTGTGTGTTAGTTTTGCCAGTTATGGCTGATGCGTTTTAACGAGGCCGACCCCTCGACACGCCACAGAAGACCGAACTACCCCCGTCGAATCCGTAACGTCCCCAAGATATAAAATTGGGGCTTTCCGAATACTATTATAATAGCAGAAAAGTGTTACGGGTTCAATACTTTTGCTTGTCGCGTAACGCACGGTCGATATCACGCTTCGCATCCTTCTTCTTCAGATCGTCACGCTTGTCGAATTTCTTCTTCCCGCGGCCAAGTCCGATCAGACATTTAGCGTAGCCGTTCTTGATGTAGACCTTTAGCGGCACGATCGTGTAGCCGTCTCGCGAGACGAGTCCCATTAAGTTTGCAATCTGTTTTTTGTGCAGCAACAGTTTCCGCGGACGGAGCTGTTCGTGGTTGTACCGGTTCCCTTGTTCGAAGTGGGCGATGTTCGAGTTCCAAAGAATCGCTTCCCCGCCGTCAAAGCGGACGAACGCGTCGCCGATACTGATTTTTCCTTTACGGACCGATTTGATTTCGGTTCCCGTCAAGACGAGACCCGCTTCAATCGTATCTTCAATCGCATAATCAAACGACGCCCGTTTGTTGTTGGCTAATACTTTTGAACTTGTACCTTTTGGCATCTCTCTTCCACCACATTTCTAAACAGAAGCGCTTATTTGCGCTTCCGTTTTTTATTCGAGACCGCTTTATGGAACGGCGGTTTATCCTTCTTGTCCTTCAGCGCGAAGCCTTTGCCTTTCGACTGGTCCTTCGGCTTACTCGGACTCTTCGACTTCCCGCGACGGTCGTCTTTCTTGTCGTCGCGTTTTTGTCCCGGACGGCCGCCGCTTGAACGGATCGTCTTCGACTCAAAGCGTTTTTTCGGTTGGCGTTCCGGCATTCCGACGACTGCAAAGTCGATCGTCTTCTCATCGATGTTGACACCGGTGACTTTAATCTCGACGACGTCGCCGATCCGGAACTGTTGTTTCGTCCGTTCGCCCATCAATTGATAGTTCGCTTCGTCGTAGCGGTAGAAGTCATCAGTCATCGCCTGGATGTGGACGAGTCCTTCAATCGTGTTCGGTAACTCGACGAACATCCCGAAGTTCGTTACGCCACTGACGACACCTTCAAACGTCTCGCCAATGTGTTGTTCCATATACTCGGCTTTCTTGAGTGCATTCGTTTCGCGTTCCGCGTCAACGGCACGACGTTCGCGTTTTGAAGCGTGATCGGCGATTTCCGGCAAAATCGCAGCATAACGGTCCTGTGTGTTTTGCGATTTATCATTAAAGATGATGTACTCGCGCAGGAGACGGTGGACCATCAAGTCCGGATACCGGCGGATCGGTGACGTGAAGTGTGTGTAGAAATCAGTCGACAGACCAAAGTGACCAATCGGTTCGACGTCATATTTAGCTTGTTGGAGCGACCGTAACATGACCGTACTGACGACGGCTTCTTCCGGTTCGCCTTCAACGGCGTTCAGGATCGATTGCAACGTCTTCGGTGCGACCGACTCACCTTTACGTTCAACGTTGATGCCGAAGTTCGCGATGAACTTGAAGAACGTATCGAGACGTTCTGCTTTCGGCTCATCGTGGATCCGGTACATGAACGGCAGTTTTTGGTGCTGGACGTGCTCCGCGACTGTTTCGTTCGCGGCGAGCATGAACTCTTCAATCAATTTTTCAGCAACCGACCGTTCGCGTAAGATGATTTCGCTTGTCTTACCTTCTTCGTTGACGAGGACTTTCGCTTCAGGGAAGTCGAAGTTGATTGCACCACGACGCGAGCGGCGTTCACGGAGAATTGCAGCCAGTTCCGCCATCTGATCGAAGTTCGCGACGAGATCATGATATTTTGCGACCACTTCTTCGTCTTCGCGTTCGATGATTTTACGGACATCGGTATACGTCATCCGCTCCACGGTCTTAATGACACTCTGTAAAATCTCATGGTTGACGACAACCCCGTTTTGATCGATCTCCATGATACAGCTGAGTGTCAACCGATCAACGTGCGGGTTGAGTGAACAGATCCCGTTCGACAGACGGTGCGGAATCATCGGAATTACCCGGTCAACGAGATAGACACTGGTTCCGCGTTCGCGTGCTTCTTCGTCGAGCGGTGAATCTTCCTTGACGTAATGTGAGACGTCGGCGATGTGGACACCGAGCTCGTAGTTGCCGTTTGCAAGTTTCTTGACGTGGACTGCGTCATCGAGGTCTTTTGCGTCCGCGCCGTCAATCGTGACCGTGACTTCCTTGCGTAAGTCGACGCGACCGACGAGATCTTTCTCATCGATTTGATCCGGAATGTCATTTGCTTCCGCAATCGCTGCGTCCGAGAAGTCGACGTTGATGCCGTGCTTGTGGACGATCGACAGGATATCGACACCCGGGTCGTTTTTATGCCCGATGATTTGTAAGACTTTTGCTGTTCCGGCGTAACGGCCGTCCGGATACTTCGTAATCCGCGCGAGGACTTTATGTCCGTCGACGGCACCGAGCGTATCTTCGTTTGCGACGACCGGCAGGAACGTCAACTTCGAATCATCCGGCTCGATGTAGGCGATTGACTCAATCCGTCCTTTTGGACTGACAAACGTCCCGACGAAATCAGCCGGTCCGCGCGAAAGAATCTTGAGTAACTTTCCTTCACGGCGGTCCCCGCCGTTTGATTCAGCAAAAACTTTGACGAGGACACGGTCCCCGTTATAGACATTGCCGAGCTCCGGTGCCGGCAGGAAGATATCGCCTGCAGAACCGTCTTCCGGTGAAACGAATCCGAATCCACGTTGATGGACCGAGATTTTTCCGGCGACTTGTCCGATTTGAGCGAGGGTTCCGTATTTGTTCGAACGGGTCCGCGCGACAAGCGCTTCTTCTTCGAGTTCATTTAACGTCCGGATCAGTTCCTTGAACTGTGCCGTATCCGTTAATTCCAGTTTTTTCGTTAATTGATCAATCGACAACGGACGTTCGTCCGCCGCGATGACCTCTAATATGCGTTCACGTAATTCCAACGTGACACCTCCAGTTAATGGCTCCAGTTCAAGCCGTCCAAAAATTCATGGATGTCTTGGTGGAGCGTTTCTTTTTCTTTGTCGAGCGTAATGACATGACCTGAGTTCTCATACCAGATCAGATCTTTTTGTAAGGCACTGACACCATCATGGATGATATTGGCTGAATCGGTGTTGATCATATGATCATTGCGGGCTTGGATGACGAGTGTCGGTGCATAGACATCTTCGAGTGAATCGCGTGTCTCTTTCAGCAAGGCTTGCAGATCCTTTAAGGTCGGCATCGGTTCGAACACAGCCATCTCCTGTTCGATTTCCTCGACCGATTTTCCTTCTCGCTTCTTAAATTCTCTGGCATACTCCGTGACTCCTGCATACATGACGTCTTCACTTTTGATGTAAGCCGGTGCACACATCGGAATGACCGCTTTGACCGGACGATGCATCGAAAGTCGAAGCGACATGACACCGCCGAGCGACAGTCCGCAGACCGCAATCTCGTCGTATCCTTTCGCTTTTAACTCTTCGTAACCGTCGAGGACATCCTGCCACCAGTCGGCTGGCCCAGTCTTCGTCAGCTCTTCGGGTGGGGCAGCGTGCCCTTTATATTGTGGTGCCAGTGATGTATAACCATGTTTTTGCAGGTAACGTCCGAGCATCCGGACATCGGCGCTTGAGCCAGTGAAGCCGTGCAACAACAGAACGGCCCGGTTGCCGCCTTCAAAAAAGAATGGTTTTGGTAATGTGATTTTCATAAAATGATTCCCCCTCTAACTCTATACCCCAAAATGAAAATTTAGAAATCGAGAAATACGAAAAAACGACAGCGCAATCGGACGGCTGTCGTTTCAGTACTCACTTATAAAAAGCGACGAGTAACGCCAAGATAAAGAATAATGCCCCTAAAATAGACGCTACACGATTTAGGACCGCATCCAAGCCACGGGCTTTTTGGCGACCAAATAATTGTTCTGCTCCACCTGTCAATGCTCCGAGTCCAGCCGTACGGCCTGACATCAAGAGAACGACGATGATGAGAAGAACGGAAACGACGATGAGGCCGACAAGAGCCACGTTATGAATGATCATCGATGATCCTCCTTCAGTAATATACGCTTCTTTCATTATAGAGAAAAACAACTACGGGAACAAGGTATAGATTCGCGAAGTTCATCTTACCTCCAAAAAACACCAGCCGGCTGACAAAATCAGCCCGGCTGGTGAGGAAAATTATTGTTTGATGAGATCGAGTTCGACTGGAATGTTCTTCTCGACTGTTTCCCCTTTAAGGTGTTTGATCGCTGTGTCGATCCCCGTTTTACCGATTTCTGCCGGTTTTTGAGCAACGGTTCCTGCCATTTTACCATCTTCGACTGCTTTGACCGCATCGTCTGTTGCGTCAAACCCGATGACTTTGACATCTTCCATGCCCGCTGCTTTCAACGCTTCGACGGCACCAAGGGCCATTTCATCGTTGTGTGCGAAAACCGCTTTGATGTCTTTGTTGTTTTGCAGAATGTTTTCCATGACCGACAGACCTTTTGCCCGGTCAAAGTTTGCGGATTGTTTCGCAACGACGTCAAGCTTGCTGTCGACTGCCGCATGGAAGCCTTCGCCACGGTCGCGTGTTGCAGATGCGCCCGGGATTCCTTCGAGTTCAACGACTTTCGCTTTGTCACCAACGAGTTCGATCATGTACTCACCCGCTTGTTTCCCACCTGCGACGTTATCCGACGCGATGTGCGCGATGACGTCGCCGGCTTCTGCATTGCGGTCAACTGTGATGACTGGGATGTCAGCATCGTTTGCTGTTTGAACAGCTGCACCGACTGCTGCTGAATCGGTTGGGTTGATCAAGATAAGATCGACTTTCTTTTGAATCATGTCTTCGATGTCGCTTGCTTGTTTGGCCGCATCATCTTGTGCATCCGCGACTTGTAATGTTGCGCCTTGTGCTTTTGCTTCTTTTTCTGCCCCTTCTTTAAGTGAAACAAAGAACGGGTTGTTGAGCGTCGAAATCGACAGACCAATCTTGAAATCTTTTGTTTTCTTCTCTTTTTCCGTGTCACTGCCCGGTTGTTCCGTCGAACAAGCCGCTGCGAACACCATTAAAGCCATCATGACGAGTGCGAGTAGTTTTTTCATATCAATATCCTCCTTTTGGATGGTAAATCACGTAGTTTGTTTCCGGTCCGCGAGTACCGCGAACAGGATGACGAGCCCTTTGACGACAAGCTGGAAGAAGGACGAGACACCAAGCAGGTTCAGTCCGTTGTTGAGTGTCCCGATAATCAAGGCACCGATCAACGTCCCGACGATCCAACCGCGTCCGCCGGATAAGCTTGTTCCACCAAGGACGACCGCTGCGATCGCATCGAGTTCGTACGATGTTCCGGCTGTCGGTTGCGCCGAGTTTAGACGCGACGTCAAGATGATTCCAGCAAGTGCTGCCATTAAACCAGACAGCGAGTAGATCAAAATCTTTACTTTGTTGACTTGAATCCCCATCAGTTTTGCAGCTTCTTCGTTACCGCCGATCGCATACGTGTAACGCCCGAACGTCGTTTTCTTCAGGATGAAGTACAGAACGCCAAAGGCAATCAACATCGTGACGACCGGAACCGGGAAGATCCAAATGTAGCCGCGGCCGAATAATTCGAACCAGCCACCCTGGCTAAGTCCCGTAATCGGCTTCCCGTCCGTATAGACGAGTGTCAGACCACGGAAGATCGTCATCGTCGCGAGTGTCGCGATGAATGGTGCGACTTTCCCGAGTGAGATGACCATTCCGTTTAAAGCCCCCATGATCGCGCCGACGATCAAACCGGCAAGCACGGCGAGAATCGCGGACGTTCCGTCGGTCATCAGACCGGCGACGAACGCGGATGACAAGGCGAGGATCGAACCGACCGATAAGTCGATTCCGCCCGTTAAGATGACGAACGTCATCCCGAAAGCAATCAAGGCATTGATCGAAACTTGGCGTAAGATGTTAAATAAGTTATTAAGCGTTAAAAAGTCCGGTTCCATGATCGAAACGACGAGAATGATAGCGAACAGTCCGGCGAGCGGACCAAGCTTTTGACCAATCCCGAGTCGTCTCGGTTTCTTTTCTGTCAGTTTCCCTTGCATCAATTCCATGTCATTGTCCTCCTGTCGCAAGCGTCATGATACTCTCTTGCGTTGCCTCTTCTTGATTGAGCATGCCGCTCATTTGCCCTTCACGCATTACATAGACGCGGTCGCTCATACCGAGGATTTCCGGCAGATCCGAACTGATCATGATGATTGCGACACCCGATGCGGCCAGTTCGTTCATAATCATATAAATCTCTTTTTTCGCCCCGACGTCGACACCACGTGTCGGTTCGTCGAGAATCAGGACATCCGGTTTTGTTCCGAGCCATTTCGCGAGGACGACCTTTTGCTGGTTTCCACCGGACAAGGATTTTGCCGGTTGATCCATCGAGCTGTGCCGGACAGATAACGACTTCAGATACCCTTCCGCGAACTGCCGCTCCGATTGATCGGAGATGACACCGGACTTCGATAACGACCGGATTGTCGGCAAGGAGATGTTTTCCCGGAGTGAAAAATCGAGGAACAATCCTTCGCCTTTTCGGTCTTCCGTCAAGAAGCCGAGTCCCTGTTTGATCGCATCGTGCGGTGATTTGATTTTGACGACGTTGCCGTTTAAGCTGATCGTCCCTGCTTTCATCCGGTCGACCCCGAACAAGCCGCGCATGACTTCTGTCCGTCCTGCGCCCATCAAGCCGGAAAAACCGACGATTTCACCGGCCCGGACTGAAAATGACACGTCTTCAAACCGTTTGCCGGTTGCGCCTGTGACTTCGAGAACCGTCTGACCGAGTGTCACTTGCCGCTCCGGATAGCGTTCGCCCATCTCGCGTCCGACCATTTCGCGGACGATCTGTTCAAATGAGGTGTCGGCAATCCGGTGGGTCGAGACAGAGACACCGTCCCGTAACACCGTGATCCGGTCACACAGTTCGAAGATTTCTTCCATCCGGTGTGAGATATAGACGATCGAGACTCCTTGACCCCGCAATGCCGTCGCGACACTGAACAAGGCGCGGATTTCACGCTCTGTCAAAGCGGCCGTCGGCTCATCCATGATGATGACCTTCGCGTCCGTCATCAAGGCTTTGGCGATTTCAATCATCTGCTGTTGTCCGACCGATAACGTCCGGGCGAGCTGATTCACGTCCATGAAGACATTTAATTCTGCCAGTTCGCGTTCAGCGAGCCGTTTCATTTCCGCCTGTTTCAGGACACCAAATCGGGATTTCAGTTCCCGTCCGAGAAACAGATTTTCAGTGACCGTTAAGTCCGGTAAGATATTCAGTTCCTGGTGGATGAAGGCAATTCCCGCTTCTTCCGCCAGTTTTGGATTTTTATACTGCTGTTCGACGCCGTCGACGAGAATCGTTCCTTGATCGGCTTTATGAACACCGGTCAAAATTTTCATAAGTGTCGATTTTCCGGCACCGTTCTCTCCCATCAAGGCATGAATCTCACCGGTCGCGAGAGTGAAGTCGACTCCCTTCAAGACGGGAACGGGACCAAACGCTTTTGTGATACCTGTCATCTCAATTTGCATCGTACTTCCTCCCCTTAAAAAATGACGCCGGCGTGTAAGATGACGTTCGCATACGGTGTCGCTTCACCCGTCCGGATGATGACTTTCGCCTGCTTCGTCAATTCCTTGAATGCTTCGTGCGATACATAGTCTTGCGGTACGTCGAGTTTCGTTACGGCCTCGAGTGCAACCGAATTAGCTTCTTTGATTTCTGTCGCCAGTGTCACCTGTTCGACGGCCATATCGTCGGCAACGATCCGAACAACATCGACGAACGATGGCGTTCCGAGTTCAAGTGCCAAATCAATCCGTGCTACACCGGCCGGAATCGGCAGACCGCAGTCGGCAATGACGATTGTATCGGTATGACCAAGATCGGCTAAGACTTTACTGATCTGACTGTTTAAAATACCGTGTCGTTTCATGCTTCAACCTCCATCTGTTCACGTGTCGGCATCCCGCCTTGTGCGCCAAGCGCGCGGACGGACATACCGGCTGCTTTATTGGCAAAGCGAATCGCTTCCGTTAAGGTTGCACCGTCGGTCAGGCTGACCGCGAGTGCACCGTTGAACGTATCACCGGCACCTGTCGTATCAACGACGTCCGTCTTGATCGCAGGGACCGTCACGATCGCCTCCCCGTCATAAAAGCGGGCACCCCGGCTGCCTTCCGTCACGATCAATTTATTCGGGTATTGCGTCAACCAATGTTCGAGCGGTTGCTGTTGTCCGAAGATCAAACCGCATTCATGTTCATTTGGTGTCAAATACGTCACGTCTGCAAGTAACTCGTCATCAAGCACGATGGCTGGCGCCGGATTCAAGACGACGGGAATGCCGTGTGTCTTGCCGTAACGCGCCACCTGTTTGACGGTCGCGAGCGGAATTTCGAGCTGTAACAAAATCATGTCTGCCTGACCAAGCAGGCTGTCGAGTTGATTCTCGTCATAGACGACCGCTAAGTTCGCCGACTGGACGACGACAATCGAGTTGTCACCTTCTGCGAGCGTGATGTGGGCCGTTCCGGTCCGTTCATCCGCAATCGTCTGCAGATGGGTCGTCCCGACGTGCTCTGTCTCGAAGTTCTGACGAATCGCCACGCCGTTCGCATCGTCGCCGACACAGCCGACCATTTCGACGTGACCGCCGAGGCGGGCAATCGCAACTGCCTGGTTCGCCCCCTTGCCTCCCGGTACCGTATGGAAAGCGGATCCGATGACCGTTTCGCCTGCTGAGGGACGACGATCGCTTTCGACGACTAAGTCCATCGAGATACTTCCGACTACACTGATTTGTTTCATAACTGTTCATCCTTCCGCTTCGTTGTTTCCCGTTCAATGACTTCGACCATCAATTCGTGATGGACGGCTGCAATCTCATTTCCTTCAATCCGTTGAATCAACAGCTTCGCTGCCAGTTCGCCCATCTGATAAATCGGTTGGGCAATGGTCGTCAGTGGCGGCGAAATCATCTGACCGAGTTCAATTCCGTCATAGCCGATGATTTGCAACTGCTCCGGAATCGCGATTCCCCGCTCCGCTGCAACCTGAATCGTCGCCGCTGCGATGACATCGTTTGCTGCGAAAATTCCGTTGCAGTCGTAATGGTCAAATAAGTAGTTGGCTGCTCCGAGCGCCCCCTGGAAATGAAACGGCGACTCGATGCTTGCGACCAGATGTTTACCGGCAATTTCTTCAAATCCGTCACGCCGCTTGCGGATCGTTGGTAATTTCGAAGGACCGCTGATGACGACCAGTTCGGTTGCCCCGTGATCAAGCAGAAACTGGGCGGCTTTTTTCCCGCCGTCATGCCCGTTTGAGGTCACTGTCGGAATCGCTCCCTGTAACACACGGTCCAGGGCGACGATCGGTACTTCAAGTTTTTCGTAGTTCGGATTGTTCGAATAGTTAGTTGTGATGATCAATCCGTCAACATGCATCGCTTCGAGCGATTGAATATATTCTTGTTCTTTCTGAAACTGTTCGTCTGTGTTACACAAAATCACCTGAAATCCGTGTTGATGTGCCATATCTTCCACAGCACGTGCCAGTTGCGGAAAAAACGGGTTTGTGATGTCAGGTACGATCAAACCGATCAATCCGGATCGTTTTTGAAACAACGACCGGGCGACCCGGTTTGGTCGGTAGTCCAGCTGCTTAATCGCTTGCAGGACGGCTGTTCTTGCTTTTTCGCTGACGTATCCTTTTTCATTCATGACACGCGATACCGTCGCGACGGATACATTGGCCACTTTCGCTACTTCCCGGATGGTCGACATGTTCGCCACCTCTTTCTTTTGATAACGCTTACAATATGTATCATATTGTGTAACCGGTTACACATCAATCCTTTTTACGAAAATATATTTTATTTTTTTCGGAATGCAACAAAAAAAGTCCTGATAAACGTTGCAGCAGAACGTTTGTCAGGACTTTTTCGAATGATTCGGATGACGCTTTTCATAAAACCGGCGAAACAATGCTATCAGAAATGCTAGAATCGCGAGTGGCTCCAGCAAATAAATCAGTAAAAATGTAATATCAATGATGGCATCTTCCGGATTATAGCGAAGAATATAGATAGCTCCCGGCAACAAAGCAATCAGACCCGTCACTCCAAGGAGCGTACCGAGAATCATGCTTTGGCGTGAGAAACGGCTCGTAATTTGAAACAGTCCGATAAAGAAGATCAGTTCTGTAAAATAGATGATGCGCAACTGAATATCGTCCATCGTGGGGTCCAGACCCAAAAACAAGTAACGAAACAGCATCTCCATCCCCCCCTACCTCTTTCTGTACCCGGTTATCCGCTCCCTTAATGCCCTGATTCCAGTTTATCTGCATATCCTATCTGACTTTAGGGAATAGCTTGATAGTAACAGTACTTTTAGAAAGTTGGGGGTTCGTATGAAAGAAGATCATTCGATGAAAGTCGTCAGTTGTTTAAACGATTTTTTTCAACGGAACGAAGAACCACTACAGGTCGACTTATTACGAGGCCTTCCGCCCGTCGTATTATTATTAAAAGATGAGGCCAAACGGTCTTTTACAGCGGAAGAAAATCTTCATGACGAATTGCTCAGTGACATTAAACGGTTGGTGCAGGAATGTCTAGATCCACAGACATTACGTGAACTCGATATCGATGCCGATTTACCCGAGTTTTTCGTCACGCGTGCTCCGCTCTATTCGGCACATCATTACCTCGTTACGTTTATCGAGGACTGATTTATACAGCTTTCATTTTCTGATCACGGGATTCGACAAGACGTCGAATCCCGTTTTTTTTGCTTTTCTATGTAAGGAGTATCAAGCATTTCATGCGACTCCTACAGGAAAAAGCGCAAGTCCGCTTGCGCTGTCGAGACCCGTTTGTGTCTCGCCTGAGGAAAGTGCGTGAAAAAAGCGTGATACTTGAAAAACCTATACGATCCCATTTCACCTCAGAAAAGAAAGAAAATAGCTAATTTCACCTGATACTCAATATAAAAAAACAGCCCTCCGCAATCGGAAGGCTGTCGACTCAAATAATACATCGATGCTTAATTTTCAACTTCAAGAATCGCTTCGATTTCTGCTTCGACTTCTTTATTCACCATCTGCGAACGTTTTTTTCTCAATTCAAGATCCATTTCTTGATCAATGAACTCGTTCGTATGCTTGTCAAAGCAGCTGTAGCAGATCGGGTAAAAGTCTTTTTCTTCTGTCTTCAAAGAATTGAATTCCCATGTGTTCAGTTCCAAATAACTGACTTGGTTCTTCGTCTCTTTTCCGCATATTTCGCACGTCATGTTTTTAGTGCTCCCTTCCTTATGCATCAATCTTCGTTTTTGCTTCTTGACGGTCCTTGATCCGTTTCAAACGCCCGTGATATTTCATGATGTTCGCTTGTGACTGTTTCGCTTCTTCGGTTGTAGGTTGCAGGTTCTCAATATCCCAGTATTTCACGACGACATCTAATACTTGGTCAAAGTATTGGAGTGGTCCGTAGTTTGTATCAATTGCAATCGTCTTCATACGCTCGGTAAAGTCCGGCATGATCGCACCCGGCATTGAGAAATTGATGATGACGTCTTCAAAGAACACGATGAAGTTCGGATCGAGTTCAAGGTGCGCTTTCACCGTGTCACGGTAGAACGCATAATGAAGAGCTTCGTCTTTTGCCAAACGGCGGAGCAGTGTCGCCAAGTCTTTATCATGCGCACCGGCCACTCGTGCTACGTTGTTATAGAAAACGAGTGTCGCAAGCTCTTGCAACGACGTATACGCCATAGTCGCTAATGGATTCGTGAAGTCCGGGAACCAGCCGCTTTCAACGACGCGTCTTCTTAACTGATGCAACCGTGTCGGATTGACGTTTCGCGTCACGAGTAAATACGTTTCCAGTAAGCTCGAATGCTGGTCTTCTTCCGCTGTCCACGTACGGACGAAATCATTGATGACTTCCATCGAGTTTTTAAACGTGTAATCCAAGTGCGACGTATACCAAGGTAAGTTCACTTCTGTCAGTAATGCCGTTTCCACGGCAACGATGACACCTTCCGGAAGCGTGACTTGACTCTCCTCCCAAGGAACGCGTTTAAACGACATCGCCTTGTCCCATGGAATGAATTCGTGATAACTCCAATCAATATTGGCTGAACGCTCCTTATGTAAGCGATACAATTCTTTAATGCGTGGTTCTAAGCGTATATCTAAATCTGAATTTAACATGATCATTTCTCCTTTAGATGTTTTTTGAACCTTCACCCGTTCAAATGTATTTAAGCCTTATAATGATTGTGCTTAAACTTATTTATAACTATAACATTTTAATGACCAGGTAGTAAAAGAAAGGTCTCATAAATTTGATTTTTTACCCCTTGGAATTGAATGGCGTTGGTATGTACTCAATGGCAAAACCATTTGTTTTGAATCATTTCTGATGTCAGATCGAATTCAACTTCTTTTACTCAATGAATCATGAACACAAAAAACCTCCTATTCGTGTGCGGATCGCACACATGAATAGGAGGTTTCGGCTGTACAGTGAATGTACAACACACGTTAAATTATCAACCTGGAATTACTTCTTGAGGTTGTAGAATGATTTGATTCCGTCGTAGACAGCAACGTCTGAAAGCATGTCTTCGATGCGGAGAAGTTGGTTGTATTTCGCGATACGGTCTGTACGTGAAAGTGAACCAGTAATTAATCAAAAAATTACTTAATGATTATGCCTCACCTAACTATTTATGAATATCTGTATAGCTAAATTTACTATAACATAATTTACTAACAATTTTCCCCGTTTATCAAACAATTGAGAATAATAGAAAGCATAAATCTTTAAGGCATTGAACAGATTTCTTCTGGATTTATTATAGCCGTTAATCTTGAAATTTCATAATGAAAATCAAACATAGGAATAGATATTTGATTAGTAGCATTAATCATTTGTTTTAGTTCATCAGATGAATCTACATCAAAAAGGTACTTGGCTTTTTTAAAGTGCCGTGTTGATTTTAATTTTGTTAATATCTTTAGATTGTTTCTTTTTTTATATATCGCAGTTTTAGGTAACCATAACTTTGTATCAGGTTCTTTTACTTTTTGTAGTAATGATATATAGAAGAGTATGAGATCTGCTTCTAATAATGCATTTAAATACTTATCATTTGCTCTTTCTTTAATTAAAGTAGAGGAAGGACTTACCAAATTTAATTGAAGTCTTTCAGACCTTTTTTCTAAAGAACTTAAATGAAAATTAAAGTTTATAAACTTTATATGATCTTTATGATAATACTCTGATGCAGTTTGATACTCTGAATCAAGTAGTTCGCGTGTCATCAAAAATTTTTTTTGTTGAAGTAAAATGGAGATTGTATAAAGAAATGTTTCCTTAACCATAAATTTATAATGTTGGTAGTGGGACGAATTGTATGATTCAAGGTTTTCCGGTTGTATAAATGAATACATTTTTTCAAAAAACTCAATCAAATCGTCTGTTTCAATTGTTTCAGAAGAAATCATTATTTCTAAAGCTTCAATATAATCATCTCTAAGAGGATCAAAAAGATTTATTTTTTCATATATTTCCTCATCAATATGCTTCCCTTCTTCTACAACGTCTATTTTTAAGAGTTTTAATGATGCCCAAAATTCTACGGCAAATGTAAACCACAAACTTTTAAGTCTTTTAGGATTAGAAATTTCTGCTTTTTTAATTTGCCTAATAACATTTTTAGTACTAAAATATGGTTTTTCTTCTTCAGTAATATAACTTGGTGGTGTCCCTATTGGAGGTTTTTGGTACAAAGGAACTTGAAAAATATTCCTTACTAATTGCTCATAGTTTTTTTCAAAATGTTCTTCTTCTGACAAGTCTATGTACATCCTTGACTTAATATAACTTGGTACAAAATCCTTACCTGTTTCATCTCTTTCTGAAATTATTGGAATAAATTTTTCTTGTTTAATATCATTAAAAACTTCCGGAGTTATTATTTGAGATTCAGTTCCTACGCCACCATCTCTATTATTCGCTTTCTTTTTGTAACCTTCGTCACAAATTATTAGAACTTTATCAATTTTTTCAGAATCTGATACCATTTTCTCCATGAAAGCATAGATATCATGACCTTCTTTTAGATGCCATTTATCATATATTACTTCGACTCCATTTTCAGTTAATCTAGTCGCTAAATCATGAACCCATTCCTCATGTTGAGTGGTAGTCCAACTATATGATATAAAAACTTTCGGTGTTTTTAATGCAGTCCTCATATTTCAACCTCCCATTTAATAAAACAATAACCATTTTTCTTCTTCAATTTGCCGATAATGATTATTGTACAAAAAATAAAAGCACTCTGTATCTTAGGCACAAAGCACTCTTATTTTTAAATCAATTTTTATAATTTATTTATCTTAATTTTAACAAATATTTAATTTCAATAATTAGTCATCATTATTTTCTATATCTTCCCACTCTTGGTATACCCTAATCACTGCTCTATATCTTGAAGTTAAAACATTTGTATATGTATCGTCTTTAGTATCTTCAACCCATTGTTTTATTTCTTGTTTATAATTCTTTTTAAATCTTTTTTGATCGATCTTTTTATCTATATACTGACCACAAGCGTTCTCATATGCATTCCAACTGTTCTCAAGACATGTGCTTAAATGTAGTATGTGAGCATTAAGCAAATCTTCTTGAGCACTATTTAAATTTTCTGGAAGTTCGGATTTACATTTCGCAAGCTGAATACCACTGTTAAGATAATTTTGTTTGGAATTATTAATTCTATCACTAACTGCATTTTCTAGTGCTCCCATTGAAATATCATTTGCTTGCTTAGAATTTAAATTTGCTTCAATAGAGAGTGCTTTGTTTTTTCTTGCGATATACATTGTTATTGCTGTTGTAACTATTGAAATAATAACAGCAATAATAGATATGGTTAAATTCACTTTTTCTGAATAAGTCAAATTACTTCCCCCGATTGATTAATTCATACATATAGTTAACGAACTTAATATACTCTTTATTATCTGATTCTTTCAAAAAATAGTATTGTCCATCTTCAAAGCCAGTTATACAATTCTCAATATTACTCACAATCTTAAGTTTTGTACCAACGTCAATTAATTCCCCACTATCAAAAGTAGAACTGTTTATTTCTTGAACTATTTCTTGTGCCTTATTGTAAGTAGGTAAGTTTTTTAATTGATCTGCATACTTTTTCCCTAATTCTTCTACAGTAGCCATATTAACAACTCCGATTTCCTTTTTTTTATTTATATTAACATATTTTAATAGGAAAAATTATTATCAATTTCTTCTTTTCTTTTTTTTCTTTCCCTGTATAAAGTTGATCTACTAATTTTAGTTATCTCCTCAATTTGTTTCACTGTCATGCCATTGACCGATCTTTTTTCAAATAAATTTAAGGCATGATTTAAAGCATTATTTTTTTCGGTATATTTTTTAGGTCTTCCTTTATAAACTCCTCGTTTCTTTGCTTCTTGAATACCTTCTAATTGTCTTTCGCGAATCATATCAGCTTCAAATTCAGCTATACCTGATAAAACTGTAATCATTAACTTCCCAATTGCTTTACTAGTGTCTATTCGATCTCCGCCCATATTTAAAACAATTAATGCTACACCTTTTTGATTTAATTCTTCAATTGTACTTAAAGCGTCTTTAGTACTTCTAGCAAATCTATCTAGCTTCGTTACAACAATTGAATCTCCTTGTTTTACTGTTTGAAGCAAGATACGAAGCTGTTGCCTTCCTTCTTTTTGGCGACCGCTTACTTTTTCACTAAAAATTTTCTCGCACTCAACATCTTCAAGTTGATTTATTTGTGCATCTAAATTCTGACCAGCTGATGATACTCTTGCATATCCGTATTTCAAAAAAACACGCTCCTTTTTTGATACATGTATATGAAACACCATTACCTTAAGTATAACGTTATAGTCTTTTTGTATCAATAGGGTGTAGTCATTTGACACAAGCATAAAAATAAATGACATAAATAGTTATTTCTTCTTTTATTTTCAATTAGATTGTTATATAATGTATCTTTTTACCTCTTTTAGATTTATACTCATACACAAGGGAGGTGAAATAAACATGACTACCAAGAAAAAAGTTAGTGCTGAAAGTATTATAGATAATTTTGATAAATTTGAGTTATTGAAACCTGTTTCTGAATTTTCTACTCTCGCTTACTCATTTGACTATAATAATGAACCTGGACAAATTAATATCTTTTTCGAGAATGATACTATCGTAAACGTTCATTTATTGTTTGATAACGGGGAAACTATTACTGAATTTAGAAACGATCCAAAACTGCGGACTCTAGCAAAACAAATTTTGTCTTCTATAAAATAAATGTAATCAATAATAAGTAAGCCGATACTATATTTATTATCTACAAATAAATATTTCATAGTAGTAATAAAAGAATAGTTTTATTTAATTTCTGCTCACGGTGTGCTCACGTAAGAACCGGCTCAATTGAGCCGGTTCTAGTCTATTGTTCACGGGAGAAAATAAAACGACTCTGAATTTGGACTTAGAACTGCCTATGACTCTAAACACCTAACTGTCTAACTTAATGGTCAATAGTACTCCCCTATTTACTTTGTAATAACGAACTACCAACTTGCTATCGCAAGTTCTTCTTTTTGACCAAGCTTCGTGTCAATTTTTCGCTTCGCAAAAAGATTAACACTGCGTTGCTCGCCAAAAAGAAGCAAAAAGCGAGCATTCAACACTTATTTTCATTATTTTTGTGCAAGATCATCTTTAATATAAAAAATAAATATATATTATAAGTGAATTTGCACAGTTAACACTAATTTGAAAGGACATAAATAAATGCAGAAAGAATATACTATATCGCAGGCTGTTAATAAATATGGAACATCAAAACAAAAACAGAGCTTTGAACTTAAATTAGAAAAAGGGGACAGAAATCTTAATGTAAATGTTCTCGAAAGCATACTAAAGGTCATTGAAACACATTATGAAGAAGTTAAAGTTGAAGGACGGGGAAGTAAAAGAATAATTATCTGTAATCATAAAAGAGAAATTCCATTGGTTAAACAAGATAACAGAAGAAATAACGGTAAGTGGACTGTACCTTATACAGCTAATATAGATGTCCAAATTATAAAAATTGTTAAAGAAGGTATTTGCTTAGAGCGTCCTCGAACTTTAACTGATTGGTCTCATTATTTCGGATTAATCAACTCAAAAGAACTAAACCTCTTTCGATCAAAATTTGACACACATAGATATGATCTATTAATTAAAGATTTAATCTCCTCGTCGACTTTGCAGATAGGTGAAGAAAAAGTTATTGATGATTTTTCTTCATATCTATTAATGATAAGAGATCAAGTTCACAGTAGTTTAAAAAGATTAAAGAAAATAAACGCTTTAGATATCTTAGAGATTTTTAACGGAAAAACTTCTACTACTAATAAATCTATTCTGATTAGTAAAGACACATACAATAAAGTTGAAGAATTAAAAGCTAAATTAATGAAGGAATTTGATATTACAAACTTTAATTTAGTTGTTCATTCTAAAGCTAAGAAGGTTATTGCTTATAAAAAGTCTCTAGCAGATAATATAAAAAAGATAAAAGATGAAAATGGTACCGTGCTCAACCTAGAGTATGTTTTCATGACTTATGAACTAAGTGCTTTTCCTAATAAAGATTTGTTATCAGTATTTTATAGAAAATACCCTGATAAAGTATCAATGTTGGATATTAAGGATGAACAAGAATTTTGGCAGAAAAATTATGAATCATATTTATTCAATCGTAAAAAGTATATTAATAATTCTGCTGAGAAGACAAGACAACGATATTTTATAAAAAAAATGCATGGTCCCGCTTATCCTGAATTAGGTGGTAAAGGGCGAGTACGGGGTCCACAATTAAGAGATTTTAAATACGACATACTTTATCACACTTTATTTTTTGAAGATGATTTTTTACCGCGTATTAATGCTCTTTCTAATTATTTTATAACTAAATAAAAACAATAAAACGCCCTTTTCAATTAATTTCAAAGTGGCGTTTTGTTGTTTTTAATAAATTATTTCATATTCATTAGCGGACTTGATTTAGAAGCCATTTCTATTATGTTTTCGGACTCTAATCCTTCTAAATATCTTTTTGTTACTTGTATATTTTCATGACCCGCAATTTTAGAACAGCTATACAAATCAAGTCCATTTCTCAAATTAGATTGGATAGCATAATGTCTTAGCGTATGCGGTGAACATCTTATTCTTGTCTAACGTCAGCATCCCTCCCTGCCTTCCTAACAATATTTTCTATCTGTACACCTGTTATAGGTCTTCCGCTTCGTGAGAGGAAGTAATTAGCATGCTCTAGTCTCTTATTAATAAAGTATGATTGCTTAATCCGCTCATAACGAATCATGTACTTTTTTAAAATTAAACTAATAGGGACAAATCTCCATTTAGCTCCTTTACCAAAAATGTTCATAGTAGTATCGTGAACGAAATCAGACTGTAAATTTATTAATTCGCTCATTCTAATACCAGTGTCAGCAAACATGGCAACAATTACTTTATTTCTAGCATTTAAAAAGTTTTTAAAATCATACGACTCAATCATTTTTGAAACTTCTTGATCTGTAAAAGTCTTGATGATTGTTTTATCTTCCTTCAATAATTTTATTTTTGATAAGATATTAAATGAAATATATTCTTCTTGAACTAGATATACATAAAATGAACGAAGCGACTTGATGATTGTGTTGATATAAGACGCTTTATTTCCTATCTGTAAATGATACTGGATAAACTTTTTTACGTGCAGAGAAGAAATATCCTCAATATCCGTTATTTGATGTTGTTCATTCAGATAATTTACAAACTGGATAACGTTGTAGTTATAGGTTGAAATAGTCTGTTTTGAGTAGTTTCTAATTTTTAAATCAAACTCAAATTCTTTTAACAAATCAATCATCAACATAAAAAAAAACCTCCTATTAGTGTGTATACATCACACATAAATAGGAGGTTTTAGCTGTAATCGTTGTACGACTAAGTTCATTTTTCTGTATTACATAACTCAGAATCACTAAACCTATGCTGTACAACAAACTTCAGACCCATTTCAGATCATCATCAACCCAAAATTACTTCTTGAGGTTGTAGAATGATTTGATTCCGTCGTAGACAGCAACGTCTGAAAGCATGTCTTCGATGCGGAGAAGTTGGTTGTATTTCGCGATACGGTCTGTACGTGAAAGTGAACCAGTTTTGATTTGACCAGCGTTTGTCGCAACAGCGATGTCAGCGATTGTTGAATCTTCTGTTTCACCAGAACGGTGAGAAACAACTGCTGTGTAACCAGCTTTTTTCGCCATTTCGATTGCGTCGAATGTTTCAGTCAACGTACCGATTTGGTTAACTTTGATGAGGATCGAGTTCGCGATGCCTTTTTCGATACCTTCAGCGAGTTTCTCTGTGTTTGTTACGAACAAGTCATCACCAACGAGTTGGACTTTGTGTCCGATACGATCTGTAAGAAGTTTGTGGCCATCCCAGTCGTTTTCGTCACAGCCATCTTCGATTGAGATGATTGGGTATTTGTCAACGAGTTGTGCATAGAATTCAACAAGCTCTTCTGTTGTAAGGACTTTGCCTTCGCCAGCGAGGTTGTATTTTCCAGCTGCTTTATCGTAGAACTCAGAAGAAGCGACGTCCATAGCGAGGTAAACATCTTCGCCTGCTTTGTAGCCAGCTTTTTCGATTGCTTCAAGAATAACTGTGATTGCTTCTTCGTTTGATTTCAAGTTTGGAGCGAATCCACCCTCGTCACCGACTGCTGTGTTAAGACCCATTCCGCTAAGAACTGATTTCAACGCGTGGAAGATTTCAGCACCCATACGAAGAGCTTCTTTGAATGTTGGAGCTCCAACAGGCATGATCATGAACTCTTGGAAATCAACGTTGTTGTCAGCGTGTGATCCACCGTTGATGATGTTCATCATTGGAGTTGGCAATGTTTTCGCGTTGAATCCACCGAGGTACGTGTAAAGTGGAAGACCAAGCTCATCTGCAGCAGCACGTGCAGCAGCCATAGAAACACCAAGGATTGCGTTAGCGCCGAAGTTCCCTTTGTTTTTCGTACCGTCGAGGTCGATCATCTTTTTGTCGATTCCTGCTTGGTCGAAAACATCGTAACCGATGATTTCAGGTGCGATTTTTTCGTTGACGTTGTCAACTGCTTTTAAGACACCTTTACCGAGGTAACGTGATTTGTCGCCATCGCGAAGCTCAACTGCTTCGTGCTCACCAGTTGATGCGCCTGATGGGACGAGTGCGCGACCAAAGCCGCCGTCTTCTGTATATACTTCTACTTCTACTGTTGGGTTACCGCGTGAGTCAAGAATCTCGCGTGCATAAATCTCTGTAATCATTGACATTTAAATTCGCTCCTTTTTGTTTGAGAAAGATTAGTTTGTGGTGAGACAGTGACAAGTCGATCGATTGACGGGATTATTTCTTTAATACAATCGATTTCCCCGTCATTTCTGCCGGTTGATCTGCTCCGAGTAAATCGAGAACAGTTGGTGCCAAGTCTGCCAATACGCCAGTCAATGGCTCAAGGAGTTCGACGTCCTCGACCGTGACGATACATGGAACAGGTTCTGTCGTGTGAGCCGTCATCTTGCTACCATCGGCATTGAGGACTTTGTCCGCATTCCCGTGGTCGGCTGTGATGATGGCTGCGCCACCCTTGCTGAGAATCAAATCAACGACTTGTCCAAGACATTTATCTACCGCTTCGATCGCCTTCTTCGTCGGCTCGAGCATACCCGAGTGACCGACCATATCGGGATTGGCGAAGTTGAGGATAATTGCGTCATGTTCGTCCGAGTTGATTGCGTCAACGAGCGCTTCTGTGACTTCATAGACACTCATTTCCGGTTTCAAGTCGTATGTCGCGACTTTTGGAGACGGGATCAGAATCCGATTTTCTCCTTCGTACGGCTCTTCACGTTGACCGTTAAAGAAGAACGTGACGTGCGGGTACTTTTCAGTTTCCGCAATCCGCAATTGTTTAAGGCCTTGTTTCGATAACGTTTCACCGAGCGTATTTTTGATGTCTTCCGGTGGGAAGACGATGTCCGTATCAATCGCATCCGAGTACTTCGTCATCGAGACGAGCAGCAGGTTCTTCGGCGCATTGTCCGGCAATTCAAAACCATTGAAGCCTGTTTTTTCTTTATACGTCTTGGCGAGCTGAATCGCACGGTCCGGACGATAGTTGAAGAACATGATCGCATCGTTATCGTGGATCGGTGCTACTGGAGTACCGTCTTCCTGCACGACTACCGTTGGTTCAATGAACTCATCTGTAACGTCTGTTTTGTACGAAGCTTCGACCATCGCGATTGGGTCTTTTGTTGTCGGACCGTCTGCGAACGTGATGACGTCATAGACTTTCTTGACGCGTTCCCAGCGGTTGTCGCGGTCCATCGCATAATAACGACCAGAGACACTTGCGAATTGACCGACGTTTAACTCGTCCATCTTCGCTTGGGCATCACGGAGGAAACCGGCTCCTGATTGCGGATCACAATCGCGGCCATCCGTGAAGGCATGGAGATAGACTTTTTCGATTTCGTGAAGTTTTGCGAATTCAAGCACGGCATACAAGTGGTTGATGTGACTGTGGATTCCACCGTCAGAGACCAGACCGAAGATATGAAGGGCTGAACCGTATTTTTTCACGTGACCTGCCGCATCGTTCATCGCTTGACGCGAGAAGAACGAGCGATCCTTAATGGCATTGTTGATTCGGGATAGCGATTGGTAGACGACGCGACCTGCACCGATGTTCAAATGACCCACTTCTGAGTTCCCCATTTGACCTTCAGGCAAACCGACGTATTCTCCTTGCGCATTCAACAACGTATGCGGGTACTGTTCCCAGTACCGGTCGAAGTTCGGTTTGTTTGCTGCCGTGACAGCATTTCCGAACTCCTCGTCACGCATACCGAAACCATCAAGGATGATCAGTGCGACTGGACGTTTTTTCATTTAAATCGCCTCCAACAGTTTGAGGAACGATCCTGTCTCAAGACTTGCGCCACCAACTAAAGCACCGTCGATGTCAGGCTGAGCCATATATTCTTTGATGTTGTCCGGTTTGACACTGCCGCCGTACTGGATGCGGACTGCTTCTGCAGCTTCCGTACCGAATTCAGCTGCGATGACATCGCGAACGAATTTACAAGAATCTTGTGCATCTTGTTCTGTTGCTGATTTTCCTGTTCCGATTGCCCAGACAGGCTCATATGCGACAACAAGGTTTTTAACCTGATCGACTGTTAAGCCTTTCAAGCTGTTCGTTGTTTGTTCACGGATGACTGATTCGAATTTCCCGCCTTCGCGTTCTTCGAGTGTTTCACCGACACAAACGATTGGCACGATACCATGCTCAAATGCTTTTTTCGTTTTGCTGTTGATGAACGCATCTGTTTCTCCGAAATACTCACGACGTTCTGAGTGACCGAGGACGACGTATGTTACGCCAAGTTCTTTGAGCATCACTGGGCTGATTTCACCTGTGAATGCGCCGCTCTCTTGGTCATACATGTTTTGAGCGCCGATTTTCAGGTCCGTTCCAGCTGTCGCTTCTGTCAAGTGTGCAAGGAATACAGACGGTGCACAGACAGCCGCGTCGACTTTCGAAGAAGCGGGTACAGTTCCTTTGACTTCCTCAGCGAATGCCACAGCATCCTTGAGGGTAAGATTCATTTTCCAGTTACCTGCGATAATTGGTTTACGCATTGAAAACACTCCCTTGTGAACTTTAGATTACTTGTCGTTAAGCGCTTCGACACCTGGAAGAGCTTTACCTTCCATGAACTCGAGGCTTGCGCCGCCACCAGTAGAAATGTGACTCATTTTATCTGCAAGACCGAATTTCTCAGCCGCTGCAGCAGAATCTCCACCACCGATGATCGAGTATGCATCGCTGTCCGCTAATGCTTGAGCGACACCTTTTGTTCCGTTTGCATATTTATCAAGTTCGAACACACCCATTGGTCCGTTCCAGACAACGAGTTTCGAATCCTTGATTGCTTCTGCATACAGTTCGATTGTTTTCGGACCGATATCGAGTGACATATGATCCGCTGGGATACTGTCGATATCGCGTGGTCCGACGTATGTTTCTTCGCCGAATTCCTTCGTGATGACACAGTCGACCGGCATCAAGAATTTAACGCCTTTATCTTCTGCTTTTTTCATGAATTCCTTCGCCTGTTCGATTTTGTCAACTTCAAGAAGTGACGTACCGACTTCATAACCTTGAGCTTTAAGGAATGTATAAGATAATCCTCCGCCGATGATCAACGTATCGACGATATCAAGCAAGTGATCGATGACGCCGATTTTGTCCGCGACTTTCGAACCACCGATGATCGCTGTAAACGGACGATCCGGGTTTGAGAGGGCTTTACCGAGAACCTGAAGTTCTTTTTCGATCAACAATCCTGCTACAGCTGTCTCGACATGGTGTGCGATTCCTTCTGTAGAAGCGTGCGCACGGTGCGCTGCACCAAATGCGTCGTTGACGAAAACGTCTGCAAGTTTCGCAAAACCTTCTGCGAGTTCAGGATCGTTTTTCGTTTCGCCTGGGTAGAAACGAACGTTTTCAAGAACGATGACGTCTCCTTCTTCAAGCTTGCTGACCGCTTCTTCAGCGACCGGACCGTATGCTTCTTCAACGAGCTTGATGTCCTTACCAAGCAGTTCGCTAAGGCGTGCTACGACTGGTGCAAGTGAGAACTCAGGGTTTTTCTCGCCTTTTGGACGTCCCATATGGCTTGCGAGGATGACTTTCGCTCCACCGTCAACCAAGTGTTTGATTGTCGGAAGGGCAGCACGGATCCGTGTATCATCTGTGATTTTGCCGTCTTCTAGCGGTACGTTGAAGTCCACACGTGTAAACACGCGTTTTCCTTTTACATCGATATCGCGAATTGATTTCTTATTCATACATTCGTCCTCCGTCTCATACGTATAGTGAGGGGCTGATGCGCCCCTCCAGACTTTTTTCCGCAATAAGAGCGGAGACTGTATCGTTTCCGCTCTTATTCAATTGCTATTTAATTGCTCGAATTACTTAGCGATTTCTGCGAAGTGTTTGAGTGTGCGAATGAGCTGGCTAGTGTAAGACATTTCGTTGTCATACCAAGCAACTGTTTTAACGAGTTGTTTGTCGCCGACTGTAACGACTTTCGTTTGTGTTGCATCGAAGAGTGATCCGTAAGAGATACCAACGATGTCAGAAGAAACGATTTCGTCTTCAGTGTAACCGTAAGATTCGTTAGCTGCTGCTTTCATTGCCGCGTTAACTTCTTCAACTGTTACTTTCTTCTCGAGAACTGTTGTGAGCTCAGTGAGTGAACCTGTAGCAACTGGTACACGTTGTGCTGCGCCATCAAGTTTACCTTGAAGTTCTGGAAGAACAAGACCGATTGCTTTAGCAGCACCAGTTGAGTTAGGAACGATGTTAGCTGCCGCTGCACGTGCACGACGGAAGTCACCTTTAGGGTGTGGAGCGTCGAGTGTGTTTTGGTCGCCAGTGTAAGCGTGGATCGTTGTCATGAGACCTTGAACGATTCCGTACTGATCTTGAAGAACTTTAGCCATAGGCGCGAGACAGTTCGTAGTACATGAAGCACCAGAGATAACTGTTTCAGTTCCGTCAAGAATTTCGTGGTTCGTGTTGAAGACAACTGTTTTCATGTCGCCAGTAGCAGGTGCTGAGATAACGACTTTCTTAGCTCCAGCTTTCAAGTGAAGCTCAGCTTTTTCTTTGTCTGTGAAGAAACCAGTACATTCGAGAACGATGTCAACACCGAGCTCGCCCCATGGGAGTTCTTCTGGGTTGCGGTTAGCAAGTGTTTTGATTTCTTTACCGTTGACGAGGAAGTAACCGTCGTGTACTTCAACTTCTCCGTCGAAACGACCTTGAGTCGTATCATATTTCAAGAGGTGTGCAAGCATTTTAGTGTCTGTAAGGTCATTGATTGCGACTACTTCGATTCCGTCAAACTGAAGAATTTGACGAAGTGCCAAACGTCCGATACGTCCAAATCCATTAATACCAACTTTTACTGCCATGATAATTTTCCTCCTTTTAATGTAAAGCGAGTTATCTATTATTCAAAAGGGGGCTACCCTTTCAAAATCGTTGTTGCTGCCCCTTCATCCGTAATCAGGATGATGTCCGGGGACTGTTTGACATACGCATTGATTGCTTCTGCTTTAGAATGTCCTCCGGCGACGACGATGACGTGTTCGACTTGTTTTAAGTCGTCGAGTTGAAGACCAACTGTCTTCACCCGGTGCACGATTTTTCCGTCCCGATCGAAGTAATAACCAAATGCTTCCGCTACCGCATGTTCCTGTTCAAGCTGTTCCAGTAACTCGGTCGAAGCGCGACGACGTTTTGCCATCGTTTTTGCCTCACCAATTCCATGTACCACGATTGAGGCATCTTTAATCATTTGTAACACATTTTTAATGCTTGGCTCTTCCACCATCTTCACAAACGTTTCCTTACTGACCATGTCTGGTATGTGCAATAAGTGATAATCACTTTGTGCACGGGATGCCATCCGTGAGCAGACCGTATTCGCTTGCAATTCAAGGGTTTCGCCTAAGCCGCCACGTGCCGGCACGAACGTCATCGGACGGTTTTCCTTATCGGGCGACATCATCGCCGCGACGGAAGCCATCGTCGTACCTCCTGTGACTGCAATCGTGTTGTGTACTTCTGAAGAAAGTTCCCGTTTCAAGCGTGCGACCGTCGCACGTCCCATATCGCGTTGCACCCAGAAGGTTTGATCCGAATCCCCTGGTACGATGACGACATCCCGGACACCCAGTTTTTCCTGTAAGGCTTTCGCCATGTCAGAAATACCGGCCAGTTCTGCCATCACGCTGTGCATACTTCGTAAGACGATCCGCCCTTCATCCGTCAAAGACATTCCTTGTGTCGCCACTTCGAGCAATCCCTGCTCTTTCAGGAAGTCCACTTCCCGGCGTAATACCCGTTCCGTCAAGCCGAGGCTTGTTGCCAGGGTCCGCCGGCCAATCGGCTGCATGAGCCGGACATAATGAAGTATGTCGTAACGTGTCTGCATTTCTTCGATCAGATCAGGCACGATTCGTTTTTGGATCTGTACTAACTGCCGAATCATGTATTCCCGCTCCTCTCAAGTTGCTGGACACTTTACGTCCCGCGTGTCATATCTTGTCCCACTTGGTACATCCTCATCATAACAGCCCTCGTACAAGGATTCAAGCCTCGCCCTTTAACTTTTTTCAAGTAAGCGGTTTCTTATCGCCTCTGTCTCAAATTTGCCATAACTCCAAATTTCAGACTGATGCATGACGACAGGAATTTCATATAAAAAACGGAGACTGAGCGCAGCATCTTCTTCAATGTTCATTTCTTCGAACGTCCAATCCGGAAATTCATCGAGTACGAAATCAAGTAAGAAGGCGGCTTCCTCACATAGCGTACATCCGGGACGTGAATACAGTGTTAAGGTCGTGTGTTCTTTTGATGGCATCATTCATTCGCCTCTCGTCGTTTCGTCATGTCGGACCGGGTCAAGTGCAGACCCGCCCGATACTTCGCGACTGTCCGTCTTGCGACCCGGATGCCTTCCAGGTCGAGACGGTTGACGATCTGTTGATCCGACAACGGCGAGGTCGCTTCCTGAATCAATTGTGCGATTCGGGCCTTGATTAAAAAGCTCGATGTGCCGCTTTTCGTCTTCGATACAAAAAAATTCTCAAGCTCAAGGGTTCCCTGAACCGTCCGGATCGTTTTGTTGGCAATCGCCCGACCAATCGTCGAAGGATGGTATCCCGTTTGTTCGGCGACTTCTTTTTTCGTCAACGGTTCTAAATGAAGTTCCCTTTTGAACCAACGGATTTGCCGCGCAATGATAACGTCCAGAATCGCATGCAAGGTTTTGCGTCGTCGTTCATAGGCGCTCAAAAAAGGTGTTGCTTCCTCAAGATCCGTCCACGACGTATCAAGTGTTAAGCCATACCAGTTGACTTGCACCTGACCGTCGACCCACTCGACATCGGCTTCCGGGATCGTCATCGTGGTCGATGTCGGTAAGAGTGGGGTTTTCGGTAACCGTTCAATCCGTAGCTTCATTTGTTTCCGCTCTGTCCTGTCATTAATCTTTTCCAAGACGTTTGTAAGAGATTGCCCGTCTGACAGATCAGCGACCAGATCAATCAAACGGTCTTCCTCAAGCTCCATGGCATGCAACAGGCGACACTCCGCTTCCGAGCGTGCCGCAATTCCGGTCGGTTCACATTGCTGAAGCAGTTGTCGTGCCTGCTTGATTGTCGACTCCTCACAGTCAAGCAAAACTGCTAATCGTGCGTCGGTCGTTCTGAGTAATCCATCCGCGTCTAAGTACATGATGAGTTGTTCCGCCATATATCCTATTTCCTGTCTGACCGATTCTAAACGTATTTGCTGAAGAAGTTCCGCTTCAAACGAGTCAATCCGGTCTGCGACATGCTCTAAATCCGGCGGAATCATTTTTCTTCCATTATGTTCAGTCCGAGTAGCACGACGGATGATTCGGTACAATCGTTCCTCGAGTTCTGCCCGCGTCTCTTCCAGCACCGCCAATTGAAACAACTGAGCGGCTGACATCACGAGACACTGTGCTTGTTCCTGTCTCTGTTCCATCCGTTCCCCTCCCTTTCCCGATTAAAATAGATTCTGCTTCTATTATATAGGATGGACCTTCATTCAATCGTCTCTTACGTTTTGACAAAAAATCAGTAAACTTGAAAATCTAGTATTGCTTTTCTGAAAAAATGTCGGTATACTATTAATTGTTCAGTAATTACATGCACCCGTAGCTCAGGGGATAGAGCACTGGTTTCCGGTACCAGGTGTCGGGAGTTCAAATCTCTCCGGGTGTACCATACTTGAATCTTCAGGCAATGCCGTTTACGGTATTGCCTTTTTTCTATACTGATATGTTTAACAGGAACTGTTTCAGGAAAAATATATAAAACCAACAGCGTATCTTTTGACCAATATTGACCAAAGGATTATGATAAGGACAAGTCGAATATGAGCTACATACCAACCATAAGGAGGCAAAGACTATGTTAATTCCAACAGTCATCGAACAAACCAACCGCGGGGAACGTGCTTACGATATCTATTCCCGTTTGCTGAAAGACCGCATCATCCTTCTCGGGAGCGCGATTGACGACAACGTCGCCAACTCAGTCGTTGCCCAGTTACTTTTCCTAGCAGCAGAAGATCCAGATAAAGAAATCTCACTTTACATCAACAGCCCGGGCGGCTCAATCACAGCAGGTATGGCGATTTACGATACGATGAACTTCATCAAACCGCAAGTTTCAACCATCTGTATCGGAATGGCTGCTTCAATGGGTGCATTCTTGCTTCAAGCCGGCGCTAAAGGAAAACGTTTTGCACTTCCAAACGCCGAAATCATGATCCACCAACCACTCGGTGGAACACAAGGTCAAGCATCGGACATCAAAATCCATGCGGAACGCATCATCAAAATGCGTGAACACTTAAACAAAATCATGGCTGAAAACACAGGACAACCACTTGAAGTCATCGAGCGTGATACAGAGCGCGATAACTTCATGTCTGCTCAAGCAGCCGCTGACTACGGTTTAATCGACCGCGTCATGGAACGTGCATAATTTTCATCAGACCGTCTTCGCAACTTGCGAGGACGGTTTTTTCATGTGTACAAAAAAAGACCACTGTCCTTTGCGTCACTCTTCTCAGAACAGACGCGGACAGAGGTCCTATTTTTTAGTCGATCAAATCTGTGATATCAGATACGATATCGTGGTTTTCGCGAATCAATGTGTAGATTCCGTTCGCATGAGGTGAAAGTTCTTCTTCCGCCTGCAATTGTTTCAGGAACAACGATGTCGCAAAAGCGACGAGCGTACTTTTTGGTACACCGATCGTTTTCGCTTTTTTCGTAAGCACTTCATCAAACTTCGCATCAACTGTCAGCGAAATACGTTTTTTCTCATTAGCCATTTCAAAAACTCCTTAATTCGAACATTTAGTTGCATCGACTATATATTATAGTAGACTATTGTTCATCTCGCAAGTTACTCCCTAAAGAGCCCCGGTCATCGACTCGCCGTTTCGGATTTTATCCGCAATTTGATCAATCTTGCGCAATCGATGATTGATCCCGGATTTCGAGATGGAACCACTCTCGACCATCTCACCGAGTTCCTGCAAGGTCACGTCTTGATGTGTCACCCGCAAGATGGCGATTTCTCTTAATTTGTCCGGCAAGACATCAAGTCCGACCGTCCGTTCGAGAAACTTAATGTTCTCGACCTGGCGTAACGCCGCCCCGACGGTTTTGTTGAGGTTCGCCGTCTCACAGTTGACGAGCCGGTTGACCGAATTCCGCATATCTTTTAAAATCCGGACATCCTCAAACCGTAACATCGAATACGTTGCTCCGACGAGCTTAAGAAAATCAGAAATCTTCTCACTTTCCTTGATGTAGAGAATATGTCCTTTTTTCCGTTCAATCGCTTTTGCATTCAAATCAAACTGATTCGTCAGGCTGCGTAAAGCAGCATTATGTTCTTCGTACAGACTGAAGATTTCCAGATGGTACGAAGACGTCGCCGGATTGTTCAACGAGCCTCCGGCTAAAAAGGCACCGCGCAGATAGGCCCGCGCACGCCGTTCGTCGTTGACGATCGAATCACTAATCGAACGGATCATCGTAAACCCTTCCCCTAAAATACCAAGGTCTTGTAAAATCTTATCCGCCTGTTGTTTGACGCGGACGATATAGACATTATTTTTCTTCAGACGCATTTTTTTCCGGACGAGTAAATCCAGATGGACGGCATAGGCGCGTTTGAGCAAGGAATAAATACGGCGGGCAATCGAAGCGTTTTCCGTCGAGATATCCAGTGTCAGTCCACGTCCCAGTCCAAATGAGATTGCTCCATTCATCCGGGCCAAGGCAGCAAGTTCCGCCTTCATTTCATGATCGGTGATCGCGATTTGCGTTAACTCTTTTTTGACTTCTGATGCAAAACTCACGTCAGTTCCTCCTTCCCTTCGAATTGACGCACGCGTCGAATGGATAGAACTTTCCGCATGACGAGGCTTGCGACAGCATCCGAGTCATGACGGATGAAGTGATGGTTATAATCCACGATATCGTCCGCGAGTACTTCAATTCCTGCTTCTTCAAAGCTTGATTCATCATAGGTCACGATGTCGGCATGATCCTTTTGATACTTCCGCAGATAACTGACATCAATCGATTCGTTGTTGACGATGATTGTATCAATCACCCCTTTACCGAGGAATCGTTCCAACACATTCAAGTGATCATTTGCCGTAAAGGCTGTCGTCTCACCCGGTTGCGTCATGACGTTACAAATATAGACGACCGGCGCAAGCGATTGACTGATGGCGTCCCGGATTTCCTCAATCAGGACGTTCGGAATGACACTCGTATAGAGACTGCCGGGACCGAGGACGATGACATCAGCATCAAGAATCGCCTGAATCGCTTCCGGAACCGGACGGACATCCTCTTCCTCGAGGAAAATCCGCTCGATGACTTTGCCGACTTTCGGAATCAGGGATTCCCCTTTGACGATCGTTCCGTCTTCAAACTCGGCGCATAACGTAATCGTCCGTTCCGTCGCCGGATAGACTTTCCCTTCGGCATTCAAGAGTTGTCCCATGACACCGATCGCTTCGACGAAGGAGCCGTTACAGAGCTGCGTCGCTGCCGTCAGCATCAAATTACCGAGTGAGTGCCCGTGCAGACCTTCTCCCGTCTCAAAACGGTACTGCATGATCCGGTCCATCAACGTTTCCGATTTCGACAGCGAGACGATGACGTTCCGGATATCGCCCGGCGGTAACATGTTAAACTCTGTCCGTAGACGGCCCGAGCTTCCGCCGTCATCCGCGACGGTGACGATGGCCGTGATATCAAGCGGGTAATGTTTTAATCCGCGCAAGAGAGTCGATAGGCCCGTTCCTCCGCCGATAGCGACGACTTTTCGTTCCCATTTCATTATCTCTCCTCCTTCGCGTGGACATAATCCCGGTGATTCGTCACGATATGGTATTGGTTCTTAAACTCTTTACTGATCGCTTCAGCAAACGTAATCGACCGGTGTTTTCCACCGGTACAACCGAGCGCCACGACGAGCTGCGATTTTCCTTCCCGCTCATACTGGGGAATCAGGAATTCGAGCATGTCGACGAGCTTTTTATAAAACAGCTTCGCTTCCGGCCACTGCATGACATAAGACGAGACTTCAAGATCGAGACCGGTCTTCGGTCGGAGTTCCGGAATGTAAAACGGGTTCGGCAGGAAACGTAAGTCAAACACGAGATCTGCGTCGAGCGGCAGACCGTGCTTGAAACCAAACGACATGACATTGACGGTGAACGGAATCCGTTCCCCTTCGGTAAACTCTTTTAAGATCCGTTCCTTTAAGGCGAGCGGTTTAATATCACTCGTATCCATCAGCAACTGGGCTTTATCGCGGAATCCTTCGAGCAATGTCCGTTCCCGTTCGATGCCGATCAACGGAGACGCGGTCGGCGCCAACGGATGCGACCGGCGGGATTCTTTATACCGGCGGACGAGTACATCATTGCGGGCATCAAGATACAACATCCGGATTTGCAGATTCGTTTTTTTCAAATCTTCATAAACGACAAAGAAGCTGTCAATGAAATCACGAGCCCGTGTATCGATGGCAACGGCGATTTTCGGACGCACCTGCCCAATCACTTCAATCAATTGTGGCAATAACGTCGGTGGTAGATTGTCGACACAAAAATAGCCTAAGTCTTCAAAGCTGTTCATTGCGACCGTTTTTCCGGCGCCACTCATTCCTGTAATGATGACCAGTTGCGGTTGATTCTGTTCCATCTCTTCGCCCTCCAGACAACAGTTCCGTGTGTATTTTTTACTCTCGTTTCAGTATAACATAAAAAAAGAGCCAGCTTGATGGAAGAGCTTCCCAACCAAGCTGGATCTTGAATTAGACTTGTGATGATTCCTGTAATTCTTCAAGCAACGCTTCGATATAGTGTTGCGCGTTTTGCGCCGCAATCGAACCGTCGTTTGTTGCTGTGACGACTTGACGAAGTGTTTTTTCACGGACATCGCCGGCTGCAAAAATACCTTTGATGTTCGTTTCCATGCCTTCGTTCGTCACGACATATCCTTGATCGTTTAAGATGCCGAGATCCTGCACATATCCTGTGATCGGGTTCATCCCGATGTAGATGAAGACACCATCAATCGGATACGTCGTCGTTTCCGCTGTTTTTGTATTGATCAATTCCACGCCGCCGACTTTTCCGTTATCTTCGTTGATCTGTTTGACCGTATGGTTCCAGATGAAATCGATTTTCGGATTGTCGAATGCACGTTTTTGAAGAATTTTTTGAGCGCGTAACTCTTCACGACGGTGAACAATCGTGACTTTTTTCGCGAAGCGTGTCAAGTAGACACCTTCTTCGACAGCCGAGTCACCGCCACCGATGACGAACAGTTCTTTTTCTTTAAAGAACGCACCGTCACAGACCGCACAGTAGGAGACACCGCGTCCGCCGAGTTCTTCCTCGCCCGGCACACCGATTTTCTTGTACTGGGCTCCTGAAGCGATAATGATCGCCCGAGCATGGTAATCCTTGTTGTGTGCGTGAACGGTCTTGAATGCCGGACCGTCTTCGATGCTGCGAACGTCTCCGTACGCATACTCTGCACCAAATGCTTTGGAATGGTCGAACATTTTTTGTGAAAGATCCGGTCCAAGAATGCTGTCATAGCCCGGATAGTTTTCGATGTCTTCCGTGTTGGCCATCTGTCCGCCCGGAATACCGCGTTCAATCATCAAAGTCGAAAGGTTCGCACGTGATGCGTAAAGTGCCGCTGTCATGCCGGCAGGACCGGCACCAATAATGATGACGTCATAAATTTTCTGTTCAGTTTCTGTCATGATTCCACCCCATCTGTATTTTCGTTGTAATTTGAGTATAGGTGAGAATCGTACAAACGTCTAACACTTTGCACGGGCCGGGTTCAAAACGCGTTGATAGGAACGGATCGTCGCTGCGGTATCATCAAATGAAACATGAACGAGTGACGCACAGTCTTCAATCAACATGCCGTCGCGGACATCGTGAAACAGATAGATCAAGGCCGCAGCCGACTGTTCGACCGAATCAAACGTCTCACCGCTCAGGACGAGTCGGGCAAATCGTTCGTAAAAATCACCTTCGAGGCTCATTCGTTCTTCATCCGAAACAAAACGTTCCGCCAAACGGATTGTCATCAAGGCACGTTGAATCCGAGCATTGATCACTTCGTGCTCCCCGTTCATCTCATGAATGATTTGTTCGGTCAGTAATAAAACGTCCGGATGATCCGTCACTTCCGGCATCATCGATAATGCGAGCTTCGCTTCTTCATCGTTCAGCTTGCCGAGTAACAAGGCCGTAAAAATCCGCGAGACATCATCTTCCGTCTTCAAGGCCTGGATCAAGGCGGAGCGGAACTGGAGGTTATGACGGATGTCGTAAGCTTCCCGTTCTTCCCGCATGCCTTGCGCTTCTTCTGATTGAAGGAACGCAGCCGCTTCTTCGATGTGTCCCGTCTTGAATGCTGAAATCGACAACCAGTGGCCAAACAACGGGTCTCCCCGGTAGCCGCGACGTTCAAGTAACTTCAGTTCTTCGTACGCCAAATCGTGGCGACCGATGATCGCAAGCGTTGAAGCGACCTTATAGCGCGTCTCAAGATTCACAGAGCGGACGTGTTCGAGTTTGTTCGACAAACGGTGTGCTTCTTCATCTTGTCCCATCTCATGCAACAACACGAGCGTGTTACAGAGAGCATGCAAGTTTCCCGGATTTCCATCAAGGACTTGTTCGAGTGAAGCAAACGCACGATCATTTTCACCGAGGTAAAACTCGACGATCGCAAGATTGTTATAGGCCGGCCAAAATGTCGGATACTGGGCAATCAACGACTCCAATGTGTCCTGCGCCGCAAAGAGCATCCCTTTATCGATTTGACGTTGTGCTTGAGCATGTAAACGAATCAATTCATCCTCATCGTCATCTTCCATCTCTTGTTCGAGATCGATTAATTCCACGAGCGCGGCCGATGCCTCTGCGTGTTTCCCGTTTGGTGCACTGGATAAATATTCAAGCGCGTACTTTTTCGCCTCTTCATATAAGGAGACATGCGCGTAGTTATTCGCTAAATAAAACAAGGATTCCGTATTTGACTGGTCGAGCGTCCGCACTTGTTTCAAGACATCATTTGCATGATTGATTTCGCCTGTCTCGAATAAAACACGGGCGTAACGTAAAAGGTAACGGATGTCACTCGGCTGAAGTGTTGTCGCTTCGTCGAGGTGATAGACCGCCTCTTCCAGTCGCCCTTCCCGGTGCGCCTTCCGTCCGCGGAAATAAAAAAGCTCCGCTTGGCGCGTTGTAATCGCAAAGGGGTCTGCTTTGTATTCAGTTAATTCCATCATGATTCAAGCCCCCATAGATCTAAATCTGGTTTCGTAGTTGCAGAGACAAGAATAACCTATCTCGGAAACCGTTGCAACAGAAAAAAACGCCGGGGTTTATCCCCAGCGTTTCGCATAAATCGATTCCAGTTCCTTGTAATTCTCCAAGCATTTTTGTACGAAAGCATCCGTCTCCGGGTTTTGTCCATTCAAACGTTCGACTTCCTTGTCATATGCCTGGCGTAAGCTTTCGGCATAGCTCGGAATCTCACCTTCATAGGCATAGACGACACCGGGGGCGACCGTCACTTTTTCGTGCGGGTGTAAGGCAGTACGGACATGGAAGAGCGGGACATCGACCTGATTCGGATTGTGCAGATCACCTTGAATCGGATGTTTCTCGACGGCCAATACCTCGACGACCAACCCTTGCGGACGTTCGGCAAATAATCTTCCGAAATACTTTCCTGTTTTATACGTAAAGCGGATTTGATTCATCTCGTCCTCTCCTCCTTCTCACATTTTTGTCACATTTCGTGCCGGCGGAGCGGCTGACTCGAGACCCGTTCGCCGGGCAGAATATCCCGGTGGACGACGGAACCTGCTCCGACCATCGCACCGTCCCCGATCGTCACTCCGGGCAGAATCGTCACATTCGCGCCAATCAACACATCGTTCCCGATCGTCACGTTCCCGATCCGGTATTCGGTCGTCAAGTATTCGTGACAAAGAATCGTCGTATTAAATCCGATGATCGTATTGGAGCCGATCGTAATCCGTTCCGGGAACATCGTATCCGGCATGACCATCAGAGCGAGTGCCGTCCGGTCACCGATTTTCATCCGTAAACACGTCCGGTAGAGGCTGTTCTTGAAACGAAGCGACGGTGAGAACCGGCCGATCGTGATAATCGTAAAACACCACATCACTTTGAAGAACGACACCGTCCGGTACATATGCCAAAGCGGGTTCGTTGCCCCGACGTGATACCGGTCAGTCCGCCGTGGCATTTTCGGCCTCGATCCAGTCACTTAACTGTTCCATCGAATCAATGATTAAATCCGGCTGCAATGCTTCGAGATACGCACGTCCTTTAATGGCCCAGCCGACAGCAACGGTTTTCAGACCGGCATTTTTCCCGCCGTGGATGTCCGTATCATTATCGCCGACCATGATCGTTTCTTCCCGGGTCGAACCGAGTAACGCCATCGCCTTTTCAAACGGTTCGACAGCCGGTTTCTCTTCCGTCACATCATCTGCTGCGATGATGGCATCAAACAGATGCGTCAATCCAAACAGTTCGATTCCTTTTAACGCGACGCGGCGACTCTTCGACGTGACGATCGCTAATTTATAACCTTGTTCCTTCAATTTTCGTAATCCGTCGAGGACACCCGGATACTCGAGGACAAGCGCATCATGCATCGCGATGTTGTAACTCCGGTAAAAAGCGACCATCTCTTTCCACTGGTCCGCATTCATTTCCGAAAACGACTTTTCAAGCGTCGGTCCGATGAACGGAAGCAGTTCCGCTTCCGTAAACGTCCGGTCCGGATAGTAATAATCGAGCGTGTGGGCAAAACTTTTTAGAATGAGCGGGTTCGTATCAATCAACGTCCCGTCGAGATCAAATAGAATCGTTTGAATCATCGGTTCATTTCGCCTCCCGTTTTGTTCCGTCCAAATAACGAACGGCATTTTTACGGACGAATAGCATGATCAGACCAAAGACAATCAAACAAATCGAGACGATTTGCGCGGTCCGGAGTCCGCCTCCCATCATCAAACTGTCCGTACGTAAACCCTCGATGTAAAAACGGCCAATCGAATACCAGATCAGGTAACCGAGGAACACATAACCGCGGCGCGGGTTGAACTTCATCCGCCAAACGATCAATAAGATGACACCGATGATGTTCCAAATACTTTCATATAAGAACGTCGGAATGTAATAGACACCGTCGATGTACATCTGATTGACGATCCAGTCCGGTAAGTGCAACGTATCCTGCAGGAATGTCCATGTCGTTTCTCCGCCGTGGGCTTCCTGGTTAAAGAAGTTCCCCCAGCGTCCGACCGCTTGTCCGAATAACAGCGACGGCGCCAAAATATCGGCAATTTGCCAAAACGAGATGTTTTTCTTGCGCGTATAAATCAGCACGGTCAAAATCGCACCGATGATCGCACCATGAATCGCAATCCCGCCCTGGCGGATGTTGATGATTTGATCAAGATTCTGACCGTAATAATCCCATTCAAACGCGACATAATAAATACGGGCACAGATGATACTGATCGGAATCGACCAGATGACAACGTCGACGGCATACTCTTCGTTAAAGCCGATCCGTTTTGATTCAAAAATCGCAATCATCAGACCGACGACAGCGCCAAGCGCGATGACGATCCCGTACCAGTAAATCGGAATCGGGCCCAGTTCGATGGCTACCCGATCAAACGTCGGTTGGACACTCGCTAATGTTCCCATCAAAGACCACCATTCCCATCTTCAATCGCTTGCGCAAGACGACCTGCAAACTCTTCTGCTGTATTGATACCCATATTTTTCAGACGGTAGTTCATCGCGGCTACCTCGATGATGACGGCTAAGTTTCGTCCGGGACGAACCGGAATCGTCAAGAACGGGATTTCCGTATCGATGATTTGCAGTGTTTCCTGGTCCAGTCCTACCCGATCGTAGACTTTCGTCTGATCCCAAATTTCTAAATTACAGACGAGGCTGATTTTCTTGTGCGAACGAACGGCACCGGCACCGAATAACGTCATCACATCGATGATGCCGATTCCGCGGATTTCAAGCAGATGCTGAATCAATTTCGGAGCTGTCCCGACGAGAATCCCGTCGCCGGTCTGACGAATCTCGACCGAATCATCGGCGACCAAACGGTGTCCCCGTTTGACGAGTTCAAGGGCTGTCTCGGATTTCCCGACGCCGCTTGCCCCTTTGATGAAGACACCGACGCCGTATATGTCGACGAGCACGCCGTGCATCGCGGTCGTTGGTGCCAGTTCCGCTTCGAGGAAGTTCGTGATTTGCGATTCGACCGATGTCGTATGTCCCTTCGTCGTCAAAAGCGGGACGTTCGTTTCGTCCGCTGCTTTGACGATCGCTTCCGGCACATCAAAACCACGTGTAATCAAAATTCCCGGTGTTTCATCCGTACAGAGAACATTCGCCCGTTCGAGCTGTTCTTCATACGTCAAGTTGTTGAAAAACGTCAATTCCGTTTTTCCGAGAATCTGGAGACGTTCTGCTGGATAATAGGCATAATACCCGGCGAGGACAAGACCCGGTCGACAAAGATCAGCCGTCAGAATCGGACGGTGTAAGCCCTCTTCTCCGGTGACGATTTTTAAATTGAATTGCTTTACGATTTCAGCTGTTCGCACTTTTGGTTGCACGCTCAATCAGCCCCTTTCACTTGAAGTATTGTACCATATTTTTACGGAAATCAAGGAATTCGATTAGAAGTGGACGATCTTGGGAATGGATTACAGATAACATAAAAAGGAGGGATATTATGATGGACGCTTCAGGCAGTGGCATAGGTTTCATCATCATCATGATTTTATTCGGTATTCTTGCCATCGTCGGCTTTGTTTACCTTATCATCGCACTGATCGACATGTGGAAAGCTTACTCGCGCAATCAGGATCAAACAGCATTACTGTTCTTCATCATCTCGATTATCGGAATCTTTATCAGCGGTTCATTTATCTCGTACATTCTGGCTATCATTTTCTATTGGAACCGCTCACGCCGGAAGAGTTGGATGGGAATCGGATTGATCGTTCTTTCGATTGTCCTCGGCATCATCGGTGTCATCGCATTGCTCTCGTTTGGTTATGACATGAACAATTTCGAAAACATGAATTTTGACGATCCGATGATGGATCAGGATTACGATTATTAATGAGTATCACTTTTTGACTCGGCGACTCCCTATCCTCTGATAGCGGGTCGTCTTTTTTCGGCAAAAAAATCCCTGCCTCCCGATTGATTCAGGGGCAGGGATCACTTTATAGGGTTTGAGGGCTCAAATGAACACCGTGTGTGACTGAAATCGTACCCGTCTTCGTATCGGCAGCGACTTCAATTTTTGGCGTCCGTCCACGACCTGACAGGAAGTGGAGTTTCCGGTTGACGACTTCTTTTTGATCACGGATCAATTCCATCTCATCCAGGTTACAGTTCAATCCGCCAAAGTTCGTTTCCAGTTCACCGTAGACTTCCGCACCATGCGGTAACATCAAGGCGATACTTCCCGCAAGCGATGAGGCCTGAATCTTCGCATCCTGAACCGTCTTCAGTTCACACCGGACGTTTCCGTTCGCCGTCTTCAGCTCAGACCGTTCAAATACACCGGTTGCGATGACTTGACCATTGGCTGTCTTCGCTTTTAACGACTTGATTTCCGATTCTTCGATTTCAATCGAACCGTTGGCTGTTGATGTCTTCACTTCTTCACTGAACAGGTCGCGGACATGAATCCGTCCGTTTGCTGTCATCAGTTGCACCGACGTCGCATCGAGTGACGATAACGTCACTTCCCCGTTTAACGTCTGCAATATCAATGATTCATAGTGACGGCGCGGAATCTTCAAATGAACCGTCGCCCGAACACGTTTATCTTTTAAACGAATCGATAACGTATTCGCAGAGACAGAGTGCTGAAGTGCTGCTTGCAGTTGCTCCAGTGCCTGTTCTTCGTTAACTTGACGGAGCGGGCGACCGGTAACGGTCAACTCACACTCTTCCAGGTCACCGGGCTCAACGATGGCATTGGCATTAAATAAATCCAAATGAATCGTCTCACCACTGAACGGGAATTGTTTGACGTACGTGACGTTCGGTCCGGATGTTTGGTTGAGTGACAAGTCACTCTCTTTGATCCGGTTGACGAGGCCGTCAAAAGCTGACATGACCTTTGTTGTCAAAGAATCGACCGTATAATGATCGACCCGGTCGTATTGTTCCGGTTCATCCACATATTTATGCTGACTTGCCGACGACGGGTTCTGATCGATTGCTTCAAGCCGTTCGAGTTTGTCGAGCGCTTCGTCAATCGTCAGCTTTCCTTCTTTCACCTGTTCAAGTATCAGTTGGCGCATATCTTGCTTCATCAATATTTCCCTCCTCTGATCTGGTACACGTTAATCGATGTGACTTGCTTATTTACTTCGTTCTACTTTCCTTACTTCCCTTTTTACGATTCCTGAATCAAAAAAGTTTCACGATTCGATTCGGGCAGCGTCTCGTTCAAGAACAGGAGCGAGGTAATGACCTGTATAGGATTCCTTGACTGCTGCGATTTCTTCAGGTGTTCCGGTCGCGACAATCTTCCCGCCACCGTCTCCGCCCTCTGGTCCGAGATCGATCAAATAGTCGGCTGTTTTGATGACATCCAGGTTGTGTTCGATGACGAGCACCGTGTCTCCGTTGTCGACGAGTCGTTGCAAGACTTTCAGCAACCGGGCGATATCGTGGACGTGCAGCCCTGTCGTCGGTTCATCGAGAATATAAATCGTTTTCCCGGTCGACCGTTTATGCAGTTCCGATGCCAGCTTGACCCGTTGTGCTTCTCCGCCGGACAGTTCCGTCGCCGGTTGTCCGAGACGCATATACGTCAGACCAACGTCGGCAATCGTCTGCAGTTTGCGGCTGATTTTCGGAATCTTTTCAAAGAATTCCAACGCATCTTCGACTGTCATCTCAAGGACATCAGCAATCGTCTTGCCTTTATATTTCACTTCCAGCGTTTCCCGGTTGTAGCGTTTCCCGTGACAGATTTCACACGGCACGTAAACATCCGGCAGGAAGTGCATTTCGATCTTGATGATTCCGTCGCCGCGGCAGGCTTCACAACGTCCGCCTTTGATATTGAAACTGAAACGGCCTTTTTTGTAACCGCGGAGTTTTGCTTCATTCGTCGACGCAAAGACATCACGGATATCGTCAAAGACACCGGTGTAGGTTGCCGGATTCGAACGCGGTGTCCGACCGATCGGAGATTGGTCGATATCGATGACTTTATCGATTTGATCGAGTCCGGAAATGCCTTTGTGCGCCCCCGGTTTTTCTTTCGCCCGGTTCATCTCATGGGCAATCGTCTTGTAGAGAATCTCATTGATTAATGTCGATTTTCCGGAACCGGATACTCCGGTCACGGCAACGAACAAACCAAGTGGAATGTCGACATCGACGTTTTTCAAATTGTTTTCCGATGCTTTATGAATCTGTAAGGCCCGACCGTCCGGTTGTTTCCGTTCAGACGGCACCGGAATGAACTTCTTGCCGGAGAGGTATTGTCCCGTCAACGAGTTCGGATCCTGCATCAATTCTTCTGGACGCCCCGCTGCCGTGACGAATCCGCCGTGATCGCCGGCTCCCGGTCCGATATCAATCAGGTAATCCGCCGCCATCATCGTATCTTCATCGTGTTCGACGACGATCAACGTATTCCCGAGATCGCGCATCGTCTTCAATGTATTGATCAGGCGGTCGTTATCGCGTTGGTGGAGTCCGATTGACGGTTCATCGAGGACGTAGAGAACGCCTGTCAAACGCGATCCGATTTGCGTCGCAAGACGAATCCGTTGCGCTTCCCCACCGGATAATGTTCCGGCAGCACGCGAGATCGTCAGATAATCCAAACCAACGTTTTCGAGGAACGACGATCGTTCATGAATTTCGCGGACGATCATCCGTGAAATTGTCTGATCCTTTTCTGATAATTTACTTGGTAACTCTTCAAACCAGACGACTGCTTGTTTGACGGACATCTTCGTTACGTCACCGATGTGGATCCCTGACACTTTGACCGCAAGTGATTCGCGTTTCAAGCGGTGTCCTTTACACGTCGGACAAGCTTTTTTCGCCATATACCCTTCCATCTGTTCACGGATGTAGTCCGATGACGTCTCTTTGAAGCGGCGTTGCAGGTTATTCAAGACGCCTTCAAAAAATAACGATGTATTCCGGACCATCCCGAAGTCATTTTCATAGCGGAACTGAATCTCTTCCTTACTGCTACCATTTAATACAATATCGTGGTGTTCTTCCGACAACTGTTCGAACGGCGTATCCATATCGATGTTGAAGTGACTGCAGACCGCTGCCAACAGCTGCGGATAATACTGTGAACTGGTCGGTTCCCAGGCAATGATTGCCCCTTCGTTGAGCGATTTATCCGGATGCGGCACGACGAGATCGACATCAACTTCCAGTTTCGTTCCGAGACCGTCGCATGACGTACAGGCACCAAACGGTGAGTTGAACGAGAACATCCGTGGTTCAAGTTCACCGATGGAGAAGCCGCAGATCGGGCAGGCATGGTGTTCGCTGAACAACAGTTCGTTCCCATCCATCGTATCTACGATGACGCGGCCGTCGGCAAGACGGAGTGCCGTCTCAAGAGAATCGGCGAGGCGGGCTTCGACGTCCGGACGGACAACGACCCGGTCGACGACGACTTCAATCGAGTGTTTTTTATTTTTCTCGAGTTCGATGTCATCCGTCAAATCAATCGTTTCTCCATCGACACGGACGCGGACGAAACCTTCTTTTTTCAAATCTTCGAAGACTTTGACATGAGCGCCTTTTCGTCCGGAAATGATCGGCGCGAGAATTTGCAGACGGCTGCGTTCCGGCAGTTCCATCACTTGGTCGACCATCTGACTGATCGTCTGGCTCGAAATTTCAATGCCGTGATTCGGACAGATTGGTTTCCCGATCCGTGCATAGAGCAGGCGGAGATAGTCATAGATTTCCGTGACCGTCCCGACCGTCGAACGCGGGTTTTTACTCGTCGTCTTTTGGTCGATTGAAATGGCCGGGCTAAGTCCTTCAATCGCATCGACATCCGGTTTGTCCATCTGACCTAAAAACTGACGGGCGTAAGCGGACAGACTTTCGACATAACGCCGTTGTCCTTCCGCATAAATCGTGTCGAACGCGAGCGATGATTTCCCCGATCCTGATAAGCCCGTCAGAACGACGAGCTGATCGCGCGGGATTTCAACATCGATGTTTTGTAAGTTATTGACGCGAGCGCCCTTGATGATGATCTTGTTCTTTTTTTCTGCCAACTTAGGCACCTGCTTTCAATTCTAAGATAAGGTCACGCAATTCTGCTGCCCGTTCAAACTGCATATCTTTCGCCGCTTGACGCATCTCTTGATCGAGTTGTTCGAGCAATGTTTCGCGTTCCGGTTTTTTCAATTTGTTGAACTTCTCGAGTTTTTCGACGGTATCATCATTCTCAATCGTCGTACTGATGACACCCCGGACATCTTTTTGAATCGTTTTCGGCGTAATACCGTGTTCTTTATTAAAGGCGAGCTGAATGTTGCGCCGCCGTTCCGTTTCATCAATGGCCCGCTGCATCGAGTCGGTCATCTTATCGGCAAAGAGAATGACGTGTCCCTCCGAGTTCCTTGCGGCCCGGCCGATCGTCTGAATCAGCGACCGTTCCGACCGCAGGAATCCTTCTTTATCGGCATCGAGAATCGTTACGAGCGAGACTTCCGGAATATCAAGTCCTTCCCGCAACAGGTTAATCCCGACAAGGACATCGTATTTGCCGAGCCGCAGATCGCGGATGATTTCAATCCGTTCGAGGGTCTTGATTTCCGAGTGCATATAGTTGACCTTGACGCCATGTTCTTTCAGGTAGTCCGTCAAGTCTTCCGACATTTTTTTCGTCAGCGTCGTCACGAGAACCCGTTCATTTTTCGCGACACGCTCACGGATGTTATCCATCAAGTAGTCGATTTGTCCCGTGATCGGATGAATCTCGATCGTCGGGTCGACCAGTCCGGTCGGCCGGATGATCTGTTCGACCATCTCTTTTGTATGTTCGATTTCGTAAGGACCCGGTGTCGCCGAGATATAGATCGCTTGGCTGACCTTCTCTTCGAACTCCTCGAACCGGAGAGGTCGGTTATCCTTCGCCGACGGCAGACGGAAACCGTGATCGACGAGGACTTGTTTCCGCGCCTGGTCCCCGTTATACATACCGCGGATTTGCGGCAATGTAACGTGCGACTCATCGGCAACGAGTAAGAAGTCTTTCGGGAAATAGTCGATCAGCGTATACGGTGTCGAGCCCGGTGGCATTAAGTTCAAGTGACGGGAATAGTTTTCAATCCCGGAACAGTAGCCCATTTCACGCATCATCTCGAGATCGTAGTTCGTCCGTTGTTCGAGACGCTGGGCTTCAAGCAACATGCCGTCTTCACGCATCTTCGCGAGTTGCGTTTCGAGCTCAGCCTCAATGTTCGTAATCGCTTTTTGCAGACGGGTATCCCCCGTCACGAAGTGGGATGCCGGGAAAATCGAAATGTGTTCCCGGTCGGCAATGATTTCCCCTGTCAATGGATCCATATCACGAATCCGTTCAATCTCATCTCCGAAAAATTCGATCCGGACACACTGTTCATCGCGGGACGCCGGGAAGATTTCAACAACATCACCCCGAACACGGAACCGCCCGCGCTGGAAGTCGATATCATTTCGTTCATATTGAATGTCGATCAGACGACGCAACATCTCGTTTCGTCCCATCTCGTTTCCGACACGCAACGACAGCACGTGGTTGTTGTACTCTTCCGGATTACCGAGACCATAGATACACGACACCGACGCGACAATCAGGACGTCTTCCCGTTCGAACAAGGAAGATGTCGCCGAGTGACGCAGCTTGTCAATCTCATCGTTGATCGATGAATCTTTTTCGATGAACGTATCCGTCGACGGCACATAGGCTTCCGGTTGGTAGTAATCATAAAAGCTGACGAAATATTCGACCGCGTTATTTGGGAAGAACTCTTTGAACTCCGAATACAGCTGACCGGCAAGCGTCTTATTGTGTGCCAAGACCAGCGTCGGCTTCTTAATCTCTTTGATGACGTTCGAGACGGTAAAGGTTTTCCCTGTCCCTGTCGCGCCGAGCAACGTCTGATGGCGTTCACCTTTCTTGACGCCTGCAATCAATTTTTTAATCGCTTCCGGCTGATCGCCACCTGGTTCAAATGGTGATACTAACTCAAAATCCATCGTATTCTTCCCCCTCATCCAGTTCACAAAATCTATTTTTATTGTACCACTTTACGAACAAACATTCGACTTTGAAGTGCTCCTCTTAGAAGTTACCCGTTTTTCGCCAAAAGAAAAAGTCCAGCCCGTAGGCTGAACTGTTTTTTGAGCTGGATTTTGATTTTGAATCACTGAAGCGTCCGGATTTTCGTCCGTTTATTACCGGGCTCACTGACGAACAAAATCCCGAGATCGTGATGATCCTGTTCATAAAAGGCCCGCTGTGCGAACCGGACGTCTCCGTTATGGTTCATGACTTCGAGACGCAGGTACGGTTTATGTTTTTGAATCGCTTCATAAAATGATTTCTCCGACTCGACGAACTCCCCGTTGACTTTATAGATTGCTTCACCCGGAACAAGCCCCATCTCGGAAGCCGGTTTCTCCGGTAATGTGCCGAGAATGACGACGCCACGTTTACCGTTCAGGAACAACGGGGTCTGGGACCGGTTAAGTCGTTTCGTCCGCTGATGCAGAATCAGGTGAATAATGAGCAGGGCCGGCAACCCGTACAACCAGATGTCCTGTCCGGTCAGGAATGCGCCTACTGCGAGCACGACGGACAACAAGAACGTAATCAGCCGCCCTTGGATCAGGGGACGGATCAGCTGGTCCGGCAACTGGCCGGTAAAGAGGAAACTGAAGCCGATCGGCAGGAACAAGACAATCGGAACGAACTCCGGAAACGACCATTGCGGGATCAATGCTTCGAAACTGCTTCCCGGCACGAAGACGATGAGCGGAATCAGCCACAGTTTGTTGGACGACAACCCGCCGATGTAACGTCCCCGTTTCGATAAGACGAGCGAAGGCGATAAATTCTTTTTCCCCCGCCAGATCAGCAACAGCAATTCGGCGCCTAACGACAGGGCCGCAAGCAGCATCCAATCGCTGACGCTGACATCACGGAGACCGTCAATCCGGTCACTCGTCATGAACCAGGTGAGACCTGCCAGGATGACAAGCGGTCCGAGCGGTAAATTGAATCGGATGATACCCGTCAACAAAATCAAAAACGTCAACACCATGAAGGCGATCAGAAACTCTGACGAGACCGTCAATGTCAGACTTACACTGATGACGGATAAGACAAGACCAACGACGAAGCCTGGAATAAGCGTTTCGAAGACATCGGTCCGCTTGCTACGCGTGCGTGACCGGAACAGATTCCGTTCGCGTTTGATACGTCGCATACTGAGTAAAAAACTGACTAGAATTGCTAACCACAAGATTGGACTAGCGAAGAGACTAATCACTGTCCAACCGAATCCATCGAGTAATTCCACGCTCATTCAGACCTCTTTCTGTGAGTTATTGTGCCGCGACGTCCAGCGCTTTGATGCGCTGAACATCATTTTTTTCATCTTCCAGTTTCTTCAGGAGACGGGTTTCCATTTCGGACGCCGTCACTTGATCGATTTTACCGGTCACTTCGAGTTTCGCTTCTTTTTGAAGACGCTCGACGGCCTGCTTCATCGTATCGCCATAGTAACCGTCCTGCCCTTTTGGATCGAAGCCGATTGCTTCGAGGACCAGGTGCGCGTTTTCGACGGCTTTGCCGTAATCCCCAGTCGCAAGTGTCTTGTCATCGGTTAGAATCTTCGTCACATTAAAGTAATCTGGCTGCTTGACTTCGACCGTCGGCTTGACCCCTTTTTTATGAATCCAGTTTCCGTCCGGAGTCAGCCATTTGTTCGTCGTCAGCTTCAAATCACTGCCGTCTTTTAAATCATAGGCACTTTGGACGATTCCTTTCCCGAATGACTTCGTTCCGACCACTTCCGCACCGGCGCCTTCTTTGAGACCGGCAGCCAGAATTTCCGAAGCTGAGGCCGATCCGCTGTCTTCGAGGACAACAAGCTTATAAGGTTTCTTCTCGTCCGCTTTCCCGAATTCCTGCGTCCGCTCCCCTTTGTTGTCCTCTACCTGGAAAATCGGTGTCTCTTTCGGAATGAACGGCGCAATCATTTGCGAGACGGCCGTCAGCAGGCCGCCCGGATTTCCCCTGACATCGATGACAAGTCCATCAATGTTTTTCTCCTCGAGCGCTGCGAGTTGTTCCTCGAACTCTTTTGCCGTCGGATCCGAGAATTGTGTCACCTGCAGGACACCAATCGTCTTGCCATTAACTTTTTCCGTCTTCGAATAGACGGTTTCAATCGGAATCGTATCGCGGACGATCGAAATCTTCATCGGATCCTGTCCGCCGCGTTGAATCGTCAAGACGACTTTCGTCCCTTTTTCGCCGCGGATTTTCTTGACCGCTTGATCCGTTTTCTGTCCTTTTGTTGATTTACCGTCGATTTCTAAAATAATATCCCCCGGTTTGATACCGGCTTTTTCAGCGGGCGATCCCTTGATCGGTGAGACGATGACAATCGATTCGCCTTTTTGTTCGAGCGTCGCACCGATGCCTTCGAATGAAGACGACAAATTCGTGTTGAACGATGCCGTTTCCGATTCGTCCATATAGACGGAATAGGGATCTTCGAGGACTTCCGTCATTCCCGTCAGTGCCCCTTCGAGCAACTCCTGATCCGTCACGTCCTCGAGATAATTTTGGGAAATCATCTATCTGACCTGATCAATCTTTTTCCAATCTCCCGTTGCGTTAGACGAAGAACTCGTCGCCACTGAATCCGTTCCACCTGCCGCTAACATCCCGACAGCCCCTGCTCCAAGACCCAAACCAAACGTACTGACCGCTATGACGGCCGTTGTCGATTTTTTCACGCGTAATTCCTCGTTTCTGGTGTAAACCTGCTATTTTTTTCAGTATAGCAAAAAAAGATAGGTTACCCTATCTTTTCGTCAGTCGCTCGTTGAAGTTATAAGATGTACGGTGCCGGATCAACCGCATTTGGTTGCCCGACAGCCCACTCGCCGCGATGGATCTCAAAGTGGAGATGCGGTCCTGTCGACCAGCCGGTTGAACCGAGTTTGCCGACGATATCCCCCGGCATGACTGTTTGTCCCGCCTTGACCGAAACCGAATCGAGATGGCCGTAAACAGTCGTCCAGACCTTTCCGTCAATCAGGTGTGTAATCATGACGACATTTCCATAGCCGGTCGCACTTCCGGCGCGGAGGACAATCCCCCCTGCCGCTGCTTTAATCGGGGTTCCTTTAGCATTAACGAGATCCAGTCCGGTATGCCGTTCCGATTTTCCGGTCAACGGATTGTTGCGGGGACCGAACGGGGACGAGACGTAGCCGGTGACAGGCAATAGGAAAGGCTTTACGATCGTGCCCGGTTCCGATGTCTCCGGTTGGGCAGAAGGTGTTTCCGTCACCGGTTCCGAAGCCGTCGGCGGACGGGACGTTGGTTGATTTTGTTCTTGCTGTTCTTTTTCTGCTTTTGCTTCCTGTTCTGCCTGCCGCTCAGCTTCTGCTGCTGCCTCTGCTTCCCGGGCAGCGGCCGCTCTTTGCGTCGCTTCGGCACGTTCTTTTGCTTCTTGTTGCGCCCGTAGTTCGGCCGCCCGCAATTCTTCCAACTGACGGCTGATCAGACGTTGCTGGTCTTCAAGGATTGCAGCTTCTTCCGCTTTCGTGAACTGTTCCTGTTGTAACTGTTCGACCTGACTGTTCAACCGGACAACCAACGTCCGTTTGACTTCTGATTCCGCGATGATCCGGGTCTGCAAAATCAACAGCTTCCGCTGCTCTTTTTTTAATTGTCCGAGTACGAGTTCCTGCTCGGACCGTTGTTCGGTTAACTGTTTGACGTTCGCCTGGTATGTCTGCAGGACACCGTCGTCCTGCTTGATGATTTCGCTGACAGTACTGAAACGTGAAATCAAATCCCCGAAATCCTTGGCATCGAGCAATACTTCGATGTATTTGACATCCCCATCCCGTTGGACGGACCGCAACCGGTCCCCGATCAATTTTTCCTGTGTCCGGAGTTTGGATTCCGTTTGACCGACGGCACGGGTGACGATCGCCAGTTCCTCTTTGGCAACAGAAACAGCCGCCTGTTGATCCGCAATCTTACTCGCTAAATCTTCCAGACGGCTGTTGACTTCATCAAGACGCACTTTCGCTTCCTTGCGCTCCTGTTTCGTCAAGACTAACTTCTCCGATGTCTGATTCTGCGATTGTTCCGTCTCTTGCAGACGGGACTCGACCTCCTGTTGTTCCTTCAACAAATCTTCCTTGGACGTTGCCTGAACGGATACACTTGAACCAATTAATGCCAAGCTTAGGACGGTAGAACAGAATCGGACCTTCATGAGAAGCATCTCTCCTCTATCTTTTATTTGATTTTCAGAATTTAAATCTTCAAGAAACGGCCAAGTGACGTCGTTGATCCCCATACACCGATGAAGGCACCGAGCGCCAGCAGGATGACGGAAACCTGAATCGACAGTTCACCCGGTGGAATCAAGGTGAAGATCGAGGCATTCAATGATACGAGCTGTGGTTGCAACGCATTGTACGTCACTTCGTATCCGAAGTAGACGACGGCAATCGGGATTAAGGCCCCGAGGACACCCATCAACAGTCCTTCAATGAAGAACGGTGCACGAATGAAGCCGTTTTTTGCACCAACGAGTCGCATGATTTCAATCTCACGGCGACGTGAGAAAATCGTGACCTTGATCGTATTCGAAATGAGGAACATCGCCATGAATGTCAAACCGACAATCAGGATGATTCCGCCGATCCGAACCCCTTCAAGGAAGTTGAACATCTTCTCAACATAATCTTCGCCATATTCGACACTATCTATATTTTCCATTTTTTTGACGGTATTTGCAATAGTTTCTGTCTCATTTGGTGAAGTCGCCTTGACGATATACCGGTCGTGGAGCGGATTATCCTTCTCAACCGACTGGTAGGCTTGTGATCCTTCGCCAAGCTGTTCCTTGAAGCGGTCCAGTTCTTCTTCTTTTGAGCTGTAACGAACAGATTCAACACCCGGCATCTGTTCTAGTTTTTTTCCAACTGCATCGATTTTTGCCTGATCGGACTCTCGTTCGACGAACACTTGAATTTCGACGTCTTTTTCGACGTTATCGGAAATCTTGTTGACGTTGAACATGACCATCGCAAAAATCCCGACGAGTAATAAGGTCACGGTAACGGCACTGACGGAAGCGAATGTCATCCAGCCGTTTCGGACGAGACCTTTTGCCCCTTCCCGTAAATGACGGAATCCATTAAACTTCATAGCCGTACATTCCTTTCTCTTCGTCTCGGACGATTTTTCCACCGTCAATTGCGAGGACGCGATGACGCATCTTATTGACGATATCTCGGTTGTGGGTCGCCATTACGACCGTTGTCCCACGGCGATAAATCTCTTCAAATACTTCCATGATCTCCCATGCTGTATCCGGGTCGAGGTTTCCTGTCGGCTCATCGGCGATGACAAGTGAGGGACGATTGACAATGGCTCTCGCGATCGAGATCCGTTGTTGTTCTCCACCGGATAATTCATCTGGATAGTTTCGTTCCTTGTGCTTCAGCTTCACAAGATCGAGTACTTCAAGCACTTTCTTACGGATTTGCGAGCGGTCTTCCCCGACGACTTCAAGGGCGAACGCGACGTTTTCATAAACCGTCAAGGACGGGAGTAGTTTAAAGTCTTGGAAGATGACGCCGATTTGGCGACGAAGTTCGGGGATTTGGCGGTTTTTCAACTTACCTACTTCAATTCCTTTAAATAAAAACGAACCGCTTGTCGGACGTTCTTCGCGATACATCATTTTCATGAATGTCGATTTCCCGGCTCCGGATGGACCAACGATGTAGACGAATTCACCTTGGTTGATCGTCAAATTGACTTCACGAAGTGCCGTGACACCGTTCGGATAAATTTTGCTGACTTGTTGCATCTTGATCACTTGCTTCACATCCTTACTTGATTACTGATGGTGATCAGATAGGTCTTAACGCCTACCGAACCCCATTATAACAGGCAACAATTTTTAAGCACATTACAATCAAATGTCATTTCCGGCTGATTTACATAAAAAAAGGGAGCCGGACAGCGAACATTTGTCATGTTCGTCATCTCTAGCCCCATACTATCACATAATTATTTTTTGTCAGCTAACCAATCCGCAACGGCGACGATTTCTTTATCGTCTTTCAGGATACCGGCCGGCATTTGCCCTTTACCGTTTTTGATGATTTCCTGAATTTCTTCCGAAGAATATTTCGCTCCGACTTTCGTCAAGTTCGGTCCGACATTTCCCTCGAGATTATTCCCGTGACACGAGGCACAGTTGTTGGCGAAGATTTTTTCAGCGTCAACCGCTGTTTCTGTTTTTGACGAATCATCGCTCATCGTCGATTCGTCTTTTGATGTATCCGACGAACTTGAATCGTCACTGCCACATGCACCGAGTACAAGCGTCGCGCCGAGTCCGGCTGCGAGTAAAAGGTTTTTCAGTTTCATCCGTATATCCCCCTTAGTAAGTACCAAATAACGTCGTTTGTTATTAGAGTATAACCGTTATCGCTACTTTTTAAGCGTGATTTCACAAAAACTTCACGAATAATAAACGATTACGGCACATTCCGGTACCGTTTATCATCTGAAAAACCAAGTCCCAGCACTTCATGGGCTTCACTGACGACCAAAAAGGCTGTCGGATCGATGTGCTTGACGATTTCCTTTAACGTCGTGATTTCCCCCTGCCGGACGACGACCATCAACATCGGTTTGCGTGTCCGTGTGAAGGCACCGGCGGCTTCGATTTCCGTCGCTCCCCGGTCAAGCGTTTGGAAAATCTCTTTGACAAGCGCTTCCCGTTGATCCGAGATGATATACGCCAGTTTGTCATTCGTGATACCGAGTTGCACAACATCAATCATCTTGATCGTAATGAACAAGGCGACGAGGGCATACAAGCCGATTTCAAGCGAGAAGATGATCGCAGCACTGATGACGATCGTTCCGTCGAGCATGGCGATGCAGAAATGGAGCGGAATTTTCGTGAAGCGGTGCAGAATCTGGGCAATCAAGTCCATCCCGCCGGTCGAGGCGCGGGCTTTAAAAATCAGACCGAGACCGATTCCGACACCGGCTCCGCCGAAGATGGCAGCAAGCATCGGATTCATCGTCGCTGCCGGTACGTCAAACCGTTCATAAACCAGGATGACGACCGGTAAAAAGATCGAGCCGACCAGTGATTTGACGCCAAATCCCATCCCGAGAATCATCCAGCCGATTGCGAGCAGGACAATGTTGGCAATCAATTGAAACAAGCCCGGTGAAATCCCGAACAGATCGTTTAAAACGATCGACAGACCGCTGACGCCTCCGGAGGCCAACTGGTTCGGTGCCAAAAATAAACTGAAGGCACTGGCGACGAACACAGAACCGAGTAATAAATAAATATAGTCGCGAACGACTTCCTGACGTGTTGATGTCATAACGTTACATTTCCCCTTATATAAGTTCTACAACCCGTTTTTCATTTTAGCGGAAAAACAGAGGAGCGACTAGAAGGGCTGAGCAACTCGCAGTGGTTCTCTTATACCGCACTAAAGGGTTTCGAGTACCGGACGACACCACGAATCCCTTTTAACGCCTGCCGCTCGAGCGGCATGACGAGAAAGACGTCCGTCGGTACCGGGAATGGCGCTTCGATACCGTAATCGACGGCCCGCTCGAACCCGAACTGTGGATAATAACTGTCATGACCGAGGACGACGATATGCGATTCACCGGCTTCCCGGGCATCTTCAATCACTTGACGGATCAGTTCCGACCCGATACCTTTCCGTTGCCAGTGTGGTTTGACACCGACCGGCGCAAGTGCGAGCGACGGGATGTCTTCGATGTAAATCCGGCTCAGTAAGACATGTCCGACAATCTCTCCCTTGTCCGTGACGGCGACGCGGCTGTAGTGCGGGAGTGACGCCTCGTCTTCCCGTAACGCTTCGACAAGATCGGCTTCCGTCCGCTGACCAAACGCGGCTTGATGGACAAGCCGGATTCCGGCCGCGTCTTTGAATATTTCTGTACGAATCTGCATCTGTTTCGCCTCCTGAATCGATTAGTAGAAAAAAACCGCCGACACAAAGGCCGACGGGATATAAACTTACATATTCATTAAGCGCAGGTACGCATCGATGAAGCCCATGATGTCTCCATCCATTGCCCCTTGCGTATTCCCGACTTCGTAGTTCGTCCGGTGATCCTTGACCATGCTGTATGGGTGGAAGACGTACGAACGAATCTGGCTGCCCCACGCGATGTCTGATTTTTCACCGCGGATTTCGTCGAGTTTCTTTTGCTTCTCTTCGATTTCACGTTGGTAGAGTTTTGCTTTCAACATCTTCATTGCCGCTTCACGGTTCTTGATTTGCGACCGTTCCTGCTGACATGACACGACGACGCCTGTCGGGATATGTGTGATCCGAACGGCAGAGTCCGTCGTATTGATGTGCTGTCCACCGGCACCGGATGCCCGGTACGTATCGACACGTAAATCTTCCGTGCGGATATCGATATCGATGTCATCGTTGAATTCCGGCATGACGTCACACGACACGAACGACGTATGGCGACGGCCTGACGAATCAAACGGTGAAATCCGGACAAGACGGTGAATCCCTTTTTCCGCTTTCAAATACCCATAGGCATTGTGCCCTTGAATACGGAGCGTGACCGATTTGACACCGGCTTCGTCACCCGGCTGATAGTCCATCGTTTCGACTTTCCAGCCCTGCTTGTCGCAAAAACGCTGGTACATCCGGAGTAACATCGATGCCCAGTCCTGCGACTCGGTTCCGCCGGCTCCCGGGTGTAATTCGAGAATCGCGTTGTTGGCATCGTATTCGCCGTTCAACAGGATTTGCAATTCGAACTCGTCAAACTTCCGTTTGATATCGCCGAGTTCCGACTCCAGTTCTTCCTGCAATTCGACGTCCGGCTCTTCTTTAATCAATTCGTACGTCAGGACGATGTTTTCGTGACCGTCTGCGAGGTGCTGGTATTTATCGACCATTGCCTTCAGACCGTTTGATTCGTCGATGACTTTTTGCGCCGACTCCTGATTGTTCCAAAAGTCCGGGTATGTCATCTCATTTTCAAGCTCCTCGATGCGTGAGATTTTGTTCTCGAGATCGAGTGATGCCTTGTATTCATCGAGTTTCTTTTCCATCCACTCGGCGGTATTGCGTATTTCTGCTAATTCCATTGTGTTCCACCTTCTCTTTCCGTCAAAAGAGGCAGGAATCTCCCGCCTCTCTCAGCCGCTTCGTCACTTATGCCTGACGGCCGTGACAGTTCTTATATTTTTTACCGGATCCGCACCAACATGGGTCGTTACGTCCGATTTGTTCATTTGGATTTTTACGGACCGGTGCTTTTTTGACGACCTTGTCCTCTTTACCGGAAACGGCGACTTCGTCTTTGACGACTTTTTCGCGTTTCAAGTTCGGATCAAGATCCGCCCGGAGAACGAACTGTGTCACTTCTTCCGCAATCGCTGCGTTCATCGTATCAAACATCATCGAACCTTCCGATTGATACTCACGAAGTGGATCGTTTTGACCGTAGGCACGTAAATGAATCCCTTCACGCAATTGATCCATCTGATCGATATGGTTCATCCAGTGCTGATCGACAGCGCGGAGAACGATGACTTTCTCAAACTCGTCAAACGCTTCTGCCGGTACTTCCGAGCGTTTGTGCTCGTAATGGGCGAAAGTCCGTTCTTTTAACAGTTCGATGATTTCTTCGCGTTCCTTGCCGAACAGATCCTGTTCCGACACTTTTTCTTCGAGCGCAAGTGTCTGGTTCGCCCACTCTGCTAACGCACCGATGCTCCACTCTTCCGGCACGAACTCGATTGGCGTGTACTGATGGACACCCGCTTCAATCGTCTGTTCGATCATCGGACGGACGATGTTTGAAACCGACTGGGCATCAAGAATGGCTGCCCGGTCCGCGTACATGACTTTCCGTTGGTCCGCCATGACGTTATCATATCCGAGAACTTGTTTCCGGGCATCAAAGTTATTTCCTTCGACCCGTTTTTGTGCCGATTCAACGGCCCGTGAGACCATCCGGCTTTCGATGGGTTGGGAATCGTCCATTCCGAGACGGTCCATCATCGATTGCAGGGAATCTGATCCGAAACGGCGCATCAATTCATCTTCGAGTGACAGATAGAACTGTGATGCCCCCGGATCTCCTTGACGTCCGGCACGACCACGAAGCTGGTTATCAATCCGGCGTGATTCGTGACGTTCTGTCCCGAGGATATAAAGACCGCCTTTTTCGATGACCCCTTGTCCAAGCTTGATGTCGGTACCACGACCGGCCATGTTCGTTGCGATCGTTACCGAGTTCGGTTGTCCCGCATTTTCAACGATTTCCGCTTCCCGTGCATGGTTTTTCGCATTCAAGACTTCGTGGCGGATGCCGCGTTTCTTGAGGATGCTGCTGAGGAGTTCAGACGTCTCGACCGCTACCGTACCGACAAGGACCGGTTGTCCTTCGCGGTGGGCACGTTCGATTTCGTCCGCGACTGCCGCAAATTTCCCGTTCATCGTCTTGAAGATCAAGTCCGGCTGATCGTCCCGGACGATTGGTTTGTTCGTCGGAACCGGAACGACATGCATGTTATAGATGTTACGGAACTCTTCTTCCTCGGTTTTTGCTGTCCCGGTCATTCCGGCAAGCTTCGTGTACATCCGGAAGAAGTTTTGGTACGTGATCGTCGCAAGTGTCATCGATTCACGTTGAATCTCGACGCCTTCCTTCGCTTCAATCGCCTGGTGCAGACCTTCCGAATAACGGCGGCCTTCCATGACACGTCCCGTGAACTGGTCAATGATCATGACTTCGTCTTCACGAACCATGTAATCAACGTCCCGGTGCATGACGGAGTTCGCACGTAGCGCAAGACTCAAGTGATGGTTCAACGCGATGTGGTCGAGCGCAAACAGGTTATCGATGCCGAAATATTTTTCAGCACGGTCGATTCCCTGTTCCGTCAGTAAAACACTTTTCGTTTTGATGTCGACGGTATAGTCTTCGTCTGCTTTCATCATCTTCGCGAACGTATCCGCCTGCGAATAGAGCGCTGTCGATTTTTCGGCAGAACCGGAAATGATCAGCGGTGTCCGCGCTTCATCGACAAGAATCGAGTCGACTTCATCGACGACAGCGAAGGACAGCGGACGCTGCACGCGGTCTTCTTTATAGAGGACCATGTTGTCACGCAGGTAATCGAATCCGAACTCATTGTTCGTTCCGTATGTGATGTCACAGTTGTAAGCCGCTTGTTTTTCCTGGCGCGACATGCTCGACAAGTTCAGACCGACTGATAAACCGAGTGCTGCGTAAAGTGGTTCCATGATGTCCCGGTCACGTTTCGCCAAATATTCATTGACGGTGATGACGTGGACGCCGTTTCCGGCGAGGGCATTCAAATAGACAGGAAGTGTCGCAACAAGCGTTTTCCCTTCCCCGGTCTTCATTTCAGCGATATCGCCGTTGTGCAGGACGTATCCGCCGATCAGCTGGACACGGTAATGACGCATCCCGAGGACACGCGTTGAAACTTCGCGACAGACCGCAAAAGCTTCCGGTAAAATATCATCGAGGTCTTCCCCGTTCTCAAGACGAGTCCGGAATTCGACCGCTTTTCCTTCTAATTCTTGATCCGATAAGGCAGCGACTTGTGCCTCAAATGATTCCACGGCATCCGCCGCTTTTTCTGCTTTTTTCAGAACACGTTTCGTCGGTGCGAATAACTCTTTTAGAAAATTAGCCATGCCTTACAGTCCCCTTACTTCGAACGATTCTTTAAACGAACAGAATTCCGAGATTTTTCCTTTATTCAGTGTACCGAATACGCCGTCAAATTTCAACACGCGGACCATCCGCGTCACGGGAAATCCAACTTTAGTCTGAGACAACTTCTATTCATGAATAGTTTTTTATCATACCAAAAGAGGACTTACTCCATGGAGTAAGTCCTCTGTAGATTCATTATTCTGGTTCAATCAAGCCGTAACGGCCATCTTTTCGACGGTAGACAACGTTCGTGTTACCCGTTTCAGCGTCCGAGAAGACGAAGAACGTGTGACCGAGCATATCCATTTGAAGAATTGCTTCTTCCGTATCCATCGGTTTGAGTGTGAAACGTTTTGTCCGAACAAGTTCGAGTTCCGCTTCATCCTCTTCGTAGACAGGTGCTTCTGCCTCCGGTCCTTCGAGCGTTTTGAAGTACTCCCCAATACCGCCTTCTTTGGCACGGCCTCTCCGGTTGATCTTCGTTTTATGTTTCCGGATCTGACGTTCGAGCTTATCGACGACAAGGTCGATGGCTGCGTACATGTCGCCATTGACATCCTCTGCCCGTAACAAGAGGTTTGGCATTGGAATCGTCACTTCGACTTTTTGTTTCTCATTGTTAACTTTGAGATTAACATAAGCCGTCTGCGCTTCCGTAGGAGTTGTGAAGTAACGAGTTAACTTTTCAAGCTTTTTCTCGACGTAATCCTTGAGAGCATCTGTGACGTCCAAGTTTTCACCGCGAATGTTGTAGATCATGTAAACTCCTCCTTAAGTAACCGGTTGAACCTATGAATTCGTCATCGTTTCAGACGTTTCCTTCTGAAGATTCAAAATTCTTTTGGTTCGTAATTATTATACCACGATAAGCCATGCAAGGAAATGAAAACGATGACATTCTGTTGAACATCCACCTTGAACCTTAGCGTACTATAATAGTTTTGCATGTTGATATTAGCGTATATACCCTTAACAAATTGAGATGAAACAAAAAAACCGCTTTTAGGAGATTCCTAAAAACGGTGGCGGCTGCTAACGGGATTACAGTTTCGAGACGTTTGCTGCTTGCGGACCACGATCGCCATCGACGATTTCGAATTCTACTTCTTCGCCTTCTTCAAGTGATTTGTAGCCCTCTGCTTGAATTGCCGAGAAGTGGACGAAGACGTCTTTTGCATCCGATGTCTCGATGAAGCCGTAACCTTTTTCAGCATTAAACCATTTTACTTTACCTTGTTCCATTCGAATTCACATTCCCTTCGCAAACTGGATAGCGAGAGCAAGCTCTCTACCATCTATACTAGCAAAAGAAACAATTATTGACAATTAAAAATTCTGATTAATTTGAATTCAATATCATATAAAACCTATTAAAGGCACTTATTACTCTTTTTTTCAAAAAATTACATTGTCATTACAGGTGTAGTATTGTATTATATCGTTAGTAATTACCTATTTTATCCATTGTCCTATCTAAGGAGGATGCAGTCGAATGCGACCATTCCATAATGACGAAAAGTATCGAATCACGAAGCGGACCGTTGCGATTTTACCGTGCTATGACATGATGAAACAATCCATCATCGTCTTAGAGGACGGGTCAACAATCATGACGCCGCTTCGTCCGTATCAACTCCTGCAGTTATCCTGCAGACAGTACAACAGTTCCATTGAGGAACGGATCGTCACAGCCAAACGTGTCGCTTCCGTGAAAGGAAAAGTCCCTGTCGTCATCGAACCGACACTCGGTCTCGTCTTTTTCCCTACCAAATCACCGAAACGTGATGATTGCGAGTGGTACGCCTGGAGCCACATGTCCGAAGTCATCGAGGAAGACGGACAGACTAAACTCAAAACTCGTAATGGCATGATCCTTCCCGTAAACGCCTCTCCTTACATCGTCCGCAACCAAATGAAAGCAACCGGCGAGCTGATGGCTCGTTACCAACAATTAAACGCGATGACATTAGAGGACCGCTTTAATGCAATTAAATCTTAAAAAAAATGGGTTGGGCGATGATTTCGCTCAATCCTTTTTTGTTTGTGCCGATATATAATAAGATGAAGAATTTTTCAAGAAAGGAGGTTCATCGATGAATATCCAGATGAATCCAACAAGTCCGACCCGTTCCGCCCCTGCGGCTACCTTATCGGAGACTAAAACATACAGCGGAACCGTCCTTGAAAAGACAGGACCGAATACAGCCCTCGTCCAAGTCGGTCGCGAAAAGGTCGAGATGACCTTCACGGGAGATGTCCCGGAAGGCACGTTCCAATTCCAGGTCAAAGGCCAAACGACGGAAGGTTACCTGATCGAACAGGTGACGGAGCAGGCCGATGTCCCGGTGACCGGACCTGCCAAACCCGATTCGTCTGGTGTCGATGCCACCTTACTCGACGATCTCCCACCGGAATTAAAACAAGCCATTGCCCGACTGCTTGCGACCGGTCAACTGCCGCAGACGCCGGAAACGGTTGCCCGCCTCGTCGCTGCCCTGCAGGGGACCTACAAGGACTTGGTTCTCCAGCTCGTGACACGCCCGTCCGACAGTGCGTTGCCGCCCGATGCCGATGTCTTGATTGCCCAGTTGCTCGGCTCAACCGATGCATTGGTCGACGTTTTACCGGAACGACAGGCCGTCATCGAGAAACCGACACTCAGCAACGTCATCGCGCTCGACGTCGCCCGTACGACGCTTCCGACGCATCACGATATCGATCAAGCAACACCGGTTGCCCTCCGGCAGATCGCAACGCATGTCCCGCACGACGCTCAACCGGAAATCCTCGCCCGGATCGACCGTGGTGAGTTGACAGAGGTCCGGGAGCAGCTGCGGTCCTATTTTCCGAGTGAACGCCCCACACTAACGGAACGGCCGGTAGCAAGCAAGCTCGAACAACTGACGGCCGTCATCGCCCAGGCGCAAGTAGCGCCGGCAGAAAAAATTAGTCCGCCCGCCGCACCCGTCCGGTCGAATCTGACGGTCATTGCCGAAGTGACACCCCGACTCGCCGAAGTGACAAATGACTTCCGGCGTGAGCAACGGACGATCGTCTCGCAACTGCGGCAAATTGAACCGCTTGTCGAGGAGCGTCCGCTCCAGATGGCCCAAGTCATCGAAAGTACGGCAAATCGCCTGCGGCAAACGTTCCAGCAGACGGACGCAATGTTACATACGAGCATGCGTGATGAAAAACAATTGATCCAACTGTTATCAAAACTCGAACGGGGAACGGAACTCGCCCTGCTCGGACGCGGCGCGGAAGCCAAAGCCGTCGTCCAGGATGTCCGCCAAACACTGGAAGCGTTCCGCTACTCCCCGGCGAATGTCCGGACAGCTTACTTACCGGAACTGAATCCAAGCTTACGGCCGGCTGTTGCAAACACGCAACAAACGCCGGTACCGCAACAAAGCCAGCCGGCTTCGACCGCGCAACGACCGTTTCCCTACGAACCGGGACAAAACAGTCCACGGGTTTTACAGGAGACAGTCCAGAAAACGCTCCAGTTGCAGACGGCAGAATTGAAACTCGCGACACCGGCAGCGAATCCGGAAGCGGCGAAACTGCAAACGTTCCTGAACACACAGCAGCAGGTCAATAAACCGGACAGCAACCAGCAGTTGCAGCAACTGTTGCTCGCCCTGCCCGTCCAGCTCGTCGAAGGCACCGCCGGACTCCACGTCCACTTACAAAACAAACGACCGGATGAAGTGATCGACTGGGAAAACAACACGTTGTATGTCCAGCTCGAGACACCACGTCTCGGTGACATCGGCGTCCGTGTCGAGACCGTCAGCCGGAAGATGCAGATTACGATCGAAAATGATTTCCCGCTCCTCGAGCGTCTAGCAACACCGTTCCTCGAACGGACGACGGAAGCGTTACAAGCAACCGGTTATCAGGACGTTCGTATCCGCTTCGATGCTTTCACGAAAGATCAGACAACACCGGAAACCGTCAAACCGGACGAGACACCAACCGGTTACGATTACCGGATTTAAGGAGGCCCTATGTACCAGAAAATTGATTTAAAACACCGTAAATCAGCGGCCGTCCTCCGGTACGATGAAGCGTCCGGTAATGCGCCGATCGTCGTCGCCCGGGCAACCGGTGCCGCAGCGGACCGCATTTTGCAAGAGGCGCGTGCCAGCGGCGTCGCGATTGAACAGGATACGTCGCTGCTCGGTCATCTGCTAGACCTTGATCTTGGAACGGCGATCCCGCCGCAACTGTATGATGTAATGGCCGAATTGTTATTATTGATTGAAGAACTTGATCACGCGAAAGGACGGAACTCATGACCGAACAGGAACTGTATCAAATGACTCCCCAACAATTGACGGAGACGATGTTAAAAGGTCTCGTCTTTCAATATGAACAGGCAATTACCGGTCGCGACGAGCGACGGTTCGATGCCGTCAACGTCCGTCTGCAAAAAGCCTACCAATTGCTTGAAAAACTGCAGGCCGGACTGAACGACGAAGGCGGCATCATCACCGCCCAGCTCGATCAACTTTATTATTACTTAGCAGAACAGACGTTACAGGCTTACATCGAGCCAACGCGTTTAAACGAATTGTTGCAACTGACGGAAGAACTGCTGATCACCTGGCAAGCGGCCAGTCTGAAGAAAGACCGTCCCCTCGTCCGGGCGGCACACCATGAGCGTTACGAAGGGATGGACTATTAATGCGGATTTCAAACAACGTACAGGCTTTGAAAGCCTACCGAAACTTAAGTGCCAATCAGATGAACGTCAAGACAACGATGGATAAACTGTCGAGTGGTCAAAAAATTAACCGCGGCGCTGACGATGCGGCTGGTCTCGCGATTTCTGAAAAGATGCGGAACCGTCTCAAAGCACTTGATAAAGCGGAACAGAACGTCCTCGACGGAATTTCAATGGTTCAAACGGTCGAAGGCGGACTCAGTGAAACACACAACCTGTTGCAACGGATGCGGGAACTGGCCGTTCAAGCAGGGAACGGAACACTTGCAACCGAAGACCGGACGGCGATCCAGGAAGAAGTCAATCAGTTGACGAATGAAGTCTCACGGATTGCCGAGACAACCCAGTTCAACGGTAAAAAACTATTGACAGGTGGCTTCAGTACAGAAGACAATGCGGTCTTCATTCAGACGAATGCAGGCGCGAACGAAGGCATTTCTTTAACGATTGATGATATGCGCGCACTCAACATCGGAATCAGTACGACCGTCAAACCCAACGCCGACGCCCGGACACTCGATTATCCAAGCGTCAACACAACACCGGAATACGCGCTCAGCGTCATGACGAACAGCGACGCCGATGAAGCTATCAGCCGTTATACACAGGCCATCGATACGATTTCCCAGCAACGGGCAAAACTCGGAGCGATCCAAAACCGGTTCGAAGCAACATCGTCCGTCCTCAGTGTCAGTAAAGAAAACCTGACGGCGTCCGAGTCACGCATTCGTGATACCGATATGGCGCGTGAGATGATGGAGTACGCGAAGTACAATATCCTCAATCAATCAGGCATGGCGATGATCGCCCAGGCAAACGCCTTACCGCAAGGCGTCTTACAACTACTCAACTAATCAAAGGAGGAATCACCCATGGACATCCGGCGCATCCAAGAAACAAGCCGCCTGCAGACACCGAAGACCGGACCACGTGAGGTTGAAGCGTCGACGACGTTTTCTGCCTTGATGCAGGATAAGCGTGAACATAAAGGCTACGAACGTCTCCAACAAAAACTGATGCTCGTCGAAGAGCACGGTCAGTTGCTGGCGGAAAGCCAGACAATCGAGAACCTCGAAGAATATAAAGAAAAGATCAAGGACTTCCTAAAAGATGCCCTCGATCAGTCGCAACAACTCGAAGAAAAGCGTGGCTTCAACCGCCGTGGCCGAACGAAAATCTACAAGGTCGTCGAACAGGTCGATGCGAAGTTGCTGCAACTGACCGACAACGTCATTTCCGGCGAATCCCGCCGACTCGAGATTCTCGACCAGATCGGTGAAATCAAAGGAATGCTCGTCAACGTTTTTGTCTAAATTTATCTTGAGGAGCACGTATCATGCCTGATCTTTATCTTAAAAAATGCCGTTGCCCCTACTGTCTCAAAGAAACGGAGACGAAACGTGTCTTGAGCCGCCATATTCGTGTCAAACACACCGATATGGATGGCTTCATTCATTATCAGGGACCTAACGTCTATTTTTACGAACCCATCCAATGTAGCCACTGTCGTTTCATTTTCCATGAAGCGTTTGAAAAACTACGGCCTGATGTCCGAACGCTACTAAAAACGGACATCTTATCAACGCTTCCGGTCTTACCTTTCTCTGCAACAGAACGTTCTGTGAAACAGGTACTGTATCTATACAAACTATGTTTGTATATGGCACAAGTCACGTTACAAAAAGACAGCATCCAAGCGATGCTTGGTATTCGAATTTCATGGATGTATCGGTTGCTGGAAGATTTGGAACAGGAACTTTCTTGGACGATGCGATCTGTCCAAAAATACGAAACCATCTATTTTGAGTATTCGGATGCGGTCCGAACGGGTATTCCTCACGATGTCTTACTTTTACGGATCAGTGATTTGTATGCGACGTTAGGCGATACAGATAACGCCAAACAATGGTACGGTCTCATTTTCCAAAGTAAAACGGTTTCCGATCGAATTAAAAAAGAAGCCCGCGAGCACTGGGAACTGTACCGCGAACAACATCCCATTTAATTTTCTCCCCTGTTTGTCTGCGATGTGTTGGACGAAACAGGGGTTTTCTTTTTGGTTGACGAAATCCATACATATAAGACATCGAGGAAGGAGGCGAACACATGACGAGACCTTACGCAACCAGTCTTTATTTACTTGTGACCTATCTGATTCTAGCATTGACGTTTGACCAGACGTGGACCCCTGCCATCGCCGGCAGCATTACCTTAATCGGCTTAAGTTTCTGTTCCTGGTCAGCGTTTGTTCATTTTTTAAGACGACCGAATCATCCGTACCGTAGAATCGGTCAGGCGATTGTGTTATTTTGGCTCGGAATTGTCATCAACTCTGTTTTAGCATCGTTACCCGACCGGTTCCACCCTGTTTGGTCTGACGCCTTGGCAAATGTGACACTGACACTTTTCTTATTCTTGACCGCGATGACCTTGGCCCAACTAATCGATTGGTCCTCGTTCCGTCAAAATCGGTTGCTTTATCTTGATGGCTTTATTTTATTCGGCATGTCGTTCGTCTTCGGTTACGTGATGATTTTACAGAATGTGCCTGATTTTTCCCGAAATACCGTCGAACTGATTGCGATGACCATCTATTCGCTCTGTTTCATGGCACTGATTTTGTTTTCTCTGATCCTCTACACGACGGGGCTAAGCGATACAGTACGTCACCGGACGCTCATCCAGGCCATTGCCCTGTTTTGTGTGGCGAACTTCGGTTACTACACGTTTTTGATTCGTGGCCAGTTTGATCTTGCCGTTTTTTTCTTACCGCTTTATCCACTCAGCTTGTTTGAACTCATCCGTTACTTCCGCCGCGTCCCGGCATCGACGACACGAAAATATACGTTGTCGCGTCCGTATTTACCGTACATTAGCCTGGTGCTGTTGCTCGTCTGGATTTCCTTTTTCCAAGTTCCGCTTCTTGTTTACGTCTTGTCAATCGCCTTATTGTTTTCGTTGTTTTTAATTCGTCAGTACTTTTCAGAACGGCTAAACCGGCGTTTATTAGAAGAACACGAAGTCATCCAGCTTGATCTCGCGCAGCAGGTCAAGGAACAGACATCCCTCCTCGAACTGCGGAAAGAAGAGTACCGGCGATTGTTTCTCGATCATCCGGAACCGATTCTTCAAGTCAACCGGATGGGGACCCTCCAAACGATGAATCCGCCGGCCTTGCAGCATTTCGGTCAGCAACTCCCGGAATACCTGTCGTCACAACTCCGTCGAGAAGTCGGGCGCCTGGAGACAAGCCGGAAGCTATTGTTGCATGAAGGAACCAGAACATACGATACGACGCTGATTCCCGTTCCGGATCACGAATATGTCTACGTCCTGCTGTCGGATATCACTGAAACGCTCGAACAGCAACAGTGGCTCGAAGAACTTGGCTATCACGACGCCTTGACCCGGTTACCGAACCGCCGGTATTTCGAAGACTTTCTGCAGGACCGATTGGTGCAGATTGAATCCGGTTCGTTGCTGTTCATTGACCTCGACGGGTTCAAACAAGTCAATGACAGGTACGGACATGACGCCGGCGATTATGTCCTGCAGGAGACGGCGAACCGGCTCAGGCTTCATCTCGGGGAAGATGAAGTTGCTGCCCGGCTCGGCGGAGACGAGTTCATCGTTTTCTTACCCCGTTCGAAATCTGAGACAGTTCACTATACTGAAGACTTGATCAATCAGCTCAATCAGCCGTTTTTGTTCCACGGGACAGCAATATCGGTCACGCCGTCGATCGGGATTGCCCATTACCCGGAAGACGGCGTAACGATAAGTTTGTTACTGATTCAAGCGGACGAAGCGATGTACAGCGTCAAACAACATGAAAAAAATGCATACCGTTTTACATGAAAGAGGACCTCCCACGGTGGAAGGTCCTCTTTCGTTACAACGACTCGCGTCGATATTTTTCTTCTTCATACGCATCCGGTAAATCAGAAATCGGACGTTCGGCTTCTTCCCAGGATTCCGACTCGACATCCGGTTCGATGAACTGATCGTACGATCCATCGGAACGGTAAAATGGTTTGACGACCTTTCGTTTCTTGTCTTCACGTTTTGGCACGCGAGATCCCTCCCTACGTCTAGAAAGTTACTGACGAGAATCAAAATACGGTGAAAAACTACCTTCGACTTCTTCGTACGGATCGATATACGATTTTCGACTTGTTTTCGTCTGACGCAATTGATTGATTTGTACCCCTAATTTAGCGGTTTCTGACGATAATTTCAAGTCGATTTTTTGACTTTCTGCAACCAGCTCTTGAATGACGGCTTGATTGGCGCCGGCCAGTAAGTTCGAATGAGCGGCGATGAACGCTTCCCGTTCGTTCAACAAGTTCTGGATTTTCAGTAACCATTCGTCATAAACGTCTTCGTCCGGTGTCTGCTCAAGCAGTTCCATCAGATGTTTCGTCTTCAGACGGAGCGGATCAAGCGGACTCATCGTTGACGCGCGAGCTTCATCGCTTCTTTCCATGTCTCGCGAAACTCTTCCGCAAAACCGATCACTTCATCAATCGCAACGACATCACTTTTGACATTGGCATCAATCAGACGACCTTGCATATAGTCGTATAGATTATTCAGGTCTTTTGACAAGGCAATCGACTTGTTGAGCGTCAATTGTAACTCGAGAATGATAGATTGTGCTTTTTGAACATTAGTATTTTTTTGTTCAATCAAACCTTGTTCGATAGCCCGTTTCGCAAGCATCGAGAACTTAATCAGTCCTTCATACAGCATCAACGTCAAATCTTGGGGTAAAGCGGTGGTCACTGAGTTCGTTTGGTACGTCGCGTATGGGTTTGCCATCTGAAGTCCTCCTTATTGTCCTAAGTATGAAGCGAGCGTCGCCGACTGGCTGTTCGCTTGATTCATTGCCTGTTCCATCGCCGCAAAGCGACGATAATAACTGTCTTCTTTTGTTTTTAATTTATCTTCCCATGTCAACATGGTCTTATCGAGGTCAGCGAGGGATTTACCAAGTCGATACGTCGTCGAGACAGCACCATCAAGTCCAGCTACTTTCGAAATTTTATCGCGCATCGTCGTTGCGAAACCTTGAATTTGACGAACAAATCCGTCGAGTCCACCTAGATTTGGTGTAACTGAGCCATCAGGATTCTTAACAGGTTCCGGAGCATCAGCTGTAAATAGTTTATAGACGCCTTCTGGCTGTTCTTCTAGCATCTTCTTCAATTTTGTTTCATCGATTTTCAGTTTCCCACCGTCGCGGAAATCATTGGTTGATGTGATACCGATTTGCGACATATAGTTCAATTGAATTGTATCAGTTCCTGACGTATACGAATATCCTGTATCAATCTTTGCAGAGATTGCACTCCGGAACGACGTCATCCCATCACGAAGAAAACTGTCATTTTTCAATACACCGCTCATCGCTTTTTCTTCCCATTTTTTCACTTCGTCTTCACTCAGTTCTTTTCGCTGGGCATTTGTCAATGGTTGGAAGTCACGATATTTTTCTTCCCGGACTTTTTTATTCATTTTATCGATCAAATCGTTATACTTATCAACAAATTTCTTGATGGAATCAAAGTTTGCTTGAGTGTCGAGTTTTGTATTAATCGTTGTGGCTGTTGTAGACGTTCCGTTTAAAGTGATCGTTAGACCGTTTTGGGTGAAGGTGTTTGTCCGTTGTTCGAGCTCTTGCCCACCAATTGTATACTTGGCGTTTTTGCCGTCTTGCCCCATCGTCGCTGACTGTGAATTAACAATCTCAGCATTGGCATTTACATCACGAATTGTTATATCTGCACCATTTGTATTCAGTTTTCCGGTACTTGTTTTCGTTAAAACCAGTTTACCTGTAAGATCGTTATAGACCGCACTCATGCCTAGACTTGTTTTACCATTGATCGCTGAAGTTAAATCGGACAGTTTTTGTGTTGCATCGAGTGAAATCATTTCACTAATTGCTGTTCCGTCAGCAGCAAAGCTATTGATTTGAATATTGACTTTTCCATCAGTCACCGTAAACATGCCACTGTCAGAAAGCGTTATATCAGATGACTTACCTGCTGTTGTCGTCATTGTTACAGATGCTGCTGATGCCAGCTGACCAATTTCATCAATCGTTATACTACCAGCTGTTGATGCTGGACTTGCCGACACAGACACTTTCGAAGTGTCAGAGCTTATTGCAGTTTTAGTAGTATAGTTTTTTGATAACAACATGTCACTTGCAGCTGTTCGTAAATCGAGTAAACCACGGTTCATTTCGCGGTAAGCATCACGTTGCCATGTCAACGTTTGTTTTTTTTGAGAGAGACGATCAACGGGTGCACGTTCTGCCTGCATCAGTTGTTTAATCATCGTTTCTGTATCAATCCCACTTGCCAGACCACTAAGACGTATTCCTGCCATGTAATCAGCCCTTTCCTATTAAATTCGTTTATCAATCAGTTGATTAAATTCCATAAAGGCAGCAAAAAAATCAAGTTCCTTTTTACTCGGTATTTCTTGAACGACGTTGTTATTGGTATCTACGACTTGAATATAAAATTCATTAAGTTTTTCATGTTTAACGAACTTTAAACCTGTACGTTGCGCTTCGAGCTGAACGTTAGCCTTTTCGATTGCGGTTTCAAGCTTTGTGATATGCTGAGGTGTCGGCAAAACGACGATCCCATCCTGCGCCAACTCCAACTGATTCGCTTCGATAAAGACATTCCGAGTCGCTTCGTATGGTAAGACATTTTCAGGCAGGTGAAGCCGAATTTCCGTATTGATGGAATTCATGGACAAACACTCCTTTTTCTTCTCTATGTAGTATATCGGTTTAGACCATTCTTTTTATTAGTTTTATTTTAAACTTCATAAAATCAGGAATAAAGGAACATACGTTCTTTTATGAAAGAAGCTTTGCTATGCTGATTGATAGATTATCAAATGCTCAACAAGCTATCTCACTAGCAAGTATTTTAGTCGAGGGTGAAATCACAAAATGTTATCTAAAATCTCGTAGGAAAAACAAAATAGTGAACGAGAACACTTTGGTGAATCGCAACGATTTTATCGTGAAGACTACTCGTGTCAAAAATACATTTACATTTTTGGAGCAAGTTTCACCGTATGCAGTGGACTTATCAAAGTTTGCTCATTAAGTTAGACTGACAGGCTCGTCTCAACCAACTTAAATATGAACATCCACAGTATCAAGTACTCGCCTCAAACCCTTCTAGACCGTATACATCAGAAGAATGCACTACCATTCTGGAACTCAAGACAAGCGGATGGACGACACAAGCAATCTCTGAAAAATCCAACCGGACATATTGGTCCGTCACCTATAAATTTGGACAACTAAAAAAAGGCCATGGAACAAGTCCATGACCTTTAAGTAAATGATATGACCAATTACGATTAACGGAGTAATTGGAGAACGCCTTGCGGCTGTTGGTTCGCTTGCTACGCGCATTAACTTTCGCTAATGATAAGACTATATCTTCATCCTAGTTTTACTAGGAGCTGGGCGCTTCCCCCGCCGTTTACGGAGTACGGATTTCATAACCATCGGAAGTGTCCATTAGGTCGTCTATCCTAGTCGTTGAACCTTCACCAAGGTTTCCCTACAGGTGCTTGGCTGCTGATTGTCCAATCCTTGACGTTTTTCAGAACGGTCACGCTCGCCGTTTCCAGCCACGTTGTCGTACATCAAGGCTCTAAAGGAGTTCCAGCAATTCACCCAGTCATGCTCTGATCAGTTACCCAATCAGACGCCCGGTGGAATCAAATTACCGAAGGAGTTGAAGCACGCCTTGAGGTGTTTGATTCGATTGAGCCAACATTGCTTGTGCAGCTTGCGCAAGAATCGAGTTCTTTGTTTGGTTCATCATTTCTTTCGCCATGTCAACGTCACGAACACGTGATTCAGCCGCTGTTAGGTTTTCAGAAGATGTTTTAAGGTTATTGATTGTGTGCTCTAAACGATTTTGAGTAGCACCAAGTTTAGAACGCTCTGCTGAAACTGTTTCAATCGCATCGTTTACTGTAGTGATAGCTGTGTTAGCACCAGTCTGAGTAGTAATGTCAATACCAACTGTTGAAGCTTCATCTGTTCCCGTACCAACTGCAAGTGCAGTTGCATCCATGTTACCGATGACTAATGTGAGGTTTTGTGATTCATTTGCACCAATTTGGAACACTTTACCGTCAGTATCTGAACCATCAAGTAATTTTTGAGTGTTAAACTCAGTAGTTTTAGCAATACGTGTAGTTTCTTTTGCTAACTGAGTAAATTCTTTTTGTAATTCTTCACGATCAGTAAGTGTGTTAGTATCGTTGGCAGATTGAGTCGCTAATTCACGCATCCGTTGAAGAATGTCATGCGTTTCGTTCAATGCACCTTCAGCTGTTTGAATCAATGAGATACCGTCTTGTGCGTTACGTGAAGCTTGATCAAGTCCACGAACTTGTCCACGCATTTTTTCAGAGATTGCAAGACCAGCTGCGTCGTCGCCTGCTTTGTTGATGCGAAGACCTGAAGCCAGTTTCTCCATTGATTTCCCTTGAGCTGAAGAAGCTGCAGAAAGTTTGTTGTGTGTGTTAAGTGCTGTAATGTTGTGATTGATAATCATTGTAAGTTTCCCTCCATAGGAATAAATTTTTTGTCTCTTTGAAGATCCTTCTTCTCCGAGATGCGCCCCCTGGCCGGCCCAAGAGTAGCGCGGTGGTTGTAGTCGATGACTGCTTCCACTCTATATATCGTCGCCGTACCGAAATGTTTAACAGTTTCTCTCAAAAAAAATAAAAAAGTTTAAACAAAAATCGCAGACGCTACTTCCGTCTACGATTTCTGATTTACAGACGCGTCGCGCCTGTCTCTTCCTGTAGTTGTTCTGCGACTGCAACCAACTCTTCCATCGCGCCGTTGACCTCACCAAGTGAAGCCGCTTGATGGCTTGATGCCTGCAAGACCTGTTCCGCATGTTTCGATGCTTCTTCGACCATCGCGAGGATATTCGCCGTCGTCAAACCAACCTGATCGATTTCTTTATCTGACTTGATGACGAGTTGATCGACCGACTGAACACGCGAATAAACACTTTCTGTCGACTGATGAATCTCTTCAAACGACGAACCGGCTTGTTCGACGAGACCGACACCGGTTGCAACTTCTTTTTGGACGTCCGTCATCGCGTTCGCTGTATCATTGACGAGACGTTTGACACCGGAAATCAAATCGGTGATTTCTTTCGCTGATGTTGCAGTCTGTTCGGCGAGTTTTTTGACTTCCGCTGCGACGACTGCAAATCCACGTCCCGCATCGCCGGCACGAGCCGCTTCAATCGAGGCATTAAGACTGAGTAAGTTCGTTTGGGCCGAGATGTCACTGATGACATCGGTAATCCGTGAGATTTCACCTGTCATACCGGTCAGTCGACTGTTCAATGTCGCTGATTGTTCCATCTTACTTGAAATCATATGCATCGCTTCGACCGAGTCTGTCGCCAGCGTCTTCCCGTTCTCAGCTTCCGTCTGCATGACCGTTGCTGATTTCAATGCTTCGTTCATTTCTTTGGCGACTTCGTCCATCGTCCGTTTGACGGCGCCGAGCGCATCCATCGACAGATAAGCTTGATCGACGTTTTCATTCATCTTCGTTGAGAGCTCTGCCATCGCCGAGCGGATGCTTTCGCCTGATGCATTACCTTCTTGGACAGCAGCCGCGATTTCCTGCGCTGACGCCGTCAATTTATCACTTGAATTGCCCATCTGTGTCGCTTGTTTGCGGATATGTAAGACCATGACTTCGAGTTCATGCATCAACTGATCAACTTCGTCGCCGCGTTTTGCTTCTTCGAAATCGACGTTGAAATTACCGTTTGCGACTTCACGCGCTGTTTCCGTCGCCTTTTCAATCGCTTTGATTGGTTGACGGAGAATCAATTGGATCAATGCTGAACCAATAATGGATAAAACTAACCCAATCCCGGCACCTAACCAAATTGACGGTCCGTCCGCGACATCAAGTCCTCTGTTTAAGAACAACGTCAACTGTGCTGAAATCCCACCGGTAATGACTGAAATCGCCAAGACCCAGACAAACAATCGCATCTTTAAATTTTTCCGTAGCATACTCATCTTCGAAACTCCCTTTCCTGTTTCAAATCTCATCACCTTCTTTATCGGTCACTTCTGAGAACGCTTTAATAGAATTGACCTGATTTTGCAGTTCACACCTTCATACTTTCGTCACATCGATATTAGACATAACAAACAAACATCCAGTCAATACCTTCTATAGAAGAAGGAAGTTGACTAGATATCTGTTGGTGTTACTTTATTTGCGGTCAATCTCAACGTATTTATAGGAAATATCTGTTCCGACATTGTGACGGGCCAGGTTTTTCACTTCCGTGTTTTGAAGGAAAGCATTTTTCCGTTGGTAGACCGGTGAAATCGCTTGATCGTCGAGTAACATCGTTTCGGCTTCGCTTAAGAGTTCCAAACGTTTGTCCTGATCGAGTTCGTTTTCTGCCTGTTTCAAGAGTTTGTCATACTGTTTGTTCGAGTAGTCCATCATGTTGAACGGATTTCCTGTCATGAAGAGGTTCAAGTATGTTGTCGCATCTTGATAATCCGGAGCCCAGCTTGCGAGTGACAAGTCATAATCCCCTCGTCCTTCACGCGCCAACCGTTCTTTTTTCGGCAGTGACAACAGCTTAACATCGACATTTTGTTGTTTCAGTGAACCTTGGATGTATTCGCCGATTTTCTTTGAGACATCGTCGTCTTCAATAATCATCGTCAACTCGAGGTTTTGATCCGAGAGTACTTGTTTCGCTTGTGCTGCGTCAAATGATGATTCAATTTGACGGGTCTTGTCGTATTTTGGATCGAGTTCCTGCGGGACGATGTAATCGGCCGGCAGTGAGCCGTTTCCGAGTAACGTTTCTGTCAGTGCTTTTTTATCGTACGCCGCATCAATCGCCTGACGTGTCTTCCGATTTTGTAATGCTTCTGTTTTTTGATTCATCCGGATGAAGAACATCCGTGAGTCGCTGAACGTGTTGTACTCTTTTTTATTTTTGTACGTGACGACATTTTCTGAGTTGAGTGGTGCAACATCGAGTTCTCCTGTTTCAAACAGATTGATCGCAAGCATCGGATCTTTGATGATTTTGACATCCACTTCGTCAATCTTGACGTTTTTGCGGTCCGCGTAGTCTGCGTTTTTCGCGAGCGTGTAGCCTTGCTCCGCCTGATATTTCTTGAACGTGAACGGTCCGTTGTAGACGTTCGTTTTTGGATCCGTTCCGAATTTTTCACCTTTTGCTTTGACGATGTCTTCCCGGACCGGCATGTACGTACCGAACGTCGTCATGCTGAGGAAGTATGGCGTCGGGCGTTTGAGTTCAATCTGTAACGTTTCGTCGTCGATGACCTTTGTTTCTTTAACCGGCTCGAGCAGATAAGCAAACGGTGAATTTGTCTCGATGACCCGCTCATAAGCATAGCGGAAGTTTTCCGCCGTGACCGGCTTGCCGTCTGACCATTTCGCGCTTGGGTCAAGTTTAAACGTGTAGACTTTTCCGTCTTCCGATACAGTGTGTGACTTCGCTGCTGCCGGAACGAGTTCGTTATTTGCATCAAAGCGGTAGAGTCCTTCGTAAATCTGGTTAAAGATATTTGACGTAATGGCATCTGCCGGATCAACCGACAGGAGATCATAACTTTCCATCGTGTGCAGGACTTTCTTTTCGTTTTCATTTGGTGCTGCTTTTTCTGTTTCCGTCGTCGAGCATCCTGCGAGTAGGAACGCCGTGCTTGCCGCCGCGATCAATGTCTTTTTCATCAAAAATTCCTCCTAAAGATAATGTGCGTTGGATAATTCGGCGTTCCTTGACGTAAAACAAAAGACGCCCTCTATGCCACAGCAAAAGCTGATGCATAGAGGACGCCTGTATCCGCGCGGTGCCACCTCTAGTTGAGATTAAAAATCTCCTCTTGTCGCTAGTCCAACAACCAGCTAGCCCGGTAACGGGGGCAACCGTCCTGTCTACTGAATCGTTCAACAGGCTCTCAGCGGTCCATTCCCTGATCAGCTTACCGCGTCAGGCTCTCACCTTTCCTGACTCGCTTTGTCGGCAGTGTTGACGGTACTTACTCCGCGTCGTTGATTTGTTTGATATGGCTTAACTTGTTGTTTACTTTACACGGCTTGTTTTCAACTGTCAACGAAAAAAGCTTAGAACGGATGATCCTCTTTGCGCTCCTGTTCTTTCCGGACCGGACGGGGACGGATCGGTTCGACGCGTTCAACATGTGCCCGCGTGATAATCCGGTTCCCAAATGCCGCATCCAGTAAAATCGTAATTGCTGCCGCCATGTGCAACAGCATCCCGACGACAGGAATGAATCCGATTGTCGATGCGACAATCCCGACGATATTCCCTTTTGACACCCGACCGGCACGCGCCGTCAACACGACGACCACGATATGGAACGCTAACATAACCCAAAGCGCATTGTAACCTGTTCCAAAGACAATAAATAATCCACCAAGCACCGGAATCCCGAGCATTGCCTCTAAACCACCTGATACCCACTTCAACGTCCGTAATGAATCTTTACGACATTCCATAACGTCGCCTCCTCTTTTTTTCCATATGTGTAGTATACGACAAAACCGCGAGAAGGTTTCAGATTTCTTTTAGAATGTGAACTTGTTTCCCCCTGTTATTTACTTCACCATTTGTCACAAGTTTCCTAACAAAAAAGTTTCCGTCGTCCGGGTGCGACTCCTGCGGGAAAAGGAAGGGCTTGTCCCTTCCGTCAGGGACAGGCAAGACCCGGTCGTCCGAAGAGGACGATTGCGGCTTGCGTTCCGCCCGAGGAAAGCGCACCAACGGACGACAGGAAACGATATCGTATTTCTTTAAATAGCGGACAGACCTGTGGTCTTTGAATTCTACAAAAAAAAAGCCCACTCGCGTGGACTTTCTGTAAAACAATTATAAGCCAAGTACGTGGAACTGGTAACCACGTCCGACAACGAACCCAGCCTCTTTATAGAGATCAAGTGCCCGGGCATTATCTGTCTCAACATCGAGTTCAAGCTGCGTTCGACCGGTGCGGAACATCGCTTGCACCATCAGCTTCAGCATCTTCTTGCCGTATCCGTTGCCCTGTGCTTCCGGACGAACGGCAAACGCGTGAATGCTCGCTTGCGTCTCAGACGCTAAGTAAGCCCGAATGACACCAACCGGTTTGCCGTTTGCGACACCGATATAGGTGACACGATCATCCGACTCAATTGCTTGATAAATCGATTCGGCTTCATCCGCTGTATTGCCGAATGACGAACCAAGTGTCTCGACGATGAACGGACGATCGTCCGCTGTCGCTTCCCGCAGTTCAAAATCTGGATCCGCTTTTAGGAACAATTGCGCTTTTTTCAGGACCATGTTGTATTCCGTCATCCGGTACTCGGCACCGAGCTGACCAAGGACGGCCTGGCCCGATTTACTTTCATCATCAATGACGAACGTAAACGCTTCGACCCCTTGCGGACGGGCTGCCTCTTTCGCCGCTTCGACGAGTTGCGTGAAGACACCCTGTTTCCGGTAATCCGGATCGACGAAGACATTGATTTCCCACTCTGTCGGTAAGTAAGCGAACGCTTGCAGATAACCGATTAATTTCGTATCGTCATAAATCGCGAAATCATTTTGTCCGACCCAATCTGCGGCGACTTTCAATTCAATGCCGTCGTGATCGTTGACACATTTCTCAAGTTGTAAGACTTCTGTTGTTTGTTTAACTTCTGTTACTGTCCATTCCATTTCACTTCACCTCAACCTTTACTATATCGGACCATCAAAAGAAGCACTAGCAAAAGCTGGTGCTCCTTGCAGTTTCCTCATTTTAATTTGAATGTCTTCATCATCGCCGGCACATCGTGTGTGATTAAGTCGGCAATCTTTTGTTTCCCGGCTGCGCCTTTGACGGCTTCCGTCGGTTGCACATAATAGTATGTTTTATTGCCTTTTGTGCCGAGATAGGTTCCGAACCCGACTTGTTTCTCAAATTGTTTTTTCGTTAATTTTTTCGGTTCAAAGTTCAAGTTGACGAGCATTTGATCTTTTCCCTTTACTTTATAGTAGAGCGAAAACGTCCCGCTGCGTGTCACGGTACCGTATTTCGTGTTGACGGTTTTGTTTTTAACGACATCGACCTTATCCTGCTTGATCGCTGTCTGCAAGGCTGTCGTCGCCTTGACGGAATAGCCGAAGTCCTTGTTTTGAATCGTACCTGTTTTGTACGTCACATTACTTGCGCCGAAAGCTGTCACCGGAATTAGACATGCTCCGATTAATACCCCTGTCATTGCTACTCGTTTCATGCTAACTCCCCCTTAACTCTTCGATAGTAAAGGAATTCCCTTTTGTGAAATAGGTAAACTCTATTCTTGAAAAAGATTTGACGGAATTGTCTAAATTTCTTACGATAGAACTAACGAAACGAAATGGGGTTAAACTGATGGCTGAACAAGAACTATTAACGCAAGAACAGCTCGATAATCTGCTGAAAAATTCGTTTGCGATGCAGGTACCAATCCTCGAGAAGTTCATGAAAGATACACATGACCGCTATGCACTTGCAACGACATCGTTCAAACGCGACATGGATACGATGAAAGAATCAGAGTGGCACCAGTTCTTCGCCGGTAAATTGTTACCGCACTTCTTCCTCGAGCATCTTGGTTTCGGGGCGTCGTTCCGCTTTAACGGACACGACAAGGAAGTCGATCTTCCGGAAAACGTTGTCCCAGTTCGCAATGATGCCGATGATCAAATCGCAAAAGTCGTCCTCGGCGTTGAAAAAGCGATGAAGGATATGCACATCAAAAATCATAGTCTGGTGGCGAAATTCTATCAGGAGACACTCGAACTCGCTTGTCAGATGGGCAGCCGCGTCGGGATGAGCGATGAGTTCTATACGCTCGTCAAACCGAGTCTCGTTCAAGCCAACGATTCTGAATAACCAACAGGTCCCGCTCTTCACTCAGGTGAATGACGGGAACTTTTTTTCTTTTGCTTATTTGAACCGGATATAAAAGCAGGCACCACCAAGCATGCTGTCCCGGACACCGTACGCTAAGCCGTGACTGTCGAGAATCAATCGGCTGATGGCAAGACCGAGACCATGCCCGGAGCCGCCGGTCTGTTTGACATACAAATCCCAAATTGTCGAACGGTCGCGTTCTGCGACACCGCTTCCGGCATCCTCCACCGTCAACTCGGTTGCTGTCAGCCGGACTAACACTTCACTTCCGCTCGGGGCAGCGACGTGGGCGTTCATCAGGAAATTGACGAGAACCCGCTCGAACATCCGCCGATTAAGCGAGAGCAGGACCGGTGCTGTCTCGACCGTCAAACGCAATCCGTCTTTAAGGAAAGTCGACCGTAACCGTTCCGCTGTTTCTTCGACTAATTGATTCACTGCCACCTCCGTCCGGTCAAGCGGCATCATCCCGCCGGCCAGTTTCGAATAGACCAGCGTCTCATCAATCAACAGCCCGAGCCGATCCGTTTCTTCGATGATACTGGTTGTGACGTCCGGCAGTTCGTCGACTGGAATCACTCCGGCCGCCAGAGCTTCCGTCTCGTTGCGGATGATGGCGAGTGGTGTCCGCAAATCGTGGGTGATTCCGGCAATAAACGCTTTTTGCAACGCTTCTTTCTGGATCAGTTGTTCCTGCATCTCATCGACGGCGTGAATCAGATCACCGACTTCATCATTCGGTCGGTCCGGTAACAGGACGTCTTTTCGTCCGTCGCCAATCTGTTTCGCAACGGTCCGCAGTTCCATGATCGGTCGGATGAATTGCCGTCCCATATAATAGGCCAGTCCGGTTGCGAGCAGTAAGGCGGCCAGTAACGCCACACCGATCGCCAGATAGACGCCGTCGAGGGCACTGCTTGCGAGCGGTGCTTCGCGGATTGTCGTGATGACGGTATCGCCGCTCATCAACTGATACGTCAACAGCCGGTTCCCCTGGACTTCGATAATGTCTTTTTGTTTGAGATCGTCAAGAATCGGCAGTTCGACGACTTGCCGTCCCCGTCCTCCGATTCGTTCCGTCACTTCGTCACGGATGATAAACCCTTGAATTTCACGCGGTACCGGACGATTTTCTGCCAGTGCTTCCTCGATGATATTTGCTTCCCGCATCAACTGACTGTAACGTTCATCTTCCGCAAACCGGTTGACGAGGAACGCCGTCAGACTGAAACTGAGTACGCCCATAATCAATAACGGCGCAATGACCGCCAGCAAAAACTTTCGCATCAACTTACTCATTCGATTGCCTCCAACCGGTAGCCGACCCGGTGGACCGTCTTCAACTGCTGTTTAATCGTCGGCATCTTATCCCGCAACTGTTTGACATGTGTATCGACCGTCCGCGTATCGCCTCCGAACGTATAGCCCCAGACTTCATCGAGAATTTGATCGCGCGTCAGTGCTTCACCCATGTGCTCAAAGAAATAGACCAACAGTTCGAATTCCATTTTCGTGAGACTGACGGTGTCCGTTCCACTTTGGACACGGCGCGCCTTCTCATCAATCGTCACGTCACCTAACTGCCGACCGACCGGCAACCGTTGCTTCAACGCCCGCTCGAGCCGGATGATCAATTCCTTGAGGACAATCGGCTTGACGAGATAATCATCTGCTCCAAGCTCCAGTCCGAACACCCGGTCGTCCGCTTCCCCGCGTGACGTCAGCATGAAGACGACCGGAGCCGGAACCGTCGCTTTGATGCCCGGGACAAGCGACCAGCCGTCCCCGTCCGGCAGGCGGACATCAACGAGGGCAGCGTCAAACGACGTACTCGCAAGTTTTGTTTTAGCCTCCGCAAGCGACGCCGCGAGCGTGACCGTATAGCCGTGATGACGCAAAAAACGTTCCGTCACCTGTGCCAGCTTCAGTTCATCTTCTATCACTAAAATGTTCATCTTCATCCCTCCACTTGTAGTGTACCGTCTTTTTTGAACGGTTGACGTTTCTTTGCGATTTCCTTGCAACTTCCTCACAACTTCGCAGACGTATCCCGCTAACATAAAAGGTGAAAGGAGTGATCACCCATGCATTTCAAAAAACAATGGATCACCGCACTGACAATCAGCGCCTTAACAGTAGGAGGGGCTTCTGCTTATGCTGCAACCAATGACAGCTCGACAGAAACGAAATCAGAACGTCCGCATTTCGAAGGGATGAAACGACTCGACTTTACGTTACTGCTCAAAAAACTCAATCTGACCCAAAAACAAGTCGATGCCGCCCGAGAAAAAGGCTTATCAATCGCAGATCTTGCGAAACAAAAAGGAATTTCGTTCAGTGACTATAAAAAGGCGGAACTCGCCGCCGCAAGAGAACAGCTCGCTTCACTCGTCAAATCAGGTGACTTAACGAAGTCGCAGGCAGCGGATATGTTAAAACATCATACGGAACGCTTTAGCGGGGTTTCGAGTTATGCCGATTTAAAAGAACAGATGCCAAAAGGACATCGCGGTGACAAAGGCGGCTTCTTCAACGAATCGTTGATTGCCGACGTCTTGAAGGCACTCGGTCTGAGCCAAGATAAATTCGATGCAGCCAACCAATCGCTCGCTGCTTATGCGAAAGCCCAGTCAATCAAGTTCGCGGATTACAAAAAAGCATTGCTTGCAGCGCAGACGACACAGCTCGATCAATTCGTCAAAGACGGGAAGATGACGAAAAAACAGGCAACCGAGATCAAAGCCCGCCTGACAGAAGAGTTCTCGGATGCCAACAGTTACGATGACTTACCGGACCGCGGTCAACATGGACCAGGCGAACACGGTGGACCCGGTCATGACGTCTTCGGTGATACAACGTCCGCTATCTTGAAACGGCTGAATCTCGATGCGACGAAGTTCAAGGTAGCGAACCAACCGTTACCGGAATTTGCGGAAGCGAACAACATCTCCTTCACTGCTTTTGAGAAGGCTGTCCTTGCCGAACAAACGAAAGCAATCGATGCGAAAGTCAAAAGCGGTGCCATCACGAAAAAACAAGCGACGGCGATCAAGGAACGGATGCAGGAACGGGCCGATGAAGTCTCAAGCTATGACGACTTACAGCAAGGACCGCGCGGACATGGACCGGGACGCCATCATGGCATGAACGATGCCGACCGACCGGATCAGGCTGATCCCAATGCCAGCGAGACTTCTGTTGATCTTGCCATCTAATATGTAAAGCACGGACAAACTCCAGCATATGCCATTCAACAGGCATCGGCGGGGTTTGTCTTTTTGTCTTTTTGTCTTTTTGTCTTTTTGTCTTTTTGTCTTTTTGTCTTTTTGTCTTTTTGTCTTTTTGTCTTTTTGTCTTTTTGTCTTTTTGTCTTTTTGTCTTTTTCTACGTTTCCTTCGTTGATGATTTTTTATATTTTTTACCCGATCGAATGATTCGGGTACGTCTACTTTCGAAGCTCGACTTCTACGGGAAAAGGAAGCTTTGCTTCCGTTCCGCCCGAGAAAAGCGAGCAAAAGAAAGCAGATTTCCCGTCCCACCCTCTTCTTTTTCATTCCACTTCCTCCCATTCTCCAAAAAATGATTCGCTTTTTTTGAAAAAAAAGTCTATTCTTCGAACTTTAATTGCAATTGATCTTCGTTTACTCCGATACTAAGAGTGAGAGAAAAAATTCGAGTGAGGAGATTTGTCTATGACTTTTTTCGACGCGATGCAACGGCTGAGTCGTTCATCTACATCCCCTCTGCTGATTGGCGGGTTAGAACTGTCACGACCAGAACGTGTGGAACCTTTTTTCCAGCAAAGTACAGATGCTGTCTTTTTCTTTAATCATCTTGGTGAAATCATCTATTTCAACGAACAACTTCCACGGATGCTCGGTTATTCGAAGGAAACTTTATATAATCATTTCGCCGTCTTCAATCCACCGGAACAGCATCCGTCCGTCACGGCATTTTTCGAGCGGGCCCTGGCCGGTGAGACGGTCCACTATACGGCACAAGGTCTGCATGCCGATCAACACCGGCTGACGCTCAAAATCACGAATATGCCGATTGAACAGGATGGGCATGTCGTCGGGGTGTACGGGATCGCACGTGACATCACACGCGAAAAACAGTTGGAGGATGATGTCGTCCACATCCGGTCGCAACTGGAACTGACGGAACAGATTCCGGAACTGGTCGTCTTTCATTACGATCCAGTGAACCGGACGATTGAGTATTCACCCTCTTTGATCAAATATTTGGGAATCGAGTCCAGTCCGGTGAATCCCTTTTCGAATGAACAGTTACATCAACGGATCCATCCGCGTGATTTTGATCCGCTCCGTTTTCAGATGATTCGCCTGCTTGATGGAGAAATCGATACGTTCGAACAGGAAGTGTCCGTCCTGAATGCTGACTACGAATACCAACTGTTACGTCTGAAGGCATTACGACGCGACGGTCCGACCGGATTGATTTCTCTGATTCTCTATGATTTGTCAGAAGTCAGTGAAGCGCGCCGTGAACTGGCACTCGAACGGGAACAGACGCGTGAAATCTATGAAGCACTCGAAGCCGCCATCTCGCAAATCGATTTATCAACCGGACGCCTGTTGTTTCATTCCAAAGGGTTTTTCCAGATTTTCGAAGAGTTGCCGCACGATTTGATCCTCAGTCAGGACTGGCTGTTCGAGCGACTTGACCCGCGTGACGTACCGGCAATGAAACGCTTCATCTTACAGTTGCAGTCTGGTAAAGCAAGTTCGATCCAGTACCGTCTGTCGTTCCCGGATGGGCGTATGAAATGGATTGAAGACCAACAAATCCCGATCTTCCAGCTGGACGGTTCGATTGCCTATACGAACAGCATCATGCACGACATTACACTCCAAAAAGAGTACGAGGAACGCTTGCAACAGCTGGCGATGTATGACTCGGTCACCGGTCTGCCGAACCGCCTGTCGTTGACGGAGACGATCCGTGACTGGATGCAGGCGAACACGGCATTTTCGATTCTGTCGATTTCGTTTAACCGGATTTCGGATATCAACAATGCGTTTGGTCATGCTTCCGGTGACCAGTGGATTCAGGCGACAAGTGCACTCCTCAACACCTCAAAACCGGAGGGCGTCTTTTTCGGGCACCTCGGAGGCGATGAATATGCGATACTCGTTCCGTCGAGCCTCAAGGACGATATCACGTCCTATGCGGAAACGTTGTTATCTTTATCCGTCGAACCGATTTTGATTGATCCTTATGCCTTGTTCACCCGTGTCTCGATCGGCATCAGCCGTTTTCCGGACGACAGCAACGATCCGGTCGAATTGATGAAACATTCGTATACGGCGCTCCGGCGGTCACGACGTGAAAATCAGAGTACCGTCCATCATTATGCGTCCAATCTCGATATCGATTATTACCGCCGTTACCGGCTCGAACAGGATTTACACTATGCGATTGAACGGAAGCAACTGTTTCTTGAGTACCAACCGAAAGTCGACAGCTGGACGGGGAAAATCATCGGTCTCGAAGCGTTAATCCGCTGGCAACACCCGGAATGGGGACGGATTCCGCCCAATGATTTCATCCCGCTCGCCGAGGAAAGTGCCCTGCATATCGCAATCGGCGACTGGGTCGTCGAGACAGCGTGCCAGGCGATGCTTGACTGGTCCAGTGCCGGTGCCGATCTTGTCCCGGTATCCGTCAACGTCTCGCCGAAACGGTTTTTGATTCCCGGGTTCGAACACCAGATTGAACAGATACTGGCTACGTATCAATTGCCGGCCGAGCTGTTGGAACTGGAAATCACCGAAGCGGCATTGATCATGGATGATCCGAATATCAGCCGGACGCTGGAACATGTCAGCCGGCTCGGTGTCCGGATTGCGCTCGATGATTTCGGAAAAGGATATTCATCAATGGTCTACCTGCAACGTTATCCGATTGATGTCGTCAAGATCGATCGCCAGTTTGCGGTACATATCGCCGAGGATAAGAAAGCACAAGCTATCGTTAAAAGTATTCTCTACATGGCGAAGGAGTTTAATCTTGCCGTCATCGCGGAAGGCATTGAAACGATTCAACAGTTGGAGATGTTCCGGGCTCTTGAATGTCCGAACATCCAAGGGTATTTATTCAGCCGACCGGTGTCCGCGGCCGTCATGGAAAGTTTTCTGATCCGGGAAGTCTTGTATCCGATCGAAGCCTGTTCGCTTGCCTCGGATAACGTACCGAGCTTTACGGTCCAAGGCAAAATCAAGATGCTGCAACATCAAAATCAGACATTCGACTTTAGTTTTTCCGAGATTCAAGCCCACCGGACGAGTACACGTCATCTCTACTTTACGACCGATACTCCCTTACCTCTGCAAACCGCGACGTTTGAAGTCCGGTTGTCGGAAGGTCTTCAGCTGGTCTCCTGCACCCTGACTGTCACTGCTTTTGAGGACGGACAATATGTCGGACGCTATACGACGACGCAAGAAGCGGAACTGGTCTTACGGTTTTTCCAGACATTACGCTACAACGAGTGAAATAAGCACTAAGGTCGTTCTCGCGTGCCTTAGTGCTTTTTTGTTATAGTAATGAAAAGTGTATGCAAAAGGAGGGGTTCGATGCCCGCTGCTGAACAGGCCAAACGACACCGCCGTTCAACGAAATGGCAACTGGTCCGTCGTTTGTTGTTGCTCACGATCGGTGCCGTGATTTTCGCCATCGGACTCAAAGGATTCCTTGTCCCAAACAGTATCATCGATGGTGGGATTGTCGGCATTTCCATCATCGGATCGAAGTTGACCGATTCGACACTCGCGTTGTGGTTATTCTTTCTCAACATCCCGTTCATCTTCTTCGGTTATAAACAAATCGGGAAGACGTTTGCCTTATCGACGCTCTACGCCATTTCCGTCATGGCGATTGCGACAAAGTTACTGGAAGACATCGGTCCGATGACACGGGTCGATCTCCTCGCAACCGTCTTCGGTGGGTTGATTCTCGGAATCGGTGTCGGGATTGTCATCCGGGCGAGTGGTTCACTCGACGGGACCGAAATTTTAGCGGTCTCGTTCAGTCGCTCGACACCATTTTCCGTCGGTGAAATCGTCATGTTCTTCAACGTCTTTATTTTAGGCGCTGCCGGTTTCGTCTTCGGTTGGGACCGGGCCATGTATTCCTTGATTACTTACTTCATCGCCTTCAAGACGATTGATGTCGTCATCGACGGGCTCGATCAGTCGAAGAGTGTCTGGATTATTTCTGAAAACCATGAAGAAATCGGTCTTGCCATCATGGACCGGCTTGGTCGGACGATGACGTACCTGAACGGGGAAGGTGCTTTTTCCGGCGACGACAAAAAAATCATTTTTTGTGTCATCAGTCGGTTGGAGGAAACAAAGCTGAAGGAAATCGTCCGCGATTTTGACGAAGAAGCCTTTATCGCGATCGGCAACATCCATGATGTCCATGGCGGTCGTTTCAAGAAAAAAGATATTCATTAACGTATCCTACTGCAGAGAGGAAGAATCGCCGTGTCGTTTTTGAAAAAACATCGCAAGAAATTGATTGCCGGACTGATTGTCCTCATCGTCTTAGTGTTGATTGCCATCGTCGGCATTTCTGCTTATGTCGGTTCTTCCTTAACGGAGCCGCCCCGGGAACCGTTGACGACTAATCCGAAAAAGGCGGAGGATCTGGCGTACGAAAATATCTCGTTCCGCTCTTACAAAGACCGGACCCGTCTGTCCGGCTGGTGGATTCCGAGTGAAGACGCCAAGTTGACGATCGTCTTTGCCCACGGGTACGGAAAAAACCGGGAACAAAACGATGTCCCAGTGTTGCCGCTGTTCAAAAAGTTCCATCAAGCCGGTTATAACGTCCTGACGTTTGATTTCCGCGGCTCCGGTCAATCGGAAGGCAAACGCGTCACGGTCGGAGCGAAGGAACAGGATGATTTATTGACCGCCGTCCGCTATGCGAAGTCCCGGGCATCAGAACCCGTCGTCCTCTACGGAATCTCGATGGGCGCCGCAACGTCTCTCGTCACGGCACCGAAAGCCGAAGTCGCGGGTGTCATCGCGGACAGTCCGTTCAGTGATCTCAAGAACTATCTTGCTACGAATCTGCCGGTCTGGAGCGGTCTGCCGAACTTCCCGTTCACGCCGGTCATCCTCCAGGTGACACCGCCTTTAACGGGACTGAACCCGGAACGCGTCCAACCGCTCGAAGCCATCCGCCGGATTGATTATCCGATTTTGATGATTCACGGGAAGGACGATGATGCGATTCCGGTCACGGAAAGTATGCGGCTGCAAAAAGCGGCTCCACGGTCTGAATTGTATGTGACGGAAAACGGCGGGCACGTCCAGTCGTACAAACATGACCGGCAAGCCTATGAAGAAAAAATTTTATCGTATCTCGAAGATATCCGCTAAAAAATGGAGACATTGTTCCGAGGAACAATGTCTCCTTTCGTCTATCCATTATCGTTTTAGAACGGCACTCCCGACAATCTTCAGGACTTCCGGCCGGCTGAGTTTTTCTTTTCCCCGCGCGAGCGCATCCAGTGTTCCGTGGGCGAGTGCAAGCGGAATCTTGCAGAACTCATAGATCGTCGTCTCTCTTGGAATCGAGGCGAGATATGCATCGGCTTCCGCCAGATTCTCCCGGGCATACTCGAACATCGTCTCCGTCGTCCAACCCGGTGGGAAATAGCCGACACCGCGTTCGGCGTCCTCCTGTTGATTGCGCAGGATGTTGACGGCCTGCAGTCCCCGTCCGAATCCGATCGCCTGCTGCTTGTCCGTCACGATACCGGCTTTCCAGTACCAGATGTCGGATAACATGACACCGACCAGTCCCGCAACGTAATACGTGTACTCGTCAAGATCTGCTGCCGTTTTGACCGTCCAGTCCCGTTCTGCCCAAGTGGCCATGCCTTCTGCCATCTCGGCTGTCGATTCCAGGACTTTCGTTCGAATACCCGCCGGACAATACGCAATCCACTCTGACAGGCGCAGTGTCACTTCCGGCAATTGATTCGCGTAAGGGGCAATCATCGTCCGGTATGTCTGCTCGTCGAATGTTCCCCGCATCATTAACGCCGTTTCGCGCAATAATGTCGTCTTGACCCCGGTCGGCAATTCTTCGTGGTCTTCGATTTCATCGATGGCCCGCATACATAAGTAAGCCGCTCCGACGGCTTCCTGTAGTTCCTGTGACAGACGGCTGATCGGTATATAAAAGGTCCGGCTCGTCGCTTTTAATACACGATTCGCATCTTTCTTCAGCTGCTTCGTCTCATTCATCCATTACACTCCCTCTTTAGTCAAAAAGGTTTCTTTTCTCTACATTACTATACACGATTCAAAAGAATTGAGCATTTTTTTGTTGAACGAAAAAACAGGACCGACATTGAAGTCCGTCCCGTCCTGGTCATGTATCTGTTCGTTGTTTTAATAATTGGCTCATCAGACCGGTACTTTGCGAAGCTTCCGCATTTTCATCCTGAATCGCCAGATAGATTTCTTTGCGGTGGATATCGATTTGCCGGGGCGCATTGATACCGAGTTTGACTTGATCCCCTTCGATCGCGAGAATCGTCAACTCAATATCATCCCCGATTTGAATCGCTTCTCCCGTTTTTCGTTTTAAGACGAGCATCAGCGGCCACCTACTTCGGTCAAACTGCCGATCATCCGACGATTCGCGTACGTTTCATCGAGAATGATTTGTTTCGCTTGACGACGTTTCGTCTCCATGACGAATGGTGCCCGTAAGTTCGTCGTCGATTCCTGGAACGGTTCACGTAACGTGACCGTCGTATAGACGGCGACTTGTGCCGTTTCCTGAATCCCAAGTTGCTCCTTCGCCGATTCCGGTAATTCAAACACGTAATCCGGATCAATCCAAAATGGATTCGTCACGACAAACGCACACTCCGGCTGGTCAATCGATTGGAATGACCAAAAAGGAATCCCTTCGCCGAACGGTAAGAGGATAAAGCGTCGTGCTTCCGGAAAACCCGGTACTTCCGAAGCGAAAGTAATGATTTCACTTTCGTCCACTTGAACCGGACCAAAAAAATCAGTAATGATTTGCATATGATTATCCTTCCCCATCGAACATGCCGCCGACCGGCCACATATCCAGTTGATTTTGTTCCCGCAGATAAATTTCGACCGTACCTTCCGTCACATTCAACTCCGGTCGATTGATCTGAACCTCGATTCGCGGTCGTTCTGCCGTGTAATTGAGTTGCACTTCCGCCGGTGTATAATTGATTTTGACGCGTTCGAGACTGCGTGGCGAAAAGCCGAGTGTCGTCACTTCAGCAGGCGGTGTGTCCCGCGATTTTGCGACGCGGGATACCGCATTTCCCCCTTGCTCGATTCGCATCAATTGATCGCCTTCAGACGCTGCCCGGCCAACTGCCTGTTGCCCCATCTGACGACCATATTCTGCATAACGCTGGACTGACTCAAAAGCCGGAAGTCGTCCCGTTTCAATCATCGCTTGGGTCGAATCAATTTCGAGTCGTGCTGCGACGGTTTCGATCGACAGATTCCCTTTTGGTTGTTCAATCGATAATGTCGCCGGCGCCTGATGTTGCTCAAGTGTCGCACGGGTGGTATTGATTCCAATCTTCGCTGACGTTTGACGCATCTCAAGATGTGGCAGATTCACCGTCCGTCATCTCCTTCTTAACGTAAGAAATCAAGCAAGGTTGGCTGAATGATCCGCGCCCCCGCGCTGAGTGCCGCACGATGTAACGTTTCATACGACTTCAGTTCCATGATGACTTTTTCGGCTTCGATGTCTTCGTTATCCGACATGACCGATTTTGCGATAATTTCTTGATCTTCCAGACGAGATGCGTTCAGTTCAAGTCGGTTGACCCGCGCCCCAAGGTCAGCACGCGTTTCGACCGTCTGATTGAGCATACTATCAAGATCTTTTAACATCCCTGATAATTCGGCTCCATTATTTGAACTATCGACGGCACCTGCGTCTGAAACCCCACCAAGAGCATCGTATAATTTTTTGAGCGTCGTGAACGTCTCCGGACTAAATACATTTGTCGGTGAAACGTTGACTTGTACTTCAATTCCGGAAGAGATTTCATAACGGATGACTTCTTCTTCTTTTAGAGTTGGATCACCGTCTGTAAACACGGTATTAACCGCCTTACCTGGTGTCGTTAAATATTCTTTCAGACCTTCCATCGAAATGAAGGGTTGATCCGTCTTTGTTCCATTAAAAATGGCTTTTTCATTATATTTCGTGTTCGCCAGTGTCCCGATATGTTCAATCAACTGACCCACTTCGCTCTGAATTGCTTTCCGTTGCGTAGCATCATACGTATCCGTCGCAGCTTGTGTCGTCAATTCGCGGACCCGACTCATGGCGGATGTCACTTCGTTGAGTGCCGAGTCCGTCAAGTCCATCCAACCTGTCGCTTCATTGACATTTTTTTTGAACTGTTCGACTTCACGCACTTCTGTCCGGTAACGAATTCCTTGCATTGCGACGACCGGATCTTCAGATGGTCGCTGAATCTTTTTTCCACTGATCAATTGTTCCTGCATCGCACTCAGTTTTTGATAACTGGCAGAGAGATGTCCGATATTTGTTTTCGTCAGCATCGTTTGTGTTACGCGCATTTAGTCATCACCGTCCTACGATTCCCATACCATTGATGATTTTATCAAGCATCTCATCAACCGTAGTAATATTACGCGCTGCCGCGTTGTATGCATGTTGGTACTGAATCATCATCGTCATCTCTTCATCGATTGAAACAGCCGAAACCGACATACGGCGCTGTTCCGCACTTTCCATCAAAACGGCAGAACTCTGACCGAGCCGAGCGACCTGATCCGTTGCGACTGCCATGTCTCCAATGACATTTTGGTAAAACGAACCGATTGTCGTCGTCGTATCGGATCGTTCAAAACGAATGCTTGCCGTCTTCATGTTGGCCAGTTTCAAGGCACCGGCACTATCACCGATGTTTCCGTCTGTCGAGGTAGCAATGTTATCCAGGCTCTTTTTAATGTCTGCTCCAAGCGTGATCGACTTCGCTGTGATTACTCCTCCGTTGGAAGAAACAAAAAATTCACTTGTACCCGCTGTTTTGTCTTTTTTTACATTCGTCGCATGCGCTTCGTTGAATGCTGTCGCAAACGTTGCTGCCATCTCATCCAGGTGTCCCTGCATATTGACATACTCACCCGTTGCTTGACCATCCTCAACGTGTCCGTACATCTCAATCAGACCAATTAATCGACCTGATGAAAAACCGCCGGCTGCGTCAAATGAGATCGTTTGTGAATCTGTTTTGAATCCTGTATAGAGACCATTGTCATCTGTTGTAAAGGTCAACGTTCCTGCTTTTGGTAAATCTGAATCCACTGCAAGCAACTTGTCACCATTCGGTAATTTGATTCGAACATCAATCCGGCCTTCTGCCGTTTTAACCGTATTCCCAAGTGTTCCTTGCTGAATCGCATCACCGTCGACTGATACTTTTTCAAAATCGACGTACTCTGCGAGTTCATCGAAATAACGGTCTCGTTCATCATAAAGTGCATTTGGTAACACACCAAGCGGTTCGACTGTATGAATTTCAGCATTGATATTATGAATCTTTTTGAACAGATCATTTACTTTTTTAGTCGAGACCTCAATTTCACTTTTCAGGTCACCTTGTACTTGATTAAGTGCCTTCGCCATGTAATTAAACGTTTGTGTCAATGTCTCCGCTTTTTGACGGACGACACTCCGGGCACCTGAATCCTGGGGATTCGTTGATAAGGTCTGAAGGGATTCCCAAAACCCGTCAAATGCTTTGGACAAGCCGGTATCCGACGGTTCATTGATGACATCTTCCATACGACCGAATGCTGCTTCTTTTGTACCATAGTAAGATGTCTTCGTTGCCTCGTCTCGATATTGTTTATCGAGCATGACATCGCGGACACGTTCGAGGAGTTCACCTTTTACACCCGTACCGATTTGTCCCATTTTACCCGTACCGATTGCCATCGACAGTTGTTCCGTCGTCGCCATGACAAGACGTTGCCGCGAAAAGCCGGCCGTTCCTGCATTGGCGATATTGTTTCCGGTCGACTGGAGCGCCCACTGATTCGTCGTCAGTGCACGACGACCGGTTTCAAGCCCCATGAATGTTGATCCCATGTATTTGCCTCCTTAAGCATTTCGATTGAAATGTGCGCGATCAAGCGCGGACTGACCATATGTAAAATCATCTGCTTCTGGTATCAACAATTCCAGATGCCAGTTTAAGTAGTGTAACGATTGGGTCAGTAAATCAGCATTTAATTCGTTGAGTACTTTTAACTGACCAATCGTTTGAAGTAACCGACGCATGGAATTGACATCCTCCGGGTGGGCTTGAAGCCACTCCGTCATCGTCATCGTGCCCATCTGCGTCAGGCGTTGTTGTTCCAACTGTTCGATTCGTTTTAAATGAATCGGCTCTTCCTTGACGAGTTGCGAAAGACGTTGCATATCATTTTGAATCAAGACCTGCTTTTTTTCTTTTGCCAATTCAAGTAGTGCGGCATGTTCCGCCGTCAGCTGATCGATGAGTTCCATCCGTCATGTCCTCCTCTTCCGTCTATGTTCGTTCATATAAAAAGCGACCCGCGCATCCGTGCCCCGAGTCGCCTCTATTGTCTAAGTTAGTCTTCTTACAAGTTCAAGAAACGTTCCGCGATTTTCTTCGCATCCGGTTTGTAGGTTCCATCCTGAATGGCTTGTCGAAGGGATTCGATTTTTTCGGTCCGTGAAGGCGTCGTTTCATTGAAACGCAGACGCGCTTCGCTTGAAATCGTCACTTCATCCGGCCGATTCGTGCGTGTTGGTTCTGTTCCTTCTACTTTTTGATTTCTTTCGTACGTTTTAGGCATGTTAACCCATTTCGTAGAATCAATTCGCATGTGAACACCTGCTTTCTAGACTACAAGATTCTTAATTCAAGTTCGATACGTTCGCGGTTTCGAAGGGGTAGAAGAATCTAGCATCGCTTGGGCGAGGTCACGTCGCAGTTTTTCACGACATCCGGCACAAATCGTGCCATCACGGGAGGGCTTCCCGCAACTCTCACACATGATGTCCATCTGAGAAATCTCAGAGATCAACAATCGCCCTTCTTTGATGTAACGGAAGACCGTTTCTCTCTTTACTCCGATAACCATCTCAACATCCTTAGGTGAGGTTCGGACTTTTCGCCGTTCTCGCAGGAACTCACGCACCTTCTCAAAATCAGTATGATCTTTTCTGATACAATCGACACACAGATCAGAAGATTGACGAACAAATAACTTCCCACAAGTTTTGCAGTTTAATACATCCATTTCCTTCACCTCATATTGAGTATCGGCAGAAATGAAGATTTTTTAAACACTTCGAAATAAAGTTACCGCAGAAATTTCTTTGGCGCCGGCTCCATAAAGCCGCGAAGCCGCTTGGTGCAAGGTGATTCCGGTCGTATAGACATCATCGACCAGCAAAATCGTTTTTCCGGTCACCGGCTGAATGACGTGATACGGATTGTCCCGTTCCAGTCGTTCGTGCCTCGTCTGATGGCTGAATGCGGCTCCATCCGCCCGTTCGAGCACAAGCCGGACCCGTCCCCGCATCATCCGGGCGATCAGTTCCGCCTGATTGAATCGGCGTTCGCGCAAACGTTCCGGACTGAGCGGAATCGGGACAATCCAATCCTGTTTGACTTTTACCTTTTTGAGCTCTGTTTTAAACACGTCGAGCAAAGCCGTGTCCCCGAGAAACTTATACCGTTTCATGAACGCCTTTGCTTGTGTCTGATAAAGAAATAGCGGGTGCGTGACCAATCGTCGTCCCTGGTTGCGCCAGTTCTGACAATCCGAACAGAGCGGCAGTCCCGGTTTTCCGCAATCCTCACACCCTCCGCATTCCCCTCTTTTTACAAATTCTATTTTACAGGTCGGACACAGGGTTTGACTAGTCCAGACATTTGATAACGTCCAGCCGGGTAAAAAGTCCTGCCTGCACAGGTAACAGTTCATCGAAATCCCTCCCGGTTCGCTCGTTTAATGTGATGAATCGCTTGGTACATCGCATCGGACCGGTCATTCGCAAACAATACGACGTCCCCTTCCGGAAAATCAGCATTTCGTCCGACCCGTCCGCTGATTTGAATCAAGGCCGCACTGCTGAAAGATTGATCGGCATCGAGAACTGCCACTTGAACGTCGACTAACGTCACGCCCCGTTCGAGGATCGTCGTTGTCAACAAAATACCGGTCGTCTGACGGAAACGGGCGACCTTTGTGACCCGCTCCGGATCGGCAGCATGGACGGTTTCGCACTCGATCCCCTGCTGATGCAAAAAGGTCTGCCATGTCTCAAGCGCCGCGACTTGCGGCACGAACAACAGACGTGGTTTAGTCGCATGCGTCCGAAGCCAGTCTACGATATCCTGTTTCGTATAGGGAATCTGCAGGCGGGGAATCGGCAACGGAAAACCATGATAGCGGCGCATCAAACGAACCGTTGGCAGGCGTTGATCGCGCAACGAAGGTGTCGCACTGAGTAAAATCAAAGAAGAACCGGGAGCCGTCGCCTGACGGACATAGCGGTGTAACGTCCGATCGGTCCGGTACGGAAAGGCATCGACCTCATCAATGAAGACGACGTCAAAACACGCGCGGTAATGAATCAATTGATGGGTCGTACTGATTGTGATGTCGCCGAGTCCCAACCGGTCAGCGGACCCTCCAAACAACGAAACGATGGTTGCCTGTTGAAACGCCCGTCTCAGATGCCCTGTCAATTCCCGGACGACGTCCGCGCGCGGCGTCGTAATCAGGACACGGCGATTCGTACAAAGTGCCCGTTCGATGCCCGGAAACAACATCGGCGTTTTTCCGGCGCCGCAGACGGCATGGATAAGCAGCTTCTCTTGTTGATCAATCGTCCGGATAATCGCATCGGCAATCCGTTGCTGATCACTCGTCAAATTCAGTTCCGTATGATAGTCGGGACGGACGGGGTCAAGCGGGCGCGGATCCGTGACAAGGCGGTCACACGTCCGCAGTTTGCCGAAAATCAAACAATGGCGGCAGTAATAACAGCGTTTCCCGCACGTACACGGTCCGCGGGTCGGTAATTTTCCGCACCGCTCGCAACGCCACGTGACAGCCGGCCGGTATTCAAGAGGAGCATCGACCGACATGTCGAGCCGGTAGTCGGGAATCAATCGTCCACGTAAATCCATAAGTCATTTCCTTTCGTTGACTGACTCTCCTTTTCGGCAAGTCGAACGGACTTCCTGCCGCCGCCTGGAAGCATCCATTTAGCATAACGGGACGAAAAAAGCGTACCTGCTTTCGCAGATACGCCGTTGTTCATTGTATGTCCTATGGATAATACAGGGTTACGCTTCTTGATACCAGGTGATGCCGATCGCACCGGGTCCTAAGTGGGTCCCGATGACAGGACCAAACACACTCATCTCAATCCGGGCGTCCGGGAACCGTTCTTGCAGGACGGCAATTTCCGCTTCCGCTTTTGAAGAGTCTTCCGCATGGATGACACCGATGACATGACCGGCACCGGTTCCTTGAATCGTCTCATCCATCATTTCCTCAATCCGTTTGACGGCCCGTTTGAACGTCCGGATTTTTTCGAACGGCACGATTTTCCCGTCAACGAAATGAAGCACCGGTTTGATTTTAAGGAAAGAACCGACGACAGCTTGTGTCATGCTGAGACGTCCGCCGCGTTGGAGGTGTTCCAAGTCATCGACCACGAAATAGGCACGGATGACTTCTTTTAATGCTTCAAGACGGGCGACGATGTCAAGCGCCGTCGCACCGGCATCACGCATCCGAACGGCTTCTTTGACTAAAAAGGCTTGCGGCATACAGGAAATCCGCGAATCAATCGGATGGACCTGAACGTGTTCGACCATCATGTTAATCGTATGTAAGGCCTGGTACGTCCCACTGATTCCGCTTGATAACGTGATACCGATGATATCCGTCCCTTGCGGAAGTTGTTCAAACGAATCAACAAGATCACCGATGTTCGGCTGTGAGGTCGTCGGTAAACTTCCCGTCTGAATCCGTTGATAAAAATCAGGTACGGAAATATCGAGTCCTTCACGATACGCATCTCCGTCAAAGATGACACTGAGCGGTGCAACATGGACATTGTTTTCTTCACAATAGGTAGTTGGCAGATAGGCAGTACTATCCGTTAAAATCACAATCTGGCTCATTCGTGAATTTCCTCGCTTTTAAGAGTTCCGTCGTGACATAAGGTATTCTGACAGGTCACAATCGGTTTTTATCATATCACAGGTTGAAGTCTAAAAAAAAGAAAGACGGAGCCGAATCGGCTTCCGTCCTGACCTTAAACGACGACGACCCAGCCGCGGCGAATCGCTTCGACGACAGCACCGGTCCGATCGGGTACATTCATCTTACGTAAAATAGAGGATACGTGGTTTTTAACGGTTTTCTCACTGATGAACAACGTATCGCTGATCGCCCGGTTCGAGAAACCGTCCGCGAGCAGCTGCAGGACTTCACATTCCCGGCGTGTCAACACATGTAACGGTGCTTCGGCGACACGTTTTTCAATCGGTTGTGAAGACATCGTCTGCTTCATCTTCATCAGACGACGGTATTCCTGTAACAGGTTCGGTGTGACTTTCGGGTGGACATATCCGCCTTCCCGGTACACAGACCGGATCGCATTGACCAGTTCATCCGTAGCCATCTCTTTTAAGAGATAACCGACCGCCCCTGCTCCAAGCGCATGCATGACATACGTTTCATCGTCATGGATTGACAGGATGATGACCCGGACTTCCGGATGGACTTCTATCAAACGTTTCGTTGCTTCGACCCCGTTGACTTTCGGCATATTTATATCCATTAAGACGATATCCGGCTGATGTGCTTCAACGAGTGGAATCACGTCTGCTCCACTCTCGCCCTCCGCGACGACGACGAACTCTTCTTCGAAATCAAGAATCCGTTTGACGCCTTCCCGGAATAACTGATGATCGTCGATGATGACTACTTTTACTTGCTCGTTATTCACAGTGTTTCTCCTCTCACTCCGGATTCCTCAACTGGAATCCTTACCTTGATGACTGTCCCTTTACCTGGCTGCGTCTCAATCTCAAATTCCCCGTCTATCAATTCAATCCGTTCCCGCATCCCGATCAGTCCGAATGACTCATCACACGATTCGACGATGGAATCAAAATCAAATCCGATCCCGTTATCTTTAACATGAATTCGAACGGAATGTTGATACTGTTCTATGATAATACGAATGTCCCCTGCTTTGGAATGCTTAACTGCATTTTGGACCGCTTCCTGCACAATTCGGAAGACGGCGACTTCATATGTGGACTCAATCCGTTCGCCGCCTCCGAGATAATTAAAGTGAATCGGGATGTTGGAAATTTCCTGCATATGTCGTAAATAGCGTTCAAGTGTCGGGACGAATCCGAGATCATCCAGCGTCATCGGCCGTAAATCATAGATGATACGTCGAATGTCAGCTAATCCATCACGAATCAATTTCCGCAGACGATGTATTTCTTCAAAGGCCGCTTCCGCGCCATTATGCTGGTGAATCTTTTCAATCAAATCAGCCCGGATCAACACGTGGGCAAGCGTCTGCGCAGGACCGTCATGCATATCCCGCGACAGGCGGCGGCGCTCATTCTCTGCCGACTGGAATACTTTTAAACCCATCTCTTGTTTTTGCATCGCTTTTTCGTACTTTTCGTTCATGACCTGCATGTCGTCCGTCAGGAAATTCAACACGACCGAAACACGGCTGATCAGCATGTCGGCACGTTCTATCGTTTCGTCCAGTTGAATCAAACGTCGTTCGAGCTCGTCCCGCCGTTTGCGGCAGTTCATCTCATCGCGTTGATTGATGAATGACTCGAGCTGAAGCGAGTTCGCCGTCTCATAAGCAGAACGAATATCTTGTTCCGAGTAGTTGTCGAAGTTTTTGCTCACGATGACGAGTCGCGCTTTCGAATCCTTAATGTGTCGTTCCAGCCGTTCAGCTTCTTTAATGTAGTCGTGAACACGTGTCTTCAACTCCCGTAGCTCCTGCTGAATTTCAGCATACTGCTCACGTGAACTTTCGGTAATCCGGACGATTTCTTCCCGGCTTTCTTCTACGACACCAATGATGTTCTGTACGATATCATTCAAGGACAGTCGCTCCCCCATCTCATTCGTCATACTACTCCCTCCGTTCCTTGCCAGTCCCCACGGTTGTCTCTCTCTCAAATCGTCGTTATGCTAGAAAGAACTAGTTAACGAGGAGGACATTTTTGATTATGACATTATTTAATTATTATACAGTAAAAGAAAACGGTTTCCATGAAATCATTATCCAAAAGTCACGATTTATTACATATTTGGCGCGTACCACCTCGGAAGAAGAGGCTCAGCGCTTCATTGCGGACCTCAAAAAAAAACATTCGGATGCCAATCATAATTGCTCCGCCTACATCATCGGCGAACGCAATGAGATTCAAAAAGCCAACGATGACGGCGAACCGAGTGGAACGGCAGGCGTCCCGATGCTGGAAGTCTTAAAAAAACGGAATCTCCGCAATACGGTCGTCGTCGTGACCCGATACTTCGGCGGCATCAAGCTCGGCGGCGGCGGATTGATCCGGGCTTACGGCTCGAGTGTCTCGGAAGGCTTGAACGCTGTCGGTATCGTTGAACGGATTGCCCACGATTTAGTGGAAATCACGGTCGACTACACCTGGCTCGGAAAGCTGGAAAATGAATTACGGGCAACCGAACACATCATTGATCAGATTCATTATCTTGATCATGTCAAAATCGATGTCTGGGTCGAGGAAACAGCCGTCCCCGCCTTCCTTGAGTGGATGACGAATTTGACGAACGGGCAAGCCCTGCTCGAGAAAACGCATTCGCGCTATGTCGAACGTGACATTCAACCTTGACCTGCTATACTGGTTGTAAAGAATTTAAAAGTTTTCTAATAATTCAGTAAAGTAAGGAGTAATGAATCGTGGATGATTCCAAACGATCCCGTTCTACCAAACCAAAACCAAAGCGGTCGTGGTTTAAAGTGTTCGTCACCGTTTTTCTAGTCGTATTTATCGCTGGAGGTGCTGCATTTGCCTATGTCGCTAATAAAACGTTCCAAACCGCCAAACAATCAGAAGTCGAACTGTCACGTGGAGATAAATCAGATAAGCGGGCAGCTGCCGTCGACTTAACGAAAGATCATTTTTCCGTCCTGCTCGTCGGAACGGATGAACGTCCGGGTGATACGTCCTCACGTGCCGATACGATGATTGTCGCAACGTTCAACAAAACGGATAAACAAGTCAGTTTGCTGAGTATTCCTCGTGATTCCCTCGTCATGATCCCGTCTGTCGGGTACGAAGATAAAATCAATCATTCCTATGCGTTCGGCGGCATTGATTCAACGATTGAGACCGTCGAAAAGTTGCTCGATATCCCGATTGATTATTACGGTTCAATCAATTTCAATGGTGTCGTTGCGATTGTCGATGCTGTCGGCGGCATTGAAGTCGATGTCAAATTACCAATCGATACGTTAAACTCTTCCGACAAAAAGGGCGGCGTCAAACTCGAGCCCGGTCTTCAACGCTTAAACGGTGAGGAAGCTCTTGCCTATGCCCGGATGCGTTACGAAGATCCAGAAGGAGATATCGGACGGACGAAACGCCAACAACAGGTTGTCCAAGCGATCATCGATCAATCGACATCCTTTGGATCCATCACAAAGCTGAACAAGTTGATGGATGCGACCGGGGATAATTTCACGACAAACATGTCCCTGACGGAAGCGTTCCAATTACAGCCGTTCGTCAAATCCTTGAATACCGTCAACCGGATTGATTTAAAAGGGACGGATACCAAGATCAACGGTGCCTACTATTATAAGCTCGACCCAGGTTCTCTCGCCGATGCGAAAACGATGTTAAAGGAACAGTTGAACTTGCCTGATACAGCGGATGAATCGACTTCAACACCGGAGGTTACCGATGATTCAACGACTGGAATCAACTGATTATCCCGAACTTTACCGGCTTCAACAACAGGCTTACCGGGTCGAGGCAGAATTGATCGGTGCCGCTCTCTTTCCACCGCTTCTTCAGACAGAAGCCGCGTTGCACGAGGAGCACCCGATCGGTTATATCATGCGTCTTGACGGGCGACTCGTCGGAGCGGTAACAGTCGAAGGTGAGACCATCACCCGGTTGCTCGTTTCCCCGGATTATTTTCGTCAAGGTATCGCCACGCAACTGCTCCGGTATGCCTGCGAAAAACAACCGCTCCGCTTCGTCTCTACAGCTGCCTTAAATGAGCCGGCGATTGCGTTGTATCAAAAATTCGGATTTCAATCCATCCGTCAAGTCAAACAAGATTCAATCGTACTCGTGACACTTGAATGCGATGACGTTTCCGATACGTGATTGGTTATAGAGAGAGGTTAACTTAAACGTCAGTCTCTACAAAGAAAAGGGTGGCAGAACAATTCTGCCACCCTTTGTCTTGTTCAAAATCAGAACCAGCCCATGACGGATCCAATCAATGCACCCAAAATAACAATCCGGAGCGGTGATTGTTTATAAAATCGGAGCAGACAAAACAAACCGAATGCAACGAAAAAATCGACTCCTGTTTTGACGCTCGACGTGAAGATCGGATCATATAACGCAGCAAGCAGAATTCCGACGACCGCCGCATTGACACCAATCAACATCCGGCCGACCTGTTTGTTGCCACGGACCCGGTCCCAAAACGGCAGGACACCGAGGACAAGTAAAAAGCCAGGCAGGAAGATGGCGAGAGTCGCAAGGATTCCGCCCATCAGTCCGTTCACGACCGTCCCGAGGTACGTCGCGAAGGTAAAGAGCGGTCCTGGGACGGCTTGCGCTGCCGCATACCCGGCAAGAAAACTATCACCCGTCAAAAAGTCCGGCACAAGCGACTGCTGTAAGAATGGCAGGACGACATGTCCACCACCAAACACGAGTGCACCTGCAATGTACATGATACTCGTCAGTTGAAGATTTCCTGTCGCGTTAGCAGCTAGGAAAGGTGTCACGACGAGCAGGACGACGAACAAAATCAACGCACCGATGCTGAGAACACGTGGCACACGAATATCTAGTTTCCCACCACCCGCAGGTTCATCTTCAAACCAAAATAGACCAATCAGTGCCGCAACAAGCAAGACACCGACTTGTGCCAATGGATGGGCAAGCACCAAGACACCGGCCAACGCCAGCAACATTAAAAATAACCGTTTCGGACCAACTGCAAGTTTTGTTCCCATACCGAGAACCGCATCCGCAACGATGGCGACCGCAACCAGTTTCAGACCATGGATGAAACCGGCTTCCGTTAAATCAAATTCGGTTGCGAGCAACGCAAAAATGATTAACAGAATACTTGATGGTAACGTAAAGCCGATGAATGAGACGATCGCCCCGACGACTCCACCCCGGACAAGACCAATTCCCATCCCGACCTGACTCGAAGCCGGTCCTGGCAAGAATTGGCAAAGGGCGACGAGATCGGCATAGGCTTTCTCATCCACCCATTTCCTTCGCTTGACGTATTCCTCGTAAAAGTAGCCTAAATGGGCAACCGGTCCGCCAAATGATGTTAATCCAAGCTTCAAGGACACGATAAAAATTTCGATCCATCTGTTCATATAACCACCTCCACGCTGAATTATACGAAAAATTTGTAAATTTTCTGTGACTATTCAGACGTTTCGTGATTTTTCCCCGCCATATGTGACAGTTCTCCAAAAAGTCTCCACAGGACCTTGACGATACCGTTTCAGGTACCAGCTCGAGAACAGGATTTGCATGACTAGTACGACGATAACCAGTAACATTCCCTGCCAGAGCGGAATCGTCCCGTATCGCCCGGTTACGAACAGCACCAGTGTAAAGACAAACGTCTGCGTGAGGTAATTCGTCAAGGCCATCCGTCCCAACACTTGAAATCCCATTAACGGACGTCCTGACCGGACGAGTAAAGCAATCCCCGCTGCATAGGCGACAGCGAGTGTGCGCCCCGACAGCCAGACAAAAAAGTAGTTGGCCAGTCCATCCGGGATGCGCCCCTGATGAATCTGAACGATCGGATAGAGTAACGGTAACGACAGCAACAGACTGACGCCGAACACGAGACCGATTGTTCGGGTCGCCGGCGGTCGGGCCGTGAACCGTTCCATGAAGTAAGCCCCGATTAAAAACAGGGAAAGAATTTCCGGCCAAATCGCCAGTGAATTGTTTAAACCGTGCGGTAATTGAACGGTCGCATGATAGGTGACGAATTCCATAATGTCACGTGCCGCCACGATGGATTGCAGGGCCATATCCGGGTTCGGAATCGACCGGTCCCCGACAGACTGGGCATATTGATAAATCGAGAGATAACGAAAGAAGACATACAGCTGTAAGGCAAGACCAATCCATAGTTTCGTTGATGATCGTGTGTGGACGAAGGCAAGCAACATCAAGCCGCAAAGGGCATACGTCTGCAGAATATCCCCTCTCCAGAACAACAGATGGATAAGACCGAATAGAAATAAAGCCAGCAAGCGGCGGACGAAAATCCACAGTGATTTTTTCTTCACCCGCAAGCGATTGATGAATAAGATAAAGCCGGCTCCAAATAAAACACTGAACAACGTGTAAAATTTCGTTTGGATGAACAGGTCAAAAAGCAGGCGCAACACCTGATCGGCAGTTCCCATCTCATTCGTGAAACGTTCCCCAAGGAAACTCGGCATATTGACAAAGAGGATTCCGCATAAAGCAAATCCCCGCAAAACATCCAGATAGACAATTCGGTCTGCTCGTTCAATCGGATTCATCTCGACTCTCCCATCGCCAAATCAGCCGCTCAAACGGATTTGAGCGGCTGATTGGTCATTTTGATGTCATGCGTTCCAGCAAATCCAGTAACGGTCGATAACGCTCACCCAGTAAGCCCAGCGATTCGACTAAAATATCGAGTACCAGCAATAACATCAGCAAGGATACCAGTGCTCCAAGCGAAGTCGTTTGTGAAAAGAGGATCGCTGTCATCCCGAAAACGGCACATAGTCCGTAAATGACGAGTACCGCCTGCCGCATCGTAAACCCAAGGTCGAGTAACCGGTGATGAAGATGGGCTTTATCCGGCGCAAACGGTGGTTTTCCCTGTAACACCCGTCGAACGATCGCAAACAAGGTATCGGAAATCGGGATACCGAGCAGGATGACCGGAACCGCGAGCGAAAACAAGGTGACGTTCTTGAAACCGAGCAATGACAAGACACCTAACATATATCCGAGGAATAACGCCCCGGTGTCCCCCATGAAAATCTTTGCCGGATAAAAGTTGTGGAACAGAAAACCAAATGTACTCATTAATAAGAGAATCGCGACAATCGTCACGTAGACATTGCCCTGAATGACGGCGAGACTGATCAGCGTCAGCAAAACGATACTCGACACCCCTGCCGCCAGGCCATCCAGCCCGTCAATCAGGTTGACGGCATTCGTGATACCGATAACCCATAGAAACGTCAGCGGGACACTCCACCAGCCGAGAAATAATTGTTGATCGAACGGCAGATTGATGAACTCAATCCGGATACCGCCGTTTAAGACGACCACGGCCGCGACGATCTGCCCCATTAATTTAAGCCGGGCATTTAATTGAAAACGGTCATCGAGTGCTCCCGTCAAAATCACGACAAAGCCTCCGACCAGGATATGTGTCGCATAGGGACTGGAAGGTTGCAAAATAAAGTAACCGATCATGAATGCGATGTAAATCGCAAGTCCGCCTAACCGCGGCATAATTCGTACGTGTACCTTTCGCGCGTCCGGACTGTCAACGGCACCGACTGCAATCGCAAAGCGTTTTACAACGGGTGTGATCAGTAAGGCCGCGATAAAACAGACAATGGACGCCGTCCATAACATAATAACATCACGCTCCTGCGCGAATTATATCATAAAAAAAAAGAGCCGACGAGCGGCTCACATGAAGATCGGGACTTCTGCAGATGGATCATATGTATAGATACCGCGTCCGACTTTTTTAATCGCAGGATTCGCTTGTTCCACTTTGGCCATCAATTGATAGATGTTGCTGATTTGGTGACGGTACCGGAGTTCGAGTTCCATTTGGATATCGCGTGCCGACATCGACTCGCGCTCACGCATCAAGTCACTGATTTGGTGGACATACACTTCCAGCGGGTAACGTTGATTCACTCGGCGTTGTTTAAGGGGACGTTCTTGTGTCACCGCGATTTCTTTTGCTGAATCGCTTGTTCCCCGGCTTAATTCTGCGATTAAATATTCAGCGCGTCGTTGCAAACGACGGTATTCCTCTTCGATTTCCATCAGTTCTCGGTAGATATGTTCACTCGATCCCATTTGTTAACCTACTTTCCTAAATTAAACATAAATATTTCAATTATGTTTCAATTGTATGTTTTTTGAAATAAAACAAACTACATTTTGCCTCTTTAATATATAATTTTATTATATATTTAATTATTCTGTAATATTTTTCTCTCATTGGTTGTCACTTGACTACACTTCATATTAACAGAAAGGAGCTAGAACGGAATAGATAAATTATAAATTAAACTATTTTAAAAATACTTAATTGACTATATAAGGTTTTATACGTATTCATTCTACTTAAAAGGAGACTGGAAATTTAATGGACAAATTAACTAAAATCTTAACAATGGCACTAGTACTTTTGCTTCTGACTACCATCGCTTTTCCGTCCTCATTAGTATCGGCTGCATCCGGCGTAACGTTTACGAAAACAATCTATCAAACAACAGATTTATTGAATTTACGTTCGACTGACTCGATCTCTTCGAAAAAATTAACAACGATTCCGAAAAAAACGTCTCTGACGTCCAACTACCGGATCGGGGAATGGTATCGTGTAACACACAATGGCAAGACGGGTTATGTACTCGGTCAATACTTAACGAAAGTCGTCACCGGGACGAACTTTACAAAAACGAATTACCAGACGACAGATGCTTTGTCGTTTCGACAGGCAGCCTCGACGTCTTCGGCACGTCTGTTGACGATTCCCGCGAATACGACGCTCGCATCAAGCTTCCGGGACGGCGATTGGTACAAAGTGACGTATAACAAACAGACCGGTTTTGTATCGGGTGCCTATTTAAAGAAAGCGACGGCATCATCGACAGCTTATACGACGACCGAACGGCTGAACTTCCGGAGTGCCCCGACGACATCCGGTGCCTTATTGATGACGATTCCGAGCAATCAAGTCGTCCAGTCCCTATCCGTCAGTTCGAACTGGCATAAAATCAATTACGGGGGCAAGACCGGATACGTCATCGGTACGTATTTGAAAAAGGGAACAGCTTCCCCTACTGCACCGTCTGCCGGAAATGCGGATTACAGCGGTAGCAAGATGTATGTCCTGATTGATGCCGGCAGCACCGTTGCCTTACGGTCATCCGCTTCCGTCCTCAGCGGACAACTCACTCGTCTCGGCCGCGGTACGCCGGTTGTCGTGACAAACAGTCTTCATAAGACACGTGGTTTTGTTGCTGTCCAAACAGCGGACGGACGACGGGGATATGTCGAAGCCACTTACTTGACGATTTTCCAGCCAAGCCCAACGAATCGTCCCTTGATTGTCCTCGATCCCGGACACGGTGCTTATGATCCCGGTGCTGTCCGGGCAGGGCTCGCAGAACGGGACATCGTCCTGTCCGTCGCGCGTCAAGTCGCCGGTCTTCTACAGGGAAAAGTAGATTTGACGCTGACGCGTTACACAAACGATTATTATCCGTCATTAGGCGAACGGAGTGCGATGGCGAATGCCTTGTCAACGTCACGGTTCGTCAGTATCCATATCAATGCTTCAAATGCCGGTAGTGCGTCCGGTGCGGAAAGTTACTACTATAAGGGAACCACTTCGGTTCAACTCGCCCAGGCGATCCAACAACGGATGACAGGTTATGCCGGTATGCGTGACCGGGGTGTCCATTTCGCTAACTATGCCGTCATTCGGGGGACGCAGGCACCAGCCGTCCTGGCGGAACTCGGTTTCCTATCCAATACGTCTGACCGTGCGAAACTGGCGGATCCCGCTTATCAAGCGCGTTATGCCCGGGCGATTGCCGACGGTATTCTCGCGACACTTTAAGTACTGCAAAAACGCTCATTCCGTTTGTCGGAACGAGCGTTTTTTTATATGACAAAAGGACCGCTCAGGGAAGCGGTCCTTTTGTACTCACATGAAAAGAGATCAATCAGATAAACCTATCTGCCATCAGGGAATGGCGGATGGTCATTAGCGACTAGCTAGGATCTGCTCAAGGGAAAGCAAATCCGTCGAATCGACACGATAGTCTGCCTCATGTAACGTCGTTTCCGGACCGACGCCGACAGCATACATACCCGCTGCGTGAATGGCCGTGATTCCTGCTGCTGCATCTTCTACACCGATACAACGTTCAGGTGCGACGTCAAGCGCCTCTGCTGCCCGTAAAAACACTTCAGGGTGTGGTTTTGACCGGGCGACGGTTGCCGCATCGACGATGTCGTCAAAATAATGCCGAACTCCAAGTGCCTCAACGACAGTCAACGCATTTTTAGAAGCTGACGCCATTCCGATCTTCAGCCCAGTCGCACGGATTTCGTCAAGGAACGCAATGATTCCCGGCAGAAGATCCTGTTCTGAGATGTGCTGGATCAACGTGACGTAATGGTCGTTCTTCTTCGTTGCGAGCGCAACTTTCTCTTGTTCCGTGAAAGCATCCTGCTTTCCGCCAAGTGTTAAAATCCGCTCCAGCGAATCAGTCCGACTGACGCCTTTCAGTGTTTCATTGAACTCCCGGTCGAACGGGATATCCAACTCCTCACCCAGTTGTTTCCAAGCCAGATAATGATACTCGGCTGTATCGGTAATTACGCCGTCCAAGTCAAAAATGACCGCTTCAATCGTTGGTGCCATTCGACATCCATCCTTTCATCCATCGTACATGAAAGACAAGAAATCGAATGATTTGCGCAAACGATTGCACTTGCCTCAAGAATTATTTTACCTGTTCCCCACATTGTTTGCAAGCGTTATCAAAAAAAACAAATCCAAATCATTAGTCTTTCCCCAAAGAAACCGTTTTCAATTTCAAGGGAATGTTTTACTTATTTCGCTCTTTACTATTCGTTTTACAATTTTTAACTGTTATAATAAAAGCGAGTTTGACAGTCGAACCGAAGGAGTGACCAACTATGTTTCAGCGTGTTAAACAATTAATAGATGAACAGAGCCGCAGAATGCGCCGTTATGAAAAAACCGTTTTATTAATTAACAGTCTGGAAGCAGAAATGGAACAAAAAACGGATGAAGAATTAAGGATTTTGACACAATCCTTAAAAACCCGCCTTCAAGCTGGTGAGAAAATCGAAGCCCTCACCGGGACAGCGTTCGCGCTTGTCCGTGAAGCGAGCAAGCGGACACTCGGTCTTCGTCACTACGATGTCCAGTTACTTGGTGGATTGGCCCTTCTGTCCGGACACATCGCCGAAATGGCGACCGGTGAAGGAAAGACACTGGTCGCGTCACTTGCAAGTTTCACCCAGGCTTTACACGGTCAAGGGGTTCATGTCATCACGGTCAACGAATATCTCGCCCGGCGTGATGCGGAACAGATCGGTCAGATTCACCGGTTTTTAGGTTTAACGGTCGGCATCAATTCAGCAGAACTGTCATTCGAAGAAAAACAACAGGCCTATGCGTCTGATATTACATACGGAGTCGGAACGGAATTTGGTTTCGATTATCTGCGCGACCATTTAGTCATGCGACAAGAGGATCGTCTGCAACGCCCCCTCCACTTCGCCTTGATTGACGAAGTCGACAGCGTCTTGATTGACGAAGCAAAAACACCGCTTATCATGGCGGAACGCGATACCGTCCATGAAGGATTACAGCAATTGGTTCGTCATGTCGTCAAAGACTTTAAAGAAGACGCTGACTATTCATACGACGAAGAAATCAAAGCGGTCGCCTTGACCGATCAAAGTATCGAGACGATCGAACGGATTTTCGGTATCGATCAGCTGTTCGCGGCCGAGCATGCCGTCCTGTTCCACTATGTCATCCAAGCACTTCGGGCCCACGTCGTTCTGAAACGGGATGTCGATTATATCGTCAAGGATGATAAAATCGCGCTCGTCGACTTATTCACCGGACGGTTGATGGAAGGACGAAGTTTATCGGATGGCCTCCATCAAGCGCTCGAGGCGAAGGAACACGTCAGCGTGACCGAAGAAAACCGGACGACGGCGCAAATTACGATTCAGCATTACTTCCGCATGTATCATCATGTGTCCGGAATGACAGGTACTGCTGCCACGTCTCGCGATGAATTTTTGAAGACGTACCGGATGGATGTTGTCTCAATTCCACCGAATCGTCCTAAAATTCGGATTGACGAAGCCGATGTCCTGTTCTTGACGAGTTCCGAGAAATATTCAGCGATTGCGGCAGCGACCGAAACGGCTCATTTGACGGGACAACCCGTCTTGATCGGAACGACTTCAATCGAACAATCCTTAAAGGTTGCCGATGTCCTTGATCAACGTCAGATCCCTTACGAAATACTGAATGCCAAGACCGTCGATCAAGAAATTCGGATTATCGAGTCCGCCGGCCGCCACGGTCGGGTGACGATTGCGACAAACATGGCAGGACGCGGAACGGATATCCTGCTTGATGATGCGGCGAAGGCGAAGGCGCAGGGCGGTTTGTTCGTCATCGGCACGGAACGGCACGAGTCCGTCCGGATCGATAACCAGTTGCGTGGTCGGGCAGGACGCCAAGGCGATCCCGGCCTGACCCGGTTCTACCTGTCGCTTGAGGATGATCTGCCCCGCCGGTTTGCGCGCGAACGGTTAGAGCGTGTCACAAAGAAACTTGGTCCTGTCAACGGTCCGGTTCATGCAAAAGAAGCTCAGCAACTGATGGCCTATGCTCAGGAAACGTGTGAATCTGTCAACCGCAGTGTCCGTGACGACCTTGTCCAACTCGAGGAAGTCATCAGTGAACAGCGCCTTGCCATTTATCGTCTTCGCAACCAAATCGTTGATTCGGCGACGCTGGAACAATTTGTTCAGCCGTTTGCGGCTCGGACCATCCGTTCCTATCTCGAGCAATATTTGACGGATGATCTCGTTCCGGAAGAATGGCCAATCGAATTATTGACGGCGGAACTGGAGCAGCTGCTGCATCAACCGGTTGAATTGGTCCTGGGTGACTCGATCGAGACCATCCAACAACAAATGGAACCGCTGATTACTTCAGTCGATCAAAAAATAGCCTTGCAGATTGCCGAAGATGAAGAGACGGCACGACGTTTCATGTTACTTGCCCTGGATGAACAGTGGACGAGTCACTTGACGGCGATGAACTCGCTCAAGGAAGGAATTCATTTACGCAGTTACGGTCAAGAACAGCCGGTTCGGATCTTCGAACGGGAAGGCATGGATTATTTCCGTTATGCCATCTTCAGTTTTGAAAAACAAGTCGTGTCTGGACTATGTCGTCTGGACGAGACTACTTTGCAAGGAGGACTGCTTCATGCAACCGTCGATTGATTCTGACATTCAACCCGCGCTTTACTTTACCGAGGATATGCCGATTGTCAAAGAAGACGAGTATGTCTTTCGCTATGCACTCAATCAGTTACCGAAACTCGGACCCAACCAGTTGGCGATCCATCTCTTTCAAGTGTTACAGACCGAACCGTTACACGTGATTGCGTTGTTCCAAAATACGCTTCCGCGTTCTTTCCAGCTGAATGATTTGGTCGTTCTCGTCCTGTCAGGTGACCAGCTCGTCGCCCGGAAAATATTCACGATTGAGGAAGTACCGGTCCTTCTTCCGACAGCGACCTTACCGCTTTGGCTCGAGTTTTCCGATGAAGAACAGTTCGTTGATTTATCGACGCTTGATGCACCGCTCGAACTCGTCTTCTCGAATGAACAGCTGACGGATCTCGTAATCGATGAGTCGTTCTCTGCTCCGGAACAGCGTTTGATTCGCCAAATCGCTTTCTCTCACCCTGCCCCGCCGACAGATGGATGGTCCCTGTTGCCGGTCTCGATTTTTAAACAGGAACAAAAGGTCGAGGCCATCGTGCTGGTCCGTAATCCGAGCGGACAGTCTCTCGAGCTGGATTCGCTGTCGTTTGAGTTACTGCTTGGTGATCAGGCCGTCGCTGCAACCCGGCATACTTCGCTGACCGTGTCCTCGCAGAGTGAACACGCAATCCGTTTAAGCTTTGATTACGTAGCACATCCGGCCGCTTCACTGGATTTACGGTATCTGCCGGAATAATCCCCTCAAAAAAATGGACTTCTCGTCAATGACGAAAAGTCCATTTTTGATTATCCTTTTAATAAACCGATTACACGTACATTAATCGCTTGCGGTTGGAATGCTAACATGTTTTCCATGTCTTGTGCAATCCGTTCCTGTACTTTTCCTGCTGTCTTGATGATCGACATCCCGTATTTGATATGGACCGAGAGACTGACCGTAATCGCACCGTCCACATCCTCGACCTTCACGAGTTTGACCATCTGTTTTTCCTGTAACTTCGAATCGTCCTGTGTAAAGGCAATTCCTTCTGTTTCCTGAACTGCTACCCCGGCAATCACTTCAATGACTTGTTGGGAAACGTTTACGACACCATCCGCATTGTTTAAGTTATATGACATACTTTCCACGCCCTTCATCTATTAATCGCTCTACTTTAAAGTGTATAGCATTTAGCCTTTTTTTGAAAGGTCTTGTCGTTCTTCGACGATTGGACGAATGTCGATTTCAATCAGTGGACGCATCAGGCGGACAACGAACGGATGAATGATTACTCCGACGATCAACAGGGCGACACCGATGACGACCAGCAAGGCGAGCCAAGTTTGCGGCACGAAGGCTGTCGTCGCGTACTGACGCCATGCCATGACGAAGAAAACATGAAGCAAGTAGACATATAAGCTGAGCTCACCCGCCCGTGTAACAAGCGGCAGACGACGCATCGGAACGAGCATCATGAATCCAAGCGATGCTGTAATCGACAGGAAGTAGATCACACTGTGCTTCAACACACCGATCCAGGCATCACTGTCATATTGTTCGACATACGGGAAGCGGTGCTTGAATGCATTCGCCAGAGCGACGATTTCTTGCGGCGTATCGCGCCACGCTTCATATAGGAGAAAACCGATGACACTCGCGAACGCCAGTCCGCCAATTAACCGGACATTCATTCTCCGTTTGAAGCTTTTCGGCATTTCAAAAATCCGGATGAACTCATGTTCCGACAAGTAGTTACCGAGCAGGAAGTAGGGATAGAACATGATCAATTTCCGTAAGGCCAAAAAACCTGTGTTTTCGAGCTCAAAGCCGTACAATAAAGCAAAGGCGAGTCCGAACCAGACATACCCACGCAGATGGACGACATACGGTGTAACGATATACCAGACGACCATGACGAACAAATACCAGAGTGCCCAGTAGGGACGCAACAGATGCGTGCCGAGATTTTGTCCGGACAACAACGGCAATCCTTCTCCAAACGTCGCCCATGAACCAATCAGGATTTGCCAGACACAATAGACGGCAAACAGTTGGATGACACGCAAGTACTTGTTTTCACGGAAGAAGTAGCCGCTTAAAATAATAAATAATGGCATGTGAAACGAATAAATGATCAAGTACACCGTTTCGAGTAACTTTCCATCGTAATCAAACCGTAAATCCGTCAGCATATGACCAATTACTACGAAAATGACAAGGAATCCTTTGATATTATCAAACCACGGATTTCGATTCATGTTACACTACCCCTTATACTCCCTCGAAAGGAACGATTGTTTTATGAAAAAAGCACTAGTCATTCTCTCGGTCGTCGCAAACGTCGTCCTCCTCGCCCTATTGCTCGGACGCAAACCGATCGAGTTATTCGAGCAGGCCTTTCCTGCCACCACTACACAACCCATCACGACATTCCAATATACGAAAAATCCGAACTACGTCCGGTTGAATAGTCTCTTTCATACTTATCAATACCCAAAATCACCGAATTCTGTCATGCTCGGTGACTCCATGACGAATTTTGGTGATTGGCGGATTTTGCTCAATGATCCGACAATCGTTAACTTCGGGATTCCCGGCGATACGACGGAAGGATTTTTGACCCGGCTTGACCTGATTGTCGAGTTGAAACCGAAACGTGTCTTCCTGATGGGCGGCATCAATGACATCCGTCACTTCACTCCGATTCCGACCATTACGGAAAACATGACGACGATCGTGACGACGCTGCGAAAAAATAACATTGATGTCGTCATTCAGTCAACACTACCCGTCGCACCCAAGTATTCCGATTCGGTCCGCGTCAATCGTGACGTCGAAGCCCTGAACCGGAATCTTGAACAGCTTGCGAAATCTGCTGGTATTCCCTTTGTTGATTTACGACCTGAGTTGACCAATCAGCAAGGTTACCTTCAAAACCGGATGACGTACGACGGGCTTCATTTGGTCGGTGGCGGCTATCTTCGATGGAGCGACGCACTCAAACCGTTTGCTGAAAAAATTCAGATTACGGAAAACAAATAACAGTCATTAAAAAAGGAGATTCCGATTTTTACGGAATCTCCTTTTTTCAGCACTCATCTACACGGTGACAGGCACCATGTCATTAGTCTTCCTGGTTTTTGACACCCATGTATGCGGCAACGCTTGATGCTGAAAATACAGCAATTGCGACGATACCGACTGCAATCCATACCACTTGATCCATCATTTTTCCCCCTTGTATGTAACCGTTCACTTTCTTTTTTTAGCGTACACGAAATTCGTCAAGAAAGAAACACATTTTCTATGTCTAACGACTAGACGTTTCGGGAAAAAGTAACTATAGTAGAAGGACAAGTATAAATTGTCAGAAAATTCGATTATTTAAAAAAGGAGGTGATTCTGATGTCAACCCCAATCCTGAAACCCCGATTTCAGATGAAGCAACAACAACGAAGTATAGTCAACTTTAGTTATTGGCTTGTCATCGGTATCATTGGATGGACGATGATCAGTTTCGTAACCGGACTTCGCAATCAGCTGGGGGGTCTCCCGATCTACGAAAGCATCCCGCTTGTGTTGGCTGTCCTCTTAACCACCGGCGTCCTGTTAAAAATGGCCCGGGATGAATGGTGGATCCGGTATCTCAATCGTCAAACCCAGTTTTACATCGGTCATGAAACCGTCGTGACCTGGTGCCTCATCATCGATAGTATGTGGTTGATCCGTAAACCGATGCGCCGTGAACTCCGTCACCTCTACCGACACATCACCCAAACGAAAACATCATCAGAAGCCATCGAGACGCTTGCGAACGAGCTCGTCGAACGTGGTGTCCTCATCGTCTATTCCCGTCCTAAGAGCGACCATCCTGCTTGAACAAAAAAAGAGCATGGAATGTCAGGACATCTGCTCCCTGCATCCCGTGCTTTTTTGCTGTCGTTATTTTTGAGTCAGCCATTCTGCTGCTGCTTCGATCGTCGGCATGACGAGCTGATGACCGTGGTTTGACCAGGTCACATCAACCGTAGCTCCTGCCTGTTCAAAAATCGCTTTCAAATCTTCCGTCTCCGAAGCCGGACAGATTGGATCGTTCGTTCCGGCTCCGATAAAGATTCGAACCCGCGACGAATCCGGTAACGTCACACCGCGACGCGGTACCATCGGATGCAATAAAATCGCCTGTTCAAATAACCGTTCTTCAAACATCATATTCGCTGCGATGTTGGCACCATTCGAATAACCGACCGGGATGACATCTTGAAGCGAAAAGTCCGACGTGCGGCTCATGTCTTTCACGAACTCCATCAAACGGGCTGTCCGGAGGGCGAGATCCTCTTCATCAAAAACCCCTTCCGCCAATCGTTTGAAGAATCGGGGCATTCCGTTTTCCGTCACCTCACCCCGGACCGACAGATAACCGGCCTCCGGATCGAGGAGCCGGACGAGTCCGACTAAATCCTGTTCCGTCCCGCCTGTTCCGTGCAATAAAAGAAAAATGGGTGCGCCTGGTCGTTTAGCAGGTTCAAATAAATGAATCATATGAGTCTCCCCTTTGGTAGTCTGATGGGTGCGACATGTCCTTCAATTGTCGCCCGGTGTGCTTCGAACTGTTCCGGTAATTTTAACGCTTCTCCTAATACTTCAAATGCTTCATCGACCGCAAATCCCGGATTATCGGTGGCGATTTCATGCAGAATCCGTCCACGGTCGTGGAAGTAGACCGATGTAAAGTAATTCCGGTCTTTCACTTCTGTCGTCATCAAGCCAAACGTATTGATTTGTTTCATCCAGTCCATTTGCTGTGCCTGATCATCGGCCCGCCACGCGATATGGTGGACGGTCCCGGCACCCGGTCGCCCAACCGGTACGTTCGTATGCAGGATATCGACGGTGTTGCCGAATTCGCCTTCCGCTTCATAACGATCCATCGTCTCGGAACGTTTCGCAACCGTTAATCCGAATGCATCCGTTAAGAGACGTCCTGTATCTGCCGGATCATGCGACAACAAGGTCGCACCGGCAAACCCTTTGATGGCGACATCGGTTGAGATGCCGTCGATTTCAAAGCGGCTGTTTGCGCCTTTGCTGCGTTCGACGAGTTCAATCTGTAATCCGTGCGGATCCTGAAAGACAAGTTGTTTTTCGCCGAAACGTTCGGCTTCTTCAAAGACAACTCCTTTTTCCGTCAAACGGTTTTTCCAAAAGTCATAGCTCCCAGTCGGAATCGCATATGCCGTCGTTCCAACCTGCCCCGCTCCGACTTTCCCCTGCTGCATGCCTTCAAACGGGAAAAAGGTGATAATCGTCCCGGGTGCACCCGATTCATTGCCAAAATAAAAATGATAGGTTCCCGGATCGTCAAAGTTGACCGTTTTCTTGACGAAACGCAGACCAAGCGTCGTACCGTAAAAATCAAGATTTTCCTGTGGATTACCGACCATTGCTGAAATGTGATGAATGCCTTTTGTTTTCATATTCGTTCACGCTCCCTTCTCATCATTCCCTTTAACACAATAATAGTAACTTATTTACTAAAAGTAAATTATTATGCTTGAACATCTCTTTTTTGGAACCTTTCTTCCATTTCCCCGTAAGAATAAGAGATACTTCAACTGGACCATGCATTTTATCTGAATGAGGGAGGACTGATTCCATGCTTGAAATCAAAGCCATCACGAAACGATTCGGGACGTTCACAGCGGTCGACGATTTATCATTCGAAGTGCCGGAAGGACAGATTTTCGGATTACTCGGAGCGAACGGGGCCGGAAAAACAACGACGTTCCGGATGTTACTCGGTTTATTGAAACCGACGGAAGGGTCGATCACCTGGAAAGGACAGCCGATTCCTTTATCAAAAATCGGTTACCTTCCTGAGGAACGTGGCTTGTATCCGAAAATCCGGGTCGACGAACAATTGATTTTTTTAGCCGAACTACGTGACATGAAACGAAAAGATGCTAAACAGTCTTTACTCGAATGGCTCAATTACTTCCAGATTCCGCAGTACGAAAAGATGCGTGTCGAACAATTATCAAAAGGTAATCAACAAAAGATCCAATTGATTTCTGCCGTCTTACATAAACCGGACCTGCTGATTTTAGATGAACCGTTCAGCGGACTCGATCCCGTTAACGTCGAACAACTGAAAAAAGCGGTCCGGAAACTGACGGCAGAAGGAACGACCATCGTCTTCTCGAGCCACCGGATGGATCATGTTGAAGAACTGTGCGAACATGTCGCTATTCTCGATCACGGGAAACCGGTCGTCGCCGGTTACCTGCCGGAAATCAAGGCCGGATACGGCAAGACACGGGTCTTGTTGACGACAGATGCCCCTGCCCTGCTTTGGGATACATTGCCGGGAATTCTCCAGGTCGAATCAGACGGAACCGGTCACAATTTACAGGTGGAATCGAAAGAAGCTGCCGATTCCCTGCTCCGTCATTTGATTACGGAAGGATTCCATGTCGAACGATTCGTCTGGGATCAACTATCCCTGCAGGACATCTTCATCGAGGAGGTTGGAAAACGTTATGAACCGTAAATTCCTGACATTGTATCGGTTTAGTCTGTTTCAAAAATTACGCGCGAAAAGTTTTCTCATCTCGACCGTTCTGATGATTGTGTTCCTCGTTGGATTCAGCAACATCGAACGGATCATCGACTGGTTTTCGGGCGATGACCCGAAAATCGCAGTCGTCAGCTCCCTGGAAGCTCCGATCATTCCCGTCTTAAAAGACGTCGGTATCAAAACGAATATTACCGAAAAAGACTATTCCCTGAAACAGGCGCGACAAGTCGTCGACAAAGGAACGTATGATGCTGTCGCCTTATTGTCCGACGATCCGTACCGGGTGACGTTAATCAGTGCCAGTCCGGAACAGGAGTTGCAGACGCAACTGTCTGCCGCTTTAAAACAGGTCCGTGATCAGACGGTCATCACTGACGCCGACGTCGATCCGGCGTTGCTTGCTTCGCTTGCCGCTCCCATCGACGTCAAACAAGAATTGACATCGACCGGCGGCAAAAGCGAAGACGAATTGTTCGCTGCTTCCGCCCTCGTCTATGTATTGCTGTTCCTGATGTACTTTACGATTGCCATCTACGGCGGCATGATCGTGACGGAAATTGCCAATGAAAAATCATCGCGTGTCATGGAATTGCTGATTTCTGCCGCCAGCCCGATTCAGCATATGTTGGCGAAAATCACCTCGATCGCCACCGTCAGTCTGATTCAATTATCGTTACTCGTCGGAGTCGGCTATTACAGTGCCCAAAGCAGCAGTCTGTTTGATCAGCTGTCGCTTGATTCACTGAGCGTCAAGACGATTGTGTATCTGTTCGTCTTCTTCTTGCTCGGTTATCTGCTGTATGCGACGCTGCTCGCCGCCCTCGGTTCGCTCGTCAGTCGGGTTGAAGATGCCCAACAGGTCACCTTGCCGGTCATCATGTTGATCGTCGCTGCTTTCACGGTGTCGATTTTCAGCCTGAACGCCCCGACGAACCAGGCAGTCGTCATCCTGTCATTCGTGCCGTTCTTTACCCCGATGTTGATGTTCTTACGTGTCATGCTGACGGAAGTCCCGGTCTGGCAAGTCGCGTTATCCCTCCTCCTGATGGGAATCAGCATCGCCCTCGCCCTGTTCGTCGGAACACGATTCTATCGCGGGGGTGTCCTCTTTTACGGATCAAATCCGTTGAAGCAACTGCGTCGTATTTTAGGTGGCCGCCAGTAGTAGTTTACAAGACGAACCGTTTCCGCTATCGTTAGGTGAGAAAAAGCCTTGAGGAGGAATTACGTTATGCGGTCTCGTTTTTGGGCAGCGATTTTATTCACAGCTGCCGCCATCGTCTCGTCCCTTGTCATGTTTACGAAATTTCCACAAGCAAGTGAGACATGGAAGCTGGTCCTCGCTTATGGCGGAGTGACATTCATCGTCAGTTTATTTTATTGGTCTTTCGTCGCTGTACGCGTCCAGTCCTCCCGTTTATATGGAAGCTGGATCGGCGTCTTTATCGGTGGAACAACAGTCTTACTCGTTTGTGTCGCTCGTTTCCTGATTCGGGGAGACTTCATGATGATTTTAAAATGGCAGGCCATGCTTGGCAGTCTGACTTTAAACTTCGGATATGTCGGCTGGGTGCTTGTCATCGCAAATGCCTTCATCGGTTTCTTGATTGGACGGACACGACAAAAAGGACGCCGGGCACCACGTCCTGCGCCACAGCGTTAATTCATTTAAAACAGAACTGACTTGAACGTCAGTGTTCATACAAACGAGGAAGACGGATATTACATCCGCCTTCCTCGTTTGTTTATCCTTCCGTTCGGATCGTTTATTTACGGTGATAACGTGCCCGGTCAACTGATTGACTGAACTTCGTATAACAATCGGTTACTGTCGTCTCGGTTTCTTCCGTCAGACGATTGAGGTATTCATCGAGTTGAAGCATCGTCGGGAGTTTGTCCGCAAACAATTCGAACGTCTCGTTCGCCTCTTCCCGTTGCAGTTCCCCCGCCTCCATGACTGCTTCCACCAATTCGTGAAAAATCCGCTGTTCCGTCGCACTCATGGTCTGTTCAATCCGTTTGACGTCTTCGTCATACATTAAATCGAACAGGCGCATCCGTTCTTCCAGTTGTTGTTCAATCATTGTTTCATCTTGTCCCATCGTCTGTTCATACGCCAATCGCATTTCTTCGAGCGGCGTTCTTTCCTGCATGACGAACTTCAAGGACTCCCCGGTCCAGATGTGTCGTGCCAAGTAACTGGAATCGATATGCAGGGCCTCCGCCAAAGATTCGATATACGCTTTCGTCGGATACACTTCGCTGAGTTCCGTACGACGAATGAAATAGGGGGCAACCCCAAGATTTTCCGCCAACTGGTCGATTGAAATTCCGGCACGTTCCCGTAAGATTCGGATGCGGTCACCGTATCCCCGGTAAGGTGAATGGTCCAGCATATTATCCCTCCTCGCTATGCTATTATCATACCCTTGAATCGGGTATCGGATACATCGAACTTTCGCACGATTTTTTCATCAGATGCCGCGGATAGCGGACCCATAAAGGCAAGATACTGATGAAATAACAGCCGGTGACGATTCCGATCCAGGTGAAGGATAAGGGAAGAAACGGACCGATTTCCAGTCCCCCATTCGATAAGATGACCTGAAAGAGCAACCAGGCATGAAAAATCGAAATGAAGTACGGAACCATCAAGACCGTACCGTATTTGATGAACAGGAAACGACGGATGCTCCGTTTACTGAAACCGAGCGCAGACAATGTCTTTAACCGCTTTTGTTCACGTTCTGCCGTCATCTGCATCCAGACGTGCAGGAAGCTCGCATTGATGACAAACAGCCAGACCGTCAACAGAATGACAACAAACGAGACCAGCCGGATGATGCGAATCCCGTCCAGTTTATCTTCCGTCTCATTGATCAGCTGGTACGGAACCGGAGTGTTTTTACCTAGCTCTGCTTTGGATTGAATTTCCCGGACAATCGACATCCAACGCGTCCAGCGGTCCGTCCCGTAATCGGCATACGATGGTGTATCAAAGACACGGATATGGAATACCGGACGATCCATCGTGGTAAAAGCACGGTCACTGACGACGAATAATGTTTCAATCCGGTCATTGTACCCGAATAGCAGACGATGTTCCGCCATCGGCTCAAGCCGGTAGCCGGCTTGCTTCATCCCGGCTTTTGCTTTTTGCATCGTCGGTGTCACTTCCTTGACTTGAACCGGACGGGCCGGAATCATGAAAGTTTGTTTGTCCGTCAACAGCGTCCGTTGCTCATGACCCAGATGCTTCATCAGTTCGTTATAATCCGATAACGGAATTACGTACCGGGTCTTGACTCCTTTGAGCCGGACATCCTGCCGGTATTTGTCCGGAAACGTTTTTGTCATCGTCCGTTCCAGTTTTTCCAGACGTTCGGACGGGACGGCAGCTTCTTCGTAATAGACCAGTCCGAATTGATTGTTCGACGACAGATCAAATCCGATCAGTTGAAAGATAAAGACGAGACCGACGGCCGTCAAAGCACAGGAGGTCAAGATTGTTCCGAGCGCGACCAGCGTACTGTTCGTTTTTAACTGAATCGCGATTTCCGAGACGATTAACTTCCGTAACGACAACCGTCGCGGACGATACAGTTTAAGCACCATCGGGATGACGTGACGGCAGAAAAAGAACGAGCCGACAAAGATGATGAAAGGAAAGACGAACAGAAAGGTATCTTGTTGTGTCAATGCCATGAAATATCCGTAAAACAGAATGAGCACTGCCACTCCCTGCATTGTAAGACCAAACCGGATCCGGAAGCGCGAACGGGACCGGACAGGACGATCCGGTCGGAATCTATAAATCGCGAGGACGGTCGCAATCAAGAGGGTCAGGAGCGCACCTGCAATCAACACTAAAAACGAGGTAAGGGACAGTTCGATCGTCAGTCGCGGTAAGAACATGACTTTTTCAATCGAGAGTAACATCAGTTTCGTCAGGACGACACCGAGCGTGATACCGCCGATGATCGCCAGCCCGCCGACAATCAGGATTTCAATCATAAAATATTTCAGGAAATGCGAAAATCCGCTTCCGAGCGTCCGCATCACCCGTAAATCGTTTTTCCGGTGCTCGAGCATCGTATACGTTGTCGAATAAATAAACAAGATACTAAAAAACAGGATGATGACTTCGGCAATGAATACAAACAGCATCGTCAGTTCGATGACCTGATTGAGTTGACTTAAAACTTTGGCGATGTTCTGAAACGATTCGCTGACGACGAGGTTCCAGTAACTCGTCGCAATCGTCATCGCGACGATGATCGTCAACGCGTATCCATAGTAGAGACGCTGGTACCGCTTGATGTTACGTAGGGCGTATTGCAGATAAGTGATGTTCATCCCCTCCTAATAACGAGAGCGACTCAATGACACGCTGAAAGAAGACCCGGCGTGGTTCATCCCGGAACAATTCCGTTTGAATGCTGCCATCTTTCAGGAACAGGACGTGATTGCAATACGAGGCGACCGTCGGATCATGGGTGACGATGACCATCGTCATGCCTGCCGCATTCAATTCTGCCAGCAATTCCATGACGTGTTTCGTCGCCTGAAAATCAAGAGCGCCCGTCGGTTCGTCCGCGAGCATCAGCCGCGGTGCGTGAATCAGGGCACGCCCGATCGCCGTCCGTTGCCGTTGCCCGCCGGATACTTCATCCACCTGTTTGTCGAGCAATTCGTCAATCTGCAACCGTTTTGCGAGATGTTGCATTTCTTCCCGGGCTTCCTTCGTCTTTTTTCCGCTGAGCATCAGAGGAACGAGCATATTTTCAGCCACCGTCAACGAATCCAGCAAGTTGAACTCCTGAAAGATGATTCCGAGCGTCTCACGCCGGAAGCGGGTTGTTTCTTTCCGTTTGAACGTTGCCGTATCGATATCTTCAATCAAAATCGATCCCCAACTGGGTTGATCGAGTGTCGCGAGCAGGTTGATCAAGGTCGACTTTCCGCTGCCGGACGGTCCCATGACGGCGACCATCTCCCCTTCCTCCACCCGAAAGTTGATATCCGTCAATGGTTGTTCCGTCACTTTTCCGGGATAGACTTTTCCTAACTGTTTGACTTCAATCATGTTGTTTCCCTCCTACCAGTGTAAGACGACAGGTCGTTCCGACACCTTCCGTGCTGTCGAGTTCAATCGTATGCCCGAGCTTCAGACAAATCTGACTGACGAAGTACAGTCCCATCCCGGTTGATTCTCCGTAACGTCGTCCATTTTCGCCCGTGAAAAATGCATTGAAGACACGCGGGACGTCACGTTTCGGAATCCCGACGCCGTCATCTTCAATCGTCAGCACGATTTTCCCGGATTGTTCGACCGCCCGAATGCAGACTTCGTGACCATGACCGGCTGTATATTTGACGGCATTCGTGATCAATTGCAACACTAAAAAGCGGAACCACTTCGAGTCGGTATAGATATAAAAATCCGGTGAGAGTTCCAGCTTCGGATACACTTTATTTTTGACGAACAGCCGTTTTTCCTGATTGATGATACTCGTCACCAGCGTCCGAAGATTTAAACGCTCCGCCTTCAAGTCCGTTTCAATCGCTTCGAGACGCGACGAATACAGCATCTGATCCAGTCCGATTCGCATCCGGTCGACTTCATGGCGTAAGTCCGCCTGGAACTGTTCCCCCGGATGCTCGAGAATCAATTCGATGACCGAAAGCGGCGTCTTCATTTGATGAATCCATTGATCGACGTACCGGTGCCGTTCCTTTTCCTTCCGCCGCTCCGCAAACAGACTGTTTCGAAAGACGGTCTGTTGCCGTTCTAAAAAGTGTTCGACGGCTGCCGCAAGCGGTTCGTCGCTGTCCGCCCGGATGGGTTCTGCGACCGATTGAATCGGTGTCTGCAATCGTTTGAGCAACGGTAACATACTAAAGAAACGGTAACTTAAATAAATCAGCAAGGCGATTGCATTTAAAAGAGCAATATAAAAAAAGGCAGCCGGGCGATAGAGGTCATATAACCATAAGATGAGGAACAAGGCTACCATCTGTCCGCTGAAGAAAAGAATGCCCGGAATCGTATGTCTGAAAAAAAGTCTCATTTGTCGAGGACCAGTTTATAGCCGACTCCCCGGACCGTTTCAAGGCCCCCGATTCCGATTTCCGCCAGTCGTTTCCGTACACGGGTGATGTTGACGTTCAGCGTGTTTTCATCGACGAACGCTTCATCATCCCAAATCCGTTCCAACAAGTCACCCCGACTGACAATCCGTGGACTCACCGTCAATAACATCTCTAAAATCAATCCTTCTTTTTTCGATAGTTCAATAGACCGTTCCTCATGTTCGACGATATAACGATCCAAATACAATGTCAGACCGGCACGACTGACCGTCCGCTCCTCACTCTCCTGGGACAATGTCCCGTACGCACGTCGAATCTGACTTTTGATTTTCGCAATGACGACGGCTCCCTGGAAGGGTTTGACGATATAGTCATCCGCTCCATATTCGAGTGCCATGACTTGATCCATCTCCCCGACACGGGCCGAGATGAACAGGATGGGTGCCCGCGTCTTCATCCGGAGCTGACGGCACCAATAAAATCCGTCAAACTTTGGCAAGTTGACGTCCAACAGGATGACGTCCGGTTGCGTTTCTTCGAATCGAGCGACGACATCTCCTAATCCATCTTCGTGAATGACATGAAAATCGTACCGTTCCAACAGTTCTTTTAATAACAGTGCAATCTGTTGATCGTCTTCTACTAATAAAATGGTTTCCATCTGCAGATTCAACTCCTTCTTCCTCCATGATACCGAACAAAAAATGGACTGGAAACGATTATTCGTTTCCCGCCCATTTGAATTAGATGACGATCCGCCGATAAGCACGCACCGTGACGAGATAGTACAACAGATAAACGATGGTATAACAACCGATTGCAAGTGACATCGGTAACCGCAAATCATAGTTCAACAATTTTTGCAGAACTTGCATCGCAAACAGACTGTGGACCAGACCAAGCAGATACGGCAAGACGAACATGAAACCGACCGAGCGTCGGATGATACCGGTCTGCTCTTGCTGATCGACACCAATCTTTTGAATGATTTCAAACCGTTGTTTCGATTCTTCTGCTTCCGCAAGCATTTTAAAGTAAATGATGGATCCAGTCGCCAGTAAAAAGACGAGTCCGAGGAATCCGGCGGCAAAGGCAAGCAATCCTGTCGTCGCCGTCGTCATGGCGTAGACCGGATAATAGGCTGCCATCTCTGTCTCTGCTTTTTCACCATACAACTGCTCCAGTCGGTTGATCAGCCCGTCATCCGACCGTTCGTCGGAGAACTGATAGTTCGTCAGCATGGCAGCTTTTTCCGGCATTATCGCAAAGGCATCATCCGAAACAGCAAAGGCCAACCGTTTTTTCGCATACAGTTGAGTAAGTGGTAGATTCGTCGCACCGGTAATCCGAAAGGACGAATGTGTGTCTTTAAACGTCACTCCGATTGGGGACCGAACGGATTCCTCCAATAAATCATTGCCTTTGAACGTCTCAAGGACAATCGCTTCGCCTGTTGCCGGTTCGGGTAGCACACGTTTTCCGTTACTCTTCGCGAGCTTCTGATAATCGGAATAACTGATATAACTGAACTGTCCGGGTTCCCCGTCAAACGCGTATGTCTGGTACGACGTCGTAAACGACAGCGGATTCGGCAGCTCCTCGAGCGTATGATTGACGTTCTTGACGTTGACCATCGTCCGCGACTCAATTGTCTGATTCGATGACCGGATTAATTTTTCTGCCTCTGCTTGTTTGCTTGCAACTGACAAGCTGTATGGCATTTGTTCCTCGACCGTCCGATCGATGTAATAGTAGATCGATGTCGCTGTCCCGACTGTCGTCAGCGTGACGGCAGTGATGACGGTGATCGTCGACAACATGACAGCATTCGATTTAATCCGCGATATCAATTGCCCGTGTAAAATCAAGTTCGTGCCACGGTAATGCCGAAGGCGTTTACTGACGACACGCAGTAAAAAAATCGTGAAGTAGCTCATCGTGCCGAACGTTCCGACAATGATACAGACCATCAAAATCGGTGCGACGATTGTAAAGTGAGCGAGCAACGGTTTCCCCGTCAAGTAATAACCGGTACCAATCAATAAGACGGACACTACGGCAAGAACCGGATGCACTTTCGGGATGGTTTCAACCTGCTGTTTCGCCTTAAACAATTCGATCAAGGTAAACCGGTAAATCGTCCGGGCTGAACGGAGCGCAATCACAAGGAAGATTGTCAAGAAGACAACAACCGTCTGACCGATTGCACCGGCGTTGATCGAAAAATCTGTTTCAATCGTCATTCCCATCACGTACGCCAACAGTTGGACAAAATACTTCGAGGCGACCGTACCAAGCAGAACTCCAATCAACAGCCCAATCAATCCATACCCCATCGTCTCAAGAAACAGCAACTTCGCAATCTGTTGGCGTTCGAGACCAAGTAAGGCATACAGACCGATTTCCTGTTTCCGGCGTCGTAAGAAAAAATCACTCGAATACCAGATAAAGATGGCGGAAAAGAGTGCCAGAATCACACTCGAACCTGTAAAGACCGTCCCGAGTTTTCCGTACAATTCATTGGCTTGTAACATCGCTTCATTGGAGCGGATTGCTAAAAACGTATAGTAAATTAAAATCGCAAACGTGACAGCACCGAGATACATCACATTCTGACGGATGTTCTTTAAATTCCGGAAAGCTAACTTAAACAAGTTCACGAACCGCACCTCCGAGTTCACGTTGAACTTCCATGATTTGCTCGAAAAACTCTTTGCGTGTCCCGAACTGATGAATTTCACGGAACAATTCGCCGTCTTTGACGAACAGAACCCGTTCCGCATACGACGCGGTTACCGGATCATGCGTCACCATCAAAATCGTCGCCCCCTGTTCGTTCAGACCGGCCATTGCTTCAAGCAGACCGGTCGCTGATTTTGAATCGAGTGCACCGGTCGGCTCATCCGCTAAAATCAGTGACGGCTGATGGACGATTGCACGTGCGGCGGCCGTTCGTTGTTTTTGACCACCAGACAGTTCGGACGGCCGTTTCGCGAGTAACTCCCCGATTCCAAGCTCTCGGGCGACAGATGCGACCCGAACCAAAATATCGGCTTTCGGGACCTGCTGTAACGCAAGCGGTAAGGCAATGTTTTCTTCGATGGTCATCGTATCGAGCAGGTTAAAATCCTGAAAGATAAAACCAAGCTGTTCCCGCCGAAAACGGGCCAGCTGTTTTTCCTTCATTGCGGTCACATCTTCCCCGTTAATCTGAATCGTACCGTCCGTCGGTTGATCGATCGTTGACAATAGATTTAACAATGTTGATTTTCCGGCTCCAGACGGACCCATGATACTGACGAATTCTGCGTCGTGAATCGTCAGTGTCGTCGGCCGGAGAGCCTCGTGTCGGGCATTTTTCGTCTGATAGACTTTCGTAATCTGTTCTGCGTGTAAGATGGCTTTCATGATGTGTTTCCTCCCGTATTCTTCATGTTGCTTTTAGTATAAGGAACACCATTCCTTTCAAAGAATCGGCTAGACTTTCATTCATCTTACAAAACAGTAAGCTCGGGTATGAGACGACAAAAAAAGCCCCCTCATCTAGGACAAGGGGACTGATTCGGTGTGTAATTATTTATGTGTTGCTTTGAAGAGTTCTGTTTCGCCTGCGACAACAGATGTTCCTTCAGCCGGTACTGCAGAAAGTGTAAATTGATCGTGGTTCGTCACGATGATTGGTGTGATTGTTGATGGTGCGTTCGCACGGATGAAGTCGAGGTCGAATTCAACAAGAACGTCACCAGCTTTCACTTTATCACCAGATTGGACGTGTGCTGTGAAGCCTTCACCTTTAAGGTTAACTGTATCTAATCCAACGTGGATCAATAACTCAAGACCGTCTTCGCCTTTAAGACCAATCGCGTGTTTTGTCGGGAAAATGGTTTCGACCGTTGCGTTGATCGGTGAAACGACTTTACCTTCCGTTGGTTCGATGGCGATACCGTCGCCCATCATTTTTTGCGAGAAAACTTGATCGGGTACGTTCTCGATGCTGACGATTTTACCTGTAAGGGCAGAAGCAATTTTCGTGTTTCCTTCATCATTACCACCAAACAATTTTTTAAAGAATCCCATGATACTATCCCTCTACTTTCTCGATCGTTTTCTTCTTGACGAAGATTCGATTTTTTTATAGGAGCCAGTTAAATACGAACTCGCTCACGTTCTCACAAAAAGCATACGTTTGTAACTCTGGTTTTGCAAGTATTTTTGTGTGATAATAGTTAGAAATCACAAGGAGGCGCTTACATGTTAACATTTTCAGAACTTACATATGTCCGTCCTGACCTGAACGTCCTTGAAACTTCCATGCATGCTGCAATCGCTCGTTTGCGTGAAGCAACTGAGGTAGACACAGCAAACAATGCCATCTCTGAGATTAATACCCTTAGAAATCAATTTGAAACAGCCAGTCAACTCGTGGAGATTCGTCACACGATCGATACACGCGATGGTTTCTATGAAACGGAGCAAGGTTTCTTTGACGAAGCAGGTCCGGTTTATCAAGGATATGTCTCGAGTTATTATCAAACGTTAACGACGCATCCCCTCCGCTCTTCACTTGAATCCACATGGGGGAAACAACTTTTCTTACTGGCGGAAGCCAGCTTAAAAACGTTTTCTGACGCCATCATTCCAAAACTCCAGGAAGAAAATCGTCTGGCAAGTGAATATACGAAGCTGATGTCGGCGGCGCAAATTGAATTCGACGGCAAGACATTGAACTTGTCCCAGTTTGGTCCATATCTTCAGTCGGCCGACCGGACTGTCCGAAAAGCCGCTTCTGAAGCACGTTACGGCTACTTAAAAGAGCACGGCGACGCGATTGATACGATTTACGACAAACTTGTTCATGTCCGGACCGATATCGCGAAGACACTTGGTTTCCCGTCATTCGTTGAACTCGGTTACGCCCGGATGTTGCGTGTCGATTACGATCAATCGATGGTCGAAAACTACCGGGAACAGATTCTCGAGACGATTGTCCCGATTGCAACATCCCTCAAAGAACGCCAGCAACGCCGGATTGGTGTCGATTCTCTTTATTATTACGATGAAGGATTTGCTTTCAAATCCGGAAATGCGACACCACAAGGCGAAGAAGCGTTCATCATCGAAGGCGGAAAGAAAATGTACCGCGACATGTCACCGGAGACAAACGAGTTCTTCGAGTATATGCTCGAACGCGGCGCACTCGACTTGACGGCCAAACCGGGGAAAGCCGGCGGCGGTTATTGTACGTATATCGCTGATGAAAAACTGCCGTTCATCTTCTCGAACTTTAACGGAACGGCCGGCGACATCGATGTTCTGACACACGAAGTCGGACACGCCTTCCAAGTCTATGAGAGCCGTCATTTCACGGTGCCGGAATATGGATTCCCGACGTACGAAGCGTGTGAAATTCACTCCATGTCGATGGAATACTTCGCTTACCCGTGGATGGAAGAATTCTTCGGCGATCAGACGGCGAAGTATAAGTTCAGTCACCTTGCCGGTGGCGTCACATTCTTACCATACGGCGTCGCAATCGATGAATTCCAGCATGTCATCTACAATCAACCGGAACTGACACCGGCAGAACGCCGGACGGCATGGCGTGATATTGAGAAGAAATATCTGCCACACCGGAACTATGAAGAAAATGATTATCTCGATTCAGGTGCCTGGTGGCACCAGCAGGGTCACGTCTTCGGCAGCCCGTTCTATTATATCGATTATACGCTCGCACAAGTCTGTGCCTTCCAGTTCTATGCCTGGATGGAACAAGACCGGGAAGCCGCTTGGAAATCGTATCTCGAGCTCTGTAAAGCCGGTGGATCGGAAAGCTTCCTGACACTCGTCGAACGCGCCGGACTGAAATCACCATTCGCTCCTGGTACGGTCGGTGCAGCCGTCGAACCGATCAAAGCTTATTTATCAGAAACGGATGATCTCGCACTCGACCGTGTTTGATTGATTCGCAAGAAAGAACATCAAAAAACGAACCGCCGGATTCCTGATTAGGGTAATCTTCGGTTCGTTTTTTGATTGGTTGTTTCACGAGAAGAATCGAAAGAAAGTTCCGTTCAAACGAAAAATGACCGCTTCCCACCATCAGACGGGAAGCGGTCATTTTGTATCATCGAGCCGGTCATCATCCCGACAGTTTAATATCCTCTTGATACCGGTCATACCAGATTTCAAATTCATCGGCTGGAACCGGACGGGAGTAATAGAAACCTTGACCATATTCACAGTCCAGTTTTCGTAAATTCTCTCCCTGTTCGGCTTGTTCGATTCCTTCCGCCACGACATCATATTTTAACGTGTGGGCGAGTCGGATGATCGTCTCGATCAACGGTGCGTTTGAACAGGCATCGGTCCCGCTGATAAACGACCGGTCAATCTTCAGACGCTGAATCGGAAGACGGCTTAAATACGACAGCGAGGAATAGCCGGTCCCAAAGTCGTCGATCGCCAGTCGGTAACCGAGCTGATGCAACGTCTGCAACGCATCGAATACGCGTGTATCGGAAAAGACACCAAATGATTCTGTAATTTCAAGTTCCATCCGTTGTTCAATCCCGGGATAACGGTCCCTGACATCCGTTAACAACTCGACGATTCGTCCCGAGACCAACTCTTTGACGGATAGATTGGCAGACACACGAAGCGACGCAAGCGGTGTCCCTTCCCATCGTCTGACCTGATTGACGGATTCCTGGACGACCCACATCCCGATTTCTTCGATCAACATCGATCGTTCGGCAATCGGAATAAAGACGGCCGGACTGATCATGCCACGCTCTGGATGGAACCAGCGGAGCAGGGCTTCGCATCCATCGACCGTTTTTGTCTTCAGATTGATTTGAGGCTGATAAAACAGTTGCAGTTCGTTTCGGGCAATCGCTTCCCGTAACTCTGCTTCTAAGACGACCGATTCGCGGTATTCTTCACTCATCCAGGACTCAAACCAGATGGGTCCACCCGTTTGTTCCCGTTTCGCATGTTGCATCGCGATATCGACTGAAGACAACAACGAGGTCACCGCGACTGCGTCATCCGGATAACGGACCATACTCATACTGATGTTGACATCAATTTTTTCACCATCGATTCGGTAAGGACGTTCCAAAATCGTTTTCAGATCGCGGTAATCGACAATGTCCTGTTGGAAAATCAGGACGGCAAACTCATCGCCGCCGATCCGGGCTGCCGAACCTGTCCCGATGAAATGATGCCGTAAACGATTCGCCATTTCCTTTAAGATTTGGTCACCGGCACTGTGTCCGTAAATATCGTTGATCCGTCTGAACTGACGTACACCGATCGTGACCAATTCTCCCGGTTGCGGTGCAGCGATGGCTTCTGCCATTTTTTGTTCAAACCCGTTCCGGTTCAACAAGGAGGTCAGCACATCATACAATGCCAATTGTGTGATTCGTTCTTCCCGTTTGAATTGATCCGTCTCGTCATGACAGGTTAAATAAAGTGCTGTCCCATTGTCATTTTTCGACGGGACATGAATGATATTGACGAACATGTTCCGGATGTCTTGTTTGAAAATCATTTGGCAACGGATTGTCTGACTGTATCCCTCGATTGCCCGATTGAGTGCCCGGCGAAACCGATTTAAATCCGCCGGGTGAATCAGTTCTTCAATCGTCATCAATTCAGAGGATTGGGCCAGATGCTTGAAACGGTCGTTACTGCTAAGCAATTGAAAATCAGACGACAGCGCGACGATTGGATTCGTATTTTGAGAAAATAAGGACTCGATTTCCGCCTTCTTCTGTTTGATTTCCCTTGTTTTTTTATCGTTATAATCCAACAATCCGGAAATGATTGTCGTCATCGTCCGGAAGGCTTCGACGACCGGATGGAAGTCATTTGATTCCGGCACCTGATGATGCGACTGCTTCGGACCTTCCGCAAAAAAGTCTGCTTCTGCCTGCAGAATATGTAAGTCTTTTCGGAATGCCCGTAATAAGGATAACGTCAACAAAAGCAGCAATAGAATGACACAACACGTCGCGACGAACATTAACCAGGCATTTTGGATAAGTGTTGTCCCGTGTTCAGTCATTTCAGTCTGAACATTAGCAATCCCTTGATCGAACGAACGGTACATACTTGCCTGATACCGCCCTGCCACGTCATCAATCGTTCCATATTGCCGGAGTTCCGGTTGATTGATTGTCGCATCAATCATTCGTAAGTAAGCGTACATCTGGTTGCTCATGACGGAAATATCACGGCGACGATCTTCATATTCCGGTCGCATCGTCGCATAGAGGGACTGGATTAATGCATTGTTCCGCGAATTCAGCTCCTGGCGTATCTGCCGAAGGCGCAACAAATCAATCGAATTCAATTGGTCCTCTTTAGTGACACTGACTAAGAACTGTCCCGCCCTTCCGAACTCTTCCTGCATTAAAAAAAGATTTGAGAAGAACGAATAATAGGCGCCGGTCTCTCCGCTTAAGTACAGTTGGTTAAACAAGACTTCACTTTTATACGCAGTCGCTACCCGAAAGAATTGATGATCCGACTGATATCCTCCGGTCTGCAGACGGTTAATTTCAGCTAGGAGATCCTTTTGAGCAGGTCCTTCCATCTGTATTTTTTTAATCTGTTGACTCAATGCTGTCAGTTCAGTTTTCGTTTGTTGCCACGTATCGGTCCGTGCCGGAACGGCATCTCTCGTTGTTTCACTTAAGGTGAGGTAATACTCATTCGTCAAATCCCGTTCGACCTGATTGAGTTGTTCAAAAATATCCATCCTATCACTTGATCGTTTGAACTGATACCCGTCTTCAAGATTTTTAGCCAGTTGTTGCATCGCGATTAGTAACGCTAACAGACCAATAACTGAAATCATCCATGAGAACGTTTTGTAGTAGGAGCGTTTTCGGAATGCTTCTACGATGGAGACTGGTGATAAACGTCGCAACACATCGTCCTCCCTAACTTGTCATTATGTTTCTATATCGTCCAACACAACCGGTTCTTGAAGTGAAAACGGGTCAATAAAAAGCACTTCTCTCCACTTTTCGTGAAAATCAGTGCTTTTTTTACTGGATTTCAGTATTGAACGTTTTCCCGCGCTACTTTTTTAGCAAAGTAGTCAATGATATCGCGTCGACGAATGATCCCGATGAAGTGTTTTCCATCATCGATGACCGGTACGAAATTTTGATCGGTGATGACTTCAATCATCTCTTCCATCTGCGCTGTGATGGAAACCGGTTTGTACCGGACACGTTGCTTAATATCCGTTAAACGGGTTTGCAGGACATGATCATAATCCGCATGTTCAAGATTTTTTTCAAGTGCCCACAAGACATCCCCTTCCGTCAGGGTTCCTGCATATTTTCCCTTGTCATCAACGAGTGGGACCGACGTGAATCGATGATGTTTCATCTTTTCGAGTGCTTGTCTGACCGTTGATTCCGGATCTAAGTATTTGACTTCGTCTTTTGGTAATAAGAAAAAAGCAATATTCATTTCTGTTCCTCCCTAGCCACTCTGTGACACCCCTTCTATTTTATCATGAACTCCGGTTACGTTCAGTTCCCAAATCATGAAAATCTCCCCACAATTCCTTCATATTTAGTACTACCCTTCCGATAATCAGAATAGACAGATTTTATAGACTATTTCAAAAGATAGGAGAATTACATATGCGTCTTCCGATAACACGCCGTCTTTTCATCGGGTTGATTCTATTACCTGCCCTCACGTTAGGGGTCTCGACCTGGTTTTCCTACGATCAGACGAGTCAGACCGTCGAGCGACTGGTCGATTCGACTTCTCAAACGGCCTTAAAACAACTCGAACAATCCTTTTCCCGCATCATCGATGATACTAAAAAAGATACCACCCTGTTAGCCGGTCTTCCGTTCAACCGGACGAACGGACAACTACCGAATTACATACGCAATACTCCGGAGATTGGTGCGGAACTGCCTTCTCAAAAAGCAAAAGATATCTACAGTGTCCTTGAGAAATATGGTTCATCTAAAATCGAAAATTCCTTTGTTCAGTATGCCGATGTCAAAGGCGGTTATTTAAACTGGCCGAAACAGGAAGCAACGTCGGGTTATGATCCCCGTCAGGACGTTTGGTACAAACAGGCATTAGAAAATTCAAGTACGGTCGCAATGAGCGAACCCTACTATGATCAGGCGACCAAGCTTTCCGTCATCGGTTTTTCAAAAGCAGCGCTCGATGATCAGGCGAACATCAAAGGAGTCTTATCCGTCTACAAGAGTGTCGACCGGTTATCGGAAGACATGAAACGGATTGAAATCGGTCAACAAGGATTCGTCTTCAGTTATACGAAAGACGGTAAAGTCGTCACGCACCCGAATAAAAATTATTTCTTCAAAAAAGTCGATCAATTACGTGAAGGTGGAAAAGCATACTTTGAAGCACCGAAACAAATGATCAACCAGGAATCCGGTTCGACGATCATGGATGTCGGCGGAAAAAAATCGGTCGTCATCTGGCAGTTGTCCTCGAAGACCGGCTTTAAATTAGCCGTCGTTCTCGACTACGCCTCGTTGTATGCGCCGAAGGATGCGATGCTGAAACAATCGTTAATCAATTTCGTCATTGCGATTGCCTTAGCGACATTGATCGCCTGGCTCATCGGCCGGTCCATCAATCGCCCGTTAGCCGGACTGCGTAATGAAGCGTTAGCGATTGCGAGCGGCGATTTGCGATCAACGACCCGTCCGAAACGATGGATCCGCGATGAACTGTCTGATCTTGGCGAAAACTTTGACGCGATGCGCCAAAAGCTTCGTCAAACGATTACCGCGATGACTCAGTCAGCCGGAACCGTCCGGGATGCTTCGCAAGATTTGTCATCAAATGCGACCCACGTTCAAAATGCATCGGTTCAAATCGGACAGACGATGGAAGAAATCGCTTCCGCCGGTGAGACCCAAACCAAGCAAGCGGAACGATCTTCCCAGGCGGTATATGGCGTCAAGGAACGGTCTGTCGCAATGCAGGCATCGGCTACCCAAACACTGAATGAAGTCGCTTCCGTTGCAACTGCAGCGGCACGCGGCAGCAGCTTAACGAAACAAACCATCACCGATTTATTACAGCATTCCGACTCGCTGGAGCAGGAAATCCAGAATACATCCGATTTCCTCAGCAATCGTTCGGAAGAGATCGGTAAAATCCTCGGAACGTTACAGGCCATCTCGAGTCAAACCAACCTGTTGGCCTTAAACGCGGCCATCGAAGCGGCGCGGGTCGGAGAACAGGGACGCGGGTTCGCCGTCGTCGCAAGCGAAGTACGGAAACTTGCCGAGGAAAGTGATCAGTCCGCGAAACAAATCAAACAGCTGCTCGATAACATCCAACATGAAACACAGACGGCGATGGGCGCGATGAACGGCGTCATGGATGACTTAAAGCAATCGCTCGAATCGGTCAAGACGACCGGTGTCGATTTCGAACAGATCGCCGGATCCGTCCAGCATGTCTCGAAACGGACAGAATCCTTAACGGGTGACATCAGTGCGCTGACGACGGCCACCGAAGAAGTCTCTGACGCGATGGGAACGATTCTTGCCTTGACGGAAGAAAATGCTGCCGGGATCGAGACGAGTGCCGCAAGCATCCAGGAAACGAATGCGACAATCGAAGCGGTTACGACAGCAGCGGCCCATCTCGCGCAAATCGCAACGGAACTTCATGCCCTGACCGTCGATTTCCAAGTGGATGAACCGATTGGCGGGGACGACCTTTTGCCGCCTGCCGAAGTATCTGAACCGGTTGTTAATGACACATCTTACGATCAAGTAGCGACGGCCTCACTCGATGCGCTGCCTGAAACCGAGGACGTATCAACTGATATCGAATCAATTGATCCGGTCGACTCAGACTCCTTCGACGACGCGCATCGTTAATCGATTTCACTTAAGACCAAACAGACATCAACAGCCTGAGCACGCAGGCCGTTGATGTCTTTTGATTTTTCGGCGTCCCCCGTGTCCAGGCGATTCTTGCTATACAATCGCCTGGACACGACGTAAACTGAAAACAACACGTTTAGAAGAAAGGAGGATTTCCAGTGTCACCCTTATCAACAGAAGATTTAATTCAGATCGCGGAAAGTCTTTACGGGACGACTGGTTTTTTTGTTTCGTACCAGTCCCTGACCGGTGAAGAACTGGACATCAGTCCTGTTGCCCCCTCCCATCCAAGCCGTTTATCGATCGAACAGGAGTGGCCTGCACCGGATCAGACACCGCTCCTGTATACATTAAAAGACGGGACGGCCTATCTGTTCATTCCTGTCCATGAACAAGGGCAGTACCGGATCGGTCCTGTCTTACTGCAGTCCGCCTTGTTCCGTGCGCATATCCAGGATGAAGCGTTCCATCAATTTTATAAATCCTTGACCCGAACGACGGAAAACCGGCTGATTGACTGTGCTCATCTGGTCCACCGCTTATTGACCGGCCAGCAACTCGCCAAACGGGACATCCGGACTGTATCGGAAAGCGAGGAGCAGGAAATCCCGTTGATTGCCGACGTTTCTCCCCATACGGCCACAACCGCCTACATCAAAGCATGGGAGCGGGAACAACAGATCATTGAATGGATTTCTTCCGGACAAAGCGAACGCTTAGCGACGACCTACTCTCTCCCCGCTTACGGTGAGTTCGGATCATTGGCACGTCATCAACCATTACGGGCAGAAAAAAATCTTCTGCTCGGTACCGTTTTATTGAGCGCCCGGGCTGCCATCAATGGCGGGTTGGAACCGGATGAAGCCTTTATGCTCAGTGACCGGATGATTGAATCGATTGAGGCGGCAACCAGTATTTCCGAACTGCGAAACCGTCATGTCCGGATTACGGTCAGTTTTGCAGAAGCCGTCAAACAGATCCAGGAGTTACGCCATTCGCCGCACGTACTTGCCGCGATCCGTTATATCCAGCAGCATCTGTATGATCCTCTATCGGTCTCGTCAATCAGCCAGGCCATTCATGTCTCGGCGAATTATTTATCCGTCCTGTTCAAGGAAGAAACGGGTCTTCCACTCGCACGCTATGTCATTCGTGAACGGATCCGTGAAGCGAAAAGGTTATTGCGTTCGACGGATGATTCCTTACTGACCATCTCGAACAAGTTACATTTTTCGAGTCAAAGTCATTTCAGTCAAGCGTTCAAACAGACGACGGGCGAGACGCCGACTCATTACAGACAACATCATTTTTAAAGGAGCATGACATGACACAGCTATTTACGAAAATCCGTCGCAAGAAAATCCATAAAGGATTACTTCTCTATCGACTGTTTCAAAAGCTTCCGGTTCAACAGAATCTTGTCCTGTTTGAAAGTTTTTTAGGACGCGGTTATTCGGACAATCCGAAGGCGCTCTACCTGACGCTTCAAAAACAGCATCCGGAACTGCAACTCGTCTGGATTTTTGCCAAAGAACCGACCGCTACAGTCAAGGCAGCTTGTCCGAACTGGGTATTGCGGAATAGCCCGAAATACTATTATCAGATGGCCCGGGCCAAGTACTGGATTTTCAACACGCGTCAGCCGCTCAGCTTAAAGAAACGGCGGGAGACGCTGTATTTACAGACCTGGCACGGGACACCCTTAAAACGGTTGGGACTCGATATGGACGAAGTTCATATGCCGGGTACGAATACCGAACAATATAAAAAAAACTTTTCGTCACAGGCACAGGAATGGAATTACCTGCTTTCACCCAATGTCTATTCCAGTGAGATTTTTAAACGGGCGTTTGATTTCCGGGGACAACTTCTCGAAACCGGTTATCCGCGAAATGATCTGTTGTATGCCCCGAATCGTCAGCAACAAGCCGAACAGATCAAACAGTCATTACAATTACCGCCTGACAAAAAAGTCATCTTATATGCACCGACTTGGCGTGACGACGAGTTCGTGACGAAGGGACAATACCGTTTCAATCTCAAGCTGGATCTGGAACAGATGCAAGCCCGGTTAGGTGATGACTATATCGTTCTGTTACGAATGCACTACTTGATTGCGGAACATCTCGATCTCAGCGCACAGGCGGACTTCGCCTACGACGTTTCCTCTTACGGCGACATCGCAGAACTGTATCTGATCAGCGATCTGCTGATTACCGATTATTCGTCCGTTTTCTTTGACTATGCCCACCTGAACCGTCCGATGTTGTTCTTTACGTATGATTTAGAGAAATATGCTTCTGTTCTCCGAGGATTCTATTTTGATTTTGAAGCAGTCGTTCCCGGTCCCTTGTTAAAAGAAAGTGACCAGGTAATCGACTATATCGCAGACATCGAGGCACACTCCAGAAAATACGCAGATAAATACACGGCATTCCAGGAACGCTTTTGCAGTTTGGACGACGGGAAAGCCAGTCAACGCGCGGTGGATGCGCTATTCGCTTCTAATAGCCAGTAAACATTACGCATAAAAAAAACGAGAATCACTTCACCGTTCTTGCGGTAAGTGATTCTCGTTTTTTTGTTAGTATAGAGATTTTTAGTTTTCTTCACGTACGAACAAAGCAACGCTCTCGACGTGTGTCGTATGCGGGAACATATCAACAGGTGTCACTTCCATCAGCTTGTAGCCGAGTTCAGCCAAAAGCTTGGCGTCCCGTGCTTGTGTTGAAGCGTTACAAGAGACGTAGACAATCCGCTTTGGCGCGACTTCAGCAGCAGCACGGAGGAATTCTTCGTCACAGCCTTTACGCGGCGGGTCAACGACGATGACGTCAGGCTTGATGCCGCCTTTCACGAGTGCCGGCATGACCGTTTCTGCAGTTCCGTATTCGAACGATACGTTATCGATGCCGTTTGCTTTTGCATTCCGGCGTGCATCGTCAATCGCTTGTGGTACCATCTCGATGCCGTAGACGTGTTTCGCCTGTTGCGCAAGCGACAATGAAATCGAACCGATACCGCAATACGCATCGACAACGATTTCATCGCCAGTTAACTGAGCGTATTCAAGCGCTTTTCCGTACAGTTTTTCCGTTTGTAACGGGTTGACCTGGAAGAACGAATGCGGTGAAATTTCATACGTCAATCCGGCAATTTGATCGCGGATGACAGATGGTCCGTGTAAGACGATGTTACGTTTTCCTAAGATGACGTTCGTCTCATCCGGATTGATATTTTGCTGGATCGATGTGACGTTCGGGACAGCTTTTAAGATGCCTTCGACGATTTTATCAGCACCGCGCAATTGTTTGACCTTCGTCACGAGGACGATCATCAATTCGTTTGTGTGGTAACCGTGGCGTGCCATGATGTGACGGATGACACCGCTGTTTTTCTTTTCGTCGTAAGCCGGAACCTTCAGGTCAGCCAGTACTTTCCGGACGGCTTGAATTGCATCATCATTCTCTTTATTTTGGATCAGACAGTAATCCATGTCGATGATCCGGTGACTGCGTTTTTGATAAAAACCGGCCATTAACTTGTTGGATTGGAACGCGACCGGCACTTGTGCCTTGTTGCGGTAACCCCATGGATCTTCCATACCCATCGTTTCGTGGACCGGAATCTCAAGACCGGCAAGACGCGCGAACGCATCACGGACACGGTTATGTTTGAATTTCAGTTCCGCGTCATACGAGAGATGCTGCAGTTGGCAACCGCCGCACTGGTTATAGACCGGGCAAGGCGGCTCAACACGATCGACACTCTTCGTTTTTTGACGGATGATCCGTCCGAAACCGTACGATTTCGTCGTTTTCGTAATTCTGATTTTGACTTGTTCCGTCGGCAAGGCACCGGGAATGAAGACGGTGTAGCCGTCAATCCGGGCAACCCCTGAACCGTCGTGCGTCAAGTCGACGATATCGACGACGTGCTCATCGTTTTTTTGTACTGGGATCATGTTATTTTCCTCCTAGAAAATCCCGCGTCTTACGCGAGATTCGTTTCCTGTTCTTGTGCCTGTAGCTGTAAATTGATCGTTTCCATCTCGTCGATCCGGAACTTCGGCGTCATGACGTCGAAATGTGATTGAAGATTCGTCATCTCCCCTTCACAAATCCCGCCAAACTCGCCATCGATGTTCAAGCTCATCTCGGATGTATTTCGCATCCGGACAAACGACGTCGTCACATGTTCAATACATGGATCAGAGAAGTGGTCTCCCTTTAACGCCAACCGCATGACACGGATTAACTCAACGAGATTACATTTTTTCAAAATGAATAAATCAAAGCGTCCATCATTGAGGGATGCATTCGGTGAAAGTTTTTCAAAACCGCCTACGGAATTGGTATTCGAAGTCAAAAACAACATGACTTCACCTTTAAATATCCCGCGTTCATGTTCAAGCTCGACATAGGTCGGACGGATTTGCGGGAGTTTTTCCATCCCTTTGACGTAATACGCCAATTGTCCAAGGGCCGTTTTGAGTTTTGATGGAACTTCGTACGAGAGTTCCGTCATGATGCCACCACCTGCGATGTTGATGAAATAGTGGGTACCTGTCGCCCCTTCGATCTTCCCGATGTCGACGGGCATCGTGTACCCTGTACAGATGACATCCATCGCACCCTCGATCGTCAAGGGAATCCGCATTGCCCGACCGAAATCATTGGTCGTTCCGACCGGTAAGACACCCAGTTTTGGACGAACCGGATACGAGGCCATTCCACTGATTACTTCGTTTAACGTACCATCTCCACCTGCAGCAACGACAAGGTCAAATTCGGCTTCGCAGGCCCGTGCTGCTTCATATGTCGCGTCACCGACCGCTTTCGTCGAATAGACGGAAGTCTCATAACCCGCTGCTTCCAGCCGGTCTAAGATATACGGCAGATTACGCTTTACCATCTCTTTCCCGGAAGTCGGGTTATAAATCACTCGCGCTCTAGGTCTCATAAGATTTTCTCCTTTTTTACTCAACCGATCCATTTGATACATAACTGTTTTATTTTACATGAAGTTCTGACACATTACAAAGGCAAAAAAAGAAGCACCGCTTCCTCCCCCTGATTTAAGGAAGGAGACCGGTGCTTCAACAAAGCTTATTTTAATTTTTCGAGTTCTTCGTAGAACAGTTGATCGAGCAATGCCGGATTCGCCATTCCTTTTGTTTTTTTCATGATTTGACCGATGACGAAACCTTTTTTCCGGTCACGGCCGTTGACAAGTTCTTCGACAACTGCCGGATTTGCTTCAAACATCTCGACGATAAGTCCGCGAAGGAGTCCTTCGTCCGAAATTTGTGCGAGTCCTTGTTCTTCGACGTAAGCACGCGGCTCGACGCCTTGTTCGATGACAGCCGTGAAGACTTGTTTCGCGATTTTCGATGAAATCGTTCCGCCGGCAATCAGTTCGATCATTTCGGCGAGACGGGCTGGTGTCAGCTTGATCGTATCAAACGTTTCCGTCGATTTGTTCAAGTGACCTTGGACTTCCCCGACCGTCCAGTTGGCAGCGGCTTTCGGTTCAGCACCGGCTGCAATCGTTGCTTCGAAGTACTCGGCCATCTCACGTGTGACCGTCAATTGTTTCGCGTCATAGGCCGACAGACCAAGCGCTTCCTGGTAGCGGACACGACGGGCATCCGGTAATTCCGGAATGCCGGCGCGGATTGCTTCTTTCCAGTCATGATCGAGGACCAGCTTAACGAGATCCGGTTCCGGGAAGTAGCGGTAATCGGATGCGCCTTCTTTGACCCGCATCAGGACCGTTTGTTTTTTCGTTTCGTCAAAGCGGAGTGTCTCCTGACGCATGACGCCGCCGGATAACAACAGCTTGCGGTGACGGTCTTCTTCGAACTCAAGACCTTTTAAGACATTTCCGAACGAGTTCAAGTTCTTCAGTTCGGTTTTTGTACCGAACTTCTCTTGTCCGTAGGGACGGACGGAGATGTTACAGTCGCAACGTAACGACCCTTCTTCCATCTTAACGTCCGAGACGCCTGCATACTGCAGGACTTCTTTCAGACGCTCGAGGTAAGCGACCGCTTCTTTTGGTGAGCGCATGTCGGCTTCACTGACGATCTCAATCAACGGTGCGCCGGTCCGGTTGAAGTCGACGACCGAATGGTTGGCGCCGGTGTGGTTCATCTTCCCGGCATCTTCTTCGAGGTGGACGCGTTCAATCCGGAAACGTTTTGTTTCGCCGTCGACTTCCGCATCGATGTAGCCGTCAAAACCGATCGGCTGATCAAACTGCGAAATTTGATAGGCTTTTGGCGTATCCGGATAAAAATAGTTTTTCCGGTCGAATTTCGTTTGATCGGCAACGTGACAGTTCAAGGCCATGGCTGCACGAACGGCGAGTTCGACTGCTTTTTCATTGATTTTCGGCAGGACACCGGGATGTCCGAGACAGATCGGGCACGTCTTCGTGTTCGTTTCCGCTCCGTATTCCCGGGCACAGCCGCAAAACATCTTTGTATTTGTATTTAATTCGGCATGGACTTCAATACCGATGACCGTTTCAAAGTTCATAAGGCATTCTCCTTTATAGCTTCGGAAGCGCAAATCCACCGGTCGCAAGCTCGAATGCATGCGCAGCACGATAAATCGTCGCCTCGTCAAAGTGTTTTCCGATGATTTGCAGACCGACCGGTAATCCGTCGACGAGACCGGCTGGAACCGAAATCGCCGGCACACCTGCCAAGTTGATTGGAATCGTCAGGATATCGTTGGCATACATCGTGACCGGATCATCGTTTTGTGCCCCGAGTTCAAAGGCAGGTGTCGGTGCAGTTGGTCCGATGATGACATCGTAGTTGGCAAGGACCTGGTCAAAGTCTTGTTTAATCAATGTCCGTGCTTGTTGTGCTTTTTTATAGTAGGCATCGTAGTAGCCTGAGCTGAGGGCATACGTTCCGAGCATGATCCGACGTTTGACTTCGTCGCCGAAACCTTGAGCGCGCGAATACTTGAAGACATCTTCAAGTGCATCGGCTTCGGCACGGACACCGTAACGGATACCGTCGAAACGGGCCAGGTTGGATGAAGCTTCTGAAGAAGCGAGTAAGTAATACGTCGCCAACGCATATTTCGAGTTCGGAAGTGACACTTCATCAACCGTCGCACCAAGCGACTCGAGTTTCTTGATGGCGGCACGGATATTTTCCTTGACGCCTTCACTGATTCCTTCTCCGAAATATTCTTTCGGAACGGCAATCTTCAGTCCTTTGATATCCCCTGTCAGTGCTTGTGTGTAATCCGTCGGGTTGACGTTCGCTGACGTCGAATCCATGTCACAATGTCCGGCAATCGCACTCAATAAGTACGCATTGTCTTCGACCGTCCGTGTCAATGGACCGATTTGGTCAAGTGACGAGGCGAAGGCAACGAGACCGTAACGCGAGACGAGACCATATGTTGGTTTTAAACCGACGACACCACAGTAAGCAGCCGGTTGACGGATCGAACCACCCGTATCAGAACCGAGGCTGAATAAGACTTCGCCTGCCGCGACAGCTGCTGCTGAGCCGCCTGACGAACCGCCTGGCACGTGTTTCGTATTCCATGGGTTGCGGACCGGTTTATAAGCCGAGTTTTCGTTTGATGAGCCCATCGCGAATTCATCCATGTTCAATTTCCCGATTGTGATGGCTCCTGCTTCATGCAGACGCTCGACGACCGTCGCATCATGCGCCGGAACGAAGTTTTCGAGGAACTTCGAACCACATGTCGTCGTCATCCCTTTCGTGACGATGTTGTCTTTGACACCAATCGGTAACCCGAATAACGGGTTTGCTTCATGTTTTGCAATCTCGTCCATCCGTTTTGCCTGCTCGAAAGCATCTTCGTTCAACGATAAAAATGCGCCGATGTTTCCGTCCACGCGGTCAATCCGGTCAAACGATTCCTGGACAAGCTCGGATACTTTGACTTCTCCGTCTTTGACGAGTGTGTGTAAATTCTTTACACCATGTTCAAAAAGTGACATATCGGTGGTCTCCTCCTTATTCGAATACTGCCGGGACACGGACTTGTCCGTCTTCCCAATCAGGTGAGAGTCGTTCTACTTCCATGCGCGGAAGCGATGGACGTACTTCATCTTTACGCAAGACGTTTTTGAGATCGAGGACGTGTGTCGTCGGTTCGACGCCTGTCGTATCGAGCTCATTTAATTGTTCAGCAAACCCGAGAATCTTCTCAAGTTGAACGGTAAATTGTTGGACTTCTTCATCTGTTACGGCGAGACGTGCTAAATGCGCCACATGGCGGACTTGTTCTTCATTAATCTTTGCCATCTGATTCCACCTCCGGAACTTTTTCAATATATTTTACACTATTTCTAATCATAGCACTTTTTGTCCAGACAAAAAAGACGATGGTGCATCGGGGGGAGGTCCGCACCATCGTCCTTATAGGGGTAGCAAAGCTTCCGGGCAGAAAGCTTCTAGTAATGAATTACCCGAGCTGCCGGTAAGCAAAACAAAAAATCTGATTATTCAAAATAAAAGATCAGCTAACAGATAGACGTTGAAGATGATAACGATACTGACAATCGTCCAAGCGGAACCTTTCGTCAGCGGCCGATTTTTATATTTGCCCATGATCCGTTCACTTGATGTGGCACGAATTAATGGAATCAACGCAAACGGAATCCCGAACGATAAGGCGACCTGGCTCCAAATCAACGCGCGTGTCGGATCAAATCCGGATAACAGCAAGAGGATAGCCGGTAACATCGTGATACTGCGTCTGAGAAAAAGCGGAATCTCCATCTTCAGGAAACCGCGCATGATGGCGTCGCCGGACATCGTGCCGACACTCGATGAAGCGAGTCCGGAAATCAACAGTGCTCCGCCAAACAGATAAGGTGCTGCACCGCCGAGTGACGTCCCGAGCCCGTGAAAAATACTTTCCAGCGTCTCTGCCTGTTGGCTCGTCCCGAAGAAAACGGTCGCCGCAATGACAAGCATCGCGGCATTGACTGCTCCCGCAATCAACATGGCCGCCCAAATGTCCATTTTCTGAATCCGTAATAATCCTTTTTTATCAGCGATGTTCCCCATCCGTCGTTTCGTTAAGTCGGAATGGAGATAAATCGCGTGTGGCATGACCGTTGCCCCGAGCATCCCCGCTGCGAGAACAATACTCGACGTCCCCGAAAATCCGGGAATCAATCCACCGGCAACATCCTGGAGAACCGGTCTGACTTCGATGACTTGGATCGCAAATGCGAGTGCGATGACAAGGACCAGGGTTCCGATGACGGCTTCAAAATGCCGTAATCCTTTTCGTTCGAATCCAAGGATGATGAACGAAGCAACCGCCGTCAGCAAGGCGGCGATTTTCAAATCGATGCCGAACAGCAGGTTAAAACCGAGTGCCGCCCCGACGAATTCGGCCAAGTCCGTCGCCATGGCAACGAGTTCGGCCTGTGCCCAGTAAATGATCCGCATGACCGGCGATAATTCATCCCGAATCACTTCCGCGAGACTCGTATTGCTGACCAGCCCCAGTTTCGCTGACAGCGTCTGAATCATGACGGCCATCAAGTTTGCTGCGATGATCACCCACAGGAGTAAAAATCCGTACTGCGCTCCTGCCGTCATGTTTGTCGCAAAATTCCCCGGATCGAGGTAAGCGACGGCAGCCACGAACGCCGGTCCGATATAGTGTCTTTTTTTCAAACGCTCCACTGGAACGATCGGTTGACTCATCACTTTGCCTCACCTCTCTTTAGTTGTTAGTATACGCTTTTTTTGCGTATAGGCAACATATATGTTTTACGTAAAGATATGTTCACTTAGTTAGTTTCTTCTATATAAAAAGAATGTCCGGCGCACGAGGCACCGGACATTCTTTTCGTTATCATCATACGACTTTCCGTTGTTGTTCTGCTCCTTTGAGTTGAGCTTGTACTTCATCGAATTCATCATACATCGCTTGACTCGGTGCTTTCGTCAAGAGACTGCCGACAACAAGTGCGACGGTGGAAGCGATGAATGCAGGAATCATTTCATACATCTCCGAGATATAAAACGGAAGATCTTTGACATACACCTTCACCAAAATCCAGACGATGACGACGACTGTTCCTGTAATCATCGAGGCAAGAGCACCATGTTTGTTCATCCGGCGCCATAATAAACTGAACAAGACGACCGGTCCAAATGCAGCGCCGAATCCGGCCCACGCATATCCTACAAGTGTCAGAATGGATTTTTGAGCACCAAATGATAAGGCAATGGCAAGGAGTGCGACGACGAGAACCATGATCCGTCCCATGACCATCAACTCTTTATCTGACGCATTTCGTTTCAGGAAACGCTGATAGAAATCATTAGTTGCGGCACTCGATGACACAAGCAGCTGCGTCGAAATCGTTGACATGATGGCAGCGAGCAATGCCGCCAGTAATAATCCCGTGATGAACCCCGGGAACAGATCACGTGACAGTTGAATGAAGACGTTCTCTGGATTTTCGAGTTTTCCACCTTGTTGCGTGAAATAAGCGTATCCGAATAGTCCGGTTACCATTGCCCCGACAATCGAAAACGTCATCCAGATCATCCCGACCCGACGAGCCGCTTTCATTTCATGCAAGTTTCGAATCGCCATAAAACGGACGATGATGTGCGGTTGACCAAAGTAACCAAGTCCCCAGGCAAGCAGGGAAACGATACCGATCACAGTCGTTCCTTTGAACAGTTCAAGTTTCGAACCATCTGTCGAACGGATCGTCTCAAGCGTCTCATTAATCCCGCCGCTGAGCGCAAGCGTAACGGCTGGGACGATCAGCAAGGCGATGACCATGATCATTCCTTGGACGACGTCCGTCCAACTGACTGCGAGGAAACCACCGAGGAATACATACGCGATGACGACACCTGCCAAAATCCATAAGCCGGTTGTATACTCGAGTCCGAAGACCGATTCAAACAAACGACCGCCGGCGACAAAACCACTTGAAGCGTACATTATAAAGAATATTAAGATAACTCCAGCTGAAACTGTACGCAGGACACCACTTTTATCGTGGAACCGCTTTTCAAAGTAGTCGGGAATCGTAATCGCATCCCCGGCATGCGCCGTATAAGCACGTAAACGTGGTGCAACTAGCAACCAGTTGGCATACGCACCGAGTAGTAACCCGATGACAATCCATCCACTGGACAGACCAGTTGCAAACATAGCGCCTGGTAATCCCATCAATAACCATCCACTCATATCACTCGCTCCGGCTGAGAGCGCTGTGACGACCGGTCCGATCGTTCGTCCTCCAAGCATATAATCGTTCATGTTTTTTGTCCGATAATACGCGACGACGCCTAGTATGACCATCAAACCCAGATACAACAAAATCGCGAACCACATTCCGTTCATCTCGTGCTCCCCCTTTTCTAAAGAAAAACGGGTATGCAGGTCGCATACCCGTTTCATCTATTAAACATCATTTTAGAACATTTCAGAAGTAGTTTTTGCTTGAAGGTGTAAAGTCAAGTAATCCGGTCCGCCTGCTTTTGAATCCGTTCCTGACATGTTGAATCCGCCAAACGGTTGGTATCCAACGATTGCCCCTGTGCAACCACGGTTGAAGTACAAGTTACCGACATGGAAGTTCGCACGTGCGTATTCCTGGTTCGTACGATCCTGAGTGATGACAGCACCTGTCAAACCATATTCCGTGTTGTTGGCGATATCGATTGCTTCTTTGAAGTCTTTTGCTTTTGTGAAGGCAACGACCGGTCCGAAGATTTCTTCCTGCATCAAGCGGTCAGTCGGTTGAACGTCAGCGACGATTGTCGGCGAGACGAAGTATCCTGTCGAATCATCCGCCGTACCACCCGCTGCAATCCGTCCTTCTTGTTTTGCGACATCGAAGTACGATGTGATTTTTTTGAAAGCTGCTGCATCGATGACAGGTCCTACGTTGTTCGTCACGTCGACCGGGTTACCGATACTAAGTTTGTTTGTGTTTTCGACGACTTTTGCGAGCAATTCGTCATAAACCGAATCAAGTGCGACGACACGTGAACAAGCTGAACATTTTTGTCCTGAGAAACCGAATGCCGCTTTTGTGATCATGTCTGCTGCGTAGTCAAGATCAGCTGACTCATCGATAACCATTGTATCTTTTCCGCCCATTTCCGCGATAACGCGTTTGAGCCAGATTTGACCGTCGTTCAATTTAGAAGCCCGTTCGTTAATACGGAGGCCGACATCACGTGAACCCGTGAAGCTGATGAAACGTGTTTTCGGGTGATCGACGAGGTAATCGCCGACTTCTGCACCTGGTCCCGGAATGAAGTTCAAGACGCCGGCCGGAAGACCAGCTTGTTCCATGACTTCAACGAATTTGGCAGCGACGACCGGTGTCGTCGATGCTGGTTTCAAGAGGATCGGGTTACCTGCCACGATCGCAGCAACCGCTGTTCCTGCCATGATGGCAAGCGGGAAGTTCCATGGTGAGATGATGACACCGACACCCAGTGGAATGTAGTCGTACCGGTTGTATTCACCCGGACGGCTCTCGACTTTTTTACCTTCTTTTAGTACGAGCATCTGACGCGCATAGTATTCGAGGAAGTCGATTGCTTCTGCTGTATCCGCATCCGCTTCGTTCCATGGTTTACCTGCTTCTTTAACGAGATAAGCCGAGAATTCATGTTTGCGTTTGCGAATGATGTTTGCCGCTTTGAATAAGACGTCCGCACGAACACTCGGATTGACGAATTTCCACGTCTCAAATGCTTTGACTGCCGCTTGCATTGCATCTTCAGCGTGTGCTTGTGTCGCTTTCGAAACGCGTCCGACGATTTCTTCTTTGTTTGCCGGATTGACAGAAACGATTTTGTCCTCTGTCGTCACACGTTCTCCCCCGATGACGAGCGGATAATCTTTCCCAAGCTCTTTCGATACAAGTTCAAGCGCCTCTTCGAACGCTTTCTTGTTTGCTTCCTGTGAGAAGTCCGTGAATGGTTCGTGTTTGTACGGAATCATCTCTATTCCCCCTTTTATACTTGCTTTTAATCGCTTACATTCTCCATTGTACAGAAGCATGTCGCCGCTTACAATTATTCTGGACAAAAAAATGAAGAAGACCGTGGAGGCCCTCTTCATTTGCGATTCATTGCTTGGCCTGCGAGAAGACGATCTCTTCATTTTGAACAGATACTTCGACATCCTGCCCCTGGAACAGCCAGTCATCCTGATCCGAGACGACGAAATGAATCCCGTCGACGGTTTCTTCAACCGCTGCCCGGTCGACGGTCTCCATGTGTACGCCGACCGAAAACCCTTGCGTCAAATCGGTTGATCCACCGTATTTAGCGAAAAAGCGGATTGTATCGCCTTCTTTTGCTTCCATTTCTTCTTTGAAATACTGTAATGCTTCATCTGTTACGTGAATTTTCATGTTGAACCCACTCTCCTTTGTGATAGTGTACCTATTTCCTACTCAAAAAAGCGAATTTCCTGTATGGTGAAGACATAGATGATTGATGTTGTTCATATAGGAGGAACTGAAAATATGAAACGATTACTGACGGTACTCGTGTCAACGGGTATCATCCTTGCAGGGTGCGGAAATGATGCTGCACCGTCTACTGATACTGAATCCCCGAAGTCAACGGAAACGAAACAAACGAAGCAGGCAGGTCAAGACGTTCTTGACGTCTACAAGACGTATCAACAAACCGTTGGACAATCGGGTACGGCTGACGCCAAGGCACTTGCCCGGATTGAATATACCGGTGATGGAAAATTACTCCGTCCTGCCATGCTCGGTGCTAACAATTTAAACATCCGGCCGGGTAAGGTCGTCAAAAGCTTTCAGGAAGGTGATGTCGCCTATATCATCCATGAATTTAACGATGAGGACGGGTCTCCCTTACCGAACCGTGCTTCAAAACTGTTATTGAAACAGGACGGTGAATGGAAAATCGTCATCGTCCCGACGAAATTTGACCCTGAAGTCTTTACGACCCTCGCCTCCCTGTTCGAATCCTTTAATGCCGACGAGTACGGCGTCAACGCGAAAGCGGCGGAAGCGGTCGGCAACACGAAGGAAGACGAGCAGGATGAAGTTTTCACGCGGGTCAATGCCCAGACGGACTACATGGCGCTCGAGATGAACAGCAACATCCTTATGATTTACGGTCCTGCCCTTGGTAACAAAGGTAATCCGGAGACGCTCGTCAAGTATTATGAAGATTATGCCGACTGGTACCGCGAGGAACAGACCTTGCTGCTGAAGACAGCCAAGGCCGGGACCGATTACGAAAAATACCTGATTGCGCTAGATCCGTTAAAGGAAAGTCTGCAGAAGAAACTCGAAAAATATGCTGACCAGTTGAACATGGAACTGGGTTGAGGAGGACCATTCATGAGCACACTTGATTTTACACTGCCGAATGCACAGGGAGAGCCGATTACATTAAGTGATTACCGCGGAAAAAAAGTGATCGTCTACTTTTATCCAAAAGACTCGACCCCCGGTTGTACGACGGAAGCCTGCGACTTCCGGGATGCTTCCGCAGCCTTCGCTGCGAAGAACACGGTCATCCTCGGTATTTCCGCTGACAGTCAGAAGCGTCACCAGAATTTTATCTCAAAATACGAACTTCCATTCGAATTATTGTCTGACGTCGACCATACCGTCTGTGAGCAATACGGGGTTTGGCAACTGAAGAAAAATTATGGAAAGGAATATTATGGAATCGTACGTTCCACTTTTTTAATCAATGAATCCGGCGAATTGATTCAGGAATGGCGTTCCGTTAAAGTCAAAGACCACGTCACAGAAGCACTTTCCTTCCTCGAACAACTGAACTGATCGAATTAAAACACGCCATTTTATGTGCGTGTTTTAATTTTGGAATCATTTTTACCTCCCAATATTATCCTTCCCAAAAATTATTTTTACAAAAAAAACGTTGATATTACACGAAATTTTAATAAATTTGAAATAATCTGAAAATAAGCTATTGATTTTTCTGAATATTGTATTTATTATTGGTAACAAGTTGATCCGGTGCTTTCCTTCAACAAAATAAAAGGCGATGACCCCTCTTATTTTTTTAATAGGACACCGGATCGCTATTCTAATCGGTACTCATTTTTCAATCATATATATTCATTCTTGGGAGGGAACTTATTATTATGAAGACGAAAAAAACACTTGCACTCGTTGGCGCCCTAGCTATCGCCGGATCAAGCCTTGCTGCTTGTTCATCGACAGATGATTCAAAAGATACTTCAGGATCGACAGACACGAAAAAGGCGTCGGACAAACAAGTCCTCAACCTGACAAGCGGTTCCGACATCCCGGCACTCAGCCCGACGGTCGCAACGGACTCGGTTTCATTCACGGTCTTAAATAACGTACAGGAAGGTCTTTTCCGACTTGATGACAAACAAGAGCCGACACCTGGTGTTGCTGAGAGTGTAGACGTCTCTGAAGATGGTCTTACATACACATTCAAACTACGTGATTCGAAATGGTCGGACGGCAGTGACGTCACGGCAAAAGACTTCGAATATGCTTGGAAACGTGTCCTTGATCCGAAAAGTGGATCGCAATATGCATACATCATGTATATCATCGATGGTGCTGAAGCCTACAACACAGGAAAAGGAAAACCGGCTGACGTTGGTGTCAAAGCGGTTGACGACAAGACACTCGAAGTCAAACTGACACAACCGGCCGAGTACTTCAAAGCGTTGACTGGCTTCGGTTCATTCATGCCGCTGAAACAGGAATTCGTTGAAGAAAAAGGAAAAGATTTCGCAACAAATCCAGAGAACTTTCTCTACAACGGACCGTTCCAACTGACGGACTGGAAAACAGAAGTCGGCTGGAGCTACAAGAAAAACGACCAGTACTGGGATGCCGATACGGTCAAACTGGAAGAAGTCAACTACAAGGTCGTTAAAGAAGTCTCGACTGCCGTCAACCTGTATGAAAAAGGTGACATCGATACAGTCGGTCTGACAAGTGAATTCGTCGATCAGTACAAAGACAGCGAAGACTTCGATACACGTCTTGACGCTTCGATGTACTACATCCAAATGAACTTCAAGAACGAACTGCTTAAAAACAAAGACATCCGTAAAGCAATCGATTCCGGGTATGACAAAGAGCAGATGGCGAAAGTCCTCTTAAACAATGGATCGATCCCTGCTTACTACTATGTACCAAAAGAATTTGCTAAAGGTCCAGACGGAAAAGACTTCCGTGACGGCAACGAAGGATTCGGATCGTTTGATGCTTCGTCAGCTAAATCTTCGTTTGAAAAAGGCCTCAAAGATATCGGCAAAAAATCCGTCAAGCTTGAGCTTCTTTCATACGATGACGACAACTCGAAGAAAATCTCCGAGTACCTCAAAGGCGAGTGGGAGAAAAACCTTCCAGGTCTTGAAGTGACGATCAAACAACAACCGTTCAAAAACAAATTGGATCTCGAGTCTAAAGGTCAGTTCGAACTTTCATTCGCAGGATGGGGCCCTGACTACCAGGATCCAATGACATTCCTCGACATGTGGATGACTGGCGGACCGTACAACCGTGGTGGTTACTCAAGCGACAAGTATGACTCCCTCATCAAGTCGGCGATGAAAGAAACAGATGCTGCAAAACGTTGGCAGTCACTGAAAGACGCTGAGAAAATCTTACTTGAAGACGATCAAGCTATCTCCGTTATGTACCAACGCGGTGCTTCCCTCTTACGTAAGCCTTACGTTAAAGGAATCGTTAACCACAAAGTCGGTGCGGATACTTCGTTCAAATGGACGTATATCGAAGGAAAATAAGTATGACTTAAGACCAGTCTCGCTCCATGCGGGTCTGGTCTTTTTTTCCATATGAGACAAATGTACTGTTTTTATCCTGTTCATTAAAAATTGGTAACATTCTGTTTTCATTTGAATTGCTTCCATTTATACTTAGCAGAAGAACGATTTTCACTTTATTTACAATATTTCACGGTAATTATTCATAATTAATGGAAATGTGCCGATATATTCTATACAGAGGACTTTTGCCTCAAAAATTATGATTTATTAGGAAGGAGGACTCACCTTTGAAACAACGTGTACTTACGAGTCAGCAAACGTGGACGGAAGAACAGCTTGAAATGATTCAAGCCATCCAAGCCTTAGGCGAACTCATTCAGGATCGTCCCCGTCGGACGATTTATCGTCGTTATGCCATCGAACATGGCTGGCCGCAACCGGAGACCATCATTCGTCAGTTCGGTTCCTGGCCGGAAGCTTTATCAGCAGCCGGTTACGAGTGGCATATCGATCAGCAGCCGGAAGAACTCGAGCGCGCTCCGAAATATACCAAAGATGAAATCCTGAAGTCGTTTCACCGGTATGCCCAGGATGTTGGATCAACCATCACCTTAAAAAAATATCAAATCTGGCGAAAATCGGTTCATCATGCTCCGAGTCATTATCATATCGTAAAGATGTTCGGATCTTGGCATGATGCCTGTACAGCTGCCGGATTAGAAGCCAGTGTCACGTATTCCAAAGCAGAACTTGCCGCTTCACTCCGTCAAGCCATCGAGGAAGTCGGTTTCTCGCTTTCATTTGAAGCGTACCGCGAGTGGGCGAAACGAAACAATAAACCATCGACGAAAGCCTTGTTACACCGTTACGGTTCCTGGTCTGCTGCCATTCATGCCATCGAAAGTGAAATCCGCATCAGCAACCAACAGGCCCAGTAATCCAGCCTTCATCTTTTTTCTTATATTCCATCCCTTATACGTTATAGCCGAGCCTCCTTCTCTTGCAGAACGAGGCTTTTTTTTCGTACGATTTGACGCCTCAGACAGCTTTTCGCCAGCGCCCTCCTCCACTGTATTCAAAATACTCTCGACACGCTCTATCAGTCGCTAAGGCGTCAAAAAAAACCGCTGACAACGTCAACGGTTCTTGCAGTGAAAGTTAGACAACACGTTCTTTCCATTCTTGGTAGGATGCGACACGGTCACGTCCTTGGAACTTCGCACCGATATACATCGCGCGGTCGGCGTTGCGGATCAGACTTGCTAAATCGCCCAACTCGTTTAACGTATCGACACCGATACTTGCCGTAATCGTTAATGAATCCGCTCCCACTTGAATAGGATTCGCATGTAACGTCTCGCGAATCCGCTCTGCTACGATTTGGGCTGATTCCAGATCCGTGTTCGGTAACAAGACGACGAATTCCTCACCACCATACCGGGCGACGAGATCGGTGATCCGTGTCGCCTGCATCAACAGTTTAGCGACTTCAAACAGGACGACATCCCCGACCTCATGTCCATACGTATCATTGATTTGTTTAAAATGATCCAAATCGATCATCAAGGCAGAGAATGGATATAAATCACGTTGCCGAATCCGGCGGTCGCCCCATTCCTGTAACGCCCGGTAGTTTGGCAATTTCGTCATCGCATCTGTCCGGCTGTCCGTCAACAGACGTTCCCGTTCCTGTGCCCGTTCGACTGCCCACGATAGGACCCGTAAAGCCCGGTACAGCTCATATCCAAAGTCTTTTGTGAACTCTCCGCTTGCTTCAGAAGCCAAGAATAAGGAGCAATTGATTTTTTCCGTCGCTTCCGGTTGGATGAACAGAATCGATTGGGTTTCTTCCGGGACACAATCATATAAACGGATGTCCCACTCCTGTTGCATGCCGTACAGCAAAACTTCGTCTTTTTCTTCAATGATTTCTTCAATGATGATCCCACGGACATGGTCCGCCTTTAACTTCCGACCATCTTTCAACGAATAATAAATCGAATTCCCTTCACCAAAATCAAATTTAATCCAGGCGATGTCCGGACGAACAAAATGGTTCAACTGACGTAAATACCGTTCAATGATGAACTGGGCATCGCCATCTTTCCAGGCCGCTTCTTTTAATCGTTCAATTTGCTCCCAGTGCTCGATCCGGTCACTGGCATGGACGGAACTGCCAAGCGACCGTTTGATGATGAACAGCGCAAAGGCCGTCATGACAAGACCGCTGTTCCCGTTGTTTTGAACCATCAATGTACTGAAAATCCCGAATAACAATTCGGCAGCAATGACGACCGCCTCGAACCGAAGCAACGGTAGCATGACACTGCTTGGAATGTTTTCACCGAGTAAAAAATTCGATAACTTATACTGGAACAGTAAAACGAGCCATAAAATCAAGACCATGACGAGTAACGGTCCGATGTTTCCGATTAACGCGAAGTCGTTCCCGTGCGTTCCACCTAACGCGTTGTAAGCGAGTCCCGCAGGTAAAATCAATAACAGCTCGAGCGTGACATTAAACGGATAGTTATGTAGCATACGCCGGCGGCCAATCGCTGTGTGGAACGTCCGCAATTGATAGATCAACATCGTCAATTGTCCGACACAGACGGCAGACAACAATCCATACGTCAAAAACGTAAATAACACGAATCCGAAATGGAACGTAAAGCTCATATGTCTTCTGCGGACCGGATCGACGACAAAGATCGTGGAGAGTGCAACAACAAGCGTGAACGTAAAAAAGTCGATGCTGAGGCTGTAGTCTCTTGATTTCGCCAGTAAATCGATTCCAATGACGACAAGAAAAAATACAATCCAGCTTCGAAGGAGATATTGTTGAAAGCGACGCATGTTGACTTCCCCTTCCTAACACATTTTGTATATATATGGAAAACAAAATCTGATTATCACTCATTTGAGCATTGAGGTCTATTTTTAATGCTTTGATTTGTTACACTAGCAATAGAGGTGATAAATCAGTGACTACACATTTTACGAAAGAAGCATTTGATACATTTGAGATTGAAGGACTGGAACAACGGATGGACGCGATCCGGGAACGGATTCAACCTGTCTTCAAACAAATCGGGCAAGAAGTATCACCGGATTTAACGGTCCATCTGGCAGAAGATATGTATGTGCATATTGCACAGCATGCCCGCCGGAAAGTAAATCCGCCGAAGGACACATGGATGGCTTTTTCCCCGAACAAACGCGGATACAAAAAACATCCGCATTTCCAAGTCGGCTTATTTGATGATCATCTGTTCATCTGGCTCGCTTACATTTACGAACTTCCGAATAAATCACAGTACGCTGCTAAACTACTGGATCACCAGGAGCTGTTGCATGCACTGCCGTCCGATTTTGTTGTTTCTTACGATCATATGAAGAAAGAGGCACAACGGATTGACGAGAACAGTCTAGAACAAGGACTCGTTCGGTTCCGCGATGTCAAGAAAGCAGAATTCTTAGTCGGCCGTCATGTCTCTGCGGAAGAAGTCAGTACGATGTCGCACGAGGATTTAGTAAAATTGATTCGAAATACCTACGAACAACTCGTGCCAATCTATAAAAAAATTCAATAAAAAGGATGGCCTAAAAGGTCATCCTTTGTTCGTTAGTTATATTTTACTAGAATTGACATGACTTGTGTACGGTCAGAATTTAAATTTAGATAAATGTTGACCTCTTTTGTTGAAACGGTCATCAAGTTAAAGTTTTTATCGAGTTGCGCAGTCGAGTATGCTTTTTTAACTTCTTTGACGGTAATCGTCCGGCCGATCATTTTCGGATTGTAGACGATGGCAGAGACTTTGGCTTTGCGATCAGGAACACCGAATGTCGAGCAATAATGAATAGCTTTGTTTGGCGCGACCAGTCCTTTACCGCTCTGACACCACGTTGAATTTTTTTCCCCTTTGTACGCGCTATGTACTTGGGCTAATGTTGTTTTTTCTAATGTTACTTTTCCATCAAGTGACTTGGCTTTTGCGGCGGTCGTTTTGACTTGTTTCAGCCAATCGACATCCGTCGGCTTCGCTGCCTCGGCAGATTCGTTATATGAAGGACCTGAGACAAGGCTCATGGTAAGTGCAGCAGTTAAAATAAGTCCGAAAAATTGTTTCATGATGTGCTCCCCCTTGAAATGCTTTGATAAATATCTCATTCCCCCATTTTAGAAATAATATTCACTTTAAATACATTTCTTTAAAAAATATTTCAAAAAAAAGTTGTTACCCGTCCGGGCAACAACTTTTCTTGTTATTTCTTATGCATTTTGAACTCTAAAAATAGTTCATTATAATGAGCGAGCATTTCCTTACCTAAGTTTTCATATACTTCGAGTGTATCCGTGACCTGTTTATCCGGATAAAAACGTTTGTCTTCCCGCACGTCACGATCGAGCAATTTCAAAGCCGCTTCGTTTGGTGTCGAGTATCCGACATAGTCCGCATTTTTGGCGGCATTTTTCGGATCCAACATGAAATTGATGAATTCATGGGCACCTTTTACATTTTTAGCCGTTTTCGGAATGACGATGTTATCGAACCAGACGTTCGATCCTTCCTTTGGAATCACGTAGTTCAAATTTTCATTTTCACTCATGATTTCATTGGCATCACCGGACCAGACGACACCAATCCCTGCTTCTTCGTTTGCAAGCAACAACTTGATTTCATCACCGACAATCGCCTTGACGTTCGGTGTCAGATCCATCAGGTTCGCTTTCGCTTTCTGCAGTTTGGTTTCATCGGTCTCGTTTAAGGAATAACCGAGACTGTTCAGACTCATCCCCATTACTTCACGTGCACCGTCTGCGAGAAGAATTTGATTTTTCAGCGCCGGATCCCACAAGTCCTTCCAACTGGTCGGTTTCTTTCCGTCAATCAACTTTTGATTGTAGACGATTCCGACCGTCCCCCAAAAATAAGGGATCGAGTACTTGTTGCCCGGATCAAACGATAAATCGAGGAACCGCGGGTCGATATTTTTCAGATTTGGAATTTTTTTCTGATCAATCGGGACGACTAAATCTTCTTCGATCATCTTCGCGATTGCATAATCGGAAGGGACGGCGATATCATACGTCGTTCCGCCCTGTTCGATTTTCGTCAACATCGCTTCGTTCGAATCAAACGTTTGATAGACGACTTTGATGCCGGATTCCTTTTCGAACTGATCAATCAATTCCGGATCGATGTAGTCGCCCCAGTTATAAATGTTCAAAACGTTTTTTCCGGAATACCCTTGTGTTGCATTCAACCGGTTCAAAGCAAACAAGATGATACCGGATATCAAAAAAATTGCGACAAATAATTGAATGAGCTTTTTCATCGCTTATTTCACCTCCGGTCGGGACAGCTTCATGGCAGAACGTTGGTTCAGGAAGTAGTAGCCGATGACGAGTAAGAACGTAAACAGGAAAATCACGGTCGACAAGGCATTAATTTTCATCGAAATTCCTTGGCGGGCAAGCGAATAGATTTCAACGGACAACGTCGTAAATCCATTCCCCGTGACGAAAAACGTCACCGCAAAATCATCCAGTGAATACGTCAATGCTGTGAAGAAGCCGGCGAAGATGCCGGGTGTGATGTACGGCAAGATGACTTTCGTCAGAACATCGAGTCGGCTCGCTCCCAAGTCACGTGCCGCATCGACGAGTGTCGGACTCATTTCCTGCAGTTTCGGCAGGACTAAAATGACGACAATCGGGACGGAAAACGCGATATGTGACAACAGGACCGAGGTGAAGCCGAGTTGAATGCCGAGCATCGTGAAAAAGATCAGGAACGACGCACCGATGATGACGTCGGGACTGACGATCAGGATGCTGTTCAGCGTCAACAGAGAGGTCTCGACCCGTTTTTTGCGGACCGCTTGAATCCCGATGGCCCCGAGGACACCGATGATCGTCGAGATTGCAGCGGACAGGAGCGCGATGACCAGCGTATTTAAGACGATGATCAAGAGACGGGAATCCTGAAAGACTTCCTTATACCAATCCCACGTGAAGGAATCAAAATTCGTCATGTTATCGGCACTGTTGAACGAGTAGAAAGCCAGATAAAGAATCGGTGCGTACAAGATGATGAAGACCCCGATCAAGTACAGATTTGCTAATTTTAATCGTTTCATCATGTCGTCGCCCCTTTCTTCCGTTTCGTACTCGTCAACGCTAAAATGATTGCCATCGCAATAATCAGGAAGACGGCAATCGTCGCGCCCATGCCCCAGTTCTGCGTGACCAGAAATTGTTGTTCAATCGCTGTTCCGAGTGTGATGACCCGGTTACCGGCAATCAGACGCGTGATCATGAATAACGACAGCGCTGGAATGAAGACCAGTTGACAGCCCGATTTTACGCCGTCAAGCGTCAACGGAAAGACGACACGGCGGAACGTCATGAAGTTTGAAGCCCCGAGATCGCGGGCCGCAAAGACAAGCGACGGGTTCAGTTTTTCAATCGCATTAAAGATCGGTAAGATCATGAACGGAATAAAGATATAGACGGAAACGAACACGAAACTGAAGTCCGTGAACAAAATCTGTTTCCGGCCGATGCCGATTGCTTCAAGCGTCTGGTTTGCCCATCCATAAGTGCTGAATAAACCGATGAACGCATACGCTTTTAATAACAAGTTGATCCAGGTCGGCAGGATGATTAATAGTAACCACAATTGTTTATGCTTCGTTTTCGTCAACAGGTAGGCGGTCGGATAACCGATGGCAAGTGAAAACAGTGTGATCAAAAAGGCATACCAAAATGAGCTGAGCGTCATCGTCAGATAGGTTGATGTAAAGAATTTCTGATAGTTGACGAGTGAAAAATGTCCTTCCAGGTCGAGGAACGAATAATAGACGACGAGGATAATCGGTGCGATGACGAACAACGCAATCCAAAAACTATACGGAATCAGATACCAGTTGCGTGTCTTCTGCATCACAACACCCCGTCATATGATTCAAGTCGTTTATCGAATTCCTCTTCCGTCTCATTCAGACGCATGACATGAATCGCTTCCGGATCAAACGTCAAGCCGATCTGTTCACCGACCGTTGCTTTTTTCGTACTGTGGACAAGCCATTCGTTTCCGACTTCATCCATGCAGGCAATCTCATAATGGACGCCGCGGAACAACTGCGAATCGACCGTCACACGTAACTTACCTTGCGCGACACTCGTGATTTCCAAGTCTTCCGGACGGATGACGATTTCGACCGGTTCATTTAATTCGAGACCACGGTCGACACAATCAAATTCCTGTTCGGCGAATGAGACGCGGTAATCCATCACCATTCGTCCCGGAATGATATTTGACTCACCGATGAAATCAGCGACGAAGCGGTTGATCGGTTCGTCATAAATATCCGTCGGTGTCCCGGATTGTTGGATCAGACCATGATTGAGGACGAAGATTTCATCTGACATCGCGAGCGCTTCCTCTTGATCATGAGTGACGAAGATGAACGTGATGCCGAGACGCCGTTGTAAATCACGGAGCTCATACTGCATTTCTGTCCGCAGCTTTAAATCAAGTGCCGATAACGGTTCATCCAGCAGGATGACTTCCGGTTCGTTAACGATGGCACGGGCAATCGCGACCCGTTGGCGTTGTCCGCCTGACATCTCCGTAATTTCCCGATTCTCGTATCCTGATAAGTTGACGAACTTCAACGCATCAAGCACACGCGTCTTGATTTCCGCTTCCTTCATCTTTTTGATTCGCAATCCGAAGGCGATGTTTTCAAAAACGTTGAGGTGCGGAAACAAGGCATAATCTTGAAAAACGGTATTGACTTGCCGTTTGTTAGCCGGGACATCGTTGATCCGTTTTCCGTTAAACAGAATATCGCCTTCTGTCGCCTCGGTGAATCCGGCAATCAGCCGTAAGACTGTCGTCTTCCCGCAACCGGATGGTCCGAGCAACGTATAAAATTTCCCGCGTTCGATTTCAAAACTGACGCGTTCGAGAACCGTCTGATCGTCAAAACGCTTTGTCACGTCTGTAAATTGAATGATCGTATTGTTGTCTGCCAAATCTTACTCCTCCTTATAAGTACGAATCCGTGGCCGTCACGAGTACTTTCGTTTCCGCCTCTGAATCATTTCGTAATTGATGAATTTCTGAAGCTTTATAATAAAGTGTCTCGCCTTGCGTTGCGACGAATGATTCCCGACCAAGCTGTAATGTGACCGATCCTTCGAGCACATACACGAACGTTTCTGATCCGGACGGTTCGTATGCTTTGAAATGTCCGCCTGGTGCCAGGTGTAACAAGACCGGCTCCATTTCCTTTTCGTTCGATTCCGGAATCAACCATGTCACATGGTACCCTTGTTCCGGGTCCTCATAACGCGTGACATCTTTTTGCGAATAAACGACCTTTTGGTTTAATGTATCCTCATCAAAGAAATCCTTCGCCGAGATGCCGAGTACTTCCAGAAGACTGAACAGCGTCTCAATCGACGGTGAACTGATTTCACGTTCGATTTGCGAAATGTATCCTTTACTTAAATCCGTCCGTTCGCCAAGCTCCTCTTGCGTCAAGCCTTTTTGAAGACGCAGATTTTTGATTTTGTTTCCGATCGTCCGCAATCCACGCCCTCCTTTCCAAATAACAGTTTAGTATAAGACGACTTCAAGTTTACTAATCACGTACCGATTATAGCGTATTGTGCCAGTTAATCAACTAAAATCTTTAAAATTTTTAAAGGTTGATTTGACAGCGATAACGCTTACAACTACAATTAATACCAGGTACTAAAATAAGGAGGTAACCGCATGAAGATTGCATGGATTACAGATAGCACGACGATTTTGCCCGATTCGATTTCTCGGCACGAAGACTTGACCGTCGTCCCTCTTCTCGTCATGAAAGACGGTGAAAGTTTTACGGACGGCGTCGATGTCCAGGCCGAGACCGTCTATGAATGGATTGGTGCGAAGCACAAGGTCACGACCAGCCAACCGTCGATCGGTACGTTCACAGAACACTATGAACGGTTAAAAGAGCAGTATGATGTCGGCTTTGCCATCCATCTTTCAAGTGAATTGAGCGGGACGTATAACGCTTCTGTTCAAGGTGCTGAAATTGCCGGATTCCGGTTGATTGCGATCGATTCCCGTTGCGGCATCTATCCGGCAGGTCAATTGCTGGCGGAAGCGATGCAACTGGCAGCAGACGGGATGTCAGTCGAAGAGATCGAGCAGTATATTCTCGAGCGCCGCTTCGACCATCATATCGAGTTCACGGTCGCGAACCTTGATCAGTTGCAGGCAGGTGGACGGATTTCCTCGACAAAAGCTTTTGTCGGTAATTTACTTCAGTTACGCCCGCTGTTTCATTTTGAAGAGGGCAAAATCGTTCCGTATCAGACGGTTCGAACCTTTAAGAAAGCCCACGCCAAGATTTATGATCACCTTGTCGAAATGCTTGAGAGTGGAACGGTCACCGATGTCTCGTTATTCCACGCGACTGCCTATGATTTGGCACTTGAATGGAAAACGAATCTCGAAAAGCGGTTTGATGTCACGGTTCGCATCGATAACTTAACGCCTGTTCTCGGATCGCATACCGGTAATCCGGCCATCGGCATGTCCTTCCTAAACCCGACGAGCCGACGCTGATGTCTAAAGAGTCGACAATCCGGGTAAACCTCCTTTAGAGATTAAAGGAGGTTTTTGGATTGAAAAACAAATGGATTTGGCTCAATTGGCTTGGTTTTGTCTTTACGATTGCCGTCAATGCACTCGACGGCGGAAAAACAGGTCGGATTTCGGATACGATCAGCACTTATTTTAAACCCGCAGGTTATGCTTTCTCGATTTGGGGACTCATCTATCTTGTGTTACTCGTTTGGCTCATCATGCAAACGATTCCGAAGTTCAAAGAACATGACATCGCCAAAAAAATCGGACCGTGGTTCTTGATCAGCTGTCTGTTCAATGCCGGTTGGATCGTTACGTTCTCATACAAACTGTTCCCGTTGTCTGTCGTCGTCATTGCCGGTCTTTTGATTTCACTGATCGTCATCTACTCAAAAATCGACCGCGAGACAAAAGCGTTACGTTTTAAATTACCGTTTTCACTTTATCTTGGCTGGGTCTCGGTCGCGACGATTGCGAATATCTTCTTGACGATCGACACTGAAAACATCAACTCATGGCTCGGAATCGGAGATGCCGGTTGGACGATGATCATGCTTGGTGTCGGTGTCGTTCTCGCCTTGTTATTCATGTTCGCCAATCGCGATCCGATTTATCCACTCGTCTTCGTCTGGGCGTATATCGCGATCAACTTCCAGTCGGATAACGGACTTGTCGATACGGTCGTTCTCGGAAGTGTCGTCGTTCTGCTTGCCGGATATGTCTTCCTGCTCGTCCGGATGCGTCGTCAGGTTCAACTGAGCAAGTAACGTTATTTTCAATCTGATTCGTCGTATACTGGTATCAAAGGAGTGAATGTCATGAAGATTACATTTACAGAAGCCGCTCTTAATCGGATCGATCAATTACGCGGTGATACGGAAGGTCAATTGCATCTTTATTACGATACAGAAGGATGCGGTTGCGGGAACTCAGGTATCTTCAGTATTCGTCTTGTCTCCGCCGCAACGGATGAAGATATGACAATTGATTCGAATGTCGGACCTGTCCTTGTCAAACGGTGGTCAAGTCATTTCCTCGATCAGGAAATGACGCTTGATTATAATTCCGAGAAAAAATCGTTGATCTTAAAAAGTGATGGTCAATACTTCAATACGAACGTCCTCGTTACCGATCAGACCGGCTGCCAGCTGACAGCCAACCGGTAAGACGACAAAAAAAAGGCAGCTTCCCTCGTGGAAAGCTGCCTTTGTAATGTGATGGACAGACAGGTACTGGATTGAGTAGAGAGCTGAGCAACCATCGAAATGTACGGCGATTCTGTCTGCATCTTGCACAAGTCGAACAAATTCCTGCCCGGAATTCGTTCACGAAGCCATTGCGTCCCCCATGATCGCACACATATTCCTCGTGTGCTTATCCAGTATACGTAAAAAGACACGGATTGGATTGAACGGATGTGCTGTCAGCCCACATCCAGGACAGTTCGTTCAATCGTCTGCTGGTCGAGATCCTTGACCTTGACCGGACGGCTGTAATAATAACCCTGCCCATAGTCACATCCGAGTCGTTTCAGGAATTCATGCTGCTCAAGCGTCTCGACGCCTTCCGCCACCACTTCAATCCCAAGACTCTTCGCCAACTGGATGATCATTTCGGTAATCGCCGTTCCCCGCTCATCATGCGGTACTTCATCAATGAATGATTTATCAATCTTCAAGATATCGATCGGTAAATGCTTTAAATGCGTCAGCGAGGACAGTCCTGTCCCGAAGTCATCGAGCGCAATCGTCAAACTCAATTGCTTTAATTCTCCGAGCATCAATAAGGCCCGTTCGAGATTTTCCATGACGGATGTCTCCGTAATTTCCAGTTGAAGTTGCAATTCTCCGCCGTTCTTCAACGAATGATGAACGATTTCCTTGATCATCAGATTATGCGATTCCGACCGGAAATGCATCGCTGACAGGTTGACGGAGACTTGACGGATGAAGTGATCCTCTTCCCGCCAGACTTCCATTTGCTTGACAGTTTCCTGCAGTACCCACTGGGTCAGCCGATGGATCAGACTGTACTTTTCAGCGAGTGGAATGAATTCCGCCGGTGAAATGAAACCGAATTTCGGATGATTCCAGCGAATCAGGACTTCTGCCTGCTCGACCTTGCCTGTTGCCAGCGCAATTTTCGGTTGATAGACGAGATTAAACTCTTTAAAGTCCGTCATGGCCCGACGGAGGGAACCGACGATTTGTTGTTCCCGGCGATCCGAATGGAGCAGTTCATCGTAGATGACAAAACGGTCCCGTCCTTCATTTTTCCCTGCACGCAGGGCGCTTTCCATCTGACCAATCCGCATTTCCAGTGTATCCGTAATATTCGGAACGATGATGCCGATGGTCGCAGTCAAATGAATCTCCTGCCCGTCGAGAAAAATCGGTTGCCGGATTGCTTCCAGGACATCCGTGAAGGCCTCTTCGAGCAGATCGGGATGGATGTTTTGAATCAGGAAAAATTGGGTTCCATTGTAACGGATACAAGCTTCATCTTCTTGAAGTAACGCTTTGATCCGGTCCGAGAATTGCCGAATGACGATGTCTCCCTGATCGAAACCAAACGTATCATTGATCCATTTGTACCCGTCCAGATCGAGCAACGCCATCGTCATCCGCTTTTTCGTCCGGCTGTATTGTCCGTCGACTTTTGACATATGATGATCCAGCCAACGGCGATTGTGCAATCCGGTCAAATGATCCGTATACGCCATCATCTGTAAGGCCCGCCGTTCCAGGTGAATATAGAGTCCGACGATCAACAGAACGATTAAAAAGACCGGAACTGCCACGTCGCTTAAGATATTTGATGTGACGGGGCTGGCTGAGACGTCCACTCCCGAAGCACCGGGAACACAAAACGTCGTCCCGAGCATTCCGACATAGTGCATCGTTGAAATACCAAACCCCATTAAGATGGCAACGGGAATCAAAATTCGTTTTTTATCGACATGCCGTGTCATATACAGCAACAGGAGGGCGACATAAGCGACCGTGATGGCAATCACAATCGATAACGTGAATAACGCCGCATCATAGCGGACATCCCCATCGAACTGCATCGCAACCATACCAAGATAATGCATCATGGCGATTCCCATCCCCATTAACGTTCCGGCAATGATGACTTTTTTCCGTGTCAGCTCCGAATAATATAAGAGATAAAAGGCAATCCAGGCAGCCGTCACGGCGGGGACGATTGACAGGAACATCAGCACCCAGTCGTATTTGACCGGTACCGCCAACTCAAATGCCCCCATGCCAACGAAGTGCATACCCCAAATGGATAATCCCATCGTCAAGGAAGAGACGAACAATGCTCTTTTCTTTAAAGATACGGCTTTTGCCAACCGGCGATTTAATTCAAGTGAGGCATAGGATCCGACAATGGCCACGATGACCGATAGGATGACCAGTGTCTCTTCGTAATGTTTCGTTAAGGTGATCCATTCATTCATGATAAGTGCCTCTCTTTTTTGACTGACATTCCTATTAGTATCGTCTGCTTACCGGTATTTTTTCAGTCTTCTGAAGAAATTTCATTAGAATGCGTGTGCTTTTTTCTAAAAGAGGCGGATATACTCGAAAAACGAACAAAAAAAGGGATGCTGTTGATATCGCATCCCCTTACTGTTATCTCTCATTCACTGATTGTTATAACGCGACGGAAGCCACGACTTCGCCGGTCGGTTTTTCTAAATCCGGTTCAGGTTCGACTGTGATGGCGACCGCATCAATTGTTCCGTCTCCTTTGATCGGGAAGACAGCTGCCGCTTCCCCGTCCTGTTCGATGACCCCGTTCGCACGAGGCGTATCACCTTGAATCGTCCAAAGTTGATACAACTCACCCTTCTTCAGCGGCGGTAAATCTTTCAGTTGGACAAGCATGAATTCCTGATCATCTTTTGTAAAAATCATGCTTGACCCCTTAATTGAGGCCGTACTTTCAAAGTTGCCCATTCCTTTGACTTCGTCCATCGCAAACTCTTCCGCCGGAGAAGACTCGTCTTGCGACAAGAAGTAGGCGTTGGCACCAAGTGACAGGATCAAGGCGGCTGCGATACTCATCAACCATCCGAGCGGCACAGACCGTTTTTTCTCTTTCTTCGATCGTACTGCGTCGAGGTCAGACAAGTGCGTCTCCTCTACAGCCGGTTTTTCAACTGCTGCTTGCACCGGTTTTTGTCCTTGTTTCGTCGATCCAAGGACTTCACCGAGAATTCTTGACTTCATGCCGGTTGGTATCGGTCGTTCCGGAAGTGATTCCGCGATGGGCAGCATCAAGTCTTGCATCTCTTGGAGCGCCTGTTTGCAGTCATCACAAGTCGCCAAGTGTGCCTCGAACGCGTCGCGATCGGCAGCTGATAATGTTCCGTTGAAGTAATCGATTAAATCATGACAACGTTCTTCCATCAACGTTCCCTCCCGTCTAGTAATTTCCGGAGTGCCTGGATAGCACTCCTTATTCTGGTTTTCACCGTTCCAAGCGGTAAATTTAGCTGCTCTGAAATTTGTTGTTGTGTCAGTCCTTTAAAATAAACGAGTTCAATTAACTCTTGTTGATCAGGTTTCAGTTCATTGACGGCATCGCGGACTTCCGTCGCCGTTTCCCGCTGCATGACCGTCCGTTCGACCGGTTCATCATATCCGCCGTCCCGCTCCTCGACTTCAATCGTCGGTTGGCGTTTCTCGCGTCTCAGACAGTCGAGCGCTGCATTGCGGGTAATCGTTAATATCCAAGAGGAGAACTTTCCTTTATCGGTATTAAAATCGACCCGTCCGTTCCAAATCTTCATCCAGACTTCCTGGATGACTTCTTCTGATAAACGATCATTGTTCGTAAAGCGATGAGCGAATGAGAACAATAGCCTTTCATACTTGTCATACAGTACTTCGAGAGCTTGTTCATCTCCACTGCGCATCTGATGATAAAGCGATTCATCGGATTGAGTATGCATCCTTCTCCTCCTTGGTGATCAGTCAGCCTTATCATATAGTATACGCAAGCTGACGCAAAATCGTTTTAGTTTTTTCACTTTATTTCATTTTTTTGTCCACCACATCCATATTCCCTATTCCACTGAAAAATATAGCTTAAAAAGCGGTTAGATTGACAGCAATACCACGATGGGCATAGCATAAAGATATCGAACAGGCGGATTGCATCTTAGAATGGAGGAAAATGAATGGATTACGATCGTAAAATGAAGAACCGGGTCAGCCGGATCGAAGGACAACTTCGCGGTATCTTGCGGATGATGGAAGAAGGACAGGATTGCCGTGATGTTATCACCCAACTGTCGGCTGCCCGCTCCGCCATCGACCGGACGATTGGTGTCGTCGTCAGCTCCAATCTGATCGAGTGTGTCAAAGAAGCCGAACAATCCGGCGAAGGACAGACCGAAGAATTGGTCAAAGAAGCCGTTAACTTACTGGTGAAAAGCCGCTAATCGATTCCTTGGAATCGTTGATAGTCTTGCTCTGCTTGGATGCGGTGCAAGACTTATTTTTGTTTCTCACCGTATGTTTTGGAATCGAGATAAAAAGGAACAATAAAAAGCATGACTAAAAGTGAATTGAACATGAGGAGGAACCGAACATGGCTACGTATCAACTCGATCAGGACCACAGCTCCATTACATTCTCAGTCAAACACATGATGATTTCAAAAGTTAAAGGAGAATTCCGTGACTTTACCTTTGAGGTCAGCGGTGAAGCACATGATTTGGAGAACGCCTCTGCTGTCGTAACGATTCCGGTCGCTTCGATTGACACACGCAGTACGGATCGCGATACCCATTTGAAATCAGCTGATTTCTTTGATGTCGAACAGTATCCGAACATTACTTACCGTGTGACTTCGTTTAAAAAACACTCCGGTGACGAATATGAAGTAACCGGTGACTTGACGATTAAGGATGTCACGCGGACAGAAACGTTTAAGGTCGAGTATGAAGGTAGCGGTGTTGACCCTTGGGGTAATACGCGCTCCGGTTTTGAAGTTGATGGGAAAATCAAACGGGAAGACTACAATCTCACCTGGAACGTCGCGCTCGAAGCCGGAGGTGTTCTGGTCGGCAGTGATGTGAAGTTCCAATTGCACCTCGAGTTCATTCACGGATAATTAATAGAGATCATAGGAAATGTAGGGGGAAATCAGATGACAGTTTCACTTTTTATTGATGTTGCATGTAAGACCGGGGAATCACCGGTGTACGACGCTAAAACCAAACGATTTTATTTCGTCGATATTCCGGGCAAGCTTCTTTTTTCATATGATTTAACAACAGAGGCTTTAAAACCTTATCAGTTACCAAGCCCCATCACATCGATTGCTTTGACGGATGCGCCGGACTTTCTGCGCGTCACGTCAGCACACGGTTTTGGAACGTTTGATTTAAAAGAAGGACATCTCTCACTGGAAAACCAGTTGACGCTCCCTGACTCCGACCGGATGAACGACGGGAAGCTTGATCCGTCGGGTCAGTATGTGGCCGGAAGCATCAATGAAGAGGACGGCGAGACCGCTTCCCTCTATCGTCTGCGTCATGACGGTTCCGTCGACGTTCTCCTTGAGAACTTGACGAACTCGAACGGACTTGTCTGGTCCGAGGACGGTAAGACACTTTATCACATCGATACGCCAACGAAAAAAGTCTATGCCTTCGACTATGCTGCGGATCAACCTTTGACGAACCGTCGGGTGGCCATCGACTTAGAGGACGAAGACGGTTTCCCGGATGGTATGACCAAAGACACGGAAGGTCATGTCTTCATCGCCCATTATGCCGGATCATGCTTAACACGCTGGAATCTTGAAACCGGTGAAAAACTCGCCCAGATTGATTTCCCGGTTTCGAACCCGACTTGTCCGATTCTGTACGAAGACCGTCTACTGGTCACGACAGCAGCAGACGGGGACGATTCCGAACATGCCGGAGCCGTTTTCGAAGTGACGTATTAACACATTTGCTCCCTCACGAGAGGGAGTTTTTTTGTAGACGTCTGTACTAAAACAGGCGATACTAAAACAGAAGTGTATATTATGACGAGGGAGTGTAATCGGATGCATATTTCGACGATCGAACGACTTCATCAACTGCAAACAACGCCGTCCTTCTTCCCGGTCAACTGTTACTTATTTGAAGAAGCGGACAGCCTCACCCTGATTGATACGGGGATTTCACTGAATGCCAAAGCGATTTATTCCGTCATCAAGTCGTTTGACAAACCGTTACAGTCCATCATCCTGACTCATGCGCATGCCGATCACGTCGGATCCCTTGATTTTTTAGCAAGTGCTTTCCCGCTTGCCGAAGTCTCGATCAGTTACCGGGATGCGGCTCTCCTCAGCGGGGATGAGTCGTTGCGCGAAGGCGAGACGACACCGCTGAAAGGCGGCATTCCAAAAAACATCAAAACCCGTCCGGACCGGTTGCTCGAAAGCGGTCAACAGATCGGCAGTTTAAGTGTCATTGCTTCTCCGGGACACACACCGGGTTCCATCTCCCTGTGGCATGAAGGCAGTCGGACGTTGATTGCCGGTGACGCTTTCCAAACTCAGGGTGGTCTGGCGGTTTCGGGGGACACGCGTTGGCAGTTCCCCTTCCCGTCACTTGCGACCTGGGATAAGGAAGTCGCCCTCCAATCGGCACATCAGTTGACGGAATTGACACCGGACGTCCTGGCAGTCGGTCACGGACCGCTCGTCGTCGCACCAAGCTTCGATATGCGCCAGGCAGTCGACCGGTTCGAACAGCTCTTATCCTCGAAAAAGCGCAACGGCTATACGTAAAAAAATCAGCTGGTTCAAAAAAATCCGGACATTTCCTGCTCCTCATTTAGAAATGAAGAGTAGAAGATGTCCGGATTTTTTCTGTTGACCGTCGCCGCCAGTTAAGGCATCTCATATTGGTACAATCGGGCTTCGTACGGTGCCAATCGATTGATGTCCGCGGTCTCATAATTCGTCAGAATCAACTGTTCTTCCGGTAAACCAAACGTCGTCGTCACCGGTTCATCATGGACGTTCAAGACGATCCGCCAAACCACTCCGCCCAGGACCCGTTCATAGACATACAGGTACGGATCCTGAATCGCCAAATCACGATAACCTCCGTAAACCATGACCGGATGAGTCTTCCGTAAATCAATCAGTTGCCGGTAAAACACCAGCACGGAATGCGGATCCTGTTCCGCTGTTTCGACGTTGATGTCACGGTAGTTCGGATTGACCGTCATCCATGGCGTCGCTGCGGTGAATCCGGCTGCTTTGCCGGTATTCCACTGCATCGGTGTCCGTGAATTATCTCGCGCCCGCAACTGCATCGAGGACAGGACGGTTCCGGGTGATTCGCCGGCGGCAATCCGTTCGGCGTATTGATTCCGAAATGCGACGTCCTGATAAGACTCGGGATCAGAAAAACGAATGCCGGTCATGCCGATTTCTTCACCCTGATAAATGTACGGGATGCCCGGTAACGTGTGGAGCATCAAGCCCAGTAGCTTGGCACTTTCGACACGATACCGTTCGCTTCCGAACCGGGTCACCTGACGGGTGTGGTCATGGTTATTCAAAAACTGTGACGCGACTCCGCTCGGATAAAGCGCTTCGTACCAGCGCTTCTGGATTTGTTTGAAGCGCGGTAAATCCATCGTCTCCATGTCATCCGCGACTTCGAAGTGAAACAGCGTCCGCAACTCATTCCGTTCCTCACCGACATACAGTAACCCGTCTTCCGGGCCGACGAACGGAATCTCACCGACGGTAAAGAGATCGGTTCCCGCCAGTACTTCCTGGTGCATCTCCTGCAAGAATTCATGAATGCCCGGCTGGTTCCCTAAGTAGGATAAATTCAGAGGATCTGCGACATCATCATACGTCGCCCGTTTCTTGATCAGGTTGATGACATCCATCCTGAAGCCGTCGATTCCTTTATCGGCCCACCACCGCATCATCGTATATACGGCCTGCCGGACAGCAGGATGTTCCCAGTTCAAGTCCGGTTGCTCCGATGCAAAGGAATGGAAGTAATACTGCTGGCGTGTCTCATCCCACGTCCAAGGGCTCGGCGCAAAATACGACCGCCAATTGTTCGGCGGTGTTCCTTTGACCCCGTCCCGCCAAATGTACCAATCGGCTTTCTCGTTTGTCCGACTGCTGCGGGATTCTTTAAACCACGTGTGTTGATCACTCGTATGATTGACGACCAAATCAAGAATCAGTTTCAGTCCCCGTTCATGGGCGGACGCAATCAGTTCTTCCAGATCCGACATCGTTCCCGCCTTCGGCATAATCGAGTAATAATCCGAAATGTCGTATCCGTTATCGACATCCGGTGATGTATAACAGGGATTTAACCAGATGACATCGACACCAAGGGAAGCGATGTAATCGAGTTTTTCAATTACTCCGCGTAAATCGCCCATCCCGTCTCCGTTCGAATCTTTAAAACTGCGCCAATACACTTGATAGACAACGGCTTCTTTCCACCAGGCCCGATTCATCCCATCATCTCCTTTGTGATTCAATCGTATTCTAGTTCAGTGTATCAAAAACACGAAAGCCATCGGTTCTTTTTCCCAATTATCAGCAATTATTAAAAAACTCTTTTCTTTTTTCTGAAAATTCGTTATCCTTGACGACAATACCCAACAAGGAGGAAGACAGATGAAACATTTCGCCCCATCGATTGCGATTGATCGGTTACCCGCTCCGGTCTTCGCCGAGCTCGCCCAGCGGATCGGTGCCGTCAAGGCTGCTGGTCATGACGTCATCACGCTTGGTCAGGGAACACCGGATCAGACGACACCCGTACATATTCTGGATGCCTTGAAAGAAGCAATCAATGACGCTTCAAACCTCCAGTACCCGCCATTTCGCGGACACGATTTCCTCAAACAGGCTGTCGCGGATTTTTATCAGTCAGAGTTTGGCGTAAACATCGATCCGGCCTCTGAAGTCGCCATTTTGCTCGGCAGCAAAGCCGGTATCGTCGCTTTACCGCAAACGATCGTCAATCCCGGTGAAGGTGTCATTGTTCCTGATCCCGGATACCCGGATTACTTATCCGGCGCCGCCCTTGCCGGAGCTTACCCGATCACATTGCCGCTCCTTGCGGAAAATGCTTTTTTACCTGACTACACGTTACTTGATACGACAGATGTCGAACGGGCCCGGATGTTGTTCCTCAACTACCCGAGCAATCCGACCGGGGCGACGGCAACAGCGGAAGCCTTCGAGCAAACGGTTTCCTTCGCTGATGCGAACGACATTTGCGTCGTCCACGACCTCGCCTACGGCGGAATCAGCTTCGACGGTCCGACCCGCAGTTTCCTCCAGACGGAAGGCGCAAAAGACGTCGGAATCGAACTGTTTTCATTATCGAAACGTTTTAACATGTCCGGTTTCCGAATCGCCTTCGCCATCGGGAATCCGTCCGTCATCGCAAGTATCGAGACGTACCAGGAACACTTATACGTCAGTGCTTTCACACCGATTCAACAGGCAGCAACCGTCGCTCTTTCAAGCGATCAGACGTGTGTCCGCGAACTGAGCGCTCTGTATGAAGCGCGGCGTGATGCCTTGTTCGGCAAGTTACAGGAAATCAGTTGGGACGGACCGATCCCGGGCGGTTCGTTCTTCGTCTGGTTGCCGGTCCCGTCCGGCTACACGTCCCAAAGCTTTACCGATCACCTGCTCGACGAAGCGCATGTCGCCGTTACACCGGGACATTTCTTCGGCGAATACGGGGAAGGTTACGTCCGGATCAGCCTGATTGCTGACGCCGAACGACTCGTCGAAGCAGCTGAACGGATTGGTCAATTGAATCTGTTTCGCCAGACCGTTGCGGAATAATTCTGAAAAAACGTTTGACAAATGGGAATGATTTCCGTTACAGTAAGTCCCAACAGCATATCTACTTATCGAGAGCGACCGAGGGATTAGGCCCAACGACGTCCGGCAACCACCTTTAAGGAACGGTGCCACATCCTACAGAATGTTTCATTCTGAGAGATAAGTTACGAAATCTTACACTTCGTCGCTTTTTTCTGGTTGCTCTTAACTGGAAAAAGGCGATTTTTTTGTATAGGGAGGAAACGACAGATGATTGAATTTAAAGGGATCACTAAACGGTTCGTTCGTGACCGGACACCCATTTTTGCCTTACGTGACGTCAATTTAACGATTCAGCAAGGTGAAATCTTTGGCATCATCGGTGAATCCGGTGCCGGAAAAAGCACCCTGCTCCGTCTGATCAACGGACTGGAGACACCGACACAAGGAACGGTTAAAGTATCGGGCACTAATCTGTCCGGCCTCTCCAAAGGCAGCTTACGTGAACTGCGTTTGAACATCGGGATGATCTTTCAACACTTCCAATTGATTCAATCCCGGAACGTCGCCGATAATATCGCCTTCGCCTTAAAGGCTGCCGGCGTCAAACGGACTGACTTCCCGCAACGGATCAAAGAGCTCGTCTCCCTGGTCGGACTCGAAGGCTTCGAGACGAATTTCCCGAGTCAGCTCAGCGGCGGTCAAAAGCAACGGGTCGGGATTGCCCGCGCCCTTGCGAATAATCCGAGTGTCCTGTTATGTGACGAAGCGACGTCCGCTCTTGATCCGGTCACGACGCTGCAAATTCTCGAACTGCTGAAAGACTTGAATGAACGGCTTGGCCTGACGATCATTCTCATTACCCATGAAATCGATGTCGTCAAACAGATTTGTCACCGGGTTGCCGTCATGGCGCAAGGTGAAGTCGTTGAAGTCGCCCGTACATACGACCTGTTCAGTCAGCCGGCACATGATGTCACGAAACATTATGTCGATACGGCACTCCAGATCGAGTTACCGGAACGGATCTTGCGAACGACACCGGGAAAAATTATCCGCCTGCAATTCACAGGTGAAAAGACCGGTGAAAGTACGTTATCGGAAGCAATTAAACAGTTTGATATTTCCGTCAGCATCCTCCACGGTAAGGTCGACTATATCCAGAACGTCGCTTTCGGAGTGCTGATTGTCAGTTTGACCGGTCCGACCCTTCACGTGAACCGCTCCTTGACGTGGCTCGAAGAACAACTTCACACGCTTGAGGTGATCCAGGATGTGGCTTGAACGGATTGAAACCATGTTACCGGATCTTGCGAAAGCGTTAGCGGAAACGGCTTTGATGGTCGGAATCTCACTCGGCTTCGCCCTCATCATCGGGATTCCACTCGGGATCTTACTGTTCATCACGGACCGGGGACTATTTTTCCAAAACGTCGTCGTTCGCAGCATCTTGGACTTTTTCGTTAATATGGTCCGTTCGTTACCGTTCATCATCCTGCTCGTCGCGTTGATTCCGCTGACACAACTGTTACTCGATAATACAATTGGACCGACTGCTGCTTCCGTCAGCCTGAGTGTCGCCGCCATTCCGTTTCTCGCCCGACTGGTCGAGACATCGCTCCGTGAGATTCCACCGGGATTAATCGAAGCAGCAGAAGCCTGTGGTGCGACACCGTTTCGGATCATCATCAGTGCACTCTTACCGGAAGCCCTTCCCGGCATCATTCAAGCCGTCACTTTGACGACCATCAGTCTGATCGGATTTTCCGCCATGGCCGGTATCGTCGGTGGTGGCGGCGTCGGTGACCTGGCCATCCGCTTCGGCTATTACCGGTACGACAATGTCGTCATGATTGTGACGATCGTCGTCCTCGTTATCATTGTTCAAAGTATTCAAGGGCTCGGCAATGTTCTGGCCCGTCGTGCTGATAAGCGTTAACCAAAAATAGAGAATCGTAAGGGAGAGAATGAATATGAAAAAACGTTATGCCTTTTTAGCAACAGGACTACTCGGAGCCGGTATTCTTGCCGGTTGCGGCGACAGCAGCGCCAAAGAAGACAACAAATCGATCAAGATCGGGGCAACGAGCGGACCTTACAGCGACATGGTCAAAGAAGCGATCCAACCCGGGCTTGAAAAGAAAGGCTACGACGTCGAAATCGTCGAGTTCGGGGATTATATTCAACCGAACATCGCACTTGGCAGTGGCGACATCGACGCCAACTTGTTCCAACACTCGATCTACCTGAAGACATTTGCGAAGGAAAAGAACCTCGACCTTAAAGGACTGATTACTGTCCCAACGGCGCCGATGGGTTTATACAGCAAATCCTATAAATCGCTGGATGACGTCAAGACGGGAGCTGAAGTCGCGACACCAAACGATCCAACGAACCAGGCCCGGGCACTGAACCTGCTCGCTGACCAAGGTTGGATTGAACTGAAAGCCGACGTGGATCCACTGACAGTCTCCGAAAAAGATATCGTCAAAAATCCGAAGAAACTGGTCATCAAACCGCTCGAAGCTGCCCAACTGCCGCGTGCCATTGACAGTGTCGATATTTCTGCCGTTCCGGGAAACTTTGCGTTAGCCGCGAAGTTTGATTTACTGGATGCACTGGCACTCGAAAAAATGGACGAGCAGTACCGGAATCTGGTCGCTATCAAAACATCGAATGCCGATAAACAACTGGCGAAAGATTTGACGGCTGTCGTCAAATCGGATGACTTTAATAACGTTATCGAAAAATCATTCAAAGGATTCAGTAAACCGGACTGGGCAAACTAACATAACTCTTTTTGTATATCAGTTTATCTAAAAATGATATAAAACCCCTGAAATAGCTGCCTCCCTTTACAAAAAAGAGGTGGAACGGTTTCAGGGGTTTTCCATTGAATGATGACTCTTGGAGAAGTCACGTCTTCCGCTCGACTTCTACGGGAAAAGGAAGCTTCGCTTCCGTCAGGAACAGGCGAGACCCGGTCATCAAACAATGACCGCGGCTTGCGTTCCGCCCGAGAAAAGCGAGCTGAGAAGACAAGGCTTCGTCAATCAAAAGCCTTCTCTCATTTTTCAAGATAGGATTTAACTCTAGGTGGTGCGTCATCCATCTACAGATTGATTCACACAAAAGAACCCCAATTTCTCTTTCGCGAAATCGGGGTGATACGTATATTTTCGTTTTAAATGTTACTTCAGGGCGTCCGGAAATTAATCGTAAAGTACGGTGCATTGTCACGGAACGCGACACCGGTATCCGCCTGTTCGAAGGTCTTGTTCATGATGTTATCACGGTGTCCTTTGGAGTTCATCAAGCCCCAGTGCGCTGCAAAGACATTCGGATAGCCCATCGACAGATTTTCTCCGGCTGCCGAGAAGCGGATTCCGTTTTCTTTCATCCGGTCAAACGGATCACGCCCTTCCGGATCGGTATGAGAGAAGAAATTATTCTTCGCCATGTTCTCACTGTGCGCGCGCGTGATCGGTTTTAAAGTACTGTACGGCGTCAGTGCTCCGAGGTTATAATCGGCCCGGTCCCAGTTCATCAAACGCAACATCAGCTTCTCATCCGTCGTCCGCAAGGCAGTGGACGCCTTGCCGTAAAATCCACTCTTCTTCGCTTCGACCTCTTTCGGTATCGCGAGTGTCGCTTTGACTTTGTTGCCATCGTGCTGGTCAAAGAAGTAGGTCACATACCGATCCTTTTTTTCATAGACGGCGGCATGATCGAGATTCAGCAAATAGTTCGTATTGCCTTTCCGGTACGACTTGACGGCTTTCCAGCCTTTTTTCGCAAGGGTCGTTTCCGTGTCTTTATTTAAGACGGCCCCTTGCGTCGTCACACCGTTTTTCGAACGGTACTTTCCGTAATCCTTGCCGTCTTTCGTCAACGCCACGAACTCTTCCGTCGCCGTCCGTCTGACTTCCCAGTCATAACCCGGATATTCACTTGTATATCGATCAATCAGCGTTCCGCCGCTTTTCGGATAATCTGCTTCTGCTTGTTCCATCGGGGTATTTTCATAACTAAAGAAAGCGACCGCTGCTACTCCGAGTACTAACCACTTTTTCATCTGCTTGCCTCCTCGGTTCTTCTATTGACTTCATTTTAAAAGAAACCTGTCTGTTCGAACAGTCTAAGCTATCGTTTCAAGTGAAATCACACGATTCCCTGTTCCGCTTCACAGTTTTGACACATCTCAGATTTTTTGTGCAAAAGAGGTCTGACGTCTTTATTTATGGCATTCTCACACCATTATCATACATAAAATAAACTATTCTTTCCCTGTTGTTAAAATGTGTGAACATTCTTTTATTTTTATTCCCTTTAAATGTTGTTGCCGTTCCTGAAAACCCTCGCTATCATTAGAACTCGTAAGGAAAAAATAAGGAAATTCCATATAATATTCACTTCCAAAGGAGTATGCCATGATTCTACTTTATTTTATCTATGAATCGATTACGTTTTTACCGATTCAGCAGTATCTGTTTTCCGGATGGCTCATTTTAGTTTTGTTGACTGTCTCATTCAGTCTCGCTAATGCCCATGAAGAAGTCCATATCAGTCAACGGTTCGGTTTCGAACTCCTTGTCCCGGGTGTCGGTCATCTGTTACGCAAACAATTTCTTCCCGGTCTTGCCATTATCCTGTTATTGATCATCATTCATTTTACGTACATGTTCCGTGTCATCCCGTTAAACCTCGCGTTACTGCTTACCCTCACGATTAGTCTGCTGTCCTTTTTCTCTCTCTTTATCCGAATACACAAAAAAGCGGACAATTAAGTCCGCTTTTTCAATAAAGTTGCTTAGTATTTCGTTGTTTCTTTTAATTTGTACCCATTCGACAGTTCAAGCCAAATCGTTTTTCCTTTTTTCGTCTTCACCTGGATATACGGACGACCTTGGGAAACACGTAATTCGAGTAGCTCACCTTGTTGATCGGCATGTGTTTCACTTGCCTTGTCCCACTTCCCGGCAAGTTGACGCTCGATGAAGATATGCTTTCCTTTTTGGACAGCACGCCATTTTCCGATTTCTGCTTTTCCGTTGACCGCAACGGCACTTTCCATCCCTTGAATCGAGATGATGGCTGGATCGTGGTCACTCGCGCTGCCGTCCGCTTCCATATAATCCGAGTTGATGTTGACGATATCAGACGATGTATACGGCTTCAGGTTTTTCGAAATCAAGACATGGTCGAGCACCTGAGCGTTTCCGTTATAAACATAAGAGTAACGCTCCGATTTCGGGAGATCATCGACCGTATTCCAAAGGTTGTCCCCTTTTAAGATATCAAGTGTTTTCGAGAACTGGAAGTCATTCAAGTCACCGAGTACGACGACGTTTGAATCCTTAACTTCTGTTTCCAGTTCATTGACGAAGTTTTGGACGATGCCAGCGATTGCGTGACGCTGTACTTCACTCTTACGAACGACCGGCTGGTTTTTACCAAAGTCCGCTCCATCGCCGCCTTTAGAGTTAAAGTGGTTAACGATGACGTGATACGATTCGCCTTTAAAGATGAATTCGCCGACGAGCGGTTTCCGTGAGCTGTCAAAGTTTGGATCGTTCGGTTGAATGCGACCCGGGTTGTTCGTCAGCTTACCGTTTTCAACGGCAACAGCTTCTGTCGCTGTTCCTTTTTCACCTGGTGCAAGTGAAACACGAGCCGGGTTGTATAAGAAACCGACACGGATATTTCCGCCCGGTTGTCCGCCGTCTTTTTTATCTTCCGGTGCGATATCCGTATACGCATAACGGACACCTGTTTTCGCTTCGATTGCTGTAATCAATGTCTCAAATGATTTCGATGCATCGACTGTGCCGCTGTCTGTCGCCCCATCGTTATCCTGCATCTCTGTCAAACCGACGATATCCGGTGTTTTCAGGAATGTCGCGATTCCTTCCGAGACACGGTCGACTTTTCCGGCATCCGCCGTTGAAGCAAAGTTTTCCACGTTATACGAAGCAACCGTCAAACGTGAATCGCCTGTTTCAATGTTCGTCGGTTGACGATCGACTTCACTTGTAATCAGTTTCGGTAAGTCTGCTGCTTTCGCTAACACTTTATACGCTGAGTAATTATAGCTCATGACTCCTTCGATTGTTCCTTCGAAACGGTCCCCTGATTTCGCGCGGTACGAGCTGCTGCCCATCTCGACGAACAGACGCTCCGGATTGGCATTATCCGCTGTCAGAATCGGTGTGCCGCGTTTCGTGTAGACTTTATCCGCTGTTTGCGTACGGACCGGAATCGTCCGGTTGGCCTGCGGTCCCGTGACGATGGCATTTGGAAGCGCGACACGCATTCCTTCGACACTTTCGTATAAATCGATTGCATCTTCAGCCGGATCAAACTCAGCAAATGAATCGTTGTCGATGACTTTCGTCGGAATCAAGACACCGTTTTCCCCGAGAACGATACTTGCCGGCAATCCTGAGTTCAATGCACCTTTAACAAGATTAACGGTACTGATTTCCGTCACCGCGAGATCCGTATCGAACTTGTCACTGTATCCGCCAAGCAACCATTCTTTGACGTATCCTGTAGTTGAGACAGTCTGTCCGACTGCTGCACCGTGGTTTTTCGCGTAGACCAGCACTCCTTCAGACGTTTTACTGTTGTTATCCGGATTTGGATCCTGCATGTAGAAGTTGTTGGCATCGACGATATATGTGACGACACCCGTCGTCCGGACAAGTTGATCCGCGTATGGTGATGTATGCGCGACTCCTTGAATGCTGCTGATTTTCGTGATTGGAGGTGCGATGTAGTATTTGAATGTCGAAACAGCAGACGTTTTTCCGTCTTTGACGGCCACTGCCTGAATCGTCATTTCTTCATTAATTGTAATCGGACCGGAGTAGACCGGACTTTCAGCAGTCGGTGTTGATCCGTCGACGGTATAGTGGATCGTACCTTCTCCGTTTAACGTCACTTGATCGCCGCGATCGACTTCTCCGACCGGTGACGCCGTCGGTGCGACTAAAATGTCTCCGGCTTCAGCAGCGTGCGTCCCGAGATTCGTTAACGTGTCGACCGGGAAGCTTGTCCATTGTGATGGTTCGTATGTTTTCGAACCGGCTGTTACGTTTGAGTTCCGAACGAGTGTCGTATCTTTCGCGAAATCAGCACTTGAGCCGACCGGACCGATAATATCGAGGACGACATCGCCTTTTTTCAAGGCAACAGGATCATTTCCGTTAAAGTTTAGTGAACCTGTTGTTTGCTGAGCTTTTCCTTTAATGTCTGCATTCGCACTTGAATTGGCAATGACAAATGTTTTTCCCGGCTCAAGCGTTCCCGACAGTGTAATTTTTGACTCCGTCGGTCCACCATTCGTATATTGAACAAGCGTGTAATCTGAAAGATTGATGATTTGACCCGAACCATTATAAATTTCAATCGCTTTGTTGTTGCTTGACCCCTCTATGTACTCGGACAAGATGACGCCTTCGCCTTCTGCCCCGACCGTAATGCCTGCTTGTGGAAGAATTCCTGCTGTTAATGCTCCGACCAATGCCCACTTCCCAAACGTACTGACGTTCTTCATGATGTTGACCCCCTATGAATTTTCTGACACTTCTTTATATTATCAGATTAATTCATGAATAGTGTATGTTTTATGTAAAAAAAGATGTTAATATTCGTAAAAGAATAACTTGTTAACGCTTACAAAAATTAATTATTCGTCTTTCAGGATGGAATGCTCAGCTTCCGTAGTCATATTTATGAAAAAACGGCATAAAAAAAACGCCTTTTCAGCGTGTCTGTTTTTTAGGTGTCATGAGAATCGAGGATACAGGTGATCAAAACACCTGAAACGACGAAAGCCCTACCTCTCTTTCGTTGTTACGGCTCCTTGGCCGCGCCAGCTGAATCAAGCGTTTTAGCAAGAATCAAGTTACGCGTTGGGTTGCGTATTTACTGGGATTTTTAGAATTTCGCTCGGAAATGAGCTGAAAAGTATCGAATGGAAGGTTTATCTTGCTGGGTCAACTTCTTCTCGTTCAACAGAAGAAGGACAAAATAAAAGCGATGACTTATGTCTGACTCATTTGTCAGTAAGGTCTAAAAATCCTGACCTGATTATTAAATTGTGTATTTTTGTGATGGATTCTCACATGAGTGATCATCCCCGATTCATGACAAAATTTAATATACCACGTTTTATTTTATAAAGTCAATCTTTTTTAAGAAACTTCTATTTTGGATACGGGTCCTTTTGTTGATTCATCTCCCGAACACCGGTATCGTTAAGGTTATCAAAAGACGACTGACTATTACTATAGAAGAAACGAGGTTTTAGAGATGGCGACGAATCGACTGATCAATGAAAAAAGTCCTTATTTACTCCAACACGCCACCAATCCGGTTGATTGGTATCCATGGGGGGAAGAAGCGTTTGCCGCTGCCCGTTCGGCGAACAAACCGATTTTCCTGTCGATTGGCTATTCGACCTGTCATTGGTGCCATGTTTTGGCACACGAAAGCTTCGAAGACGAAGAAACGGCCCGGATGCTGAATGACTGGTTCATCTCGATCAAAGTCGACCGGGAAGAACGACCGGATATCGATCAGATTTATATGACGGCGGCCCAACTGATGAACGGACAGGGCGGTTGGCCGCTCAGCGTCTTCATGTCCCCGGATCAGACACCTTTTTACATCGGTACCTATTTTCCGAAGACACCGCAATTCAACCGCCCGAGCTTCCGACAGGTTCTTTTGCAGCTCAGTGAACACTACCGGACCGATCCGGGCAAAATCAAACGGGTCGGACAGGAAATCATTCAGGCGTTAACGGCGGTCACGACCTTCGACTCAGAGGATCCACTGGATGAGGCATTGGTCCACGAGACATTTGATCAGGCAATGCGTCAGTTTGATGTGGAGAACGGCGGGTTTGGCACAGCTCCTAAGTTCCCATCGCCTTCGTTGCTGACTTTCCTGCTCGATTATTACCGGTTCGCAGAAGATGAGACCGCCTTGCAAATGGTCATGCGGACCTTAACCGCGATGCGGGATGGCGGAATCACCGATCACGTTGGATTCGGTCTTTACCGGTATACGGTCGATGAACGCTGGGAAATCCCGCATTTTGAAAAAATGTTGTATGACAATGCCTTATTTGCGACATTATGTATCGAAACGTATCAAGTATCGGGCAGAGAACGGTTTAAACAATATGCGGAAGAAATTTTTGCGTACATCGAACGCGATTTGTCCTCTCCGGACGGTGCGTTTTATTCGGCAGAAGATGCGGACAGCGAAGGTCGCGAAGGTCTTTTTTATACGTTCACATTCGATGAACTGACGGATTTACTCGGACAAGACGCCGTTTTCCCACTTCTCTATCAAGCCACGCCTCAAGGAAACTTCGAAGGGCGGATTGTTTTTCGGCGGACCGGTCAATCGATTCAGCAACTCTCGGCTGATCGAAATACCGCTGTCCAAGATATCCTGATCCAACTCGAGCAGGAGCGCCGGACCTTGTTGCTCTTCCGTAGTCAAAGGACCCGTCCGTTCCGTGACGATAAGGTCTTAACGTCTTGGAACGCCTTGATGATTTCTGCCTATGCGAAAGCAGGACGTGTTTTTAACGATGAGCGGTATACAGAGCGTGCCCGACAGGCTTTGACGTTCCTTGAGACCCATTTGATGGACGACGACCGGTTACACGTCCGGTACCGTCAAGGTCATATTCAAGGAAACGGTTATCTCGATGACTACAGTTTCTTGACGGAAGCTTATCTCGAGCTGCATCAAACGACACAGCACATCCCCTATCTCAAACAGGCAATCCGGCTGACAGAGCGGATGATCGGGGACTTCTCTGACGAAGACGGCAGCTTTTTCTTTACTTCATTTGAGGACGAGACGTTACTCATGCGGCCGAAAGATGTTTATGACGGCGTCAAACCGGCCGGTAACAGCACGGCTGTCTCGAATCTGCTTCGTTTATCCCAGCTGACAGGCCGGACCGACTACCGGGATCAGGCCCAGCGGAACTTCTCGACGCTTGCTTCCGAAATTAAATCTCAACCGACCGGTTTCGCCCGTCTTCTGAGTGTCTACACGCGGACGTTGATGGAACCAAAGGAGTTGATCTTGTTGACGGAATCTTACACGGACGTCGCCTCGTTTCTGACGCAGCTCCATCAGCGCCGCCTGCCTGAACTTTCACTGCTCGTCGGTTCAAAAACGGACTTGCTCGAAATCGCTCCATTCCTTGCCACGTACGATGCTCCGACTCGACAGGCGACAGCCTATCTTTGTCATGATTTTCAATGCGACCGACCGACGACTAATCTGTCGGAACTTTTTCAAAAAATCATGATATGACTTAATTCCCTTCTGTTTCCTAAAACAGAAGGGTTTTTAAAAAAACTAAACCCCTTTTTTCAAAAAAAATCTAAATATACTGTAGATAAATGTTTTATTGTCGATAGTAAGTATAGGCAAATTAATTTCACATCTTAGAATTGACATCCTAGAGCCCGAAACGTCTTCGGACGAATTCTAACTAGGAGGATACGATCTTTGAACACGACACTATTCACGAAACCCTTGAAGATGCTGGTCAGCTTTATCCTGGTCCTCGGCATATTTGTTTCTTACAGCCCTTCACTCGAAGCTGCGACGACCAAAGCAACGACCTACCGTCTGTCTGCCGATACTTATCTGTATGACAAGACGACATCTTCACGGAAACGCTTGTTGACGATCAAGACCGGAACTATCGTTTCATCCACGTATGAGTCGTCTTCTGGCTATTTCAGAAGAGTAGCATACGGCGGAAAAACGGGATATGTCGCGTCAAAATATCTAACAGCATTTGATCAGAAAGAAACGATTAAAGGACAACGGTTCCTCGTTTCGAAAAAGACGCCCCTTTATACATCAGCGTCGGCGACAGCTCCTGTCATCGCTACTTTAAATGAACAGGATGCGTACTACAGTTCACAAAAAATCACGAATTCGGTTGGCGAAATCTTTTATCGTGTCAAATATGACGGCAAGACGGTTTATGCCCGTGCCTTAAACGCGACACCGATTGCCTACACGAAAATGTCGAAGACTGCTTTAAAAACGACAGACGGTTACATCCTCCGTCAATATGCCGGTACAGCCTATCCGCGGCAGATTGTCGTTCCAACAGGGACTTCCCTGCAAACGACCGGACGAATCGGTGACTGGTACAACGTCACTTATGCAGGTAAGTCAGGTTATATGCATAAAGGTGCGTTCACCGGCTCTTCTAAACAAGAGGTAACAACGATTCCGGAAACCGCATTCCAGACGAAATCGGCTCTTGTCCTGTACGACACGACGGACGGAACAAAACGACCGCTTGTCACGATTCCAAAAGGAGCAATCGTCAAATCGACTGCTCGTTCTGGTCTCTATCACCGCATCACGTATGACGGCAAAACAGGTTATGTCTTGACTGCTGCTTTAAATGAATACACGGCGAAGGTCAAGTTAGCCTCGTCACGCTTCCTGTTGTCGAATTCGGTTGAAATCAAAGCTACACCGGTTTCTTCCGCTGCGACACTTGCCAGCCTGCAAACAGGAAACGTCTACTACACGACGCAACTTGTGACAAATCCGCTTGGCGAGCAATGGCATAAAGTCTCAAAAGATGGCAAAACCGGTTATGTCAAAGTCAATCAGGGAAAAACGATCAAGTATTATACGGTCCATGATCTTTCTCTAAAGACAACGACAGCAACGGCCTTGCACTCGTATGCCGGTCCTTCGTACGGTGTCATTAAAACGATTCCAAACGGGACCGTCGTCAAAATCCAAGGACAGATCGGCAACTGGTATAAAGTCTCTTATGACGGAAAATCAGGTTACGCAGCCGGTACGACCTTTACGGATTATGTGACGACACAACCGATTCCGGCGACCGATATCCAACTTGAAACGGATGTCGCGATGAAAGCAGTACCGAAAGCCAACGCTGCGACCGTCACGATGTTCAAGGCAAAGGATATCTATCAAACGAATCAACTCGTCACGAATGGTTCGTCTAAATGGCATCGTGTCATAAAAGACGGTCAGACAGGATACATCCCGGTCGATCAAGGGACACCTGTCGATTACAGTTCAGAGAACATGGCAATGAAAGCGACAGAAACGACTGTACTGCGTACATATGCAGGAAATTCATATGCGACTGTCGCAACCATCGCGACAGGTACGAACGTTCAGGTCATCGGAAAAATTCAAGATTGGTATAAAGTATCGGCTAACGGGAAAACCGGTTATGTTGTTGCGGATACGATGACTGAATTGATTACAAAAAAAACACTGCCGGCTTCACGATTCGTCTTATCGAAGTCAGTCGACGTAAAGAAATCGCACCACTCGACAGCCGATACGTTGACGACACTCTCGGTAAATGACGTCTACTACACGACACAACTCGTCACGAACGGCCGGTCGGAACAGTGGCACCGGATGACAATCGACGGAAAAACCGGTTACGTTCGCGTCAACCAGGGAACATCGATCGACTATCAGGCATTACCGGCTACAAAATATAAAACATCAGCTTCAACACCGCTCCGGTCATATGCCGGACCATCGTACGCTTCGGTCACGACCATTCCGAACGGAACAGTCGTCACGGTGACAGGAAAAATCGGCAACTGGATGAAAATCACCTATGCCGGTAAAAGCGGTTATGCAGCTACTTCCACTTTGACGGAGTTCTCGGACACAACGACGATTGCAGAAGTCCGCTTCTTACTCGACGCTCCGGTCGCTGTCAAAAGTGATGCAAAAGATACGGCAACAACAATCGCCAACTTAAACAAAGGCAATGTCTACTCGACGAAAACCCTTGTCACGACATCCGTCAACGGACAGTGGCATCAAGTCACTGTCAACGGAAAAACAGGTTACATCAAACTCGGTCAACCGACTTCACCGATCGCTTATGAGCCGATTGAAAAATCATTCGTCCGGGCAACCGGTACGACTTCGCTCCGGTCTTACGTCGGGGATGCCTATCAGCTCGTCGCTTCCATTCCGGTGAACACGATTTTACCGGTCACCGGTAAAATCGGCAGCTGGTACGAAGTTTCTTATGAAGGGAAGACGCTTTATGCGTACAACGGAACCATGGTCATGACATCAGCCAAGCTGAACGTCTATAATTCGGTCGCCACTCCGTATACGTTTGACAGCTTCATCAGTGCCCAAATGAAACTGAATCCGCCACCGCAAACTGATTTATATGCTTCGAAACTGATGTATGTCAGTTCGGATTACGTTCGCCTCGGCGGTGCACTTGATCCTGTCAACGGAACGATTGCCACTGTCACGGCAACGACACCGCTGAACATCCGCTCCGGTGCGACGACTGCCAGTCACGTCTATGGTCAGTTCAAACCGAACGTGATGATTAAGGTCTACCAAAACGTCAGCGGATTCTATACGACCTATCCGCGTGTCTATACATCGACTACACGCTATTCAACGATTTATTGGTTGAACGCTCTTGAAGCCGATGTCCGGAATGCGGCCGACCCGTTAAAAGTCGACCGTCAATCCTCTGCCTATTACCAGTTCCTTGATCTATCCAAATCAACAGGTGCTTCAGCCGCGACGCTGAACAATATCCTCGCGACAAAAGGAATCTTCGGTAAATGTACGACAGGCAGCTGCGGCCAAGCTTTCATCGATGCCGGTGCGAAGTATTCGGTTAACGAAGCGTACCTCATCTCACATGCTTTACTTGAGACAGGGAACGGGACGTCGAAACTTGCGACAGGCGTCACTTGGAACGGACGCACGGTCTACAACATGTACGGAATCGGCGCGTATGACTACGATGCCATCAATACAGGTGCTGCATATGCGTACAGCAAAGGATGGTTCACACCGGAAGCCGCCATCGTCGGTGGTGCTGAATTCATCAGTACGACATACATCCACAATGCTTACGATCAAAACACACTCTACAAAATGCGTTGGAGTCCGATGCGTCCCGGTGTTCACCAGTACGCGACGGATATGGGCTGGGCGGTCAAACAAACAACCCAAATCTACAAGCTGTATGAACAGATGGACAGCTATACGGCCGTCTTTGATATTCCAGTCTTTACGCGTTAAGAAATACAAAAAAATCCAGACACTGAATCAATCGATTCGTGGTCTGGATTTTTTTGTGTGCTTTGACCGCCACCATCTGACGGAAGACGTCCCCTGCATTTACGCGGAAGAGACACCCTGTCAGACTTGATCATCAGCGACGATTTGCAAATCAATGCCCCGGTTTTGGCGCATGATTTGATTGACGATCGAACCGCGCCGGATTTCCTGCCACCGGGTCCGTGCGGATTGACCGAGCACGATTTGTGTAATGCGGTGATGTTTTGCGGCCGCCGTGATGGTCTCCGCAATCGAACGTTCTCCTTGAATCCGAATTAAAACTTCTGCGTCAAACAGGGCACCACTTTCCCGTAACATCGCCAGTACTTCTTTTTGAAATGCCGGCAACTGGTTTTCCGGTTTGGGTAGAATCGTCAAGATATAGAGATCCGCTTTCATCCGGCTCGCCATCCGAAATCCACGATAGATTAACTTTCGTGCATTTTCGTTCAACTGGACACAGACCAAAATTCGTTCCTGTAATAATGTCGGATCTTTTTCAATCAGCAGACGGGCTTGATACACTTGATCGTCGACTTCATCTGCGACTTGCCGGAGCGATAACTCCCGTAAGCTCGCTAAGTTTTGTAAGGAGAAAAAAGAATTCAAGCTTTGTTCAATCTTCTCTTTTTTATAAATTTTCCCGTGTTCCAACCGCTCGCGCAATGTTTGCGGCGTCACGTCCACGAGTAGAATCTCATCCGCCTCCCCGAGAAAGGGATCCGGAATCCGCTCCCGGACTTCGACCCCTGTCATTTCTTTCACCTTAAACAGCAGGCTTTCGAAATGCTGGATGTTGACAGCCGAATAGACATTGATTCCCGCTTCAAGCAGGACAGAGACATCCTGGTACCGTTTTTTTCGAACCGAACCCGGCGCATTCGTATGTGCCAGTTCGTCAATCAACACAATATCCGGCTTGCGGGAAATGATCGCTTCGACGTTCACCTCAAGAAACACTTTCTCTTTATAATGGACGTCGAGTAACGGCACCTGCTCGAGCCGTCCAATCATCTCTGCCGTATCGCGTCGGCCGTGCGTCTCAATCAAGCCGATGACGACGTCCTTCCCTTCCCCGACTAACGCATGTGCATCCGCGAGCATTTTATACGTCTTCCCGACACCTGGAGCCGAGCCGATGTACAGCTTCAGCTTTCCGCGTGTCATGATGGACTCCGATCAAGCTTCAGATTCAACATCAGAACGTTCACATATTGATTGTTCCCTGCTTCCTGATCAACTAATCGTCGAACGGCATCAGGCGAGAGGTTTCGTTCCGTTGCAATCCGTTTCACCTGGGCCCGTGCATAATCGAGCGAGATGTGCGGATCGAAGCCAGAACCGGATGTCACGCGGGCATCGTCCGGAAGCGAAGCGCCGTCCACCTGATTCTGTTTTTCGTATTCCGCCATCTGCTTGCCAAGCTCCGGGTTTGACGCGGCCAGGTTATCCCCGGCAGAAGCTCCCGCTAATTGATCCACCGCTGACGGACGTCCGTGAAAATACTGTTTCGACGTGAACGGTTGAGCGATCAATTCCGATCCGATGAATTTTCCGTTTTCCTGCAGCAAAGAACCGGCTGCTTTGTCCGGGACGAGTAACTGACCGAATAAGGTCAGCAAAGCGGGAAAGACAATCCCGCACAACGCGGTGACGAAAACCGTCACACGAATGGCCTGTTTCATGATTCTGTTCTCCTTATAGGATGCTTGCGAGCAAGACATCAATGATTTTAATGCCGATGAACGGGACGATGACGCCGCCGAGACCATAGATGAGTAAATTCCGACCAAGTAGCTGATCCGCTGTCATCGGTTTATACGAGACACCTTTCATCGCGAGCGGAATCAGCATTGGGATGATAATCGCGTTAAAGATCAAGGCCGAGAGAATCGCGGTCGTCGGCGAATCGAGTCGCATGATGTTGAGCAGTTCCATTTGGGGAATCGCGACCATGAAGATTGCCGGAATAATCGCAAAGTATTTCGCGACATCATTGGCAATCGAAAACGTCGTCAACGCGCCGCGTGTCATCAGCAACTGTTTCCCGATTTCGACGACTTCGATAATTTTCGTCGGATTGGAATCGAGATCAATCATGTTGGCTGCTTCTTTTGCTGCCTGTGTCCCGCTGTTCATCGCAAGACCGACATCGGCCTGAGCGAGCGCCGGCGCATCGTTCGTTCCGTCCCCCGTCATCGCGACCAGGTGTCCTGCGTCCTGCTCGCGTTTGATGACCCGGATCTTATCTTCCGGTGTACATTCGGCGACGAAGTCATCGACTCCGGCTTCCCGGGCAATCGTCGCTGCCGTCAATGGATTGTCGCCGGTACACATGACGGTTTTAATCCCCATCTCCCGCAGGCGGTCAAATCGTTCCCGCATGCCGGGTTTGACCGTGTCTTTCAAGTAAATGACACCTAAGATCGTCGAATCGATGGCAATGACGAGCGGCGTGCCGCCGAGACGGGAAATCTGCTCGACCGTTTCCTGAAGATTGCCGGGGATGTCTCCCCCTTGATCAACGACCCACTGTTGAATCGCTTGACCGGCCCCTTTTCGAACGCGGCGACCGTCTGCTAAATCAAGTCCCGACATCCGTGTTTCCGCGCGGAACGGAATGATTTCCGCACCTTGCAAACGGTCATGTTCGATCGTCATGTTTCGCAGTTCGGCAAGTTCCAGAACCGAGCGGCCTTCCGGTGTCTCGTCGGCAAGTGATGAGAGCGTCGCGCCGGCAAAGGTGGCTTCCGTCGTTGCGTCACCGACCGGTAAAATGTCAGATGCCATCCGGTTCCCGAATGTAATCGTTCCGGTTTTATCGAGGATAATCGTTTGGATGTCGCCTGCCGCTTCGACCGCCTTCCCGCTCATCGCGATGACGTTGAACCGGGTCACCCGGTCCATTCCGGCAATTCCGATTGCTGATAACAATCCGCCGATCGTCGTCGGAATCAAACAGACGAGCAGTGCAATCAGGATCGGACCCGATAAGCTGAATCCTAAATAATTCGTAAAGACAGGCAGTGTCATGACGACGAGTAAAAAGATCAGCGTCAAGCTTGTCAGTAAAGTCGACAGCGCCAACTCGTTTGGTGTTTTTTGCCGGCTTGCCCCTTCAACGAGCGCAATCATCTGATCGAGGAATGACTCGCCGGGATTGCTCGTGATCCGGACTTCAATTTCATCACTGACGACTAACGTTCCGCCGATGACGGACGAAAAATCGCCCCCTGCTTCTTTAATGACAGGTGCTGACTCACCTGTGATTGCCGACTCATCGATTGAAGCAAGCCCTTTGATGATTTCGCCGTCCCCCGGTACATATTCACCGGTCCGGACGAAAACGATATCACCTTTACGCAGTGTCGCCGAGGACACGTTCTCGATCATTTGACCGACCCGTTTCCGTGCCATGACATCGGCTTTCGAGGCTTTCAAGGAATCCGCCTGTGCTTTCCCGCGTCCTTCGGCAATCGATTCGGCAAAATTCGCGAACAAGACAGTCAGGAATAGGATGATACTGACGGCTAGGTTAAAGCCGCGCATCTCATCGATGAAAACCGTATAGCCGATTGCAAGCAGGCAACCGATCCAGACGACGAACATGATCGGTTGTTTCACCATATGAACCGGGTTTAGTTTCTTCAAGGCATCCAGTGTCGCTTGTTTCGCAATCGATGGATTGACAGTTGCTGTTGCTTCTTTTTCCGGAACGTTCGGTTTCTGCCCAGTAGGTTGATCTTTGATTGGTTCCATCATCTTTCATTATCTCCTGTTCACATCGTCAGCCAATCCGCGATAGGTCCAAGCACGAGCACTGGCAGGAATGTCAGTGCACCGACGAGTACGACCGTACCGAGGAAAACTGTACCGAAAAGTGGGGTATCTGTTTTAAAAGAAAATTCATCCTGTGGAACAGCCGGTTTCGCTTTTAACGATCCGGCAATCGCAAGCATCAGGATTAACGGGATGTAACGACCGAAGAATAAGGCAAACGACGTTGAGACATTCCAGTAGACGTTCGCATCGCCAAGTCCTTCAAAGCCGGAACCGTTGTTGGCCGTCGCCGAGGTGAACTCATATAGAACTTGGGATAGACCATGGTAGCCGGGATTGGAAATCGCTCCGACACCCGGTGCGACGTACATCGAAATCGCGGTTCCGACCAGAATCAGAAACGGCGGAACGAGTAACGTAATTGCCATCAGCTTGACCTCAAACGTCTCGAGCTTTTTGCCGAGGAAGGTCGGCGTCCGCCCGATCAATAGTCCGGTCAGGAAGACCGCGACAAACGCATACAGCAGTACGTTCAGGAAACCGGCACCCGTTCCGCCGTAGACGACATTCAGCATCATGTTTCCGAGCTGGATTAATCCGGCAAGCGGATGAAGCGAATCGTGCATCGCATTGACAGCACCTGTTTCAGCCGCTGTCGTAATGGAACTGTACAAGACAGTTCCGACTTGACCGAACCGGAGTTCCTGACCGTGTGCGGTCGGATTCGCAAACAAACTGCCCGCCATCCCGAACGTCATCAGCATAAACAGGATGGTCATGACACCGAGGAAAAGGCGGCCTTGTTTTGCTGAGCCGATCAGTTTTCCGTAAGCGATTGGAAGTGACATCGGAATCAGCAGCATCAAAAACATCTGGATAAAGTTGACGTACTGGTTCGGGTTTTCAAACGGGTGGGCGCCGTTCGCCCCGAAGAATCCGCCACCGTTGTTCCCCAGCTGTTTAATGACTTCAAAAGCAGCGACCGGTCCGCGGTAAATCAACTGCTTCGCGCCTTCGAGTGTCGTCACCGTCACGGCACCGCCAAACGTCTGCGGGACGCCGAGTAAAATCAGCAACACGCCAAATACGAAAGACACCGGAAGTAGGACACGGATGATGAAACGAACGAAGTCCGCATAAAAGTTCCCGAGCGGCTGATTCGCCAGGCCGCGGATGACGGCGATGCAGACTGTAAAGGCCATCGTCGGTGCGACGAACAGCATCGTTCCGAGGACAAACGTCTGTGACAGATAGGATAATGCTTCACCGGAGTAATGCTGTTGATCCGTATTCGTCATGAAACTGATGGTCGTATGCAGGGCAGTCGACCAGTCAAGATTAGCGGCACCGTTCGGATTCAAAGGCAGGATGCCTTGAAAACGGAGTAACACGTATCCTCCGACGAAGAACAACAGATTGACGAGCAGCAGACTTTTCGCATAACCGACCCATGACTGGTCCTGTTTTCGTTCGTCGACGCCGAGCAACAACAAGAGTCGTCGTTCCACCTTACCGATCCAGTCGTTTTTTCGAATGGCCACAGGTGCAAAGACCGTTCCGATGTACCGTCCAAGCAAAACGGCCGCTCCCAGGGTGATGATCAGTAAAATCCAAAATTGAATTAAAAATTGAGTCCACATGATTTGTTTCTCCTATGCGATTAGAATTTTTCTGGATAAATCAAACAATAACTCAGATACAAAAAGACAACACAACCGGTAGCCAGCAAAAACCAGGTCATTTCCGGTCACCTGCCCGCCATTGAATCCGTTCAATCAAACCAATCATCAAAAACGAACTTCCGAAAAACAATGCGAGTAACAAGACACTCCAAAGGTCCTCCATGTTGAAATTACCTCCATATTATTCAATATTTTTACAATTGAGCACGGCAAAAAGACGATGTGAGGCAGTAACGGCCCCAGCATCGCCTAAAAAAATTGGCATCACTGAATAAGAGTCGTTCCCTCCTAAAACGCCTGCGAGGTTAGCTGTCGGATTCGGGCATACCTAGGATTTCGCCCTACTTCTCTTACCTGAGAAGATTCACCCCGTGTCACGTGTCGTGACGGTTGGGTCCCCCGCTTCAATCATGAATTCGGCGTACTTTGAGATCGAAGCATTAACATGTTAGTGTTCGTTGATGAGATGGATATTACTCCGATTATTCAAGCTTGTAAATAGAATTTCTAAAAAAAATATAGTCAGACTTTTTGATGACTTACTTTATAAAAATAGTGTTTTTACGACCTATGTTATAGAAGGAAAAAAACCGCAGGAACCGGTTCCTTCATCTGAATGGAAACACTCCTTCAGCAGGAACTCGGACTGCGGTTTTTTGAATCAACATCGGTTATGATTGCTCATTCAGTTTGGCCTGGACCGTCAAAGGAGCTAGCATCGTCACCCACAGGGCGACCACTCCAGAAACAAGAATCACAATATCACGTTCGAATCCGAGGGTCAGCAGTGTAACAACACTTGCAACCAAGACGAGACAAAGCGTCGCGATCATGACAAAACGCGATTGTTTCAACATCTTTCTCATGTGGCATCTCTCCTTTCTTTCCAAAGTCTTTTGTATTTTATCAAATTTTATAATTGTTCCGGGCGTCTGACACCGGATTGTGAAGGAATTGTCATCTGATGACCGTTTTTCAGGCGAAAGCCGGACGCATTTGATACACTGATGGTAAGACCATAAGGGGGAATTTTATGTTACAGGAACAGACGTTTCAGCGGATTGATGGTACGGAAGCAACGTTAAAAGATTATCCGGGACAGGCTTGGCTGATTGTCAACACAGCGAGTAAATGCGGCTTGACGCCACAGTTCGAAGGGCTTGAACAACTCCATCAGGATTACCGGAAACAAGGACTCGTCGTCCTCGGTTTTCCGTGTAATCAGTTTGCCGGACAGGATCCGGGAACGGACGAAGAAATTCAAAGCTTTTGCCAAATGAACTACGGCGTGACGTTCCCTGTCTTCTCAAAAATCGAAGTCAACGGAGAAGGAACACATCCATTGTTCGCAGAACTGAAGGCACTTGCGCCAAACACGACAGGCGAGCAGGATGTCGAATGGAACTTCACAAAATTTTTAGTGACGCGCGACGGGGAAGTGACACGGTTTGCTCCAAAAACCAATCCGATGGATCTTGTCGCAGCCATCGAACGGATTGTCGTTGCGGTCTAAAATCGATGAACAAGAGTTACGTATCACACACACATAACGGGCTGACTCAACGGTCAGTTTTACAAAGACAAGGGTGGCAGATTACAATTCTGCCACCCTCGTCTCGTTCAAAAAAGAATCACTTGCTTCACGTAATTTTTGCGTGATGACGTGCCGTACATCAAGGTGTCCCCGGCTCCAAGTGCCCTTTAATCATTTCTTCCGCCAATACTTTCACGTCCTCGACATCCCGCATTTCCGTAAACGGATGTCCCCAGACATCAAGCCATTCGATTTCTTCAATCGGCTGGGTCCGGAAACGTTTTCCGGTCGGCTCAAATGATCCGGCTGCCGTCGATTCGAAGGCGGCATACTTCAACAGCCATGGTTTATCGAGCAACAGTTTTGCCGTCTGTTTCGGGTTTTTGAACATGACGTCTCCGACCAGGACGACCGGATCAAACCGTTCGTGGAGCGGATGCGTGTATTGAACGGACACAATCAGCGCATGATTCGAGACTTTTTCATTTTGACGTGTGTAAGACCGGGTCAAAAAATGCGGAACCAGTGACTCCGCGCTGTCTTTCGTCTGATGAATGCTGATGCCGTGTTCCGTTTGGACGACATCCGGTAAAATCGGTTCGTACCCCCGATTGGCGAGTTGTTGATCGAGCTCCTTGAATAACAATAATGTATGTTCGACGAGTGCCCGGACTTGTCGAAATGACAGTTGAATCGACTGATTGATCATGGTGGTGACCTGCCTTCCAATTGATAGAGTAGTATAGTTTCTTTTACCCTAAGCGCCAGCGCTTCATTCCTTTTCCAGTCAACCATTTCCCTAAATTAGAAAAGTCATTTCAGGTTTAAACGCCGGACGATTTGTTCTGCCCGTCGCGCCAACCGTTGTTTCGTGATGAATGGATCGAGTGTCTTCCCTTCACCCGGATCATGAATTGCTTCGCAGATCCACGCCTGTTCCAATCGTTCCGTGACTTCTCCTGCCAGGACGATACAAGGAACATCCGCACGATCAGCTAATGCGCTGACTTGTGAAGGAAGCTTTCCCATCGCGGTTTGACGGTCGACCCGTCCTTCCCCTGTCCAGACATAAGCGGCTCGTTCGATTCGTCCCTGCGCATGAATCATCCGGAGGACAAACGATGCTCCGGATTCGATTGAAGCGCCGAGCGCATATGCCGCTCCACCAAGTCCTCCGGCAGCCCCTGCCCCTTTGATATGGTCGATGTGAAGTTGGCTTCCAATCTCTTTTAACCGGTCATCGAGTAAATTGATGTCGGATGTGATCAGTCCTTTTTGAGGTCCGAAGACGTAAGCAGCTCCTTGTTCGCCGGCATACGAAGCCGTAACGTCGGCCAATACGTGTAAGGAACCGGACCTTGCCGGCAAACGGATTTGTTTCGTTTCCATCAACGGATTCGTTTGCCATGGAATCGGCGCACCGGTTTGTGTCAGCAAGTCAGCCCCCAGTTCCGCCAAAAAACCAAGTCCGCCATCGGTCGTCGCCGTACCGCCCAAGGCAAGAAAGACATCCGATACACCAGTCGCCAAAATCTGCCGGACGAGACGCCCGACTCCTCGTGTATGAACTGAAAACGCATCATCCTCCGGACGTTTCAAATGCAACCCACAGATTGTCGCCACCTCAATCACGGCAATCCGGTCTTTTTGAGCATAGGACATTTCAATCGGCCGACCGGCTAAATCGATTGTCGGAGCAACGATTTTCTCAAATCCGTTGGCGGATAACACGTCAATCGTACCTTCTCCACCGTCCGCGACAGGGCTCCAATCAATCGTCGCGTCAGGATCGGCGTGTAAAATACCCCGTTCGATGGCATGTGCTGCATCCGACGAGCTGATGCAGCCTTTGAAGCTGTCGATACAGATGAAATGATGCATCTTGATTGCCTCCTGTAACTTGTCTTTATTTTGACCATCTAAAAAAAGTAAAATATGATATGATAATTGTCATGCACACGACACGTTCTGTTTGTTTTCGCCGTCGAAAACAGACGATTTTTTATGAGGAGGTTCTACCCCGTGAGTCTTTCCAAGACATTATTACGGATGGCACGATTCGGAAAAACGATTTTGCCAGCACCGAAAAAAAACAGTCCAAAACGATCGAATTTCAAACAATTCCTGCAACTGGATTCCACATTCCAAGAACAGACCCTTTCAGGAAAACTTTCTGATACTACAGTGACGGTCGAAGCCTTACTTGTTCGCGATCGTCTTTTAAACGAAGTAATCGCCTTACCTAACACGCACAGCTCAGGAGGACATCAGTTTTCCTTTTCGTTGACGCATGACATACTTCCTGCCCTCGTCAATCGTGTCCTCGAAAATCAGGAACTGACCGAGCAGGAACAGCCGTTGCTTTTGAAAGAGGCTGAAGACACGTTAGAAAGCTTAGAGACAGATGCTTCTGGCGACACGACTGAAGAGGAGACAGAACTCCCTTCCGGACGTTTCTCGCTCTGGCTCAAATTCTCGAAAAGCGTCACTGATTTCCAACCTGCGACGCTCGAGAAATGGGAAACAAACGGCTTACCGAGTCACGCCACGATTATTGATGATCTCTTCACACGTGAAATCATTCTCGGCCGGTTCTTGGAGACCCGGATCGCCGCGCCATTAAAACCACTGCTTGATGCGGACTTCCAACATGTTGCCCACCTGTATACGGATTTAAAAGGGAATCTTCGCCTGTTATTAAATAAGGAACCAAAGGTCAAACCGAAGATGCAGATTGATGCGATTGATTCTCCAGTCGCCGATCAAACGGAAATCAAAGGGAAAATCTTTACCCGGCATGCTTTCATCCGAAAAGGAACGTTACAACTCGTGCACCGCGAGACGGGTGAGCAAATCCCGGTCCCGATTGATTGGGTATACGATAACGCCCGGAGTGCCGAAAAATTTGGTCTCTACCGGTATACGTACCGGACAGTCATCAATTGGACACGTCTGCATCAGGAGCATCAACTTTTACAAGAAGGCATTTATGATGCTTTCGTTGCTCTGGACTATTACCACCGTTCTGCCCCAACGTTGCTTCGCCTTGGACGGGCACGTTATATCACCCGTCAATTGACCCCCGAAACACGGGGGCAAGGAGATGCGACGACGATGCATATCATCCCGTACTTTACGGTCGGACACCGGAATCTGTCGTTCGAAATGACGGAATTTACGAATGACAACTATGCCTATTTGAATCATATGATGAAGTTTGCTCCGCTCTATCGACTGTTTGCCGAAAAGAATACATGGCTCGTCGGCGAACGTCCTTACAAAGCACAAGACAACGGTTATCATTTCTTTAAATACATGCGCGAGACGTATCCCGATCGTCCTGTCTATTACGTGATTGATCCTGAGTCCAATGAATATTCGCAAGTCGAACAGCTAGGACATGCGTTACCGTTCAAGTCAAAGGAACATATTTATCATTCACTGATGTCGAAAAAAGTCATCGGGACGCATCATGCTGAATATCTTTATCCGCTCCGGTCGGAAGCCTTCAAACGGAAGATGAAAGCTGATCGTGTCTTTATCCAGCACGGTGTCCTTGGGACGAAAAACATGGACGACCAGTACGGCAAATTCGCACCGGCGTTCGATACGGATTTATTCCTTGTCAGTTCAGAACGGGAAAAACGTCTTGTGACTCAGGACATGGGGTATCCGGAACGGGAAGTCCGGATTACCGGTCTGTCCCGCTTCGATGCTTTGCTTGCAAAAGATGTCGAAGTCAAACGACAAATGTTGATCATCCCGACATGGCGTTCTTGGTTACAGACACCGCTTCAATTCTTTGAATCCGAGTATTATCAACAATATCAGACGTTGCTGACAAGTGAACGATTACACCGATTCGCGGACGAACATCAGCTCGAAATCGTCTTTTGCCTGCATCCGAACATGCAACAATATACGAGTCACTTCGAAGACTTGCCGATCACGGTCATCCATCAGGGTGAACGGGACGTACAAGGATTAATGAAGGAAAGTCTGCTCCTTGTGACCGATTATTCGAGTGTCGCGTTCGACTTTAGTTTCTTGAATCGTCCGGTTCACTATTTCCAATTTGACCCGGTCCGGTTCATCGGACCAAAGGGTTCTTATCTGGATCTGGAACAGGAATTACCGGGACCGATCTCATCGACACTCGATGAGTTGTTTGATGATCTCGACGCGACGGCTGCCCGTTCGTTCGCGATGGCGCCGGAATATCAGGCACGTGCTGCAGCCTTCTTGCAACCCGTCGAGTCTTCGTATTCGGAGAAAATTCTTCAAACAATCGTCGATTTTAAGAAGGAACGGAATTGGATCGAACAAATCCAGACGGCGGAAGCCGCCAATATTCTCTTCCGTCTGTATCGCCGAAGCCGGTTCTACTTCCCTTCAATGAAACTGGCCTATCGTTTAATGCAACGGTTGCCGGTCGACCCGAAACTTGTCGTGTTTGAAAGTGGACTCGGTAAACAGTATTCCGACAGCCCGCGTTATATCTATGAAGAATTAAAACGACGTGATCTCGATTATAAAGTCGTCTGGGTCTACCATAAGCGTCTGTATCTCGGGGATCCGAATGCCAAAGTCATCAAACGTCTGTCACCTGCTTACTTCTATTACCTGGCAACGGCGAAGTTCTGGGTCAACAACCAGAACTTCCCGCATTACTTCACACGCCGGAAAGAGACGACCTATATTCAGACGTGGCACGGCACACCGCTCAAGAAGATGTTGTTCGATTTGGACGAGATTCACGGACGGGACGAGGGATACATCGACCGGGTCACGAACTCGATCAAGCAGTGGAGCGTCTTGTTGTCTCCGAGTGCTTATGCCTCGACGATTTTCAAAAGTGCCTTCCGGTATGATGGACCGATTTTTGAATCCGGTTATCCGCGCAATGACTTGTTCTTCTCGAACAATCAGCCGAAGACAATCGAAAGCATCCGGACGAAACTCCAATTGTCAGATGATAAGAAAGTCATTTTATATGCTCCGACTTTCCGCGATCATCAGTCGCTCGGAAACGGAAAGTTCTTCTTTGACTATCCGTTCGATTTCAACCGCGTCGCTGAAGCGCTCGGAGACGAGTACGTCTTCTTAATCCGGACCCATGTCCTTGTGACGAAGAAACCGCGGATTCCTGCCGAACACCGGGAACGTTTCATCGATGTCACGAGTTATCCGGATATTCAGGAACTCTATTTGATCACGGATTTATTGATTACCGACTATTCGTCCGTCTTCTTTGATTTCGCGAATATGAACCGGCCGATGTTCTTTTATGCTTACGATCTTGATTTATACCGCGATACGTTACGCGGTTTCTATCTTGATTACTACAAAGACTTACCGGGACCGATTCTTGAGACCGAAGATGCCTTTATTGAGGCCTTGGCGAATATCCCGCAATTGACGAACGACTACCAGTCGCGACTCGATTCCTTCCGGGAAGCGTATTGTGCGATGGAAGATGGTTCGGCGGCTTCACGTGTCGTCGACAGCTATTTTGCGAAAGACACACTCGAGTTAACCGAGCAATCGGACGGCAGTTATTCCGTCTAAGAACATGAAAGTTTCATATGAGAAAGGATTCTTTCCACACCCGTGGAAAGAATCCTTTTTTCTGTTCAGCCGAACAACTACCGCCTTCAGCCAATTGCTTTTTGATTTGATTTCCAATTAATGTTATTCTAAATTAGAATTTCAAAAATATTATTCGACACAAAAAATATTATGTCATTTTACTTAGGAGGGATGGTTCATGGAACGTTGTTCACTTTGCGGAACACCATTGGAAACAGAAGCGACAGCATGTTCCTACTGCAAACATCCTGTCCTCAAAAAACAACGCTTCGATGAGGAATTACCGGTCACGCCGGTCAAATCCAGCCGTCACATCTTATCTTTCATTATCGTTTTCGCGTTAGCGGTTGGATCGATCGGGACATGGTATGCCTTGACGCAAACCGACTCAGCCCGCACGACGCTGGCGGCGCCCGTTCAAGCCTTACCTTTGTCGGATTGGTCCGATGAGACATCCGCCTACAATCAAACCTATTCGTCGGAAAACCCTCCGGCCTCTTACGATATCTTGAAGTTCGTCCGTCAATATACACAAACGGTTCCGGAAACGGCCAATTATTCAAAAGCGACGGATACACTGGAAACGTTCTCCGCCATCCAGTTCGCGACCTTGGATGCCTTTCAGTCAGAAGTCGGGGCGTTACGGACGATCCATGCCGCTTCCGACAGTCCGATTCCACCGCGCCTCCAGACAGTTGACTTTAAGGGGTTCGTCTCAAAAGGAGATTCCTATCAGGTAAGGACGATTGAAACGTATCAACTTCCTGCCGGTCATCAGCTCGTCACGTACGTTGTCCGTTACAGTGTTCGGTTACATACGGATCACCTGCAGATCACGCACATCGTCCGGACGGAGGTGCCCGCATGAGAGTGTTCGCCATACTTCTTTTATGCAGTCTGCTGATGGGGTGTTCCCAGGAGCCGTCACGTATCCAGGACGAACTGGACATGGGACAATATACGAAAGCCGTCGATCAATCGACCCGTCAGGACCCGATGGATGAAGCAGCTCAGTTGATGGTTCGCTTGGAAACGCAATTTGCGAGTTACCATTTTCATGACGCCGTCACTACTGCCCGAAAGATTGAACAGTTGCCGTTAACACAAGATAATTCGGTTCGCTTGCAGGCAAAGTCGATTCAACTCAGTGCCGAAGCGATGATCGAGCGCTTAAAACAAGCAGCGGGTACTTATCAAATCGAGCGCAGTATTCTCGATGACGGGCTGCAAGAACAATCCTTCCCTGCCACAGGTCAAGTGAAAGTATCATTCGGTAAACCACACACGTTGCTGGCAACGATCCAGTATCAACAGTTCGGAACGACTGATGCAACCCGGAGTGATACAGAGACAGTCCGCTTCGAACCGGATTTATCGGCCCGCCTCGCCCAATCCGAAGGGCTCGTCAGTTATGTCTTCAGCCGGGCAGGTCTTACCGTCACCTTCGAAGGTACGGGCGGGAAACGAATCTATCAATTAAAAAAAGCTGATCAGTAAACGAAAAAAACGAACGCCGTCTCTTGATGATTCAAGAGGCAGCGTTCGTTTTTACTTACATAAAAAAAGAATTACAATGCATCCAGTCGACTGACGATTTCCGCACACAGCTCGTGCGTCGCCAGGCTATCTTTCCCCGTGACAGATGCTGACGGATGTCCGTGGACGGTTTCGATGAACGCATCTACCATCTCAACGAATCCGCGACGGTGAAGCGTCGGCTCCCAGTTATCGAGCGGAAGACGCAACGTACCGGCTTTCGTCAGCCGTTCCACCGACGTCACATCTGTCGCAATCCGTTTTTCATTTGGTCCCATTACTTCGACGCGTTCTTCCGTCACGCCGTTGTTCCGGTTCATGATGCCGATCGCCGTGATACCGTTCGATTCGAATTGAATCGTCACGTGATGCAACAACCCATCGACTTTTTTACCGCGGACTTGCAACTGTTCGATTTCACCTCGTCCCGTCAGGAATCGAAGTGTATCCGCGACATGGACGAAGTCATCAAAAATGAAGGTCTTCGCATCTTCGATGAAGGATGTCCGGTTTTTTTGCATGACGACCAGATTCGGTTCTTCGACTTCAAGTAAAGTTCGATGTGCTGATGCAAACCGGCGATTGAAGCCGGTGATGAAATGCAGTCCTTGTTCTTCCGCCTGTTCTGTTAAGGCCCGGACTTCCGCGACTTCGAGCGAGACCGGTTTATCAATGTAGAGATGGACACCTGCCGTCAGCAGCTGTTTCGCTTGTTCCGCGTGGGCTTTCGTTGCTGAGTGAATCATCGCGACTTGAATCCCCTCTTTGATCACGTCTTCGAGTGAAGACAATGTTCCGGCAAACCGGTAAGCGTTCCGTAACCGTTCTGCTTTTTCCTGATCCGTTGAAACAAGATAGACCTCTAAGTCCGTCCGCTCCGCATAGACCGGTAAATATGCCTTTTGAGCGATATCGCCTAAACCAATTATTGCAATCTTCATCTAAATTCCTCCTTGGACACGTCTTTTGCTCTCATACCCTATGTTAGCGGTTTTCATACACTTCGTGTAACTAAAGTATTTTTTTAAAAAAGAAGATAATTTCCTTTTTTTGTTTTATGATAAGAACATATTTTGCAAAAGGAGGGAATGAGTTTTTTTATGAAATCATTATTCAGGATTGGTTTGACGCTCGTCCTACTTATTACGTTATGTCTCCCGGCCGTTCCTGCCCAAGCAGCAAGCTACCAGGTCATCGTCACGTCGACGATTGGAGCGAACATCCGGTCGAAGCCGAGTACAAGCTCATCTGCAACCATTACCCGTCGTGCTCCGTATAAAGCTAAATTCACAGCGGTCTCCTATTCGAACGGTTGGTACAAAATCAAAGATGGAAGTGCCTATCGGTATCTGTCGAATCAAGTCGCTAAAAAGGTGACAACAAGTTCCGTCAAGACATATAAAATCATCATTTACTCGACGGCCGGCGCAAACGTCCGCACGTCACCAAGTACAGCTTCCTCTAAAAATATCAAGCGGCATGCTACATACAAGTCAAAGTTCAATGCCGTTTCCTATTCGAATGGCTGGTATAAGGTCAAAGGGAAAACGAACTACTATTATGTTTCGAACCAAGTCGCCAGAAAGCTGACGACGAGCTCTCCTGCTCCAGCGAGCGGCAGTTATCCGGTTGCTTCGATGCGTTATTTCAAGCTTGGATCATCCGGTTATGAACTGACGAAAGAAAGCTTTGCCCGCCGTTACCCTGCGAGTACGACAAAATTATTGACGGCCCTTGTCGCTTATGACGCGGCTGCAAAAAAGGGGACACTCGATCAGACATTTACACTGACGTATTCGATGTTGTCTGTTCCTGCCGGCAGCAGCTCCGCTGGTTTCCGATCGGGTGACAAAGTCACGATGCGTCAACTGTTAAACGGGATGCTGATCCGGTCAGGCAACGATGCCGCGAAAGCCATCGCGGTCCGTACGGGCGGTTCGGAGTCGAACTTCGTTTCCATGATGAACAGCCGAGCGAAAGCAATCGGCATGTCGGCCAGTCATTTCATGAATCCACACGGCTTCTATCATCCAAGCCACTATACGACGGCGGCGGATATGCAGAAGCTTGCCAATACCTATGCCAAGTACAGTTATCTGATGACGGTCAGCGGACGTAAGTCGTTCCAGACGACCGTTAAAGGACCGTATGCCCGGACGTTGACGTGGTATCACACGAACACGTCACTTCCAGGTGATACGCGTGTCTATGCAAGCAAGACCGGTTACACTCCGGAATCTGCTTATACACGGGTCTTCTTCATTAAAAAAGGTTCAACACGTTACGGTCTCGTCACGTTAAAAGGGACCCTTCCTCAAACAGAAACGACGTTACGTTCCGTCCTTAATCGTTAAGAACAGACTCTCGGATCCGCTTTCTTCGGAAAGTGGAATCGCGAGTCTTTTTTGTTGATTTTCTCTTAAAAATTTCACTTGCAATGGAAGAGAATTCATCATATGGTGGAGATAACAATCAGACGTCTGACGTCTTAATGGAGGAATTCACGTGGGAAATGTAAGTTTGTTATTCGGAGGCGTCGCCCTCTTTTTAAATAGTCTGTCGCTGTTCGGTAAAGTCGATTTGAAGAGTGCAGGCCTGTTCAGTCTGTTGACCGGATTACTGCAGACGTTCATCGCGACCTGGCTCGTCATCGGGGCAGCCGGAGATCCGGCATTGACGTTCGGCTATGCGAGCATCTATTTATTTGCGTTTACGTACCTCTATGTCGGCATCACCTTTTTATTTGGTCTTGATGGGAGCGGCGTCGGCTGGTTCTCGCTGTTTGTCGCCATCTCCGCGCTGTTTTATGCAGGGGTCAGCTTTAGTACCGGCGATTTCATGGGTGGTGCGACGTGGTTATTTTGGGTCATCCTGTGGGGATTATTTTTCCTCGGGATGGGATTAAACATCAGCATCGATGCTCTGACGGCACGGGTTGCGATTGTCCTCAGCTGGCTGACGCTAATCGTTCCGGCTCTCGTCGGACTGCGGTTCGGGACGAACGGTGCCAGCTACCAGCTCATCTGGAGTGCAGCCGCTATCATGACGGTCTTGTATTTCATCTATGCGGCCGTTAAGTTCCTTCCTGTCCGGACGATTGTCCGTTCGAAAAACTAAAAACAACCATCCATCCTGGCTTCAACGTCGGGCATGAATATGAAAAAGGGCGGCGGATTTTAATCTGCCGCCCTTTTTCGAGGACTATAACCATCATTTCAGTTCCTTTTGCAACTCGGTCCGGACCTGCTTCAGCGAAGCGGCTGTCGGATGCCAGTAATAGATCTGATCCGACTCAATGCCGCCGCTTCCTTCAAGCGACAACGTCTCGACTTGTTTCAAACTGTCCCGGTAATCGGTCGCAAGCTTCCGGACGACCGGGAACGGGATATCCGTTTTGACATTTTTACCGAGTGCCGTCAACACATCGTTAAAACGCGTCAAGGAAAAATCAGCCGTCAGTTTATCTGCGGCGGCCTGAACGACCTGCCGTTGCCGGATTTGCCGTCCAAAGTCCCCCCGCGGATCATCGTGACGCATCCGGGCATACGCAAGAGCTTCCTTTCCGTTCAGTGACACTGGACCTTTCGGGAACTGCATCTCATAATAGGAAAAATTAATATCATTTTCAACGGTCACTCCATCAACGGCATCGACTAAATCGGTGAACCCCTTGAGATTGATTTCGGCGAAGTAGTCGATTCGCAGATCGAGTAGATGCTCGACCGTATCCCGTGCCATTTCCGGACCTCCGAAAGCATAGGCATGATTGATTTTATCGTTCGAACCGACACCGATGATTTCCGTCTTCAAGTCGCGGGGGATGCTGAGCATCTTGCTTTCGCCGGTTGCCGGATTAACCGTGACGACGATGATCGTATCGCTCCGTCCTGCTTCGTCTCCCCTTTGATCCACACCAAGCAATAAAAACGACAACGCCTTTTGTTGATTTGCCGGTTTGCTCTTCGAGGCTTTTGCCGGTTGAGATTGAGTCGTCGCCTCGACATGTGTCGAATCGGCCACCTCCGCCTGCTTGCTCGTCGGATGATCTGCCTGCTGGATGTACCCACCTGATCCGAAAAAAACGAGTAACCCGATACCAACCACTGTTATGATCAGCCACGTCCATTTTTTCATCATGATATCCCCTTTTCCTTCGGATCAAGTCGATTTACGATTGCTGGTCGGAGACGATCATCACCGCATTGCTCCAACTGCCGAACAAGGCCGTGATGACACCGATGCTCGGCGCCTCCCGTCCCTCACTGAAGCGTTGATAGTGTGCAATCGTCAAACCATCCATTTCAACCGATGCCTCCCGTAAAATGCGTAACACTTCCTCTTCCGTCCAGCGTTTGCGTGGTTGTTCAATCCCGATGATTTCCAGAGCATTACTCCACGATCCGTACCGTCTCGCAATCGTTGCCACCGTCGGCCGGTTTTTTCCGGCTGCCCATTTCGTATACGTCTGGCTCGTTAGGACGGATAACGTCTCTTGTGCTTCGAGTAACGATTCGATGATCCGGCGCTCCATCTCCTGCACCCGTTCTTTTAAAATTTCTGCTTCCGATAATGCCTGCTGCCACGAGTTGAATTGATGGACGATATCGGTCAAGCTCGGCGCCTGATGTTGCTGAGCCCATTCACGATACGTCGCACTCGTGAAGGGTTCCAGTTCTTCCTTCGCGGCTCGTAAGGCCTCGACGATATCCGACTTGGTAAAGGCTACCCGGACATGGCCGATGCCGGCCCGTTCGAGAGCGATTTGCCATGATCCGAATAAAATCAGGATTTCCGCGACGCTTGGATACTGGGTATTCAGTTGCCAACGAAAGTAGGTATTTGCCGTCAGTTCATTTTTCCCGTTCGCAGCGAGACGGAGTGCTTCAATCGCTTCCTCCAAATCGCTCATCACGATGTCTCCCTCCCACACATTCATAACTGAACATTTCGTCGAACATCTTCAACGAGTCCCTGGCGAACAAAACGAATGACGAGTGCCTGATCCGTAAAACTCATTTGCGAAGCGGACGGTAAACAGATTCCTTCCTCGAACAGACGGCGGCTGACATCCTCCTCATTCGCCGTGATATACGGAACATCCCGGTAGACGGGTTGCAGATGCATCGGTTTCCAGGCCGGACGCGCCTCGATATTTTTTTGCTGCAACTGCCGAATCAACATATCCCGTTGTTCCATGCCGCCCGGTAACGTCAGTGCCGTCAGCCAGCGGTTTGCACGGCTTCCTTCAATCTCCTGTTGATAATGCGAGGTATCGACCGTCTCGAACGCCCGGACGTATCGATTAAAAATCGTCCGCCGTGCCTCGACGCGCTCTTCGATCACTTCCAGCTGTCCGCGTCCGATGCCGGCAGAGACGTTACTCATCCGGTAGTTAAAGCCGACTTCCGTGTGTTCATAATGTAAGACGGGCTGACGGGCTTGAGTCGCGAGATAAAAGGCCCGCTCAATCAATCTGGTGTCATTTGAGACCAGCATGCCGCCACCCGACGTCGTGATGATTTTATTACCGTTAAACGAATAGATGCCGAACGTTCCGAACGTGCCCGTCATCCGGCCGTTGACCGTTGATCCGAGAGATTCTGCCGCGTCCTCGATCAACGGCACATCATACTCCTCACAGATGGCGGCGATCTCCTCGATCTTCGCAACGACCCCGTACAGATGGACGACGATGACGGCTTTCGGCAGGCGTCCCCGGGTCGCGGCTTGAATCATCGCCCGGCGCAGTGCCGCCGGTGACATGTTCCACGTTTCCGGTTCGGAATCGATCAGAACCGGTCTTGCGCCGACATAGCGGATCGGATTCGTCGAGGCGACAAAGGTTAACGACTGGCAAAAGACATCATCCCCTTCCGTGACGTCGAGCGTCGCCAAGGCTAAATGGATGGCTGCGGTCCCGCTGCTTGTTGCGAGTGTCGCTGCTGCACCGCTGTACGTTTTCATTGCCGCCTCGAATGCTTCGACATTTGGTCCGAGCGGCGCGACCCAGTTCGTTTCCAAAGCTTCCGTAACATAACGTATTTCCTGACCACTGAGATGCGGGATTGATAACGGGATGTGTTTCATAATGACTGCTCCTCCCTTGGTGACAGTTGGCGGACAGGTGTCCGGTATGCCGGAAACCAGTCTTGCGACGACGGGATGTGGTGTGTGAGATGCTGTTCGGATAATTGCCGGTACAGTAAAGGATGGAGCACTGATGTCCCGAGCGTATACGATGTCTGGCGATGGCTGAAGGAACGTTTATAGGCGAGCAGGCTGTCGTTCTCGTTCCGCGTCGTTCCTCCTCCAAGATGAAGGGCCGTTTTTCCGAGTGCCTTGGCACGGCGGATCATTTCAGCGAACAGAAGATGATTCGGACGGGCTGCCAGTTCCGCCGGATCGGATGCACCGAGATGATAATGTGCAAACTGTTGACCGTAGAGAACGATACAACCGGCAATGATCTTTCCTTCTCGCTCAGCGACCAATAATTCGGCCGGCAGTCGCCCATCCTGAAACTGGTGAAAGTAATGGTCGGTGAAGTAATAACGGGCATCGGCCTGGTGTTTGTCCATCGTCAGCCGGTAAAGCCGGATGAAACGGTCATATTCGTCCTGTCCCGCGACCCGGACCGTCACGTCTTCCCGAATGGCTTTTTTGATGTTCCGCCGTGTCATCGAAGAGAACCGACTTTCAATCGTCTCAAACGAATCGGTCAGATCGACCGTCACCGTCTGTTGCAGAACTGTCGTCGTCTCACACCAAACCTGTCCAAGTTCCTGATTTTCAAGGAGCGGATGAAAACGAATCGTTTCGCTGACAATCCGTTCCGCGTGACAATAATCGAGAAAGTGGCGGCGGATATCCTCGACTTGATCGCTCGACCAGCGTCCGACGAAGACCGGTCCGCCGTATCCGTATGGAGTCGTTAAGTCTTGAAACGGTGTGCCGGTTATTTTACGTTTCAAGTACGGATAAATCAGCACACCGGACTCGGAAGGATGAATGTACATCTCGGGTACCGCTTCCGGTTCTTGCGCCAGTTCAAAGTAAGCGTATTCATAATAACAATCAAGTCCATATCGGGCGACAAGGGCATCCCATTCCAAGGGATCGTGAATCAGACGTTCATTGCTTAGCGACATCATGATGGACACCCCCATCGAGTCCCTTGAACTCACCCATCCCCGTCTGGTGGTCGGTCGAATTCCCTTCTGAAGAAATGACAATCTTGACGGTCTTCCAAAGAATATATAAATCGAGTCGGAACGTATGGTGTGTTGCATACCATTGATCCTGTTCCAACCGTTCCTGCCAGGTCGTCGCGTTTCGCCCGTGGATTTGCGCCCATCCGGTCAAGCCCGGCAGGACGTCATGCCGTGTCATCTGTTCTTTTGAGTAATGGTTCAAATAGCTGACGAGCAGCGGACGGGGTCCGACGAAACTCATCTGTCCCCGCAGGATGTTAAAGAACTGGGGGATCTCGTCGAGACTCAGGCGCCGGATCCATTCGACCGATTTTGGAATCCGGTCGGCATCCGGTAACAGCTTGCCGTCCGCATCGGTTTCGTTCGACATCGTCCGGAACTTATAAATCTTGAACAGTTCTCCTTTGTACCCCGGACGGACTTGATTAAAGAAAATCGGTCGTCCGAGCTTCGTATAGACGAATACGGCGACGAAGGCATAGACCGGCAACAGGACGAGGATAGCGAGTAGACTGACAGTGAAATCGAATGTCCGTTTCATGATAACGTCCTCCTTCTCATAAGTTCGAAAAGAGATTGAGTTGCCGCTTGATGACATCTGCTTCGTTAAAGTGTTTCATCGCCCGTTCGAATCCGGCCCGTCCCATTTCAGACGCGACGTCCGGCTGTTCGACCAGATTCAGCATCCGCCGGGCCAGTTGTGTTTCATCCTGTACCTCGACCAGATAACCGGTTTTGCCGTCGACTACTTCTTCCCGACAGCCGCGGATGTTTGTCGCAATGACCGGTTTCGCCGTCGCCATCGCTTCGATGATTGAGCGGGGAACACCTTCGCGGTGCGACGGTAACACGAACGCATCGACTTGATGCAACAGTTCCGGTACATCTTCGACGAAACCGAGATAATCGATGTTCGGGATTTCCCGGATCCGTTTCCTGAACGTATGTTTCGTCGTCTGATCGCGTTCGCTTTCCATCATCTCACCGGCAATCATCAACCGGACGTCCGATTGGACCGCGACAACCTGTTCGAAAGCGTTCAACAGTTCGAGAATTCCTTTTTCTTCGACGATCCGCCCGATGAATAAAAACGTGAACGGTCCGGTCGTTTGGCGGGGACGTGGATAAAACCGGGTTAAATCAATCCCGTTCCCGAGGTGCATCAGGCGGGTCGTATTTTTGAACCGTTTCCGGTTCGCCAGTTCGTAGTCTTCCTGACTTTGGAGCAACAGATAATCGGTCGCGAACCGTGCCAGCCATTTCTCGACGGAATACGTCAGCTGGTAGGTGACACGTCCCATCTTTTCGTGAAAATAAAAACCGTGTGCCGTATAGACGATATGTTTCGTGCCGGCCCGCTTCGCCGCGACCCGGCCAAGGGCTGCCGCGACCGGCGTGTGCACATGCACGGCGTCATATTGTTCGGTCTTTAAAATCTGGACGATTGAACGAATCGTCTTCCAGTTACTCGTCCAGTCGATTTTCCGTTCGATTGGAATGTCGTGCATCGTAAATCCTTGCGCCGCGAGTTTCGATGCTGCCCCGGTGTCGGCACAGGCAATGCCGACTTCATGTCCGGCATTTTGCAAGGCTAACAGCAACGGTTGTAACATCGTCTCGGCCGTCGTATCGAGGGCGCAGACCTGAAGAATTTTTAAAGTCGCCATAAATGCACCCCTTCCGGTTTTTCCGCCGGTTCCAGCATCCCTTTGATATCGATGACGATTCCGCGACCGACTTTGAGCAGATGTTGCGCCAGCAGCCAGTTGCCTTCGACATATTCTTCGTGCGAGACGGCGAAGATGACGACGTCGGCGGGTTTCAAGTCTGCCATATCAACTAAATCGATTCCGTATTCGCGTTTGGCATCTCCTTTTTCGACAAGGCGGTCCGTCACCTGGACTTCGATACCGAATTCTTCGATTTCCTTGACGAGGTTCGCGACTTTCGAGTTCCGGATATCGCTGACGTTTTCCTTGAACGATAGACCGAGGACCGTCACCCGCGCACCGAGAACCGGCATGTTTTGTTTGATCAGATTTTTTACGAGCGAGGTGGCGATGAAACGTCCCATCGTATCGTTGATCCGGCGTCCGGCCAGGATGACTTCCGGATGGTAACCGAGCGACTCGGCCTTCATCGTCAAGTAGAACGGATCAACCCCGATGCAATGACCACCGACGAGTCCCGGACGGAACGGTAAGAAGTTCCACTTCGTTCCGGCGGCTTCGAGAACCTCAAGCGTATCGATGTTCATCCGGTCGAAGATGATCGCCAGTTCGTTCATTAGCGCGATGTTCAAGTCGCGTTGCGTGTTCTCGATGATTTTTGCCGCCTCGGCGACTTTGATCGAGGACGCCCGGTGGACGCCGGCTTCGACGACCGCTTCGTAGACTTCAGCAACGATATCGAGTGTTTCTTGATTTTGGGCTGAGACGATTTTTTTGATCGTCTTGAATGTATGCTCATGATCACCGGGATTGATCCGCTCCGGCGAGTAACCGACGAAGAAGTCGATCCCGGCCCGCAGACCGGATGCTTCTTCAAGGACCGGAATACAATCTTCCTCCGTCGCTCCCGGATAGACCGTCGACTCGTAGACGACGATATCGCCTTTGTTGAGTTGGCGTCCGACGAGGTGTGAAGCGCGCAGAAGCGGTGTCAAATCCGGTTGATTTTGGGCGTTGATCGGTGTCGGGACGGCGATGATGATGAAATCACTCACACCAAGTGCTGTTGCGTCCGTCACGTATTCGACGTCGGCATTTTTGAGGACGAACGGACTGAGTTCAAGCGTTGCGTCGATGCCCTCTTTCAGTTCGGCGACCCGCTGTTCTTTGATGTCAAAGCCGACGACTTCCGTTTTTTCGCCAAAGGCGACGGCGACGGGAAGACCGACATATCCGAGACCGACGACGGCAATCGAACGGTTGGCGATGGGGAGTGATCGTGTTTCGGCTGCTGTCGTATCTACGATGTGTTTGACTGCCTTGTTCATGATGGATTCCTCCTATTTCATCGACTGTTTGACAATCAGTGTTTTTCCATTCGGTTCCTGCTTCATCTGCCGGACCGGCTCGAGGGTGACCTGCATCGACGATCCGAGGAGTTTCTGCATCTCCCGCAACAGGATTTTTTCATGTTTCGGCACGAACCGCTGCTCGTCGGGAATGTAACGGAGCGTCACATGATTCAGCGCATGTTGTTCCACCTGGAGGCGTAAGACCGAGTTCGGCAGTTCCCGGGCGATCGTCGTGATGTCGCCTTCAAAAACCTTGCCGCGTTTCTCGCTGACGATATAACTCGTTCCCCGCCCGTCAATCGACTCGATGATCGGACCGTTCAGTCCGCAGGTGCAAGCCTCTTGTCCGAGTGTCATCCGGTCGCCGATCCGGTACCGGACGAGCGGTGTCCCGCGGGTCGTAAAACATGTGACGACGACTTCTCCCCTGTCCCCATACGGTTCGATGATGCCGGTTTCGTGATGGAGATGGAGTTTGTGTTCCCGGCATTCCGAGATGATCGGTGCCCCTTCCGATGAACCGTATTGGTCAAAAACCGGCGCTTGAAACGCCTCTTCGATTAACCGGCGCATCTCCGGCGTCACTGTTTCCGATGTTGGGAAAATCGCGATCAGCGGAAAGTCGAGCCGTAACTCATGTTTCAGCAGATATAAGGCAATCTCCAGCATCGCGGTTGGTGTGCCGTCGAGTGCCGCCGGCCGAAACCGGTTCAACTCTTCGATATAAGCCGGAAAATTTTCTTCTTTCATATGAAAGATTGATAATAACAACTGATTGAGTGGTCGGTTCTTCCGCCAAAAGATCGGTTTTTTCTGATCGATCGCGGTTAACGTCCGCCCGGTGAAGCTCGCGCGTCGCATCCCGGAATGAAAGCCGTGCAATTCCTTGAAGTAATCGAGATGCGCCATCCGTTCCTGAACGTCTTCCCGCATGAAGGCGACTTGGAGGGATTTCCCGCTCGTCCCGCCGGTCCGGCCGCGAACCGGCGCGTCCACTTCCGACATGAAGGATTCGTTTTGTTGCCGTAATGTTTCTTTCTCAAGGATCGGAATCGTCTGTAACTGGTCGATTGACGTGAACGGAAGACGGATATCGTGCTCCCGAAACAGTTTCCGGTAATAAGGTGTATGTTCCTGGATGAACAGGAGAAACGTATTCAGCCGTTCCAGCTGTTCGATCCGGTAATCGACTGTCCGGTCTTTAACCCGTAGTTCTTGAATTTTTTTCTCATATCCCGGACCGTAGCGTTCCTGCATCAGCTTTTTTCCGTACATGGATGTCAAAATATTCTGAATAAATATCGGAGAGTTATAGTAAATCTCTTCTTTAAGCGCCATCCTGGACTTCCTCCTTCAGCCGGTAATGCTGTTCGTACCAGTCGATGAATGCATGGACACCTGCTTCAATCGTCGTTTGCGGCCGGTAACCAATCGTCTCGAATAACGATTCAACATCAGCAAAACTTTCGGGAACATCTCCTGCCTGAAGCGGCATTTCGTGTTTGATGGCTTTTTTACCAAGTCGCTCTTCAATCAAGGCGACGAATTCGTTCAGCCGGATCGGGCTGTGACTGCCGATATTAAAGACACGGTACGGAACATTGCTGCGGTCAGGCAACGGATTTTCCTGATCAAACGCCGAATCGGCAACCGGTTCCGTCTGCATCAACCGGTAGATGCTTTCGATGATGTCGTCAACGTAGGTGAAATCCCGTCCCATCTCCCCGTAGTTGTAAAGATCAATCGGTTGTCCTTTCGCAATCGCTTCCGTGAACTTGAACAAGGCCATATCCGGCCGTCCCCATGGTCCGTAGACGCTGAAGAACCGAAGCCCGGTCGTCTTGATGCCGTAAAGACTGCTGTACGTATGCGCCATCAGCTCATTCGCTTTTTTAGAAGCCGCATAGAGACTGAGCGGATGATCGACGGCATCCGTCGTTGCGAACGGCATCTTCGTATTCGATCCGTAGACGGAACTTGAAGAGGCATAAATCAATTGTTCAACCGGATAGTGCCGGCAGGCTTCGAGGATGGACAGGAAACCGACGATGTTCGATGTGATGTAGACGTCGGGACGATCGATGCTGTACCGGACGCCGGCTTGAGCCGCTAAATGGAGCACCAGGTCAATCTGTTCCGTCTCGAAAATCCGACTGATTGTCGCCGCATCTTCGAGTGACACCCGGTAAAACGTATACCGATTCGGATCCAGTTCCATCAGGCGGGCTTCTTTCAGTGACGGATCATAATAATCATTGACTTCATCCAGTCCGATCACCCGGTACCCTTCCGCCATAAAGCGATGTGCCGCATGAAATCCAATGAATCCTGCAATCCCGGTAATTAAAATCGTCTTATTCTGCACGTTTCTCAACCTCCTCGAAGTGGTGGAGCACTTGATAGCGGATGTAATGAATCGATGTATAAGCAATCAGCAGCATCGGAAACAGTTTATACCGGTGACGGATTGCTGTTCCGACGTTCCCTGTCCCGAGACCGAAAATGACGGCGTTAACCATGAACAGAATCAGCATGAACAGAAGCACACTGCCGAGCGGGTGTTGTTTCAAATATTTCAGATGTATCAGTGTCAGACCGCATAACAGGAGATAAAAAGCCGCATCGGCGAAGAAAATCGCGATGTTCATCACACTCGACCATTGCCATGGAAACGGCGAGAACAGGAAGTAAATCATCCGCAGTGGTGCGTACAGGACCATGTCGGACGGTCCGGTCACCATCAATCCGTTCAGATAGGCCGATCCGCCGCGGTCATAACTCATCCCGCTGAACAGCTGTCCGTTTTCAGAGACGTGAGTGAATTTCGCGAACAGCACGTCCTGGAAGCTATAGACGATGAACCCGACGATGACAACTTGGACCAGCAACCGCTGTACTTTCGAAGCTTCAAAATCCATCCGTTGCGTCTCGTGATTATAAAAGGAGAAGTAGACGAGGAGGACCAGAATCCCGATTGCGAGACCCGAATGAAACATCGTACTGATCAAATAACCGAGATAGGCGAAAGTCAGACTCGCCACCGATTTATCAAGCGTCCAGCGCACCATGTAGTAGAGCGTATAGACGATTCCGAGTGCGACGAGCTGGTCGCGTAAGAGAATCGGTGATAACAACAGGCCCTGGGCAAAGAAGGCAAACACACCGGTTGCGATCAGGACGTAATGCATCGGCAGTTTCAAAAGCAGCAACGTTTTCGACAGGATGACGATCGAGACGACGCCGAGAATGACATTGAAGTACTGGGCGAGCATCCGCTCCGGACCAAACGCAAGATAAAAGATTCCTAAAAATTTGGAGTAACTCCCCCGGACGACTTCGTTGAACATCGTCGGGTCGGTATAAATCAGCAGTCCTTCGAGATGAAACGCTTCCGTATCGTCACCGCTGTGCGGCGGGAGCCGAAACAGTTCCAAATCAACCAGCATCAATGTCAGCCGGATCAGGAACGCCGTCACGAAAATCAGGAACAACGGTGTCGTCTCGGCTTGCCGGAGAAGATAAAACATCAGCAAGACCGAGTTGATGGCAAGAACGGTTGCGACGTAACCTTCAGAAGTCAAAAAGAGCGGTCGGACCAATTGGCTGAGCAATGCTTCGAGAACGACGACAATCAGAATCGGCCGCATGCTTTTCCCTCCTTTAGCTGCTTTGTTCAATTGCCAGTGTCAGTTTTCGTGGATAAAGCGAACGATAAAGGGCCGGAATCAATAGCCCGATCTGGGTGACGGCACATAATCCGTAAGCTGTCGTCGCTCCGTATAAACCGTACATCGGAATCAGGATGCTGCAGGCGACGATATTGACGATGACACTGCCGAAGATGGCAATCGTCTGAATCCGGAATTGTTGAAATCCGGTCAACAACGCTTGGATGACGGTCGAATTATAAAAGAAGAGCGAGGCGACCATCATCAGGACGAAAATCGTATGGTACTGGACAAACGAGGCGTTGTAGAAAATCGTCAAGCCCCACTTGCCGAAGAAAATCGACCCGATGATCAACAGGATACCGACGGCATTCGTCATGAGCAGCATCGACCGGGTCAGCTTCCGCAATTCCGGTAAGCTTTGCCGCTCCCCGCTGTCGGAGGAGAAGTTCGGCAGCAAAACGGCGACGAGGGAATGAATGAACAAGCTGCCAAGAACCAGGAGATACGCGATGCTCGCATAATAACCGAGTTCTTCCGTTCCGATCGCATGTCCGACGAACAGGCGGGGAATGTTGGCATTGAGAGCGATCAATAAGGCGACGAATCCGAGCGGGACTGCTTTAAAGAACAATTGCCGTCCCGTTTGATACCGTTCACTCATCTGCTGGTTTTCAAATCCGTGACCGACACGCCGGACGGTCGGTAAATCGTAAAGAATCAACATGATCAGGTTTCCGGCGACGAGTGCTAAGACGAAGCCGTGGATCGAATGGGTCGTAAAAAGAATCAAGGCCGCACCTGAGACGTTGACGAGACTGCGGAAAATCTTGGATAAGGCGACTTCCTTGAACGCCATATGTCCTTGGAGAAATCCGTAGGCGAGATCAGCGAATGATTCCATATACTTGTTCAGGTAAACGAGTAACGTCAGCCAGAGGATATCGGCTTCCCCAAAGAAATAATAGACACCGAGAAGGACCAATACTCCGACAGATAATAAGGAAAAGCGGGTCTTGATGAACAAATTGAAGTTTTTTAAGCCTGACCGTTCTGCCGTCAGGATCGTGCTGGCATTTAACCAGCAAAACATGACAATCGGAGCGGTTAAAGCGAGCGCGTAATTGAAGTAACCGATGTTGAGTGGTGTGCTCCATTTAATCAGCAGTGTCAAAATCATCCACTGATGGAGGGAATAGGCCGTATCTGCAATGAAAATCAGATTAAATCGTGACAGTTGCCGAACAGATTTCATCTCGTCTCCCCCTCATTCCCGGGCGATCCGAATCGCCGGTGGAATCGTCTCCGGCATCATGTCGGTCCGGTTCGTCGCTTCAAGTAGATACGTCCGTAACGCCTGTTCATCATCCAGCGTCAAGGCGATGTTCCGTAAATAAGGATCAATGGATCCGAACGGTCGTGTCTTCCCGACGAGAATCTTGTCAAAGACCCGTTCTTCATGTACTTCTTCCGTCGCGAGCAACTCTTCGTATAACTTTTCACCTTTTCGGATGCCGCTGTAGACGATTGGAATCTGTTGTTCGGTAAAGCCGCTTAAATGAATCAGGTTCCGGGCGAGCGTCGTGATGTTGACGGGTTCGCCCATGTCGAGGACAAAGACTTCTCCACCTTCTGCGAGGACGCTTGCTTGAATGACGAGCCGGCTCGCTTCTGGAATCGTCATGAAATACCGGGTCATTTTCGGGTCCGTCACCGTAATCGGACCGCCTTTCGCAATCTGGTCCTTAAAGAGCGGAATGACGGAACCCCTGCTCCCTAACACGTTGCCGAACCGGACGACAGCGAATGTCGTCTCACTGTTGCGGGCAATCTGCTGGATGGCCATCTCCGCGATTCGTTTCGTCGCTCCCATCACACTGCTCGGATTAACCGCCTTATCGGTCGAAATCATGACGAATCGCTTGACTCCGGCCGCTTCCGCGGCAAGCGCGACGTTCCGTGTCCCGTAAATGTTATTTTTGACCGCTTCACTCGGATTATCTTCCATTAACGGGACATGTTTATGCGCCGCCGCATGGTAGACGAGATCCGGTTTAAAACGTGCCATGACATCCATCATCCGGTCCGCATCCTGGACATCGGCGATAACGGAGTGGAGCGTGATTCCTTCCGTTACGGCTTCCAGTTCACGCCGAATCAGATAAATGCTGTTTTCTCCATGACCGAGTAAAATCAGATGGGCCGGTTTGAATTTAATCAGTTGCCGGCAAATCTCTGAACCGATGGATCCGCCGGCACCGGTTACAAGGACCGTTGCTTGACTGACACTTTTTGCAATCTCCGTGATATCGAGTTCCACCGGTTCCCGACCGAGCAGGTCAGCGATCGATACTTCGCGCATCTGATTGACGGAGACCTTGCCGGAAGCCAGTTCGACAAGCATCGGTAATGTATGGGCTTCGACTTTCGTCTGTTTGATCCGGTTCAGTAAGGCAACCCGGTCCGGATAGGCAAGTGACGGAATCGCCAGGACGACGGCTTCAATTTTATGTTCTTCAATGATGCATTCGAGCTGGTCAATCGTTCCGATAACCGGGACACCGTGAATCATCATCCCTTTCAGCTCCGTAAAATCGTCGAGTAATCCAACGACATTAAGGATGTGGGCTTTTTTCTGTTTCAGCTCTTTCGTGATCATCTGCCCCGATGCACCGGCACCGATGATCAACGTCCGTTTCCCGAGCGACCGATTTTCACGTTTCAGTTCGAGACTCCGTCCACGGATCAGCAGACGGACGAACAAGATTCCGTTCAGAACCAGTCCGGTTTGGAGGAAAACGGCGCGTTCGACGGCAAAATCGAACAACGCGTACTCAAGTCCGAGAAGGACGAAGCTGCTCGCAACAACGACGACGAGCAGCACACCCAAATCTCGGAGGCTGGCATACCGCCAAATGATTTGATAAAAACGCATCCAGTGGGCGACCAGCGTCAAGGCGACCCATTGAATCAGGGCGATTTCGATAGCATCCATCAGTTCAAAGTTGGCCGTGAGGTTCAGCGGGTTAAAGAAGTAAAAGGTCACGACCGTCGCAGCAATGATGATTGAGGCATCGATCAGCCGCAGTAGACCGATTTTCATATGCCGGCGATATTGCTGAAATGGCGGGGCTTGCATGATCGGCTCCTCCTTTCTTCAATCAAGAACGGCTGGGATGACTGACAGCTTGCGGGTAAGACGTCTCTTTTGTTTCTTCAACGACTGACTTTTTTCCGAGCGCCCGGGAATAGACGATCAATAATCCGAAGAGGAGTCCGAGAATCCCGCCGATTGCGGTATTCATCAGAATGTTCGGCGAGACCGGTTTCGTTGGAATCCGGGCTGTCGAGAAGACTTCCGTGCTGCTTGTTTTGATCAGTTGCGGCACATAATCCTGGAAGACTTCCGTCATCGTATTCGCCTGGATTGCGGCTTGTTCTGCCGATCGATCCGTGACCGATAAGGCGATGACTTGGGAGTCCAGGTTACTGGCAACGGTCAGACGATCCGTCAAATCAAAGATCCGTTTATCCGTGACGTCCATCTTTTGAGCGACCTGATCAATGACTTCAGGGCTTCTTAAAATATCTTGGTAGGTACTGACAAGCGTCGTCGTCGATGTCGCTTCCGCATCCTGTTGCGGGACGACAAGGATATAGGCAGTCGCTTCATACGTCGGTGGAATGACATAGGTGCTGACTGCATATCCGGCACCCGCTAAGAGAAGAGTCAGTAAGCAGAGTACCCACCACCCTTTCTTTAATGTCATCACATGGTCACCGAATGTCTTTTTTTGATGGATGGAATTCACATGGTTCACCTCTTTCTCGCTACCTGACATGTTGGATGGACACTGGTTATGGTTACACCTTATTTCCAAACGACTGCCAAAACAATTAGAGCTTGGTGGAAATGATTATATTTTTTTGAGGAGTCATCATGCTTCGGTATCGTTAGTTCATCGAAAAAGATTGATTCACAAAAAAAAGACGATTCACAAAAAAATGATCGCCATTTTTTCAAAATCATCCGTGAAAACTGCATGAATTTTAGTAAATGAAGGGTAAATACCAATTTGATGATTAAAATACTGAAAATTCGGTAATAAGTCCTATATGAAGGGTGGATAGATACTAGTAATGATGTTAAAATCAGACAATATACCTGAATCGATTGGCTTATTCCTCCTGGCTCTTTGGGTCCTGATCGATTTATGGACACGTCCTCTCTCCTTCACGGACGAAGTCCTGCCGAGTCATTGGAACATCTGGATCGCTCTTATCTATCTGATTCTGTTTACTGGCCTTTATCTTGTTACCCGTCCCTTGTATTTTCCGCCACGCGCCTTGACCCAACGACTTGTCACTTCGTTTTTACTTTATCTCACGTTTCACGCTATCATTTTCTTTTTTCGTCCAGCTGTCGATTCTTCGCTTGCCCTACTCCATCTGTTTACGACATGGCTTTTCGTCATCATCGTTCTATCACTGACGCTTCAACCTTTCATCCGTTGGTTTCAGCTGTTGAACCTCATCCTTCTCTATCAGGCCTTCTTTCTCGCTGTTTATGCACTCATCGTCTCATTCGGAAAACAATACGTTCCGATCGAGAACATTCAGTCGTTGCAACTTGGTCCCGTTTCCTTATCCCAACTTTATGTCGGTGAGCAAGGCAGTTTTCTCCGGTCAGCCAGTCTGACCAACAATCCGAATACGTTGGCAGCATGGCTCGTTCCTGGCGGTCTCATGGCCTGGATGTCTGTCCTGCAGTCGATTGCTCGCCGAAATCTCCGGTCATTCGTTCTGTTCGGGATGATCCTGATTGTGATTTTCATTGGTCTGATCCTTAGTGCTTCGCAGACTGGTCTCTATTCATTTTGTCTGCTTGCGCTGTTGACGACGATCTTATTGATTCCGGCCCATCGGTTGCGTTATCAGGTGACGGGGCTTTATCTGATTGGTGCCGCGATTCTCATCGGCTCACTGTCCCTCAACCACTCGTTATTCGCCAAGTTGATCAGCCTCAACGGAAGGAGTGAGTTATGGCAAGCCGGTCTGACCGCTTCACTCGACCGGTTTTGGTTCGGACACGGACTCGGCTCTGCTGTGATCGGGCTTGAACAACAGCTCGGACCGAGTACACTGTATACGTTCCACAGCACGCCTATTGTCTATCTGTATGAACTCGGATTTTTCGGACTGTTGCTGTATTCCGCGTCATTTCTGTTGATACTCGTCCGGTTCATTCAGGATTACCGCTACGACGATTCGTTAGCGATCAGTTTGTTGTTACTCAGTATCTGGTTGCTTTTGCTTCAGTTCACAGAAAGTGTCTTGATCCGGCCCAGTGGATTTTATTTCATTTGGCTCAGTTTTCTGATTTATGCGACACGCCGTCGCACGACCTCACAAGAAAGTACCCACACCTAGACGAACACCTACACGAAAGGGGTATGACATCATGAAGAAATGGACAGAACAACAAGTAATCGACAGCTTAATCGAGGCGAGTATTGCTTATCCTGCCTTGGACGCCAAGACGTATGCCCGCTGGTCGACCGGAAAAGAAATCCCGTCGATCACGACGATTATCAACGTGTTCGGATCATGGCGTGAAGCGTTGCATGCTGCTGGGTTATCATCCATTCGGCCATACTATTCCGATCAGGAGATCCTCGCTTTCATCAAAGAAGCTTCAGAACGTTTGCATCCGTTTCATAGCAACAGTTACCGCGAATGGGCCAAAGCCAAACACGGTCCTTCCTTGACGTTGATTAACCTTCGTTTCGGGTCATGGTCACGGGCCCTTGAGGAAGCACACATCGAGATGACACGTTCAATCTGTATGACAGAAGAACGCATTATCAACGCGCTCCTCGAAGCATCGGACGTTCTTCCGCGCCTGACGACCCAGACCTACTCGATTTGGGCGCAGGAAAACGGACATCCGACGGTCGCGACGATTGCCCGAAAATACGGTTCATGGGTTGATGCCCTCACTTGTCTCGACATCGCTCCCCCACGGCGGAAGTGGGTCGAAGAAGATGTCCTTGATGCGTTGAGACAGGCACAACGCGAGCTCCCATCGCTCAGCATCATCCACTACCGGAAATGGGCGGAAGGACGATCCGTCCCGAGTACGTCGACGATCAACGCCTTATTCGGGAGCTGGACGTCTGCTGTACAGTGCCTCAAACGATCCCGTGTTTCGATTTCTTGACGAATGTCATCTGTAATAAAAATGCCGACCGGATTTCTACACGAAACCCAATCGGCATTTTTTGCATTCATCGCTTGATTTGTTGCAGTTCAGCAGCAGAAACCAAGGTGACCGTGTCATGCTTTAGCATGTAGACATCACTCATGTACTGTCCGATTTGAGGGACGTTGACTTGTTGCATGAGATTCCGGTAAAGTTGCGCCGGAAAATTAATGCCACACTCGTAGGCGTGGGGATAGCCCCCACCAAAACGCGGATTAATTTCCGAAAGATACAATGTACCTGCGACATCAAACAAATCAAAATCGAGCGGACCCGTCAAGCCTGATTCTTCCAGGACGTGTTCAATTAATTCAAAAACGTCTTCCCGGACGACGGTACGACTTTTATCCGTCTCCCCTGCCCGCATCGTTAATTTCTCCTTGATGAAGATAGAGGTCACTTTTCCAGAAATCAAATCGACATACGCATCGACGCCGAGCTCTTGACCGACTAACAACTCTTGAACGATCAGATCGCGATTCTTCGTGAATAACTGTTCGACCTCTTCGAAGGTTTCCACCTGGCGGACTTCCGTACTGGCACTCCCGCTACGTGGTTTGACAAACACAGGCAGGCTCACTTCTCCTATGGAAAAAGCTTCTTGAAACGATTCCATCGAGGGATACGTCCGCGCATGGGCGATACCTTGACGCAGACAGTACTCATACATCGTATATTTATCGAAACAAAGTTGGCAGGCGGCATACGGTGAAACGACGACTGTCACCCCCACGGCTTGAAATCGTTCAGCTGATCGAGCCAGCAAACTGAGTTCCGGATCAATCAGTGTCAGGATGGCCGTCACTCCCGCCTCTTGACAAAGCTTCAGTAAATGATCGATGTAATCGACCTCATCTATCTTCGGAACGATGTAATGGTCTTCCGTCATATATAAGGCGGATGCCAATGGACTACAGTCTGCCGTACTGACACGTCCCGTCTTGAACTCTTTGACAAAATACTCGACGAGCTTTGCCCGGCGACCGGCGCTCGTAATCAATAGATGAGGATGCTGCATCCGATTTCACTCCTTTTAGTTAATGAGATTAATCTTTTTTTCGACTTCCATCATCAAAACCCTGCTTTTTCTCTAAAAAAACTAGGACAGAAGACTCACGGGCGCATCCATTGTTCACTTGGTCTTTTCTTCCAAAATAATCGATACAATAGAATCCCGATCAAAGCACCCGTGCCGTCCAGTAAGACATCCTGAATCAATCCGGTCCGTCCGCCCGTCAATATTTGATGAAACTCATCAAAGACGGCAATTGTAATTGCGACTGTATACGCAAACAAATCGGCCAACGCATACGGACGGATCATTCGATACGTTAAATCCACCAAGGCGATGCCGAGAACGATGAAGATGGACAGATGGGCTGCCTTTCGAATGAAAAACTCAACAAATCCAGAAGCACCAAGCGCTTCCACGCTGACTTTCCCATGGTAGTCAAACGAAATGAACCGAAGCTTTTCGACGAAACCTAAATCAAAGTACCTCGACAACCCAGGCTTTAACGACTGCTCTTCATATGGCATCGAACTCGAGATAAACAAGATGGTTACAATCAACAGGGTCACATAACCGGACCATGGAATTTTTTTAAACATATATGCCCTCCTTTTCTCGCTAACTATTAGAATAGCATGTTCTCTTTTAGAGAACTTCCCAATATTTTCAAATAACACATGATACCGTGAATTTTAAACCCATTAAATACATAATCATGTAATTATTTTTTATTAAAAACTTTTTTTTACATTTCAAAGGTTTGCGCTATAATGAAAGTGGTTATTTAGTACTAGTAAGCTTATCGGCAAGAATAGGAGGTGAGGCCCGTGGAACGTGCTCTCGGAAAAAAAATCATGAAATTGCGTAAACAACATCAGTTCACCCAAAAACACTTGGCTGAGCGATGCGGAGAAACGGTCACTTCGATTTCCGCTTACGAGCGTGGTCAACGGATGCCAAATACGCAAACATTAGAACGGCTTGCTCTTGCTTTGAATACGACTGTGATTGATTTGATTGATCCCCAATATGTCCAACATCCTTCATTACAAGAATTTATGGCTCAATCCCTCGAACCGACGCAACCGCTCGATTTCAAGCTCGTCCTGGAAGATGTTCTCGTCCACTTGACGCTCTCACCGGAAGTCTACTTCAATGGTCGTCTGCTGACACAAGAGGTCCGTGATCATATGGCGACAACCATTAATCAAGCACTCCAACAAGGTTTGCAATCGATTAAGATTTGACTTAAAAACACGATGAGAAGCGGACAGGATGTTTCCTGTACACATCTCATCGTGTTTTTACTTGCCGTTTCAATCAGATTTTAAGACATGGTGAATGTAAAGTTGACCGTCTTCATATGTCGCTTCCATCATCCGGTTGAAAAATGGAGACTTCGGCGTCTTTTCAGCTAAGAAAACACGTTCGAAGCGACTATGTGCTTGATCGACAAAACTGAGTTTGAGTTCCCGTGCAGCGGATTTGAATGTCAAATGTGTTCCGCTCTTACCAAAGGCATCGGGAAGAATAACATAATCCACAAACTCAAAACGCTCTTCCGGAAATAATGTTTCGATAAACGATAAACAACTGGCTTTCAGTTTTGCTACCTTCTCATCCATAACATTTACCTATCCTCCGATTGTCTGATGGCATCATGAAACTGATTAATAAGGGCTGCTTTTGTTTATTACCCCACCTTTAGACCTAGTTAAACTAGTATTTAAAATATTTTTTATCCAATTTAAGGAACTAATTATCTTCAAAAAGGCTGACTTCTTTTATTTTTTTCTTCGTAACAACGATTTAAAGCACGCGGTTTTTTTATCATACCAAAAAGGGACAGATCATAAAAAAATCTGCCCCTTTTGATAGTATAAGATGGATTGTAAAATCAACCGATTTTATCAAACTCTAAAATACTGATGCTTTTCCCGGCGTACAATGTCCGTCCCCGATACCGGGACAGTTTAGCAAATTCAAACAACGTATCTGTTTCGTACAGATGTTCCAATACATAACCAACCTTCTCATCAGAAGCCGATTTCAGATACGTATTAAAAATCAAGCGGTCGCGATCGACCTTTTGACCGTAAAACAGCGTACAGTCTTGAACCCGGCGTGAAGCAATCGGTTGGACATGTCGTTTGAGATAATCCGCATTATGGATATTGACGAGTAATCGTCCATTCATAGTCAACAAGTGTCGGATATTCCGGAAAAATAATAACAGTTCTCCCCGTGAATATCGTGCAATTGTTGTGCCCGGTAAAACGATTTTATCGAATACTCCACTCCCCATCACATCAATCAACTCATTACTGAGACCATAGACCCGATTCAGGTATTTTTCAGAGATACCCGTAATCCGATTCAGTTCCGGTTCAACGAGATGCAAATCATATCCTTCTGCACATAGCAGATTGAAGAGATGCGGGGAAAAGTTCCCGTGCAGCAAGACACGGTCGTCTTTCTGCAGATACCGGCGATATAACATCAACTCATCAACTTCAGGCAAGATGGACGTTTCTTGATAAAGTGCCGTGAATCGGTCGTCTGCAAACAGATGATCGAGAACTTGAACACGTGAATAACTCCCTTTTCGCGCAAATGGACCGAATAACGGTCTGTCATCCATGATAGATCAACTCCTTATACGTCTGAATCGCCGATTCATAGTCTGTACCAAGCCGCTCTGGCAAAACATCAAACCGTTCCTTTTGATCGGCTTCGAGAATGGCGAGGAATGTCTCATCCGTCTCAAACAACTGATTCGTCACCAGTTCGAAGGCAAAACATCCCTCGTTATTCTGAATCCCGATCATCGTCAGCGGACCAATCTTTCCGTCGGTCCGCGGCAGTTCAAATGCGCTGTAAGGCGTCACGAACTGACTGGTCCCTTGAAACGCTGAAGCGAGTTGAAACAGAACCGGATATAAGGCGAGCTGAGTAATCGGAGCGAGCGCTTCCCATCTCGCCAACTGATTTTGACGTAACTGACAAATATTTAAGTCGAACGCCGCACTAAGCAATAGCCGTTTTCCATAATCCGCGTAGATCCCGTCACTGTGAATGAACAAACGATGGGAGGACGGCATACCGGTGAGCGTCGCATAATCAAGAATCCCGATCCGCTGTTCCGGATTAGAGACGACACTTGTCTCATGCCACTGTTTGATAGCAGCATCCAACTCCTGGCGGTCAAACGTCGCCAATCGTTCTCTGACATTAAAGGATAACGTATCGGAAAAGGCTAACAAGACCGGCGTCCGGCTCATCAATTCAATGACCGGCAAATCATGACGAGTCGACTGATCAATGTACAACAAACTGTTAATCGTCATCTGATCAAACAGGGTGGGTACAATCGAGTCGAGTAACTCTGTTGTTTCGACATAGACATGACGTAACGGTTGTGGCTCACGAGAAGCCGTATCCGGATAGACACCGGTGAATAAAGACATCAACGCATCTTGTAATTCAATCGGTTGCGTATGCACTGCCATCCCGTCTAACGGGATGGTTCCGTTCAAGAAATATGGATCACCGAACAAGACATAGCCCCGCTCATTAATCAGATGAAACTGAACATGTAACATCCGCTGTTGTAAATACGCGACAAGTCGCAAGGTCCGCTCCCCCGTTCCTCGCAGGACAAACAAATAATGTTCGAATTCTTGAAAGTCCATATAGTCGAGTAAATCCAAAAACGTATGCTGATCGTAATCATAACGATCCATTGAGAACCGGTGCTGCTCACAAAAAGTCGTGAGCGCATCGGTCGGGTCGAGTTGGTGTAACCAGCCTTCGCTTTCAGAAAGAACCGTTAGTCCGATCATATCCATGCTCCTTTCAGCAGTCTGTATTAAAAAAAGCTTCAAACCTGTGACGGAATGAAGCCACGTCAGCAAGAGACGTCATCATGAAGTTTTTAATTCTCGTTTCGCCGTCGGTTTGATCCGGTCCATTTCCCGACTTGCCAAGGGTGCGACCGAGACAGTAGCAACATTTAAGCACCAGCCGTAAGATGTCATCGTCCGGCGCGATTCTTTAAAGGTGAGATTCATAGGAGTTACCCCTTTCATTCGTTTAAAATGGCAGACAACACGTTGACGACTTTTTGAACTAAAAGTTTGGTATCCGATCCTGTTCCCTCTTATAATGGAAAAGGGTATCGTTTTCTCAAATCCACTGGACAGAAAGGACAGAACCCGATGGATCAATTCACGTCACCGCAGATTGGTCTGGCCCTTCGCCGCCTTCGCAAGAAACATAATCTGACGCAGAAGGATTTGGCGAACGGAATTTGCAGCCAGGCGGAAATCAGTAAAATTGAAAGTGGGACACATTCTCCGACCGTTGATTTGCTTTTTGCTTTATCACGACGATTACAGGTACCGATTACTGTTTTTTTAGATCGTACAGAACAATATGATTCTTTACGTACAATAGATGATTCATTACTAATGAAGTTCAGAAACTTGAAATATAAAGAAATCTATAATGAAACCAGATATTTTTTAGAAACTTCTCAATTCACAGAAGAAGCTTCACTACTCTATCAGTACTATTTCCACCTATCATCATACCGATTGAAAAAAATCGATTTTCGAACGTGTATCGTCGAGCTTCAAAAACTGTCTGACCTCTATTCCACAACTTATTATTCTCCTAAAATGTTGATTCGATTAAAATCAGCGATTGCAACGATGTATTATGAGAATAAAAGTTTTAAGCGTGGAATATCTGTTTATCAAGAATTACTTAAATTAAATTTTGATAACGACGAATTGATGATTGATAGAATCAGAATTTTATACAATTTTTCTAAAATCTTACTCGATATGGACCAAATCTCAGAAGCTTTGATTTACATCGAAGAAGGAATTCGAGACAGTTTAAAATTCAAGGATATGTCCTTGCTTGGTCAATTATTATTTCAAAAAGCTTCTGCTTTAGAATTCAGCTATGCAGATCTTTCAGATATAAAAGAAGCTTATACAAAAGCGTATCTACTTTTTGATTTGTTAGGAATGAAAGAATATAAAGAAATTATTGTTACTAATAAAATTCACTATATTCAAACTAACACCATCATTTAGAATTTACACTGTGTATTTAAATGAAAATTCTGTTGGCAAGTTGTTTCCAGCTACGTCACGTTTCACTGAGAATTCTGTTGGCAAGTTGTTTCCGGCTACATCACGCTTCACTGAGAATTCTGTCGGAAGGTTGTTTCCGGCTACATCACGCTTCACTGAGAATTCTGTCGGAAGGTTGTTTCCGGCTACATCACGTTTCACTGAGAATTCTGTCGGAAGGTTGTTTCCGGCTACATCACGTTTCACTGAGAATTCTGTCGGAAGGTTGTTTCCGGCTACATCACGCTTCACTGAGAATTCTGTCGGAAGGTTGTTTCCGGCTACATCACGCTTCACTGAGAATTCTGTCGGAAGGTTGTTTCCGGCTACATCACGCTTCACTGAGAATTCTGTCGGAAGGTTGTTTCCAGCTATGTCAGTTTTGATTAATACACTTCCTGAATGAATGATTCCAAATGCTGAAAGTGTGATCCCTACGCTACCGATAGATAAAAGTACTTTCTTTTTCAAGTTCATAATGAATAACCTCCTAATTTTTTTGTCTAGCTCTGTAACAACATCATATAACCTTAGACCCCCCTCGGATATTCGAATACGAATATTCGATACATTTTGCACATTATTTACACTTACCATACCTTTCGTCTTAGGTCATAGGTCCCGAAACGTGCATATTATTTACATTTTATCCACCTTTGTGTCGATAAAGTGTATGAAAATAGATTTTTTAGAATATTCACTCACTCTCATCTTTATGATTCTTTCGTATACAAAAACCCGTTCCGTCTGCTGCACGCAAACGAAACGGGTTTAATTTATTTTGACGAACGGCGCAGTGCAATGAAATACCCCACTCCAAGTAAGACGATCAGTCCGAGCAAAATGCTGCTAACCGTCGTTCGGGCAGGTGATTCCGGGATCCACAGACCGATTGCAAGATTGATTGCCGCAATCAATAAGACAAGCCAAACGATGATTTTAGGTCTCATTACTTCCTCCTCCACTTCGACGTTTCTTGATTTGTTTTTCTTCGTCAAAAACTTACAAAATCCCTCTTATTCGAAACATCCTGATATGATATGTTGACAGAAGATGATTTTTAACAAGGGGGACCTATGGATGAAAAATTTAGCAGTATTTTGTGGTTCTAAAGATGGAGCAACACCCATTTTCCGTCAAGCCGCAACAACACTCGGGATGACACTCGCAGCGCATCAAATCGGACTTGTATACGGCGGTTCACGTGTCGGGACGATGGGCGCCGTTGCGGACGCTGTCCTCGCAGCCAACGGACAGGCAGTCGGTGTCCTGCCCCACTTCTTGCAGGAAAAGGAGATTGCCCATCCGAATCTGACAGAACTTCATCTCGTCGAATCGATGCATGACCGGAAAGCGAAAATGGCAGAACTGGCCGACGGATTCATCATCCTTCCCGGTGGTCCGGGAACGATGGAAGAGTTTTTTGAAGTCTTTACCTGGGCACAACTTGGTCTTCACGAAAAGCCGTGCGGCATCTTAAACATTGACGGCTATTACGATCCGCTCGTTGCGTTATTTCAACAAATGGAGACACAAGGTTTCCTGATTCCGGAACACGCGTCTATGCTGCTCGTCGAATCGGATCCGGAACGGTTGCTCGAACGCTTCCGCTCTTATCATGCACCACAAATGAAAACGTATATGAACATGAAGCAAACGTGACACATCAAGCTGACAACTACTCTCTTTCGACAGGGGTAACGGAACTCTCATCCGTCACCCCTGTTTTTTTAATCCTTCCAGCTCTCGACATACCGTTTGAGTAACTGCCGGACGTCTGCCTGAATCTCTGCGTCTTCGAGCGCAAAGGCTAACGTCGTCTCGACGTACCCCATCTTCTCCCCGACATCGAACCGCTTCCCTTCCACCTCATATCCGTAGACCTCTTCTTGTCCATTCAGCCGTTCAATTGCATCCGTCAGCTGAATCTCTCCGCCCGATCCCGCTCCTTGAGTCGCCAAGTATTCAAAAATCGCCGGAGTCAGGATGTACCGTCCGATGATCGCCATATTCGACGGTGCCGTTCCCTGGACCGGTTTTTCGACGAACTGACGGACCTGATATAGGCGTCCTGTCTGATTCAATGGATCGATGATGCCGTACCGATGTGTATCTTCCGTCGGGACGTGCCGGACACCGACGACTGAGGCGTCCAGTTGTTCGTATTGATCAATCAGTTGTTTTAGACCCGGTTCTTCCGAGACGATAATATCATCCCCGAGCAAGACGGCAAACGGTTCATCGCCGATGAAATGCCGGGCGCTCCAGATCGCATGTCCCAGTCCTTTCGGTTCTTTTTGACGGATATAATGAATCTCCGCCATCGTCGTCGAGGCATCGACCTCTTTCAGCAAGTCGAGTTTCCCTTTTTGACGCAGGCTGTTCTCGAGTTCCGGTGCGTGGTCGAAATGATCTTCGATCGCCCGCTTGTTCCGTCCGGAGACGATGATGATTTGTTCGATCCCTGATGCCACCGCCTCTTCGACGATATACTGAATGGTCGGTTTCGTTAAAATCGGTAACATTTCTTTTGGCATCGCTTTAGTCGCCGGTAAAAACCGGGTCCCTAGACCGGCTGCCGGGATGATGGCTTTTCTGACTTTCGACACGTACATTCCTCCTCAGCACTTGATCCGTTACTCGTAAGCATTCGCTTTCCAATCTCTTGTTCCCTGTTTTACTCAAAAAAAGACCAGAGACACATGTCCCTGGCCTGCCATCAGAATAATTTGGTTAAGGCTTCTGTAAACGTCGCGAATGACGGTGTCTCATCGATGACCATCAGACTGCCGGCTGCAAGCACCAGTAAGCTGATCCCTGACAAGATCCATCCCGGATGTTTGACGGTATCTTCGGCATCCATGTTTTTCTTGCCCGGTTTTGCCTGGGCCCCCTGTTCCTTCAGACGATCCCGCCGGTACTGGTGCTGTTCTTCTTTCGTCAGCTTCTTGTATTCGGTCAGGAACTTCTTGTATTCCGGTACGACTTCCTTCGTCGTCCCGTCGAGTTTAACCTGTCCGTATTCGAGCCAGATGACCCGCTCACAAAAACTCCGAATCTGGTTCAACGAGTGACTGACGAAGATGATCGTCTTGCCTTCGTTCTTGAACTCGTTCATCTTGTCGATACACCGGTTATAAAACGTCTGGTCACCGACTGACAAAGCTTCATCGACGATCAGGATGTCGGCATCGACATTGACGGCGATCGCAAATCCGAGGCGCGATTTCATCCCGCTTGAATATTTTTTAATCGGTTGATCGATGAAATCCCCGATGTCCGCGAAATCAATGATCCCCGGCATCCGGCGTTCGATTTCTGCATCGTCCATCCCGAGCATCAAACATTTCAGGTGGATGTTCTCACGGCCGGTCAAAACGTTTTTCAACCCTTGGGAAACGGCGATGATCGCTACTTCCCCGTTGATCTCGACGTCGCCTTCGTTGGCATAGATGATACCGGAAATCAGATTCGACAGCGTCGATTTCCCGGAACCGTTGATTCCGACGAGACCGACGACTTCACCGGACCCGATATCAAGTGAGACATCGCGGAGCGCCGTAAACGTCTTAACGTTTTTACTTTGATTCTTAAACAGTAACTTAAATTTTTCTTTTGTCGTCGTGACCATATCGAACCGTTTCGTGACATGGTCGAGTTTTATCATAGACATGGCGATTTCCTTCCTTAAACGAGCTCGGTGAATGATTTACGGAACTTGATGTGTAAAAACGTTCCGGCTGTGAACAAGAGCAGTGTCACGCTCCAGAAATAAAGTCCCGTCGGCCACTCCTGCCAAACCCAGGCTCCGCCGAGCAGGCTCGCGCGGTATCCTTCCACAAGGTAAAAGACCGGATTCAGGCGAAGTACACCATGTAAGACATCCGGGAACCGTTCGATGTTCCACAGAATCGGTGTCAGGTAAAAGAGCATCCGCATCATCGACTGCAGGAATAATTGAATGTCTTTGACGAGCGTAATCAATGTCGAGAAACACAGGGAGAACGCGTAGACGAAGATGTAAGTCGCCGCCATATAATACGGGAGTTGGAGTAACTTCCATGTGATCGGAATACCGTTCAGGATGATGACGATGAAGACGATCAGGAGCATCGCGAAATGCTGGTACATCCGGGATAGGATGACATACGACGGAATCGCACTCATCGGGAAACGCATTTTCGTCACCATCGCCAGTCGGCTGTTGATCGAGTTCGATCCGCGCAACAAGGCATCATTGATGAAGAACCAGACGACGATCCCGCAGAGGAGCCAGACGATAAACGGCGTGTCACCGTCGACGTTTTTATTCCCTTTCAGACCGACACCAAAGACGAACCAATAAATAAAGATCTGTAAACCAGGATTGAGCAGCTCCCACAAAAGTCCAAGTCGTTGCTCCGCGTGCGCCGATTTAATCTCATAACGGGCGAGACGGCGAATCAGCGGAAAATTCTCCACTTGTTCGCGGATGATGCTTTTCATTTCTTTCCACATAATTAATTTCCTTCCGATCTGTAAAGGTACATGTATTTTAGTTCGGTTGCATCCAATTCAAAATAAAAAGACGGGCTCCGTTCGCGATTCTTCAAACGAACGACCGACTGCGGACAGGCAGACGCCTGCACGTTGATTCATTCCTCCCTTCCTTTTCAAGCACTCTTTTCCTATTAAAAAAGCAGGCACCGGGTGCCATACACTTAATCAATTCTAGCCATCGTTAAAATTCATGTCAATGTATTGGGCAAACCGACACCAAACTGTAGCTTTCTCCCCGATAAAAAAACCAGTCGGCAGCGGTATGAAAGACATCGCTACTGACTGGTTTGGAATGGGATAGAAGTGGAAATTCAATCGTGGTGGGCGGGGACGACAATCCCCAAATCAGTAAAATGCTCATCACACATAAGATGACCAAAACCATGGTGCCTTGAATCGTCTCTTTCATCGTCTTGTTGCTCTCCTCCCGCGGTTTCCTCATTTCTTCATCATACCGAACTCATGCACTGAACTCCACCAGTAGATTATCAATTAATGGGAATGTTTGACGATTTGATGTATATTTCCGTTTCTTTTTTCATTCGGACAGATTATAATGAAAGCGTTATCATTTTACATGTTTAGGTCAAATTAACCAGAAAAACGTGCTGAAACGGACGTCTCCCGCTGGTTGTCATGTCGTCCGACCTAAGAATTTACGAATTTTACAAAAGTTTTATCGCACCACCTGTCAAGAACGACTTATAGTAGAAGAAGAGGTCAACGATCGCATTTCGACCTTGTATTCATACACCCACTTTGAAGGAGGATTTTTACGCATGTATAAATCAAAACCGCTTTACGCGGCAGCCGTCGCTGTCGCCCTGACGACATCGGCAATCGTGCCCGTTGCACAGACTACTGTATCGGCAGCAACGCATGTCAAGGTCAAAACGGTCAAACTCAAGTCACTCGTCTTCACAAAAGGTGCCCCGGTCAAGTTACCTGCTACATACAAGGGCGAGAAAATCACGTGGACAAATTATGATCGTCACATCTTCAACCGCTATCAGACGGTCAAAGGAACGTATGGCAAGAAGAAATCACCGATCGAAGTGAAAATCCTCATTCAAAACTATGCCGTCAAGTTCGTTGAAAGTGTCAAGGAACAGACGATCTATGTCGGTGAAAAACCGGAACTTCCGAAAACGTTGGCTGTCCTCTATGCGACAGGCCGTGTCTACGACAAGCCGGTTCGCTGGTCGAAAGTCGATACGAGCGAAGCCGGCGTGAAATATGCCGTCGCGAGTTACACACGTCTCGGAAAAACAATCACACTCAAAGCAAAAATCAACGTCCTCGATATCAATAAAGATGATTTCTCAATCGGTTTGATGCACACGAACGATACGCACGCAAACCTTGATAAAGCACCGAAACGGGCAACCGTCATTAAAGAACTCCGCACTGCCTATAAAGCAGACGGCACACCATCACTGTTACTTGACGCAGGCGATGTCTTCTCCGGTTCCCTTTACTTCAATAAGTTCAAAGGACAAGCCGATCTCGAACTGATGAACTATATGAAATACGACATGATGACGTTCGGTAACCATGAGTTCGATCTCGGGGATGCGGACAACCATCTCGCGTTACAAGAATTCGTCACGAAAGCGAAATTCCCGTTCATCACAGCGAACGTCGATTTCAGCAAAAACGAATTACTTAGTGGTCTGCAATCTAAAACGATCACAGCCGGTCCTGAAAAAGGTAAAATCTATCAAGGCATCATTAAAGAATACAAAGGACAAAAAATCGGTTTCTTCGGTCTGACGACAGAAGAAACGGCCGATATCTCGAGTCCGGGAACTGTCGCCTTCGCGAACTACATCGACAGCGCGAAAGCAGCCGTCAAAAAACTCGAAGACCGTGGCGTCAACAAAATCGTCGCCTTGACGCACATCGGTTTCGATGACAATCCGGCCGTCGACAACGATCAGTTGCTCGCTCGTAACGTGGACGGCATCGATGTCATCGTCGGTGGTCACTCGCATACGAAACTCGAAACACCGGTCGTCGTCGATGATACGGTCGTACCGGGTAAAGCAGAGCCGACTATCATCGCTCAAGCTTACCAGTACGGTGATTTCCTCGGAAATCTTAACCTGACGTTCGACTACAAAGGGAAATTGACAGAGTATAAAGGATCATTGATCGACGTCTCGAAAGCAGCAGAAGATGCTACTGCCGCGTCTATCCTTAAACCGTACGCTGATCAAATCACAGAACTTAAAAACGAAGAAGTCGGCGCGAACATCGTCAACGAACTCGTGAACCCGCGTGGCGAAGTCAGTGTCCGGAACAGCGAAACGGCACTAGGAAACCTGATCACAGACGGGATGCTTAAAAAAGCTAAAGAGTACAATTCAGAGACTGTCATCGCGATGCAAAACGGTGGTGGAATCCGTGCTGCCATCAATGCCGGTCCACTCACGGTCGGTGAAGTCTTAACGACACTTCCATTCGGTAACACACTCGCAACAGCGAAATTGACAGGTCAGGAAATCAAAGACTTGCTTGAAATCAGCGTTGGCGTCGCTCCAATCGAAAACGGCGGTTTCCTCCACGTCTCAGGCATGAAGTTCGAATACAGCAGCAAACTCGCAAAAGGCGACCGTGTCACGAAAGTAGAAGTCAAAAACGGCGATACGTTTGAAGCCATTGACCTTGCGAAAACGTATGTCATCGCAACTAATGCCTTCACAGCAAAAGGTGGCGACGGACTCACACCGTTCGAAGTGGCTTATAAAGCCGGCCGTGTGACGGATCTTGGTCTCTCGGACTGGGAAAACCTCCGCGACTTTACGAAAACACTCGGTCAAGTCGATTACAAAATCGAAGGCCGGATCGTTGATACAAAAGCAGAAACAAAATAATTCCGCAAAAAAAGACCGGGCTTAACAGCCGGTCTTTTTGCGTCTTCAGGAGGCGGATCATATCCCATCCTGTTGTTATATTCATAACGTCTGGGTCTGATTTTGTTTCAGCAAGATGATGATGTCATCAAGCTCATACTCCTGTGCCATCATCAATGGGGTATAACCATCGGCATTTTTGATTGCCGGATCGGCGCCCCGCTCAAGCAATAGTTGGACGGTCTCTTTTCCTTCGCCTTCAACCGCGTGGTGGAGTGGTGTGTATTTCTCGTCGTCCTGTTGATTGATCTTCTCACCCCGTTCTAAGTACAGTTCAACCAATTCCTTGTTGTTGCTGTAGACCGCTGTGATGAACGGCCGTTCGCCGAACTCATTGACGGCGTCGACATCACTGCCGGCAGCAAGCAAGGCTTTAAAGACTGTTTCCAGCCCCTCACTCGACTTGCGGTACCCGAGATAATGCAGGGCCGTATCGCCGTCGGCATCGACTGCCTGCATATCACTCTTCGGAATCAACGTTTCGATTTCTGCGAGCGTCCCCTTTTGAATCGCCGCCATCAGTTTCGATTCTCCAAGATCTTCTTTCGCCGTCTGTTGGGCAACGGAAGAGGCACCATTCGTCCACCAAGTGGGCAACTCAAGCTTGGTCACGGCGAAGACCAGACCGGCCAGGGCCAGACAGCTCAGACTGACGACGGCGGCACTCGCAATACGGGTCGACTGTTTTCGCGGAGCGTCGAGTCCGGCAAACGTCAACCGCCGGGAAATGGACGACTGATTTCGGAACAATTCACTGAGCGCTGCGGCAAACGGCATCGGTTGGCGTTTTTGACCGATATAGGCATCAAGGTTCAACGTCTGCCAGGAGACAGGACCGACAACGGACCGGACAAGCGCCGGGACACGTTCCTCTTCTGCAAGACAAGCCAGTGCCAGCCGGTCAGCCGTCTCTTCGCATGCCCGGAGATAAGCACTTCTCAGGAACGGCACCCAACTCCCGAGCAACAGTAGCATCCGTTTCTCTTCGTGGTTCTGTTTTAAATGGACGAGCTCGCGCAACAGTTCGAAACGCGTCGCCTCATCGACCGGATAACCGGTCGGTAAGACAAGCAGATACTTTTGAAACAAGCCGATCGTCCGTGGACGTTTGATTGTCTTATGGTTTGTTACGATGATTTCCGGCACCTTCCAGAATCCCAGTCGTTCCGTATCCTGCCGAAGTTGTTCATAAACAAGCGGCTGCTGCTGTTCACTCAGCACCATCCCGTCCGTCCGGATGGTCATGACACGAATCCACTGACGAACCCAGAACATACCGAGTAAAACAAGGGCCGTTCCAACGATTATGATCCCTATTGTTTCAAGCGTCAGAATCCCGATGATTAAGCCACAACCCGTTACGAGTGTACTCAGCAAGAGTAACCAAAAATAAAGTCGCTCTCGTACAGTCGCGGACTGTTTTCTCTGTCTGATTTGTTTCACTTCCTCATGCATTGGTTCACCTCTTTTTCTCACTTCTCTTATCATACCGATAATTCCATAAGAGTTCCAAGGCAATTCTTGTTAATCATCCGAATCATTATATTTAAATATATTTTAAGGATAAAAATATATTTACCCTAAGTACGTCTAAAGACTCATGAAAGTTATAAATAAGTTGATTAAAAGCCACTTTCAAACACCATTTATCTAGTTATACCAACATCACTCGTAACATTTGAAACATTAGACGAATGGTTCTTTAGAACCATATAATTTTTAGTTACAGGTGCGACAATAGTCATTTATTTAAATTGCTATTCCCTCTTAAATACCATATACTAACTACTAGAATGAAGAATATGGGAGTGATTTTCTTGGGATTATTAGGACTTTTTAATAAGGAATATACGATTCAATATCAAGTTATCGAACAGGATGAAATCGTGGACACAGATCGCCTGATCATTAAAGCCGGTGACCACACGGCAGCGCGGAAAAAAGCAGATACGATGCTTCGTAAACAATTCGGTCGGACGCAATATAAAATCGAATGGGTCCAACGCTTCTAATCGTCCAAATACCCGGTCGCCTCAGCAAGATTGAGACGACCGGGTATTTTTGTCTTTAACTCGACTGCAAGTACTCAGTCTTAACGATTCGGTCGGCTTTGATAAACAGGCGAATGGCCGTATACAGAACAATTCCAAATACAGCCCCACTGCCATCAATGAGGACGTCTCCGACGAGCGGGGTCCGTCCGCCGGTCAATTGCTGATGGAACTCATCGAACACTCCGACGGTCATCGCTGTCGTCGCGGCAAAGAAAGCAGCTGGAACCGGACGATAGCCGCGCAGACGCAAGACATGGACGAGGCTTGTCCCGAGGATGAAGAACAGGCCGGCATGCATCCCTTTACGGATGAAAAATTCAAGGAATGCTGCGGGTCCCAGGGCTGCGACACTAATCGGCACCTCATAATGAAACGAGACGAACGAAAAGGCGTAGACCCATCCGAGTGGGATATGATTCGTCAGAAACGGAATCAAGGATTGTTGCTGATAACTCATCGAACTGAATCCAAATAATAAAAGCAAAATAACTCCTGCCATGATGTAGCCGATTGATGGGCGACGCATCCGAACATCCCTCCTTTTCAATACTTGCCATCGTACCATGGATTCCCGGGCGAGACATACGGCAAAAGTCGGAGTTCGCAACAAAAAAAGCCTTACTCCTTTTAAAAAGAAGTAAGACCCTATCGTTTATGAGACAGACGTTTTCGGTTCACGCAAGAGGTGCTTGATTTCCCCGAACGTCACGAACGTTTTATTTTTAGCGTCATACAGCTTGTAACGCAGCGACTTCAGACTTGAGAACAAGCCGATTGTCGTTGCCTTTTGAAGCGGTGGTGTCGCCGTATGCGCTTTTTCTAAGTTGTAGTTCGGTACACGCGGACTTAAGTGGTGAACGTGGTGGAAACCGATGTTCCCTGTTACCCACTGCAAGACTTTCGGCAATTCATAGTATGAGCTGCCTTCGATAGCTGCCTTGACGTAATCCCATTCGCTCTCATCCTCGAAATACGAGTCTTCGAACGTATGCTGGACGTAGAATAACCAGATTCCGAGTACGCCTGCCGTGAACATCGTTGTTCCTTGAATGATCAGGAACGCTTGCCATCCGATGAAGTAAATCATGATGCCGTATAAGACGATTAGTGACGCATTGATGACATGCGTATTGATACGTTCTTTTTTCCGGGCATCTTTCCGGTTAAAGCGGCTGACGACTAAAATCAACAGGAGTGGTCCAAGACCAAACATGACGAACGGATTACGGTAAAGACGATATTTCAAACGCGTCCATTTTGAAGCTTCGACATATTCTTCAATTGTCATGACCCAAATGTCACCGACACCGCGTTTGTCCAAGTTCCCACTGGATGCGTGGTGAATCGAGTGCTCCCGTTTCCACTTCTCATACGGGAATAAAGTCAGAATGCCAGTAATCGTTCCTACGACTGCATTGGCCTTTTTGTTTTTGAAGAATGACCCGTGTGTACAGTCGTGGAAGATGATGAACATCCGGACGACGAAACCGGCTGCGACGATCGCAAGCGGAACAGCGAGCCAAACGGAAATCTGTAAGGCTTGATAGGCCAGGAACCAGGCGACGAGAAACGGCAGGATCGTATTGATCATTTGCCGGACACTTGATTTGACGTCTGCCTTCTCAAAAGGCGAAACGTGTTTGCGAAGCTGGGCGATTTTTTCTTTACTCATGTGTTGCTTCCTCCTCGAATTCGTACAGCGTTCACGACGCTACTATGAAATGAACTTGATATGAAACCTGTAAACGGCGTTCGTGACGGTGAATTCGTAACATCCACATGAAGATCGACCCGACCGATATAGTTAAACGCTTGAATATTTTTAATACCTGGTAATTATAGCACATCGAAAAAATAAATGAATATTAAATTCTGATATCACTTGAAATATTTATGGTCAGATGGACTCCAAAACATTGATTTGGAGATAAAAGAAATGTAAAGGGAATTACTTACAATTAGGCTAGAATCCCGTATACTAAAAGAAATACATTTTTAAGGAGCGATTACTTATGAAAAAATCCTGGTTCATCCCCCTGCTGTCAGCGACATTACTTTTACCGACCACTTTGTCTGTTGATGCAGCGACGAAACCAACCGTCATCACAAAGTACGCAAAAGACAAAAAGGCATTGAAGTACCCATATGTCACGAAAGGTCCATCGACGAGTGTCCAAAAAACGATCAACGCTGACCTAGCTGATTTCTCCAAGTTCGCCTATCAAAACTATTTAGAGATCGAAGCCTTCGAGAAAGAAGAAAGAAAAACCTCTTACTGCAAAAAAAATCCGTCGATGTGCAACTATACATACAGCACGTCTTATAAAGTTACTGGAAATAACACGTCTTATTTGACATTCACCTTGTCGGATTATTCTTATACAGGCGGTGCCCACGGATTTGGTTATAAATATGGGGTCAACTACTCATTGAAAACAGGTAAAGAAGTGCCAATCATAAGCGTCTTAAAAACATCGACACAGTTTAAAAAAGTTGAGAAGTACATCTACAATAAATTAAAAAACAATGACGATTACTTCGTCGATACATTGGGTGACGTCGATGTCTCAAAAAAATCAGAATATCTGATGATGAAGGATGGCATCAAGGTCGTCTTCCAGTCTTACGAGATTGCGCCTTATTCGACAGGTCAGCCGGAAATCTTTGTTCCGAAAAGTGTTTACAACTAATCAAAACATCCACGCATCAATGGGCGTGGATGTTTTTTAGTCAGTTTAATTTTTTCAATGGTTTGACTGCCGGTCCTTCGAGCACGTTCCCCTCGTAATCAAACCGCGAGCCGTGACACGGACAATCCCACGATCGTTCCCCGTTGTTCCATTTGACGTCACACCCCATATGCGTACAGGTCGTCTTGACGAGATGTAACTCACCGGATTCGTCTCGGTATCCTCCGACCGTCTTCCCGGCATGACGGACAAGTCCCCCTTCATCAATACCGAGTTCGTCCGCCGATTGACTGGCACGGGTCACTTTCCCTTTCAGCAATTCGATTGCGACATCGGCATTGTTCTTCGCGAATTGTTTGGCATCCTGTTTATGCAACTTCGACCGGTTCGGATCAAACAATCCCTTGAAGCGGTTCGGCGTTCCCGTTAATAAATCGGACAAGAGAAGACCTGCCGCAATCCCGTTCGTCATCCCCCACTTGGCAAATCCAGTCGCGATCAAGATGTTCGGATCATCACTCGTCATCTGACCGATATACGGCACTTTATCGAGTGAAATCAAATCCTGCGCCGACCAAAATTGATCAATTTCAGCTACCCCAAACTCACTCTCGGCGAAATGACCCAACGCTTGATAGTTCGTTTTCGTATCCGTCTGATGTCCCGACAGGTGGTTCTCCCCACCGAACAGCCCAAGCCGTTTCCCGTGCGCCGTGTGCACGTGACGGAGCGACCGGCTCGGTTTGTCCGCGCTCATGAACATACCGTCCGGGAACTCTTCCGGAACAAGTCCCGAGACGATGTAAGAGCGGTGAACTTCGAGTTTCGAGAAGTAGAGTCCCTTGAAGTCGTTAAATGGAAAGTGTGTTGCGACGATGACTTTCTTCGCTTCAATCCGGTGACCGGATTCAAGCAATACCGTCGGTGTCCGTTTCGACTCGACAGACGTCGCCCGCGTCTGTTCATACAGCTTTCCGCCTTGTTCCGTGAAATAACGGGCCAGATCAAGTAAGTATTTCACCGGATGGAACTGAGCTTGATTGCGAATGACGAGGGCCTGTTCGACAGGATACGGTAACTTGCCTCTGACCTCTTCCGTCGCGTCTCCGCCGTTGATTCCAAGCCGGCTGTATGCCTCTGCTTCTTTGATCAGTTGCTTGTGTTTCGGTCCGCTTGACGCGACATACAGATAAGCATCCTGTTCCTCAAGCTCACACTCGATTGCCAGGCGTGTTGTCTGATCACGGAGGAACCGAATCGCCTCTTCATTCGCTTCGTGATAGAGCCGTGCTTTCTCTTCGCCAAACGTCTGGATCAGTTCGTCATAAATCAAGCCGTGCTGAGACGAGACCTTCGCCGTCGTATAACCGGTCGTCCCGCTTGCAATCCGGTCAGCCTCGATCAACGTCACGTCATAGCCCCGTTCAATCAGTTGAACAGCCGTGACGAGTCCGGCGATGCCTGCCCCGATGACAACGACGTCACTTGTTAGATTTGTTTCCAGTTTCGGATAATTCGATGGTTCAATCGAAGTGCGCCAGTACGATGTTGGAAATCCATCCAGATTCTTCATTATTTTCCGCCTCCGTAAATGTCAGTTTTTATTCCCTTAGCTAACAGTTACAGTTACCCTTGTTCTTTTAAAAACATACATGAATAGTACATTTTAATTGGGTTCAGATAGTTATTCAATCAAGTGAAAACACACTCTTCACTTGGTCCATGAGACGCGTGATTTCCGATTTATTCCGATTAAGTACATCTTGTTGCTCGTCGTACGGTTCGAGTAGTTCCAAACGATTGTTGACGTCAAGAAGATATCCATTCAATCCTTCTTGAATCCAGACTTCGTACGTGTCGTCTTGAAACAAGTGTGGGTATACACCGACTGCCAATCCGGCTTGTTTGTCAGCGATCATCAGTCTACCTGTATAAGACAGGTAGTCAGGTGTCTCCACCGTATAGGAGAAACCGTCTTGCATCATACTGTGTACGCCATCAAAATCCGGTACAGCCGAAACGAATGGTTTGTACTCAACCGCCGTAACCCCGTACCAGACAAGATTTAGCAACAGGAAACCACCAATTAGGATGAGTGTTATGCGCGGGCGTTTTTTCTTTAAATTCATCCCATTTCAACCAACCTTTTCTTTTTAATAGTATTATTGTTCGTGTTGAAGATTAACGTTACCGGTTTAATTACCGTATCACCTTCAGTCAATCCGCTTCTACTTCTCTATTGCACATCAAGGAAAGCAGTATCTGAAAAATCTCGTCTTTTCTTTTAACCTTGGTTTTTCAGACTGTAGAATAATTGTGTAGTAACGACTTGCAAAAAAAGGATTTTCTTTTTCGAACACCCCTTAGGATAAGTAGAGTTATCCTCTCTTTTCAAATCGTCTTTTTTGAATTATGCCAACGGTTTTCTAAACTTTCCGATTTCCTACTGTCGTCATTTCTACGACTGAACACGAAAAACTTCTTGAAAAACCGCCTGTTTCCGCCACTTGCTTCAGGATAACTCTACTTATACTGAAACTACCGCGGAATACATAGATATGCATATCTCAGATTGGATCATCTCGTCATGAATGAAGCCTTAAAACAATGGATTCCCCTCGTCAACTCTCTTCTCTCCCGCCTTTCGATTCATCCGAATGAACAGGATGAATGCCGTCAAGCCGCACTTCTCCGACTCTGGAAATCCATCGAAGAAGGTAAGGTCATGACCGTCACCTTCGCCCGGATTCGCGCGAAGGGTGCGATGCTCGATTACTTGGCGACCCGCAACCGGACACTCGCCGGTGAAGTCGCTGTAGAGATGTTACCGGAACTCCCCCGTCAGCAGCAAGTCTCGTTCACTTATCTACTCGATCAACTGAAACAGGAACTGTCCCGCAAGGAATTTACGATTCTTCAAGCCCTCCTTCATGGTAACGAGGAAACCCTCGGCTACTCTCCGGCCCGCCTCCGGTCGCTCAAGTCGGAACTCAAACAGAAAGTCCAGGACATCCTCCTATGATGACGTTTTACTTGGACCGGTTACTGGCCATCATCGAACAGTCACCGATCTACAGTCCTCTGACGAAAAAAGCCTATCGTGCTGACGTCCGTCATTTCTGTACCCACGCCCACACCATCGACATCCCTTCCATGCATCGTTACATCACGTTGTTAAAACAAACCTATGCCCCGACGACCGTCTCCCGACGGATTCATGCATTGGCCACATTATTTGATGCCTTAGTCGCTGAAAAATCAATTTCTTCAAACCCGTTATCCCAGATTAAGAAACCGACCCGTCCGCTTCCAAAACACCGGACTGCCTTTAGTTACACCGAAGCGAGACGTGTCATTGAGACCCTGCAAGACGATACGTTGTATACGTTCTACTTCCTGCTGTTACATACGGGTCTTCGGTTCAATGAAGCCCGACAATTACGTCGGACCGATCTTGACCTGACCGAACGGCAATTGTTTGTCCGTCATGGCAAGGGACAGAAAACACGCTACGTTCCCCTGCATAACGAACTGGTTACTGTCCTGAAGCGCTATCTTGACATTCAACCAAATGATCCCTTATTTCAAAACACTGCCGGAGGCTTGCTGGACCCGAATCAGACCCGGAAACAACTCCGGCTTGCCAGTCAAAATGTCTTAAAACGGACACTCCGACCACACGATTTACGGGTCACGTTCGCGACGACAATTTATCGGGAACATCGCGCTGATTTACTGACTGTCATGCGCCTGCTCGGCCATAGTGACGCGAAGACGACGCAACAGTATATCTTACCGTCGTCAGAAGTCGCTCGTTCCTCAATCAACCGTCTCATGCCGATAACGCATTGATGATTTGCTGGAGCTTCGTTTCCTGACTGATGATATAGCCTTCTGTCGTTCGGGAACTACCGTGACCAAGTAACTGCTGAATTTCCAGCAGTTTCCGATTTCCTGTCTGATAGAGATACGTTGCAAACGAAACACGTAAGTCATGCGGATGTAACGATTGTCCACGCTTAGCAAGCGACTGCTTACGTAATGCATCACGAGCCGACTGCTCATTGATGGCTTTGCCTCGGACAGACTGAAAGACGAGCCCTGTCGTCCGTCCTTCTAAAAACGTTCGAAGCTTACTCACAAGTCCTTCTCCAAGCGGAACCGTTCGTAAGCGTCGGCCTTTCCCATGTCGTACAAGTAACGTCGACTTCGCAAACTGAATATCCTCGATCGACAACAAACGGGCCTCCATAAAGCGGAGGCCCGTTTGACTGATGAGTTCAAAGAAGAGACGATAGGTCGGATCCGTAATGTGACGAATCATTTGAATCGTTTCTTCGAGTGGATGATGCTCACGTTGTTGGATATGCTGGTGAACAATCGGACGGACTTGTTTCATCGGATTAACTTTGAGACGTTTCGCTCGGATGAGTTCATTTCCCAGTGCCATCAAGGCATGATATCGCCGCATCGCGGTCGTTGGTTTGTATCGTTTAATCAACTCATTAAAGTAACGTTGCAAGGATTTCATCGACCATTCAATTTGATGATTTTTCATTTGTCGTAAATCACTGCGATATGCTTTGATTGTCGATTTACTATAAAAAAGATGCGTTTTCAAATAGTGGTCTAGATATTCAAAATGTGTCATGAGAAGAACCTCCTTTTAGAAAGTATTTCCCACTCAATTCCCCATTCACTTTTTATTCAATCCCATTCATATAATAACTCTACCCGTGAACTTTTTAAAATGTAGAAAAATCGGAGAGTTTGTACTATTTGATTGTTTCTTTCTTAATATTGTCACTCAGCCTAACTTCGTATATAAAGATAAAACTGGAAGAGACTACAGGTCAGCGGCACTTTAAAGCTTTACTTCATCTAAGATTTTGAAAGGCAGTGATGACGATATGTGATTGATGAATGCTGGTATAGTACCCTTCATATTCCAGCAATCCGTTTGAGAGCTCTTTCATAGCATGGAGCCGAATTGAAACATCCTGAAATCTATCTGTTAACTCTACAGTTAATCTATACTCCACTTCCTCTTTAACAGGAAAACGAATGTTAGAATAAAACGTTAAGTTTTTCAAATTAGTTCTGCAAATCATGATGACAGAGGAGCCAATTTTCACAGGCACGTCGTCAATACGATCAATTGTCAATTTTGCCTGCAACGATAACGTAGCAATCTCTTTATTAGTAATCTCTTCTTTCGGTAGTAACAGTTGACGTGATAATACTTCAGCAAAATCCGCTTCTAGTAAAGGTCGACTGAATAAATAGCCTTGAATAGTCGGACAATCTAATCCGCGAAGAACTTGTAATTGCGCAGCAGTTTCTACACCTTCCGCTACAATATTCAATCTAAACTCTTGACCAATAAAAATTGCGGACCTTACGATGGAACGGGCACGAATTTCTGAATCAATATCCTTGATAAACTTACGATCTATTTTAATCGTATCAATCGGATAGTCCTGTAGATAAGAAATAGAGGAATATCCTTTTCCAAAATCATCTAAAGAGATACTTATCCCTTTATCATGCAATTGACGAAGTGTTTCTGAGATTTTTACATTTTCATATAAAATATCTGTTTCTGAAATCTCAATTTCAAACAAGGAAGAAGGTAACTTATGTTTTCTTAAGTTTTTAAAGACAACCTCTGCAAAATCACCATGTAATAATCTTTTGGGAGAAACATTTATTGAGATAGGTACTAGTAAAAGATTTTGCTTTTTCCATTCCGATAGTTGTCTACATGTTTCTTCTACGACCCAATCCGCAATTTTCAGATGGACAGAACTTTCCTCTGCAAGTGGAATAAAATCATTCGGAGGAATACGACCCCACTTCGGATGATTCCAGCGAATTAATGCTTCTGCCCCTTCCACTTTACCAGTCCATGCATTTACTTTTGGTTGGTATTCCAAAAACAATTCTTCTCGCAAAACCGCATAGCGTAAGTCTGAATAGATTTTATAACGCTTAAATGCCTCAATGTCTAAATAGGCATCATAAATATGGACTTTAGTAGTACTTTTTTTAGATCGATCCAAAGCAATATTAGCATGGCGGATTAAAGTTTCGGCTTTTTCGTCTTCACCAGGACTACTGTTACTTACTCCTAATGAAACTTTGGCATACCATTCGTACGACTCTAAACTAAATTTATGATTATTAAACGATAAAAGCGTTTCGATCCATTCCTCTTTATTGAACCCTATTAACTCGGGAAGTAAAATTACATAATCATCACCTATCAACTGTCCGATGAACGCCTCTTTAGGTGTGTTGTTTTTTAAGAGCTGTGCCGTCGCGTGAAGCCATACATCCCCATACGTGTATCCCAAAGTACGGTTTATTTCGCTGATTTGATTAAAACTAATTGCTATTACAGTCATGCTTTTATCTTCATTAAGCCATTGCTCTGCTGTATTCATAAGATAAAAACGATTCGGCAGCTTTGTAACATGATCATGAGTGGCTAAACGCCATACTTCTTCTTCATTTCGTTTTAACAATTCTGCATAATTCTTTTTAAAGGTTTGTTCTTCCGTAACATCACGCACGATGCCATATACTCCGCTAATTACGCCTTCTTGATAGTACGGAATATTTGTGATTTCCGTTGTAAGCGATTGGCCATTCTGCTGGCGAATTACAATTGAATAATGAACTGTCTTGCCTTTAAGAGTACTTTGAAAAGAATCTTTTACCTCTTCCCGATGAGTCGGTGGGACGACTTCTTCTAAAAAGCTTTTGAGTTCTTCCCTTTTGTATCCTAATAGAACAAGTAATTTACTATTACATGTTAATATTTCACCTTTTGTATTTAATATAAAAATGGCATCAGGGTGCCCTTCTAGGAAATTCATATCTTCATTCAGAGAGCCTGATAAAACAACGTGTGCACGTGGTTTTAAAATCTCACTTGATTTTTTAAAAACATTGAGCATATATTTGTACAGTCCTCTCATCAAGTCATTAATGATTTTGCCTAATCTTGTACTATATTATCGGACAACTTCATCAATTAGTTTAAATTGTAAATAGTATTTGTTTCTATCACACTAGTGAGTCTGACATGCATCATTTTAAAAAAAGTAATAAAAATAGCTCTTACTTTAATCAAGTAAAGGTTGTATCACTAATATAGATTAAAAACTGCTTAACTATGCGCTTCTCATACTCCAAAGGCTGAACTCCTTAATCAAACAAAAAGTTCAGCTTTTGTCGGTCTATTCAAATTTCACTTCATCCAAACCCATTTTTGTTTTATCGTCTGTTCGAATATATGATCACTACTTCAACACTTGCCTATCGCTCAGCTCACAGGAAAATACCAAATTAGCCATCCTCTAAAAATCCCCTGAAGACTACCTGACCCACACTTAAAAACGATACATGTTTATGTCATCGTTTTCTCAATTAATACGTAATGTCAAACACTTCTTCCATAATATATCTAATTCTACTATGAGAATAATCTTTACTTTTTGTAGGACGTTCCATTCAGATATTTACAAAACAAGTTAATAACCTACTAGTATTAGAGAAATCCTCGGTAGAAAAGTCATGATTATTCGTTGAGTAAGATGCTCCAAAAGGACTTGTTCCTAATATTGGAATTTTTGTTACAATCAAGTGGAAGGAAGTTTTAATTTTCTCTTCAAAAAACTAATGCCATGTTTCATGAGGATGAATAACTTTCTATCTTAAAAGAGAAAGGAGGAATTCGAATGTCTGCAATGTTCGTGTCGTATCAGTTATCATTGGAAGAAAAATTCTTTAACATGATCGAAAACAAGTGGTTCTGGATGGTTTTCGCGTTAGTCCTTTTAGTTGGAATTTTTGCATATGCCTTTTATTGCACAAGCCGCGGCTACAGCTTTAACGGAAACGTAAAGCTGAATTGGCCAAAGATTTGGCAAATGGGTATTGGCTGTAAAGCCTCGTAACGTACTTAATAAGCGGGGGCTCTTCGGGCTCCCGTTTTTCTTAGGAGGCGAGAACATGATTGAAATCAAACAGTTAACGAAGTCGTTCAAAAAAAATTGTATTATTGATCAATTATCAACAACGTTCTCAAAAACCGGTGTTTCTGTGATCGTCGGGACAAATGGTAGTGGGAAAACGACATTACTAAACATGATGACAAACTTACTCGAAGCAGATCGTGGTGAGATTTTGATTGATGAGTTATCACCAGGTAGCAAAGCATATAAGTCTAAGTTCTTCTATCTGCCTTCAGATTTTTATTTACCAGGATACATGACAGGTAAAGAATATGTACAGTTCGTTTTAAGTCGATACGAGACAAGTGAGTATGAGAAAGCACCCATCTTAATCGAACTACTCGATTTAGCGGATGGACAACATAAAACCATCGAATCGTACTCCTTTGGAATGAAAAAGAAAATTCAAATTGTTGCAGCACTCGCTGCCAATACTGAGTATATAATCGCGGATGAAATTTTCGGCGGACTGGATTTCGATACCTCCCTTCTTGTACAGGAGCTGTTCGCAGCGGTTGGCGAGACGAAGAAAATCATCATCGTATCGCATGAACGGAACACGATTGATCGTTTTCCGAATGACGTCAGACTCATGCGTCATGGTTCCCTTATACACTTTGAGGGGTCTCCCGAAGAATTGACACAAGTCATAAAACAAGAGGAGGTCTTGCGTGAGAAGTTCGCCATCGTCCAAAAACATTTTATGTCTTCTGAAGTTCTTCTATAACGATACATTTCATGGTTTGTTCAATCGTCCGTTCTTTCGTAGCCGATTGAACCGTTACGGATTATTACTACTGCTGACGGCAGCCTACCTCGGATACTTTTATTTAAATATGGTCCAACTTTCGACGTTGACGACTAACGCGAAAGAAGCTGATCAGGCGACACTCTTGTTAGCAGGAAAAATGACGTTGAGCAGTTACTTCAATGTCGTTTTCATTTTAGGAACGTTCATGTTCATTCTGTTGAACGCAACAGTCTCGTTGAATCGAAACTCTTTATTTTTCGCCAAGACACTTCCTTTTTCTGAACGGGAAGTTAATGTCAGCCAACGCTTGTTTAAACTGAGTGTCGCACTTGTCTTTTTTGAGTTATTGATGATTATCGTGGCACCTGCACTGAAGTTGATTCCGATGCAATGGGGAGTTGCGTTGCTCGTGCTCTTAACGCTACATACTGTATTTATTGCAAGCTTTTGGATTCTTGATTTTTTGTACGCAGCCCTGTTACAAAACATCTCCGGACTGAAGCGCACCCTATTAGGATTCGTGCTCGATTTATGTCTGATCGGCCTAGTGACCTTTCATTTAATCAAGACACGATTTCAAATCGATGTTTGGGTCAGCAGGCTGCCGTACTCTATTCTTACACTAACCCTATTCGTACTGGCAGGAAGCATCTTGATTGGAGGAGCTGCGTATCTCCTGCAAACCCTATTCTTCTCCCGCAACCATCTTTATGTGCGTCAGAGTTACTTTAAATTGGGCTTGCCCGCTTTTAATATTGGACTGGCAACAACGATGCCGGCCATTATTCGAAGTAAGAACTTCCTTTATTTCTGGGCATTACTAGCTGTCATGTCAGCCGGGGCGCTCTATCAAGTGGGTCTGGGGGGGACGATGCAACTGTGGTTATTCCTTTTACCGATTTTAGGAATCGTAACGATCACTTATGCAGATGCGACGTTGGCGGTACGCAAACTGTATGGATTATACCGTATCCATCCGTTGATGGAGCTTGGCTCCCTACTCGGAGTGTCGATCATTCTAATGGCCCCTGCCTTATATGTCGGGATTGTCGAGACAAGTAGTTTGAACCCCTATCTATACGGGATCAATATCTTTTTTGCGGCAACAATCGCAGGGTTTTTGTTTCCGAAATCACAAAGTAATATCAACGAGACGATTGCTTCCGTCTTGACGATTATCTTAATTATTCTCCTATCAGTACTTGTCAGCATAGACGGTGCGCTATACCCTGCATTATTGTTCTTGCTCGGCGTGTTGTATCTCATACTAAAGAAAGAATACGAGGTGGCAAAATGAAGATCACAAAATTGATTGGTGTAGGAACTGTAATCTGGGCGGTCATCTTTTTGATTGATTACATTTATGAGCTTTTTCAAATTAATGAAACCAGTGTTGTGACAACGCTAACCGGTCTGAAAATTTCTACTGTGATGACGAAAGAAGAACTGAATACACATTTCTCACTCACATTACAGGCGCTCCTCATGTATCTTGCCTTTATCGCACTGTTCACTTTATTTGGATTATTCATGCAGACACGACGGACTTCTGCTCGACATGACAGCTGAGACACTGCTGCTCCTGATCAGTTATGTACTGTTGATTGCTTTAGTCGTGACTATTCATGAAAGTATCCATTGGTGTTTTGCGCTTCTCTTCCGACGTCAGCCACGCGTGACATTCGACCGTTTTCTGACTCCGACGGTCCGTTATCATAATACTCATGTAGACTGGCAAAATCTGATTATTTCAGCTTCAGCACCATTACTTCTTTTCTCTTTTGGTATATGGGTCGAAGGGAACAGCGGAGCGTGGGTAGTAGTGAAAATACTTTGTTTAGCAAATGTATTTAACTTTTTCCCTATCACGACAGACGGACAGATGATATTTTTATCACTCGTTAATATGATTCAAAAACAGCGACGATGTAAAATAAAGAAGCTGACTCAAAAGTCGGCTTCTCTTCAAAATCAAAAAAAATAAAAACCTGTCTTTTTGAACTGTTCAAAAATAGAGATTTTCAAGCTCTGGATCCGACATTTTGTTGGACTCAGGGTTTTTTAATCATTTTTGGATGCGCTACTACCCTGACACAATATCTCGATGTCCAGACCAATGACAGTTACTTGTTTCAAAACAACACCAGGCGTTTACTGGAGCCGAATCAAACGAAGAAACAACTTCGACTCGACAGTCAACAGATCCTTAAGCGCATCCTCCTATCACATGACTTACGAGTAACGTTCGCGATAACAATTTATCAGGAACATCACGCTGATTTACCGACTGTCTTGAATCTGCTCGGTCATCGGTAACAACAAACGGACCTCCATAAAGCAGAAGCCCGTTTCACTGATGAGTTAAAAAAATAGACGTTAGTACAGATGATGAATTTGGCGAATTGTTTGAATCGTCTCTTTAAGCGAGTGATACTCGTGTTGTTAAATGTGTTGATGAACAATCAAACGGATTTGTTTCATTGGATTTGCCTTAAGCCGTTTCGCTCGAACAAGTTCATTTCCGAGTGCGATCAACGCGTGATACCGCCGCATCTCCGTAGTTGGTTTATAGTGTTGAATTAAATGATAAAAATAAATTCGAAGATACTTTACTGGTCACTTTACACAATACTTCTTCATCTGTATGAGATCATTATGTACGATAAGCTTTAATTGTTAGCTTACTATACGTCGTATGTGAAACAAAGTAGTGCCCTAAATAAGAAAATTGTGTTCTGAAAAATCCTTCTTTTAGTTTTTATAACAAAGGGATTCCCTCTCAATTGATCAATTCCAATTTCAAATGCTTTTGCACTACACAATTACATAAAAGTAATTTTTTCAGAATAAAGCCGAAGAATTGAGGAATCAAAAGCAAAAAAAGTATCTAGTGGGAGAGTTGAACTGTACTCTATCAAGTAGACTTGGAATAGTTCACTTTTATTAAAATATATTTTATTTTTTTCTCAAATATATTGGTAATTTTAGCTATAATAATTTAAAAATAAAATCACCTTAACAAATTTTAATCATCCAACGATTAATCATAATTAAAACTTAAATTAATTCAATTACTTACTTCTTGATTAATACGCTGAACAACTCCAAAAAGGAAGCAAAACAACGTAAAATAAACAACCCATCCTTGCATAATAGGTTCTACCATAAAACTTACGAAAAATGCTGTATATAAAAGAATCACTAAAGCTTTCAAAAACTTTGGATGAGGTAATTCCATAAATTTCCTTAGAGATAAAAATGAAAAAATTGTAAACATTAATAAGAATAGCAAAGGAATAACACCAACGTCTAACCCAATATCAAGCCATAAATTATGAGCAAAGTTTAGTGACAAATGTGTTTTTCTTCCTCCCATAGGATTAACAAATAATCCAAAAAATGTGTCATTCCATGCCTTTAACCTCGGATCATCAAATAAATCTGAAGAATTAAGCCTTTGAAACATGAGAGTCGATTGGATATAAATTTTTATGTTAAGAAAATTTATAGAATACAAAAAATATCCAATTAAGATAACTAAAATGATAATGAACGAAGTTATAATTTTTCTAAAGTTAATTTTTACAAACGCTAAATATAGTACTACAAAAGAAATTGGAACTAACAACAAACCAGTTCTGTTAGCTAACTGAACTGCTGTGTAGATTGTTATAACAAAACAAAATAAGCAAATTAATTTTATTAAATTCCCATTTTTTAGCGATTTTGCGGATAAAAATAGCAATGGTAATAAAACAAGACCTAGCGACAAACTGGTATTTAGACCGGTTGCATTAATAGGGTTTTGACCCCACAAATTAATTGCCGTTCTTCCATTCGTCAAGATATAAGAATCAAAATCTCCGTACATATAAATAGTCTTTAGGAATGACAGAAAACCGAATAGTGAAAGAGAAACAATCATTACAAACAATATCTTTGTAAACTTTTTATAACTTTTATCATTAACAATAATATAATATCCAAATATGAACATAATCGGTGGAAATAGCAATCGACCAATTACTGCATCTATTGAACTAAATCCATAAAAAATAAGGATAATACTATAAGTAATTGTAAAAGCTACTAATGAGAAAAAAATAAAAATAAATTGTTTTTCAATCTTTTTACTTATTAAAAAAAATAACATAACAGGCGCTATAAGAAGAGGTAAGTAGTTGCCTATATTTAAAAAATTTGAACTGTATATTGCCACTCCCATGCAACCTAATAAAAATACAATTTTAGATTTATTATTTATTTGTATTTGGGCGCTATTCAATTAAAAGCTCCTATCTCAATAAGAATATGGATGTTTACCCAATTTATGCTTGTTATTCTATTAGATAAATATATTTTTTATTCCGCTATTCGCTAAAATGGCGACTTGTTATTTATTTATTCCAACGTATTTAATATTAAATTAACTCAATACAATAAGACATATATTTTATATTATAAGAAGATGACACCCTTTTTAATCACGACTATACAAATCACGTGTATACACTTTATCCTCGACATCTCTTAACTCAGGATGCATACGATTCGAGATGATAACATCTGATTCTTGTTTAAATGCTTCAAGATCACGAATAACGCGGGAATTGTAGAATGTATCTTCTGTCAACACAGGCTCAAAGACCGTCACTTCAATTCCTTTCGCCTTGATTCGTTTCATGATTCCTTGAATCGAAGACGCACGAAAGTTGTCCGAGTCCGTTTTCATCGTCAGACGATACACACCAACGACTTTCGGATTTTGTTTGATGATCGTATCGGCAATATAATCTTTCCGTGTCCGGTTCGCTTCAACGATCGCCCCGATGATATTATTGGGTACTTCATCATAGTTCGCCAGCAGCTGCTTCGTATCTTTTGGAAGACAATATCCACCGTAACCAAAAGATGGATTATTGTAGTGATTACCGATTCGGCTATCAAGCCCTACACCTTCGATGATTTGTTTAGTATCGAGGTTACGGACTTCTGCATACGTATCGAGTTCATTAAAGAACGCAACACGCATTGCTAAATACGTATTAGAGAAAAGCTTGATGGCTTCGGCTTCTGTTGAGTCTGTCAAAAGAATCGGGATATCTTTTTTAATGGCTCCTTTGAGTAAAAGATTAGCAAACTGTTGCGCCCGTTCTGACTGTTCACCAACGACGATTCGTGACGGATAAAGATTATCATGCAGGGCTTGTCCTTCACGCAAAAATTCTGGCGAGAAGATGATGTTTGATGTATCGAACTTCTCTTTTAATTCTTGTGTGTAGCCTACCGGTACCGTCGATTTTATTATCATCGTGGCATCCGGATTAATCGCAAGGACTGTAGCAATGACGCTCTCAACCGTCCGGGTGTTAAAGTAGTTTCGTGCTGGATCGTAATCTGTGGGCGTCGCAATGATAACGAATTCAGCATCTTTATACGCTTCAAAATTATCGGTTGTCGCATGTAGATCCAATTCTTTGTTCTGTAAAAAATTTTCGATTTCTGCATCAACGATTGGTGATTTCCGATCGTTAACGAGCTTGACACGTTCTTTAATAATATCAATCGATGTGACCTTATTATGTTGTGCAAGCAAAACGGCCATAGAAAGCCCTACATAACCGGTTCCCGCCACTGTAATTTTCAAATTATGTTCTCTCCTCTATATTAAGTTGACTAGTAAATTTTATAATAAAATAAATCAATGAAATTCTAAATAAATTTAAGATAATCGTAAAGTAAATAAATAACTCTAAATCATAGTAAATTAGAAAAATACCTCCAAAAATTATATAAATTATCACATATACAATCTGAACTCTTAATTGCCATTTTATATCACTCATTTTCAATAGAAACGTATTTAATATAGTGCCAAAAATAAAAGTTAATGCTGACGCACTGGAAATACCGATATATTTTTTTGAGTCATCGTAAATAGCTGGATATAAAATTTTAGTAATATAGTCCCCTAAAAAATAAGTTACAATAAATATCAAACAAAAGACTATAGTTAAAGAGAAGCATATCTTCTGAAATAATTTTAAACTTAAATCGTTTTTTTTAGATATATATGTTAGAAAAACACTGTTAATTGGCGTAACTACAAGACCTATTGACTTCCCCACAAAAGAAGCTACTACAAAAATAGATACGCTTGTAGAACCTAATAAAGGAAATAACAACAATCTGTCAATATAAATCATCGAGTTGCTTATCAAAGACGCCATTGATAGTGAAAAAAACTGAGAGTACATTTTTTTATTTTTTACTACTTTAAATTCTTCTTTTACTGTTTTTGCTTTTAAAATGACGAATACTGTACCTAATACTTCACCAATCAAAAAAATAAATATCCATTCTTGAAGTAATAACTTATAGAAGATTAAACCTAATAAATATCCGCTTGCAGTAATCAAATTAAGTACTAATACGTTATTATAATTAATTTCTATCCTGAAGCTATAAGAATGATAATTTTTAAATATCATACAAAGGGCTAATACCAAGTAATAAATATTTATTACTTCAGATAATGATCGGCTTATGATGTAAATTATTATGGTAACAATAAATACAAGAGTTAAAAAATTATTATATTCACTAGTTTTAATATACTTTTTTTGATTAATTAATCTTAGATTTCCAATTGAGCTCGAGAACCCTATAGAAATCATATTGATAACACCTATAGATAATAAAAATAAGCCATACTCTTTAATTGATAAATCTTTAGCCAAAAAAGGATAAATTAAGAACTGAATTACTAACACAATTAAAAATGAAGAAATTACATTATATAAAATATCTTTTATAATTTTTCTCATTAATTAAATTCCTTTTTAACCCCATTAAATATATAACATGGTATGTTTTAATTTTAAAGAAATAACTCTAATAGCTCAGATAACTGCATAATAATCTAGCCTACTCTATTCAATCAAGCTTTTCTAATTTTTATAGGGTTAAATAAATACCCATAGATTTTTTTATTAAAAATCACAAAATTATTTGGTAGTTTTATAATCGATACTTTTTTCAGCTATTTTTGAATATGAGAACGAATCTTTAATTTCCTGAGAATTTTTTAATAAATTCTTATATTCTTTCTTGTCTTTATACTTTAATGTATTTAATAAACTTACTAAAGTATATGAACTATCATCATTTAAAAATATAACGTTATTATTCATATTAATATGTTCCGTTCCTGCCCATCTCTTATATATACCTGGAACTCCTGATCCTACAGCTTGTTCCCATAAAACTGAGTGCCTTCCAGGAAAAACAACTAAATCAGCAGCCAAAAAGTATTTGTATGATTCAATTGATTTTATCCAACCTACATATTTAATTTGAGGATTATCAATAGCATGATAAAACTCTTCTTGAAGTTCTTTTATAACAGATCCAAAAATGACTAACTTTACTCCTTTAACCTCTTTTACAGATTTTATTAAATGAAAAATTTCTTTTTTAGCATTATCTATTTTTCCACCTGTAACTATTAAAAAATCATCATTCTCTATTAATGAATTTTTTAATAATGTTATTTCTTCTGAATTATTTTCGGTCAATTTTTGTATGTAGTCAGAATCCGCACCCATAACCAATAAATCTATTTTGCTCTTTGGAATTTTATAAACTTCATTTAAAAAATTCACTCTTGCTGGTAAAACGCCATAAAATTTTTCAGTTAAACTAATTATTTGTTTTACATTTTGCCTCCATATAATTCCGTGGAAAATGTTTTTAGAAATAAAATTTTTAGCACTATTTGAAAAATCCGCATGATTGTCTATATATAGTTTTACTTGAGGATTTTTCTGACAATATTCCCTGATAATCTTTAAATCTAAAAATTGCGATCCATGAACAAAAATTATATCAGGATTAGATTCATTGATATATCTTTCGGTGTTTTTATACAATTTTAATTTTTTAGAAAAAATTATATTTTTGTACTCCAATCTAGTCACTTTAATGTTATCTTCATTTAAATATTCTCTAAACTCTCCCTCATTTGTTTTCTCTCCGTTTTCATCAAAGTTCTCTTGAGATGCTATAATTTCTACATCATACCCCATTTTTTTATGATACCTTGGTAATAAATTTTCTTGATACGAATGATTATCTATATAAAAACACGAAAGGCAAACATGAAGAATTTTAATATTATTCATTCCTCTCATCAATTATTTTTAATACTTCTTCTAAATTATTTGTATAGTCTGCTATAGCATAAATATTCTCTTCACTAAATTCCCACCATTTTGAATTTTTAAGCTTCAGAATAGTTGAATCAGAAAATCTTTTTTTAATTAAACGAGCTGGATTTCCTGCCCATATCTCGTATTCTCCTACATTTTTTGTAACAACAGATCCCATTCCTACAATTGCTCCATCACCAATTCTAACCCCGGACTTAACGAGCACATTGTTTCCAATCCATACATCATTTCCGATGTAAGTATTTGAATAACTATTAAATTTATTTTCAGAAAAATTTTTATTAAGTATATTTTTACCATCGTAAAAAACCGGAGAAGATGACAACCAATCAATAGGATGACTTGCTCCACCTATAATACAATTATTTGCTATTGAACAAAATGAACCTATTTCAGAGTTAACGATAATACAGTCATTTCCAATATATGAATATTTATCCATTTTTAAATTAATAATATTGTTTCCTCTACCAATTTTAGATTTTTTATCAATCGTACTTGACTTTACTGAACTAATTCTCAACTTACTAATAAATTTTGAAAGGTAATATTTCATTTTTACTTTTTCCAAACATTTCTATTGACGTAATCTGTATATGAAATAATTATTTTTACTACTTTATCTGAAACATTCACAATATTATAATCTGAAACAATTCGGGAAGGTTTATGTACAGATTCTTCTATTATTTTTAATCCTCTCATTATATTATTTGACTCTAATCCAGTCATTATAACGCTAGCTTCTTCCATAGCTTCAGGTCTTTCATGAGCTTCTCTAATATTTAAAGATTTAAGATTTAAAATTGATGTCTCTTCACTTATTGTTCCACTGTCACTTAGAACTGCTTTTGCTCCTTGCTGCAACTTAATATAGTCATTGAAACCTAGGGGTTTAATTAAAATAATTTTTTCATTAAGTATGAAATCTTCTTGTTCAATCATTTTCATAGTTCTTGGATGCGCACTAAAAATAATTGGATACTTATAAGAGATAGCAATAGTATTTAAGGAGTCGATTAATTTTTTAAAGTTAGTTACAGAGTTAATATTCTCTTCTCTATGTGCTGAAACTACAAAGTACTGATTACTGGTTAATTTTAAGGTGGTTAAAATTGAAGAATTTTCAATACTAATTTTTCTGGAATTCAAAACTTCATACATAGGGCTTCCAGTTTTAATTATCCGATCAGCAGGTAATCCTTCTCTGAGTAGATACTCTCTCGCAATATCACTATAAGTTAGATTAATATCTGAAATATGATCTACAATTTTACGATTTGTTTCTTCAGGTACACGTTGATCAAAACAACGGTTTCCTGCTTCCATATGAAAAATCGGGATTTTACGTTTTTTTGCAGCAATTGCACAAAGACAACTGTTTGTATCACCCAAAATTAAAACTGCTTCAGGCTGTACTTCTTCTAAAATCGGATCAATGGCGATTAAAATATTTCCTATAGTCTCAACTGCTGTACCATTTGCAGCGTTTAAAAAGTAGTCAGGTTTTCGTAAATTGAAATCCTCAAAAAATACTTCGTTTAGTTCATAATCATAGTTTTGACCCGTATGTACTAATACATGTTCAATTGCTTCAGATTCTTCTAATTTGTTAATTACAGCTGATAGGCGGATAATCTCCGGACGCGTTCCAACAATCGTCATGACTTTTAATTTGTTCATTTTATGACCTCATTCATATAAGTATCTGGTTTTTTTGTATCAAACTGTTCATTCACCCAAAACAAAGTAATCATTTCATCTGTTCCAATATTTTCAATCGAGTGTGTATAACCAGGTGGTATATCGACAACTCGCGCTTCGTTTCCTTCAATTTTATATTCAATTACTTCAGATTTCTCAATATGTCTGAATCGAATCATTGCTTCACCACTAATGACGATAAACTTCTCTACTTTCGTATGATGATAATGATTTCCTCGTGTGATGCCTGGTTTTGTCTTTGAGACAAACATTTGTCCCATATAATCCGATTTGATCAATTCACTTAACCAGCCTCGATTATCCTCATGTTTTTTTAAACCATATGAGAATTTATCCTCTTCTAAGTAAGATAAATAAGTCGTATATAGTTTTTTGACGAATAAATCTTGATAGTTAGGCAACAGTAAAGAATCACGCATGTTTTTAAAACTTTGAATCAACGTTACTATTTCTTTAAGTGTTTTTTTATAAGTAACTGGTACTGTAACATACGTGTTATTTCTACCGTTGTTATCAGATAATAAGTTAGCAACTATGCTATCAACTACATCATCAATATAAGCTAAGTTCAGCTCAATGGAAGGATCAGTAACAGTAATTTCTAAATCATTCGCAACATTGTAACAAAATGTAGCAATTGCTGAGTTGTAGTTAGGCCGGCTCCATTTACCGAATAAATTAGGTAAACGATAAATCGTAATACGTGATCCCGTCTGATCATGATATTTAAGTACTTCTTTTTCCGCTCCCAATTTACTTTCGCCGTAGGGATTGTTTAGCTCAGCTTGAGTAGAGGATGATAGTAAAATATGCGGATGTTTATTTGAACGGCTAGCAAAATCTACAAGTTTAGCCGTTAAATCTTGATTCCCGCTCTTAAATTCATTTTCTGTTTTTGGCCGGTTCACTCCAGCTAGGTGAACAATTTTATCTGCTTGTTTTACTAGTGATTCTAATTCAGCTTCCGAATTACCTTTTGAGTATTCTAATACTTCAAATCTTGAATTTTCATTTAAGTGTGAGATCAAGTTTCTACCAACAAAACCTTTTGATCCCGTTACTAAAATTTTCATTATATATCCTCCTTACATCAATTCAATGATGCTATCTGATTCGACTTTTTCGCCTTTCCATTGTGCTAGCTCATACTGAATATAAGGAAGATTTAAAAGCATTTCTTTTACTTGCTCCACGTTTACTCGATTTGTATTGTCAGAGTTATATTCCAAATGGTCGCGGACTAACTCGTTACCTTCTGTAAAAAATTTTTCATAGTTCAAATCACGTGTGTCGGCCGGTATACGATAGTACTCACCGTGATCTTCTGCTTTAACAAATTCTTCTTTAGTAAGTAGCGTCTCGTACGACTTTTCACCATGACGTGGTCCGATGATTTTAAAGTCACTTTTCGCATTGAATAGTTCCTTTAACGCAGTGGCCAGTTCAAAAATTGTACATGCAGGGGCTTTTTGTACAAAAATATCTCCCTGTTTAGCATTGTTAAAAGCATACAATACTAAATCAACTGATTCTTCCAATGACATCATATAGCGTGTCATACTCGGATCCGTGATTGTTAAATCTTTTCCTTCTTTCATCAAATTAACGAACAAAGGAATAACCGATCCCCGTGAAGCCATAACGTTACCATAACGTGTTGAACAGAATACTGTCTCGTCTTCAGAAAGATTTCGGGAAGCCGCAATCATACACTTCTCAGCCATTGCCTTTGAAATTCCCATAGCATTAACTGGATAGACTGCTTTATCTGTACTTAATAAAACGACACGTTCCACATTATGATACTTCGCAGCACGAAATACATTATCTGAACCTTGGACATTTGTCTTGATTGCTTCCATTGGATAAAACTCACATGAAGGGACTTGCTTTAATGCAGCAGCATGAAAAACATAATTTACATCCTTCATTGCGTCAGCGATACTGTTGTAGTCTCTAACATCACCAATATAATATTTAACTTTATCGTTTTGAATTAAGTTACGCATATCATCTTGTTTTTTCTCGTCACGGCTAAAGATACGTATTTCTTTGATATCTGTATCAATAAATCGTTTTAACACTTGATGACCAAATGATCCTGTCCCGCCTGTAATTAATAATATTTTATCTTTGAACATTTTATGTACTCCAATCTATAAAAACTTAATTTTTTTCGAAATAGCTATCCATTTCATTCATCAAGTTTTTCTTGTTGAATTTTTCCTCACAATATTTTTTAGAATTCATACTCATTTCATTTAATTCTTCAGACGATAAATTAACAAATTGAATTACATTAGTAATCATTGAATTAACATCATTTGGTGAACTTGATAAGCCAGATAGTGATTCTTTAATAATGGAATCACACTCTCCTTCAACTGAAGCCAAGACCGGCATACCACATGCCATATATGATTGTAATTTCGCAGGAATTGTCATTGAAAATAATTTACTATTTGCTAGAGTAAGAACTGCAACATCATGCTCTGCTAGGATTTCCGGAATTGCCTCTGCAGGTTGTTTATTTACGAAAGTAAACATGTCGTCTACATCATTCATCTTAACTAAGCTTATGAGCTCAGATTTATAGCGTCCATCACCAACTAAAGTGAATTTTATTTGTTTCTTTAGATTTAGTTTTTTCACTTCAGCAGCTACTTTCGGCAAAATATCCAAACCTTGTGCATTACCAATATTACCTGTGAAGACAAACGAAAGAATATCTTTTTCTTCATGAACCTCTTTATTCTCTATTACTCTATAAAACTCTTCAGCATATTGAGGCCAAAATTTTAATTTTTCTAATGGAACACCTCTTTTAGAAATTGCTGTGACAAAGCTGTTGGAAGTTGTAAAAATTTTTGTTGTTCTTTTATAAATGTAATCAACCATTTTTCCAATCATATTCAAAATCTTTTTGTTATGAATACCTGTTACAATTTCTACATTTTCCGGCCATAGATCTTGTACGTATAAAAAACAAGGTATTTTCTTTTTTTGTGCAAACCATATTCCCGGAAGCGCTTGAGTCATAGGAGAAACTTCAAATATAAATACATGTGTAGGTTTTAATTTGGAAAATACTGACCATAGTCCACCGCTTATTACGAACGAAATATAATTTAAGACTAAATTAAAAGCTGAATTTCCTCTTGGAACGATTGGTAAGCGAATAATATTTATTCCTTCATAATTTTCTCTATTCTTTTTATTAAATCCGTATCCCTCAAAAAATTTCCCTTGAGGATAGTTTGGAATCCCTGTCACTACAGTTACTTCGTATCCTCGTTCAATCCATTCCTTACACATATCATTTATTCGAAAAGTTTCCGGAAAAAAATACTGGCTAATCACTAGTATATGTCGTTTATTCAAGGTATATCCCTCTCCGTTTTTACTATACTTTCATAGAAATCATTCACCCAATAATCATTTAAGATTTGATGCTCTGACAATTTTTGATCATAGACTAAATTTCCAAATAGCTTATTAAAAATTTCTTGTTTTTTTATTAGTTTTTTTATTAAATAATTAAACCCTGGTACAAGAATTACTTTTTTGTCATTTACTTCAGCAATTGTTTTAACCAGTTCAGAAGTAGTCACGTAGGATTTATTTTGAGGGAAAAACGTACCCTTAACATCTTTTAAAATAATAGCTGTAATGAATGAAGATAAATTATCTATATGTAGCATACTTCTTTCGTTATAAAAATCTGGGAATACAGGAGTAAGTTTCGATAACTTAGATAGTTTCGAATAATTTCCTTTCGAGTTTCTTCCATAAATCATTGGTGGTCTAATAATTGCAATTTTAAAACTATCATTTTCTAGTGACCTTATTAGATTTTCTGCCTGAAGTTTACTATCCCCATAAAAATTGGATGGTACTGGAACAGTACTTTCATCAATCTTTGGATCATTAAGATTGCCCTCACCATATACAATTATACTGCTCATAAAAATAAATTGTTTCACACTATCTCGCCTTGATTTTTTTGCTAATTCCAAAGTTAAATCACGATTCACTTTGTAGTATTTCTCTTTAAGTTTTGGATTTCGAGACGAATGTGCTATTCCTGCTAAGTGTAAAACTACATCATAATTTGAAAAACTTTTTTCTTTCCATTCATTTGTTCTAACATTTATAAAATCCATATCAATATCTATAGAATTTAGTTTAATCCAATTATAAAATGCAGTACCTATATAGCCATTTTCTCCTGTTACAAGAACTTTTTTCATGATTTAGTTACTCCTTTGTACTTGCAACTTCTTTTACAGTAGTTTTTCCTGTGCCGCCTTCAACTACCCCGTCACTTTTCAAAACACTAAAAATTGTTGCTACGAAACATCGTGTATCCATCATGATTCCCATTCGCTTGACATATTCTCCATCCAGCTTGGCCTTAATTTCAATCGGTAGTTCATCTCGACCGTTGATTTGTGCCCAACCTGTTAAACCGGGTAATGTATCATTCGCTTGGTATTTATCTCGCTCGTCGATCAAATCGTACTGGTTCCACAACGCCGGACGTGGCCCTACAAATGCCATCTCACCTTTCAAAATGTTAAAGAGTTGTGGCAATTCATCGAGGCTTGTTTTTCGTAGGATTTTACCGACACGCGTGATGTACACATCTGGATCCGCTAACAAGTGGGTTGGTGTATCATTTGGTGTTTCGATATACATCGTTCGGAATTTTAGAATATTAAAATGATTTTTATTTAGACCGACTCGTTTTTGCTTAAAGAATACTGGCCCTCGTGACTCCACCTTGATGGCAGCCATAATGAAGATAAAAACAGGAATCAATACTAAACAGGCAACGAAGGCAATCGAAAATCCAAGTGGACGTTTGATTTTTAAGTAATTCAAATTTCATTCCTCCTTTTAGACATCGTTCGTCAGACTAAATTTTCTTCACGAACCACTACATCATTCGCAATATCAAGTAAGATGTTTCTTAATTGCAGTGGTGCATTCTTATGTCGATCCACTATATTCAAAATATCTATGACTGGTTCTTTTTGACGTGTTCGTCCGACAAAAATCTTCGGATAAATCGCTTCTGGATCCACTTCACCATCCTTCAGTAGTTCTTCATACATTTTCTCACCCGGGCGAATCCCCGAGAATACGATTGGCATCTCATCTTCTGTAAAACCACTCAGTTCAATCATATTTTTTGCAAGATCCACGATTTTGACCGGTTCCCCCATATCAAGAACAAATACTTCTCCACCATCCGCTAAAATACCGGCTTGAATGACTAACCGACTTGCTTCTGGAATCGTCATAAAGAAGCGCGTCATTTCCGGATGTGTGACCGTAACTGGTCCCCCTGCTAAAATTTGCGATTTAAACAATGGAATGACTGAGCCACGACTACCCAGTACATTTCCGAAACGTACGACAGCGAATTTTGTTTTGCTACGACATCCCAGTTCTTGAATAACCATTTCCGCAATCCGTTTTGTTGATCCCATGACGTTTGTTGGATTTACGGCTTTATCGGTTGAAATCATTACAAAACGTTCTGCTTCGAATAAGTCTGCTACTTCGGCAACATTTTTTGTCCCGTACACATTGTTTTTAACTGATTCGTACGGGTTGGCTTCCATTAACGGGACATGTTTGTGTGCTGCTGCGTGGAAAACAACCTGTGGTTTATGTGTCGCAAACACTTCTTCGAGTCGCGTGCGATCTTGGACATCCGCAATGATCGGGACTAAGTTAATCGGAAACTGAAGTCCGCGTAGCTCTCGTTCAATCAGATAAATACTGTTTTCACCATGCCCTAGCAATACTAGTGTCGTTGGATTAAATTGAATGATTTGTCGGCAAATCTCTGATCCAATCGATCCGCCTGCTCCGGTCACAAGAACCGTTCGTCCTTCAATTTCAGATTTAATCCCTGAAATATCGAGTTCAACCGGTTCACGACCAAGTAAATCTTCAATCGAAACATCACGGATTGCACTGACGGAAACTTTCCCGGTAATCAATTCTTCTATCATCGGCAACGTCTGAACGTTTTTACAAAGCGTTTTCGCTTCCGTGATCAGTTCGACTCGTCGTTGTTGCGTTAATGACGGAATTGCAAGCACAATCGCTTCAATCCGGTGCTTTTCGATGACCGACTTTAAGTTCGCTGTTGTCCCAACCACTTCAATCCCTTGAATCATGAAATGCATATTTTTTGGATCATCATCCAAAAATGCAACAGGCTTTAGCTCATGGAACGGAGATACGTATAATTGGCGGACTAAAGACCTTCCAGCTCGACCTGCTCCAATGACAAGAGTTCGTTTACGCGACTTGACCAATTTTCTTGGTAATGCGTATTTTCGCCAATGTTGTCCGATACCAAGTAACCGTAAAGCGACACGAATCGCTCCAAGCAATAATAATGAAATACAAAAACTAAGAATCGTGATACGTTCAAGCACTTGTCCGAACACAATTTTTTGATAAACCATCAGTCCAATTGAACTGGCACCGAGTGACAAGGACAAGGTCAGTGCCTCTTGGATACTGGCATACTTCCAGTTGACACGATACAACTTCATTAAAAAAGCCAATGTGACGAACAACAAGGCAAAGACAGCAGCTGATTGAAGCAATAGTTTACTATCAATCAAATCAAACAGTTCTTTGGGATATAAGAAGAAGTAGGTGAATCCCATCGCAACCCCTAAGGCTACGGCATCAATGCAGGCTAAGGTCAACGTGCGGTAATAATAGTAGAATTTCAAAGGACACTCTCCTTTCTCGTTTGGTGGTTATAGCATTTTTCAGACTAACGAAGATGCCTTCGCCCGTTCTGCGAGTAAGTCTGCCATCATCTTAGCAACGTCGTCTCCAAGATCATCCCGTTTCAAGGCAAACTCGAGTGTCGTTTGAATAAATCCTAGTTTTTCCCCGACATCATAGCGCTTGCCGTCGAATTCATAGGCAAAGACCCGTTGCATCTCATTGAGTCGTGTAATTGCATCCGTCAATTGAATCTCACCGCCGGATCCGACTTCCTGTGTTTCCAAGTATTTAAAAATTTCCGGTGTCAGAAGATAACGACCTAAAATCGCTAAGTTCGATGGTGCTGTTCCTGGTGCCGGTTTTTCAACAAATGATTTCACCTTATGTAAGTTCTCTGAGATGCTTGTGCTTGGATCGACAATACCGTAACGGTGTGTATCTTTATCCGCAACAGGTTGAACGCCGATGATGGAACTGTTTGTAATCTCATACTGTTCAATTAATTGCCGGGTACATGGAACATCGGCTTGGACGATATCATCCCCGAGCATGACGACGAACGGTTCATTACCGATAAATGCTTTTGCCTGTAAAATTGCGTCACCCAGTCCTTTTGGTTTCGATTGACGGATAAAATGGATATTGATGTTCGTTGTCGCTTCGACGAGATGCAACAGCTCCGACTTATTTTTCGCAATCAAGTTCGCTTCCAGTTCCGGAACGGAATCAAAATGATCCTCAATCGCCCGTTTCCCTTTACCGGTGATGATTAAAATATCTTCAATCCCCGATTCAATCGCTTCTTCGATGATATATTGAATCGTCGGCTTATCGACAATCGGTAACATTTCTTTCGGCATCGCTTTGGTTGCCGGTAAAAAACGTGTGCCGAGCCCAGCAGCTGGAATAACAGCCTTTTTGACACGAGTCATGATACCCCTCCTCATCTCACTTAATTCTCCTATAATATAATTAATTTGGAATTCTTTATGTAATTTACATTAACACATCCATCAATGACACTTCTATAAAATTTTCCATATACCTAAAATGTAAACGATATCATCGAAAAAAGAGAGTGTATTTCCACTCTCTTTACAATTTCTTGACATTACATCTTTTATACCCACTGACCTTTCCAGTTTTTTTCAACCGGATTCGGAGGATTGATTGTCACGAGTTGGTTTAAAAGAACTGCTTCATTATTTTCATAAATTTCTTCATACAACCAGTCTTCTAATTCATGCTCTAGATATGTCCGGCATTGTTCCCAATAAAACGGGCGTTTTTCAGTATGGTGGGCGTCTGATGCCACAAGATGCGCCAAACCGTTTTCGAGTAACGCAACGGCAAAACGTTGGACATCTTTACCGTACTTACCGATCAGGCTGGCACATGTCACTTGGCTGATTGCCCCGTTTGAAATCAAATCAAACAACAATGTCGGGTTTTGAATGATCGCTTTGTTTTTTTCCGGATGAGCGATGACGGGAACATAACCATCTGAAATCAATTCGGCAAACATTTGTCGTGCATACGACGGAATTCCGGTCGAAGGAAACTCAATCAGTAAATAACGGGAATTCGCGAGAGGTAGCGCTATGCTCTTTTGAACTTCTTCGATTAAATCCCCCGTCAAACGAATCTCATGCCCGGGGTAAACAACAATCGGAATATTTCGTTGATGGAGTAAGACGTTTAGTTCATCGACGGTCAGTTTCACATCGACGTCTTCCGTCTCAAACTGCGGATGGAACAGGTGAGGTGTCGCAATGATTCGTGTGATACCTTCACTCGCGGCCTGCTCTGCCAGCTGTAACATTTGCTCGACACTCGCCGGACCATCGTCGACCAGCGGTAATAGATGACAATGAAGATCAACCATAATGGCACCCCTTATTCATAGGAATAATAGTATTGATAAGCTGAATCATCCGTCAGCTCCCGGCGGTTCAAGACGACACCGAGAATCTTCGCTTCTGCCAGTTCGAGTTGTTCTTTTGCTTTAAGGACACGTTGACGATCCGATGTCATACAGCTGACGACCAGGACGACTCCGTCCGTCAATTTAGACGTAATCCGGCTGTCCGCGACTTGAAGTAGCGGGGGTGCGTCCAAGATGATGACATGGTACTCTTCCCGTAATTTTAAAATGAGGTTTTCCATTGATTTGGATGATAACAATTCAGCCGGGTTCGGTGGGATTGGTCCTGCGGTCAGGATCGATAAATTTTCGATTTTTGTCGGCATGATTGCTTTTTCAAGTTCCGCTTGCCGCGTTAATAAACTGGATAGACCAAGACCGTTTGCGACACGGAACGTATAATGCACGGTCGGACGGCGCATATCCGTATCGATAATCAATACCTTTTTCCCTTGTTGCGCATATGCGACGGCAAGATTAGAAGACGTTGTCGATTTCCCTTCGCTTTGTGTGGCTGATGTCACGAGTATGACTTGAATCTCTTTATCCACTGCCATGAATTCAATATTTGTCCGGATGGTCCGGTATTGTTCTGCAATCGGCGACTTCGGTTGAGTGACCGTAATTAAATTACGGGCATCTTTGTTCATCTTATTTTTCTTAGCCATATTGTTTTGCCGCCTCCCGTTTTGCTGCTTTCGCTGATGACTTAAAGACTTTGCTGTCGATATCCGGAATACTTCCTAAAACAGGCAGATCAAGAATTTGCTGAACCTGCTCCTCTGTCCGGATCCGGCGGTCAAGCACTTCACGTAAGAAGGCAAGACCTACTCCCAATAAGAAGCCAACAACTGCAGCGATGGCTGTATTTAAAATGATGTTTGGACTGACCGGAGCTGTCGGAATGCCCGAAACAGATAACACTTTGACGTTATCGACATTCATCAGATCCGTAATATCTTCACTAAACACGCTCGCAACCGAGTTTGCGACGTTCGACGCAAGAGCGGCATCCGTATTCTGAACGGAGACGTTGATGACTTGCGAATTTTGTTCACTTTCAACGGTGATCATATTGTTTAAGGCGTTAATGCTAGTGGGAGCATTTTCCACTTCTGCCTGAACCTTTTCGAGAATAGCCGGACTCTTGATGATGACGCGGTATGTATTGACAAGTGTGACGGACGATTGGACTTGTGAAGCATCAATCACATCGTTTTCCTGTTTTTTCGGTGTGACCAAAATTTGCGTACCGGCTTGATATGTCGGTTTGATCAAAAAGGTACTGACGGCAAATGTGATGATGGCTGCGACGATGGTCAGTGCGAGAATCCGCCAAAGCGATTTTCTCAAAATTGAAAATAATTCCTGTAAGCTGATCGTTTCATTCATAGTTTAATTATTCTCCTTTATTTGTCTAATACGGTGTCTTTTTTCATCAACTAGAACTCAGTATAACAAAAAATTGGGAAATGGTTGATTAAATTTCAGGAAATAACATACGTTTTTTGAAATTTGTTGCGTATAATAAAGAATGACATGTTTCGTTTTACATGAATTTCCGGATATCAACATAGGAGGAAGATCTTCATGCATCGCTCTCTACAAGCCCTTCAATACTATACATCGCACTCGGAAGAAGACATCCGTCGCCTTCATGAGCGGATTCGTTTAAGCCTTGCTTCGACAGAATCGTTAACGGATACGATGATTCGTTTGACCGGCCAAACACCACTTGTTCCATTTAAGCAGGATACAGTGACCGCCGAAGAATGGTCAGCTTTTTTAGCCGGCAAACATCACCATGAATTGGCGGATTTTTATGGAACACTCGTGGCTCGTCCGATTCTTGAGGAAGATGGCCCTGTCGAACCTAAAGAGGATATCGAAATTGCTCCATCCCTATCGCGGACGCACCGTGAACCAGAAGCCATCCGTCGAAACAAAGTGAAAACCCGACCAGAACAACGCATTAAAAGAAAATTCCCTTGGGGTTGGGTTGCTCTACTGATTTTATGTTTCCTTCTTGGTGCCGGTGGAACATATGTCTATTCCAATTACATCGCGAGTCCATCTTCCAGCAAACCGAAGTCAACAATCGAACAACCGGTCACTGTTGAAAAAGAAAAGGAAAAAACAAAAGAACCAACGCCGGAGGTCAAAGAAGAATCAAATGTCCTTTACGTCAAAAGCAGAAACAGCAACATCTATAGTGACTCTGCCTTGACCGATCTACTTTTTGAAGCTGACTTTGGTGACGGTTACCGGGTTCTTGAAACGACCGACTCTATCAGTAAGATTGAATTGACGGATGAATTGACAGGTTATATCAAAAATAACGATACGACGAAGTCTTTAAAAGGAGACGCGATTGCTGACGAATCCCTATTGACGTGGGTCAATGACAATCTCGATACAAGCTTCGTCACCGAGACGCTCATTGACCTTATCGGCAAAAAAGCCGAAGATTTAAATAGTACTTATGGTCCACCGGAACGGACGTTTTCCGATGAAGTCAACACGTATCTGTTTTACGGAACTCATTTTTTTACCCTTCAAAATAACAAGGTCATTGCGATTGACTGGGCTGAAACAGCCATCACCAATGCTGAACTAGCGACACTCGCTCCTCTCCAACTCGAAACAGAGACGACTGGTCTTGTGACTAGTAATTCTTATCGCCTGCAACGGTTTGAACAAACAGAAACAAGTACCAGCCGGGTGCGATTGGCTGAACAAAATCTATAACAGTAAAAGGGACAATCCATTTTTCGGATTGTCCCTTTTGTTTACTCCAGACCAAGCGAGTAACGTAATGCGGTTTTCGTTTGGGCCAGTGAATCATCAGTCGGATGCCAGTAATAAATGCCATCCGCTTCTTTTCCACCTGTTCCTTCAAGCTTTAAATTCTTTTGATTTTTAAACGCATCCATGTAATCAAAGGCAAGTGTCCGCATCGGTTTGAATGATACATTTGTCTGAGCATTTTTACCTACGACATCCATGATCGCATTGAACTTACTGACGGAAACATCCGATGATAATTTAGCGACAACTTGTTCGATGACTTGGCGTTGACGCATTTGACGACCGAAGTCACCACGCGGATCTTCATAACGCATCCGTGTATACTTTAAGGCTTCATCACCGTTTAAGTTAATTTTTCCGACCGTGAACTGTTTATCGCCGACTTTGAAATCTAGATCGTTATTAACAGTCACTCCACCAACCGCATCAACGAGTGAGGTGAATCCTTCCATATTGATTTCTACATAGTAGTTGATTGGAATATCGAGAAACTTCTCGACGGTTTTAATCGCCATTTCCGGTCCACCAAACGAATAGGCATGGTTGATTTTATCATTTTTCCCCTTACCGACGATCTCAACTTTCGTATCGCGTGGGATACTGATCAAACGACTTTCGTTTTGTGTCGGGTTGAGCGTCATGATCATAATCGAGTCGCTTCGCCCGTTTGTTTCGCCTTTACGACGATCGACACCCAGCAATAAAACAGACACCGGTTTTTGTTTCTCGACGACTTCGTCACCCGTATTTTTGATTGGCGACTGGATCTTTTTGACGGTTTGATCAACCTGATAATACGTGTAGCCGATAAACCCTCCGATTCCGACGACCAGTACTAGAGCGATTAACAGCATAACCTTTAACGGCGTCCAGCGCTTTTTGACTTTCCTTCTTTTTTTGACACGTTCCACTTTCCCACGTTCCCTTCTATTATATGTTGCTTGTTTCCTATGTAACTTCATGAGTTCTCGTTATTATCGGTCAAATAAAAACGATCTTACAGTCGAGTATACTGAAAATCGACCGGGAATTGTAAAAAACGGGAAAAGATGAAAAAAAGAGTCTACCGGTTGGCAGACTCTTTCGTCCTTATTAATATGACATTTGACTTGAGACAGTGTACGTTTTCTTTTTTACATTGTATTCGAGCATGACAAATTTTTTCTGTTTTGTCGAAGTCGGGAAGACATATGTTTTAAACTCTGATTTAATCGCAAGTCCTAAATCGATCTCCTGCTTAGTTTGGACAGATGTCATATCAATTGAATCCAGTCCTGTCCATTCGCCCAATCCTTTTCCTGACAATACACCATCCAATTGTTTTTCAGTCATTCCTGTTTTAATTTTCGCGCCTTTTGCAAGTTTCATCTTACTTTCACGCGCGCCTGTCGAAGAGTCACGGAACAGATCAAGCGACTTCGATGTCAAACGATAAACCGAACTATTTTTCTTCGTCATGAACATCAGCGTCGTAATATCAGAAGGCACGATTTCCTTTTTGTCATAAAAACTATAAATCGTCGTCTTTTGACCTTGTGTCGTGCTCGTCGCCTCTGCTTTTTGCTTGAGGACGGTCATTCCGTTCTTTTTAGTTAATTGTTTTTTATAGTCTTTTCCGTAAAGAACTTTTGCTGCCTGTTCAATCGTCATCCCATTCTTCAACGTCTTGAATTGTGTCGTTACCTTTGTTTCTTGTTTCGTTGCCGCTTCTGCTGTTCCGGCGATCAGTGTTGATCCGGCGATTAATGCCGCGATTGTGAGTTTACCAAATGTTGTTGTCATGTGTGTTCACTCTTTTCTGTTTTAATTTAAGGTTTAGTCTAGTTCTTGATCACTCGAGAAGGTCTCAGCGCCACTGACGCGATAGTTTTTTTTATCTAAATCAAAGGCCATCTCAATTCGCAACCGCTCGTTCGGATGATTGGTCCGGAAAAGATAGACTTTCCCTCGTCCTTTCCCTTGACCCAATCCCATTCTTTCCATGTCCCGCTTGGACAGCGTATGACTGAAGTCGGCTGCTGACCAGGTCATCCAGTCGCCAAGTCCCTCTCCTATCAACACTTTATCGAGTTGCTGTTCCGTCATACCATTCTTAATTTGTTTTCCTCTTTTCAGTTGTTTGTCGCTTTGCCGGACGCCCATCGGATTTTCCCCACGGAAATCAAGTGACTTTAAAGCTAAGCGGTATACCTTTTCCTTCGGTTTGACCGTAAAGAGGAAAGTCATCAGATGCTCCGATTTTTCATCCCCGACGAGGTAGTACCTGTAATCCATCAGTGTGTCAGAATCCCGCTTCGGTGACTTTTCTTTTAAGATGACCCGGCCGTGTTTCTTCGTCAATTGCATTTTATACGTTTTGCCGTAGCGTACTTTCGCAAACTCGGTAATCGTCATACCTGTCTTATATTTCGTAAAATCCGTCGTGACTTGTTTTTCCTGTTTGGTTGCCGCATCGACAGAGCTGATTACTAGAGTTGATGTCATGAGTGACACCAGGACAGCGTATTTCAACATTCCTTTTAACATGAATGAGTGTTCCTTTCTTACTTCTTCTTAATCGTATGAATCGAATAGTTGTTCATCACGTAATGTTTCTTTTGATAATCAAACTTCATCATTACCTCAATCTGCTTTTTCGGATTTGAACTTTTGAACGTATAGATTTTCATTTGACCGCGGTATTTGTATTCTTTTCGTTCCTGTTTCGTTTGGACCGATTTATAGTCCAAAGACCAACGCATCCCTACCTGACCTAAGCCTTTACCGGACAACAGTTCATCGAGTTCCGCTTCCGTCTCATCTCCCCGGATGTAGGTTACATGTTTGAGCGTTCGGCTGCTCTCCCGTAATCCGCTATTCGTGTCCGCTGCAAACTGTAATATTTTTTGGACCAGGAAATACGTCTTCTGATTTTTTTTCGTGTGGAATTCAAACATTATCAGTCGTGGTAACGTCTTCGATTGATCATAAAATGAATACTCCCGCGACCGGTATCCTTGTTTATTCTGAGTCCAATCGGCTTTTTTCTTAAAGACCGTCGCGCCATCGGTTTGTTTCAAATGTTGTTTGTATGATGGACCGTACATGACTTTGGCGACCTGCGTCAGCGTCAAACCAAATTTAAACGACCGGTATTCTTTTAATACATTTTGTTCTTCCTTGGATGCAGCATGTCCGTCGAGTGCCCCGCTCAAGCACAGGACACCGATGATAAGGACCAGCACCAATTGTTTTAAACACTTCATGATGTTCCTACTCTCTTCATTTCAGTAATCGAACTGCCCGATCCGCATCGAGTCGCCCGTATCCGTACGACGGGTCGTATCCTTTTGCGCCAAGATCCTGTGCCGACTTCTTAAGGATTGCTTCCACTTCCGACGCTTTGATCGTCGGCTTCAGACTGTAGAGGAGACTCGCAACACCGACGACGTGCGGAGCTGCCATCGAGGTCCCACTCCAAAAAGCGGACTCACCGTCACTGAGATAACTCGGGATGTCTTGTCCCGGAGCGACTAAATCCAGTCCCTTGCCATAGTTTGAGAACGACGACCGTTTATCGAACCGGTTCGTCGATCCGACCGAAAACGCATACTGGGACCGGGCCGGATACGACAATTTACTTTGTCCTTCGTTCCCGGAAGCGACAATGACGAGAACCCCTTTTTTCTTCGCATAGGCGAGGGCGTCTTCAATTGCCCGGGATGAGAACCCACCGCCGATACTGATATTGATGACTTTGGCTTTTTGTTTGACGGCATGTAAAATGCCTTTCGCGATATCCGAGTTCAACCCGTAGTTGTCTTCCCCGAGCACTTTAATCGGAATGATCGAAGCCTTTACATTAATACCGGACATACCGTACGTATTGTTACTGTTCGCCGCAATGATACCGGCGACATGCGAGCCGTGCCCATGATCATCAATCGCGACTTGCCGGCGGTTGACGAAATCGTAACCAAGATCCATCCGGACACGTCCGGCAAAGTCCGCGTACGTCGGATTGATGCCGGTATCGATGACCGCGACGAGCACCGTCGATTGTTTCTTCCCGGCAATCCGTTTCTTCATCGCATCGAAGTTGATATCGGCGCCTTTGACGCCACCGCGTTGCCCTGTATTGTTCAGTGACCACTGATACGATTTGAAGACATCGCCTCCGAGTCCGTGCATGGAGCTGTCGAGCTCGACGTACGCGACACCACTCGCCTTCGCGAATTGCCGTTTCGCTGCTAGTGCCTGCATGACCGTCCGGTACGTGAACTTGACGAGACCGAGGCCGGCATCAATTGTTTCGTGCTTCACGGCTGCCGTCTTCTCCGACAGTTGTTGTTTCTGGCTGCTCGTGCCTGTTATCTTGACGACGAGACTGCTCGACTTCGCGACCGTACCTGATTGTCCAATCGATTCCCGAAGCGGCTGCAACCGCTCAAGCTTAAACGGCACGACAAACGCTGTATTTTTCTTCCCTTCGATTTCTATGTATTGACGACCACTCCAACTGAGCGGGAAGACGAGCGACTGATCCGTGACTTGATCATATCGTCCGTAAACCAGTTGTCGTTTGTAGTCGGATTGTGATTTATAAACGGTGACGGCTTCTGTCTCGTCGGCAGCAAATTTCAGATGGGTTCCGCCTGTCAGGTAGGTTTTCGTATCGAAATAAAATAATGCTTTTCCTTTACTGTCAAACTTGCCTTTGATATAGGCTTTCTTTGTTTTCGCGTCCAGCGTCGGTAATTTTTTGGCACCGGTTCCTGCTGCTTCTATTTGAGTCGGGATCATCGTCCCGAGAAGACCTGCTACTGTTAATCCTGCAATCCATTTTTTCATTTCCTCACTCCTTCATCCACCTTTTGACCTATAAAACCAGTATAATGGAAAATTTTACGCTAAACACCTAATTTTTACGTTTCGAGCAGATTTTTTTCTGTTTTCAAGTCACTTCACACAAAAGGTGGATCCGGCGTCAACCGGATCCACCTTTTGTTTCATTTAATGTAACTCGTCGCCCGGTCAGCATTCAGACGACCGGAACCATAGGTCGTATCATATCCTTTCGAACCGAGGTCCTTCGCTGATTTTTTGAGGATACTTTCGACGTCCGCTGACTTGATCGTCGGCTTGAAACTGTACAAGACACTGGCGACAGCCGCGACATGCGGCGCTGCCATCGAAGTTCCGCTCGCAAAGGCGAGTTCTCCATCTGCGAGATAACTCGGAATCGAGACGCCGGGTGCAACGAGATCAAGTCCCGTTCCGTAGTTCGAGAAGGACGCTTTTTTATCCGTCCGGTCGGTCGCACCGACTGACAGTACATATTTCGAACGAGCCGGATAAGACAATGCCTTTTTTCCAGCATTGCCGGAAGCGGCGACAATCAACACGTTTTTACTTTTCGCATAAGCCAGTGCCGACTCGACCGCCTTGGAAGAGGTATCGCCACCGAGACTGAGGTTAATGACTTTGGCACCTTTTTTCACCGCATGATTGATTCCACTGACCAAGTCCGACGTATAGCCGGCACCGTTCTCATCGAGGACCTTGATCGGAATAATCGAGGCTTTGGCATTAATCCCTGTCATCCCATACGTATTGTCACTTCCGGCTGCAATGATACCGGCGACATGCGACCCATGCCCGTAATCATCCCACGCCGTCTTCGAACGGTTGACGAAATCATAACCAAGATCCATCCGGACTTTCCCGGCGAAATCGGCATAACTCGGATTGATACCGGAATCGATGACCGCAACGAGCGTTGTCGACTGTTTTTTCTTCGCAATCCGTTTCTGCATCGCCGTCAGACCGATATCCGCTCCTTTCAACCCTTTTTTCTGACCGGTGTTCAGGAGCGACCATTGATGATGCTTGAAAGCGTCCGTTCCGAACGCTTGAATCGGCGTATCATATTCGACGTAGGCCGTCGCACTCGACTGCTCAAACTTTTGTTTCGCTAATTTCGTTTCCGCCGCTGAACGATACGTCAATTTTTCTAAACGCAATTCCGGAGCAAAAGCTTCGACAGACTTGGCACCAAGACTGCTGCTGCGTACCATACCCGCTTTTGTCTGGATGATAAGAGCCGTTGTCGTACTCGCTTTCGTTTTAACAGAGGAACTGCTCGTCGCATCAATCGGTTCGTAACGCGAGACACTGAACGGGACGGAATATCTATCGCCCGGGTAACCTTCTAAAATCAAGTACTGCCGTCCACTCCAGCTGAGCGGGAAATACATCGTCTCGTCGTTACGCTGGAAATAACGATTGTAGACGCGTCCCGCATCAATGTCTGCCTTACTCGTAAACATCGTGCCGTAGACATCCCAATCCAGTTCAAATTCAAGATGAGTTCCGTCCTGAACAAAGTCTTTGGCGTCCATGTACCAGATAGCAAATCCGTCTTCATCAAATCGTCCTTTCATCGGTGTTCCGGCATAACTGCCATGGAATGTCGGTAACGTTTTTGCTTGATTGATTTGTTTTGCACTGACAGTTTTTTGTGTTGTACCAGCAATTTTTTGTTGCGCGACGGCTTCCCCGTTTACGCTGAGTCCCATGAACAAACTCGCGGCAAGACTTCCTGCAATGATTTTTTTCATTCCTTCACCCCTTCAATTGTCTTAGGTCCATACACCTATATACCCGTTAATTTTGGAATAATGTGGAATATTAAAAATCATTTACCTGATTCCTTTATTTTTGGAATAAAAATATCCACCACCTCAATAGGTGATGGATATTCGCTTTACTTCACGATGACTTTGAAGGTTTTAACGACCTTGTAATTTCCGACAGTCGTATAGGTAACGCGAATTGATGTTGTTCCTTTAGTGACTGCTTTAACTTGTCCTTTTGTGTTCACCGTCGCGATTTTTTTATTGAGCGACGCATAGCTGACAGATTTGATTTTATCGGTTGCTGACGCATAAATGATTGTCATTGTTTGACCTTTTTTCAATGTTTTTTGCGTAGCTTTCAGCTTCACTTCATTGACTTTCGTTTCGATCGGCAATGTAGTCGTCAGGACGAAACCGTCTTTTAATGTCACGGTTGCCGTCACAGTCGTCTTGCCTGATGCTTTACCAACGAGACGTCCCGTTGTATCAACTGTTGCTTTTGACGTGTCCGCTACTTGATAACGAATCGATGACACAGTAGATGATGTATGTGAGACTTTTGTTTTCAGGTTGATACCTTTTCCTTGATAGACACTTGCTTTCTCGATTGTTGCTGTCGGTGCTTTTGTTGTTTGCGGAACGAAGACACCGAGGTATCCATTTACTTCTGCCGTTCTCATCCCTTTAACTGGAACGGTCAGGATTCCGTTTTTGTCTGTGACAAGTTTTGTTTGGTTTACACCACTAGCATCGACAAAGACCTGGTTCGTATGTTGTTTTCCCATATCGACTTTGATTGTCGTGTTAAGTGCTGATTTCTTCCCGATGACTGTCGCAACACCTGTGTTACGGTCTTTACCGAGTCGGACACTTGAAATCAAATGACTGCCGGCAACTTTTGAAGTGTTCGTCGTATGATACGCCACTTTCTGTGCACCGTATGCATATTGTTTACGGACTTTCAATAAGTTTGTGATTTCATCATAGTATGGCGTTTGCTTAGACATATATGAAGTATCCGTCTGATACAAGTCACCATAGTAAACAGTCGGGACCGTATCTTTGTTCGTCAGCAAGAACGCATATTGTGAGACGACGTTATCCACTGAATACTTTTTCTTTGTGCTTGCGAGTTCTGCATTGTAGATTGCGAGTGCTTTCTTTTCTGTATCTTTATCGTACATTTTTTCAAACGATTTCGGCTCTTCGCCTGCTTTGTACTGAATACCTGTTTTGATGCCGTACAGATCGAGCATGATCTGGTTGACGCGGTTCTTCTCTTGATCGTGGTTATTAACGAATGACCAGTTAGCTGATACATCTGTTGCACCAGTCGCTGAACGATTAACAGTTGAACCTGTCACGATGGCACTTAAGGGACGTTTTGACGCTTCATTTCCAAGGGCATTCCGCATCGTGAAGTAAAGTGGTGAGTCCATGATCAGCTGCTCATCGTTATTTGCCTTCATGTATGCTTTTTGCTCTGACTTATAGCTCTCGATGTAGCTTAAATGCTCTTTTTTACCAAAGTGTTCTTTTGCGACTTCTGCTTCCGCTTTTAAAATCGCCGTATCGTAGTGTGACGCTGCATCGATCCGGAAGCCGTCGAACTTGTATGTTTCAAGCATCCACTTCATCCAGTTCTTTTGTTCTTTGATGACTTCTGTGTTCGAGTTGGCTAAGTCTACGCCAAGTAAGAACTCATCGTTATTCGTCATCGTCTTGTTATAGGCTTGAAGCGGGAATCCTGTTTCATCTACGAAGAGGAACTGATCTTCGATATCGATGCCCGAGTTATCGTTTTGATACGAACGTTCTTCTGTTCCGTATCCGTAAGTTGCTTGTGTCTTCATGTATTCTTCCGTCAACTTCGCAATCGTTCCATTGTCCGCTGACGCGAGGAGTGCTTCTTTTGTCTCGAAACCATTTTCTTTCATATAAGCAAGGTAACCCGGATCCTTCGCGTATTGCGATAACATCGGTTTCCAGTTCTGCGGTGAAACTTCATACCAACCGTCAGCCGCGAGATAAGTATCGACGACATTCAAGTTTTGAGTTTTAGACGCTTCAATCAACCATTCAGGTAAATAGTTTTTCTCATTCTCCGGTCCAAAGTAACGGTACGGTTTACCGTCTTTGTCCGTCATGACACGTCCTGTACCTTGACCTTGAAGCGATGTTCCGTTTAAGAAGGTTTTGTTCCACTCTTTGAGGTACCCGTATTTCTCTTGTCCCTGTCCGCCACCTTTTGTATAGGCGAGGTAAGGTGTCGCGAGCGTTTTTGTTGTCTGTCCGCCCGTGTATGGATTCGTGAATAACTCACCTGAGCTTGTCGCACGACGTACGAAAACAGCTTCCCGCTTGTTTAATCCAAGCATCTGGTTTGGAACCAAGTCCATTTGAACTTTGATGTTGTCATCATGCAACATGTCGACCATCATCTCGAGATGACTGGCTTTACCGTATTTCGTCGCCGTTGTCCCGCCTGGTCCTTGTGGGAATTCACCTAAGTCATACCGATCGGCAATAGCATACCCTTCCATGTAACGCGCCATATCAAACGAACGATACGCAGGCGGCATCCATACATCTGTTACTCCCCATGAGTTTAACAGGTCACCTTTTTTAGCAAGAGTCCGGTACATATTGCTGTCATATGGTTGGTAGAGGCTGAAGCTCTGGAAGATGACATGGTTATCCAATTTCTCACCTGACGTATAAGCTGCTGCTTGTTTTGGTGCTACACCGAAGCTACTTGTTGCTACGAGGGTAGCAAGCAGTCCAGCCGATACTTTTTTGGTATTCTTCATCAATATAAGTCCCCTTTATTATCTGTATTTAATTGATTATTTTTTCCTTTAATTACTAAACAACATCACATAATTTAACATCTTTCTTTCAAGATAACACCTTCTATTTTTCAAAAAAAGTCAATAGATTTAACAAAATGCAATCGATTGCACTAATTGTCATAAAAAAGAACACCTTCCATCCATTTCCGGACGAAAGGTGTTCGAGGGAATTAGTTTAATCCGAGAAGAACTGCTTTCTCGTAACCGCCAGTCAAGACTGAGTTGTCGTATGACTGAAGATCTTTGTTGACGACAATGACGTTCGACAACGTTTTGAGTGTACCAGCCGGGACTTTGATTTTAACGATATCAAGTCCGTTCGATACGATGTCATCTGAGTCAGCAAGCGAGATACTTGTTCCGACCGGAAGTGATTTTCCGTTCAGGATGTAGTTCGCTGTGCTTGTCGCATCGTACATACCAGAGTATTGAACGCCCTCTGTGAACTTGATGCGGATGACGTCTTTCTCGTTTTTCTCGTTCGCTGATACTTTAACGATTTCGAACGGTGTCAAGACTGGTTTAACAGGCGTTTTCATGAGTTTGAAGTCATGTGTCGCTGTTGCAACCGTGTTACCGACATCATCAGACAATGATTTGACGACGACTTTCCAGTCTTCGCCGTACCCTTCCATGTCGACGAGTTTTTGCAGGCTCTCGTTTGCTTTGACTTGGAAGTTTTTGTCCGTTGTATCCGTGTACTTGACGACAGATCCGTCGATTGTAACGATTTTTCCATCTTTGTTCTTACCGATGAATTCAACTGTCGTTTTCGGAGGCAAGACGATACCGTCCGCATTGATCAGTGGCGTGTTGTACTCATCGAGGTCACGGATTTTCACCGGCTCGCTCATCATGACAACGAAGTCGTTTGTCATTGGTACGCGGTCGATCGTGTTGATTTCAGCACTCTTCAGGTCCGGCGTGTTGAGCGGCGATCCTTCATAGCTGAGGTCAAGGATTAACGCGTCGTTCTTCTCACCGTTCGCTTCGGCCTGGATGGCACCTTTTTCGAGCGTGATGCGGAACTTATCGTTGTAGTAGTTTTCTTTCGTGTTGACTGTATCGTAGATTTCCGTCCAGTCTTTCATCAACTCGATGACAGCTTCGCCCGTCTCTTTGTTGTAAGACGTGACATTGACATACTTGCTGAAGTCTTCGTATTTCTTCGTGTTCGAGTTGTAACGCTCAAACTTCAGTTCGTTATCAAGCAATGCAAGGATATTCGAATTTTTGAGGCCTTTGCTGAACATCACGCGGAATTGTTCAGGTGATTCAACGACAACGCCAGCTGTCGGTTTGACTGTATCTGCCGCAACTGTGAAGTCGAGGTTTTGTGTCGTTCCGATGTTGCTTTCATCTGAAAGTGCTGCGAAGTCCATTGTATCCCAGACTTGAAGTGAGTGTTTGCCTGCTGCGAAGTAGCCTTCTTTGACGCCCGGATAATCATCATTCAACATGATGCGGACTGTATCGCGACGGTCGACACCTGTTTTGTTATCAAATCCGTAATGGATGACTTTGAAGTACTTCTCTCCGTATTGTCCGTCGATTTTGAATTTCGCAGAATCAACCGCTTCAGAGAATTTCACTTCGAGTTGGTTCAGACCGACTGCTTTAACAGACGTTACTTCAGCCGGACGGGCATCCGTCAATTTGAAGCTTGCTTTTGATTTCACTTCTGTATCCGTGCTGCTCGTGATTTTCGCTGTCAATTTGACGACTGCGTTGTCCTGGAGTGGTGTTTCTTTGTCCAAGATCAATTCGAACGCTTTTGGATTCGAAGGAATCGCTTTGACACCGATAACACGTTTCATGCCATCGAATTGTTCGATTTGGATGTTGTCGTTTGCCAAGTAATCTTCTTCGTGAAGACCTGGGTAGACTTTATCGAGTCCAAACGATTTGAGTAAGAGTTCACGTGAAACAGCTTTATCAAGGAAGACCGTGACACGATCTGCCTGATTCGATTCAGCTGCCAGGACGTTGATCATCTCGATCGGTGCTGGCGTGACAGCGATTGTGCTGAATTTGACTTTCGTCTCTCCAGAAATCTTACCGATGAGGTTTTTGTAGTCGCCTGCTGCTGTTTCGATGATTTCTGCACGGATCATAGCTTCGAGATCTGTGTTGCTGAACTCTGAAGTGAGGATGACCGTTGCTTTTCCGTCCTGGATTGTCACGCGGTCTTTCGCCAGGGCACCGAATGATGTTGATAATTTCAAGACGATATCGTCTGCATTTTTATCGACTTCACCAGTTGCTTTGTCTTTGAGTAAGAACGTGACTTCTGTGTTGTCGGCACCGTTTGCGACGATTGTCGACGCTTTTGGTGAGACTTCAAGCATCCAGAGGTTTTCAACGCCTTGTGTCATGAAACTCATTGAACCGAGGTCACGAGCGACGCCGCCGATCATGATGCCTTTCGCTTCCACTGTGTAGTCTTTATCGTACTCAAGACCTGACACGTCAAGGAGTGCTGATTTTTTATCCGGGCTGAGGGTAACAGCTGTCACTGTTCCGCCTGCGATTTTGAAGTTTTCGACTGAAGCGCTATCAACCGCGCGTGAGAACGAGACTTCCACTTTTTTGTTGCCGATTGCTTTTGCTGACGTCAACATCGTGTTCGCTACCGTGAAGTCCATTGCTGCTGATTTCACATCGCCGATTTTCACGACATAGCTGTGTGTACCTTCAGGAATTCCGCCTTTCGAAGCCATGAATTTCCCTTTTGAAAGCGTCCCTTTGACGACGATTGGTGCTTTGGACATATCTTTACCTGGGTAAATTAAGAGTTCTGTCATTGCGCCTGCCGCTGCGTACATGACGTCTGCTTTAACAGAAAGTGTCTGATCATCGACGCTTCCCATGACGTTCATGATATTCGCTGCTTTGACTTCATAGTTGATTGAACCTGTCACGACAGAGTTCGCACCTTTGTATGAGTAAGCAAGCTTATACTTGCCTGCTTTTGATGTGTTTGGTGTTTTCAGGTTGAATTTGCTGATCGGGCGTTTAACGATGATACCTGATTTGTAACGGATGCTGATTGTGCTTGGAAGAACAACTTTTCCTCCGACTGCAACTGGTTCGAGGACTGGTTCGAGGACATCAACCGGATAGTTCTGAAGTTCTACTTTGAGGATTGCTTTTTTCGAAGTACCAGAAACTGTTCCATACAAGACTTGGAACTTGTTAATGTACTTTTTCTCGAACTTCACGGTACCGTTCCACTTCACTGAACGCATTTCGTACTTGCCGTTTGTGAGCTTGACTTTGACTTTCGTCGGTAACATCAATTTCTTAACAGCGTACTTATCACCGCCTGCATGTTTCATCAAGATCGGTTCGATGTATTTGACAGAGACCTTCGAAGCCGCGTCAGCAGCAACCGGTGCGACGACAGATGCAGTGACTGCGAGTGCAGTTGCAGCAGCGTACAATTTGTTTGATTTTTTCGTGTAAGCCATGTTTACAATTCCTCCTCTTGTCTTTCAAAACTAAATGCGACAATCCCAACCAGATAACCTACACTTAAAGTAAAATATTTGTAAATATTTACTTTAACCATTCAACTGATTTTCTGTCTTCTTCGGAGGAATACGTTCTGTTTCACACGCCGATCCATCGCCTATACAGTAGACGATCGTCAGTGATCCATTATGTATCCAGTTTGGGATGAACAGAAAAACGTTGTCGAACGCTTCATTCACAAAGCTTTCTGTATGTTGTAGGTTCGTACCAAGTCTCACTTCGAGATAAGTGAATCACTCAGCTACAGCTCAAATATACAAAACTCAGAAACTAACGACAATAGGTTTTTTGTAAAAAATAGGTGAATAGTAGTAACTAGTAAAATATATTTACAGGTTGTATATGGAAATTAAAAAACTGGTCATACCTTTTTGGGAAAACGCTTACATTTATATATAATTTCACTGAAGTCAATATTTTTCTGAAATACAATAAAGCCACCACGCTTTTGAACGTGACGGCTTCTATCTCAGGGTATACTCTGATTTGCTTGTTCGACTGCCTCTAGAAACGATTCGCGCTGAAACCGGTGATCGGCATCCGCCGTCAGTTCAATCATGTCGTCCAAGCGACGCAATTGAATCGGCAGACCACGTGCGATCCATTCGAGTTGCTGCTGGAGATGTCGTCTGGCCCGGTCAATCGTATGTCGTTCTGCTGCTGCGAACTGCCGTAAGTACTGCAAGGCGTAACCGAATCCGAATTCAATCGGAATCCGTAATTCGGCGCCCTTATCTTTAATCCGGATCAGACCTGCCCCATAATGAATCGCCCGTTCCCACTCTTCGCTGATCCTTTCATACCAGTTTCCATTCGTCAGACAATGTGTTTCCAGTGCTCCTTTAGGACCACTCGGCATGACGCTGAAGTAATCGATTTTCATCCGCCTTCTCCTTTTCCACAAAAAATAGGATGAATCCTTGATGGACTCACCCTATATGACAGGTCAAAGCGTTGGATTGTTCGAAAATGTTTTACTCGGACGACCGATGCCTTCATATTGGACGTTCCCCGGTTCATCGACGAATGTCCAACAATTCCGGCCATCAATCAAACGTGCCGTTTTCATGTTATCCGTCAGTTGTCGTGGAGTGACGTGCTTGATCTCATCCCATTCTGTCATGATAACTGCTATATCTGCCCCTGAGACCGTCTCTTCAATCGTACTTTTTTGGTCGAGTAATGTTTTGGCAGCCGGGTCATATCCTGTGACGATGACACCCATTTTAGCCAGACGCTCCGCTAGACGTAGCGCCGGTGCATCACGTAAGTCATCCGTTCCCGGTTTAAAGGATAGCCCTAACAAAGCAACCCGATGTCCTGGTCTTGGATTGATTTTTTGAAGGACATATTCTAGTTGTGCTTCGTTTGTCCGGTCTGCCGCCTCGATGACATGAAGATGTTCCCCTTGTCGCTGCGCCAGTGTCGTCAAAGCAGCGATGTCTTTTGGAAAACATGATCCCCCGTAACCGGCACCGGCTTTTAAGAAGGCCGGACCAATCCGTGGATCAAGACCGATTCCATGGGCCACATCCTCGACGTCTGCTCCGACGATATCCGCCAACCGTGCAATCTCATTGATGAAACTGATTTTGACCGCCAAAAAGCTGTTGGCTGCATATTTTGTCAGTTCTGCCGTCGTCGGATCCACATGAACGATTGGTGCATTCGTTTTGAACAAATCCGTCAACGTCTCGGCCAATTGTTGATCATACGCCCCGATGATAACGCGATGCGGATTACGCATATCACGAATCGCTGTGCCTTCCCGTAAAAACTCCGGAACCATCGCAAAACGTAACGATGGATAGGCCGTCTGCAACTTTTCCGTCGTTCCTGGTGGTACCGTCGACTTCATGACGACAGCCGCATCTGGTTGAATCGAATGGATTAACTTAACCACCGCTTCGACTGCCGATAAATCACAACTCCCATCCGCTCCTTCCGGCGTCCCGACCGCTACTAGATACAAATCTGAGACTGGATACTCCGTTGTAAAGGTCAGGCGATTTTGATTTTTTTGTAAGGCTTCTTCAATTCCTTCTTCCGTAATCGGTGCAATTCCTTTTGACAACTGTTCCATTCGTTCTCTATTTAAATCGACACACACTACATCGTGTTTCGCATCAGCTAGTCCAATCGCGGTCACAAGACCAACATATCCTGTCCCAATTACCGTTACTTGCATCTCATCACATCCTTCATCAGTTTCCCTGTCTTCACTATACGGGAGCGAAAGTGATTTGTGCATCGAAAAAGCTTTTCGAATACGCTATACTGAATACGGGAATGGGAGGAATGCTCGTGGCGATTATCATCTTTTGCCTCGTATGTCTCTTCGCATATCGTATCCGTAAGCTTCCCGAAGCGATTCGGACGATCTTACTCATCCTCGGTTTACTCAGTGGATGGTTCGCGCTGTTTGAGATCATCAGTTATCTAGAAGCGAATCCTTACCTGGCCGCTATCCCGATTGCACTCGGGCTCGGCTACTGGTTTTGGCGCCGCAAGAAAAAACGGACAACCGATTCTTCCTCAGTTTGAGGTCGAGCGGTGTCCGCCTATCGATCACATAAGACCAGTCCGTTTGACGGAACTGGTTTTTTTTGTCGTCACAAGACGGCTGGCGGTCCGAACTTCCCATCATGGTAATCCCGGTACGCCTGACGAATCTCGTCTTCCGTATTCATGACGAACGGTCCGTAGGCAATCGTTTCTTCCCGAATCGGTTCACCCGAATAAATCAGCACCTTCGTCCGACTGACAGCCGTCAATGCGAGTGCACTGTCCCCTTGCGCCTGTTCGTCAAACGTCAATGTTGCTGCCATCGTCTTCGCGAGGCGGGTCCCGCTTGTCCCGGCTTCCAGTTCGCCTGCAAGGACATATAGAAAAGTGTTATGATTCGCCGGTAAGACATGCGAATACGTCGCTCCGGGAGCCAGCGAAATCTCACTCATCGTAATCGGCACCAGACTCTCGAGCGGTCCCGTCACGCCGGCAATCGCACCGGAATAGACCCGGACGTGTCCACCGGCAAGCGGCACGACCGGTGCCTGTTCCAGCAGGACGTTTTGATACGATGTCGTCGTCTCTTTCAAACGTTTCGGCAGATTGAGCCAGAGTTGTAACGTATGGATCAAATCGTCATCGACCGCTTCTTCGGCATGCCGTGCCGCCCAGCCGGCGTTCATGTACTGGACGTCCCCGGCGTCTAAAATCGAGTGTCCGCCATGATTATCGATATGTTCAAGCCGGCCATCGATGACATAGGTAATCGTCTGGAAGCCGCGGTGCGGATGATCGGAAAACGTTCCGCGTTTGAACCAATCTTCCGCCATCAGGATAAACGGATCAAACTCGTCCTTCCGCTCCGGTGACAGGACCCATCCTTGCTGCACATGCGGATAACCATTTTGTTGATACGTCACTTGCCAATGGTTCTTAACATCACGTTCGAACATTTTCCCAACCCCTTCGTTCATTATATTTTCATTGTCGCACAACCGAGTCCGGAAGCCGCATTCGTTTGCTTATCAAAGGGTTTCGTTCATAAAAAACGACCCCGGTCAGTTAACCGGAATCGTTCAGCTCTTTCAAATTAAAGACGTGACGCCTTTTGTTCGAGGACGGCAATTTTCTCTTCGATTTCGAGCAACTTCAGTTCATGTTCGAGTTCGAGGCGACGTTTTTTACGTTTTAATTGGCTCAGTTCTTCCGCAACCGATTCCGGTGATGCTTCCGGACGTGGCGGTGCTGACTGATCCATCGACTGGCGGAGCGGATCAAACAGATTCGACTTCGCGAACTTCGCTGCTTCCGGACCAAACAGGTCGTTGATGATCGGCAAGACTTTGTTCATCGCGTTGCCTGGAATCTGTGACTTCTCGTCGACGAGACGTTTTAACGCCAACTCATCGACCAAGTACCCTTTACCATCCTGTTCGGCATGCAGTTCGCCTGTCCGAATCCAACGACGGACCGTTTCTTCCGAGACACGTAACAATTCACTGATCTGTTTTGTTGTTAACATCGTCATCCCTCTTTCCATTCATTTGATACCCTTAATATACACACGTGTGTGCGTGTGTGTCAATCAAGACACACATCAAAAAGCCCTCTGAACCGATTCGGTCCAAAGGGCTTTCCTATTATCCAGCGCGTCGTAACAATAACCAAACTCCGACTACAGCGAGACCTGCTCCAGTTGCTGCATATGGGAATGGTTTGTCTTCACCTGCTTGTGGGAGACGTTCGTTTGACGTCGTGTTCGTTGTTTGTTGATCCGCTACGTTCGTCGCCGGTGCTTCGACCGTCTTGACCGATGTTTTCGTCGGTGTCGGTGTTGGCTTCGGTGCTACGACCGGTTTTGCTTTCACGATTTCCGCGACGAGGAAATACCCCATCGTGTCTTCCGTCAATATGATCGAATCGGTTGTTGCTTTGCGTTCGAACAGTTTCAAGAACTCATCGTATTCCGGGAATTCTTCTTCCTCTTCATCCGCCATGCCGACTGCCAATGCTTTGACGCTGGCTTTCGTCATTTCAAAATCAAACGAATCCATCAAGTCGTCCAGTGAGATGTGGTGCATCGCTTCAACCGTGTATCCGGAAGCGACTTCTGTTTTGACTGTGTACGTACCAGGTGTCAATTCAATCATCAATGCGTCGTCTTTCCCGACTTTCTCCGTATAGACGTCGCTGCCTGTGATTGCATCCGTCACCGTATACGTCGCAGGAAGTGTTTGCTCCGAGTAACCTGGAATCTTGTCGGCGTTCGCATCAAAGAAGTTCGTGACGAGCAATAAGTTTGAAAAATCCATCTCTGCTTCTTCATCATAACCGTATAAACCGGCATCGATTTCTACATTCTCACCGGCTGTCAGTTTAACTTTCGCCATATCATCCTCATCAAGGTCAGAATCGATTGTCGGGTCCGTCCCCTCGTGTTGCGGTGACGTGGAGTAGTATCCGATGTCCATTCCGTAGACGTCGATGTAGTATGTGCCCGGCTTCAGGTCTTTGAACGAATAAAGACCGTCTTTTGTATAGGCTTCGTCGACAACGTCATAGTCCCTGTCCAAGAGGTAGACCGGCACATCACTGATGCGCGTTTCTTTGTCTTGACGGATTCCGTCTTCGTTTTCATCGTACCAGATCGTTCCGCTGATCGTTCCTGTCGTCGCGACCGGTTGTTCCGTCTCCGGTTTTGGTTCTTCCTTGACCGGTTCTTCCTTGACTGGTTCTTCTTTAACCGGTTCTTCTTTAACTGGCTCCTCGGCAGGAGGATCTTCCTTGATTGGTTCTTCTGCCGGTGGTTCTTCCGTCACCGGTTCTTCTGCCGGTGGTTCTTCCGTCACCGGCTCTTTTGGTGTCGGTTCCTCTTTGACTTCACGGCCAAACTCAATCAAGACCGTTTTCGTTTGATTGGCCGAGACAATCTTGACGACTGGTGCCGTCTCTGCCGTGAACGTCACGATTGGTGTTTTCGCGATGTCGATGTCTTGTCCTGTCACGCCCTCTTCAAAAACCAATGCGGTTTCGGATTCGAGGTTGACGACTCCTTCACCCGTAAAGGTTAATGTGTAAGGATTCGTTCCCGTTCCTTTGACGTCCCACATCAGTGCTGTTTCGGCTTGTGCCGGTGTGATGACACCCAAAACAAGCAAACAAGCCAGTATGTACATGCCTAATTTTTTCATTCTGTTCATTTCGCCCCATTCTTTAAATATGTTCTACCTAGATTTTAAACAATAAAGGAAAAATAAACCACATGAAATCTTAAATTCAATTGTTTTTCATTAAAAAAGGTCGCTTTTGCTCAAAGAAGCAAAGCAACCTGGATGGATTTTATCGGTTTTGTTCATCAGATCAATGCTTCACACGCTGTCGCACAAGCTTCACACGCTGTCGCACATTTTTGGCAATGATCGTGTTCATGTTTGCCGCATTCTTCTGCACACGCTCGACAAATCTCCACACACGCCGCCGCCAGAGCCGCGATGTTCGGACTGTTTCGGGCAATCGCTTGGCTGAGGAGACTACAAATATCGGCACAATCACGATCAAGACGGATACAATCTGCCATATGACCGACATGCGGCTCGTTTAGACAAGCGTCAAAACAGACATTACAGGCTGTGATGCACTTTTGTAATTCGTTTAATGCATCTTGTTGATGTTCAGACATGGTTCGTTCCTCCTTCATTTTTTTGACTAAGTATTCCTTTGAGAAATTCCCTCTTTTAGCTACTAGAAACATGAAAAAAAGAACCATACGATAACCGGGGAACCGGTGGTTATCGTATGGTTCTTTTCCATTAACGGACGACTTCAAGCGGAATTTCAATTCCACGTCCGGCGCCGGCATCGATGATTAAAACCGGCAGACGGTTTTCATCGAAGACTTCTTTTTCAATAGTCGTATCCGAGGTATATGTTCTGATTTCCCCCATTTTTTTCGCCGTAAACGAAACGAAGGGGAACGGAATCGACTGATTGGCAACATCCAGTCGAATATCGACCTGTTGGTCATCCAGCCGGATGTCGTTTGCCGTCCGAATCGTCAGACGCATCCGATCATTTTCCGTCGCTGAAATCTGAGCCGAGATGTTTTCCGTTTGTCCAGCACGTGTGACAGGATCGATGATGACCGTCGGGGAAGCAGTCTCCACCTCGTCAGCATGCTGACAACCGGTAATGACAAGCAGCGAGATTGCCAAAGGAATCAGCACACGCTTCATCACGGATTCACTTGATTGCGAAAGTCAGTTCAGCAGTACAGGCGACTTCCCCATCGACTGTTGCTATGGCACGTCCTTTACCAATCGGTCCACGCAGTTTCGTCAGTTCGACTTCCAGTCGGAGCTGGTCACCGGGAACGACCTGACGTTTAAAACGACAATTCTCGATGCCGGCAAAAAAGGCCAGTTTGCCCTGGTTTTGTTCCATCTTCAAAACAGCAAAGGCACCTACTTGCGCCAATGCCTCAACGATCAAAACACCAGGCATGACGTTGTAGTCCGGGAAATGGCCATTGAAGAATTCTTCGTTTGCCGTGACATTTTTAATGCCGACAGCACGTTTTCCTTCTTCGACTTCTAAAATCCGGTCGACGAGTAAAAACGGGTACCGGTGCGGAATCACTTCCTTGATTTGTTCAATCGTATACATATCACACAGCTCCAATCACTGGTTAATTTAAGATTGTGTCCAAAAATCGGTGATGCGGGTCCATGTGTCGAGCTTGAGGACATCCATCGCTTCGCCACCACCAAGTGTCGCATACCCAACCATGGCACCGATCACTAACGCAAGGACAATAAGAAGAACAATGATCAATAAACGAACAAGGATGGGAACGCGGCGTGAAGAATACTGACGCAGCTTTTTACGTTGTTTCGGTTCCTGCTCCTGTTGCTCTTCGTTTTTGATCTGTTGATTACGTTTCAGACGTTCACGGGTCGGTTGGTCCGTTCCGGCTTGATTTTGTACCATCTTGATCACCTTTCATTGGTTCAGTCTAAAGAACAGTATAGCATATTAGTACCTGGTATTAAATAGTTGCAGTTTAGCTACAAAACGGTTCTTTTTTTTAGTGTAACATGCACAAACGATGAACTTGTAAAAAAAGTTCCGCATTTTGTATATAAGGAAGAAACCGAACCGTTCATACTTTTTTTAAAAAACTTTTTCAATTTTCCAATCCAAACAAAAACCAGGTGCGTATGCTGTTCAGAACGATACAGACAACAACTACCAAATACTAACTAGATATCACCCAAATTTGAGAGGATGAGACAAGATGAAAAACACAAAAAAATTCGCAGCAACAGCAATGGCAGCAGCACTCGTATTACCAGGAACGGCAGCATTCGCTTCCGGTGGCGGAGACGACATGAAACATGAAGAGAGCGCGAAGAACGTCACGGTCAAAACAAAAGCCGCTGACCTCCGTGCAACACTCGATCAGTTACTCTCTGAGCACTTCGTGCTTGCCGTCATGGACATGAAAAAACAATATGACGGATCAAAAGATGCGAAGTATTATGAAGCAGCACTTAAACAGAACGCACTCGACATGACACCGGCGATCGCTTCTGTCTATGGCGATGAAGGTGCAAAACAATTCGAAAAAATCTTCGTTGATCACAACAAATACACAACGGATCTCGTCAAAGCTGTGAAAGCGGACGACCAGGACGGCATCAACGCGTCAAAAGCGGAAACAGAAGAGTTCGTCCAGGATCTCTCGAGCTTCCTCGATACAGCAACTGAAGGTAAACTGCCGAAGGCAGCAGCGGAAGAAGTCCTCCGTGCCCATGAAGCCGACGTCTATAAAACATTCCAACAATATGCAGCCGGTGACTACGAAGGATCGTACAACACGTTCCGTGAAGGCTACAGCCGCATGTATGATATCTCAAAAGCACTCTCAGTCGCGATCACAACACAAATGCCTGAGAAGTTCGACAACACGAAAGCCGACACAAAAGCAGCTGACCTCCGGTCAACACTCAACAGCCTTGCAGCGGAGCACGTCGCCCTTGCCAACATCAGCATGACGGCTGGCGTCGATCAAGCGAAAGACTACGATGCAGCGAACTGGGCAGAAGACATGCACACAGCTGACTTCAAAGCGGCAATGAAATCCGTCTACGGTCAAGCGGGTGCGGATCAGTTCGAGCAAGTCTGGACGAAAAACCACATCGAAGCGCAAGCGAACCTTGTCACAGCAGCAATCAACGACGACAAGAAAATGATGGGTGACGCACAAGACATGCTCAAAATGTTCTCAAATGACTTTGGTGCATTCCTTGGTGCAGCAACGGAAGAAAACCTTCCGACAAAAGCAGCACAGGAAGCAATCTCTGGTCATGAGACATACGTCCAAGATACGTTCATGCAGTATGTCGAAGGCGACTACAAAGGATCAGTTGATACGTTCCGTGAGTCATATGCTTACATGTACGGTGTCGGTGAAAACCTCGGTGGCGCAATCGTCAAACAATCACCTGAGAAATTCATGGATGGTACACCAGGTTCAATGCCGAACACAGGTAACGGCGGCATGAGCGACAACAATACAGCAGGTACAACTGGTGCGATCGCTCTCTTCGGTCTTGCACTCGGTGCAGCCGGAATCGTCCTCGCACGCAAACGTCAAAACGCATAAGATTTCGGGTATACTAAAAAGGATAGCGCCTCGGCACTATCCTTTTTCTGTGTAAGAGGCTTTGTCTCGGAAAGGAGTGACGTGTCATGAAAAAATGGTTATTACCGGTCAGCATCCTCTTGATGCTCGTTTCAATCGGTACGTTAATTTTTCTACTGTTTGGAAACACGAATGAACCGGAAACGAATATTACGCAAGGCGATACAAAAACGGACGCTGCGACATCTTCCGAGACAAAGGAAGATCCACTCAAACCGTCCGAAATCTTTAAAAAAGAATTTAAAAATCTCTCTACGAATCAAGTAGAACTGCCAAAGACCCTGACGATTGATTCGCTTAAAGTTAAAACCAACGTGGAACAGGTTGGCCTCGATAAAAAAGGCGCCATGGGGACGCCGAAAAACGAACAGCAAGTCGGGTGGTATAAATTCGGTCCCCGTCCGGGTGATGTCGGAAATGCCGTCATCGACGGACATACCGATACGAAGACCGGTCCCGCCGTCTTTTATCAACTGCACGAACTCAAAAAAGGCGATACGGTCAAAATCAAGGATGAGTCAGGCCGTAATCTCGTCTTCCGGGTCAAAAAACTGGTCGAGTACGGTCATCTCGATGCACCGCTCGAAAAAATCTTCGGGACCTCTGATCAGCGTAACCTGAACTTGATCACGTGTATCGGTACGTACGATGAAAATGAAGGCACGTACGACAATCGGCTCGTCGTCTTTACTGAATTAGATGAGAAGGCATCCGATCCCGTCAAAACACCACCAAAACCAGCGACGAACGTCCGCGTCTCGGGTGGGTTCGTTAACTGGTATGCATCGACTGATGATGAAGTCGTCGCGTATAACATCTATCAGGAACAAAAAGGAAAACGGAAAAAGCTTGGTTCGACGGAATCGATCGAACGAAAAGCCTTCCCGTTACCAAAAGATAAGACCGGACGTTTTATCATCACGGCTGTCAACAAAGCCGGGATTGAATCAGAAGAAGCATTCAGTGCCGTTCAAAAATAATCCGACTGACCGACTCCAGCAGCTGCCTGCAGGGGTCGGTCAGTTTTTTGGTTGATTCAGCGGTACACGCAACTGTTTCTCACCCGATTGGGTTTGATAAAGTAAATCAAGATGTCCCGTCGTCAGCTGTTTCTGCTCCGTCCGGATGAACAGGACTCCCATTCGTTCTTCTCCCGCCCGGTACGTGCCGACGAGCGGATGATTTTCATGTAAAATCGATGTTCTTTTCCCGTTCGTCTCATACTTGCCAAGTTTTTTGGACAAATCAATCGGATCGTCCGATTGATTTTGAAGCGTTACGGTCAAAGCCAGTAACCGGTCCGTTCCTGTGCCGACTTGCACCAGTTTTTCTTTTGAAACTATCACCCGTAACAACGGGGTCGCCCGAATCGTATTGCGTTGCTTCATCGCTAACGTCTCGACCTCCAATCCGCCGAGCGTATACCGGGTACCGACCCGGTTTTCCCGGTCAAATTGTTTCAATTGATCTTCACCCCATTTTTGCATGACAGGAATGGGATTCGGCTTGACCGGTTCAGAGTCTGCTCCCCACCCTGAGACGGGAATGATCCACTTGACGATCACGAAAATAACGCATACCGGTATCAGGACATACAACAGGATTGTTTTCACACCGATTCCTTCTCTCCTACTCTGACGTCAACGTTCTTCCCCTCATTATGTCGGTTTCAATTCAATAATTATACATTTTTTCACAATTATAATAGCAAAAACCCCCGAGCAACTGCTCGAGGGGGCAGACTTCCTTAATAGGTGATGTGCTGCTTGCTCCAGGCAATCGATTCCTTGAACTGGCGAACGAGTTCTTCCGCCGGACTGGTCAAGGAATAGGCAAGTCCATGGACCTTTTCCGACATCTGTTGCAAGACGAGTCCGTCTTCAATCAATTCCTGCAATTGTTCGAGAATCTGACCGTGCGACTGATCGAGACGTTGTTCAATCTCACCAATCGTCAGCGCCCCATCCCGCAAAATATAGATGACACTCGACTTGAGACTATTTTCGAAATTGTGCTGAAACTTTTGGAGGGCCAATAAATCAGCCTGTTCTTCTACGTGACGTTGATCCATCTGACACATACCCCTTTCGTGACACAATCGACTACTCTTTCAGTATGACCGAACTGTCCTGAAAATTCAAAGTCAGTCTTTTGTCGTCACGATTGTATTAAACGTCTTATCGTCTTCTGCGATAACCATCTTTTTTTGCGACCGCAGATGATACAGACGACGGATGTTCAGGATGACGACCTTCATGACCGCGTAGAATGGAACACCGAGCAGGACACCAAAGAATCCGGCGATGTTTCCGGCGACGAGCAGAACGATGATGATTGTCAACGGGTGGACATCAAGCGTTTTCCCTTGGACGAGCGGTGACATGATATGCGAATCAATCTGTTGGGCGACCGTCATGACGATGACCGCATAGACGGCAAGAATCGGATCCTGGATGAACCCGACGATCAAGGCGGGTACGACGCCGATGACCGGACCGAGGAACGGGATGATGTTCGTCAATGTCGCAAACAACGCGAGCAACAGCGCGTAATCAATTCCGATGATCAAGTAACCAATATAGGCGATGATCCCGACCCCGATACTGACGATGACCTGGCCACGGATGTAACTCATGATCGTTAAATGGACATCATGCAGAATCTTTTTCGTTTCCTTATGGTATTCAAACGGCATCATCTTGACGAGGTTGCCTTTCAACTTATCTCCGTCTAGTAGCATATAGATCAACATGATCGGAATGATGATAACCGTCACGACCGTCGTCGTGATGACGCTGACGACACCGCCGACACCGGTTCCAATATTTTTCAGGAACGATGACGCATATTCCGAGACGCTTCCGGAAAACTTATTAAACAGGTCATCTTGTCCGCTGAGGAAACGGGAGAAGAAGGCACTGTTTTCAAGTTGATCCCGGACATCAACCAATTGACGCTGAAACTGGGAAGCGAGTGTTGGAATCGAATTGACGAATTCCGTAATCTGATCCGACAACATCGGACCAAAGATGAATCCGAGCGTCGTCAGGATACTAATCAAACCTATCAACACAATGATGACAGCAGGACGCCGTTTCATTCTCTTCTCGAGCAGCTCGACAATCGGCAATAGGACATAATACAGAATACCGGCAATCGCGAGTGGTGGAACGACCATCTGCAATAAAATCGCAATCGGTCGGAACAGGAACGTCACGTGGTTGCCGATCCAGACGATGATCAGCAGTGTCATGATCCACCAGGCACCGCGGTACCATTTGTTCTCAAACATTTTTTGCATCTTGTCACTTCCTTATGATTAAAATGAGGGCTTCTCCTTCATTAGATTCCCTTTATCCCGACTCTTCTAATCCTTATTTTCAAAAAATAGTTGAAGGATTGTTTATTCGATTTCTTCCATAAAAATTGATTACTTTTTTATTCATTCTACAAATCTAGTAATTAAAATATCTTTTTTGCATCTTTGCGTGTTAAAGTTTGATGAATGCCTGTTTTATTAAGTAAGATAAAAATGCTGGATTAATTCTTTGAACCTTAGAAAATAATATACGGAGGATAAACAAGTGAAATGGATTAATCAAAAAATCGGTCGCCAGTTGATGTTTGCCTTTTATATGGTTTTCATCGCGCTCAGTCTGACATCAGCTATCGTCTATAACTATACAGAACGAAAGATCGACCAGACGAATGCCGCGTTCGATGATTTACGGGAACGCCGAACGAATGCCAATACATTAGCCAACGAATGGACACTTGTGCAGAGCAATGTGAAATCGTATGTGCTGTTCGGTACACCAGAAATACTCGATACGATCAAAGCGAACCAACGGGAAATTAATCGTTTGACGACCTGGTTCGAAAAAAATGCGATTTACGAACAAGGAAAGGAATACGCTATTGCGACCCGAACACTTTACGACGATTACTTCGGGACCGCCCTCCCCTTGTTGACGGAATATGTCACCGGGAAAAAACAAGGTTCAATCGACGAGACATTCCTTGATCCGAAAACACTTGCTTCCTTATCGAATGGTGAAGATTTATTTAATGAGAACGGCACATTAAAAGGATCAAACAGTCAATTGACGACAAATACGGATGCAGCCGGTATCGAGACGTTACTCAGGGACTACTTGACGTTGATTCAAAACAAAGAGACGGAAGCCAAAACGAACCTGCTCGGCGAAATGCGGGTGGCCCAGTTCATCTGGCTGTCGAATCTCGTCGTTCTAATCATCATCCTGTTACTGCTCGTGCGTCCGTTCATCAGCCGGGTGACGAAGCAGGTCAATACGTTATCCCGTGACAGTTCCCTGCTCGCCAGTGGTGAAGATATCAATAACATTCCTTTACCAAAGCGTCATGATGAACTGTATACATTAACGACATCATTTAACCGGATGGCAACATCGATCGCCGACAATAAAGTTCATATGCTGTCGAAAAATGAAGAGCTACAAGCGCAGCAAGAAGAACTCGTCGCCCAGCAGGAAGAACTGCAGGCGCAGCAAGAGGAACTCGAAGAGGCACTCGAAATCACATTGCGCAGCGAACAGCATCTCAAATACCGCAATGAACTGACGGAGACACTTGCGTCACGCGAGACATTAACGGCGTATCCGGAAATCATCGAAAAGCTCGTCGCCATCACGCACTCGGAAATCGGTGCCCTGCTGTTCCTCGATCAGCATGACGTCCGCTCGACGATTGAGTATGGGATGACGGAAGAGATGGTCGGTCAGCTCGTCAAGGACGATCAGTCCCTGTTCCACCGGGCCCGCGTCCTGAAACGACCGGTCCATTCGTCGAAACAAGTTGCCCACGACAGTCCGTTGCCGTATCCGTACTATATGTATGAGGTCGCCGTTCCGATCCTTGATCCGAATGAAGAACAGATCATCGCCTGTGTCTACCTTGTCCGTTACCGGGATGCGTTCACACCGGAACAGATGGGTGACATCCTGTCGTTCTCGCACCAGTTGTCGCTCTCGCTGATGCGGATGGGGATTTATGAAAAAATGATGCACGAGAAAAATAAGACCGGCCAACTCCTGAACTCGATTCGCGAAGCCGTCGTCTACATTGAACATGAATCAGATGAACTGCTCGTCAATGAACCATTGATGAAACTTTTCCCGGAAGTCCAGACGGAATACCAGGACGAAAGTAATCTCTCGTCGTTCCGCCAGGCGATGTCGGCCCTCTCTGCCATCATCGATGAGCCGGAACCGTTCGAACAGTATATCGAACAAATCGTCGAACAGAATCTGCCGAAAGAGAGTCTTGTCGTCTCGATCCGCTCGCAAAGTGCCTACATCCAGATTTATGCGGAAAAAATCCAGATCAATCAGGTCTGGGTCGGCACGATGCTCGTCTTACGGGATGTCACGAAGGAAACGGAAGCGGACCGGATGAAAGAAGAGTTCGTTTCGACAGTCTCCCATGAACTCCGGACACCGTTGTCCTCAATCTATGGTTTCACGGAACTGATGCTCAACCGGGAAATCGATTCCCTGAAACAACGGAAATACCTGACGACGATCCACTCGGAGACAGGTCGCTTAACGACACTCGTCAATGACTTCCTCGATGTCCAGCGGATGGAGTCGAGCGAACAACGGTACCAGATGGCGACGTTCGATCTCGTCCAGCTCGCAAGCGAACTGATTGATTTCCACGACGCCTCGCACACAACGCACCAGTTGTCCTTTGAAGCGGAAGGTCCAATCATGATTGATGCCGATGCGGAAAAAATCAAACAGTTGCTGAACAACCTGCTCAGTAATGCAATCAAGTATTCACCGGATGGCGGCGATGTCGCCATTCAAATCGAGAACAACGACGGCTTCGCAGAAATTACGATTCGGGACCAGGGAATCGGGATTCCGCAAGAAGCGATGTCGAAGTTGTTCGATAAGTTCTACCGGGTCGACAATTCGGAAACCCGGAAAATCGGTGGAACCGGACTCGGTCTATCGATTTGTAAGGAAATCGTCAAACATCATAACGGGACGATTGATGTCGAATCGACGATTGGTGCCGGATCGACGTTTACGATCCGTTTCCCGATTGCGGTCATCTCGACCATCCTCACGTACGAAGAATAAGCTGACGTGCCTTTGTCATCAGACAGGGGCACGTTTTTTTTGTCAGGTTACTGACCGTTGCAGGACGGGTATTGAGAAAAAGAGCTAAAAAACGAAGGGAGTTTTATTGATGGTATTAGGATGGATTGGATTAGGTCATATGGGAGTACCGATGGCGTTACGTCTCAGACGGGCCGGACACCCGGTCAACGTCTATAACCGGACGGTCGAGAAGACAGCGTCCCTCGTCAAAGAAGGGGCCGTCGCACTGAAGTCGCCCCGCGCCGTCGTCGAACAATCGGAGATTATCTTCGTCATGCTGGCGGATGGTCCTGCCATCACGGCAGTCTTTGAACAGGAAGACGGTCTGCTGACAAGTGCGCTGTCGGGGAAGACTCTCGTCAACCTGAGTACCATTTCACCGGAACAATCGACTTCATTTGCGGAACGTGCCGAACAGGCCGGGGCGACGTATATCGAAGCACCGGTCTCAGGATCCGTCGGGGTCGCTGAAGCCGGTCAACTCGTCCTGTTACTCGGCGGAGATGAACAGGCGATCGCCGCATGTCGTCCCTACTTCGACATTCTCGGTAAGGAAAGCATTCACTTCGGAGCATATGGAACCGGGAGTTCAGCAAAACTTGCCATCAATCTACTGCTGGGTCTAGTCGGTGAAGGAGTCGCCGAGACCTTATTGCTCGGCGAACGTGCCGGACTCGACAAAGAAAAGCTCCTCCAGCTGATTGGTGCTTCCGGAATGAACACACCACTTTTCCAGGGCAAACAAACAATGTACCGGGACGAACAATTCCCGCCTGCGTTCCCGCTTCGCCTGATGGCAAAGGATCTCGGATTGATCACGGAAGAAGCGAAACGATTGACGCTCGATCTGCCACTGGCCACGACGGCAAACAAGCAGTACCAACATGCTTTAGAGGATGGTCACGGTGATGAAGACATGGCGGCGATTTATCTTGCGTTGAAAAAAAACTAACAGCATCTACTGACATCATCAGTACGCACAGAAAAGAGGGGGGCGGATTTTTAACATCCGGCCCCCTCTTTCATCTATCCAAATATACAATTTCCGCTTATTTCAGCGACGTCACGATGCCCATCATCTGGTCCGATGTCGTCAAGGCTTTTGAATTGAACTGATAGGCCCGCTGAATCTGCGTCAAGTTCGTCATCTCCGTCGCCATATCGACATTCGAGGTCTCAAGTGTTCCGACCGTCAACGGATTCACGGTTGTCGTGTTCTGGTATTGTCCCGTCGCGGTAAAGAGTCCGCCTCCGACATCCGTTAATTCCCCGTGGTTCGGAATATCAGCGACGCCAATCCGGGCGAGTACACGCCGTTCCCCGTTCAGGACACCGGTGATGTTGCCATCCTTGTTCAGTTCAATCGAAGTCGCATTGTCCGGGAACGTGATTGGTTCGTTCGCCTGATTGATGACCGATCGTCCGGCATCATCCGTCAACAAGACTTGACCGTTTGCCTGCGGTGACAATTCAAAATTGCCGTCGCGTGTAAACTTCGTCACGCCGTCCGCATCAATCACGCCAAAGAAATGATGGGGATTGCTGAGGGCCGCATCCAGCTTGCGCCCGGTATTTTGGAACGTCCCGGTTGCGAAGCGTGTCGCTTCATTGGCGACGTATCCGCCGACACCGAGTCGGAGACCAGCAGGTGTCGTCAGCGGTCCGGTCGTCAGTCCCGCCGGTTGGTTATTCAGATTCCGGACGAGCAGTTCATTGAACTGGGAATCCCGTCGTTTGTATCCGTTCGTATTGGCGTTCGCCAAATTATGCCCCGTCGTATCAAGCTGTTTTTGAAGCTGAGCCATCGTACTGGCCGATGTATAAAGTGATTGCATGAATTTCCTCCTTGATTAACGGACGCGTCCGATTTCCGAGACTGCTCTTTCAGCGGTCCGGTCATAGGCCTGGATGACTTTCTGATTGGCTTCGAATTGACGGAGACCGGCGTTCATCTCTGTCATCGTCTGTTCGACTTCGACATTCCCGAGTTCGAGCACTCCTTGATCGACTTTGACGGCACCGGCGTTTAACGCGTCCGGCGAACGGAACAGACCGTTCCCGGTCCGTTCAAGCGTCTCCGGCTGATTCGTCACGACAAGACCGAGGTTACCGATGGCTTGACCGTTCCCGTCCGTGACGGCACCGTCCGCACTGACAACAAAATCTTCATTGACGACGTTCAGCGGTTGACCGTCTTCACCGAGGACAAGATCATTTTCCGTCGTCCGCAGGAGACCGTCCTGTCCGACGGCGAACTGACCGTTCGTCGTATAGAGTGTCTCTTCTTCACCGGTCGCAGGATCGGCATGCCGGATCGTAAACAGGGCTGCTCCTTCAAGCGAACTGATTTGAATATCCGTTGCGTTACCTGTCTCTGTAATCGAGCCGAGAGCGAAGTTCGGTGTCGCGGCCTGCATGAAAACACCGGTCGCAAGTTTCCCGACTGTCCCGCGCGAGCGGACACCGGATTGTTCGTTGACGCCCGACTGCTGGATCATCATCTCCGGAAAGGTCCGGAGGGACGCCTGATCGGCCCGGAAGCCCGGCGTCCGCGCATTGGCCAGGTTATTACTTAACATTTCTTGTTGCCGTTGTAACGCCTGCATCGCACCAGACGCCGTATACATTCCTCGTAACATATGTGTTGGCTCCTCATTGACTTATTGTTCAATTCTGTTCCTTAAGTATATCGGTCAATTTTTTGGAAATTCGATGTTTTTTTCAAAATAAGGCAATGAATCTCGTAGATGCATCGAAAGGCCTACCCCTGTTGTTCAAAAACATTTGCTTATTTTTCAACAGACACGATATGTCTAAATTCCATAAATTGTTATAATCGACCTATAACGACACTAATGAGGTGAGTTCATGCCTTTCTTCAAAAAGAAGAACACAGAATCCTTCATCAACGGCTCCTTGGATTTTAAACAATTGGTCGACGCGACCCACTTTCTCGAAAATCATCCGGATGCGGTCTATATCTTGAATTTAGAAGGAGAAATCGTCTCTTACAATCAAAAACTGTCCCTGCTTCTCGGCTATGGTGGGAAACAACTTCACCATCAACATTTCAATGAGTTCATCACACCGACCGAAGCGAAGCGGAGGACGCCGCTTAAACAACGGATTTTGACGGATATCATCCATCTGAAAACACTGATTGAACCGCTCGCCGTGACCGAACTCGAGAACGGACTGTTTCACTACTCGGCCGACTATAAAATCCGCGCCCAGTCGGGACAAATCATGAAGGTGCTCGAAACATCCGAACAACTGAAGCTGGATAAATTCTTCGTGTTATCCTGACGTTGCTACATCAAAAAGGCGGTCCCGATGCAGAATCAGAACCGCCCTTTCGTATGCTTTAAGAATGTTTTTTACTGAGGACAGCCGTTTGCGTCCGTTCGAGCACCGCGTTCGTGATGACAATCAGACCAGTGAACAGGAACAACGCTTCAAAGCCGAAATGACCGGCAATCTGGCCACCGGCAAGTGGTCCGAGGAAGTTCCCCATGAACTGGGCCGACTGGTTATATCCGAAAATCCGACCCGACGCATTCGCCGGCGTATGTTTCCGGAGAAGCGCCTGGACCGACGGCATCAAAGCGGCGGTCGCAAAGCCGATACCCATCCGTAAAATGATCAATTGACTCGTATCCGTCACGAATGCTTGCGGAATCAGGAAGGCGGCGAAAATCAGTAAGGCGAAGAACAAGACGCGTTCCGCCCCGATTTTATCCGACAGCCGACCGAGCCGCTGCGCGGCAATCAAGGCCGCAATCCCTGGAGCCGACGCGACGATACCGGACAGTAAGGCCAATCGTTCCGTACCAGGACTAAGTTCCCGGACGTACAGCGATAGAATCGGACTGATCGATTGTGCTGCGAACTGAATCAAAAACGTCGTCAAAAAGAGACTTAAAATCAGTTCCGGATGACGTAACGACTGGATGATTTGTTTCGCTGACGCCATCTGCTTTGTCTGAAGCGGCACGAATTCTTCTTTGACGAAGAAATACGTGACGAGGAACGTCAGGAAGAGCGGAATGCTCGTAAAGAAAAAAACGGGTCGAAGCCCAATCATATCGGCAAGGAATCCTCCAATCAGAGGTCCGAGTAATCCACCGGCAATCCCACCGGTCGATAATGTACCGAGCGCCCAGCCACTTTTCTCTTTTGGGGTTTGTGACGCAATTAATGTGATTCCGGCAGAGATGAATCCGGAGACGGCTCCCATGACGAGTCGTAAGAAAACGAGTTGATACACATCTTGAACGAAGCTGATTAAGAACATGACGATCGACATACCGAGACTTGCCCGCAGTAACATCAACTTCCGGCCTTTTTTATCGGCCAAACGTCCCCAAATCGGTGAGACGATTGCTGCGACGAGGAAAGTTGCACCAAACGCTACGCCGGACCAGGTCGTGATTTCCTGGCGTCCGTGGACACCAAGTTCTTCAATGAATAAGGGCAAAAACGGTAAGACTAAACTTAACGCGGCAGCAGTCAAAAAACTACCGATCCATACGACGACTAAATTTCGTTTCCACAATGGCATTGTGGCATCACTTCCTTTTTAATGGTAATTCCGTTTCAATTCAACAACTTCTAATATACACTTCATAAAGTGAAATGTCTAGGATTTGAACTGATTCTTAGGACTCTCGTACTTTCGGCTTATATCCAAATTGCACCGGACGACCGATAATAAGATAACTTAAGTATAGGGAGTGAACGATATGAAACGCTTCATTATCAGTCTGATTTGTCTTACGATGGCTGCGACGCTTCTACCTGCCAAAACCGAAGCGGCCGTCACCGTCACGCGTCATACCGTAATGTGGTCCATTCCTGAAGCGAAACAAATTTCAACGAAAGTCACACAGCTGGCAAACAGACAGATGAAACGTGTCTACCTGCATGTCGCTGTCGAGGGTGACCGAACTCTCTACCGCACATTCGTTGAAAAAGCCCATCTTGCCGGGATCGAAGTCTATTTCTTGTTCGGTCAGCCCGCATGGATTACGAATGAAGGGACGACGAACCGGCCGAACGTCGAAGATCCGTTAGCCTGGATCAATGTCTATCTTCAGGAAACAATGGAACGTCCCGATGGCATCAGTGTCGATCTCGAGCCTTATGCCTTACCGGCCTGGGAAACGGATCAAGCAGCCGTTATCTCCTCTTATCAACGTATGTTGACAGCTTTTCACGATGCCAGTGCGTCGAAACGTCTTCCGTTGCAACTGTTCCTGCCGTTTTGGTTCCATACCGTTCCGGATGCTTCCGGACAACCGCTTAGCGAATGGGCAATGGAACTGGCCGACGAAGTCACTTTAATGAGTTACCGGACCGTCTACGGCGGCGGAAACGGTCTCGCTGCGATTACGATGACCGACGCGCTCTACGCCGCCAGTCATCAACATCGTCTGTCGTATGCTCTGGAATTCACGGAACTGCCGGACACACCAAGTATCACGTTTTACGGACAGACGCGGACCGCCCTCAATCAGCTCGTCAATCAAACGATGAACAGTTCACTGCCGCCAAGTGCGATCGTCTATCATGATTTTGATGCGTATCAGGCCTTCATGCGCAATACGCAGTGATTTTTACTTTTCGCTCCATTAAAAAAAGGTTCATTTCCATTGTGGAATGAACCTTTTTGATTCGTCTTATTTCCCTAAATGATCAAGCATGATCCCTGTCCCGCGTGCAACGCATAACATCGGATCTTCTGCGATCAAGACCGGAAGTCCAAGCTCTTTCGCCAGCAACTGGTCGATGCCGTCAAGTAATGCTCCGCCACCCGTCAGGATGATCCCGCGGTCGATGATGTCTGCCGCAAGTTCCGGTGGTGTTTTCTCGAGGACACGTTTTGTTGCTTCAACGATTTCCATTGCGGCTTCCGCCAATGCTTCATGCATCTCCTGCGATGAAATCGTGATGTTGTCCGGGAGACCTGTCACGAGATTCCGGCCACGAATGTCCATCTCTTCCTGACGCCCCTCATCTGAAACGGTCGCGACCGTCATCTTGACGTTTTGAGCCGTCCGTTCCCCGATGATGAGTTTATGGTTATCTTTGATCGCACGGATGATGTCGTGGTCAAACCGATCCCCTGCTACTTTGATCGTTTCACCGCAGACGATATCGCCCATCGACAGGACCGCGACATCTGTTGTCCCGCCACCGATATCAATGACCATGTGACCGGCCGGCATCCAAATGTCCATACCCGCTCCGACGGCTGCGACTTTCGGTTCCACTTCAAGGAAAACTGTTTTCGCGCCTGATTTTTCACCTGCTTGACGAATCGCTTTCGCTTCGACCGTCGTGATGCTGGCCGGTGTACAAATCAACATCCGGACTCCGCCGAACATACTTCTCACTTCAATTTTATCGATGAAGTGACGTAACATCGCTTCCGTCATCTCGAAATCAGCGATGACCCCATCGCGTAATGGACGGATGGCAACGATGTTACCCGGTGTTCGGCCGACCATTTGGTGGGCTTCCGTTCCGACCGCATGAATTTTGCCTGTTACTTTATCAATAGCGACGACTGACGGCTCGTCGAGTACGATTCCCTTACCTTTTACGTGAATGACGACATTCGCCGTCCCTAAGTCAATTCCGATATCCTTTGTCAAAAACATCTCGCGTGATCTCCTTTATCCACTGGCTATTATTCCAAAATTTAGAACGTCGCTTGGACGTCTAACCCATTTATGTATACATACCTTTCAATTCTAGCACAGGGAAACAAAAAGAGACGACTTTCTTTTTGAGAAAGTCGTCAAGAATGTATTGGAATGAAATAATAGCTTAAAGCTTCGTCGCTGCTGTCTCTTCGATGGCGACTGTTTCTTCCGTGATGCGTTCGACATCTGCGCCGAGTGCTTGTAATTTAAGATGGAAATCAACGTATCCGCGATCAATGTGATGCAAGGCACCAACACGTGTTTCGCCTTCTGCAATCAATCCTGCCGTGACAAGTGCTGCCCCTGAACGAAGGTCCGTTGAAAGGACTTCTGCGCCTTGAAGCTGGATGCCGCCTGTGATGATGGATGAACGTCCTTCGATCTTGATGTCAGCGTTCATACGACGGAATTCTTCGACATGCATGAAACGGTTTTCGAAGACTGTTTCCGTGATGACAGAAGTGCCTTCTGCTTTTAAGACCAACGCCATCATTTGCGCTTGAACGTCTGTCGGGAAACCAGGGTGTGGCATCGTCTTGACATCAATCGCAACGAGTTTCTTCGGTCCGACGACACGAAGTCCTTCTTCTGTGTCTGAGATTTTAACACCCATCTCTTCCATTTTCGAGATCAATGGACGAAGGTGTTCACGCTCAGCACCGATGACTTCAACGTCACCTTCCGTGATGGCAGCTGCAATCATGAATGTACCGGCTTCGATCCGGTCTGGAATGACATAGTGGTTGCCACCGTGAAGTTTTTCGACACCTTCGATGCGAATCGTCTCTGTACCGGCACCGCGGACTTTTGCGCCCATTGCGTTCAGGAAGTTTGCGAGATCGACGATTTCCGGTTCTTTCGCGACGTTTTCGATGACTGTCGTACCTTCAGCAAGTGTCGCTGCCATCATGATGTTTTCTGTTGCACCGACTGACGGGAAGTCGAGGTAGATTTTTGCACCTTGCAGGCGACCGTCAACGTGTGCTTCAACGAATCCGTTGCCGATGATTGTTTTTGCGCCCATCGCTTCGAATCCTTTTAAGTGAAGATCGATTGGACGTGAACCAATCGCACAGCCACCCGGCATGGCGACACGTGCACGACCGAGACGCGCAAGGAGTGGTCCCATGACAAGAATTGACGCACGCATCTTCCGAACGTATTCAAGTGGTGCTTCGTCTTTCAATTCTGCTTCTGCATTGACCGAGACTGTGTTTGCTTCAGCATCGAATGTTACTTCTGCGTTCAAGTTCCGTAAGACGTTATTGATGGTATAGACGTCTGCCAAACGGGGAACGTTTTGAAGGACCGATGTACCTTCTGAAGCCAGCAATGTTGCGACCAATGTTTTCAAGACTGCATTTTTGGCACCTTCTACTTTTACCGTTCCAGCTAATTTACGTCCGCCACGGACAACGATTTTTTCCATTACTCATACTCCTCTGCTTTCGTTTCTGTTCTATTATGTTCAATTCGCGATTGGTGTGCATCATAGTTGAAGACCAACGCATGATAGAAGAGAAACACCCTATAGTTAATCTCTCATTCCAAATCCAACACGACTTTTCAGCTTTACAATGGTTACGTTTCTTCATTATAAGAATACTATCCTGTTCCATACTAAATCAGATTGATGATTTAGGGTTTACAACGAAGTTACAAGTTCACCCGACTAAGAACTGGAGACGCTGTGCGAATCCTGAATAGTCGAGCAAAAAACGGGCGATCAGCGAACCGAGCGCAACGGCAAGCAACACACGTAAGACGACAGCCTGTGGTCCTTTCGGATGTTGCAGGAACTTCTCCCACTTGACTGGAAGGAGTGCCCACCAGGCGAAGACAATCGCCGTTAAATAAACGAGCATACTGATTAATGCACTTAAACCGATTGACGTCACTGCTACTGCACCTCTTCTGTTAAGGTTTTTCCAACCTTACCATGATTTCATACAATGAATGATTGCGCAAACAAAAAGGCACAAGATAATTTATTTTATCCTATAAAATATATTATGAAAAGATGATTATGGAAAATTCCACATAATAAGATTGAAAAATGTGTGAAGAGGACACATATATGTCCTTTTACTTTTTTTAGCGTTGTTAAACCTGAATCACCCAACAGATTTGTGAAAGCGATTGTCCTGCAGGAAATCATTGACCTCTCCTCAAAAAAAGACCCGGCTTCCATGACGGAAACCGGGTCTTTTAACTTGGATCAATCGCGACCGTACTCTTTTAGGTTGAGACGGTTGATTGCGCGTTTCAATGAAAGCTCAGCGCGTTTGAACTCAAGATCTGATAATTTCGTGTCCTGGAGGCGACGTTCTGCCCGGACTTTCGCAGCCGAGGCACGGTCGTAGTCGACCTTATCCGCTGCTTCAGCCGTTTCAGCAAGAACCGTCACTGTATCCTGGCGCACTTCCATAAAGCCACCGCTGATAGCGATCAACGTGCGTCCGCCATCTTCGTGGCGCAACTTCAAGATGCTGATGTCGAGTGGTGTTACGAGTGGTACGTGGTGCGGGAGAACCCCGATCTCACCAGATATCGTTTTCGCAACGACCATACGGACATCGCCATCATACACTTCGCCATCCGGGGTGACGATATTGACATGAAGTGTGTTCATCTCAAGTCCCCCTTATGCTTTGTCACTTAGACAAGCGTCTTCGCTTTTTCAATCGCATCTTCGATCGGACCGACGAGACGGAATGCTTCTTCCGTCAAATCATCGTGTTTCCCACCGAGGATTTCTTTGAAGCCGCGGATCGTGTCCTTAACCGGGACGTACGATCCTTTTTGTCCTGTGAACTGCTCAGCTACGTGGAAGTTCTGCGACAAGAAGAACTGGATACGACGCGCACGGTGTACAGTCAATTTGTCTTCTTCAGACAACTCGTCCATACCGAGGATCGCGATGATATCCTGAAGTTCTTTGTAACGCTGAAGTGTTTCCTGAACTTGACGAGCTACGCCGTAATGCTCTTCGCCGACGATTTCCGGTGAAAGGGCACGTGATGTAGAAGCAAGTGGATCCACGGCAGGATAGATACCCATCTCAGAGAGACGACGCTCAAGGTTCGTCGTTGCATCCAAGTGGGCAAACGTCGTTGCAGGAGCCGGGTCAGTATAGTCATCGGCTGGTACATAAACCGCTTGGATTGATGTAACCGAACCTTTGTTTGTTGACGTGATACGCTCTTGAAGCATACCCATCTCTGTAGCAAGTGTCGGCTGGTAACCAACGGCAGATGGCATACGACCGAGAAGGGCCGATACTTCTGAACCTGCTTGTGTGTAACGGAAGATGTTATCAACGAAGAGAAGAACGTCTTGTCCCTGCTCATCACGGAAGTATTCCGCCATTGTCAAACCAGTCAAGGCAACACGAAGACGTGCGCCCGGCGGCTCGTTCATCTGACCGAAGACCATCGCTGTTTGTTTGATAACGCCTGAATCCGTCATCTCGTGGTACAAGTCATTACCTTCACGCGTCCGCTCACCAACACCTGCGAATACCGAGATACCGCTGTGCTCTTGCGCGATGTTGTTGATCAGTTCCTGGATGAGGACGGTCTTACCTACACCGGCACCACCGAAGAGACCGATCTTACCACCCTTGATGTAAGGAGCGAGTAAGTCAACGACTTTAATTCCTGTTTCGAGGATTTCAACTTTTGTTGAAAGGTTATCAAACGTCGGTGCTTTTTTGTGGATCGGAAGACGTTCCACGCTTGCATCGAGTTCTTTTTCATCAATTGGGTTACCGAGTACGTTGAAGACGCGACCAAGCGTTGCTTCTCCGACAGGTACCGAGATTGGAGCACCAGTGTCCAGTACTTCCACTCCACGGCGTACACCATCCGTAGAATCCATCGCAATGGTACGGACGACGTCGTCACCAAGGTGCAAGGCGACCTCAAGCGTCAAGTCGATAGCCACTTCTTCTACTGTTTGCGGCGTATATTGAATACGAAGCGCGTTGTAGATCTTCGGCAAGTGTCCGTCGAACTTAACGTCGATGACAGGTCCCATGACCGCGACGACGCGGCCTTTTAAACCGAGTTCGTTCATCGTGTTTCCTCCTAGCTATCATTACGCCGAGTAGATTACTGCTGGGCAGCGGCTCCACTGACGATCTCTGTGATTTCTTGCGTGATTGCAGCTTGTCGAGCCCGGTTGTAGACGAGAGTCAATCGACCGATCAAGTCATCTGCGTTATCTGTCGCACTTTGCATTGCTGTCATACGTGACGCATGTTCTGCTACTTTCGCGTCAAGAAGCGCACCGAAAATCAAGCTCTCCGCATAACGCGGAAGGAGTTCAGCCAGGATTTGTTCCTCGCTTGGCTCGTACTCATAAGTCGTCGAAGACGAAGCTTCGATTTCTCCGAGCGGGAGAAGGGTTTCGACTTTCACTTCCTGGCTGATGACAGACATGAAGTGGTTGTAGCACAGCTTGAGTTCGTCGATTTCGCCGAGCGTGAACGCACTCACTGTACGCTTCACGATTTCTGCGACATCGACATACGAAGGAGAATCGTTTAGTCCTGTGATCGCATCCGTGACCGTGATTCCGCGTGAACGGAAGAACTGGACACCGACTTTACCGACCACGAACAAGACGTAACTGTCCGTAGTATGCTTTTCATTGATTTCCCGGTAGACTTCACGCAGCACGTTGGCGTTATATGCACCAGCTAAGCCGCGATCCGATGTGATGACGATATACCCTGTCTTTTTGACAGGACGTTTTTCGAGCATCGGATGGCTAGCACCTGTCGTGCCATTCGCAATGGTTCCGAGCACTTCCTGCATTTTCAGCATGTAAGGCTGGAACTTCGCGCTATGTGCTTGAGCGCGGTTCAGTTTCGACGCCGAAACCATGTTCATCGCTTTCGTGATCTGTTTCGTACTTTTCGTCGAGTTGATCCGCATTTGTATCTCGCGCAACGATGCCATTTCGATTCACCACCTTGTTAGTATCAAGAGTGTTCCGCCGAGTCTAAGAGAAATCCCTTAGACAGTCGGTTGGAACGTTTTCTTAAATTCTGAGATTGCAGTAACGATTTCTTCGTCAGCTGGAAGGTTACCTGTTTTACGGATCTCGTCGCAAAGTTGTTTGCGGTTTTGATCGAGCCAGAGGTTGAGTTCCTTTTCAAAACGACGAATATCTGAAACGGCAACATCATCAAGGTGACCACGAGTCAAGGCATAGATGATGATGACTTGCTTATCGACAGTCAACGGTTGGTTAAGGTCCTGTTTCAGAACCTCTACTGTCCGCTCACCACGGTTAAGCTTCGATTGTGTCGCTTTATCAAGGTCAGATCCGAACTGTGAAAAGGCTTCGAGCTCACGGTAAGAAGCGAGGTCAAGACGGAGCGTACCCGCTACCTTCTTCATCGCTTTCACTTGAGCCGAACCACCTACACGCGATACCGAGAGACCCGGGTTGATCGCTGGACGGACACCTGAGAAGAAGAGATCCGATTGAAGGAAGATTTGACCATCCGTGATCGAGATAACATTTGTCGGGATGTAAGCCGAGATATCCGACGCTTGTGTCTCGATGAATGGAAGAGCTGTTAAGCTACCTGCACCAAGTCCGTCGTTCAATTTCGCTGCACGCTCAAGGAGACGTGAGTGAAGGTAGAAGACATCACCCGGGTAGGCTTCGCGGCCTGGTGGACGCTTCAGAAGAAGCGAAAGCTCACGGTATGCCGCTGCTTGTTTTGAAAGATCATCATAGATGACAAGAACGTGCTTGCCGAGATCCATGAAGTGTTCACCCATCGCTACACCAGCGAATGGTGCGAGGTAAAGAAGTGGCGCCGGCTGTGAAGCTGCTGCCGAAACGACGATTGTGTAATCAAGTGCACCGTTTTTACGGAGTGTTTCAACAACACCACGGACTGTTGATTCTTTTTGTCCGATTGCGACGTAGATACAGATCATGTTTTCTTCTTTTTGGTTGATGATCGTATCGATGGCGATTGACGTTTTACCCGTCTGACGGTCACCGATGATCAACTCACGTTGTCCACGACCGATTGGAACGAGGGCATCGATTGCCTTGATTCCCGTCTGAAGTGGTTCGTGAACCGATTTACGTGCCATAACACCAGAAGCTTTACGCTCGATCGGGTTATAGTGTTCTGTTTCGATTGGACCAAGACCATCGATTGGCATACCAAGCGGGTTGACGACACGTCCGAGGAGTGCGTCTCCTGTTGGTACTTCCATGATGCGGCCCGTACGGCGAACAGAGTCACCTTCTTTGATTTCAAGGTAGTCACCAAGAATGATGATACCGACGTTGCCTTCTTCTAAGTTTTGCGCCAAGCCCATTGTGCCGTTAGCGAATTCTACGAGCTCTCCCGACATGACGTTGTCGAGTCCGTGTGCACGAGCGATACCATCACCGATTTGGATGACTGTACCTGTCTCGTTCACTTCCATCGTAGAACCGTACTGCGCGATACGCGCTTTAAGCAGGGCGCTGATTTCTTCAGCTCTAATGCTCATGCGTTTCACCCCTATTTTCTTACGCTTTTAACAGCTCACGCTCAAGTCGCGTTAGTTTCGTTTCGATCGTGCCATCATATGTCGTGTAACCGATTTGAACACGAAGTCCGCCGATTACGTTCGTATCAACAACATTTTCTACTTCAAGCGTTTTTCCTGATTTTTGGCCAAACGTTTCCTTCACGTTCGTGAGTTCTTCGTCCGACAGTTTGTATGCACTTGTCACGATTGCTGTTGCAACGTTACGGTGCTCATTCAACAACGCGATGAAATGCTCCGGCAATGACAATACTTCCGGTGCCCGGTCGTTTTCGACCATGACGAGGATCGTATTTAAGACAATCGTATTGAAGCCTGTGAAGCTCGTATGAAGGACTTGCTTCAGCTCTTCTGCAGAAATCGACGGGTTTCCTAAAACCGATGCGAGCTCTGGTGTTGCGTGGAGCACTTCGCCGAGCGTTCGCACATCAGCTTCTGCTTGTTCGAGCACATGGTGCTCAAGTGCAAGATCGAAGAGCGCTTTTGCGTAGCGTCCCGCTACGTGGTCACGCATTAGTTCGTGCCCTTAGTGTCAGCGAGGAATTGGTCGACGAGTGCACGTTGTGCCGCTTCGTCTGTCGCAAGCTGTGTTTTCATGACGTGGCGTGCTGCAGCGATTGCTTGAAGAGCAACATCGTTCTTCAAAGCAGCTTGTGCTTCAGCGCGTTCACGTTCGATTGCACGGCGAGCTTCTTCCTTGCTCAATTCTGTTTCGACACGTGCCTGCTCCATCGCACGTGCTTGTTCTGCCTCAGCTTGACGGCGTGATGCTTCTAACAGGTCACGTGCTTCCGTACGTGCCTTGCTCAGTTCTGCTTGTTGTTGTTCTACGTAGACTTCAGCGTCTTTCCGGCTTTTTTCAGCCGAATTGATCTCGCTAGCCACATGCTCTTCCCGCGCTTTCATCATGTTGACGAGCGGGCCCCATGCGAATTTCTTCAAGAGGATGAGGAGCAAGAGGAAAACGACGATCGTGACGATCATGTTAGCAAGTAAGAGGTGACTACCTTCGCCGCCTGCTTCTGCCGCAAGATACGTGAGATTCATTCGATTACACTCCCCTCGTGGTTGGTCCTACTTCTAATATCTACATAAGGGAGCCTCAGCCCCCATGACGGTTCACTCTAGTGGAACGAATAACGCCCTATGTAGCTCAGTTCTTGGTACGTAAAATTAAATACGGATTAAGAGTTGAGGAGAAGGAAACCGACCGCTACACCGATGATTGGAAGTGCCTCAACGAGACCGATACCGATGAACATCGTTTGACGAAGTTCGTTTTTGAGTTCTGGCTGACGTGCTTGTCCTAATACTGTACCGTTTACGATAAGACCGTTACCGATACCTGCGCCGAGTGCGCCGAGTCCGATGATGATCGCTGTTGCAATAAGTTCCATTATGAATTGCCTCCCTAGATTGTGTTCGAAATTTGGTCGTGCGATTATCGGAAAAGCAGATGCTTTACCTTCGAATTAATGGTCGTGCGCTGCCTTATGCCCGATGTAAACCATCGTTAAGATAAGGAAGATATACGCTTGGATTGCTCCGATGAAGAGTGAGAATCCTTGCCAGATCAACATTGGGATCGCTGACAGGATGACACCGACTGGTCCGAGGAATTGGAAATCGTTCGTTCCAGAGATGATACCGATCGAGAGAATGATACCAATCATGATCTCACCCGCGAAGATGTTACCGTAAAGACGAAGACCAAGTGTCAACGTGTTTGCGAATTCTTCGATGATGGTAATAATAAACATCGGCGTCATAAACGTTTTCGCATACGAGCCGAAGCCGCGCATTTTCACACCGTAATAATGGCTCATGACCACTACCATAGATGAAAGTGCAAGTGTCACATACGGATCTGCAGTTGGTGAGTTGAACCAAATGTAGTGACCCGTCACAACGTTAAAGGGAAGACCCATTAAGTTGGACACGATGATGAACAGGAACAGTGTCATTCCGAAAGTTAGGAAGCGACCCCCTGTTTTCCAGTCCATCGTGCTGCTGATGATTCCGCGAACGAACTCGAGGAACATCTCCATCACGTTTTGAGCACCGGTCGGCTTCATCACAAGACGTCGCGTACCGGCCACGGCAATCAGGAAAACGAGAGCAGCTGCAATCAGCACTGTGATCAAGTTTGTCCAGCTACCGTACAGAACGAAGTCGCCCCAGAGTGGGATTTCGTAAAGTGGCATTTCGTGGTTCATTTGATTATTCACCTCTTTTCCCGCTTAAGTTCGTGAGTAAAATACTCACAAAATTGTATGACGTGGCCGGCGAGAAGGCCTATTACCACCGCAGTTAATGACAATTCGGCTTCATACTTCAAGCCGATCATCACACAGAGTACCGCGACCGCCATGCGTGATACGGTCCCTCGAGACATCGGCTTGCGCCCACGCTCGATTACACGATACATTCGATCGACGCTTAATCGTTGCAGCGTCAAGATCATGAAGCTACCTGCCCCACCCAGCGCCAGTCCATAAATCACCGGATCACTCGGATAACCGACAAGTAACAGAACGGCAAGGATTCCATAGTAGAGTCCAAACCATCGTAAGTACGCACGATACAACGCATCTTGAAGGATGATATTCATGTCTTGTCTCCTAACAAGTGCCTGATCATTGCGATCATGCAGAGAATTCCGATGAAAATCCCGATGAACACTGCAAACGTCGCGCCCATCTTTTGCCACCAGTCCTGCTGTTCCCCATAGTTCCCAACAAGAAAGCCGATGACGATCGGTGCGGCTAGTGCCGTCGAAATTTGCGAGGCCATGACCATACTCGTCGCGAGCCCTTTTTGGCGCACTAGAGACGACCCCCTTTTCCCAGTTGTGAGTTCTTTTTCTTTCCCACAATTTGCGGATTTTCATACTAGTCAAGAATACAATGAGAACCATTTCATAGTCAAATGAATTCACAATTAAAATGGACCGTCGAAACCATTGTATATCAACAATTGATAAGGTTTTCACAGAGGTCTCCCCCGGCACTCTTTTCACGAAGATGTGAAGAAAATATGTAGTACTATCAACGTTTATCGAGATGGTTCACTAGGTGAACAAAACCATTGAACAGTAACGTTATATCGTCTTTCATAATGAGAAACAAGTCATCTAAATTTGATTTGTGTCGATTTTGTGAAAAAACATTTTTTCTTCACAATTGTAAACGCTTCCGTTTCGGGACACGAAAACCCCTCTGACATCTGTTTGTAACAAAGCCCGCAGACGATTTCCAATTCGTTTCGTGTGTGCCTTGTCACAGCTTAAAAATTCACGGATGATTTGCTGCTTTCAAGGTCATAGTGCAGCTGTTTTTTTACAAAAATCATATATTTAGTTCTTCCATTTGAGTGGAACCACTGCTCGTTTACTCGTTAATTGTGATTTGAAAATGATTGTCTACATATGGTAAAAAGAAGTGACATGAACAAATCAAAAGGATGTGAAGAGAATGGAAACCGAACGCTTTCGAGTTCAGTGCGGGGACTGCTTCGGATTGTGTTGTACGGCACTCGCTTTTTCCGCCTCAAGCGATTTTGGTCACAACAAACCGGAAGCGACACCATGCCGGAATTTAGATGCTGATTACCGTTGCGGGATTCATGACCGTTTGCGCCCGAGCGGGTATAAAGGATGTACCGTTTATGACTGCTTTGGTGCCGGACAACAGATTTCGCAAGTGACATTTTCCGGCGTGTACGATGAGACGACAAAACCGGTCATGTACGCCCTGTATCCGAAGATGGTCCATCTGCAGGAAATGATGTGGTACCTGACAGACGGCATCCGGCCAGCCACCCGCTCGATTCATCATCTGCTAGAAAATAAGCTGGCTGAACTGGATGCAATGACCGGTTCTTCTCCGGACGAGCTTGCAGCACTCGATCTCGATCAGGTAAGGGCAACATTGCTACCGCTCCTTGCAAAAATCGAAGGACTGGTTCAAACACCGTTTTCAGGGACGAGCAGACGCCCACTTCCCCGCGACTGGATCGGGAAAAATCTTGCCGGACAGGACTTTTCCGGCATAAGTGTCCGCGGACAGTTTTTGCTCGCGACGAACTTATCGAACAGCCGGTTGCGTGGCGTCAACTTCCTCGGTGCCGACCTGCGTGACTGTCAGTTGGCAGGAGCCGATCTGACCGACGCGCTGTTTTTGACGCAGGCGCAGGTCAATGCGGCGCAAGGCAATATGAAGACACGTCTTCCGGAACGGTTGCTCCGCCCGTCGCACTGGGCGTAAGGGAACAATGGGGTATTAATTATTGTCCAAAAGAAGTGCCGTCTCTTTCCCAAAGATAATGCGTCATTCTATCGTGACAGGTGTTCCGCCCTCTTCCTCATTCGCTTTCCGCAGGCGAGACACAAGCCAGCTTTCCTGCACCTGTGGTCAGGAAACCGGGTCTTGTTTGTCTCTGACAGCGCAAAAAACGCGCTTTTCCCTGCAGGAGTCGCATGAAATGAGGACGTTCACTCGGACTGTTGACACATCGTTCGTACGTCCATCTTTGGAACAGATGATCTGTTGGATTCCATAAAAGGACCGGTGCCTCCGTTTTTGACGGGGACATCGGTCCTTTGCTGTATGTCTAAACTTTCGTCAGTTTTCGACTTTAAACGGCTCAAACTCCGCATCCTGATTAAAATGTTCCAGAATCGCCGCTGCAATCCGTTCGGAAGCATGACCATCTCCGTAAGGATTTGAAGCCTGGGCCATCTTGTTATACGCTGCTTCGTCCTCGAGCAACTCACTCGCGAGACGATAGATTGTTTCTTCATCCGTTCCGGCCAGCTTCAGCGTTCCCGCTTTAACGCCTTCCGGACGTTCGGTCGTATCGCGTAAGACGAGAACCGGCACACCGAGTGACGGAGCTTCTTCCTGAACGCCGCCGGAATCCGTCAAGATAAGGTGCGCCCGGCTCGCAAAGTTATGGAAGTCAAAGACGTCGAGCGGCGGAATCAAGGTGATGCGGTCGTGTCCTCCGAATACGTCACTCGCCGCCTTCTGGACGACAGGATTCAAGTGAACCGGATACACGACATGAATGTCCGGATGGTCGTCGACAAGACGCCGGATCGCCCGGAACATCTGGTGCATCTTCGCACCTAAATTTTCCCGCCGGTGCGCCGTCATCAGGACAAGTCGCTTCGAACCGATCTTTTCGAGAACGGGATGCACATAATCTGTCTGGACCGTCGTTTGCAGGGCATCGATCGCCGTATTCCCGGTCACGAAAACGCCCGCGTGTCTGTTTTCCGATGCCAGATTCGCTGCCGCCTGCTCGGTCGGTGCAAAATGCAGATCGGCCAGCGTCGAGGTCAGTTGCCGGTTCACTTCTTCCGGGAACGGTGAGTACTTATTGTATGTACGGAGTCCGGCTTCGACATGTCCCACGGCGATTTGATTGTAGTAGGCAGCGAGACTGCCGACGAACGTCGTCGTCGTGTCGCCATGGACAAGGACGAGATCCGGTTTGACTTCCTTCATGACAGCATCGAGTCCCTCGAGACCGCGTGTCGTGATATCGACCAAGGTCTGCCGCGCTTTCATGATGTTCAAGTCGTGATCCGGTGTAATCTCGAACAGCTCCAATACTTGATCGAGCATCTCCCGGTGTTGGGCCGTAATTGTGACATGGACGTCAAACGCAGGATTGTTCTTTAAGACGTTGACGAGCGGTGCCATTTTGATGGCTTCCGGTCGCGTGCCGAAAATCGGCATGACTTTGATGGGCATACAGACTTCCTCCTTCTTGCTTCTGCTCCTATTAAAACATATTCCATGTCACGTGCGCAGTTCACACTTGTGGCAACTCGTACAAAAAAAGGCGCTCCCTTCACAGGAAGCGCCTTTCAGTCTGCTGATTATTTCGTACCAAACAGACGGTCACCCGCATCCCCGAGTCCAGGAACGATGTAACCATGGTCATTCAATTTCTCATCGAGTGCCGCGAGATAAATGTCGACATCCGGATGTTCTTCCTGAATGCGTTTGACGCCTTCAGGTGCCGCACAGAGGCAAGCCAGCTTAATGCTTTGTGCACCCTGTTTTTTCAAAGAGGAGATTGCGTCAGCAGCAGAACCGCCGGTCGCAAGCATTGGATCGACGACGACGAAATCACGTTCTGCGACGTCTGTCGGTAATTTGAGATAGTATTCCGTCGGCTCAAGTGTTTCCGGATCACGGTAAAGACCGATATGTCCTACTTTGACGTTCGGCATCATGCGAAGCATGCCGTCCACCATCCCAAGACCTGCACGAAGAATCGGAACGATTCCCAGTTTCTTACCCTCGATCATTTTTTGCGTCGTTTTCGTGACCGGTGTCTCGATTTCAACGTCAGTAAGTGGAAGATCACGCGTGAGTTCATATGCCATCAATGAAGCCACTTCGTCGACAAGCTCCCGGAATTGTTTCGTTCCTGTTTCGACTTTACGCATGATCGTCATCTTGTGCTGAATCAATGGGTGATCAAATACATGTACTTTACTCATTGTTTTGCATCTCCTCTCCATTCTCTTTTCGCATTGTACTCCAAAAAGCGACTGCTTGGGAACTGTTTTCTTCGAATCAATCTCCCAGCGTACTCTTCCCTTGAAGGATTGCCTTCGCAGCATATGACCATTCGTTGTCCGGTTGTTTCGCTAACTCCTGTAATGTCGTCTTGTAGTTTCCGACTTTGTTTTTTTGTTCGTAAACAGCCTGCATCCATAAGACATCACTCATGTAACCGGATTCTGGAAAATCATTCCGGTAGGCCAGGTAGTCACTTTGTTTCGTTTCCTTCAGCTTTCCGGCTGCAATCAATTTGTAGAAACGCGCCATACCGGCTGTTTCTTTATTCGTCAGGACCTTTCCGGTCAACAATTGGTTCGCCGTTTCATACTCATTGGACTGAACGGAAGAAACTGCCTCCTGAAGGGCCTGCTCAGGATCCTTCGTTGACGCCTGCGGCTCCTCTTGTTCCATTTCTTTCGATTGATCGGCTTTGGTTTTTTTTGTTTCCGTCTTTTTTTCTTCAGATGCCACCAGCTTCTCATTTTTTTGTTTCAGCTGTTCGACTTCTTTTTCTAAAGACGCAAGCTTTTGTTCAACGTTCGTTTGTTCGGAAGTTTTTTTAGACGGAGCTTCCTCGGAAAAATCAACTTGCGTAATTCCGACTGCTAATAGGCCGGCTACGACTAGTCCACCTAACCACAACGGATTGCTCCGCAGATTTTTTTTCCATGACTTCAGTTGCGAATGATTTTGTACAACAGAAGGATATGCCGAAAAACGTTTTCGGGCCAATCTTTTCCCACCGATTTTTCCCGCAATCGCCAATCGGTAACGGTAAATCTCCGCCGGTAACGGAAGAGGTTTCCACTGCATGAACCGTGCATCGGCCTGTTCATAAAAACCGGCTTGTTCCATGATGACAATGGCTTTAAAATCTTCAACCAATCGTTTATAGTCACGTTTTGATAAACTTTTATCTTCCAACCATTTCGTAATGTGTGCCGTATTAATCGTCTCTAGTTCCGATCGTATGAATTTAGATAAGTCCATCGTTTAAATCCACCCTTAAATTATTCGTGTTCAGTTCAGTATATCAAAAATACTGCTCCAACTTTTATTTTTCGTGCGAAAACAAAAGTCAGAGCAGTATCCCGTTTTAATTGATTTCTTGAATCTGTCCATCTTCCATCCGTAAGACACGGTCACAATACGTCAGCATCCGTTCGTCATGGGTGATGACGATGACCGTCTTGCCGTGCTCATGTGCCTGTCGCTGCAACAACTCCATCACCTGTCGGGCATTCGTATAATCAAGACTCGCCGTCGGTTCATCCGCCAAAACGAGACGCGGATCATTGACAAGCGCCCGGGCAATCGCCACCCGTTGCCGTTCTCCGCCGGATAAAGCGTGCGGCAAGTGATGACGTCTCTCACGTAATCCGAACACTTCCAGCTGAGCTGCTGCATCAATCGTTCGTCCGGCTTCTTCCGCAACGAGCTCCAGTTGTTCCGCTGCTGTTAAGAAGGGTACAAGATGGGATTCCTGAAAAATAAAGCCGATTGCCTCAAGACGCATCCGGCGCCGTCCTTCATCCGACGTATCTCCAAGCGGACTTCCATCAAATTGAATCAGACCGGCGGATGGTGTCTGCAACAGACCCAGCAATTGGAGTAACGTACTTTTCCCGCTGCCGCTCGGTCCGACAAGCGCAATTAATTCTCCTTCCCGGGCTTCGAACGAGACGTGTTGCAACACCTTCATCGCACCATATGTTTGTTCGACATCTGTCAGCTTAATCATCCTGTCATTCCTCCAATCGCATCAGCCGGTTCCAGTTTTCTCAAAGCACGCAACGGAATCAGACCGCCCAGCAAAGCCATCAGGATAATCAGTCCACCATACAGCAGACTGGTCGTCCATTCAAACCGGAATGGTAAATCGTCCGGCAACAATTGTCCGACCGTCCAAGTCAAAAGCAGACTGACCGAAAACGAGACGACCGTCAGCAGGAAAACCTGTAGGACGAGTCCTTGCCCAATCGTCCGCGTCCGAATCCCGATTGCCTTCAAGATACCAAGTTGTTTCATTTTTTGCATCGTCAAGATGTAAAAGAAAGCCGTCAAAATCAACGAACCGATGATGATCAGTGCGAGCCGCATCATTTGGAACGAGTTTTGTTCCGCCGCGTAACCCGGCACTTGTTCGACAATTTGCTGTTTCGTATACGTTGCAAGCTTTGTTTTAATCGAATCCCGGCTGATGAATGCCGAGACATAACTCGAGTCCATCTTTTTTTGCCAGGCATCCCATGTCGAAATCGTCATCCAGACGACCGGTGCATGGCTGTAGCGTCCGTCGTTGACCGTACCGACGATTTCAAACGTCTGTTTCGTCCGGAAGTCCGTGACCGAATCGCCGACTTTCGTGCCGCTCTGTTCGGCGTACTGTCGATCGACCAGGACTTGACCGTCCTTTAAGTCCGCTAATTGCTGCGGTCCGTAACGCGTATCACTCGGAGAAGCAAACACCGTCACATCTTCTTTTGTCCCATTTTTCTTTTCAAGCACCATGTTTTGCACACCTAATGCTTCCGTCGCCACCGGTTGATCCGTCCGTTCCAAAAAGGATCGTGTCAGCTGCCCTTCCGCATCTTTACTCAAGGCAACCTGCTCGATCGGCAAGTTGCGGACAACCGCTCCATTGTCATAAGCCAGTCCGTCGGCCAGTCCGGAAATCATTAAAATCAACAAGACGATCAACGTCGTCACGATTGCCATCAAGAAGAAGCGTTGTCGCATCCGAATCAATTCACGCCATCCCATCTTCATCTTTCATCCCTCCTGTTTGTACGTTACAGGTTTGATTGTAGAGGTGAAAGATGAACGGAACATGAACGATTCAGTCCTGACTTACAAAAGTCAGCACAATCGTTGTTCCCGTATCCGGAATCGACTCGATTTGAATCTGTCCATCCAATTGATCCATCGTTTCCTTGACGATCGCCAGTCCGAGACCGGTTCCACTCGTCCCGCGTGACGCATCACCTTGATAAAATCGTTCGAAGGCATGAGCGATTACTTGCTCCGTCATGCCCGGTCCTTGATCTTTGATCTGAACGATGACGGAATCCGCTTGTGTGTCGACTTGAATCGTAATCAAGTCGCCTTCCGCCGAGACATGTAAGGCATTTCGAATCAGATTTTGAAAAATCTGTTCCAGCGCCAATTCATCTGCACGAATCACCGGATCATCCGATGCATCGAGTGCGACGGCCACTCCACGTTCGTCCAACTGATAACGAAGTGTCTCCAGTGTCGCCTGAATCGACTGGATGAGCTGAATCGGCTGGCGTCTCAGCGGACGCCCCTCGTCAAGCCGGGCCAAGGTCAGTAATTGACGGGTCAATTCGGCCATTCGTGTCGCTTCCTGTCCGATTGTCCTTAATTTCAACCGGTCTTCGGGTCGCGCAGACCGGTCGAGTTGTCCGGCGTATCCTCTGATTGTCGTCAGTGGTGATTGGAATTCATGTGAGACATTGGCGACGAATGCTTTTCGTTCGGCGTCCGACTTGGCAACGGCCTGCGCCATCTCGTCGAACCGTCGCGATAATTCCCCGATTTCATCTTGCCCGGTCGTCGCGACCGAAATCGAGTAATCCCCCTTCGTCATCCGTTCCGTCGCCGTCGTTAATCGTTTGATCGGACGCACCAGGTAACGGATCGAAAAGACGAGCAGCAGGAAGCTGAGCAGGATGAGTAACGCCAGGAACGCACCGACGAACAGATGCAGCTCACGAATCTGCCGGCTTAAGTCCGGACGAATGAACACGGCATCCGTCCCCGTATCCGTTTCTAAGGACGTTCCGTACGTATTGATGACTTCATTATCAAACAATCCAAGCAGGAACAAATGGAACGGGTAGTCCCGCATCCCTTGATAGACCTGTCCTTCTTGCACTGATTGAATGACAGCAGGTGCGATTGTCTCATTACGGAACGGATTCCCGTACCGCTTGACCTGTCCGGATTCCGACACGACATAAAGTTGAAAGCCGGTCGCACTGAGCATCTCGTAAAACGAATCGACACGCCGGTCCCCGTGTCGTTCGTAATAAGCGAACGATGTCTCGACCGCCTCTTCTACCTTCTGACTGTAAGAAGCTTGCCACACGGTGTAATACAAGACATTACTGATCAATAAGGCAATCAATGCGGAGACGAGCAGAACCAGACAGACGAGCCCGACAATTTTCACATACAACGATTTCATGCCGTCGCCTCCAACCGGTATCCGAGACCGCGGACAGTCTGGATTTTGATTGCGTCCGTCTCCTGCAGTCGTTTGCGCAGTCGCTTGATATGGACGTCAACCGTCCGGTCGTCCCCCATGAAGTCGAGTCCCCAGACGTGTTCGATCAATTCTTCCCGGCTGAAGACCCGTCCCGGAAAGTTGGCCAATTGGTGCAACAATTCGAACTCACGGCGGGGAATCGTCAACCGGGTCGTTCCGATCGTCAGCTGCTGGCTCTGTTTATCAATCGTAACCTCACCAAATTGTATGATGGGGACAACGGCTTTTTGATACCGCCGGGCAACGGCATGCAGACGGAAAACCAGTTCTTCCGGATCAAAGGGTTTCGTGATGTAATCATCCGCTCCCGATGAAAAACCGTCACGTTTATCGGTCAGTTCTCCGAGAGCTGTCAGCATCAAAATCGGAATTTCATGACTTTCCCGCAACAAGGTACACAATTCAAAACCGGTTCGTCCCGGCACCATCACGTCCAGCACGGCTGCTTCGAACAGTTGGTCGTCCATCCATCGGGCCGCTTCGTTCCCGTCCGCCGTCGCGACAATCTGATGGCCGTCCGCTTCAAGTGTCTCCCGGACAAGTCGCTGAATATGCAGATCATCTTCCACGACTAAAATCTTCATCATCCTTCACTTCCTTTCCGATTAGCTGAAGGTCATCAAAAAAAAACCACCCCGCACTTCTCATCAATCGAAAAGGTCGAGGTGGTGATTGTACGCTTAAAACTTAACCGCGTTCCGGGTAAAGCGGGAAACGACCTGTCAATGCCAGAACTTGCTTGTGGGCACTTGTCAGTGTTTCTTGATCTTCCGGGTTTTTCAGAACGAGTTCAATCAGCTCTGCGATTTGTTTCATCTCGGCTTCTTTGAATCCACGCGACGTCATCGCTGCCGTCCCGATTCGGATTCCGCTCGTAACGAACGGGCTCGCCGGATCAAACGGAATCGTGTTTTTGTTGACCGTGATGCCGGCTTCGTCCAAAGCATGCTCCGCAAGCTTGCCCGTGATGCCTAGCGGTTGGAGATCAACGAGAAGCAGGTGGTTGTCGGTACCGCCAGAGACGATCCGCAGTCCACGTGCCGTCAACTCTTCGCCGAGGACTTTCGCATTGGCCACGACTTGCTCGATGTACTCCTTGAAGTCAGGTGCTAATGCTTCCGCAAAGGCAACGGCTTTCGCTGCGATGACGTGCATGAGCGGTCCGCCTTGGATTCCCGGGAAAATCGATTTATCGATGGCTTTGGCATGTTCTTCCTTACAAAGAATCATCCCGCCGCGTGGTCCGCGAAGTGTCTTGTGCGTCGTCGTCGTGACGAAATGCGCATGTTCGACCGGATTCGGATGGAGACCTGCCGCGACGAGTCCCGCGATGTGCGCCATGTCGACCATCAAGTAGGCACCGACACTGTCCGCGATTTCACGGAATCGTTTGAAGTCGATGACGCGCGGATAAGCCGATGCTCCCGCGACGATCAGTTTTGGTTTGTGTTCTTCCGCAAGCTTCGCGACGACATCGTAATCGATCATCTCTGTTTCTGGATCGACGCCGTACTCAACGAAGTTGTATTGAACACCGGAGAAATTCACAGGACTACCGTGTGTCAGGTGACCACCATGGGAGAGGTTCATCCCGAGGACCGTGTCGCCCTGATCGAGAATCGTGAAGTAGACCGCCATGTTGGCCTGTGCACCTGAGTGCGGCTGAACATTGACATGTTCTGCTCCAAAGATGGCCTTCGCACGATCACGTGCCAAGTTTTCCGCTAAATCGACGAACTCACAACCGCCGTAATAACGACGACCCGGATAACCTTCTGCGTATTTGTTCGTCAGCACGCTGCCTTGAGCTTCCATGACCGCTTGTGAGACAAAGTTTTCTGACGCAATCAACTCGATATTATCGCGTTGACGCCCTAATTCCTTGCGCATAGCCGAAAAGAGTTCCTCATCTTGCTGTTTCAGATACGTTAGTGGTGTTTGTTCCATCTGAATTCCCCCATTCATTTCGATAGACCTATCTTAACACGAATAATCACTTGCGGGCACCCTCTAAAAATCCATTAAAAAAGCAAGGGGAGTGCAACCCCTTGCGCAAATCATTCGTATTTAGCACGCGCGCCACCAATTAGTTTTGGTCGCGTGACGGCAGCTGTCACATGTGCCTCACCGATTTCGCGGTGCGGCAGACGGACCGGAATCGCCACTTGCTTCAAGTGCATCCCGATGAATGTGTCTCCGATATCAATCCCGGCATCGGCCTGGATCGCTTCGACGACGACCGGTGCCGAAAAACGTTGATAGGCGACACTCGCCATCGAACCGCCTGCTTCCGGAACCGGAACGACCGTCACCGCTTCCAGTCCGAGCCGTTCGACGATTTGCCGCTCCAGCGTCAAGGCACGATTGATATGTTCGCAACCTTGAAACGCCAGATCGACTTGATGCGAACGACGGAACGTATCAAAGACATCGAACAACGCTTCTGCGACTTCGGGCGAACCCGCCTTACCGATTTGTTTGCCGATGACTTCGCTTGTCGAACACCCGATGACGAGTAGTTTCCCTTTTAACGGGAATCGTTCATTCAGTTCCGTCAACGACGCTTCGAGATCTTGTTTGATTTGTTCCAGATCCATTTACTTCACCTCATAATCTGAGATTTTGCAGACGCGGTTTTCGTGACGTCCGCCTTCGAACTCCGTCTCAAGCCAGATTTTCGCGATGTCACGCGCAAGACCCGGTCCGATGACACGTTCGCCCATCGTCAAGATATTCGAGTTGTTATGCTGACGTGTCGCTTTGGCGCTGAACGTATCATGGACGAGTGCTGCCCGGATGCCTTTGACTTTGTTCGCAGCGATACCGATTCCGATACCTGTCCCGCAAATTAAAATCCCTCGGTCGAATTCACCGTTCGCGACCGCTTCCGCGACCGGAATCGCGACGTCCGGATAATCGATTGATTCAGACGAATACGTTCCGAAGTCCGTATAATCAATTCCGAGCTCCTGTAAGAGTTCATTCAGTTCCGCTTTTAACTTAAAACCACCATGGTCTGCTCCGATTGCTACTTTCATCGTTAACTATTCCCCCGTTTGTTTAGGTTGTTTTTTCGGAAGCTTCCGGTTGTCCGGTGCTTTTCTTCCGTTTCCGTTCTGCGTCAATTTTAACACAAGACGGTTGACGAGGGGTTCGAGTTCATTTCGGACCTGGCGGTAAACGTTCATCGATCCGCCGTACGGATCATTGATATCCCGTTCAAGGCCGGTCACGTACTCGTACAGCGTAAACGTCCGGTCTTTCAGTTCCGGGTACCGTTCGCCGACTTCCTGTTTATGGCTGCGTGTCATCGTCAAGATGATATCCGACCAACGCCCGAGGACGTCGTCAAATACTTGCGTATAGTGTTCAAGTTCAATGCCGCGCTCACGTAAAACCTGCAATGCGTTTTCAGAAGCATCGAATCCTTGCATCGAACGCAGACCGGCGGAACGGACATCAAATTCTTGATCGGCCACTTTTGACCGTAATAATGCCATTGCCATCGGACTGCGGCATGTGTTTCCTGTACAGATAAACAATACACGACGTGTGCTCATCTCAGTATCCTCCTTCTTTACGGGCGAATGATCCGACCACCTGCTGCCTTGTGGAGCCGATTTCGGACTGCCAGCCCAACCCCTTCTTCTGATAGATCCCGTACAAAAATCTGATCTACTGTCGTCTGATCAAATCGCCGTAAACAATCGTAAAGACGTTGCGCAGCTGTTTCCATCGTCGTTCCGAGGAAACAACGGACATCGGCTTCGATGTCTTCTCCGTCAAAGAGAATGACGCCTGTCTTTTGTCCGGTTTGGCGTGCTTCATCGATGAGTTGCTGCAGGAATGAGAGGTCACCCGCTACAACGGATAACGTTGCTTCCGGTGCATAGTGCGTGTACTTCATGCCTGGTGCCTTCGGTGTCTGGTCTTTCATCGATAAGGCAGGATCAAGTGACACGTCCCCGATGATCGATTCGATCTGTTCCCGCGTCACACCACCCGGCCGTAAAATCACCGGTGGATTCACGGTACAGTCGATGACCGTCGATTCGACACCGATTCCGGTCTCCCCGCCGTCGACGATTGCGGCGATGCGGCCCGAGAGGTCATGTGCGACATGCGCAGATGACGTCGGTGAAGGTTTTCCGGAACGGTTGGCACTTGGTGCTGCCAGACCTAACCCAGTCGCTTCGATTAACTCAAGCGCCAGCGGATGGTCCGGCATCCGTAATCCGATCGTATCCAGTCCTGCGGTGACGAGTGAGGATGCACGTCCGTTTGATTCTAAAATGATCGTCAAGGCACCCGGCCAAAACGTATCCATCAATTGAGTCGCGACATCCGGAATATGAGTGACGAACTGCTTTGCCTGTTCGATGGATGCGACATGGACAATCAACGGATTGTCGGAAGGTCGACCCTTCGCGGCGAAAATTCGCCGAACGGCCGTTTCGCTCGTCGCATCCCCTGCGAGACCATAGACCGTCTCCGTCGGAATCGCGACGACTTCACCTTCTTGTAATAGTCGTACCGCTTCATTTAATGTCTTCTGCTGAATCATTTCCGTCTTCACTCTGGACAATCCTTTCGTTCCGCATACACGATACGGTCTTTACCGTTTATATCTTTTAAAATACCCGTTTCTACAGTTGGATAACGTTTTTTTAACATCATTTGCACTTCATCGCCCTGATTGTGTCCGATTTCGAACGCAATCAAACGAAAATCATCGCGCAGGATCCGACTGCTGTCTTCAATCAGGCGGCGGTAGAACACGAGTCCGTCTTTCCCGCCAAACAACGCGAGGTGGGGCTCATGGTCAAACACGACGTCACTGAGCAATTCATCTTCTTCAATATAAGGGGGATTCGAGACTAACACCCGGACTGACCGGTCAGCAAGCGGTGCCAGCAAATCCCCTTCCAAAAAGGTGACCTCTCCGCCAAGCATCTGTTGATTTTCTTTGGCAACCGCAATCGCCTCCGCCGAAATATCGACCGTCGTGACCGGTTGTTTCAGTTCAAGGGCAAGCGTCAGACAAATCGCTCCGCTGCCGGTTCCGATATCGACGATTTCACCGGGTTTGAATGTTTCTCCTTGCAGGCGTCCCGTCACGAATTCAATCAATTCTTCCGTCTCCGGCCGCGGAATCAAAACAGCGGGTGACACGCGGAAGTCGCGTCCGTAAAACGGCTGGTATCCGATCAAATGCTGGACCGGGACACCATTTAAATGGGCCAGTAAATATTCACTGAACAACAGGTCCTGTTCCGGCTCAAGTTCGTCCGACAAACGGATCAACAATCTGGTCCGGTCGACCTGTAAAACGTGCATAAGTAACCATTCGGCACTCGAGGCCTCGCGTCCTGCCGTCAAGAGCATCGTTTGTGCCTGATTCAGACGTTTTGCGATTCGCATCAGTTCGCCGCCTCCGATGCCCGGGCCTGATACTCCATGACGAGAGTATCGATGACTTCATCCATCTCACCTTGCAGAATCCGGTCAAGTTTTTGAATCGTCAAACCGATCCGGTGATCAGTGACACGGTTTTGGGCAAAGTTATACGTCCGGATCCGCTCTGACCGGTCACCCGTTCCGACCGCTGATTTCCGCTTTTCATCGTACTCGGCCTGCTGCTCGCGTTGAATCTTATCGTAAACACGTGCCCGCAGCACCTTCATCGCTTTTTCTTTATTTTTAATTTGTGACTTTTCATCCTGACAGCTGGCGACGATTCCCGTCGGTACGTGCGTGACCCGGACAGCCGACTGGGTCGTGTTGACCGATTGTCCGCCCGGTCCGCTCGATGTGAACGTATCGACGCGGACATCTTTGTCGTGAATCTCGACTTCGACATCTTCTGCTTCCGGCAAGACGGCAACGGTTGCGGTCGATGTATGAATCCGTCCGCCCGACTCGGTTGACGGGACACGCTGGACTCGGTGGGCGCCGTTCTCATACTTTAGCTTCGAATACGCACCCGTTCCTTTGACGATGAAGATGATTTCCTTGTAGCCGCCAAGCTCCGTATAGCTGGCATCGATGATCTCAATTTTCCAGCTCTGTTTTTCAGCGAACTTCGAATACATTTTAAAGAGATCGCCGGCAAATAACGCCGCTTCATCACCGCCTGCCGCACCACGGATTTCGACGATGACGTTTTTATCGTCGTTCGGATCTTTCGGCAGGAGCAGAGCTTTCAGCTTCGTCTCGAGTTCCTTGATTTCCGGCTCGAGCACGGCGACTTCCTCTTTCGCGAGATCGCGCATCTCCGGGTCCGTCAACATATGACGCGCCTCCTGATAGGCTTCCATCTTATCGCGGTAGACGCGGTACACTTCAACGGTCGGTGCCAGTTGGGACTGCTCCTTCGATACCTCACGCAGTTGATTCGTATCTTTAATGATGGCGGGGTCCGCCAACAGGTCATTTAATTTTTCATAACGGTCTTCCAACGCACTTAATCGCTCTAACATTCTCGGTCATCCTTCCTGATGATTCTTCTGTCGTCAGTATAGCAAATATTTAGAGTCGCGTTACGCCGGAGCAACATTTCTTCCTTATTAAAAGCGTTTCCCGTCACTCCTTTTTTTACTCCACTTGACGTCCTGGATGGATTTTCCTATAATTAGTGTACTAATTGAATTAATACACTTAAGGAGGTAATCGAATGTTTACGGTTGACCCTAAAAGTTCGTTGCCGATTTACGAGCAACTGGTCGCCCAAATCATCCGTGCGGTTGCCCGCGGACTTCTCCGGTCCGGTGAACAGATGCCGTCGGTCCGTGAACTGGCGAGCACGTTACTCGTCAATCCGAATACCGTTTCCCGTGCCTATCAGGAACTCGAAAGCCGTAACTTCATCGTCACGATGCGCGGCAAAGGTTCCTTTATTTCCGATTTACCGATCGAACAGGTCAAACAGGCTGCGATTCAACCACATGTGCAGACACTGTGCAGCGTAGCCGATGAATTATCGATATCCAATGCAGATCTTTATCAACTACTTATCCAAACAAGGGAGGATTCCTCATGTTGACCGTGTCTCACCTGACCAAACAGATTGATTACAAAATGATTTACGAAAACGCCTCGTTCACGTTGCCAGCCGGAACGATTACAGCACTGATCGGACGAAACGGTGCCGGCAAGACGACGTTACTGAAAACACTCGTCGGAGCACTTGAGCCGTCCCGCGGAAAAGTCGAATGGAACCAACAGTCCATCCATCACGTTCCGTCAGCCCGGCAACATCTGTTTTTAGTTCCGGATTCAATCGGCGTCTACCGTCAGATGACACTCGGGGAATTGATAGGCTTTTACAATGCGTTTTATCCGAATTTCGAACGGACTTTTATTGAAAACTATTGCCGGTCGTTGAATCTCGATCGTGGACGCCGTGTCACCTCACTCTCAAAAGGTCAGGCCCAGCTGTTTTTACTGCAGCTTGCTTTCGCAACCAACGCACCGGTCCTGTTGCTCGATGAACCGACGGACGGACTCGACCGGATCAATAAACGAAATTACTTAAAACAGCTTGTGACCTTGCTTGCTGAACGTCAAACGGCCGTCCTGATCGCGTCCCATCAGTTAGAGGAACTCGATTCACTGGCCGACCGGATCATGACGATCGAACAACACCTCGTCAAAGAACCACAAACACTCGAAGATGCGAAATCGAGTATGCAGAAATGGCAACTCGCCTATGAGACGGTCCCGGATTTCCACCATAACGATGTTCACGTCCTGTCACAAACCGGCCGGGTCGTGACGCTGATCGTCCGCTCGGAAGCCGGTGCCGCTTACGTCGACAAGACAAATCCGTTACTGAGAGATGTGTTACCTGTCCAACTCGAAGATTACTTTTTAGGAACGTTCGGAGGCGATCAACATGTATAAACAACTGATCCGTTATCATATCAAGCAGGGCATCTGGCCACTCGCTTCTCTTTTCCTGCTCGCTGTCTTCAGTTACGGCTTCGGCAGTTACACGGTCATCGATAACTTCGGTACATACGGTGGAGCAGAAAACGAAATCATCCAATCCGTCCTCGTCAGTCCGAGTTTTGCCGGATTCGGCGCGATTCTGATGGCGGTCTTCGCGATTTTAATCCTCGGAAAAGAGCGTGGAAGCGGCCGGAGCTTAATGCTTCACGCTTTGCCGGTCAATAAAAAAACGCTCTACTGGATCAAATGGAGTCTCGGCGTCGCCATCCTGCTGATTTTGCCGATCATCGGTTTCTTCGTCAGCTGGCTGATTTTACAAGGAATCGGCGGCATTCATCCGTTTGACTACGTCAGCCTGTCTGACCTGACGCTCGATTTTGTCTCGTATTTTCTATTCGATCTCGTCGTCTTCAGTATCTTTTTACTCGCGGGAACGATTGCCGGCGACGTCATCGGCCAATTATTACTCGGATTGTTCTTTCTGTTTTTAAACTACCTGACCTTTTTTGCGATCGCCGCCATCACGACACTCGGATTTGGTCTCGCCGATGAGGAGGCTTCGTTGTTCGATTTCCTGACGACGACGGCTTCACCGTTCACCTTGTTGTTCCAAGACGAACAGTTGATCAGCGCCCTCGTATTCAACCTGGTCTTGCTGGTCCTCTTAATCAGTTGCGGCAGTCTGCTTTATGTCAGAAGCGAAAACGAACGCCTTGGCCGTTTCACGGTTTTCCCGAAGATCCATCCGCTGTTGATCATCGTTTTCTCCGTCTATACGACCATTTTGCTCGCAGCTGTCATCGGTGTGATCTCGTCTGAAAATCAATTTCTCTACTGGCTTGCCGTCGCGATTCTCGCCTGGCCTGCTTTTAGTTCGTACCGCCGGATGATTGGGTGGAAACGTTGATTCCGTGCTACACTATCCCCAACACTTTGGATAAAGGACGGAATCGATGATGCCAAAATATCTTCAGATTTATCAGCAATTGGTCGACCAGATTCAGGGCGGGACGTTACCGGCTGAAACCAAACTTCCTTCGGAAACGGAATTGATGCAGGAATTCGGTGCCAGTCGCGGCACGGTCCGCAAGGCAATCGATGCCTTGCAGGACAAGGGGTTCGTCCGCAAACACCAGGGAAAAGGAGTCTTCGTACTCAGTCAGGATGCGATTGCCTTTCAGTTCAACGGCATCGTCAGCTTTTCTGAAGCAAACCGGCAAATCGGCGAACATGACGTCAAGACCGATGTCATTTCCTGTGAGCTGCTCGAAGCGACCGAGGAACTGGCCCAGTTGTTCCATGTCACGCCCGGTACGTCGCTCACGCAGGTCAAACGGGTCCGGTCGATTGACGGGGAACGGGTCATCTTTGATATCAACCTGTTCGTGACGTCCCTTGTCCCCGGTTTGACGAAAGAAATTGCCGGTGCGTCGATTTATGCGTATATCGAACAGACACTCGGACGGCAGATCAGTTATGCCAAACGAAAAATCGAGGCCCAACCCGCGACGGCGGAAGATCAGCAGTATCTGGATCTCGAGGGCACCTCCCATGTCATCGTCATTACGAATGATACGTATTATTACGAGGGTCAGCATTTTGAACGGACACAGTCGCGTCACCGGCTCGATAAGTTTCAATTCACGGATATTGCCCGCCGCTAAGGACTCTAAACTCAGAGTCCTTTTTTTGTTTTTTTGAACGAAACGTTCATTCTTCCATTTGAATGTTATATTATAAAAATGTGAACCAAATTTTAGGTTTCTTTTTATATTTTTTAACTGGAGGTTTTGCCATTGCCATTTATGAAAGGACTAAATACTTTACTAAAACGCGGTCAGGACGTATCCACCATTGATGAACACTTCATGGAAAACCATCCAGATGCGATTTATACGCTCGACATATTAGGACGTGTCACGCGTCTAAACGATAAAACCTCCCTATTACTGGGCTACACGAGAGACGCTTTAATGAACCACTTCAAACATTTTGTTCATCCGGACGATCAAGACAGCACAGTGTTCCATTTTCAACAGGTCATGCAGGGAAAAAGCGAGACGTATACGGTACGCATCCGGCATTCGAAAGGTCATTATCTCGAAATGATGATCGTCAATATTCCGATCTTCTCCAATGGTCTGATTGTCGGGGCTTATGGAATTGCTCGCGATTTAACGACAAACCGACTGATGAAACAACAGATGGACTCGATTCAGTTTGATCAGCAATTGGTCGAAACACTTCCGGGAATCGCCCTGGCCGCATTCAATGAGCACGGTAACTTGTTGCGCTCCTCCGACTCGTTCGCGGAATTATTCGGAGTCCGGCCCGAACAGCTCAAACATTTGTCTAAACAAGAGTTTTTCCAACGGATTCATCCTGCTGACCAACAGGAGTTTCGTGAGTATCTCGATCTGTTGAAAACAAACCGCTGTTTGCCTTCACTCGACATCGAAACACGTGTCCTTCATCCACAGCATGGTTATCAGGATATCTTCTGCCGATGTGCGTTCCGGCAAGATGACCGGCAACAACAGGCAGAGCTCACTTGTGTTCTCTATAATCTTTCGGAACACAAATCATTGGATAAACAACTTCATGATGAAAAAGAAAAGTTTTTAACGTTCCAACAAGTGTCGACGAGTGCGATTTACCGGTACGATATTGATCAAAAAAAGATTGATTTTCACACACGGGGATTTGAAAATATCTTTGAAGGATTGCTGCACCGGCACCAACAGGTCGACGGGCTTTGGATCGAGCATTTGATTCTTCCTGAAGATCGATCAAAAGTCGAAGCGAGTTATCACCGGATTCTCGCCAATCATGAGTCCGAAGTCTCCTATCGTATCCGTCACGACGATAGGATTCATTGGATTTTAGAAAACCGGACACCGATCCGTGGCGCAGACGGTGTCGTCTCCGCTTTCCAAAGTGTCATTCAGGACATCACACAGTTAAAACAACAGGAAGAGAAAATCTTTCAACTGGCGATGCATGACCGGGTGACGGGACTGCCGAACCGGACACTCGTTCTTGAACAAATGAACCAATGGATTGCTACTTATCCCACGTTCAGCGTCTTGACCGTCAGCTACAATGCCTTACAGGACATCAATCATGATTTCGGTTATCCGATTGGTGATAAGTGGTTGTCAAAAACAGCAACACAATTGTTACACCACCTGCCGACTGCTTCTTACTTTGGTCACCTCTACGGAGATGAATACATCGTCCTGTTCCCGAACGTCGTCGAAGAATGTTCAATCAACAAGATCTGTGAACAATTGATTGAACTGTCCAAACAAAAAATCGTCGTCGATTCCTACGAATGGTACCCGTCAATCGGTATCGGCGTGAGCCGTTTTCCAGAAGATGCGGATTCGGCGGAAGACCTTGTCAAAACAGCGAGCATCGCCCTCGGTCGGGCCCGTGTGAATGAATACAGTGTCTATTCCTCGACGTTCAATATCGAGACTTACCGGCGCCATCAACTTCAAAAAAGTATCCGAACGGCTATCCGCCGGAACGAACTGTTCCTTGAGTATCAGCCAAAAGTTAACGCGTGGTCCGGAACGATTGTCGGAGCTGAAGCGTTAATCCGCTGGCAACATCCGGACTGGGGCCGGATTCCGCCAAACGATTTCATTCCGTTATCCGAGGAAAGCGAGATGCATATCCTGATTGCCGACTGGGTGCTCGAAGAAACATGCCGGAATATCAATCAATGGATTCTTGCCGATTTACCGATCGTTCCGATTTCAATCAACGTTTCTCCAAAACGCTTGATCCACGGGAACTTTGCCGAGACCTGCCAGGAAACACTCCAGCGCTTCGGTGTTTCCCCAAGCATGCTTGAAATCGAAATTCTCGAGACCGATGTCTTGTTTGATAACAGTAAAATTCAGCAGTCACTTCAGATGCTCAGTCAAATGGGCATCAAGATTGCCTTGGATGATTTCGGAAAAGGCTATTCATCAATCTCTTATCTGCAACAGTATCCGATTGATACGATTAAGATTGACCGGCAGTTCGCGACGACGCTGATCCAGGACAAAAAAACACAATCCGTCGTCCGGAGCGTCCTCTTCATGGCAAAGGAATTCGGCATGGATGTCGTTGCAGAAGGTGTCGAGACGATGGGACAACTCCACTTCTTACGAGGACTCGAATGTACGACCATCCAAGGATACTTGTTCAGTAAACCGTTACCTAAAGTCCATTTCGAACGCGCCATGCGCGAACGGCAGATTGCAGCGACGGAAGCGATGACTGCCCCAATCAGCACCCGGACGGTCGATGCTTCCATTACGATTCAACGGCTGAACGGACAGGATATCCACGTCGGTCGAACAAATATCGTGGTCTCCAAAGGGACCATGCATAGTGTCTCCTTCTATTCCCCGCTACATCTGCCTGTTCATGAAGGGATTGAACTTGTTTTGATTTTGAAACAACAGCCGATTCCGGTCCGACCGCTTCAGGCGATCGAACTGGATAACGGTAAGATCGAATATGAATGCCAGTACTTGGATGTGAAGCAGTCCCATCTCGTCTTCGAAGCGCTGCAATCTTCCTGAAAAACAAGACTGATTCAAAAAGGAATCTCTCGTCTTTTCACGCTCTTTCCTGTAGGAGTTGCGTGAAACAGTGATTCCTGTTTAAACGAGAAAAGGGCGGCAGAATTAGAATCTACCATCCTTTTCTTTGTAGGGACTGACTTTTGAGTCAGCCCCTTTTTTATTGATCAAAGCGGTTTCGAACTTATCTATATAAGTTGTTGACTTAACTTATATAGATAAGTTAAGATGAATGTGCGCATATAAGAAAACGTTTTCATTTCAAAATGAGTCTTCAGTTCAATCCCAAAGGAGAATGTGAGATGAAACCCAACTATCAGCAAATTGCAGAACAAATCATCGAACGAATCGGTGGCAAAGATAACGTCGAGCAGGCAGCCCACTGTGTCACCCGCCTCCGCTTGACATTAAAAGATCAAAGTTTGGTCGAACAAGAAGCGTTACTTGAAGTCCCGCTCGTCAAAGGAGCTTTCCTGAATGCGGGTGTCTATCAGATCGTCATCGGTGCCGGCGACGTTGACCGTGTCTACGCCGAGTTCATTCAATTAACCGGTTTACAGGCGACGACAATCGCTGACGTCAAATCGTCCGGTGCCTCGAAAATGAATCCGTTCCAAAAACTGATCAAAGTCTTTTCCGATGTCTTCATGCCGATCATCCCGGCCATCATCGTCGCCGGACTGTTAATGGGAATTAACAATCTGTTCGGCATCGAGTTTGGCGGCAAGACGATGATCGAACGGTATCCGAACCTGCAGGGTTTATGGGATTTAATCAACATGATGGCGAACACGGCGTTCGTCTTCCTGCCGGCACTGGTCGGCTGGTCCGCCACGAAACGCTTTGGCGGCAGTGAAATCCTCGGGATTGTCATGGGACTGATGCTCGTGCACCCGGATCTCCTGAATGCTTGGAATTACGGTCAAAGTGCACTGAAAGGGGATATTCCGACATTCAATATCCTCGGCTTATTTGAAATCGAAAAAGTCGGTTATCAAGGACAGATTTTACCGGTCCTCGCTGCCGCTTACGTCTTAAGTACAATCGAACGTTGGCTCAAGAACCGTGTTCCGAATGCGATTCAGCTGCTCGTCGTCCCGATCACGACCATCACATTAACCGGCTTCCTGGCCCTTGCCGTCATCGGACCGGTCACGCGTCAAATCGGGGACTGGATTACAATCGGCGTCGTCAATACGTTTGAAGCCGTTCCACTTCTTGGTGCGTTGCTGTTTGGTGCGCTTTATGCCCCGCTCGTCATCACGGGAATGCACCACATGTTCATCGCCGTCGATCTGCAACTGATCGGTCAAAGCGGGACGACGTTCATCTGGCCGATGATTGCCATCTCGAACATCGCTCAAGGATCGGCGACACTTGCGATGCTGTTCCTCGCGAAAAACGTCAATGATAAAAACATGGCATCGACTTCCGCCATCTCGGCTTACTTCGGAATCACCGAACCCGCCATGTTCGGGGTCAATCTCCGGTTCAAGTATCCGTTTTATGCGGCACTGGTCGGATCCGCGATTGCGTCTTCCTTCATCGCTGTCAGCGGAGTACTCGCACCGGCAATCGGTGTCGGCGGTCTTCCGGCCTTCATCTCAATTGTTCCCGGATCGATTCTGTCCTTCATCATCGGGATGGTCATCGCGATCATCGTTCCGATCGTCTGTACGTTCCTGTTCCATTACGTCTCGACGAAACGTGCCCGCAAAGCGGCACTCAAAGAGGCAGCATAAGTTTTAGAAAGGTGTGACCTGATATGACTCTTACGACAACCGACTGGCGTAAATCCGCCGTCTACCAAATCTATCCGAAAAGTTTTTACAGTCCGGAAGGCAAAGCGACCGGTACCCTGCGTGGTGTGACGGCGAAACTCGATTATCTGACGGAGCTCGGCGTCGATTACCTGTGGCTGACGCCGGTCTATGCGTCCCCGCAACGCGACAACGGCTATGATGTCAGTGACTATTACGCGATTGACCCGTCTTACGGTACGATGGCAGACTTCGATCAATTGATTGTGGAAGCAAACAAACGCCAGTTATCCGTCATGATGGATATCGTCGTCAATCATTGTTCGACCGATCATATGTGGTTCCAGCAAGGACGAAATCCCGACAGCCCCTACCACGATTACTTCATTTGGCGGGACGAACCAACGGATTGGGTGTCAAAATTCGGTGGACCGGCCTGGTCGTTCGACGACGTCGCCGGTAAGTATTACCTGCATCTGTTCGACGAGACGCAAGCCGATCTCAACTGGGAAAACCCGGCGCTCCGGGAAGCCGTCTATCAGATGATGGGCTTTTGGCGCGATAAAGGCGTCCGCGGCTTCCGGCTCGACGTCATCAATCTGATTTCAAAAGATGACAGTTTTGCAGATGACCCGACCGGTGACGGCCGGAAATACTATACGGACGGTCCGCGCGTGCATGACTACCTGCAGGAGATGAACCAGCGTGTCTTTGCCGGTCATGACTTGATGACCGTCGGTGAGATGTCGTCAACGACACTCGATCATTGCCTTCGTTACTCGAATACAAACGAGCAGGAACTGAAAATGACCTTCAACTTCCACCACTTAAAAGTTGATTATCCGAACGGAGAGAAATGGACGGCAGCTCCGTTTGATTTCCTCGAGCTGAAACGGATTCTCTCCGACTGGCAGGTCGGGATGCAGGGAAATGCCTGGAATGCGATTTTCTGGTGTAACCATGATCAGCCCCGCGTCGTCAGCCGGTTTGGTGACGACACGGTTTACCGGATCGAAAGTGCGAAGATGCTTGCAACGACGTTACACGGCTTACAAGGAACACCGTACATCTATCAGGGCGAAGAAATTGGCACACCAAACCCGGACTTTACCGACTTGGCGGATTACCGGGATGTCGAGACGCTGAACGCCTATACTGAAAAAACAACGCTCGGTGAAACGGAAGCTGATATTTTGGCCGCAATCCGTCAAAAATCCCGGGACAATGCCCGGACACCGATGCAATGGGATGCGTCACCGCACGCCGGTTTCTCGACCGCGACACCATGGATTCCGGTTCCTGAAAATCATACTTCGATCAATGTTGAAGCTGCTCTCGCCGATCCGGACTCGGTCTTCTATCATTACAAGAAGCTGATTCACCTGCGCAAACAGTATGATGTTTTGACGAACGGCATTTACCGGCTTCTGACACCTGATGATCTTGCGCTCTGGGCGTACGAACGAATCACTGATGAGGAACGGCTGCTCGTCTTGTCAAACTTTTACGGTACGACAACTTCGTTCACGTTACCGGACGAGTGGCTTGATCATCAGATCCTGATTCAGAACTATCCGGATGTCTTAGAGACGTCAGGGCAAGTCACATTACGCCCGTACGAATCCCTCATGCTGTATCAAACGGCTTAATCAAACAAATCCCGCACTCTCCATATGAGAATGCGGGATTTGTGCAATGTCAGAGATTCTATGAAATTCGTCGTTCGGCCTCCTCCCGTTTCAACTGTTCCCGGAACAGTCGTGTTTCCGCAATGACGACACCGGACAAACCAATCAAACCAATCAAGTTCGGGATGGCCATCAGTCCGTTGAAGACGTCGGAAATCGCCCAGACCATGTTCAAGTTCGTCGTCATCGCACCAAGTCCCGCGACGAGTACAAACAGAATCCGGTACGGTAAAATCGATTTTTGACCAAACAGATAATAGATTGATTTTTCCCCGTAATAGGACCATCCGAGGACTGTCGAGAAGGCAAACATGACAAGACCAATCGTCACGATGTACTTCCCGGCCGGTCCAAGGAACACTTCAAAGCTGGCTGTCGTCAATTCGACCCCTTCCAGCTTTTTATCGAGCTGACCACCCATGACGAGTGTCAAGCCGGTTATCGAACAGACGACAAGCGTATCGAGAAAGACCTGCGTCATCGAGACGAGTGCCTGACGCCCCGGGAAATCCGTTTTTGCAGCGGCGGCGGCAATCGGTGCAGAACCGAGACCTGCTTCATTCGAGAAGACCCCGCGGGCGACCCCGTAACGAATCGCGGCACCGATTGCTCCGCCGGTGATGGCTTCGTTCGAGAATGTACTGCTGAAGATGGTCGCGAGCGCACCCGGAATCAAATCAAAGTTCATGACCATGATCAAGAGACCGCTTCCGACATAGAAGAAAATCATGAACGGGACAAAATAACTGACGACTTTCCCAATCGACTTAACTCCACCAATAATGACGACCCCCGTCGCCACCATCAGGACAATCCCCGTTACATACAACGGCACGTCGAACGTCGATTTCATCGCCAGTGCAACAGAGTTCGTCTGAACACCGTTACCGATCCCGAAGGCGGCAAGCGAAGCAAACGCGGCAAATAACACGCCGAGCCATTTCTGTCTTAATCCCCGTTCGAGATAGTACATCGGCCCCCCGGCCATCTGTCCTTTCTCATCGACAACACGGTACTTGACGGCGAGAATCGCCTCGGCATACTTCGTCGCCATCCCGAATAATCCGGATAACCACATCCAGACGATCGCGCCCGGTCCCCCGAGGACGACGGCTGTTGCAACCCCAACGATATTCCCTGTACCGACCGTTGCCGCAAGAGCTGTCATCAATGCCTGAAAATGACTGATATCCCCTTCCGACGTGTCGTCCTGATGTTTCGTGAATGCCAGTTTTAAGGCATACGGAAGCTTGGTAATTTGAATGAATCCAAGTCGTATCGTCAAGTAAATCCCTGTACCGACCAAAAAGATAAGCAACGGCGGTCCCCAGACAAAATCCGATACCGTACCAATCCACTCACTGAACGCTGTCCCCATTCTGTTTCCCCTCCTTCAATTCGATATGTACTTTTCTATCTTTTCAGAATTTACAGATTATTGTCAATGGTTAATTTTCTGTGCAGACGATTGCCTAGCTTATATTGTTGTATTCTTTTTACTGCTCACTAAAAGGGGCTGACTCAAAAAGGAATCTCTCGTCCTTTCACGCCCTTTCCTCAAGCGAGACACAAGCCAGTTTCCCTTCCTGATCCAGGCAGGAAACCGGGTCTTGTTTGTCTCTGCCAGCGTGAAACGAGTGATTCCTCTTTAAACGGGATAAGGGTGGCAGAATTATAATCTGCCACCCTTATCTTTGGAGAGACTGAATTTTGAGTCAGTCCCTTTTCAGGTCAATCAGTTTCTTCTTATTGCTTGCTGCTCGGCAACTCCTGTGCGTCTTTTGCTTCCGCCGGCAACTCAATCGATTTAATCTCATTGAATTTCGAGAATACAGATTCGTTTTTCATCGTAAATTCCGTTCCTTCTTCAATCTCAAACGCCATTTCCATATCAAGCGTCTTTGGATAGTAGGTTTTTGCATCATACGTCATCGAGTACTCCATCTTTTTATAATCCACTTGATCCATGACCTCTTTCATTTGGGCAAGCTGTCCGGATTGTTCAAGAGAATCCTTCATGAAGGCTTTCAGTTGATCGCCTTTCAAATCAACATCGATTTGATAGACATCGCCCTCTTTTTTCATCGTCCAATTGTCTTTATATTTTTTGAGTAACTTCAGACTTTGTTCTGTCGATGCCGACGACTCCATGTTTTCTAACATATCCCCTAGTTCCGATGTATCTTGTACCAACCATTGTCCGGATTGCGACATATACATTTTATCATCCACGAGATACAGTTCCGTTTCGACATCGGTCCCGTCTTCTGCATTTTTCATTGTCATCTTTTGATACATCGTCATCGGCTTTTGGATGATGTCTGCCGAAATCTTTTGACTGATCGGCATACCGCCAACTTCCGACATCATGTCACTGTCCATATGAAACGACTTGATGTTTTCTTGTGCACTTGACGCTTTTTTCAGCAACTCCGTATTCGAAAGCTGTTTGGAACCGTTCTCCCCTTGACCATCTTCTATGGTCTCGTTATTACACCCTGCCAGTCCAATCGTTGCCGTGAGGAGACCGACCGTCATCCACCTTGTCTTCTTCATCGTCATTCCTCCTTGAAATTGATTATCTTTATTTACGAGCTGTCACTGGAAAATGTTTCAAAACCATTTCTTATCTTATTACCGTTCTGACTGTTTTTTACTCATCGAACTTCCTGTCCGACGTAAAGTTTTCTGTTTGATTCTTAACAAAACTTTACATCCCTCAAATGTTCGTTTTACACTCTACCGCTAAAGTTAGTCCTGTAGATTTGATCCGATACTAAACTATTTATTTATTTTCCTGAAGGAGGAACAATCCATGAAGTTAAAACGAATCATTCCCATTCTTGCCTTGTCGACCCTTTCCTTAAGTACGATGGTCTCGATGAACGACGCTGAGGCTAAGACGAAACATGCAAAATCACCGGAAATCCGGAATGTCATCTTCCTGATCGGGGACGGGATGGGTGTCTCGTATACGTCAGCCCACCGGTACTTAAAAAATGATCCTTCGACGCCGGTCGCGGAAAAAACGGCATTTGATCAATATCTCGTCGGACAACAGATGACCTATCCGGAAGACCCGGAGCAAAACATCACGGATTCCGCATCCGCCGCGACGGCGATGTCGTCCGGTGTCAAAACATATAATGCCGCGATTGCCGTCGACAATGATAAATCAGAGGTCAAGACGGTCCTTGAAGCAGCGAAAGAACGCGGAAAATCGACGGGACTTGTTGCGACATCCGAAATTACACACGCGACACCGGCTTCATTCGGCGCGCACGATGAGAACCGGAAAAACATGAATGCGATTGCGGACGACTACTTCAAGGAGCGGGTCAACGGCAAACATAAGATCGACGTCCTGCTCGGAGGCGGGAAATCAAACTTCGTCCGTCCGGATACCGATTTGACGAAAGCGTTTAAGAAAGACGGTTACAGCTACGTCACGAATCTGGATCAAATGCAGGCGGATAAAAACAAACAGGTCCTCGGTCTGTTTGCGGACGGTGGTCTGCCGAAACGCATCGACCGGGAATCATCCGTTCCGTCACTCGAACAGATGACGAATTCCGCCATCAAACGACTTGATTCAAACAAAAAAGGCTTCTTCCTGATGGTTGAAGGAAGTCAAATCGACTGGGCCGGTCATGACAATGACATCGTCGGTGCCATGAGCGAGATGGAAGACTTCGAACGTGCCTTCAAAGCGGCAATCGCCTTTGCCAAAAAAGACAAGCACACGCTTGTCGTGGCGACAGCCGACCATTCGACCGGCGGTTACTCGATTGGAGCGGATGGTATCTATAACTGGTTCGCCGAGCCGATCAAGGCGGCGAAAAAGACACCAGACTTCATGGCAGCAAAAATCATCGAAGGTGCCGATGTCAAAAAAACGTTGACGACATATATCGACCAGAAGAAACTCACCCTGACGGAAGATGAAATCGAATCCGTTACACGTGCTGCGGAATCGAAGAAACTGCTTGATGTCGACAATGCGATCGAAGCCATCTTCAATGAACGGTCGCACACCGGCTGGACGACAGGCGGACATACGGGTGAAGACGTTCCAGTCTATGCGTTTGGTCCAGCGAAGGAACGGTTTGCCGGACAAGTCGATAATACGGATCATGCCAAAATCATCTTCGATTTACTGAAGTCGAAGAAATAAGGAGACTTTCCATGAAACAGATACTTGCTGCCTTGATGCTCGGGACGATTCTTTCGGGTTGTGGCACTACGCCAGACACCGTCCAAGAGAAGTCATCAGAAAAGTCGGCCCCGAAACAGGAGACACCGGTATCGATCGAAAAGTCTGCCGCATATGTCCCGAACCCGCAATTACCAGATGACCGGAAACTGACGAAAGTCGACGCATCGGTTACCGACGACAAAGGCGAATTGACGTTAAAACAGTTTGTCCGTCCCGACGTGACACGCACGATCGGACCGATCACGATGAAAGTCGAAGAAGTGAAAGTGTTCCATGCCCGGCCGAGTTACGGGATGATTGATTTCTTCCACGGGTTTACGCATGAGGAATCGTTTGACCTCGTCAAGACACGTGTGACGATCACGAACAGAGGCGATGAGCCGGTCACGTTTAACCCCGTCGCTCACTTCAGGCTCGATGCAAAAACCGAGAAGACACTGCAAGACGATGTCTACCTCGAGTCGCTCGCTGCGACATATGCCCCCGGCGAGACACGAAGCGGAAACTTCGGTTTCATTATCGAACAACCGCTCACATCAGTCGAGTTGTTGACGAGTGATGTCCTCAGTGCGAAACGTGATGTGCTTGGAAAAGGTTCGTCCCTTTCTTTGCGCTTATAATGCTAAAAGACCAAAAGACGATCCCTTCCTGTTTTGCTGGAAAGGATCGTCTTCTTTTTTAGTAAAGAGCCGGAATTTGTTCTGCGGGCATCGGGCGACCAAAGTAATAACCTTGCATCCGCGAGCATTCCAACCAATTTAGAACGTTGACCTGCTCGAGCGTCTCGACACCTTCCGCGATGACCTCAAGATCGAGTGACTTCGCTAAATGGATGATGGATGAAATCATCGAGTAGCCGGTCGTCGCCGCTTGGATTTTTTCGACGAACTCGCGGGGAATCTTCAATGTATCAATCGGGAAGTCCGCTAAACGGGATAAGGAAGAGTAGCCGGTTCCGAAGTCATCAATCGAAATCGTAAAGCCGAGTTCTTTTAAGCGATTCATCGTCACGACGGTTTCTTCGATATCTTCGACAGCTGAGACTTCCGTGATTTCAAGATCGATACGCGTCGGATCAACACTTGTTTCCTCTACTAAACGAATCAAAGTCAGGACGAACGTCGGATGATGAAACTGTTGCATCGAGACATTCAGTCCAACCTTCAATGTGACTCCTTCATCTTCCCACCGTTTTGCCTGTAAAAACCCTTCGCGTAACACCCATTCACCAAGCCGGATAATCATGCCGACTTCTTCCACCATCGGAATGAAATCGTTTGGTGCAATCATTCCGAGTTCCGGATGATTCCAACGGATCAGTCCTTCGACACCGACCATCTTATACGTGACCGTATCGACTTGCGGCTGATAATGTAAAATCAATTGATTGGTTTCAATGGCAATCGGCAGCTCCGATTCGAGTCGCAAGCGGTAGGACGCTTTTTCGGCAATATCTTCAAAGAAGATGATGGATTTACCGCCACCCGATTTTGCCTGATACATCGCAAGATCGGCCTGCTTCAGCAACGTCACGACGTGTTTTCCCGCTGTCCGCTGACATATGACGGCTCCGATACTTGGATTGGAAATCAATTCGATTCCTTCAATCGCATACGTTCGTTTTAAGTCATCGAGCAGACGGGCCGTTCGGCTTCTGCCCTGCTCATCCGACGTAACATCCCGCAAGATGACGGTAAACTCATCTCCGCCTTGACGGGCGACGATATCGTCCGGATTGACGGCTTCTTGCAGGCGCTCTGCCACTTGAATCAACAACTGATCGCCGACATGGTGACCGAACGAATCATTGACGAGTTTAAAGTCGTCGAGATCAATAAAACAGAGAATGATGGTTTCTTCCTTCCGCTCTTCTTCGACTAAATGGTGCAATACTTCTTCAAAGTAGGTCCGATTGATGACCCCGGTCAAATGATCGTAATAAGCAAGCCGGCGGATTTTTAATTCATTTTCCCGGATGGTCGTGATATCCTGCCCAATCCCGTACATCCCGACGAATCGATCCCGGACGCGAATCGGAATGTTGGTTACATTCAGCAAAACATCTGGACCGCCAGATTTTTGGAAAACAGTTTCAAATTGCTGTGCTGTCGCCTTGTCTGTCGATGTCTGTTGCCATGTCGTGAACTGCCGATACGTTTTGCCAATCAATTCCTCCGCATCCTGCTCCGTCAATTTTTCGAACGAAGGATTCGCGCTTTCAATACGTCCCTTCAAGTCAAGTGAATAGATGGCATCCGGATGGTAAGTAAACAAAGACTTATACCGTTCCTCACTCACTTCTAACTCGTCCGCTTTATGATGAATTTCTTCAATTAATTCTTGGTGACTCAAAATCATTAGAATCTGGCGGACTAAAATCAGGAGAATCGTGATAGCGCAACCTATCATTAAGCCATTCATTGCTTCATTTTGGCGTGCATAAAAGGTCATCGTTGAAAATAAAAATATGACTAACAGATATGGTAAAAACATTTTCCCGATCGGTGCACGTCTTCGTCGCGTTGTTTCTTTCTGTTGCCTTTTTTGTACGGGATTATCCAAATGACCAGATATACTAATCGTCAGTAAACCAATGACAAACAATGGATCAATCAACCGGATGACATCCTCACCGCTGACGGTCGTCACATAGACAAACGATGTATCTGCGCCGACCTGTAACAACAATCCGATGAACAAACACTGAAACATACGTCGTCGTTTTTGCCACTCGTGTTTCTCAAATAAATAATAGATACTGATCATACAAAATAACAGAACGATATCGCACATCGGGTAAGCAAAGGCCAGGACGAATTCCGCTTTCGAGGTGAACGGTTCGTCAAACAGCGGACGGATTAAGAAAAACCAACTGTAGGTAACAGCGACCGTCATAACGATGGCGATATCAAATATAAAGCTGACTAAACGAGCTTTTGTGACATGGCGTTGGATTGCGTGTAGAAAGGCCACTAAAAAGAAGACAGATTGCAACACGTAAAAAAGATCCGAGATACCGGGAAAGGGAACTTCGACTTGAAGAATATTCTCATACGTCCCCCACATCAATTCGGCAATCAGATAACTTCCTGTTCCGTATGCAAGGTAGAGAAAAAAATGTCCTTCTTGTTGGTCCGGTTCTCGTTGCGCCTGAACCAACAAACATGTCGCAAACGCGCAACCGAGTATGGAAAACAAGTTACTGCCCCAAGCTGACAACTCTGGCTGGTTTGCAAAAATAATCAGCCAAAGATAGTAAATTGTAATAAAGCAGACGATAACAGGCAGATAATAAGCTTTTTTTGAACGCACCATCTTCCTTTCCACCCTTCTGTAAAGAGTCTTTCCCTTATCATTAGGGATGGAGTTCGTAAAGTCCTGCCAGAATAAAAAAAGAGACCTGTTCCATTCGGAAACAGGTCTCAAGACTCAGTTATTTCATTAAATAGTCCGTAACAGGTTCGCCATCTCGATTGCTGAGACCGCTGCTTCGTATCCTTTGTTCCCCGCTTTCGTTCCCGCCCGTTCGACCGCCTGTTCAATTGAGTCAGTCGTCAGGACACCGAAGATAATCGGCACCCCTGTTTCACGTGACGCGCCGGCGACACCTTTCGCGACTTCGTTGCAGACATAATCGTAGTGTGATGTCGCACCGCGAATGACGGCACCGAGTGTGATGACAGCGTCATACTTTCCGCTTTTCGCAAGCTTTTCCGCGACGAGCGGAATCTCGAACGCTCCCGGAACCCATGCTGTATCGACAGCATCCGCAGCGACTCCGTGACGACGGAATGCATCGTTTGCTCCACCGACCAGTTTCGATGTGATCAATTCATTGAATCGTGCTGCGACGATTGCGACGCGTAGTCCTTCACCTGTTAAAAATCCTTCGAATACCATGTTATTGTCCTCCTTGGATATCGAGCAGATGCCCGAGTTTCGTTTGTTTGGTTTGCAGATACTGCTTGTTTTCCGGAACCGGGGCAATCTCAAGCGGAATCCGCTCGAGCACCGTAATACCGTTTTGTTCGAGTGCCTGTTGTTTTTCCGGATTATTCGTCATCAGCCGAATTTTCGTGACACCTAAATCGTGTAACATCGCGGCTGCGACTTTGTAATCCCGTAAATCAGTCGCATACCCGAGCGCGTGATTCGCTTCGACCGTATCGAGTCCCTGCTCCTGCAACTCATAGGCTTTCAGTTTCGCCATCAAGCCGATACCGCGCCCTTCCTGGCGCAGGTAGAGTACCGCTCCGCCTTCATGTCCGATGCGTGCCAGTGCTGCGTCAAGTTGCGGACCGCAATCACAGCGTTTTGATCCGAAGACGTCTCCCGTCAGACATTCCGAATGCAGCCGGACGAGCATTCCGTCTTCCGGCTCTCCCGACAGGACGGTCACGTGTTCTTTTTGATCAGGCGTCGTATAGCCGAGTATCCGAAACGCGCCGTGCGCGGCCGGAAGCAGGACGTCCGCTTCGCGCCGGACGGGGCGTTCGAGATACGTGACGAGGGCATCGATTGTAATCATCTTCAGCCCGTGGACTTCTTTATACGTCAGCAAATCATCCACGCGCGCCATCGTCCCGTCCTCTAAGATGATTTCACAAATGACAGCTGCTTCAGCACTTCCGGCAAGCCGTGCCAAATCCACACCGGCCTCCGTATGTCCACGCCGTTCCCGGACACCGCCCTCTTTCGCAATCAAGGGGAAAATATGACCGGGACGCTTAAATTGTTTCGCCTCATCCGTCAGCATCCGTTGAATCGTCAACGCACGTTCCGCGGCACTGATGCCGGTCTTCGCTTCTTCATGATCGATGCTGATCGTAAACGCCGTCCCGTGCGGATCGGTATTGTGATCTGTCATCGGATTCAGCTCAAGGCGTTCTGCAAGTTGCGGGCTGACCGGAACACAGACGAGTCCTTTCCCGTACGTGATCATGAAGTTGATTTGTTCGGGTGTCGCATGTTCCGCGAGGAGAATCAGGTCCCCCTCATTTTCCCGGTTTTCATCATCACAGACGATGATCGGACGTCCGTGTTTTAATTCTTCAATCGCTTCTTCTACGAGATCAAATCCGTTCATCCTGCTCCGCCTCCTAAAAATGCCGACCAATCCGTTTTTTGTTCCTGCTGTGTAAAGTGATACAAATGTTTTGCCATCAAATCACACTCGATATTGACGAGTGCCCCGCTTTGCAACCGGTCGAACGTCGTCAACTGTCGGGAGTGCGGAATCAATGAGATGATTAAACTGTTCGGTTCCACGTGTTGGACCGTCAAGCTCGTTCCGTTGATCGCAATCGAGCCTTTCGGAATACAGTATTTACTCCACTCCCCGGTCTCGAACCGGTATTCCATCGCTTCACCGTCCGGTCGACGGCTTAAGAACCGGGCTGTTCCGTCAATGTGTCCGCTGACGAAATGACCGCCAAACCGTCCGTTCGCCGGCATCGCCCGTTCGAGCTGAACCGGTGTGCCGACCCGCAACGTCTGAAGGGACGTTGCCCGAATCGTTTCGTGAACGGCGTCCGCCGTGAACCCGGTCGCCGTCATCGCCGTGACCGTTAAACAAATCCCGTCGACGGCGATGCTGTCGCCGATCTTCGTTTCTTCAAGAACATGCCGCGCCTCGATTTCGAGCGCTAAACCGTTCGGGCGCGGAACTTTTCGTTTAATCGTCCCGACTTCTTCAATCAATCCCGTGAACATAAGCCGTCTCCTTTCCGCGTATAACGCAGATGGACATCCTGTCCGATTTGCGCGACGTCGGTTAAATCGAACCGGTCTTCAATCTCGATTGTGCTTGTCAATCCGGTCGTCCCTTGTAAGACGGACGGGGCTTGATAGATTTCAAGACGATCGACAAGGTCTGCTTCTAAAAATGACGACTGAATCGTTGGTCCGCCTTCAATCAACAAACTGCGGATCCCCTGGTCGTACAATATGTCTAAAATCTGATTCGGTGTCGTATACGTGCCGACGAGAACCGTGACGTTCGATTGAATTGAGACACGCGGTTGTTCCGTCAGCCAGTATGTCGGATTCAAACCGTCCCGAAAGACTTGGGCGCTTTCCGTCAAACGTCCACGACGGTCGACGACGACCCGAATCGGTTCAGGTCCGGCTTCCGTGCGTAACGTCAATGCGGGATCATCGATTAAAATCGTCTCACTCCCGACTAAGATGGCGTCATGTGTTGCCCGCAGCTCACGTCCTGCCGCCCGGGCTGCATCTGATGTAATCAGGCGTTGCTCACCTGTCGTGACGACACCGTTTAAACTTTGGGCGACTTTGACGGTGACGACCGGTCGTTTCCGCTCGAGACTTTGCCAAAACGGTGTATAAAATCGAACCGCTTCGTCTTCGAGTAATCCGGTTTCGACCGTCAGTCCGGCTTCACGCAGACGCGTAATACCTTGTCCGGCGACGATTGCATGCCGATCTTCCGTTGCGACGAACACCCGCTTGATGCCGGCGGCTAAAATCGCCTCCGTACAGGGCGGTGTCTTTCCATGATGGTTACACGGTTCGAGTGTGACATAGAGATCCGCACCACGCGCCGCTTCTCCTGCCATGTTTAATGCTTCGACTTCCGCATGCGGACCACCCGCAAACCGGTGGGCACCGAAGCCGATCACTTTTCCATGTTTCGTAATGACACAACCGACACTCGGATTTGGACTCGTTTGTCCGTCCAGCATCCGTGCCAACTGCATCGCCTGGTGCATTCGATTATTCATATTTCCGCTCCTTTCAAAAGAAAAGACGCCGCTGCATTTGCAGGGCGTCATGATTGAAGGATCACGAAAGAAACGTCTTGTTTTCTGTTCAAAAGCATACAGAAATAGACCTTTTCCCGAACATATTTTTTCAGAAAATGGTTTCAAGCACATTTTTTCGTTCTTCTCCCATCCGGACTTTACCGTCGGCCCTGGAATCACACCAAGTCAGCCACAATGCGTACATTGTGGGTCGCGGGCTCGTCGATTCGAAAATCATCGCATTACCGCCGGTTGGGATTTTCACCCTACCCCGAAGAACTGGTTATTCAGTTGTACAGGTCAAGACTAGCACAGGTTATTTTAAAATACAAAAGAGAATTTATTTTCTTTTTTCCGGTTCAACAAAAAAAGTATGGTTTGGCCCGCCCGGTCGTCTTGATGACATCCGGTCGGACCAACACATACTTCTGTCTTTCGCTGTTACATCAAGTAACCGTTTTTCCGGTCGTGGAACTCCTGTTTGACCGTCCCGAGTAACGAGTCATCCGTCAGCAGACGGAACGCCGTCCGGGCCAGGATTTTCGCTCCCGTGATCAAGGCTTCGTCGCCTTGTTCCGATTTCGTCGCCTCCCGGAAACTTTCCGTATGGGCAACTAAGTCGTCTGCTCCAATCTTGATGTACGGATGGATCGTCGGCAGGACCTGGCTGATGTTGCCGGCGTCGGTCGAACCGAGACCCTGCCGTTCATCGGTCTTGACGTCTTCCCCAAGCGCCGTCGCTTCTTCCCGGAAAATCTCGTCAAACGTCCGGTTGAACAACAGGTTATCGACTTCGTTTTGGAAGGCGATGATCTCAAGCGTCGCTCCGGTCGCAAGGGCTGCCCCTTCGGCAACGGCTTTGACTTTTGCCGTCACCGCATTCAGCCGTTCGCGTGTCGTCGCCCGGATGAAGAAGCGGGCTTTGGCATACTCCGGAATGATGTTCGGCGCATCTCCACCATCGGTAATGATTCCGTGAATCCGGATGTCACTCGGCAACTGTTGCCGTAACGCATTGATTCCGTTAAACAACTGAATGACGGCATCCAGGGCATTGATCCCTTCTTCCGGCGAAGCTGCCGCATGGGCCGGTTTACCGGTAAAGGCAAAATCGAGCGGATCAACGGCGAGCGAAGAACCGGTAATCCGGGTCTGTCCGGACGGATGGACCATTAAGGCCGCATCGATGCCCGTCAGCAGATTGTGTTTGACGAAACTCCCTTTCGCACTCCCGTTTGGTCCGCCTTCTTCCGCCGGTGTCCCGAGGACGACGACACTGCCGCCGACTTCATCCAGAACTTGACTGACGGCAATCGCTGCTGCGACACTTGTCGTGCCGATGATGTTGTGTCCGCATGCGTGACCGATTCCCGGCAAGGCATCATATTCAGCTAGAAAAGCGATCGTTGCTCCCGGTTTATCCGAGACCTTCCGGGCGAGAAACGCTGTCTCGTGTCCGGCCACACCAAGTTCGACTGTAAACCCTTCGGCTGTCAGGCGTTCCGCATGATGACGCGACGCAAAATATTCTTCATTGCCGATTTCCGGTGTCGCATGAATCCGATGGCTCGTCTCAAGATACGACTCCCGTTTTTGCTCAATATCCTGTTCAATCGTTTGTGTCAGGTTTTGCCGTCTCGTCTGAATTGTCATTTGGGTCACGCTCCTTTTGGTTTTTGTTATTCGCCAATCTCGCTAAGTGGGACGAACGTCGGAATCGTGCTTCCTTTGTACTCTTTTTTGATGAAGGCAGCGACATCGTCCTGCTGGTAAAGGGAAGCGATTTTTTTCAACGTCTTTTTGTCTTTGTCTTCTGTCCGGGTCGCGATGATGTTGATGTACGGTTTCGCCGTCTCGTTTTCATGGAGAATCGAATCTTTGATCGGATTAAAGCCGGCATCGACAGCGATTCCGTTATTGATGATTGAGGCGGAGACATCCGGTAGGACGCGTGGTGTCTGTCCGGCGACGACCGGGACAATCTTCAGTTTTTTCGGATTCTCGACGATCTTATCGACGGATCCGTTGCCGTCAAAGTCGTCCGGCAGCTTGATCAGGCCTGCTTCCTGCAACAGGAGCAATGCCCGCCCCATGTTCGTCGCTTCATTCGGGACGGCAATCTTTCCACCGACCGGAATGTCTTTGACGTCCTTGATCTTATCCGAATAAATTCCCATCGGCGCGATGACCGTAGTCGCAATCGGCGACAGTTTTAACTTATGTTCTTTTTTGAAGGCGTTAAAGTAAGAGACGGTCTGGAAGGAGTTCGCATCAATCTCTCCTTCCGCGAGTGCGAGATTCGGTTGAACATAGTCGGAGAACTTAACGAGCTCAATCGTGATGCCTTCTTTCTTCGCTTTTTTCGCGACGTATTCCCAAACTTGGGTGTCAGAACCGCTGACGCCAAGTTTCACCGTCTTTTGATCTTCTTCTCCGGAAGCGGCACATCCCGCAAACAATACCGTCGTCAATGCTGCACCAATCGCTAATCCTTTTTTCATCATCCATCTCTCCCTTATCTGTTCTATGTTTTTTTAGTGTCTCCGAATTTTTCGTGCCAACAGGTTGCCTGTTGTCTGTAACCCTTGAACCAAAATGACGAGAATCCCGACCGTGATGATCATGACGGTCGTATCAAACCGTTGATAGCCGTACGTGATCGCCAAGTCACCCAGTCCCCCGCCGCCGATTGCCCCGGCCATTGCCGATGCCCCGATCAAGCCGATTGTCGCAATCGTCAGGTTCAGGACAAGCGAGCTGAGGGCTTCCGGCAAGAGGAAACGGAAAATCGTCTGCAGCGGTGTCGCCCCCATCGCTTCTGCCGCCTCCAAGACACCGGTGTCGACTTCGAGCAATGAACTTTCAATCAGGCGGGCGATGTACGGTGCCGCATAAAAGACGAGCGGAACGATCGCTGCCTGCGTCCCGATCGACGATCCGACAATCAAGCGGGTCAACGGAATGATCGCGACGAGCAAAATAATGAACGGAACGGACCGGAAGATGTTGACAATACTGCTTAAGACATTGAAGAAGGGGATTTGTTCGAGCAATGCTCCTTTTCGTGTCACGACAAGCAGGATGCCGAGCGGTAAACCAATCAATGTCGAAAAGAGTAACGACAGTCCGACCATCGTCATCGTTTGCAAAAAAGCGGTCCAAATATCCGTATAGTTAACCAGCATCTGCGAGCACCTCCTCGACGACGACATCCGATTGATCGATGTAATGCAGTGCCCGTTTGATTTCCGCCGCATCACCGATCAGTTCAACAAGCAGACTGCCAAACGGAATGTTTTGCAGTTCCGTGATGCTGCCGTGCAGGATGTTGAGGTCGACATCAAACCGTTTCGCGACTTGCGATAAAAGCGGTTGTCCGGTCCCTGCCCCGAGGAAGTTGATTTTGTAGATATGGTGCCCGGTATCCCGTTGATCGATGACTTTTTGAACTGACGCCGGAATCTCATCCTGCATGACGGAACGGACGAAGTTTTTTGCCGTCGCCGTCTGGGGGTTCGAAAAGACGTCGAATACGGTACCCGATTCAATCAACTTGCCGGCTTCGATGACGGCGACCCGGTCACAAATTTCACGGATGACACCCATCTCATGGGTAATCAGTAAGATCGTGATGCCGTATTCCTGATTGATTTGTTTCAGCAGGCGTAATATGTGTTGTGTCGTCTGCGGATCAAGCGCCGAGGTTGCTTCGTCACACAACAGGACGGACGGCTGGGTGGCAAGTGCCCGGGCAATCCCGACCCGTTGTTTCTGTCCGCCCGATAACTGATCCGGGTAATGATCGGCCTTATCCGCCAAGTCGACGAAATCCAGCAGTTCATTGACCCGCCGATGGACCTCGTCTTTTTTGACGCCCTTTAAGACAAGGGGTTTTGCGACGTTCGCAAAAACCGTATTCGAATCCAGCAGATTGAAGTGCTGAAAAATCATCCCGATGTGTTGTTTGGCTTCCCGTAACTGTTTCGCCGAGAGCGCCGTCAAATCTTGGCCATCGACCGTCACACTGCCCGATGTCGGCCGTTCAAGCAGGTTGACGCATCGTAATAAGGAACTTTTACCGGCTCCACTGAAACCGATGACACCGAAGATTTCTCCCTTTCGGATTTCGAGATCGACCCCGTTCAGCGCAGCAATCGATTGTTCCTTTGTTTCATAGATTTTTTTTACATTTTTGAATGTAATCACCACTTGTTCCCCCTTTAAAATACAAAAAAGGTCTCTTCTTAAGAAACAAGAAGAGACCTGGATCCGCACAATGGCAGAATCCACTCGACTCATCTCTCAGACAATTGTCTGATGGAATTGGCACAGTGCTCATAATGAGTCTGTTGCCGAGGTTTCGTAGGGCCAGTCCCTCCACCTCTCTGGATAAGTGTTGCGGTATGAAATTCGTATGTGTGTTGTTGCCGGTTGAACTTATGTCGTAAAACTAATTTTTACACTACAGAAAGATCTTTTAAAGGTCAACCATATTTTCAAAAATAAACCATATGACCCATATCGATTTTTTTCCCGGGACAAACTGGATCGTTGTTTGAATTTTGACGCCTGTTCAAGAGAGTTTGACAATTCATTTCCGCCAATGCTATCATCTTCTCAATGATTAATCCGACAATTCCTATACGATATATCAAGAGTGGACGAGAGACCTGGCTCTAGGACTCCACGGCAACCTGCTGTTATGCAAGGTGCTCCGACCAGCAAAGCGGTTGCTTTGGATGATACACACGAGAAACTCGTTTGCGTCCAAAGCCAAACGGGTTTTTATTTTTGAAATGGAGGACGAGATGATGAGTATGGTTTATCCTGTTATACCGGGTGCGGAAGCCTTTTCCTTAGGACGCGGATCCGTCGGCATTTTGCTCTGTCATGGTTTTAACGCAACGCCGCAAAGCGTTCGGGCTGTAGGAGAACAGTTCGCAGAACAAGGTTTCTCCGTCTATGCCCCTCGCCTGCACGGTCATGGGACCGATGTCCTGGAATTCGAAGCGACGACGGCAGATGACTGGAAACAGAGCTTGCGTGACGGCTTCGAACAGTTAGCCAGACGGTGCGAATCGATCTTCATCGTCGGACAATCGATGGGGGCGACACTTGCCCTGTCACTTGCCGCTGAAGGTCTCCCGATTGCAGGAATCATCACGATCAATGCCGCCTTGTCCGTCCCTGCTTACGAAGCCTTATCCTTCACCGATTGTCCGGTCTATCTGCCGGAAAGCACCCCTGATATCAAGCAGACCGCTTTTGAAATCATCTATGATCTTGTCCCCGCAGTTTGTGCTTCAGAACTGTTACGACTCATTGATGACACGCGACTACACTTAGCGACGATTCAAATTCCGACACTTATTTTATATTCTGCTGAGGATCACGTCGTCCCGCCGGCCTGTTCCGATTATTTGTACCGGACGATTGGGGCAACAGATAAACGCAGTTATTGTCTGCTCGACTCGTACCATGTCGCGACGCTTGACCATGATCAAAAGACGATTGTCCGTGAGACCTTACAATTCATCGAACAGTTCAGCCGGTTGACACGAACTGGTTGATAAAAAAAAGTGAACGATTCCCGGCCGTGAGGCCAAAGAATCGTTCACTTTTTCAAATCGTCTATTCTCAATTTTGCTGTTGTTTTTTCCATTCCTGTAACGGTTGCGGTTTGCCCGGAACTTGATGACAATGACGGCAACGCGGTTCATAGGATTCAGACGCCCCGACGAGAATGATTGGATCATTGTAGTTTGCCGGCTTCCCGTCAATCAATCGTTGTGTCCGTGACGCCGGATCTCCACACGACAGACAAATCGCCTGTAATTTCGTCACGAATTCCGCACGTGCCAGTAATTCAGGCATCTTGCCGAATGGCTCGGCCCGAAAATCCTGATCGAGTCCCGCACAAATAACGCGTTTGCCATCCTGAGCCAGTGCTTCGATGACTGCGACAATCTCATCGTCAAAAAATTGAACTTCGTCAATCGCGACGATTTGCGTCTCTTCCGCCACTGCTGCATAGACATCACGGCTCGTCGCCATCGGAATCGCAATGACCGAGTTGCCGATATGCGACACGACATGCTCTTCATGATACCGGTCATCGATTGCCGGCTTGAACACTTGAACCGGTAACTTTCCATACTGTGCCCGTCTGACACGACGGATCAGTTCTTCTGACTTACCGGAAAACATACTTCCGCAAATCACTTCAATCCAACCATATTGATTGATCACATGCATCATCGTAAACACCGTCCTCTAAATTAGTCACTTTAACGAGTATAGCCCGAATCTAAATTGAGAAAAAGGATTGACTTCTAAAAATCAAAAACCCTTGCCAAATTCGCCACTTTCTTCATCTTCTCATTTCAACTGGTATGTATTTCCTGTACACTGAAAGAGAAGTTTCTTTGAAGGAAGGTGACTCCGATTCATCACATATTACATGAAGTCCTCCATCAATATGGAGCGTTCGGACTCGCAATTCTTCTGGCCGGTGGAATCGTCGGTCTTCCGGTTCCAGACGAGACGTTACTCGTCATGTCAGGATTCTGGATGCATCATGGTGATTTGCCGCTCGTCGGAACAATTTTTGCTGCCTATGCCGGCAGTTGTATCGGAATGACAATCAGCTATGTGCTCGGTCTGAAACTTGGAATGCCGTTGCTCCATCGAATGGCTCCGAAGTTACGTATTTCTGAAAAACATGTTTTCAAAGCAGAAGCCGGATTTTTACGTTACGGAAAAACGGTTTTAATCATCGGTTATTACATACCCGGTCTCCGGCAGCTGTCCGCTTTTTTTGCCGGCGTCTCGAAAATGCCGTTCCGGATCTTCGTTACTTATGCCTATACTGGTGCTTTAATTTGGATCAGTGTCTTTTTAGGAGCAGGTTATTTCCTAGGTCGCCATTTTTCCTTCAGTCTTTTACTCGAACATTTTGCGAACAATCCGGATACACTTCCGTATCTGATTGGTGCTGCCGGTGGAATCGGTCTATCCTTCGTTTTAAAAACGTATCTGGCGTACCGTGCCAAGTTCTGTCTATACAAAAACAGCCTGCTCCAGTAATGGAGACAGGCTGTTTTTTAATACTGAAGTCGCAATTACTTGCGGCCGTATTTTTTGTTGAAGCGATCGACACGACCGTCTGCAGCGTTGAACTTTTGACGACCAGTGTAGAATGGGTGCGAGTCCGAAGACACATCCACACGGATGAGTGGGTACTCGTTTCCATCTTCCCAAGTGATTGTCTCGTTCGAAGAACGTGTAGAACCAGTCAAGAATTTGTACTCAGTAGTTGAGTCCATAAATACAACTTTGTTGTAGTTTGGGTGAATTCCTTGTTTCATGGTTGTTTTCTCTCCTTCCGCCCTGGTTCATTTGCTGAGCCAGAGTAAGTTACCTTCCTATACTAAACGATTTTTTCATGCCCCGCAATACCTATTTTCAAGTCGTTGTGTCGGTTTTCGTCACACGTGGCTTCACAGGTGCGCGCCGTACGGGTTTCTTCTTTTCTTTCTCCAGTTCGACAAAAAATTCTTCGTTATTTTTCGTGTCCCGAATCTTGCGTAAGAAACTGTCGACAAACTCATTGGACTCGTTCATCGTCCGGCGGATCGTCCACAAGGCATCGAGCTGATCTTGCGGTAACAACAACTCTTCTTTCCGTGTTCCGGATTTCCGGATATCGATGGCCGGGAAGATCCGGCGCTCGGATAATTTCCGGTCCAGATGCAGTTCCATATTGCCGGTTCCTTTAAACTCTTCATAGATGACATCATCCATCCGGGAACCGGTTTCGACGAGTGCCGTCGCAAGAATCGTCAGACTACCACCGTGTTCGATATTCCGGGCGGCACCGAAAAAGCGTTTCGGTTTGTGGAAGGCTGCCGGGTCAATCCCCCCGGACAACGTCCGACCGCTTTGCGGAACAGTTAAGTTATAAGCCCGCGTCAACCGTGTAATCGAGTCCATTAAAATAACGACATCTTTTTTATGTTCGACGAGGCGCATCGCTCGCTCCAAAACGAGTTCCGAAATCCGGACGTGGTTGTCCGGTGTTTCGTCAAACGTTGAACTGACGACATCCGCTCCGGGGACAGAACGTTCGATATCCGTCACTTCTTCCGGCCGTTCGTCAATCAACAGAATAATCAATTCAACATCCGGATGATTCACCTGGATCGAATTGGCGATTTCTTTTAATAGAGAAGTCTTACCTGCTTTTGGCGGCGCGACAATCAAACCGCGTTGGCCAAATCCAACCGGGGCAATCATATCCATCACCCGGACCGACAAATGACGCGGTTCTGTCTCAAGACGCATCAGACGATCTGGATAGATCGGTGTCAATGCCGGGAAGAACAGACGATTGCGCGCCGTATCCGGTGCTTCTCCATTGACGGCTTCCACACTTAAAAGACCTTGGAACCGTTCATTTTCTTTTGGCGGCCGGACTTTTCCAGTCACGACGTCTCCGTTACGGAGATTAAAGCGGCGGATTTGTGAGGCGGCGATGTAGATATCTTCAGAGGATTGCGAATAGTTGATAGGACGAAGGAAGCCGAAGCCGCCATCATTTTGCATTTGTGGGTTTCCGGGGATAACTTCGAGTACCCCTTCGAGGAAATAAAGACCGGTGGACTCTGCTTGTGCTTTAAGAATCTTGAACATCAATTCACGCTTACGCGCCTCTCGGTACTGTGGTACGTTTTTTGTTTTTGCAATCTCATATAAATCTTTTAATGTCAGGTTGCTGAGTTGAGCGAGTGTATAGGAACGTTCTGGTTTGTCAGTTTTTTCAGTTGGCATATGCATTCACCTATTCTTCGTATAAATTCAGGAGCAAAGGATGTAATCATCATAGTGCGATGATCATGTTGTATATTCTTCGTGAATTAAAGGTATCACATTTCATCCATTTCGTCGTGATTTAAGAAATGGGAATTTCTTCTTTGTAATATTCGAGTATATTATTGCAGTTATGTTACAAAAACGTCATGTTTTGTAGCGGAACTGAAAAAACGTTTTCATGTCTCCGCATGCTAAGATAATCGTGCAGAGAAAAACTTACACAGTTGTAAGGCAAACTGCTTAAACAAACACTTAATGAGATACATCATATAACTCGGTTTTCAAAACTACTTTAAAATGACATGGAGGATTTCACATATGAAACGTTTTCTAGCATCGGTCGCAACGGCAGCATTAGTGGTTTCAGGATTTGCATCAGTGGGAACAGATAAGGTTGAGGCAGCTTCTACAGTAACGAAAGTTAAAATCACAGACAGCGGATTACGTGTTCGGACGGGTCCTTCTACAAAAGCAAGCATCGTTGGTAAAGTAAACGCAGGCCAAACATTTACATACAAAGGTAAATCAGGCAGCTGGACTAAAATTTCATACGGTGGAAAAACACGTTATGTTTCTACACAGTATACGAAAACATACAAGTCTTCTACTTCAACGGCTAAAAAATCAACAACTTCATCTTCAACACGTACACGCCTTCTAAGCGAAGCAGCTAAACATAAAGGAACTCCTTATGTATGGGGCGGAACGACAACTCGTGGATTTGACTGCTCTGGTTTCACAAGCTACGTCTACAAAAAAGCAGCGGGCAAAACATTGCCACGTACGTCTTCTTCACAATATTCTTCTTCTAGAAAAGTAAGTGTCTCAAACGTTCAACCTGGAGATCTTGTTTTCTTCTCACACGGTAGCGGCATTCAACACGTCGGTATGGCAACAAGCAAAACAAGCATGGTGAACTCAGAAACAGGTGGCGTTAAGTACTCAAGCTTCAAATCAGGTTACTGGGGTTCACGCCTTGTCGGCGCGGGTTCATACCTATAATTGAACAAACCAAGCGGTTGAGCATCGGCTCGATCGCTTTTTTTCTACCCTATTACATAAGGAGGACGGATCATGAACGTATTAATTACCGGCGCTTCTGCCGGAATCGGGCGCGAACTGGCCTATCTGCATGCCGAATAAGGACATCACCTGTTACTGGTCGGACGGAACGTCGAACAACTTTTCGAAACGAAACACTTTGTTGAACAGCGGGGCGGATCTGCCGTCGTGCTTCCATATGATATCGGACAAACCGTTCAAATCGAAGCCTTGTTACGTGCGACAGAAAACATTCCGGTTGATATCTTGATCAATAATGCCGGGTTTGGTCTGTATGGGGAGTTTGTCGAAACTGATTTATCCCATGAACTCAACATGATTGACGTCAACATTCGAGCACTGACGCATTTGACGAAAGCTTTTGCCCGTGGGATGAAAGTTCGAGGGAGCGGACGGATCATTCAGATTGCTTCGACCTCTTCTTTCCACGGCGGTCCTTTCATGAGCGTCTACTATGCAACAAAAGCGTACGTCCTCAGTTTTTCGGAAGCTTTGGCTGATGAGCTTGCGCCTTACAATATTCAAGTGACAGCTGTTTGTCCGGGCGCCACGTATACAGATTTCGCTAAAACAGCCGATCTTGCGACATCCGGATTGTTTAAACGACCAGGTATCATGGATGCCAATACAGTTGCAAAGCTTTCCATTACCGGGTACATGAAAGGAAAAACGCTTGTCATCCCCGGTCGCAGTAATGCAGTGTATGTCTTTATGACACGCTTTTTCACACGTCGTAAATTCGTCCAGATGACACACCAATTGCAAGCTCCGACACACAGTCTTTAATACAGTTTTATAATTTCCATGCGATTGGACTTTTATAAATTTGATATCAGAGCCTGACTCATCAGTCACTCCAAAATCAATTCTCATGACGAACGTTTCCTACATCCTCGCTTTCCACGGGCGGGAGACAAGCCGCGGCTGCTCGAATTAATATGCAATCTGCCGGGTCTTCCCTATCCCTGACGGAAGCACTAATCGCGCTTCCTTTTCCCGTAGGAGTCGAGAATGTATGCCTCCGTTCTACAGGAATCAAATAGCCGATGATCCTTTTCATGGGACCATCGGCTGTTTCTATGCTCATTTACGACAGTTTGGTGAGTAATTGAGATACCTCATACAAATGCTCTTATTTCTTGTACAAAAAGAAAAAAGAAGCAGATTTCCGGATTAAATACCGAAAATCTACCTCCCTTCATTCATTTTTTGAATCATCACTCGCATACAGCATCAAACTGCATTCCCTTTTCGAAAAGAATTACGTTCTTCACTCGACTCCTACGGGAAAAAGCGCGGTGTTCCGCGCTGTCAGAGACAAACAAAACCCGACTACTTGTCCATTTGGACAAAGTAGGCGCAGCTTGTGTCTCGCCCGAGGAAAGCGGGTGAAGAAAACGTAGATTCTTTTGGATAAGCCTGTCATCCCAATTACTTAATAACGAGCTTCGGTTTTTTCTTGAACGAGTGAATTCCTTCAACGAAACGAACTGTTCCCGACTTCGCACGCATGACGACCGAGTGCGTTTGACCGCCTTGTGCCGTGAACTGAACACCTTTCATCAACTCGCTGTCCGTGACACCGGTTGCTGCGAAGATGCAGTCATCTCCCGTGACAAGGTCATCCATCATGAGGATTTTCGACGGATCTTCAATCCCCATCTTCTTGCATCGTGCGACTTCCGCTTCATCTGCCGGTAAGAGCCGGCCTTGAAGTTCTCCGCCGAGACATTTTAATGCAACAGCTGCCAGAACACCCTCCGGCGCCCCGCCTGAACCGAGCAGAATATCAATCCCTGTGTGCGGGAAAGCCGTATTGATGGCTGCTGCGACATCTCCGTCCCCAATCAGACGAATCCGTGCCCCTGTTGCCCGAATCCGTTGAATGATTTCTTCATGACGTTCCCGGTCAAGAATCGAGACGACGACGTCTTCGATTTCTTTATTTTTCGCTTTTGCGACGGCCGCGATGTTTTCTTCAATCGTCGCATCCAGGCTGACGTGTCCTGCTGCTTCCGGTCCGACAGCAATCTTATCCATGTACATATCCGGTGCATGTAATAAGTCTCCCGCATCGGCGACCGCAAGAACTGCGAGTGCGCCCCATGTTCCTTTAGCGACGATGTTCGTGCCTTCGAGCGGATCGACGGCGACGTCAAGACGTGGTCCGTATCCATTTCCGAGTTTCTCACCGATATAAAGCATCGGTGCCTCATCCATTTCCCCTTCGCCGATGACGACCGTTCCTTTCATCGGGATCGTATCAAATACATCACGCATGGCGCTTGTTGCTGCGTCATCTGCCTCGTTTTTCAAGCCCTTCCCCATCCAGCGTGCCGAAGCCAGTGCTGCTGCCTCCGTTACGCGTACGAGTTCCATTGATAAACTTCTCTCCATGTGTATAATCCCCTCTCCCTAACTGAAAACCTTAAACCGTTTCGCGCCAAACAAGAGCTCCGAGTCCTTTTAACTTCTCGACGAACTGTTCATAGCTTTGATCAAGTACTTCTGCATGGTGTAATGACGTTTCACCGGAAGCAAGCATTCCACTTAACACGAGGGCCGCTGCACCGCGCGGATCATGAGCTTCAATTTCCGTACCACGTAACGCTTCACCACCACGGATGATGATCGAAGCGTCTTCGTGTGTAATTCGTGCATTCAACCGCCGCATCTCCTGGACATGCCGGAAACGTTGAGGATACAGCTTATCGACGACGACACTCGCGCCTTTCGGTTTCAACAGGACAGCCGAGATGATCGGTTGAAGATCGCTCGGAAAGCCGCCATAGTGAAAAACACGAATATCGATCGGTTTCGCCATATCGATGGATGCTGTGACCGAATCATCCGCCAACTCGATGTTGGCCCCGAACCGTTCCAGCTTTTGAATGATGCTTTCAAGATGTAACGGAATGACATTATCCACCGTCACACGGCCGAGGACTGCTCCCATTGCCAGGAACGTACCTGCTTCCATCCGGTCCGGAATCAAGGTATGGCGGCATCCTTGAAGCGTCTTGACGCCTTTGATTCGAATCTCATCGGTCCCTGCACCTTTGACACTCGCACCCATATTCGTCAACATCGTACTGACGTCGATGACTTCCGGATCACACGCTGCATTTTCAATGACCGTCGTTCCTTCCGCCATGACGGCGACCAGTAAAGCACTGATCGTCGCACCGAATGAAGGAAGATCCAAATAGATCCGGTTTCCCTTCAACTCTTCGACATGCATGTAGTAAACCCCTTGTTCATTTCGCATCGCGACACCAAGTCGTTCCAGTGCCTTGATGTGTAAATCAATCGGCCGAGGACCGATGGCATAACCACCGGGCAGACCGACGACCCCCTGTTTGAATCGCGCCGCGAGGACACTCATCAGATAAATCGATCCACGTAATTTTCGTGTATCTGTCCCTGTGAGCGGCATCGGTTCGACATGACTCGGGTCAATCGTCACCATATCGCCTTGACGTGTTACGACGGCTCCAAGCATCTCAATGATCTGGATCATCGTCGCAACGTCGCCAATGTCCGGTACCCCCTCAAGAATGACCTGTTGATCGGTCAGTAATGCTGCCGCGAGACACGGAATCGCACTCTGTTTCGATCCACTGATCATGACGGTTCCTTCAAGACGTTGTTGTCCTACGATATGCAAAATGTCCACATTCCATCAACCTTTCTCTACAATCTGTTATTGCTGCGCTTTTTCCCAGTCAGCAAGGAAACGTTCGATTCCCTGTGTCGTTAACGGGTGTTGCGTCAGTGACTCAATGACATTGAGCGGAATCGTCGCGATGTCAGCTCCAGCGAGTGCCGCATTCGTGACGTGCACCGGATTACGGACAGAAGCCGCGATGATTTGTGTCGGAATATCATGAATGACGAAGATTTGAGCAATCGTCTCGACCAGTCCCATTCCATCTTGACCGATATCATCCAGACGACCGAGGAACGGTGATACATATGTCGCACCGGCACGTGCCGCGAGCAAGGCCTGGTTCGGGTTGAAGATCAATGTGACGTTCGTCGTGATGTTTTCTTTTGAAAGAGCTGCGACGGCTTCCAATCCTGCCGGTGTCATCGGAACCTTTACCGTAATGTTCGGTGCAATCTGAGCAAGTTCCTTCCCTTCCCGAATCATTCCTTCTGCATCAAGCGCAATGACTTCGGCACTGACGGAGACGTCTCCGACGATTTCACAAATTTCGCGCAGTCGTGTATGGAAATCGACGCCTTCTTTCGCGACAAGTGACGGGTTTGTGGTGACCCCGTCCAAAATCCCCATTTTATGTGCTTTTTTAATATCCTCTACGTTTGCTGTGTCGATAAAAAATCTCATCTCTCTCTTTCCCCTTTCATTCCTTAAAATATCCCTTGAAATCGCTTACTCTTCTATTATAAATTTTTTCACCGAGAAGTCCTAACGTTTTCCAAAACAATCTGCTGATTTAGATGAAAAAAAGCACGATAGACGAGTGTCTACCGTGCTTTAGGCATGGAAAATTAAGCTTTGTTGCTTGAACCGAACTCACGCATCTTACCGATGACTGTTTGTTTGATTGCTTCGCGACCTGGTGCGATGAATACGCGTGGGTCATATGCTTCTGGTTTCTCAGCCAAGACTTCACGAACCACTTTCGCGAACGAAATTTGGTTTTCCGTGTTGACGTTGATTTTCGAAGTACCAAGCGAAATTGCTTTTTCGATATCGTGTGTCGGGATTCCTGTTCCACCGTGAAGAACGAGTGGAAGGTCTGTTGCGTTACGGATTTCTTCCATTTCAGTGAAACCAAGGTTTGGTTCACCTTTGTATGGTCCGTGAACAGAACCGAGCGCAGGAGCAAGCGTGTCAATTCCAGTTTCTTTGACGATACGAACGCAGTCGTCAAGTTTCGCGTACATGACATCACCGATGACGTCGTCTTCTTGTCCGCCAACTGTACCAACTTCCGCTTCGACTGAAACACCCTTCGAATGCGCATACTCAACAACAGCTTTTGTTGTTTCGATGTTTGTGTCGATCGGGCTATGTGAATCGTCGATCATTACAGATGTAAATCCAGCGTCGATCGCTTCTTTACATTTTTCAACGCTCGAACCGTGGTCGAGGTGGATTGCAACAGGAACTGTTACTTTCATGTCGTGAACGAGACCTTCTACCATTTTAACAACTGTGTAGAATCCGCCCATGTGACGTGCTGCACCTTCAGATACTCCAAGAATAACCGGCGACTGCTCTTCTTGAGCCGCACCGAGTACTGCTTGAGTCCACTCGAGGTTGTTGATGTTGAATTGACCTACTGCGTACTTACCTTCGAGAGCTTTGTTTAACATGTCTGTCATAGATACTAATGGCATAATGACATCCTCCTCTGTTTTGATCGCTACTTACACGTAAACGTGCATTTTCAGACTGATTATAACACACTGATTCACCGGAACGTACAGCATTTCACTCCGAATTTAGGATTGTGACGACGACGTGAAGGATTAACCGCTTACATCGTTCGAAATTTGCACAGTCACTTCTTTTTTTAATTCAAAGATGTCAAACGGCTTTCCGAAGAAGGCGACGACACCGAGTCGTTTCGCTTCTTCCATCGCTTCTGTTTCGTCCAAAGCAGTCATCAGAATCGTCCGGATCCGTCGTCCGACCTCGTCCTGATGGCGCAATACTTCAAGACCGGTTCGGCCCGGCATATTGACATCCATCAATAATAAGTCGTATTCCGTTTCTTTCAGCCGTTCGATCGTCTCAAGACCATCGACAGCGACATCGGTCGTATATCCTTGCGCCCGAAACAATTGTGCCAGTAAATTCCGAATCCCCGGTTCATCTTCCGCGATGAGTAATCTTCCTTTCATCTCCCACACTCCTCCTCTAGTTATTTCCATTCTACATGAAAGCAAAACTTGCTATATACTGTGTGTGTGAGAAATTTAGAAAGGATGTTAGAAATGCTGAAAATTTTAGCGACACAATTCAATGGGAAACTACAAACGCTTACAAAACAGGAAGACGAATTGTTCGATGTCGTCCGGCTGCTTGCCCAGGCACTCGTCGGTCAAGGAAAAGTCTATCTCGATGCCTACGGCGAGTTTGAAGGACTGTATCCAATGTTGTCAGACGGTCCGGACCAGATGAAACGTGTCTCGAAAATTAAGGATCATAAAACCCTCCATGCGGTCGACCGCGTGTTGATTTTTACACCGGATACGGAACGTTCCGATCTGCTCGCGTCGCTTGCCCGCTATGATGCCTGGCACACGCCGTATTCGATCATCACGCTCGGCGACGTGACCGAAACACTAGAACGTTCGATTGCTCCGCTTGCCTTGAAATTCGATAAAGGGCTGCTTCCGGCTGAGGACGGTTCCCGTCACGGATTGCCGAGTCTCGCGCTTGGTGCCTTCTTGTTAACGCACATTTTGACGCAATTACAGGAGATGACGGAAGAGTGGGAATGAGGCTTTTCTTCTATAGTAATAAACTAAACAACCCTGTCTCCAATTTGGAAACAGGGTTGTTTAGCCGTTCGCTAAATTTCTTACTCACCAAGTGATGCTTGGATGAAGTCATGGAATAAGGCTTGCGGACGCTCCGGACGCGAAATCAATTCCGGGTGGAACTGACATGCGACGAACCATTTGTGTTCTGGAATCTCGATGATTTCAACGAGACGACCATCCGGGCTTGTACCGGAGAAGATCATACCGTTTGCTTCGAACTGTTCACGGAATTCGTTACCGAACTCGTAACGGTGACGGTGACGCTCGTACACGAGTTCGCTTGAATACGCGGCACGTGCTTTTGAACCGTCTTCGAGCTTACATGGATACAGACCAAGACGAAGTGTTCCTCCGAGATCCTCGATGTCTTTTTGCTCCGGAAGCAAGTCGATGATCGGATACGGTGTCGCCGGATCGATTTCTGCCGAGTGGGCACCTTTTAAGTTCAAGACGTTGCGCGCGAACTCAACTGTCGCCAGTTGCATACCGAGACAAATTCCGAAGAACGGTACATTGTTTTCACGGGCAAAACGTGTTGCTTCGATTTTCCCTTCGATTCCACGCTCTCCGAATCCGCCTGGAACAAGGATTCCGTTTGCTGAGCCAAGCAGTTCCTGAACGTTGTCACGTGTGACATCTTCTGCATTGATCCAGTCGATTTCGATGTCGCTGTTAAAAGCAAAACCGGCATGCTTCAAAGCTTCTGCAACCGAAATGTACGCATCACGCAATTCAACGTACTTCCCGACAAGTGCGATTTTCGTTTTCTTCTCGAGGTGTGTCACGGTGTGAACGAGTTGCTTCCATGCTGTCATATCAGCAACCGGTGTATCGAACTTGAAGTAGTCACAGACGAGCTGGTCCATGCCTTGACGTTGTAAGTTAAGCGGTACTTCATACAGTGTCGATGCATCCTTCGCTTCGATGACGGCTTCCGGACGTGTATCACAGAAGAGGGCAATTTTATCTTTCATTTCTTGCGGTACATCATGCTCGGCACGAAGCACGATGATATCCGGCTGAATGCCGTAGCTGCGGAGTTCTTTGACACTGTGTTGTGTCGGTTTTGTCTTCAGCTCGCCAGCAGCTGCAAGATACGGAACGAGCGTACAGTGAACGTACATGACGTTCTCTTTTCCGATATCGTTTTTCACCTGACGAATGGCTTCGATGAACGGAAGCGATTCGATATCCCCTACTGTTCCGCCAATCTCTGTGATGACGACATCTGCGCCTGTTTCTTTCCCGGCACGGAAGACACGATCTTTGATTTCATTCGTGATGTGCGGAATGACCTGAACCGTTCCACCGTTGTAATCACCGCGACGTTCTTTTTTAAGAACGGTCGAGTAAATCCGGCCGGATGTCACGTTCGCATTCTGGCTGAGATTGATGTCGATGAACCGTTCGTAGTGACCAAGGTCAAGATCGGTTTCAGCGCCATCATCCGTGACGAATACTTCCCCGTGCTGGTACGGGCTCATCGTCCCCGGGTCGATGTTGATGTACGGGTCGAATTTTTGGATCGTGACGTTGAGGCCACGGTTTTTCAAGAGACGGGCGAGTGATGCTGCCGTGATCCCTTTACCGAGTGAAGATACTACCCCACCGGTTACGAAAATATACTTTGTCATGATTAAATTGCTCCCTTCTCGAGTCCAGAAATCTGTCAGAGGTCGTTAAAAAATAAAAAAGCAAAAGTGCCCCCATTCACAGGAGACACTTTTGCTGAAATTAAGCACGTTGCTTAAAGAAGCCCATGACTAACTTACGTCATTCCGAAAACTTCGTCAAGCAGATTTTTTAAAGAAAAAAATCACACACACTTGTGTCAGCCGTCAACGAAAAAACTACCATTTTCATGTTCAAAAATGGCAGGTTGCGGTTGTTAAACTTCTTCGTCATCTTCCTCGAAATCTTCGAGGTCTTCTTCATCCAAATCGTCTTCAAGGTCATCAATGACCGCAACTTTTTTGAATGTGTCTTCTTCGCTGTCGTCTGCTGCATCGTAATCAGCAGTTTTCGCGAATGTATCGAGATCATCTTCAATCGTCTCGAACTCATCTTCTTCCGCATCATAGTTGAACTCTTCTTCGAACTCATCGAGTTCACCACGTTGACGGGCTTCGATAACCAAATCCTCATCCGATTTATCGAACGGGTACCATGCACGAAGCGACCAACGGTTAGCTCCGACGTTAACGAAGTTCCCATCGATGTTCATGTCCGTATAGAGTTGGGCAAGTTTCTCGAACTTATCCTCTTCATTTTTAAACGTATGGAATTTTTCGATTTCTTTAATGATGTCATCGAAAGTAATAGGCTGTTCGCCCGCTTCTTGCAGCATTTCATTGACGAAGTTAATCAGTGAAAGATCAGTAATTTCTTCTTTACTTAAACGGCTGAGGCTCATTGTGACGGCCACTTCCTTTCATTTGCGTTCAATCCATTACTTCTCATTATACGCAAAAGGGCTTTTAAAAATCCAGTCCCTCGCAAAAAAAGATTCATCAAAAAAGAAAATCGGGTTTTTGACAGCGTCGAAAAAGGAATAATCCAAAAGAAAAGAAGGAGGAATCACGGATGGACATGACAATCGAACGGGTTAATGATTTCGATGGATATAACTGGCTTCCGTTGCTCGCTAAAAGTTCCCAGGAAGGATTCCAACTGGTCGAGCGGATGTTACGGAACCGCCGGGAGGAATCGTTTCAAAAAGACGGGGAAGCGATGTTCGTCGTCCTTTCGACGAACAATCAAGTCCTCGCCTGCGGGGGATATATGAAGCAATCCGGTCAATCCGGAACGGGTCGGATCCGCCACGTCTATGTATTGCCGGAAGCCCGGTCGCACGGCATCGGGACTGCCTTACTGGAAAAAATCATGTCTGAAGCATTTTTGACGTATGATCGGTTAGTCCTCTACAGCGAACAGGCCGATCCCTTTTATCAAGGGCTCGGATTTCAACTCGTTTCCGGCGAAAAAATCACGCACACCATTGATAAAACATCCTTCGCCAACTCAAACCGATGAATTGACATATCGAGAAGTATCGATTAGATTGATGGCATGACACAACAAGTAGATCTTTTTAAAGCGTTGTCGAACGAAGTCCGTCTCGACATCTTACGCTGGCTCAAGGATCCAGAGACTCATTTCAACAAACCGGCTGCTCACTTGTCAACGAATCTCGCTGAAAAAGGAGGCGTCTGTGTTGGTGATATCCAGGAGAAGGCGAACTTGTCCCAATCCACGGTATCCCAGTACTTGGCGATGTTACAAAAAGTCGGATTGCTCGAATCCGAACGGCACGGCAAGTGGACGTATTACCGTCGAAATGAAGAAAAGATCAAAGAGCTGGCAGAGTATCTAAAAGGAGAACTCTAAAGGGTTTTCCTTTGTTCATGTATCGACAATTCCCGATATATAGATTTAAAAAAGAAAGAAGGAACGGATTTTGAAATTCATTTATTACCTGTTGGCTCTCCTCGCCGGAATCGCGCTCAGTATCGAAGGTGCCATCTACGGGGAACTTGGCAACAGCATCGGAAAACTCGAAAGCAGTTTTTATAATTTCTTTGCCGGTACAATCATCATCGGCATCATCACGCTCTTTTTCGGAAAAGGTTCGCTCGGTTATACATTCAAGGCACCCAAATGGACGTTGCTGGGCGGATTACTCGGGAGCATCTATTTAACGATCCTGATCATCAGCATCCCGCTTGTCGGTGTCGGACTCGCCATGATCAGTGTCATCATCGGTCAGATGATTGCCAGCATGGTCATTGAACATAAAGGCTGGCTCGGCAGTCCCCGCGTCGCCATCAACAAAGACAAATTAATCGCATCCGGCCTGATGGTCATTGCGCTATTTTTGATTTTCTAAAGGAGGAAACTTGATGAATATCGCATTACTCGGGATGACACTGCTTGGAGGAATTCTCCTCAGTGCCCAGTCTTCAATCAACGGTGCCTTCGGTCAAAAAGCCGGCGCACTGGAAAGTACATTTTTAACTTTTTTCACAGGGATGCTCCTGCTTGCACTCGCCGTCCTCTTTTTCGGACAAGGAGATGTCCTGTTGATTCTTGACGCCCCCCGCTGGCAGCTCAGTGCCGTCTGGTTTGGTGTCAGCTATCTGTTCCTGACCATTCTCGCTGTTCCGAAAATCGGGGTCACGGCAGCGAGCATCGCAACCGTCATCGGACAGTTATCGGCCGGAATGGTGCTGGATCACTTCGGGACATTCGGTGGCGTCGAAGTGGCGTTTGACCTTAAACGTTTTTCCGGTCTTCTGTTCATGTTGGCCGCCTTGTTCTTTATCTATCGCGGGAACAAGCGACGTGTCGAGGCACCCGCTTCCGACTCGATGGCTTCTTGAGACCATACAAAACCGGGAGTGTCTTCAACTCGAAGGCACTCCCGGTTTTTCGTCTACTTACTTTTTTAAAAAGGCTAATGCATCAACCGCCAGCTGATGGTCGGCTTCCTGTGACAAACCCGATACGGTAATCGTTCCGATGACACCGACTCCTGTGACGCGGATCGGGAATGACCCGCCGGCATCCACATAGTCCGCCGGATCGACGGCATACATCGTATGATACGCACGCTGTTTCGCTTCATTATACAACCGCATGTAGAGTGAGCTGTGTCCGTGCCGGAGGACGACGTTCGATTTTCGCCGGATCCATTCTTCCTGATCGGGTGCCGTCCCGTCCAGTGCTGCATAAAACAACCGTTGTCCGTTCCGTTTCAGCTCGACAGCGACGCTGAGTTGCTCCCGCAAAGCCCGGTCGATGACGTACTGTCCGGCATGCAGTGCATCTTGATTCGTAAACTGACGTAATGTCAGTGTCTCTTCTTGCGCCAACAATTCGGTCAGTTTCATTGATCCCATTCCTTCCGGAAGATTTTGCGTCCCGTCTCACTGCTCAAGCGAACAGCCTCGATGAGTTGCATCGTCTTGAGGGCATCCGTCAAATCAACCGGTATGTCACCCGTCTTCAGCCCTGCAGCAAGCGCTTTGTAAAAACCAAGGTAGTTGCCCGAAAGTGTCGCCAACCGCTCGGCCGGATGATCGGCAATCTTCAGATATCCAAAGTCGGCGGTTTCCTCTTGACCGATTGAGGCATCGACGGCTTGTCCTGACGCAAGGCGCGCTTCCTGCGGATCCATGCCGTATTTAATATAACTTCCGCGTGTGGCGTGCAACTCAAATCGCGGGGGTGATCCTTGGATAAAGGAATTGGACCGCAAGATGACCCGGCGTTTCCCGTAAAATAACGTGATGTGGAATCCGTCATCCGTCTCCGCCCCGTCACGCTGGAATAAGACATCTCCGACCACAGCATCCGGTTCACCGAATAAAGCAAGCGCCTGATCAATCAGGTGGGAACCGAGATCAAACAAAATACCCGAACCCGGTCCCGGCTTTTCACGCCAACGATCCCGGACGACCGGACGATACCGGTCAAACCGTGATTCGAACAATTGCCAATCCCCGATCTCATTCATCTCGATCAATTGTTCCACCGTCAGAAAATCGCCGTCGTACCGCCGGTTTTGATAGACAGCGACACGGACGCCGTGACGCGTCGCGAGACGTTGCAGTTCTATCGCTTCTTCCATCGTCACGACCGCCGGTTTTTCGAGCAGGACATGTTTTTTAGCTTCGATGGCTTGTTTCGCCATCACAAAATGTAAAGCTGTCGGAGTCGTGATGATGACAAGTTCCGTCTGTTCATCTTGTAATGCTTCTTCGAGTGTCCCGATTACCTTTGCTTCCGGGAACACGGTTGCCACTTTATCCTTTTGGCTTGATACGACTTGCCGGACCGTATATTCGGGTAACGATTGGATCAAGGGAGCATGAAACGTTACGGCTGAAAATCCGAATCCGACCAGTGTCGTTTGAATCGTCGTCATGTTTGTTCCTCCTCTGCTATTTCCAGTAAGACATCGGCTTCGTGCAACCAGGCCTGCCACTGTTCAGGCGGTCGTTCATCCGTAATCAGGACATCGATGTGGTCAAGATCACAGACCTTGTGCAGAAATCGTTTCTCGAACTTCGTATGATCCGCCAGTACAATAATTTCCGCACCACTCCGGATCATCGCCTTTTTCACGATTGCTTCTTCCAGGTTTTCAGCGAATATCCCTTGTTCCGTCAGCCCACATGCACCAAGAAACACACAATCGACCTGATAGTTCAAAATATCATCCGCCGTTTTAATACCGACGAGACTGCGTGCATGCCGGTCCAACTTCCCTCCGGCCACATACAAATCGATTTCCGGACGGGCTTCGAGTTGTTCGACGATCGCCAGTGCATTCGTAATGATTTGGAGTGGTTCTGCCGGCAGATGAACCGTCATCCGGGCAACGGTCGATGCCGCATCAAGAATGATTTTTTGCTGCGGTTGAATATACTGAACAGCACGTTTGGCAATCCGATTTTTTTCCGGCTGTTCGGTCCGCCGGTCGTACTGAACGGTCGTGTTCGTCCCGACACGGATCAAACCGTTTTTGACTCGGATGATTTTTCCTTCCCGCTCCAGTTGAATCAAATCACGTCGGGCCGTATCACGCGAAATGCGGTACGCCTCCATCAACTGATCGAGTGAAATTTCAGGTGCCGTCTTGATCCATTCCCGCATTTGTTGAAGTCGATCCTGTTGCGCCATGTTGCCTGTCCTCCCGTTCTTTTTCTTTATTTTAAGTTTTTTGATTAAAATATGCAATTTTAACGTAAAATAACTTCAGTGAATTCGGGTAAAGAACGGTATAACCAGGAATTCAAGAGGAGGAATGACACATGCGTACGATTTTCATCACCGGTGCCTCGTCCGGGATTGGTTTCGCGACGGCGACACGTTTTGCTGAAGAAGGATGGACGGTGTATGCCGGTACACGTGAACTGACACCAGCACTGGAACAAGCCGCCTTACCGCATCTGCATTTTCTTGAAGTCGATGTAACTGATCTCGCGAGTCTAAAACAGGCCGTTTCCGTCATCGAGCAGGAAGTCGGTCACTTGAATGCTTTATTTTGTAATGCCGGTCAGGGATTGTTACGGGCGCTTGGACAAGCGACGAGTTATGAAATCAATCAATTGTTCGATATCAACGTGTTTGGGGTCATGCGGACGATTGAATGTTGTCTGCCGCTCCTGAAGGCCGCTCCGAACGGCAGTCACCTATTAGCCACCTCGAGCATCAGCGGACTCGTCGGTCAGCCGATGAACGAAATCTATTGTGCCAGCAAGTTTGCACTCGAAGGTTTGTTCGAAAGCCTCGCCACTTACTACAAACCGTTTTTTTCGATCGACGTCACATTAATTGAACCGGCTGCCGTCGAGACGAACTTCACGGCAAACGTCCTCGATCGTTTGGAGCAGACAGGTGGTCTTCATGACGATGATTTCAAACCGATCGTCGAAAGTTATTTACGGACGTACCGCGTCCGACACGCCAAGCGCCAGTCTCCGGAAACGATTGCCGAGTTGATTTTCGAACTCGTCCAAGCCGATGAAAAGCCGTTGCGTGTTCGGACGGCACCGGAAGATGAAGCGTTTGTTGCCCATAAAACCGGAAACGATCCGTCCGGTCTTATCGGGACGATCAAAACCCGGCAGCTGACGCTAAATTTAGACTGATTCCCCTTTTCTTCAAAATAAATCAGATTCGTCCTTTTCTTCTTTTTATGAACGGACCGGGCAAGCGATTCTCAAACAAGACAGTATCATGGTCGTCGTCGTTGACCTGGATGGTTGCAAAGGCATCAATGATACGTACGACCATCAAATCGGCGATGCCTTTTTGATTCACTTAACCCGGTTGCTCGAACAGACCGTTGAACCACTCGGTTTCGCTGCCCGCGTCGGCGGCGATGAATTCTTTTTGCTACTGCAGAATCAAACACCGGACCATGGCATTAGTTTGGATACACTGATTCATCATGCCGATCAGGCCATGTATCATATCAAATACAATGGTAAAAACGGATACCGGATTCATGATACACTCTATTCGGTCCAGCGACCGTCCGAAGGAGGTACACGATGATTTCGATGCTTGCGATTTTTTCACGGTTATTCAAAGGATTACGCCATGCTTTCCAGTTATCATATTTCCGTGGTCTATTGATCCTTTGTCTGTTGACATTGCTGTCCGGAACGATTTTTTACAGCACTCAGGAAAATTTAACCGTCGTCGACGCACTTTATTTTTGTATCACGACGCTTAGTACGGTCGGGCATCCGACGTTTGCTCCTGTCACGACACTCGGGAAAGTCTTTACGATGGCTTATATTACAATCGGATGTGGTTTATTCCTTACGTTGATTGCCACACTCGCCTATGTCTTAATCAAGGAACAGGAAGACTGAAAGGAGATGTCGGGATGCGGCAAGCAGCCATTCAAAATAACTTCGATTGGTGTCGCCTGATTTGTGAACTGAACGGATGTACCGTCACGGAAACACTCGACAGTTGGAAAGCGACAGGTAACGTCCCGCCGCTCTATCCGGAAATGATGGTCCGGGCGCATCAACAGCAGCTCGATCTGACTGGCGTCATGAGTATCAAGGACTGTACCGCCAGCTATGATTTTTCACTTGCGGGACTGACGCATCTGTTCACAGCGGAATGGATCGTCCGTCCGCCGATTCTCGACCGGCGCGCACTGCCGGCAGACTGGACCGTCGTGACGACTTCCGAGGACGCGGCACGTTTCTTCGCCCTCATCGAAACGCATGACTTGCCGGATACGTTATTCGAACGAACAGATGTCCGGCTCTTCTTTTCTGATGCCCAACAGGCCGGTTTCATCGCCTATTCCAACGGTCAAACGACCGGACTGTCGCATCTGACATCCGACTATCTCGATGAACGGTTGTGGGATGACATCATTCGTCTCAGTTCCGCTCACTTTCCGGGACAACACCTCGTCGGCTATGAGTATGGCGACCAATTGATTACGGCACTTGAAGCCGGGTTTGATGATATCGGTCCACTCGCCGTCTGGATGCGTTGAACATGTTCTTTTACTCACGTCCTATTTTTAGGATGTTATGCTATAGGGAAAAGAAAGGAGGTGAAGGCTAACCACATATTCCATATGTCCGTTAGCTGATATACCTATGAAAAGAACTACTTTTTTCACATTGAATACACTGGGAACCAAACGCGGCGGTCTCGTCAAAGCCGTCATCAAGCGGGCGAATACGATTGCGGCTGCCGAACCGGACCGCTCAGTCCACCTCCTGACGATTGGATTGCAGACACAAATCGACAGCATCCGAGAAGAGATGATACAGCTTGACCTTCTAAATCCGAATGTCCAGGTCACGAACCTGATCCATACATTAGGACAGCAGAAGGCAAACGAAAAGCAGACGAAAACTCGTCTCTTGAAACAACTGAACCGGCAATTCGTCGTCTTTGATGACGCCAGCCGGACAGAAAACGACTCCTATCGTGTTTTCGACAACGGAGTGTACGTTCAGTATCTTCGTTTTGATGCGATGGATCGCCTTCTTTTCATTGATTACTTCTCAGAGACACGTCATCGTCTGAAACGGGAAGAATATTTGGAAAACGGACAACTGTTCCAAATCATTCATTATTCCACGACGACGAACAAACCTGTCTCACGCCAGTTTCTTCACGGTAACGGTACCTGTTATTTAACGCTTTGGCACAAGATGAATTCCGTGGACTGGAGTCATCTGTTCTATTTCGGAAAAAACGAACAGCTCCAATTCAATGACCCTGCTGCTTTTTATACCTTTGCGCTCAATCGTTTGTTGGGGCAATATCCGGCCGTCATGCTGTCGTCCGAATTCCGGGACCGTCTGCCGAACTTACCGAAACAGAATTTAGATGCCGTCGTGCTTAACGTCAATCATCCAAACATCCGAAAAGTTGCGTTTGGACACAGTAACCACTTTGTCTCACCTTTTGATGAAACCGCCACAGTCAGTGGTGTCTGGAATACTTTGTTCAAACGGATTGATGAGTGGAGTGCTGTCATTACAGCGACATCCCGACAGGCCGACCATATGAAACAGCAGTTTGGTCACGCGTCCCTGTTCCATTCCATCCCTCATGCGTTTACGAACACAGCCTCGGGCGAACTTGTTGATCCCGTCAATCCGAATCGGTTTGTCGTCGTATCACGGATTCAAGTCAAAAAAGATGTCGCAGAAAGCGTTCGAGCGATGCGCCGGATCGTCGATCACAATCCAAACGCTTTCCTTGATTTTTATGGGTTTGGTTATAACGACCAACTCGAAAAAGATCTTTTGGCATTAATCAAGGAATTGGCTTTGACCGATCACATCCATTTCAAAGGATTCGTCACTGATATGCGGGAAGCGTATGCCGGTGCCGTCGCCACACTCTTCACTTCACAATCCGAAGGGTTTGGGATGGCAATTCTTGAGAGCATGAGCTATGGTATCCCGGTCATTGCTTACGATATTTGTTACGGTCCGGCGGAAATCATCGAGGACCGGGTGACGGGACGTCTCATTCCTAAACGAGATACGGCCAAGTTCGCCGAAGCCGCAATCGACTTGATGACACATCCCGATGCCCGACAACTGATGGGATCACGTGCCGCTAAAGCACTTGAACCGTTCTCGGATCAACACTATGAAACGCGTTGGGTGAACTTGTTAGAGACACTTGATGCCCAGACCGACTGATTTCCAGTCGATAAAAAAAGTATCGTTCTGCCGAATCTGTTGAGATCCGGCGAAACGATACTTTTTTTGTGTTACATCAAACGGCTGATAAAGGCTGTCGCAATCCCGAAATAGACGAGCAACGACAGGATATCGTTCAGCGTCGTGATGAGCGGACCGGATGCAATCGCCGGGTCGATGTTCAGACGATGCAAAATCAACGGGATGATCGTTCCGGCCAATGTCCCGAAAATCAACGTGATAATCAGTGAACTGCCGACGACGAGACCAAGAATCGGATCCCCTTGCCAGACATAGGCGATGATGGCAATCAAGATTCCACATGTCACACCGATGATCAGACCGACACGTAACTCCCGGAGAATCAGCCGGGTGACGACTTTTTTGTCGACTTCACGCGTAATCAAACCACGAACGACGACAGCGAGCGACTGCGTCCCGGTATTTCCGGTCATCCCGGCAATCATCGGCATGAAGAATGCCAACGCGACGACTTTTGACAAGGTTTCCTCAAACTGGCTGATGATTGATCCGGAAACCAGTCCAATGAATAATAACAAAATCAACCACGGCAGACGCCGGGTCGCGGCCACCCAGGGCTTCGTATCAAAATCAATCGATTTACCGGACGCGGATAACTTCTCGATGTCTTCGTTGGCTTCTTCCCGTAAGACGTCGAGGGCATCATCGACCGTAATCAATCCGACGAGGACGTCCCCTTCGACGACCGGCAACGAAACTAAGTCGTAGCGTTCAAACATTTTCGCGACATCTTCCTGATCGGTCTCGGACGAGACGCTGATCACTTTTCGGTCCATGACGTCCGCAATCCGCTCGTCGTTACTCGCGAGAATCAAATCACGGTATGAGATGACGCCGACGAGCTGACTCAGCTGATTGACGACATAGACGTAATTGATTGTCTCCGAGTATTCGATATAGTCCCGCATCTTCTCGATCGTCTCGCCAATCGTCGACTCCTCCGTTACCCAGATGAACCGGTTCGTCATCAGGCGGCCTGCTGTCTCTGCCGGGTACGTCAATAAATTGCGGACGACAAGTGCCTCATCCTGACGCATGCCGGACAACAACCGGTCGACTTCTTCTTTTGGTAATTCTTCCAGTATGTCCGCCAAATCATCATTTTCCATCAAGTCCATCACATGACCGGCATGCTCGACATCAAGGCGTCGTAACACCTCGAGTTGCTGTTCAAGTTCAAGTTCCTCGATGACGTCTGCCAAACGCTCATGATCGAGATAACGGAGGAGCCGTTCTTGCTCCGTCGCACCGAGCTCACCATACCAGTTCGCTAAATCGTATGGATAGACTTCTTCAATCACTTGCTGCGCATCTTCACGCCGCTCTTTTACCAATGCCTCAAGTAAAAGCAACTTCCATTGTTGTTCCTCTGACTGACTCATCCTCTCACCCCCGCGTTTTTCTCCTCTTCCATCTTAGCACGATGTTTTCAAAAGCACTTCTACGAAAGCAGTTGACATTTATTTCGTCTCACCTTAAAATTTGCCTAAAGGAAAAATTATTAGTTCGTAGAACAATATATGCGATAAGGCAATCTCTTTTTTTAGACTTTTTCTTTCCCTAAGGAAACATTTTTTTTCACACTAAAATTCAAGCAGTTGAAAGGAGTGTCTTCACATGTACGCAATAGAAGTAGAACAATTAAACGTTTCGTATTTCGAAAACATCGCCTTAGAAAAAGTGTCGGTTCGCTTCACGCCGGGTCAACTCATTGGAATCATCGGTCCGAATGGTGCCGGGAAATCAACCTTCATCAAAGCAATCATGGGCTTGATTCCGGCAGAAGCAACTACGATCCGTTTGCTTGGTCAATCGATGAAAGAGGCTCGGACGCAGGTCGCTTATGTCCCGCAACGCAGTGCGATCGATTGGGATTTTCCGATCCGCGTCATCGATGCCGTTCTGATCGGCTGTTTTCCACAACTTGGTCTATTCAAGCGTCCGACGAAGCACCATCGGATGCATGCCCGCTCCTGCCTCGAACGGGTCGGGATGCTCGATTACGCTGACCGTCAAATCGGGGAACTGTCCGGCGGTCAACAACAACGTGTCTTTTTGGCCCGTGCCTTAGCGCAGGAAGCCCACCTGTTATTGCTCGACGAACCGTTCGTCGGCGTTGATGCCGGCAGTGAAGGAGTCATCATCGACTTGTTACGCACGTTGCGTGAGGAAGGAAAGACAATCATCGTCGTCCACCACGACTTAAGTAAGGCGGCCGATTACTTTGATACACTGTTACTCCTCAATCGACGGGTCATTTCAGTAGGTCCGCCAACCGATGTCCTGCAGCCGCATATCATCGAAGGCGCATACGGCAATCCGCTTGCCTTCCTTCAGAAAGTGGAGGTTTCGTCATGAATGTCCTTGATTTCATTCAAGCTTTGACCGAATATGATTTTCTCCAGAAAGCACTTGTGACGTCCGTTATGGTCGGCATCATCTGTGGTGTCATCGGCTGCTTCATCATTTTACGCGGGATGTCGCTGATGGGGGACGCGATCTCCCATGCTGTCCTGCCGGGTGTCGCCATCTCGTACCTGCTTGGGATTAACTTCTTCATCGGCGCCGTCGCGACCGGTCTTCTGACCGCACTCGGGATCGGTTTCGTCAGTCAAAACAGCCGGATTAAAAATGACACGGCCATCGGCATTTTATTTACGTCAGCCTTTGCGCTCGGGATCATCCTGATTTCTTTTTTACGCAGCAGCAGCGACCTGTACCATATTCTGTTCGGAAACGTCCTTGCCGTCCGTCCAAGCGATATGTGGATGACGCTCGCCATCGGTCTGATTGTCCTTGGGGCAATTTTTCTATTCTACAAAGAATTGCTTGTCACCTCATTTGATCCGACGATGGCGGCAGCATATGGTCTGTCGACCCGATTAATTCATTACCTGCTGATGACGATGTTGACGCTCGTCACGGTCGCATCGCTTCAGACAGTCGGTATCATTCTCGTCGTCGCGATGTTGATTACACCGGCGGCGACCGCCTATCTGTTAACGAACCGGTTGTCGCGGATGATTTTTCTGTCTGCCGGTCTCGGGACGATTTCTTCCGTCGTCGGTCTATACTTCAGCTTCACCTATAACCTGTCGTCCGGAGCCTCGATCGTCCTGGTCGCGACCGCCTTGTTTGCGCTGGTCTTCATCTTCTCACCGCGCCACGGATTGCTCCGGAAATGGAAATTACCGAAAAAGGAGCTCACGCCATGACCTTCAAACGATTCATCCCCTTAGCCGGTCTCGCCCTTTTGCTGGCCGGCTGTTCTACCGATTCTGCCGACGACGGCAAAATACAAGTCGTTACGACCTATTCGATTTTAGAAGACATGACCCGGGTCGTCGGCGGTGAACACGTCGACGTCCACAGCATGGTCAAGATCGGCAAAAATCCGCACGAATACGAGCCGTTGCCAACCGATGTCCGGAAGATGGCGGATGCCGATGTCGTCTTTTACAACGGTCTGAATCTCGAAGCCGGCGGATCCTGGTTCAATAAACTCCGCTCTAGTACGAATAAGGACGAGAAGGATGCTCCGGTCTATGCTTTAAGTAAAGGGGTCGAACCAAAGTATTTGACGGCAGCCGGAAAGGAACAGGAAACCGACCCGCATGCCTGGCTCGATCTCAGCAATGGCATCCAATACGTTGAAAATGTCAAAGACGCATTGATTAAAGAAGACCCGGCGAACAAAGCGGATTATGAGAAAAATGCGTCGGCTTATGTTAAAGAACTGCAAACACTCGACATGAAAGCAAAAGAACGCTTTACTGCGATACCGGATGCCGAACGTCATCTGATTACGAGTGAAGGCGCCTTTAAATATTTCAGCTCTGCCTATGATTTTAAAGCGGATTATATTTGGGAAATCAATTCCGATAACCAAGGGACGCCCGACCAAGTCCGGCGGATTGTTGATTTAATCAAACAACAGGACATTCCGGTGCTGTTCGTCGAAACGAGTGTCGACCGGCGCAGCATGGAGACGGTCTCCCGTGAAACCGGCATTCCGATCGGCGGAACCCTCTACACCGATTCCCTCGGGGCAAAAGGAACAGACGCCTCAACATACTTGACGATGATAGAAACGAACTTCGAGACAATCGAACAACAGTTAACGCGATAAGAACTGTCATCGAATCGCCATTACCTCCTTACCTGCCGTTGAACCTTCCACCGTATACTAAGGAAAGAATCAACGAGTGATGGAGGAATGAAGATGCCTGGAAAAACCGGATGGATGATCATGACACTGTCGGCGACGCTTGCCCTCGGTGCGTGCGGACAGACGGAACAAAAGAGTGCGCCGCATACTGACCACGAGGCCCATGCGACGCACACAAGTGCCGATCAGCTGGAACAGACGACGTCGCCGGCGATTGCACCGGCGTTCTTAAAAGAAACGGATTCTTCGATTCAGACGATTTACCTGTCTGTCGCCAAACATCAGGATCTGTTGGAAAAGATGCCGTGTTATTGCGGGTGCGGGGAATCGGCCGGACACACGAGTAACTATGATTGCTTCATCGCTGATCAAACAGCAGATGGAAAAACGACTTGGACGACACACGGCATTACGTGCGGAACGTGTCTCGATATCGCCGCCCAATCAATCGTCGCTTACCAACAAGATACTCCGGTCAAACAAATCCGTGCTGACATTGATGCGGCCTATGCAAAGACGGGTGCCAAGCCGACACCGACAACGGCCCTCTAAATCAAAAAGCTGCTTCGACATCACGTCGAGGCAGCTTTCTTTGGAGTAAAGACTTATCCTTGTCGGCGAGCCGTCGCATGGAGAACAAACGGTTTACCGGACAGCAATTCCTCCAGCTGATAATACGTATGTGCCCGAAGCGGTTGACTTGTCCGCGGAAGATGCCGTAATTCATAAGCGATTTCGAGCAGATAAAATTTGTATGTCTCGGCTTCGTCAAACCCGAAACTATTTTTTCGGGCTTCCATATAACCAATCAAACGCTGTTGTTGCTCAAGCGACAGGCGCTGGACTTGCGGAGCAACCGATTCGCTCGGACGGAGAACCAGTTCCCGTTCTGTCCGGTACAACCGGTTCATGACCCCTCGTTCCCGTCGAAGCGCAATCAATTTCGCCGGTTGATACGAACGGGGATAGGGATGCGCATGGACTAAATACTGTTCAATGATCGATTGTGTCGGGGCAGCCGGAAAAGAAATGACATCATGCATACAATTCGACTCCTTTTAATAAGATCTACACTCTGCATTCTACTACAAATTTCCAATTCAACGCATGGACCTTACAGGAAGGAAACAGGTTTTCTAATTTTGGACGGGTTTCGTTTTTCATGACGCGTGGAAAAGTTCAAAAGATACTTATCTCTGAAAGGATGTTTTGTCATGCAACAGATGAAAGCCATTGGATTCCACAAACATTTACCGATTACGGAAGCCGACAGTCTGATTGATCTTGAAATCGAACGTCCCGTCGCAAAAGGACACGATCTGCTAGTCGAAATTAAAGCCATTTCCGTCAATCCGGTCGATACGAAAGTCCGGGCTAAGGGCGCGGACGAACAGGAACCGAAAATCATCGGCTATGATGCAGCCGGCGTCGTCGTTGAAGTCGGTGATCACGCCTCCCTCTTTTCCGTCGGGGATGAAGTCTACTACGCCGGTGCCATCAATCGTCCCGGTTCCAACAGTGAATTCCAGCTCGTCGACGAACGGATTGTTGCGAAGAAGCCGGAACGTTTGACGTTCAGCGAGGCGGCGGCGCTTCCCCTCACTGCCTTGACGGCTTACGAAGCTTTAACTGACCGGATGCATATCACGTTTGATGCCAAATCAAATCTCGAGAAGACGATTCTAATCATCGGTGCAGCAGGCGGTGTCGGATCGATCGCGACACAACTTGCGAACCATGCCGGCCTGACCGTCATCGGGACCGCTTCCCGTCCGGAAACGATTGACTGGGCGAAAGCACACGGCGCCCATCATACGATTAACCACCACAAAGATTTCCGGGAACAACTCGAACAACTCGGTTATTCGTACGTCGACTACATTTTTTGTCTGAATGCGACCGATCAGCATTTTGATGCGATGGTCGATGTCATCACACCGCAAGGGACCATCTGCAGTATCGTCGAGACGGAGCAGGCACTCAATCTCAGCGCTTTGCAACAAAAGAGTGCCACTTTCGCCTGGGAGTTCATGTTCACCCGCTCCCTGTTCGGGACACCGGACATGATTCGCCAACATGAAATTCTGACCCGCATCGCGACTTGGCTCGAGGAAGAAACACTTGAGACGACTGTCACTCAGACGTTGATCGGACTGAATGCAGAGAATTTAAAAGAAGCACACCGTCTCGTCGAAAGTGGCAAGACGATTGGTAAGATTGTCGTCGAACAGCATTAATCTAAAAAAACAGGACGTTCTTCTCGAAAAGAGAAAGAACATCCTGTTTTTCGATTATCTGCTTTTTTGACGTTTCATTGAAAAGACGATGGCAGCAAGCAATGACAGGAGTCCTCCCGCCCAGCCGATGACCGGTGCGTACTGAAATGTATCGCGCAGCAACATTCCTCCGATAATGAGGATGGCAGCATCCGCTGCGAACAGCACCGCTAAAAATCGATAATTCATCCTTCTTCTCCCCTTTCATTTCAAAATGTTAATACTTCTGCATTCTTCCTGCCAAAGGACATCTGCCCTTCAACTTCTTAATCCTTACCCTTGATTTAGCACTTTCTGGTATGAATTTCTTGTATTTAAGATAATTTTCTAATAACACTGTATTTCTGAGTCTAAAAAATGTACGATTACGGTAAGAAATAAGTATAGTAATTACATCTATGTTCAATACGGAACGCTGAAGCAAAGGGGCATCCACAATCATATGAAAAAATGGTTCAATCAAAAAATCAGCCGGCAAATCATGTCCGCTTTTTACCTTATACTGATCACGTTATCAGTCTCTTCGATTGCCGCTTACTTTTATACGAATCATCAGGTGATGAGCGCCAAGACAAGTCTCGATGCGATCAGTGAACGGCAGGAACGGGCGACGTCCTTATGGGACGATTGGCAGTCCTTACAATATGAAATGCGCGGATATATCGTTTTCGGTGATGACGCCGTTCTTGAAACCATTAATGAAAAAAAATCATCTCTTGAACAGCAAACCGAATGGTTCGAGAAAAACGGAAAATATCAAGCGGATCAGATTTATGCGTCTGATGTCCGTTCCCTGTACACGTCCTACACGACATTCGTCATGCCGAGCCTGATTAAATATGTCAAAGCCAAACAGGACGGTACCGTGGACGAAACGTTTTTACAGATGCCGAGTTTAAAATCGATGATGCCGCAGGTCAAGCGGGATCCGAACCGGAAATTCAAGATGAATGCATCGAACAGTGAAACGATGCGCAAAAGCGTTAATACGATGGAGAGTGTCTTCACCAGTTACCGGACGAGTCTCCAGGCGAAAGAAGAAATGGCGAAAGAGAAACTAATCAAACAAACGAAATACGCGGAATGGATTTGGCTCATCAATCTGTTGGTCCTGTTCCTTGTCATTCTGTTGATCATTCGACCGTTCATCGCACGGACGACACGTCAAATCCAGCTCCTCAGTAAAGAAAGTAAACTGCTTGCCCAAGGGCAACATACCGCACCGCTGATTCCCATGAATCGGACCGATGAAATCGGTGAGCTCAGCAAATCTTTTCATCAAATGGCGACGGCCCTGACCGACAATAAACACCGGTTGATGTCATCCAATGATAATTTAGAACAAGCGTTGCGAATCACTTTACGGAACGAAGCACACTTGAAAATCCGGAATCAGCTGACGGAAACTCTTGCTTCCCGTGATACAGTCACCGCTTATCCGGCCGTCATCGAAAAGATGGTCGAGATTACCGATTCAACGAACGGTTCCTTGATTTTTAAGGAAGGAACAACGGTGACGAATATCATTTCCTACGGTCTGACGGAACAAGAACAAGACGATTTAATTGCGACAATCGAACCTGTCATCCGCCGAGCACGAAAGGATAAAGTCCCGCACATCGCTCAGTTTGCCCAACGCGCGATTGCCGTCACACCGGTTCTTGATGCCAGCACTGATGAGATCATCGCCTATATCTACCTGATGCGTCTCCATCATCCATTTGACCCGCAGGAACAAGAGGAGCTTGCTGCCTTTGCACGTCAGCTGGCCTTATCGTTACTCCGGATGCGGACGTTTGATGAGATTGGACGGGAACGGGAAAAAACAGCCCGCTTGTTGAACTCGATCCGCGAATCGATTGTCTACATCGAACCCGACGGACCGATTCAATTAATCAATCGTCCGTTACTCGATTTATTCGATCATCCATCTGCCGTCGACTCGAAAGCAGAATGGTTGATTGAAATCGATGACTCGATCACCTATCTGAAAAATCGAGTGGATCAGCTCTCTGAATTCGAACGATATCTGCACCAAACATTCATTAATCGTGAAACCGGAGAAGGTATTACCTTTTCGATCGATCGTGAAAAACGTTTCATCAAGACATACTCGGAAGAAATCCATTACGGCGGAAAATTCCGCGGGATTCTTCTCGTTTTACGTGATGTGACGAATGAAGTCGAAATTGACCGAATTAAAAACGAACTCGTTTCAACAATTTCCCATGAATTACGGACACCGCTCTCTTCGATTTATGGATTCACCGAGTTGATGATTCAACGGGATCTCCCTCCACATCGTCAAAAAAAATATCTGAAAGCGGTCCATTCGGAAACCGAACGACTGTCATTGTTAATCAACGACTTCCTCGACCTGCAACGGATGGAAGCCAACCGTCAGCAGTACACATTCGAACCGTTTGATCTACTCGCGATGCTGAAGGATTTGAAGCAACTTCATAGTCTTTCATCTTCTACACATACTATTCGCATCTTGACTGACGTTTCGTCGCTCTTGATTGAGGCCGATACGAAAAAGATTCGTCAGCTGTTTGGAAACTTGATTAACAATGCGATTAAGTATTCTCCAGCAGGCGGCTCAATTGAAGTTCGTTTAACGGAACACACTAATCGGGTAACCATCGCGATTACCGATCACGGAATCGGAATTCCCGCTTCCGCGATGAGCGAACTGTTCCAAAAGTTTTATCGTGTCGATAATTCGGATACCCGAAAAATCGGTGGAACAGGACTCGGGTTATCGATTTGTCGCGAGATCGCCCGTGCCCATGATGGCGAAATTCATGTCGAATCAATCGAAGGACAAGGTTCGACGTTCACGGTCGACTTACCGCTTAATCCGACACCACCGTTATAACAACAAACCGCGCCAGTTCCCTTGCGGAACGGCGCGGTTTTTGCTTATCCTTTAATACGGCTTGCGATATCGACCGTCCGTTTCGCCTGGTGACGAACAGCAGGTTCAACCGATTCGACCATGTTTCCGTCCTGATCGACAGTGACCGTCGTTCCGTACGGGTTTCCGCCTGCTGCGAACAGGACCGGATCCGAATACCCTGGTGCTGCGACGATCGCACCCCAATGGAACATCGATGTATAAACAGCAAGAACTGTCGCTTCCTGACCACCGTGCGGATTTTGCGCAGACGACATGGCACTGACGACTTTATTGACCAGCTTTCCTTGTCCCCAGAGACCACCTGTCGTATCGAGGAATTGCTGGAATTGTCCAGGAACGTGTCCGTAACGGGTCGGGACGCTGAAGATGATCGCATCTGCCCAGTCAAGCAAGTCGGGTGTCGCTTCCTCGATGTCACGCGTAGCATCGGTATGTTTTTGCCAAAGTGGATTCGAGGCAATTGCTTCTGCCGGTGCCGTCTCCTTGATTTTCGCAAGACGGACTTCAGCACCGGCGGCTTCTCCTGATTCTTTCGCCCACATGGCGAGTTGATGATTGGTTCCGGTCGAACTGTAATAGATGACAGCCAGTTTCACATTAGACATGACTTCGCTCCTTTTTTCGAAAACAGTGACGGACGATGGATGTACATGTCGTCTTTTCCCGTTTTTTGGATAAAGTAACGCTTTTCCTTTGAATCCAAGATAATTTTATACTTCTTGTGTCACGAGCCATTTGAACCAGCGACCGTGTCCGTCCGTCTCGGCAATCGTCTGTTCCGTCAACACACCGTCGATGTAGGCATCGAGATGCAGGTAACGGTCCTGGACATTGTTGTAGACGTGATAGAGATTACGCGTCCGCCCGATTTCCCTGACGACCTGGAGCAATTCTTTTTTGACCGCGAGCGGCATCTGGTTCGCAACATGCGTATGGAAAATACAGAGGATACTATCGTCCGGTGTCTGTGCTGCATAGAGCGGCAACAACTTCACTCCGTCCCCTTCGACGAGTTCCAGCGCGTACTCTTCTACGTAACGCGCTGCCGCCTCGAACATCTCGAGCCGTTCCCGGTGCTCCGTCCAAATCAGTGCTTTCAGCCACAACTGTTCATCGGCATCATGTAAGTCGACGATGTTCAGATCAAGTCCGATCCGGCTTGCGACCGGCGGCGGCGTTTGTGCCACGGCCGGCGTTTCCGTTCCTTCGATGACCGACGTCAAGTGCAGACGCGATACCGGGTTCCCGACGACTTCTCCGTTTCCGTACGCGTAGCTGTATTGATCAAACAGCAGCTGTAAGCCGGCACTTGTACCGATCTCAAGTAGAGCGAGCGGTCTCTGTGTCTGTTGATGAATCTGACTGAAGACCGGATAGAGATACGTACAGCGCCGAACTTCATTTGTTTGGACAAGACGATGTGCCAGGAGCGGAATCAACTCGGCTTCATATGTCGCGCAAAATGACTGAAAATCGGCAAAGGCATCTGTAAACGGTTTTGGCCGTTCAGTCACGCTTGGATAATACGCGGCGAGCGGATGACCGACGCCTTTTAACAACAGATAATGGACGGCACCAAATAACAGGTTCGGAACCGGCTGACCGTCACGTGCGTGTTGGCATAATGCGAGAATTTCCGGGTTTTTCGCAATCTCGAGTGATAAGTATTCGTATAACGGACTGGAGTCGCGGCACTCCCGTTCCGCAAACGTTTGAAAACGTTGTGCGAGTTCTGTTTCTGTCATGTGTAGTTCCCCCTTTGTACGTTCCCTATTGTATTCCCCAAATTATTCCAAAGACCTGTTTTCTCTACAAAAAACACCTCCACCCATAAGCGGAAGTGTTTCAGTTCTTACTTTTCTTCTTTTTTCTTCAGGATATCCGTCACGACTTCATTCAGTTTCTGTTTGAAGACCGGTCCGAAACTTTCAGCATATGAATTCGTCATATGACTGATATCACGATAGATGACGACATTCCCGATGACCGGACGGAATTCACCGTTGACGCGGAAGTAATCCGTCAAGTCGAGTTTGTAGAGCGATTTGTTCGTTTTTTCGAAGTTTTTCCAATACGCTCCATCACGTTGGTTGACTTCGGCATTCATCTTCTTCGTCGTCTCTTCGATGCTCGTCGTCTCGAGCGACTCGAGGACGTTGAAGCTGTAACGCGGATTATCCCGCAGTGCCAGACCGTCGATGCCGTACTCGTCTTTGACGTATTGCATTTGATCGACCATCTGTTGGTGAATCTTATCTTTCGTCGCATCCGCCGCCGTGACGTGCGAGATGATCAGATCGACATCGGCATCCTTCAAATAGTCGAGGACGTTTTGATTCCAGATGCCTTTTAGGACGTTATCGTCGTAGCCGGTCGAGAAGCGTGTTCCGGAACGGGTGATGTTCAAGATCCGGTACTTCTCACCTTTTGCGGCTTCATGAATCGCTCCGAACCATTGCTCCGAGTGCGAACTGCCGACGAGGGCAATCGTTGCGATGTAGTTTTTCGTTTCGCCGTATTCGCCGACTTTGACATCACTTTTGCTCAGTCCCTGATTACTGCCATCAGTATGGACGAGCGGCAGGTCATCAAAGACGTTGGCATAGGACGGAAACGGATCGCGCTCCGGCGTTTGATCCGGATTCTTGACTGCCATCGCTCCCGGATAATCGTTTGCGCTGACACCCTTCTTTAATTCCTGCTCTTCGAAATACTTGAGCCCGATCAGTGAACCGATCAACAACACGTTGATGCTCATCATGATGCCGAGCTTCTTGAAAGCGGACCGGTCGACTGTTGCACTGCGGATCGGTTTCTCAATAAATTCCGTCATCAGGTACGACAGAAGAATCGCCGACAGGATGATGGCAGTTCCTACCAGGAAACCCGGTGTCTGCTGGACGTTGTACCGGTAAAACTCCAGCAGGACCCAGTGCCAAAGGTAAATCCCGAATGCAATCCCTCCGAGTTTGACCATCGGCTTTGATCCGAGGAAACGTTTGATGCCGAACGTCGTGTCGCGTGTTCCGGACAGGACGATGAACAACGCACATGTCATCGGCCACAAGGCGATGTAGCCCGGGAACATTTGCGAGACGTTAAAGAGAATCCCGGTCAGGACAAGACCTATTAATCCGAGCCAGCCCATCAAAGTCGCCATCCATTTCGGAACATGAATCGACGACAGGTTGATGCAAAGCAGGCTGCCCAACGCAAATTCCCAAACGCGCGTCATCGTGATGAAATACGCCCACGGCTGGTTGACTTCCGTTAAATAAATCGAATAGCTTAACGATGTGACGAACAACACCCCTAAAATCGTATTGATCATCGGTTTGACGTTTTTAATCGTATACTTTTTGACCATCCATAAGATGAATGAGAACAGAATAAACCAAATCATATAGAACTGACCTTGAATCGACAGTGCCCAGAAATGTTCGACCGGCGATTTCATCTGACTCGCATCCAGATAATCCGTACTCGAGATGGCGAGTTGCCAGTTTTGATAGAAGAACATCGAGGCGACGACTTCACGAATCGTTTTCTCTAAAATCGATTGCGGCAGTAAAAATGAACTGAGAACGAGGACGACGGCTAAAATGAACAGGACCGACGGCAGTAACCGTTTAATCAGTTTCGTGACGTACGGCAAAAAGCGGAATTCACCGGTCCGGTTAATCGTCGAGATAATCGACGTCGTGATCAGGAATCCGGAGATGACGAAGAACACATCGACACCGCCCGATACGCGGTTGAACCAGATATGATAGACTGCGACCAGTAAGGCAGCAACGACACGCAACCCTTCGATTTCAGGCCGGAACTGGCTTTTGGTGTTAATGAGTTTTTGTTGCGGCACTTCTTTTTGATTCAGTTGATTCATTTTACATTAGCTCCTATACTTTTTGATTCATGACGGGACGACTGAAATTGAAAAAATTCCCTCAAACATTAAATACGCACCAATTCATCCTAATGTAAATTACTTATAAAATCTATAACATTCCTATTATTTCGATGTTTCTTTTCTCCTTCACTGCTTGAATCCCGGCTTTTTCAAATGCACAGCACATAACGACCGACTCAAACGTTCGTTCTCATTCGCTTCAGGGTATAGACTATTTCAAGACTATGACGAACGTTAGGAGCAAATCATGATTGTACTCGGTTACGCGTTTTATTTATTGTTGGGCACGTTAAAATTCGTGCTGTTTAGTTTTTATACCGATACGGCTTTTCCGCTCGATCTCTTTTTCATGAATCTCGGCGGTATGCTGGTGCTGTCGAGTTGGACCCTATTAATCGACTGGCAAAAACGCCGCTGGATTTGGCTCGGCCTTCTCATCGCCCACAGTTTTTTACTGATTTCCGATATGTGGTATTACCGTTACTTTGACGACTTCCTGTCCGTTTCGCTCATGTCACAGATGATGCAGATGGGAGATGTCAGCAGCGGTTTTGCTGCCTTGATTCTGCCATCGGACTTCCTGTTGTTTGCGGACAGTCTGATTTTCATCGGCTTTTTGTTCTTCATGCGAAAGCGGACATTTGCCGTTGCGAAAAAGACACGCCGAAAAACGGCCGGACTCGCTTTCCTTGCCGGTATGGTTCTGTTTGCGGCTCCGGTCACATACAGCGTCGTCAAAGAAGACCAACGGCTCAGCCGGTCCGTGTCCGACATGCGCGACTATTACCAGCTCGGATTTTGGGGATATCACGGCATTGATTTGTTGCGCGGTATCCAAGGCGCCATTGCGCCGGACAAAGCGTTGACCACGTCGGAACAACAACAGATCGACGAAACGAAAACTTCCGACACGAGTGGTGCCACGAAAAAACCAAACATCATTTTAGTGCAGCTCGAATCGTTTCAGGCATCGGTCATCGACCAACAAGTGAACGGTCAGACCTTAACTCCGAATTTAAACAAACTGAAAGAGGAATCATTGTACTTCTCGTCGTTTTACCACCAGACGCACGAAGGGCGGACTTCGGACGCCGAATTCATTACGAACACTTCGCTTTATCCGTTAAAATCCGGTTCTGTCTATACCCGGTTCCCGGACAACGAGTTTGACGCGCTGCCAGATCTGTTGCGTACGAACGGGTACGACACAGCTGCCATGCATGCGTATGAAAAAGGCTTTTGGAACCGCGATCAGGTCTATCAAAATATCGGCTTCAAACATTTTTTCAGCCAAGATGATTATCCGAAACAAAAGAAAATCGGCATGGCCCTGAATGACAAACAGTTTTTCACAAAATCGATTAAACATATGGAAATGCTGAAAGAACCGTACTTCTCCTTCCTTGTCGCCTTGACAAGTCATACGCCATACGAGATACCAAAAGACGAACGGCAACTCGACTTGTCCGGTTATGACGATCCGATGTTAAGAGGCTATTACCAGACCATCCACTACGTCGACGGAGCCGTCGGACAGATGGTCAAGGAATTGAAGAAAAAAGACATGTGGGACGACACACTTGTCATCTTTTACGGCGATCATGACAGCGGTCTGACGAACAAAGACAGTGAGATGCAACGGGAACTCGGAATCGACAATGCCGTCGATGCTTTTGAACTCGACCGTCGCGTACCGCTGTTCATCAAGAAACCGAATCAGGATACAGGTGAAATTATCCGAGAGAACGGCGGACAAATCGATATCGCTCCAACGATTGTTGATTTACTCAATCTTGAGTCACCGTATATGATGGGCAACTCCTTACTCGATGACGAACCGAATCTGACCGCCTTCCGCGACGGTTCTTTCCGCTACAAAGACTATTATTACGAAGCGAACCTGACGGAAAAAGCCGGTAACGGCACCTGTTATGACGTCTCGACAAAAGAAGCGGTCGCGCGCGACATGTGCCGACCGCAGACGAAACAAGTCCGAAACGATTTGCGTCTATCAGACGCAATCATTGAAAAGAACGGGTTGGAATGATTTTCCCCCATGACAAAAGAAGGCGCGGATTTCGCATCCGACGCCTGCTTTTTGTTGTACAAATCAGGTTTTTGCCCCGTCCTGCATCTTACGGATGATCCGGGTAATCTGTTTGCGCGGCAGGAGACGCGGAACAAACGAAAAGATCCGGTTTTGTGTGCCGGGAATGATCAGCGTCTCGCCCTTTAGAAATCCGCGGTAGCCGATGTCGGCGACTTCGCCTGCTTCCATCACTTTACCTTGCAGCATGTTTGATTTTTCCATGCTGGCGCGATCAGCGAATCCGGTTGCCGTCAGGCCCGGACAAAGCGCCGTTACCGTTACGTTTGTCCCGCTGACTTCATTTTCAAGGGCTTCCGTGAACGACAGGACGTATGCTTTCGTCGCATGATAGACCGACATCAACGGTCCCGGGAAAAAGCCGACCATCGAGGAGACATTCATGACGCCCCCCTGATTCCGCTGTACCATATCCGGTAAAAACAATTTCGTCATGATCGTCAATGCTTTGATGTTGACGTCAATCATGTTCGTTTCCTGTTCGAGATCCGTTTCGACAAATGGTCCGAACAGACCAAATCCGGCGTTGTTGATCAAATAATCAACCTGGATTTTTTTCTGACGCAGCTCTTCAAAAATTTCCTGAGGTACACCGGGTGCCGCGATATCCTTCGCGATGACCGTGACGCCGACACCGTACGTCATTTGATAATGTGTCGCGAGTTCTAAAATCTTCGCTTCACTCCGGGCAACGAGCACCATCTCATAGCCGTCCCGGGCAAACCGGTCGGCGAGTTCCTTACCGATACCACCGGAGACACCCGTGATTAAAACGGTTTTCCGCATGGGAATTCCTCCTTTTCTGTCTCATCCGCAATTAAAACGTGATGATGACTTTTCCTTTCGGACGCCCCGTCGCAACTAATTCCAGTGCTTCGTTGATTTCAGCGATTGTAAACCGTTTCGGATGCAGGGCCGGAACGATTTGGTTCGCTTCGACGATTGACGTGATTTCTTTTAACTGACCACCGTCCGAGCGGACAAAGATGAACCGGTATTCGACACCGTGTTTTTTCGCTGCCCGGTCATAACCGGCGCCGGCGAGTGAAAATAAGGTCTGTTTCCAAAACGGAAATCTCCGGTCCTGTGCAAACCGTTTATTGGGACCGGTCCGCAGTGACAGCAATCGTCCGCCTTTTTTTAGGATACTGAGTTCTTTTTTGAACTCCTTTGGTCCGAGCGTATCGATGACATAATCAACGTTCGTCAAAAGGTCCTCATAGTTTTGCGTCGCGTAATCGAGGTATTGATCGGCACCGAGCTGCATCGTCCGCTCACGGGATTCGGCATTTCCGCTGACGATTACTTTCAGTCCAAGTGTTTTCGCAACCGGAACTGCCATCTGACCAAAACTGCCGGACCCGCCCGGAATAAAGACCGTTTTACCGGACCGGACGTTTAGTTCTTCGTGCAGTCCTTGGTAAGCTGTCAATCCGGTCAACGCGACAGCTGCCGCCTCTTCGTACGATAAATTCTTCGGCATGATGGCAAGGGCTGCCGCATCGACAGCCGCGTATTCAGCGATCGCTCCGATTTTTTCAATCGGCAAACGACCGTAGACGTCATCGCCGACTGAAAAGCCGTGCACCTGTTTCCCGACCTTTTCGACGACACCGGCCAGTTCATTTCCGATCGTCAACGGGAACGCATAATCCTGAATGAGCTTGACACTGCCCGTCATAATCAGCATCTCAAGCGGGTTGATGGCGGCGGCTTTGACCTTGATCAATACTTCGTGTTCGTTGATGTCAGGAACAGGTACTTCGTTGACCTGGGCCTTGATGGTTTTGGAATACTTACTGATTTGAGCAGCTTTCATGAGAGGTCCTCCTTTGTCTGTGCCGACAGATGCTTAAATCGCATCTGAATCCAGGAATAAGTTGACGTGTGCAGCAAACAGTTCCGGGAATTGGAACAAGTGACCATGACCTGAATCCGGATAAATGATCAGTTGTGCGTTCGGCATTTTTTCCGTCAGGATGTAACTGTTTTGTGTTGGAACCATGACGTCATCGACACCGTTCGTCACGAGGACCGGATGTTCGATCGTCCGTAACCATTCGTAGTCTTCGTCCGGCTTCGCCTGCGCCCATTTGGCAACGGACCGCATTTGTGCCTCTTTGACCTGATCCGAACTGTTAAACTGTTTCTGTGCAAAAATCCGTTCGAGCGACGCCATTCCGGCTGCCCGGCTCGTCTCGGTCGGTCCGTAGAAGAAGAACATGAAGTCGTTGATTCCGTCCTCTTCCGTTCCTTCGTGACGGTTCATCCGCTCAAAGATTTCCGCGCTCGGATTGACGCCTGCTTCCGGCGACGTTCCTGCCAAAATCATTTTCCGGACGAGGTGCGGTGCTTGAAGTGCGACTTCCTGGGCGATCATACCGCCGATTGAAAAACCAAGGACGTCGACTTGTTCGTGGTCGAGTGCCTCGATGAAGGCGATCGCGTCTTGTGCCATCTCTGTCACGCTGTCCGGTGTTTCACCACTCGTCTCACCGACTCCCTTGTTGTCGAACAGGATAATCGGGCGTGTTGCTGCGAGCGGTGCCAACAGTTTCGGATCCCAGTTTTCGATCGTTCCTCTGAAATGGACGAACAGGACGACTGGCATTCCTTCCGTCTGTCCCATTGTCCGGTAGGCGTAACGTGTTCCTGCTGCTTCGATAAATTGTGATTGTGTTGGTAGTTGAGTCGTAGTCATGATTATTTTCCTCCTTCAAATAGTAAAGCTGTTTTTTAGAATGAACGTTCTAGAATGAGTAAAAAAAAAGAAAGTCAGTCCAGCACTTTGAGTGCCAGGGTGATGATACTTTCTAATTCTTTTTGACTGTAGTTCGTTTTGATCAATACGCGCAGACCAATCAGATTGTTGTGCAGAAAACGCGCCGTCTGTACCGGATCAATCTCGTCCGACAGTTCGCCGTTTTGCTGTCCGTGCCGGATCAACTCCTCGAACATGCCTTCCGTCCGGTTGAACATCGCTGTCACGAGCCGGTCGATTTCCTGATCGAGTAAGGACAGTTCGACTGCCGCATTCACTGACAAACATCCTTTTGGATACTGGTCCGAAGAACGAAGGATGAACAGGAACACGTCACGGATCGCCGCGTGAACCGACGTCTTTTGACGGATGATCGTCTCCATCTCATGCGTAATGAATTTTTCATATGCATCCAGAGCCGCCAGGAACAGTGAACGTTTGTCACCAAATGTGTCATAAATACTTCTCCGGTGGATCCCCATGCGGTCGACTAAATCCTGCATCGATGTTTTTTCATAGCCCTGCTCCCAAAACAACTCCATCGCTTTTTTTAAGACAACGGTTTCGTCAAACTCTTTACTTCTAGCCATGTCATTTCTCCTTCAATCGTTACGTGAACATCATCGTTGTTTTTTAGAATGAACGTTCTAAAAAAGGTAAATTGATTTCGAATTACAAACCGATCATACCCTTTCTAGAACGATTAGTAAAGAATGAAGCATTGTCTTTATTTTTAGTGTTCCTGTTCCCCTCAAGATTTTATATCAAATTCGCCTCAGATCATTATGAAATCACCTGAAGCGATTACTTAAGTCACTCTTAACTTTAAACTTAAAACAACTTATACCAATACAACGTGATATCGATTTCGGCATTAGCGGACTGTTTCAGCGTATCCACACCCCCAAGAACAAATCCCTCTTTGACGTAAAAACGGCAGGCAATCAAGTTATCATTTTGCGCTTCAAGCGATAAGCCGATCAACGACTGTTTCTTCGCCCAGGTTTCAGCTGCTTCAAGCAATAAGTGACCGACACCGCTTTTCCGGAAATCTTTTTTGACGGCGATGTTTTCAATATAGGCAAACCGGTTCCAGTCTTTGACGAGACGAATTTGACCGACGCACGCATCTTCGCGGAAGGCTAACAAGACGATCTTTTCACTGCTGTCGATATAAGCAGACCAATCCAGTTTGTCATCCGGGAAACGGATTTCAGATGGAGTATCGTATAACTCTTCTTCGTAGGACCAGACGCCGTTCGAAAAACTTGGGAGAATCTTTCCGATGATTGGAAACGGTCCATTTGTGTCGTTGATGATAGCTATGGATTGTTCCATTAAAGGTTGAATTGTGATTTCTGCGTTTTTCTTCATAATATTCCTGCCTTTCTGATATATTTCTAATAATAGCAGACTGTAAATACTGACCTATTAGAGAAAAGAACATAAATCTAAGCTTATACATTCTTTTTCAGCTCGAGTCGTTCCAGGCTTCTGTCATCGATTAAACTATCAATGGTGAAGAAGTGACATCGACCTGAATCGGTTGAAGAAAGAATCGCTCTACTTTTCGTCGTTGTATCACCAGACGCATGACGTACGGGCTTCGGAAGCCGAATTCATCACGAACACATCGCTTTATCCATTAAAATCAGGTTCTGTCTATACGCAATGTCCAACGAATGAATTTGAACCGCTGCCTGCGTTACTCGAAAAAAACGGATACGATACGGCAGCGATGCATGCATACGAAAAATTCTTCTGGAACCGTGACGATGTCTATAAGAATATCGGTTTTAAGCACTTCTTCAGTCAAAAGAATTATTCAAGAGAGAAGAAAATCGGGATGGCGCTGAACGATCAGCAGTTCTTCCTCGAATCAATTGATCACATGGAAACGCTGCAAGAACCGTTCTTCTCATTTTATTTAGTCGCATTGACGAGTCATACTCCGTATGAGATCTACAAGGAAGACCAGACGCTTGATCTGTCGGAATTTGAGGATCCGATGTTGAAATGGTATTATCAGACCGTGCATCACGTTGATACCGATGTCGGGAGGATGATTGACGAGTTGAATCAGCGAGACCTATGGGATCAGTCCCTCATCATCTTTTATGGCGATCACGATAGTGGACTCGTCAATGAAGGCACTGCGCTGCACAAAAAGCGGACTCGTCTCCCACTTCTACCTTTGAGCTCGAGCGCCGCATCCCGCTCTTCATCAAAAAACCCGACCAGCAAACCGGTCGGGTCATGAAAGAAAATGGTGGACAGATTGATATCGCACCAACGATTGTTGATTTATTAAATGTGAAGACGTCCTCTATATGATGGGACAATCACTCATCGACGACAAACCGAATCTGACGGGCTTTCGCGATGGTTCGTTCGGCTACAAGGACTATTACTATGAAGCGGATTTGGCGAAAGCATCCGGCGAAGGCACTTGCTATGACGTCTCAACGGAAAAAAAAGTCGAGATGAAGTTCTGTCGAAATCAAGTGAAGGATGTGAGCGAACAATTAAAGTTGTCGGATAAGATTATTGAAGAGAATGAGCTGGAGTAATGAAAAGCATAATGACTAATTAAATAATAATTATGCCTAACCTCCCTTAGATTTGAAGAGAAAATCGAACTCGTTTATCTATTGAATGTAATATACATGGTTATCACTTTAATAAATCATATTTAATCAACAGTATATAATTCATTTTTTAAACAAGGTCATTTCATTTTAAAAAAAATCAAATTTGTAATGTTTATAAACTCAGAATATTATCTGAAAGTTGATTTGCTTGAGTACATTTTTCTTTAACAACATCCCATTCTGATATCATTTTCGGTATCAATATTTCTAAATATTTATTAGCGCTTTTTTTGGGTTTTCCATTTTTTAGCTTTAATAGAGATAGGGGGTGAGTTGCTAATCTTAGGTCTGGTTTATTAATACATTCGATAATACTGTCTGGAGGATTATCTAATTCAGGACTAAATGCACACAAAATCCATGCTTCTGTATTGTCGCTGGGTATACAAAATATAATCCGTTCGTTACTATCTGATTCATTAATACTCATATGGTTTTTTAACAAATCTGTTAATGACCTTATTGTTAGTAACATGTTTTCACAATCTTGATAACAGTTTATCTCAGATTCACGAGCAATATCTGCATCTATATGAATAATCAATGCATCTATTGAGGGCTGAAATGAATTTAAATAAGTTTCAATATCCTCATTACTATTGAATTGACTACACCAAGAAAGTACACCCTTCCATCCTGCTCCATGAGATCCAAATCCGCTAGTTTCTGATTGTACTGGATGAATTGGAATACATCTAAAGGTATTCGGAGATAAGTGCTCTATAATTGCATTAAAAACATCAAAATCTCTTGGTCCTTCCGAGACTATACCTATAATTTTTTGACTCATATATTAGGTATTCCTCCTAATCTTCCTTCAATCCAAAGTTCTGATAAACTGTATCCTTTTGAACCTAGTTCTCTTAAATTACTATTAATTTCTACTCTATTTATAACTGTATGACCGTAATAATTTCGATCTACAGTAAATAGTCTTATTTCGTCATTATTTAAATCTAAGCCGTCTAAAACTAAGGGATTATGCGTAGTTAAAAAGCATCTTCGGTTATGTTTTATTGCCTCATCGCAAAAAAACTTTGTAACTTTTCTAGCCAGTCTTGGATTTAGTGCTTGATCAAAATTATCAACAGCTAACATTCTAGGTGAAGATTCATGCATCACTAGCGATAATAAGAATAAAACATATAATGAACCCTCGCTAGCATCATAAGCAGTAAGTTCGTTTCGTCCCTCTCTCATAAATCTATCAGTAAATTTAATAGTTTTCGGAGTTGTCGGGACATTTGGAGATATGATTCCTTTAGAAACTTTTCCTGTCGAAACTTCATTAGTCCAAGAAATCAGCTCTAGTAAATCATCTAAATCCATAGTTCCAAATAATTCCTCGTCTAAATTCATTAAATCTTCTATTACTTTAGAAAGCTGACCTCCTAAAAGCCCTAGAGGCTCTTTTTGAAAAGGATCAATTTGAACTCCTCTTAAAGTAGTTGTATTAGGAGTGTATATTGCATAATCTTTAATCGAATCATATAAATCACTCGCAAAATCTGTTTCGTCAGATTCAATCCCTTGAGCAAATGAAAGTAATCCTTTAGAAGAGTCTAACTCCATTTTGGGAAAATTATTAAGTTGGAATTTCGAAGCTCTAGATCTACCTAAAATTTTTTTGTTATTTTTCTCAAGCTTTTCAGTGTAGTAGTTCCAATTAGGATTAGGTTTTTCTATAGGATTACTCAAATTAACCTTATAATTCCAATGATCATTTTTGTTTTCCCAATCTATATCAAATTCAATATTTAATGATAGTCTCTTTTGATCTTTAAAAGAAGATTTGTATAGAGAAGGGGTTCCTAGTCTTACACCCTTGTTGTATAAAACTGAATCATTCACATTTCCTGAAATAGCTGCACTTAATACTCCCAACGCTTCTAAAATAGCACTTTTACCGCTACCATTTGATCCTATAAACACATTAACTACTCCTGGATCAAAAGATACATTTAAAAGAGACTTAAAATGAGAGATTTTTATTTTCATTTTAGAACCCTCCAGTTATTTATTTTTTCTTTAATAGTTAACTATTTCAAAATTCACTTTTATAAGTATCACCTTCAAAATAATTATGTCTTCTTAATAGATTTAATATAATATACCTAAGATAAAAAAATATCTTCTCTTTTTTATTATCTACTTATCAAACAATTTTACTACCTTTCACTAAATAAAAATACCTTGATATGGATTATTAAAATTTATTTCAAAACTAAGTTTAAACTTCTTTTTCCATTGATAAGTTGAATCATTCAATATTTTTTATTATTCCTTTAATCCATAAACATAATAAATGTCCACATGTTTTATATTTAGGTAAAACTATAATAGCTAATATTAAATTAATAAAATACCCACATATATATCAAAAAGCTAACTTATTCGAAACCAAAATGTCGAATAAATTAGCTTTTTGAATGTTAAAATTCTTTTTAGCGAGTCACAAATAGCACTGTATAAAAGTATAGAATGAAAGTTACATCATTCCGCCCATTCCACCCATGCCGCCCATATCAGGCATTGCAGGTGCACCGGCTGGTTCCGGTTTGTCGGCGATGACGGCTTCTGTCGTTAAGAACATGGCTGAAACAGAGGCTGCGTTTTGAAGTGCTGAACGCGTTACTTTCGCCGGATCGACGATTCCTGTTTCGATCATGTCGACATACTCGTCTGTTGCGGCATTGTAACCCATGCCTTGCGCTTCATGCTTGAGACGCTCGACGATGACGGAACCTTCTTGACCGGCATTTTCCGCAATTTGGCGGAGTGGTGCTTCGAGCGCACGAAGAACGATGTTGACCCCCGTTGCTTCGTCGCCTGTTGTGACAGCCAAAATCGATTCAACGGCTTTCGTGACGTGGATGAAGGCTGTTCCTCCACCGGCAACGATTCCTTCTTCGACGGCTGCGCGTGTCGCGTTGAGCGCATCTTCAATCCGGAGTTTCCGTTCTTTCAGTTCCGTTTCCGTTGCGGCGCCGACTTTGACGACGGCTACGCCGCCTGCGAGTTTCGCGAGACGCTCTTGGAGTTTTTCACGATCGAAGTCGCTTGTCGTTTCTTCGATTTGTGAACGGATCGTACCGACACGGGCTGTGATTGAATCACTGTGTCCGTTTCCTTCGACGATTGTTGTGTTGTCTTTTGAAACGACGACTTTCGACGCACGGCCGAGTTGCGTGATTTGTGTTTCTTTCAGATCAAGACCGAGTTCTTCTGTGATCAGTTCTGCGCCAGTGACGATTGAGATGTCTTCGAGCATCGCTTTCCGACGGTCTCCGAAACCAGGTGCTTTAACCGCAACGGCGTTGAACGTTCCACGGAGTTTGTTGACGACGAGTGTCGCGAGTGCTTCGCCTTCGACATCTTCCGCGATGATCAAGAGTGGTTTGTTTTGTTGGACGACTTGCTCAAGAACCGGCAGGATTTCCTGGATGTTCGAAATCTTTTTGTCCGTAATCAAGATGTACGGGTTCTCAAGGACCGCTTCCATTTTATCGGAATCCGTGATCATGTATGGTGATGCATAGCCACGATCAAACTGCATGCCTTCGACGACATCAAGTTCCGTCGTGAAGCCGCGTGATTCTTCGATTGTGATGACACCGTCTTGACCGACACGTTCCATCGCTTCGGCAATCAATTGACCAACTTCTTCGTCAGCTGCCGAAATCGCCGCCACTTGTGCGATCGCTTCTTTGCCTTCGATTGGTTTCGCAATCGCGTGCAGTTCTTCGACGGCGCGACGGACTGCTTTTTCGATCCCTTTACGGATGACCATCGGGTTCGCACCCGCTGTGACGTTTTTAAGTCCTTCACGGATCATCGCTTGTGCGAGGACTGTCGCTGTTGTTGTACCATCCCCTGCGATTTCATTCGTTTTCGATGCGACTTCTGCCACAAGCTTCGCGCCCATGTTTTCGAAGTGATCTTCGAGTTCGATTTCTTTTGCAATCGTCACACCATCATTCGTGATGAGTGGTGAACCGAATTTACGTTCGAGGACGACGTTCCGTCCTTTTGGTCCGATCGTCACCTTGACTGCGTCCGCTAATGCGTCTACTCCACGAAGCATCGCCCGGCGTGCCTCTTCACTGAATAAGATATCTTTTGCCATGACTGAAATCCCCCTTTGATTAGTTTGCTACTGCTAAAATATCGCTTTCGCGTAAGATTAAGTATTCGTTGCCATCGACTTTCACTTCTGACCCTGCGTATTGCGCATAGATGACGTGGTCCCCGACATTCACTTCAAGTGGTACACGGACACCCTGCTCCGTCACACGGCCTGTACCGACAGCGACGACTTTACCCTCTTGCGGCTTTTCTTTCGCTGACCCAGGAAGAACGATTCCTCCGAGTGTTGTTTCTTCTTTTTTAACGACTTCGATCACGATGCGATCACCAAGTGGTTTTAACATGCGAAACATCCTCCTTGAACATGACTGTTTTTTAGCACTCACTTAATTGGAGTGCTAACATATTTTTATCTTAAACGGTTTCCAGTTGGAATTCAAGCCCGAACCCTTATCCGTTTTCCCGAAATCGACATCTTTGAACCATCACCATTCGTGCGCCCGGTCGGTTTGTTTGTTACAATCGGGACAGTACCTTCATTACAAAGGAGTTGTGTCCCGACCGATGAAAAATTCCGTCAATCTGCCGTTCAACATGGCAGAGAAGTGGCAAATCCGTCACATCATTCCGATTGTGATTTATTTAATCGTGCAACTTGTCCCAGCAACCTTTCCGAGTTTCCTGTCAAAAAGCCAAATTCCGGGTGTTCTCGGCTGGTGGCTCGCGATTGGTTTTACCGTAGCCGTCATCGTTTCCTTCTATTGTCTACGTCCTGACTGGCAGAAGTGGAAAGCAGAGGGCAACCAAACCGATACGATGGATACGTTAAAGTGGATCGGAATCGGAATCGTCTTACTGTATGTCTCTTTAATCAGCGTCAACTTGATTGATGCCTGGTTGTCCGGTGGGATTGAAAACATCGCGAAATCACAAAATACGGATCAAATCATGCAAGCGATCCAGGTCATTCCGATTCTCCAACTGATGGTCGTCCTGCTTGGTCCGATCATGGAAGAGTTTCTGTTCCGCCACATCATGTTCGGAAACTTGTCGACGAAACTGAACTTCATCTTCAGCTTCGTTCTCAGTGGAATCATCTTCGGTCTGATCCACGGCGACAACAAGTTCTTGATTTACGTCGCGATGAGCTTCGTCTTCTCGCTCGTCTTCGTCAAGACCCGCCGCATCATCGCACCGATTGCCATTCACGTCTTTAACAACGGCATCGTCGTGCTTGCCCTCTACGCAACGACTTAATTAACGAAAGGTAGTGTTTTCATGCGACAAGGTTCAAACTTCATGGCATTCTTTTATGCCATTTTCGGTATTCTGTTCATGTACCTCGCGTACAGCAACTCAATCGAGGCAGGAACCGTCTTCAACTTCTGGACGATTCTCTTGACGCTGTTCGCAGCCGTCGACTTTTACCGTCTCTACCTCATCTTCCGCTTCCGGATGGCAGCTAAGAAGATGATCAAGAAAGAACAGGAAAAAAAGGACGACAAGAAATAATACAAAATGAGATCGCCGAGGAATCGGGGATCTCATTTTTGTTTTCCTTCACTTTGTCTGATCTTTTCGGTAGGAGTCGATGATCACTTTCGCGATATCGAGATTTAACCGTTCGTCGAGGACGAGATTCTTGATCATATTGATGAATTCGACGTCCTCTTGTTGCACGGACTCGATTCGTTCAATCAATTGGTTCAACTTCGTCCGGACGGTCGGATATGATACTTGATAAGAAGTTGCCATGTCTTTTAGAGAACCGGAGTTTAAGACGAACTTCCGGATGAATTCGAGATGTTCTTGTTCTAAAGCCAGTACCCAAGCAGGTACATCTTGTCGTTCCATCGTTTTCCCTCACTTCTCTCTTACAAATCTTGAATATCGAGGCGGTCCTTTTCGCGTTGCAGTTTTTTCTTGCGCGAGTTGTTTCCCTCCACTGATATACTGACTAAGGTTGACGTCAGCATGAGCGTGCCAACCCGAATCAATGATTCACGGTCATCGGAATGCTCCCCTGTATAAAAGTATATGTATGCTCCTGCCACTAAGGCAAGTACAGGCAGAATCACTCCGAGCCAATTACTTTTTCTTGCGAGATAAAACTGTCCTCCAAACAATCCAATCGTGATCATTACCGAAATAAATATATCCACTTGTTTTCCTCCTTTTGTTGTCTATCCACCGTTCTATATCAATAATATTAATTTTTATTTAAACATTATTCAACTTATTTTAAACAATCGTGATAAATTCATTACTTTATTCATAAACGATACGATTTGATATATTTTGACAATCTGATATTCAACCCATTCAACAGAGGTAGCGTGTGTTTCGCCCGACTTCTACGGGAAAAGGAAGCACCGCTTCCGTCAGGAACAGGCGAGACCCGGTCGTCAGAGACGACCGCGGCTTGCGTTCCGCCCGAGAAAAGCGGGCGTGACAAAAACGACACCATCGTTCTACGAATACAAAAAAAGACCAGATGACGATTCATCTGGTCTGCTGTCGTACCTATTATGCACTTTTCACTTTATCCTGCTTACCTTCCGTCGACATGAACTCGTCGAGTTGGTCGGAATCAAGGACACCTTCCCACTTCGCGATGACGAGTGATGCGAGCGTGTTCCCTGTCACGTTGACGACAGAACGCATCATATCCATGATCCGGTCGATCCCGGCGATGAAGGCGAGACCTTCTGGTGGAATCCCGACCGTTCCGAGTGTTGCGAGCAACACAACAAACGAAACTCCCGGTACAGCAGCCATTCCTTTTGACGTCAGCATCAGAACGAAGACAAGCGTCAACTGCGTGCCGATCGATAAATCAATGTTGTACATCTGCGCGATGAACAACGCAGCCATGGCTTGGTAAAGTGCTGATCCATCGAGGTTAAATGAGTAACCCGTCGGAACAACGAAGCTGACGATCGATTTTGGCACACCCATCTTCTCCAGTTTCTCCATGACGCGTGGTAACACTGTTTCCGACGATGCCGTCGAATACGTCAGGAGCAATTCATCCTTAAAGACACGGACGAAATCCGATACCCGGATGCCGACCCACTTCATGATCGATCCGAAGACGATGACCATGAAAAGAAGCGCCGTGACATATAATGTTCCAATCAATTTAAACAATGAACCGAGTGATTCGATTCCGAACGTCGAGACGGTGACACCAATCAAGGCGAATACACCGATTGGTGCGAACTTCATGACGATGTTAACCAGGTTGAACATCGTCGCTGCGACACCTTCGAAGAAGCGGACGACCGGCAAGCCTTTTTCGCCCGCAAATCCGACACCGAGTCCAAACAGAACCGAGAAGAAGATGATGGCCAGCATATCACCGCGCACCATCGCGTCCAGGATGTTCGTCGGCACGATATTGACGATTTTTTCGACAAGACCTTGATCTTTCGTCGTTTCTTCCGTTGCGACGTACGTTGAGATGTCCGTCTTTTCAAGCGTCGCCATATTGATACCGGCTCCCGGCTCAACAAGGTTTGCTGCGAATAATCCGGTAAAGATAGCAATCATCGTGACGATTGTAAAGTAACCGAGCGTCTTCGCGCCAAGGCGTCCCAGACTTTTTGGACTTCCGACCGATGAGACACCGAGCACGATTGTCGTAAAGACGATTGGGACGACGATCATTTTCATCATCCGGATAAAGATATCACCGATTGGCTTCAGCCACTCCGCGACATGTGGATTCCCGTAAAAGATACCACCGACGGTAATCCCGAGAATCAATCCGATTAAAATCTGCCAAGCAAGACCAAGTGGTTTGCGCTTTGTTGCTGACATAATCTGCCTCCTTAATTTCACACATTTAAAAAACACATAAGTGAATTTTGTCCTAAATACAGCTAGATGTCAAATCATTCTGTAGTAGTACAGAACAGACAAAAAACGTGCTTCCGCAACCGAAAAGGCTGTAGAAACACGTTTTTGCTCTGTTTGTTAATGATTCTGGTTCACCATTTCCTGAATCAATTCTCGATTCCGCTTTTTAAAGACTTCATTATGCGACGACACCATCGCGACTTTCGGTGCTTCCGGTTCAATAAACTTCTTCGCCCGGTTGACAGCATTCGCTGCATCCTGGAATGCACCGGAGATGAGATGAACTTTGCCATCATGCGACAGAATATCACCCGCTGCATAGAGACCAGGCACACTTGATTCACTCGATGCTGTCCCGGCGATGTAAAAATCATCGACCTGTTGCAACTCAAGATCGCAGTTCGAAAGCAACTCGGCATCCTGCTCATAGCCGTGATTGATGATGACTTCATCAATCTCCAGCGTCACCGTCTCGTTCGTCGTACAGTCAATCAGTTCGACCGAGGCAATCCGGTGATGGTCGTCACTCGCAACCAGCTTATGAATTGTCGTGTTGAGCAGACAAACAGCGGAACTGTTGACGAGCTGTTCAACTTGCGCTTCATGCCCCGTGAAGCAGTCTTTCCGGTATGTGACGTAAACTTTTTTTGCGACCGGTTCGAGCTCGTTCGCCCAATCGATTGCCGAGTTCCCCCCGCCGGAAATAATGACGGTCTTATCCTTAAACCGTTCAATCGATTTGACAGTGTAGTTCAAGTTCGACACTTCATACCGTTCTGCGCCTTCGATTTTCAGCTTCTGCGGGTTGAGGATCCCGCCTCCAACGGCAACGATGACCGTTTTCGAATAATGGATCGTCCCCGACTCTGCTTCGAGTACGAAGTTGCCGAACACATCTTTCGTGATGGAGATGATTTTTTCGTTCAAATGGACTGTCGGATTAAACGTCAGTCCTTGTTCGACCAGCTGTTCCATCAGCTTTGCACCGGTAATAGGTGGCTGACCTCCGACGTCCCAAATCATCTTTTCCGGATAGACGTGAATCTTTCCACCCAGTTCTGCCTGATATTCGATTAATTTCGTCTTCATTCCGCGTAGTCCACTATAGAAAGTAGAGTATAACCCGGCCGGGCCTCCACCAATTACCGTTACATCGAACAATTCCTGCTGTTCCATCTCGCTCACTCCCTCACGATTCGATACGACTGATTATCATTCTCATTTCCAATGATAACGTGAACATGTCTTGAAGACAAGAAAAAATGTTGACAGCGTTTTTATGAAACTGGTATGGTTAGGTGGACGATAGTGATAATCATTATCAACGAATACGATTTTAACCGAAAAGGAGTCTGTGTGTATGGTACGTCTAGCAACGGAAGAAATCAGCATCGGTTACGGAGATCGTACCATCGTCAAAGACTTGACGGTCCAGATTCCCGATCGACAAATCACGACGATCATCGGGGCAAACGGATGCGGAAAATCGACGTTATTAAAAGCGATGACCCGGATCATACCCCATCAATCAGGGCGTGCGTTGCTCGATGGTCTCGATATTGCGAAGGAAAGTACAAAACTGCTTGCCCGGAAAATGGCTATCCTGCCGCAAACACCGGAAAGCGCAAGTGGTCTGACGGTCGCAGAGCTTGTCTCATACGGTCGATTTCCTTATCAAAAAGGTTTTGGTCGTCTGACGAAACACGATTACGAGATCATCGATTGGGCACTCGAAGCGACAGACACGATGGCGTTTAAGCATCGTCCTGTCGACGCTTTGTCCGGTGGTCAGCGGCAACGGGTCTGGATTGCGATGGCACTCGCGCAGGAAACCGACATCATCTTCCTTGATGAGCCGACGACCTACCTCGATCTCGCTCACCAGCTTGAAGTCCTGGAGTTACTGGAACAGCTCAACCGGACAGAAGGTCGGACCATCGTGATGGTGTTACACGATTTGAATCAAGCGGCACGTTTCGCCGATTACATCATCGCCATGAAACACGGTGAAGTCGTCAAAGCCGGAACGTGTGAGGAAGTCATCTCAAAGGACGTCCTCAAAGATGTATTCCATATCGATGCCGAAATCGGTCGTGATCCGCGCACGAATAAACCGATGTGCGTCACCTACAACTTAATTAAGGGAGATTGAATCATGAAAAAACTGTTATTACCGGTTCTTTTATTGTTAACACTTGTGATTGCCGCCTGTGGCAACACGGAGAAAAAAGAAGAGACATCATCCGCTGATACAAAAAAAGAAACGATTACCTATAAATCCGAAAAAGGTGACATCGAAGTCCCGGCTGATCCAAAACGTGTCGTCGTCCTGGCCGGTTTCGCCGGCAACGTCATGGCACTCGACGTCCCGCTCGTCGGTGTCGATTCATGGTCAAAATCGAATCCGAAGTTTGATTTGAAAGATGTCCAAGAAGTATCGGAAGAAAATGTTGAAAAAGTCATCGAACTCGAACCCGATCTCATCATTGGTTACGATACGACAAAAAACATCGATCAATTCAAAAAAATCGCACCGACTGTCACGTACACATACGGAAAAGTTGATTACTTGACGCAACACATCGAAATCGGTAAATTGCTCAACAAAGAACAGGAAGCACGTGACTGGGTCAAAGACTTCAAAACACGTGCAGCAGATGCCGGTAAAGAAATCAAAGCCAAAATCGGTGAAGATGCGACGGTTTCCGTCATCGAAAGCTTCGAAAAACAACTTTATGTCTTCGGCGACAACTGGGGCCGCGGGACAGAAATTCTCTATCAAGAGATGAAGCTGAAAATGCCAAAAAAAGTCACGGAGATGGCATTAAAAGACGGTTATTATGCGTTATCACCTGAAGTCTTACCAGAATATGCAGGCGACTACCTGATCTTCAGCAAAACTGCGGAAGCTGATAACTCGTTTACAGAAACGGACACGTACAAAAATATCCCTGCCGTCAAAAATAACCACGTCTTCGAAGTCGATTCAAAAGAATTCTACTTTAACGATCCACTCACATTGGAACGTCAACTCGAATTCTTCAAGAAAAATTTCCTGGGCGCGTAACGTATACTAAAGGAGGGAGCCTCATCGCTCCCTCCTTTTTTGGATTCATACAAACTGGAGGCGATACCTGTGTCATCCGCTCGACTACCTTTCGGCTTAAAAATCTCATTCGGACTGATTCTGTTTGTCATCATGTTTTGGCTGTCGATGACGTTCGGGGCTGCCGATACGTCCATTCGTGAAGTTTGGAACGCCTTGACGTTTGGTCCGCTTAACGATAAAGCAAAAATCATTCAGGAAATCCGTCTCCCGCGTGAACTGGCCGCCATTCTGGTCGGTGCTGCACTCGGTATCTCGGGTGCGATCATGCAGGCAATGACTCGGAATCCGCTGGCTGATCCCGGTCTGCTCGGTCTAACAGCCGGTGCCAATGCGGCGCTTGCCTTAGCAATCGTCTTTATTCCCGGTATCAACTATTACGGCATCATGCTCGCCTGTTTCCTCGGAGCAGCACTCGGTGCCGCACTCGTCTTCGGTATCGGGGCTTCCCGGAAAGGCGGCTTTTCGCCGCTCCGAATCGTTCTTGCCGGCTCTGCGATTTCAGCGTTCTTATATGCGATCGCTGAAGGGATCGGGATTTACTTTAAGATTGCTCAGGACGTCTCGCAATGGACGTCAGGCGGTCTCGTCGGCACGACCTGGGGACAACTGCAAGCCATCACGCCGGTCATCATCATCGGTACATTGATTGCGATGATTTTCTCACGTCAATTGACGATTCTCAGCCTGTCGGAAGAAGTCGCACTCGGTCTTGGTCAAAACATCACCCGGATCAAAGCCGTGTTGTACGTCGTCGTCATCCTGCTTGCCGGTGCCGCCGTCGCCTTAGTCGGCAACATAGCCTTCATCGGATTGATGATTCCGCATATCGTCCGGGCGATCGTCGGGACCGATTACCGTTACATTCTGCCGATGACAGCTGTATTCGGGGCGACGTTCATGCTGCTCGCCGATACAATCGGACGGACGCTGTTTGCGCCGTATGAGACCCCGGTCATCGCCATCGTCTCGATGCTCGGTTTACCGTTCTTCTTATTGATTGTTCGTAAAGGAGGTCACGCATTCTCATGATGGAAACCCGTTTACGCAACCGTCAACGCCTGATCTTTTTATTATTAAGTCTGTTATTGCTCGGAACGATTGTCGTCAGTATCGGCCTGGGTCCTGCGTCGCTCTCTTACGATCGCCTACTTCCGACACTGTTTGGTCAAGGGTCATTTAAAGAAGATTTTGTCCTGTTCTCGCTCCGTCTGCCACGAATTATCATTACATTACTTGCGGGAATGGCACTCGCCTTGTCCGGTTCGATTTTACAAGGCATCACTCGTAATGAATTGGCGGACCCTGGAATCATCGGGATCAATACAGGAGCCGGTGTCGCGGTGGCGATTTTCTTCCTCTACTTCCCGGTCGATGTCGGCTCATTCATTTACGGATTACCGGTTGCTGCATTTTTAGGTGCTTTAGTGACCGCTGTCGCGATTTACGCGCTCTCTTACGACCGGAATCGCGGCTTACAACCGATCCGGTTGATTTTGATCGGTGTCGGTTTCTCGATGGCATTGTCCGGAATCATGGTCATTCTGATTTCATCAACGAAACGTGAGAAAGTTGACTTCATCGCCAAGTGGCTTGCCGGTAACATTTGGGGGACGGACTGGACGTTTGTCTATGCTTTACTGCCGTGGCTGATCGTCCTGATTCCGTTTACGCTCTATAAAGCGAATAAGCTCAATCTGCTCGCTTTGAATGAACCGGTTGCGATTGGCGTCGGCGTGTCGATTGAGAAGGAACGGATTCAACTGTTGCTGACGGCTGTCGCACTCGCTGCATCCGCCGTCTCTGTCACCGGTGGGATTTCCTTTATCGGTTTGATGGCGCCGCACATTGCCCGTGCGCTCGTCGGTCCTCGCCATCAATGGTTTTTACCGATTGCCCTGTTAATCGGCGGATTTTTGCTCGTCCTGGCCGATACAATAGGACGCAACATTGCCGATCCGGACGGCGTGCCTGCCGGTATCGTCGTTGCCCTGATTGGTGCCCCGTACTTTATTTATCTGCTTCTGAAAAAGTGAATACAGCAAAAAAACGAGGTCCGGATATTTACTCCGCTACTCGTTTTTTTGTTGTTCAATATTTAACGCGCCGTGCTTCCCGTTCCGCGAGAATCAGCTCACGTTCCGATAAATGCGTCGGATCGAGTCGTTTGATCCGGGAATCGACGAGACGGTCGAGTGACAAGACGGACAGTAAAAAGACAAGAATCGGTCCGATCAGCGTTGGTCGCGACACATACGGAATCAAGAACTGGGACGCCACGACAAGTAGCAGCTCGGTAATCGTAACGACGATGTACGGTAACCCGAGGTGATCCCAGACTTCCATCCGGTCAAAACGTTTCGTGAAGTAACGGTATTTTAACAAGCGGACTGTCCATTGGTAGCCGAGGACGGGAATCAGTAAAAAGTAATGCATCGAGGCTTCGGAGAAGTTTAAATCATCTGCCAAAAACAAAAAGATCACCAAAACGAGTAGAAAAAATACCATCTGGACACGCCGGGCGCGTTTCGTGAAGCGCAGATAGTCTTGTTTTCGTTGCCGCGCAATCTCTTCCATGACATTCTCCCCTCCCATCGAATCATCTTCTTTTCCGGTAATGCTCGACTTCCCACATCGTCACGAACGCCGGATCAAGTTGTTTCGCTATCTTGTTTAATCGGGAAACATACAACGTAATCGCAAACACCCAGAACAGAATCAAGGTGAAGGAAACACTTGAATACTGGGGAAAGATCATTCCTGCATAGAATAAAAGGATAGGGACAAGATAGCCGAGCATCGAAGCCCGACCGACCTTCAAGACGGTCTCTTGATACAATTCAGCCGGCAGACGTCGTTTTAAAATCCGCAAACGCATGATTTCCCGGACGACACCTGCGAGGCAAAGTACCGTAATCGCAAACAACGTAAACAGTCCGGTCTCCCAAAAACCCGGAATGAACCAACCAATCAATGCGAGGACCAAAACAGGAACCGGCGTCAGATGTTGAAGTTTTTTGAGCGGCGGTCCAAGCAAGTTTAACCGTGTATTTTTTTCAAGCAGTGTGTTCATTTGATTTTCGCTCCTACTTTACACATTTTTGTACACTTCCTGATCACTGACAAAATCCGGATCATCGCGTCGCATACGGCTTTTAAACCACCATTCAGACACCAAGTAAATCGGGACCAAAATAATAAGAATCGTCCCCCACATCTGCCAAAACGACATCTTCACCGTCTGTACCAAAAGGATTGCAAAAGTAACACTTAAGACAACGTTTTGGACAAGCCAAAACCGCCAGTGTCTGGTTGCCAGTTCTTCACCAATGTACGATTCAAGAATTTGAAGTTTTTTGACTTGATAACGAAGATTGGATCCAAGGAAAGCAGCCGGAAATAACAGCGTCAACAGAACCGAATCAAACCATGTCATTAAAATCCCGATACCCATCAAAAGTAGAACTGTCCATAACCACTTCGTTCCTAAAAGGTCTTTCTCCATGTAAGCCAGTGTCAACTCATGTAACCGTTCATCCCGTGCCGTGCGCATGATGTTCTCTCCTTTAGATGTCATTCTTCCAGATACTTCACGTGCTTATGCACTTCCTGATCACTGACGAAGTCGGGATCACCTGACCGTGCCATTTTCTTAAACAGCCAATCGGTCGCAAAATAAATTGGAGCGAGAATCAAGATGATCCAAAAAGTCATCTTCCATAAGGACAGACCTTTCGTTTCGAGTACAACCATGAGCAATGAGCCATATAACATAATCTGAATTCCGAGCCACAGCATCGATTGTGTCATGATCTGATTTTTGGAGAGATACCGTTCTAAAATCCTGCGTTTTTCCAGCTGGAACGGGAAATCAAAAATCAGATAGACAAGCGGCAACAGACCAAAGTAAAGGGCTGAATCCATCGTTTCCGAAAAAATGCCGAGCGTCGCCGCTACTGCCGCCATCACCCAGACGTTCTTTTGCAGTTGACTCTTGTCGATATAAGCAAGCGTCAGTTCGTGTAACCGTTCGTCCCGTGCCGTTTGCATCCGGCTTTCCTCCTTTATCCTTGCTGAATCTCTGTTTCGCTGATATAGGTCGGATCAATCTGTTTGGAACGGTACGTCAAGAAGCGTCGGCAGAGCCAGTAAAACGGGATGACGCCAAGACACAGTCCGAGCAAAAAGACCGTGCTCGAACGATTAGCCGTGAGAACAATCAACGCAGCCAGCGCTCCGTATTGAAACAGGCCGACGCCGACATGCAGACGGAACAGACGGTCTGCTGATTTTTTTGACGTGTGACGGGCAACGATTTGAAAACGGCGGCGTTGCATCACTACATCATATATGAAATACAGAATCGGAATGATTAAGGCAAGCAACGGTCGTTCGATCATATTGCTGACGAATAAAAACAGGGCCAGGACACCCCATAATTTAGCGGTCGTTCGTTGATGCATGTTTTGATAGAGCACCTTTAATTCGGTTTGTTGAACCGTTACAGTTTCCATTCGGGCACGTTCCTTTCGTTTGTTCTCTACTGTCATATACTTACATTTTACCAGTTATGTTTCAAAAAAAAAGAAACTTCTGCAAAAGAAGTTTCTAGGCCGAGACCTGGATGATCAGATAGATGACACTGTACGCAACGATGGCGAGCGGAATCATTGCGACACCAATCAACCAACCGTTCTTATCCCGAATTCCGAGATAGAGGACCAGACAGCCGACGATGAAGGCAATGAGTGTAGTAAATGGATTCATACGAGTTCCCCCTCAAAAAATAACCTATCCTATAAAGAAATTTCCCATTCCCGGAACTTGATAAACACCGAAAGCCTTTCTGTAACACACTGGACCTCCAAACAAAAAACAGTGCCGATCCCGGTGAAGCTTTACCGGAACCAACACTGTCTTCAAATCCTTATTTCTTCGTGATGACAACTTTCTTCTCGACGACATGGCCACCGAGATCTTTTAATTTCAAGTTGTAGACGTTTTGACCTTTTTTCAAGGTAACAGTCTTGTAGATTGTTTTCTTGAAGGCACGCATTTCATACGGTTCTTTGAACGAACGGCGGTATTCCGCATTACCGTTCAGATCAAAGCGTAACTCATCGTAGTTGTCGCGCAGGACGATCGTCATCTTAGCTGTTTTCGTTTTGCTTGAAACCGTTTTTGGTGCTGTCACACGGATTGTCGGACGCTCCGAGTCGATGATGACTTGACGGCTGAAGGCAACACGATTACCTTTTCCATCATAGCCTTCGACTTTAAACGACTTCACACCATCCGTCGTATACGTGATGTCATGGCTGAATGCATAGTGTTGTTGAACCGCATCCCAGCGTAATTTAACGGCTTTTCCGTTAATTTTGAATGATTTGACGTCAGACTCATCAGAAACGTTTCCTGAGACCTTCACTTGTTGGGATGTCGTTAAGCCCAGTGCTTCCGGTGTATCGATTTGGACATTCGGAACCGCTTTATCGACACCTGATGTATTGACGTTTTTCTTCACGCTGTTACCGGCATAATCTGATACGACGAACGTGACTTTCGCCCGGCTTGGCAGATCCGTCAGCGTGTAGTTTTTAACAGACGGAGCGAGCGGCTGTTTCAAGACACTTTTTCCGTCGACCAGGATATCGAATGAAGCGACACCCGTTCCTTGGTCACCGGCTGTCCAGGAAACTGCTTTTTTGTCAGCATCCCATTTAACAGTCGCAGCCGGAATTTTCGTATCGATGTAGATCGGGAATAGAGCCGTCTGCCATTTCGCATTCGGATAATCGACGACCGATTTCACTTGGTAGTAGTACAGACCATCTTTGACTTTTGAACCGTTGACCGTTCCATCCCACGCCGCATTCGTCACCGGTGTGAAACCATCTTCCGATCCGCCATCGTAATAGTTTTTGATGACGTCTGACTGCGTTTCGAGTTTGCGGAGTGTTGATTTATTGCGGTCAAGAATCGAGTACTCGACTTTTTTCGCATTCCGTAAGAATGACAGGACCGGGAAGGCCTCATCGGCACTGCCGTCACCGTTCGGTGAGAACGAGACTTTTTCTTTAACGACGTCGCCTGCAGCATTCGTTCCGAGGAGGTTGAAGTTATCCTTCACTTCTGTCGCAAGACCTGTGACGCCGTAGAACGTGTTGTCATCGTAGAGTGGTGCATCAAGGATTGGTGCTTTGTCCCATGCTCCTTTGAAACCAACGTACGGAACTGTCAACTCAGGATTTTTGCTGTTCGTATCGATCAGACGGACGAATCCTTCGACGAAGTAGCCGTTTTCGAAGATTGACTCAAGCGGTGCACCGTTTGCCCAATCGACTGTATCTTTTAAATCAACCGTAACGTTGACTTTTGTTGTACTCTTCGCGTTAATCGCGACTGAACTTGCTTTCTTCGAGCCGACCGTGAAGGAGATCGGGAACGTGCCTTTGTTGGCGTCAACCGCATCAACTGTTCCTTTTTTGAATATACCGTTGGCTTCCAGGAAATTTTGACCTTGGACGGCGAGATCCGATTGGACCGTTCCGGCAAGTTTATACGTCAACTTCTCATTGCTGTAGTTCTTCAGGTCTAACGTGAAGCTGAACTTGTCGCCGACTTGTTTCAAGGCGGCTTTTCCTTCACCCGACTTCGTTTCCGTAACGACGACCGGTGTTTTCATCGCCGCACGTAAGTCCATCAGTCCGGCACCTTCACGACGCGGAGAATAATAGTTACCGGTTTTTGCTTCCGCATTGTATTTTCCTTTATCGAGCTGCGGACGTGACGTGTTCATTAAAATCGTCTTCGCGAGTTTGACACGTGTCGCTCCACTGACCTTGAAGTCCTTGTCGATCCGCTGCATGACGAGTGCTGTTCCACCGGCGACGTGTGGTGCTGCCATCGATGTTCCGCTCATGACGCCATATTCGTTATCGTTGAGTGTTGAGTAGATTTTCCCGCCCGGTGCCGTGATTTCCGGCTTGAAGTCAAGGTTCGGCGTCACACCCCATGATGTGAAGTCAGACATTTCGCCTGCGACCGGGTTTGGTGTCGAGACTGCTTTTCCGTCAAACGTCACTGTCAATGCCTTGCCGTCTTTCGCTTTCGCTTCGAGTTCGTTTCCGTCGGCAATGCTTAACGAGACGAGCGGAATCGTAGGTTTATTAAGTGCCATGCTGACGTAATCGCCATGATCGACACGTCCGCGGACGATGACACCGGCCGCGCCTTGTTTCTCGGCTTCCGCTTGAATCATGCCGTAGTTGAAGCTGCCGTTCCGGACGACGAAGACGACTTTATCCTTGACGTCTTTGCCAGCATAATTCGGTTCACTGCCGTCACCAACATAGACGACATCCATCTTCTCTTTATCAAAGACCGCAATCGGATTCGGCGAGTCTTGTTTCTGATAAGCGAGGTAACCTGCGTCCTGCCCGTCGACCGTCAATGCCATTCCTTCGAGTGTCAGCTGTGTGTTTTCAACTGACGCGACTTGCAGCGATTCGCTGATTAAGCCCGGCGAGCCGACGACACCGACGTCTGGATTCGACGCGTACGGGTTTCCGGCGCCGCTTCCGGCAAATGCCGAGTTTCCGGCTGAAATTGCACACAAAATACCGTTGTTCATCGCATTGACGATTGCTTTTTGTTCCGGATCATCTTTTTGGACGAAGGATGCCGTTGAACCAAGACTCATGTTGATGACGTCTGCTCCTAGCGCAATCGCATCATCAATCGCTTTGATATAGATATCACTGAATGTCGACGGCATCCCTGGATCATTGCCGAAGACCTTCATCGCGAGGAGTTGTGTTTCCGGTGCAACCCCTTTGATTCCACCGTTCGTTTCATCGCCGTTGGCACCCACTGTACCGGCGACGTGCATCCCGTGCATCGAAGCGCCTGGCCCAAGATCACGGATTTCGCTGTCATGATCCGCATAGTTATAGCCGTACGGTACTTTTTCCGTGAAGTAGTTTCCTTTTAAACCTTTTGACGATTTAAAGCTTTCGACTTTTGACGACGTCAAATCGACTTTCGTCTCCGGACTGAGGACCATGTCCTTGTGCGTCGGATCGATTCCCGTATCGATGACGGCAACGATCGTTCCTTCCCCTTTATAGCCGTAGTCCTGCCATGTCTGCTTCGCATTGACCATGTCTTTACTATGTAACATGTTTGGTGTTGCGCCCTTTTCGACTTCCGGACGCGCATATTCGTGTGCGATATGTACGTTTTTGACCCCGCTTAATTTTTTCAGTTCCTTGATTTCACCATATTTGACTTCCCCGCTGAACCCGTTCAATACGGTCGTGAAGCTTTCTTTATACGAAACAGAAATGTCTTTTTGGGCAATTGCCGCTTTGACTTCCTTCTGTTTGTTGACGATTTGATTCTTAAGAATAATTTTTTCCGTGTTGCTTAACGTGCTGTAACGCTTATTTTGTGCCTGCGCGTGTTCAATCGCTGCTTTTTGATCGAGCTCGACGACAATCCGTACTTTTTCGTTTTGACTGTATGACTTTTCTTGACCCGCTTTTTTCAGTGAGAGTGCTTGTGGCTTTTGTACATCCACTTTTTGTGATGACACGTGTCCCTCAGCATGAACTAGGCTGGAAGATGTCATGAGGGCAGCCGCCATCAGAGCAATCTTCTTTTTCTTCATTCCTTTTCCTCTTTTCCAAAAATGTAATGTGGAGCAAAAACGTATTAAACGAAAATTCTGTATTTTTAGTTTAATTAACTTTCGCTTAATATACAATTTAAATTTGGTGCTTTTTAAAAATATTTGTTTGTTTATTACATCACAAAATGAATAAATCCTTATATTCCCTTATCTATTTCTTACAGGTGAATAAAAAAGGACAAAAAAAACCTTGGTTTCCCAAGGTTTCGGCAGGTAAAGCAATATGGAGACTATCGGGCTCGAACCGACGACCTTTTGGCTGCCAGCCAAACGCTCTCCCAGCTGAGCTAAGCCCCCGTGTGTTTCTATAATGAGTATACCCATTGCTGTTCATTTTTTCAATATAAAATTAGACCGCTTACAAAAAAATCTCCCTCACCTTACCGGCAAAGGAGAATCTTCCGTTATTTGTTCAGCTCACGCATCATATCCGCTTGTCGTTCCAGTTCAGCCTGTTGCTCCAGGATCAGCACTTTTTTATACGTCCGTGCCGAGATGATGATACTGATTTCATAGAGGATGAACAAAGGAACAGAAATCATCAAATGCGACGTAATGTCGGGCGGTGAGATCAACGCCGCGATCACGAACAACGCAAAATACGCATACTTCCGATTCTTCCGCATGAAGAACGGCGTTACGAGTCCGAGCCGTGTCAAAAACATCGTCACGACCGGTAACTGGAACAACAGACCAAACGGAATCGTCAACCGGATCAGGAAACTGAAATAGTTCTCGACCCCGATGACCTGTTCAATCCCAAGCTCTTGTCCGAGTTCCGTTGATACTTCCAGTAAAAACGGCAACAGCCAAAAATAAGAAAAGGAAACACCCGCAAGGAATAAGAAAAACGTCACGGGAATGTACGTCAACGTCGCTTTTTGTTCTTGGTCGTGCAGACCGGGACGGATGAACGCCCAAAGCTGGTACATCCAAAACGGGGACGCCAAGACGATTGCGATGATGAACGCAAGATTCAGATATAACATCAACGGATCAACGACGTTAAACGCATTTAAACCGATTCCGAGTTCCTTTAAGTCGGCCTGTAAGAAACGGACGAGCGGCCGGACGAGCGGAAAGGCTGCGATAAACATGACTACCACGATGATGAGCGACCAGATGATCCGCTTACGCAGTTCATCTAAGTGCGATGTCACACTCTGTTCTTGATCGATCGCCATGATTCACTCACTTCTCTTTCATTTCGTCCTTTTTATCCTTATCATCTTCCATGATGCCGTGTGTCGCACTCTTGAACTCTTTTAACGTTTGACCGGCCGCGCGGCCGAGTTCCGGTAATTTCTTCGGTCCGAAGATAATGAGGGCGACGACACCGATCAAGGCGATGCTTGCCGGTCCAATACCAAGTGTTAACGGGATTAAGTTTTCCATTATGATTTCACTCCTTCAGCTGATTGCGAATAATGCTTCATGAAATAGACGAGCGACTGCAGCTCGATTGACAGATCGATGTGATGCACCCGGACGTGGGCCGGGACATTCAACCGGGCCGGTGTAAAGTTCAGAATGCCGGTCACACCGTACTCAACTAACTCATCCGCTACTGACTGCGCGAACTGCGACGGTACCGTCAAGATGGCGACATCGACATGGTTCGCTTTGATTTGTTCTTTCATATCCGAGACGTGATAAATCGGAACGTCCTGCGTCGTTGTTCCGACCTTGTCTTCATCGGCGTCAAACGCGATGACGATACGAGTACTATTATTCTTTAAAAAGTTATAATTTGCAAACGCTGTTCCGAGATGTCCGACCCCGATTAAGGCGACATTCGTGACCTCGTCTTGGTTGAGTGTCTTTCGGAAAAATGTTAACAAATGTTGAACGTTATAACCGTACCCTTTTTTCCCTAACGCCCCAAAGTAGGAAAAGTCACGACGGATCGTCGCAGAGTCGACTTTGACCGCTTCGCTGAGCTCTGCTGACGAGACGCGCAGCTTGCCGGAGTTATAGAGACTTTGGATAAAACGATAATATAACGGCAGTCGTTTCGCCGTTGCTTGTGGTATTTTTGTGTCTGGCCCATTCATACTGCAGTTCCCCCTTCGGCCACGTTCTGACGTGGCACCCAAATCAATGCAAAGAATTCTACTCTCCTTGATTGTAAACCACTTCACATAGAGTAACAAATATTATATTCGGCAGGATTTTTCGTGATAGACTAAAGGGTGGAAGGATGGATGGATATGATTCTCTTACAAGTAAACCAACTCTCAAAATCATTCGGCGTAGAGCCGATTTTAGACAATATTAAACTCGAAGTACAGGAACGGGACCGGATTGCCCTCGTCGGACGAAACGGTGCCGGAAAATCGACACTTTTAAAAATCATCGCCGGGGAGCTGTCACATGACTCGGGGGAGATCATGAAAAGCAAGGAAGTCCGGATTGGTTATCTCGCGCAGGACAGCGGACTCGAGTCGAACGAATCGATTTGGAACGAGATGCTGACCGTCTTTGAGCATCTGCAGGATCAGGAACGGGCGCTTCGTCGGATGGAAATCGAAATGGGCATGGAGCACATTTTAAATGATCCGACTGCCTATGACCGTCTCCTGAAAACGTACGATCAAGCGCAACACGACTTCTCGGAAGCCGGCGGCTATCAGTTCGAAGCCAACATCCGCTCTGTCTTACACGGGATGCGTTTTTATCCGGACGATTATTCCCGCCGGATTCAGACGCTTTCCGGTGGACAGCGGACCCGGCTTGCCCTGGCGAAGATGTTACTCCAGGCACCGGAACTGTTGATTCTCGATGAGCCGACCAATCACCTCGACATCGATACGTTGTCCTGGCTCGAAAGCTACCTGTCCGGTTACCGTGGTGCTGTCCTGATCGTTTCCCATGACCGCTATTTCCTCGATCAAGTCGTCAACGTCGTCTATGAATTGTCCCGGAACGTGTCGCGGAAATTCACAGGCAACTATACGAAGTATCTCGAACAAAAAGCGGCACTGTACGAACAGGAAATGAAACAGTTCGAACAGCAGCAGGAAGACATCGCGAAGATGCAGGACTTCATCCAGCGTAACATCGCCCGTGCGACGACGACGAAACGGGCGCAAAGTGTCCGCAAGCGTCTCGAAAAAGTCGACCGGATCGACCGTCCGGACGGTGACGAACGCAGTACGGTTCTGTCATTCCCGATTGAAAAGCAGAGCGGCAATGATGTGCTGCAGGTCAATCAACTCGCTGTCGGCTACGAAGAAGCCGTCTCGAAAAACATTACGTTCCGGCTGCAACGTGCGGAATCACTGGCGCTTGTCGGACCAAACGGAATCGGCAAGTCGACGTTACTGAAAGTGCTTGTCGGCCGTCTGAAACCGCTGTTCGGTGACTATCGTTTCGGTACTGGCGTCTCGATTGGCTACTACGATCAGGAGCAGGCGGAACTGAACGACCGCAATCGGGTCATTGATGAAATTTGGAACGAATGGCCGTTGATGCGCGAACAGGAAGTCCGGTCCGTTCTCGGGCAGTTCCTGTTCAGCGGCGATGATGTCTTCAAGCTCGTCCATGAATTGTCGGGCGGTGAACGCGGACGTCTGGCGCTCGCGAAGCTGAAGTTACGGAAAACGAATCTGCTTGTGCTGGATGAGCCGACGAACCACCTGGATCTTGATTCGAAAATGGTCCTCGAAAATGCACTTGTCGATTACGAAGGCACGTTACTGTTCGTCTCCCACGACCGTTACTTCATCGACCGCGTCGCGACACGTGTCATCGAGATGAGTACAGACGGCGTGACCGATTACCTCGGTGACTACTCGTATTATATGGAGAAAAAAGCCGAGAAGGAAGAAATCGCCCGCCTCGAAGCAGAAGAAGCGAAAGCGATCAAAGTCGCTTCGACGAAGACGATTGATAAAGAGGCGCAAAAAGAAGCGCGCAAAAAGAAACAACAGCTGGAGAAGCTCGAACAAGAAATTGAACGGTTGGAGAACCGGTCGGTCGAAATCGAACAGTTGTTGTGCGAACCGGAAGTCTTTAATGATATTCCGAAAGCGACCGCCCTTTCGGCAGAACGCGATCAGATTGATGTCGACTTGCTTGATTTGATGGAACAGTGGGAGTCGTTCCACTGATGCGCTCGAAAAGTTATCTGATCAATCTGATCCAAGGACTATTGTCCGGTGTCCTCTACTTCGTTCCGATGTATGCGGACTACGTCTCGGCTTTCATTCGTCCGGATGCGTTTAATGCCGTTTATCCGTTGTTTATCCTGATTTCCTGTATGATCGGTCTTGTCATTCAGACATGGAGCGGACTGTTCATCAGTTTATTATCCGGTCTGATCTGCACGTTGCTGACGATTCAGTCGTTCGTCGAACTGAATGATCCGATGATCATCATGTATTACGGTGCCGTCTCCCCATTAGCGGCCTTTTTAATCAGCTGTGTCGGGATTTGGGCGCTCGCCGTCCTGTTTTATCTACTCGACGGTTTCCAGTACAGTAAACGCCATAACATGGAGTAAGCAACAAAAAATAGACGAGGGAAGCAGACATCGAATCTGCTTCCCTCGTCTATTTGGCATGACTTTATCTTATTTCGTTGGACGGGTAATTGTGAAGATATCACCGATTTTCGCATAATCATTGCCGGCAAGACGGGCAATTGCTTTTAAACCGTCGGCATCAATCCGGAACGACTCCTCGAGTTCATCCGCGACATGATACCGGATGACTTCGCCGATTAATAAGTCAGCTGTTTCCAGTTCAATGTGTTGTGACAGTTTCAGCTCAAACCGGATTTTCGCTTCCGCGACCGCCGGGACATCAATCAAATCGCTGTCGATCAGCGTAAGATTCGTCCGGTTCAATTCACTTTCCCCGTAAGCAAGAGGTGCTGCCGTTTCATTGACGGCTTCGACAATCTCTTCACTGACGATATGGATAACGAACTCTTTATTCAACAAAATATTTTTAGCGGTGTCTTTTTCGCCCTGATCCGTCTTTTGGACGGCAATCAACAGTTGCGGCGGATGGCTCGAAGCGACGGTGAAGAAGGAAAACGGGGCGGCATTGACCGTTCCGTCCGCTCCTTTCGTCGTGACAAAGGCAATCGGTCTCGGGATGATACTCCCGATCAACAATTTATAGTTTTCTTTTGGACTGAGTGACTGTGCATCAAACTTCATCTTTTTACCCGCTTTCTCTGATCACCCGAGCATGGCTGCGAGTGAATAGTCTCCGGCACCAATCAAGGCGACGCCAAGGGCGATGACGATCAGTGCCATGTTATATTCGTACCCGTTCTGTGTCACCCAGTAACCATTTTGCCCGTGCACCTTGATGATTGCAACGAGCATCGACCCGATAATCAGTGCTGCCGCGAACCATAAGAACAATCCACCGGCAAATAGTAAACCACCAATCAGTTCTGCCAGTCCTGCCGTAAGCGCAAGCATTTTACCCGGTTTCATCCCGATCGATTCGAACCAGCCGCCCGTCCCTGCAATCCCGTGCCCGCCGAACCAGCCAAACAATTTTTGTGTCCCGTGTGCTGCAAATGTTAATCCAATCACCAATCGAATAAGAAATAATCCTAAATCCATCATCTTGATCAAAACTCCTTTTACTTAATGTTTTTTAATTACTTTTAGTAACCTAAATACGACTATAAACTAACACTTACTAAAAGTAAACAGATTTGTTTTTGTTTATTTTATTACTTTAAGTAAAATAATTCGTAATTTTGAATCAGAGTGGGTATACTAAGACTATAGAAAGGATGAGTGCTGATGGAAGAAACATTGATTCCGACTGCCCTTTGTCCGAAAGTCGAACATGCCTTTGAAATTTTGGGCAAGAAGTGGACGGGCTTGATTTTACGTCATCTCATGACGAAGACCTGTCGTTTCAACGAAATTCAAGATGCGATTCCAGAGTTATCTGGTCGTATGCTGACGGAGCGCATGAAGGAACTTGAGGCGGAAGGTATTGTCATCCGGACCGTCATTCCGGAACGTCCGATTAAAATTCAATACAGTTTGACTGACAAAGGTCGTCAGCTTGAACCTGTCATTCGTTCAATCGAAGAATGGGCCGAGCTCCAAGACTGACATGAAAAGTCTCTCCATTTGGGAGAGGCTTTTATTTCCGTTTGTATTGAGAACGATTATCAATTAAACTAAAGATGTTCATGTTTTGGAGAAAGGATGATTCAGATGAACATCATGATTGGTTTTGTCAGCATGTCCGGCAATACAGAAGATATCGTGCACCTTTTGCGGGCGGAACTCGAACGCAAGGGCTGTACGGTTCATATACAAGAGCTTGATCAGTTATATCCATCTGACTTCTCTCAGTATGATGCCGTGCTACTCGGCTCGTATACATGGGGAGACGGTGATTTGCCATACGAAGCTGAAGATTTCGTCGACGAGTTGGGGGAAAGTACGTTAAACGACTTAGCCGCTGCTGCCTTTGGCTCCGGCGACTTGGATTATCCTAAATACTGTGCAGCCGTCGATACATTGGAACAGACGCTTGCATCTGCCGGCGCGACGATCGTCGTCCCTGGGCTGAAGATTGAGTTTGATCCCGATACACCCGAGAAACAAGCCGCCTGTCGTACGTTCGCGAATGAATTTTTTGTCCGGGCACAACGGCTTCACGCTTAACCGGAAAGAACCTCGACTTCAGCCAAGGTTCTTTTTTGTTTTCCAGCGTTTTTGGAGATACCAAGGAACAATCGTCAACACAAGAAAGACGACAATCGCACCGATGATGAGTTGCGGATCCTTCGAGACGATGCTGCTGCCTAAAAAGTTATAGGCAAATGTCCCGGGGATGATTCCGAGCAACGTCGCGAGGAAAAAGGACAGCAACCGGACTTTCGATAGTCCGGCGGCATAGCTGATCAAATCGAAGTTGAAGATTGGCAACAGACGGAAGATCAACACATAGATGAATCCATTCTTTTCGAGCTGTTGCTGAATCTGTTCGATTTTTCCCGCCTGTTCCTTTTTCTTAATCAGTCTGTTTCCAAGCTTTTGCGCGACTAAAAAAGCAACGATAGCACCGAGAGTCGCTCCGATGACCGTGTACAGCGTCCCGAGCCAGGCACCAAACGCAAGACCACCTGTGATTGACAGGATGGATGCCGGAAAGAAAATCAGCGGACGAACCGTATAAAGCAAGATATACAGAATCGGCGCCCACATCCCGAATGATAAAATCCAGTCCTTGATGTCGGTTGGACTGAGGTTGAGATAGGAACGGCTGAACCAGATCAGTCCGCCTATTAAAAAAACAAGCACTAGAATCCTGATGATTTGCTGCTTACGTGTCATGACATATCTCCTGTCTTTTGCGATGAACTGTCCTTCTTTATCCAATTCCCGATTTCGACACGTCTTACGCGTTTCACCATTTTTGGAATGTGCGTTTCAGCTGAGACTGTTTTCGGGAACTAGATACAGATAACGTGTAACTCAGAAAGGTGATTAACATGACACAACCGATTAAAGCACTGGTCTTTGATGTCTACGGTACATTGTTTGATGTCCACTCCGTCAAAGTCAAAGCAGAGGAACTCTACCCGGAGCACGGCGAAGCCATCAGCCAGGCCTGGCGTCAAAAACAGCTGGAATATTCCTTCTTACGTCAGTTGAACGGCCAGTACGTCCCGTTCAGCCAAGTGACGCGTGATGCACTCCGTTATGCCTTACTGCAACTGAAGCTACACGTCACGGAAGAAAACATTGCCGCCTTGATGGAAGTCTATTTAAAGCTCGATCATTATCCGGAAGTCGATTCCGTCTTAGAGCAGATGAGTGATAAACAACTGGCTGTCTTCTCAAACGGTTCCCACGATATGCTTGATCCATTGATTGAACAGTCTGGTCTCTCCGGACGGTTTAATCACATCATCAGTGTGGATGACATTAAACAGTATAAGCCGACACCGGCTTCTTACATGCATGCGCTCAATACGTTAGGTCTCAAACGGGAAGAAATCCTGTTCATGTCGTCGAACGGCTGGGACATTACTGGCGCTAAAAGTTTTGGTTTTCGGACAGCCTGGATCAACCGGTCGGGTCTGCCCGTCGAAGAATTGAATCTTGATCCGGACAGTATTTATGATGATCTAACCGGCTTGCTGGAATGGAAATGAAAAAAGCGATGTTTACCTAGACCCAGGTGAACATCGCTTTTCATTTAATAATTAGACAGACGTGAGTAGCCTTTTTTGAAGAGATCAAGCTTCAGTCCACCGTCTTTTTCGATAAAGAACAGGTATTCTTTTTGGTCGGTATCTTTATAGAACACTTTATACAACGTCAACGTCCGTTTTTTATTGTTTTCATTGGCAACGACCTGGTGTTTTGAGATGACTTCCGCCTGAACCTGCTGTCCATCGAGACGATCAATCATCGGTTGGAATGATTTTTTCTCCTGTCCGGTTGCCGGTTTTCCCGGTGCAATCATAAAGAAGTCATCACTCGCTTTGTTCGTCAAACCATACTTCCGGTCGACAATCACAACATTCTTCAGCTCGCCATCGACGGTTTGATCAAAGGCGTACAGTTTTTCAATCCGTGTCTTTTCACCTTCCGCACGACCGATTTCATACAACGGCTTTTGCTTCGTATTCGTCTCGACCGCCTTTTTATCAGGGACAAGCTCTTCTTTATAGGCGATTTGATAAGCATTGACGATTTCACGAATCTGTAAGCCGATTGCGACAATGACAAGTACACCTAATAACACGATGATGACTTTTTTCATTCCATTTTTCCCCCATGTCTTTCGAATTCCTTACTTTAAATCTAGCCCAGGTTCGGCATTCATGGCAAGTGTCGATTGGCGGCCTGCCCGGTAAGGGTGAATCGCTGCCGCTCCAATCATCGCGGCATTATCACCGCATAAGTGCATCGGCGGAATGACCAACTCGATGCCTTCACGTGCACAGGCTTCCGTCAATCCTGCCCGCAGTCCGCGGTTGGCGGCGACGCCACCCGCAACAAGCAACTGTTTGCCGCCCTTTTCCTTAACGGCACGGATCGCTTTCGTAACAAGCACTTCGACGACGCTCGCCTGAAAACTGGCAGCCAAGTCTTCCGGAATGATTACTTCGCCGCGTTGTTCGGCGTTATGAACCGCATTGATGACAGAAGATTTGAGTCCGCTGAAGCTGAAGTCATACGACTCTTTCTCGAGCCAAATCCGCGGGAAATGGAATGTGTCCTGACCGGTTTGCGCCAGTTGATCAATCCGGGGACCGCCGGGATAAGGAAGTTTTAACGTCCGTGCTACTTTATCATAGGCTTCTCCCGCCGCATCATCCCGGGTTTCACCGATGACTTCATACACGCCATCTTCCGGCATGTAAATCAATTCTGTATGTCCACCGGATGCAATCAAGCAGACGAGAGGAAAGTGGAGCTCTTGTTCCAAACGGTTGGCATAGATGTGACCGGCGATGTGATGGACACCGAGAAGCGGCTTACTGTGTGCGAATGCCAACGCTTTTGCTGCACTGACACCGACGAGTAATGCACCGACAAGACCGGGTCCTTCCGTAACGGCAATCGCATCGATGTCATCCATCGTGACACCGGCTTCCGTTAACGCATCGTCAATGACATACGTGATGCGTTCCACATGATGACGGGATGCGACTTCCGGGACAACTCCTCCAAAACGTTTATGGCTTTCAATTTGGGAAGATACGACATTCGATAAGACGTCTGTTCCTCCGCGGACGACAGCCGCAGCTGTCTCATCACAACTTGATTCAATGGCTAATATCAACGGCTGTGTCATCACTCGTCTCCTTCCAGTTCCAGCCAATAGATGGCTGCATCTTCATTATTATCTTGATAATACCGTTTTCTCGTTCCGGCATATAAAAAGCCCAGTTTCTCATACAGTGTCCGTGCCGGTGTATTCGATACACGTACTTCAAGCGTCATCGCCCGTAATCCTAATTGTCTGGCTTGTTCAATTAACGCAACCAGCAATGTCTCACCGATTCCACGACCACGTGCCTTTTGTTTAACGGCGACGTTCGTGATATGGCCTTCATCAGCAATGTGCCATAGCCCTGCGAATCCAATGATTTCATCCGTCTCTGCGACCAGGTAATACGCATTCGGATTTTGTGTCATCTCCGCAATGAATGATTCCAGTGTCCACGGTGTCGCAAAAGATTCGAGTTCCACAGCATGCACACCAGGTGCATCCATAACCGTCATTTTTCGAACGGAGACATTAGTCATGACGTTGTGCCTCAATCCATTTTGCTTCTGCTTCCGCGAGACGTAAGTAACGCGGCTCAAACGAATGGACTTCAACCGGTTCACGGGTAGCACCAAGCAACGCAAGGACACCCGCCCGCGGTGAACGGAAGGCCGGGCTCACGATCGTAAACGGTTCAAGTTCCGTTACGAACTTGTCTGTATCACCTGTCATCTTCGTATCTTCCGGCAGCGTTTTGACGAATTCAGCAACAACCGTATGCTGTTCTTCGCCTACCAATTGCCCCTCTTCATAGAAACCGACGAATCCGGTTCCACGGCGCGCATGCTGAATCGCTATGATCCGTCCGGTTAACCCTGCTGAAGCTGCCATTAACTCAAGTGTCGAGACCGGCACTAAATCGATTCCTAGCGTATAAGCCAGTGTCTTAGCTGTAGTTGCCCCGATCCGGAGACCGGTATAAGAGCCGGGACCGTCGGCGATGACGATACGAGTTAAATCCTGCGGCGACCAGTTGACTTCCTGCATCATCCGTTCGAGCAGCGGCATCAGTTTTGTCGCATGGTTCAAAGACGTCACATAAGAGGCTTCTGCCAAAATCTGTTGTCCGTCCGACAACGCAACAGACAGTTGTTTCGTCGATGTATCAATCGCTACGATTTTCATTGGTTTAACTCCTCACATAATTGGATGTACTGCTCACCGATCGGCTCCAAACGAAAACGGCGTGAATCATCACCTGTCCGTTCGATCGTAATCGCAAGACGTTCTGGCGGAAGGACGTCGGCAATCAATTCCGACCATTCGACGACCGCGACACCATCTCCATTTAAATACTCTTCAAGACCAATATCATCGCCGCCTTCGAGACGATAGACATCCATATGATAGAGCGGTAGTCGTCCGGCATAAACTTTCATGATTGTAAACGTGGGACTGTTGACGTTGCGTGTTACCCCAAGTCCTTTCGCGAACCCTTGTGTAAACGTCGTCTTTCCTGCTCCCAAGTCACCATCCAGTGTCACGACCATTCCTTTAAAGGCACGGTGGCCCAGTTCAACGGCAAGCGTCGTCGTTTGTTCAAGACTCGTCATTTCAAGTTCCATCATCGATGTCCCTCCTCCTTTTCTCTTACTCCATTGTACCGAACAAAAAAGGCAAAAAAAAATACGAAACGCTGAACGTTTCGTAGTAAAGTTGAAGTTAAGTTTAAAATTGGTTGCGGGGGCCGGATTTGAACCGACGACCTTTGGGTTATGAGCCCAACGAGCTACCAGACTGCTCCACCCCGCGACGATAAACGTTTCGGATTTGAATTATAAAAATTGGTTGCGGGGGCCGGATTTGAACCGACGACCTTTGGGTTATGAGCCCAACGAGCTACCAGACTGCTCCACCCCGCGATGATATAACGTTTCGACAGATATTAATATAACATGTACTTTTAAAAAAGACAAGCTTTATTTCATTTTCTTGTTGTTTTTCTTAAAAGAACTTATACTGACATCATTTTTCTAACTGTTTTTTTAAAGAAAAACCGACCTGCAAAATGCAGATCGGTCCTTTATTGGCCTGGCAACGTCCTATCCTCACAGGG